>CAVSAT010000001.1:0-670352 GCA_963726005.1 uncultured Acidimicrobiaceae bacterium
GACGTTCGAGATATTCGATCTACTCCTTTAGGGATCGGCGCGCTCCAATCTCTGACTGCGGAGGGTCCGGGATACTGGGCGCGAGATTCGCGGACGGCGCTCGATGGGAGGTGGTTGCGATGACAAGCGGACCAACGCCGTCTGTAATCGCTAGGGTCCTGCGCCAAAGCCGGTATCCACTCATAGCCTTCGACCTCGATGACCTGATCATTCTTGGGGCGAACGAGGCTGCTTGCGAGCTTCTCGGCCGGGCCGCCAATTCGTTGGACGGTGTCCCAGTCTTTGAGATTCTGAGCGCGGTCGACCAGCCCAAAGTGGAGGCAGCGCGGACACAGCTCGCATCGGGAGCGATACAGGGCTATAGGGCGCTCCGTCACTTTCGAAGGGCTGACGGCACGGAGTTCGAGGCGAATGTGTGGGTGCGGCTCACGACAACAGATGCTGGCAGATTCGGTCTTGCCATCATCGAGCGTGGGGCCGCGGCCGTTCCTTGGCCGCTCTTTGACGCCAGCATCACAATCGCGGCCATCGTGACCGACCATGACTGGACGATTGAACTGATCAGTAGCGACATCGAACGAATACTCGGGCGCAGTCCAAAGGACTTCAAGGGTTCCTCCCTCTTGGGCCTGTTTCAGGCCGCCGACGCCCAGAATTTCCTTTCGGCTGTTGCCCGAGTCGCAACCGATGAAAGCAAAGCAACGCTGCGGATGCACGTTCGTGATGGCGATGGCAATTGGCGAGATGTTTGGTGCATGGTCGTGGCGATGTGTCAACACTCACCCCCTCGTCTTGGTCTGGCTATCGCCGCCATGTCTGAGTTCGGCCTTGAGCTGACCTCGGAGCTTCACCGGCAACTCGCTGTTCTCGGTGGGGATGTGCTTGACGGTATGGACCAGCTTCGGTCGCAGATGCCGTCTGGGAACTTCTCAACGCGACAGTGGGAGATACTCACTCGGCTCCTACGCGGCGAACGAGTGGAAGACATTGCGGCCGGCCTTTACCTGAGCCCCAGCACAGTGCGGAACCACCTCGCCGCCATTTACAAGAAATTCGGTGTTCACTCCCAAACTCAACTCATGGCGAAGCTCCTCAGGGCTCCTGACTGACCCGCCGAGATATTCATCTAGACAATAGGACCGTTGTCTAGGCCAAACCGCTCGACCGATTGATTACTTTTCGCTTCATGACGTCCCGGCCGGTGAGAGAGGCCAGATGAGCGAGGGTCACGCTGACGTGACACCACCGTGGGATCTCATCGCCGAGTGGATTCCCCATGTCGTGTGGGTGACCGACGCTGGGGGCTCTACCGAGTACCTCAATCGTCGTGGCTATGACCTCGTCGGCCTGACACCCGAAGAGACATCGGGTTGGGGTTGGCTGCGCGTCGTCCACCCTGATGACGTCTCCCGGACCCGGGTGGCCTGGCAAACCGCCCTTCGCGACGGCACTCCCTTCGAGGTGGAATACCGAGTGCGGACCATCGGTGGTGACTACCGCTGGATGGTCGCCCGGGCACTTCCGGTACTCGGGCTTGACGACAAGGTTGTCCGGTGGGCTGGCACGTGGACCGATATCGACGACATCAAGCACCTTCAGCACAAACTCGGTGGCAGCATGGGCGGAGTGGCCGCGTCGTTGGCAATCTTGGACGCGCTGCAAGAGACGGCCCCCATTGGAATCGGATTCGTTGACCGCGAATTCCGAATCGTGCATGTGAACGAGCTGATGGCAGGGCTCAACGGGGCCACACCGGAGGAGGCCCAGGGTCGGACTCTCGCCGAGGTGTTGGGGTCGGTATGGCCCCGGGTCCAAGCTCACTACCAGCAGGTGCTGAACTCCGGCAAGGCAATCGCAAACATCGAGGTCGCACGGCCGGGTGCTGACGGATTGCCGAGTCACTGGCTGACCAGCTACTACCCGGTCTTTGTGGAAAATGAGGTTCAGGGCGTCGGGGTGGTCATGACGGATGTGAGCGAACACAAGCGCAATGAACAGTTCCGCTCTGTCGTCATGGAGAACATGGCCGAGGGCCTTTACGCCCTCGATGTGAAAGGGCGGGTGACTTACGTCAATGCAGCCGCCTCAAAGATGCTCCGCTGGGCCCCTGAGGAACTGCTGGGCAAGCAGATGCATGAGACAATCCATTTCCAAAAGGAGGACGGCACGCCGGTGCCTGCTTCCGACTGCCCGTTGCTCAAGGTGAACTCGACTGGACAGTCCGTCCGAGTGACCTCTGATGCATTTACCCGCAAGGACGGCTCCATCTTCCCCACTGCCTACTCGTCGGCTCCATTATGCAATGACACCAGCATCGAAGGAGTTGTCGTGGTTTTCCGCGATATTACTGCAGAGCATACTGAGCACGGCCGGGCACAGCGTGATCTAGCGGCGCTCAGCTGGCTGGGACGCATCCGCGATGCCCTCGATGAAGACCGCATGGTTCTGTACTCGCAGCCCATCATCCCAGCCGGCGAGGGCGTCCCGAGCGAAGAACTCTTGCTCCGCATGATCAGCCGGACGGGCGAGGTCATCCCGCCGGATGCCTTCCTCCCAGTCGCCGAGAAATACGGGCTTATTACCGAAATCGACCGTTGGGTTGTGGTCCAAGCCATTCGTCTCGCCGCTAGAGGGCGGCGGGTGGTGGAAGCGAATCTCTCGGCCGCAACCGTTGGCAGCCTCGATATCCTTCCCTTGATCGAGGACGAACTCATTGCGACTGGCGCCGATCCGGCCAATGTGACCTTCGAGATCACCGAAACGTCCCTGATGCGCGACGTTGAAGCGGGCGAACAGTTCACCAAGGCTTTGGCTGACCTTGGGTGCGGCGTTGGGTTAGACGACTTTGGCACTGGCTACGGCAGCTTTACTTATCTCAAGAAACTCTCGATCCGCTACCTAAAGATCGACGTCGACTTCGTACGCGAACTTCTCACAAGCGAGGCCAATCAGGCTCTTGTGCGCGCCATTGTCGGGATAGCCAAAGCCTTCAACCTTCAGACCGTTGCCGAAGGTGTCGAAGACCAAGAGACGTGGGACTTTCTCCGCCAAGAAGGAGTTGACTTCGGACAAGGGTTTCATCTCGGCAGGCCCGCACCGATCGAGTGATCAGAATTGAATGAGAGGTGCGTTTCTTAGGGTCTAGTATCGGCTTTTGGGAGTCCTCCGTGGAGCATGCCAAGGATCCCGATGCCCAACTCTGCGTACGGGCGGGCTACCTCTGCCTGCGTTGGATCGCAACCAACCTTGGATCCCATTTGACCCGGACCCAGCACCGGACGACCCCGTCTCGATCACTCGGGAGGAATTCGAGTCAGTTTGCGACGAGGTGGCTGCAGGTGGCGTGAGACTCGAGCCGGACCGAGACGATGCCTGGAAGGCATTCGCCGGGTGGCGGGTCAATTGCGACACCGTGCTGTTGAACTTGGCCCGGTTCGTCGAAGCTCCGCCCGCACTGTGGATCTCGGACCGCAGCCCCTTAAGACCGGACCAGTTCTGAGCGTGAGCACCACCAGGGGATTCTGCGCTCAGTCTTCCGCTCGATGTCGGCGAAACTGCGGACGGCGCTCGGCCACCTTCGCAAATAGGCGTTTGTGCTCGTCGCGGGCGGCATCCTGGGCGACAACGCCAATCGTCTCGCTCCTGACCTCGATCCCGCGACCAGGCGCTCTTTTAGTTCGTGATACCTGGCTGGATGCTTCGGCGCTCCTCCCTTCGCGGCCGGAGATCAGCCAGCCGCACGATTGGGTGCAACAGGTTTGGCGCCTTATGAAAAGGCACGAACGCGCCGATATGTCACACCGTGAGCACCAGGTCGAAGACGAACCCCCGGGACCCCTGGAGGTGGTATGCACCCCACCGGGCAATCGTCCTGCTGGGCATCGTGCTCACCATGATCGCGCTCGCAGGAGCCTTCCTCGGGGTTGCCAACGCGTCCCAAGCCGAGTCGCTGAATGCCAAATTGACGCAGCATTACATCGTGATCCTCCCGCCGGTACGGGAGATGCGGACAGCGGCCGCGGCTTTCCAGGTGCTCGCGACGGGTGCCTTCAACAGCTCCGCGCCGACGACCGCGACGAACGTGGCCGGAGCCGAAACTGACGCAAACGCCATCAACAAGTCCTACGTGACCCTGCAACACCTCCTCACACTGCCGGGCAACGCCGGGCTGGCGCCTGGTCTGGCCGGCCGGATGTCGGACTACCTTGCCGCGCAGTCGAGTCTCGGAGCATTCCTGGCCGGCGGGACGCACACGCCACAGACCGCCCATCTGGCTGCTGTGGAGACGTCAGCCGAAGCGAATCTCGATGCAACCCTGGTGGCCCTGCAGACGACCGCCACCAACCTCGTGCGCACGACATCCGACCAGGCACAGGCGGTCGCCGACAGGGCCCGGGTCGATCTCCTGTGGTCCATCGCCATCGGCGTGGCCATCGCCGGCACCGTGATCGCGATCCTCACCCGGCACGCCCTCCGGGTGGAACGCGAGCAGTCCAGACGTGAAGCCATTCAGTCCGACATCGCACGAAGGATCGCGTTCGAGGCAAGCCTGCAAACCGCACTGGAGATGTCGAAGGCGGAGGCATCCGTCTTCGATCTCGTGGCCGAGGCACTGAGCCAGGCTGCTCCGGACATGAGATCCGAGCTCCTGCTGGCCGATTCCAGCAAAGCCCACTTTCGGCAGGTCCTTGTCAGTTCTGCGCAAACGGACGACGTCGGTTGCGGGGTCATGTCCCCCGACGACTGCCCGGCTGCATCGAGGGCGCGCTCCATGGTGTTTCCCGACAGCACGGCGCTCGATGCCTGTCCCAACCTTCGGGGCCGAAATTGCTCCGCGCTCTGTGTTCCCATGAGCATCGGCGGCAACTCGCTGGGGGTCTTCCATGTGACCACCGAGGACGGTTCGCCTCCGTCAGACGAAGTGGAGATGAACGTGGAGGCGGTCGCACGAAGGGCATCAGAGCGGTTGGCGATGCTGCGCGCCTTCGAGGTCTCCCGGACCCAGGCCAACAGTGACTCCCTCACTGGCCTCATGACCCGGAGGAGCTTGGAGACCGCAGTCCGGGAGCTCCACGCCACGGGCACGCCGTATTCGGTGGCCTACGGCGACCTCGACCACTTCAAGGAGTTGAACGACGTCTTCGGGCACGCCGCGGGCGACCGCGCCCTGAGGACCTTCTCGCAGGTACTCCGGGATTCTCTCCGGCCCGCCGACATCCCGGGCCGCTACGGGGGTGAGGAGTTCGTCATCGTCCTCCCCGACTGTCCTGTCGACGAGGCGCGCCAGGTCCTCGAACGAGTCCGCGAGCGTCTGGCCGAACGGATCGTCATCGCCGAACTCCCGCGGTTCACCATCAGCTTCGGCCTCGCCTTCTCGGAACAGGCCGGGGACTTCGAAGCGGTGGTGTCACTGGCCGACGCCGCTCTCCTCAGCGCCAAGGCCGGGGGCCGGGATCGGATCGTCGTGTCAGCGGGACCGGACCAGCCGACGACGAACCCGGCGGCCGTCAGCGTTCGGTTGGACCCGACCGTCCATAGCAACGGCGACCTCGTCGAGGTTGCCTTCAGGGAGCCGCAACGCAACTGACCCCTACCATTGCGGACCGCGCCGGAACCGGGACGCTGCTGGCATACCTCATATCTGGAGGGGTTGAGCAGGCGCATGTACGCTCGCTGCGGGCCCGCCTTTCGCATTGTGATCTCGAGGACCGAACCAGCTCGTCAAGGGTCGCTGCGGGACTCCACTTCCGCTCCGTGTCCTCGATATGCCTTTGGCATCCCCTTGAATCCCTCCGACCAACCTGACGCCCAAAGGTCAGTGCTGATGAACCTAAATCGACAGCCCTTCTCGTAGTGCCGTCGGCATCGCTGGCAGACGATGCCCTCAGGGAGGGCAGTCAATTGCCACCCATTCGCTCGATGCTGGGGGTCACAACCGCTGGTTAGCGTTTTCCGATGCGATGTCGTCGATGCAAGGAGTGCCAACGAGTCTTTCAGCCGTCGAGCCGTCACCTCCGGTGTCCATCATGTCGGGCGAGAGACGTCTGCTTGTGCGGGCGTCCGAAGCAGGTCAAGTCAGTGACATGCGTTTGTCGGGATGAAACCGAAAAGGCCAGAGGCAACTGGAAAGGAGGTCGAACTCGGCCTAAAGCGGGCTACATGATGTGCGCGTTCCAGGTCACCCTCGCGCCACCAGCGGGCCATATGTGTTCGAACACATTCTCTCAGGCATCCGTGTGAGCGACGCCATCGCTTGGGCGCGCGAAATTCTGACTCGCTACGAGGGTGTCGGCGCACCTCCAACAATCCTCACGTACCCGCGTGAGAACTCTTGGAGGTGGCGGGAATCGAACCCGCGTCCTTCAGCTTCGCAGTAGGCCTTCTCCGAGCGCAGCCGGCATCAGATTGTCGGGGGCGGCACTTCTGCCGGCGGCAGTGCCGCCCCGTAACCGACGGATGTGTCCTCAGTGTTCAGTCGGTGTGACGCACTGAGTAAGCCCTACTGAATGACGCCCAAGATCCGATCCGTAGGGCGGGGACCGGCTGGACGTCGCTACTTAAGCAGCGATCGCGAGCTGAGGCTCGGCGTTTGTTTTTGGTTCCGGCTCTTTAACGTGGATCCGGAGACCACGGCTCGCTTCTCCTACCTTGACGACCGAAGTCGAAACCAATCACCCCCATGTCTGGGTTCCGACCGATTTGGCCGGTCTGAGCATTCTACGGCCCCCAGGCGGCCGCATCGACGGGGAAGGGAACGGCGGGCTCCCTATCCGGCCCAGCGACCGATCTCCTTGCCGGCCCGAGCCGCCTCCTTCTCGGCATCGCGGGCACGGAGGACATTGCGCTTGTCGTAGAGGCGCCGGCCCTTGGCCAGCGCCAACTGGACCTTCGCCCTCCCGTCCCGGAAGTACAGCGAGACCGGGATCAGGGTGAGCGACTGTTGCTGGGTCTTGCCGAGCAATTCGTCGATCTGGCCTCGGTGCAGCAGCAGCTTGCGCTTGCGGTCGGGGTCATGGGCTCCGAGGCCGGTGGCGAACTGCCAGGGCGGGATGTGCAACTGGAACAGCCACATCTCGCCGCCGTCCACCCGGGCATAGGCCTCGCTCAGCTGCGCCTTGCCATCGCGGAGGGACTTCACCTCGGAGCCCTGTAGCACGATGCCCGCTTCGAAGGTCTCGAGGAACTCGTACTCGCGCCGGGCGCGCCGGTTGGTGGCAACGACACGGTCACCACTGCGATCCTCGCGGGCGGCCGCCCGCTTGGCGATCTGCTTCTTCGCCCTGGCCATGAGGGGTACGAGGGTACCCTGCATGGGTGCTCCGCCTGCCCCGCGACCTCTACATGGAGATGGTTGCCCACTGCCTGTCCGGTCTGCCCGACGAGGCGTGCGGCCTCCTGGTCGGGTCCTACCGGGGAGACGAGGCGACCCACCTGTTCGCAACCACCAACGCCGCCGGCTCGGCGATGGTCTACGAGATCGACCCCAAGGAGATGCTGCGGGTCGACCGGGCGGCCCGGGACCTGGGCGCCGACATCATGGGCGTGTTCCACTCGCACACCCACACCGACGCCTACCCGTCGCCGACCGACGTGGCTCAGGCGGCGGACCCGGGGTGGCACTACGTCCTCGTCTCGCTGCGTGACTCGCACCCCGTCGTGCGCAGCTACCTGATTCGCGACGGCCAGATCACCGAGGAGCCCGTCGACGTGCCCGGGCTCGGGGTCCCAGGGCTGGAGATCCCCGGATAGGGAGCCAGGAACGCTCCTTGTAGAATGGTTACCAGCTGAGTCAACAATCGGCCGACCAGCCCCAACGAGGCCGGTGAGCGCCCGAGAAGCACGAGCGAGGAGGCCCTGTGGCCGTCGAAGTCCGCCTACCGACCGTCCTGCGCAGCCACGCCGGAGGGGCCGCCGCCGTCAGCGTGGACGGGTCCACCATCGGCGAGGTCCTCTCCAAGCTCGTGGCCGAGTACCCCGGCATGGCCGGCCAGGTGCTCACCGACGACGGTTCCCTGCACAAGTTCGTGAACATCTACGTCGACGACGACGACGTGCGCTACCTGCAGGGCCTCGAGACCCCCGTCGCCGACGGCGCCGAGGTGTCGATCCTCCCGGCCGTGGCCGGCGGCTGAGGCTCGTCGGAGCCGGACGCCATGACGCTCTACTCCTCCGTGCTCGACCTGATCGGCAACACGCCGCTGGTCGACATCAGCGCGCTCAGCCCGAACCCCTCCGCGCGTATCTATCTCAAGCTCGAGGGGCAGAACCCCGGCGGGTCGGTCAAGGACAGGGTGGCCCTGTCGCTCATCGAGGACGCCGAACGTACGGGGGTGCTCGTCCCCGGGAAGCCGGACCAGGTGCTGATGGAGCCGACGTCGGGCAACACCGGCATCGGTCTCGCCATGGTGTGCCGGGTCAAGGGCTACACGCTGAAGGCCGTGATGCCGACCAACGTGTCGGTCGAGCGTCGACAGCTCCTCGAGTTGTGGGGGGCCGAGATCATCGAGTCACCGGGGAGTGAAGGTTCGAACGGTGCCGTCAAGATGGCCCGCGTCACTGGCCGGGGAGCACCCCGAATGGGTCTTCTTGTACCAGTACGGCAACCCGGCCAACCCCAGGGCGCACTACGAGGGCACCGGGCCCGAGATCCTGCGGGACTGCCCGGGGGTGACGCACTTCGTGGCCGGCCTCGGGACCTCGGGAACGTTGCTCGGGGTGGGGCGCTTCCTGCGCGAGAAGCTCGGAGACGCCGTGTCGATATGGGCGGTCGAACCGCCGGCGGGGGAGATGGTTGACGGCCTGCGGAACCTCGACGACGGGTACATCCCGCCGATCTTCGAGGAACTGGGGGGTGCCGAGCTGTTGGACCGCAAGACCGTGGTCCGTCCCCGGGAGTCGATCGAGTGGACCCGGCGGCTGACCGAGGTGGGGATCTTTGCGGGGATCTCGACGGGGGCGGCGCTGGCCGGTGCGATCAAGTGCGCGTCATCCGTGCCGGAGGGGGAGGCAGCGTCCATCGTGGTCGTGTCTGCCGACGGCGGCTGGAAGTACCTGTCGACGGGGGCCTGGACGGGCGACATCGACGAGGTCACCGAGCGGGCCAAGCAGATCATCTACTTCTGATGCTTCTGCGTTCGCGCGGCGGCGTTCAGGTCGTCGCGAGGCGTCGCATCGCCTTCTGGTAGCTGACGGGCGCCACCGTGCGGGCGATCGGCGCCAGCAGCGGGAGCCGGGCGGCGTTGATGTCGACGCGTGGCCCACCGAGCCGGTCCGCCGTGAGGCGCGCGACCTGCTCGACGGTGCGGCGCACCATCTTCGGGGGCAGCGACCCGCCGTCCTCGTTGCCCGAGAGCCCCATCGCCGTCGGGACCCAACCGGGGTACAGCACGTGGACGTGGACGCCGCGTGGGGCGACCTCGTGGGCGACCGACTCGCTGAAGGCCGAGATGGCGGCCTTCGACGCCGCGTAGGCGCCTTGCCTCGGTTCGGGTGCCCGCGCCGAGTCGGAGGACACGTTCACGACCGCGCCCCAGCCGCGGTCCACCATCCCCGGCACGACGGCGAGCGTCCCGGTGACGGTGGCGAAGAAATTGACGTCGAACACCTGATGGACCGTCCTGGCGTCGCCGCCGGGCACCGGCAGCATCAGGTCGACGCCGGCGTTGTTGACCAGGATGTCAATCGGCCCGTGCTCGGCCTCGGTCTGCGCCGAGCGCGGCCTCGAAGGCGCCCGGTTCGCCCACGTCGCAGACCGCCGTCGTGCTGCCCGGCGACGCGGCGGCGCCAGTTCGGGCGCGAGCTCGTCGAGCAGTTCCTTGCGCCGCGCCAGCCCGACGACGACCGCGCCGCGCTCCGCCAGGGTCAGGGCGATCGCCCTGCCGATGCCCGAGGAGGCGCCCGTGACCACGGCGACTCGGCGGTCGAAGTGTTGCGGAGGTCGGTATCGAGGCATGCCGACACCATACGGTCGACGTTCGGTCAAGGGTGGCGTCGCCGCCTCGCCGGGGTGGTGCGGCGGTACAGCGGGTGCGGCGGGGTGCGGCGGTCGCTCAGACTGGGTTCGTGCCCGGCCGGGGCGCCATCCGCTCGGCGATCCAGGCGGCCAGATCTGCGATGACGGCCTGGCTCATCGGGGCCGCGGCCAGCTCGAGCAGGCGTGCGGCCGTCACCTCGCCGTCCTCGTCTCCGGGCGGCGGCGTCCAGGGGTGGCCGTTGCGCTGGCAGAACTCGATGGTGGCGATGAGGGCGACCGGGGTGTTGCCGTCGGGCAGCGGGTGGTTCTTCACCAGGTGGGCGCAGAGCACGGCGGCCTTCGTGGCGAAGTCGGGGTAGAAGTCTTTCCCGCCGTAGCTGGCCAGAGGGGCGTGGAGCGCCGAGTCCGCCAGGTGAAGGCTGGACTCCTCCGCGACGCGCTTGGCGGGGATGCCGAGGACGGCTTCCGCGATGAGGAGGAAGTCGGCCAGTTCGAGCGCGCGGACCGTCTCGGGCTCGGCTCGCAGCTCCGCGTCGGCCGTCATCGCTTCAGGCGTTCCAACGCTCGCTCGTGCTGGCGGATGGCTCCGGCCAGGCGGAAGTAGAAGGCACGGTCGGCGCGGCGGCGGCGCACCGCCGTGTTCAGGGTGGGCCGGCCCGCGGCGCCGTTCCTCGCCACCGGCGCCGCCCCGTCTTCGCGTCGGCCCTGCGTCGGATGGTCGTCCACGGCGTCGATTCTATGGGTGGGGTGTCCCGGTCAGCGCCCGGCGAGCGCTCCGAGCTTGGTGACCGTGTTCCAGTTCCTGGTGGTGCTCACCACGCCGAGCCGGCGTTCGAGGAACGTACCCGTGTACTTGGTCTCTGCGTACCCGTCGGGTGTGTGCACGTAGACCTCCCTGCCGTCGACGACCAGCTCGTCGCGGCCGCTCGCCGGCGGTTTCAGCGCCGCCAGCGCCTCCGCCGTCGGCTTCGTGGCCAGGAACGTCACGTGGTGGCGGGACGGGTTCGCCCCCGCCTTGGCATAGGGGCTGGCCGCGGCGATGCGGAGGAACTCCGGCACGGTGCGCAGGATCACCGCGGGCGAGTCACCGAAGTCGTCCGCGAGGCGCTCCTCGATCGCCGCCGCGATCGCCGCCTCGCTCTTCGATCCGGTCGAGAACAGGACGTTGCCCGTCTGGATGTACGTCGTGACGCCGGAGTACTGCAGGCCTTCGAAGGAGGCCCGTAGCTCGTTCATGGCGAGGCGTCCGTGGCCGGCGACGTTCACGCTTCGGAGCAGCGCGACGTAACGGGGCACGTGCGCAACCTACCGGCTCTGGTGCGCCGGCCGAGGCGGTGGCGCCGGGTCGCGGTGCAGGCCGAAGGGGCGCAGGTCGATGGAGGGCGTCGCGCCGTCGGCCAGGTCGGCCAGGAGCTCGCCGAGCAGTGGCCCGAACTTGAATCCGTGCCCGCTCGTGCCGCAGCCGACGACGATCCGCCCGGTCCGGGCCAGGACGAAGTCGTCGTCGGCGGAGTTGTCGTAGACGCAACGCTCCGTGTGCACGGGATCGGGGTCCAGGGAGGGCAGCAGACGGCGGACGGCGCCGGTCAGCAGGGCGAGGAGCCGGGGATCGTCGTCCGGAGGTGCCGTGCCGGTGGGGTCGTAGCCGGCGAGGTCGGTGCCCGGGGTGTGATGGGAGACCTTGTAGGTTCCGCCCGCGCGCCGCCGTCGGGCACGGGCAGGCCGTAGATCATGTCGGCCCCCCACTCGATGAAGATCGGTGGCCGCTCCTCGGACGTCGCACCGGGAGCGGGCGCGAAGTACGCCACCTGGGGGAGCGACGGGGGGGCCGCCACGGGCGGCGGGTCGTCGAGCAGCGCGAGGGCACCAGGGCCGGCGCAATCGACCACGACGTCGGCGTCGAGCGTCCGCCCGCTCGCCGTCGTGACCCTGACCGAGTCGCGGCCCTGGCGCAGCGACCGGACGCGCTCGCCGGTGTGGAGCACGAAGTCGGCCACGTCACCCAACGCCCGCATGCACTGGTCGGCGGCCAGCACGCAGGAATCGGGCTCGAAGAGGACGGGCCCGTGGACCGCGATCGCCGGGAACCGCCGGGCGGCCTCGCCGGGTGCGAGCCGCTCCGACGGTGAGCCCGCGGCCGCCAGCGCCGCTGCGATGGCATCGAGGGAGGCGTCGTCGCCGAACGTCACCTGGCCGCGGCCGTGGAGGAGCCGCCGTCCCGAGGCGGCCTCGAGGTCGTGCCAGAACGCGCGCGCCCGGACGGCCATGTCGACGTAGACCGGCTCGGGGTACCCCAGCCGGAAGATGCGGGCGTCGCCCTTGGAGCCCGACCAGTCGTGGCCCACCGCGTCGGCCGCCTCCAGGACGGTCACGCTCCAGTGACGCCGCGACAGCGCCCAGGCGGCGGAGAGGCCGAGCAACCCCGCGCCAACCACGATGCAACGCCGATCGTCGCGCACCGCAACGATCATACGAACGTGCCCCGCCCAAGTGCAGCCGTAGGCTTGGCGCATGCAACCGATCCTCCACCTGTCCATCCCCGTCCGCGACATGGACGAGGCGCGTGACTTCTATGTGCGCACACTCGGTTGCCAGTCGGCGCGTACCAGGGCGGACTTCGCCGATGTGTGGTTCTACGGCATGCAGATCACCCTGCAGCATCGGCCGGGCGAATCGCCCGCGGCGCCGTCGGGTGGATCGCGCCACTTCGGCGTCACGCTCGGGCGCGACGAGTTCGAGGCGATGATCGCCCGACTCGGGGCCAACGGCGTCGACTGGGTCGTCCCGGTCTCGACCGACGACGAGGGTCTGGCGACGGAGCAGACCAAGGCCAAGATCGCCGATCCGAGCGGCAACGTGATTGAGCTCAAGACGTACCGCGACGTCGACGCCGCCCTGGAGATCTCGCCGCACTCGTACCCGGAGACCTTTGCCCACGGGAACTGACCGGTCGCCTACGGTGTCGTCCGAGACCGACACCCGTCGGGCGGGGAAGCGAGAGGAGTGCGGTGGGAGAAAGTGACGTGAGCGAGGCCGCGCAAACGGCGCGTCAGGACGGACGCGCCATCGACCAGCTACGGCCGGTCACCTTCCAGCGCGACTACACGGTGATGGCGCCGGGTTCGGTCCTGGTGACGTTCGGTCAGACCAAGGTGCTGTGCACGGCGTCGGTGGAGGAGCGGGTGCCGCCCTGGATGCGGGGGACGGGCCGCGGCTGGGTGACCGCCGAGTACTCCATGTTGCCGGGCTCGACGCCGGAGCGGGCCTCCCGCGAAGCGGCCAAGGGCAAGCAGTCGGGGCGGACCCAGGAGATTCAGCGGCTGATCGCGCGCAGCCTCCGGGCCGTGTGCGACCTGGTCGCCCTCGGCGAGGTGCAGATCACGGTCGACTGCGACGCACTGCAGGCCGACGGCGGGACGCGGACGGCCTCCATCTGCGGCGCCTACGTCGCCCTGCACGACGCCTGTACCCGCCTCGTGCAGGCCGGGACGATCCGCACGAATCCCCTCACCGACTCGGTCGCGGCCGTCTCGGTCGGCATCATCGACGGGGTGCCGATGGTCGACCTGCCCTACGCCGAGGACTCGCGGGCCGAGGTCGACATGAACGTGGTCATGACCGGCGCCGGGCGCTTCGTCGAGGTGCAGGGCACCGCGGAGGGCATGGCCTTCAGCCGGAGCGAGCTGGACACCCTGCTCGGGCTGGCCGAGGCGGGCATCAAGGAGCTGACGGACCTGCAGGCGGCCGTGCTGGCCGAGCCCCCGCCGCGGCGGTGAGCGGGGACGGCCCGCTCCGACTCGTCCTGGCTTCGGCCAACCCCGACAAGGTCAAGGAGATCTCGGCCATTCTCTCGGCCGCGCTCCCCGTGGTGCTGCTGTCGCGCCCTGCCGGTGCGCCGGACGTGGTCGAGGACGGCGAGACGCTGCTCGACAACGCCCGGCTGAAGGCGCGGGCCCTGGTGCGGACGACCGGCACGGCCGCGGTGGCGGACGACACCGGCCTCGAGGTCGACGCCCTGGGGGGCGCGCCGGGCGTGTACTCGGCTCGCTACGCGGGCGATGACGCCACCTACGGCGACAACGTGACGAAGCTGCTCCAGCGCGTTGGCCGCGCGCCCGCACGGCGGCGGGGCGCGGCGGGCTCGCTTCCGCACCGTGGCGCTGGCGGCGTTCCCCGACGGCTCCGAGGTGTGGGCGGAGGGCACGGTGGAGGGGTCGATCGCCACGGCCGGGCGGGGCCGCAACGGGTTCGGCTACGACCCCGTGTTCGTGCCCGACGACGCCGGGGGCCGGACGTTCGCGGAGATGCAGGCGGACGAGAAGGACGCGGTGTCGCACCGCGGACAGCGCGTTCCGCGCCCTGGCGCGGCAGCTGACGCACCCGGGCGACAACCCCTGACGCCGGAGCCGGCGGTGCACGCCCCGGCTCACACGCCAAAGAGCGCGGCCGCCAGCTGCCGGTACCCGTCGAGCGGGAAGTCCTGCCGGCCCGCGACGACCTGTATGCAGACGTGATCGGCGCCCGCGTCGTGGTGCGCGCGGACCCGGGCGGCGACGGTCGTGGCATCGCCCCACGGAATGACGGCATCGATCAACCGGTCGCTCCCGCCGCCGGCGATGTCGTCGTCCCCGAACCCGAAGTCGCGCAGGTTCTGGGTGTAGTTGGGGAGGCCCAGGTAGATGCTGGCGTACGCACGCGCCAGCTCGCGGGCCTGGGCGGGATCGCTCTGGAGCACCACCGCCACCTCGGGGGCGAGGAGCGGGCCCCGGCCCAGGATCTCCCGGGCGCGGGCCGTGTGCTCGACCGGGACGAAGTAGGGGTGCGCGCCCGCGGCGCGTGTGGCGGCGAGCTCGAGCATGCGCGGGCGGAGGGCGGCCAGCACCCGGCGCTCGGGCGGCACCGGCGTGCCGAGGGCATCGAGCGCATCGAGGTACGCCACCACGTGCGCGAAGGGACGGCTGTAGTCCTGCACCAGGGGAGCGTGGCTCGCGCCGATGCCCAGGAGGAAGCGCCCGGGGAACCTGCTCTCGAGGCCAGCGACGGCGGTCCCCACCGCTGCGGGATCCGCCGTCCAGACGCTCACGATGCCGCTGGCCACGGGAATGCGCGACGTGGACGCCAGGAGCTCCTCGAAGCGCGGGGAGAGGCCCGGGTCGAAGCCACCCGACGACCACAGGGCCTGGTAGCCCAGCGCTTCGAGCTCCCGGGCCACATCGAGCGACGGTTCGTCCGTGACGCGCCACGACCCACTCCACCACACGCCGACCCGACCGAGATCCATGAGGTGACGGTAGCGGCGGGAGCGACGGCCGTGGCCGGTGCCTCCGGACGGGCACCGCTCCGGAGCCGCGAAAGCGAAATATGGTGGGCCGCGAACCGACGAGACGGGGGTGAGCGGTGACGTACCGAGTGGTGCAGTGGGCGACCGGCAACGTGGGCAAGGCGGCCATTGAGGGCGTGCTGGCGCATCCCGACCTCGAGCTCGTCGGTTGCTGGGTGCACTCGAAGGCAAAGGACGGGCAGGACGTGGGCACCCTGGTGGGGCGCGCTCCGATCGGGATCACCGCGACCAGTGACGTCGACGCGCTGCTTGCCGAGGACGCCGACTGCGTCGTCTACAGCCCCATCTTCGCCGATCCGGACGTCGTCACCAGGATCCTCGAATCGCGCAAGAACGTCGTCACGCCGCTGGGCTGGTTCTACCCGCCGGCCGGCGAGCGGGAGCGGTTCGACGCCGTCTGCCGCGCCGCGGGTGTCACCCTGCACGGCACCGGCATCAACCCCGGGGGGATCACCGAGCGCTTCCCGCTCATGATCTCGGCCTTGTCGGGTTCCATCACGCACGTGCGGGCCGAGGAATTCTCCGACATCCGCACCTACGGGGCCCCCGACGTCATCCGTGACTGGATGCTGTTCGGCAAGACGCCCGCGGAGTCACGCACGAGCATCATGGCCGACGCGCTCGGCGCGGGGTTCCGGCAGTCGGTGTGGATGGTCGCCGACGAGCTCGGCTTCGACCTCGATCCCGAGCTGCGCACCACGCACGAGATGGCGGTGGCCACCGCGCCCATCGAGTCGCCTATCGGGCCCATCGCACCCGGCCTCGTGGCGGCGCAGCGCTTCCGATGGGAGGGCCTGGTGCGCGGTGAACCCGTCATCACCGCCGCGGTGAACTGGCTCATGGGAGAGGAGCACCTTGACCCGCCGTGGACCTTCGGCGCCGACGGCGAGCACTTCGAGGTGGAGATCACCGGGGACCCGAGCTGCCTCGTGAGCTTCCGCAAGCTCCACCCCGACTCCATAGAGGCGGGCCTGCAGCGGAATCCCGGCGTCGTGGCGACGGCCATGCACTGTGTGAACGCCGTGCCGTACGTCTGCGCGGCCGAGCCCGGCGTGCAGACCTACCTCGAGATGCCTCTGGTGGCCGGGCGGGCGGCGCCCAGCCTGCGCCACCCCGGTCAGCGCCGGTGATCCTCGACCGGTTCCGCCTCGAGGACCGGGTGGCGATCGTGACCGGGGCCGGGCTCGGCATCGGACGCGGGATCGCCGTCGGGCTGGCCGAGGCGGGTGCCCACGTCGTTCTGGCGGCCCGGACGCGGGCCGACCTCGAGGAGGTGGCCTCGCTGGTCGAGAAGGCGGGCCGGCGCGCCCTGGTGGTCCCGACCGACGTCACGGAGCTCGGGGAGCTCGAGCGGCTGGTCGACGCCACGGTCGGGGAGTTCGGGCGGCTCGACATCGCGGTGAACAACGCCGGTGGGGCGATGCCCCGCGCCGCGTTGGCCACGAGCGATCGCTTTCTCGAGTCGGCCTTCCACTTCAACGTGACGGCCCCGTTCACCCTGACCAAGCTGGCGGCCCGGCGCATGGTCGACACGACCGGGACCGGAGTGGTCGTCAACGTCTCGTCGCGCTCGGCCAGCATGACCCAGACGAGCTTCGCCGCCTACGGAGCGGTGAAGGCGGCGCTCGACCGGCTGACCCGCAACATGGCGCCCGAGCTGGCGCCCCGGGTGCGCCTCAACGCCATTGACGTCGGCGGTGTCGCCACCCGGTCGCTCGACATCGTCCTGACGGACGAGGACCTGCGCCGACAGTTCCTCGACGGCACACCGATGCGGCGACCCGGCGAGCCCGAGGACATCGCGTGCGCCGTGGTGTATCTCGTCTCCGACGCCGCCTCGTGGGTCACCGGCAAGGTGTTCGAGATCGACGGTGGCGCCGAGGCGCCCGCCATCACGGTCCCGGCGCCCCCGCTGGAGCCGGCGTGATCGAGCGCTAGGGCGTCGTGCGCATTCCGCTGCCGTTTCACGAAACCACGACGAGCGACGCCGTGTCGACCGGCGCGCTTCCCGGCCTCGAGGTCGTCGAAGACCTCCTCCACGAGGTCTTCGAGCTCTACCGCCCGCTGGAGGAGGGGGACGTCGCCGACTACATCCCTGCGCTGGCCAACGTCGACCCGTCGTTCTTCGCCGTGAGCATCGTGGGCGTGGCCGGCCGGTGCCTCTCGGTGGGGGACGCAGGCCAGCTCTTCTCGCTGCAGAGCATTTCGAAGGCGTTCGTCTTCGCTCTGGTGTGCGACGCCATCGGCCACGAGGAGGCGCACCGCCGGCTCGGCGTCAACGCGACGGGACTGGCGTTCAACTCGGTGATGGCAATTGAGTTGAACGAGGAGCGCACCATGAACCCGATGGTCAACGCGGGCGCCATGGCCACCACCAGCCTCGTCCCCGGCGCGACCCCGCAGGACCGGTGGGCATTCATCCGCCAGGGGCTTTCGCACTTTGCGGGGCGGGAACTCGACCTCGACCCCGAGGTGTACGAGTCCGAGTCGGCGACCAACTTGCGCAACCAGGGCATCGCCCACCTCCTGCACAGCTACGACCGCCTGTACGCGGACCCCGACGAGACCACCGACCTCTACACCCGCCAGTGCTCGCTGCTGGTGACCGCGCCGGACCTGGCCGCGATGGGCGCCACCCTGGCCAACGGGGGCGTGAACCCCCTCACGGGACGCCGTGTGATCGAGCCCTTTCACTGCAAGCACGTCCTGGCCGCGTTGGCGACGGCGGGTCTCTACGAGCACTCCGGTGACTGGCTCTACGAGGTCGGTCTCCCCGGCAAGAGCGGCGTCAGCGGCGGCATCGTGACGATCGCACCGGGGAAGGGCGGCCTGGCCACGTTCTCGCCGCGGCTCGACGGGGCGGGCAACAGCGTCCGGGGGCAACGGGTCACACGGCACGTGTCCGAGAAGCTGGGGCTGAACATCTTCGGGTCCAAGCCCGCGGCGGCCGGCCCGTCCTCCAGCCCGCCGCCGCCCGCCTGACTGCGACGCCGATCGTCCGATCGGTTAGCTCAACTGCAGGAGGCGCGCCGCCGTCCCACCCAGGAAGGCGTCGGCCGCAGCGTCGGCGAGGGGCAGATCCCGGGCGGCGGCCACGGCACGCTCCATGGGCAGGAAGGGATGGTCCGACGCGTAGAGGACGCGGCCCAGGCCCCGGGAGGAGTTCATGAACGCGAGGAGTGCGGGGTCCATGTACCTGGCGAGATAGGCCGAGTTGGACAGGTAGAGGTCGGGCCACTTGAGCATGTACTGCATGAGCAGGGCCTCGAAGGGATGGCCCATGTGCGCGCCGATGACGGTGAGCCCCTTGAAGTCGATGAGGACGTCCTCGAGGAGCTCGGGGCGCTGGCAGGCCGAGCGGACCCGCGGGCCCGGGACGCCGACGTTGACGGAGACGGGCAGGCCGAGCTCGGCGCAGGTGGCGTAGACGGGGTAGTAGAGCTTGTCGTTGAGCGGGTACTGGTGCACCAGGGGCGTGACGCGCACCAGCGCCACCGCCGGGTGCTGGGCGAGCGCGCGCAAGCGCGTGCACTGCCGCACCGGGCGGTCGGGGCGATCGGCCACCAGTGCGACGCGCAGGCGGTCCGGGTGGTCGGCGACGTCATCGAGCAGCGCGTCCGTCCCGGCGTCGGTGATCCCCGCGGCGACGACGCCGACGTCGACCCCGCAGGCGTCCATCGTCGCCAGCAGCTGTGCGAGGGTGGCGGCGGCCGAGAGGTCGCCGCCCAGGAGGTCGGGGATCCCCTCGTTGCCGGCCTGACCGAGGAAGGCCTCGGCGGCCTTGCCGGTGAGCGCGTTGACCCAGAGGTCGACGACCGTCACGAAGAGGCGGCGTCGGCTGCGCCGGCCGCCTCGCCCGTATTCGCCTTGGCCTTGGCCTTGGCCTTGGCCTTGGCCGCCCGCAGGTAGCGCACGCCCGTCGTCAGCGACTCCTTGATGAGCCGGTCGTTGTCCTTGGAGATGAAGGCGTGCACGCGCTTCTCGAGCAGCGCGCGCAGGACGGGGTTGAAGGCGCGGTACGACTCCGTGAAGTGCACGCGGGTCGTCCCGTTGCCGAGGTCCTCCAGCCGGGTCCGCCCCTCCGCCTCGGACCACAGGGGCCGGCCGACGGCGTTGTACTTCCACGAGACCTGCGGGGTCACCTCGGTCAGCCACTCCCAGGACTGGCCCTTGCCGCCGGTGAGCAGATAGCGGGGCACACGGAAGGTGCAGTGGCGGACCAGGCCCTCGCCGATCGCATCGCCGGGGTGGAGGATGTCGATGGTCACCTCTCCCGTCTCGGTGTGGGGGATCCGGGCCCAGAAGAGCTGCCACAGCTCGCCCACGCTGGCCTCGATGTCGACGTAGTAGTGGTGCTCCTGCATCGGCTCACCATATCCCCGGACCTGACACGGGGGTCAGGTTGCGAGGGCCTCCGGCCAGCGGCTCAGGGAAAGGGCGTGCCGTAGCGGTTCAGGTGTGCCTTCTCGGCCAGCGGTCGGCGCCGCGGCGGTCCGAGGGGAGCGGGGAGGTGGCCGAGGGGGACCACGGCGATCGGTATCACTTCGGGCGGCAGGCCGAGGAGGACCGCGAGCTCCTCGCCGGCCACGACGGGCAGGGTGGTCAGGGTCGAGCCGAGACCGAGGGCGTGCGCCGCCAACAGCAGGTTCTGCACGGCGGGGAAGACCGAGGCGTCGAGCGTCTGCGGGAAGGCCAGACGCGTGTCGCCGCAGACGACCACGAGGACCGGCGCCGCGGCAATGCCTCCCATGGCCCCGCGGTCCACGTCGTCGAGGAAGGCGGGGGACAGTCGCTCCTCCTCGAGGGCACGGGCGCCGCCCTGCCACAGGCGCGCCGTCATGGCGCCGATGGCGGTGCGCAACGCGCCCTCGCGCACGACGACGAACACGAAAGGCTGGCTGTTCTCGGCACTGGGCGCGTGGGTGGCCGCAGTCAAGATGCGGATGACCGTGTCGTCGTCCACGTCGTCGGGGAGGAACGAGCGGGCGGCCCGCTGGGTCTGCACCACGTCGAAGAAGTCGGGTGGCACGTCGGCGATGGTAGCGATCGGGACGCGGGGCCGCCTCCGGTCCCGGATTGGGCGCCGCCGGGGTGACCCGCTACCTTTGGCGCTGCACCGGCCCCGGCGGCCGGTGCCCGCCATGACGACGTGGATCGGATTTCGGGCGGAGGGGGAAGGGAGGCAGACGGGTGGCAGACGGCGCCGAAGCGCACGAGGACGTGCTCAAGAACATCATCGGGCAGGAGACCGCCAAGGCCAAGGTCGTCGTGGAGCGGGGGCCGGTGCAGCACTTCGCCGACGCCGTGCTCAGCACGAGCCCGATCTACCACAACCCCGAGGTTGCCAAGGCGGCCGGCTTCGACGCCATCCCGGCGCCGCCGACGTGGCCCTTCTCCATGGAGTTCTCGGGCAAGTTCGACGAGATCCAACCGACCGATGCGCCGACCGGCAACCCGCTGATGACCGCGGTCGGGCCCTTGATGGCCAAGGGCGGGCTCATCCTGCACGGCGAGCAGGAGTTCATCTACCACCGGCCGGTACAGGTCGGTGACGTGCTGGTGAGCGAGGGCAAGATCACCGACGCGTACCAGAAGGAGTCCAAGGGGCGGACGATGACCTTCATCGTCTCCGAGACGAACTGGAGCGACGAGAGAACGGGCGAGCCCGTCGTCACGGCCCGCTTCAACCTGATCCACCGGGCCTAGGCACACACACACACACACACCGACAAGGCTTGACAGGAGGTCGACACGATGGGTGAGAGGAAACTGTCCTTCGACGACGTGAAGGTGGGTGACGAGGCCCCGGCGATCGCGCACAAGCTGACGCGGACCGACCTGGTGAAGTACGCGGGTGCCTCGGGTGACTTCAACCCGATGCACCACGACGAGGTGGCGGCCAAGGCCGCCGGCCAGCCGAGCGTCTTCGGGCACGGCATGTTCTCCATGGGCCTGCTCGGGTCCGCCTTGACGGACTACGTCGGCGTGGGGAACGTGACGCGGTATCAAGTTCGCTTCGCCCGCCAGACCTGGCCCGACGAAGTGCTCTCCTCCAAGATCGTCGTCACCGGCAAGCGGGAGGACGGCGGCCGGAAGCTGGTGGACCTGGCCGTCACGCTGTCCAACGCGGAGGGCGAGGACAAGCTCGTGGGCGAGGCCACGGCCGCGCTGCCCTGAGATCGGGTAGGTTCGCTCGTCGCGCGAGGCGCGACGAAGGGACGGTGCTGCGGTGAACCCCAAGGAACTGGAGAAGGCATTCGCAACGACGGGCGCGGTGCTCTCGGGCGTCACGAGGGAGCAGCTGGACGGGCCCACGCCGTGCGCGTCGTGGAAGGTCCGGGAGCTGGTGAACCACATCGTGGGCGGCACCATTTTCTTCGCGTCCGTCGCCGGGACGGGGAAGCCCCCGGAGGGGGAGTCAGCCGACTTCAGCGCCGGCGACGACTACGTCGCGGTGTTCAACAAGGGCGCGGCCCAGGCCGTGGAGGCCTTCTCGGCCGAGGGCGCGATGGACCGCATCGTGCACATGCCCTTCGGCGACATACCGGGCAGTGCCTTCATCAACATCGCGGCCGTCGACACCTTCACCCACGGCTGGGACCTGGCCCGGGCCACGGGGCAGCCGACCAACCTCGACCCGGCGCTGGCCGGCGACCTGCTGGGCGTGGCCCGGTCTTTCCTCCCCGACGCGCTGCGCGGACCCGAGCCCGCGCCGTTCGGCCCGCCGGTGGAGCCGCCGCCGGGGGCGTCGCCGGCGGACCAGCTGGCTGCGTACCTGGGGCGCCAGCCCTAGAAGCTGAGCGGGAGCCGCGCCGGCCCCCAGATGCCGAAGTTCGACGGCTTCCACTCGATGTCGCCCCGGCGGGCCAGCCCGGGCATGCGCCGGGCCAGAAGGGGCAGGGCCTCCTGCAGCTCCGCCCGGGCCAGCGCCGCGCCCATGCAGAAGTGGATGCCGGCGCCGAACGTCATCTGGGCGGTGCCCCGCTCGCGCGTGATGTCGAAGTCGTCGGGGTCCTCGAATGCTTCGGGGTCCCGGTTGGCACCCGCGAGCGACGTGGCGACGAGCGTCCCCTGCGGGAACACGACGTCCCGGTAGACGACGTCCTCGGAGGCGAAGCGCGCCGTGGCCCGCACGGCGCCGAGGTAGCGCATCGATTCCTCCACGGCCCGGCCCGCCAGCTCCGGCCGCTCGCCGAGCAGCGCCCACTGGTCGGGGTATTCGGTGAACAGGGCGACCGAGCACGCCAGCTGGTTGCGGGTGGTGTCGGTGCCGGCCATGAGGACGGCCTGGGCGAGCATCGCCATCTCCTCGGTCGACAGCCGGTCCCCCTCCTCTTCGATCGCGATCAGGTCGCTCAGGAGGTCGCTGCGTGGGTCGGCCCGCCGTTGCGTGATCATCTCGCTGACGTAGTCGTTCAGCTCCTCGCCGGCCCGCACGATGAGCGGCAGGTCCTCGGCCAGGTTGTTGTTGAAGAGGCGGAAGATGTCGGTGGCCCAGGCGGAGAAGAGCTTCCAGTCCTCGGGTGGCGCGCCGAGGAGCTCGCAGATGATGGGAATCGGGTAGGGCTCGCAGACGTCGGCCACCAGCTCGCACTCGCCCTGGTCGGCGATCCGGTCCACCAGCTCGCCGACCACCGCCCGCATCGTGGGCCGGAGCCGGTTGGCCGCGGCCGGCGTGAAGGCGGGCGCGACCAGACGACGGAGCCGGGCATGGCCCGCGCCCTCCATCGTGAGGATCGACTCCATTCTCCCGTCGGGAAACGGCGAGGACTCGAGCTCGGGGGACTGCTCGATCATGGACAGGGCCGAGTGGAAGCGCTGGTCGCGCAGGATGGCGGTGACGTCCTGCAGGCGGGTCACCGCATAGCCCAGGTCGGTGCGGGCCAGCCAGTGCGCGGACCGTGCCGCCTCGATCGCGTCGAGGGCCTCCATGCGCTCCAGCCCCATGACGTCGAGGGAGGGGAGATTCAGATCCGAGACCAGTTGCGGCATGGGCCCCCCGGGTGTGTGCGAGTCGGGCGTCGAGGCGACGCGAGGCGAGGTTAGCTGAGCCCGGTCGGCACCCCGGTCGGCGCCGCCGTCGGCACCGCCGTCGGCACCGCCGTCGGGTTCGGGGTGGGCCGTGTTCGCAAGGAGGACGCGCCGGTGCCGTTTCCCAGAAGGGCGTGTGGCCGGTCAGCGTCGCTGACGTTGGGCGGCGGCCACGCGCCTTCCTACGGGATCAGGATCCGCCCGACCGGATCAGGATCCACCCGGCGGGATCAGCCCGTCCGTGGACCCCTCATCGCTCCCCGTGCCGCGCATCCGGCTTCAGCGCCGGATGCCGCTGCGCCAGCAGCGGGAGGATCAGCGCCTTGGGGGCCAGGTGGGCCAGCGCCGCCGCGGTCCGGTTCGCCGCACCGGGGATCACGACGGCGCGCCCGGCGCCGAGCCCGTCCACGGCGGCCCGCGCCACGTCGGCCGCGGACACCCACATGAAGCTGGGGAGGGACTCGCTTGCCTCCGCGTCGGTCATCCCCGCCGACTCCGCGAAGCCCGTCTCGACCGGGCCCGGGCACAGCGTCGTGACCGTGACGCCGCTCCCGCGGAGCTCTGCCCCGAGCGCCCGGCTGTACGAGAGGACGAACGCCTTCGAGGCGCCGTAGCCGGCCTGCCCCGGCAGCGGCTGGAAGGCTGCGGTGGACGCGGTGTTCAGCACCGCGCCGCGATGGCGCGTCACCATGCCGGCCACGAAGAGCGTGCACAGGTCGACGACCGCCTCGACGTTCGTCCGGATCATGGCGAGCTCCGCGGTGCGATCGGCCTTGTGCACGGGACCCATGGTGGTGAAGCCGGCGTTGTTGACCAGGATGTCCGGCGTGAGGCCGAGGTCGGCCAACCGCGCCGGCAGCGTCCCACGGGCGTCGGTGTCGGTGAGGTCCGCCGCGATGACCTCCGTGCGGACCGCGTGCGCCCGCCCTAACTCGTCCGCCAACGCCCGCAACCGGTCTTCGCGCCGCGCCACCAGGGTCAAGCCGTGGCCGCGGCGGGCGAGTTCTCGGGCGATCTCGGCGCCGATACCCGACGAGGCGCCCGTGACGATCGCTGTCGTGTTGTCCTTCGGGGCGGGGATCGCCATGAGCTCAGCGTAGGGGACCCCTCGGAGCGCTGTCGGTGGCACGCGGGACACTCAGGTCACGAATGGATGAAGTTCGTGTGACGGCGTCGCGGCCGACCAGGGTCTTCGCGAAAGCCCAGTTCGCATGGGGTTCACACGGGGCGGGTCGAGGGAGATACTGGTGCCAGCGAGAGGCAATTGGAGCACCCGCCGTTGCCCCGAGTGGAAAGGAGCGTCCGATGTCATCGACACGCTCGACCGAGGAGGTCGATCCACCGGGTTGAGTTTGCGTCACCGATGTCGGTTTCGGTGGCGCTCGGAGTAGTTCCTTCGGAGTGAAGTCCGGCGTTTGACTTAGGCCGCGCTCGCGCCGGTGCGTGTGCCGGCCGGCCGACAAGGCGGCCCCCGCACCTACAGCGCCGCAGGCTGGATCCGAAGGGACTGCGAACAGACAAAACAAATCACTACACGAGTCAAGGACCGGCCGGGAGGCCGGTCCTTCTCGCGTCCATTGGTCCGAGGACCTGCGCCGATGCGCGGGAGCCTCGCGCCATGCCATCGTGGGGCGTGCCCGCGACGCGTCTGCCGATGTTCCCGCTCTCGGCGGTGCTGTTCCCGCACGATTCCATGCCGCTGCACGTCTTCGAGCCGCGCTACCAGGCGTTGCTGCGCGACTGCCTGGCGGGTGACCGTCGCTTCGGCATCGTGCTGATCAGCCGCGGCTCCGAGGTCGGCGGCGGGGACCAGCGCACCGGGATCGGCACCCGCGGGGTCATCACGAAGGCGACGGAGGTGGGCGACGGCCGCTGGATCCTCGAGGTCCGCGGCGAGGTCCGCATCGAGGTGGAGGCGTGGCTGCCCGAGGAGCCCTATCCCGTGGCACTGGTCACCGAGCCGAGCGTGGTGCCCGCGCCGGGGTCCACCGTCCCCGCCCTCGAAGAGGCCGTCCAGCGGGTTCGCCGCGCCCGGGCGGTCCTCGCCGAGCACGGCGGCGGCCGACCCTTGCCGCCCGAGCTCTCCTTCGACGTGGGCGACGCCGAGGTGGCCTCGTGGCAGCTCTGCGCGGCCGCGCCCGTGAGCGCCTACGACGCCCAGCGGCTCCTGGCCACGGGCGACGCGACGGAACGCGTGCGGCTCCTCGTGGAGTTGATGGAGGAGCTCGAGCTCGATCTGCACCGGATGCTGAACCAGCAGTGACCAGGCCGGCGCCGTGGTCCCGAGGCCCCCGGTGGCGGCCCTGACCCGAATTGGGCTAGCAACGAGCGGCGGGGACGACACCGAAGCTACGGCGGACCGGGCAACGACCGAGAACAACGACCGAGAACGAGGACAAGGGGAGGGACGCGATGGCCATCACGCCGACGAGAGAGCAGTTCAGTGAATTCGCCCACGGGGCGCGCGACGGGGAGGTCGTGATGATCAACCTGTTGCACTTCGCCCGCGCCGACGACGACACCCTGAAGGACAATGCGGCCGCGAAGGACGACGTCGCCGCGAATGACGGCGCCGCGACGGGCGCACACGCCTATCGGGACTACAGCGACCAGGTGGTCAAGATGGTCGAGGCCCGCGGCGGGAAGGTCATCTGGACCGGTCGGCCCGAGCACGTCCTGATCGGTGACTCCGCCGCCGACGCCTGGGACCTGGTCGCGCTGGTCTCGTACCCGAGCCGGGCCGCGTTCGTCGACATGGTCACGTCGCCCAAGTACGAGGAGGCCCACACCGACCGCGAGCGGGGGCTCGACCGCACCGTGCTGCTCGCGTGCGAGCCGGTCCTCGATGCGCTGCCGCGCCGGGATGCCAACGGGGCCGCGGGTGCCTGACGCCGCACCGCCTGCCGCCCCGCGGCCCGCCGCCGCAACATCCTGTTCATCACCACCGACCAGCAGCGCCACGACAGTCTCGGCTGCAACGGCGGGACGGTGGCCCGCACGCCCGTGGTCGACCGGCTGGCCGCCGAGGGCATCAACTACCGGCGCGCCTACAACCAGAACACCGTGTGCATGCCCGCCCGGTCGACCATGCTCACCGGCCAGTACGTGCGCACGCACGGCGTGGTGGCCAACGGCATCCCTCTCCCCGTCGACGCGCCGTCGGTGGCGCAGTACCTCCACGACACGGCCGGCTACCGCACCGCGCTGCTCGGCAAGGCGCACTTCGAACCCGGCTTCGACCCGACCAACCAGTTCGAGGAGAACGCACGGGTCGCCCGCGGGGACACCGGGCCGTGGCGCGGCTTCGAGCGCTCGCAGCAGGCGATGCACGCTGCCGCGTGGGGCAACCATCCGATCGCGCACTACGGCCGCTGGCTCAAGGAGCACCACCCCGAGCACCTGCACAGCTTCGCCGGGCTGCTGCAGGCGGAGCCGGGCGGCGACACCGCGGCGCCGGAGACCAAGAACAACCCGATCCCGCGGGCGTGGTACCACACCGACTGGGTGGCCGACCTGACGATCGACTGGCTGCAGTCGCTCGCCGCCGAGGAGCCGTGGTTCTGCTGGATGTCGTTCCCCGATCCGCACCACCCGTGGGACCCCCCGGCCTCCGAGCTGCCCCGGGTGCCCTGGCGGGACCTTGCCCTTCCTCCGGGCCACCCGGGCTCCGACGACGCCGTCCGTGCCGTGCTGGCCCGCAAGCCGCCGCACTGGCTCGCCTTCTGGGAGGGTCGGTTCGCCAACATGGAGGGCGGCCCGGCGGGCTTCGTCCCCTCGACGCTGACCCACGATCAGATCCGCGAGGTCAACGCGAAGGTCCACGTGATGAACGAGCTCATCGACGAGGCCTGCGGGCGCGTGCTGCAGTCCATTGCGAACCGCGGCTGGCTGTCCGACACCGACGTCATCTTCACCACCGACCACGGGGAGCTGCAGGGCGACTTCGGCCTCCTCTACAAGGGCCCGTACCACACCGACGCGCTGATGCGACTGCCCTTTGTGTGGCGGCCGGCCCCGTCCGCCGGCGTCGTCCCGGCGGTGGTCACCGACCCGGTCGGCCAGGTGGACCTCGCGCCCACGTTCTGCGCCATCGCCGGGGTGGACCCCGCGCCGTGGATGCAGGGCTCGGCCCTCCCGGTGGCCGACGGCGAGCCCGGGCGCGAGCGTGCGTTGTGCGAGTGGGACAGCCAGTTCCCCGGCTACGGCATGCACCTGCGGTCGGTCTACCGCGACGGGTGGCTGTGCACCGTCTACGAGCCGTCAACCGCGGGTCAGCCCAACGGCCTCGAGGAGGTCTGGGGCGAGGCCGTGCTGCAGCCGTGCCCCGTCGTCTACGAGCAGTCGCGCACCGGCCCCGGCGGGGTCGGCATCGCCACCGGCGAGCTCTACAACGTGGACGACGATCCCCACCAGTTCGAGAACCTGTGGGACTCGGCCGCCCACCGCTCCCGGCGCGACGACCTCGTCGCCGACCTCTACGCCAGCCTGCCGGCGGAGGTGCGGTCGCTCAAGGTGATGGCCCCCGCCTGACCTCAGGGGGGAGGAGCGGCGCGGCGCGGCGCGGCCAGGGTCAGACCAGTCCGGCGAGCGCGGCGTCGAGGAAGCGCTGCGGCGCCTCGACCATCGGGTAGTGGCCGACGCCCTCGAGGCGGTGCGCGGTGGCGTCGGGGCGGGCGGCCAGCAGGGTGTCGACCATGGACGGCACGGCGATGGGGTCGTCGAGGCCCCACACGATGTGCAGCGGCGAGGGGTCGGTCTCGATGGCCCCGGTGAAGCGGCGCTCGTTGGCGCGCCGTTCCTCGATGTAGCGGATGAGGCGCGGCAGCACCAGGTGGCCGTCGCCGTGGACGACCTGCGCCGCCGCCGCCGGCACCGGGTCCTCGGGCCAGCCCACGGGCACGAGCGGCGTGGCTGCACTGAACGTGTCGCGCAGGCTCTGCGTGATGGACGTGGCGTCGATCGGGATCCCCGGCGGGAGGAGCTCGTCGGGGAGGCCCAGCAGCAGCTGCTGGCCGTTGGTCAGGTGGGCCTGCTCGATGTAGATGCTCCCGTTGGTCACGACGCGGCGCGTCACCTCCACCGGCCAGGTGCCCTCCGCGCGGCGGGCGAGCAGCTCGCCACCGACGGTGTCGCCCATGTCGTGGGTGAGCAGGGCCAGCCGTTCGATGCCGAGGGCGGCCACGTAGGCGGCGGCGACGTCGGCCTGCAGCGCCATCGAATAGGCGCGGTCGGGCTTGGCCGAGAGCCCGTAGCCGACCATGTCGAGCAGCACCACCCGCCGCCCCGCCCGCAGGCCGTCGAGCACGGCGGCGTAGTCGAACGACGATGTCGGGAACCCGTGGAGGACGAGCAGGGGCACGTGGCGCTCGGGCCCGATGGACGGCACGTCGATGGTGAAGACCCGCTCGCCGCAGAGCTCGCGCTGGACGCCGATGGCCTCCCATCCGGTGCTGGTGGAGATCGTCACGTGCCGGCGAGCTTGCCCACCACGGGCCCGAGCGTCTCCCAGGAGTCCGACTCGATCGACCAGTAGGAGATGCCGTATTCGGCCCGCCGCCACTCGAGCTCCTCGGTCATCTCGTCGAGCGTGCCGATCAGGGCGAGCGGGACGTGCAACGCGTCCGCGGGGTCGATGCCGAAGGCCGGCGCCATCTGGCCGGCCAGTCCCGGCGCGTCGTCGGTGACGAGAACGAAGCCGATCAGCGAATTGAGCTCGAGGTCGTCGAAGCGGTCGCCGGCCGCCTCCTTCACCCAGGCGAGCTTCGTGCGGGTGCGCTCCGGCGTGGCGTCGGCCGCCGTCTCGGCGCCGCCCGTCCCCTCGCGCAGGTTGACGTTGATGCTGACGATGTCGGCGTGGCGCGCCGCGAAGGACAGCACCCGCTTCCCCCCGCCGCCGATGATGAGCGGGGGCCCGGGCGTCTGCACGGGTCGCGGCGAGAGGGTGTGACCGAGCACCTCGTAGTGCTCGCCGTGGAAGCTGAACGGGCCGTCGGTGTGCAGGAGGCCCTGGACGACCTTCACGGCTTCCTCGAATCGAGCCACCCGGACGGCGGGATGGTCGTAGGAGAGGCCGGCCTCGTCGTAGTCGCTGCGCATCCAGCCGGCGCCGAGGCTGAGCTCGAAGCGGCCCTCGCTCAACACGTCGAGCGTGGCCGCCTCCTTGGCCAGCACGAAGGGGTGGCGGTAGTCGTTGCAGAACACCAGCGCCCCCATCCGCAGGGTGCTCGTGGCGGCGGCCACCGCGGCCAGCGCCGGCACGGGGGCCAGCTGGTCGCCGAAGTGGTCGGGCATGAGCAAGGCGCTGTAGCCCAGGTCCTCGGCCCGGCGGGCCTGCTCGGCCCAGGAGCGGGCCGATCCGTCGGGGCTCTTGCTCAGCTGCGCGGCGAAGCGGAACTTGCGGTCGTGTGCCATGCCGCCATCGTGCCTCAGAACGCGGTCGCGCCGCGGCCTGCGGCCTGCCTCAGCCGGCGAACTTCCCCGTCACGAACCGTTCCAGCAGGAAGTACCCGCACGGCAGGAACAGGAACAGCACGGCGCGCTCGCGCCAGGGATGCCGGGCCACCCACACGCCCAGCGCGGCGAAGAACGGGAAGAGGACGAGCACGTCGCGGCTCTGGGACTGCAGGATCGTCTGGAACGTGAACACGCACCAGGCGAGACCGAGCAGCACGCCGTAGGAGCGCCGGATGCGGACGAAGGCGATCACGGCCGCGACGGCCAGCAGGATGACCGTGACCAGGTCGAAGAGCTCGACGATCGATTCCGTCGACGTGTCGAGCAGGCGCAGGTGCACCAGGTCGTTGACGGCCCTCCCGATGGAGTTCCACGGGCCACCCAGGTGCCGGTTCCAGATCGCTTGCGACCTGATGAAGGGGAACCACTCGTCGAAGCGGGCGCGCTGGTAGGCGACCCAGGCCACGAGGAAGGCGACCGTCGGCGCGGCGATCGCCGCCATGCGGCCGGCGGTGACGCGCGGCGGGGAGAGCCACTCCAGGTCCCGGCCCGCCCGCCACGACGCGCGGTCGCGCGGCGCGGACCACACCTCCATCGCCAGCGCGACGAGCAGCACGACCAGGTAGCTCTTTCCGGCGACCGCCACCGCCGCCAACAGTCCCGCCGCGACGAAGTGCCCCCGGCGCGCCGCGAGGAACGACACCGTCACGACGGCCAGCGTGACCGACTCGGGATAGGTGGCGACGAGGAAGAAGGCACTGGGCCAGGCCAGGAGCATGACGCACGCCGCGTCGGCGGCGCGGGCCCCGAGGTCGAGGTCGAGGAGTTTCCACATCGCCGCCAGCGCGACGGCGAGTGCGGCCGTGCTGACGAGTTCGGCGCTGGGCTCGTAGGCAAGGCCGGTCACCGCGTGGGTGACGGCCACGAGCGCCGGGTAGAGGGGGCCGAAGGCGTAGAAGGCCAGCCCGGCATGATTTGCCGCGGCGCTGGCCGCATGGGCGGGATAGCCGTGGGCGGCCAGGGAGAGGTAGTAGCCGCCGTCCCACTTGGCCAGGACTTCCCAGAGGACGGACGGGTGGCGGGCCACCAGGTGGGGGAAGCTGACGGTGTACTCGCTGACCAGAGCCACCCAGGTCACGACGAGGCGGAACCCGATGGTTGCGCCCACCGCGATGGTCACCGGCCGCCGCCAGTCCACCCAGACGCGTCGCCCGCGCGCGCTCCAGGTCGTGGTGGTGCCGCCGTTCCCGACCGGGAGCGACCCGGCCTCGCGGTCGGGGTCGGCGCCGGATCCGACCGGTGGGCCGGGGTCGTGACCCGCCGGGGTGGCGCCTTCGACTCCCAGGGCCTGCTCAGTCACGACGCCGCCACCGTACCGCAGGGCTCCGCGTCCGGGAGGTCCCGGGTGGGCCCCGATGTCGGGTACGAGCTGGGTGAACGGTGCGAACGAGCTAGATGAAGAACGAGCTAGATGAAACTGAAGGGCGGCACGCCCGAGCTGACGCCCTTGAACAGCTCTCCCTTGGCGGCGATCAACTCCTCGGGGCTCCATGCGACGTCGCGGGTGAGCTGGCCGACCGCCTGGTAGGCGCTCATGGCCCAGATGCTGGCGCCGAACACGACCAGGATCTGCCCGCTGATGTCGGCCGACGCCGGCGCGGCGAGGAACGTCACGACGTTGGCGATGTTCTTGGGGTCCCAGGCGTCGAAGGCGCCCTCTTCGGCGCCCATGCCCTCGGAGCCGAAGAGCGTCTCGGTCATGCGGGTGCGGGCCCTGGGCGCAACCGCGTTCGACGTCACGCCGTAGCGGCCGAGCTCGCGCGCCTCCACCAGGGTGAGTGCTGCGATGCCCGCCTTGGCGGCCGCGTAGTTGGCCTGGCCTGCGTTCCCGAAGAGGCCCGACTCCGACGTGGTGTTGATGATGCGGCCCGTCACGTCCTCGCCGGCCTTGGCGCGGTTGCGCCAATAGACCGCGGCGTGATGGGTGGCCGCGAAGTGTCCCTTGAGGTGGACCCGGATCACGTCGTCCCAGTCCGACTCGTCCATGTTGAAGGACATCTTGTCCCGAAGGATCCCGGCGTTGTTGACGAGGATGTCGAGCGAGCCGAACGTGTCGATCGCCTGCTCCACGACGTTCTTGCCGCCGGCCCAGGCGCTGATGTCGTCGCCGTTGACGGCGGCCTCCCCGCCGTTCTCCCGGATCAGGGCGACGACCTCCTCGGCCGGGTGCACGTCGCTGGAGCCCTCGCCGTGCAGCCCGGCACCGACGTCGTTGACGACGACACGGGCGCCCTCCGCCGCGAGCAGGAGCGCCTCCTCGCGGCCGATGCCGCGTCCCGCCCCGGTGACCACCGCCACCTTCCCGTCGAGCAGTCCCATGGGTGATGCCTCCTCGTGCCAGTCGCGTGCCGCGCTGCACCCAGGCCGGTCGTTCCGGGAGGTGCTGCCGGGGACGGTGCCCGCCGGCGCGCGGCGCAAGCAGTGTGGCCGATGGGTCCGCTCAGGGGCAAAAGCGGGCCAGCGACTCGGCGGTCACCCGCCCGACCAGCGCGAGCGTGTCGCCCCGGGCCTTCGCCCGCCCGAAGCGTTCCGTGAGGCTGACGACCTCCAGCCCGCCCGGCGGTGCGGCGAGCAGCGCCGCGTCGGCGCCCCCGGCGATGCACAGCACCGGCAGCGGTCGGCGTCGCCGTCGGGTCTGGGCCAACGCCAGCACGCCGCCCGGCACCTTGCCCTCGAAGGAGGGCGGATCGACGTGGCCCTCCCCGGTGACGACCAGTTCGGCGCGCTCCAAACGCGCCGGCAGCCCGACGAGACCGGCGACGAGGTCGAACCCCGGCTCGATGCGGGCACCCAGTGCGACCAGGCCGCCGGCCAGGCCCCCGGCCGCGCCGGCGCCCGCCACGGTGGTGACGTCGACACCGGTCTCGCGGCGATAGCGCGCCGCGACGCGGGCCAGACGCCGGCCGAGCGCCTCGACCTGTGCTGGCGTCGCGCCCTTCTGCGGTCCGAAGACACGCGCCGCGTCGCTGAACCCCGTCGTCGTGTCGGATGCCACGACGAGCTCCACCCCGTCGAACGCGGCCGGCGCGCCGACCGCGTCGAAGGCGCCCTCGCCGCCATCGGTGGTGGCCGAGCCCCCGCAGCCGATCACGATGCGTCGGGCCCCCGCGTCGCGGGCCGCCAGCAGGAGCTGGCCCACGCCGGCCGTGCCCGCACGCACGGGATCGTCGCCGTGCGGCGTCGGGAGGAGGGCGCGCCCGGCTGCACGCGACATCTCGACGACGGCGGTCGTGGGCGCGCCGGCTTCGAGCATGCGCCACTCGGCCTCGACCGGTGCGCCGAGCGGACCGGCGACCGTCGTGACGCGTCGGGTCCCGCCGAGCGCATCGAGCAGGCCTTCGCCGCCGTCCGACATCGGGACCTCGTCGGCCGTCCACCCCGCCGTACGGGCCGCGCCGGCGATGGCCGTCGCCACCTCCGCCGCCGTGGCCGTCCCCCGGAACTTGTCGGGTGCGGCGACCAGGTGGGGCACGGGGGTCGACGCTACCGAACGGCCCTCTCCGGCGCGAACCGTTAGCTTGAGGGCCCATGCCGACCTGGCGAGGTGCAGCGCGGCGCCTGCGCGGCGCACCCCCGCCCGTCCCGGGCACGGCGCAGTGGCGCGGGTTGTCGCGGCAGTCGCCGCAGGACGTGCTCGACCTCGTCTACGAGCTCATCCTCGGGCGCGAGCCCGATGGGGCGGGGACCGCGAGCTTCCTCGAAGGCATGCGGAACGGCACCCTCACGCCCCAGGAGCTGGCGGCGGTGGCGATCGCGTCGGGGGAGTGGTGGTCGGTCACGCCGTTCCCCGGCCTGGGCCCGTCGCTGCACTTCAGCCGGATGATGTTCGTCCGCTCGCTGCCGCCGGCGCAGCGCATCCTCGACCTGGGCGGCACGTCGCTGGGCAACGCGACCGGCGCCCTCGTCCTCATGGGCTACCCGTACCCGTTCGACGACCTCGTCGTGATCGATCTCCCCTCCGAGGAGCGCAACGAGCTGTACCGCGAGGCGGCCTCCCGCGAGGTGACACAGACCGCGCTCGGGCCCGTGCGGTACCGCTACCACTCCATGGCGGATCTCTCGGACTTCGCCGACGCCTCGGTGGACCTCGTCTACAGCGGCCAGTCGATTGAGCACGTCCCGGTCGACGTGGGCGACACGGTGCTCTCGGAGGTGCGCCGCGTCCTGCGGCCGGGCGGCTATCTGGGCCTCGACACCCCGAACGCCCGGGTCACGCGGCTGCAGCAGGACGAGTTCATCGACCCCGACCACGAGCACGAGTACACCGACGCCGAGATGCGCGCCAAGCTCACTGGGGCGGGCTTCGCGGTGGACGGCGCGTGGGGTCTGAACCACGCCGGCCCCAGCCTGCGCGCCGGCCGCTTCGAGGGCGACCAGGTGGCCACGGCACGCGGGCTGTTCCACGAGATCGAGGACTGTTACCTCCTCGCCTACCTGTGCCGCGTGGCGGGCTGACCGAGCCGGTGCCGGGTGGGCGGCAGGGCCCGGCGGCGCGCGGGCACTGGGGTGCGGGCGAGAGGACTCGAACCTCCACCCCCTCGCGGGGACCGGGACCTAAACCCGGCGCGTCTGCCAGTTCCGCCACGCCCGCAGCGGTCCCGCGATGCGGGTGAACAGGGAGTGTACGGCTGTGCGCCGACGGGTGCCCCCTCCGGCCACTAGCCTCGGGGCCATGGCTTCCGCATCCCCATACCCCCAGATCACCGCCGCCGGGGCCGACCTCGACTCCGCCGGCCGGGTCTTCCAACAACTGCTCAAGGAGCGGATCGTCTTCATCGGGAGCGCGATCGACCAGGTCACGGCCAACCTCGTCTGCGCCCAGCTGATCCTCCTCGAGGCGGAGGACCCCGACAAGGACATCTCGCTCTACATCAACTCCCCGGGTGGCTCCGTCACCGACGGCCTGGCCATCTACGACACCATGCAGTACGTCCGGCCGGACGTCTCGACCATCTGCGTGGGGCTGGCCGCCAGCATGGGCCAGTTCCTGCTGTGCGCGGGTGCCCCGGGCAAGCGCTACGCCCTGCCCCACTCGCGCATCTTGATGCACCAGCCGTCGGGCTCGATGCAGGGCCAGGCGGCCGACATCGCGATCCAGGCCGAGCAGATCATCTACCTCAAGCGGATGATGGCCGAGCGCATCGCCTTCCACACCGGGCAGCCGCTCGAGCGCATTGAGACCGACTCGGACCGCGACCGCTGGTTCACGGCGGAAGAGGCCCGGGAGTACGGCTTCATCGACAAGGTCATCGACCGCTCGACGGCCGCGGCGACGGCGACGGCAGGGAACGCATAGACGTGGCTTTGGACGTTCCGGCCTCTTCGTCGGACGCAGAGCACCGAGTCGACGAGGCCGCCGAGCATCGGGTGGCCGACCGGTCGCCCATGGCGGCTCAAGCGGCCGGATTGGATACGCGCGCCTCCCGGCAGCTGACAGGCACCCGGATCGTCACGCCCACGATCGGCGTGCGCCAGCGGCTGCGCGAGATCTGGCTGTCACGCGAGCTGCTGATCTACCTGATCCGCACCGAGATCAAGGTCAAGTACAAGAACTCGGTTCTGGGGCTGGTGTGGTCGATGTTGGCCCCCGCCATGTCCCTGGTCATCTACTGGTTCGTGTTCGCCGTCGTGCTTCGCAACGGCATCCCGAACTTCGTGATCTACCTCTTCGCGGGGCTGCTGCTGTGGAACCTCTTCTCGCTTGGGGTGCTGACCGGCACCGGCGTGGTGGTCAACAACGCGGGGATCGTCAAGAAGGTGTCTTTCCCAAGGGAGATCCTGGCTCTGGCCTCCGTGGGTTCGGCCTGCGTCTTCTTCTTCTTCCAGTCGATCGTGCTCGTGCTCTTCATGGTCGTCGCGCACACGTCGCCGGCGTGGAACTACATCCCGGCGCTGCTGCTCGCCCTGGTCACCGGCGTCGTCCTGGCCTCGGCCATCGGGGTGCTGCTGTCCGCGGTCAATGTGTACCTGCGCGACACGCAGCACCTGATTGAGGTCATCCTGACCGCCTGGTTCTGGGCCTGCCCCATCGTGTACTCGTTCCAGCTGCAGATCGAGACGAGGCTGGGCCCGAAGGGTTGGACCTGGATCTACTTCCTCAACCCGATGGTGCCCCTGGTCCTGACGTTCCAGCGCTGCATCTACGCGCACCCGGTCGTATCCATCCGCGGCGTCCCGAGTCAGGTGCTTCCCCCCGACGGCATGCTCTGGTACGTCGCCCTCGACCTCGGCGTGCTCGTCCTCTCGGCCGTCCTGTTCCTGGTCGCCCTGGCTATCTTCGGCCGACTCGAGGGCAACTTCGCCGAGGAGCTCTGAGCAGTGAGCGACTTCGCCGTCGACGTCCGCGACGTCTCCAAACGCTTCCGCCTGGCCCACGGCCAGTACAACTCGGTCAAGGAGCGCATCATCCACGGTGGCAAGCGCCAGGCCACGGAGGACTTCTGGGCCCTGCGTGAGGTGTCCCTCACGGTCCGCTCGGGCGAGACGGTCGGGATCCTGGGCCGCAACGGCTCGGGCAAGTCGACCCTCCTCAAGTGCATCTGCGGTGTGCTCCAGCCCACGTCGGGCGAGGTGGCCGTCCGGGGCAAGCTGGCGGGATTGCTCGAGCTCGGAGCTGGCTTCCAGCAGGACCTGACGGGCCGGGAGAACATCTACCTGAACGGATCGCTGCTCGGCATGTCCAAGCGCGATGTGGACAAGGTCTTCGACGCCATCGTCGACTTCTCCGAGCTCGAGGAGTTCATCGACGGCCCGGTGAAGTTCTACTCGTCCGGCATGTACGTGCGGCTGGGCTTTGCCGTGGCGGTGAACATGGATCCCGACATCCTCGTCGTCGACGAGGTGCTGGCCGTAGGTGACGAGCGCTTCCAGCGCAAGTGCCTCAACCGGGTGAACCAGTTCCAGCGCGAGGGACGCACGATCCTCCTGGTGACACACTCGGCTGACACCGTGCGCAGCATCTGTGACAGGGGAGTGGTGCTCAGCCACGGACGGCTCATCGCTGAGGGCGAACCCGGCGAGGCAACGCGCATCTTCCGGGAGAGCCTCATGGCGGAGGGCGCCGGCATGTCGATCGCCGATCCGACCCTCGTCGCGGTGCCTGCCATGCCGACGTCAGGCGCCGCCGCCGACCTGCCCGACACCGAGCGCCCGGTCCGGATCCGCTCCGTCCACCGCGTGTTCTCGGGCGACAACACGGTCCCATACATGCGCTCGGGCGACGACCTCACCATCCGGGTCGAGTTCGAGACGCTCTACCCCGTCGACGACGTCGTGTTCTCCCTCGACGTGCGTGACTCTGACGGCAACTCCATCATGCGGACCGACACCTCCATCATCGGCATGCCGATCGACGCCCCCCCGGGGACGAGCGTCATGCACTTCGGCATCACGCAGATGCCGTTGCTCGACGGCTCCTTCTCCTTCGCCATCGGGATCCAGAGCCGTGGCGGCATCCTCTACGACTGGCGGGAGGAGGCGGGGACGTTCGAGGTGATGAACCCGGGCAAGACGACGGGGCTGCTCCGCATGAGTGTGCACGCGGCGCTCATCTCGACCGAAGGCGTCGGCTCGGCCGCGCTGGCGCAGCCCGGCTGAGCGGAGTCGCACGATGAGCGACACGGAGGCGACGCTGCCGGCTGATCCGCGCGCCTACCTCGACCAGGTCATGGCGGAGATCGCCGAAGAGGTCCGGGCGCGCCGCGCGCCTCGGGCGACCTGCCACCCAAGCTCGAGCGCGAGCTCGACGAGCTGTTCCTGGCCCATTCCCCGGTGGCCGGTCGCGGGGGCGACCTCGGGGAGGCCCTCAGGATGGTCGACGCCGCCACCTTCATCGACCCCGTTGTGCCCGTCGACTCGGAGCGCGCCGCCGGCGCAGCGGTGAAGAAGGGGATGCGGTCGCTGCTGCTCTGGTACGTGGGATGGGTGACGCACCAGATGAGCCAGTCGGCCGCCGCGGTGAGCCGCGCCCTGCACATCGTCGACGACCGGCTGAAGGAGCTCGAGCGCCAGGTGGAGGTCCAGCGCGTCCCGGAGGCCGGCGTGGTCGAGTTCCCGTCGTTGCACGGCCCGGAAGGCTGGTGGGTCGAGCCCGCAGTGGCTGCGGTGGCGACGGCGCGCGGCCGCATCCTCCACGCCGCCTGCGGGGACGGCTGGTTGGTCCGGCGCATCGCGGCGGCCGGCGGCGATGCCTACGGCGTCGATCCCCGCCCCCGCGTCGTCGACCGCGCCGAGCTCGGCCCGATGGACGTGCGGGAAGAGCCCGTGGCCGAGCACCTGCGCGCCGCCGCCCCCGCCGGCCTGGGGGCCGTCGTGCTGAGCGGCATCGTGGAGGGGATGGCAGGCGGCGAACGGGCCCAGCTCCTGAGCGCAATCAGCAGCCGGCTCGCCCCGGGAGGGACCCTGGTGATCCATTCGGTGAGCCGGGCGGCCTGGGACGCCGTCGACGCGCCGGCGGAGGCCGACCTCGCGCCGGGCCGCCCGCTGCGGCCCGAGGCGTGGTGCCGGCTCTTGGGGCAGGGAGGGTACGAGGACACGACGGCCCGGCCCGGCCCGACCGGTGCCGACTTCCTCGTCACGGCGGTCCGCGCCGACATCGTCACGCCGTACGCGCCTGTCGAGCGGTGAGCGCCGCCGGCGGGGGGCCGGTGGCCGTCCACCAGTTCATCCCGACCCTCAACCCGCACGATGCGACGGGGACGCACACCATCAAGCTGCGCCACGCCCTGCGTGCGGCCGGCTGGCGATCGGAGATCTTCGCCGAGGCGATCCACGACGACCTGGCCGCGCTCGCCCACAAGCACTGGACGTACCCCGAACACGCGGCGGAGGGCGACGTGGCGATCTACCAGTTCACGACGTCGTCGGCCGTGGCACCGTATCTGGCCGAGCGCGGGCTGCCGCTGATCCTCGACTTCCACAACTTCACCGGGCCCGAGTTCTTCGACGGCTGGGAGCCCCGCAGCGTGCAGCGCGCCGCCCGGGCGGCCGACGAGCTCGGGCTGCTCGCCCCCCAGGCCGTCCTCGGCCTGGCCAAGAGCCGCTTCAGCGAACACGAGCTCCGGCGGGCGGGCTGCCGGCGCACGGCCATCGTGCCCGTCCTCGCCGACTACCGCCGCGTCACGACCGGGCCCGATCCGCGGGTGGCCGCGGAGCTGGCCTGCCTGCGTCACGGTGGTGGTGCCGACGTCCTCTTCGTGGGGCGGGTCGTGTCCTCCAAGGCGCAGCACGAACTCGTCAAGGCGCTGTGGGCCTACCGTCGCCTCTACGACCCGAGGGCGCGCCTGCACCTCGTCGGGAGCACGTCGAGCTACGAGTACAACAAGGCGCTGCTCGGGTTCGTCCACGACCTCGGACTCACGCGTGCGGTCCGCATCACCGGTGAGGTGTCGGACGCGTCGCTCGCCGCCCACTTTGCTGCCGCCGACGTCTACCTGTCGCTCTCGGCGCACGAGGGATTCGGAGTGCCGCTCGTCGAGGCGATGGTGGCCGGGGTGCCGGTCGTGACCCGTGGCGCGGGCGCCGTGGTGGACACGGTCGCCGATGCCGCGGTGGTCCTGGCGGCCGCGGATCCCACCTATGTCGCAGCCGCCGTGCACCGGGCATGCATCGACGACCGTCTGCGCGCCGCGCTGATCTCCTCGGGGCGACGCCGCGCGGCCGAACTGTCAGGGGAGAAGGCGGCCGCCAGCCTGGTGGACGCGATTGCCGCCGTGGTGGGACGACCGTGAGCAAGAAGGTCGCGTTCGTGACGCCGCGCTACGGGCCGGAGATCATGGGTGGCGCCGAGACCGCGGTGCGCCAGCTGGCCGAGCATCTGCGTGCCTCCACCGACTGGGAGGCCGAGGTCCACACCACCTGCGCACTCGACGCCATCACCTGGGACGACGTCCTCGATCCCGGGCCGGCGGACGTCAACGGCGTTACCGTGCACCGGCATCCGTCCGCGCACGGCCGCCTGCCCGACTTCTACGGACTCGACGGGACCGTGCGGCTGGCCCCCCGCCTGGCGACGCGGGAACAAGGGGAGCGGTGGGTCGACTACAACGGTCCCGTCTCCCCCCAGCTGGTCGACGCCGTGTCCGCGTCGGACGCCGACGTCGTCGCCTTCTCCCCGTACCTCTACCACCCGACGGTGGCGGCCATCGGCAAGGTCAAGGTGCCCGCGGTGTTCCACCCGGCGGCGCACGACGAGCCGGCGTTGTACCTCCCGGTGTTCCGCGGCACCTTCTCCAGCGCGGACGCCTTCTGCTTCTACACGGCCTCCGAGCGCGGCCTCGTCGAGCGGATGTACCCGGTGGCGGAGCGCCCCCAGATCGTGCTCGGCCTCGGAGTCGGTGACTCCGAGGGTGCCGGCCGCACCGGCCGCGAGGTGTTGGGGCTGGGGGAGCGTCCCTACATCGTCAGCGTCGGCCGGGTCGACGAGCACAAGGGTTCCAAGATGCTTGCCTCGTACTTCGCCACCTACAAGGAGCGGCATCCCGGGCCGTTGGCCCTGGCCCTCGTCGGACCCGTCTCGGTGGAGCTCCCGCCGCACCCCGACATCGTCGTGACGGGCGCCGTCGACGAGCCCGACAAGTGGGACATCGTGCACGACGCCCTGGTCGCGGTGTCTCCCTCCGCGCTCGAGTCGTTCTCCCTCGTGGTGATCGAGGCCTGGGTCGAGCGGGTCGCCGTCCTGGTCAACGGCAGCTGCGGGCCGACGCGGGAGCATTGCGAGCGCTCGGGCGGGGGCCTGTGGTTCACCTCGTACCCGGAGTTCGAGGCGGTGCTCGAGCGGCTGGTGTCCGACGCCGAACTGCGCGCCACCCTGGGTGGGCGCGGACGCGCCTTCGTCGACCGGCACTTCCGGTGGCCCGTGCTCGTCGCGCGCTACGACGAGTTCCTGACCTCCGTCGTGGCGAGGGGGCGGGGCGCGCCGAGCCTGTTCTGACCGCGGACCCGGGCCAGGACGGTCAGGTCTCGCGGCGTCCCACCACCGTGTACATCCGCTGATCGACGGCTTCGCTCGTGATGTCGTGCGCCAGGTGGTGGTGCTGGGTGTGCGTGGTCGTCTCGGTCTGCGCGAAGCCGAGCCTGGAGAGCATCGACACCACCGCCCCCGGGTAGATCGACCACCAGTTGGTCAGGTGGTGCTCGGCCGAAGGCGAGAAGCGCATGATGTTGGAGTCGGGTGGGTTCTCGTCGTCCTGCAGCGGCTCGGTGACGATCATCGTCTCGGTCGTGCGACGCGCCGCCTGTGAGAGAGCGCCCCAGGGCTCGCGCAGGTGCAGGAGAATGGCCCCGACCACGGTGATGTCGAACGTGCCGAGGTCGGCCGGCATGTCGTAGATGTTTCCCTGGACGAACGTCGCCGAGGATCCCAGGGTGCGGTGCAGGTACCACCACGCGTCGTGATTCCGGTCGATCGTGTCCTGCATGACGCGCCGCCGCTCCTCGGGCTCCTCGCGACCCCTGAAGGGCAGGACGTCGATGGAGACGTCGAATCCCGCCTCGAAGGCGACGACCTCGGCCCCCATGCGCTCCAGGTAGAAGGTCAGGTAGCCGGTGGCCGGGCCGAGCTCGAGGACCCGCTTGCCGGCGACGTTCACCCCGCCGAGATAGGCGGGCTCGTGGCCGCGTAGGTCCCAGGCCCCGGGAAGCACCCGGCCGTCGGGCAACGCGACGGTGTGGTACCAGACCAGGTCGCTGAGGTCGGCGTCCTCACGCCCCTTCGACTGCGCCGCCTGGAACTCGGGGTCGAGCTGGCCGAGATAGTCCCGGGGCGGGTAGGCCGGAAGCAGGGGGCCGCGCCGTGTGCGGTCGGCAGCCGGGGTCGGGTCCGGCTCGTCGGGGTCTGTTCGCTCGGAGCCATGTCGGCGCAACATGAGGGGCCACCTTAGACACCCCGGGCGCAGCGGTCGGACCCGGGACCACCACGGAGGGTCAGAACCCGTCCATCCCGACCATGGGCCGATTCAGCGCCCGCCCGCCCATGGAGCCGCGGAATCGGCGCGTCGCCGTAGGCGAAGATGCCGCCGTCGGACGCAACGAACCAGTAGCCCTGTCCGTCGCCGGTGGACTGCATCGCCACCACCGGCTGGTTGAGGCGGATGCTCCCGGTCGACCCGTAGAACGGGGCGCCGAACGAGAACACGCCGCCGTCGGATCCGACCAGCCAGTACCCGCCGGTCACCGGGTCCGGCGTGATGCCCACGATGGAGCCGTTGAGGTGCAGCGATCGTGTGTCGCCCGCGAAGATGGCGTCGCCGTACGGGAACACCGTGCCCGTCGTGCTCACCAGCCAGTAGCCGAGGCCGTCGGGAGTGGCGGCCATGCCGACGATGTCCTGCCCCGGGACGTTGGCGGCCGAGCCGTAGAAGCCGGCGTCGCCGTACGTGAAGATGCCGCCGTCGGATGCGACGAGCCAGTAGCCCTTGCCGTCGGGGGTCGCCGCCATGCCCACCACGGGGGCGTTGAGGTGGAGCGACCCGGTCGAGCCGTAGAACCCGGCGTCGCCGTAGTCGAACACCCCGCCGTCGGACGCCACGAGCCAGTACCCGCCCTGCCCGGGGACGGCGGCCATGCCGACGACCGGCTTGTTCAGCGCGATGCTCCCCGTGCTGCCGCAGAAGTCCTGCCCGAAGGCGAAGATCCCGCCGTCGGAGGCCACCGTCAGGTACCCGTTCTGCGCCGCCGGCGGTCGGTGGCACGGGCCGAGGCTGTTCCCGCCACCGATGAAGCCGCTCAATGCCGCGTCGTGGTGGAACTGGGGCCAGCCGCCGGCTTCGCCCGCCCGGCTGCCCACCGAGCCGGTCACCTCGAAGTGCTGCACGATGCCCTGCACGTCCGGCGAGCCGCTCAGACCGAAGTACCCCGCCACCGTGATGCCGATCGTGCCGTTCGGGTCGGCGGTGACCAGGGGAGCGTTCTGGAATCCGAAGACCTTCCCGGAGGGCACGCCGGCGTTGCCGGAACCGTCGTCGAAGGTGGCCACCACCGCCCCGGTCTGGCCGTCGAGGATCCAGACCCCCTTGACCGTCGGCACGATGACGTCCTGGTAGCCGCTTCCGGTGAGGTCGGCCGTGGTCACGGACCCGAAGACGGAATGGCTCACGTCGGTGTGCCAGATCGGTGCGCCCGTGGCGGCGTTGAGTGCCCAGACAGAGCCGTCGTTCCCGCGCACGGTGCCCTCGACCACGGCGAGCTGGCCGTTGTTCTGAATGTTCGCCAGTGCGGGGCTGCCCGCGGTGGTACCGTCCAGCGTCGTGCTCCAGGCCTGGTTGCACTTGGTGTCGAAGACCTTGACCGTGTTCTCGTCGCTGCCGCCGAAGAAGCTGCCCGTACCCGTCGCGATCCCGTAGGCGCCGCCCGGGAGGATGGGGCCGACCGCAGGCGAGGAGTCGACCTCTTCGTTTGTGTTGGCGGTGCAGATCACGCCGCCGTGGTCGTTGTAGATGCGCACGTGGCCGCCGTTGGAGTAGTGCGTGCCGAGGGCGAAACCGTTGGACGACGCACCGCCGGCGACGAAGTTGTCCGAGCCGGAGGCGTACAGATCACCGACGGCTGCGGTGGAGAACACACTGTCGGCGGAGAACTGCGGCCAACCGGTTGCGGGCGCACCGCTGGCGCTGTTGAGCGCGTACGTCATCTGGCCCAGCGAGCCACCCTCGACGAGCGATCCGCCGTCCGCGAGCGGGAGCGACGCCTGCACGCCACCGTCAGGGGCCGAGTCGGTGCTCGGGTTCGACACCACCTGGTTCCACAAGGCCCCCCCGTTCGGCACGTACGAGTAGTACCCGCCGTCGACGGGCGAAGCCGCGTTGCCGGCCCCGAAGTAGAGGTTGCCGTTGCCGTTCACCGACGCGGTCGAGTCGATGGGCGGGCTCCCGGGGACCTCTATCCCGTTCACGCCGGTCGCGGGCGAGCCACCGCCCGGGTTGCCGTTGGCGCAGCCCTGGCCCGAACCGATGGTGCTCCCCGTCCCGCCGCCCCAACCCGGGACCACCAATCCGGTCTGCAAGTTGAGCCCGTAGAGGGCGCCCTGCCGGTCGCCGACTTCCACCGCCGGGGTGCCACCGTCGTTGAACAGCACGGGCGAGGCTTGGGCGATGCCGCACGGCGCGTCGTTGAGAATGGTGCCCGCCGTCGCGGTGTTCCACGTCTCGCTCAGCGCCACCGGTGGCACCGCCGCGGCGTCGGGCGCCGCGAGCGCGCCGGCCGCGAGGCCCGCTCCCGCCGTGGAGGTCACTGCCAGCATGAGGCGCGTCAGCTTGCACGCGTGCGTCACGTCGCCAAAGTTCCCATTCAGCTCCCCGAAGGTAGTCGCTCAGGGCCGGGTCTGAATTGACGCCTCCTGACCAGCAAAGCGCATCGCCGGTAGCATCGAGCGCCGTGCCCGCAGCCCTTCCCCCCGACGGCGGTGCCCCTGACGCGTCCGGTCGGAGTGAGGACGACGACGCCACGGGCGGCGGCGGAACAGACGAGGAGCGTGCAGCCGAGGCGCTGCGGACGGCCTTCGCTCGGCTGGCACCCCAGGGGAGCGACGCGTGGAACTTCCTGGCGGCGTTCACGCATCTCGGCGACCGCTACGGCCCGTACCACCCCGGCGCGTCGGAGCTGTCGGACGCACTCGAGACCCAAAGCCGCGCCGGCGGGCGGCCGCCCGGGCGCCTGCGTGGGCGGCGCCGCGGTGGGGAGCGGCCGGTAGACGGCGCGCCCAGCGAGCTGGAGGAGGCCATGGGTCATGTGGTGGAGGCCTTGCGATTCCTCTCCGCTCGTGTCGCGACGCTCGAGGCACGGCTGGCCGACGAGGACCGGCCCGTCGAGGGCGCCGCCTGGCTCGCCCCGGCCCGCGAACTGGGCCCGTGGGCCGGTCCGGTCGCGGCACACGTGCTGGCGCGCAGTCCAGGAGGCGACATCGTGCACGCGGACTGCGGCGAGGGTGTCCTCCTCGACGCGCTCGCCGGCCGCGGCGTGGTGGCACGCGGGGTGGAGCCTCGCGGCGCGGTCGCCCTGCACGCGCTCGAGCGCGGGTACTCGGTCACCATTGCCGAGGCGTCCGAGTACGTGGCCAACCTGCCCTCCGGCTCGGTGGGTGGCGTCGTCCTGAGCGGGGTCGTCGACCGCCTTCCTCTGCACGCCCTTGTTCCTCTCCTCCACGACTGCCGGCGCGCCCTCGCGCGCGCCGCGCCGCTCGTCGTCGTCTCCGAGCCCGCGGCCGCCGCCGCGTCGTGGGAGGCGTCGGCACGCGACCTGACGCAGGGGCGCCCGCTGCACGAGGCGACCTGGGAACTGCTGCTGGACCGGGCGGGGTTCATCGAGGTGGCACCGCTGCTCGATGGGGCCGGGGGAGACGGCCGGTTCGCCCTGTCCGCTGCCACCCCCTCGTGAGCGGCATCCACCACTTCGTCCCGGTCCTGCACCACGGCGATGCCGTGGGACGCCACACCCTGCGACTCCGCGACGCGAGCCGGGCGCGCGGGCTCCGCTCGGAGATCTACGTCGACACGGTCGACGCCGAGACGGCGGGGGAGGCGCTTCCCGTGCTCTCCTACCCCGGGGCGGCCCGGCCGGGAGACGTCGCCGTCTACCAGTTCGCCACGGCCTCGGCCATGGCGCCGTGGCTGGCTGGTCGGCCCGAGACGCTCGTCGTCAATTACCACAACATCACGCCCCCCGAGCTGATGGCGCCGTGGGACAACCATCTCGCACTCGGGCAGCTGCGTGCGCAGGGTGACCTACGCCTGCTGGCACCACGCGCGGCGCTGGCCGTCGCCGACTCGGCCTACAACGAGGCGCACCTGGCCGAGGCGGGATTCGTCACCACCGCGGTCATCCCACCCTCGGCTGCTCTCGACGCCGCCATGACCGCGGTCGGCCGCGGCGAAACTGCTGCTGCACCGCCGGCGACCGGTCGCGGTGCGCGCTGGTTGGCCGTGGGCAGGGTGTCGCCCAACAAGGCGCTCGAGAACACCGTCGCGGCGTTCGCCGTGGCGCGCAGCCACGGCGATCCCGGGGCCACGCTGCACATCATCGGCAAGCCGGCGACGGACTCCTACGTGACCGCGCTGCAGCGTTACGTGGCGGAGCTGGGGCTGGCCGGCTCGGTCCGCTTCACGGGCCACGCGAGCGACGCCGCGGTCGCGTCGGCCTACGCCGACGCCGACGTGCTCGTCGTGACCTCGGAGCACGAGGGCTTCTGCGTGCCGGTGGTCGAGGCGATGTCCGCCGGCCTGCCGGTTGTCGCCTTCGACCAGGGCGCGGTCCCCGAGGTGTTGGGCGGTGCGGGGACCCTGGTCACCGACAAGGACCCGTACGCCTTGGCCGCATCCATCGCCGCGGTGCTGGCCGACTCCCCGCGCCGCGACGCCATGGCCGAGGCGGGACGCCGGCGCCTGGCCCAGCTCGATCTCGAGACCGCGGCCGACCGGTTGGTCGACCTGCTGGTCCCCCTGACCGAGCGGCCTGCGGGACGGTCGTGAGCGGCATCCACCAGTTCGTCCCGATGCTGCACCGCGGGGACGCGGTCGGCCGCCACACGCTGCGACTGCGCGAGGTGATGGCCGCACGCGGCATCCGCTCGCGGATCTATGTCGAGCTGGTCGACCCGGAGACCGCCTCGGAGACGCGCCCGTTCGCGAGCTACGCGCTGGAGGCCGAGAGCGGGGACGTCCTCGTCTACCAGTTCGCCACCGCGTCGGCCATCGCCGCGTGGCTGCAGGCGCGCTCCGAGACGCTCGTCGTGAACTACCACAACGTGACGCCGCCCGACTTCTACGCCGCCTGGGACAACGGCATGGCGCGCCACCAGCTGCAAGCCCAATCGGAACTGCGCGCGCTGGCGCCCCGAGCGACCCTCGGCCTCGCGGTCTCGTCGTTCAACGAGAGCGAGCTGCGCGGCGCCGGCTACGGCCGCACCGCGGTGGTCCCACCCGCCGCCATGGTGACGACGGGCTCGGCGGTGGCGACGGGCACGAGCAGCGACCGCTCGGGCGCGCGCTGGATCTGCGTGGGCCGCCTCGCCCCCAACAAGGCCATCGAGTTCGCCGTGATGGCCCTCCTCGTCTCCCGCGCGCACCACGATCCGGGGGCGACGCTCGACGTCGTCGGCCGGCCGGTGGTGCCCTCGTACACGAAGGCCCTCCATCGCTTCGTCGACGAGCTCGGCCTCCACGACGCCGTGACCTTCAGCGGCGCGCTGAGCGACGCCGGGCTCGACGCCGCCATGGCCGACGCCGACGTGCTCGTCATGACCTCGCTGCACGAAGGCTTCGGGGTGCCCGTGCTCGAGGCCATGACGGTGGGGTTACCGGTGGTGGCCAACCGGATCGGGGCGCTCCCGGAGGTGGTCGACAATGGCGGCCTGCTGGTCGACACCACAGACCCGTCGGCCCTGGCCGGCGCCGTGGCGCGCCTGCGGGGCGAGCCGGGGCTCAAGGAGGCGCTGGCCGATGCCGCCCGGCGCCGCGTCGCCGAACTGGACCTTCCCTCCGCCGCCGACCGTGCCGTGGACCTGGTGTCGGCGCTGCAGGATTGAGCCGGGACGCCGCTCGCCGGGAGCACCCGGGTCTGGGCTCAGGAGGCGCCAACGGCCTCTTGCACCAGCGACACGAAGCGCCGCGTCGACGCGGCCAGGTCGAACCCGGCCGCCCGTTCCGTGCCCGCCTCAACCATGACCTTGCGCAACGTCGCGTCCTCGAGCACCCGGCCCACGGCCGTGGCGAACGGCACCGGCGACTTGTCCGGAAGGACCAGGCCCGCGGCGCCGACGGTCTCGGGGACCGCGGTGACGCCGTAGGCGACGACGGGGACGCCGTGGCCCATGGCCTCGGCCAGCGGGACACAGAAGCCCTCGTGGTCCGACGCCATCACGAAGACGTCGGCCACACGGTAGTACGCCTCGAGCTCCGCGCCCGTGACCGAGCCCGGAAGGTTGACGGCCGAGGTGAGCCCGAGCTCCTCGATGAACGCGCGCAGCGCGGGCTCGTAGGTCACGCCGAGCGGCGAGCCGATGAGGTGCAGGCGCGCGGCCGGGTCGGCGACACGGCGCAGGACGTCGAGCATCTTGACGAGGTCGTGGGGCGCCTTGTGCGGTGAGATTTTCCCCACGTAGAGCAGGTCGGCGCCGCCCTCGCGCTCCTTGCGGCGCACCAGAGAAGCCGTCAGCGCGGCGTCGGGCTCGTCGCTCTTGGCGTGCATGTCGATCAGCAGCGGGACCACGGCGGTCCCCTCGTAGCCCAGGGCCGCGAGCTCCGACTCGTTGAAGGCCGAGTCAGCGACGGCGAAGCGGCTCTGGGGGGCGAGGCGGGCCAGCTGCGTGCGTCCGAGCGCGGCCTCGTAGGCCACCGCCGGCTCCCAATCGCGCAACAGCGTCGCGGGCGTGATGTTGTGGTAGTTCACGAGCTTGGGCTCGGTCCGCGCCGCGAAGATGTCGTAGACCGGGCTCCCGATCGACGCTTGATACAGCAGCCACCGGTCGCGACCCGCCCGCCCGAGTTCGATCACGGGCCGCCCCTCGTCCCCGACGTCGGGCGTGTGGCTCCCGTAGTAGATCTCCGAGTCGATGCCCGCAGCGCGCAATCCATCGCGCAGGTTCAGCGCGCTGACTCCGATGGCGTCGCGGCTCGCGAGCGACGGTATGACCTGGTCGACCCGCACGGCCGTGCAGTGTACCGGCGAGGCCGCGCACCCCGATGGCGACGGCTATGCACCAATTCGCCCAGGTGGCGCCAGTAGCATTTTCGGATCGTGCTGCTGCTCGGAACCCATGTCGCGCGCTCCGGGCTCGTGCGACGCCGCGCCCAGACCGCGACCGCCGCGCTCGTCGTCTCGTTGGGCCTCGTGGTGCCCGCCGCGCTGTTCGGCCCGGCGCCCAACGTGGCGGCGGCCGATCTCTCCGCTCCCAACCGGCCGTCCGTGCCGCTCCTCCCCGCCGCGCGGGCCCACGCCCTGCCGGGTGACGGAAACAGCGTGCGGATCGCCATGACGGAGAACGACGGCCTCGACGTCATCGTGTACTCGCCGGGCGGCGTGTCGGCGCCGGGTGTGGCCGGCTCATCCGCCGTCCGTTTCCAACAGACCGGCGGGACGTGGGCGGTCGACACCGGGCCCGGCTGTTCCGGCCCGTGGACCCAGGTGCTGGCCAACCAGGCCACGCCGGTGGCGTCACCGGTCAGTGGCGGGCTTCTGCAGTTGTGCGTCGCCAGTGGCAGCCCCATCGTGCACGGCACGTTGACGGCGCTCTACAACTCCCTCGGACAGGCGCGGTCGGTGAACACGCTGCCGCTCGAGCAGTACGTGGCGGACACGGCGCCCGGCGAGTCGCCGTCGGGCTGGGCCGGCCTCGGTGGTGCCGGCCCCCAGGGCATGAACTGGGGCTTCCAGGAGCTCGAGGCGCAGGCGGTCGCGGTCCGCTCCTACGTCCTGGCCAACCTCGGCGGCTACGGGGGCTACGCCGATACGTGCGACCTCACCTGCCAGACCTACCGCGGCACCCAGTACGAGACGTCGACGAGCATCGCCGCCGCCAATGACACGGCGGGCCAGGTCATGATCATGCCCGACGGCATGATCGCCACCACCGAGTACTCCGCGTCGTCGGGCGGCTACACCTCGAGCGCCAGCCAGCAGTCGCCGTTCACCCCGGTGCCCGACGACGGCGACGCGGTGTGCGTGGCCGGTGCCTGCAACTCCAACCACCAGTGGACGACGTCGGTCAGCTACAGCGCCATTCAGGCTACGTGGCCCCAGATCGGCACCTTCACGGGCTTTGGCGTCCCGACCACCGATCCGGGCCATCCCTACGACGCCTCCTACGGGCGTGTGGACACCCTCACGCTCAACGGAACCGGGGGGAGCATCACGATTCCCGGCACCGAGTTCTACGGCGATCTCGGCCTCAAGTCGGATCTCTTCTCGGTGACCGGGGGCAACGGATCCACCGTCTCCATCTCGGGTCAGGGGTGGGGTCACGGTATCGGGATGGGGCAGTGGGGCGCGCTGGGCTACGCCATCGGGCAAGACCAGGGCAACGGCAACTGGACCTACCAGCAGATCGTCAGCCACTACTACGGCCCCGCCACGCTGGGCAGCCTGCCGGGGGGCGTGAGCACGGTGGGCAGCAGCGGCGGCGTGGGAGGCTATTGGATCAACGCATCCGACGGCGGCGTGTTCAGCTTCGGCAACGCGCAGTTCCACGGGAGCACCGGCGGCATGCGGCTGAACCAGCCGGTCGTGGGGATGGCGTCGACGCATGATGCCGGCGGGTACTGGGAGGTGGCCACCGACGGTGGCGTGTTCAGCTTCGGCGACGCCCAGTTCCACGGCAGCACGGGCAGCATCCGGCTCAACAAACCGATGGTCGGCATGGCCGTCACCCCCGACGGCGGCGGGTACTGGCTGGTCGCCTCCGACGGCGGCATCTTCGCCTACGGCGACGCGGGCTTCGACGGCAGCACCGGCAGCCTCGTGCTCAACAAGCCGGTCATCGGCATGGTGCCGACGCGCGACGGCCGGGGCTACTGGCTCATAGCGTCCGACGGCGGCGTCTTCGCCTTCGGCGACGCCGGCTTCTTCGGGTCTCTCGGTGGGGCCCCGCCCGCGACCGCGCTGGTCGGGGTGGCCCCGACACCCGACGGCGGCGGCTACTGGGTTCTCGGTGCCAACGGCACTGCGTACACGTTCGGCGACGCGCCCCAGGTGGGCGTCTCGGGCGTCTCGCCCGCGCTGAGCGGCATGCGGAGCCCGATGACGGGCCTCATCCCTGACTTCAGCGGACAGGGATTCGACGCCGTCAACGGGAGCGGGCAGGCCTTCGCCTTCGGCGACGCGCCCTACTTCGGGGACGTCACCACCGCCGTGCCCGGCTATTCAGGGCACACGGTCGGGATCGCTGCCACCCCCGGTTGAGGTCGCCATGACTTCGGCGAGGCGGGGGAACCGCCGCAGGCGGCCGAGCGGACCGAGCCGCCCCGCATCGACGCCGTGGTCCGCCGCGTTGAGCAGTCGCAGGTCGCCGCGGCTGTTGCCGTAGGCCCACAGCACCGGTTGCTCGCCGCCGTTGCTCGACAGCAGGCCCCGCGCGCGCAGGTAGACGACCAGGCGGGCGTACTTCTCGGCCCCACGGCAGTTCTTCCCCTCGTAGCCCCCGGTGAGGAGCCCCCCGCCGCCGACAGCGAGGCGCGTGGCCACGACACCGTCGACCCCGAGCTCCTCCGCGGCGGGGCTGACGTAGCACTCGGGCGAAGCGGAGACGATGACGATGTGATGTCCCTGCCGGCGGTGCCACTCGAGGCGGCGCCGCGTGTCCTCGCGCAGGTGCCGCTGCAGGTGGCGGTGGGCGAACGCCACTGAGTGGCGGTCGACCTCTTCGACGGGGAGGCCTCCGAGGAGGCGGTGGAACAGCCGCTCCTTCGCGTCGTCCGCCGCCGAGCCGCCGGCCAGCGCGGCCCGCAGGAGCTGCGGCGAGAACCCCACGACGGCGCGCAGCACGGGCCAGACGCCGCGCAGGCTGACCAGGAAGGGGAACGTGCTCCCGGAGTCCGTGAGCGTGCCGTCGAAGTCGAACGCGGCGACCGTGGGGCGCCGCGCCTCGATCCGTCCGTCTGGCGTGCGGTCAGTCGAGCGCAACGCCACCGCGGCCCGCACCTCCCGCGAATCGAGCCGCGCCGGCGAGCGTCTCGCCGCTCCGGATGACGTCGCGCCCGCGCCGCGCCTCCCCGATGGCGGCCTCCTCCTCGGTCAACCCCCACTGCTCGAGCGCGCTCATCCGGTCGGAGCGCAGGCACACCTGGGGCAGTGCGGCGAGCTCGTGGGCCAGCGCCACGGCCTGGGCCAGCGCCTGGCCCGGAGCGACGACCCGGTTGACCAGCCCCATGGCGAGCGCCTCGGGGGCCGCCACCGCGCGGCCGGTGAGGATGAGGTCCATGGCCCGGCCGTGGCCCACGATGCGGGGCAGCCGTACCGTACCGAGGTCGCACAGCGGCACGCCGAAACGGCGGCAGAACACCCCGAAGACGGCGTCCTCGGCCGCCACCCGCAGGTCACACCAGAGAGCGAGCTCGATCCCGCCGGCGACGGCGTACCCCTCGACGGCGGCGATGACGGGCTTGGACAGGGTCAGGCGGGTGGGGCCCATCGGCGCGGGCCCGTCGTCGGGGATGGGTCGCCGGTCGCCTTCGGCCACCGCCTTGAGGTCGGCGCCGGCACAGAACGACCCGCCGGCACCGGTCAGGACGGCCACCGAGCGGTCGTCGTCGGCGTCGAAGGCCAAGAAGGCCTCCCTGAGCTGGTCGGCGCAGACGCTGTCGACGGCGTTGCGTCGCTCGGGCCGGTTGACCGTGACCACGGCGACGGGACCGTCGTTCTCGACCACGAGCGTGTCAGCCCGGTACGGCACGTACCCACCCGGGGAGGGTGTGGCCGCGGGCGACACTGGGCTCATGGGGGCATTCTCGCACGGCGAGGTGGGGTGCCCGCACATCGATTTCCGGCCCGCCCCCAGGTGGGAGCGTCTTTTCCCAGTCCGGGCCCGGCGCGCCAGAAATATGACCAATCGTGTCGACAATTGCGAGAGCGCCCGGTAAAGTCACACCCCGCATACAGAGCATCTCGATTCCAGGAGGACCTATGGCAGTACGCCTTGGTGACACCGCCCCCGATTTCACAGCAGACACGACGGAGGGCACCATCAACTTCCACGAATGGTTGGGCGACAGCTGGGGGATCCTGTTCTCCCACCCGAAGGACTTCACCCCGGTCTGCACGACCGAGCTGGGTGCGTTCTCCAAGGCCAAGCCCGAATTCGACAAACGCAACGCCAAGCTCATCGGTCTCTCGGTCGACTCGGTCGAGTCGCACAAGGGTTGGGCCGGCGACATCGAGGAGACGCAGGGCTCCGCTCTGTCCTTCCCGCTGATCGGCGACGAGGACCGCAAGGTGGCGGACCTCTACGACATGATCCACCCCAACGCCAACGACACCCTGACGGTGCGGTCGGTCTTCATCATCGGGCCGGACAAGAAGGTCAAGCTGACGCTGACCTACCCGGCCTCGACCGGGCGCAACGTGGACGAGATCCTGCGGGTGCTCGACTCGCTGCAGCTGACCGCCGACTACAAGGTGGCCACGCCGGTCAACTGGACCGAGGGCGACGACGTCATCATCGTGCCGGCAGTGAGCGACGACGAGGCAAAGGACCGCTTCCCCAAGGGCTGGAAAGCCCTCAAGCCGTATCTACGGGTGACGCCCCAGCCGAACCGCTGAGCTCCCCGCCGGGGGGCCATCCTCTCGGACGTGATCGTGTGACGTGCCGGCCTGCGGGCCGGCACGTTCGCGTCCGGGTCGCCGATCTGCGGTCACAGCCGGGGGACAAGATGTCGGCTGCTGCGCCGCTGGCGTACCCGAAAACCCGACCGAGGAGTGGACGATGGCCGAACCCGAGACCTTCGTGCTGGCCGACCGGGCCCTGGCCCGGGTGGTCGCGCAAATCGTGCCCGACCAGTGGGACATGATCCTGCCGCGCACCTTCGTGACCCGGAGCCGCCCCGAGCCTCCACCCCTCCGGACGCTGATCAACTACCTCGCCTTCGACGACGCCTGGGTGCCCGACGTGCTGGCCGGCCTGACCATGGAGCAGGCGGGGCCGGACAAGTTCGACGGCGATCTCCTGGGTGACGACCCGGTGGCGAACTTCGATGCCATCGTCGGACGCGCCTGCGCCGCCGCCTCCGCCGTGACGAACCTCGACGCCGTCGCCCACCTGTCCTTCGGCGACTACACGGTGCGCGAGTACTTCTGGCAGATCAACCAGTTCCGGGCGCTGCGGGCCCACGACATCGCCCGGGCCATCGGGGTCGACCCGGACCTGCCGGATGACCTGGTACAGGGGATCTGGGACGAGGTGAGCCCTCACGCCGAGGAGTGGCGGTCCATCGGTGTCTTCCCGGACAGCGGTCCCGGTGCCCACGGACGCGCCGCTGCTCAACCGGCTGCTCGGCCTGACCGGGCGGCAGCCCGCCACCGACTGAGGGCCGGCTCCCTCAGTCGGTGGCCGGCACGAGCTCGTCGCGCAGCTGGCGCTTGAGGACCTTCCCCTGCGGGTTGCGCGGCAGGGGCTCGGTGCGGAACCAGATGTGCGTCGGCACCATGAAGCCGGCGAGCCGCGCCTTGACGTGCAGCCCCAGCTCCTCCGCGGTCACCTTGGCCCCGGGCCGGAGCACGACCACCGCACCCACCTCCTCGCCCAGCGTCGGATGGGGCACGCCGATCACGGCACAGTCCGCGACCGCCGGGTGCTCGAAGAGCGCGGCCTCGACCTGGACGGAGTACACGTTCTCGCCCCCGCGGATGATCATGTCCTTGGCCCGGTCGACGATGTAGATGAAGTTGTCCTCGTCGAGCCTGGCCACGTCGCCGGTGTGCAGCCAGCCCCTGGAAAAGGTCTTGGCCGTCTCGTCGGGCCGGTTCCAATAGCCGCGCACCACGTTGGGCCCCTTGATCCACAGCTCCCCCCTGACGTCGGGCCCACCGGCGATGGCGTCATCCGGCTCGTCGCGGGTGAAGTCCTCGGGCACGATGGCCACGTCGCACACCGGCACGGCGGGACCGACGCTCTCAGGCTTGGCCACGTAGTCGCCGCCGGAGATCATGGAGGTGACAGAGGACGTCTCGGTCAGCCCGTACCCGTTCGAGGGCTGCCCCACGGGCCACGCCTCGCGGATGCGCCGGACCAGGTCGGGCGGCGCGGGGGCGCCCCCGTACGAGACGCCGCGGATCGACGACGTGTCGAACTTCGAGAAGTTGGGCGAGTCGAGCACCTGCATCACCATGGAGGGCACACCGCCGAACGTCCCGATCCTCTCCCGCTCAATCAGCTCGAGCGCGCGATCGGGGTCGAAGTGGTGCATCATCACGAGCTTGCCGCCGGCCGCGACGTTCGAGACCATGACCGAGTGGCACCCCGTGGCGTGGAAGAGCGGCACGGAGAGGAGGAAGGCGGGCTGCGCCTTGTCGCCCACCGGCTCCAGGGCGGGCGCGCCGAACCGCATGGACCCTCGGGTGTTGATGAAGAACAGGCTCATCAAATTGGTGCACATGTTGCGGTGTGTTCCCACCGCGCCCTTGGGTCGCCCGGTGGTGCCCGACGTGTAGAAGATGGTGGCGTCGTCCTCCGGGTCGATCGTGAGGTCGGGGGGCGAGGCGGCCTCGTCCACGGGACCGACGGCAAGCGGGAAGGGCCACTCGGTCACGGGCGGGGCGCCCCCGGGCGGTTCGTAGACCGAGAGCGGGGCTTTCGGCTGGGTCCGGTGCTCGTCGGCCACGACGATTGCGCCGAACCCCGAGAGCCCACCGAGGAAGGGCCGGACGCGCTCGGCCCGTTCGGTGTCGACGAAGGCGACCTTCGAGCCGGAGTCCTCGAGCCCGTAGCGCAGCTCCTCGCCGCTCCACCACGCGTTCAGCGGCACGACGATGGCGCCGGCCAGCGTGGCCCCCCAGAAGGCCATGATCCACTCGGGCAGGTTGCGCATGATGATGGCGACGCGATCGCCCTGTGCGATCCCGAAGGTGGACCGGAGCCGGTGCGCCAGCGTGCAGGCAATGCGGTAGTGCTCGGCGAAGGTCGTCCGCTCGTCCTCGTAGACGAGGAAGGGGGCGTCACCGTGGGCGAGCGACATATCGAGGATGGCACGCAGGGACGCGGGTGCGTTCTTCCACGTCCGCGTCGGCACCCCGCGGATGTCGAGCTCCTCCATCTCGAAGAGCTGACCCGGGGCGGTGAGCGCCGCATCGGCGTCGGCGATCGACATGGCCGGTGTGTCCTTGCCGGTTGGGCTCACGTGGTCTCCTTCTCGGTGGTTCCGGCATGGTCGAAGATGGCGGCGCGGTAGTAGGCCAGCTCCGCGACGCTCTCACGAATGTCCTGCAGCGCCCGGTGGCCGCCCTTCTTGACCGGAGCCGCCTTGTAGACCTCGGGCAGCCAGCGCCGGCAGAGCTCCTTGACCGTCGACACGTCGACCGAGCGGTAGTGCAGATAGTCCTCGATCTCGGGCAGCTGCGTGGCCAGGAAGCGGCGGTCGGTGCCGATGGAGTTCCCTGCCAGCGGCACCGTGTGGGCCTCATGGACGTGCTTTTGCAAGAAGGCCAGCGTCTGCGCCCCGGCCTCGGCGAGCGTCAGCGACGACGCCTCCATGTCGGCCACCAGGCCGGAGCGGGTGTGCATGGTACGGACGTACTCGTCCATATCGGCCACCTGCTCGGGCGAGGCGTGCACCACCAGGTCGGGGCCCTCCTCGAGCACGGTCAGGTCGTCATCGGTGATGAGGCAGGCGATCTCGACGATGGTGTGACGCGCCGGATCGAGCCCCGTCATCTCGAGGTCGATCCATGCCAGCATGCGCGGGCATGCTACCGGTCCCGGATGGGCCGACGGCCGTGGGAGCGTGGGCCGGCCCTTGTAGTGTCCGGCGATGCTGCGCGTCCCGTTGCACCAGCTCGATGCCGCCCTCCCGGTGCCCGGCTACGCACGTGCGGGGGATGCCGGGGCCGACCTCATCGCCCGCGTGGACACCGTCCTGGCCTGCCGGGGCGGCCGTGCCGTGGTGCCGACAGGGGTGGCCGTCGCCATCCCGGCCGGCTACGCGGGCCTGGTGCTTCCCCGCAGCGGGCTGGCGGTGCGGCACGGAGTGACCTGCCTCAACGCGCCCGGGTTGGTCGACGCCGGGTTCCGCGGCGAGCTGCGGGTCGTGCTCGTCAACCACGACCCCCAGCGCGATTACGCGGTCAGCCGGGGTGACCGCATCGCCCAGCTGGTCCTGATCCGGGTCGAAGAGGTCGACTTCGAGTTGGTATCCGAGGACGCCCTCGGCGAGTCGGAGCGGGGCAGCGGCGGTTTCGGGCACACCGGCACATGACGCCGGGGCGGCCAGCAGCTAAGAAGAGGTCGTGATGCGCCCGCTGGTCGGCATGGATGCTGCCTTTCTCTCCCTCGAGACGCCCACGACGCCGATGCACGTGGGCGTCGCGCTCCTGCTCGACCCGCCAGAGGGCACGCGCTCGCTCTTCTCACCCTCGACCCGCTACGCGCAGATCCGCCGTGTCATCGAGCAGCGACTGCATCAGATACCTCAGTTCCGGCAGCGGGCCCTCCGGGTGCCTTTCGGATTGCACCACCCGGTATGGGTCGACGACCCCGACTTCGAGCTTGACGACCATTTGAGCCGGGCCAGCCTGCCGTCACCCGGAGCGATGGCCGAGCTGGACGCGTTCATGGCCGCCGCCATGAGCCGACCACTCGACCCCGACCGGCCCCTATGGGAGATGCACGTGGTCGAGGGACTCGAGGGCGATCGCACCGCCCTGGTCGCCAAGGTGCATCACGCAATCCTCGACGGGGTGAGCGGGGCGTCCGTCCTGGCGGCGTTCCTCGATCTCACTCCGAGATCGCGCGTCGTGCCGATGCCGCCGGAGTGGAACCCCGCGCCGCTGCCCTCGAACGCGCAGATGCTTCGCCACGCCGCCTCGTCACTGGCGAGACAACCGGGCGCAACCCTGAGCACGTTGCAGGCGGGGGTGGAGGCGGTGGCCGATCTCGGGATGCACAACCGGGAGCTCGCCCAGCGGGGCGAACAGCCGCCGCCCGGTTTCTTCGCGGCTCCCCGGACCTCGTTCAACGGCGCCGTCTCCAACCGCAAGCGGTTCGCGTCGCTGTCCCTGCCGCTCGACGACGTCAAGCAGGTCGGGCGGGTCTTCGGGGCGACCGTGAACGACGTCATCCTGGCCGGGGTCTCGGGCGGTCTGCGTCGGCTCCTGGCGTCGCGCGGGGAGGAGACCGAGCAGCCGCTGGTCGCGATGGTGCCGGTCTCGACGCGCCCCGCGGGTCAGGCAGAGACGCTGGGGAACCAGGTCTCGGGGATGCTCGTCTCGCTGGCGAGCGACATCGACGACCCGGTCCACCGGCTGGACGCGATCGCAGAGTCGGCGCGGGTCGCCAAGGAGCAGGAGAAGCTGCACCGGGGACGCCTCATCGGCGACCTGGCCCAGGTCGCGCTGCCCGCGCTCGCGTCACGCATGGCGCGGGCGGTGGCAGGGGCGCGGCTCTTCGACAAGGTGCGGCCGCCGTTCAACGTGACCGTGTCGAGCGTCCGAGGACCGGACTTCTCGCTCTTCTGTGCCGGCAGCCGCGTGGTCGGCATGTACCCGGTCGGCCCGATGGCCGAGGGGATCGGGGTCAACGTGACGGTGTTCTCGTATCTCGAGCGGGTGTACTTCGGGTTGCTGGCCTGCCGGAAGCTGATCCCCGAGCTCGACGAGGTGGCTGGGCACATCGACGAAGCGCTGGGTGAATTGGTGGAATGCGCCATCGGCGCGCGGGGGGCAACGGCCTAGCTCCGGCTCGCTTGTCACCACGGCCCGGGAGGCGGGCGCTGCGAGCCGCCTGGCGAGACGGCCCGCAGCGCCCTTCCTCTGTCCTACGTGGCTCAGGTGCGTGTGGAAGCGGGCTCGGCTACGAGCCGGAGGGTGGGCTCGAAGTGGAGCCGGACGACGGCCCGGTGCCGGAACCGGCCGGCGGCGTGCCGTTGTGGCTTCCCGAGCCGCTGCCCATGTTGGGGCAGTTCTGTCTGGAGTTGGAGCCCGAGCCGGAAGAGGTGCCCGAGGAGCCCGAACTGGTGCTGCCGGAACCGGTGCTGCCGGAACCGGTGCTGCCGGAGCCGGAGCTTCCGGTGCTCGAACTCGACGACGGCGCGGTGGTCGACGAGTTGCTCGTCGAACCGGTGCCCGAGTTGCCCGTCGAGGTGGACGTGGTGGCGGCATTGGCGACCAACGCACCCCCGGCGACGAGGCCAGAGGTCAGTGCGCTCGTGGCCAGCACGTTGCGTAGGCGGATCTTCATTGGTTGTGTTCCCTTTCATCTCGTGCGGAGCGCCAGCCCATTCGGGCCGGCACCACACACGGTGCGCCCCGGATCTGGGTGCGACCGCACAATGGGGTGGGCGTGCGCGTGGAGTTGTTTGACGCGCCGATGACGATTCACACCGTTCGCACTGGCTGTCTCACAGGAGGCGTCACGGTGCCTCGCAGGCGACGTCACGGCACTCCACAGAAGACGTGGTCAGGCGGTGGGAGCTGTTGTCACACCCCGGCGAGCTCGTGGTAATGACGTCGCCAGATGAGCTTGTAGACGCGCGTCCACCGTGGGATGGAACGCAGGATCGGGATGAATGGGAGGAGGATCAACGCGAGGGAGAGCACCATCATGATCGACCACACCTCGAGGTCGGCGTTGGTCGAGGTCTTCATGGGCGGCACCTGATACCACATCGTGTAGAGCCACAGCCACGCCTGCCCCGGGTAATTCCCGGTCTCGTTCATCATGCCCCACTGGGTGCCCTGAAGGTGCTGGGCTTGGGCCAGGTCGGCCAGGTACGCACCGTCGGCGATGAAGAGCAGCGGCTTCGTGTAGTTGGTGTTGTAGAACCCCCCTTGGCTGAGGAGGGTGCCGTCGAGGCCACCCGTCTGGGCCATGCTCGTCAGGGTGCCGATCATGACGCCGACCGGGCCGTAGCGACCGGCGGGCACGTGGAGCCGCCCGCCTGCGACGGTGGCGTTGGCAACCGCCTTCTCGTAGGCCGTCGTCCACGCGGCCTGCTTCGCCGCCGGCGCTCCCTCGTACAGGTTCAGTGCCGATTGCGTCCCGGGCTGGTTGACAAGTGTCCGCAGCGGGTAAATCACGAAATCCTGGGCGGTGTCGATCGGCTGGTGGACTCCGAACCATTGTGCGGGCTCGAAGAACCCGATGTGCTGCGCGGTATCCGGCGTGGAGTTGTAGGGCGCTCCGTACCCTGCCGTGCCGCTCGTGCCGTCCAGCTCTGTGATGGCGGTCTGGGCGAAGTCGACCGGGCTGGCGATGGACCACCTCTTGAGCGTGACGGCAGCGTCGTCGGGCGACGAGAACACCACCGCCAACAGGACGATGAGCACGGCAACCGCGAGGAAGGCGACGAAGGCCTCCTTCAAGATGTCGTAGGGAACGTACGCTCCCTTCCACTCCTTGACATCGCGATCGGGATTGAAACGACGTGCCCTCCGCCTGGCAGCAGCACTCATGCCGGCTCCGAGGGGGGCGCGGCACTGGCGGGGCCAACGTCGCCATGTCCCTCATGGGCCTTGTCGGCAAACGGAGGGACGATGCCGTGCCGCCGCACCAAAAGCACGTGCAGGCCGGCGATGAGGGCGACCCCGATGGGCAGCAGCACGATGTGCCACATCAGCATCTGGCCGAAGTTGAGCACGTTGAAGACCGCGCCGGCTCCGGTGGAGTTGATGCCGTCCTTGGCCTGCGTGGAGATCCACTGCGAGTCGAAGTTCGTCTGCGACACGTACCCGGTGAAGGCGGCCCCGACCGAGACAAGGAAGGCGATGACCCCGGTGGCCCAGGTGAGGCGTCGCTTGCCGCGCCAGGCGGCCATGAAGAACTTGCCCCAGAGGTGGATCACCATGAAGAAGAAGAAGGCCTCGACGCTCCACAGGTGCAGCGAGTTCACGAAGTGACCCGTGGAGGACACGTGCCACCAACTCGGTCCCATGATGGCCAGGATGCAGCCGGTGACGATCACCCAGGCGAGGCTGACGACGGTGAGCACGCCGAACACGTAGATCCACGACGCCATGTACGCGGGCTGGCGGTCGGGGAGGAGCTGGTCGGGCGGGAACGCGGACTCGGCGGCCCGCCGCATCCGCGCGGTCCACTGGCGGGATTCCGCGCTACGGGCGTGTGTCACTGTGGTCGACGCCGTGGGGTCGACGCGCCCGCCTGTGTCGACGCTCACCGGTCACCTCGCTTGCGCTTGGGGAACGGGAGGATGATCGCCAGTAGGAAGACGATGATCATCAACACGATCACGGCGAAATTGGCGTAGGAGAGCTGGATGAAGCCCCAATGGATGTAGCGCCCGTTACCGTTGAGGTTGATCAGCGCCCCGAGCAGGGTAGCGAAGGCCATAGCGTCACCCTACGCTGGTCGTCCCCATCTGATCAGGGACCTTGGTCACATCTGTGGAGGTTCTGGTCTCGGCTTCCTCGCTGGGTCAGCGAGTGGTCGCCCGCCAGCAGTAGGAGCGCATCGGCACGTCGATGACGTCGAGCACGGCGAGGGACTCTTGGGTGTCGAGATAGTGCGCCATGGCCTCGAGATGCCGCCGCCGGGCCGTCGCGTCCATGGTGATCACAGCGCTGTAGGTCGTGGACAGGGCGACGAGATCGGTCTTGGTCATCGGCGTGGTCCAGCGGAACAGTGCCGTTTCGGGCTCGTGGAAGGGGCTAGGGCCCGCGCTGTCGAGGTTGACCACGTGCCGGCGCCGGCGTCGCGCGTCCACATCGGCCTGCTCCTCCGGGCTGAACACGATGCCCCCGGCCCAGAGTGACCGCATCCACTCGACTGACCGGTCGGGCCCGCTCCACACGAGCGAAAGGCGTCCGCCGGGCCGCAGCACCCGTGCCACCTCAGGCACCGCGCGCGCCTCGTCGACCCAGTGCCAGGCCGACGCCGCGATGACGACGTCGAACGAAGAGCTGGCAGCGGGGATCTCTTCGGCTCGACCCTCCAGGATGTCGACACCGCTGTCGCCGGAGGCCAGCACGGCTCGCATCCGGTCATCTGGCTCGACTGCGACAACGTGTGCCACCCGTTCTGCCAGGAGCCTCGTCAGGACACCGGTTCCGGCACCGATTTCGAGGATGTCGGTGGTACCCGCTGGAAGCAGCCAGTCCAGGGCTTCCGCTGGGGGACCGGGCCGCAGCCGGTTGTACTCGTCGGCAACGGTACCAAAGGAGCCGCTCAAGATGGCCGTGGTCTCGTCTTGGCGCACGAGATGAAATTTAGCGAGGCTACGAGCTCCGGTGACCGAGTCGCCCGCGGGCTGGTGGGAGGCACGAACGTACCGGCAGGACGCGCGATCGTCGCTCCTCTCCCTTGCCGTCGACGCGATAAAGTGGGCGCCCAACGCGGAAGTGGCGCAGCGGTAGCGCATCACCTTGCCAAGGTGAGGGTCGCGGGTTCGAATCCCGTCTTCCGCTCCAAACTACCAGTTCAGACCAGTTCAGAGCGGCTCTTCGGAATCTGGCGGGGAGCTGACGCTCATCGGACGACGATCGAGCCCAGCACACGCCAGTTCGGGCGGCCGGTGTAGAGCAAGGCCCTGATCCGGTAGTTCTCGAAGTTGCGGAACCCGAAGCCGATGCGCTTGATCCGCTTGATCAGGTTGTTGAGCGCCTCGGTGGGGCCGTTGGAGACCCGGGCCAGGTGGTAGTTGGCGATCTTGTCGAACCAGTTTTTGATCGTGCGCCCGAGCTTTTGGACTTCAGGGGGCATGGCCTTCTTCACGCAGTGGCGCTGGAGCTCTTCGAGCATGGCCAAGGCCTCGTCGAGGTCGATGGTGCGATAGAAGTCGCGCACGCGCTCCTTGATGCGGTGTGCGATGGCCACCTCGCCGCCCGGGTCGCCGAGCGCGAGCAGTGACCACAGGCGCTCGGTCGCTTTGTCGTCGAGCTTTTCTTCGCCGAAGAGCAGGATGCGCCGGGCCCGATAGAGCGGATCGTCTCGGCGGCCCCGATGTCCGGTCTGTTCGCTCTGCACTCTCCTTCGCACGGCGTCGAGGCAACGATTCGCCAGTGAGATGACATGGAAGGGGTCGATGACCTGGGTCGCCTTGGGAAGCACGACCGAATAGACCGCGGCATAGGCGCTCGACATGTCCAAGGCGCCATAACGGATGCGCTCCTTCCAGCCCTGGGGCTGTTTGTCCAGCCAGGCGGCCACGTCGGTGAAGGTGCGAGACGGCAAAATGTCGATGATCTGGTGGTGCTCGACGTCGGCCACGGTCGTCGCATAGGCGGTGTGCGCCTTGGTGCCGAGGCGCACGAAGGAGGTCTCGTCGAGTCCGATGGCCGAGGTCTTGTTCATCCGCTTGCGATCCGCCTCTAAGAGCGCCTCGCCATAGGTGCACACGGCGTCGTTGACCGTGTGCCAGTCACAGGCCAGCTCGTCAGCGACTTCGGAAACGGTGCGACCACCTCCGACCTGGCGCGTCGCCCACTTGGCCGCCCTGGTGGTCAGCAGGCACTGCTTGGCCGCGATCCGGTGCTCCTCGAGCACCCAAGACCTCTTCGCACAGTCCGGGTTCGGACATCGCATCCGGTGCTTCTTCCACGCCAGCGACATCGGGGTGCCATAGACAGGCAGGTCTACGTAGTGGACGACCGGACGTTCTTTGACCTGGGCTACCTGCGAACAGGCCGGACATCGAACTTGACCGACGACCTGCTCGATCACGAGCTCCACGTCGGGGCCACTTCGTGTGTACGCGAGAACCCGGACGTCTTTGAGGTCCACCAGGGCGCGGACGATCTCGCTAGGGTCGGTGACGACGAAGGTGCTTCTCGGACGTTGGCTCACACCACAACCCTGGAGCACCATCGTCAATTTCTGGGGGACCTACGTCAGGGCGCGACCCCGCTCAGATCCGAAGAGCCAGCAATGCTCGGAGCTCGGGGCCTCGCCGAGGATGCTGCGTGCCGCGTTCACTCCATAGAACTCGGTTGCAAGGGCGAACCGTGTAAGACCGCTATACAGGTGGTCTTGAGTGCTCCACGCCGCACACTCGTCATCGAGATCGAAACCGTAACCTCACCCGGTGTGACCGATGAGGTCATGGACAGCACGGAACCGGTCGAATGCGCCACCGAATTCACAGCCCAGCAAAGGATGGAGCCGCTCTCCAACGGCCACGGCAGAGGTGATCTCCAGAATTCCGTCCCTGCGTACCGCACGGATTAGCTCTTCGTCACCTTCATAGGGTCGAGGGCAGCGGGTGAATGCGACTCGAACCGCCCTGTTTCCGGTGTCTCGAGTAAGGACGGTGTAGGCGATCGGTCTTCACTTGGAGTTGCCTGTATTCCTCAACGACTTCTGCATCGTGATGATGGCTTCTGGAACGTATATACCATTCGCCGACAAAGGGCGCCGTTGAAGAACAAAAGCCGAAGGTCTCAGCCATTTGATTGGTCGCGAGAGACTATTTCTGGATCTGGCGACCAGTACGGCTCGGGTGGCGGTGTTTGCCAACCACACGTCGAAGCGAGATCGGTGAGTATCTGGATGGCTCGAGCGACGACCGGCCGGCCGTCATCGGAACGGTGAAGTAGATCCCAGCCCCAGAGCGGCACCGGTGGTCGGACAGGCCGGCGGGTCAATGTCGGCGGCATCGTCGCTGCGTGGCGCTTTGGCGACTCGAGCACTGGACGCTGCAAGCGGGTCACGTGGTCGAAGAAGGCTGGCCCGGTGATGCCCCCGTCGTCGATGTTGATCACGGACGCCTGGTTCGCTTCGGCGAACGCGGCGGCATAGCGGTTCCACGATCTCCAGGATGCGTCATCGATATCGATGAGCACAGAAACCTCGTTCGCCGGCACGCTTTCGGAACGTGTCGCGCCATGGGCGCGCGGCAAGACAGCCTCCAGTTTCTCGTACCACAAGAGGTGGGCAGACAGGTTGAGCCGTTTCACGTCGGCTTCCGCAATCCAGGCGATCGCCAAGTCGAGGCTTCCTTCAGCGACCCGTTCAGCCTGGGTGTGTGAGGGAAGAACCCACTCGTCGACACGGATTCGAGGGTCGGGTATGGCTGTTGCCTCTGGAGGAAGCCAACTGACATAGCCCAGCCGCAGAGGCCATTCCCCGCCTCCCGCGCGGGCTCGATCGAAGGCGCGCGTTGCCGCGTCCAAAACCTCTCGTGCATCGCCCAGCAGTTGGATCCCTGCGGGAGTCAGTTCAACATGCCGGCGGTCTCGGACAAAAAGCTGGGTCCCGAGCTCGCGCTCAAGATTGCCTATCTGGTTGGAAAGCGAAGGTCCGGCAATGTGAAGTCGCTCAGCCGCCCGACCAAAATGCAACTCCTCGGCGACGGCTACGAAGTAGGTCAGTTGCCGGAGCTCCACGAGATCGATGTTAATGCCGCGGTCCCAATCGTGGCCCTCGCGTTTGGTAATAGCCGGGGGCTACCACACTTAGGAAATAAGTCGTGGACTCGCGACGACGAGAGGGCTTTACTGCAGCGAGTGGTCTTCGTCCCGGCAGAACAGACGGCGAAGGTTGAGGTGTCGACACAACAGCACATGTCGGTGGATTCTGCCCGTCCACCCGAACCTAAGGAAACAAGAGAGAGCCATGAGCCCAGTAGAAGCATCCAGCGTTACGATAAAGCTCGAGAACCACATCATCCCGGTGACTGACGTCGATCGGGCCAAAGTCTTCTACCAACAGTTGGGTTGGCGACTCGACGACGACGTTGCACCGATGGACGGACTTCGCTTTGTTCAGTTCACACCCACGGGTTCGCCTGCTTCGATCACCTTCGGCCTCGGGCTCCCGACGGGTTCGCCGGGAGGAATCCAGGCCACCTTGGTCGTCTCCGACATCGAGGCCGCTCATGACGAGCTCCTCAAGCGAGGCATCGACGTGAGCGACGTGTGGCACGGGCCGCCATTCCCAGTCGAGGCCCGCCAACCCGGCCCGGACCCTGGGCACGCGAGCTACGGATCCTTCTGCTCTTTCGCCGACCCTGATGGCAATCTGTGGCTGGTCCAGGAGGTCACGACACGTCTCCCCGGCCGGGTCGACGATTCCGAGACATCGTTCACGTCCGCTGACGATCTCGAGAACGCTCTGTGGCGGGCCGAAGCCGCCCATGTCGAACACCAGAAGCGGTCGGGACGGTCGCATCTCTTTCACCGTTCGAGCGAGGACGACACCTGGCCCGCCTGGTACGCGTCCTACATGGTGGCCGAGCAGACCGGGACCGATCTGCCCGCCTAGTCGATTCTGTGCTCTGCCCTGGCCGCCGCCGGCCTGGTGGCCAACGTGCACGCATTTCATACCAAGAGCCCCTTGGCGGGATGTTTAATAAGGAGTGAAGCAATGCCTTATGTCTTCGCCGGCACCGAGAACGACGAGCCGATCGAGATCTACTACGAGAACCACGGGAGCGGCGACCCGGTCCTTCTCATCCACGGAGTCCCCGTGCTCGTCATGCATGGGACCGAGGATCGCATACTTCCCTTCCAGTCGACCGCAGCGCGCCTCCCGGCATTGATCGCCGATTGCACGCTTGTGCCGGTCGAGGGCGGTCCGCACAACATCGGATGGACCTTTCCAGAAGAGGTCAACTCGGCCCTCCTCAAGTTCATCGAAGAAGGCCGTTAGCGCCAGATCTCTGTTATCGAACGACGACACCATCCGATTCGGATGATGCATGGGTTCGACGGCACGGTAGCCAGGGTTTCCGTTCTGAAACCCCGAAAGAAGGGATTCGTATGAGCAATCAGGGCCAGAAGGTCGTTGTCATCACCGGAGCGTCACAGGGCATCGGGGCCGGCCTCGTGACGGCCTTTCGCAAGATCGGCTATGCCGCCGTTGCGACTTCGCGCTCTATTGCCCAGTCAGCAGACGCAGAGATTGCATCTGTCCAGGGCGATATCTCTGGGTGTGCCACCGCTGAACTCGTCGTGAACGCAGCAATTGAGCGGTTCGGCCGAATCGACACGCTTGTGAACAACGCGGGAATCTTCATCGCTAAGCCCTTCACGGACTACACGGAGGACGATTTCTCGTCCGTAACCGGCGTCAACCTTGACGGGTTCTTCCACACGACACAGTTGGCGATCCCGCACATGCTCAACCAGGGGGGCGGTCACATCATCAACATCACTTCCAGTCTGGTCGACAATGCCAACTCCAACGTCCCGTCCGTCCTCGCATCGCTGACTAAAGGCGGCCTGCAGTCAGCCACCAAGTCATTGGCAATCGAATATGCCGCCGATGGGATCCGCGTAAATGCAGTATCACCAGGAATCATCAAGACGCCGATGCACCCCAAGGAGAGCCACGAGGCACTCGGTGCCCTGCTGCCGATCGGTCGGATGGGCGAGCAGCGTGACGTGGTCGACGCTGTGATGTATCTCGAAGATGCGTCATTTGTGACCGGCGAGATCCTCCATGTTGACGGAGGTCAGAGCGCCGGTCGCTGATCTGAACCCTACCGTGGGCCGACGTAATCCGCACTCTGACGATTCGTACACAAGGAAGCCGAAAGTTATGAGCAGAAATCCGATGCACGACCTGTTGGGTCGTTGGAAGGTTGCTTTCGACGGCCACGAGACGGGAGTCATGGCGAGTCTGTTCACAACAGACGCGGTGTTCCAAGGCTTCGGACCCACAGTGATCTCGGGCCGGGAGGCCATCCGCGGGTACTACGAGGCGGTCCCTGACAACCGAAGTGCAGACGTGACGATCCTCCACGTCTACACGATCGGAGAGGAGGTAGCCGGCGGATTCGCGGACGTCACCTTCAGTGACGCTGCGGGGTGGGAGGCTGCAGTGCACATGTCGCTCGTGCTCCAGCTCGTTGACAGAGATTGGTTGATCCGTCAGTACCACGTCTCCCAAGTGATGACTGAGCACTGACTCGCTGGGTTCTTGCTATGACGAAAAGCTCTCGCCCTATCTCAGTCGATTTCTGGTTCGACCCGGTATGCCCGTGGACCTGGCTTACGTCCCGTTGGATGCTCGAAGTCCGAAGGACCAAGCCAGTCGATATCACCTGGCGCGTCATGAGCCTTGCCGTCCTCAACGAGGGGCGCTTGGAGCAGCTGACGCCGCGAAACCGCGAGCTGATGGGAAAGGCGTGGGCGTCGGTCCGAGTCCTCATGGCCGCCCAACAGACCTTTGGCTCGGGCGTTCTCGAACCCCTCTACACCGCGCTGGGCACTCAGTACTTCCTCCTGGACCAGCCCAAGACCCTCACCACCATCCGGGCGGCCCTCCGCGACGCCGGACTGCCCCAGCACCTGGCCGAGGTAGGTGACACCACCAGGTACGACAGGATCCTGCGCTGCTCGCACCGAGAAGGGATTGACCTGGTCGGCCAGGAGGTCGGGAGCCCCATCATCGCCATTCCCGAACCGAGCGCGGGTGCCAGAAAGTTCGCCTTTTTCGGACCCGTAGTCAATCCCACCCCGACCGATGATCTGGCCGCGCATCTTTGGGACAACCTTCTTGCAATCGTGGCAGTCCCGGGCTTTTACGAGATCAAGCGGACCCGTGCTCTCGACCCGATCTTCGACTAGCCGCACCTTCGAACACGTTCCCAAAGAGATCTGGGTCAGGAGGACTGTCGACATGGGGTATTCCGATGATCTCGAGCACACGGCAGCACTGTCGGAACTTATCGATGCCTGGGTCCGTGGCTGGACACGGCGTTACGCGTCGCGGCGCAACCGACGGCGGAGGAACGGACGGAATCGAGCTATGAGGGTGAGACAGAAATCGTGGCTGGCGTTAGAGGATCGAACTTGTTCACATCCAAAGGACGCGGCGAACGCCGAGGGTTGAATGCTTTGCTCATACACGCTGGCGAACAACCCATCTCGGAGTCCACAATGAGCGCAACGCAACTCCCCGAACCACAGCTGAGGAAGATCTTTCGGTTGGAGGCGACCCTGGGTGATGTCCTCGACGGAGGGGTCGTGGGGGAGGGGCGACGGCGCATCGTGCCGTTGACGGGTGGCAGATTCATCGGGCCAGAACTGAGCGGAACACTGCTGCCGGGAGCCAGCGCTGATTGGCAAATTGTTCTGCCAGACGGCACGGCGCTCGGAGATATCCGCTACACGCTGCAATCCGATCGGGGCGAGTCCTTCTACGTGCGTTCGCAAGGAGTGCGCTACGGAAGTAAGGCAGTTCTCATGCGACTCGGTCGCGGTGAGGAGGTCGATGCGAGCGAGTACGTGTTCCGTACCGCGACGCAGATCGAGACGTCTGCATCGGACTTCGTATGGATGAACAGATGCGTGTTCATCAGTGTCGGCGGGCGGCAACCCGGAGGCGTCATCTACGAGGTGTACCTTGTCGAATGAAACCATTTCCCGGTAGCACGTCGAAATCTGGCCTTGTCCCGTCAGGTCGGAGGATCGCAATAATCACCGGCGGCTCAAGGGGAATCGGAGCTGGGCTCGTCGCAGGCTTCCGAAATGCAGGGTATGCAGTCGTGGCCATCTCACGATCGATCGAATCTGCTGATGAGGATGACCTCCTCACAATTAGAGGTGACATCACCGAAGAGCAGACGGCGCGGAACATTGTGGACCTGGCACTCGATCGGTTCGGACGGATCGACTGCCTGGTCAACGACGCGGGGGTGTTCATCGGGAAGCCCTTTATGGACTACACGCGAGACGACTACGACTTGATCACCTCGGTGAATTTGGCTGGGTTCTTTAACCTGACCCAACGGGTCGTCGGTCAGATGGTTCTGCAAGGAACCGGCCATGTGGTCAACGTCACGACGAGTCTCGTTGACAAGGCCGACAGCAGGACGCCTGCCGCGCTGACTGCCCTCACAAAAGGCGGCTTGGCCGCCGTGACTCGCTCGCTGGCCATTGAGTACGCGTCCCATGGGGTTCGAGTGAACGCTGTTGCTCTTGGGGTGATCCAGACCGCAGACGATGCCGCCTCCTACGCGGGTATGGCAGAGCTTCACCCTCTCGGACGACTTGGACAAGTCGACGACGTAGTCGATGGTGTGCTTTACCTCGAGCGAGCCTCATTCGTCACGGGAGAGATTCTCCATATTGACGGGGGTCAAGCCGCTGGGTCGAACGCGGACGACCGTCTCGGCCCAAGTTCGGGCGCAGACAGCCCAGTGATGGCGCCCCGCAGATGAAGACACTCTTGTCACAACCTGCTGAGGTGATCGACCTCGTCGAGGCGTATTCGGTCCCATCCGGCACGGGAAACCGGCCGTTCGTGCGGTGCAACATGATCTCAACTCTGGACGGTGCCATCACGATCAACTGTCTGTCCGGCCTCCTCGGTGGGTCCGCCGATCGCGCCTCTTTCAAGTGGTGCGATCGCTGGCGGACATCATTCTTGGGTGTTACGAGCTCCCTGTGAAATCGCTGATCGGAACCCGGCCGATCCAGGAGTTCAGTTCACCCGACGGCGGCGATGAACCTTGCGCGATCGGGTTGCCCGATGTCGCTCGCCAGTCACCCCACGCGCCGTAGACATACTGGGATGTCACGGCCACCCAGGACACATCATCCTCTGCGAGCTGCGCGGGATCGGGTGGGGGTGATGGCGCGGAGTTGAGCTTCACTGGAGCGCTGAAGGTGTTTCCGTTGTTCCGCGAAACTGCCGCGAAGACGTTCTGGTAACCGGGCGTCAAGAACGATGTCGGATTGTACGGAGGGTAGGAATTGCGCCACAGGGCAGCCAGAACCCCCGTAGGGCCATAGGCAATCCAGGGTTTATCGGTGATATGCGCGACCGATTGATCCCCAAGGATCGTTGGACTTGTCCAGCTGCTTCCCGAGGTGTTGGTCGCAACGACCTCGACTTCTTGGGGCACAGTCTTCGTCGCCGGAAGGCCCGGTAGACCGCCGGAAACAACGGCCCCGGGCTGCAGCAGCATGGCGTAACGGCCCTTGTGAGAAGGGTTAGCAGCGATGAGAACACCCGACCCCGATTTCAAATTGTCGAATACGACGTGACGGTTCCAATGGGCTCCGGCATCAGTGGTGGTCTCGAAGACCGCACAGGGGCAGGTATGTCCAGGTGCGGCGCTCGAGATATACCCAGCCGCAAGGACACCGAACGCGGCCGCAATATTGCCGTCACCCGACTCCGGGTACGTGTTGCACGTGACATTGTGGTTGGGGTTCGGTGCAGGAGTCTCTTCACAGTCGAGCGCCTCTATTTGCCCCCATGTGCGTGCCTTGTCGTGGGAAACGGCAACGTACCGCTCGGGATGACCGGTGGTCGATACGTAGACGGCACCGGTCGTCTGGTCCACGACCATCCACGGTCGGTCGTAGGGGTTGACCCCGAACGCTCCGATGGGTTGGGGGTTCATCCCCCGATTGACCATGCCCTGCAGGTCCTGATCGGTCAGGACAGCGCTCAACGGCCCGAAGGACCGACCGCCAGTGGTGGACCGGAAGACCGCGATCCCGCCCTGGGGGACGGTGAAGTTAAAGGGTGGAGGACCCGGAGACACAGAGTGCACAAACACGCCTCCCGCATAGATCGACCCGTCTGGTCCGCTCGCTTCGATCGGGTCTCCGCTACCGTTGGTGGTCAACGTGAACCCAGTCGCCCCAGGAAAGCCGTGAGCGATCGCATACGGGTTCGGCCCCTCTGAATAGCCGGACGTGTGCAACGGTCTGTTATCAGCCGACCACGTCTTGCCGCCGTTGAAGCTCACCTGAAGGCCGCCCGGCACGGCTGCGAACGTGTCGGCAGTCGTGTTCTTGGTGTAGGTGTTCCCGACAACCGTGTGGCCCATCACGATATTTTGAGGATTCTTCGGATTGATGGCGAGTTCGGGCTCGCCCCCTCTGACCACTTCGTTCATCACGTTGACTTCGAGGCGACCGCCCCCGGATGCGCCACTGGAGCTGGCTGCGAGAGTTGCGAACAGCGGTACGGCAACCCCAAAGGACGCAAGCACCATCGGCCAACGAGCATGACCGCGACGAACACGCATGAGCGTCGAACCCCTTTCAGCCTATCGCGGCGCCATCGACAAGGAGATCCACTCCCGAGACGCAGTGCGAACGCCGCGCATGTCCGTTAGCCCGCTGTCCGTGAGTCGTAGGGCAGCAAGTCCTCGCATGAGTCCATGGAGGAGGACAGCGGTGGCGATCGGGTCGACATCGGCCCGCACCGACCCGTCACGCTGGCCTGAGATGATGAGTTGGGACAGCCCTTCGTAGCTGCGCCTCTCGGCGTCCGCCATGCCGTCTACCGAAGCGCCGGAGGGGAAAGTCGAGCCCCACATGACGAGGAGCGCTCGCTGGTCGGGTGTCGGGTCTTCGAACATCTCGAGGTAGGCGTCTACGGTGAGGAACAGCTCGTCGAGCGCCGAAAGGTCTCCTATTTGTTCCCCCTCGCTTCGCCGGGCCTCCCGCATCTCTTCACCGATCCGGCTCTGCGCTCGCTCTGCCAGCCGGGCGACGAGCACGTCTTTAGAACCGAAGTGGTGGGTCGGAAGACCTCGACTGACGCCGGCGCGTCCTCCGATGCTGGCCAACGACGCACCCTGCACACCCCGTTCGGCGACCAGTTGGGCCGCGGCATCCAGTAGGGCATCTTCGGACCGGTTCCGCCGGTCGGCCTGGCTCTGGCGTTCCTGGGTTTGAGCCACTTCAGCGAACTTACTTGCTGACTGACCAGCAAGCAAGTACCGTCGACGCACGTATTGCCACGCCCCATGTCGGCTACCGGGAGCGGGGACCGTCTGACAGTGAAAGGAGGGGCATGTCGAAGCTCGATGTAGTGATTAAGGGGGGGACCGTGATAGACGGTCTGCGGACGCCGCGCTACAAGGCGGACGTCGGCATTGCCGGCGGCCGCGTCGTGGCCATCGGTCGGGTGGACGCGTCGGATGGCCTTGAGGTCGTCGACGCCTCGCACAGGGTCGTGGCGCCCGGATTCGTCGACCTCCACACGCACTACGACAGCCAGGTGTTCTGGGACCCGTGGTGCACCATGTCGGGCTGGCACGGTGTCACCAGCGTCGTGATCGGCAATTGTGGGTTCGGCTTCGCCCCCTGTCGGCCCGAGGATCGTGAGCGGGCCATGCTGACCGTCTCGCGCAACGAGGCGGTGCCCCTCAAGACGATGCGAGTCGGCATGCCCTGGGACTGGGTCACGTACCCCGAGTTCCTCGACAGCGTGGACCGCACGCCCAAGGGCGTGAACGTGATGTCGTTCGTTCCGTTGGCGCCGCTCTATGCCTATGTGGCGGGCGTCGACAACGCCAAGGCGTACCGGGTCACCGACGAACAGCTCGGCGAGATGTGCCGGCTCCTCGTGGACGGGATGGCGGCCGGCGGCTGCGGCTTCAGTGCACAGGTCTCTGGAGAGATCGGGAACGTGCAGCTCGACTTTGACGGCACACCCATGGTGACCGACTTCATGACCGACAAGGAGGTGATCGCGTTCGCCCGTGCCATGGGCTCGCTCGGCCGCGGGACCGCACAGCTGACCGGTACTTTGGAAACGGCTGCCTTGATGGCACGCGAGAGTGGACGGCCCATCATCTGGAACGCGCTCGTTGGCCGACGGTGCCCTCAACCAGCACGGCGGGGCCAAGTACAGCCATCGCGACGCCCTCAAGCAGCTCGCCTACCTGAACGAGGAAGAGGGCCTTCGCGTCTTCGCCCAGGCGCTGACGACCAACTTCGTCTCCGAGTTCACGCTTGAGGACTACAACCTGGCCGACACGATCCCGTGTTGGCGGGAGGCGTGCCTCGGCACCGTCGAGGAGAAGGTCGTCAAGTTCGCAGATCCGGCTCGCCGCACCGCCATGAAGGAGATCCACGAAGAGCGCGGCGGCCTCTTCGGCGCGGGGTACGACCTGACGCAGATCAAGATCCACTGGATCTCGAGTGACGTTCCCGGTGCGCAGAAGCTCAAGGAGACCTACGAGGGATTTACCGTCGGGGAAGTAGCGGCCCGAGAGGGCAAGCACGAGATCGACGCCTTCTTGGACGTAGCGGTTGCTGGCCAGCTGCGGGTTGGCTTCGCGACGCCGATGCTCGTGACGCCGCCCGAGGCCATGAAGGAGATCGCCACGTCGCCAGTCGCGTTGCCCGGTGTGAGCGACGGCGGTGCCCACACCAAGTTCGTGACCACGGCGCGCTATCCCACCGAGATGCTGGGCTACTGGGTGCGCAAGCACGAGATCATGTCGCTGGAGGAGGCCCACTGGCGGCTCTCGTACTATCCGGCCGTCGCCGCAGGCCTGAAGGGCCGCGGCTTCCTGGCCGAGGGAGCACCGGCCGACGTCATCGTCTATGACCCCGAGACAGTCGACAGCACGCCGCAGGAACGCGTGTGGGACTATCCGGCGGGGGAATGGCGCCTGATCCAAAAGGCGATCGGCTACGACAGAATCATCGTGAACGGCCTGACGACCTTCGTTGACGGCGATTGCACCGGGGACACGCCTGGCAAACTGCTCCGCCACGGCACGGACTGAGGAGGAAACCATGCGCACAGGGAACTCCGAGATCCAGACGGTCTTCGACGCCGACAACCACTACTGGGAGGTGAGCGACTCCTTTACCCGGTACCGCGACGCAAAGTTCGCCGACCGCGGTGTGGTCCTGAAGGAGGCCAACGGCAAGCTCCATTATTTTTTCGGGGAGAGGGCGCACCCGATCATTCCCGGTCCGGGCGACGTCCACCCCCGTCCGCGCCCAGGAGCGCTCTACGACTACTTCGCGGGGAAGAGCAGCAAGGACCGGGTCGGCAACGAGCTCGCCTGCGAGGACCCGGCTGAGCACCCGGAGTGGTTCGATCACGACGCCCGCCTCGCCTGCATGGACGCCCAGGGGGTCGGGGCTGCGTGGCTGTTCCCGTCACAAGGGGTCTGTATGGAGGGCCCGATGCAGCCGGACATCGAGGCGTCCATTGAGGTGCTCCGGGCGTTCAACCGCTGGCTCGACGACGATTGGGGCTTTGCGTATCAGGACCGGATCTTCGCAGTCCCGTTCCTGACCCTGTCGGACGTCAAACGAACCGTGAGTGAGCTCGAGTGGTGCCTGGACCGTGGCGCCCGCATCATCACGGTTCGCAACGGCCCGGTCTTCACCCCCGAAGGACTGCGGTCCCCGGCCGATCCCTCATTTGACCCCTTCTGGGCCCGAGCCCAGGAAGCCGGCATCGTTGTGACCACGCACGCAGGATTCGAAGACGGCTATACCGATGTCGCGTCGGACATTGCGCGGACCTGGGGGATGACGGCGCCCCCAGAGGGCGAGCGACGACCCGACGCATCCGTGGTCCAGTCCGCCTCGTTGGTGGCCCAGCTCATGAAGCACCGGCTGATCGAGGACTTCGCCACCGTGTTGGTCGCCCACAGGCTCTTCGAGCGCTTTCCACGTCTGCGGGTGGCCTATATCGAGAACGGAGCGGACTGGGTGCCACGGTGCCTCCACACCCTGCGCATGTTGGCCGGTCAGAACCCGGGCATGTTCGCGTCGGACCCCGCCGAGCAGTTCATCGAGCATTGCTGGGTGGCGCCCTTCGTCGAGGACAGCGTCGAGGACTTGGCCCGGCACCTGCCGGTCGAGCGGATTCTGTTCGGCTCGGACTGGCCACACGCAGAGGGCCTCGCCCAGCCGCGCGATTTCTTTGCCAACGTGGCGTCGTTCTCGTTGGATGATCAGCGCAAGATCATGGTTGAAAACGCTCGGTCGTTGACCTTCGCTTAAGAGTTCGCACGCGGGAGTCCGACTTACGCCGGGGTTTTGTCTGATCTCCACGAAATTGTCGCTCAAGTCGTTTGCAGCGGATAGTACAGCGCTCTACGACAGCGTCTCGCGTAGTCAGGATCGGTATCCGATGCGATGAAGCTTAAGCTTCGGATGTCCCCACATTCGCTACCCTCGGGGGCCACTGTTCGTTGGAGTCTTCAGGCCAGTGTTGCGGTCATCCCGCCGTCAACCGGGATGACCGCGCCGGTGATATAGCTCGCTCGGTCCGAGCAGAGGAACGCCGCCAACTCAGCCACCTCCTCCGGTTGGCCACCCCGTTTGAGTGCAGTGCCCTGTACGAGTTGAGGATGCCGGGCCGCCGCACCTGGTCCTCCGGACATCTCGGTCTCGATGAAGCCGGGGCAGATGGCAATGGCCCGAATGCCCTTGGTGCCGTACTCGACGGCCGCCGCCTTGGTGAGCGCGATGGCGCCAGCCTTGGCGGCCGAGTACACGCTCACTGGAAACGGTGTTGCGTTCATCCCTCCGGTCGATGACCAGTTGAGGATCACGCCACCACCCGTCGGGAGCATCGCTCTGATGCCGTGCTTGGTCCCGAGCATCACGCTTCTCAAGTCCGCATCCATGATTCGGTCGTACTCGTCCATCGAAACCTCCGCCAACTCACCCGCACTGCCGATGCCGGCCACATTCAGAACGGCGTCGATGCGTCCGAAGGCGTCAAGAGCGGCGGCGAACATCGCTTCGACCTGATCTTCCTTGGTGACATCGCAATGAAACGGCACGACCGCATCACCAAGTTCGGCCGCAGTCTCCTCTTGGCGTCCACTGATGTCGGCGGCAAGCACTCGGGCACCTTCGCGGACAAAGACCTTCGTCGACGCCCTCGCCATTCCGGACCCAGCGCCAGTGATGAGCGCGAACTTCCCTGCCAATTCCGTCATTCCACTCCTCCCCGCTGTCGTCCTGCGACTCCGAGACTAGCCGATCGGCTACTATTGCAGCCTGGTTGATGGCGCTCCAGAGGGTTGAGTTCTGACGCAAAACCCCCGCTCGAACAGGAGAGAAAACCGATGACGATGACGGATCTCTACTACGACCCGTACGACCGTGAGATTGACGCGGATCCCTATCCCGTCTACGCGCGGCTCCGAGACGAAGCTCCGCTGTATTACAACGAAGAACACGACTTCTACGCCGTCAGCCGCTTCGAAGACGTCCAGCGCGGGCTTCTCGACCGGCAGATCTTTAGTTCCGCTCGCGGCTCGGTACTCGAGTTCATCAAGGCGAACATCGAGATTCCGCCCGGCATTGTGATCTTCGAAGATCCTCCGCTGCACGATGTCCATCGCGGCCTGCTCTCCCGAGTGTTCACCCCAAAGAAGATGCTCGCCCTCGAACACAAGGTTCGCGAGTTCTGCGGACGCGTTCTCGATCCCCTCATCGGTGCAGGCCGTCTCGACTTCGTCGTCGACCTTGGGGAGCAGATCCCAATGCGTACGATTGGAATGCTTCTCGGGGTTCCCGAATCCGATCAGGAGGAAGCCCGCGACCGGGCCAACGCGTCGCTACGCACCGATCCGGGCAAGCCGATGGAGGTGACAGCAGACAACATTGGGCAGGCGGATTTCTTCTCCGACTACATCGACTGGCGGGCCACCCACCCCTCCGACGACCTGATGTCCGAGCTGTTGTTCGTCGAATTCGAAGACGAGCACGGGACCACGCGAAGGCTGACCCGTGACGAAGTTCTCATGTACGTGAGCGTGGTCTCCGGCGCCGGGAACGAGACCACGAATCGCCTCATCGGTTGGATGGGTAAAGTGCTCGCGGAGCACCCCGACCAACGTCGCGAGCTGGTAGAGGATCGCTCCCTCGTCGCCAATGCCATCGAGGAACTCCTGCGCTTCGAACCGCCCACGCCACATGTGGCGCGTTACGTCGCACGCGACGTCGAGCTACATGACCAGACCGTGCCGGTCGGCAGCGCAATGATCTGTCTCACGGGGTCTGCCAACCGAGACGGCGACAAGTACGAGGATCCCGATCGGTTCGACATACACCGCAATATCAGTCAGCACCTCACGTTCGGCTACGGCATTCACTTCTGCCTTGGCGCCGCACTGGCACGGATGGAAGGTCGCGTCACTCTCGACGAAGTCCTGACGCGCTTTCCCGAATGGGAGGTCGATCGGGACAACATCCGGCGAGCTCCCACGTCCACCGTGCGGGGATGGGAATCGCTGCCGGTCATCACCGCCTGACCGACCATTCGTCGTCTCGCTGCTGACTCAACGGGCCGCCGGGATTGTCCGGTGCTAGCCGATCGGCTATCCTCCGCTGGCTGAGCAGAGGGAGGAGGCACGTGGACTCGAGTTATCGCGTCATCCAGTGGGCGACAGGCAACACCGGCCAGCGGGCTCTCCGAGAGGTGATTCGCCATCCCGCCCTCGACCTGGTCGGGGTGAAGGTCTACGACTCGGCAAAAGAGGGCGTCGAGGCGGGGAAGTTGTGCGGTGAAGACACCACCGGCGTCATAGCCACCACCGACCGAGAGGCAGTCCTCAAGATCGAAGCGGACTGCTGCATCTACATGCCGCGTGCGACCGGGAGGGGCCAGACTCGAGCTGGCTTGACCGAAGACGAACTCGTCGAAGACGTGGTTGCAATACTTGGTGCAGGCACGAACGTCGTCTCTACCTGCAGCGATCTGTTCGCCCGCGGGGTCCGCCTCAGCAGCGGCAACTTGGCCCGTATCCATGCGGCCTGCGAGAGCGGCGGCGCATCGGTTTGGGCAAGCGGGAGTGATCCCGGCTTCGTGACCGAGACCCTTCCCATGGCGCTTTTGTCGATCCAGCGAAAAGTCGATCTGATTGAGATCGAGGAATTCGGTGACCTCTCGCACCGGCCGTCGGCCCACATGGTCATGGAGCAGATGCGATTTGGGAAGCCGCTGGCGGAATTTGATCCCGAGCGCCGCAAGAACCACTTGTTCGGTGAGTATCAGCCGCCGCTCAGCGTGTTGGCCGAGTTGGCCGGCTTCGAAATCGACGAATGGGTCGGCGAGGGTGGCGTCGCCGCAGCCAAGAAAGACATGATGATTGTGGCCGGTGAAATTAAGGCCGGGACTGCGGCGGCGCAGCGGGTTGTCGTCACGGGCCGCAGCAAGGGCATCGATCGGATCCGGTTCACACAGTACGGCTTCGTGACTATGGACGTCGAGCCCGATTGGGGTTTGCAGCCCACGGGTTGGCGGATCCGGATTCACGGTGACGCGCCGATCGACATGAGCATGCCGTTCCCTGTGCCACTCGATGACCTGGCGTCCTTTGTGCCCGCCTACAACGCCAACGGCCTCGTGAACGCCGTTCCCTACGTGTGCGGTGCCCGGCCTGGAATGCTCACGACCGAGGACCTCCCGCACATCTTGCCGCGCGGTCCCCGCTCAACCGACTGATGGATCGCATAGCTTCTGAGAGTGTCGGCCCGTTGACGCAGAGGGTCCTCGAGTACGACCGTGCTATGCAACGGCTGGTGGCTGAGGTCAGGGATCCGGCTGATTGGGCTCCTTTGACAGAGTTCGTCGCCGTTCAGGATTTCGAACGGGTCGGCACTTTTCTCGAGGTGCAGAACTGGGACGAGTACATCGAGATGCTGACGCGGTGGGCCTCGGCCACGGAGTCATTCGAGACCACCGTGCGGCGGATCTCCGAAACTGGGGCGTTGGTCTACTACGAGATCGAAGAGCGCCACTTTCGAGGCGACAACGTGAACGTCATCAACTCGATGACCGTTTTTGAGTTCGATGCGCACGACAGGATCCGCCGTCTGAACGTCTACCTGCAACAGGCGCGCTAGGTAACCGGCGGCGGTCCATTTGCCGACTCGCCAGACTCATGCTGGCGGGCAAAGAAAGCGCCGCGCGAGGCGCAGAAGCTCGGCCCGCACCAGCTCATCGTCGAGGTCGGCGACGAAAGGGTGCATGACTGCGCCACTGATGGCGGCAATGAGCATGGCGGTCCGGACGCGGGCCTCCGGCGCCGTATCGTCTCCGACCAGGATGTGACGCAGGCGGTGCATAACATCACGAAATTTGCCGTGATCAGCGAAGAACCCAACGATCACTGGATCGCTGAGGATGGTGCTGGCGGTACGTCCGCGGTCGATAGCGAGGTCGACGATGCCGGCGATGAGTGAGTCACGTGCCCGCTTTGCGGAGGACTCACCTTCTGCCGCCTCGATGATCACCTCCAGCCTCCTCAACTCCGACTCTGCGGCGGCCAAGACAATCTGGTCCTTTGTCTTGTACTGGTGATAGACGGCCGCCTTTGTGACGCCGATCTCGTCGGCGATCATCTGTAGCGACGTCCCACCAACACCATGCCGAGAAAACACGTCAAGGGCTGCTGTGATGACTCGAGTTTGCGCCGCGCTCAACGGAATCGGTCGGCCTTCGTCCACAGTTGCGGCGCTTGAGGAGCTCACATGTTCAGTTTAATCTCCGTTGCTAGCCGATCGACTATCTGGCGAACTCCTCAGTCATGATCGGTAAACGGGTGCTCGGATGTGGCCACAATCTCTAGCGCTTGCAAGCCGATCGCTCCCGCCCGATTGATAATAGAGCGCTCTATCGGTCTCACCATGTTCCCTAAGCCAGGCAAGATCATCCTGTTTTGCAGGGACAACCTGGACTCGTTGCCAGGGTTGCAGCGCTCTTGTTCACAAGGCGAACGACGACACACAAGCCTTCCGCAAGCCGCTATCGCAAACGGATATGTAACCGAGGCTGACTCGGCGGGATCATGGATCCACAGAAGATGGTCCGCAATCCGATATGACGATGCGCCTCTCGTCGATAGTGAAGCGCTGGTCGGACCCGCCTGGTTATCGCTATGCGATACTCGGCCAATGCGGGTGAGGTGTCAAGGCCGCGCGGTACTGGGTGTGGTCGTCGTGGCCGTGTCGATGTTGGCGCCGCTCGCGTCCGACGCCGTGGCGGGAGCTACGCCCGGCGGCCCGGGAGCTCCGCTGGCGTTGACCGTGGACGACCTGGCGGCGCCGGTAGGGCTTGGGCTGACCGACGTGTACTTCGGGTGGCACGTCGACGACGGTCGGCGGGGCGCGATCCAGAGCGCCTACCGCATCGTGGTCTCCCGCCCCGTTCTCGGCGGCCCGCGGCGCGGCGCGGCACTGGTGGTCTGGGACAGCGCCAAGGTCCAGTCCGCGGCGCAGGCGTTCGTGCCATATGGGGGACGCGCCCTTGCGCCGGACACCACCTACCGGTGGACGGTTCAGACCTGGGACGGCTCGGGAGTCAGCGGGCCACGAGCACAGGCCGCGACATTCGACACTGGTTTGGATGATGGCGATTGGCACGCGGACTGGATCAAGCGACCTACCGTCGAGCAGCTGGACACGCCAGAGACGTTCAACGTCCAGAACACCACAGGCGTCTGGGCCTACAAGGACGAATACAGCTACGTCCGGAAGGATGCGAAGCTCGGCGGCTCTCCTATCGTCCGGGCCCGAGCGTACGTGTCAGCCGACCAGCAGTACGAGCTCTATGTGAACGGGTCGATGGCCGCCAAGGGCGAGGCGTACGCGTACCCGGACTCGCAGTACTACGAGACGACCGACATCACGCGCCTCCTCAAGGCGGGAAAGGCCAACGCCTTCGGGATCATCTACGACTGGCAGGGCCCCGGCAAGGGCCGACCCGAGGGCACGCCGGGCGTTATCGCCCGCATCACGGTGCTGCACGCCGACGGCACGGTCGAAGTGATCACCACCGATGGCACGTGGGAAGTCCTGCCGGGTGCTTGGCTGCCGGGTGTCCAGCGGGACGAGGAGGGCGACCCGGTCGACTACACCGAGAACGTCAACGGCCCGGCCGAGCCGATCGGCTGGGACGAGGCCGGCTACCGGGCCTTGGGGTGGCAGCCGGCAATGGTGATCGGTCCTCATCCCACCGCGCCTTGGACTCATCTGGTGTCCGTGCGGACCCGCATCGTCTACGAGCCGGTCCACGCCGTATCCGTCTCCCGCCTCGCATCTGGCGCCGTCGTGGCCGACTTCGGAAAGGTCTACGCCGCCATCCCCTCGGTCACCTTCAGCCACGGGCAGCCCGGCCGCCGGGTGACGATGCACGCCGGGTACCTCCTCGACCGGTCGGGCGACGTCTCGACCACAATGGGGACCCAGCACACGAACATGAGCTACTCCTACGTCGAGCGGGGCGGCGGTCGCGAGACCTTCCGCCCCTTCGACTACCTCGGTTTCCGGTACCTCCAGATCGACGACCCGGGTGAGACTCTCACCACGAAGGACATCGTCGTCCTCACCCGGCACGATGCTGTCCCCGACGAGAACGCCGGAACGTTCACATCTTCGAACAAGACGGTGAACGCGGTCTTCGACCTCGGCCGCCACTCGGCGTTGTTCACGATGCAGGAGCAGTTCGTTGACACCCCCACGCGGGAAAAGGGCCCGTGGCTTGGGGACGGAGCGAACGAGTCGGAGACGGCCATGGATGCCTTCGGCGACACGAATCTCACGAGGAAGGACCTGCTCGAGTTCGCCCAGTCGCAGGCTCGCTTCTGGCCGAACGGCGCGATCAACAAGATCTATCCGACCGCGCTCGGGGCACAGGAGATCCCCCAGGGGACCGCGTACTACCCCGAATGGGTCTGGCAGTACTGGATCCACACCGGCGACACGGCGTTGCTGACAGCGCTGTATCCCGTTGTGGTCAAGGTGTCGGACTTCTTCTGGAGCAACATCGGCTCCAACGGTCTCGTCGGGACCATTCCCGGCCCAACTGACGTCCCGCAGTTCCCAACCGATACCCAGCTCAACCTGCTGGCGGACAACGTGTTCAGCCGCGCCGCCGACATGGCAGTGGCCCTCGGCCGTCCAGGGGCCGAGGTGGCGAAACAGCGCGGGCGAGCCCATGGGCTGGCGACCGCGATCAACGCCCACCTTCTGCTGCCGGCGGGCTACTACACGGACGGATTGGACACCAACGGCAAACCGGTTTCGCCAAGCGACGACCTCTGCACGTGCTCAGGCGCTGTCTCGCCGCAAGTCAACAACGCCCTTGCGCTGCAGTTCGGGGTCGTTCCACCATCTGACGTTACGACCGTGAGCAACTACATCCTCAGCATGCCCTTCTCCCCGCCGGTCGTCAGTGCCGCCTATGTCCTCGACGCGCTGCGGCTCACCGGTCGGGACAGCGCCATCCTGCATATCTTGACGGACGCGTCCGAGCCCGGCTGGGCCAACATCCTGGCCCGGGGCGGAACGTTCACTTGGGAGATGTGGAACCCACAGGACAAGGATGTCCTCACCCCGCCCCTTGCCTCGCTCTACGGCAACGGCGATAGTCGTTCACACGGCTTCGGCTCGAACGTGCTGGTCGCGATACAGCAGACGCTGCTCGGGGTCATCCCCACGGCCCCGGGATATGGCTCGTTCGACGTCACGGTTCCGCTGCATGCGCTGAGTTACGTAGCGGGACGAGTGCCGACTCCCCACGGGGCCATCGAAGTGGCGTGGAGCCGACCGACGGACGCAACCCGGCCCTTCAAGGTCGACGTCACCGTGCCGGCCAACACGAAGGCGAGCGTCAGCATCCCAGCCGTCGCCCTGGACAACGTGCGCGAGTCGGGCATGGCGCTCAGTCGGCAGAAGGGGATCACGTCGGCGTCCATCGACGGTAACTACGCCGTTGTCGAAGTCGGCGCGGGCTCGTACCACTTCACGAGCACCCACGTGCCGGTGGCTGCGATCGGCACCGGCGATGGCTCCTCCAGTCGAGCCCACGCGGAAGCCCCCACACGCTGAGCGACAACCGCGCAGTGTGGGTCGCGGTCCTGCTGGGTGCGCTGGTCTTGTTGCCTTGCCAGGACCCTGGTGTTCAAGAGACGCAGGCGCTTCGCAGGCGCCCTTTCGAACTGCCGGCGGCCAGAGATCGTCTCTTCCGCTCTCAGAAGGGACGGTTCAAGGCACTCATTGTTCAGGAGACGTTGACGCCATCTGCGACGGAGTCGCCGATCTTCTTATCGATGTTTCGGCAGTACCAACCGACCTTCGCTCGACGAATCGCCTGCGCCTGATCCGTCTTTATTTCTTGGCCGCGAGGTCGAAGCGATCGAGGTTCATGACCTTGTCCCACGCAGCCACGAAGTCACGCACGAACTTCTCCTTCGAGTCGTCACATGCGTAGACCTCCGAGATGCCTCGAAGCTGGGAGTTCGAACCGAAGACGAGGTCGACGGCGGTGGCGGTCCAGTTGGCCTTGCCCGTCGCGCGATCGCGACCCTCGTACACGTTCTCGGATGACGCGGAAGGCTTCCACTCCGTGCTCATGTCGAGCAGGTTCACGAAGAAGTCGTTGGTCAGCGTCTCGGGCCGGTCGGTGAAGACGCCGTCTTGGGATTGGCCGAAGTTGGCGTTGAGGGCCCGCATGCCGCCGAGCAGAACCGTCATCTCGGGAGCGGTCAGCGTCAACAGGTTGGCCCGGTCGAGCAGCAGGGTCTCCGCCGGCAGCTTCGTGCCGGCGCGGAGGTAGTTGCGGAACCCGTCGGCGGCCGGTTCGAGCACGGCAAACGACTCGACGTCGGTCTGCTCCTGTGAGGCGTCCGTGCGCCCCGGCGCGAACGGGACCGTGACGTCGTGACCGCCGTTCTTCGCCGCTTGCTCGACGGCCGCGCAGCCGCCCAGAACGATCAGGTCGGCGAGCGAGACCTTCTTTCCGCCGGACTGTGCGCTGTTGAAGTCCTGCTGGATCTGCTCGAGGGTCTGCAGCACCTTGGCCAGTTCGGCCGGGTCGTTGACCTCCCAGTCCTTTTGCGGCGCAAGGCGAATCCGCGCCCCGTTGGCCCCGCCACGCTTGTCGGTGCCGCGGAAGCTTGCCGCCGACGCCCAAGCAGTGGACACCAGCTGGGAGATGGACAGCCCCGACGCGAGGATCTTGCCCTTGAGGGCGGCGATGTCCTCCTCCCCGATCAGTTCGTGATCGACCGCGGGGACGGGGTCCTGCCACAGCTGCGGCTCCGGAACCCACGGGCCGAGGTAGCGCGAGACGGGTCCCATGTCGCGGTGCAACAGCTTGTACCACGCTCGGGCGAACGCATCGGCGAGCTGGTCGGGGTTCTCGTGGAAGCGCTTCGCGATCGGGGCGTAGATCGGATCCATCTTCAGCGAGAGGTCCGTCGTCAGCATCATGGGGGCGTGCCTCTTCGACGGATCATGGGCGTCGGGCACGGTGCCTTGTGCCTCGGGATTCTTCGGAGTCCACTGCTTCGCTCCGGCCGGGCTCGTCGTGAGCTCCCAGTCGTAGTTGAGCAGGTTGTCCAGGAATCCGTTGTCCCACTTCGTTGGCTCGTTGGTCCAGGCGCCCTCAAGCCCACTGGTGATCGTGTCGTCGCCGCTGCCGGTACCGAAGGTGTTCGTCCAGCCGAGGCCTTGCTCCTCGAGGGGGGCGCCCTCGGGCTCGGGGCCGACGTACTCGGCACCGGCTGCGCCATGGGTCTTGCCGAACGTGTGGCCGCCGACGATGAGCGCAAGCGTCTCCTCGTCGTTCATGGCCATGCGAGCGAAGGTCTCTCGGATGTCCTTGGCGGCAGCCAGCGGATCTGGATTGCCGTTGGGCCCTTCGGGGTTCACGTAGATCAGGCCCATCTGCACGGCTCCGAAGGGATGGGCGAGCTCCCTGTCGCCGCTGTAGCGCTCGTCGCCGAGCCACGTGTCCTCAGAGCCCCAGAAGATCTCGTCGGGCTCCCAGATGTCCTCTCGCCCGAAGCCGAAGCCGAAGGTCTTGAACCCCATCGATTCCATGGCGACGTTGCCGGCGAAGATGATCAGATCGGCCCAGGAGATCTTCCGGCCGTACTTCTGCTTGACCGGCCAAAGCAACCGACGCGCCTTGTCGAGGCTCGCGTTGTCCGGCCAACTGTTGAGGGGGGCGAAGCGCTGTGCGCCTTCGCCTCCGCCGCCTCGGCCATCGGCGATGCGGTACGTGCCGGCGGCGTGCCACGTCATACGGATGAAGAGCGGCCCATAGTGGCCATAGTCGGCCGGCCACCAGTCCTGCGACGTCGTCATCACGTCGACGAGGTCCTGCTTCAGCGCGTCGACGTCGAGGGTCGCGAACTCTTCGGCGTAGTTGAATTCCTTGCCCATCGGATTGGACCGGGACGCGTGCTGGCTGAGAACCCGTAGGTCGAGCTGTTCCGGCCACCAGTCCCTGTTCGACATGGGCCGATGCGGCGTGGGAGTCGGGGAGGGGATTACTGGGTTCTCGCTTTCGCTGCCGCGGTCAGACATGTCTTTCATTCTCCTTGCTCGCTGTTTCCCTCTGATGACTGGTTGCTCGTGACGTTGCTTACCTTGCGTCCAAGGCTGTCATGTTCAGCTCGTGTCTGCTACGTGTTCGCCTTCCGCGGCAGACGCGTCTGACGGCGTCGGGACACATCGGAAACATCGGCTCCAGTAAATGACCTCGGCTTCGTCCCCGGCGTGACCAGAGTCGTCACTCGCGGCCCGATCTCGGCGGCCGGCGCGGTCGGTGGCCTGCGGTCGTCCTGCTTCATCGGGTCGCCGTGGGCCAGCTCATGCTTCACCACGAGCGCGATCATGCGGCGGTATGCGACCACGGTGGCAGGCGAAGGCCCACCCCACCGATCGCTCGCGGCCGCCTCCAAACGCGTGGCCCCCCGGCCGGGCCCGGGGAAGACCTGAGCGTCGATCTCTTCGAACGCCCGGGTGCAGGCGGTCACCTTGTCGGAGCCCGGCTCCTCGTCATCGGTCATGACCGCCCCTCGCCGTTTTCTGACGTCCTCGCACGGTCCTGACCGGCTTCTGCATCCCATCGGCCTCCCGTCGGAATCCGGACTTTTCGCTCACCTTAGGGCTGAACCTAGAATCATTCAAGAGTTACCGCAGACCTAACCTTAGAGGTGCTTGCTGGTATACATGGGAACGTGACCTCGACCCCGCTTCTCCAGCGCCTCCGAGCGCTGCACTGGCGCTTGACGCCGCAGCGACGGGTCATAGCCGAGGTGATGGGAGGTGAGCACGTCCACCTCACCGCAGAAGAGGTCCTCGAGCGGGCCCGGGAACGTCTCCCAGAGGTCAGCCTGGCGACGGTGTACAACGCGCTTAACGAGCTGGTGTCGATGGGCGAGGTGCAGCAGGTGGATGCGGGTGCGGGGCCCACGCGCTATGACCCCAACACCGAGGACGGCCATCACCACCTCGTTTGCCTCAAGTGCGGTGACCTGCGCGACGTGCATCCGCAGGGACTGGACGCGCTTGAGTTGCCACGCCCGCAGCGCTTCGGTTACCGGATCGTCAATCGCGAAGTGCTCTTCCAGGGCTACTGCAGCGACTGCGGCCGGCCGTAGGCACCGAAGCACGGTGATTTATCTTTCGACGCAGAGGCCCCGTCCCGAAGACCGCCCATTGCTGGGCCAGAAGGTCGGGTATCGCTGCCGGACATCTATACAGCCGCGTTCGAGTCATCCAGCTGATGGGGAGGTCGAGCCCAGATACCAAGGGGTTGTTGACGTCCCCAGACTCTTATACTCGGCTTGACCGAGGCCATTGCGACCCAATCCCGGGCAGTGTGAAGTAGCAGCTCATCAAGGGAGTAGCGACCACCATCATCATGACTGACATCTCGAAACAGCCACCCGAAGACAGCACTCTGTACGAAAATGTGGACGAAGCGCTGGACGAGCAGGACGCGATTGGCGAAGGTTCTGACCAGCGCGACATCGAAGACACGACAGTCGATCGGACCGAGCTGAAAGAGATCGGGGGCAACCTCGAGGATGAGGACCAGCTATCCATTTTAGAGGGGGGCATTGACGACCCGGACGGGTCAGGACCTGCGGAAGCTGCAGACGACGTGGAAGCGGGCTGGGACGTCGATCCAGTGACCGCCGACCGTCGCGGCGGCAAGCAAACCGGCGTCGGCGACGAGGATGATGAAGTCGCCGAGGATGAGTTGGTCCCGGATATCGAGAACGACCCAGAACTTGAAGTGATCGACACGGATCCCGCTGACTTGGAGAAGATTCCTGAGGGCTACCCCAACGTCGACCTTGACGGCTTGTAGAGCGTCGGAGCCTCTCCCGCTGGGCCTGGCCGTCTCAGCCACCTGACGCGCGTGCCAGCCGAGGTCGTGCTAGCCATCTCAGACCAGCGACTGAGGCTGGACGGTTCCCTCATCTGCGCGTTCGAGGCAAAGGTCTAAGAGCCCGCAGAATGGCGACGACTGTCACGACAGCCGGCTCGATTCGGCGCCTGGCCCGAGATCGGCTCGGGTTCGACCAACTGCGCCCTGGCCAGCTCGAGGCAATCAGCGCCGCAGTCGCCGGCCGCAGCGTCGTGGCAGTGCTGCCAACCGGCGCCGGCAAATCCGCCATCTATGAGCTGGCCGGACTGTTGAGGACGGGCCCGACCATAGTGGTCTACTCCGCTGATCGCCTTGGAAGACGATCAGCTCGCGCATCTCCGTGACGCTGGCTTGTCGGCCACCGTCGTGAACTCCAAGTTATCGAGGCGGGCTCGGGCCGAGGCGCTCTCGACTGCGGGTGACGTCAACGAGTTTGTGTTTGTCGCGCCCGAGCAGCTCACGAACCCTGAAACCAGAGCGACGCTAATGAGGGTCCAGCCGGGTTTGTTCGTCGTCGACGAGGCCCATCTTGTCAGCCAGTGGGGCCAAGATTTTCGACCGGACTACCTGCGACTCAGCGCTCAGGCCGACGCACTGGGTGCCGACGTACGAATGGCGTTGACGGCAACGGCAGCGCCGCCCGTGCGCGAGGAGATCATCAAACGGCTCGGGCTTCAGGAACCGAAGGTGGTGATCGGCGACTTCAACAGACCGGAGATCAGCCTGAGCGTCCATCGCGTCTTCTCTCGCGAGGGCAAACGGCGGGCCATCGAACGGGCGGCATCCGACTTCGAAGGGTCTGGGATTGTCTACGCCGCCACGCGTGCCGGCGCCCAAGAGGCCAAGGATGTTCTCGCCGCGGCCGGGCATGACGTGACGCTTTACCACGCGGGGCTCCCGATCGCCGTCAGGCGCCAGGCCATGGAGTCATTCCTCGATGGGTCGACGCGGATCATGGCCGCCACGGTGGCGTTCGGAATGGGTATCGACAAGGCCGATGTGCGCTGGGTCGTGCACGCCGACCCAACCGGCTCAATTGACGCCTACTACCAAGAGATTGGACGCGCCGGGCGGGACGGAAAGCCGGCGCAGGCCCAACTGCTCTACCACGATGCCGACCTGGCCGTAGTTCGACACCTCGCAGTGAGAGATGGCGTCTCGGAGGCGATCGTCGCCGACGTCGCGCATAGCCTGGCCGAGGGGCTTGCCGGCAACGGCGTCGACCATCTCGCCGGTGCCGCGCGTAGCACGCGCTCGGAGACCCTCGCGCTAGCCCGCCTGGTAGATATCGGCGCCGCTAATTGGGTTGCCGACGGGGGAGTGCGGTGGAACGAACTGATGAGCGTTCGTTCGTCTCTCGAAGCATCCGCAGAGAAGTCAAGTCGCGAGCAGGAGGTCCAGTCCTCTCGCCTTGAGATGATGCGCCGCTACGCCGAGCACACCGGATGCCGGCGGTCATTCCTCCTGACCTACTTCGGGCAGAATTACCCAGGTCCGTGCGGTAATTGTGACAACGACCTTCAGCGTCCCGCGACCCCGCACTGGGAGGAGCCCTTCCCGATCGGGGCGCGCGTAGCTACCGAGCACTGGGGCGAGGGCACGATTCAGCGATACGACCGAGATCAGGTGACGATTCTCTTTGACGACCACGGCTATCGGGATCTACTCGTGTCGACGCTGCTCGAGAAAAATTTGACACGCCCGCTCTAGTTTGAGCTCCCCATCGCGACCTCTGCGCCGCGATACCCCGGGCCGCGTTCGACAATGTTTGCGTGCACGTGCTCTAACGCAGGCCTGAAAGCCCGGCGAACGCCTTTGCTGTGGGTCTGATGGCCAATGCTGCTGACTTCGCAAGTGATCAACTCGATCGGATGCTTGCCACTGTGCCTGTTCGCAGGTTGGGAGAGCCAGAAGAGGTCGGTCTCGCCGCCGGGCTGTCATCCGAGGGTGGCGGCTTCATAACCGGTCAGGTCATTCACTTGAATGGTTGCCGATCAGGGTCGGGAGGTCCTCGTTCGTGAGTGCCCAACCCGGTCGCTCGGGCGCTTCAATCCTACGGATCTCGTCAGCGGGAAATCCGTCGATCTCAACGCGCTCCGGAAAGCGAGAGCGCTGTTTGACGACGGCACCGGCTCGCACGACGCACCCCGCGCCGATGGCGCTGCCATCGCAGACGATGGCACCCGGCTCGACGATCGAGCCGGCACCGATCTGGCAGCCGTGGATCATGGCGCCCGGACCGATGGTGACGCCGTCTTCGATGATGAGCTGATTGTCGGGAAGCAGATGCAGGACGGTGTTCTCCAGGATTTGGACGTCGCTGCCGATACGCACGGGGCCGTGGGAGTCTCCGATGATCTTTACTCCGGCACCGACGATGCTGCGCTCGCCGACGACGACATCTCCGGTGATCTCTGCGGTCGGGAACAGCGTGGCCGAGGCAGCAATGGTGGGTGTTATCCCGCGGTAGTCATAGAGCTGGCCCATGCGGAGGCCCTCCAGTGTCGGTTGGATGGTGGTGAACGAGTGTGCTGGGAGCGTGAGGTCGCCGCCGCGCAGCCCGCGGAGACGGTCGAGGTCCGATTCCGACACCGTTCGGATGATTCGAGCAGGACGGCCGACGGCGACCACGTTGCCGGGCAGCTCCGCGCCGGGAGGAACCAAGGTGCCCTCGCCGAGGAAGACGCGGTCACCGAGCCGGCTGCCGGGCATGAGGATGGACGCATTGCCGATCTCGCAGAGGTCGCCGACGCTAGCCCCGACCACGAGGCAGCGATGGCCGAAGACCGTTCGGCGGCCGATCGCGGTAGGCATCGCGGCGGCGCCGATCACCACGCCGTTCTCGATCACGGCCGAGCCTGCGCCGATCGCCACCGCGCCGTTCTCAGCTCGAATGACGGCTCCCTCCGAGAGGAGAGACTGGGCGCCCAGGGAGGGCTGGCCGATCACGACGGCCGACGACGCAATGCCCGGTACTTCGGTCCGCTCGAGGTCGGCTGCGCTGGCGAGCCCCTTGCTCACAGGTCGGAACCTAGCGGGACGTGCCGCCACTTGGCGACGTCGAGTACACGATGGCGAACAGTGGGCCGACGTGTGCCTCTTGACTCGGAGGGCATGACCTTACGGTTCTGACCCAGGCCTCCTGCTTTGGCCGGGTCGAGCCCTCGAGATGGCAGCACCATTAGTCCTTCTGGCTCCTGAGTGATGACCCATGGCTTGTCGCCGGACATGCGAAAGCAGGCCGTCACGCGGCAGGGTCGGGGTCGGTATCCGCGAGCATCTCCCGCACGAGCGGGACGACCTTGGTGCCGTACAGCTCGATGGTGCGAGTGATCGTCGCGTGCGGGAGCCCGACCATGCCGTACTTGAGGTCGAATCGGGAGGCGCCGAGGGCCGGCAGGTTGGCCGCGATCTTGCGCGCGACCGAGTCTGGGGAGCCGACGTGCCATGCGCCGTCTGGACCCGTCTCGCGTAGGAACTGGTCTTTGCTCGGAGGCGGCCAACCACGGGTACGCCCCACTCGGGTCAGGATGTCGCGGTAGTGGGGCCAGAGCTCGTCGCGGGCTTCCTCGTCGCTGGCGGCGATGTGCCCGGGCGCGTGGACGCCGACCGGGCGGGCGGGCTGGTCGTACTTGTCGAGTGCCGCCGCGAACAGGTGGGAGAACGGCACGAACCGGCTGGGCGGGCCACCGATGATGGCGAGCATCAGGCCAAACCCGTAGCGGGCGGCGCGCACGACCGATTCGGGGCTGCCGCCTACCCCGATCCACACAGGGAACGGGCCCGATTCCAGATGCGGCACCACATCGGCGTCGTTCAAGGCGGCCCGAGTGGTGCCCTGCCACGAGACCCGGCCTCCTTGCAGGAGCTCGGAGAACAACTGCGTCTTCTCCTCGAAGAGGGTCTCGTAGTCGGCGAGGTCGTAGCCGAAGAGAGGAAAGGACTCGATGCTGGAGCCTCGCCCGAGGATGACCTCGGCCCGCCCAGCTGAAATCGCGTGCAGGGTCGAGTATCGCTGAAAGACTCGCACTGGGTCGTCGGAGCTGAGCACGAGCACCGCCGAACCCAGATGGATGTTGGCGGTGCGCGAAGCGATCGCGGCCAGTACCACGTCGCCGGCGGGCATGGGCCAGTCATTCGTGTGGTGCTCGCCGATCCCGAAAAACTCGAGACCCACGTCTTCGGCCAGCACACCTTCGTCGACCACTCGACGGATGGTCTCAGCCTGCGAGAGCGGGTTCTCGTCGGCGCCGAACGCCAGGTCGCCAAAGGTGTCGACGCCGAAGACGAGCGGAAATGCCGTCATGCTTCTCCAAACACATCGAGACTTGAAGGTTCAAGTTATTGTAACGTACGGCTTCATCGCTTGAATCGTCAACTGGGGGGGCTCGGCTCGTAGCATTCGGGGATGGCAAGGACGACACGACCAACAGCGGCAAGGCGGGTTCGGTGGCTGACGACGCAGGAGGAACAAGGGTGGCGAGCGCTGGCATCGGTCATGCATAAGCTGCGCCGGGCGCTCGAGTGTCAGCTGGAGCATGACTCGGACCTGAGCTTCATCGAGTACCACGCCCTCGCCCGTCTGTCAGAGGAGCCAGACCACACCCTGCGGATGAGCGAACTGGCGATGGTGACCAACGCATCGCTCTCGCGCCTATCCCATCTCGTCACCCGGCTGGAGAAGTGGGGGTACGTCCGGCGAGAACCGGACAAAACCGATGGTCGATTCACGAACGCCGTCCTCACCAAAGCCGGCTTCGCCAAGCTCATCTCCAGCGCTCCAGCCCATGTCGCAGCGGTGCGCCGGCTGGTGATCGACGAGTTCAGTCGCCCCGAGTTGGACCAGCTGCGCGAATTCTGCGAACGAATCGAGGCCCGGGTCGACGCCTCGGAGTGGAAGCAGCCGCTTACCTGAGTCAGGCCAACCTGTGCTGGCCGAGGCCCACGAGCTACCGCTTGACCGTTCAAGTGATGGGCGGTATTGCGACTTGAGGGTTCAAGTCTGCGGTCTTGGCAGGAGGCCATCAGGGGCTATTGGCAGCACCTCGAGCCGCGACTTCAGCGAATCGACTCGAGCCTCGACGTGATCAAGCCATCGGGTCCCAGTCCCACGGTCTGTCGTTCGGTGGAGGGTTGTGGACCTCAGGGTCTGCGTCACCAGTCAGGCCGCCTCCCGACAGGCCGCCCGCCGTCCCTGTGATGGCACGGTCCCCTTCCGTCGGGGCGCTTGAAAGCCGCACTACGAGTCGGAATACGCACGCACCTCGGCGATGTCCATGCTCGTCGAGCGGGTAGCACCTGTGGTTCCGGTGTGCCACCACGTTGCACCCGGCCCAGCAACTTGAAGTTCGAGGATGATCTCGTATGGTTCCGGGGTGATGCTGATGTCGCTCGATGCGTCCACCTGCCACACCTGCCTGCCATCGAAGTAAGCGGTGATGGAGTGGCCCGGGATGAACCGAAAGCCGTAGACGTGATATCCGGCCGTCACGTCCGATTTGACGCTGTAGTTCTTTTGAACCGGACCCTGATCGGCAAAATAGTTCGAGTGCATGATCTGGTTGGGATCCGCTCCGACGAATCCGCCCTCGTAGCCGTCGAACTCGTTCGCGGCCGTACCGGGAATTCCCGGCAGGAACCAGATGGCGGGCCACATACCCTGTGTCTGGTCGGGCATTTTGGCCTTCACCTGGACGTACCAGCCACCCACCGGGAGGCTGAACTTGCCTTCGGTCGTGACCACACCGCTAATCCAGGGGTAGGTGTCGGCATACTGATTGGCATTGCGGGTCGCCGTCAGCGTCAATCCGTTGTCGACACTGACTTGCGAAGGCCCGTACATGGCTGCATTCTCGGTAGTGGGAGTGTTCGGTCCGGTGTAGGGCGCAGGGAGGTTGCCGTTGTTGTTCCAGGCATTACCTTGGGCCCCCAAGAACGCGCTCCACTTGGTGGCGTCGAGGGTGGTGCCGGAGAACTGGTCGTCGAAGATCATTTGCTGGGTTGTGTAGCCGGCCGGAACCGACATGGCCACGTTGGAGGTCTGGGCAGTGTCGTTCGCCCCGATAGCCGTCCCAGGCCGTTGGATGGTGTAGCCCGAAGCAGCTGACGTGCTCCGATCGTTGCCCAATAGCGAGTCGCCCACCCAGATGCCGGTCCCGAGCAGGACCATTGTCAACGCCAGAATGATCAGTCTGCGAGCCCTCCGAGGGGGCGCGGGCCCAACGTGTGCGCGTGCGGACCAGCGTCTGTGATGCGAAATGGATTGCACGGGTACTCGTGGGTCAATCATCAACGGTCCGTCGCCACACAGCGATGATTGTGACGACCCCGGGCCGATGGCCGATAGAGCCGGTCGAACTCAACCCAGTCAATTCACGGACAACTCTCGCCATTTGCGACTCCGGGCTCTGGGACAGCGAAAGTTCATTCGTGGCGCGAGAAGACGGACGGGCTTGTAGTCCCTGATTTGAGGATTGCTCAGGTCTCGCGCCAGCGGTTATGGCGTGGTGGGTGGCGATCCGCCCTCACATGCCGAACGCGACTGGCGGTTGCCTGCTTTCGGTCGATGAGGTGGTGCTCGACGGCGAACGCCCTCGCGTTAGCTGTGCTCGTGAAGGATCGCCGACTCGTTTCGATTGTGGGACGGGAGGGCTTCGGAACTGGGTACCTTGGGTCGATTCGCTCGGTGAGCCACCAGTGGAGACTCACGAGAGAGCCGGCCTGATCTCAGCTGTGTACGGTCAGCTACGTTGCCTTCTCGATCCCAACACTTGTGGCAGGGGTCCTCGCCACCCATATCGGGCTACGCGAGCCGTCGTTGGACTATGGCTCCCATATTGCCCTGATCGCATTCAGCGCGTTGGCCTTCGCCCGGCTGAACGCCTCTGTAATAGAGCGCTCTACTACGGGGGCGGACTGAGTGGACGAAATGGAAACCGGATGGACAAGACAGCAGCGTGGGGACCAGGGCCCAGTACCACGACGAAACCGCCACACGACTGGACGTCGGGCGTTCAGAGGTCAACGCCCGGTTCGATTAAGTCCCCAGTGCTTCGTCAAGCTAACTCTCCGTCTCCGACGCCGAAGATGGCCTAATCAGGATGCAAGTGGCACGGTCACCAGCCCGTTCCAGCAATCACCGGAGCATTCAGATGGGCGGCAGCCATACCGCCATCGTTGGGCGCGTCTCCATAAGAGTCAACAGCACCATTTGCAGACGCCAACCAGTAACCACCACCGTCAGCAGTGGCAGAGATCGTGGTGGCTGGATTCAGCCCACCAAGGCCGCTCGCGCCGCCGAGGTATTCGGCGTCGCCATAGTTGTAGACGGTGCCGTCAGCGAGGAGGATCCAATAGCCTCCTCCGTCCGGAGTCCGAACGGCCGACGTCACCGGGGACCCCTGGATACCGGGCGCACCGAAATAGAGAGCGTCGCCAAATGCGTAGACGTTGCCGGTGTTCGTCGCCACCCAATAACCATGACCGGAGGCATCCGGCATTACCGCGACCGCTGATCCTTGACATCCCCCAATACCCGGACAAGATCCGGCGAAGTGCGCATCGCCAAAGGCGAAGACACCACCGTCAGAGCTGACCATGAAGTAGCCGCCCCCATCGGAAGACGGGACCATTCCCACGATCGGCGCAGCGAGCTTCGGAGCGGATCCGAGAGTTCCGGCTGGACCGAATCCCAATCCTGGGAGGGAGCCGTAGAAGCCCGAATCACCGAAGGCGAAGACACCTCCGTCTGAGGCCACAAGCCAGTAGCCTTGCCGATCCGAAGTAGGCGTGATCCCGACAACCGGGCGCTGTAAAGTCTTGGAGCCGGTTGAGCCGTGGAACTGGGCTGAGCCGAAGGAGAAGATCCCGCCGTCCGCTCCGACGAGCCAGTAGCCGTGATTCGTCTCATTGGTGATGATGAGCGACTGCCCAGCCGACATGGAGCCCTGATAGTTCCCGTCACCTGGATAGTCGGCGCTCAGCGAATGTGTGCCGAGGGAGAGCTCAGTGTCGCTCATAGAGCAGCTCCCGGTGGCCGCATTTGGACCACTCGCCACGAGGGCGATCACGCAGACCAAGCTTCCACCATTTTGCACGGTGATCGATCCGGTGGGTGATCCAGACGTCCCCGACGTGACGCTCGCCGAGATGCGAACGGAGCTTTCATTCCCGAATGCTGCGGTGGACGACGACACCGACAAGGTCGTCGAGCTCGTGGCTGGAAAGACGGAAAGGCGGGCTGTCGCGGACGCGGCGGTGAAGTTTGTGTCACCGGGGTAGCTCACCGTCACCTCATACGGCGTCGTCGAGGCGGGGAGCGCTGTGGCCGAGTCGATAAAGCAGGGATTCCCCCCTCCGTTTCCTGCAGAGCAGGAGTTGGAGGCGACGAGGTTTACTCCGTGCGCCGTGATTGCGAAGAACCCGGTGGGGTTCCCTCCATTGCCACCTCCCACTCCCGTTATGAAGAAGTTGCCGTTTTCCGCACCGTAGAAGGCGTACCCCGGCACAGGGAAGACCTGCATTTGGCTCGAGACTTGAACGACGGAGAGATCCTCAGGCGACGAAGAGGAGCCAGCGAAGTTGGTATCACCGCCATATATCGCCGTCAGTGCATAGAGGCCCGCGCCGATCTGCGCATTGTTGATGTAACAGTTCCCGTTGGATTGACCGGATCCATTCCCACCGAGGAACCCCGTGCACAGGTACGTATCGGGTCCCGGGAGGCCGTCATACAAGTTGACACTGCCTGAGGGGGAGTTGTCGGACACGCCTGAGGCAGTCACCGTGAAATTGAGGGAGTTCTGCCCTTCATTGCCATACGAGACAGATGAACCGGGTGAAGGAGAGGTGATGACAGTAGTCGTCGGCGCCTGATTGACCGTCTGGTTCAGCGAGCCGGATCCCTGGCCGTAAATGGAATCGCCGAGGAATAAGGCGGTGATGTTATGAGATCCAACCGACATGTTGGAGGCAGACTCGTCACATGTGGCTACGTATGTTCCGGCCGTTGCCGTACTCGTCAACGGTTGGTAGCTACATCCTGAGATATCGCCCCCGTTGTCTCGGAACTCGATGGTGTCGGTGATATCAAGGTTGCCCGAATCCGACGTTGTCAGCGTGGCAGTGTAAGTGATGCCCTGATCGAAGGTCGAGGGATTGGCTGTCGATGACGCGACGATCGTGACTGGTAGGCCTCCAGGCATTGCAGAGGCCGATGTCGACCATCCCAATGCCACCAACAACATAGCTATCGTGCTGGTGAGTCCGACCCAATTTCGGAACGGCTTGCCGCCACGGCTCACGGAAGCTTCTCGATCCTCACATCACAAGGCATCGAAAATTTCTGGATCTGCTTTAGGGGTGTTGAGGAATCTGGACGCCTAGCCAAGCCGACGTCGGCGGCTTCGAAAGCCCCTTATCCGCTCCAAAGCACCTGGTGAGGGAGAGAAAGAGGTACACGCGGCGGAACGGGCCCATGCCAACGAGCGCGGTGTCGATAGTAGAGCGCTCTGCTGCAGGAGCGGACGCAGTGGACGGGGTGGAAACTGAGTGGACGGAATCGCAAGCCGCAGCTTTCAGTTCGTCTTCGAAGTCCTTGATGCGGCGCCGGGCCTGCCAAGCGATCCGCTTATAGGTCTTGAGCCAGGCGCCTCTCCGATATCGACCAGGGCTTGGCGAGGCGCCACTTGTAAGGGTGGCGTCAGAGACGCTCAGCTCGGCGGGCCGGATCCTTGACCGACTCGCCGGCCAGCATCCTTTCGCAGGCCGGTAGACGGAACTCGCTTGAACAGCGGATGGCACTCCACCTCCTGGTGGGACACGGCCAAATGCTCACAAAAGTGGACCACTTTTCGGGGTCAAGGTGAAAGAAATGGTTCTGGGACTGCGCATGTCTGCCGAGTCGGGCCCGCCGAGCGCTACGTCACAAGGACGCCAGTTGTTGTAACTCCTGCGGCGTCAGATGCACGACGTTCTCGGGACTGCAGTTCCAGATGGATTGGGTCGGCTTGGTGAGCGCCTTGTCGTAGACGAACTTGTTGGGTTCGACCTTGAGCAGTGCAAAGCACGGCGATGGCTGAGGGTTTAGGTTGGACATGGTCAAGCTCGCTATCGGTGCCTGAATGCCTCCTGCGTCCCAGTTCTTTGTGGCGGCGGCGTGACTCAGCACACATGAGCCCGTCAGGTCGGTACCACATGCCGATGCGGACTTGGCCCACAATAGCCACGACTCCGCGCCCTCCTCATCGTCGAAGTCGACGGCGTCGCCTTTGGCATATCTGTGCATGACGTTGATGAGCTGTTCGGTCGAAGGGCTCTGCGAAGCCATCTCGAGCGGCCACCATGACGTCTCGACGTAGACCGGCGGGAGGCCGGGGTTGGCGGCCACGCCACTGCTGGTCGTGGAGTTGTAGAACTGGACCCCGAGGACGACGAAGGCAGGGTGGTAGCCGGCCGTCGTCATCGCCTGGAAGTAGGGGACGATGTTGTCGTCCAAGGAGGGCCACAGGGCCTCGACGCCTTTGCTTTGCGCCTCCTCGATGTAGGGCGCCCAGTCGGTCACGGCTATCGGCGGCTCCTGGAAGTCGACGACCTTCCACCCCTTCGCTTCCGCACCGAACTCGTACTTGTGCTCGGGTTCGAGGACGGAGGGAGTGTTCGCCCCGCCCATACCAGCCTTCTTGACCGCCTGTGGATACGCCTTGGCCAGTGCCCGGAACCATCCCGAGGGCCATGTGTCGCTGTTGCCACCGCCTGGGTCGACCTGATCGGAAGCAACCACGGAGGCGTCGGAGGCCAGGTAGCCGCTGATCTGGCCCAGTCCGCACTGCTCTCGAATCGGGACGGACGGCTGATCAAGCGCCATGCCGCCGCCGACCGCCATGAAGTCGCTCTGGCAGGCCTGCACGGTCACCTGTGCCGCGTTGAACAGCGCCGCGTCGCGGTCGTCGATCACGATGTCCCGCCCGTTGATGCCCCCCGAAGCATTGCACCATGCCGCGAAGGCCTTGGCCTGCTGAACGAGCTCCTCTTCGAGTCCGGGCTCAACGGTGTTGGCGGCGTCGTTGAAGACGGCGATGTGAATGGTTTTGGCGCCCACCCCTCGAACCGAGGAGGTGCCACCGGGGCCAGGTTCGCAGATCTTGCCCACTCCTGGCCACTCTCCGTTGGTCGCGACGCTCGACGTGAGTGCGCGGCTGGCCGACATCGCCGCGCCGGAGGGAGCCGATGAAAGCACGACGTACGTACCGGCGAGCATGGCGGTGGCAATGGCCAAGTGCCGTGCAGTTCTGTGCAGTTCAACGAGTTCTCTTCGCAACACTGTGGGTGCCTCCAATGCTGCCGTCGTTTTGTCCGGTATCTCAAGACTGCCCTCAACTCTAGGGTGGATCAGCCGAGCGAAACCTGGACCTGATCGAAGATCGACATCCGCTTTGGTTGCACCTCGAATCGGTTCGCTTGCCGGACAGCGTGGACGACAGCGGATCGTGGATTCCGACAGAAGGGACGGTAACCTCCTCTGGCCTTGTTGTCCCTCGCCTTGGATCTGATGGTAGACCGCTCTTCTAAAGAGACGGATTGGGTGGACGAGATGGAAACTGGGTGGAGGAACAGCCAGCCAGGCGACTCGCAGGTACTGGATGGACCAAATCCATCACCTCGCCAAGGTGAGGGTCGCCGGTTCGAATCCCGGCTTCAGCTTTCTCTGACGGCCCGCAGGCTCCTATGAGGAGCTGGAAGGTTCGCCATTCAGGATCACGGACTTGGTCTCGAGGAAGGGCAGCAGGCCCTCCGTCCCGCCCTCCCGGCCGATGCCCGACTGTTTGAAGCCTCCGAACGCCATCCCGAAGTCGGTGCGAAAAGCGTTGTGCCCGACCGTGCCGGAGCGGAGCTGACCCGCAACCTCCCGCGCCGATCGATGTCGTTGGTGAAGACGGAGGCGTTGAGGCCGTAAATCGTGTCGTTGGCAAGGTTGACGGCGTGCTCCTCGTCATCGGCCGGAATCACGCTGAGCACGGGACCGAAGACCTCCTCCCGGGCGATGGTCGACTGATTGTCGACATTGCCGAAGACCGTCGGCTCGATGTAGTAGCCGCGCTCGAGGTCCTTCGGCCGTCCTCCGCCCGTCGCCAGGGTTGCCCCTTCTGCGATTCCCTTCGCGATGTAGCCCTCGACGCGGTCGCGTTGGCGGTCCATGGCGAGTGGCCCCATCTGGGTCTGCGAATCGAAGGGGTCGCCCACCTTCACCTTAGAGAAGGTCCCGGCTAGGGCATCGACGAGCTCGTCGTGTCGGGACCGACTCACGATGATGCGGGTCAAAGAGGAGCAGACTTGGCCAGAAAGGAAGCATTCCGCACCCGAGATGGCACCGGCGGCCGTCTGCAGGTCCATGTCGTCGAGGATGACCGCGGCGGATTTCCCGCCCAGCTCGAGGGTGCAGCGCGCGATCCGCTCACCACAGAGGGAGGCGATACGCCGGCCCGCCGCCGTTGAACCGGTGAAGGTGATCTTGTCGACGTCGGAATTTCGCACCAGAAGTTCGGAAACCTCGCGGTCTGCGGTCACGATGTTGAGGACGCCCGGGGGCAAGCCGATATCCTCCGCGATCTCGGCGAACAGGTAGGCGTCTCCCGGCGCCTCGGGGGAGGATTTGAGGACCACGGTGCATCCGGCGATGAGCGCTGGAGCGATCTTGTACGAGATGAGGCTGAGCGGTCCGTTCCAGGGGATGATCGCACCGACGACGCCGACGGGCTCGCGGACGAGCAGGCCAAACTCACCCCCATGGTTGGTTGGACCCGTTCCTCGAAGGGATACGTCGTGGCAAGTCCTGCGTAGAAGTCGAAGACGCCGGCCATGGCGCCAGCCGTGTATTGGGCAATAGCGAAGAGGGCACCCGACTCGCGGGGCCAGAGTTGGCCGACCTCATCGGCCTTGCCCCTCAGGCCCTCGCCCATCGCTCGCAGGTATTCGGCCCGCTGGACGTGCGACATCCTCGGCCACGGGCCGTGGTCAAAAGCCTCGCGTGCGGCGTCGACCGCTCGGGCCATGTCGGCTTCTCGAGCTTCGGGCACACTGAAGTAGGGCTCCTCAGTCGCCGAATCGACGACCGTGATGACATCGGAGGACGAGGGCCTGACCCACGAACCGCCGATGAAGAAGCGGTTGTCGTGGCGGATCGGTACGGCTGTGCTCGTCATCGTTCGCGCTCCTCATGGTTGGGCTATTTGCGCTTCGCCGCAGAGGTTAGGGGAGCGTCACCTGTAGGGCGTCCCCGCCAGCCACTGGGAGATCGGAAGGAGACGCCCTCACGGGACCTTCACGATGCCGACGCATCCGCTCCATGTTGTAGCTGCTCAACGGCGAGTCTCAGTATTTCGGCCTCGGTTTCGCTCTTCCCGACGGCCGCCTCCAGTCGTAGGAGCGCATCATCGAAACTGTCTCGGAAGGGACCGAATATTCGTTCCGTCATCGCTCGCCACCGAACGGTCGAGTCTTCACCATCGCAACCTTCAGTCGAATTCAGTGTCTCATCGAGCTCCTCGGGGAACTCGTCCGGGCGTCATGTCGGCCGCCCTTCTTGCCGAGGCGCCTGTCCGAGTGACGGGCGTGTCCGCAACGAGCCTCCTCGTGTCGACTCCCTCTCCTGCGGGTGTCGACACGCCCCCGGGCGGCTCGACCCGTCGCGGGGCAATTTCCTGTCACCACCCATCCTTCACCGTTCGAATTCGAAAGTCAAGGAGTGGCCCCTAACTCTTCAGACATTCAGCCTGAAGCGCCGCTGTGCTTACGCTGGCACCCGCGAGATGCTCAGCGGCTTGTGGTCACGTAGGTCAAGACCCCGCAGATGGCTGCCGAAGCGGTCAGGCCAGACGGAAGGCTCGTAGCTGACGATAGACCCAAGGTGGCGCAGTTTCCCTGTCGTCGTCGAGATCATGGCGGAACAGGTCCATCAGCCGACGCCATGCCGGAACACGATGCTCATCCGGGGGCCCGACGCCTTCACCTTCGGAACACTGTGCTCGAAGCGGCGCTGGGTCTGGCCACCGGTGACGAGAAGGTCGCCATGACCAAGCCTGAACGCGCGCGACTTCCCACCCCCCTGCGGGCGCAGCAGGAACGTGCGTGGCTCGCCGAGCGACACGAGGGCCACTGTGGGTTCCACGATTTCGGCGGGTATGCGGTCGCGGTGCCAGGCGACGCTGTCGGCGCCGTCGCGGTAGAGATTGATCCCCATCGAATCGAACCGCACGTCGTAGCGCGTGGACAGCGACGCCCGAGCCTCCTCCAGCCACTGAGAACGCGTCAGCAGTCTGCGGGTCGATCTTCCGCCAGGACGTCAGCCGCGGTTCGTCAACCTCCCGGTCGTACATCCGACGACGCCTCTGGCTCCAGGCCACATCGTGGAGGAGTTCCTCGAAGGCCCGGTCGGAGCCCGACATCCAGGCGGGGCAGTGGTCTACCCAGGAGTCCACGTCAAGCTGGATCCGCTTGAGGCCGCGGAAGGATGCGTCGACATCGGTGCTCTGACTTGCCCACAGCGAGGGCTGCCAGGCAACGGCAGGTGCGCTCGGAGAACTGCCCACGTCGTCAGTTGTACCGGGAGGGCTCGCCTGGCCGATCCAGAGCGACGCGGGCCGGTCCTCTTCGACCCCTACAGAGGGCGGCGCCAAGGGCCGAGTCGATCCATTCGTGACAGGTCCCGCGGACGAGTCCAGGCATCTCACCGGGCGAAACACATGGGTCGAACTGCTGATTGGCGACGACAGTCACGACCATCTGATCTCCGCCGAGGAGCTCATGCGAGGAGCGACGGGGTCCAGTAGAAAAGCGATGACACGCGCCGTACATTCACAGACGGTCCTGGAGGGCAACGGTGGTCGACCACATCCTGATGAGGAGGGACAGCACCGTGAGCGGCTTCGGACGTGTCACGCCGGGCCCGCTGGCCGTGGTTCAGACCGGACGGCGATGACCACGGCGCAGACGCAGGGCCCAGGGGTCGGCCACGTTCACCCGACCGCGGCCACCGATGGCCGACAGGCCTCTGGCTCGCGGCGGTCCGGTCCCGTCGACCCGCGACTGCTCACCTACGCCCGGGGCACTCGCCGCTACCTGCTGCTGACCGTTGTTCTCGGCGGCGTGACCGCCGGTCTGGTGCTGGCCCAGGCCTGGTTGATCGCCAACACCATTTCCGATGTCGTCGTCGACCATCAGGGCCTGGCGCACGTCCGCACGCTGGTGGTGCTCCTGGCCATGGTCATCCTCGGTCGTTCGCTGCTCGCCTGGCTCGGAGAACGTGCCGCTCAACGCGCTTCGGCATCGGCCAAATCGGACCTGCGGACGGCCCTGGTGCAGCGAATCGTCCAGCTCGGCCCTGCGGGCATCGACCGGGAACGCTCCGGCCGCCTCGTGGTGTTGTCGACCAGCGGCATCGACGCCTTGGACAGCTACTTCGCCCGGTACCTCCCACAGCTGTTTCTGGCCGTCATCGTGCCGGTCACCGTCATCGTCGTGGCGCTCGGGGCCGACTGGATCTCGGCGGTGATCATCGCGGTCACGGTGCCGCTGATCCCGCTGTTCATGGCGCTCGTGGGTGCCTCGACGAACGTGCGGATGCGACGCCAGGCCCGTCTGCTCCAGCGCCTGGCTGGCCACTTCCTCGACGTGGTGGCCGGGCTCCCCACCCTCAAGGTCTTCGGCCGGGCCAAGGCCCAGGTTGCCGCGGTCCGCGACATCACGAACCGCTACCGCACGGCCACCATGGCCACGTTGAGGGTGGCGTTCCTGTCCTCCCTCATCCTCGAGCTGCTGGCCACGTTCTCCGTGGCTCTCGTGGCCGTGGCCATCGGCCTTCGGCTGCTCGGTGGCCACGTGAGCTTCGCCACCGCCCTCTTCGTCCTCATCCTCGCCCCCGAGGCGTACCTCCCGCTCCGCCTCCTCGGGACGAACTACCACGCCAGCGCCGAAGGGATGAAGGCGGCCGAGGACGTCTTCGAGGTGCTCGACCGACCGGTCCCGATGAGCGGCTGCCGTCACGAGATTCCGGACCCGTCGACCTCCTCACTGCGGATCGAACGGCTCGAGGTCTGCTATCCGGGCCGCACGCTTCCCGCCCTGCGCGACGTCTCCCTCACCGTCGAGCCCGGTGAGACGGTGGCCATCGCCGGTCCGAGCGGTTGTGGCAAGTCCAGTCTGCTCGCCGTTCTCCTCGGCCTGGTTCCCGCCTCGAGCGGCTCGGTCAGCGTCTGCGGCGTCGATCTGGCCGACCTCGACCCCGATGCGTGGAGGACCCGGGTGGCCTGGGTCCCGCAACGTCCTCACCTCTTCGCCCGCTCCATTGCCGACAACGTGCGCCTGGGCCGACCCGACGCCACCGATCACGCAGTTCGGTCTGCCATTGCCGATGCCGGCCTCGACGATGTGGTCGCCGGACTGCCCCATGGGCTTGCGACCAGGCTGGGCGCCGAGGGCGCCGGGCTGTCAGCTGGGGAGCGGCAGCGGATTGCCCTGGCGCGGGCGTTCCTGCGGGATGCGCCCCTCCTTCTCCTCGACGAGCCGACCGCAAATCTCGACGGCGCGACCGAGGAAGCTGTCCTCTCCACCGTGAAGCGCCTCATGGTGGGTCGGACGGTCGTGATGGCGGCCCACCGGCCCTCCCTTTTGGCTGTGAGCGACCGGGTGGTGCGACTGGCACGGCCCGTTCAGGAGGCGGTGGCGTCGTGACCCCCTCCGGTGCGGATGGGGACACGTCCGACGAGCTCGCCCCGATGGGCCGAACCCTGGCCCTCGTCCGTCCAACGTCGCGCCGCGTGCTCAGCGCCACCTTCCTCGGCGCGGGCGCCATCGCGGCGGACATCGGTCTCCTCGGCACGGCGGCGTGGCTGATCTCGAGGGCCGCCCAGCATCCGAACGAGGCCACCCTGGCCGTGGCCATCGTGGCCGTGCAATTCTTCGGGCTGTCGCGTGGCTTCTTGCGCTACGAGGAGCGCCTGGTCGGCCACGACGCTGCCTTTCGCCTGCTGGCCGACCTGCGGGTCAGGGTCTACGAGCGGCTCGAGCGGCTGGCGCCTTCGGGCCTGCCCTCGTTCCGGCGCGGCGACCTGCTGGCCCGCGTGGTCCAAGACGTCGACTCGCTCCAGGACCTGGTCCTCAGGGTCGTTCCCCCCTTCGGCATCGCCGTCGTCGTGGGCGTCTCGACCGTCGTCCTGCTGTGGTGGATGCTGCCGGCCGCCGCGGTGATCCTGGCCGTGTCCCTCGTCCTGGCGGCCACGCGTCGTGCCGTGGCTCACCGGGTTGCTGGCTCGGCGCCGCGAGGCGCGGTTCGCCGCCGTGCGTGGTGACCTCGGCGCGGCCATGGTCGACCTCACCGAGGGAGCGGCGGAGCTCATCGCCTTCGGCGCGGCCGACGCCCACATCCGGACCATCCGGAACCAGGATGCGGAACTCACCGCCATCGCCTCGGCCTCGGCCGGAACCGCGGGCGTCGGGTTGGCACTGACGACGCTCTTGGCCGGGCTGGCCTGCTGGGGTTGCCTCATGGTCGGCATCCCCGCCGTGCTGTCGGGTCGGCTCGGGGGCACGGAGTTGGCCGTCATCACGCTCATCCCCCTGGCCGCCTTCGAGCTGGTGGTCGGTCTTCCTGTGGCGACCCAAGCCCTGCAGCGCGTGCGTCAGGCCGCGGCGCGGGTCTTCGAGGTCCTCGATGCGCCGGCGCCCGTCCCCGATCCCGAGGTGGCTGTCGCACTCCCCGGACCGCCCTACGACCTGGAGGTGCGGTCGGCGTGGGCGAGCTACCCGGGCGCAGTGTCTCCCGCTCTCCGTGGCGTGGACCTGTCGCTTCCCCCCGGTCGGCGCGTGGCCGTCGTGGGGCCGAGCGGAGCGGGCAAGTCGACCCTGGCCGCAGTCCTGGTCGGCTTCCTGAGAAGTCGAGCCGGCTCCATCACCTTGTCCGGCGTTCCGACGGAGCAGTTGTCCGGCGACGACCTCCGCTCGGTGGTGGGTCTGGTCGGCCAGGACGCCTACCTGTTCGACACCACCATCGCCGACAACCTGCGCGTCGGGAGGCGTGACGCGACGGACGACCAGTTGCACGACGTGCTCGACAGGGTCGGGTTGGCGGCCTGGCTCGGTGATCTACCTCGAGGGCTGGCGACCGAGGTGGGGACGCACGGGGCCCGCCTGTCGGGGGGTCAGCGCCAACGTCTGGCCGTGGCCCGAGCCCTGCTGGCCGACTTCCCGGTGCTCGTACTCGACGAAGCCGGCCGAACATCTCGAAGCCCGCGGCCGCCGACGCGCTCACGGCCGATCTCCTGGACGTGACCGATGGACGCTCGCTCCTCCTCGTCACCCACCGTCTCGCTGGGCTCGAGTCCGTCGACGAGATCCTCGTCATGGAGCACGGCCGGGTGGTTCAGCGAGGGACCCACGACGAACTGCTCGCCGAGGCGGGGCGCTACTCCGACCTCTGGTGGGAGGAGGTGCGGACCGAGCGCGACGCCCGATTGCCCGCAGAACCGATTCCGCATCGCCGGCCACTCGCGACGACCGCCCACGGCGAGGTCGCTCTGAACGACGGGAGTTTCACCCGATGACCACTGACCTCGCCCGGTGGCAGTTCGCCACGACCAGCATCTACCACTTCCTGTTCGTGCCGGTGACCATCGGACTGGCCTTCCTCGTGGCCTTGCTGCAGACCAGTTGGTACAAGAACGACAACCCGACGTTCAAAAGGCTCACCAAGTTCTTCGGGACCCTGCTGCTGATCAACGTGGCCGTCGGCGTCGTCACCGGTCTGGTCCAGGAGTTCGAGTTCGGGATGAACTGGTCGAACTACTCCCGCTTCGTCGGCAACATCTTCGGCGGTCCACTGGCCATGGAGGGTCTGGCGGCCTTCTTTCTCGAGTCGACCTTCTTGGGCATCTGGATCTTCGGTTGGGATCGCCTGTCGAAGAAGCTGCATCTGACCTGCATCTGGCTGGTGGCGGGGGCCTCCATGCTGTCGGCCCTGTTCATCATGGCGGCCAACTCGTGGATGCAGCACCCGGTGGGCTACGTGATGAACTCCCAGCACCAGCCCCAGCTCACCGACATCTGGGCCCTCTTCACCAATCCGGTGTTCCTGTGGGCCTATCCGCACGTGATCCTGGCGTCGCTGGTGACGGGGGCCATCATCATGCTGGCGTTCTCCGCCTGGCATCTGAAGCGCAAGAACTCCGTCGCTGCCTTCCGCCGGACGGCCATCATCTCGTTGGCCGTCCTCGCCCCGGCCGTCTTCGTCAACATGTTCATCGGGAGCGAGCTCGGTGTGGTCGAGGGCAAGTACCAGCCGATGAAGATCGCCGCCGCCGAGGCGCTGTGGACCACCTGCCCGTCCCACTGCCCGTTCTCGGCCTTCCAGATCGGCGGCGGGCAACAACGACGAGACCCCGACCCAGATCATCGAGATCCCCGACCTGCTGTCGATCCTCGCCACCAACCACCCGGACGGCGAGGTGCAGGGGATGAACAACCTGCAGGCCCAGTACGTGAAGGAGTACGGGCCGGGCAACTACATCCCCAACGTCTTCATCCAGTACTGGGGGATGCGGGTCATGGCCTACATCGCCGCGTTGATCGCGCTGTTCGCGCTTGTGGGGCCTCTGGCTCATCCGTCGCAAGACCCTCGACAAGGCCAAGTGGTTCCTCCTGATCGCTCCGTGGTTCGCCATCGCCCCGTTCCTCATGAACACGGCCGGATGGTTGCTGACGGAGAGCGGCCGACAGCCCTGGATCGTCCAGGGCCTGATGAAGACGTCGCAGGCCGCCTCACCCTCGGTGACGTCGACCGACATCTGGATCAGCCTGACCGTCTTCGTGCTCCTGTACCTCTCGCTCGGGGTGGCCGACGCCTATCTGATGATCCACTACGGCCGCCAGGAGTTGGAACCGGGCACCGGAAGAGAGCGGCGACGCGTGGCGGCACTCGACGCCGGAAGCGATTCCACGGACGAGTCCGAAGAGCGACCGGGTCCCGGCCCTCATCTACTAGGAGACGACAATGGTCCATCTCAACAACATCTGGTTCGTGATCATCGCCATCTTCTTGGGTGGGGTTCTTCATCCTGGAGGGGTTCGACTTTGGCGTGGGGATGCTGCACTCGTTCGTCGGGAAGGACGACGTCGAGCGTCGGATCGCCGTCAACTCCGATCGGGCCCATCTGGGACGGGAACGAGGTGTGGCTGGTCGTGGCGGTGGCGGCGATCTTCGCCGCGTTCCCGTCGTGGTACGCCACGATGTTCTCCACCCTCTACCTGGTCATGGTGATCGTCCTTCTGGCCATGATCGTGCGCGGGGTCTCCTTCGAGTTCAACCGCAAGATCGACAACCCGCGGTGGCGGTCGGCCTGGAGGTGGTCGCTCACCGTCGGGAGCTGCGCTCATCCCCTTCCTGCTCGGCACCGCCCTGGGCGACCTCCTCCACGGGCTGCCCATCGACTCCTCGCACAACTACACCGGCAGCTTCTGGGGCCTGCTGGTTCCCTACGGGCTGTACACGGGTCTCACGCTGACCGTGCTCTGCCTGTTCGTCGGTGCCGCGTACCTCACGCTCAAGACCGAGGGAGCGCTGCACGATCGGGTGGCTCGTCTGTCGGGCCGGCTCGGTTGGCTGGCCGCGGTGATCACCTTCGGCTGGCTGACGTGGAGCCATGTCGGGATCGGCTCGGGCTTCGTTCCCAAGCCGATCGACGCGCTGGCGCTCGTCGCGGTGCTCGGCGGTGCCTGGCTGGCCGAGTCCAGGTCAGAAGGCTGGGCGTTCGCCGCCGCCGCCACAGCCATCGGGAGCGTGGTGGCGTCGATCTTCTTCGAGCTCTTCCCGCGGGTGATGGTGTCCAGCACGAACTCGGCCTACAACCTCACCGTGGCCAACTCGGCCAGCCCGTCGTACACGCTCAAGGTGATGACGGTGGTGGCGGTCATCTTCTTCCCGGTGATCCTCCTCTACCAGGGATGGAGCCTCTACATCTTCCGCAAACGCATCGTGACGCCGATGAGCGCCGAGGTCGCACTTCTGCCGGCCCGGATGTCCCGCCGAGAGCCCCGCCGCGCCACCACCCACCGCGCCGGGGACAGTCGGCTCGAGCATAGCCCCTCGTGACTGGGTAGCGCTTCGCGGACCCGCCCGCCGGCCGGAGGGTACGCTGCCCGCGTTGGCCCGAGCCCGAAGACGTCGCGACAGTCGTGCTCGAAGCGGTCGAAGCTTCGCGAGTGGGATCCAGCATCGAGGGAACGTTAAGGTGACCTCGGCCGATGACCCGATAAGGCTGGTGGTGAACTTGCTCGACGTCACTTCGCTACCGGGAAGCACAACGGAAGCCGTTCGACAGCAGATAGCCCTCACGCTGCAGCCCCCCTACGAGGCTCCGCTCACGATCGCCGTCAACGGCGCCCTCATGAGTTCGGCATGGTTCTTCCTCCCCACGGAGTTGCGGGACAAGGTCTTCACCCTGCACGGCACTCTGGCTTTCGCCCTGGTCCTCGCCGCGTGGATGTACTCGGACGTGCCCTCGACCAATGTCCTCGGGCCCGATGCGGGTCGCGTCGTCGCAGCCCTTGAAGATCCCGTGATGCTTCGCAGACTGTTGTACGCCAAGAACATCGTCCTGTGGTTGCTGGTCACCCCACTCTGTGCGCTGGTGGCGGTCATCAACGGCCTCATCAATCACTCCTGCTGGCGACCTTCTACACCGTCGTCGCGATCGGCGTGATCCCCTTCGGCGTCCTGGCGATCTCCGCCTGGGTCGGGATCCTGTTTCCGTATCATCCAATGCCGCTCCGGTATCGGTGGGAGCATCGTCAGCCCCGGAAGCGGATGTTGGTCCGGTGGTTGACCCTTGCAGTCACTCCCTACGTCCTTGTTCCGGCGCTGGCCGCACTGATGCTGGTGCCCTCGCTCCTTTTGTGGGGCTTCACCTCGCCGCACGGACTTTCCGCGAAGTTGCCGGATCATGACCTCGGGCTGGGAGTCGTCGTGGCCTGCGGGATCGCCCTCGCCTGTTCGGTCGGCGGTCACCGGTTGGGTGTCTGGATGGCCCAGAGGAGGCAAGCGAAGCTCGTGGCGTTCCTGTCCGATCCGGTCAGGGGATAGGCGTGACAATGTCGGGTGGTTCAGCTCTGGGGGACTTCGAACGATCCCACCTGGTAAAGACGGTCGTGCGTGGCGCGGTCAGTGCGGTGCTGCTCGTCGTCCTGTATTACGTGCTTCCGATCGAGCATCGAGCGCACCAATCGGTGGCATTGCGGCTGAGCGCCGCCCTGGTCATATTTTCGATCGTCCTCGCCGTCGAAGTCCGCCAGATCGCGAACCACGATCACCCGATGCTTCGAGCCGGTGTGGCCATGGCCACCATCATTCCGCTCTTCCTCGTCTTGTTCGCGTGGATCTATCTCACGATGTCCACGTCGAGTCCCGCGGCATTCGGAGGGCAACTCTCCAGGACGAGCGCCCTCTACTTCACCGTCACGGTGTTCTCTACCGTGGGCTTCGGCGACATCACGCCCAAGACGGACCCGGCCCGAATCGTTGCCATGGTGCAGATGCTGGCGGATCTTGCGGTCCTCGCCATCGTCGTCCGCCTCATCCTTGGCGCCGCGACCCGTGGGTTGGCGCGGCTGCGGACGGCAGACGAGTAGGGGTGCTCGGTGCCGGGGAGCGGGGCACGGCGCGGCGCCTCCGCCATCCTCTCAAAGATCGCGGTGGTCTTGACGCCAACGGCCGGGCGGCTGAGCATGGTGGCGTCGGAACGCGGCGGCAAAGGCGTAAGGGAGGGTGAGTCATCCTCCATTTCCAGGTGACACCAAAGTGCCGAGCTCCGTCAGGAAACTGAGCATTGTGAACGTCGGGTCGAGCTCGTCGGTGGTTGCTTCACACTCGATCACGGTCTTGATCAACACAGCGAGCTCGGCCGGGAGCACGAGCCCACGGGCACGGAGCAGGTGCAGGAGATCACGCAGTATCTTGCCGAGTTTCAGGTCCTTCAGGTCGGCGGCGGCCAACGGATGCAGCAGGATCGTAAGCTGGGCCCCGAAACTAGCGGGGTCAACGACCTTCGTGGTTCGACTGACAGAGAGCACGGCGGCTCCAAGGCCGTCGCTGTCTCGACCGACTACTGCGACAATCATGCGCATAAGAGCAGAGCGCGTCGCCGGGGTGACCGCACCGACCTCGCCAAAGTCGATCAAGCCAAGGCGCGCACCGGGGAGGGCGATGAGGTTGCCCGGGTGCGGGTCAGCGTGGAACCGGTCGGATTGGAAGATCATGATTGCGTACGCATGGACAATGGCCCGCACGATCGCGGCTCGATCGGTTCCTGTCGCATCCAGACCCTCGCTGTTGCTGAGGGGAACACCCTCGATCCAGTCCATCACCAGGAGCGATTCGCTGCTCAGGTCGGTCATCACGCTCGGGATCGTTACGACGTCGTTGCTGGCGAGCGTGCCACGGATGACGTCGATGTTGTCGGCTTCAGCGGCGAAATTCGTCTCTGCGCGCAGCATGACGGCAAACTCTCCCAACAATCCCACGGGGTCATAGGCTCGTACTTTGGCTGAAAGGCTCGCCGCAATGCGCAATAGCTGTCGGAGCACTGCGAGGTCGGCGTCGATATCAGAGCAGACGCTCGGACGCCGTATCTTCACCGCTACCCGACGACCATCGTGCAGGGTCGCTCGGTGCACTTGGGCAATCGAGGCGCACGCGACGGGCGCAATCTCGAAGGAAGCGAAAGGCGATGTCGTCAAGTGCCCGACGCTCCGTTGGAGTTCCGCTGAGACCGCGTCTTGCGGAATGCTTGGGGCGTGATCGCGCAACTTTGAGAGTTCGTGTTGCAGGCTTGCGGAAGCAATATCCGAACGCGCTGAGAGCAGCTGCCCGAGCTTCACGAAGGTCGGTCCGAGCTCCTCGAGAGCAAACCGGCACTGACGGGAAAAGGATCCGAACCTATCGATGTCTTCATGCCTGAGCCACGCTGCTGCGATGTGCCAGCACGCGGCCACGGCCCGGCGAGTGACGACAGCGGTGACCTTGCCGGACCTCCGAAGGAGCGTTGTTGCCTGCTGCACGCGGACCTTCTGAGCGGTGGACGGAGCACATGCGCCGTCGGCTCCTCGGTAGCGACGGTGAGTGGTCTGGTGGACTTGCGACGTCTCCAACTCGGTACCTGCCTAAAGGGTGATCGAGGGCAAAGTCTCGCCGCGCGGGGCCGTCCGATGTCGTCGCCGCCGGGGGCGAACCCGCAGCGTTCCTCCGGAATCCATACGAAACAGCACAGTGTCGGATTCTTCCTGATGAACGGGGTTCGGGACATCGCTCCATGGCGACCTGTGTGCCTCGACGTCCACGTGACACGATATTTGTATGGCGATCCCGCTGATGCTGGCCACCCTGACCGACCGTCGCGATTTCGGCGACGATTGGCTGCTCGAGCGCAAGTTCGACGGTGAGCGTTGCATTGCACGCAAATTCGGCAACGGCGTGCGACTCGAGTCGCGCACTGGGAAGGACCTCACCGGCACCTACCCCGAGGTGCGCGCTGCCGTGGCGGCTCAAATGGCCCGGGACCTCCTGCTCGACGGAGAGGTGGTGGCCTACGACGGTGACCAGACGTCCTTCACCCGGCTTCAGCAGCGTCTCGGGGTGACCAGCCCGTCAGCGGAGCAGGTGGCCAAGTACCCGGTCGTCTACTGCGTCTTCGACGTCCTCGAGCTCGACGGTGAGGATCTGACCGCCCGGCCACTCGTCGAGCGTCGCGCTCGGCTGACGAAGACGATCCGGTCGAGCTCGGCATTGCAGCACGCCGAGGCCTGGAGCGACGATTCTCAGCGACGATTCGCCGCCGCCTGCCGATCCGGCTGGGAGGGGCTCATCGCCAAGCGTGTCGACGCCCCGTATGTCGCTGGCCGCTCGAGGGACTGGTTGAAGCTGAAGTGTGTGTGGGAGCAGGAATTCGTCATCGGCGGTTATACCGATCCCGTTGGCAGCCGGACGGATTTTGGTGCCCTGCTCGTCGGTTACTACGAGGACGGCTCCCTCCGCTACGCCGGAAAGGTCGGCACCGGCTACACCAATGCGACGCTCCACGACCTCGGCGTCCGGCTCCGGAAGCTCGAAACGGCCGAGCCCACGTTTGTGGATGCGCGACCGGTCCCCCGCGGCGTGCACTGGACGCGGCCCGAGCTCGTCGCTCAGATTGGATTTGCCGAATGGACGAGGGACGCTCGGCTGCGGCAGCCGCGCTTCCTCGGGCTGCGCGACGACAAGAGGCCTGGTGAAGTCGTCCGGGAGCGGCCCCAGTGAGGATGGGAGGTGGGTACGCTCCCATCCATGCGGATCGGAGTGCTGACGGGCGGCGGTGATTGCCCGGGTCTGAACGCCGTGATCCGAGCTGTCGTGCGCAAGGGCATCCAGGTCTACGGCGATGAGTTCGTCGGCTTTCGGGACGGGTGGCGAGGACCCATGGAGGGCGAGTTCGTGCCACTCGATGTCGCCGCCGTCCGTGGCATCCTCCCGCGGGGAGGCACGATCCTCGGGTCCAGCCGAACAAATCCCTACAGAGATGACAACGGTGAACGCCGGATCCTCGACACGATAAGTCGCCTGGGTGTCGACGGTCTTGTTGTCATCGGGGGTGAAGACACTCTGGGCGTGGCGACCAAACTGGCCGCGATTGGCCTTCCTGTCGTGGGCGTACCAAAGACCATCGACAACGATCTGGGCGCCACGGACTACACGTTCGGTTTTGACACTGCCGTGACGGTTGCCACTGAAGCCATCGATCGACTGCACACCACGGCGGAGAGTCACCACCGTGTCCTCATTGTGGAGGTCATGGGACGTGATACGGGTTGGATCGCCTGGCATTCCGGCGTCGCCGGAGGTGCGAACGCAATACTGATCCCCGAACGTCCATTCCACATCGATGAGGTGTGCGCGTTCATCGAACATCGATTTGCGAGTCACTATGCGCCGATTATCGCGATTGCCGAAGGAGCAGTTCCTCTAGAGGGTACGTTGCCACCGCGGGGTGGTGAAGTGGATCCCTTCGGCCACGTGCGTCTCTCAGGTATTGGAAACCTGTTGGAGTCCGAGATCGCCCAACGCACGAAGAAAGAAGCACGAACCACTGTTCTTGGACACGTACAGCGTGGTGGTAGCCCAACAGCTTTTGATCGGGTGCTCGCCACGAGATTTGGACTCCATGCCATAGATGCCCTTCATGAGGGCCACTTTGGGCAGATGGTGGCGCTGCACGGGACGTCGATCGACCTCGTGCCCCTTTCTGAAGCAATGTCGACGATCAAACTGGTGCCGCCTGAGCTCTATGCGGAAGCCGAGGTCTTCTTCGGATGATTGCTTGGCCTGAAGGCGCACCCCCTGCGGCCCTCAGGCCAGCGGCCTTACCGCAATAGCAACTACTATGGCCGGGGTTATGACCGACTCCATCCCAATCACAGGTTTCAATCGTGTCGAGCTCATCGTGCGGGAGGACGAGATCGATGACGCCGTCCGGCAGTTCAACGAGGTCCTTGGTCTGCACATCGTCCCTCCCCATCGGATCGCGGGCGCGCCGGTCCTCTCGGCGACGGACTTCGACGGGTCCATTGAGTTCGTCGCACCGGTCGGTGGCAAGGGTCATTTCGGGGATCGTTTGGCGCGAGGTGGGCCGGGGCAGATCGGACCATTGGTGTGGGAGGTCGCCGATATCGACCAAGCGCGGGAATGGCTCCGCCACAACGGGTATCAGATCATCTACGAGTACGACAGTTCCCAGGGAAACGAATCCGAACAGGCGACGCGCGTCTATCAGCTCGTCCTCGATCCGGACCAGTGGTTCGGTTTCAATGTGACACTGATGCAGCGCGGGTGACCAGACGCAGTGTTGTGTTCCAACCAGAGCGAGACCACCTCAAGTTACGTCAACGGCCGCCCCGAACGGAAGATCCTCCACATGGCGGCGGCCCAGCTTGCCAAGCTGAGGTGACCCGCCGAACTTCGTCACCCTGCCCTCCTTCGCACCCGTCTCGGCTGACCGACGGCCTGACAACCGGAGCCGTCTCAGCCGGTTGAGACGTGTACGGGCCCCTTCGGCGCAGTGCCAGATCTGATCGTTCGGCCACGTGTCGGCCTCGGTGTCGGCGAACCCGCCGTCCTTACATTCATGAGAAGGAAGCAGTCGCTCGGGGTCGGCTTCTCATGGACATGCCCAGGTGGGGGATGGCCGTGTCAACCCCGCCGCTCAGGCTCGAGCTTGCTCCATCCGCTGGGCGTTCGTACAGCATCGCCCTCATCTAGATTTGACCGCAAGCAAAGGGAGTCCACATGGCGCACACGATCCGCCACTTCACGGGAGCAGCCAAGCCGGGTGAGCCCAACGATCGACCCCCAGCACCGGCAGGCCCTCCACCGCCGCGGTGGCGCATGTGGCTCCTGCCGGTGGGGATCTTCATCACGTTGCTCCTGTTCCTTGTTCCTCACATGTCGAGCACCACTACCAAGAACTTCAGCTATTCCAAGTTCTTGTCCCAGGTCACCTCGGGCGACGTTCGCACAGCGTCGGTCAATCCCGGCGGCGCCATCACCGGCACGCTCAAGGGAGGCGACGACTACACCAGCCAGATCCCCACGGCCATAAACGACACCCAGTTGGCCCCGACCCTGAAGGCCCACGGCGTCGACGTCACCGGTGTGGGACAAGGGTCCGCGCTCCTGACCGATTTGCTCTCCTTTCTCCCGTTGTTGCTCTTTATCGCCTTTTTCATCTGGATCGGGCGGAGGAGCGCCAAGCAGTTGGCCGGGGGAATCATGGGCTTCGGGGGATCGAGGGCCAAGGTCTACGACGAGGAGAAACCCACGACCCGCTTTACCGACATCGCTGGGTATGAGGGATCCAAGCGCGAGGTTGCCGAGGTCGTCGACTTCTTGAGCAATCCCGAGCGCTACGCCCGAGCAGGCGCCATTGGGCCTCGAGGGGTGTTGATGGTCGGACCACCGGGAACCGGCAAAACCCTGATGGCCCGGGCGGTTGCCGGCGAAGCGGGCGTTCCGTTCCTCGCCCTCACGGGGTCGAGTTTCGTCGAGTTGTTCGTCGGGGTTGGGGCATCTCGAGTCCGGGACCTTTTCGCCGATGCCCGCAAGCGGGCCCCCTCGATCATCTTCATCGATGAGATCGACGCAATCGGCCAGCGCCGCGGCGGCTCAATCGTCTCCAACGACGAGCGGGAACAGACCCTCAACCAGTTGCTGGCCGAGATGGACGGCTTCGACCCCAGTACCGGGGTGGTGGTCATGGCCGCCACCAACCGCCCGGAGGTGCTCGATCCGGCCTTGCTCCGTCCGGGCCGATTCGACCGCGAGGTGGAGATACCACTGCCCAATCAGGCCGAACGCGCCGCCATTCTCGCCGTACACGTCCAAGGCAAGCACCTCGCTCCCGACGTCGATTTCGACGCCGTGGCCCGGGCCACCCCGGGATTCTCGGGAGCGGATTTGGCCAATCTCATCAATGAAGCGGCCATCGTGGCCGTTCGCGATGACCGAGACGTCATCTTTGCCGCGACATCGACGAAGCAAGAGACCGGGTCATTCTCGGGCGCCGAGATGCCTCGAACGCGCTCCTCCCAGAGGAAAAACACTCGGTGGCCGTCCACGAAGCCGGGCACGCCCTGGTGGCGCTGCTGTCAGAGCACGCCGACCCGGTGGCCAAGATCACGATCCTGCCCGCAGGCCGGGCCCTGGGAGTCACCGAACAGCTTCCGGTCGATGAGCGGCATCTCTACGCCGAGAGCTATCTGCTCGACTCGCTGGCCATCCGCCTTGGGGGCCGCGCCTCGGAGAATCTGGTGATCGGGGAGGCTTCCACAGGGGCGGCCAACGATCTCACGGGTGCCACCCAGTTGGCCATCAAGATGGTGACGGAGTGGGGCCTGTCGCCCCGGCTCGGACCCATCGGCTACGGATCGGACCAGGTCTCGCACCTCGGCGGTCCCCAGTTCGGCCAGGAGCGTCCCTACGCCGAGGGCACCCAGGAGGTCATCGACCAAGAGGTGACCCGACTGCTCACGGAAGCCGAGGACAGGGCGCGTGAGCTGCTGAGCCACAACCGTGACGCGCTCGACGCCGTCATCGCTGCCCTGCTCGAGAAGGAGACCATCTCGGGAGACGACCTCTCCGAGATCGTCAGTCGGAGCCAAGGTGCGGGAGACGGGCGGCCGCCCCGAGCCGGCGCTTTGTCGACAAATCCGAAGGCGACGTCGCACACGTAAGGGTTTCGCGGTCATGCCTGGCCGTCCAATATGGGTCCCCTCGCAGCAGGCTCGGGATTTCCACCCATCATCTTGAGCATCATGGCGCCGCCGGTACGGAAGAACCGCCACACCAGTACGAGGCCGGCCACAATGAAGACGATGTTGAGGTAGGTCGTGTAGTCCCAACTGATCGTCGGGTTGAGTACCGTTGCGTTGCGGGTTTCGGGAATTAGGCCGGCCGCTCCGAAGATCAGCTCGACAGCGAAGCCGGCGAGGACCATCGTGACGTAAAAGGTCGCGAGTATGAAGAGCATCATCTTTGTCCCGTAGTACTTCCGGTAGATGACCAGAATCGGCAAGATGATCAAGTCGGCAAAGATGAAACTGATCACTCCACCGAAGCTGATGCCGCCGTTCCAAAGCACCGCCGCCAAGGGCACGTTCCCGATGGAGCACACGAAGGCGAAGATCGAGATCACCGGCCCGAGCAGCGGGCCCCAGATTTTTGCCAGGAGCGGATGTCCGGTGAGAAAGATGTGTTGCCAGAAGCTGTCGGGTACCCACGCGGCGAGAGCGCCAGCAATGAGAAGCCCTCCCACGACGTCGCGCAGCACCGCTGTCCATTCCATTACGAATACGTGGGAAACCGAAGTGAAACCCTCGGGTGATGACAGGCGGGCGAGGAGGCTCCCCTCCGTCCGCACGCTCATGTCCATGGCGGCGTGGCCTTCCATGGAGCCGGCCAGTCCCTTGTCGGCTTGGTACTTTGCGAGCTCGACGAGCCGTCGACGGAGGAACAAGCGGAAGAGCAGGGCGATCAGGACAATCATGATCGGCCCCCCGACGAACTCGGCCGCGGTGAATTGCCATCCGAGCAAGAGCGCCATGATGATCCCGAGCTCGATCACGAGGTTGGTCGAGGCAATCTCGAAGACCATCACGGCGGTGAAGTCGGCCCCTTTGCGAAACAAGCTCCTGGCCAGCGCCACTGCGGCATAGGAGCACGACGAGCTGGCGATGCCCAATCCTGTTGCCGCCCCCAGTGCTTTTGGTGAGTCGTCACCGAGGAGACGCTCGATGGTGGCCTTCCGAACGAGCGCTTGCACGATCGCCGACAGACCGAATCCCAAGACCAACGACCAGAGAATTTGCCAGGTCATCCCACCGGCCACCGCCAGTGCATGACCGACTGCGTGGACAAATCTCATTGCGGGGTCCTGTCCGAGGCAAGCCAATCGAAACGTGGCAGTGCGGCCGGCTTGTGTTTCAAGGCCGCAAATCGTGAGCAGGCGTCCATCTGACCCTCGTCTTGCTTTTCGACACGACAGCCGTCTAAAAAGATGGCGGTCACTGCCGTTCCAACGTTACTGGAGGGCCCTTCTAGATCGGCTTTCGACCTTCTCGGCGAGTTCTCCACACGGTCGAGTACCGCAGCGTTACACCGCTTGCGCTCGGCGACCCGAACGAGTCACCCTTCGAGCCTCACTGCCTTTTCGAAGGTCGCAACGTGGTTTTTCCCTGGTGATTTGGGATTGCTGACTCGCACGGTCGGTGCGCGCAAGCGGAAGACTGTGGGCGGTGCCGTCTCAGACTTCGTGCGGGTAGGCCGCTCTACTAGCTCCCAAATGCGGTCATGACCCGCTGCCCTTCAGGTCGGCAAAGCGCCCAATCGCGAGCGACGAAGGTCATGCGGTGTCTCTGCCACGCCACTGCATTGGGTGCAATCGGATTCTCCAGGACGCGCTCACCAGCCTGTGGCAGCAATTATTGGAGCATTCAGATGTGCGGTAGCCATGCCGCCATAGTTGGGTGCGTCTCCATACGTCCTGACTGCGCCATTTGCCGCGGCCACCCAGTAGCCACCACCATCAGCCGTAGCGAAGATAGCGGTGGCCGGATCAATCCCGCCGACCCCAGTCGCAGTTCCGAAATATCTAGCGTCCCCGTAGCTGTACACGGACCCGTCAGCGAGGAGGATCCAATAGCCACCCCCGTCTGGGGCCCGAACGGCCGAAGTCACCGGCAACCCTTGGTTGCCAGGCGCGCCATAATAAGGAGCGTCGCCAAATGTGTAGACGTTGCCGGTGCTCGTCGCCAGCCAGTAGCCATTGCCAGAGGCGTCGGTCATCACCGCCACCGCTGACCCCTTGCACCCCCCAATACCCGGACAGGAGCCGGCGAAATGCGCATCACCGAAGGCGAAGACGCCGCCATCAGCGGCCACCATGAAGTAGCCGCCTCCATCGGAGGACGGAACCATCCCGACGATCGGCGCAGTCAGTTTCGGAACAGAGCCGGACGTACCGGCCGGGGCAAATCCCAGTCCAGGGAGCGAGCCGTAGAAGCCCGCATCACCGAAGGCAAAAACACCTCCATCCGACGCCACCAGCCAGTAGCCCCCCCGATCCGAAGTCGGCGTGATCCCGACCACCGGACGTTGCAGTCGGAGAGAGCCTGTCGAGCCGTGGAACTGTGCTGACCCGAATGCAAAGATCCCCCCGTCCGAACCAACGAGCCAGTAGCCGTGATCGGTTTGAGTCGTGATGTTCAGCGGCTGGGCGGAGGACAGGGAACTCTGATAGTTGCCGTCACCGGGATAGTCCGCGGAGAGCGAATAGGCGCCAAGCGAAAGCTGGGTGTCACTCAACGTACAACTCCCGGTAGCTGTAGTTGGACTACTCGGCTTGAGTCTGATTGTGCAGACCGTGGTTCCCCCATTTTTCACAGCGACCGATCCCGTTGGCGACCCCGTAGTACCGGACGTCACCGCCGCCGAAATGTCGACCGAACTCTCGTTGGCGAAGGCCGCGGTGGATGACGACACGTTCAAGGTGGTCGAGCTCGTAGCTGGGAAGACGGAGAGGGGAACCGTTGTCGAGTCCACGGTGAAGTTGGCGTCGCCCGGATAGCTCACGGTCACGAAATATGGTGAATGGGAGGCCGGGAGCACGGTGGCAGACTCTATGTAGCAGGGATTCCCTCCTCCGTTCCCCGCGGAGCATGCGTTGGGGGCGACCAGGTTCACCCCGTTCGCACTGATCGTGAAGAACCCGGTCGGATTACCTCCGTTCCCTCCACCGACTCCCGTGATGAAGAAGTTGCCGTTTTCCGAACCATAGAAGGCATACCCCGGCACCGGGAAGGCTTGCATCTGTGTGGTCACTTGATCAACCGTGAAGTCTTGGGGCGCCGACGAGGAGCCGCTGAAATTGATGTCACCTCCATAACTCGCGCTGAGCGAGTAGAGACCGGCATTCAACTGAGCGTTGTTGATGAAGCAGTTCCCGCTCGATTGACCGGAGCCGTTTCCACCGAGAAATGCGGTGCATAGCAACGTTGCTGGTCCCGGAACGCCGGCGTACAGGTTGACGCTGCCCGAGGGAGAGAAATTCGACACTCCCGGTGCGGAAACTGTGACGTTCAGTGAGTTCTGGGATTCATTGCCATAGGTGACGGATGAACCGGGAGATGGAGATGTGATAACTGTATTCGTGGTCGCCTGATTCACCGTCTGGGTCAGCGAACCGGAAGCCGGAGCATAGGTCGAATCGCCGCCAAAGTCAGCCGTGATGCCATGAGTTCCAATGGACATCGAACCGGCGGACTCGCTGCACGATGCCGTGTACATCCCGACAGTGCCGGTACTCGTCAGGGCTTGTGCGTTGCAGCCTCCGATGTCGCCGCCGCCATCACGGAACTCGATGTTGTCACCGGTATCGAGGCTGCCCGAATCCGAGGTGGTCAGTGTGGCGGTGTACGTGACGCTCTGATCGTAGATGGATGGATTGACCGATGAGGACACGATGATGCTGACAGGCACACCTCCGGGTAGTGCGAATGCTGACGGGCACCATCCGAGCGTGACCAACAGCACCGCGCCCGCGACCGCGGCCATCAGCCATGCCCAATTGGGCCGTCCTCTTGGCAGTGTTGTCACTCGGTTTTCCTAACGTTGTGAAGATGTAGATATCGACCCTTTCGGTTAAACCTTGAGAACGGCCGTTGCCACGCTGGAGAAGACACCAAAGGGCGACGAGGAGTCGTACCGTTCGGGTCGTTTCTCGTGACGTTCGTCGGCGGGACGTCACCGGGAGCCAAACCCAACGCCGAGGCCAGTCTCTCGCCGAACCAACAGAACGTTCTGGTATCCGACGGAAAGTCGAACCTCGGTGTGACTTCCACTCGGCATCCGTCTAGCGCTGGCCGGCTTCCATGACCGAACCTGACGAATGGCCACGCTCGGGCAGGCCGCCGGCTTCCTTCTCACCCGCAGGTGTAACTGGCGTCTCCCGCTAGCCGCCAACGCTCGACTGCGCCGCCTCCTGGTCGAGGGTCTGGGCGTCGGCCGGCAGCAAGTAGCCCTGCTTGACCTCGGCCGCCGTGGCCGCGTCCCACTTGTTCACGAAGGCGGTGTGCGTCGGGTACAGCGAGGTCAGCTTGGCCGCAGTGAACGGCACCGTGGTACCGAAGATCCCGCACAGGGCCTGGCCCGAGACGGCCTTCGTGTTTGCTCCCGCACGGGTGTGGACCGGGGCCGGCCCCGGCTGGCCCACGCCAGAGAGCTTGGCGACCGGCGCGGCGACCTGCGCGGACCGGATCCCGCCCAGCGCATTGCCGTTGGCATCGTGGAGGAAGGCGCGCGGATTCGTCGGGTTCACCTCGAGGCGCTGCGACTGGGGAGGGGCCTGCCCGGAGGTGACCCATGTGTTGACCGCGTTCACCGCTGCCCGCAGCTCGTAGCTGTGCGAGCCCGCGTTGATGGGCGCCGCGCAGTCGACGATGCCCGGAATGGGATCCTTCGGCGGATTGAGCATGGAGCTGAACGCCGACGCGTCGGCCGCCCCGTTCCCCGTGTCGTTCCGGCTGTAGAGCAGCCCGTAAGTGTCGTCGTGGGCGGTGCCCGCCGTCTCCCATTCTCGGATGTACGGGGTGGCAGGCTGTCGGGCGGCCAGGTAGCCGAGTCCAAGGAGATCGGACTCCGTCTCGAACAGGAAGATGGGCACGTGGAGGTCGGTGCGGATGTACGTCGGCGTCGGGGTGGGGATGGTCAGCTGGGGTGACTGCGAGAGATCGGCGCCGTCGCCGCCTCGGCTGTAGACGAAGTAGGCGTCGTAGATGCCCGGTGAGACCGGTTGGACTGCGTTGATGTACGTGACGAGGCGGAACGCGGACTGCGACTCCCCGAGCGCGATCACCCGCTGGGGCACCAGGCCGCCCAGGAGCTGGGACCCGTCAGCGTGCAGGGCCTCGCCGGCTTGCTCGTAGATGCTGTACGAGAAGCTGTCGCCGGGGTGTTTCAGCGCTGCGTAACGCGCCTGCGTCTTGAGGCCGCCGAAGCCGTCCTTGCTGGCGATGGACCCGGCCTGGCCGTAAATGCCCCCCTCCTGGGCGTCGATCCCGATGAAGGCCATGCCCTGGCGGATCATCTGGATGTGGGCGTTCAGCCATGCCGCCGGCGCGTCGATGCCGCCGGTCACGTTCAGCCACTCCACGACGACGGTCCCGTCGAAGTGCGTGGGGTCGATCGGACGGTAGACCACGACCCGGGTGGTGTAGGGCGCGGTCGTCTGCGGAGTCACGTGCCACTTGCCGTCCTTCGTGAGGGGCTGGCTGCTCTTATAGGCGGTAGCGGTGCCCGAGAGGAAGAACTCTGACTGCTCGTAGCCGATCACCGACGGGTTGAACGTCGTCGAGCCGAGGTACGAGATCCCGCTGCTCGGGAGGATCGGACCTTCGACCGTCGGCGTGGGTACTTGAGCGGAAGCTATGGCCGCGCCCTCGGCTCGTTGACTGGCGCTGGCGATCGACAGGGTCGTCGTCATGGCAAAAAGCACGGAGAACGTCACTGCCCACAGCGCTCGTGTGCGCGAGGCAGGGCCACTGTGGAGACGAGTGAAGATTGCTGTGAAGCGACTCACTGAACACCCCCGGATCTACGCCGTCTGGCGGTGGCACAGTGTGTCAATGATGGCGTGAGCTGTCAACGCGGGTTTCGTCGAGGTTCGATCTCGTCGATTTAGTCGATCTAGGAGGACGTGGGCCTCGGGTGGGTGGAGCTGCCTATCTCTGGCGCGTCCACGGCATCTCCCGCTGCCGCCCACGTTCTGGGGTCGGTGCTGATCCCTCTTTCGAGAACAGCGAGGCTTTCGGAGATCGTGGACGCTAAGTCGCCATCGTGGAGGAACCACTGCGTGTGAGCCGCCTGCACGACGCCCAGCGCCGCAGCCGCAAGCATCGTCGGTACCAGGGCTTCACTCGGCAATCCCAATCGAGAACCGAAGAACTCGGCGATCACCGGCTGAATTTTCAATTGAATGGCACCGACGACGCCCTTCATCACATTTGGATTGTCTGCGATCACGGCGATCCAGCGCCGAAGAACGATCGGGTCGACGGCCGAGAACTCTTGTTCGAGCGCGACGCGGAGCGAGCGCAACGGCGACTCGTCTACGGGCCGGGCCACCAGCGCCTCACGGAGCATTTCGCTTCGTCTGACGATACGTAGCTGCAGCACGTCTTCTTTGGCGGCAAAGTAACGGTAGAAGGTGCGTACGGAGATCTGCGCTTCGGAGGCGATTTCTTCGACCGTGACATCGGCGAATCCACGCTGGTCGAACAGTCGGAGCGCAACTGCCTCCAGCTCCGACGTCATCATTTCCGAGCGTTTCGCCCGCAGCTGGAGCGAAAGCGACTGAGATTCGAAGTCAGGTCCTCTCGTCGGTGCCATCTTCCTTCAGTTCAGCGGGCTGTTAGCGAGTGATGCGGACGGCGCGGAGGCCGGGGGAACATAGTAGGACTTCAGCGGTCGGTGCCCGCGTGCGCTGAAGGGTACCGGGACCCGTGTGTGCTCACTGGTCGAGGGCATTGGGATGCGACCGGGCGTCTCCGAGAGCGCCAGCGTGTCATGACGCCTCCAGAAGTGTGAATCGACTCAGCCATGTTTCCGTGCGACCTGCGAGATAACTGCGGAACGCAAGAGCTCGACCGAATCGGCAGGAAGGAGGAAACCATGCGAGTGGTCCCTTTGAACCGCACGGGCCCAGGCCGACACGAACTGGCCGTGAGTCTTGTAGAGGCTGGCGACGTGGGCCGCGCTGTACGGCACGGTGGAACCGAAAAGGAAGCAGAAGCCCCCGCTGTTACCTTGACTGCCGAGTATGGCGATCGGCGCGTCCACCTGCGGAGTTCGCACGCCTCCGATGGCGTTTCCGTTTGCGTCAAGCTGGTACACCACCGGCGAGACATGGGTCGTTGCCAACGGCGGGGCCGGTGGAGGCGGCGTGCCGTCGACTACCCACCTGTTGAGCCAGAACACGGCGGCGTCGAGTGCCCAGTGCGTTCCACCGGTGTTGATGGGCACGGCGCAGGTGAACCCACCTGCAGGCGTGCGCGTCGGGTTCTGCATCGCGGCCAGGTTGTCTACGGCGCCCTGACCGTTGCCGGTGTCGTTGGGACCGATGGCGAGACCGTAATAGTCGTAGTGTGAGCTGCCTGCGACCTCCCAGAGTCGGAACCACTTTGGATTGCCGTAGTGCAGACGGTCCTTCAGGTTGCTGCTGTAGACGTCGGTTTCGGTCTCGAACTCGAGCACCGGAACGCCGAGGTCACTGCGGATCGTCGTCGGGTTCGGTGCCGAGTAACTGGTCTGCGGCGCTTGCGAGAGTGGAGCGCCGGTACCGAATTGGCTGTGCACGAGGAAACCCTGGAAGACATCTGCAATCGGCTGTACCGCATCGATGTACGTCATGAGGCGTCCGGCCGACTGCGACTCACCGGCCGCAATCAACCTGTGGGGCCGCAAACCGCCGAGGATCAGTGCGGCGTCGTCGCGAACCGCCTGACCGCTCTGGGAGAAGATGTCGTAAGAGAAGCTGTCGCCTGGGTGCGAGAGCGACGAGTACTCGGCTGGATCGGTGGATTTCGCTGAGTCGACCCCGACCTGCTGGGCAGATACCCCCACCCAGGCGAAGCCGTCGCGGACCAGTTCGTTGTGGGACAGCGTCCAGTCCGGAGCGTCGTCCGTGCCGCCGCTCACATTGAGCCACTCGACCACGACTGTTCCGTTGAACCTCTTCGGATTGATCGGGCGGTAGACGGCTATCCGTGTCGTGTACGGCGCGCTCACGCCAGCCGTGATCTTCCACTTTCCGTCGTTCGTCAGGGGGCTCACAGGCACGTAGGAGTGGGCGGTGCCGGAGAGGAAGAACAGGGACTTCTGGTAGCCGACCCTGGAGAGGTCGAAACTCGTTCCATAAAGGGTCTTGTCAAAGGTGGAAGAACCGGCCGGGTGGGGCCCGGTGACGGTGACCCCCGGCGAGGTGGACGAGACACTCGTCCGTACCAAATGCTCAGGAGAAGCGGCCGAGGCGGAGCTCGGTGATCCTCCGCCTGCGACGAGAACAACGCTGACGCTCAGCGTTGCCGCGAAGCCGCGTGCCATACGCCGGTGGCCGCCCTTTCCACGGGCGACTGCGCCGACGATCACATCTGGCGTCATGACGTCCCCCTTGGTCGGAACTGGACAGAAGATCGAAGTGATGGCGTTGTATGCCGAGTGTGGCATACCCTGACACAGACTGATATGGATCGTCGACACTGACCGCTACCTTCGGGGGCCGAAGCCCGCCTGTGCCCGAGCGGTCGTCACCGCGCGGCTGAGGGTCGCGACGTCATACGCTCCCGCTTGCCGTTGACCGTTGACAAAGAAGCTTGGGGTGCCTGCGACCCCGCTCAGGTCGGCGCTCTCGACGTCCGCCGCGACGCGCTCGCTCCATCGCTGACTTTTGAGGTCTTCCGTAAATGACTTCACGTCGAGACCGAGCTGCTCCGCGTACCGGATCAGGTCCTTCGCGGCCAGCTCGTCCTGGTGCTCGATCAGCAGATCGTGCATCTGCCAGAAGGCTCCCTGCGCCGCGGCCGCCTCAGATGCCTCAGCCGCCAGCTGAGCTCCCGGGTGCACGTCGTTGAGGGGCAGATGTCGCCACACATACCGCAGGTCACCGAAGTCGGTGAGCAATTCCCGAACGATCGGTTCTGCCTGTCCGCAATAGGGACACTCGAAGTCGCCGTACTCGACGAGTGTCACCTGGGCGTCGGCCGGTCCGCGGATGTGGTCGCGGTCGCCATCGACGGGATCAGCAAGATCCACGATCGCGGTGGTCGGGCCCAGGAGCGCCCGGGTGCGAAGCGGAGACGGTAGTCGGCTCGTCGTTTGGAACACGAGCCACGTCAGCACAGCTGCCACCACGGCGGCGGTCAGCACACCGAGCGTGGCCTCTCTCAATTCGACACCCGTGAACGCGACTGAGGCGACAAGTAGCGAGACGGTGAAGCCCATCCCGGCCAGGGTGCCGCCGCCCAGGGCGGCCATCCAGCCAACTGGCGGACGGAGTCGGCCTCTCGTCGCATTATGGACAAGGGCGGACACGGTCATGACTCCGGCCGGCTTGCCGACGACGTAGCCGATGGCGATCCCGAGCGTGATGGGCGAGGTGTAGGCCTGGGCGAGGAATCCGACATCGATGGGGATGCCGGCGTTCGCCAGGCCGAACAAAGGGACAATGAGGAAGCTCGTCCAGGGGTGCCAGAGTTGCTGCAGGCGGTCGTTGGGCGAGACCGCGATCCGCACTCCGGCGCGAAGCTGCGTCGCCATCCCGGCGGTCGGTTGTTCCCGGAAGTCCCTGAACAGATCTGATGTCCGCTCCAGGTCGCTACGGGTGGGCGGAGCCGCAAAGGCGATGAGACCTGCCGCAAGTCCGACGACGACGGGATCGACACCGGACTCGACCAGCGCCACCCAGCTTGCCGCCGCCAGAGCGAAGTAGAGCAGTCCGTAATGGATCCGACGGGACGCGGCGAAGACGGCAAGTGCCATCAGCGCAATTGCAATGAGGAGCGGAGCGACAGTCAGGTGATGGGTGTAGACGGTTGCGATCACTACGAGACCCACGATGTCGTCGACGACCGTGAGCGTCAGGATGAAGCCGCGCAGTCGTTCGGGAGCCTGCTTGCCTAGGAGGGCGAGCAGGCCGAGAGCGAAAGCAGTATCGGTTGACATCGCCACGCCCCAACCGTGCGCCGATGTCCTACCTGCGTTGATCGCCAGGTAGAGCCCGACGGCGCCCACCATCCCGCCGAGTCCCGCGAGCACGGGAAGGATGACCCTGGGACGCTCTCTGAACTCGCCGATGTCGAATTCGCGGCGCGCCTCGAGCCCGACGACAAGGAAGAAGAAGCTCATGAGCCCACTGTTGATCCAGCCGCGCAAATCCAGAGACACCCCTGCCTGACCGAGGTGTACGGACAGACGGGTCTGCCACACGCGGTCGTAGGAGGACGAGTCGATATTTGCCCATATCAGCGCGGCGACCGCAGCCCCGAGGAGAAGGGCGGCGCTGGCCGTCTCCGTTTGCAGAAATCTGCGGAGTGCAGTGTCGCGCTGTAACCACGCCGTGCGGATTGAGATCTCAGAGGGGTCGACGACGGCCATACTTCTCACGGCGAGCCTACCGAGCCACGCGCGGAATTCAGCGCTGAAGCTGGAGGTCCGGTGGCTCGATCGCGGCCATTCGAATAGATTCGTAGCGAGCGCCTAGACGGAGCAGCAGCGACGTGACCAACTACCTCCCCGCCCAAGATCGCTACCAGTCCATGACCTACCGCCGGTGTGGGCGCAGCGGTCTGCTCCTGCCCGCCGTGTCGCTCGGGCTGTGGCAGAACTTCGGGGACAACCGGCCCATGGAGACACAACGCGCAATCGTGCGCCGAGCCTTCGACTTGGGCATAACCCATTTCGACTTGGCCAACAACTACGGACCACCGTACGGCAGCGCCGAGACCAACTTCGGCCGGATCCTCCACGAGGACTTCCACGACCACCGCGACGAACTCGTTGTCTCCACCAAGGCCGGTTGGGATATGTGGCCGGGCCCATATGGCGACCTCGGTTCTCGGAAGTACCTGCTCGCAAGCCTTGACCAGAGCCTGCGGCGGCTCGGGCTTGACTACGTCGACATCTTCTACCACCACCACTACGACCCCCAAACTCCCCTCGAGGAATCCCTCGGGGCCCTCCACACCGCAGTCATCTCCGGTAAGGCCCTCTACGTCGGCATCTCCTCCTACTCCGACAAGCGGACCGCCGAGGCAGTCACCATCCTGCGCGAGCTCGGCACGCCACTGCTCATCCATCAACCGTCGTACTCGATGTTCAACCGCTGGATCGAAGATCGCCTACTCAACGTCCTTGGCACTGAAGGCGTCGGGTGCATCGCCTTCTCTGTTTTGGCTCAGGGGCTCCTCAGCGATCGATACCTCAACGGTATCCCTCCAGGCTCACGGGCCTCCCGGGATGGCTCTCTCAGTCATGACATGCTCAACGATGAAAACCTCGCTCGCATCCGAGCCCTCAACGAGATCGCTGCAGGGAGACGCCAGTCCCTCGCGCAGATGGCCATCGCCTGGGCATTGCGCGACGCTCGAGTCACTTCCGTGCTCATCGGGGCGAGCAGCGTCGGCCAGCTTGAGCAAAACGTGACGGCCCTCGACAACCTGGAGTTCACCGCCGATGAGATCGCCACCATTGATCGCTACGCCGTCGACGGCGGCATTGATCTGTGGCGCACCCCAGCCACAGCTTGAACGACAGCCCCGTTTTGGGCTACTGGTGCCGGCTCGATTACTCCTCAAATCCTCCCCGGACACCGGCCCGGCAACTCTGCGTCAAACCGGGGTCGGACCAGGTCACCGGCAAGCGATCCGTACGCGGCAGACGTGTTGTCGAGGTTTTTCATCAATTCCAGTTTCGACCTTCGGGGTCCGGCTTTCCGAGGCAAGCGCGGTCAGGCCTCCGCGCTGGAGCACCAGGCCGGCGACCACCGCCCCGGCAACGAATATCAAGGAGGACCAGAGGAACGCTGTCGTGTAGCTGTGGAGCAGTGCTGCCTGGAGATTGGCTGGGGTCACTGCCCGACCGACCAGGTAGGACGTGGCGGCACTGGCGGCCAGCGTGTTGAGCAGCGACGTACCGATGGATCCCCCAACTTGTTGGGATGTATTGAGGGTGGCCGATCCCACCCCGGCGTCCTGGGGCGCCAGCCCGAGCGTGCCTGTGCTGAACGCGGGGGCGACGCTCAGTCCGAACCCGACACCCAACACGAGGAGGTAGGGAAGCACGTGACTGACATACGACGAATGCAAACCGACCAGGTGCAGTCCGAACAGAGCCGCAGCAGAGACGAGCAACCCGATCGGCACGATCGGCTTGGGTCCGAACCGCGGCAACAGGATGCGGTTGGACACCTGGGCCGTCGCGGCCAACGCAGCCACCAGAGGGAGGAACGCGACGCCGGTCTTCACCGGGCTGAAGCCCAACGTGCCCTGGAGGTAGTAGGTCAGGAACAAGAACACACCGAAGATCCCGACGCTGGCGAACAACATGGCCAAGACGGATCCGCCTCTGGTTCGATTGATCACGACTCGGGGCGGCAGCAGCGGGTACTTCACCCTGGTCTCGAAATAGGCGAATACAGCGAGGAGGACCACCCCTGCCACCAGGAACCCAATCGTGAAGGGGTTGCTCCACGCCGTGGTCTCGGCGTGTGAGAAACCGAAGACAAGCGAGAACAGTCCGCCGGCAACGAGAAAGAGGCCGGGGAGGTCCAACGGGTCGTGGTCCGCGCCTTCGTCACGTGCCAACCAGAGCAGGGCGCCAATGATGGCGGTGGCAGCAAAGACGAGGTTGACGAAGAGCGTCCAGCGCCACGAGGCGTAGGAGGTCAAGATGCCGCCGAGCAGCAGTCCGAGCGCGCCGCCTGCGCCCGCGATGGCGCCATAGATCCCGAAGGCCTGCCCACGCTCCTCCGGATCGGTGAAGGTGGTGGTCAAGAGAGCCAGCACCGAGGGGGCAAGCAGAGCTCCGAACGCGCCTTGGACGGTCCGGGCGATGACCAGCATCGCGAAGTTGACCGAGGCCCCGCCGATGGCCGACGCCGCAGCGAAGCCCACCAGTCCGATGATGAGGGCCCGCTTGCGCCCGACCATGTCCCCGATACGACCTCCGAGCAGGAGCAGGCTTCCGAAGGCAAGGGAGTACGCGGTGACGATCCACTGCCGGTCGGCGTTCGAGAAATGCAGATCGTGTTGAGCCGTAGGGAGGGCGATGTTCACGATGGTGCTGTCGAGAATGACCATCAATTGGGCGATTCCCAGAACCGCGAGGATCCACCAGCGCCGGTCGTGATTGGCAACATCGACCGGGGTTCTGTCCTCACCCGGGTGCTCCATCGTCATCAGTGCAGTCATCAGATCTCCGTGAATCCAGAGGGGAGTCTTTTCTGATCCTAACGACCGGTTCGTGCGAGGTCGCTGGGAGGTGCGTCGCGCATCGGGCAGCGCGATGCTGGTAGTGGATCTGTGACTGAGGGGACGTGCGTCGAAAGGGGAGACCGATGGCCCCAGCGAAAGAGCCGGTTGCGTTTTTGGGCATCGGAACGATGGGACACACGATGGCGACCAGCGCCTTGCGTGCCGGTATCCAAACGATCGTTTGGAATCGAGACCCGCGGGCAACCCGGGATCTCGCAGATCGTGGTGCAGAGGTGGCCGCAACACCCTCTGATGCGGCGAGGCGGGCCACCATCGTCGTCACGATGGTGACGGACGCGGACGTCGTCGTGTCCATCGCTCGGGACCAGGGCATGCTCGCAGCACTCGCGCCCGGCGCAGTTTGGGTGCAGATGAGCACGATCGGCGTCGCGGGGATCGAGCGCGTCGCAGCCCTGGCGGGGGCGGAACGTCCGGATGTCACGCTCGTCGACGCGCCTGTGTCGGGAAGCAAGGATCCAGCAGAACAGGGAACCCTGACGATCTTTGCGTCGGGACCCGACGAGGTCCGCGTGCGTCTCGATCCCCTGTTTGATGCGCTCGGCCAACGAACGATTTGGGTGGGAACGGTCGGGGCGGGGTCGCGACTCAAACTCGCAGCCAACGCGTGGCTGGCGCTCGAGGCGGAAGCGGTCAACACATCGGTGGCGCTTGCTCGTTGTTTGGGACTTCAGACCGAGACTTTGATGAACGCCTTAGTTGGTGGCCCGCTCGTATCCCCATGGCAGGCTGCCAAGCTGCAACGCATTGCCCAGGACGACTTTTCGGTCCAGTTCGCGCTGTCCCTCGCGCTCAAGGACGTACACCTCGCCCTGGAGGCTGCGGGTCGCGAACGCTTCCAGGCGCTTGCCGCGTTGGCCGGCGAATGGCAACAGGTCGTCGATAACGGGCTCGGCGACCTCGATCTGACTGTCGTGACCCAGGCACTCGAGCACAAAGGAGGAGTGCCTTAAAGGCCGTGGTACCTGCCATCTCAGAAGGAGAGGATGTAACCGTGACCCCTACCGAGGACCAACCTGTCAGCTTCAGCAAGCACGTCAAGCCGCTCTTCCGCGAGTTCGATCGCGAGTCCATGCAGTCCCATTTCGACCTGTGGTCGTACGACGATGTCAGCCGGCACGCAGAGTCAATACTGGGTCGAGTCTCTGCAGGATCAATGCCGTGCGACGGGCCGTGGCCCGATACCAAAGTCGCCACATTTCGGAGATGGGTGGAGTCGGGCAAAGCCGAGTAGCAGGGAGGTCGGCGGACTGTGCACGCGGCCGCTGAGCGGAATACCCAGATCCGTAGATAGGAAAGTCGGTTCAAGTAAATCGCGGAGCCCCGAAGGCGGGCGGTGGTCAATCCCCGACTCTCTACACAGAAATCCGCAGGTCAGGCTGGTCCCAACGCCCGACCCTTCTGATCCTCGAAGAGCATCCACCCGTCACTGCCGATCGGCACCTGGGCACAACGCGTCGGTTGCCTATGATGCGGACTGGACGGCCCAGATGGACGAGCCCCAGGGATCGCGTGGACATTTTCAAGGAGTTCACCTTCGAGGCGGCCCATCGGTTGCCGAACGTAGAGCCCGGGCACAAGTGCGCGCGGCTGCACGGGCACTCGTTCCGGGTCGAGGTGCACATCGACGGCGCTGTCGACCGGCATTTGGGCTGGGTCAGCGACTTTGCGGACCTCACCGAGTCGATGCAGCCGTTGCTTGAAGCAGCTCGACCATCACTACCTGAACGAGGTCGAGGGACTGGAGAACCCGACGAGCGAGCTGCTGGCATGCTGGATCTGGGAGCATCTGCAGCCCGGCTTGCCCGAGCTGTCCCAGGTGGTCGTCCAAGAGACATGCACCACCGGCTGCGTCTACCGCGGCGAATGAGCGTTCCCGGAGAGGATGCCCGTCGGGTCGTCGTTCTGGCCAGCGGCGGGGTGGACAGCGCGGTGCTCGTGGCCGATCAGAGCTGTCGGGGCGAGGTGGTGCAACCGATCTACATCCGCTTCGGTCTCGCCTGGGAAGCCGTCGAGGAGGAGCATCTCCGCCGGTTCCTCGACTCGCTGCCGGCGGACTGTCGGGCACGCCCGCTGGTGGCACTCGATTTCCCGGTGGCCGACGTGTACGGCGCACACTGGAGCGTGTCGGGAACGAGAGGTGCCCGACGAGGACACGCCCGACAGCGCCGTGTATCTCCCGGGACGCAACCTGCTGCTGCTGGCCAAGACGAGCGTCTGGTGCGCGCTCAACGACTTCGGCGTGGTGGCGCTCGGCACGCTGAAGGGGAACCCCTTCGCTGACAGCGGGGCGGAGTTCTTCGATGGCCTCGCCTCGCTCGGCCAGCCTGGCGCTCGACCGGCCACTTGCCGTCGAGACGCCGTTCGCCAGGTTTACCAAGGTCGATGTGCTGGAACGTGGTCGGCATCTGGCTCTCGAGCTCACCTTCTCGTGCATCGACCCCCAGGGAGGTGAACACTGCGGGCGCTGCAACAAGTGCGCCGAGCGGCGCCGGGCCTTCGCCGCGTCGGGACTGGTCGATCGGACGGCCTACGCAGACCGCTGAGCAAGTGGCCCGGGTCTACGTGGCACCGATCTCCTTCGGGCTCGGGGACTTGGTGGTCTCGCTCCCTGTCGTCCAGGCCCTGATTGCCGACGGTCGGCGTTCCGGTGACGAGACCTGGCTGGTGGCGCGGTCGGCTTCCCAGGCGGGCCTTTCCGAACGGATCCCCGGGCTCGCCGGCTGCATCGACGAGGAAACACTCCCGGCTGTGTCCGGCGGAGACCGGGTCGTCGATCTGCGCGACCATCCGCTCCAGCGGGACCATTGGTGGGGCTCTCCCGGAGTTCGAGGCGACGGTCGGGCCGCTCGACATCAACCAGATCCTCGACCGGATTGCCAGCGATTTCGGCATCGATGCCGACTTCTCAACCCCGACGCCGCTCCGGTCCTCGTTGGTGCCCGGGCTCGACCGGACCGTGCTCCTCGTGACCGAGACCGACGGTCCCGCCAAGGCCTGGCCGGCCACCAAGTGGGAGTCGCTTGCGGCACAGCTGCGCCGGCGCTTCGACGTCCGGCAGGTGACTCGGACGGCCACGGGAGGAGACCTCGACCCGCTCGTCGCCCCGCGTTGCCGCTCCCAAACCCTGGGGCGGCCGTTGACGCCCTCTCGTCCTGCCGTGGTGTCATCGGGATCGACACCGGGCTCACCCACATCGCCGTGCAGCAGCGAACGCCGACGGTCACCATCTGCCGGCACGGCTCCGTGTACTTCCGACCCTGGCCCCACGCCCGCGCCTTGCGCGGTGCGCCATGCGATGCAGCCTGCCTGACCGAGGAGCGAGACGTCGGCCTACAACGAACGAGTCAGCCTCCGCGGCTTCGAGTGGCAGCCCCGGACGTGCCCCTCCGGGCAGCGGTGCCTGGCGGAGCTGCAACCGGATCAGGCGGTGCGCCTGCTGGACGAGCTGGTGTGACGGATGGCTGCGGGGGCCGAACGGCCGGTTGAGGTCGACGCTCACGCCGAGGTCGGCGTGCGGAACTCCCAACCGGAGGGCATCGGGCGGGTCGCCGACCTGGGCGACCTCGTTGCCTGGAACAACCTCGGGCGGAACGTCGTCTTCGCCAACCGGCGGTGGCAACCGGTCGCCGTCTTCGGCACCACCTCGTTCCCGCACGACGACGAACTCTCCCAGTACGACCTCGACGTGCACGCCATCCTCCCGCTCGCCGGGGATGGGGAGGGCCTGGTGGTGACCCTGAACCACCTCGGGTCGGTGCTCGGCTTCGCCGCACGCGGAGGTGGCGTCATGTCAGGGCGTTCCCGGTCGAACCTGCCTCGTCGAGGCCGGTCAGTCTCGTCGAGCCGGTGATCTCCACATCGTTCGCCGACGATCTCGAGCGCACGGTGGCGGTCGGTGCACGGCTGGTCAGCTCCCGGGCGGCGTCCTCGTCCCGACGGGGGTCTCCTGGTCTCCGAGCCAGTGCACGTAGGCATCGGGAAGCCTTCGCTCGACGCGGAGGTGGCTCTCGAAGGCTGGGGACGGGTCACCGCCCTATCTACCTTCGGCGCTGGCCGCGAACATCTCCTCGCCGTGGGCGGCGAAGGGCGTGCCACAGCTTGTGGCGCTGGACGACGGGCGGTTTCGGGCGAAGGCTGTTCGAGGTTGACCTGCCCCTCCGGGCCGCCGCCTTCGCATGGGACGGTCGGCTGCTGTGGGCGGTCGGCAGCGAGCTCGCGACGTCCCCGGTCGACGACTATCGGTGGGAGGACCTGCGGGGGGGCTGTTATGCCGGCCTCGATCCCTCGAACGGTCGGGTGGTCGTCAGCCGGTGCCTTGCCCGATGAGGTGGCGTGGGGCAACGGTGGCGTGGCGGTGGTGATGGCCTCGGCCGGCTCTGTGCAGTGGGGAGGACCGGGCGCCTGCACTGGCTGGCCGATGCCAGCGACCGGCCGGTTCGATCTCCACCGCCCCCCTCGCCGAGTCCTCGCTTGGCATCGCCCACGCGGCCGCCGTCGGTGACCGCGTCCTCTACGGATTCAACCGCGGTGGGTACCGTCTGCACGCCTCGGGAATGTGAGTCTCCGGGGCATAGAGCTTGAGGTGCTCATAGGGGACGAAACGCCGTCGGCCGGCGCGCACGTCGTCCAGCAGGGCGTCGATCGCCACCGCCAAGCCCTCCAGCTGACCGCATGCAACCGCAGCAGCCGACCGCGGAAATCGCCGCCGCCGTTCCCGGACATCCGGGCGGCCCGGTGCGGTTCGGTCCAGGCGGATCGCAAGCACCGACAGCCGGTCGAAGGCCATGGCCGGACTCTCGGTCGAAGGGGTGGCGGTGGCCGACTGGACCAAGCGCGGCGTCGATGGCGGCGTCGACGCGCTCGGCCAGCCGGTGGCGCTCCAGATTGAGGCGGTCGATCGAGCGCTTGGCCTGGGCGATGGTTGCGTCGTCCGCCGCCGGAGATCCGGGTGACGTCCTCGAGCTCCCATTGCTCCAGGTTCGAGAGGAGGAGCTCGACGAGTAGCTGCATCAGTCCGCTTGCATCGGGTCGGTCTGCGGGCCGCCAGCCGTCCGACGGGTGTCGGTCATCCGGCGCGTGCTTGGCATTCGAGCGAGCGGCGGAAGCGGGCCACCACTTCGCTCGCCGGTGGCACGGGCCAAGGATCGCCGGTCACTGCGGCGCTGTCGCCAGATGCCGAAGGACGGATCTCGCCGCCAGTGACCCCTGCCCGATGGCGGTGGCGATCCGCCAGTAGGCGCCGGCGACGACGTCGCCCGCGGCGAACACGCCCAGGCGTGAAGTCGCCAGCGTCTCGTCGACCACGACCGCGCCGGAGCGGTCGATTTCGAGCTGGTCCCGAAAGAGCTCGGTCCGGGGGGCCTTGCCGACCTTCACCACCAGTCCGCCGGCTTTGACCGACCGACGTTCACCGGTGGCGAGGTCGCACCAGCACCACCTCCTCCAATCGATCGTTCCCATGGACCTCGTCGAGCTCCCAGCCGCCGAGTTCGGTAATCCGCGGATCGTCGCGGAGCTGGCCCGCGATGTCCGGCCGCGAGGCGAGGCGCTCGGCGCGGTGCACCAGGGTGACCGGCGGAGTCGCTCCGGGCCAGAGCCAGGGCGTCGAGGGTGGCGTTGTCCCCGCCGCCGATCACCACCACAGGGCGGCCGGCAAATCGGTCGAGATCCGACCCCAGCTCGTAGGTCACGTCTCCGCCGAAGTCCCCATCGACGGCGGCGGGTAGCCGCCGGAGCCCCACCCCGGTGGCGATCACGATGGCGTCCGCCACGAGCCGTCGGCCAGCCGACTCCACCCACCGCTCGCCCAGGTCGATCCGTTCGACCGGCCATGATCGGCGGGCCCGGTCGCCGAGGATTGCCGCCGACCGCTCAAGGGCCAGCGGCAGTGGGTGTTCGTCGTCGTAGACTCCGGCCGCCACATTGCGCACGTGGAACGGGATCTCGGTGATCTGGCCGCCGATCTGCGCCTCCATCTCGAGCACGATGGTGTCGAGTTGGATGTCGTAACACTCGAGAGCGCAGCTCACGCCGGCCATCCCTCCGCCGATGATGACCACCTGGTGGTGCTCTTCGGCTCCCGCCGGCCCGGCGCTCACGACGTCGAACCTATTGGACTTCCTGGCAGGTCACAACCGACGCCGCGTACGACGGCAGCTAAACGCGTTCGCGCACCCTCCGCGGTGCTTTCGCTTCCGATCCAGGTCCGAAGCAACGCCGGGGCTTCCACCTTGCCAAGGTGAGGATCGCGCGTTCGGAACGTCCCTTCTTCCGCTCCAAGACAAAAGCCCAGGTTGCTGCCACCATCGGTTTGGGTGTCCCAGGGATCGCTGACTTCCTTGTCGAATCCGGGCAGGATCTATCGGCACACACCCATTGAAGGTACCCAAGATGCGATGATCACCAGACTCCCTCAAACTCCTCGACCATCAAGAATGAAGATGGGGAAGTCGGTCGTCTTCGGAAAGGCCTCCGGTCCAGCGCCGGCTCGGCCCTGGAGCCGTCGGAGCGACCGCGGCCGGACCCAAGTAGGGCGAAGGAGAGGTGGCTTGTTGCTCGTGGCGACCGCGATCGGGTGTTTACCGGCGCTTGTCCCAAGCTTTGCTCCCATCGCTTCTGCCAGCGACCCAACGGCTCCGTCAGGCGTCACCTGGATGAAGAGCTTTTCGGCTCCCGGCACGCCGGCGACGTACAACAAGGTCGGAGTGATCAAGATCGGACCCAAGAACGCCAAGAACGTGCTGGTGTTGGAGCCGGGCACCTCCGCTGGGAGCGCCTACTTCGTACCGCTCGCCAATTGGATCGTCTCGAAGACCAGCGGCTGGCAAGTCTGGTCGGTGGAGCGCCGCGAGAACCTGCTCGAGGATCAGTCCGAGCTCAACCAGGCCAAAGAGGGCAAGGCAACGGCGACGCAACTCTACGACTACTACCTCGGATACATAAAAGACCCGAGCATCACCCATCACTTCCAATCGATTCCCACGCCGAGCGTGGAGTTCGCCAAAGAATGGGGAATGAACGTCGCTGTCCAGGACCTCCACACCGTGATCAGCGCAGCGAAGAGGCTCGGCGGCAAGGTGGTGCTCGGTGGCCACTCACTTGGAGGCTCGGTGGTCACGGCGTACGCCACCTGGGACTTCAGCGGCAAAGCTGGAGCTGACGCATTGGCTGGCCTCGTCTACATAGACGGTGGCAGCACCCCGACCGCGGTGTCTGTCCAGCAGGCCACCCAGACTTTGCAGGCTCTCGAGGTGCCGAGCGTTTCCCCCTGGCTGGCTTTCGGAGGGATCGTCGCTCCCTATGCCGGACTGTTCAACGCCACGGGATCTCTCGCCGCGCTGCTCTTTCCTAATCAGCCGTCGCTGGGCCAAACCTCGGGACTACTCCCCTCCGACATCGTGCCGCCCGCCCCGGCGACGAACCTCGCACAATATGGTTATGCCCTCAACGCCTCGACTTCTCCCGCAAGCTTGCTGGCGGCGCAGGCACATCTGGGTGAAGGCCTGACCGCAAGTGGCTCGATTCGTGGCTGGAATGGCACCGGCGCGTTGACCCCGATCAAGCGCTTTGCGACGATGTTCTCGGGGTATCCGATGAAGAGCGTCGACGGGACGGAATGGTATTTCCCGCAGCGGCTGACCGATGACAGCGGCGCGGTCGACAACGGGAATGCAAATCCGGCGCAGGCCGTGCTCGGCGTCAACGCCACCATGGGTCACACGCTGCCCAAGAATCTGTTGATCTACGCCTTCGGTGCACGCCTCGGTGGAGCGGCCATCCTCGCGGAGGCGAAGCTTTTGGCCGATCAGTCAAACATCCCGCAAGGAAACCTCACACTGGTCAACCGCCAGAGCACCTATTCGCACAACGACCCCGCCGGCGCCTACCCCAAGAATGTCTTCTTTGCGAACCTCGTACCCTTCCTGCAGAAGATCAGCTCTCACCGGTAGTCGTTCGATCGGCCCCAAGGCCGGGTCACACCGGAGGACAAAGATTGCCTTGCCGAGCGGATGGGAAGGCCGACCGCCACGACCATCGGATCAATTGGCCCGCCGTTTTCGGGCCTTGAGCGGGTAGCCCCTGGCAGGCTCGATGCGGTCGCTCGGACTTGTCGGCAAGACTGTGCCCATGCGACGTGAGTGTGATCCGAACATCGGCGGGCCGAATTGAGCCCCCCGGTCGGGGTGGTCCTCCCGTGACCGCGAAGGAGGACATTGATCTCGTCACCGCCGAGGTGATTCGCTCGGCGATGGAGACGGTGTGTTTCGAGATGGCGACATACGTCTCCCGCACCGCAACGACACCCATCCTCAACCAGAGCAACGAGCGGAACGCAACCATTCTCGATGCCAGGGGTCGCCTCGCCGCCCTTTCTGTCGGGGTTCCCCAGTTCATGCTCAGCAGCACGTTGCCGGTTCAGTTCGCACTGGAATTCTTCGGCGAGGAACTGAAGGTCGGCGATGTCATCGTCGCCAACGATCCGTACCATGGCGGCGGCCATCTCCCCGACTTCAACGTATTCGCGCCGGTCTTCTCACCCGACGGTGAATTGCTGCTCATACCGTCGATTCAGTGTCACCACGGCGACACTGGAGGGGCGTCCGCCGGTGGGTACAGCACCACCGCCAAAGACATCTGGAGCGAAGGGACCCGGTATCCGCTCCTCAAGATCATCGACGGGGGTGTCGAACGGCGAGACGTGGTCCTGACGATCCGCGCCAACAACCGGATGCCTGGCTTCATCGGGGATCTTCGTTCCCAGGTTGGCGCAGCCCAACTCGGAACCCGGCGCCTCGGTGAGCTGATTGAACGCTACGGCTCCACCGCCGTCATCGCGGCCGTTGATCACACGATCGACGACGCACGCCGCCGGTTCTCGAGGGAGATCCGTGCCTGGCCCGACGGCACGTACGAAGCCGACGTGTACGTTGACTCCGACCCGCAGGGCAATCAGGACATCCACGTACATGTCGCAGTCACCGTTGCCGGGGAGCGGCTCATCGTCGACTTCGACGGTTCCGACGATCGGCCCGACATCGGGGCCTGGTCAACGTTCGGCAATACCCGGGGGAATGCCATCGCTCAGTTGGCCAGCCTCGTTGATCCATCGATCCCCAAGAACGAGGGTTTCTTCGACTGTGTGGAACTCCGTGTCCCGGAGGGTTGCTGCCTGAACCCACGGGTCGGAAAGCCAGTGAGCAGCGGCACCCACCATCCAGGGGTCGAGGTGGGCGATGCGATCGCCCTCGCCATGAGCCAGATCATCCCCGAGCGGTGTTCGCCGCAGACCTACAAATTCGGGAGCCCACGCCAGATGTACGGCGATCGGGACCCGCGGACCGGGCAGCCCTTCTTCGACCATGGCGGCGAGGTCAGCGCAGGGTGGGTCAACGCAGTTGACGGACTCGATGGCTGGGGAGCGATGGTGCCGGCGATGGGCAACCTCATCAAGGCCGAAGCCGAGTTCAACGAGCGCCTCTTCCCCCACATCCTCAGGAGCCGCAACCTGATCACCGATTCGGGCGGACCCGGAAAGTTCCGCGGCGGGTGCGGGAGCCACTTCGTCAAGGAGGTGCGTACACCGACCTATGTCAACCAGTACGTCGTCAACCAACGCCACATCCATCCCGGAATCGCCGGCGGGCTTCACGGCAGCCCCGACATCTGCACCGTGAGCGCGGGCACGGAAAGAGAGGTCGTCGTGTCACCGGCCGTACAGGGCCACTTGCTGGCGACGGGCGACCAGCTGGTCTACGACTTCGGCGGGGGCGGCGGTTGGGGCGACCCGCTCGAGCGCGAACCAGCACGGGTGCTTGACGATGTGTGGGATGAATACGTATCCATCGAAGGTGCCCGCAATGACTACGGAGTCGTGGTGTCCGGCACCCTGGCCGGTATGGATCTCGAGGTCGATGGGGATGCCACCGAGACACTGCGGTCCGAATTCCGGAGAGCACGGAGTGCCGGTCGGTGAGCGGGCTGTCGTACCGCATCGGCGTTGACGTGGGTGGAACCTTTACCGACTTCGTGCTGATGAGACCCGACGGAACCTTGATCGTGGAGAAGTCGCCCACCACGCCCGAGGATCAGTCCGAAGGGGTCCTCGCCGGCATTGGTCAGCTCGCCGAGGTGGAGGGTCTGCCGGGTCTCGAGGCTCTCTTGTCCAGGTGCGAATCGATCGTTCACGGCACGACAGCGGCAGACAACGCCCTGATTCAGATGTCTGGCGCTGCGACCGGCTTGCTCGTCACTGAGGGATATCGCGACGAGATCGAGTTCCGCCGATGTTTCAAAGAGGACATCTGGGATCCAACCGTTCCCGGGCCGGATCAAATCGCCCGACGTCGGGTCCGGCTCGAGATCGCCGAACGACTGACGGCAGAGGGCGACGTCGACATACCCCTCGACGAGGAAGCCGTCCGCATGGCGACGGTCCGGCTGCGGGCCTTCGGTGTCACGTCCATCGCGGTGGTGTTCCTCCATTCGTACCTGAATCCTGCCCATGAGCGACGCGCGCGAGAGATCATTCTCGATGAATACCCGACGATCGAGCTCGTCTCGCTTTCCCATGAGGTCTATCCGAAGCCACCGGAATTCGAGCGGATCTCGACCACTCTGGTGAACGCCTTCGTCGGCCCGCCCATTGTGCGATACCTCGATCGGCTGGAGGAGCGGCTTGCGGCGGGAGGCTTCACCCGGGAGATCCTCCTTGCGACGAGCTCGGGAGGAGTCTCGACGCCGACCGAGATCCGTGGTCGAGCCCTCGCCACGATCAGCTCGGGCCCGACCGGGGGAGTGGTTGCCGCCGCTCGGGCCGCCGCCGCGGCCGGATTCGGCGACGTCGTGAGCGTGGACATGGGAGGCACCAGCTATGACGTGTGCCTCATCCGTGACGGGCGTCCAGAGGTGAAGAGCGACTGGAACTGGAGGCACCGTTACTGCATCGCGTTGCCGATGGTTGACGTGCATTCCATTGGTGCCGGTGGCGGTTCACTGATCCGTGCGGCGGACGGTGGGATGACCGTTGGACCCCTGTCGGCCGGGAGCAGCCCTGGGCCGGTCTGTTACGGGCGCGGCGGAACGGAACCCACGGTGACCGATGCCGACCTCGTTCTCGGGCGGCTCGACCCGTCATCGTTCTGGGGCGGCAGACTCGAGCTCGACTTCGAAGCGGCGCGGTCCGCCCTCAACAAGGTCGGCGAGCAGCTGGGGATGAACGCCGAAGCGACGGCCATGGCTGCGATCGAGATCATCGATGCCCACATGTCCGACGCGGTGCGCAGGGTTCTCTCCATGGCTGGTGCCGATCCTCGGGAGCTCGATCTCGTTGCCTTCGGTGGTATGGGTGCGGTGCATGCGGCGCGTCAGGCGGCGCATCCTCGGTATGCGCCGAGTTCTCGTTCCCCGGTCAGCCCCCGCCTTCTCGGCCTTGGGTCTCCTGACGGCAGATCACGTCATCGATGACACGCGATCGTTGATCTCGGACTGGCGTGAGATCGATCTGGAGCGGTTGGATCAGCTCGCAGCAGAGCTCGAGCATTCGGCCCGGTCGAGAAGTTCGTTGCCGCCGGACTGCCCGCGAGTCGGGTGCGCTTCGATTGGCGCCTCAATCTCGTCTACCCCGGGCAGACATTCGACGTTCCGATTCCCGTCGACCGACCTGAAGATGGCCAGATCACCGACCTTGCAGTCGCGGAGGCGGTCGAAGAACTTCACCGCCGCAATGAAGCGGCCCGGTTGATCGAGGCGCGCTCCCAGGAACCAGTCGTTCGAGGGATCCGGCTCATCGCGCTCGGAATGGTCGACCAGCCGACCGAAGCAGCCTTTTCGCCCAGCTTTTCGCCGCGGCTTCTCAAGGCCCGGCGTGTCTTTGCCGGCGACGCCTGGCACGATCACTGCCCGGTCTACGACGGAGAATGCCTCGAGCCCGGCATGGTCGTGACCGGCCCCGCGCTCGTCCAGAGCAGGTTCACCACGATCGTCCTGGCTGCGGCCGATGTCGCAACCGTCTTGGACAACGGCGACATCATGATCGACGTCTCTGGGATCTGAGGTCCGATCCGCTCGGTCGCAGGTCGAAAGCGGCCGAGGAGACCGCAGTGGCGACCCGAGTGCGGCACTCGACCGGCCCGGGTCGAGGAGACTCAGCCAAAGTACATTGAGCGGATGAACAGTCGAATCGTCATCGTGGTGACGTGTGTGGCGACGATCTTGGCAGCCTGGGCAGGCAGTGCGAGCGGCCAGCTGGCGCGGGTGACCCCGGCGGGCGTGTCGGCGCAATCGACGGGGCCCGCCGCCGATCTTTCACAGGAGCTGCGGGGCGGGAATGGCGTGTATCTCGCCGACTCCATACCGCTCGATCTCCCTCGCTACGGCTACGTGCAGCACGAGTATCTCGCAAGCGGGACTGCCTCGTCGTATCGAGTGACAGCACCGATGACCACCGATGGGCGGTGGAGCTTTGCGCCGGACGCGAGCGCACCGTACCGCACACGAATCGTGGTCCGTCAGCCGGCCAACCGCGCGAAGTTCAGTGGCACGGTTGTCGTCGAGTGGCTCAACGTGAGCGGTGGCGTCGACGCAGATCCGGAATGGTCGAGCCTCGCCCAGCAGATCACCCGGCAGGGTGACGTCTGGGTGGGTGTGTCAACTCAGACGATCGGGGTCATGGGTGGGCCGGTTCTCGTCAAGGTCAACGTCCCAGGCTCACAAGACGCCGGTAAGGGCCTGCGGGCCATCGACCCGGCTCGTTACGGGTCGTTAAGCTCCCCGGCGACGGGTTCTCGTTCGACATCTACACGCAGGTGGCGCGAGCCCTGCGGCACGGGTCTGGCCTCAATGGACTCAGGCCGACACATCTGATCGCTGCGGGCGAGTCGCAGTCGGCGTTCGCCCTTGTGACCTACTACAACGGCGTGCAGCCACTCACCCACGCCTTCGACGGGTTCTTCGTGCACAGCCGAGGAGCGGCCGGACTCCCACTTGCCGCTCCCGGCGCCTCCGCCGACCTCGCGGGATCGATCGGTCGTATGCCCACGACCTTCCGAACCGATCAGCATGCGCCCGTGATGGACGTGCAGAGCGAGACCGACGTCACGAGCATTCTCGACTCCTATGCCGCACGTCAGCCCGACAGTGAGAGGTTTCGGCTGTGGGAGGTGGTGGGGACGGCACACGCTGACGTGCATCTCCTGGGTTCGGCCGCCAAATACATGCAGTGTGGTGTTCCGATCAACAATGGCCCGATGTACCTGGTGGCGGAGGCCGCGTACCACGACCTCACCACCTGGGTGGCGACCGGGAGGCCACCGCCCCATGCCCAACGCATTGAGGTGACGCCCGGCGCGTCGCCTCAGATCGTCCGCAATGCTGACGGAATCGCCCTGGGCGGCGTTCGGACCCCCCCGGTCGACGTCCCGGTCGAGCAATTGTCCGGCGCACCCGGACCCAATCCGTCGACCATCTGTTTGCTCCTCGGGTCGAGCAGTCCGTTTTCGACCACGCAGCTCGGTCAGCTGTATCCGGGGCGCTCGAAGTACCTCCAGGAGTACGACGCGGACGCGCAGAAAGTGATCGCTGCCGGGTTCGTGCTCCCGGCAGGACCGTGCGGCGCTGTTGGCGTTCGCCCAGCCCTCCCTCGTCGCCGGTTGAGTGCGCCCAGCTGCTGATCGGCCATGGTCGGAAACCGTGGCGCGGCGTCTAGAATGGACGAGCCTGGGCCGCAGCCAGGAGCGACCATTTTTGGCTCAGAGATGCCACCGAGGGCCGGGAGGAAGTCATCGTGACCGAGACGTATCAGAAGGACCCGGAGAAGGTTGCCCAACTCACCGATGAGCAGTACCGCGTGACGCAACAGAGCGCCACCGAGCCGGCGTTCCACAACGCATTCTGGGACAAAGAGGACGCAGGCATCTACGTCGACATCGTGTCTGGTGAGCCGCTGTTCGCCTCGACGACGAAGTTCGAGAGCGGCTGCGGTTGGCCGAGCTTCACGGAACCGATCGACCCGGACAATGTGGCCGAGATGCCGGACCTGAGTCACGGCATGACGAGGATCGAGGTCCGATCTGCCCATGGCGACAGCCACCTCGGGCATGTCTTCGATGACGGCCCGCCCGACGCCGGAGGATTGCGGTACTGCATCAACTCGGCCGCCCTCAGGTTCATCCCGGTGAGCGATCTCGAACGCGAGGGTTACGGGAAATTCCGCAAGCTCTTCGAACCTGTCGAGGCCAAGAAGGGAGACGCAGAGTGACGGAGAAATTGGAGAAGGCAATCCTGGCCGGAGGCTGTTTTTGGGGTGTGCAGGACCTCATCCGTCGCCAGCCCGGCGTGATTTCGACCAGAGTCGGCTACTCAGGGGGCGATGTTCCCAATGCCACCTATCGGAACCATGGGAACCACGCCGAGGCGGTCGAGATCACCTTCGATCCGACACAGACGACCTACCGGGACCTGCTCGAATTCTTCTTCCAGATCCACGATCCGACCACGGTCAATCGCCAGGGAAACGACATGGGGGCGAGCTACCGTTCCGCGATCTTCTACACCAGTGACGAACAGAAGAGGGTCGCCGAGGACACCATCGCGGACGTCGAGGCCTCGGGCTTGTGGCCCGGCAAGGTCGTCACCGAGGTGTCGCCCGCCGGGCCCTTCTGGGAGGCCGAACCCGAGCACCAGGACTACCTCCAGAAGTACCCAGACGGCTATACCTGCCATTTCGTGCGCCCAGGCTGGAAGCTCCCGCACCGTGCCGACAACGTCAGCCGGTAGCGGGAGTCGTCCCGTCGTCGGGAAGGCGGACGGGACAAGGTCATGGATGAGCAGAAGGCGAGAGGGTTGCTCGAAGTGGACCGTCGCGAGACCCGACGACGCCTCGACGAGCTGCTCGTCGAGGGTCAGGCCGATCAGATCCGCGGCCAATGAGGCCGAAGACACGTTCGATGCCGCCCAACCCCTGACCCAGCAGGGGACCGACGACGCCGTGATCGAGGAATTGCAGCGCCACCTGGAGGCCATAGATCGAGCGGAGCGCCGCCTCGAAGCTGGCACCTACGGCCATTCGGTGCGGTCCGGGCTGCCGATTCCCGATGAGCGCCTGGAGGACGATCCGACGGCGGAGCTCACGGTCGAAGAAGCGGCCGAGGACTCCTGAACGAGAGGTCCCCGATGCGTCCTGCTGACCACTACACCCTGATCACCGCAGACAGCCACGCAGGTGGCAGCCACGCCCAGTACCGGGAATACCTGGAGCAACAGTTCCTTGACGATTTCGACGCCTGGCGGGGCAAGTACAAGAACCCATTCCGGGACCTTCGAGACACCAGCGAGCGGGTTCGGAACTGGGACTCCGAGCGCCGGTGGTCCGACATGGAGTCCGACGGGGTCGTCGCCGAGGTGCTGTTCCCGAACACGATTCCACCGTTCTTTCCGAGCTTCGTGCTCTTCGCGCCCCCGCCCCGCGACGGCGACGAGTACAGGCATCGCCTGGCGGGCATCCGGGCCCACAACCGATGGCTGGCAGACTTCGTCGCCGAGTGCCCGGAACGGCGGGCCGGGATCGGGCAGATCTTCGTGAATGATCTCGATGACGCCATCGAAGATGCGCGCTGGATCAAGGAGCATGGGTTACGCGGGGGTGTGCTGCTACCAAACTTCGCGCCCGACAGTCACCTGGCTGAGGCCGTACTTCGACGCGTCGTACGATCCGCTGTGGGCGGCGCTCGAGGATCTGGACATCCCGGTCAACCTCCACGGCGGGACCGGTTCGCCGGACTACGGCGATCTCCACGGGACGGGGGCTCTGGTGCAGCTCGCCGAGGCAAGTTTCTTCTCCCAGCGGCCGCTGGTCCATCTCCTGCTCGGAGGCGTGTTCGAGCGGTTTCCCGCGTTTGAAGGTCGTGATGACCGAGCTCGGTTGCCACTGGGTGCCCCAGTGGCTGCGTCAGCTCGACGGCATCGTCTCTCGGCTGAGGGGGGGAGTGACCGGAGAGCTGCGTTTCGCCGAAGGTACGGTCACGACACTGCTGCCGAGTGAGTACTTCGCCCGCAACTGCTGGCTCGGCGTGAGCCAGCCCCGGGGAGCCGACGCGGAGGCTCGAGCGCAGCTGCCGGCCGATCGGTTCATGTGGGGCAACGACTACCCCCACGACGAGGGCACCTACCCGTTCACTCGAGAGACGCTCCGGCAGGTCTTCCACGACGTCCCGGAGTCCGAGATGCGGGCGATTCTGGCCGGCAACGCTGCTGCCCTGTACGGCTTCGATCTTGCGGCCTTGGCCCCCCTCGCGGCTCAATTCGGTCCGACCGTGGCCGAGCTGTCCGAGACGCTCACGGAGCTGCCCGACAACGCGAATCAAGCGCTTCGCCTCGCCGCGGCCCGCTGACCCGAGCCCTCGGGGCTGAGCTCTCCGGAGTGTCCCCGAGGTGGCCGGCGGCAACGCCGGCGGCACGCACGACCTTGCGGGGTCGAGGTCCTTCGGACGAGGATGAGCAGGTTACCGAGTGAGCGCACCTGGTCGCGGGCCCGGGGGTGGGGAGCATCGGGGGATACGTGCGAGAGGTGCATACGACGCCAACGGCCCGGCCTGTCTCGGGCCGTCACGGGAGGGGCCGGGGGCGGTGCCCGGCGTCGGCCCTCGTGGTCACGGCCTTCTTGGTCGGCCTCCAGGTCGTCATCACCTCGCCGGGAGGGACGGCCGATGCGACGACGACTCCTGTGTCACAGGCCAGCACCAGTACACGGGGCGTCACAAGCAATGCGATCAACGTTGCCTTCCCCGTGGTCAACCTCACCGCGCTGGCGTCGACCTACGGTTTCGCCGGCGACGTCGAGTACTCCGAGCAGGCAAAGGCGATCCACCTCTTCGTCGATCAGATCAACAGCAGCGGTGGCATCAACGGTCGAAGGATCAATGCGATCATCTCCTCGTACAACCCCGCCAGCGATGCCGGAATGCAGGCCCTGTGCGACGAGTGGACCCAGGGCAGTCCCGGCGCCTTTGCGGTTCTCGACGGGGTGGGGACATTCACGGGTGACAATCAGCTCTGTGTGACCCAACAGGGACACACGCCCTTCCTCAGCCAGTGGACGACTGTGTCCAACTTCACCCGGGAAGGGTCGCCGTACCTGTGGTGGACCGGACCCGACGATGCCGCCATCCTGCAGGCAGTGGTCACCTGGGGGAGGAGCCGAGGCACCATCGGCGGTCGAGCCAGGGTGGGCGTCATCGTCGGTGATCGGGCCAGCGACCAGACGGCGCTGCACGAGTACCTCCTGCCCGACCTCACGCGCATCGGCGTGACGCCCGTGGTCGAGACGCTGGCCGCCCAGCCCTCGGAGGGCGCCGCCACCTCCAGCGGATCCACGTTGGTGGTCGAGAAGCTGCGCTCCGCGGGCGTCACGTCCGTGATCCCCCTGATCCCCTTCAACGCGTTCCTCCCGGTGCTCCAGGCGCAGACACAGCAGCAGTACTTCCCCAAGCTCCTCCTCTCGGACTACGAGTCGTCGATCGAATCGTCCCTCGGGCTGATCCCGGTTCCCTTCAAACAGGCCCTCGACGGCCAGCAGGGAGTCACCACCGAGACGCTCGGCGGCATCGACGACCCGCGACCGCAGTCGCAGGGTGGCTATGACCCCGGGGTACGGAGTTGCTGGACTGTCTGGCACAAGGCCTACCCGGAGATCCCGAAGGGCAACATGAACGACGACATTGAGGAGCAAGGGCCGGTTCAGGGTTGGTGCCAGGAGATCCACCTCTTCGCGCAGGCCGCCGCGGCCGCCGGTAGGAACCTCAACCGCCGGACCTTCGTGACCGCGCTGTCCAAGGTCACCGACTTCCCCGGCGGCTATTCCCCGGTCCTGACCTACGGCACCCACAAGTTCTACGGCCCGACCCAGTACCAAGTCGTCCGACTCCACGTCAACTCTCCTCCGAGCAGCCAGTGCAGGCTCCCGGTCGGAGGGCTGCCGCCCGAGGTCGTGTGCTGGACCCCGGTCCAGCCGTGGAAGCCCCTCCCTCCGGCCGGGTGACCGCGTCCGCCGCCGCCCGGGCATGACGGACGCCGAGGCCGGCGTGCGGTGGTGGAAGGACGCCGTGCTCTACCAGGTGTACCCGCGTTCCTTCGCCGACACCGACCAGGACGGCATAGGCGATCTGCCGGGCGTCATCGAGCATCTGGACCATCTCGAATGGCTCGGCGTCGACGGTCTCTGGCTCTCTCCAATTACCCCGTCACCCAACGCCGACTGGGGCTACGACGTCTCGGACTTCTGTGGAGTCCATCCGGACTTCGGGACGCTCGACGATCTCGACCGGCTGGTAGCCGAGGCGGCCGCCAGAGGCATCCGGGTCCTGCTCGACCTCGTGCCCAACCACACGAGCGACGAGCATCCCTGGTTCCTCGAGGCCGCCTCGTCCCGGACCGCCGACCGGCGCCACTGGTACGTGTGGTCCGATCCCAAGGCGGATGGGTCACCTCCCAACAACTGGGTCAGCAGCTTCGGCGGTCCGGCCTGGACCTTCCATCCGGCAACGGGCCAGTACTTCCTCCACAACCACCTGGCACAACAACCCGATCTCAACTGGTGGAACGAGGATGTCCGTGACACCTTCGACACGATTCTGCGCTTCTGGTTCGACCGCGGCGTCGCCGGCTTCCGGATCGACGTCTGCAACATCATCATCAAGGACGCCGAACTGCGCGACAACCCGCCGGCCACCGAGGACGACGATTTCGAGGCCCAGATGTTCGGGCAGCGGTCCGTCTACAACGCGAACCGACCCGAGGTTCACGAGGTCATCAGGCGCTGGCGCGCCCTCACCGAGACCTATGCCGGGTCCCGGGTCCTGATCGGCGAGACCCCCGTGCCCGTCGACGACCTCGCCTCGTACTACGGGACGCGCGACGACGAGCTGCACCTTGCGTTCAACTTCACCTTCATCGGCGCCCCCTTTGAGGCCGCCGCTCTCCGCGCCGTCGTGGAGGCAACCGAAGCAGCCCTGCCTCCGGGGGCCTGGCCCGCGTGGACCGGGTCAAACCACGACATGTTCCGGTTCCCGACCCGTTGGGCCGGCGATCAACCCGACCGTGTCCGAGTGGCGCTCCTCATGCTGCTCTGTCTGCGGGGTACTCCGGTGCTGTACCAAGGTGACGAGATCGGGATGGGCGATCTCGTTCTGGCCCGCGAGGACCTGCGCGATCCGTTGGGTGTCCGCTACTGGCCGTACTACGCGGGGCGCGATGCGGCCCGGACCCCCATGCAGTGGCGACCGGGCACCGGCGGCGGCTTCAGCGCGGCTGGAGTGAGGCCGTGGCTCCCGTTGGGGGACGTCGACGCCGACAATGTCGAGAAGCAACGAGCCGATCCCCATTCGGTCCTGAACCTGGCCCGTGACCTCATCGCACTGCGGCGTCGGGAGGCCGACCTCCGCCGTGGCCGGTACCGGACCATCGCCGCGCCTGATGGCGTGTGGGCGTGGGAACGGGGCGAGCGCACCACCGTCGTCCTCAACCTCTCGGGGGAGGAGGTCGCGTTGCCCGGAGTCGACGGGACTGTCGCGGTCGGCACCGAGCGTCGGCGTGACGGTGACGCCATCACCGGCGTGCTGCGCACCGGTCCTTGGGAGGGCGTTGTGGTGATCGGGCGACGCCGGTGACGAGAGCCTTCGTCAAGACCGGTACGCGACAATCCGAGCGGGTTCTAGGCGACGGGCGGCGGGATCCCATTTGCGCTCGCGGCGAGCCCCTGGTCCCACTCACAGACGATGCACGCGTGTTGAAAGACCGAGCGCGCGAAGGTGAGCGCGAACTCGTGAGGCTCGGGGCTCGAGAGCACGTCCGCCAGGTCGAGGATGTACTCACCCAGCGTCTCGTCCCAGCGCGCCGGCGGCGGTGAGAGCACAGCAGAGGAGAAGCCGTCGGGTGGTGGGTACGCGAAGGCGTAGAACGCAGGTTTGCCGTAACGAGCATCGCCCGGCCACCAGCCGACGGCGACTTCCTGGGAGTTCATCGCGTTGCGCATGATGAAGTCTTGGGAAGGGGGGTCGGCCGGCAGCCCCGAGAACAGGCTGACCGCCAGGTCGAATGAGCCCCACCATGCGTTGACCGGCGTCGACCGGCCGCGGTAGGGGGCGCGGAACGCGGCGAGCACGAGGGCGGCCTGGGTCGCGGCCGCGAAATAGGCGTCAACCTGGCCGGGGTCGTACCGGACGTGCTGGTCGTCCTCGTCGAGAGCGACGGTCCAGGGCACCTCCTGCGGCGTCAGGTCGATGTGGACCGGTCCCCCCAGTTCGCGCACCGCCGCCAAGACAGCGCGCGTCACCTCGCCCACTGGTCGGTCGGGTGTCAGCGCGAACGCACGCGTACGGCCATCGCGGTGCTCCACCACGGCCTCGTGGGTTCGAAGGTCGAGCACCACGACGAGCGCCCCGGAGCGGTCCGGGGTGGGTAGAGGGGCTGTCTCCCACCCCCGGGCCGTCAGTCGCAACGCGGCATGCTGGAGCTGAGGTTCCGGCGGTGCGAGCTTTGCCGCGACCTTCCCGAGGACCTGCGTGTGCGCATGCAATGTGTCGCACGTTTCGCTCCAGTCCTCGTAGGAGACCAACGGCCACTCCAGCGCCATGATCCGACCTTAGCGAGGTTCCGATGGAGCGGGCTGGCCCTGGCTCAAGCCCGCTCGGCGCCGGCGGGTTACCGTCCGGAGCCGGTTCGCTGGTAGTCCGGCCGGTTTCTGACCGCGTCATCGACGGTCGCCGACGCCTCCTCGACCTTCTCCGCTGCGGCACCCACGACCTTGTCCTTCACGTCTGACGCGGCCGCGGAGGTGCGCTGAACTGCTGCCGACACGTCGTCCCGGTTGGACACGCTCGTGAGCTTGGCTTCGAGGCGCTCGTAGGGCTCTCGCCCCGCCTTCGATCCGAGGACGAAGCCGATGCCCACACCGACACCCAAGACCGTCAGGAATCTTTTCATGTTGTCTCCTCATGCAACTGATCGTGACTGTACCTGTGCCCACTCGGCGTGGGATCAATCACACGAGCCAACGAAAATCGACAATCCCGGTCCAGCATGGCGCGATGCACCCGCGTGCCTAGGGGTCGGGGTCTGGTCCCCGGCGCCGGACACCTCAGCGACGCCTCGGTGCGAGGCCGATGGCACGGACGAACCGGTTGATCTGGCGGTTGCCCTCGCGGTAGATCACCCGGCGCGCCTGGCGCTGCGCGGCACCGGCGGCCGCGCCGTGGAGACCGTCCCGCCGGTATCCGTGCTCGACCGCCTCCACGTTCCCAAGGTCGCGCGCCAAGCGGTAGAGCTGGGAACGGGTCGTGCTCACGAGCCCATGGCCGACTTCGTCGCCCGATCCGACAGGATGATCCGTTCCACGATGTCGCGGAGCTGCTCGGGGTCCTCGGTCTGCTCCATCAACTCGAGGTCCGCCGGGCGCACGCCGACACAACCGAGACCCTCGTCCTCGAACGCGGCCGAACGCCAAGCCATCCATGCGGTCCCATCGGGATCCTGCCGATCCTCCTCGACTGCGTTGATGAGGGCAACGAGCTCGATCTCGCCGCTCGCCGTGACGTCGTATTCGATGAAGAGCAAGACACCCCCTGGGGCCGGCAGGTGGTGTCACCCTATGGGCACGTGAGCCGGGCCGGGGCCGGGAGGGGCGGAGCCTCAGCCGGGCATGCGCCGCCACACGGTCTGGGGGACCAGACGCAAGGTTCCGAAGACCCAGCGCAGTATGCCGGGGGACCAGATGACCGTCTTCCCACTTCGCAGGCCGCGCACGATGTCGGCCGCGACCCGGTCGGGCCCCACCGTGAAGGGCACGGCCGGCCGGCCGGTCGTCATCTTGGTGCGTACGAATCCCGGTCGGACGATGTGCACCGAGACGCCCGTTCCCCGCAGCGACTCTGCGAGACCCTGCGCGAAGCCGTCGAGGCCGGCCTTGGCCGACCCGTAGACGTAGTTGGACCGGCGGACCCGGTAGCCGGCGACAGAGGACAGGACCACGATGCGGCCGTGCCCCTGCCTCTTGAGCTGCGCCGCCGCCGCCGACATGGCGGCAGCAGGCCAGGCAAGGTTGACCGTCAGCATCCGGACGATCCGCGCCGTGTCGGTCTCGTCCACCTCCTGGTGCCCGAGCTCGCCGACGGCGACGATGACCAGGTCGACGTCCTCTCCCGCCGCCTCGAAGCTCTGGCGGACCAGCTTGTCGGCGCTCTCGGTCTCCGTCGCGTCGAACTGGACCGTCTCCACGTGGGCAACCGACTCCTGCAACGCGCGGGCGGCCTGCCCGAGCAGGGGCCCGTTCCTTCCGGCGAGGACGACGGACCGGCACCGGTCAACGGCCAACAACGCGACGACTTCACGCGCGATGTCCGAGGACCCGCCGAGGACGACCACCGACTGGGGATGTCCGAAGGCGTCGTTCACCGCACAAGCCCGAGACGGCGGGACAGGTCGGACGCCAGGACCCCATCGGGATCGACGCGCCGACGGGCTGCGATCATGTCGCACAGCCGGGGGTACATGGCGGGAAGCAGCTCCGGCCGCAGCCGAGAGTCCTTGGCCAGGTAGACGCGGCCACCGGCGGCGGCGACCCCGTCGTCGAGGCGGTCGAGAAGGCCAGGGAGGGCGGCAGGCCCGATGGGGAAGTCGAGGGCCAGGGTCCACCCCTCCTGGGCGAAGGAGAGCGGTCCCGGCGTGCCGGGGCCGAAACGCTTGAGCACGGCCAGGAAGGATGGCACGCCGGACGATGCGATCGTTTCCACCGCTGCCTCGACGACGTCGCCCCTCTCGGCCGGGACGGCGAACTGGTACTGGACGAAGCCGTCCGGCCCGTAGAGCAGGTTCCACCGTCCGACGCCGTCGAGCGGGTGGAAGAACGCGGCCAGTGGGCGGAGGGTCAGGCCGGTCGAGGCGGCGCGGAACCAGGCCTCGTTCAACGCCCGCACCGAGAGGCGGTTGGCGACTCGGCGGGGGGCCGCGCGGGGGACCTGGAACCGGGGCTCACCGGGGGCTTCCCGACTGCGCCCGCGCAGGCGGTCGGGGATCGCACCGGAGGGGGCGTGGTCACCCCGCGTGAGCACCGAGCGGTGAGCGCCGTCGCGGTGACCGAGGCAGTCCAGCCAGGCGACGCTGTAGTGGTAGCGGTCGTCGGTTGACTCCATCTCCGACATCAGGGCTTCGAGGCGGGTGAACCGCTGGCTGTCCACCTGGATCCACGACGTCTCGATCGGGATCAACCGCAACGTTGCGCTGACCACGACGCCGGTGAGGCCCATGCCCCCGGCGGTCGCCCAGAACAGCTCGGGGTCGCTCTCGGGGGACACGGTGAACGCGCCAACCGGTGTGACCACCGTCATCTCGACGACGTGCCGGGCGAAGCTGCCATCGCGGTGGTGGTTCTTCCCGTGGACGTCCGCCGCGATCGCCCCACCGACCGACACGTAGCGAGTGCCGGGTGTGACCGCCACGAACCACCCCGATGGGATGATGGCGCGCATGAGGTGGTGCAAGCTGACGCCTCCGCCGACCTCGATGGTGCCGGACGACTCGTCGAGCTCGCCGATGTGGGACAGGCCCGCGGTCTCGAGGGTGAGACCACCACTGCACTGCGCGGCATCGCCGTAGCTGCGCCCCAGGCCACGCGCAATGACCCCGTCGCGCTGTGCCCGGAACGCCAGCTCAATGGAGGAGACGTCGACGGGCCGGCTGACCATGGCCGTGGTGGGCGTGGTTCGTCCCCAACCACAGAGTGGCTCAGGGGTGACCTCGACGGCCACGGTCACGTATACAGCCCGATGCCCATCAACGCGAGCCAGAGCAGCCCATAGCTCTGGAGGACGTGGTCGTGCAGGGCGAGCTGCTCGGGCTCTCCGCCCTTTCCGGCATCGAGCAGGCGGAATATGTGCAGGACGGCCAGCACGAGTGGGATCACCGTGAGCTCGACCCAGACGACCTCGTTGCCGGCGTGCGCCAGCAGGCCGGTTCGTTCGAAGGCCCAGAGGCAGTACGAGGCGACGGTGACCGTCGCCGAGATGGTGAGGGTCGACTTCAAGAAGGACTGCGTGTACTCGTCGAGGACCTGGCGGTGCTCGCCTCGATCCTGGCCCAGGCGGGCGTGTTCCGCACAGCGTTTCCCCGTCACCACGAACAGTGCGGCGAACGAGGTGAAGACGACGAACCAGTTCGAGAGCGGCACGTGCGCGACGACGCCACCGGCCACCGCTCGGAGCACGAAGCACGACGCCACGACCGCAAGCTCGACGACCGGCTCGCGCTTGAGGCGGAGGCTGTAGGCGATGCTCAATGCCGCATAGGACCCGATGACGACGGCCAGACCCCACGGCCCGATGAAGAGCGCGCCGGCGATGGCGATGGCAATGAGGCTCGCGCCGGCGCCGAGTGCTGTCCGCGGCCGCAGTGCGCCACTGGCGACGGGCCGGCGGCGCTTGACCGGGTGGTGCCGGTCCGAGTCGGCGTCGATGACGTCGTTGACCAGGTAGGTGCCCGAGGCCACCACGCAGAACACGACGAAGGCGCCGACGACGCGCACCGTGGTGTGCCATTCACCGAGCACGCCCGCCGCGGCGGGCGCCATGAAAACCAGCAGGTTCTTGATCCATTGTCGGGGGCGCATCCCCCGGGCGATCAGGCCCGCGGTCGAGAACTTCCACGCAGGGTCGAGATCGTGCTCGGGCTGGAGCTGGAACCCCGCAGGTGTCTCGCCCGACGGCCAGCGGTCCGGAACCGTCATGGGGTTGCCGCCGACATGGTGATGAAGTCTCGCGCCCACCACGACTGGAAGTAGCGACCCGGCGTCCCGGTCATTCCGGCCAGGAGCTCGGTGCCGTTGGCGGGGGTGGCCGCCCCGCCCGCCGGCGACGGCTGGTAGGTGCTGTAGTTCACCCAGTCGGTGTTGATGTCGAGCTCCATGGCCCGGACCGCGCCGGCCCTGACCAGGATGTTCGCCAGATCGGCGATGTTGAGGCCTGGTCCGCCGACGTAGACCAGCGCGCCGTCGGCGGTCACGCCCAGACCCGAACGCCAGACGTAGTCTTTCCCGCCCAGGGTCTTCCCCCATTGGGTGGGGTCGGCGCTGTTGACGGCCGGATTCGCCTGGCCGCCGTCGACGAGCAGGTCCAGGTTCTGGCGGACCGAGACGACGTTGGGTCCCATGGTGACGTCGCGTCCCCACTGCCCCACGGTGGAGGAACCGTTCTTGTACACGACGAAGGACGCTGCACCCGTGCGCAGCGGGATGATGGTCTTGTTGTCGGTGTAGTAGCCCCCGTTGGCGTCAGACATGAGGAAGCCGGCGTTGAATGCGGCGTCGAGCGTGGTGGCGACGCCCGGAGCGATCGGGGCGGTGTGGGTGTAGGGGCCGCTGCCGGGAATGATGCTGCCCGAGTAGAGCGTCGCCTTCAGCAGCTTCGTGTCCATCCACGCCACACCGACGACGTAGCTGGTGTGGATGGCGGAGGGCCGCAGCATTGTCTCGTAGATCGCGGGCAAACCTTGCACGAGGCGGCCGGCCGGCGACCACTGGCCTTCCCCGGCCACCGCCGGGCTCGCGATGGGAACCAGCGGTGCGGGGACCGGGAGGTGCGGGACTGCGGCGACGGCCGGGGTGGTCTGCACCGCCTTCGGCTTCCGGATGGTGCCGGGCGCGAGCGCGCCGCCGACCTTTGGCTGGTGGTGCGCGTACCACTCGTTCTCCACCCAGACGACGATGGACGAGCCGCCGTGCCCGCGGAACCACTCCGCGGCGCGCGCACCCATGGAGCTCCCGAGCGCCGGGTTGGTCAGCGCACTACCCAGGGAGATGGCCAGCCAGATCAGGAAGATACCCAGGACCGACGCGATCACGGCCAGGACGCGCCGGCGCCGGCGGTGAATGCGCGCCTTGGACCACTGCTTCCTATGGCCCGGTCGTAACCGCTGTTGAGGCGGCTCGCGATCGAGGTCGTCGAGGGGCGGGCTCAGCATGCGCGCTCCACCAGGTGCAGCGCCTGTCTCGGACAAGCCCGCACGGCGCGCACGGCGTGGTCGAAGAGGGCAGGGGCGATCTCGCCCTCTTCAATGACGGGGTACCCCCACTTGTCGAGTTCGATGCGCTCGGGCAGCATCTCGGCACAGACGCCGCGTCCGTCGCACGCAATGGGATCGATCACCAGTTCCAAACTCCAGCGGCTCATGACCTGCTCACCAGCCTTCTCTTCGCCGAACGGTTGGCCACCGGCAGCAATCTGGGTGCGCTGGTCTGAGGGCACGGCCCTCGGTGTCGGTGTAAGGCTACCTCCTCGGCAAAGACATTTAGTGCCGTTCTAACGAAACGCGCGACGCCGTCGGGGTGGCGGCACGCACCGCGTCCGTCCACCAGGTCGCAGACTTCGAGGATGCGTTCCACGCCCGGGGCGCTGTGCCGGCCGTAGGCGAGACGCTCCAGGGCGTCGGCCAGCTCGGCGAGACCGTCGACGCAGGGGCCACACTGCCCCGCCCCCTGACCCTCCATGTAGCGAGTGACGTCCGCCACCTCGGCCAGTGGGCAGACGTCGCGGGGGAGTACGGCGACCACCCCTGCACCTAGCGTTGCACCAGCACGCCGTGCCGCCTTCTCGGAGACGGGGAGGTCGCTGAAGACATGGGGGGAGACCCATCCCCCTCCGTAGCCACCGAGCAGGATGCCCCGGGAGCCGGCGATCTCTTCGGGTTGCAGCCCCGTGGCCTGGCGCAATGAAGAGCCGAGCACCGCCTCGACGACGAGTCGGTTGCCGGGGCGGTTGACCGTCAGAAGCATGGTGCCGGGGGATTCCGGCGAGCCGACCTCGCGGAACCAAGCCGCACCGAAGCGCCCGACGAGAGCGACGTGGGCGAGGGTCTCGGCGTTCTGGACCAGCGTCGGCCGGCCGCCCACGCCGTGCTCGCGGATCGACGTCAGCCCCACGAAGGTGGGGAGGGCCTCTCGGCGACCTCCCAGGGCATTGACCACCGAGGATTCCTGGCCGGCGATGTAGGTGTCGGGCGCCTCGAAGATCTCGATCGCGATCGGATCGAGGCGGCGGGCGTGTCGTTCGGCGACGGCGGCGCTCACGATCGGGATGCTCGCCGCGGGGACGTAGGCGATGGCCTGCTGCGCCCTCAGGGTGCGGGCCGCGAGCGCGAGGCCGTCGAGCACCAGATGGGGTGCGCGCGTGAGCAGGAGGGCATCCTTCCGGCTGGCCGGCTCGCCCTCGGCGCCGTTGGCGACCACCACGGGACGGCGGCGCGACCCGGTCGCGACCGCCTCCCATTTGGTCGAGACGGGGAACCAGGCACCTCCGTGGCCCACCAGTCCGCTGGCGGCGAGCTCCTGGAGCAATTGGGATTCCCGATGGCTCACGGCCCCCCAGCGTTCGAGGTGGGTCTCCAGGGTGGGGTCGGACGTCGCGCCGGACAGGCCGTGCAGCAGGCGGCGCCCGGTCTGGGGAGCCCTCCGGTCGTGCTCGCGCACGGTGAGGCTCATTGTCCGGTGCTGCCCGAGATCTGGCCGGTCAGGGTGCCGGCTGCCGGGTCGAGCGAGAGGCTCATGGTCAGGTTGACCGAACCGGAGGGTCCGCTGACGACGGCGCCGATGTTCGACCCTTCGAGTGCCGTGACCTGTCCGGTCGAGGAACCGAAGGAGACCGCACTCCGGCGCATCGCGACACCGCCGTTCTCGGCCAATCCGATGATCGTCACCTTGAGCGGCGCGGAAGTGTCCGCCGGCTGCATGGTCAGGGTGACGATGGACTCGCCGTGGGCGTCCGGTGCCGACTGCGTCACCGTCCCGGTCACCGAAGTCGAGAACGGAGTAGCGGGAACTCCGGACCGCACCGGCGCGGATGTCGGCGGCGCCGTCGCCGCGCTCGCACCCGTCGAGGAGGCGGTCGTGGCGCCCGACAGCTGGGCGAGCAGCGCCGAAGAGGTTCCCGCTCGGTGCGACCAGCCGGGTCGGAGTGGGCCCGCCTCCGCAAAGACGGCGATGACCATCAACACGGCAGCCGTCCCGAGGACTCCCCCGACCCGCCAGGTCACGGAGCGCGCTCGTCCCACCGCGAGGCGCCAGGCGACCGCGGCGACGACCGCGCCGACGCACACGACGAACACCAGGGTCGCGCCCGGAAGCCGGGCGTCAGTGCCCGAGCCGAGGCCATGGACGGCGGCGATCGGCCAGCACGCATACGCCAGCCAGTGCACCCCGCGCCAGGCGGCCACCCCGATGCGGCGGCGGAATGCGCTGGTGAGGGCGACCGCGAGCAGCATGTCCAACGCCACCGCACCCAGCCCGACCCAGATCGGACGGTACGGGGACCGGAAGGGGATCACTGCGTCGGCGAAGCCGATGGGGACGTAGCCGTCGCCGACGGTCGAGACGATATGGATCCCTATCAGCGCCAGGCAGAACAGAGACAGGTTCCGGTGGACGGACTGGGACAGGAAGCGTGGCCAACGGTCCGTGGTCCACCCCACTGAGGCGACCGTCCCGAGGACCACAGTGGCCGACAGCAGGATCAGCGATACCAGGCCGGTGGCCCGCGTCAGGTACCACAGCGCGGTCGAGCCGTGGCCGACGGTCGCCAACAGGGGCGCCGGCATCAGGCGCTCACACGAGGGATCGAGTGCTCCGACCGGGGAAGCGGCCACCCCGATGTGGACGCCACGGTGCCGTCCAGCCGCACGAGGCGCGCCGGCAGCCCGAGGCTCTCCAGCCACTCCACGGCGCGCACCCCCAGGATGATCGCCGCTGTCGAAGCGGCGTTCGCCTGCACGCAGTTCGCGGCGGTGACCGAGACCGTGCGCCAGCAGGGGTCTGCCGGGAGGCCTGTCGCCGGATCGAGGATGTGGTGCACCTGGTGGGCGCCGAGGCGCCATTGGCGCACGCCGATGCCTGAAGTCGCGAGCCCCCCCGTACAGATGCTCACCGCCTCGGTGGCCCGCGGAGCCGTGCAGGTGTCGGCGATGCCGACGGCGAATCCACCGGCCGGAGCGGGGCCCGCGGTGGCCACGTCACCACCGAGGGACACAAGTGCACCGCAGCCGAGTCGGGCGGAGATGTTTGCGGCAGCGCAGTCTGCGGCCCAGGCCTTTGCGGTCGCACCCAGATCCAGGGCCGTGTTTGGTGCGAGCCGCACGGTGCGGCGAGGCCGGTCGATTGCGACGGAGCGCCAGCCTGGCACGGCTCCCATCGGCGGGAGCTCACCCTCGACCCCGCCGCGCACGTCGGCAAAGTCCCGGTCGTAGCCCAACTGGTTCATGGCGAGACCGACTGTCGGATCGACCAGGCCGTCGGTGGCGGTGGCCATGGCGAGAGCGACCTCGATCGCCTCGAGCAGGTCGACGCTGACGCCCACCTCCGTACCCGCTGCCGCGTTGAGCCGGCTGAGTTCGGAGTCACACCGGAACCGGCTGGCCACCCGGTCGATCCGCGCCAACTCGCCCTCGAGGAGCTCCGACGCCGCCACGAGGAGGCTGTCGTCGGTCACGACGAGTTCGGCGGTGGTGCCGAGCGCCTGAGTCCGGTACACGCGTTGCATCTCGGCGTAGGTGTACGCCTGCGGCATCAACTCGATCCGCTGGTCACCGGTGCCTGGGCAGGTGCGCTCTGCGTGGGTGTCGAGGGCGGGTTGATCGCACCCTGGCCGCTGTTCCCGCTGTTCCCGCTGTTGCCCGACACGTGACCAGTGGAGCCCGAGGGAGTACTGCTCCCGGTCGTCGACGCCGCGTGGTGCCCGGGCAGGGCTCTCCCGACATAGATGCCCAGGATGCCGACGGCGGCGATCGTGCCCACCCCGATCGCCGCCGTGATGCTCGACAGGCGGGTGAGGGCACCGTCTCGGCGCATCGCTGCCGCATGTCGGCGCTGAGCCGGGCTGGCCTTTCGGACGGCTGCCATGACAGGCAGGCTACGGGTGCACCCTGACGCCTACATGAAGAAAATCGCCGGTCAGGCTAAGGATTGGGTAAGAGTCTCGCCGCTCGGGCTGGGCCTGCCCCGCCGCACCAGCGCCCTCCGCCAGGAGACAACCATCCGGGCGCCGCCGAGTTCGGATACCGCGATCTCCCAGCTGCCCTGCGTGGACCGCACCACGGAGTCGGCGATGGCCAGCCCGAGACCCGTTCCCGCCACCGCATCCGTGGCCCGGTGGAAGCGGTTGAACACCGCATCTCGCTGATCCTCGGGGATCCCGGGACCGGAGTCATCGACGCGGAGCTCCACGCGGCCCCCGGAGCTGCGGACGCTCACCTCGACGCGGCCCCCGTCTCCGGCGAACTTGCACGCGTTGTCGATGAGGACACCGGCCAGCCGGTCGATCAGATCGGCATTCGCCCCCACGCTGAATGGGCCACCGCCCACTCGCTGCGCGCAGAGCGCCACACCATGGGTGGCAGCGGGTGCCCCGAACCGCTGGACGCAGGCCTCGACGACGTCGGCAACGTCGACGAGGTCGTCCTGGTCGTCCTGGACGGCCTGATTGTCGTTCCGGGCCAGCCAGAGCAGGTCCTCGACGATCCCGCGCAGCCGCGTGCTCTCCCGACTCACCCGTTCGAGCACGTCCCGGTAAGCGGCGGGATCACGAGGTCGATCGAGAGCCAACTCTACCTCGGCCTCAATGACCGAGATCGGCGTGCGTAGCTCGTGCGACGCGTCGGCCGTGAACTCGGCTTGTCGGCGACGCACCAGTTCCGACGGCGCGGAGGCGCGGAGCCCGACGACGGTTGCCCCGGCGAACGTGGCGACAGCCAAGATGGCTCCGAACACCAGCTCCGCCACGAGCAAGGTCGACCGGACGTTCGCTGTCCCGGCCATGCTCTGTCCGGCGACGAGCACGGTGCCAGCAGCCGGCATGGTGTCGAACCTGAAGGTCGAGCTTCCGACGTTCAGCGTGACCGGGGCCGCGCCCCAGTCGCGCACGGGGAGAGCCGGCGCCGAGGGGGTGAGCGCTGTCACGACGCCGTCAGGCGCAACCGACCACACGAAGAGTGGCGCATCGTCCACGTCTTGATGCTCGGCGTGCGAGGTGGCTCCGGGGAGAGTGAGCGTCCTGTGCTGGGCGTCCTTGAGGCGGTCGGACAGGCGCGTGTCGGCCGTGTGGACCAGGTGGTTGGTGACGATCAGGTTGAGAACGATCGCCGCCACGACGTACGCCGCCATGACGATCAGCGTGGCCACCGCAGCGACCCGCACCGCGTGCCGGCGATGGTCGCGGCCGACCTTCACACTTCGACCATGCGATAGCCCGTGCCCCGCACTGTCTCGATGCGGGCTTGGCTCACGGCCAGCTTGGCGCGCAAGCGGCCGACATGGACGTCGATCGTGTTGGATCCAACTGCATCCGCCTCGTCGTCCCAGACCTGGGTGGCGATCATCCGGCGCGTCACGACAGCGGGAGAGCGGCGTACCAGAAGCTCGACCAGCGCGGCCTCCGTCGCGGTCAACGCAATCGGTTCGTCCGCAACGGTCACCTCCCGCGTCGCTGGGTCGAACCGCAGGTCGCCGCACTCCAACACCGGGTCCATCACAAGGGCTGGTCGACGCTGCAAGGCGTGCATGCGCGCGATCAACTCGGAGAAGTCGAACGGCTTCACCAGGTAGTCATCCGCACCACCGTTGAGGCCCGCCACCCTGTCGGACGCCGCGTCGCGTGCCGTGAGCATGAGAATCGGAGTCCGGTCACCGGTCCGCCTGGCTTCGGCCACGACCTCGAGCCCGGTTCGCTCGGGCATGCGCCAATCCAAGACGGCGACGTCGTAGTCGTATGTCCGCAGGTGCCGGAGCGCGGCGGCTCCGTCCGGCACGGCATCGACGACGTAGCCCTTCTCTCTCAGCCCGCGTTCGAGCACCGACCGGAGGCCGGCATCGTCCTCGGCGACGAGCACCCTCATCGAATCGGTGAACCGGCGTTGGACATGCGTATCAGGCTAGGTGGCGAACCTGCGAGGTGGCACCCGGCCCGCTGTCATGATTTCTTCAGGTTCGGGCCCTACGCTGCTCCGCAGCCGTGGACCACGTTAATGACCCTGCGCGGACGCCGGACCGACCCCGTTTGCAATCACGGTGAGCCGAACGCGGTACGGCAGCTTGCCGGCGGACCGGGAACGGGCGCACACACATGTCCGGCGGTTGACGACGACGGCGATCGCTCTCGCCGGCGGTGCCACCGCGTGGATCGGCCTCGCGGTGGCGAACGAGCACCCAGGATCATCGGCCACCCCGAAGGGTCCCGTGCCGTCCCCGGTGCCGACCACCCCGACGACCGTCCCGACGACCGTCCCGACGACCAGCACACCCCCGACGACCCGCACGCCATCGACGACCCCGACGACCGGCCTCCCGCCCACGACGACCACGACCCGGCCGGTGGTGACGTCGGGGGGGACGTCGAGGTGACCCGCGGTGACCCGCTGCCTTGTGAATGAATTGCATCGCGGTCCCGAGTCGCCAAAGATGACGGCCGTGCCGAGAGCGGGAGCAAGGTAGGACGTGGAGGAATTCCTCAAATCAGCCGGCTACGGCGCGGTGTTCGGGCTGAGCTTCATCTCCGCCATGGGGCTGCCCGTGGGGGCCGAGATCGCGCTCATCTTCGGTGGCGCCCTCGCGAGCGGGAAGATCCCCAACGAGGGGAAGCCGCTGTCTCTCGCCCTGGTCATCATCTTGGCGACGCTGGGTGAGGTCCTCGGTTCGGCGGCCGGCTACGGGATCGGGCGCTACGGGGGGAGAACGCTGGTCGACAAGGTCGGGAAGTACGTGCTCCTCACGCACAAGGACCTCGACCGGGCTGAAGCCTGGTTCGCACGCCGGGGAGAGCCCTTCGTCTTCTTCGGGCGTTTCATCCCCCTGCTGCGGTCCTTCGTGTCCTTCGCGGCCGGCCTCGGGGAGATGGCGATCGGCAAGTTCCTCGTCTACACCGTCATCGCGTGCGCGATGTGGTGCACCGCCCTCTGCTCGCTGGGTTACAGCCTCGGCAGCACCTACAACCATGTGCTGAAGGCCTTCAGCTATGCCGGCTACGTCATCGCCGCGGTGGCCATCGTTGCCGTCGTGGTGGTCTTCTGGCACCGGTTGCGGGAATACCGCGGTCAGCGCGACACGGAGCGGACAGAGGAGAGCGACCCCGCTCTCTGAGCGGTGGCACGGCGACACCCACCCGGTGCGGGTCCGTTCCGATCCCGGGGGCGCGTTTGCAACCCATCGGCAACCGCCGGTGCACATTCCCGGATCAAGCGTGGAATCGCGTGCGCCGAAAGTAAGGGAAAGGCCTTGTGCGGATCCCGGTTGAAGGTGGACCCGGCGTGGCCCGACAACAACACGTTCGGACACAGCATCGCTACGAGTGAGGGGGACCATGGCGAAGCGACATCGTCACGGCCTCGAGGCCGCACTCGACGTGGACCGCACCCTCGGTGACGAGCGGGCGCGAGCCGCCGTGCTGAGCTCGGCCGGGTCGCTGCTCCGCTCGACCGACGTGTCACTGACCGAAGAGGAGCCCGTGATGGACGGCGGCACGCTGGCCGCGCCGCTGGAGCTCGCCGACCGCAGGCTCTGGCTGTCCGTCTCGGGTCGCAGCCGGACCGAGCCGTTCGACGACGCCGACCGGGCCGCGCTCGATGCGCTGGCGTCGGTCGGGGCCATCGCCCTCTCCAACGCCGAGCTCCACGCCGAAGTCGAGCGGCAGAGGGACAACCTCGTCGTCATCACCAGCAGCCTCGGTGAGGGTGTCTGCGCCGTCAGCAGGACCGGGGAGGTCACGTTCATGAACCCGGCCGGCGCCAGCATGCTCGGCTGGCGCGACGGTGGGACCGGTGAGGGCCTTCCTGGTCCGGCGGTGGGGACGCCACGCTTCCTTCTCGACCCGGCGCTGCCGCGCCATGTCGCTTCGACAGAACGTCGTCACCGACGACGCCCGGTTCGAGCGGGCGGACGGTACGCACTTCCCGGTGACCGTGACGGCGTCTCCGGTGATCGGCGACGCCGAGCCATCTGCCGCGGTCCTTGTCTTCCGCGACACCTCGGAGCGCAAGGCGTTCGAGGAGCAGCTGGCCCTGCACGCCTTCCAGGATCCCTTGACGGGCCTGGCCAACCGCCGCCTTCTGCTCGATCACCTCGACCACGCATTGCTCCAAGCCGACCGCACCGAAGGTCGGGTCGCCGTGCTCTTCGGGGACATCGATCACTTCAAGATCGTCAACGACAACCTCGGTCACCAGGTCGGCGACGAGATGCTCCGCGTCGTGGCAGAGCGCCTCCGTCGCGTCGTTCGGCCGGGCGACACGCTGTCTCGCTTCGGCGGGGACGAATTCGTGATCATTCTGGAAGGTGTGACTTCACCAGAGGACGCGCGCCAGGTGGCCGACCGGGTGCTGCAGGTGCTGCGTGAGCCGATCATGCTCAGCGGTGGCCACGAGGTCCTTGCCTCGATGAGTATCGGCATGGCCGTGAGCGAGGCGGGCAGCTCGCGCGACGACCTTCTGCACGACGCGGACGTGGCCATGTACCGCGCCAAAGAACACGGACGGGGCGGTCGGGTCACGCTGTTCGACACGGATCGGGCGGGCGGCCGCACGGCGCGACGGCTCGACCTCGAGACCGCGCTCCACCATGCGGTGGACCGCGCGGAGGTCGAGGTCTACTTCCAGCCCGTGATCGCACTCGCAGACGAGAAGATCGTCGGCGCGGAGGCCCTGGTCCGTTGGGATCATCCCGAGCACGGGATCCTGACCCCGGCCCACTTCATTGGGTTGGCCGAGGACAACGGCACCATCCTGCGCATCGGCAGGGCGGTCCTCGAGCAGGCCTGCCGGCATGCGAAGACCTGGCTCGACACGATGGGGGTGCGGCTGCAGGTGGGGGTGAACCTGTCGGCCCGTCAGTTCCAGCTCGCGGGCCTGGACAAGCAGATCGCCGAGGTGCTCCAGTCGACCGGGATCGACCCCGCGCAGCTCTGTCTCGAGGTCACCGAGGGCCTGGCGATGGACGACGTCGAGCTCACCTCAGCCGTCCTCACCAAGCTCCACGGGCTGGGCATCCGGCTGGCCATCGACGACTTCGGCACCGGGCACTCGTCGCTCGGGTATCTGGCGAGGTTCCCCATCGATGTGATCAAGATCGACCAGAGCTTCGTGCGGAACATCGATCGGGACCCGGTGAAGTCGGCCATCGTGTCCGCGGTGGTGGCGTTGTCGAAGGCGATCGGCGCGACCGCGGTCGTCGAGGGCGTCGAAACCCTGTCCGAGCTCCAGCAGGTGGAGCGTCTCGGGTGCGACGCCGCCCAAGGTTTCTACTTCTCGCGGCCGTTGCCCGCCGCTGCCTTCGGCGAACTGCTCCGGCCCGGGCCCCCGGCGCGGTCCGGCCTGCGCGGCGCGCCCGCGGAGCGAACCGCTGACGGGCTAGCGCCGCTTCGCAGGGTGGGTGCGGCGGCCCCGTCGCGAGCGCAAACCCGATCGCGACGAAGACTCACAAATCCTGGCCAAAACCCGGGGAGAAAGTTCAAAAACGGGCCGGCAGAACCGAATAGCCCGTGCGTTGGGCCAAAACTCATTGCCGTCACATTTTGGCGGTGTTACCTTCCGAAAGCAGGGGAAAATCCGGGGGATCCGCGGGAGGGGAAAGATGGGGATTCTGGGTCGCGCCGACCTCGGAACGGGGTCGGTCGACGCGCAACACGATCCGTCACGACTGCGGGGCTTGTTCGAGGCCACCCTCGATGTCCACCACTCCATGGGGACGGACGCGACCAGGGCCGCCGTCCTGGCCGCCGCGGCGTCGTTGCTCCGCTCACCACAGGTGACGATGACAACCGAGCAACCCGCCGAGGCGGGCCTCTCCGCCCCGATGCAGGTCGCCGGCAAGACCCTCTGGTTGGTGGTCTCCGGCCGGGACGGCACCGAGGCCTTCGACGACGTCGACCGGACGCTGCTCCGGGCGCTGGCCTCTGTCGGCGCCCTCGCGCTGTCCAATGCGGACCTCTACGGCAGGGTCCAGCAGGAGAAGGACAAGCTGGAGGCGATCACGAGCAGCCTCGGTGAAGGTGTGTGCGCCATCAGCGAGGCCGGCGAGATCACCTTCATGAACCCCTCGGGCGCCGGCATGCTGGGCTGGTACCGGCGTGGCGTGGGCATCGACGAAGGCGCGGTCCTCCCGGCCAGCGAGACCCCGGACTTCCTCCTCGAGCCCGCCCTGCGCGCCATCGCGCTGCGGCGCAACGTCACCAGCTACGACACCCGCTTCAAGCGGCTCGACGGTTCCCCCTTCCCCGTGACCCTCACCGCGTCCCCGGTCGGGGGCGGGGAGTCCCCGACCGGCGCGGTCATCGTGTTCCGGGACACGTCCGAGCGCCAGGCGTTCGAAGAGCAATTGGCCCGGCACGCCTTCCAGGACGCCCTGACCGGCCTGGCCAACCGCAGGCTCTTCCTGGACCATCTCGACCACGCCCTGCTCCAGGCCGACCGGACGGGGAGCCAGGTGGCGGTGCTGTTCTGCGACATCGACCGCTTCAAGGTCGTGAACGACAACATGGGCCACCAGGTCGGAGACGAACTGCTGCGGGTGATCGGGGACCGCCTGCGCCGTGCCATCCGGGGTGGCGACACGCTGTCCCGCTTCGGCGGCGACGAGTTCGTGATCCTCCTGGAGGGGATCACGTCAGCCGATGACGCCAGCCAGGTGGCGAACGCCGTCCTCAACACCCTCCGCGACCCAATCACCCTCAGCGGCGGACACGAGGTGGTCGCCACCATGAGCATCGGCGTCGCGCTCGAGCGAGCACGGCAAGTCCCGCAATGATCTGCTGCGCGAGGCCGACGTGGCGATGTACCGGGTCAAGGAGCGAGGCCGCGGTGGCCAGTTCGCCATGACCGACGCCGACCGGATCGGCGCCCGGTCGCCCGGTTGGCTCGATCTCGACAAAGCACTGCATCACATCACTGAGCGCGGAGAGGTCGAGATCCATTATCAGTCTCTCGTCTCCCTCGACGACCGCGGGATCATCGGCGCCGAGGCATTGGTGCGCTGGAACCACCCCGACCACGGCATCCTCATGCCGGATCAGTTCATCAAGGTCGCCGAGGACAACGGGACCATCATCCCCATCGGGCGGATGGTCCTGGAGGAGGGGTGCCGTCAGGCGAAGACATGGCACGAGGAGTCCGGCGTGGCGCTCCAGATCGGCGTGAACCTGTCCGCGCGCCAGTTCCAACAAGCAGCCCTGGTGGACGACGTGGAACGCGTGTTGCGCGCCAGCGCCATCGATCCCTCGCAGCTATGCCTCGAGATCACCGAGAGCCTGGCCATGGACGATGTCGACCTGACCTCGTCGATCCTCGCCAACCTCCACTCCCTCGGCGTCCGCGTGGCCATCGACGACTTCGGGACCGGGCACTCGTCTCTCGGGTACCTGGCCCGCTTCCCGATCGACGTCGTGAAGATCGACCAGAGCTTCGTGCGCGACATCGACCGGGACCCCGTCAAGTCGGCCATCGTCTCCGCGGCCGTCGCGCTCTCGAGGGCCATCGGCTCCATAACGGTGGTCGAGGGGGTCGAGACGCAGGCCCAGTTCGAGGAGCTCAAGAGCCTTGGCTGCGACGCCGCCCAGGGCTACTTCTTCGCGCGGCCGGCGTCGGCCACGGCGTTCGGCAAGATGCTCATGGCCAGTCTGAACTCGCCGCCCGACCTCAGCGTCGTCGGTTCGGCTCGCGCCGGGTAGGGCCGCCCGCTCCGGCTTGCGCCTGTTCGCGCTGGAGAGGGCCGAGCGGAGCGACTGATCAGCCGACGGCGGTCGCGCCGGTCTCGGACGCGCGGTTCCGCAGCGCGTCCTGCAGGAGCGGCACGACCTCGTGCCAGTCGCCCACGATGCCGATGTCGCAGTGCGCGAAGACCGGTGCGTCGGGATCACGGTTGACGGCCAGGATGGTGCCCGCGGCGCGCACGCCCACCACGTGGTTGAACTTCCCACTGAGCCCGAGCGCGATGTAGAGGCGCGGGGCGATGGAACGGCCCGTGATGCCGACCTGGCGCGAGCGCGGCGCCCACCCCCGGTCGGTGACCTTCCTGGTCGCACCGAGCTCGGCCCCCAGGAGGGCGGCGAGCGGGCTCAACTGCTCGTATTCCTCCGGCATCACCCCCGTGCCCACGCCGATCACCACCTCGGCGCGGGCAAGCGTCTCGACGTCGTCGTCTCGGCGCTCGGACAGGACGCGGACGCGGCCCCGCGTCCCGGTGCGGCGCGTCTCGACGCGAGCCGCGCGGTGCTCGTGCACCGCGACCGGCAGCACCCCGGGCCGGACCGTGGCCATCTGTGTGGCGCTGGTGCAGGTGATGTCGGCCACCAGCGCGCCGGCGAACGCGGGTTTGGCCGCCACCAGCACCCCGCCGCGAGCCGAGAGCGCGATCGCGTCACCCACGAGTCCCGAGCCCGTCGTGGCCGCGGCGCGGCCGGCCACCTCGCGGCCGTAGGCGGTGCTCGGCGCGAGCAGGGCCCACGGCGCCTGGTCACGCACGTAGTCAGCGACCGCGTCGGCGACGTCCTCGGGAACGCTCGACCCGTTGAGCACGACGACGAGATCGGCGCCGGCCGCGTCCAGCGCGGCCGACGTGCCGTCGCCGGGGGAGAGCGCGTGGACGGCGGCCCCCGTCGCCGCCCCGAGGCGCGCCGCGGCCCCGAGCAGCTCGCCCGTGACCTCCGGGCGGCCGGGCTCGACGAGCACGGCGATGGGCCGGGAGGTTGCATCGGGCGCACGGGCTGGGCCGGAGCCCGCCGGCGCGTCGATCGGCGCGTCCATTGGCGCGTCCACCGGCACCGCCACCGGCGCCGGCCCTGTGTCCAGCGCGCCGCGGCGGGTGAGTTCGTGCACCGCCGCCCGCACCTGTTCCTCCACGGGACCCTCGAACACGAGCATCGAGCGGTCGTGTTCCATGGGCCGCGTCTCGCCGACCACGGTCGGGCTGCCCGCCTGGCCCCACGGCCCGTCGCCCAGCTCCCGGGCGGTGACCCGCGTGATCAACGAGGCCGGGACCGCGGCCCGACCCTGGGGGTCCACCTTGCAGGGTTCGCAGAGCCGCTCGGCGACCGAGAGCACGGCGGGCAGCGCGATCTCGACCTCCTGCATGCCGTCGTCGTGCTCGAGCACGAGGCGCAGGCAGGCGCCGTCGTCCTCGAGCGCGCGCACCCCCGACGCGAACGGGAGGTCGAGGAGCGCGGCCACTTCGGGCCCCACCTGGCCGGTCTCCCCGTCAATGGAGTTGCGGCCGAGCAGCACGAGATCGAAGGGCCCGGCGGCCCGCAGGACGGCGGCCAGGGCCCGCGCCGTGGCGAGCGTGTCGGAGCCCGCGAAGGCCGGGTCGCAGATATGCAGGCCCGAGGTGGCGCCCCAGGCGATCGCCTCGCGCAGGACGTCCTCCGCGCCGGGAGGCCCGAGGGTGATGGCGGTGCACGTCCCCTGGGTGGCGCGGGCCAGCGTGACCCCCTCGGCGACGGCGCGGCGGCAGTACGCGTTCATCTCGACGTCGACGCCCCGGCGCACCAGGCGTCCCTCTTCGAGGCGGAACGACGCCGCGACGGGGACCTGCTTGGCCAGTGACGCGATTCGCAGCGGCCCGCCCGTGGCGCGCGTCACCGGGCGGCCCTCACGAGGTCCGGCCGCCGCCGGTGAGGACGAGCGCGTCCGCCCGCTCCTCGACGGCCGGCGTGTAGACGTAGCGCCCGCCGCGGGTCCACGACGCCGCGGCCGCGGCCAGGCTGGCCACGATGGCGAAGTCGAAGGCGGCGTGCAGGCCCGCCTGGAACGGCGCCGCAATGAGGCCGGGGAAGAAGCTGTGCTGGGCCAGCGCCGACTGTTGCGCCGCGGTGAGGTGGGCCAGCGTCCCGGCGCCGACCAGGTGCGCCACCGGGTTGTAGCCGAGGAATGCCGCGAACAGGGTCGAGATGGGCGGGAGGTGCGACGCCCGCTCGGCGACGTCGGGTGGCACGCCGTGGCTGAGCAGCCCGGCCGAGACGTTGTGCGGCAGAGACGAGGCCAGCCCGACGATCATCAGGGTGAAGAAGATCCCGATGGAGATCACCTGGGCCGAGTTCTGGAACGTGGTGTTCATGCCGGACCCGGCGCCGCGGTGCTCGGGCGGCAGGCTGTTCATGACACCGGTGCGGTTCGGCGACCCGAAGGACGCCATCGTGAGCCCGGTCAGGAACAAGATGATCCCGAAGACCCAGTAGGTGAAGTCGATGGGCAGGGCCTCGAGCAGCACGAAGCAGATGGCAGTGCCGATCATGCCGCCCGTGGCGAAGGGCCGGGCACCGTAGCGGTCGGAGAGGATCCCCGAGACCGGGCCGGCGATCAGCATGCCGATGGTCAGGGGGATCATGGCGATGCCCGCCCACAGCGGGGTGGTGGCGAACGAGTACCCGTGGAGGGGCAGCCAGATCCCCTGCAGCCAGATGATCAGCATGAACATCAGCCCGCCGCGGCTGATGGCGGCCAGGAAGCTGGCGACGACGCCGCTGGTGAAGGCACGGATCTTGAAGAGCTGGAGCCGGAACATCGGCTCACGCACGTGCAGCTCGACGAAGCAGAAGGCGATCAGGAGGAGCGCGCCGCAGCCCAGGGTGGCGACGACGAGCGGGTTGGTCCAGCCCATGGCGTGGCCGCCGTAGGGCTCGATCCCGTACGTGATGCCGATCATGACCAGGATCAGCCCGAGCGCGAACGTGGCGTTGCCCGGCCAGTCGATGTGGGCGGAGCGCCGCTGACCCAGCTCGTGCAGGCGCAGGTAGCCCCAGACGGTGGCGAAGAGCCCGACCGGCACCGAGACCAGGAACACCAGCCGCCAGTTGATCGGGGCCAAGATGCCGCCCAGGATCAGCCCGATGAAGGAGCCGCTGAAGGCCGCCGCCTGGTTCACCCCGAGGGCCAGGCCGCGCTGGTACTCGGGGAAGGCGTCGGTGAGGATGGCCGCCGAGTTGGCCATGAGCATGGCGGCGCCGACACCCTGGAAGATGCGCATCACGATGAGGTAGATGCCGGCCGCCGGCCCGGACATCCACGAGATGCTCAGTGCGAGCGAGAAGAAGGTGAAGACGGCGAAGCCGAGGTTGTACATGCGCACCCGGCCGTACATGTCGCCCAGCCGCCCGAGCGTCACGACGAGGACGCTCGTGGTGACGAGGAAGCCGAGGATCATCCAGAGCAGGTAGAAGCTGTTGCCGGGCAGCAGCGGGTCGATGCCGATGCCGCGAAAGATGTCGGGCAGCGAGATGAGGACGATGGAGCCGTCGATCGTCGCCATGAGCATGCCCAACGTCGAGATGAAGAGTGCGACCCACTTGTAACCGTCCGGCAGCGGCGCACCAGGGTCGGGGCGGCGGAGCCAGCGGGGGGAACGGGAGCTCCGAGAGGTCGGCTGCGCCGGCGCGGACGCGAGGTCGGCGGGCGTGGGGGCGTGCAGAGGCGGCGGGGCGGGGCGTTCGATGCGTTCACGCTACCTGGGCCCGAAGACGGCCCGGGCCCGCGAGGAACGTCTTAGCGTCCCACCGCCGCACCCTCCGGGCTGCGCGGGTCCGACGCGCCGACCAGCCGCCGCGACCCGTCGGCGCTCGCCTCCACGGCGATGATCTGGGCGCACCCGACGGCGACCGGGTCGAAGGCGCGGATGGAACGGACCCGGTGGCCGCGCTGCCTCAGGCCGTCGGGCCATGCCGGCGACGCGTCGGACTCGACCAGCACGGTGAGGTCGTCGCCCCACCACAGGCGGAAGGGCCCTGCCGACGGTGCATCGAGGGTGAGCCGGGGCGCGGACACCGCGGTCGCCGGGTCCTGCCGGGCGCGCAGCAGCCGCGCCAGGAGCTGGACCATGATCTGCGGCTGGGCGTCGCCGCCCATGGCCCCGACGAGATGCGTCAGCGCGCCGTCCGGCGCCGTGGCGAGCATGGGGGAGAGGGTGTGCGGCGGCTGGCGCCCCGGTGCGACCTCGGCGGGGTGGCCGGCCACGAGTGAGAACCCCACGCCGCGGTTGTGCAGGAAGACGCCCGTGGCGGGCTCGATGAGGTGCGAGCCGAAATCGAGTGCGTTGGACTGCGTCAGCGAGACCCCGAGCCCGTCCGCATCGAGCGCGCACAGGTGGGTCGTGTCGCCCTCGCCCACCCGCGCCACGGCGGAGCCCACGGTTCCCTGGCCGGGCGCGACGTCGGGTGGCCCCGCCAGGTTCGGGTCGATCCGGGCGGCGGCGGCGGCCAGACGATCGGCTGCGAGCAGCGCGGCGCCATCGGCACCGTCGAAGAGCACGGCGGGACGGTCGTGGCCGACGGCGCGCCACGACTCGACGAGCACGTGGGCCCAGCGCGGATCGTCCGGGTCGGGCCCGAGCCCGGACGCCTCGGCCACCGAGGCGCCGGCCAGCGTCAGGTAGCCCTGCGAAGGGGGCGGCACGGTCCACAGGACGTGGCCCCACGCCGGCAGCCGCAGCGGCGCACACCAGGTCGCCATGCTGGTCGCCAGGTCCGACGGAGCGAAGTGGCCGCCGCCCAGATCGAGCAGGCCACGGCCGAACTCCCCCTCGTAGAAGGCGGCGCGCCCGTCGCGCCCGATGGCGCGCAGCGTGCGGGCGATGCCGGGCAGGCGGACGCGCTGGCCGACCTCGAGTGGCCCGGCGGGGCAGAGCTCGCGCGCACCGGGGAGCGCGTGGACCAGGTGGCTGGCGAGGGCCAGCATGACGGAGGCGGCGAAGCCCAGGTCCGCCAGTTCGATGGCCGGTTCCAGGACCTCATCGAGGGGCAGCCGGCCATGGCGGTCGTGGAGCGCGAGCCAGCCGTCGACGGCGCCGGGCACCGGCACACTGCGGATGTCCCCGCGCAGGGGCATCACGGTCAGCCCCTCGCCGCGCAGCCGCGCCGCGTCGGCACCGGCACCGGCTCGGCCGACAGACAGGAGCGCCTCGGGCGGCGAGCCGGGCGGGGCCACCATGGCGAGGACGTCGCCGCCCAGCCCGCACAGGTGGGGGCCGACAACCGCCATCGCGGCTCCGGTGGCCACGGCGGCGTCGGCCGCCGAGCCGCCGCGGCCAAGGACACTCAGGCCCGCGGAAGCGGCCAGCTGGTCGGCCGCGGCGACCATGCCGCGCAGCCCGGTCCGGGGGCCGAAGGGTGCGAGCGGGAGGGTCATGGCGCCAGGCATACCACGCACCGGTCGGGGTATGGCTTGCTCTGGACCGAGTCACCGGGTGCGCCGTCGGCCGTCAGTCACGATCACTGCTCCTGCCGCGGCCTCGGTGCGCTCGATCCATCGATGCGAGGAGGTGGAGATGGCTACGACCAAGCAGAAGGAGGCGGGGCTCAGCGCCGCCGAGAAGGACCGCTTGCGGGCCACGGATTTCGCGTTCGCGAAGGCGCGCAAGGAACCCCTGACCGACGCCCGTCACGTGCGCAATGCCATCGCACGGTTCAACCAGGTCGAGGACGTCACGGACAAGGAGCGCGACGAAGCCTGGCGGCGCATCGTGCGCGCCGCGAAGCGGTTCGGTGTGGACGTCCACGAGAGCAGCTGGCGAGACCTCTCTGCCGGGGGCAAGGCGAAGGCCGGAGCCAAGGCGAACGCGGGCAAGGCGAAGACCGGGGCCAAGGCGAGCGGGGCCAAGGCGAAGACGAAGCGCTGAGCGTTCAGAGCTCGCCCGGGTGCCCGCTCAGGGCGAGACGACCACGACCGAGCGCAGCACCTCCCCGCGCTGCATGCGCCCGAAGGCGTCCTCGACGTCCTCGATCCCGATGGTCTCGCTGACGAAGCGGTCGAGGTCGAGCTTGCCCTCCAGGTAGAGCTCCACGAGCACGGGGAAGTCCCGCGAGGGGAGGCAGTCGCCGTACCAGCTCGGCTTCAGCGCGCCGCCACGGCCGAAGAACTCGATCATCGGCAGGTCGATGCGCATGTCGGGCGTGGGGACGCCCACCTGCACCAGCGTCCCGGCCAGGTCACGCGCCATGAAGGCCTGCTCCATCACCTTCGGTTGCCCCACCGCCTCGATGCAGACGTCGGCCCCGTTGCCGCCGGTGAGGGACTGGATCGCCTCGACCGGATCGGTCGCACTGGCGTCGACGGTGTGGGTCGCGCCGAAGGACCGGGCGAGCTCGAGCTTTCGCGGATCGAGGTCGACGGCGATGATGGTGGCCGCCCCGGCGAGCTTCGACCCTGCGACGGCGGCGCACCCGACTCCGCCGCAGCCGAAGACGGCCACCGAGTCGCCCAGCCCCACCTGGCCGGTGAACATGGCCGCACCGAGGCCCGCCATGACGCCGCACCCGAGCAGTCCTACCGCCTCGGGGCGTGCCGCGGGGTTGACCTTGGTGCACTGGCCCGCGGCCACCAGCGTCTTGTCCGCGAAGGCGCCGATGCCGAGGGCCGGGGAGAGCGGGGTGCCGTCGGTCAGCGACATCTTCTGCGTTGCGTTGTGCGTCGAGAAGCAGTACCAGGGCCGGCCCCGCCGGCACGACCGGCACTCGCCGCACACGGCCCTCCAGTTGAGGACGACGGTGTCGCCTGGCACCAGGTCGGTGACGTCCGGCCCGACGGACTCCACCAGTCCCGCGGCCTCGTGACCGAGCAGGAAGGGGAAGTCGTCGTTGATGCCGCCCTCGCGGTAGTGCAGGTCGGTGTGGCAGACGCCGCAGGCCTTGACGGCGACCACGGCCTCGCCCGGCCCCGGGTCCGGCACGACGATCGTCTCGAGCGTGACCGGTGCACCCTTCTTCTTCGAGATCACGCCGCGCACCTCTTGTCCCATGCCTGCTCCTCCCGTCGGCGAGCCCTCATGATGCCCGATCGGTGCGCTGCCGCTCGCTCGGTGCCGCCCGCCTGCGCCGCCCGCCTGTGCCGCCCGCCTGTGCTGCCGCCCTGTGTCGACCGCCCCGTGCCGCCCGCCTATTCGGCTGCCACGAAGATGCAGAACGGATGCCCGTCGGGGTCGGCGTAGACGTAGAGCCGTTCCGCCGGGTCGTCGGAGCGATCGAGGAGGAGGCGGGCACCGAGCCCGAGCGCCCGTTCGTGCTGCTCGCGCAGCGCCGCTTCGTCGGGGACGGTCAGATCGAGGTGCAATTGCTGGGGCGACCGGGCATCGGGCCAGGTGGGGCGCGGGGAGCTCGTCCACCTCCTGGAACGCCAGCCGCGGCGACCCGGACGGGTGGAGGAGCACGAGATAGTCGTGGCCCCGCGGATCGTCCGCACCGGGGGGCGGAGCCTCGTCGCCGGCCCGGTACACGAAGCCGAGCAATTGCCGGTAGAACTCGGCCAGGGCACGCGCCGCGGTCGAGTCCAGCACGACCGACTGCAACGTCGGGAATGCGGGGCCGCTCATGACGACGGGTGCCGATCCGCCTGACGGCACGATCGCATCTCCCAATTCATACAGAACGCGGGCGCTCGGCCAAGGCCGCCCGGGGCTTGCGCTCCGTCCCCGGTCGGCGCGCGTCGGGCGCCCTATCGTGACTCCGTGGCTGCGGGATACGTGGAGGTTCCCGAAGGCTGGACCCGCCTGGGCGGCCAGGGCTTCGGTCCCTTCGTCACACGGGAGGTCTTCCGCCGTCCCGACGGGACCCGGGCGACCTGGGAGTCGCGCTGGCACCGCAAGCACCCGGGCCCCGCCACGACCGGCTCGACGTGGTGGGCGCCCGGCGCGGTGGCGTGGTGGATCGGAGTGCTTTTCGCCCTCGGGTCGGTCTGCTTCGCGCTCGGGTTCCTTCCCGCCCTTCGCCACGACGGTCGGGACCAACCCCGACAACCTCACGTACTTCATCGGGTCGCTCTTCTTCACCACCGCCGCCTTCCTGTTGTACTACGAGACCGCGTCGACGGCCCCTTCGCTCTCCCCGGCAAACCGGAGAGGACCCCGGTCCCTCTTCCGCGTGCAGCACCACCGGATCGACTGGTGGGCCGCCCTGATCCAATTCGCCGGCACGCTGTGGTTCAACCGGACCACGCTGAGCGCCCTCGTCGTCGGGCTGGGCGCAAAGCCCGATCACCACCCCGTGTGGCGTCCCGACGCCTTGGGTTCGATCTGCTTCCTCGTGTCGAGCTGGCTCGCGTGGGCCGAGGAGTGTCACGGGCCGTTCGCCTGGCGGCCGTCGCACATTTCGTGGTGGATCACGCTGTTGAACCTGGTGGGATCGGTCGCATTCGGCGCCTCGGCGATCGCCTCCTATGTGACCCCGAACGGCCAGCTGCTGAGCCTGGCTCTGACCAACCTGGGCACCTTCGTCGGTGCCGTGTGCTTCCTGGCCGGAGCCGTGCTCCTGTTGCCCGAGCGGACGATGGAGAGGCCATCCACCATGACCTCTCGAAGTGGAAGCGGTGCGCGGTCGTCACCGACCATGACTGGCTGAAGCACTCGATCGCCATGTTCCGTTGGATGATGCCCGGCGAGGTCGAGTGCTTTGCCTTGACGCAGGTGCGGGCCGCCATCGACTGGGCGGCCGAAGAATAGGCAGTGTGACGCCGGGTGTTTACCCTCCGGGCGCGCGTCGCCGCCCGCGCAGCACGCTGAGAAAGAGGAACCCCGTCGCCATCAGCGGCAGGATGATCGCACCCGCCAGGCGGCTGCCGTCGAGCAAGAAGGCCACCGCGACGATGACGCCGGTCGCCAGCGCCAGCTCGGGGGTGTCCCCGATGAGGAAGTCCCACCAGAAATGGCCGAAGGCCTTCAGCCCCCTCTTGACGGCGCCGATCACGGCGTTGCCCCTTCGACTTCGACTTCGACTACGGGGAGCGGGAGCTTCGTCCGCATGAAGGCCGTCATGGTGAAGTAGACCACGACGAAGAAGCCGGCGAGCACCGGTATGGCGAGGTCACTCCCTGGCCAGTGCACCCCCGCGCCCTCGCCGACCCAGAAGACGCCGAAGCTGGTCAGCATGATGCCGACCAGTGTCTTGATGGTGTTCTCGGGGACCTCGCTCAGTTGGCGCGTCACCAGGAGGCCGACGATGCCGACGATGACCACCGCCGCCCCGGCCGCGAGCGCGGCCAGTCCCAGGCGGTTCTGGGCGGCGCCGAGGCTGATCACGATCAGCACGACCTCCATGCCCTCGAGGAAGACACCCTTGAACGCCACCGCGAATGCCACGCTGTCGCGCCCCTTGCGGGGAGGCACGGGGCCCGCGCCGTCCTCCGAGCTGAGCTCGGCCACCGTTTCGGCGTAGATCTTGTCCTCGTCGTGCAGGGCCTTGTGGCCACTCGCACGCAGGATCGCCTTGCGGAGCCACGAGAGGCCGAGCACCAGGAGCAGCGTCCCGACCACCACACGCAACGCGTCGATCGGGACGTAGTGGATGAGCGGCACGCCCACGGCCAGCACGAGCACACCCAGCACGCCCGCCGCTACGGCGGCTCCCTCCAGGGCGGAGCGCCAACCCCGGCTCACCCCGGCGGCAACGACGATCGTCAGCGCTTCGACCATCTCGACGAGGCTCGCCGCGAAAACGGCGAGGACCAGTACGAGTGTTGAGGAGGTGTGCATGGGACCGGCGTCAAATTATCCGAACCCGGCGGTGCCGTCGGCCAACTGGGCCCAGGGATAGTGTGCGGAGGACTGACCAGGGAGATTCCGGAACGGAGACGGTTGCGATGGGTGAGGAAGCAGGCGGATCGGCGGGTACCGACCACGCCGGGCCGGAGAGCCGCAACTACGTCGTCGTGTCGGCCGACACCCATGCCTCACCGGACAGCCTCGACCACTTTCTGTCCTATGTCGATCCCGCCTTCCGGGAGGCCGTCGCCGTCCTTCGGGGACATGTCGTCGCTCGCCATCTCCATGTTCGGCGGGTTCGATCCCGGCGAGGTCGACGAGTCCGATCCGGTCCGGGCGACGGCGGCGCGGCGCCTGGCCGGCATGGGGGTCGACACCGACGCGGCCAAGGGCTGGCTGGCCCACTACGGCACGGACTGGGTGGTTCCGGGCGACGGCGACGGGCGCCGGCTCGCCGTGCTCGAGGAGCAGGGGATCCATGCCGAGGTCACCCTGCCCGGGCCGATCCTGGCGGGCGGCCTCTCCCCGGCCATGTACCTGGGCGCGACCACCGACAAGGGACTCGACGTCGTGTGGCCCGCGCTGCACGGCTATGTGCGCTGGCTGGCGGACTTCTGCGCGGCCGCGCCGGGACGCCGCGCCGGTTGCATGCCGATCGACTTCCACGACATGGCCCGCGCCGTCGAAGAGGTGGCCTGGGCCCGCGCCAACGGCATCTTCGGTGGCGTCATGCTCCCCGCCATGTCGGTGACCTCCAAGCTGCCCGGCTACGCGGACGACTACTACGAGCCCTTCTGGAGCGCGTGCGAGGAGCACGGCATGGTCGTCAACCTGCACACGGGCGCGTCCGGCTCGGCCACCGACACCAAGTTCCTCTACGACGCCGAGCACGGGGGCATGCTCGGCCTCTACGAGGTCTTCGTCTTCACCCGCCGGCCGCTATGGTTCATGATCTTCGGCGGCGTGTTCGACCGCCACCCCGACCTCAAGGTCGTCGTCACCGAGAACGGTGTGCAGTGGCTACCGTCGCTCATCCGGGACATGGAGTCGTTCTTCGACACCCACGGCGGCGCGCCGGTCCGCAACTACCTCAAGATGCGGCCCAGGGACTACTTCGAGCAGCACGTGTGGTTGGGCGGTTCGCTGATGAAGCGCTACGAGGCCGAGATGCGTCACGAGATCGGCATCGACAAGCTCATGTGGGGGGCGGACTACCCGCACCTCGAGGGCGCGGCGCCCGTTCACCGCGAGACGCTGCGCTACATCTTCGGCGGGATGCCCGAGCGCGATCTTCGGCGCATCCTCGGCGGCAACGCCGTCGACCTGTGGGGCTTCGACGCCGACGTGCTGCAGGCCGTCGCTGATCGGGTCGGCCCGACCGTCGAGGACCTCGCTTCATCGATCGCGCTCGACGACATCGAGGAGACGTTCAGCTGGAGCCTGGCTCGCCCGGTCCCACTGGTGGCGCGCGCCTCATAGGTCGAGGCCGCCGACAAGCGGCTGCATTTTCATCTTTCATTTTCATCTTTGGCTTTCATCTTTGCGACGGGCAGCGGGCTCCCCGGAGAACGCTGACATCGGAGAACGGTCGCACCACAGCGCGAGTCGCGTCGCGAAATTCAGACATTTCTTCCGCCGAATTGTCACAACTCCGTGCTTGCATGAGCTCGATGCAGTTGCAAGCTTTTGCAGAATCGCTCGATGCCCTCGTCGCATCGGGAGCGGCCAACTACGGCGACTGCGCCTCCATGGAGGAGCTGCACCGGCTCTCGGCTCGCTTCGAAGCGTTCGTCACCGAGGCCACTGCCGCCTTCGAGACGAACGAGGAGTGGGCCGCCGACGGGGCCAAGACGGCCGCCGCGTGGATCGCGACGCGCTGTCGGGTGCCCCGCAGTGCCGCGAAGCGCAGGGTGCGCCTCGGGCGGTCGCTTCGCCACCTACCCGACTGCGCGCGGGCCTGGCGCGACGGGGAGATCGGGGTCGACCAGGCCAAGGCGATCGCGGGGGCCCGGCGGCATCGCACCGAGGCCTCCATGACCCGGGATGAGGCGATGCTCGTCGCCCAGGCCACCGAGATGGGATTCGAGGACTTCTACCGGGCGCTCAGTTACTGGAAGCAGCTGGCCGACTCCGACGGAGCCGACGCCGACGAGGTGGAGCGCACGGCCGCTCGCAACGTCTACCTCGAGGCGAGCGTCGACGGAATGTGGCTCGGGCAGATGACGCTCGACCCGATTTCGGGCACGACTGTGTCGGCTGAGCTCAATCGCCTGGAGCACGCGCTGTTCGAGGCCGACTGCGCCGAGGCCAGGGAACACCTTGGTCGGACGCCCCGCCTCGACGAACTGGCGCGGACATCGGCCCAGCGCCGGGCCGATGCACTCGTAGAGATGGCGACGCGGAGCCGTACCGCTTCGGCCGAGGGCATTCGTCCCGCCCCGCTCTTCACCGTCTTCGTCGGCTACGAAACCCTGCACGGGCGGATCTGCGAACTGGAGAACGGCACCGTCCTCGCCCCTTCGGCCCTGATGCCCTGGATGGAATCGGCCTACTTCGAGCGCGCCATCTTCTCGTTGGGCAGCCGCGTCGACGTCAGCGCCCGGGCCAGACTCTTCACGGGTGGGACACGGCGGGCCCTCGAGGTGCGCGACCGGATGTGCACCCACCCCTACTGCTACGAGCCGGCGGAGAACTGCCAGGCCGACCACATCGAGCCCTATGCAGAGGGCGGGCCCACCACCCAGGAGAACGGCCGGCTGCTCTGCGGCTTCCACAACCGCCTGCGCATCCAGCGGGCGCAACGAGGGCGACCACCGCCTGGCCGGGCGGTGGCGGCCGGAGGCCCGTAGTCGGGCCGTCCGGCGGCGAGGCGGCCGACACCCCGGCCCGACCCAACTCAATGTGAGGAACCCTCAGCGTGCGTCAGCGACGAGGAGCCGGTAGCCCAAGTCCACCTGATCGAGTTGGTCGAGGTCCCCGTGACGCCGCGCCCACGCGCCGTTGGCGAGATCCGCCTCCAGCCGGCCGATGCCCCGCCTGATGACGGCCGGGTCGGCCAGCGCCAGACCCGAGCAGTTGGCCTGGACGCCGGCGTCGAGATACGCGTCCGGTCGGCACCAGTAGCCGCCGAGCACGCCGTCCTCCATGTCGCGCGGGACGAACAGTGGGACCGACGTCGTCGCGCCGATGGCCGCGGCGATCTCGTCGGAACCCGGAGCGCAACGCCTCGTGTGGTCGGCGACCTCGGGCAGATACTCCTCGAGCAACCAGAACCTGGCATGTCGTTCGAAGTCGATGGCCAGCACCACCCGACGGGGAGCGATGCGGCACAGCTCCGACAGTCCCGTTGCCGCGTCGTCCCAGTGGTGCACGGTCAGGATCGCCAGGGCGACGTCCGCACACGCGTCGGACAGAGGCAGGGACGACGCACTGGCACGCAGGGCAGGCGCGGCGCCGGTGGGGCGCTGGGCCAACATGACCACGGAAGGCTCGACCGCGACGACGGCGCAGTGGGTCGGCTCGTAGGAGCCGGCGCCGGCGCCGACGTTGACGACCAGTCCGTCGGCATCGACGCCGAGATGCTCCGTGAGCACCCTCGCCCAGCGCGGGTCCGGCCGCCGGTGCGCGACGTAGCCCAGCCCGATGGTGTCGTAGACGGGCGAGGTCACCGCAGCCGTGCCCAGCCCGAGCGGCCGAAGCCCTTAGGCGGCCGCCTTCTCCAAGATGTGCACCCCGCAGGCCGAGCCGAGGCCGATCACGTGCGTCAGGCCGACCTTGGCGCCCTCGATCTGGCGGTCACCCGCCTCGCCGCGGAGGTGGGTGGTGACCTCCCACACGTTTGCGATGCCGGTCGCCGCGATCGGGTGGCCCTTGGACTCGAGGCCCCCCGAGACGTTGACCGGGGTCTCGCCATCACGCCAGGTCGCACCGGACTTGAAGAAGTCGGCGGCGCCGCCCTGCTCGCAGAGCATGAGGTTGTCGTAGTGGACCAGCTCGGCCGTGGCGAAGCAGTCGTGGAGCTCCACGAGGTTCAGGTCCTGGGGCCCAACGCCCGCCTGTTCGTAGGCCTGGGTGGCCGCGTTGCGCGTGAGCGTGTTGACGTTCGGCAGGATCTGGCACGCCTCCTCCCACGGGTCGGTGGTGAGGATGGACGCCGAGATCTTGACCGCGCGCTTCTGCTGCTCCAGCGAGAGGGTCTTGAGCTTCGAGCCCGAGACGACCACTGCCGCGGCGGCGCCGTCGCAGTTGGCCGAGCACATCGGCCGCGTGTTGGGGTAGGCGATCATCACGTCGCCCATGATCTCCTCGAGGGACATCTTCTTGGTGTAAGCCGCCAGGGGGTTCAGCGTCGAATGCGTGTGGTTCTTCTCGCTGATCTTGGCGAACAGCTCGAAGCTCGTGCCGCCGTAACGGTGGCCGTACTCCATGCCGATCTGGGCGAAGACCCCGGGCATCGTCTCGGTGCCGACGCGCCCGTCGATGGCGGCGACCGACCCGTAGCGGCCCGAGGGCGTGAAGGTGTTGTCGTCGCTCTTGCGGCTGCCGCCGGCGAGGAGACCCGCGCCGGCCAGCTTCTCGACGCCGAACGCGAGTCCCATGTCGGTCTCGCCGGCCTTGATAGACATGCACACGACGCGCAGCGCAGTGGCCCCGGTGGCGCACGCGTTCGACACGTTGTACACCGGGATGCCGGTCTGCCCCATTTGCTTCTGGACCACCTGCCCGATGGGCAGCGCGCCACCCATGAGGTTGCCGGCACCGATGATGCCCATGTCCTTCATGGTCACCCCGCCGTCGGCGAGCGCGCCCCGCACCGCTTCGGCGGCCAGGTCGGTGGTGTCCTTGTCGGGGTGCTTGCCGAATTTGGTCATGTGGATGCCCAGGACCCACAGCTCTTCGGATGCCGATGCCATGTCGCTCAACCTCCCAGTGGTTCGAAGCCGAACCCGACGGCTTCGGTTCCGTTGTCGTCCGTGCCGATCACCTCGGTGGCCAGGCGCACCTTCATGCCCAGCGACACGTGCTCAGGGTCGGGTGTCACGTTGATCAGGTTCGCCCGCACGCTCGTGCCCTCGCAGTCGACGACCGCTGCGACGAAGGGCACCGGGACGCCCGGCGCGGCGAAGGCCACGATGGTGAAGGCGCGCACCTCACCCGTGCCGGGCACCCGCACCTTCGTGAAGTCGGTCCCCTCGCACGCGGCACACGCGTTGCGACGGTCGAAGAAGCGGGCGCCGCACGCGGTGCACTCGTTGGCGACCAGATGAGGGTCGTTCCCCGGCTCCAGGTAGTCAACGAGTGGAATCTGCTGCGCCATGGTGCCCCCATGTCTCGGGTCGAGAATTGTGTTCTCAATCTAGCGGGACCCCGAAAACATCCGCTAGTCCGGGCACTTTCGTGCGCCGGCCCGTTATGGTCCACCCCATGCGCTACACACACCTGGGGCGGACAGGCCTCACCGTCAGCCGCGTCTGTCTGGGCACCATGAATTTTGGGCCCGAGACGGACGAGCCCACCTCGTTTTCCATCATGGACGCCGGACTGGAGGCCGGGATCAACTTCTTCGACACCGCCAACGTCTACGGGCGCTCCAAGGGTCGGGGGGCCACCGAGGAGATCGTCGGGCGCTGGCTCGCCCAGGGCGGTGGCCGCCGGGAGAAGACCGTGCTCGCCACTAAGCTGTACGGGGACATGGGGGAGTGGCCCAACGAGGGCAGGCTCTCGGCGCTCAACATCCGGCGGGCCTGCGACGCCAGCCTGCGCCGCCTCCAGACCGATTACATCGACCTCTACCAGATGCACCACGTCGACCGCCGCAGCGGCTGGGACGAGATCTGGGAGGCCATGGAGGTCCTGCGGGTCCAGGGCAAGATCCTCTACGTCGGCTCCTCCAATTTCGCGGGCTGGCACATCGCACGGGCCCAGGAGGCCGCGGCCCGGCGCGACTTCATGGGTCTGGTCAGCGAGCAGTCGATCTACAACCTCATCGTGCGCGACGTCGAACGCGAGGTGCTCCCGGCGGCAGAGACCTACGGGTTGGGCGTCATCCCCTGGTCGCCGCTCCAGGGCGGCTTGCTCGGCGGCGTCGTGCGCAAGGAGCGCGACGGCAGCCGTCGCTACGCCGGCCGCGCCGCGCAGACCATCGAGGAGCGCCGGCCCCAGCTCGAGGCCTACGAGGACCTGTGTGCGGAGTTGGGCGAGGATCCGGGCACCATCGGGCTGGCCTGGCTGCTGACCCGCCCCGCCGTCACGGGCCCCATCGTCGGGCCGCGCACACCGGAGCACCTCGAATCGGCCCTGCGCGCCGTGGAGGTCACGCTCGACGACAAGGCCCTGGCCCGCCTCGACGAGCTGTTCCCTGGCCACAAGACGGCGCCAGAGGACTACGCCTGGTGAGCGCCCTACCCCCGGCGCCGTAACGGCTCACCGCTCCCACCAGCTCCGGGGCTCAGCGGCTCAGCGGGTCGAGGGCTTCCCCGTTCCCGCCAGTTCGGGTTCGGGCTCGGTGCCCGGCTCGTCCACCCGAGGGGAGGCCAGGTCGTCGGGGTCGACCGCGAGCTTCGGCAGGATCCGGTCCAGCCGGGCGGGGAACCACCAGTTGGCCTTGCCGAAGAGCATCATGATCGACGGCACGATCGCCATCCGGATCAAGACGGCGTCGACCAGGATGCCGCCCGCCAGCCCGATGCCGAACTCCTTGATCACACGCTCGCCGCCGAGGATGAACGAGCCGAACACCAGGATCATGATCAGCGCCGCGGCGGTGATGGTCTTGCCGGTGGAAGCCAGGCCGTTGCGCACCGCCATCTTGTTGTCACCGCCGGACTTGATGTACTCCTCGTGCATGCGCGAGACGAGGAAGACCTGGTAGTCCATGGAAAGTCCGAACAGAATGGCGAAGAGCATCACGGGGAGGAACGCCTCCACGGGGCTCGTGCCGGTGAGCCCGATCAGCGAAGCCAGGTCGCCCCACTGGAAGACGGCGACCACGATGCCGAAGGCGGCCCCGATCGAGAGCAGGTTCATGATGGCCGCCGTGAGCGGTATCAGGAAGCTCCGGAACACGGTCATCAACAGCAGGAACGACAACAGGACCACCAGGCCGATGAACAACGGCAGCTTGGCACTGAGCACGTTGGAGAAGTCGATATAGATGGCCGTGTCCCCGCCCACCAACAGATTGACCCCCGAGTTGCCGACGGCCTGGGGGATGGTGACGTCGCGCAGCTGGTTGACAAGGTTCGTCGTCGTGGCGTCCTGGGGCGCCGAGTCGGGATAGACGTTCATGAGCATGACGTCGCCGCTGCCCGTCTTGCTTGGGATGTACTGCGGCTGGGCCACGCGGGCCACGTCAGGCTGCTGCGAGACGTCGTGCGCAACCGTGTCGATCGTCTGCCGCTGATCGGGCTGCACCACCCCCACGAGCACCAGCGGCCCGTTGAAGCCGGGCCCGAACCCCCTGGAGAGCATGTCGAAGGCGACCCGGGTCGGGGTGCCCGCCGGATCCGTTCCCTGGTCCGCCGAGCCCAGGCGGAGCGAGAAGAAGGGCAGGGCGATGATGACGATCAAGAGCAGCGCGCCGCCGGCGGACACCCACGGGTACCGCTGCACCCAGTCGGCCCACTTGGGCCAGAAGCCCTTGCTGTCCGCGCCGACGATCCGGGGGCCGTTCTCGGCCAGGTTCCGCTTCTGCTTGCGGCTCATCACCTTGGGGCCGATGAACCCCAGCATGGCGGGCAGCAGTGTGAGCGCAGCGACCATGGTCAGCGCGACCCCGATGGCGGCCGCCACGGCCAGCCCGTACAGGAAGCTGACGCCGAGGGCGAACATGCCGAGCAGCGCGATGCAGACGATGATCCCGGCGAAGAGGACCGCCCGGCCCGAGGTGTTGACCGCATTGACGATCGAGTCCTCCGTGTCCCGCCCGGCGACGAGGCCCTGGCGGTGCCGCGTCACGATGAAGAGGGCATAGTCCACACCGACGCCGAGCCCGATCAGCAGCATCAGTTCGGGCGAGATCGAGGGCATCCCGATGACATGGCTGAGCATGCCGATGACGCCGACGGCGGTACCCAGCGCCAACATGGCCGAGATGATCGGGAGGAGGGCGGCGAAGACGGAGCCGAAGACGAGCAACAGGACGATCAGGGCGAGCAGCACCCCGAGCCCGGTGCTGCTGAACGACGGATTGTTGGCATTCTCGGCCAGCTGTCCGGTGACGGAGACGGTCAGCCCGTCGCCCGACGTCTTGATCACCGTGTCAACGAAGTTCTTGGCTTCGGTGTGCCCGATGTTGTTCGACTGTTTGTCGAAGGGGACCTGGAAGAACCCAACCGTCCGGTTGGCGTTGATGTCGGTCGTGTTGACCAGGTTGCCCGCCGCATCGTAGGGAGTGGTCACGGGCGTCACGTTGGGCAGCTTGTTGATCTCGTCGACCAACTTGTTGATGCGCAACCCGACGTTGGGGTCGGTCAGCCTGGCGTTCCCGGACGTTCCGAAGACGACTTCCTCCGTGTCCCCCGAATGGGACGGCGCCACCGACTTCAACAGGTTGATGGCGTCGAAGGACTGCGTGTGCGGGAACTGGAAGTTGTTCGAGTAACTCGTGCCGACCGATGACACGATGGCGATGGAGCTCACGAGAACTGCCAGCCACAGCAGGACGACGACACGGCGATGGCGGACACACCACCCGGCCAGGGTGCGCATTAGGTGGATCTCCTCAGGAACGCTCGGCGGCACCGGGGGCGGACGCCACGGGAATGGTGCGATCGTACTTCCGGCGCGGGGCGCCCTCCGTTCAGCCGGCGCCCGCCAGGCCGAGGTGCACCAAGGCGTTGAAGACGGGCAGCGCCAGTCGGTCGGCCGAGGTGGCCGACCGCGCCACCAGGCGCCCGGCCAGGACGGGGTGGTGCTCCGGGATCTCGAAGAATTGGCGCAGGCTCAGGGTGAAGAGCGTGAGCGGTGAAAGCGCCACGACGGCGATGGAAGAGCGAACCCGGTTGAGAATCGAGTGTTCGGACCACGACTCACCCCGACTCAGCAGTCCAATGGGGGTGTCGTCGCGTTGCACCACCGCGTGGCCGCCGGCGATGACGTGCCACAGGCGGACGGGCACGTCCTGGGCCTGGACCACTTGCCCGGGGTGGGCGGTCGAGATGTCGCACCGCGCCGCGATCTCCCGGAGCTCCCTCTCGGCGAGACCGGAGAACAGCTCGAGGGAGCGCAGGGCCTTCGCCGGGTCGTCGTCGGTCTCGAGGTGGGGGGTGTGAGGACGCACGGCTCAGTGGTCCATGGCCGAGCTCGACCGACTGGCGCCGGCAGCGCCGTGGTAGTGGTGCCAGTGGGAATGACCGATCGCCCTTCGCCACACCATGAAGCCCACGATGGCGAAGAGGAACCAGGGCACGTGGTAGAGCGGATAGAAGGGGATGGTTGCCCCGGCGAGAAGGGCGACGAACGCCACGAGGAAGACCCAGGGCAGGACCCGCCGGTGCCGCGGCGGTGGCGGAGGCGCCTCGCTCGGCAGCCGCGGCAGGTCGTGGAACAGCCCGTTGAGGTCGCCGCGCGTCGTCGCGGACATGGCGGTGTCGAGTCGCGTCTTGAATTCGGACTCGTCGAGGCGACCCTCGGCGTAGTGGCGCGAAAGCTTGTCGGCCACCGCGTTGCGCTCGTCGTCCGAGGCGCGCAGGTTGGCATCAGTGGTCTGCATGTCGCGGCGGCTCATCGGGTAGGCGGGGTCCCAGCGGTAGCGCATCGGGTCTCCTCTCGGTTGAAGGTCTGACGGGTCTGGCTGGTCTGGCGGGAGCGGGTCAGGATCTGTCGGTGTCGTTCGGCGGTCGGACGCAGATGCTCGCAAGCGGGTGTGACGTGCGCGCTCAGTACGCGCTGCGGGCCCGCTCGTGTGCGAGCAGCTCTTCCGCGACCGAGACGTCACTGTCCTCGTCGGGGATCAGGAGCCATCCGGCCACGTAGAGCGGCACCGCCACGCCACCGAGAAAGGCCAGCGCGACGAAGCCGATGCGGACGATCGTCGGGTCGACGTCGAAGTAGTCGGCCACGCCGGCGGCCACGCCTCCGAGCATGCGGCCGGGTCCGGCACGGTGGAGGCGTTGCTCGCGGGCCGGCCCGGGTCCCGGCGGCTCGGTCGGGGGGAGCTGGGAGGGCTGCTCGGTGGCCGAGGCGCCTGGGGTCTCTTCTGGTGCGGTGTCCATGGGGTCAGCCTGACGGTCGCGTGCCGGCTCGGGAATCCGGTAACACCCTGGTCGGACCCTCAGGGGGTCCCTGAGCACTCGGGGATGTCCCTGATGGCCGCGGTGACCGTGCCGCGCGATCATCGGGGTATCGCAGAAGCACCCGACCCCGGCACGCGTCCGCTTCCCGACGGTGGCCGCCCGACAGAGGTACCACAGGTCGCGCCCGGGCAGCAGCCACCCGGGAACGGCCGGTCCAACGGCGCCAACGGGCAGTGGTCGCGTCGCGGCGGGCCCTGGGCGCACCGGTATGGTCCCTGGTCGGACACGCGCCACCGCCACGATCACCACCACGTCGGCCGGAGGTTGCGCTGTCTCCGCCGCAGTCCGGACAACCGGGTGCTCGGCGGTGTGTGCGGCGGCATCTCGAGGACGACCGGGATCGACGCCACCTGGGTGCGCATCGGCTTCGTGCTCATCGCGATCGCCACCGGCGTGGCGGTGTTCGTTTACGCAATGGCCTGGCTGCTGATCCCCATGGAGGGGGAGACCTCCAACATCTACTCGCGGGCCATCAACGATCGCCGGGGCATCCGCCTGATCGCCGCCATCATCATCCCGCTGCTGGTCGCGATGCAGCTGATTACGACCACCTTGCACGTCCCGTTCGTGGGCATCTTGGGCTGGCCCACGCTCCTCGCCGCTGGTGTGCTCGTCTTGATCTGGCGCAACGCCAACGAGACCGAGAAGGCCTTTATCGACCGCGACGTCGTCCCGATACTCGGCGGCGACACCCATGGGAAGGGCCGCCGCTGGCTTATCGCTCGCGTCGCGGTCGGCGTCCTGATCGCGGCCGCAGGTGTCGTCCTCCTCGTCGAGGGGCACACGACGGTCGCCGCACTGCGGCCGGTCGGGGGTGCCGCGCTGGTCGTCGCGGCGAGCGTGATCATCTTCGGCCCGTGGTGGCTGAGCCTCGTGCGGGACCTCATCGCCGAGCGCCAGGCCCGCGCCCTGGCCGAGGAGCGGGCCCAGATGGCGGCCCACGTCCACGACTCCGTGCTCCAGACCCTGGCGCTGATCCAGCGCTCGTCCGACGACCCGCAGAACGTCGTGCGCCTGGCCCGTGCCCAGGAGCGAGAGCTCAGGGCATGGTTGTTCGAGGGACGGCCGCCCGGTGCGATCGGCGAGGACGCGAGCATGCTGGCGGAGGGCGTCGGCCTGTTGCAGCGACAGGTCGAAGCCGACCATGGGATCGCCGTGCAGGTCGTGCTGGTCGGGGACTGCGAGCTCGACGACGCCTTGCGCGCGCTCCTCGATGCTGCCCGGGAGGCCACCGTGAACTCGGCCAAGTGGTCGGGTGCGGACCAGGTCTCGGTCTACGCCGAGGTCGAGCCGGACACCGTCATGCTCTACGTGCGCGACCGTGGGCGCGGCTTCGACCCCGACGCGGTGCCCGACGGCCGCCAGGGCATCGCCCAGTCCATCCGCGCCCGCATGGCACGCTTCGGCGGCTCGGCCATCGTCCGCTCGGCGCCGGGGGAAGGGGCCGAGGTGCAGCTCTCCATGCCGCGTCGGGAGCGGGTCAAGTGACCGGCGGCGAGCTCCACGGTCGGCCCCGCATCTTCCTCGTCGAGGACCACGCGGTGTTCCGGGCCGGCGTCAAGGCCGAGCTCGGCGACGCGGTGGAGGTGGTGGGCGAGGCCGACGAGGCGGCTGCCGCCATCGAGCTCATCAACGAACGCCTGCCCGACGTCGTCCTTCTCGACGTCCACCTGCCCGGGGGCGGTGGGCACGCCGTGTTGCACGGCGTCCTCCCGCACCACGCCGAGGTGCAGTTCCTGGCTCTCTCGGTCTCCGACGCTCCGGAGGACGTGATCGACGTGATCCGGGCCGGTGCCCGTGGCTACATCACCAAGACGATCTCGGGGCCGGAGCTCCTCCAGGCGGTCTACCGGGTCGCCGCCGGGGACGCCGTGTTCTCGCCACGCCTGGCCGGCTTCGTCCTGGACGCCTTCGCTCACGGGGTGGCCCCGGCCGCCGGGCTCGACCCCGAGCTCGACCAGCTCTCACCGCGCGAAGCGCGAGGTCCTGCGCCTGATCGCCCGGGGCTACACCTACAAGGAGGTCGGACGCGACTTGAGCATCTCGGCCAAGACGGTCGAATCTCACGTCTCCTCGGTCCTGCGCAAGTTGCAGCTGTCGACTCGCCACGAGTTGACGAGGTGGGCTACCGACAGGCGGTTGGTCTAGACAGGGGGGCCTCATGACCGAGGACCTCGCCGCCGAGCACCGCGACGCGGCCATGCTGGCCGAAATGGCCGGCCGGGCCCTGGTCAAGCTGCGAGCCGACCCGACCGCTCTGCGCGACATCGGTGCCGCGGGCGACCGCATGGCGCACCAGCTGCTCGTGGGCGAGCTCAACCGGCTCTATCCCGACGACGACGTGCGGTCCGAGGAAGGGCTCGAACACGTGGCGGGCGCCGGGCGCCTGTGGATAGTGGACCCGCTGGACGGCACCCGGGAGTTCCGGCAACTGGGGCGGACCGACTGGGCCGTCCACGTGGCGCTCGCCGTCGGGGGCCTGGCGGTCGTCGGCGCCGTCGCCTTGCCCGCCCTCGATGTCGTGCTCTCCACCGCCGATCCTCTGGTCCTCGCTCCGTTCCCTGCCGGCGAGCCTCCGCGCGTCGTCGTGTCGCGCAGCCGGCCTCCCGACGTCGCCTACGACGTCACTGAGGCGATCGGGGGCGTGATGATCCCGATGGGATCGGCCGGCGCCAAGATCGCCGCCGTGGTCCTCGGGGCGGCCGAGGTCTATGTCCATGCGGGTGGTCAGTACGAGTGGGACTCGTGCGCGCCCGTGGCGGTCGCCACGGCGAGTGGCCTGCACGCGAGCCGGCTCGACGGGGAGGAGCTGCGTTACGGCGATCCCGACGCGTGGCTCCCCGATCTCGTGGTCTGCCGCAAGGAGTACGCGCCGGCCGTGCTCGAGGTCACCATGCGGCAGCGTCGGCCCTACTGGTAGACCGCCGCACGACTGGACAGTCCCTGCGGCGCCCAGGACGCCAACACGCGACAGGACCCCGCTCCACTCGGATGCGGGGTCCTGTACGTCAGTCCTTCACTGCCGGCGTCAAACCGGCAGCACGCCGCGCTAGATGGCGCGCACGTTTGCGGCCTGCAAGCCCTTGGGGCCTTGGTTGGTCTCGAATTCGACCTTTTGGCCTTCCTCGAGATTGCGGTAGCCCGATCCTGCAATCGCGCTGAAATGCACGAAGACGTCGGGGCCCCCACCGTCCTGGGTGATGAAGCCGAAGCCCTTCTCACCGTTAAACCACTTCACGGAACCAGTTGCCATTGAAAATCCACTCCTCTCCTGGCCAGATTTGGCCCGATTCGGGGGCCATGGCCGGTGACTCATTGCGAGCCAGAGGGATTTCCAAATCTGTGCTGGTGGTGCCCTCGGAGAGAACCTTAGCGCGCCATGCCGCCGATGGGAGGATTTCTTCCCCGGAACGCTCGTATCAGTCACCGATTGGTCACACGCCTGTCGAGGGCATTGTTCGTAGCGTGCCTGGAACGTAGGTTTGGACCCGACGTAGGAGGTAATCGTGAGCACGACCGTCAATCCGTACCTGCAAGGCAACTTTGCTCCCGTGCACGAGGAGCTGACGGTGACCGAGTTGCCCGTCCGGGGCCAGCTGCCCGAGGTCCTGAACGGGCGCTACCTGCGCAACGGGCCCAACCCGGTGTCCGTGCCCGAGCCCGCCACCTATCATTGGTTCACGGGCGACGGCATGGTGCACGGGATCCGGCTGCGCGACGGGCGGGCGGAGTGGTATCGCAACCGCTGGGTGCGCTCGGCCGAGGTGGCGCGCGCGCTCGGAGAGCAGCCGCGGCCCGGCCCGGTGCACGCCGATATGGACTTCGCACCCAACACCAATGTCGTCGGGCACGCCGGTCGCACGTTCGCCATCGTCGAGGCCGGTGCACGTCCCTACGAGCTCAGCGACGAGCTCGAGACCCTTGGGCCCTGTGACTTCGGAGGCACGCTCGACGGTGGATACACCGCGCATCCGAAGCGGGATCCGCTGACCGGCGAGCTCTACGCCGTCTCCTACTTCTTCGGCTGGGGCAACGACGTCGAGGTGACGATCATGGACGCGCAGGCGCGGGTGCGGTCCTCCCGGCGTGTGACGATGGGGGGACCGGTGAGCGTGCACGACACGGCCATCACACAACGCCACGTCGTGCTGCTCGATCTCCCGGTGACCTTCAGCATGGACGCCATCGCCGCGGGGGCGAGCTTCCCGTACCGCTGGCAGGACGGGTACCACGCGGCGCGTCGGCCTCCTGCCGCGCGATGGCGACTCGACCGAGGTCGTCTGGCACGACGTCGAGCCGTGCTACGTGTTCCACCCCATGAACGCGTACGACGAGCCGGGCGGGGACGGGATCGTGCTCGATGTCGTGCGCCACCCCTCCATGTTCCGCACGCAGCTGCTCGGCCCCTCCGAGGGATCTCCCACCCTCGAGCGCTGGCACCTCGACGGCCACGGCAGCGCGGTGAAGGAGGAGCGGCTGGACGACCGGGGCCAGGAATTTCCCCGCGTCGACCAGCGGCGGGTCGGGCTGCCCCACCGCTACGGCTACGCGGTGGGCGTGAGCGAGTCCGACGACATCGTCGGCACCGAGTCGGTGCTGCTGCGCCACGACTTCGAGCGGGGCACGAGCGACAGCCGCTTCTTCGGGAGCGGTGCGAGCCTGGGCGAGGCCGTCTTCGTACCCAGGGCGGCGGACGCCGACGAGGCCGACGGCTGGTTGCTGACGCTGGTGCACTCCCCGGAGTCGGGCACGTCGGCCCTGCACATCCTCAACGCCGACGACCTCGACGGCGACGCACAGGCCGTGGTCGAGCTCCCGCAGCGGGTCCCGGCTGGGTTCCACGGCAACTGGATTCAGGACCCGGCGTGACCCGCCTCGGCCCCCGCCTCGGCCCCCGCCTCGGCCCCGGCCCCGCAGCGAGCGCACGGCCTCGATCGGCCGCACCGCCATCGGGCTAAGCTTCGAACGTGTTCGTCTGGCATTGGGTCCAGCAGCATCGGTTGCTCTCGGTTCTCGTCCTCGCCTTCGTGATCCTCAGCTCCGCGGGCGGAACGGCGTGGGCACTCGTGTTCCGCACGGTGTCGTCACCCGTCAGCCTGCGCGAGGCGCTGCGCATCTACCGGCGTGAGCAGACCGGCAAGGTCATCGCCACGCTGCGCAACAAGCTGCCGGCTCCGGGGGTCTACACCTACCGGACCACCGGCGGCGAAGGTCTCAACATCGTCGGCGTCCAGCGCAACTTCCCTTCGACCACGGCCATGATCGTCGCGGGCGGGCGCTGTGCGACCGTGAGCTGGGTCCCCATCGTCGAGCACACCGAGGCGACCACCGTCTGCGCCGGTCCGGCCGGTGCGCTCACGGTGCCCAGGCTCGTCACCGACGAGTCGATCGCCGGGTCGACGACCACGGCGACGGTCAGGTGTCCCGCGACGGCCTACGTCCTGCCGCCCGCGGCGCGCCCGGGCGAGCGTTGGGGCGTCACCTGCTCGCTGACCAGCCCTGCCGAGAAGGTGGTGCTGGAGGGGGAGGAGCTGGGCCCGGCCACGGCGGTGGTGGGTGGGCACACCCTGTCCGTCGAGCACACCCGCCTCGTCTTCACCTACGACGGGACCGACCACGGGACGAACCCGACGGACTTCTGGATCGTCCCGAGCAGCGGCCTCATCGTGCGCGAGAAGGAGTCGGTCGCGATGACCCAGGGCGGAGTTCTGTACAACGAGGGCATGGACGCCACGCTCACCAGCCTCGACCCCGCCCGCTGACCCGAACGGGCACCGACCCTTGACGGGCACCGACCCTTGACGGGCACCGACCCCGAACGCTGAGCGGACCCGTCGTTCAGTCGACTGCGGCGGCCCGGTCCTGCGCCACGGCGTCGTAGGACTCGTAGTCCGAGCCGGTGTCGTCGGCGAACTCGAACTCGAGCAGTCCCGCCTCGCCCCATTTCGAGCGCAGGTAGCCGTCGTTCGCGTCGAGCAGGCCGAGCTTGCGTACGTTCGGGACGAGCTTGGCGAAGAAGCCCCGGGCGAAGCCACGCATCGGGTTCACCTGTGCCTTCTGCGCCGCCTCGATGATGAAGGGAACGACCGCCTCGGCCGTCGTGCCCATGCGCTCCCACACCTCGGGCGTCGTTGCCCGCGACCGCGAGTTCAAGGTGGCGTCGACGAGGAACTCCTGGCGCTCCAACAGGTCGGCCTCGCTCATGTCGCCGTAGAGCTCGGACAGCGTGAGCACGCCGAACGCGACGTGGCGGGCCTCGTCGGACATCACGTAGCGCAGCAGCTTCTTGAGCAACGGTTCCTGGGTCCGCCGCAACATGTCGCCGAAGGCGGCCAGCGCCAGCGACTCGATGACGATCTGCATCCCGAGGTAGGCGATGTCCCAACGGGAGTCCTCGAGCAGCGACCAGATCTGCGACTTGAGGAAGGGGCTCATGGGATAGGCGTCGCCGAGCTTGGTGCGGAGATACTTCGCGAAGACCTCGGTGTGCCTCGCCTCGTCCATGGTCTGGGTCGAGGCGTAGTACTTGGCATCGATCCACGGCACCGTCTCGACGATCTTGGCCGCCGTCATCATGGCCCCCTGCTCGCCGTGCATGAACTGCGACAGGTTCGCCTTGAAGAACTCGATCCCGAGTTGCCCGTACTCCTTCTCGGTCCACTTCGCCATGGGCGAGCCGGGCAGGGTGCCGGCGACGCGGGCCACCGCGAGCAGCGGGCTGTCCTGCTCGGCCACCAGCCGCTCGGGGTCGACCTCGATGGACCAGTCGAGGTCCGTCACGCTGTTCCATTGCGACGCCATCGCCTTGTTGTAGAGCGTGACGAGCTGGCCCCGGTCGCGCTCGTAGTCCCACAGGAAGAGCCGGTCCGCGTGGTCGTTGATGACCTGGACGGCCGCCTCCATGTCGCGCCGGCCCGGTACCGGAGGGGTGACCTCGGTGGCCATCGACCTAGCGCCGCCCACCCATGTTGGCGTTGGGGGCCGCCTTGGCCACCAGGTCGGGCACGACCTTGCCCAGCTCCGCGGGGTCCCAGCGGTCGCCCTTGTCCGCGCCCGGGCCGGCCACCCAACCCTCGGCCACGCTGATGTGGTCGCCCTGGACGTTGAACACCCGGCCGGTGATGTCCTTCGACTCGGCGCTGCCGAGCCAGACCACGATTGGCGCGATGTTGGCCGGGTCGAAGGGGTCGAACTCCTCCGGCTTCTTCTCGGTCGCGGCCGCGCCCATGCCGAGATTCTCGGTCATGCGGGTCAGCGCGGCCGGGGCGATGGCGTTCACCGTGACGCCGTAGCGCCCGAGCTCCATGGCGGCGATGACGGTGAAGGCGGCGATGCCCGCCTTGGCGGCGCCGTAGTTGGTCTGCCCCACGTTGCCGTAGATGCCCGAAGGCGACGTGGTGTTGATGACGCGGGCGTCGTTCGTCTCGCCCGCCTTGGTGCGGTTGCGCCAGTACTCGACGGCGTGGCGGGTCGGCGCGAAGGTGCCGCGCAGGTGCACCTTGATCACGGCGTCCCACTCGTCGATGGTCATGTTGACCAGCATGCGGTCGCGCAGGATGCCGGCGTTGTTGACCAGCACGTCGAGGGTCCCGTAGGTGTCGATCGCCGCCTGGATGAGGCGGCCGGCGCCCTCGTAGTCCGACACGTCGTCGCCGTTGGCCACGGCCTCGCCGCCCATGCCGCGGATCTCGTCGACGACCTCGCCGGCGGGGCCGGCCGAGGAGCCCGTCCCGTCCACCTCGGCGCCCAGGTCGTTGATCACGAGCTTGGCGCCCTGGCTGGCGAATTCGAGGGCATGCTCGCGCCCGATGCCCCGGCCCGCCCCGGTGATGACGACGACCCGTCCGTCACAGATACCCACGTTCAGCTCCTTTGGTTTTGGTCACTCCGGTGGTTTTGGTCACTCCGGCCTGATGCCGTCCTGTCCTGCTCGCCTGTACTGCTCGCGCAGTTTCCTCTTGAAGATCTTCCCAGTATCCTCCCGCGGGAGCTCGGCCACGAAGTCGACACTGCGGGGGCACTTGAAATGGGCCAGGCGGTCCCGGCAGAACGCCATCAGCTCGGCGGCCAGCTCGTCGGTCCCCACCACCCCCTCGGCCGGCTCCACCACCGTCTTCACCACCTCGCCCCACTCCTCGTCGGGCACACCGATGGTCGCGACGTCACCCACCGCGGGGTGCTCCAGCAGCACCGCATCGACCTCGGCCGGGTAGATGTTCACCCCGCCCGAGATGATCAGGTTGGCCGTCCGGTCGGTGAGGTACAGGTACCCCTCGTCGTCGATGTAGCCCATGTCGCCCAGGGTGAAGTAGTCGCCCCGGAACGCCCCCGCCGTCTTCTCCTCGTCGCCGTAGTAGTCGAACCTGGTTGAGGCCGGCGCCTGCAGGAAGACGAGGCCGATCTCGCCCGTCGGCAATTCGGTGCCGTCGTCGTCGGCCACCTTGACCAGCCCCGGCACCATCGGACGGCCGACGGTGCCCGGATGCGCCAGCCAGGTCTTGGATACCACCAGGGTGCCGAGGCCCTCGGTGGCCGCGTAGTACTCGACGACCACCGGCCCGAGCCACTCGATGAGGCGCCGCTTGATGGGGACGGGGCATGGAGCCGCCCCGTGGATCACGAAGCGGAGCGACGAGGTGTCGAAGTTCGCTCGCGTCTCCTCGGGCAGCGCAAGGAGGCGGTGGAACATCGTCGGCACCATGTGCGTGTGGGTGACCCCGTGCCGTTCGACGAGGCGCAGGGCTTCGACGGCGTCCCAGTGGTCCATGACCACGATGGGCACGCCGTAGAGGAACGGCACGGCCACCGAGAAGGCAAGAGGGGCGGCGTGGTACAGCGGCCCGGTCAGCAGGTGGGCGTCGACGCTGGCCGCCCAGTCCTCGTCGTAACCGCAGAAGTTGACGGTGGCCAGCGCGCTCACCGCGGCGGTGGTGCGGTGCACGCCCTTCGGCCGGCCGGTGGTGCCCGACGTGTAGAGCATCTGGGTGCCGATGACGGGGTCGTCGATGTCGGACCCGTCCTCGGCCGCGACCACGGTGTTGTACATCTCGAAGCCGGGCAGGTAGCCCCCGGTGTTGATCTTGACCATTCCCGGCCCGCCTGCGGCCGCCGCCACGGTCACCGCGTCGCCCAGCTCGCCCGAGCACACGAAGGCCTTGGCCTCGCAGTTCTCGACGATGTACGCCGCCTCCTCTCCGGTCAGGTGCCAGTTGATCGGGGTGAGGCGTACGCCGATGCGCTGGGCGGCGTAGAGGACCTCGATGAACTCGGGGCGGTTCGTGCACATCAACGCGACGGAGTCTCCGGGTTGGAGCCCGCGGGCCCGCAGCGCCCGGGCCACGCGGTTGATCTCGGCGTTGAGGTCCTCGTAGGTGCGGTCGCCGTGGGGCGTGATCAGCGCCAGGCGGTCGGGAAGGCGCGCCGCCCACCACGCGTGCAGCATGCCCTGCGCCGCGGCGGCGCGCTTGTCCTCCGGAACGCTCACGACCGGTCCCCTGGGGGCCGGAAGAGTGGCAACTGGCGGCCATCGCTCAGCGGCTCCCACGTCACGGCGACGGCCATCCCGCTGTGGACCTCGTCGGGCGGGCAACCGACGACGTTGGTCATCATGCGGATGCCCTCCTCCAGGTCGACCAGGGCCACGCAGTACGGCTCGCCCCCGGAAAAGGCCGCACCCGATGCCTCGGGCCTGTGCTCCACCCCGGCCGCGTAGACCGTGGCCCGCCCGCTGGCGGTGCGCCACTCGAGCGCCGACGCGGGGGCCGCGCAGTGCGGGCAGAACGCGCGCGGGTAGAAGACGCCGCGGTCGCAGGCCGCGCACCACTGGACGAGGAGTCGCCCGGTGCGCGTCGCCTCCCAGAACGGTCCGCTCTCGGCGCCCACGGGGGGTTCGAAGCGGGAGGGGGCCGCCGTTGCCTTCCCGGCTGTGGCGCTCACAGCGCCTTCCCGGCTGTGGCGCTCACAGCGTCGCCTCGGTCCCGAGGACCGCCGTGGACATGACCGAGAGGAGCATGCCCGAGCCGTGGGCCACGGCGACCTCGGCGCCGTCGACCTGGCGCTCGCCGCATTCGCCACGGAGCTGGCGTACGGCCTCGGTGATCAGGAACATGCCGTACATGCCGGGGTGCGTGAAGGAGAGGCCGCCGCCGTTGGTGTTCATGGCCAGCGGGCCGCCGCCCGGCCCGAGCGTCCCCTCGGCGGCGAAGGGCCCGCCCTCACCCTTCTTGCAAAAGCCGAGGTCCTCGAGGTGGAGCAGCGCGGTGATGGTGAAGCTGTCGTAGCCCATGAGCACGTTCACCTCGGCCGGGGTGAGGCCCGCCATGTCGAAGGCATGGGCGCCGGACACGACACCGGGTGTCGTCGTGAGGTCGGGCATCTGGCCGATGCCCATGTGATCGGTGCACGTGGCGGCGCCCAGCACGTACACCGGTGGCTTGCGCAGCGAGCCCGCCCGCGCCGCGCTCGTCATGACGAAGGCGCCGGCGCCGTCGGTGACCAGGCAGCAGTCGAGGAGGTGCAGCGGGCTCACCTGCAGCGGGGAGGCGAGCACGTCGGCGACGGTGAGAGGGTCGCGGTACCGGGCCCGCGGGTTGCGCATGGCCCACTCCCGCGTGCTGACGGCGATCGCGGCGAGCTGCTCGGAGGTGGTGCCGAACTCGTGCATGTGGCGGGCGGCGGCCAGCGCGTAGGGGCCCATCGGCATGCGCAGGCCGTAGGGCATCTCCCATTCGGCCATCGGGTTCGGGCCTGGGGGCATGCGGCGCGGGTCGCGCCGCCCGCGGCTGCGGTCACCGCGCGGCGTCGCGGCGTAGACACTCACCACGACCTCGCAGAGGCCGGCCGCGATGGCGGCGGCGGCGTGCTCGAGGTGGACCTCGTAGCTCGAGCCGCCCGTCATGGTCGACTCGGTGAAGGTGGGGTGGACGCCGAGGTACTCGGCCAGGCCCACGGCCGACTCCGCGTGGCAGACGCCGTCGACGTCGGCCAGCGTGAGACCGGCATCCTCGAGGGCGGCGAGGATCATGGCGACCTCGAGCGCGCGCCCGGATCGGTCGAGCTCACCGGTGGGGGAGACGTCGTCGGCGACACCGACGATGGCGGCCGCGCCTCGCAGCGTCCTCTCACCCCGGCTCACTCCGACGACCCCCCGGCCCCGACCGCGCCCGCCGTGCCGACGGCTAGGCGTTCTTGGGCAGCTGCGAGAATGGCGTCACCCGGTCGCTGCTGGGCTCCTTGGGCAACCCCAGGACACGTTCTCCGATGATGTTGCGCTGGATCTGGTCCGTCCCGCCGTAGATCGGAGGCGCCTGGGCGAACAGCGCCATCTCGGTGATGCTGCCGGCGAAGGGATCGCCCGTCGCTTGCTTGAGGGCGGCCTTGTCGTCGCTGTCGTAGGCGTGGAGCATGCCGGCCGGGCCCTCGATGCGCAGGCCGAGGTCACGGGTGAGGCGCACGATCTGGCTCATGGAGAGCTTGGCGACGTTGGGCATGCCGGGGATGTCCCCGCCCTGCTCCTTGACCGCCTTGACCCGTAGGCCGTTGAAGCGCCCGAGCTCGCCCAGGGTGTAGAGCCGGGCCAGGTCCTGACGGATGCCGGGGTCGGTGTTGACGCCCCGGGAGCGGGCCACGCCGATCAGCATGGCTGCCCCGCCACGCAGGGTGCTCAGGGCGCCGCCGGGCTGCTGGGACCTCTTGTCGGACTGGCGGCCGGACGTCTTTGCGGCGGACGGGCGGTGGCGGGGCGACCACGTCGCCGACGCGCTTGCCCAGGAAGCCCATGACCGTGCCGGGTTGGGCGAGGCCGCCGCCGGCCGCGCTGCCGCCGCCCGAGCCCAGGCCCGCCCGCTCGTTCATCAGCGTCGTGTTGGCGGCGGCCCACCCGTTGTTGACGCCGCCGATGAGCGCCGAGTCGGCCACCCGGGCGTCGGTGATGAAGACCTCGTTGAAGAGCGCGTGCCCGGTCATCTCCTTGAGGGGGCGCACGTCGACGCCGTCCTGGAGCATCTCGAAGGCGAAGTAGGAGATGCCCTGGTGCTTGGGCACCTCGGGGTCCGTGCGGGCGAGGAGCATGCCGAGGTCGGCGTACTGGCCACCGGAGGTCCACACCTTCTGCCCGTTGACCACCCACTCGTCGCCGTCCTTGACCGCCCGCGTCTGCAGGCCGGCGAGGTCCGAGCCGGCCTGGGGCTCGCTGAAGAGCTGGCACCAGGCCTTCTGGCCGGTGACGATGTCCCGCACGAAGAGGTCGATCTGGTCCTGGGTGCCGTGGGTCGCGATGGTCGGGGCGGCCAGGAGGAGCCCCAGCCCGACGGGGGGGCCGAGCGCGCCGAAGGTGGTCACCTCCTGCTGCACCAGGATGGCGTCGGGGCGGGCGATGGCCTTGCCGTAGGCGTTGGTAGGCAGGCCCGGTGCGGCCCAGCCGGCGAGCCCGAGGCGCTCCCACCACTCGGCCACCGTCAGGTCGGGGTCCCAGTTGTTGCCCAGCCAGGCCCGCAGCTCGCTGAGCAGCTCGGCGGTCCCGGTCGTCTCGGTCGCGGTATCGGTCACACTCCGAAGTTACCGGGCGCGCCCCGAACGGGCGACTCGGGGGAAACCTGGGTAGCGTCGACCGGATGCACGACGAACGTTTGAATGCGGCATTCGAGGCCTGGGTCGCGGCGCAGACGGCGGCGCTCGACGTCGTGCGCCAGGCGACAGGCGTGCCCGAGAGCGGCGTGGACCTGGCCGAGGGCTACCGGTGGGTGACCCGCCTGAGCCGCCTCGCGCTGGACTGGATCGTGGAGCGCTCGGACCCCCTGCACCCCCGGCTCTTCACCCTCCAGGACAATTACCGGAAGCTGCTGGTCGACAACCCCGACGTGCACTACCTCTTCAGCGTGCTCGACGACTCCCGATCCTACCGGCTCGTCGGGTACCGGGGCGAGTGCGCCTACCTCGGCATGACCTTCGGCACGCCCTTCGGTCAGGGTCAGGTCGGCGGCCGCACGGGGACACAGACCCAGACCCACATCGACGAGTTCGAGCTGGGGCCCAACGGCGAGGTGGACATCCTGATCGCGCCGGCGTCGAAGATGCCGGACCCGAAGCCGCGCAATGCGGTCGTGCTCGAGCCCGGCACCGCGCAGCTGGCCATCCGCGAGACCCACTTCGAGAAGAGCCCGGAGCGCCTGTCGCGCCTGCGCATGGAGCTGGTCCCCGAGCCGGGCGAGGTGGTGCCGCCGCCGGTCCTCTCTGCTGAGGAGCTCGCGCCGAAGCTCGAGTTCGCCGCCATGTTCCTCACCTTCGTGGGCGGGACCGCCCTGCAGATGTGGCACGACGCCGGGAGCAACATGAACACCTTCGGGGGTCAGGCCGGCTCGGAGCACGTGGCCGCCCAGGACGACGAGGTGCGCTCGCACTCCAACGCCGAGATGACCTATCACGGCGGCCGCTTCCGCCTGGAACCCGGGGAGGCGCTCGAGGTCACCGTGCACGAGCCGGACAAGCCGTTCCTCTACTGGGGGCTGACACTCGCCTCGCCTTGGATGGAGAGCTTCGACTACCGCTACACGACAACCGCGCTCAACAACAAGACGGCCACGCGGTCGGCGGACGGGAGCTGGAGGATGGTCATCGCGCCGTCGGACCCGGGGCCGGGCGTCGAGAACTGGCTCGATACCGGTGGCCGGCTCGAGGGCTACATGCTGGTGCGCTGGGTGCTCGCCGACGGGCCGCCCCACCCCACGGCGGAGGTCGTGAAGGTGGCGGATCTCGCCGTCTCGTAGCGGGCGCGGGCTCACCGGGCGCGGTCACCAGTCCCGTGGGCTTACCAGGCGCGGGCTTACCAAGCGCGGGCTTACCAGGCGCGGGCTTACCAAGCGCGGGCTCACCCGGCGCCGCGTCAGCCGGCCCGAGTCGGCACCTCCTGGACGAGCCAACCGTTCCCGTCCGGATCGCTGAAGGACAGGAAGGTCTCGTAGTCGTTGCGGCCGGGGTCCGCGCCCGTGGTCTGCACGCCGTCCTCGAAATGGAAGACCTCACTGACGGGAACGCCGTTCTCGGCGAGCTGGCGGTGTGCCGTCTCGATGTCTCGCACCACGAGCTGCATCCCCTGGAGCGAGCCGGCCGCCTGCTCGTTCTTCATCAGCACGACGGAGCAGGCCGAGCCCGGCGGGGTCACCTGGACCACCCTGAAGTCGTCGCCTGCCCGGTGGTCGACGTCGAGATGGAAGCCGACCGCGTCGGTGTAGAAGGCCTTCGCCCGGTCGACGTCGGACACCGGGATGGCCACGACTTCGAGCTTCCAGTCCATGCGCCTCTCGCCGAGGCTAAACCTCTGAGGGAACCCCGAAGCGCTCCTGGTACGGCGCCACGAGCGCTCGGTGGGTGGCCAGGTCGAGGCCGGTGTCGGCGAACGAGTAGTCGTGGCCGCCGGCCCGGCCGGTGTGACGGGCGGCCAGGTAGGTCTCGAGCGCGGCGCGGAACTCGGGAGCCATCGGAAGGTCCCACCCGGCGTAGAGCCGATCGATCACCCCGACGGGGTCCGCCACCAGGTCCCTGTACACCACGTCGGCGATCTGTTCCTCGGGGACGGATCGGGCGTCGCGCTCGGCGGTGACGTGGTCCATCTGCATCTCGAGCCCCATCGCCATGAACTCGACCAGGATCGCGTGGTCGACGTGGTCCGAGTGCATGTAGTGCAACGTCGCCATGAGGTCCGCCAGCGACCCGATGACCCGCAGCGGGTCGCGGTGGGTGATCACGACGCGGGCGTCGGGGTAGGTGGCGAAGAGGAGAGGTAGGGCGGAAAGGTGCGAGGGCGCCTTGACGACCCAGCGCGGTGTCGGTCGCTGGGCCACCCACTGCAGCGTCTGCAGATGGCGCTTGTGCCAGTCGTAGATCGGGGACTGGTCCTGATCGCTGCGCCACACGGTGTATTCGGCCACGTTGTAGAGGCCGGTGTACATGTCGCTCGAGAACTGATGGGCGAAGGCAAAGATGCACTCGGTCGGGAGCCGGCCGCCGTTCTCGTGCATGGCGGTGAAGGCGGGCACCATCTCGTCCATGAGCGTGATCTCGTCGTCGCACAGGTCCCCCGAGGCGTCCTCGTAGGGGACGGTGTGCAGAAGCTCCCACAGCAGCGGCGGGCGGTTGTCGGGGTCGCACGCCAGCAGCTCGTGCAGCAGCGTGGTCCCCGAGCGCCCGAGGCCGGTCACCACGATGGGAGCGTGCACGGGCTCGCGCAGGACGGCCGGTTCCTCCTTCCAGAGGTCGACCATGCGCAGCCGGTTCTGGAGGATCACCTGGATCTCGCCGCGGGTGCGGATGCGGCCGGGCAGGTGGAGACGCGCCTCTGCATCGAGGGAGGCGCAGAGGCGCCGGAAGGGATCCTCCCACCACGTGTCGCCGAAGTCGTCGAGCCCGGTGGTGGCGACGGCGGCCTCGTGTAGGGTCTCGGGCTCGAGCGAGACCATCGAGCGCCCGTCGTCGCCGAGGTCGTGTCCGAGCGAGACCATCTTCTCTGTCCACGCGCTGCGCGGCGGGGGGGTCCAGGGCACGGGGCGTCACCGTACCCGCAACGGGGGAGGCGGCACGGCGACCGGAATGAAGGCGGCCGACCCCTTGGAGGTGGCGCCACTCGTTCCCGGTGGCGCGGCCGAAGGGGGAGAATGAGCCGGTGAGGGATGCCGCGTCCGGCCTGAGCGCCGACGAGATCCTCGACGTGCTCGCGACGGGCTCCCGGCGGCCGCTCGCGCCCGGCACGCCGGTGTCGCAACTCGACCACGCGCGGCAGACGGCGGCGCTCCTCGGCCACCTGCACCCCGACGACGAAGAGCTCGTAGTGGCGGGCCTGGTGCACGACATCGGCCACCTCTTGCCGGGCGGCACGGACGAGGCCCACGCGGAGACCGGGGCCCGGGCGGTCCGGGGGGCGTTGGGGGAGCGGGTGGCTGGAATGGTCGCCCTGCACGTGGGGGCGAAGCGGTATCTCGTGGCGAGCGAGGGCGGCTATGGCGGTGTGCTCGCCGGCGACAGCGTCGCGTCCCTGCTCCGCCAGGGCGGTGCCATGACGGAGGACGAGGCCGAGGACTTCCTGGCCCGGCCGTGGGCGGCCGACGCCCTGGCCCTGCGCCGGGCCGACGACCGCGCGAAGGTCGAGGGCCTCGACGTTCCCGACCTGGCCCACTGGGCCGCACTGTTGCTGGACCTCTCCGGGAAGGCCGGGCGCAGCGAGTCTTGACGCATCCGGCGTGGCGCCCCGCTCCCGCGACGTCAGCCGGTGTCGAGCTGCGGGAGGGAACCGCCCGGAACCAGGCCGCGGGGTACCTGGAAGAATCGGGCGCTGTGCACGACGTCCCGCCGGTCGTCCGCACGAAGGCCATCGAGGTGGGCGCCCGGGCGTGGCTGGACGGGCTGCCGGAACTGGTGGCCGCCCTCGAGCGGGACTGGTCGATCCGCGTGGGACCGGCCTACGCAGACGCGACGGAGGCGTTCGTGGCGGAGGCGATGACGGCGGACGGTACACCGGCCGTGCTCAAGCTCGTCGTGCCGCGCGACGTCGATGCAGCGGCCCACGAGATCACGGTTCTGCGGCTGTGCGCGGGCGAGGGGTGCGCGGCACTGCTGCGCCACGATGCCGGCCGCGGCGCGTTGCTCCTGGAGCGGCTCGGCCCGTCCCTGTTCACCCTCGGGCGCCCGCTTGCCGAGCGCCACGAGGTCCTCTGTGCCGCGGCCCGCAGGGTGTGGCGGCCGGCCGCGGGCGCGGGCCTGCCCACGGGCGCGGAGAAGGCCCGCTGGCTCGTGGCGTGGATCACGAGGGCGTGGGAGGACCTGGGCCGTCCCTGCTCCTTGGCGGCCGTCGACGACGCGCTGGCGTGTGCGGACCGCCGCGCCCGCGCCCACGACCCCGGCCGTGCCGTCCTCGTGCACGGCGACGTGCACCAGTGGAACGCGTTGCGGGCGCCGGAGGGCTACAAGCTCGTCGACCCCGACGGGTTGGAGGCCGAGCCGGAGTACGACCTCGGCATCATCATGCGGGAGGACCCGGTGGAGTTGCTCCGGGGCGACCCGATGGGGCGCGCCGAGCGGCTGGCCGCCCGCAGCGGCCTCGACGCGACGGCCATCTGGGAGTGGGGCGTGGTCGAGCGCGTCTCGACCGGGCTCCTGGGCACGCAGGTGGACCTGCAGCCGATGGCGAGCCAGATGCTTGGGGCCGCGGACGCCGTCGCGCGCTAGCCCCGTTTGCTCCGCGTCGTGCGGCCACGACAGAGTCGGCTGGTGGATGCCCCCGTCTCCGGCCACTGCGACACCCGTTTCGCCGCGGTACGACAGCAGTTCGGACGCAACTTCGCCGAGCGCGGCGAGGTCGGCGCGGCGCTCTGCGTCCTGATCGACGGCAGCGCCGTGGTCGACCTGGCCGGCGGCTGGACCGATGCCGCGGCGCGCACCCCCTGGCGCGCCGACACACTGGTCAACTTCTACTCGGTGGGGAAGGCATTCGTTGCTCTTCTCGCGCTGCAGCTGGTGGACGCGGGGATGATCGGTCTCGACGACACCATCACCACGGTCTGGCCCGAGTTCGCAGCGGAGGGCAAGGAGGCGGCGACGCTGCGCCACGCGCTGTGCCACCGCGCCGGTGTACCTGCCATCCGCGCCCCGTTGACCAACGAGGACCTGTGGCGCTGGGAGCGCATGACCGCTGCGTTGGCCGCCACCGAGCCGTGGTGGGAGCCGGGGACGCGCCACGCGTACCACACCAACACCTACGGCCACCTGATCGGCGAGGTGGTGCGCCGGGTGAGCGGGGAGCCGTGCGCTCGGCGGTTGGCCGGAGTGGCGGGCCCGCTCGACGCCGACGTGTACGTCGGCGTGCCTGTCACCGAACGCCGACGCTGCGCCGACGTCCTCTTCCGTGCGCCGGTTCCCGACCATCCGCTGGACGACACGCTCACGGGGGACGCGCGCATGGAGATGCTGAGCTACTTCAACCCGCCGGGGTACTCGTCGATGGGGGTGGTCAACACGCGGGCGTGGCGCGTGGCGGAAGTCCCGTCGACCAACGGCCACGGGTCGGCGTGTGGTGTGGCGCGCCTGTACGGCGCGCTGCTCGAGACCAACCGTCTGCTCTCGAGAGACCTCCTCGCCGAGGCGACCTCGCCGCAGTCGCAGGGTTTCTGCCCCATCCTGCACGAGGACGTGACCTTCGGGCTCGGGTTCAAGCCGACGACGCCGCGGCGGCCGTTCGGGCCGAATCCCCACAGCTTCGGCCACTTCGGGACGGGCGGCGCGGTCGGTTTCGCCGATCCCGACGCCGGCCTTGCCTTCGGGTACGTCATGAACGACGTCATCCCCCGTTGGCAGAGCACGCGCAACCGTTCGCTCATCGACGCGCTGTACGACGCGTTGTAGTTCCCGACCCGGCGACACGGGCGCCGCCATCCGGTTCGTCGGTCCAGGCCGACGCCCAGGCCCAGGCAGTGGACCAACCGCGCCGGACCGAAGTCGATGCTCTAACGTTCGACGCAGGACCGCAGCCAGCGGGCGCCAGACCTATGGGGGTTTCCATGACGGACGCGGCGACGGCGATGCCCACCCGGCGGGTCGAGATGTGGTACGCCGGGACCGCACCGCAGGGACGGCTCTCGGTGGGCTTCCGCATCATCTTGGCCATCCCGCAGCTCATCGTCCTCTACTTCCTCTTCATCGCCCTGTTCTTCGTCGTGGTGATCGGTTGGTTCGCGGCGTTGTTCATGGGGCGCCTGCCCGACTGGGCGCACAGCTTCATCAGCGGCGTGGTGCGCTGGTCCACCCGGGTCGGCGCCTACCTGCTGCTGCTGACCGACCGCTACCCGCCGTTCTCCCTCGACGACGAGGACTATCCAGCCCGTCCGATGCTGCCCGAGCCGGGCCCGCTGAACCGCTGGGCCGTGTTGTTCCGCATCATCCTCTTCGTCCCGGCGGCCATCTTCCTGCAGATCGTCCAGTACGGGTTGACCGCCCCGCTGCTCCTCGTGATGTGGTTCGTGGTGCTGATCACGGGCAGCATGCCCCCGACGCTCTACCTCGCCTACGCCGCGTTGCTGCGCTACGAGACGCGATTCCACTCCTGGTTCAGCATGCTGACGTCGGAGTACCCCTGGGGCATGCTGGGCGACCGGGTCCAGGCGGCGCCTCTCCCTTCGGGCCCTCCGCCCTCCGTCGTCCCGCCGGGCCCGCCGGCGACACCGACGGCTGCCGGCGCGACCCCGCCGTCGTACGAGCCGACGCCGACACAGGCGCCCGCACCGGCACAGCCGTTCTCCTACCCGCCGGCCTCGGGCGCGCCGGACGGCCTGGTGCAGGAACAGCCGGCTGCCGCGGTGCCTCCCGAGGAGCCCTCCACTCCCGGCGCCCCCGCGCCGGCGCCGGGTTGGCCTCCACCGATGCCCGCGCCACCTCCGGCGGGCGTCGGCGCCATGCCACCACCGTCGTCGTGGGAGCGGACGGCGGTGCCACCACCCCTGGGCGGGGAGCTGCCGCCCTGGGGGACACTCGTCTTGGAGGGCGCGGCCCGAAGCTGGATGATCTTCGCCATCGTCTGGGGATCGATCGTCCTCGTGGGGCAGAGCATCACCCAGAGTGCGCTGGGTCGGAACCAGAACAACAACAACACCGGAGTAGTGCAGAACGACGCCGTCCACCGCGGCGGCTTCTCGGCGCTGCCCGGCTCCGAGGGGAATGCTCTCGTCAGCCAGTCCAACCGGCCGCACGGTGATCCCTGAGCAAGAGGGCGACGCGCCGGGGGCGTGACGCGGTGACATTCGAGGAGCTCGTGGCGGAGGGGAGCGCCGTCCCGGTCGAGGGCTGGGACTTCTCCTGGTTCGACGGTCGGGCCACCGAGGAGCGCCCGCCCTGGGGCTACGCGCTCCTGGTGGGAGGGCGGACGGCCGACAGCGCGTCCGTCCTGGACGTGCAGACGGGGGGCGGGGAGGTCCTGGCCACGCTGGCGCGACAGCCGGCGCTGCTGGTGGCGACCGAGTCCTGGCCGCCGAACGTCGCCGTGGCTGCGGGCCGCCTGCGCCCGCTCGGTGCCCACCTGGTCGCGGTGGCGAATGCGCCGACGTTGCCCTTTGCCGACGCCTCGTTCGACCTCGTCACGAGCCGCCACCCCGTCGTCGTGCTGTGGGATGAGATCGCCCGGGTCCTGCGTCCGGGCGGCACGTACCTGTCCCAGCAGATCGGCGCGGGCTCCAATCGCGAGCTGACCGACTTCATGATGGGACCGCAGCCCGTGAACCCGAATCGCAGCCCGGAGCGGGCCCGGGCGGCGGCGACGGCGGCCGGGCTCGAGGTCGTCCGCCTGCACGACCGTGCGCTGCGCGTCGAGTTCTTCGACGTGGCCGCGGTGGTGCACTTCCTCCGCAAGGTGCCCTGGACGGTGCCGGGCTTCACGCCCGACGCCTTCGGTGACGAGCTCCGCCGCCTGCACGAGGTCATCCAACGTGACGGCATGTTCGTGTCCACCGCCCAACGACTCCTCGTCGAGGCGCGCCGGCCCGGGTGACGCGCGGCCGGCCTCAGCTCGCCTGGCTCACCGAGCTCATGTTGTAGTCGGGGATGCGCAGCGGCGGCATGATCGTCCGGTTGAGGTACTCCCCGAACTCGCGCCCGAGCGACCGCACCGGCGTGCCGACCTCGGTGGCCCGGGCCAGCAGGTCGACCGGGCTCTCGTTGAAGCGGAAGTTGTTCGCGGCGCCGACGACGGCGCCGTCCTCAATCACGTAGACGCCGTCGCGGGTGAGCCCGGTCATGAGCAGCGTCGCCGGGTCGACCTCGCGGATGTACCACAGGCAGGTGAGCAGGAGCCCCCGTTCGGTGCGGGCCACCATGTCGTCGACCGAGCCACCGCCGACCGCGCCGCAGCGCAGCACGAGGTTGTCCACGTAGGGCGCGACCTCCACCCCCGACTTCGCCGCACCGGCGCGGTGATAGCGCAGGTGGGCCAGGACGCCGTCGCGCAGCCAGTCGGTGCGCCCGAGCGCCAGACCGTTGTCGAAGACGGACACGTCCGCACTGCTCGCTCCCGTCGCCACAAAGGGCGTGCACGTCACCGTCTGTTCGAACGGATCGCTGGAGAGCGTGAAGGGCAGGGAGGTGATCGCTTCGCCCACCCGCGTGCCACCGCCCTCCTTGGAGAAGACGGAGCGGCCGTCTTCGGCGTCCTGGCCCCGGAGGCCGCCGAACGCCAGCTCGGCCATCATGTCGCCCACGCCCGACGGCGGCAGGATGACCTCGTACCGGCCGGCATCGAGCGCGATCTGCCGTTTCCCCCAGTCCAGCCGCCGCCAGATCTGCTGTTCCATCTCCTCGAACGACGGGTCGATGGCGGGCACGCCGACCCAGGCCGAGCCCGTGCCGTCCGCGGTGCGTCCCACCAGGTTCACGGCCCCGGTCGGCTGTGCGTGGGACAGCCGGACCCCGGTCGTGCTGCCGAGGTAGAGCGTCGTCACGTCGATCTCGGCGAAGCCCGCCAGCACGGCGTCGCGTGCCCGCGCCCGTCCGAAGGCACCCGCGAGGGACGAGAGAACCGGCTCGAGCGCGGAGGCGTCGGTCTCTTCCGGCGCGAGGGAGAAGTCGCGTGCGGGGCCGGTCTCCGACGGCTCGACGAGCGCGTGGGCGTCCTCGGCGGGGGCGCGGCACGGGCGTCGGCCAGCGCCGCCGACACCATCTCGGACACGCCGTCCAGCCCGACGACCCCCGACTGGCGCGCCGTCCCGGCCGACGCACCGGCCACCGCGATCACGGTCACCGAGCGTGCCCGGTGCACCCCGTTGGTCGTGGTCGTGTTGACGGCGAAGCGGACGTCGGCGTGGCTGGTCTCCTCGACCAGCACGACGCAGCCGTCGGCCCCCGCGGCTCCGGCCGCGGCCACCCCGTGCTCGACCAGCTCCTGCGCGGGGATCACCCGCGCCCCCGGCGCACCCTCAGCGTCCCGATTCCTCGCGCGCGTTGAGCACGCGCACGCCGCGCACGAGCACCGACGGGCAGCCGTGCGAGACCGGCGCCGCCTGTCCCGGCTGGCCCTTGCCGCAGTTGAACGCGCCGCCGAGAACCCAGGTGGCCGCGCCGCCCACCGCCTCCATGGAGCCCCAGAAGTCGGTCGTGGTCGCCTGATACGCCACGTCCTTGACCTGCCCTGCGAGCTTCCCGCCCTCGATCACGTAGAAGCGCTGCCCGGTGAATTGGAAGTTGTAACGCTGCATGTCGATCGACCAGCTCTTGTCGCCCAAGATGTAGATGCCCCGGTCGACGCCGGCGATGAGCTCCTCGGTGCTCGGGCCGTCGGCCCCGCCGTGCGCCAGCGACACGTTGGCCATCCGCTGTATGGGCACGTGCATCGGCGAGTCGGCGAACGCGCACCCGTTGGAGCGCTCGAAGCCCATGGCGGCTGCGATGGAGCGGTCCAGCTGGTAGCCGACGAGGATCCCGTCGCGCACGAGATCGAACGACTGCGTCGCGACACCCTCGCTGTCGATGCCCACCGTGGCCAGGCCGTGCTCCACGGTGCGGTCGCCGGTGACGTGCATGACGGGGGAGCCGTAGGCGAGCGTGCCCAGCTTGTCGAAGGTCGCGAAGGAGGTCCCGGCGTAGGCCGCCTCGTAGCCGACGGCGCGGTCGAGCTCGGTGGCGTGCCCGATGGACTCGTGGATGGTGAGCCAGAGGTTCGACGGGTCGATGACGAGGTCGTAGGTTCCCGCCTGCACCGAGGGCGCCTTCAGCTTCTCGGCCAGCAGCTCGGGCAGTTGGGCGAGCTCGGTGTCCCAGTCCCAGTTCCCGGCCGACGCCGGATCCGTGAGGAACTCCCAACCCCGCCCGACCGGCGGCGCCAGCGTCCGCATGGTCTCGAAACCCGTGTCCGAGAGCGCCAACGCCTCCAGCCGGGTCTGCATCCGGACCCGGTGCTGGGTGGCCCGGGTCCCGTTGAGGTCGGCCAGGTAGGTCTGCTCCGACACGGCGAGGAGCGCGGCGGACGTGTGGGCCACGGTCGCGTGGTCCCCCAGCGGCGCGCTCCACTCGGCCAGGAGGGCGATCTTGTCGGCCATCGGCACGGTCGTCGGGTCCACCTCGAACGCGCTCGACCACGTGACCTCACCGTGCGAGGGTTCCGGTGCCAGCTCGACCTGTCCGCCGCCGGCCCCGCGGGTGACCCTGGCCATCTCCATGGCCCGGTCGATCAGACGGGCCGCCTCCTCCGGTCGCACGTCGACGGTGGCGGCGAAGCCCACCGCGCCGTCGACCACGACGCGCACGCCCATGCCGAAGTCCGTGTCGTCCGCGGTCGTCTCGGGCGAGGCGTCGTGGAGGCGGACGGCCTGGCTCCGAATGCGCTCGACCCGGAGCTCCGCCGCCTGGCAGCCCGCGGCGGCGCTCAGCGCGGCGTCGGCCAGCGTCGAGAGCTCGTCCGCGGGCAGCGGCATCAGTCGACGGGCGTGGGTTGGCGCAAGGAGAGCCCGGCGGCGGTGTAGATGGCGTCGATGAGCTCCATCGTACGGATCGCGTCGGCAGCGGTGGTGGGGAAGGATGCGCCATCCTCGACCGCAGCGGCGAAGGCCTCCAGCTGGTAGTCGTACGTCGGCTTGCGGCTGAACCGCTCTTTGCGCGTGCCGAGCGAGGTCGTGACCTTCATCCGGTGGAAGTACTGGGGGCTGAAGGGGTTGAAGACTGAGATCTTGCCGTTGTCACCGGTGACCTCAGCGCGCATGCGCAACACGGAGGTGGAGAACATGGAGCAACCGATGTGGGCGCTCCCGCCGTCGGGGAGGGAAAAGTGCGCGTCCATCGCCCGGTCGACGCCGGGCGAGGACAGCTTCGCCTCCGCGCTGATGACCCGCGGGCCGGGGGCCAGGAGGCGCAACAGGCTGATGGGGTAGCACCCCATGTCCATCGTGGCGCCGCCGGCGAGCGCCAACTGGTAGCGGATGTCACCCTTCTTCCACAGCGGCGCCGAGAACGCCACGTCGACGTTACGGATGGTGCCCAGTTCGCCCGAGCGCACGATCTCCACCAGGCGCTTGGCCAGCGGGTGGTACTGGTAGTGGAAGGCCTCCATGACCACCACACCGGGGTTCGCGTTGTCCACCTCGGCCACGGACCTGGCCTCGTCGGCGTTGGCGGTGAAGGGCTTCTCGCACAGGACGTGCTTGCCCGCCTTGAGGGCCGCGATGGTCCAGTAGCCATGCAGCCCGTTGGGCAGCGGGTTGTAGACGGCATCGATGTCGGGGTCGTTGACCAGGTCGGCATAGTTGTCGAGCACGCGGGGAATGCCCTGCTTGCGGGCGAATTCGCTGGCGCGGCCACGATCCCGCGCGGCCACCGCGGTGACCTGGGCCCGGCCCGTCCGCCGCGCCGGCTTGACCAGCGCGATCGGGGTGATGCGGGCCGCCCCGAGGACCCCGATCCTCAGCATGCCGGGGTCATCCGGGCCCGCCCTGCCCGGGGCAGTAAGGCGCGGCTCCGGCGGACGTTTCCCCAGTATGGGACGGAGGGGCCACCACCACGGGTGGCCGAGCCAGGCGCAACATGAGCACGGACGCTAACGCACTCGGGGCCCGCCCGACGCTGGGCCACATTCGCGGGCTGGACGGCGTACGCGCGGTGTCGGTGCTGGCCATCATTGCGTTCCACACCGGGCTGCACTCGGTGCCGGGCGGCTTCTACGGCGTCGACTCCTTCTTCGTGCTCTCGGGGTTCCTCATCACGTCGCTGCTGGTTCAGGAGTGGGGTGGAAGCGGGACGATCCGGCTCCGTCGGTTCTGGGCCGGTCGCGCCCGGCGGCTCCTGCCGGCGCTGTTCCTGCTCGTCGCGGTCATCGGGATCGTCATGGCGTTCCTGCCCAGGGTCCTGGCGACGCCCCACATCGTCGGCGACGCCCTCTCGACGGTCTTCTACGTCTCGAATTGGTACTCCGTCCACAACGGCGTGACCTACTTCTCGCTGTCGAACCAGCCGTCGCCGTTGCAGCACACCTGGTCGCTCGCGATCGAGGAGCAGTTCTACCTGGTGTGGCCTCTCGTCGTCCTGGGCGTCGTGAAGGTCGGCACGTCGCGCCGGTCGCGTCGTGGCGCCCGGCGTGTCCTTGAGGCGCTCGGCGGCGGCCGGCTCTCGCTCGGGCCACCTGCGGAACGGGACGACCCTGAGTGGACGCGGCGCCGGCGGCTGCACGTCCTCTTCGCGGTGGCGTGCCTGGGGTCGCTGGCCTCGGCCGTCGTCATGTTCCTCCTGGCCCCGGACGGCTACACGACGCGGGCCTACTACGGCACGGACTGCCGGGCCCAGGCCCTGCTCGTCGGCGCGGCGGTCGCCATCGGGCTGACCCTGTGGCGGGACGCGAGCCGGCGTCCGTGGTTCACCCGCGTGGCGTCGGTGCTCGCGGTGGCGGGAATCCTCGGCACGGCCGCGCTGTGGGCGACGACGTCGGAGACGTCGAGGTTCGCCTTTTGCGGCGGGTTCCTTGTGGCCAGCCTGGCGGCGGGGGCCGTCGTCCTCGGCTGCGCCGCGGCGCCGCGCTCGATCGCCGTGCGCGTCTTGGAGCTGCCGCCCCTGCCGCAATGGGGCCGCATCTCGTACGGCGTCTACCTCTGGTACTGGCCCGTGCTCCTCGTCATGACCGGCCAACGGCTGCACTGGGGTGTCTATCCCCTCTTCCTGGCCCGGGTGGGCATCACGGTCGCCATCGCGGCCATCAGCTACGACCTGGTCGAGATGCCGATCCGCCGCGGCGCGCTCCGGCGCTGGCGGTCCTGGATCGCCGCCCCGGTGGGTGCCGCGGCGGCCATCGGCGCGGTGTTCGTGAGCACCCTGCTCCCGGTGGGCGCGGCGGAGCTGCAGGGCGCGCAGCTGCGCGTCACCGCCCCGCCGCCGGCCACGCAGGCTGCGGTGGTGGCGCAAACCGGCTCGGCCGCAGTCGCCGACCCCCTCACGATGCCGACCACGCCGACGACGCCGACGCCGACGCCGATGACGCCGACGCCGCCGCCGACGTCGACGACGGTGCCGTCATTTCTGACGGCGGCCCCGCCCGTGGCGTCCGCGGCCAGGCCGGTGAAGGTGTTGCTCGTCGGTGACTCCGTCGCCGGCACGCTCGGCGTCGGCCTGGCGGCGGAGGCGCGGCAGTACGGCGTGCAGATCGCGAACGAGGGGACGCCCGGCTGTTCGCTGTCCATGCAGTCCCAGATCCGGGTCCTCTTCTATACGGTGTCGCCCGACGCACCGTGCGACGTCGGCGCCAACCCCGCGTCGTTGCTCGACACCTGGCGCAGGTGGGTGGACACGTACAACCCCGACGTCGTCGTCTACCTCGCCCGCGGCGAGACGTTCGACCAGTCGGTGGCGGGACAGTGGCAGAACCTCGGGCAACCCGCCTTCGACCGCTACGTGGAGAGCCGGTACGGCGAGGCGGCCGATGTGCTCGGCTCCAGGGGGGCCAGCGTGGTGCTCATGACGACTCCGTATTACGACAGCGGCGTCGCACCGACCGGGAGTGCGTGGCCCGAGGACGACCCGGCGAGGGTGACGGCCGACAACGCGGCGATGCGGCAGGTGGTCGGTGCCGCATCGGGGGACGGCGGCGGCAGGGTCTATGTGTTCGATCTCAACGAGGTGGTCTCGCCGGACCAGCGCTACTCGGCGTCGGTCGACCAGGTCAACGTGCGCTGCAGCGACGGGGTGCACTTCACGCGCTCGGGAGGCATCTTTGTCGGAATGAAGCTGGCCCCCGAGCTCGTGGCAGTCGGCCAGGGCCACGCCGCGGTGTCGCCGGGTGGCGCCTGGCCGGGCGCTCTGCCACCATCGACCCCGACATGGTTCCCGAACCTGCCCTGCCAGTAGTCCGGCGTGCCACCAAGGACGACGTCGACGCGATGGCGGCACAGCTGGCCAAGACCTTCTACGACGACCCCGTCATCGGGCACATCTTTCGCAACCCGTCGCGCCGCGACGCGGGCCTGCGCGCCTACTTCCGCACGCAGATGCGCGCCGACTACCTCCCGTTCGGCGGCTGTTACACGACCGACGGCCACGCCGGCTCGGCCATCTGGGCTCCCGCCGGCAAGCCCCTCCTCACGGGGCTCACGGCGATCGTCACCTTGCTGCCCGTGCTGCCGTACGTGGCGGCGAACCTCGCCACGACGCTGCGCCTCTTGAACCTCGTGGAGTCGATGCACCCCCATGAGCCGCACTGGTACCTGGCCACGCTCGGCACCGCCGTCGAACAGCAGGGCAGGGGCGTGGGCAGCGCGCTGATGCGCCCCGTCCTCGAGCACTGCGACACCGAGGGGATCCCCTGCTACCTCGAGTCCTCCAAGGAGCGCAACGTCCCCTTCTACCGCCGTCACGGCTTCGAGGTCGTGAAGGAGGTGCCGCTTCCCGGCGAGGGGCCGCTCCTCTGGACCATGTGGCGGGAGCCGCAGCCGGCGGCGTCGTCCTGAGCCCGCGGCGCCGAGCGCTCGCCTTTTAGGTCGGGTGGATGCCCTCGGGCATGGAGAGCGTGTCGTTGACGACGAACCCCAGCGTGTCGATGACGGCCCGCACCGGCGCGGAGGGGAGTCCCCGGCGGCGTTGCGCCACGCCGACCCGGCGGCGGGGGAGGCCGGTGACGGGCAGCACCGAGAACCGGCCGCGCAGGTGACCCGGCACGGCGGTGGCCGGGAGAATGGCCGGCCCGTAGCCGTCGAAGGCCAGCGACGCGATCAGCCGGACGCCGTCGAGCTCCATGGCCGGCCGCAGCGCGATCCTCGCCGGGCCCGTGGCGCTGTCGATCTCGGCCCGGAGCGCCGTGCCCGGCGCGGGAAGCAGCATCTCGAGCTCCGAGAGGCGTTCGAGGCGCAGCGAGGGCTCGGTGGCCAGGGGGTGGCCCGACGGGAGCACGAGCACCAGGTCCTCGTCGAAGAGCTGGGCCGCCATGATCTCGTCACCGCTGAGCGGGAAGGTCACCACCGCCAGGTCGAGCTGGCCCGAGGCCAGTTGCTGCTCGAGCTGTCCACTCGACCCCTCCGCCACGTTGAGGTGCACGTGGGGATGGCGCACCCGGAGGAGGTCGAAGAGCTGCGGGACCAGCCAGCGCCCCGTCGTGCCGATCATGCCGAGCCGGACGGTGCCGACCACCTCCTGGCGCAGTGCGGTCACGTCGGCCACCATGGCCTCGAGCTCGTTCATCACCCGCCGCGTCCGCTCGATCACGACCTCGCCCTCCTCGGTCAGGCGCCCCGAAGCCCGGTCGACCAGCTGGACGTCGAGCTCTCGCTCCAGGCGCGCCACGTGGGCGGAGACGTTGGACTGCACCGTGCCGATGGAGGTGGCGGCGGCAGAGAAGCTTCCGGTGTCGGCGATGCCCATCAGTGCTTGCAGATGTTTCAGCTCCACGCACCAACCTCCGCAGAAAGTGCTTGCCAAAGTGTTGTTACCGATCAGTATAACAGATTTGAAGTATCTGCTAAAGCTGCTTGACTGATTGCCGATATGCCGCCACAATGGGAGCCAGACCGCAGGGAACCGGAAGCCCCCCCTCCGAAACCTGATGAGTCTCGAGAAGGGATCGCCCTCCCCCCCGGCGATCCCTTCTCTTAATTTCCGGGCTTCTGGGGGGGTTCTCGCACCCGGATCAGCACATCGAACTGTTTTAGGCTTCGGACGTGGCGAAAAGCGCCGTTTTCATCGACCTCGACCGCACCCTGCTGCGCCACGCGTCGGGGCAGGTCCTCAACCAGGCCCTGGTCGAAGAGGGCGTGCTGCCCGCGGGGCGCTCGCTGCCGGGGGACAAGGTGCTCTACGCCGTCAACGACCGTTTGGGCGAGAACCTGTTGTCCATGGGCCTGGTGCGAGCGGCGGCGAGGGTGGCCCGGGGCTGGCACCAGGACCAGGTCCAGGCGGCCGGGCGGCGGGCGGTGTCCGCCCTGAGCGAGCTCGTCGCCCCCTTCGCCCCGCAGCGCCTGGCCGCCTTCCGGGCCGACGGCCACCGCCTCGTGCTCTCGACGACGACGCCGCTCGACATGATCGCCCCCTTCGCCGAGGCATTCGGGTTCGACGACGTGATCGCCACCGCCTACGAAACCAAGGACGGCCGCTACACCGGCCGCCTCTACGAGGGGTTCGTGTGGGGGACGGGCAAGCTCCGCGCGGTGCGGGAGTGGGCGGGAGGCAAGGGCATCGACCTCGCCAACTGCCACGCGTGCAGCGACAGCATCTTCGACGTGCCGTTGCTCTCGAGCGTCGGCTCGCCCCACGCCGTGAATCCCGATCCGTCCCTCACCGTCGTGGCCGCCGCGCGGCGCTGGCCCGTGGAGCACTGGGACCGCCCGCCCGGGGTCCCGAGCGTCATCGGGCTCGAGCCCTACCACCTGCTGCGCCCGTTCGTGCGCAAGCTCTCGTTCCCGTACGCACGCTTCGACATCGCCGGCGTCGAGAACGTGCCCACGCGGGGTCCCGTCCTGCTCGCGTCGAACCATCGGAGCTACTTCGACGTCGCTGCGTTGGCCCTCGTCGCCCGCGAGATCGGGCGACCGGTGCGCTTCCTCGGGAAGAAGGAGATCTTCGAGGCTCCCGTGGTCGGGACGATCGCCCGGGCCATCGGCGGCATCGCGGTCGACCGCGGGAGCGGATCGGGCCAGCCGATGCGCGCGGCGGAGGCCGCCTTGAAGGCGGGCGAGGTGGTCATCGTCCTCCCGCAAGGGACCATCCCGCGCGGGTACGACTTCTTCGACCCGGTGCTGCACGGCAAGACCGGGACGGCGCGGCTGGCCGCGGCCACGGGCGCCACCGTCGTGCCCGTCGGGCTCTGGGGCACGGAGAACGTGTGGCCCCGCTCGGCGCGGCTGCCCGACTTCACCCTCGTGCGCCACCCACCAACGGTGACGGTGCGCGTGGGCACGCCGGTGGGCTTGTCGCTCATCAACGCCAAGGCGGACACAGTGACCATCATGGATGCCATCACCGCGCAGCTGCCCGCAGAGGCGCGGGTGCGCCACGAGCCGACGCCCGCCGAGCTCGCCCGCACCAAGCCCCCTCGGTGAGGGCGCGGCTCGCCAGCGCGACCACGCGCGCCGTCAACGCCGCGTCGCGCCGACTCGGACGCGGCCAGGGCACCGTGGCCGGAGGCAGGGCCGGGCTCCGGGTGGACCCCCTGCTCCTCGAACATCTGAGCGCAGGTCGTCAGGTCGCCCTCGTCACCGGCACCAACGGAAAGACGACGACGACGCGGCTGTTGACGGTGGGACTCGGCGCGACGGGCGACGCCGTCGTGAGCAACGAGACGGGCTCGAACATGCCGCCGGGCCACGTCGCCGCGCTGGCCGGGACCCATGCGGGGCGCGCCGTCCTCGAGGTGGACGAGGTCTACCTCCCCCGTGTCCTGGCGGCGACCTCGGCGGCTGCGGTCGTTCTGTTGAACCTCTCGCGCGACCAGCTCGACCGCACCAACGAGGTTCGGATGGTCGCGGGACGCTGGCGTGCTGCACTGGCCGCGGCGCCGCACACGCATGTCGTCGCGAACGCCGACGATCCTCTGGTGGTGTGGGGCGCGGGCGCGGCGCGTGACGTGCACTGGGTCGGTGCGGGCCTGCGCTGGCAGCACGATGCCGTGGGTTGCCCCTCGTGCGACGGCCGCATCGAGTTCCGTGACGGCAGCTGGGCGTGCGCGGGGTGCGGCTTCTCGCGGCCCGTCACCGAAGCGGAGCTCGTGCTCGCGGACGGTGCGGCCAAGGCCACCTGGGCGGACGGCCGGACGCACCCCGTCCGGCTCCTGCTGCCGGGCCGGTTCAACCAGGCCAACGCGCTCATGGCCGCCGTGGCAGCCGATGCCTGCGGTGTCGACGCGGTGGCGGCGCTCGAAGCGATGGAGTCCGTCGAGGAGGTGGCCGGCCGCTTCAGCGTCCGTTCCTTCGGTGAAGTGCGGGCCCGGCTGATGCTGGCGAAGAACCCGGCGGGATGGGACGAGCTGCTCGACCTGGTTGCCGGGTCCGACGGCCCGCTCGTGGTCAGCATCAACGCGCGGGTGGCGGACGGCGCAGACCCCAGCTGGCTGTGGGACGTGCCCTACGAGCGGCTGGCGGGACGCTCCGTCGTGGCGACCGGAGACCGCTGCCGCGACCTCTCGGTCCGCCTGCACTACGCGGGCGTGGTCCACACGGCCGAGCCCGATCCCATCCTTGCCGTGCGCATCGCCGCGGGCGACACCGGAGGGGTGGTCGACGTGATCGGCAACTACACGGCCTTCCACGACCTGCTCGGGGCGCCTGCGTGAGCGGTCCCCTGCGTGTGGTGGTCGTGTACCCCGACCTGCTCGGCACCTACGGCGACGGCGGCAACGGGCTGATCCTGGCGCGGCGCGCCGACTGGCGGGGACGGGACGTCGAGCTCCTGCAGGCGGCCTCGGACGGCCCGCTGCCCGCCGCCGACATCTATTGCCTGGGCGGCGGAGAGGACGGTCCCCAGGTGCGCGCGGCCCGCACGCTGATCGACGACGGGACCTTGGCCAGGCGCGTCGCCGACGGTGCAGTGGTCCTGGCCGTCTGCGCCGGCTTCCAGATCGTCGGGCGGACCTTCCCCGGCGCCGCCGGCGACCCGCACGAAGGCCTCGGCCTCCTGGACATCGACACCGTCAAGGGCACCGGGCCGCGGGCGGTGGGGGAGGTGTTGGAGGACCCGACCGGCGTGAACGGCCTGCCGGCCCTGACGGGCTTCGAGAACCACGGGGGCATGACCGCCCTGGCGGAGGGAGCCGTGCCCCTGGGCCGGGTGATCGCGGGCGTCGGGAATGGCGACGGCAGCGAGGGGGCGGTACGTGGCCGTGTCATCGGGACCTACCTGCACGGCCCGGTGCTGGCGCGGAACCCGGCCTTGGCCGACCTGCTCCTCGCCTGGGCACTCGGTGAGGAGACGCTCGAACCGCTGGACGACTCGGCCTCCGAGCAACTGCGCGAGGAGCGCCTGGCCACCGTCGGGGGCAGGCGGCGGTGGCGCCTGCACCGGTAACGGCGGCGCCGAATTACAGCGAGCTCCCGGGGCCGACGTCGAGGGTGAGGAGGTCCCGCGCCACCACGACCGTGCCGTCGAAGTGCTCGGCCGCCCGCTCCACCCACTCGTGCTCCGCGTCCGGCTGCGGCGCCGGGACGAGGTGCGTGAGGACAAGGGTGGCGACGCCGTTGCGGGCGGCCGTGCGCGCCGCGTCCTCGACGGCCGAGTGGTAGTCCAAGACATCGGTCAGCCGTGGCAGGCCGATGGGCTCGATCAGGTCGCGGCGCACCACGGTGTGCACGAGCATGTCGGCCCCCGCGCACAGCTCGTCGAGCCCGGGACAGGGAACGGTGTCACCCGCGATCACGACCGAGCGTCCGCCCTCGTCGACCCGGTAGCCCACGGTCGGGCGCACTGGTGCGTGGTCGGTGGGCGCCGCGGTGACCCGGACCGACTGCTCGGCGAGGACCTCGCCGCGCTCGCATTCGACGACGTCGGCGGTCGGCCGCCAGTTGAGATCGGCGTGGTGGGCCATGCGGTAGCCGATGTCCAGCTCGAGCATCGCCTCCGTCGCCCTGAGGAGCGACGCCGTCCCCGGCGGTCCGAACACGCGCAGTGGGCTGGGCTGGAAGGACATCACCCACCGCGAGGTGACGACGTCGTTGAGATCGGTGGTGTGGTCGCTGTGCAGATGCGTGAGGAAGAGGCCCTGCAGGGCACCGGCCCCTGACGCCGCTGCGGCGGCGCGCATGAGGACGCCGCGGCCGCAGTCGAAGAGCAGGTCTCCGGCCTCGGTGCGGACCAGCGTGGACGGACCGGCGCGCTGAGGGTCCGGCAGCGGACTGCCACTGCCGAGGACAATCATCTGCATCCGGGCTCCTCTCGCCGCGGTGGGGACCACCGGAACCATAGGGCGTCGTGACCCCGAGCCCCGGAGCCGCTGGCGGGGTTCGCAGTTGAGCCGCAGGGCTCGAGAACCCGGCCGGACTCCGAGCTCAGGACACGGTGAGTACGGCAAATCGCTGTAATGGGAGACCCTGGAAATGGGGGCAAACGCCGGGCGGGGTGCGCCTCTGCGATAGGACGGGGCTACTCTCGGAATCGGAGCGTCGACTGATCAGACGAATATTGAGGAGCACCAGATGGCAAGGGTATTGATGGTTGTGCAACATCCCGTGAAGGACTTTGACGCTTGGCGGATCGAATATGACAGGGCGCAACCGATACGTGACAAGCACGGGGTCACCGACGCCACCGTCTTTCGGAATACGGACGATCCGAACGAGATTACGGGGCTGCACTGGTTCCCCTCGGTCGATGAAGCTCACGCCTTTGCCGACGATCCCGACCTGAAAGACGCCATGGCGAGAGCGGGCGTGAGCGGACCACCTCGGATCGAAATCAGCGTGGAGGTGTAACCCCTGGGATTGCTCTCGCGCGGCGCTCCGGATTTCGTAGTCGCCTCCGACCGCGAGGCGCTTCGTCGGGCTCGGCCGGGTCTGCACCTGTTGAGTAACCTATGCCGTCGGACCGTGCGTTATGGGGGGAGAACCATGAAGCACACGATGGGTCGGCGTTCCGTCACTGTGTGTCTAGCCGTGTTCGCCGTCGGGCTCCTGGCGAGCGGCTGCGACTGGTACGGGCTCGGTTTCGACTCGTCCCATAGCGGGGACAACTCCGGCGACACGACCATCACCCCGGCGAACGTGTCCACGCTCGTTGCGAAGTTCTCGGCCTCCGACGGGACCACCGGGCCGCTGACCGCCCAGGCGGCCGTCAACGGGGTCTTGTACGCCTCCAACTCGGGAAAACTCGAGGCCTACAGTGCCAATGGCACCACTGGGTGCTCGGGCTCTCCCGTTGTGTGTGCATCACAATGGAGCTACGCGCCCGGGCCAGTCGGAAACCTTTCAGTCGGAGGCGGCGTCGTCTACGGCTCGACATCGAGCCAATTGGAGGCCTTCGACGCGGCGGGTCAGACGAACTGCTCTGGCACCCCGAAGGTGTGCCAACCGCTGTGGTCGGCGTCGGGGACGTTCGGGACACCCACCGTGTCCAACGGGACGGTGTACGTAACGACCTCCGGCACTCTCGAAGCTTTCGACGCAAGCGGCACCACGAACTGCGCCGGAAGCCCAAAGGTCTGTTCGCCGGTCTGGACCAGTTCCAACGCATACAGCGGGACAGTGACGGTGTCGGGCGGGATCGCCTACGCGCCGAGCTTCCTTGGTGGCACCCACGGTGGAATCGTGGCGCTCGACGCCAACGGCACAAGAGGGTGCTCGGGCAGTCCCAAGGTGTGCACGCCCTTGTGGGAAGACGTAACGAACTATCCCGTCACCGGCGGATATGCCGTTGTCTCCGGCGCAGCCCTTTACGTCGATACTTTTTACTCTCCCGCTCCCCGCCAGTTCAGCAGTGACATCGAGAGCTTCGACGCCAACGGCGTCAACGGGTGTAGCGGCACGCCGACGGTGTGCTCACCATTGTGGAGCGACCCCACCCTCGCGCTCAACACCGTGCCCCTCGCAGGGGACGGTTCGGAGTTCCAATCCGTGCCCATCTCCGGCTCCGGCATCTCTGCTCTGGACCCGAACGGCGCGTTGGAATGGAACGTTCCCAACTCCATCGCCATCGCCATCGGCGGCTCTGTTCTCTATGGGACCGACGGCGCCCACGTCGTAGCGTACGACGCCGGAGGGAACGCCGGGTGCTCGGGATCCCCGAAGATCTGCGGTTCTTTGTGGTCGGCGCCCGGGACCGACGCCATCATTGCCAACGGCACGTTGTACGTCACCGCGACGAACTCCTCGGGCGACGGGGAGGTAGTCGCGTACGGTCTGCCCTAGATGTTCTACCCATAGACCTTGTTGACTCGGGCTCTGCAATGAAGTGAGCCGCCGAGGCAGTGTGGAGCTGTTGACACACCCACACAGCCAAGGAGGCTCGTCATGCACCGTAATGCTCCTCTGACCTCGGAGGGTCGTCTGCGCCTGTGCCGGCGTATCGAAGACGGCTGGACGGTGGCTGCCGCGGCAGAGTCCATGAATATCTCCAGGCAGACAGCCCACAAATGGTGGCGTCGCTATCGAGAGTCTGGGTTGATCGGGCTCAACGACCGCTCAAGTCGCCCTCGTCGCTGCCCGACCAAGACCTCGCCACGCATTGAGCGGCGAGTCGTTGAACTCCGCCGACGTCACCAGCTGGGTCCGGCCCGGCTCGCCCCTCGAGCTGGAGTCCCAGCCTCGACTCTGCACCGGATCCTGCGACGCCACGGCGTGAGCCGGCTCTCTGACCTGGACCGCCAGGGGGGCCGAGTCGTCCGGCGCATCGAGACCTCTCATGCTGGCGAGCTCGTCCACATGGACATCAAGAAGCAGGCCAGGATTCCTCCGGGCGGAGGGTGGCGGGTCAATGGATTGGCCAACCGCACCAACAGGCCCGAGCACAAGGACCGAGTCCCGACCGGGTATGCCTATATCCACTCGATCGTTGATGCCTACAGCCGCCTGGCTTACTCAGAAGTGCTGAACAACGAACAAGCCATCACGATGATGGCCTTCTGGCGCCGAGCGCTGGCCTTCTTCAAGCAATACGGCATCACGGTCGAACGAGTGCTCACGGACAATGGGTCGTGTTATCGGTCCAAAGACTTCACCAAGCTGCTGGTCGCCGATTCCATCACTCACACCTTCATCAGGGCCTATCGGCCTCAAACCAACGGCAAGGTCGAGCGTTACAACCGAACGTTGCTCAACGAGTGGGCCTACGCCCGGCCCTATCGATCAGAAGCCTCTAGGACCAGGGCGCTGGACACCTGGCTCCATATCTACAACCATCATCGGCACCACACGGCCATCGGTGGCCCGCCCGTCAGCCGAATCAACAACCTGGTGGGGCAGAACACCTAGACAGGCGGTACGCCAAGGTGCCCCATTCGCTGCCGGGACGGTGGGCATCCCGCCTAACTCAAAGGACTGATCGTTCCCAATTAGGGCACCTTCGCTCGAAGTCGTGAATGTCGCTGGGGACTCAGCTGTCGGGCGTGACCGCATCCAATCGGTGCCGAACCTCTGACGTGTTCACGCCGAGAGCGCCCAGCAGCACGGCCGCAGGATCTGGTGGCTGGAGAGTGAGGATCTGGGCCAGCACCTGCTGGGCCGTGACCTGGGTCTTCCGGCGATTGGGCTTGACCGCATCCTCAAGCACTTTCTTTGCCGCTGGCGTGATGCGGAGCCGATCTTTTTGCGCGATGTCTCTAAGCCTCGGCTTCTTCGGCACGACGCGCATCGGCAGTGGGGGAGCGTCGGTGCCGGACCTCAGTCCCAGGGCACCCAAGGCTTCGTGATCGAGCGACTCGAGGGCCAAGCGAGCTTGCTGCAGGCTCACGCCCAACACGACTTCGATCGAGGGATCCTCGAACAAGGCGAGCAAGAGGTGATCGGTGCCATATCGCCGATCACCTCGGCGACGAGCTTCTTCACTGGCCTGCAGACAAATGGCCCAGACGTGAAGCACCTCTGGCGCAACGGATTCGGTGATCATGACGACTCCTTGTTGTATTTGGTGTGCACGGATTGGCGGGTGACGCCCAAGGCGTCTCCGATCTGCTGCCACGACCAGCCCCTTTCCCGTGCCGACGCGACCCGGTTCGCTTCGACCCTCTCAGCCAGGCGATGGAGCGCCAACGAGGCGCGGAGCCCAACTGCCGGGTCATCCGACGAGAGACTCACGCTCAGCTTTTCGATGTCCACGCCTGTCAGTATGGACTGACACTATTGGTGTGTCAACCTAAACTGACACACCAGATCACCACACGGGAGTGCCCCAGATCGCCTGAGACCACACCGGGATGAGGACGCCGCCCGCTCATGGTGCCCCCTACTGACGCACCGGCGGGACGAAGGTCTTCCTGAAGAATGTTGCCGAGTCTTCGTAGCCGGTCTTGAGATAGAAGTCACCCGCCCTGCGGCTGGCAAGGGCGACATAGGCAGTTGGAACCGCCTGAGCCCACACCTCAGCGGCAGACATGAGGCTGTTTCCAACGCCCTGGCGGCGAGCGGACTCACTGACCATGACTTCTTCAATCCATGCGACCGGGCCATTCGCGAGAAATGTCCAGTGGTAGCTGGCAAGCAGATAGCCGACGACTGTCCTCCTGTCTTGTTCAGCAACCAGGAGGAGTGTGTCCGGTCGATCGAGGAGTTCTGCCAAGGAACGCTCGAAAGGAGCCGGGTCCGGTACATAGGAGAACGCAAAGTCCTGTACCAGCGGCCAGATCTGATCGGAGTCCCTGGACTCAGCTCGACGAATCTCAATGTTCGGTAGACCCATGCCGAAATTCTGTCATCTGTGAGTGCCCCGTCCGCTGCCGGGACACCCGTCGGCCTGTTCGCGCCCGCTTTCAGATTCTCCCGTCACAGCCATTTGCCGTATTCAGGACACGGTCAGTCCGGCCACTCGGTACGGCCCCGACGCGCCGGGGGCTCGTCGAGTGCCCACGCCCGCCGCCAGGCCGACGCCGTCGGGCCGCGGTGCGCGGTCTCGGCCCCCTCGACCGGTGCCACGGCGCTGACCGAGCGCCGGGCTTGCCACCAGTCGGACTGGACCTCGCGGGCCAGCGTGGCGACCGCGGCCTCCACCCGGTCCGAGAAGCGATGGGCACTCTCTCCCTCGTCGGGCGTCATGGGCGCCCCGAAGAGGACGGCGATGGGGGAGCGGCGCAGCCGCCCACCGCGGCGCGACTCGGTGCCCGACCCCCCCGGAGCCCTCGCCCCCGACTCCGCCGACTTGGGCAGCACGTGGCGGGTGCCGTGCAGATAGACGGGCACCACGGGCCGCCCGGTGCGCCGGGCCAGGTAGGCCGCCCCGCCGCGGAAGGGTTGCGTCCAGCCGTCGGGCGAGCGCCCGCCCTCGGGGAAGATGACCAGGTTCCAGCCGTCCTCGAGCACCTCGGCGGCGGTGTCGGCCGACTTGCGGTTGACCTTACTGCGCTCGATGGGGATGGCCGCCAGGGCGAAGGACCACAGGACCGACTTCCAGGTGCGGTCGAAGAAGTAGTCCGAGGCCGCCGCCACTACGGTCCGGTGGCGGAACTTCAGCGGCAAGGTGGTGATCAGGAGCGGCGTGTCGATGTGGCTGGCGTGGTTGGCGGCGAAGATCACCGGGCCCTCCGTGTGCTGGAGGTGCTCCAGGCCGCGCACGGTCGCCGGGGCAAGCACGCGGGCGGCCGGCCGCGCAACGTTGTCCATCACCATGGCGCGCGCCAGGCGGACGGGGTAGCGACGCGACCACTCGTGGTCGTAGTCGAGGCCGACCTTGCGCTCGGGATCGGCCCGCTCCACGGTTGTCGGCCACGACGGTGCTCGAAGGGGAAAACGGGCCGTTCGCACCCGGCCGAGCAGCCCCGAGACCGAAGATGTCATCAGTGGACGTCCGACATGAAGATGGGCGGGTTGTGCATGTGCGTCAGCGTCGGGGACGGCCCCACCACGTCCGAGGCGATCTCGAGCGCGTCGTCGAGCGAACTGGCCGGGGAGAACCCCAGCCGGCGCACGGCCTTGGTGTCCCCGCCGACGACGATGACCCGGCCGAGGTGGTGCAGCGCGTGGGCGCACCAGTACCACATGTAGAAGGGGTGCACACCGTGGTAGGCGTGGCCGGTGCGGTAGAGGTGCACGTACCACGGATCCGTGGCGAAGGACTCCTCGAACTCCTTGTGCATCTGCACCGGGTCGACGGTCTGGGTCAGCACCTGCTCGTAGAAGTCGATGTAGCTGGGGTGGTGCCCGGGGTGGAATTCGGGACGGGTGGGGTGCCGCATGATCACCACGCCGCCCTCGCGCACCAGTGGCCTGCCCCGGTACATGTTGAAGAAGTAGCCCAGCCCCAGGCAGGCCACCAGGATCGGGTTCATGATGGAGTTCACGTTGTAGGGGCAGATGTAGGGAAGACCCATGGTCAGGATGTCGGTCTGCCCCTCGACGTCGACGCCCTGCTGGGCCCAGACGTTCGCGGTCGTCACGGCGTGGACCGCCTCGACCTCTCCCGCCTGCACCGAGGTCAGGGCGTGCGGGGAGCGGATGGAATGGAACACCTGGCGGGCCAGCCGTGACGGAGTCCTGGACAGAGCGGCCGACGTGGTGGCATACGTGGCGCGGTCGCGCAGCCCCCACTCCCACTCCCGCTTCTGGAGGAACTGGAAATTGGACGGGAAGGTGTCGTTGTTGAGCGTCGTCTCGATCTGGAAGATCTTCACGCCCGATTCGGCGATGAGCCGTCCCATCCGCCAGTTCGACGAGTGTAGTTCGGACGACGGTTGGTCCATGAACGAGGTGGAGTGGCGCATCGTCTGCGGATTGTGATGGTGACGCAGGCTGCGGTAGCTGGCCAGGCCGGTGGCGACGCTCTTGTGCCCGCCGTCCATGGCGACGAGGTTGATGTTGACGTAGACGAGCAGGTCGGAGGTGGCGGCCCGCTTGTTGATCTCGACCTCCTCGCCCTGGTCGGTCTCGCCGATGAAGAGAAGGTCGTCGGTGTCCTCGGCGTCGTGCTGCGTCAGCAGGCCGGCGGGGGCGAAGGCGTCGTAGATGCGGTCGCCGAGCGCGTGCCGCAGCTCCTGCTCGGTCATACGACGGTGCAGGGCCAACGCGGCGATCAGCATCACGTCGTCGACACCGGCCTCCGCCGCCATGTCGAGCACGGTCTCGATGACCATCTGGCGGATGTCCGGCGCCTCCATGGGCGGCAGCGGCAGCGACACGTCGTCGAAGCAGATGGTGAGCTTCATGCCGGGCCGCAACAGGGCCGGCAGGGGGTCGCGGTCGCCGACCGGGTGCGCCAACGCGTGCCGGATGGCCCGGTACGGATCCTCGATCGCCTTCATGGGCTCGGGGGCGTAGATCACCCGGCTCCCCTCCGGAAGCGTCTCGAGCGTGAAGCCCTCGCCGTTCCAGAACAGGGTCGGTGGCATGGACTTGTCCACGTCGAGGACGAAGCCGGGTCGGCGGCTCATCGGGCGGTTCCTTTCCGTACGTCGAAGGCGATCTTCACGGCCCCCCGGCGTCCGGCGGCGCCGGCGTGCGCCACGGCGTCCTCGAAGCGGGTGAGCGGGTAGGTGGCCGACACGAGACGGCCGGTCCGCTGCGCGGCCGCTACCTCGAAGGCCAGCGCGAAGGTGGACGTCCGGCCGTCGGGGCGCCCGTCGCGCTCGGTGCCGTAGGCGTATGCGCCGGCCAGGCGGACCTCGCGGTGCCACAACGGCGCCAGGTCCACCGCCACCTTGCCCGGCATGCCGACCAGCGCCACGGTCCCGCGCGGGCGCACCATGTGCAGCGATTGCGCAATGGACTCGGCGCTGCCGACGCAGTCGATCACGACGTCAGCGCCGCCGGACAGCGTCGCGGCCACGCCGGACGGTCCCCCGTATGACAGCGATCGCGAGTGCCGGCGCACCGCGCGCGCCAGTTGGTCCGGTGGCAGCGCCTCGGTGCCACCGAGCTCGCGGGACAGGCGCTGCTGGTGCGGGTAGCGCGCCCCGACCAGGATGGCGGACGGCGACGCGCACTGCCCGACGGCCGCCAGGTGGCCGAGCGCCGTGATGACCAGCAATCCCAACGTGCCCGCACCGAGTACGGCCACCAGGTCACCGTCGGCGATGGGCGCGCCCAGGACGGCGTGCACCGCGCAGGCAACCGGCTCGACGGTCACCGCGTCCGCGTCGCTCAAGCCCTCGGGCACTCCGTAGAGCTGGCTGGAGTGCGCGACCAGGCCCGAGCTCGACCAGCCGCCGCCCGTGTCGGCGCAAAATCCGGTCTGCAGGCCCGGTCGGATGTGGCCGAACGCCAGGTACCCGCAGTTGCCGACGTTCCCCGCCTGGCAGGCGGGGCAGGGCGGCTCGATCCCCCGGGCCGCGCACCCGAGCACCGGTTGCAGGACGACCCGGCTGCCTGCCGCCAGCACCGCGCCGTCCGCCCCGACCGCGTCCGCGCTGACCGTGCCGACTACCTCGTGTCCCGGCACGAAAGGGAAGGACACGATGTCCTCGAAGTAGCGGGAGCTGCGCCCGTCGAGGGTGGCCAGGTCCGAGCCGCAGATTCCCGACAACACGGGGTCGACGTGGACCCACCCCTCGGCCGGCGCCTCGGGTGCGTCCCGTTCAACCAGGCGGAGAGGGCCGACGCCAGCGCCGCGCCCCGAGCCGAACGACGATGCGATCTTCGCCGCAGCGAAGCGCGGCAGCGAGCGTTCGAACAAGAGGGTGCTCACCGGCCCATGACCGCCTTGGGCCGCTTCACGTCGAAGGGACCGAGCGGCAGCGGTCGGTGCGAGCCGCCCTCCGCCTTGGCCCAGTGCTCCACGTGCCAGCCCCGGCGTCGGGCGATGGCCGACAGCCGCGCCTCGGGGTTGACGGCGACGGGGAAGCCGACGGCCTCCAGCATGGCCAGGTCGCTCGCCGAGTCCGCGTAGGCGACCGACTCGTCCAGCGAGAGGGAGTGCCGCTCCGCGTAGTCGGCCAGCAGCAACGCGCGCGCCTCGCCGATGGGCGGCAGCGTCGTCAGGTGGCCGGTCAGCCTTCCGTCGCGTGACTCCATCGCGGCGCACACGATGTCGTCGAAGAGGGGCCGGATGGGCTCGATGATGAAGTCCAACGCCCCGGTGATCAGCAGCGTCCGCTGCCCGAGCGCCCGGTGCGCCCGCACCCGCGCCAGGCCGTCGGGGAACGACCGCGTGAGGAGCTGCCGGTGAAAGAGCTCCCACGAGTCGGCCCGTAGCCGGTCGACCGGTGCGCCCTCGAAGCGCCGGTAGAAGGCGCGCAGGAAGTCGCCGCGGTCCCGTCGGTCGAGGGCGAGCAGCGAGGGGCCCTGGCGCACGAGGTCGGCGACGAAGCGCGCCCGTCGGGCCGGCGAGAGGTGACGGCTGGCCAGCCAGGCGTAGGTGTCGACGACATTGGACGACATGAGCGTGTGCTCCAGGTCGAAGACGGCGAGATGCCGCTCCGGCGACAGGATGGCCCGCCGCTGCCGCTCGGGTCGTTTATCCACCACGGACCGCCCCGGCTTGGTCCGCACCCTCGTGTGCTCGAGGACCGACGGCAGATGGATCTCGTGCACGTAGCGGTCCCAGTCGATTGCGGCCGGGTCGAACTCGAACCGTTCGTGGTCGTTGCCGTCGCAGTCGTCCCACAGCTCCATGAGGTTGTCCACTCGGTAGCGGGCGTCGGTCTCCGTGTAGGCGCCGTACAGCTCCACGTAGCCCAGTGCCCGCTTGGCCATCACGTGCCGGTCCTCCATCCGGGCGGCCAGCTGCGCCTGCTTGCCTCGGATCGGCAAGGCAGTGAGCATCTTCTCCACGAACGTCATCGCCGCATCGGCGCGCTTGAGTTGTCGCTGCACCCGTCCGCGTCCGGGGAACGACCACTCAGGCACGTTGATGGGCTGGCCCCGGTCGTCGTAGAGGGGGTTGCGGCTGAAGAAGTCCTCGGACAGCTCGACCAGGCGTCCGTAGCGCAACGGATTCCGCACACCCGATGCCACGTGGTACACCTTCGGCCGCCCCGGCTCGGGGCCTCGCGCCGCCACCGCGAGGATCGCCGCCACCACCAGGTCGACGGGGATGACGTCCACGATACCCTCGGGCACGCCCGGGAACTCCCGCAGCAGGCCACGTGCGTAGGAGACGATGATGGGCTCGGCCATGCGGAAGCCGCGGATCCAGCCCGGGCGCGGTTCCGCCAACGCGGACTCGATGATGGACGGGCGCACGAAGGTGATGGGCAACCGGCCCTCCCACTGCGCCACCAACGCCCGCTCACCGAGTGCCTTGGTGAAGGGGTAGGCGTCGGGCCACCCGAGCGACAGGGCACGCGCCGTGCCCGCCTTGACGAGCTCGTCGCCGACCCACTCCTCGCGAAGCTTCTCGGCTTTCGCCGCGATCAAGTGGTCGCCGGCGGCACCGATTTCGTTCCGCGCGGACTTGGTGAATTTCTGTAGCCTCTCGGGTCGGCGCGACTCGGCTTGCAGGTCGTCGCGCAGCCGCCGGGCCGCAGTGACCTCGCCTTCCCAGCCGACGTCGAGGCTGAAGCGGTTCTCGCTGAGCAGCTCCTCCTTGGCCTCGCCCTGGTGCGTGCTGGCCACGTAGGCGGTCGACACCGCGATCAGGTGGGCGGCGGACCCGACCTCCGCCATGGCGCCGGCCACGCGTGCGGGGCCGAGCAGGTTGATCTCGACGGCTTGGGTCAGGGGGGCGTCGAAGGAGACCGTGGCGGCCGAGTGGATGACGACCCTCGCCCCGGCCAGGGCCTTGCGGCCCTCCTCGTCGAGCCCGAGCCCCTCTTGCCCCACGTCCCCGGGGACCGCCCGGACTCGTCGGGCCACTTCCTCGTCGAAGCCGTCCCCCAGTTCGCTGCGCAGCCGGTCGAAGCAGTCGTTCTTGATGACCTCGCGGGACAGTCGGGACGCCGCGTCGGCCCGGCGGCCGGGCCGGATCAAGACGGTGATCTCGGCGTCGGGGACGCAGCGGAGGATCCGCTCGACCAAGGCCGTGCCCAAGAAGCCGGTGGCACCGGTGACGAAGAAGCGCTTCCCACGGAGATCCCGCTCGATGGGCATCGGGCATGTCTACCACTGCCCGCCGATTGTGTCTACCATATGGTAAGTGGCCAGCTCAGCGACCAGCGATCGGATCCTCGACGAGGCCCTATCCTCCTTCGCCACCCGCGGCTACGAGGCCACGTCGCTGGATGCCGTGGCGAAGGGCCTCGACCTCACCAAGCAGTCGATCCTCTATTGGTTCCCCTCCAAGGATGCCCTGCTCGAGGCGGTCATCGCCCGGAGCGCAGACCTCCTGTCGGCGGCGCTCGAGACTGCGCTCGAGGGCGCCGGCGAGGGATGGGACCGGGTGGAGGCGGTCGTCCGTTCCGTCTTCCGGGTGGCGGCTCGTCAGCCCGAGCTGCTCGGGCTTCTCCGAGAAGTCGGGCGATTGGGTCCTCCCGCGGCCACCCAGATGACGCTGGCTCTCGAGCCCCTGGTCCAGCGGGCGTCGTCGTTCTTGCAAGCGGAGATGGACGCCGGGACGATGCGCCGCCACGATCCGGGCTTGCTGTTGCTGGCCATCTACTCGACGGTCATCGGGATGGTCACTGAGGTCGAGGTGCTACGGGCGCTGGGCGAGGAACCGACCGCTCGCTCCCTGGTGCGCCGCCGAGCGGACGTGCTCCAGCTCTTGCGCTCGGCGCTCTTGATTGAGCCCGGGACTGCCGGGTCCCCTTCGGCGTCGCCGACCGACCGTCGCTCGACCCGGTGACGTCGTGCTCCTCTCTCTTTCGGTCTATTCGGTCGGCTTGGGGATTTTCTTCCTCGGTGGCGCCTTCGGCGTGTAGCGCTTGCTCGCGGTCGGTGGATTGCGGGCACCTGAGGGAGAGGTTGCCTTTTTCCCGGTGCTGGCCACCGCCTTGCGTTCTCGTCCCCGGGGCCGCGTTTTGGCCTCCTGGGCGATAGCCCTGGCATTCGTGGTCCCGTACTTGTTGAGCCTCCAGGCGCGCAGCATCAGCCAGCCCCCGAGGAGGATGAACGCGAACCCGATCAGACCGATGAAGAGCGTGAAAGCGAAGCCCACCAGGAAGAAATCGAACGCCACGAGCGTGCGCTTGCGCTTCCAGAGCGCCAGGAACCCGATGACGCACAGCAGCAGGATCGCGCCGCCGAGCAATTTGGCGTCGGGGGCGACAGCGATCGTGTTCTTCCCTCGCCGGGTGAGCTTGTTCGTGGCGATGATGTAGGCGGGGATTGCGATACCTGCCACGGTCGCCAGGATGAAGGCGTACAGGGACCACTTGACCTCGAGCGGGGCCATGGTCTGCATGGCTGCCTTGCGCTCTTCGGGGGGGAGGATCGAGGCCGGCTCGGCAGCCGTGGATCCACCGGCGCCGGACCGCGGGCCCGAGAAGGCTCCCATGATGCGTGCGCTCCACGTCTGTGGCCGGTCGCCGCCGTCGGGTGTGGTCCACGTCATGTCGAACTCAGGGTACCGGTGCTACTGGAGGTCCCCAAATCACCCCACCGACGCAGGCGGGCTGGCTGTTGCGGGCTACGGTTGGGGGTCCGAATTCCCAAGGGCGCTTAGCTCAGCTGGTTAGAGCGCAGCCTTCACACGTCTTGGGCAACGAGCGCCATGCCCAGCTGGAGAGGACCAGGTGATCTCTGAGCGTGAGGGGCAAGGTTTTGCGCTGTACTTCCCCGAGTCACCCACTCCTTATGAATGAGCCTCCGGCGACCCTCTAATCCCGCCCGGCGCATCCTTCCCAGATTGCCTAAGCCGAGTGGGGTATCCCTCTGACGGAGCACTCAGCAATGAACGGCACCTGCCGGAGTCTCATCAGTGATCAGGATTCTTGAAGGTCGGGGGTCAGTGGCCCTCCGACCCATGTCCACAGTCAAGTTTGCACCGGACAGGGCCTACGGGCCGATGCGACCGGTGGTGATGCCGTAGCGGACAACGTCTGTCACTCACTCTGCCTTGCAACGTTGGTCAGATGCTGAAGGTCACCCGATCAAAGCAGTAGATTGCCGGCGATGCGGCGTTACTGGTGGAACAAGCCAGAAGCGTTGCGTCGGTCCCCGGGGCTCCGCTCATCGCGGAACACCAAAGCGTCATCACCTCTGCGACTGCTAAAGAAGTCAGTTGGATCCAGCCAATCGGATCTCACCTTTTATATAGCCGTCTTGTTCCTCGCAGCCGGAACTCGATCCCTCTTGGCGATATTTGAACCTGGATCGTTCTACTTTCCGGATTCTTGGTGCTACATCATCGTCTCGCCAAACGCCCCGTGCAGTAGCGGTCACTCACCAGCGGTTACCTGGTTCTGGCGGATCGGCACGTTCGGAAATCTCACAGAACACAGCGTGTTGCTCCTCGAGTCCGTCCTTGGGGTTATGTCCGCGCTGCTTTTGTTCCGGGCATTGCGGCTGCTGTCAACGGCGAAATGGGCCATGATCGGCGCCTGTCTCTTTGCCATCTTTCCGTTGGAGCTCTTTTTCGAAAGAGCATTCATGGCTGAATCAACAGAGACCTTCTTTGTGTGCCTCTTTTTGGTAACGGCCGCTGAGAGTTTTAGGAGTATCACCCTGGTGCGAATGGCCGCCTTCTCGATTGCCGCCAGTGCATCTTTAGGGATAGCCGCTGCGCTTCATGATGAATTTCTGGTTCCCGCCTTGATTGTCTGGATCTTCATGATCATTCTGCAGGTTCGGCAGGGATCCCGCACAGGCGCCGCAATGACCAGAAAACTGTCTCTTGTCGGCGCCGCTACGTTGTCACTAGTAATTCTGGTTCTGCCGAGCGTGCCAATCGTGACCGATTATCACAATTGGTACGGAATATGGACGGCCGATCCGATCGAGGGTGCACTGCTCACGTTCGACTGGGCTCCTCTTGTGTCGTGTACGACTCCACCGGCTGCCACCGATGCGACACGAGCAGTCGTTCACCTTGCCTGCGCGCATAAGAAGTTCGAATATCCTGGAAGCTTGCTGAATCAAGTCTATTTGCCGAGTGTTCAATCGACGATACATCTGACTCCAGACGGGAAACATCGTTTCGCCAAAACAGAGCAGCAGCTCCTCGGAATCGCTCAACGAGCAATCGAATCCCACCCCGTTGCCTTTTCCCGTGAGATAGCGCGCGGAGTTTATTGGCAGCTTTTCCGCCCACCGAGCGATAGTCTCTCTCGTTACACGAATGCGTGGACATCGGGTTCAGCCTCTTCAATTTTCACAGAGGCTGACCTACCCTCATTCTTGAATTACCACGAGTGGTTCTCGGGTTCGGTAGCGAGGTCCAATAGTTCCCCAGCTCCAGGGCTGAGTCGGGCGGTTTCAGCAACACTGCGACTTCCTCAACTTCTATTGTGGCTCGCCATCATCGGCGGCGTTTGGCGTTCGATCGCCTGGCTATTGGTGTCACGACAGAAGCGCGGCCGCGATGCCCGTGATTCTCGTCAGCAACGGTCCCACATCCCAAAAGCATTCTCGTCGCGCGTGTGTCTCGGCCTGTTGGGGTCAATGTTGATCTCAACGTCGATGCTTGCGGTTGCCTTTAGCTCCGTGCCGGGCTTTCGCTACTGGGTGCCACTTGTTCCATGCATCATCATGCTCTTGATACTCGTCGTACCGCTACCGAAGAGCGATACCGCTCGCGACAGCCAACTGGTATGAGAAAGATGCGTCATCGGCCCGAAGTGCCGACCTCATTCCCCACGGTGATCTTCTGGGAGCGTGCGTGATGGCCGAAATGTTGAGATGATCGCTTGAGACGACCGTGCTGCTCCAGTGAGGGAACACCCTGATGCCCAGTCACCCATCGACCTATCACGACGATCGATTCAACGAGTTTCTCGAGTCACCTCCCGAGCTTCATACCTGGGACCAGGGGGAGACTTGGAATACCGGTGGCTTTCTCGGGCCCGACCTGTCCTGGCTCCTCGACCTGTGCCGTGAGTTCTCCCACCCACGCATCGCCGAAACCGGAGCAGGTTGCTCGACCCTGCTCTTTCTCTATACGGACCCCAGTGTGGTCAGATCGGTGGCTCCTGATCGACAGCTGCGCGATCGGATCCTTGACTATGCGAGGCGAATGAAGCTCTCGACCAGGCCCCTGCACTACAGCGTAGGCAGCAGCGAGGATGTCCTTCCCAAATGGTCCCGCAAGTACGCCTTCGATGTGACGCTGATCGACGGGGGACACGGTTGGCCGCTCCCCATGGTGGATTTTTGCTACATGAACCGTATGTTGGAGTCCGGAGGGATCATGGTCATCGACGATGTGCATCTCTACAGCGTCGGAGAGTTGGCTCGGTTCCTGACGCGGCAGCCGGGTTGGAAGGTGGTGGGATGCGCGCCCAATCGTCGAACGATCGCCCTGCGGAAGACGACGTCGACGGATTCAATCAGCGACTGGACGGACCAGCCGTACATTGCGGAGAGATCGGCCAATCAACGTTTTGGTTTCGCCCATTATGATCTCGGGGTGGATCTGAGCGGATTCCATCCCTCGAGCGTGTATGGCGATCCCGATTAGGGACGGCGAGTCGTGCCGACACCGGTGATCATGGGGTGACGGATATCACAGGGTGACGGATGTGGTCGTCCCCTGGCATCACGCCTGCGTGCCCGTGCCGGCTGAAGGGGATCGTGGTCCTCGACGACTGTTGCCATTCGGACTACCTCCCAAGTAGCGGCTGCCGTCTGGGATGAAGTCAGCGTCGAAGGGCTCATGCCACTCATCACGACCGACCAGAAGATGTACGCCACTTGGCTCGAGTCCTGGAGCGATGATGCCCTCGTCCGCCTGTTCGATCACATCGTCTCATGGCGGGACTTCGACGCCTCGGCCCACCGGTTCAGCACGTGCTCGTTCATCCGACTGAGATTGAAGCGTTGGACGAGCACGGACTCACGCTGCCTTTGAGGGCGCGGTAGGAAGGTCCCATATCAGCAGTCAACTCGTCTGGCGGGAATGCTCCGAGACGAATTGGTGGTAACCCTGTACCAGGAAGACATGGTGGAGATAGTTGATGCAGTGACCGATCTCCGCCTCCACCGACGGCGCCAGCAGTACGTCGTGGGCAATGGCGTCATCCGCCAGATCGAGCAGCTCCTGGGTCCGCGTCGTCAGTTCCTCGATGAGCTGCGGGTCAGGAGAGGCAAAGCGCTCGTCGTCCACCAGGTGTGCCGTCGTGAAAAACGAGCTGTCAGGGTGCAGTGAAGAAGCCGTCGCCATGGAGCGCCCCTGCTTCATCGTCCTCTGCAGGAATCCGTCGAGGGTGAAGGTGCGCATGACCGTCAGTCTGGCCTGAGCCTCGTAGCGCACAACGAGACCGTGGCGAGCCAGCCGGTAGCCCAGTTCGATGTCTTCGAATCCGAAGTCGAATTGGGGATCGAAGACTTCATGCTGCAGGAGCCATGATCTTTTGGCCGATACCCTGCCGCCCCAGAACTCGGTGAAGTCGAGCACCCCCTGATTCATCATCGATACGTGGGAAAGGTACTGATTACCGGCGACTCCCGTGATGTGGCGCATCAACAACGAATGCCCCACATCCACGGCCAGTCCGGTGTATCCGAGAATTGCCACCTGGGGCTCGGGATAGCGCCCGTGAGCCGCGACGTGCACCGCGAGTAGCGACGTATCCGCCACGTCGTCGTCATCCAGGAATATCACGATTTCACCATTCGAGAGAAAGAGGCCGTGATTGCGAGCAGAGGCGAGTCCGCTCGGGTCCTGACGGGCATACTGAATGTGCAGGAGCCCGGCGAACTTGTCGATCACCCGCCGGATGTCGTCGGTGGATCCGTCGTCGATGACGATGACCTCGAAGTCGTCGCGGTCGATGTTCTGGGCCACCAGGGCGCCGAGTGCCTTGGTCAACAGATCTTCACGATTGCGCGTTGCGATGACGACACTGATCTTCGGATCCTCGACGGCGACGTTGGCGGAAGTGCTCCAGCGTCCTTCGACCCTGGTCGAGAGCGCTCTCTGGGCGGTGTCCCTGTCGAGCACGGAGGCGCCATCGAGAGCGGACGACATGCGGTCGCGGGTGCGTTCCGCCGAGTAGTGCGACTGCGGTGGGCGGAGTCGATGGAGGACGGGGACCCGATCGATGATGCCCATCTGCAAACCGGCCTCACCGAGAATGACCGGCCAGCGCAGGTCGAGGCCCCAACCCATCGGCCACGACTCGTCAAAAGGTACGAGGAGCTCGAATGCCTTCCGGTGCAACGAGAACACCGGCCCGATCTCGACGTAGTGCGTGAGACGAGCGTCGATCCCGATGAGCTGTTTGGTGAACGGGTGGTCGATCCAGCTGTCGGGGGAGCGGGCCGGTTGACACAGCGCCAGGTCGGCGTCGGCCTGGAGGCAAAGGAACGCATCGAGCCAACCGGGCTCGAACGAGACGTCATCGTCGGTCACGAGGAGCACGTCGAAGTTGGAAAGGTCGTGGTGGGCGATGACCTGGTTGACGAGGGTGAATTTGTCCATTGACCCGGAAGCGACAACGGGAGTGATGTCGGCGAGTGCTTCGGGCACGGATCCCTCACCCAGGGCGGCCCACAACACCTCCACGTCGTGCGCTCTGGTGGAGGTGAGGGTCTCGGTGATCTCGTGAACCCACGTGGGCGCGCCGAGCAGGTAGACGCCGACGACGAGAACCCGGCTTCTCTCGCTGCGTTGCGGAACGGCGGAAGCCATCAGGACGCCTTGAGTATCTCGTCGAGCCTGGGTCCGACTACTGAGGGGGAGAACAGGCTCTCGACGTGCGCCTTGCCCTCGGTCGACAACGTCGTCCACAGCGAGCGGTCCTCGTAGAGCTCGACCACTGCTCGGGCGAAAGCCTCCGGTTCGTCCTCGATCAGCGCGGTTCGCCGGTTGATGAGGCCGATGCCCTCGGCCCCGATAGATGTCGTTACCACGGGGAGTCCGTGGCTCAAGCTGGTCCCGACCTTCCCTTTCATTCCCGACCCGGCACGGAGTGGGACCACCATGACCCGGGCCCGGGACAGCCAGGGCTCGAGGTCCTCGACGAAACCGACGGGATCTACGGTCTCGGTGGTCGTGATGTCCAGCCACTCTTCGAGGTTGCTACCCAGAATTCTGAAACGGACCCCGGGGAGTTGCTGGTGGACCAGGGGCCAGATCTTCTCGAGGAAATAGTTGACGGCATCAGCGTTGGGCTGATGTTCGAAACCGCCCAGGAAGATTAGATCGCGGCGGCCCTCGAATCCCTCAACGTGATGGATCTCCTCGTGGATGTTGGGCAGGACGGCGACCCTGGCCGAGGACTCCTCGGAGGCGATGACTTCGGCGTCGACCTCGGTGGTGGCAAGGGTAAGATCAGCCCACCGCGACAGGATCCGCTCTAGGTCCCGCACCACCCGTCCCTCTTCGAGCGAGGCGTTCTTGTTGTAGACGGCCAGGCGTTCGAAGCGCTTCCAGTGGATGTCGACCGTGTCGTACAAGATACGGGTTCCCGGCGAAAAGCAACGGAGCAGTGGGATGTATGTGGCGCCGTTATCCGGACGCGAGACGATTGCGGTGGAGAGGGGCTGATCGAGCTGCCTAACGAAGCCTCCGATTTGGTCGTGGCCGTCGAGCACCATCACCCCGAGGTCTCTGACGGCCCCGTAATGGCGGGGTTCGCCTCTGGCCCGCGTGCAACCGAAGGCGACGGCCCAACCCTGCTGACGCAGTAGCGAAAGGATGTGGAACATTCTGACCGAGCCGGAGTCCTGGTCCGGTCGGGGGATGAAGGTGTCGAGGACCAGGATCATGGGCTGACCCTTCGTCCCGATCCTGATCCGGGGCCACGGGACGGCTCCCTGCGTGTCGCCCGGTGGTTGGCGATGTAGAGCCCGCACCGTCCAGGGCTCAGCCGGGTCTGGGCGTGGGGCGCCGGAGTCTTCGGTGCCCGCTCCGGGGACCTCGATGCCGCCCCATCTACCCTCGGGGACACCCACGGTGATGAAGTGGGTCAGTGGATCGAGTTCTGAGGCCTCCACGTCCGGATAGGAGGCTCGGTACCAGACGGGATCGAAGAACATGTTTGGCTGGCGGTTCTCCTCGATGCCGAATTCGAGGTAGTGCTGCAGAGGATCGCACCCCGCATCGGCGACGTCGGGGTTTCGGTCCAAATAGAACTGGGGATCGAAATAAGGGTTCGGCGAGCGAAGCTCGCTGCGTCCGAAGAGGTTGAAGTGGGTGAACGGATCGACCCCGTCTGCTGCCACGTCGGGGTAGCGCTGGGCGTACCAGGCCGCATCGAAGTAGTTGAAACCTCCGAAGTAGTTGAAACCTCCGGTGGTCGGCAGCAGCTCAAGCAGTAATTCAGGACCGCTCGGAAGCGGCGGAATCGGTGACTCAGCGACAGCTCGCCCGGAGGCCCGCCCGAGCAACCGGGCGGCAACGGAGGTCAACCTGCTTCTGATACGGCGTACATTAGAATAAATGCTTGCCCACCACGAATAAATTCTACCAGCGGAAGCTATGGGTGTGGTTTATTCTGAAACTTGGTGCCCCGGTTGGCCCGCTGGCCCGTTTCTGGAGGGTGGTCGCGCGCACCACGGACCTGCTGTCCATTGTGCGACAGGAGTCGCAGGCCATCTTGGACCGCTCCAGAACCTGTCAAGCGATTTGAAGACACGTTCTTACGATGCCTTCTGAAGTACTTGCTCATCGTTGACGGGCTCGTTAATCCACGCAATGGTGGCGGGTGGCTCTGGCTCGCGGCAGCGGAACCGGGTGGGGTTGGCGGCGTCGAGGGTCGCGGCTCGCTGGATTCGTACCTCAGCGGCGTCGCCGTAGTCCCCCGAGGCCGCGTGTGGTATCCGATCCCCGAATGGCGATGTTCGTGGTTGTAATAGGCGAAGAACAACTCGCAGAAGTGGGCTACGTCTTCTGACTCACCCGGGTGGGCTGTTGGGCTACGGCAGGTGTCTCACGTCAGCCTGACAAACAGGGACCCCTGGTTGGTAACGATTCGCTTGAGTCGTCCGTCTAGACTTACGAAGTGGCGGACGTGCAAAGTGCGCAAAGTGCGGCTGCCCAGGGTCGTCGTGCGTTAATGTCCGCAAAACGCAGCGTTGCACGACGACGGCGGGCACGTTTCCTGATGATCGCTGCTGGAGTCCTTCTTGTCGCCGTCTTGACCCCCACGATTATCGCCGTCACCGCTTCGACCACGGCGCCCGTCCCGTCCACGCCGACAGTTACCCCGTCAAGCTCTGGTTCGCAGAGCGGTCCTCCAGTGGGTCCGTGGCACCTCACTTTTGAAGACGAGTTCAACGAGCAGCAACTGAACACGGACAAGTGGCAGCCGAACTGGCAGGGACATACCAACCGCGCAATTACCAACGACGTGTCCGGCTCTTACGAGTTGTCCTGCTTCGATCCCGCCCAGGTCACTGTCAGCGGCGGCTCGCTGATCCTCACAGCTCTCCATCAGCCGTGTACCACGGAAAGCGGTGCGACGTACCAGTACGACTCCGGCCTGGTGAACACGCGTGCCCACTACACCTTCACCTACGGCTTTCTCGAAGCGAAGATCTGGGTCCCGACCAGTACATGCGGGTCTGGCGATATCCCGGAGGCACCTGCGTCCTGCGTCTCCGACTTCCCTACCTTCTGGGCCAGCGGGGTCGCCTCCGGCAGCCCGGAGGAGATCGACGTCATGGAGGGCCTTCAGGGTCTTGCCTGTTTCCATTTCCACTACAACGCACCGTCGGTCCCAGACCCCAATTTCGGCGGGTGCCCGACCCTGAGTCAAGCAGGTGGCTGGCATGTCTATGCCGCCGACTGGGAGCCTGGTCGCGTCACTTACTACTACGACGGCGAGAACCTGGGAACAATCACCAGACCACTTGTTCCCAACAAGCCCATGTACCTGATCTTGAGTCTGGGTATCCCAGCCCTGTGGACGGACCAAACCCCAGCCTCCCTCAAGATCGCCTACGTACGGGTCTGGCAACACTGAAGACAAGACCCTTGAAGCGGACCGCCACCGCGGCAGGGACTCGGGGCTGGTTCGGAGTCGTCTCCCAACTATCGTGAATAGGGATGGCATCCGCGTTCGAGACTCGATGCTCTTCCATCGAAGAGTTCCAGAAACTGTTGGAGGTGTCCCCGGAGCTTCAGAGCGAAATGGAGGGCTTTGAACACGCGCTTCTGATGCCAGTGCAGTTCAATGTTGCAGGCCACTGCGCCGTGTGCGAAGCGGCCGTAGAGTTTGGTGTCGACTTTCAGTGGTCCTTCGCGAGCCGGAACGGACAACCAGTGCCCAACTGGAGGGAATCGCTGTCCTGCCCCAAATGCCATCTCAACAATCGGATGCGTGCGTCGGCGGCGTACCTGCTCGCCAACTCGGGTCCCGACGACGTCGTCTTTCTCACGGAGATGTTGACACCCCTCTTTACCACCCTCGAGCGCCGACGACCTTACGCCATCGGGAGCGAATTTCTTGGGCTGGGGACACCGGGTGGGACTATCAACGAGCAGGGCGTCCGGCACGAGGACGTGGCGCGGCTCTCCTTTGCCGATGGATCGCTCGGCCGCATCGGAACGTTCGACGTACTCGAGCACGTCCCCGCCTACACCGAGGCGATGTCGGAGTTCTTCCGCTGCCTTCGGCCCGGGGGGATGCTGGTGGCCACCGTGCCGTTCGATCTCTTCGCTCCGAGGACAGTCACCCGGGCGACAGTCGACGCCGACGGGAACGTCACTCACTTTCTGGAACCGGAGATCCACGGCAATCCCATCGACCCCGCCGGGTCGCTCTGCTACTACAACCACGGTTGGGAGTTCGTCGACCACCTGCGCGAGGCCGGCTTCGTGGATGCGGGAGTGACCCTGTACTGGAATCCCGAACTCGGTTACCTAGGGAGCTTCCAGTCGCTCATCACGGGCCGGAAGCCGGTGTAGGGCCAGATGGTTCCGTCCCTGCCGATGGAAAATGGAGACCATCGCCGAGTTCATCGTCGGTCGTGCTCTCGAAATCCTCGAAGCATCACGCTCCTCAGGAGCATCGTCTGCCCGTCCCGGCCAGGATAGTGAACGCTTCCCCGATGCCCCATCGAATGCGCACCTAATCGCCCAAGCTGACTCAAATTCGGGCTCTGTCATGCCTCGGGGCATTTGACCTCCTCGGTCTAAACCCCGAACGGCTCGGGTGGAATCGTCTTTGGTTGCTATATGCGCAGGACATATCCAACTGGGATAGGGCGGACACCAGGTCGTTGTTTGTATAAGAACCACACGCCGTGCGGGTGCGGCGCTCCAAGTCATGCATTAACAGGCGGTCTCGAAGCGACATCCTCCGGTGGGCATCACGAGCACACCGATCTGCAGTGCTGGCGGCATACCTCTGCACCATCTGACGAGATCTCCAACCAGCGAGCCTCATGAGATCCCCCTCCTGACCGCCCTGCGAGAGCCAGTCGTGCGCAAAGGAGTGGCGCAACGGGTGCGGATGGATTCTGCCCAGTCCAGCCTCTTAGCCTCGCCTCCTCACCGTCTAGAGAATCCCAGAATCTGAAAGCCGCCCTTTGCGCCCTAACCACAACCAAGGGATATTGGCATCGGGGCCTCGCCCATTGCGTTGACGCAGATGACGGTCGATGCTCTGGTCAGTGCAGGCGCCGAAGGGGTACTGTCGAGGACGATTACCCTTTCCAACTACGTAGGCGACGCACTGATCAAGGTCCACGTCATCGATCCGCAGGTTCGCAAGCTCGCCTCGACGCATGCCGGTGTCCATGAAGAGTCTCAGGATCGCCGAGTCCCTCCGACTTACAAAATCGTCGCCCGCTACCGTGGAGAGAAGCCTTTTTAACTGGCCGGAGTCGAGGACGGCCACCGGCGCTTCTGGCACCGACGGTGGCTTCACGTTCGCCATGGGATGGGCCGTGATCACTCGCTCCTCTAGAAGGAAGGAAAAGAACAGTCGGAGGACCTTGTAGCGGGTCTGCACGGTGGCTGGTTTGTGGTTCTCTGCGAAGTCGGCCAGGAACATTCGACGTGTTCTCGTGTGACCTGCTGTGCGTCGGTCGGACCGCCGTGCCTGGCGAAGTAGTCGATCATCTGGCCTACGGACATCAGGTACTGATCTCGGGTTAAGGGGTATCGATTGAGGGCACAAAGGGAGAGGTCGAACGAGCGCATTAGCTGGCCAAGCGCCCTCGCCCGGGGAACCGTTCGCAGGGGTGTCCCCGGTGTTGCTTGGATCTGCGGCTGGTGGAAAGCTCTGACGACGGTCATGACAGTCAGTTATACGCTGTTGGTGTGTCATGCCGAAGTCACGCAAGACGGTCAAATAGGAAGCCCCGCAGATCAAGTAAAAATGCGGGCGCTTAGCTCAGCTGGTTAGAGCGCAGCCTTCACACGGCTGAGGTCGTGGGTTCGAGTCCCGCAGCGCCCACTTGCAAAAACGCTCGAAAGTGCACGTCACGCGCACCTTCCTTACACGTGGACGGTTGACCGCTACTGACCGCGATTACGCGTGGTGTGCCACTTGAAGTGGCACGGATGGGGCACGCGGCGTGATGCCGGGTCCCTCGAGAGCTGGCAACTATCTCGAGAGGTGGCAACTACACGTGCGATAGCCGGTCAGGGTCATGGACGTGTACGGCGTGACTGAACTCCGCCGTCGAAACATGACCGGTCCCGACCGCAAGGGCCAGCAGCGCGGCCGCATGGGAGCCCAACAGGTCAAGTCCGGGGCCTGACCAACACCAACACCGCGTCGGTTCGCGCCGCCTTGGACCGCAAGTTCGAGCGCTCGAGGTCGATCCCGAGGGCAAGCTCTAGCCGGCAGAGCCGGAAACGCGCGCCAGCACGCCACGTCCCTCCACTCCTCGCGGCTCGCTCGAGCGCGATGGAAGATGCAGGGCTGACCCGGGCGGTATCGCGTCCCGCGACGCAGACCAGCGAAGAGACCGCCAAGTGGTCAAGTACGAGCTCGAGCCAACAGCGACCGCAGGCCGCGTTTTCCCAGCACACAACCTGAATCGGCCCGTCTTAACGCCCGCCCGGTCAACCGTCGCAACTTGACTGTCGCTCAACGTCCCACAACAGCCCGATAGCCAGCGTTCTGTGTCGAGGGAGCGCTCTGAACCGCTAAGGCAACATCGGAAACATTGACAATCGGTACAAGAACAGATCATTGCTTAGGGATTCCGTAGAAGTGTCACCATCCCTGAGAGCCCGCATTCAGTTCTGATTATTTGCTGCCGTGCGAAAACGGACAGCGAGAGAAAGTGGCTGACCAGGGGTGTGCCGAGAGTGGCAGTTGAAAGTAGGTACTAGCTGCTCGGAAAACTTCTGTGAACTGCCTCCCACTCGGATGTACAGAGTCGATCGCAAGGCCGGTGTATAAACCTGTAGTCGCCTATCGCATGACCGGCTGTACCGTTCATGCCGTGGTCGATGATGGAGGTCCCTCAGATGAGGTCCTCCTCGAGCTCGGGCGCCTGGTCTGGGCCGCCATGCTCCTCGAGGACGTGGCCTATCCCTTCTGCCGCTGCGTCAAGCCTCGTCACGGGCCATTCGATGACACGCCTATCGGACCGCGGATCGACGAGGCAGTGAAGGATCTTGAGGAGCGTCCTGACGATGAGCTAGGGCGCCGGGCCCACGCCTGGCTCGTCGAGACCAAGGCGGCGCTAGAGGACAGAAACCACGTCATGCACGGCACCCCCGGCACCTTCGTGCGCATTTCTGAGGACGCACCGACTCCGCCAGAAGGCACCTGGTTGACCCGCTTCCCGCGAAAGGGAAAGGGCGACATTGTTCACACAGAGGTGGATGTCGCCAGTCTCGAGGCCATCCGGAGAAGGTTGGAAGCGGCGTATCTCGGAAGCGAAATGCGAGCGCAGCTGTGGGAGACGCGGCCGAATCCGGCAGAGAGGGACGTGAACTGAACTAAGACCCCGAAGCGCCGGATTCCCGTCAGGCCCTCGAGGTGGTCGCCAAACAGCCCAGACGCGACACCGGGCTAGGGGAGCGCTTGGACCGCTACGGTTCGTCGAGTGCCGCGGCGCCGCCATCGGAACAAGGAAATCGAAAAGGTCCTGGTAGAGGCCGAATCCCACAACTGGTCGGTGATTCCGACCGAAGGATATTGGAAGCTGAGGTGTCCCTGTGGCGAGCACAAGCGGTGGGTGGCTTTGACCCCCTCGGGGACCAATTACGTGAAGAACCTGACAAAATGGCTAGAGCGCCAGTCATGCTGGGGAGATTGAGGAAATCGTCATGAAATGGCAGATGGTTTTGGAAGTTCAGCTGACCGGATCTTCCGATGACATCGAAGAGCTTCTCGATCAGGTCATGTTGGATCTTCTAGCTGCCGGAGTCGAGAATCCAGGCATCGGGATCTCGGGTTCAGACCCCGGTCTTGCGGAGATCGAGTTCGTTGTCGACGCCCCGCCTGTCTTGCATGAGGCTCATGACCTGGCGCAGGAGATTCTGGGTAAGTCGGCTCTCAAGCTTCCGCAAGGTGGCACGCTCGTTGGGGAGAGCACGAGACGGGCCGAGCCAGCCCTGGTCTGATTGCCCCTCAGCTGACCCGCCTCGAGCACCCTCGAGGCTGGCAGACCATGATTGATCCGTGAGCGGGAGGTTCGGGCTGTCCTGAACGCCGCGGTGGACGCGGATCGGATCGCCCGTTCTCCCGCTCGCAAGATCGCTCTGCCTACGGTGAGGACGACCGAGAGGCCGACCCTGACCCCAGAAGGGCTCTCCGAGCTCGCTGACGCTCTTCCAGGGCACTACAGGGCGCTCGTCCTCACAGGAGCCGTCCTCGGCCTGCGCTGGGGCGAGGCAATCGGGCTGCGGGTGTGTGACATCGACTTCCCGCGCCGCACCGTGACCGTGGCCGGGACCGTCAAGGAGCTGGCCGGGCACCTGTCCCTCGAGCCCGACGCCAAGACCGAGCAGAGCCTCCGGACGCTGGCTGCGCCGGCCTTCCTCATCGACGAGCTGGCGCGGCACCTGGCCCTGTACCGAGGGAGTCCCGCACGCCGACTCCGAGGCGCTGGTGTTCGTTGGTCCGAAGGGCGGCGTACTGCGTCGCAGGTTCGTCGAGCGGATCCTTCGGCCGACCGCCGAGAGGGTCCGGGCCGAGGCCATCGCCGCGGGTCGTACTCCCGACCGTCCCGGCTGGGCTCACGTTCCACGCTCTGAGGCACGTCGCGGTCACCGCCGATGGCGGACGCGGGCGTGCCCTACAACGTCACCCAGCGGCAGGGCCGGTCACTCGACGGCACGCATGACGATGGAGCGCTATTCACATCGCTCAACTGAGGCCGACAAGGCCGCTGCGGCGGCTCTGCAGATCCATCTTGTTGACGCCCTGACCGAAAACCGTGGTATTCGTTCAGCCCGATAGACCATCCCCGAACCGGCGGCAATGTACGGGGGCAAGTCTGCTGGGTGTCGGAGGGGCCGTTTGACTCACCTAGTACACCGGCGCTCGTGGGGTGCCGATTACTGCTCTGGCCGGCGGCCTATTTCAGAACGGCGGGTCGCCGACACCCTGAAGGTAGGCGAGGTCCCTGCCGTTGGGCACCTCGGCTCGACCCTTGCGATCGCCGGGCAGACGCAGCTCGAAATTCTCCAACCGCCTGTAGGGTCCGCAGGTCCTCTTGGTCCAGCCCGTGGAACCGACCATCCCACATCGTGGCTAACGGCACGGATTCGGAGCCGCCCAGCGTCTCAAACTCCTCCACGCTCTCGCGTTTTGTGAGATGGACGTCAGCCTCGCAGCGCTTGTCGCCAGCTCCAGAGGTCCCTTGTAGTGGAACTCCCTGGACGTTCTCACTCCGAGTACCACGCGGGGTCGCCCGAGTTCTCCGGGACAGCCGGGTGCAGCCGACCGCGAAGCTCGCGCATTTGCTGAAGCTGTGTTGTTGACAGTTCCACGCCCTGTTCAGGCTATCCGTGGGAATAGCCTTCGTCCCGGCGAATTGGGGCACCCAAAAGGGCCAACTCTAAGCTGGCACCATGGAGCCGCCAGAAGACTCTGAGTGGCGCGCACCTTCCCGGTCCTTGCGGGACATCGGAAAACTTTCAGGCCACGTCGCCGATCGCCTCTTAGAAAAGAAGACTCCTGAGGAGCGGCTCGAACATTGGGAAGGGACTCTGCGTAATGCGATTCGCAAACATGGTCCCCTCAGTCGGCAAGCCGCCATGAGCCATTGGAGAGTCGGCCAGACCCTAGAGAGTTTGGGTCGATACGACGAAGCTCGGCTGCATTTAGAGGAGTCGTTCAGGGCATATCGGATGAACCTTGGAGAGGATCACCTCGACACGCTGGTGGCAGAGTTCAATCTGGCGCAAACCCTTTTTCTGTCTGGCCACCCTAAGGATGCCGCCCCTCTGTGTCTGCATGTTGGAAAGGTCCGGGAAGGCATTTACGCACCGGGGTCCGAGGAGATGAAGAGCGTCTATCGCCTTTCTCGGATGATCCGAGAAGCCATAGAGCCAGAACGATGAACGTCCGTGGTCCTGCACCTCGGGGGTCGATGAGGATGTGACGCCGACCCGGCAAACTGGGGCAGCCACAGTCAGCCAGCTCTGAGATTTATGCTGTTGTGGACCTACGGCCGCTCCAAGTTCCTCAGTGAACTACTCGCCCTGATGGGCGGCCGGCGCGAACTCGCGCTCTCCGGAATGCTGCACGTTGTCGGCGGGTAAGTTCCCAGATGTAGCGGGGTGGACGATGACGTGGGCCCCGGGGGATGCACAGCAACGCAAGGTAAAGGGGAACCACCATTGTCGTCTCGCGTGCGATCAACCCAAGGTTGCCAAGTGAGGCGAAGAAGTAGCAAAAGCTAGCCACGGTCACAAGACACATGATCAGGTAGGGGCGGGCAAATGCCGCACGAGGAAATATGCGCAAGCCCCTGAGTCCGACGAGGAGCATCGCAATCAGGACGGTGTTCTGCAACGCCTGGAACTTCTCACCACTGCCGTGGGCGTTGAAGGGCAGCGGATCGAACAGGACGACGTAGATGTCCTTGGGATAGTAAAGAGGACTCTGCGAGTAGGTGACACCGCTGCTGCCGAACCCGGAGCCAGGCCCCTGGTTGTTCTTATTGATCTGAGCGAGGTTGAGCGAACCGTGGAGGCCCGGCAGGAAGTGCAGCGTCAAGAACATGGCCAGGCTGACCACGCCGACGAGAAAGACGAGAGAGACCGTGCGGCGAGCCGGTTCGAACTTCGCTGATGCGCTCGGTGGCCGGAAGATCATGGCGATGGTGAATCCCCCGAGGACGAGCAGCATGGCGTTCGGGCGGATGAACACCGAGCCTGCACAGGCGGCCAAGATCAACAGCCAAGGGCGAAGGCCACGCTGGCGGGCTAGCACTTGCGCGCATCCGTAGGTGAGGACCCCGATAAGGAAGATCATGATGCCTTCCTTACTCACGTCAGCGGTCCAGAAGATCAGGCTTGGAAGGAAGAAGATCAGGTATCCATATCGACGGCGACCCGCCCCGCTGAAGGTGAGAGTGAAGGCCCGGTAGAAACAGACGATCCCGATGAAGGAGAGGAAGCTCATGATCAAGAAGGCGGCCGTCTGATTGGTTCCGACGATGGCGAAGAGAACCCCGGCCACGATGCTGACTGAGCCGTTGGAGACGATCCCGCCGAGATCGGGGGGGAGCGTGAAGTTGAAATGACGGAAGCCACCCGCCAAAGCAGCCCCCTTGCCCATGTACCGGTTGTAGTCGGCGATGCCGCCGTAGAGATGGTTGACGATCCAGATCTGTGAAGGGGCGGCGAGGAGGTGAGCGATCAAGCAGACGGTCAGTGCTTTCGCCAGCCACGGATCGCCGCCTTCGGCCTTCACGACCCGGCGGATGAGGGGTCGTCCGAGTGCAAAAAGCAAGACGCCAACAAAGAGCGCGACAAACGGATTCGAGCCGATTGTGGTGTGCGTCATCGGCCTTGCCGACTCAGGGGCTCTGGCTTCCGGAGCCATGGACCTGCGAACGAGCTGATCCGAGACCGACGCTTGGTTGAGATGGCGTCTTCCCCAGGCGACACAACGGGCGTGAGAACAGACTGCTGAGTCAAGAGCAGTTGTTTCGTCTCGTCGTCCTCCTCGCGACTTCGCTCGTCAAAACCCTCGGATGCCTCGGCATCACCCCATGTGAGGATTCCTCGCCGGTGTCCGAAATCTTCCGTGTCGAGCTGCGCCCACTTGTGGCGGTTAGAGCAAAATGCTACTCCGCTTCGGAGCATCGAGCCCGAGCCGTGTTGGCACAGATCGATGCTCTAAAGTTTTGTCAAGAGCGAATTGTGAGCGGGGGAGCACGGCGAACACCCCCCCTGTGGACGTAGCGCTTCGAGGTAGCGGCCCGCCTCCTTGTGAGGTGTCAGTGTGACAGCTCGGCCAATAACGCCGCGGGAACCACACCTGTACGATTTGGGGAGGAGGGGCGGTTCCGCCGTCCGGGCTCCGTTCAGCGTACGACGCTCGGCGTCCAACTCACCAGGCATTGGCTCGAACCGTTCTCTTGGTAGTAGCTATCCGCCCGCCCATGTTCGGTGCGATGGGGTCGATGAGGACGCTCCCATCCGGCGTTATGGGATACCCCCGGCTCCCCTCCGAGCGCCGTCTCTCGGAACCTCTAGGGTGTTGTGACTGCCGCTTGACGCGGCATGCGAATCGGAGGATCAAATGGCTCACGCGGTAGTGATGCGGGTGAAGTTTCGCGAAGGCGGAACGCCTGAGGATGGTCAACGCATGCTGGAGGAAGTTGTCATTCCAATGGCCAAGTCTCAGACTGGATTCAACAACGGCACGTGGCTGCACGACGGTAGAGGCAATGGTATGGGCGTGATTGTGTTCGATACGGCCCAGAACGCCGAATCGGCCCAAGATGCGCTCAAGCCGCCGCCGGGAGGACCGGGACCTGAACTCGTTTCGAGCGATCTCTACGAAGTCGGGGGTCAGGCCTAGCCGTCCTAGATACGCCAATATCGGCATTTTGCCGAGAGGCGCAACTTTGACAGGTCGCAAAAGTGTAGAACTGCCCCACCGCCCCGGCAGCGAACTGGGCTAGCTCGTCGCCGTTCCGATTTGCTCTTCCCTGAGCTGTTGGTGCTGCTGTTACGGTGTGTCCGTTGCCCGGGTGACGCCGCATTGGGCGCGAGGAAGCACACCTAGACAAGAGGAGATCCATCGTGATCGCTGTGTATGTGAAGCCTGAGACCTTGACCGTTGAGCAGTACAACAAGGCTCGCAAGGGCTTGGATGCTTCCGGAGCTAATATGGAGGGGCGCAAGCACCACTCCTGCTTTGGGGAAGATGGGCAGCTCATGGTCTTTGAGATCTGGGATTCCAAGGAGCGTTACGACGCCTTTGGCAAATTCCTGATGCCCGTTCTCCAAGAGGTGGGGATAGTGCCTTCGTCGCAAGACATCATGGAAGTCGTGAACCTCGAGCAATAGGGGCCGAAGTAGGTCAAAAGCCGATCTTCAACCTGCCCCACTCGTGCAGCATTGTGCGCCCAGGTCGGGCGATCTGGGGCACCCCCGTCTGGACAACGGCGCAATCTGAGAAACTGGTCACGTGACGGAGATTTCCGCCCGGACACGTCATGCTCGGCTTCTGGGTCGGGGCCGCAGGCTGGAAGCGGCCACGCTCGGATGGAACATCGTCGGCGTGTTCGTGCTGGCGTTCGCCGCTGTGCAGGCCCGCTCGGTTGCCCTAGCGGGGTTCGGCCTGGATAGCCTCATTGAGATTGGCGCATCGACCGTTGTGCTCTGGGAGCTCGCGGACGTAAGCCAAGAGCGGCAGCGCCGGGCGATGCGTTTGATCGGATTCGCCTTCGTCGGTCTGGCCGTCTACCTGGGCATCCAGAGCACGGTTGTCCTGATAGTTGGGTTCCACCCGCACCACAGCCCGTTTGGCATCGTCTGGACAGGCGTCACTGCTGCTGTCATGTTCTGCCTCGCTTTCGGCAAGGCGAGGACGGGTGCCGCACTCGACAACCCAGTGCTGCGGGCCGAGGGTCGGATCACGATGATCGACGGCATCTTGGCGACAGCGGTCCTCGTTGGCCTCATCCTGAACGCCGTCGCTGGGTGGTGGTGGGCTGATCCGCTGGCCGGATACGTCCTGCTTTACTACGCAGTGCGGGAGGCTCGGGAGTCTCTAAGCCACTGACAACTGCCTCCGACGGGTGGCTCCGATGTGCCGCACGGTGGCACCCTGTCCGGTGATCTTGGGACACCCGGCTTTCCTCAGAGCAGATCGGTGAAATTGATGACGGGTAAGAACGTAGGGCGAGCAATCTCTCGCCTTCGGGCCGATCCCGGATGCCCGTCTCACTGAAAGAAGTGGCACGGAAGGGGCACGACGTGCCACACGGACGCCATTCCGCAGTGCATAACCGCAGGTGAGAGCCACCGCACGTGCCGCGCGGCATCTGCCTTCACACGGCTGAGGTCGTGGGTTCGAGTCCCGCAGCGCCCACTGTTGTTCGCCCTGGTCAGAGGCTTGCGTGTCGCTGACACTCTGGTCACGGTCCTCCGGCGTGCGCGCTACGTGCGCGATCGAAATCGTTCTTTTTCGTGGGCGGACCCCTTGAATCCGCCGCGTCAAACGGGTGCCGGGACTTGACAAATCGTTCTTTTTCGCGCGCATTCGATTCGTCGTCGGTGTCGTCCATGACCTCAGCCGCTGTCTACGCGCCCTACGCCAACGCGTCGAGTGCGTCGTTCAGACGTTGCTCGGAGCGCGGCAGGCAGTGTGCTCAAACGTCGAACGTGAAGCTGACCGAGGTGTGGCCGGCCCGTGCCGCCACCTCCTTGGGGTCGGCGCAGGGGGCCATCCACAGCGCCACCGCCCCGCGCCGCAGGTCGTGCGGGCGAAGGGTTCGAGGCCCGCATTGCGGACCGCCGGGGCCCGCTCCTGCGGTCTCGAAAGTCCCAACGTCTGAGCCGAATAAAGGTCTTGGGCACTCCAGTCCCGCCTCGTGCTTGATTTCACATGTTCTCAGCTGATTCCGAGATTTCGTTACCCTATTGACATATTTCCGTCATATTTGTAATAACTGAGGAGTGGCAAACGTACGGCACAGAGACACGAGCCTCTCTGACTGTGACACGACAGTTGTCGCCCGGCTGAGCTGAGCCATGGCCAACGTCTGGCATGACGTACCGACGCTCGGTCGAAGTCCAGACGGCAGCAAACGACCCTGGCCGTCGGTCGATGTCATAACCAAGATCTGGATCGGGATTCTTCTGTGCCTGGTCCTGGTCGTGGCCCTCACTGCAGTGCTCGTGCTCGTGCTCGTGGTCGTGCGAGGGCCGTTGAACATCCAGGTTCCGTTACCGACGCCGAAGGCACCAAACGCAGCCGATAACTGTAGCGGCACCGTGGTGGGCAGCTCCATTACGTGTCAGCACGTCTTCTGCGCTGACGTCGCTGGGTATCCCTCTGTGAGGTCGGACCTCTTGCCTCAACTGGCGGTCGTGGACTCGCCACCAGCTTTGCGCCAACAAAACCTCGTCCTCTGGCACGAGTGGCACGACTCCACACAGAAGTTGAACCGTGAGGGACTGGACAAGATCACGATGGCCCAGTTCTTTGCGGTGCTGAGGGGAGAAGCGCAGGGACGGTGTCCTGCATAATGCCTTTCGATCCAGCCATGGGTCGAAGGGGCCATCCCTCTGGATGCTCCCGATAGCCCTTTGGTTGCTGCCCTTGCTGTCGTAGTTCCAGTTGTCATGTATTTCGTGATCGGGTCATCGTGGCTGTCGTGAACGTTGGCAACTCATTTGGTCAGGGTTTAGAGCGGGGTGCGCAAGCGATGGAACTCGGTGGTACGACTGCAGATGCCGCTGCAAGCGTTGCGGCATCTCAGCCACCTGGTCCTCTGAGTGTTTCCGAACTGAACACGGAGCTTCCCAAATATGCATGGGTCGACGGAGCGACAAATGTGCGCTATTTCTCAGCTAAGAGAACCTCGTCGCCGTGAACGCCAGTGGTACACACATCGTGACTGCGTTGAAGACTGGATCAGACTTCTGTATCGTATGGCCTCAGTGTCACTTCTGGTGCCGATCCCTTGGCCACCGAAGATCATGCCTGTCTTGCAAGTACTACCGCCTGGGGTCCTGGCACCTATTTCCAGTGCGTGGCAACGCACCTCGATGCGCCGCCGATCAAGCGCCAACGTCAGGGTGGATTTCCTGGCCTCAGAGTGTCCCCTAGATCTCAGTAGCTGAGCAATCGGTTCTGGATCTCCTCACGCAAGAGACGGAGGTGTGATGTACGAGTTTCAACGAAGGTTTGGGTCGAGGGTCACATCTGAGCCTGGTGATGCCGCCGAGTCGAGCCGAGAGCGCCAAGTGGTGGATCGTGACGCTTCTGCCAGTTCTTCCCGTTGTCGTGCTTGCTGCGGTCGCCGTGGCGGCAGAAATCCTCTGGTATCACCCAGCGAAACAGCAGTCTGGCTTCTTCGACAACCTGGGACAGGCAGTACAAGCGATTGAGTCGGGTGCTAGCGCTGCGAATGCCGCAGCAACCGCTGAGGCTACCGAAGCACCCGGCTCTCTGAGTGTGTCAGCACTTAACGCCGCTCTTCCAAAATACGAATGGGTCGACGGAGCGGTAAATGTGCCATATTCCTCAAGGCGACCCGTCGTCGGGATGATCGCTTATGGGACTCATATCGAGACCGCCGTTAGACCCCTTCGGGATCAGTGTTCCTTCGGCCTCACGATCACCTCCAACACAGACCCCTTTATTGCCGAGGACCATCTTCCAGGTCCCGGCACGTACTTCCAGCCTGCGAACCGAGTCCCATGCGCAGCCAACCAGGCGCCAACCTCAGGGTGGATTTCCTGGCCTCAGGGATGAGAGGTTCTGCCCTGAATCACACCGTCGGGCCGAGCAAAGGTGTCACGGTCTGCTCGTAAGCTCGACAGTCGGTGCTCGCGCTACGTCTTTCGATACTGAGCGATCTCTACGTATGTGTGACGCAGGTGAATACTGCTGGATCCAACCGCAGCTGGCGACAACCTTCCCCAAAATGCTTACGGCGAGAAACGTTCTCCGTTGACATATCGGCGTCAATGGCATCCATCATTCTGTGTCACTGAGTTCAATGACGGGCCGCGCTACAACAGAACCCAATCGTGGCGAGGCAAACGTAGGTGCCAGGGCGCGTTGCCCGGCGCAACTCAGCGCTACGGCCATATGGATCTGTCTCCCTGGGCGAGACGCGCGAGACGCCTACGTCCCTCCCCACCTTCAGCGAGCTACCGGCTGATATTCGAGCGCCAGCCGATTGCCGTCTGCCCAGTGATCGGTTGAATGGCGTCAAGAAGGGATCTATAGCCGGTTTGGGAATTGACGCCGTTCGGGGCATTCGTCAATACCCCGAAGACGATGAGAGCCCGACCGCGTGTCTTGGCATAGGAGATGAGCGAGGCCCAGGAGGAGACCTCGTAGTTGAAGTAGATCTCCGGCACTGCAACGTTGGGCCTGAATCCGTCGGCTATCTGTAGCAGCTGGTCGCTTGACCAGAATCCTGGTTCGGCGGAGCCAAAATCGATCATGGGAGGTTGGAAGCCGGCAACGGCATTGGCATACCCGGCCAGAAGGTCATAGGTGTTCTGATAGCCCGGATCAAACGCAGGCTCGGCGTCATCTCCGGCTACCACCGTGATCACGTCTGTGAAGCTCGACCGATCTCTGAGGGCATTGGCCTCCGACTGGACCCGTTCAACGGTTGCGGCCAGCTGAGCTCCCCATGCGACGAAGCTCGGCGGCTCGAATCTGCAGCCACAGACGATGCCTCCGCACGGTTGTCCGGTGCCGCAGCTGTTGTTTGTCCCAATGGCCACATCCAAGTGGAGGTTTGATGGCGCACTCGCGAAATAGCCTTGGATGTAGCTGGCTGTGGCGGTGACGATGGATGCTAAGGATACGAAGCTGCCGCCGAAGTCCACGGTCCCTGAGATCGAGCCACTGACAGCGGGTCGTCCGAAGTCCAAGATCACCAGACCTTGTGCACCGGCCTGCCCCGCCGCTCTTCCTTGGGCGATGAGCTGCACAGGGTCGACGCTCGCCTCGTAGTGGGACGCAGTCGTCGGGGCCGGCGCTGCAGCGCCGGCTGCCGGCAGGAAGAAAGGAATACCGACGGCGAGGGCGATGGCCAGAAAGCCGATTGACGCCACCCGTTCGGTTGTGCAGGGAGAAAACACGTTGTTTGCGTCCCGGTCGTCACGTGAGTGTTCCACTCAACATACTTGCCGACGCACCTGCCACGTGCCGATCAAAAAGTCGAAAGCGGACTGCCGCCCGACCTGCCTAGGTTCCGGTTTGGTTGTTCCGAGCGTTGTAACTCCGGATCCGAGCACGTGTCGCTTGGTCTGCCTCGGCAATTACTCGGCGCCGACGACTCTGAAGTCCTGATTGACGAAGACGTGGTGCGGCCAGTTGACGCCGATGTAGTGGACGTTGTACTCCCCGTTGCTCAGCTTGACGACACGGTCGACGATACCCCCCGGGTATGCGGCCAATGCGGCCTCAGTCGCCTTGTTCGCTGCTGTCCCGCTGACGATCGTCCCCGACCCCTGGCTGAAGCTCGCCGGGATCTGACCGACCTGCTTTGATGAGGTCGGCGCGCCCCGTTGGAACGGGATGACGTCTGCAGCCGACGCAGTAGTGGATCCGCCGCCGGACGACCCCACGATGACCTGCGAGGCCATGATGGTCGTGCCACTGGTGGTCCCGAGCACGAGCACGCGTTCACCCTTTTTGACTGCACTCGCCGAGATCGAGTTGGTGCCCTTCTTGTATTTCGTGGAGGACGCCACGTCGACGGTCACCTCCTGAGCCGCAGTCGTTGTCAGGGTGAAGCTCGATTTGGACACGCTCCCGACCGTTCCGGACGCTCCACCCGAGGCGGGTCCGGACCGAGCGTTAGATCCCGCGCCAACGGATGCGGGGCTGCCTGCCGAGTTGCTGGCGGCAACCGATTGCGCGGCCGATGCGGGTGGCGACGTGCCGAGGCCGACGACCAATCCCGTCGCGGAACCCATCAGCGCAGCGGCCACGATCAATCCCCGCCTGATGTTCGAGAGCGATTGCCGCACCCTCGGCCGGCGTGCCAGCTCGGCCATGGTCGCTGAGGCCGGCCAATCGTGTGAAGATGCTGGCGGGCGTGGCGATGCAGAAACCGCACACCCTAGATCTCCGGCAACCGTCGGCCCTGACGTCGCGCCCGATTCGGGACCAGAGGGGAGGGTCTCCCAGGGGCTCATTGGTTCGTAATCACTCATGACGGCGCTCCTCTTACTCAGGTAATCAGAGTGCCGGCCGTTGATGTGAGCTTCCTGTAGGCCGCCTGCGTGACTGCCCCGAATCCCCTCCGACAGATCATCGAGCGAATGCAGTCATCGACTGGAGCTCGGTACCTCATACGCCAGCGTCGGAGCCACTGCAGGGTTCAGATCGAGATCTGATCAGCGCAAGATCCGACGGTGTTGCTATGGCGAACGCTGCTCCCACAGCAAGGCGGGAGACCCTGCCCCTTGAGCAGGAATCATGATCAGTGCGGACTTGTCGGCATACCCGTTGCCGTAGAAGGTATCGAGATAGAACGTGCCTTCGGGCCCTGTAGCAATCCCATTTGGTGAGAAACCGGTGATGCCCAGATAGCTGACCTTGTCGGTCGTTGGGAAGCTGAGGATGGTCTTGATGCCCTGCGGCGAGAGTCCGACCACCCCCAGCTCGTCCATTGCCACGACCGAGCCATCTGGCGCCTCGACCAGGCCGCCAGGCCCCCTCGGATAGAGGTCGCCCAGATAGTGCACGATGCCCTGCGGGTCGACCATCAGGATGGCTTTGGTGTTGGATCCGAACACGTAGACGTTCCCGGAGGAGTCGGCCGCCACCCCGTCGGCGCCGTCTGCGGAGGCACTCCGTGCTGGCCCACCAATGCCATAGACACCGGCGTACTCGTTCGTGTTCTCGCCGAGCACTCTGGTCAAGGTCCCGTTCGGCTCGAGTCTGAGGACTTCCTGATCGTCTGCCACGTACATCAGCGCCTCAGGCCCGAACGCCATCGCGGTCGGTTTGAGTGATGCCTCGAGCGCAGGCGTCCCGTCCGCCACCCATGCACCTTGGCCACCGTTGCCGGCGATCGTCGTGATGATGCCCGCCGACGAGACGGCTCGGATGCGTCCATTGCCGTAATCGGCGATGTACAGCGTGCCGTCGGGGCCGAAGGTGATCCCAGACGGATTGTTCAACTGGGCCCTCGTGGCGGGTCCGTCATCGCCGGAGAACCCAACGATGCCGTTGCCGGCCACGGGCACGAAGGATCCGCTTGGTAGTCGCTCGAGAATCTGGTCGCGCATGTCGTCCGCTATGTAGAGGTTCTTGTTCGGCCCAATGGCCAGCGAACTCGGGCGCTGGGGAACGGCGCCGGTAGTCGTCGGCCCGACCGGCGTGACCTTGTGGGTCCGAGCGTGCCGCGCGGAGGGGTGTTTGGGGGTCGCGCTTCTGCCGGACAGGCCGACGATCGCTGCAGCCACAGAGGCTGCCGTCGCGAGTACCACGCCGATCACGAGCCAGCGCTGGCGCTGGCGCCGGCGTGCTTCGCGGATGACCAGCTCGTGATCGACCAAGTCGAGAGCCGGAGCCTCCTCAGGGGCGATTCTGGTGCCGGACACTATGGTGACACTATGGTTGTCACCATGCGTGATGTCAAGGCTGACCGCAACGACAGCATGTCCTTGCACGACCAGGTCGCTGCAGAGATCCGTCGTGACATCGCAAACGGCGACGTCGCTCCCGGTGAGCGCCTGCCTCCCGCCCACGACATGGCTGCCGTCCTCGGCGTGCATACCAACACAGTGCTGCGGGCACTGCGCACCCTCCGAGCTGAAGGCGTCCTGGAGTTTCGCCGGGGCCGCGGTGTCACGGTCTCGGGCGAGCCCGAACGCGGCGTCATCTGGGCGCAGGCTCAAGAACTGCTAAATCAAGCTCGGCGGCTCGGACTCCAGCGCGAAGACGTTGTGTCGATCATTGAGAGCATCTCGTAGACCTCTGGGTCGTTGGGCTGACGTCGTCGCCTGGATGCGGCCAGGGTGCCCCCGCATGCCGGGGACTGACTCACGCTCCCGGCGGTGGGTCCCCGAATCGGATGCCCTCAGTGTCGCCTGGGCGGAGGCCGCCTGCAGTGACCATCATGGTTATCCGCAAGCGGTCGCTGAAGCTTGTGACCGGTTCGTCACCGAGTTCGGCTCTTGCCCTAGCGGCTACCTCGGCCCAGTCGATGTGGTAGGGATCGCGATTGTTCACAGTGGGCCAGTGTATGACAACCTCCTCTTGCATCCACTCACCGCGAGGAGCGACCTGAAGTGTGAGGAGCGCGGATGAGCGCGTCCGAATGCCCAGGTCAGGATCTGGGTCGCGTCTTCGTAGTGTTCGTCCACACAACGTTCATTCAGTGTTTGCCTGCGGCCTGCCCGTTCTCGGCTGCCCGTTCGTTTGGAGCCGGATGTCGAGGGTAGTCGTCGCTCGATGACTCCTGACTCGAAAGCGGTTCGAACTGGTGTAAGTACGCCCGATGGCAAAGTGCCCGAGAGGAGCGGCACGGTACATCCGGCTGTTTGGTGTGCGCGGACTGCAATCGAGGTGCTCGCGGTGAGTGCTGGAGTGGCCGCCCTGCCCGTCTCGGTCCCGGTCGCAATGGTGGTCAAGGCGTTTGAGACCCCAGGCCGGATTGTCGTCAGTACGGTCACCGACGGCACGATCCCGCTCGTAGGACCGCCGATCGCTCGAACGGTGGATCGCGTACTCGGCTACGCCGCCTAACTCCGCCCATGACCGAGTGGGGCTGCCCTTGCCAGTGCGAGCTGACTGTGATCCGCCCGGTGATTATGGGTCATGTCACTCTTCATTTCACGCAGCTGGGGACCACAAATCCGACCGACTCCTCGGTTCGAGGCGCTCCCCGAACCCAGGGCGTGGTACAGAACCGGCGCAGCCCAGTTGGGATGTTCTGCCGACGGACCTATCGACCCATGGTCGAGGTTGACCCAACCCCGACCTGACAGGCCTGCTCCGTACATTGCCGCCGGGACGGACCGACCACCGCCGAGCAAAACGCCGGCCGCGGGCCAAAACGCCGGCAGACGGAGCTTCAGCCCCAGGCTCGCCGCGTAGGCGGCATACCGCTCCGCCCGCCCGGCGCAGGGAGGACCCCGAGCACCTGGTGCACCGAGATCCCGCCGTCCTCGAACCCGTTGGCCGAGGCCGCCATGTACAGCTGCCAGACGCGGGCTCGCCGCGCCCCGACCTCTGCGACAGCCGACCCCCAATGCCACTGAAGGTTTCCGACCCAGGCCCGGAGCGTCTTGACATAGTGCTCGCGGAGGCACTCGACGTCGCGCACCTCGAAACCCGCGTTCTCCATCGCCAAAATCACCCGACCCACGTCGACGAGCTCGCCATCGGGAAAGACATACCGCCCGATGAAGGATCTCGAGCCGATACGCGATCCGCCCACGCTCGAGATGGCGTGGTTGAGCAGCCTGCCCTCTGGCTTCAGCAGACGCCGCATGGCGCCGAAGTACTCCGCGCTCTTGGAGGACCCGACGTGCTCGAACATGCCTACCGATGCGATGCCATCGAAGGTCCCGTCGCGCACGTCACGGTAGTCCTGCAGCCGGATCTCGACCTGTCGCTCCAACCCGGCTGTCGCGATCCGGTCGCGTGCCGACTGCGCTTGCGCCGGGCTGAGCGTCACGCCGACAACCCGCGCGCCGTAGTGCTGCGCCGCGTGGAGGGCCAGGCTGCCCCATCCACAACCGACGTCGAGGATTCGCTGTCCTGCCCGGTCGGGCAGCCCAAGCTTGCGGCAGATGAGATCGTGCTTCGACTCCTGAGCCACTTCCAATGTGTCGGCATCCGACGTGAAGCGCGCACACGAGTACGTCATTGCGGGCCCGAGGACCATTGCGTAGAAGCCGTTGCTCACGTCGTAGTGGTGTCGCACCACCTGTGCGTCGCGGTTGCGTGAATGCAGCCTGCCCCGCGGTGCCGCCTCCTCCGGTGGAGGAGGGAGCGGTCGGCCGAGGACTCCGAGCCGGTGCGCGGCCCGCACCGCCGACCAGGGGAGTCGCGAGCCGGTACGGACACCGGACGGAGACGCCGCATGAAGCACGGCCAGCATCTCGAAGATGTCGCCCTCGAAGGCGAGGTCGCCCTCCACGAACGCCCGGGCGAGCCCGAGCTCGCTTGGTGACCACAGCATCCTCCGCACGGCGTCGGGTGAGGCCACATGGAGCGTGTCCCCCCCGGACGGCCCGAGCGAGGTCCCGTCCCAGAACCGCACACGCACCGGCGGCGGGCCGCCGAAGAAGTTGGACAGCAGGGGTGCAATCGCCCCTGCTGCCCCGCCTGCCGGAAGGGACTCCACCCGTGGCGCTTGTCTCGGCCGCGACTGGCGCGGCCCGGAAATGAGGTCCGATCGCATCGCTGTCTCCTGGTGAACTGCGCAGATTCTACGGCCTGGGGGAGCCTTTCATTCGCCCGTAGACCCGAGGCACCATCGAAGAACTCAGGAATTTCGGGTGCAGTTCGCTCGGAGCGGGTCAGCTGTTGGCGGTTCGTCCACTCCGAACCTTTGCTGGACCTCATGGCCGATCGAAGGACGTCCGCCAGGTTCTCGAGCACCTTGGCATCGCTCACCGGCAGAGGGCCAACGACCGGCTCCAGACGAACGGCAAAGCAAATCGATTCAACCGCACCGTACGGGGGGAGCTCGCCTGCAAGGAGCTCTTGACCTCGAGGAAGCGAAGCCCGCTCAGCCGTCCCCGGGCCATCGGTCGCCTCCAACAATGGGGACCGACATCACACAGCCAGCGGAGGGCTCACCTGCTCCAACGTCTGGTCATCCACGCTGGCGGGAATCACTTCGAGGGCTATGAGGCCGCCTCGCGACCGGTGTGGCGTGGAGGTGGGTCAGTGCCGGGGACACCCCCGTCTGTGACGTGCTCTGTCCATGCAGACCCCGACCAGTACCGCTGCTCATGTCGGCCGGAGGGGTCGGTCAGCCAACAGGGAGCGATACCGGTGAATGTGACCTCACCGGACGATGCGTCGACGGCATCAGAACCTTGACTTGGAGACGTGGGGTCGGTCAATGAGCTCACGTGAGGTGAGCTTCCTTGGTGACCCCGGCGGCGTCGCTGAGAGGAGAGCGCCCGCATCGCGAACAAGCCGAAAAAGACCACCAGGGCGATCCAGGAACCGTGACCGTAAAACGTGCCCACAGCCTAGCCTCGCTGGGCAAAGGGACGGAAGTCCGTTTCAGCGTGCCACCGTTCCACTGAGCGATATACCTGAACCGCTTGACAGTGGACGGCCCGAGCTCCATGGCTAGGTGCCGAGTCCGCCAGATCCCATGGACCAAGGCGTCGTTTGTGGGGTACCGGCAGGTTCAAGGCTGGTACGAGCGCATAGGCGAGCGTGGCCTTGCCCCGGTCGGGAGCGCCCCGACCCAAATCCCGAGCGGCTGTCTGACCGGCGCTGGAGTGGGAACCATGACGCCATTCGGATCCGCTGTGAGGGCGGTACAGTCCCGGCCGCCAACGTGAGCAATTTGCCTGAACGGCGTCAGGGAACCTGCCGTTCGGGAGGCCGCTATTCCTCGTGCAGCGCGTGCGCCGTCGCTGTGCGAGCGGCCCCGCGGCCGGGAAGCACTGCGGCCGCGTTCGCCAACGCCAGGGCGACAATCGCGGCGAGGAACAGCGACGGCACCGGCACCGTTGGAGCCGGCACCGCGCCGATCTCCTCTGCGAAGAGCGTCCACAGCCACCGGCCCAGCACGATGCCGAGGGGAATGCCGATCGCAATCCCGATCGACACGGCGATGGAGGCGTGCCACGCCACGGCCGCCGACAGCTGGCGCTGAACGAAGCCCAACACCTTGAGCTGCGCAAGGTCTCGGCGGCATCGCCGCACCGACGCCGCGAGCGCCAATCCGAGCGCCACGACCGCCGCCAGCGCGAGACTGCCGGCGAGCAGGACCTGGGTTGTGCCCATCGACCGGTAATTGACGATCTGCGCGGGGCGTTGGATACCGAGGACGGTGGCGACGTTTCCGCCGCAGATCGAATCGGGTGCCTGCCGAGACAGGATCCGGTTGGCTGCGTCGGACAGCCGCTGTGCCGCGGCACGACCCTGCGACGAGCCCTGGCCTCCCCGGACCCGCACGAAGACCATGTTGGGTCCGTTGCATGACGGGCTGTAGCCCTGCGGGCCCAATTGCTCTGTCACCGGGCCGGCGTCGGTCGGCACCGCGGCACCGACCCCCATGGAGGTGTGGAGCCCCTCGGCGATTCCGATGGCGGGCATGGTGGCGACGCCGACGATGGTGAGGAGGATGGGACGGCGCGGGTCGCCGGGGACGAAGCGGAGATCGACGGTGTCACCGATCTGCTTGTGGAGCTGCGCCATCGTTGCCGCTCCGAGGACGATCTGGTGCGATGTCGCCAGCGCCCGACCCGAGACGATGGGCGGGCCGACCGGGGAGCCGGGGTTGGACAACAGGGTCGGGACCTCCACCCCGTCGAGCTCCATGGTGGCGAACGAGACGCCGGACGACGACGTGACCTCAGGGTCGTGCTGGAGCGTTGCTACCGCCGCGTTCGGGACCGGCCCGTACCCGTCGGAGCTCTGCACCGCGTAATCCCAATTCCAGCCGTAGAGGGCCGGCTGCGACACCAGCGCGTGCAGGCTCGAGCCGAAGGTCAACGTCGTGGTCACGACGATCATGGCGATCACGGCCGACAGGACGGCCCAGCGGAAGTGGCCGGCTGCCCGTCCGTGTCGCGGGTCGACCGACAGGGAGGCGCCCGCCACCGCCGAGGGAGGCAGGCCGCTCCGGGTCACGAGGCGCACCGTGGTCGAGTGGTAAACGCGTGAGCGAGCACGCCTCTGGGCACGATGCGGCGCGCCGAGGTATGCCAGGAGCACGGCGGCCGCCCCGATGACGACGACCATGACGGCGAACCCGGCGCCGAGCACGGTCCAGTCCGCGTTCACACCCCGGTCGGGGTAGACGGGGCGCACGGGCCCGATGGGGAAGAAGGTCGACAGGGCCACTGCCACCGTGACCGCGAGGACCGACCCGACCAGGACCGATCCGAGGATGCCCAGGAGACCGTCGAGACCTGTGGTCGCGGGGCCGGCACCGACCGCCCGCATGACGTCCAGATCGTGCTCGCGGGCGCTCAACTGGCGGGCGGCCAGTTGGATGGCGAGGAGCAGGACCGCGAGCGCCGCAATGAAGCCGAACGCCCCGAGCGCGAGGGCCACCGGCCGTATCGACTGGCTGGCCTGCGCCTCGAGCTGTCCGGTGACCTGGAAGTCGGTAAAAAACTGCTGAGTCGCGTTCCAGCGACGCTCCACCGCCGCGACGTCAGCTGCACCTCCACGCAGCTGCACGCCCAGGTAGACGATACTGCCGGCGTCGTTCACCGATCGAGTGAGGGCGGGCGTCGCCAAGATATAGGTCGGGAATTTGGCGATCTGGTCCTGTACCACCTCCCGGTTCAGCAGCCCGATGCCGACGATCTTGAGCCCGATACGCCGCCCAGCCCCTCCCGGTGAGTTCGGAGTCAGCGCGACGGGGAGCACCTCACCGATGTGCAGCCCCAGCGCCGCCGCGGCGTTCTGTGTGACCATGACCTCGTTGGCGCGCGCGGGGTTGGCCATCCGCCCGCTTGTGACCGCGAAGCGGTCCTGGTTGAAGAGGAGTCCGTCGACGCTCCCCACCAGGACGACGTTGCTGTTGAGGCTCCGCTCGTCGACCCGGCCCGCCTTGACCAGCGACGCCGGGAGCCCCTCGTAGGCCTCGACCCCCTTTACCTGCGGATAGCGGCGCACGGCGTCGACCAGTCGTTGCGCCAGGTGCGGTTGGGCGATACCCCCGCCTCCGGCGGGCACGATCATGAGATCCGAGGGGTTCGACGCGGCAAGGAAGGTGGAGAAGGACGAGTCGGTCCGGCGGGCCGCCGCCAGCGACCCCAGGGCGACGCCACCGAGCAGGCCGATGAGGAGGACGAGCGTGAGGTAGCTGGCGCGCTGGCGTCTCCAGGAGGCGACCGACCGGTACCAGGCCGTCTGTAGCGCCGACGAGCCGTGCACGCCCGCGCTCCCGTCCGCCCGCGCGGGACGGTGAGGCGGCCTGCTCCATTCCCCCAGCCTGCCCGACTTTGAGTCGACCGCCAATGTGGTCAGCAGGTGCGTCGACCTCGTGCTAGCACGAGACCGAATGGTGCGGGTGCGGGTTGGGCGTGACCCACCGCGACGGGTTCTGGCTTAGATCAGGCTAGAACCGATGGCCGGCCGCGTCAGAGCGCGCTCCAGGGACCTCACTGGCACGCACTGACGCCAGGAGCCGGCCGGCAGCGGGTTCAATGACTGCACCATCACCCAACACCGTCCTCCCGTTCTGCATCCGGGTGCTCCGGGCCACGTCGTGAATACAGACTGGGCACCCAGGAGCTCGCGACGCTCGATGTCCAGGGGAACCTATTGATGTTTCTCCCCGCGTCATTAGATCGTCGCATGTGGTTGAGCTCCCCCGACGTCGGGTGTCCCCAACGCGGGAATGCTCGACTCGCGATTCTTGCATTGGCCGAACCGTCGCTGCGGAGCGAATGGCTGACTGAGGTCGCCGGTGCCGTAGCGACACCATTCACCCGCAGTGTTCGCGATCACCTGAGTAGTAGGTCAGAGTCTCAGTCCGACCCTCAGGCCAAACAGCCGGCGTGGGAATAGAACCCGGTGCATCCCACGAGTCATTGAAGGACGGCCCATCCAGACCCACGGCGCTAATGGAGAACGATCGGGTTCGAACTGCAGTGTCCCATGTGACCATGCTCAACGCGTCAGACGCCACCACACACCGGGGCTCGAGAGCGGACTCGCTGTCCGGAGCTCCACTTGCGCTGAAATGCGTCCCACTCCCGCTCGCAATATCCCGACCGTGGCCCCGCTCGCCAGGGGGCCGTTCAACTGACGGTGTCGAACATCCAGGGTGGCAACGAGACCGGGCCACCCAACCACGTCGACCGGTTGTGCCACGGTCACGGGCGCCTTCGAACCCCAGGCTGCGTCGACCTCGGCGACCTTCTGACCGGGAACGAAGATCGTGAAGCTGTGAAGGGCAACGAATACACTCCTCACCAGTGCGTCACCCGCATCGACTGCGGCAGTGTTCGGGCCGAGCGCCCCGCCCGGCTGACCCAGGACGGCTCCGACGACTGTGACGTCCTTCCCGCCGATGTTCTCCTGCGCCGCGAAGAGATAGCAGCCCTGTGCGGTTGAGTCGGACGCCGTCTTCATGCCGATGATCCCGTCGTGCCCCAGGTCGAAGTTGGGGTTGTACACGACGGTCGTCATTGGCACGCTCGCCTGGGCCAGCGAGACAATCTGTCCGAGGACCGGGATGGCCAGCGACGCCTCGCCCAGACGAACGAGGTCCTCTGCCGTGCTCGTCGTGGCTGGGTCCACGCCGCTCGGATCGGTGATGTGTGTCGAGGCGAGGCCGAGCCTGCTCGCTGTGGCATTCATCTTGGCCACCAACGCGCTGACGCTTCCCGCGTCCCAGTCGGCGAGGACCGTCGCCATGTCGGCTCCCGAGTCGACCAACAGCCCCTCGAGGGCTTGGAGCTCGGTGAGTGACTCTCCCGCTGCGATGGGGACTTCTGACTCCTGACTCGCCTGCCCGGCCTGATACGCCGCGAGCGCGTCGGCGGTGACCGGGATCGCGGGGCCTTCGTCACCCGGCGCCAACCGGTGATCTGACAGGACTACATAGGCGGCGAGGATCTCGGCCAGACCGGCGACTGGGACGGACTGGGACCCACGTAGCTGGCCCACCGTTCCAACACCCACGACCGTCGCCGCTGCCTCTCCGCTGCTCGGCCAGGCAAAGGACGGTGCCATCCCTGGGAGACGAACTTCTTGGGTTTTGAGGGTGGTGTGGGGGAGCGGTCGGACCCACTGAACGATGGCACCCGCACAGAGCGCCGCGACGATGAGCGCGGTGGCCCACGCGAAGAGACGCCGGCGCCGTCGTGAGGCGCGCAGCCCGGAAATGATCTCGAGCTCGTCTTCGCTGGGCGGGGGGAGCTGTCTGCCAATTTCGGCGAGGCGTTCCTCGTTTTCCCGAGGTAGCGCTCGCCTTCGGGCGTGGGCAGGACCTTTGCGTCGCCCGCTGTCGTTGACGTCCATGACCTCCACGCTAAGGCCACGACGGGCAGCGCAGTGGGCACATCGACCTGTGCCGCCGGGGCCGGGCATCTCGTGGCGCCCGTTGAATCTCCGATTGCCGCAGAGGGCTGGGCGGGTCGAGATTTGACTGGACCCGATCGTTCATATTCGGTTCGGCTCTATATCGCTGAGTCGAAAGTGTTCGCGTTCTCCCGGGCTGTGTGGCGACCTTATCCAGTTATCGCGGCGGTATCTGCTGCAGCGCCCAGGTATTGCCATCTGGATCACTGAAGGTGACGAAGGAGCCCCACGGCTGAACGTCGACGTCGCTCGCTGATATTCCGTTGGCTATGAGGTGCTGTCTGGCGGCCTCGACATCTTCGACGACAACCTGCACACCTCTCTGCGAGCCTGGTGTCATATCAGTGACACCTGTTCCCAGTACTACCGAGCAGGCGGACCCGGGAGGAGTGAGCTGGACGAAGCGCAACGCGTCGTTGACCTGATAGTCGTGGTCGGCAGTGAAACCAACCTGGTTAACGTAAAAGTCCTTTGACCGATCGACGTCGGTGACGGGAATTGATACGAGCTCAAGTTTCCAGTCCATCGCCGCAATCTATCCTCAGGTGTCGGGCAGATGCCGATCCGAAGTTCCCCGGACCCTCCCCGGGGAAGGGTGCCTGCCTGCGCACTTTGGACTGGGCCGCCGACTCGTGTGATTAATGAATGGTGAGAGAAATGGATGGAGTCGTCCAGGCTTCGCGTCCAGCAGCGGGCCTTGCGACAGCTAACCTCGTCTGCCTGCTCGTGCTCGGTATCTCTCACGCTTGGGTGAGCGCAGAGGCCTTCACGACACCGAACGTGCTTTTGGTCGCCAGGCAGCCTTGGATACGACGCCGGCGACAGGCGCCGAGCCGACCCAGGGCACTCCGGTTCGCCGGGATTGGTGACGACAATTGCGCTCTCATCCTCGCCTGACTCGCTACCGTGGCCGTATGAGCAGCCAGCGATTGCCAGGTGGGGTGGTGCACAAGCTTCCAGGAGATCTGCGCAAGGCCCTGATTGCCAACGCCTCGGCACTCGATGCCTGGAAGGACATCACGCCTCTGGCCCGTAACGAGTTCATCTGCTGGGTCGAGGATGCCAAGCAGGAGATGACCCGAAAGCGCCGCATTCGCCGGACCCAGGAGGAGCTGGAGGAAGGTCAGCGTCGACCCTGCTGTTGGCCAGGGTGCAAGCACCGCGAGCGCATCGGCGGATAGCGGTCGGCTGGATACCCCTGTCGTGGGGCCGCAGGGTCATTGCGCTCTTGAGAGATGATGCTGCGAAGGCAGCGGAACCGCGCAAGATGCCTCGAGCCCATCACCTGCCAGCGTGATGTCGGGGCTCTCGTGGTGGTCAGTCCGACCCCACGCCCCCGATGGAGTTGGCCCTCTCCGGCTTCAACCGTCACGACGTGGCGAACCCCGGCTCTCCGTGGGTTATCAAGATTACGGTCATCCTGTGTGTTTCTCCCCAGAAGGCGACGTCGCGGGTGGTCTTGTCGTCACTGCTATCGGCATTGATACGTGCCGCCATCTGCGGGGCCGTAAGGAATATTTGCTCCTTGCTGCGCTGCCGCTCGTACTGGGGGCTCATCTCCTCATCGAATCATTGGTCTGGTGGCAGCTGCGCGGCGATATTCCCCATGGCGCCGGACGAACCGCCACCTGGCTCTACCTGCTGATCGCTTTGGTTGTCGTGCCCGTGCTGGTGCCGGTCGCTGTGATGATGCTTGAGCCCACCCGACGTCGGCGCCTCACGATCGCACCCTTTGTACTGCTGGGCGCTGTAGTGGCCGTTGTTCTCTTGGTGACGATGCTCCGTAGCCCAGTCACAGTCAGGCTCGGGTCCTACCACCTCGGGTACAGCATCGGCCTTCATTACGGGGTCTTGGTAGTCGGCTTCTACGTCCTCGCCACCTGCGGATCACTCCTGACGTCGGGTTACCGCGACATCGTGATCTTTGGTCTCGCCAACGTGGTAGCCGTCATCGTCTTAGCCCGATTGACCGCCGACGGGTTCACGTCGTTGTGGTGCTTCTATGCGGCCCTTGCCTGCGGCGCCATTTGCCTGCATATGCGTTATGGAAAGCCGCATCGAGCACATCCGTATGCGTTCGAACGATGACTGGGCCGATCTATCCCGGGGAGTCAATAGCATTGCGACTGTCAACGGCTCTCGACGTGTGGTGAGCGCTTGGTATCGCTGCGACCAGATGGCGAAAGGTTCTGGTCCGTCGGCCTATCGGGGCAGATGAGCGGAACCTGTCCCGGATTGCTGCTCTCTCTGACATGCCCTCTCGTACGCCGGGCAGGCCCTCGAACTCAGGTGCCACGTCGCAACTTCGAGTCTGCAATGTCTCGGAGCCGTGACTGTGCGGTAAGCCACTGCTCCGATCGGCTTACTCGACCTTCCGGCACGACGTGATGCAACCCGGTTGGGCCATCGGTGCGTGCTCCGCACCGCCTGCACACCGGTATGCGGCCATTTGTTTCGGGAAGATGGTGTTGGTCGAGCCGAGCTGCAATATCCGAAGACTCGGGTGAAGTCATGTTTCCTCCCTGTCGGCGCAGGTCGCCGAGACTTGGGGCCGCAAGGTGGCGCCGGCTTCAGAGAGCGGGCTTGTCCTCCACTGAACACTATGCCCGTTGGAGGCGTAGCTCAGCACCGCCGCCGTACGCGGGGAGGGTAATCGGCGGCACTGCACTGCGGGGCACGCCGCCGGGTCCGAGAAGCCGGCGTCCGCAGGCGACATCGTCGGGTGTACCCTCGTAGCGGCGCACGTTTTGGAGCACCAGCGCCTCCGCTTACAGCGACGAGATCGGGAGTCCGATGGGTCCCAATGCGAAATCGTGGGCCTGCACGGCCTGCTACCACACTGTTTGGAACTGAAAATGACTGAGGCATACGACACAGGCATGGATCTTCTCGTCGAGTCTGCCAATGCGCTCGATATGGCAGCCGGTGCTTGTGAGAGCTCCGAGGATGCGGCGCGTTTCTTTGCGCTGGCGGACCGAATCCGAAGCTACCTGGAAATGAGCCGCCCTACCACGACTCTTGGTATGCCCCGGATTGTCTCCGACCCCACCCGCCTCACGGATGAAGACGTGATTCATCGCACGGGAGAGTTCAACAAGTCGCACATACGCATCTTGTCGGACTGAATTGCATTCGGCACACGTGTCAAATGAACCTGCCGCCGTTGACTCGGGTACCCGTTCGCCGGGCTGGTGGCGCCTCTGAGCGGACTTTGGGGACACTCAAACCGGGTCGTATCCGGCATTCCCATTGGTTTCGGCGCGGCATCATCGCGCGATGCAGTGTGCACGCCAGTGGTCAACGGCGTAGGAGGTATTGATGAAGACGTCTGGGATTACTGCGGCGCTGCCAGCACAGGACCTCGGACGAGCCAAGGCGTTCCACATTGACCAGGTGGGACTCCAGGCAGTCGAGTCCGAGTTTCTCGAGGCAAGCGATGGGCGGGTGGGCCTCACGGTGGGAGATGGTGCCAACCAACTCTTCGTCTATCCAGCTCAGGCGAGGTCGTCGGGGGAGTTCACGCAGGCCGTGATTCAGGTCATCGACGTGCGCGCGACCGTCGCAGAAGTGAGGGGTCGCGGTGTGGAGTTCGAACAACGCAATGGCAGAGGGTGCGCTTCGAGTCCAGGCCGATGTGTCGTCCCAGCCCATCGCTCGGTTCGATGCGTCGGCAGTTAAGGGTCATGCTCTGGAAGGTTTGGGCACCAACTTGTCGTGACGTACGGCGGCCCAACGCAGTAGCACCATCAGCCGGATGGCCCACCAGCCAGGGTCGATCTCTCCTTTGGCCATTGACATTCGCCCCGAGGTCGTGACGGCGTGATGGTTGTTGTGTAACCCCTCGCCAGCGACGAACCAGGCCAGCCATTGGTTGTTTGTCGCCAGGTTGTCGTGCGGGCGCTTTCCCCACTTGTGACCGATGGCATTGATCGCGCCGCCACCGAGCAGGTACACCGATGCATGGAGCGCGGACACAATCAACGCGATCTCCCATCCGAACAATGCGATCAGCAGCCCTACTCCGAGCCCAAGGCCGAGAAGGGCGTGATTGAACAGAACTTTGTCCCAGCGATCGTCGGGGAGATCTCGAGCATAACGGGCTACTGCTACGGGGTTTCGGGCGACTCTTCGGTAAAGTAGGGCGTTGCCAAACTGAACAAGCGAATAACCAAAGACGACAGGCGAGTGCGGATCGCCCTCCTGGTCGGTATGGGCATGATGCTTACGGTGCACAGCCACCCACTGGCGGGGTCGGGTTCCCGTTGACATCCAGATGACGATCCGACATGCGAATGCCACCGAGGGTTTCAGGGTGACGGCGCGGTGGGCCAGAGTTCGATGTAGGTAGACCGTCGTGACGACGAAGGCGATTTGGGAAATCAGCAGCCCGATGAGGACGGCCTCGAGGACTGCGAGCACGCTCACAAGGCTAGCCCAGGCGATCAACCGCGAATGTGCGCAAGCAGATCTACTCCTGGCCCCGGCACGCCGGGCCTGGATGCACCTAGCCGGAGCTTACGGGCAGCTCAGCTCGCCGATTGAGACGACGGGAGATCTTCTTGGCCCCAAACCGAGTGTTCGCGATCGGCGCCAAGTACGCCGCCAACCGGAACCGTCCCGTCCGCGCCCAAGGAGCAGCGCCGACCGCCGTGTTGATCAGACCCGATGGGTCCATCGCTGGGGTGAAGGACGGCACAAAAACCTGACTGCGTGATGCGTTGAATTTCTTGTTCGGATCACCATGACGAGCCCGAACGATCAGACTGGAGCAGTGCTCCTCGTTGATGCAGCCAACGTGGTCGGGTCTCGTCCGACCGGCTGGTGGCGAGACCGAGCCGGAGCAGCCCGAGCGTTCGTAGACCAGTTGAGAGCCGCCGTTGACGCCGGCCGGATCGCTCAACCTGTCGTCGTTGTCCTGGAAGGCAAGGCTCGCGATGGCGTCGAAAGTGGCGTGGGCCTCGGAGTGACGGTTCTTCATGCTCCTGGCGCCGGAGACGACATGCTCATCGATGTCGCCGCGGACGCCTCCGATCAAGTCGTCACCCTCGTCACAGCGGATCGCGAGTTGCGGCGGCGGGCGGAGGCCCTGGGAGCCGACGTGATTGGCCCCGGATGGCTCCTTGAACTCCTCGAGGAGTGATCTGAGAGTTCAGTATGGGAGAGAGCAGCCCATCGGTGTCCCCCTTTATTCAGCCGGTCGTGGGTGTCGTTGGTCTTTATTTAGTTGACACTTACGTAAGTAACTGCTTATACTCATCGAGTGGATGCTGCCCTCAAGGCGTTGGCCGAGCCCCGGCGGCGAGAGATCCTCCGATTGGTGTGGATGCGCGAGCTGCCGGCGACGGATATCGCCGATCACTTTGCCGAAGTCACCCGCTCCGCGATCTCGCAGCACCTCGCCGTCCTCAAGACGGCGGGCTTGGTGACCGAGCGCCGCGACGGCACGCGCCGCTTGTACCGCGCAGATAGGAACGAGATGAAGAAGCTGCGCAAATTCCTCGACGAGTTCTGGACATCCGGGCTGGAGCGACTCCGTGAAGTCGCCGAAGCCGCTCAACGAGAAAAGGAGAAGCGCTGATGGCCCAGCTCGTGCGAGAGGTCATGATCGAGGCGACACCGGAGACGATCTGGCCGTTCCTGACCGAACCCGACCGTCTTGTCGCGTGGCACGGCACGGTCGCCGAGATCGACCCGCGGCCCGGCGGCATCTACCGGGTGCTCGTCGCCGGTCGGTTCCAGTCGGCGGGGGAGTACGTCGAGGTCGTTCCCATGGAGAAGGTGGTCTTCACCTTCGGCTGGGAAGAAGACGGCCACCCGATCCCGCCCGGATCGACCACCATCGAGATCACGCTCCATCCCGAAGCCAACAAGACCCGCGTGCGTCTGGTGCACTCCGGTCTGCCGGATGACGCGCTCGACGATCACGGCAGAGGTTGGGCGCTCTACCTCGAGCGGCTCGCGATCCGCGTCGCCGGTGGCGACCCGGGACCCGACCGCGGGTCGGGGGACAACGCCTGATGGACACACGTGCGACGTTCGTCTCCACCCGCAGGATGAGCACAGGGACCGCCCTGACGGCAGCCGCGCTGACGGCGACGCTCGGACTCGCTGCCGCCTCATGGGTCGTCGTTGTCCGGCAGATGAACGGGATGGACATGGGCGTTGCGACCCGGCTCGGTCCGTTTACGTCTTTTGTCGCGCTGTGGGTGTCGATGATGGCCGCGATGATGCTGCCTGGCGCGGTTCCCGCGGTGTTGAGACGTGCTCATGCCAGCGGTCGTATGAGCGCCGTACCGCGCTTCGTCGGATCCTACCTTGCCGTCTGGGCACTTGCGGGCGTTGCCGTGTACGTGTTGTACCGGCCGCACGGGTATCTCGCCGCAGGCGTGGTTGCGATGGCTGCTGGTGTCTACGAGGTCACGCCGCTCAAGCGGCACTTTCGTCGGCTCTGCCGCGAGAACGTCCGCTCTGGATTCGAGCTCGGGCTGCACTGCATCGGCTCGAGCATCGGACTGATGCTGTTGCTTGTGGTCTTGGGTGTCATGAGTGTCACCTGGATGTCCGTGATCGCCGTCATCGTCCTCGCCCAGAAGCTCCTTCCCGCGAAAGCCGCCATCGACGTGCCGCTGGCGCTGGCGATCGTCGCTCTGGGAATCCTGATCAGCATCGCGCCCTTGTCGGTCCCCGGACTCATGCCGTCGATGTGAGACGCCATCGTTGGCGCGCGCCACGCCAAGCAACTGAAACGACAACAAGGAGAAGACCATGACCCATCACCAGACCGGAACACGTGAAGAGTGGCTTGCCGCCCGTTTGAAGCTGCTCGACGCCGAGAAGGAGCTGACGCGACGGAGCGACGAGTTGGCGCGGCAGCGGCAGGAACTGCCCTGGGTTCCAGTCGACAAGGAGTACCGTTTTGAGACCGAGGAGGGCACCGCGTCTCTCACCGATCTCTTCATAGGACGCTCGCAGCTTCTCATCTATCACTTTATGTTCGGGGCCGAGTACACGGCCGGGTGTCCGTCCTGTTCCGCCATCGCGGACGGTTTCAACGGTTCCTCTGTCCACCTCGCGAATCACGACGTCACTCTCTGCGCCGTGTCGCGGGCTCCGCTGGCGAAGCTGCAGGCATACAAGGCCCGGATGGGGTGGAGCTTTCCCTGGGCGTCTTCGTTCGGTAGCGACTTCAACCACGACTTCCAGGCGGCGCACACCGAGGAGGAGTGGATGTCGGGAGCCGCCGAGTACAACTTTCACAAGATGGATCTTCGGCCCTCGACCGCCGAAGAGGGTCCCGGACTTGACCAGTTCGCATCGAGCATCGTTGGAACGGACTGGGAGACGTATCGACGAGAAGGGCCCGGCGTGAGCGCGTTCGCGATTGACGATGGCGTCGTGTATCACACCTACTCTGCCTATGCGCGTGGGCTGGATGGTCTCTGGGGCATGTACCAGTGGCTCGACCGCGCGCCACTCGGTCGGAACGAGACCGGCTTCTGGTGGCGCCGTCATGACGAATATGAGGGCTCGTGACGCGTGCGGAACGCTGCGCCACCAGCGACCTCAGCATGCGCCCGCCGGCCTGCTTCAGCCGGTCGTCGCCCGGTGCTCGCGCATGCCGACACCAATACGACTTTGTGTGACTCGGTACTCGACCGGAGTGCCACGGAAACCGATCGCGGCGAACAGGAACGTACGGTCCGCCCAGTCATGAAGTGCGTCCCAGAACGACACATGGACCAGCTTTCGCCGCTCGTCAGTTCCGCAAGATCGAGGCAGACATGATGACTCGCTGTTCAATCGTCGAACGGCGGAGGAGCATCGCACGGGCAACGCGCCCTATTTACGGAAGCCGCTCTACGAAACCGCGCCCAGCGAACCGGGGAGGGATCGTCAAGCTTCTGACGAGCCGGCGGTACGAATGTGGAGAAGTTGTCGTTCCGGGAAACTGCCTTGTGGCATCGCAGCGCACGCACTTCGTCATCGGGTCACTCTCTTTGGGGCGGCCCGAGAAGGTCGTCGTCAGAGCAACATGGGGCTGGGCAGACCAGTGAGGCGTTATTACCCGTTGAGCATTGAGAGCGGCGACGCCAGCCGGAACCTCGCGCCTGAGATCGCGACTAGTTCGCGACTGTGATCGTGATACCGGGGCTGCGGCCCACGTTTCCAGAGGCGTCGTAGGCGACGCTTTGCAAGGTGTAGGTGCCGTTGAGAACCGTCGTGGTGTTCCACCCCGCGAGCCATCCGTAGTAGGTCGGGGTGCCGGTCGCAATGAGGGCGTCGTTCATTGTCCCGCCGGTGAGATGGAACTCGACCTTCGTCAGGGTGCCGTAGTCAGAGGCGAAGGCGTCCAGATACTGGCTACCCGCCAGCGAGGCACCATTTGAAGGAAGCACCACGCTGGTCGTGGGCGGGGGGTTGTCAACTGTGACCGTGATGCCAGTGCTATGGGCACTGAGCCCGCCTGCGTCGTAGGCGACGCTCTGCAAGGTGTAGGTGCCGTTGGGAACCGTCGTGGTGTTCCACCCCGCCAGCCATCCGTAGTAGGTCGGGGTGCCGGTCGCAATGAGGGCGTTGTTCAGTGTCCCGCCGGTGAGATGGAACTCGACCTTCGCCAGGGTGCCGTAGTCAGAGGCGAAGGCGTCCAGATACTGGCTACCCGCCAGCGAGGCACCATTTGAAGGAAGGACCACACTGGTGGTCGGTGGATTGTTGACGAAGAGGGGAGCCGAGGCAGTGTTGCTGAGGGGTATCCCATCGAGCGGTGCAGACAGTTGAACGTCGACCGTCACCGGACCGGTCACCGTTGACGGGACGGTGAAGCCCCCCGAAAGGCTGGGCGGGGAAAAGACCCCTGAGTTGTAGGTTGCGGGCGCCACCTGAGCAGTTGAGGCCGCAGGAACGGAGCGGCCATTCATGTCGACGAGCGTGACCTTCACCGATGGCGTCCCGCTACCGGTTCCAAGCAACGATTGCAGGACGTTCAGCGTGGCCAACCACCAGTAGGTCGATGCCCCGGGAGCGTCACTGACCGACACCGTCTGATTGGGAACCGCCGTTGAGGCTGAGAGGGCCACTGTTGGATTCGGAGGGAAAATGGGGAACCCTGTGTATTCGAACAACGCGCTGCCAGCTCCCACCGGCTTGAAGCTGGTCAGGTCGATCATCGCCAAGGCACAGCCGAGCAATCCCGAGTTGAACTCTTGTTGCGTCGGGGGACAAGAGGCATTCGGATCGAGCGCTTGGAACGTCGGCACTGTCCACGTGACACTGAGGTTTCCCGAGAGGTCGGAGATGGGAGTGATGGCCGAGGGCAGATCGATTTCCTTCAGCGCGGCCAGCAACGCCATGAGTGCACCCAACGAAACCAGCTGACCCGACAAGAGCGGAGCGGCAGCAGGGTCGATCGCCAGGACCAGGCTCGTGCCGACCATCAGGTAGGGGTGTAGTGGTGGCAGGCCGGTGCAGTTCACCGCGATCTTGCTTCCGGCAGAGACTCCTGTCACCAGTGGGAGGGAGCTTCCATTAAAGGTGCACTGCGGACCGGCGCTCGCCGCCTGAGACGCGTGCGCTGTGGCGCCACTCGAAGCCGAGGTGGTCGCAAGGGCGGTTGCGCCGCATGACACCGTGAGCACCGACGCGATCACAAGAAGCCTGAACAGACGGATGAGCACCATCGTCCACCCCCATCTTCGTAAGCCCGAAGCCCCTCCAAAGCTCAACGTAGGCGAAATGCTGCGCCGGCCGCAAGGTCCGGGCTCGTCACGAGCAATTTGCAAGAGCCTCCCCGCTTGCCTCTCGGATGGGCACGGGGCAACACCGCTGCGACAAGGCGTTCGAACATCGGATAGGCATTTGTACCGCCCATTTCGTCGATCGCGAGTCGCCTTTTGCCCATCAGTCGATCAGGCGCCGTCCGAGCAGCGATTGAATCAGTTCGAAGTCGAAACCGCCGTGCTCCTCGAGCGCGCCCAGCTGCTCGACGAAGTCGGGTTCTCGTTACGAACGTATGCTTCCACCGAATTCTCAGCGATGGAGCGCACCACGGCGTCCCGCAGGCCTCGCCCCCCGTCTCGAATCGGGCGACAAGGTGTCGCGCTTCTTCCAATGGGCGCAGGGCCGCACCGCACGCGTAACGACCCCGCCCGGGGGGAAGGGGGGGTGGGGTCGTTACGCTCTGCCAAGGCTTATCAGCCAAGGGCGGGCCGCTCAAAGAAGTTGTCACTGCGTTGTGCTGTGGTGAGATCGAATGGCTCTACCGGGCACCCGCCTGCCTCACGCAGACTCTGACCCGGGGCGGGGTGGATCGGGGTCAGGTCGGGGAGATTCCGCCCTGCCCCCTCATCGTGTTCGGGTCCGCTCGGTATTGACCGAGCGCGGATGCGGGCCGGGGCGCTGAAACGATGGGAGCCCTGTCCAAGTGAACCTCTCTCGTACCAACTTCACTTGATAGCTGAAGAATGCGATGTGCACCAACGAGGTCGAGCGTACGGTAACCCCGCCCACCCGGAAGCGCGTGCGTTGCGGGCGGCGCCGAGCGACCGCAGCTGTCATTCCCGTGTGACCCGAGCAACTCCCCGAAGCGATCCCCGTTCTGCGTATCCATACGTCAGGAAGGTTGTGAGAGGTTTGTGGGCCGCTGGTCCAAACGGCCCTTGGAGGCATTGACGCCGACCACCACAATCGATTGGGGGGGGGCGTACCGGCGGGGTCGCAGGCCCTGCCGGACCATCATGAGCACAGAACCCACGGCCGATCGATGGCGCGCAATGGCGGGGGACGTCCTGAAACGCGTGACCGCCGCCGAAGACAGATTCTTGGCATCGATCGCCCTGAACCAGGCCACCATGTTGGCTGCGGCAGATGAGATGCAGGCAGCGACGAGGGACGCCGCGGCCTGGCTGCATGCGCACCCGTGCCCGGATCCGAAACTCGCTCGACACGTTGCGCTCCTGCTCGACGCCTGCGCGGAGGTCGTGCGCACGGCGCAGCTCTCGGCCACCGAGCCTTGGGCCGAGAGCAAGCTCGCCATGATCCGCCTCGGGCGTCTCCTCGGAGCGATCGACCTTCACTCGCGGGCCGTGAATGATTGGGAGCAATAGCCACCCTCGAACACGCTGGTCAACAACAGGTCCTTATCCAATCAATCCTGCAACAACACTGCACCGACCGCGGACACCATCCTCCACGCCTGCTGATCAGACCCTGTCGCCATTGCACGCACGGGCCGGTGAAGAATCCGGAAGAGGGTCACCTTGACGGTGCGCCGGTGTGCGGTCACGATTTCCCAATGCGCCTTCGTCTTGTGGTGCCTCTCCTTGCCGTGCTGGCCATCTTCGCCGCCGGATGCGATTGGCCGAATATCTCTCCGCCCGGAAGTGCCACCGTTCGGTATCGCGACCCGGTGTTCAACGCGGTCACCGTGACGAGCAACCTGACGTACGGCAGTGCGGTCAACCTCGAGGGCCAGACGATCACCCTTCAGCTCGACATGTACCAGCCGACAGGCGACACCGTCACCGCTCGCCCGGCGATCGTCTGGGTTCATGGCGGCTCGTTTTGTTGCGGCGACAAGACCTCGTCCGAGCTCGTCGATGAGGCGACGACGTTCTCCAAGGAGGGATACCTGAACGTCTCCATCAACTATCGCCTCGAGTCGCCAGGTTGCTCGGGGAACTTCTCGAATTGCGGTACCGCGATCGACGAAGCAGCCGCGGATGCACAAACCGCAGTGCGGTTCCTCCGGACCAACGCGACCATGTACCGTATCGATCCGAACCGAATCGCCATCGGCGGCTCTTCCGCGGGGGCGATCACCGCGCTGAACGTCGGCTATTCCACATCCCAGGATCCGTCGGCTGGCGTACGAGCGGCGGTCTCGCTCTCTGGTGCACACGTGGGCGTGGGCACCGTATCTCCCGGCGATGCGCCGGCCCTCGATTTCCATTGCACGAGCGACCCGCTCGTTCCGTATTCGGCTGCGGTGAGCACCATCAATGCGGCGAAGGCCCAGGGACTCGACGCATTTCTGGAGTCGTGGAACGAGACATGCCACGTGCCGTATGCCGAGCACCGTCAACAGATCCTCGATCAAACGAGGAATTTCCTGTGGTGGGAGATGGACCTCGGGGGCGCCGCAACGTGAGCGCGGTTCGCCACTGCTCGAACCGCTGGCGGTCAGCACCACAACGATGAGAAGTCCATACGATGAGCGAGGACGTTCGGATGGTTTTCTCCTCCCGATGCTCTACGCCGGTCGATGAGTTCGTCGTTCTGGCCGACCGCAAGGAGCTCGAATCGTTCGCGAGCCTCAGGTGTCGGCAGCATGCCGGCGGGCTGAACCCAAATTCGGCGGGACGAGGCAGACGAACAACCCCGAAGCTCCATGCCAGTCTCGTCCGACATTCTCAACGCCTAGGCGTTACTCTTCCCGCTGCCCTTGCCCACTCCGAGGATGGTGAAATGAATCGTCAACGAGCTCCATACGCGAAGAGGTCAGTATGGTACGCGGTCTTGATCCTGGCTGTCGTCGTCGTGGTTGGATTCGCGGCAGCGGGATATGAGCTCAACCATCTGCGAACGGAAGTCAATGCCATGAACGTTCGAATCAACAGCCTCAGCTACCTGATTACCTTGCTCCAAGCTGCCGTCCATGTGCTGTCGGCGCAGATTAAATAGAACCGGCCGCGGAGCATTCACCGGCGTCGGGCACGCCACCGCGGGGAGCCGAGTGACGTTCGGCGCTGTCGTACGGGTGCGCCAGATCGTCCGCGGTGCGTCCATCACGGTCACCGTCCCGAACGAGCAGACCCCGTGCGGGCGGGCCGGCTCAGGAATGCACCACGACATCCAGGACGACCGGAGGGAGCGCCAGACCCCCGGAAGTGGTCATCGCCACCCGAAGGGGGTAGGTCCCCGGGACGGCGCCGCTGACGGTCAGTGACTGGGTGACCGGGCGCGGGGTCCCGCAGGCGGGGGCGAGTGTCAGCGTTCCCGACGACGGGGACACGGCGAGCCCGTTCGGAGGCGATGCCACCCGCCATCGGACCGTGGTCGGTTCCGGCCGCGGCCGCGGCCCGGCCGCGCCGAGCTGGATGCCGGTCGCCTGTCCTGCGGCTACCGATGTCGCGCCGCTCGGCGACGAGAACCCGACCGCGGGGAGCTCCCCGGTGCCGGACGAAGGCGGGCCGTCGGCCGCCGACGACGCCCAGGTCGGGTCCGGGCTGGGCGACAGTGTGTAGGACAGGCTCGCTCCGGTCCGGAGGACCGACGCCGGAAGCCAGGGACGGTCCCACCCGCGGCTCGGGGCAGCGTGCCCGGCCGTGCTCGACTGGGCGCAGCGGGTGCCGCTGGGCGTCGGTGCGGGCTGCGACACCCCGGTCACGGTGAGGGCATGGACAAAGGGCCGGGAGGCCGCCGCGCCCGGGGCGTGCTCGACGAGGCGGCGGCCATCGGGCAACGTGAGGGTCACGGAAGGGAAGAGCGGGCTGGCCAGCGCCAGGTTCGCCGAGCCGGGGGTCACCGGGAAGAAGCCCAGGGCCGCCCACACGTACCACGACGAGATCGCCCCCAGGTCGTCGTTGCCGGGCTCGTCGACGGGAGCGTCGGCGTACTCGGCGTTCACGATGGCGCGGACGGTGCCTTGCGTCTTGTCGGGCGCGCCGAAGGAGTCGAACTCCCAGGGTGCCCACTCGCCGGGCTCGTTGCCGGACCAGTCGTACGGTGCGTCGCGGCTGGCGTTCAGCGAGGTGAAGAATGTCGTCAGCTCGCTGGTCGCAGCGGTATCACCGCCCATGAGCGAGGCCAGCGCAGCCAGGTCCTGGGGCACCGACCACGTGTACTGCACGGCGTTCCCCTCCTCGAAGCCGAGCTGCCCGCCGGGTTCGAGCTGCGACGTCTCGAAGGCCGGGCCGGGCGGGAAGCTGCCGTCGTTCCCACGGGCTTGGATGTAACCGGTGGCGGGGTTGAAGAGATACTCCCAGTTCGCGGCGCGCCGCCCCATGGACGACGCCAGGGCGCTGTCACCGAGCGCCGACGCGATCCGGGCGATGGAGGAGTCGTCGATGGCGTACTCGAGGGTGACCGAGCCTCCGATCGAATAGTCGATGGAGGTGAGGTCGAGGGAACCCGCATTGACGTAGTGCTGGGAGAGGTACTGGCTCAGGTACTGGCGCTCGATCTCGAGCCCGTGCCCCGTTTCGGTCTGGGTCGCCCCCTTGACCATGGCCTTGAGCGCTGCGGTGACGTCGAAGTTGCGCACGCCCATGGCGTACGCGTCGGCGATGATGGGGTCGGCCGAGTCGCCGTTGATCTGGGACTCGTCCCCGCCCACGATGGCCCACTTCGGCAACCAGCCGGTCTGCTGGGCGTCATCGACCAACGACTGGACCATGTCGCCGACGTCGTGGGGGGCGAGAAGGGACTCGAGCTGGACGTCGCTGCGATAGATGTCCCACTCCGAGAAGTTGGCGTATTCGTCCCGCCCGCGTGCGGTGTGCACGCGGCCGTCGCTCCCGGCGTACTGACCGTTCACGTCCGACACGATGTTCGGAAACAGGAGCGAGTGGTAGAGCGCGGTGTAGAAGGTGTGCTCCTCGGCCGCCGTCCCTCCCCGCGCGACCACGCGCCCGAGGAGGGCGTTCCACTGCGCCGCGGCCCGGTCGCTCACCCCGCGAACGACCAGCCCGGGTCCTCGCGGGCGAGGTTCTGCTCGGCGTCGTGGGTGTTGACGAAGGAGATGGCGACCTTCATTTCGACCGCGCGCTGGGTGGTCGTATCGAAGCGCACGTACGCCCCGCACGATGGCCCGGTACAGCTGGCGTTCCCGGCGGCGCCCGAGCCGGTCCAGCTCCCGGCCGACGAGAAGGGTCGGTTGAAACGCGCGACGAAGTGGAGCGTGTAATTCGTGCCCGTCTGGCAGAACCCGCCGCTGGTGACCTGACCCTCGACTTCGTCGTGGCCGACGATGCGCACCTGAGCAGCGGAGACGGGGTTCGCGCTGTCGGCGACCTTGAAGAGGACGTTGGACTGTGTGCCGGGGGGAAAGGTGAAGCGTGCGATGCCCGAACGCGTCGTGACGGCGAGCGCGACCGCGATCGACGCCGGTGCGAGCCTGACCTCGTAGCGACCGGGACTGGCGCGTTCCTGCGCGTGCGAGAAGGCGGCAACGGTCGCCTGCGGATTGCTCCCGATGGCACCTTCGGTGGGCAAGATGGGTACGTCCTGGTAGGAGGGGCAGCCGGTGCCGCTCAGGTGGGTGAGGCTGAAGCCGTTGATCCGGCTGTCCGCGTCGGCGTACCCGCCACCGGCCTGGACGGCGTCGGGGCTGGTGTCGGGACTCCACTGGAGCATGCCGAAGGGGACATCGGCGCCCGGGAATTCGCCGACCGTGCCGGGGCTGACCGGCCCGGTCCCGGTGCCGTCGAACGGATGGACGAGTGCCGCCGGGTCGGTCGGCGCGGGTGCCGCCGGCGACTGTGCCCCGGCGCTGTCGGGCGTCGGGCCGAGAACCGTCACGCCCAGCGTGCCCGAGAGCGCCACCGTCGCGGCCAGCAGCGCGGTCGGTCGCACGTGCTGTCGACCGGCGGTCATCGGCCGACGGTAGCCGTGGAGCCCGGACCCGGCACCCGCCCGCAGGATCGGGTGCGGGCGACCAAAGTCCGGACCGCTAGCGCCCGGTCCAGACGGGGGGCCGCTTCTCGAGGAACGCGGCGACCCCTTCGCGGGCGTCGGCCGAGCGCGCGGCCGAGGCCAAGGCGCGTTCGGTCCGCTCCCAGCCGAGCTCGTCGTCCGCCGCGACGATGCCGTTCACGGCCGAGAGGCAGGCCTGCACCGAGACCGGGGCGTTGGCGCAGATCTGCCTGGCCAAGGTCTCAGCCTCCAGTAGAGCTTTACCCGGGTCGGCGAGCACGTTGACCAAGCCCACCTCGTAGGCCCGTTGGGCCTCGATCGGGCGGCCCGTGAGGATCAGCTGCCGGGCCACGTTCAGGGGCAGGGCCCGTGGGGCCCGGAACAGTCCGGCGCAGGTCGGCACCACACCGATCCCCACCTCGGGCAACCCGAACCGGGCGGTTCGTGCGGCGACGACGAGGTCGCAGGCGAGCACGATCTCGAGGCCACCGCCCAAGGCGGGACCCTCGACCGCCGCGATGAGCGGCTTGCGGCGCCGGCGCCGGATGATGCCGTACTCGCCGCCCCGGCCGGTGACGTAGTCACCGCCCGCCGTCAGGTCGCTCCCGGCACTGAACACGTCCCCCGTGCCGGTCAGGATCCCCGCCCAGAGTTGGTCGTCGTCGTCCAGTTCGTTCAGGGCCGCATCGAGCGCGTCGGCCATGGCCCGGTCGATGGCGTTGCGCTTGGCGCCGCGCTCCATGGAGATGGTCAGCACGCGCTCGGCGCGCCGCGTCACGACGAGCTGACCGGTGGCGTCGCCCGTGCCCATCACCTGCACCCCCGATCAAAGAGCCTGCGAGGTGGTGAGGATACTGCGGGTCATCCCCCGGCATCCCGCCCGGGACCCCCCACGGTTCTCTTCGTGCGCCCCGACACGGGTCACCGCGGCTGGGTCGGCGCCGGCTCGATGCTGCGCCCGTCGACTGGTCCTGGTGGAGTCCTATTGCCCCACGGCGCCGAAGCGGCCTTGCGCCGCCGCGTGGGGCCGAGCGACCGGGCGAGCGCTCAGGTCCCCGCCATGTCGACGACCGGCTTGTTGAGCGGCTTGCCACCCATGGAGCCGTAGAAGGGGGCGTTGTAGCTGAAGATGCCCCCGTCCGACGCCACGAAGCGGTACCCCGAGCCGTTCTGGTTGGACTCCATGCCGACGATCGGTGCGTTCAGGCGCAGGCTCCCGGTGGAGCCGTAGAACGGCGCACCGAAGGAGAAGATGCCGCCGTCGGCCGCGACCTCCCAGTAGCCGCCCGTCGCCGTGTCCGGGCCGAGCCCGACGACCGGGGAGTTGAGCGGCGAGCCGCCCATGGAGCCGTGGAAGGAGGCGTCCCCGTAGCTGAAGATGCCGCCGTCGGATGCCACGAGCCAGTACCCCTTGCCGTCGTGCGTGGAGGCCATGCCGACGATGGGCCGGTTGAGATGGATGGACCCCGTGCTGCCGTAGAAGCCTGCGTCGCCGAAGGAGAAGATGCCCCCGTCGGACGCCACCTCCCAGTAGCCGCCCCCGTCCGGCGTGGCGGCCATGCCGACGATGGGTGCGTTGAGCGGCTTGCCGCCCATGGAGCCGTCGAAGCCCGCGTCGCCGAAGCTGAAGAGGCCACCGTCCGAGGCGACCTCCCAGTACCCCCCGCCGTCCCGGGTCAGCGCGGAGGCCACCACCGGCTGGTTGAGGTGGATGCTCCCCGTGGACCCGCAGAACGGGATGTTGCCGTAGTCGAAGACGCCGCCGTCGGATGCCGACAGGAGGTACCCGTTCGGCCCCCCCGCCGGCGCGTTGCACGGCACCTGAATGGGTGCCGGTGGCGGCGTGCCGGCGTCACCGCTGAGCTGGGGGTCGTGGTGGAACTGCGGCCACGCGCCCTTTTCGTTGACGCTCGCTCCGGACCCGTTCGTGTTGTCGATCTCCCAGTGCACGACGGTACCGAACAGCGCGCTGCCGTTGTAGAAGTAGCCGGCACCCGTGATGCCGATGTGGCCGTTGGGGTCGCTCGTCACGAGCGGCGCGCTCTGGAAGCCGTCGGTCGCCCCGAGTGTCGCCACCTCGGCACCCGAACGACCGTCGAAGATGTCGATCCCGGCCGTCGTCGGGACGATGACGTCCTGGTACCCGCCACCGGTGAGGTCCGCCGTGACCGGCGATCCGATCACCTGGCCACTGGTCGGCGCAGACCAGACGACGCCGCCGTTGGTGCCGTTCAGCACGTAGATGGTGTTGGCCTGGGTCCCCTCGACCACGTCGAGCTGGCCGTTGCCGGACACGTCGGCCAGGGCGGGGGAGTCGGCCGTGGTCCCGTTCAGGGTGTCGCTCCAGGCCAGGCCGCAGTCCGTGTTGATGGCGAAGATCTTGTTCGAGTCCGGTGCACCGGAGTAGAAGCTGCCGTCGCCGATGGCGATGCCGACGTTGCCGCCGGAGAGGAACTGTCCCACGGCGGGCGACGAGCGGTCGATGTTCTGGTTCGTGTTGTACTCGCAGATGAGGCCGCCGCCCGGATTCCCCGTCCCCGCGTTGCCGGCACTCGAGAGGATGCGGATGTGCCCCCCGTTGCCGTAGGTCTCCCCGTAGGCGACGCCCGCGCTGGAGTCGCCGCCGCTGATGATCTCGTTGTTGCCGTCGGAGTACAGGTCGGCCACCGCCGCCGTCGAGAACACCGAGTCGGCGGAGAACCACGGGAAGCCCCCGAGCTCCGCGCCGTTGGCCGCGAGGAGCGCGTCGGAGTTCTGACCCAGCGAGCCGGCCTCGACGCCGAGCGCGCCGCCGAAGGCGCCGACCGTCAGCGATGCCGAGACGGCGTTGTGGGGGACGGAGTCGGTCCCGGGGTTGGTCTCCTGCACGAACCACTGGTCGCCGCCGTTGGGGGCGATCGCCTGGTAGCCCCCCGTGGCGGGGGTGGCCGCCGTGCCGACGCCGACGTACACCGTGTCGCGGCCGTTGGCGTTGATGCCTGCCACCGAGGGGGAGGAGTCGACCGGCGCGCCGGCGTTGTAGGGCCAACCGGCCGGGGACGAGCCACCGCTGAGGTGGAAGGCGTAGATGTGCCCGCCGCGGTCGCCGACGACGACGGATGGCTGCCCGTCCAGGTTGGCCACGTTCGGCGACGAGAGTGCGACGGGGTTGCCGGAGTCGTTGAGCGTCTGGCTCCACGTCTGGTTGGCGACGAACCCCGCGGCATGGGGGACCTCGGTGCCCTGGGCGACGGGTGCCGCCTGGAAGGTGATGGTCAGGCCAAGGGCGGTGGCGGCGGCAGCCGCCAAGGATGCGGGATGGGAGAGCCTCGGCACTCGAACGGTCATGTCGCTCCTCTCGCGTCGGGTGCGGCCTCGCGCCGCCCGCCCGTCCGCACGACCGGCACGGGACGCCCGTCAGGCGCGCAGCGAAGAAGGAGTGGTTGCCCCACAAGAGTTCATCGGCACCGCAGCGGTCGGCCTTGAACGGTCCGAGCATCGAGAACCGGTCGCGTGCGGGTGCATCGGGGGTGGAGGCGGGGCAACGGGCATGAAGCAATTCGGTGGGCCCAGCGGCCTACCATGCTCGCGGTGATCGGGTCGTCCACGAAGCGGCTACCGGGCTGATGGGGCGCCGTATCCGGTGGCTCGGGGTCATCATGGTGGCCTGCCTGGGCCTCGTGGTGGCGCAGCTGGTCAATATCCAGCTCGTGAAGGCCAAGCAGCTCCAGGCGTCGCCGTACAACCCCCGGGTCGCGGCGCTGCGGTACGACAACCCCCGAGGCACCATCTACGCCGCGGACGGCAGCGTCTTGGCGAAGTCGACCCCGACACCCGCCGCCGACAAGTCCACCTATCCGTACACGTACGTCCGCCAGTACCCGCAGGGACCCCTCTTCGCCGGTATCACCGGTTACGACTCGTCCCTGTACTACGGGACCTCGGGCATCGAGCAGCAGTACAACGCGGATCTCGGCGCCCACCAACAGGCCCCCCAGACGCTGAGCCAGCTCCTCTTCCGGCAGAAGTTGCCGGTGACCACCGACAACGTGTCACTGACCGTGGAGCCGAGCCTGCAACAACAGGTCTGGAACGCGTTGACGTCGACGCCGGGTAACAACGACGGGGCGGTGGTCGTGCTCAACCCCAAGACGGGCGCCGTCCTCGCCATGGTGTCCAACCCCACCTACGACCCCAACCCCCTGGTGAGCACGTCGCTGCGTGCGGAGCAGCTGGCCTATTACAGCTATGTGCAAAAGGACCATGAGGGCTTCTCCCCTCTGCGCCCCATCGCCACCGGCGAGACGTTCTTCCCGGGCTCGACGATGAAGGTCGTGACGTCCACCGCGGCCTACAACCTCAAGCCGTCCCTGGCGGGCTTCAACTATCCGGTCCAACCGTGCCAAGCGTTCCCCGACTCGAACCGGCTCCTCTGCAACGACGGGAGCAGTCCGAGCAACTCATCGCCGTGTGGCGGCAGTTTGACGTCCATGCTGCCGCAGTCGTGTGACCCCGGCTACGGAGAGCTCGGCGTGCAGGAGGGTGTGTCCACGCTGCGCCAGCAGGCCGAGATGTTCGGCCTCAATTCGGTGCCCCCTATCGACCTGCCGAGCAACGCGCAGCAGCCGGTGGGCGGTGTCGTGGCCTCGACGCTCAAGACGCTTCCTCCGAACTCGCAGGCCTTCCAGGCCTACTCGGCCATCGGCCAGGACTACGTCCAGGACACGGCCCTGCAGAACGCCATGGTGGCCGCCGGCATCGCCAACGGTGGGGTCATCATGACGCCGCACCTGATGTCGTCCATCCACGACTCGCAGGGCGCGCTGGTGCAGTCGTACACCCCCACGGCCATGCCACGGACGGCCACGCCGCAGGCGGCGCAGTCGGTGACCGCGCTGATGGAGAGCGTTCCCATCTCGGGCACGGCGTCCGGCGTGGGCTTCCCGTCCTATCTGTGCGCGGCCGTCAAGACCGGGACCGCCCAGACGGGTCTCGGGGTGAACCACGACTGGATGATCGGCTTCGCGCCGGCCAACAACCCGACGATCGCCGTTGCCGTGGTGGTGCCGTTTCAGAACATCTCGTCCGACGGGGCCGGGATCGCCGGGCCGATCATGAACAAGGTCATGCAGGCGGTCCTTCCGCCCGGCTCGGTGCAGCAGCCGTGCAACGTGCAGGCGCCACCGCTCTCGACGTACGGGCCCCAGTCGCAGGCGCCGATCTTCCAGGGCACGGCCTCCAACAACGGCTGAGCCGGACGTTCGGCCGCTCGATCCCTCGACGTGCGGTACAGTATCTGCGTGGCTACGCAGATACGTAAGAGTCCGGCGGGCGAGGAGTTCCGTTCGGCCGTCGGCATGCTCAAGCTGCTGGGCGACGAGACGCGCCTGCGGGTGATCTGGGCCCTGCTGGAGGGCGAGCACTCGGTCAACGAGCTGGCCGACCTGGTGGGCGCCCAGCCGGCCGCGGTCTCCCAGCATCTCGCCAAGCTCCGCCTCGCCCGCCTGGTCCGGAGCCGGCGGGAAGGAACGCGCATCTTCTACGTCCTCGACGACGCCCATGTTCGCCGCCTCGTCGAGGAAGTGCTCACCCACGCGGACCACGTGACGGCGCATGGCTGAGCCGGGTCACGACCATGGCGGTCCGTCGGTCGCGGGGGACCGTCGCGCCCTGTCGCTCGCGCTCCTCCTGTTGCTCGGCTTCATGGCGTTCGAGGTGGGCGCCGCCGTCGCGTCGAACTCGGTCGTCCTCCTGGCCGACGCCGGCCACATGCTGGTCGACGTCGGAGCGATCGCAGGTTCGCTCGTGGCCATCCGGCTCGCGGCCCGTCCCGAGACGGGATCGCACACCTACGGCCTGAAGCGGGCGGAGATCCTCGCCGCCGCGGCCAACGGTGTCGCCCTCCTCGTCGTCGCCGCGCTGGTGACCTACGACGCCGTGAGCCGGCTGGCGCACCCGTCGCACGTCGACGGCGGGGTCCTGATCGTGGTCGCCGCGGTCGGGGTGGTGGTGAACCTGGCCGCCACGCTCACCATGGCACGGGCCAACCGGCAGTCGCTCAACGTCGAGGGCGCCTACCGCCACATCCTGACCGACCTCTACGGGTTCGCGGGCACGCTGATCGCGGGCGTGGTCATCGTGGTCTGGGGTTTCAACCGCGCCGACTCAATCGCCTCCTTGGCCGTCGTCCTCCTGATGTTGAAAGCGGCCGCGGCGCTGTTGCGGCCGGCGCTGCACATCCTGCTCGAGGCGACGCCCGAGGACATCGACCTCCAGGAGGTGCGGCAGCACCTGTTGGAGCTGCCCGAGGTCACGTCGGTGCACGACCTCCACGCCTGGACCCTCACCTCCTCTCTGCCCATCCTCACCGCCCATGTGGTGGTCACCGAGGAGTGCTTCACCACGGGCGATGCCGGGCGTGTGCTGGACCACCTGCAGGACTGCCTGGCGGGCCACTTCGACGTCGCACACTCGACGCTGCAGTTCGAGTCGGCGGGGCACATCGAGCACGAGCTGGGGGGGCACGCCTAGAGATCCTCCCGTCGGCCGGGTTCAGCGCCGGCGGGGCGACAGGGCGGCGACGAGTTCCACGTGCTCGGTCATGGGGAAGATGTCGAAGGCCCGCAGGACCGTCAGGTCCCAGCCGTCGTCGAGGATGGCACGGACGTCGCGTGCGAACGAGGCCGGGTCGCACGAGACGTAGATGAGCGTGCGCAGGGTCGCGGCGTGGCCGGCCAGGGCCCGCATGACCGCGGTGCCGGCGCCCTCCCGAGCCGGGTCGAGGACGACGAGGTCGGGACGACCGACCGCGGACGCGACGAGCGCGGGTGTCACCTCGCCCTGCGTGACGCGCAGCCGGGAGAAGGCGGCGCCGTTGTGGCGGGCGTCGGCACAGGCGCGGGCGTCCCGCTCGACCGCGTGGACCGCTCCCGTGGGGCCCACCGCATGCGCCAGCGGGACCGAGAAGAGCCCTGCACCGGCGTAGAGATCGAGCACGGTGGCGGCGCGGCAATCGCCGGCCAGCTCGAGGACGGCGGCGACCAGTGCCTCTGCGGCGCCGGTGTGGGCCTGCCAGAAGACCCCCGGCGAGATCCGGTAGGTGTACCCGCGGACGACGGCGTGCAGTGCCCCGGGCGGCCGGCGGACTCTCCCCCGGATCACCAGGCCCGTGTCGATCTCTGGAAGGCGCGGCGTTTCCCGGCGCCGGGGGGTGACCGAGATCACCGCCTCGCCCTGTTGCGTCCCCGTCGCGATCTCGAGCTCCGCGGCGCCGGGCCAACTGGCGCCGAACGCGCCGGTGTCCGACACGGCGGCGCTCGCGATCGGGCAGTCGTCGACGTGCTCGATCTGGTGGGACCGGTGCCGCCGGAAGCCGACCGCCCCGCGCCCGTCGACGGCGAGGCGCACCCGGTTGCGCCAGCGGAGCCCCTCGGCGTCGCCGGGCACCGGCTCGACCTCGACTGTGCGCTCGATCCCCGCCAGCCGCGCCAGCTGCTCGGCGACCAGGAAGCCCTTGAGCCGGCGCTGTGCGCCCAGCTCCACGTGCTGGAAGTCGCAGCCGCCGCAGCGGCCCGGACCGGCGTGTGCGCACGGGGGACCGACCCGGTCGGGGGCAGCGGTCAGTATCTCGACCGCGTCGGCCCGCAGGTAGGAAGTGGTGCGGGCGGTGACGCGGGCCCGGACCCGTTCGCCGGGGAGGGTGTGCCGGACGAAGACGACCAGGCCGTCCGGCGCCCGCGCCACGCAGCCACCGCCAGCGGCGATGGCCCCGACCTCGAGCTCGAGCAGGCCCGTGTCGTCCGGGGTGGCCATGGCTCTGGAGCGTAGGGCGGCCAAGTTGGCCAAGAATGTTCGGTCTCGGTGTCGATCCCGCGGCCGGCTGATCGTCGTAGGAGCGGAACCAACCCCAAACCAGGAGGACAGAATGCGATATCTGTTGATGATTGCCGGCGACGAGAGCCAGTTTGCGACGGCCACCGCCGAGCAGGGCGCTGCGATGACGGCCGAGTACGCCGAGTACACCAAGGCGATGGCCGACCGGGGCGTCCTCCAGGGCGGCGAGCGGCTGCGCCCGACGACCGACGCCACCACGGTCCGGGTGCGCAACGGGGAGACGCTGTCCACCGACGGCCCGTTCGCCGAGACCAAGGAGCAGCTGGCCGGGTACTACCTCGTCGACTGCAAGGACCTCGACGAGGCGATCGAGGTCGCGGCCCTGATCCCGGGCGCCCGCACCGGCAGCATCGAAGTGAGGCCGATCTGGGAGCTGTGACCCCCGATGTCACCGCCGCGGTCGCTGAGGCCTTCCACGATGAGTGGGGCCGCGTGGTCGCCGCGCTCATCCGGCTCACCGGTGACTGGGACTTGGCCGAGGAGTGTGCGCAGGATGCCTTCGCGCGGGCGCTGGAGCGCTGGCCCGACGACGGCATCCCGCGCCGCCCCGGCGCATGGCTCACGACGGTGGCCCGGAACCGCGCGCTCGACCGCATACGCCGGAGCCAGCTGGGTGCGGCGAAGCTCCGTGAAGTCCGCGATGAGCACCGGGCCGGACGACACGCCGAGCGCGGACGACGTGCCGGACGACCGCCTCCGCCTCATGTATACGTGCTGTCACCCCGCCCTGGGGTTCGACGCGCAGGTCGCACTCACCTTGCGGACCCTCGCCGGCATGACGACGGCGGAGATCTCCCGGGCCTTCCTCGTCCCCGAGCCAACGATGGCCCAACGGCTGGTCCGGGCCAAGCGCAAGATCCGTCACGCCGGCATCCCCTTTCGGGTCCCGCCGGCCCACCTCCTGGTGGACCGGACCGCCGCCGTCCTGGCCGTGCTGTACCTCTTGTTCAACGAGGGCTACTCGGCCACGTCCGGCGCGGAGCTCGTGCGGCAGGGCCTGAGCGCCGAGGCGATCCGGCTGACCCGGACCCTGTGCACCCTGATGCCCGACGAACCCGAGGCCCTCGGCCTGCTGGCGCTGATGCTCATCCACGACGCCCGGCGGGAGGCCCGGCTCGATGAGGCCGGAGACATCATCGTCCTCGACGAGCAGGACCGGTCGCGCTGGGACCACGGCGAGATCGCCGAGGGGACAGCGCTGCTCGACGCCGCGCTGGCGCAGCGCAGGCCCGGGCCCTTCCAGATCCAGGCGGCCATTGCGGCCTGCCACGTCCGCGACGATGGCATGACGGACTGGGCCGAGATCGCCGCGCTCTACGACCACCTGTTCTCCATGGCGCCGTCGGCGGTGATCGCGTTGAACCGGGCCGTCGCCATCTCCTTCGCTGAGGGTCCCGAGGCCGGCCTGGCCATGGTCGACCGGATCGCCGTCGACGGCGAGCTGCGCGCGTACCACCTGCTCCCGGCGGCGCGTGGGGACATGCTGCGGCGTCTGGGGCGCCACGAGGAGGCGGCGGAGGCCTACGGGCAGGCCTACGAGCTGGCCGGCACCGAGGCCGAGCGCCGCTACCTGGAGCGGCGCCGGCGCGAAGAAACGGTCTCGCCTCCGGTTTGACAGGCTGGGGCGCCGTTGTAATCGTCTCGCCCGGACCCCCGCCCCTCGGGCGCCGGTCGCGGACGCGAAGCGAGAGGACGGCCGAACATGTTGCAGGACAGAGTGGCGATCATCACCGGGGCGGGGCGGGGCATCGGTCGCGAACATGCGCTCCTGTTCGCCTCGCTCGGGGCCAAGGTGGTCGTGAACGACCTCGGTGGCGCAGTCGACGGCTCGGGCGCCGACGTCTCAGCCGCCCAGTCGGTGGTCGACGAGATCACGGCGGCCGGAGGCCAGGCCGTGGCCAACACCGACAGCGTGAGCTCCTTCGCCGGCGCCAAGGCGCTGATCGACCAGGCGGTCTCGACCTTCGGCGATCTCCACGTCGTCGTCAACAACGCCGGGATCCTGCGCGACCGCATGCTCGTCTCCATGAGCGAGCAGGAGTTCGACGACGTGATCGCGGTGCACCTCAAGGGCACCTTCAACGTCACCCGGCACGCCGCCGAAGTGTGGCGGGAGGCGGCCAAGGGCGGGACGATCTCCGATAGAGCCATCGTCAACACGAGCTCGGGCGCCGGCCTCCACGGCAACGTGGGCCAGACAAACTATTCGGCCGCCAAGGCCGGCATCGCCGCCATGACGGTGGTCAACGCGATGGAGCTCAACCGCTACGGCGTCCGCGCCAACTGCATCGCCCCGGTCGCCCGGACCCGACTGACGCTGCAGACCCCGGGGATGGGCGAGTCGATGCAGCAACACGTGTTCGATCCCGAGAACGTCTCGCCGCTGGTCGCCGTGCTGGCCTCCGAGACCTGCCCCTTCAACGGCCAGGTCTTCAGCGTCTACGGGGGGTCGGTGGGGATCTACGCCGGGTGGTCGATCGCCGACTCGGTCGACACGGACGACCGCTGGACCGCCGAGTCGCTGGCGGTGGCCATGGACAAGCTGCCCCGCACCGTCGAGGTCAACAGCCAGATCTCCCAGCTCGTCAAGCACATGGGGGGTTGAGGCGCCCGGCGTGACCGACGTGGCGCGGGTCGAGGCGGCGTTCGCCTCGGCCGATGTGCACCCTCTGCTGTGCGCCGTGGCGCACCGCACCGGGGACGTGTCGCTGCTGCGTGAGGAGTTCGAGCCGGACCAGGGGCAGCTCCTCGTCCCGGGGCGCGGCCTGGGGCCCGATCAGGAAGACGAGGCGCGGCGACTGGCCGCACAGGCTCTGCTGGCCCACGACGGTTCCGGAGCGCCGGAGACGGCGTTGTCGGAAGGCGCGCGGCGCCGGATCCTCGGCTTCCTCGTGGGCGCGGGCTCGACCGAGCAGTGGGAGCCCTTCCTGGTGGAGGAGCTCGCCCTCGAGGGGAGCGATCCCCGGAGACCCACGTGGCACATGGACGAGGTCGGTGGCACGTTCCGCTGCGCCGTCATCGGCGCGGGCGCCTCCGGCCTGGCCGCCGCGCACCGGATGCGCCAGGCCGGCACGGACGTCACGGTCTTCGAGAAGAACGCCCGCGTCGGGGGCACCTGGCTCGAGAACGTCTACCCCGGCTGCCGGGTCGACGTGCCCAATCAGCTCTACAGCTTCTCCTTCGCCCAGACCAACGACTGGCTCTCGCGGTTCTCGGCGCAGCCGGACCTCCTGGCGTACCTGCAGCGGATGGCCACGCAGCTGGGGCTGGAGGACTGCATCCGCTTCTCGTCCGAGGTCACCGAGGCGCGCTTCGACGACGAGGCGGGTGAGTGGTCGTTGACGGTGCGAGGCGTCGACGGGTCCGAGCGGGCGCTGGCGTTCGACGGGATCGTGTGCGCGGTGGGCCAGCTCAACCGGCCGTCGTTTCCCGCCCTGGCGGGCCGGGACGCATTCGGAGGTCCCTCGTTCCACTCGGCGGCCTGGGACGACTCGGTCGAGTTGGAGGGACGGCGCGTCGCGGTGATCGGGACGGGAGCCAGCGCGGCCCAATTCGTCCCCTGCCTGGCCGGGAAGGTCGGCCATCTCGACGTATACCAGCGCACCCCGCCGTGGCTGTTGCCGACCGACAATTACGAGGACCCGTTCCCGCCCGAGTTCCACGACCTGCTGAGGCTGCTGCCCAATTACGGGCGCTGGGACCGGTTGTGGCAGTTCTGGATCATGCACGAGGGCCTGCTCACGGCCGCCCGGGTGGACCCGGGCTGGGACCCGCAGACCGAGTCGGTGAGCGAGGGCAACGACTTCGTGCGCTCGATGCTCGTCGACGTCCTGCGCGCGCAGGTCGAGGACGACGAGCTCTTCGAGAAGATGGTGCCCCACTTCCCACCTTTCGCCAAGCGCGCCCTGCGCGACGACGGGCGGTGGGCGGCGGCGCTCGGGCACCCCGACACCGACCTCGTGACCACCCCGATCGACGAGATCACGCCCCGCGGCGTGCGGACGGTGGACGGGGAGGAGCACCCCGCCGACGTGCTCATCTACGGGACCGGCTTCAGTGCGTCGGCCTTCGTCGCGCCGATGCGGGTCGTCGGGTCGGGCGGCGTGGATCTCAACGAGGAATGGGGTGGCGATGCCCGGGCCTACCTCGGCATCACGGTGCCGGGGTTCCCGAACTTCTTCATGCTCTACGGGCCGAACACGAACCTCGTCATCAACGGCAGCATCCTGGTGATGGTGGAGTGCCAGGTGCGCTACGCGGTCGAGGCGATCGGCCGGCTGTTGCGCGCCGGGCGCCGCACGATGTCGTGCCGGCGGGACGTCCACGAGCACTACGGCCGCGAGATGGAAGCGGGCAACGCGCTGATGGCGTGGGGGGTGGCCGACGTGCCGACGTGGTACCGCAACGCGCACGGTCGGGTCACCCAGAACTGGCCGTTCGACCTCCACACCTACTGGGCGCGCACGCTGGAGCCCGACCTGGCCGACTACGAGCTCGCCTAATCAGCTGACGACCTCGACGGGCGTGCCGGCCGGGATGGTCCCCAGCTGGGCCAGGTCGGCATCGTGCAGCCGGATGCAGCCGTGGGAGATGGCGGCGCCGGACGTCCCGATGAGCGAGTCGTCGTAGGAGTCGATCGGCCCGTGGATGGCGATGATGGCGTCCCCGGAGTTCTCCCAGTCGGTGATGGAGTTCGAGTGGTCGGAGGTCACCAGCACGAACGGCCCGTAGCCGGGGCTGGGGGGCGGGTACTGCATGGTGACGAAGTAGCTGCCCATCGGGGTGGGGTCGCTGGGTGCGCCGATGCCGGCGGGGAAGTCGAGGATCGGCGCGCCGCCGTCGTACACATCGAGGTGCATCGTGGTCAGGTTGACGACGATGGCGTAGGGCGTGTTCCCGAGTGTCACGTCACTCTGGCGCACCCAGGTGGTCGAGCCGTTGGGGCGCTGGGCCAACCGCACGTCGAGCCAGCCCGGCTCGGTCGAGATGACCGGTAGGACGGACGGGTAGCCGAACCAGCGGCCCGGCACCGTCATGTCGGAGGACGCGCCGGGGGCCGGGTAGCCCGGGATGGCGCCATTGGTGGTGGCGACCAGCGTGCTCGCCGGGACGCTGTTGGTGGCGGCGGCGCCGGGCGCCGCTGCATTCGTCGTGGTGGTCGTGGTCGTCGGGGGATCGTGGTGCACCGCCGGCGCGGCGGAGGGTGTGCCCCCGCCCAGGCCGACCGTCGCGATCACGAGCCCGGCGACGCCCACCACGAGGGCAGCGACCCCGACCGCCAGCTCGATCCGCCGCCAACCCAGACCCATCCGACCTCCGATCGCGCCCATGGTACCGGCCGCCACAGGCCGCCTCCTCTCGGGCGCGAGGATGCACGTCATGGTCGCCGAACGTCAACGCATCCCCTCGGGCTCGCCGTTCGAGCCGACGATCGGCTTCAGCCGTGCCTTCCGGGTGGGCGACCGCGTGCTCGTCTCGGGGACCGGTCCGGTCCTGCCGGGGGGCGGGTGCCCCGACGGCGCGGGGCCCCAGGCGCGGCGGTGCTTCGAGATCATCCGGGCGGCACTGGAGGAGGGTGGCGCGACGTTCGACGACATCGTGCTGACGCGGATGTTCATCGTCTCCGCCGACGACGGCGCGGCAATCGGCGCGGTCCACGGCGAGCTGCTCGGGCACGTGCGACCCGCCGCCACCATGGTCGTGGTGGCGGGATTGCTCGACCCCGCCTGGAGGGTGGAGATCGAAGCCGAGGCGGTGCTGTCCTAGGCGGCCGGCCGACGGCGCCGCGCCACTACGAGGTGAGACCGGCGACGGTGGCGGTGACGATGTTGGCGCCGCGCAGGTCGCCGACGAGACCGGACTCCATGCGGTTCATCACGTAGCAGACTGCGAGCTCGGCGTCCTGGTCGATGATGATGACCGAGCCGCCGTACCCGCCCCAGTAACAGGCGCGGGGTCCTAAGGGCATGTCGGGAGGGTTGCTCAGGCCGTAGCCCATGCCGATGCGCTCCTGGACCCCGAGCACCTTGTCGATCCCGTCCGCCTGCACCTCGAAGATGGGGTCGGTACCCGCGGCGGAGAGGAGGCGGACGCCGCGGGCCAGTCCCTTGCCGGCGACGATCGACTGGATGGCGGCCACCGAGCGCGCATTGCCCTGGCCGTTGGCGGCGGGGATCTCGGCGCGTCGCCACCACTCCTCGTAGGTCAGCGTCGCATCGATGAGCGGGTTCATGAACGTCTTGATCATGGTCTCGGAGACCTGGCTGCCCAGGGCGGCCGGGTCGATCGGCGGCGGCGGGATGACGTTGGACACGCGGTGGTCCTCGCTGGCGGGCAGGCCGATGTGGAAGTCCGCATCGAGCGGCTTGGCCACCTCGCGCGCAAACCAGCGGCCGATGGTGTCGCCGGTGATGCGGCGGACGATCTCGCCGATCAGGTACCCCTGGGTCACGGCGTGGTAGCCCGACGCGGTGCCGGGTTCCCACCACGGAGCCTGGGCGGCGAGACGAGAGGTGCACAGGTCCCAGTTCGCCAGGTCCTCCGGGGCGAGCGGCTCCTCCCAGCCCGACAGCCCGGCGGTGTGCCCCATGACGTGGCGCACCGCGATCCTCTCCTTGCCGTTGGCGGCGAACTCGGGCCAGTAGGTGGCCACGGGGGCGTGGAAGTCGAGCTCGCCCCGGTCGTGCAGCATCAGCGCACAGAGGAACGTCATCGTCTTGGTCGTCGACCAGACGTTGGTGATGGTGTCGCGCTCCCACGGCCGGGTCTTCTCGGCATCGGCCCAGCCTCCCCAGATGTCGACGACGGGCTCGCCGTGGAGGAAGACCGCGACCGACGCCCCAAGGTCGGCGCCGGTCTCGATCTGGTCGGCGAGCGTGGTGCGGACCGCGTCGAAGCGCGATTCGCAGGTTCCGTGCACCTCGGCCATGAGGGCCCCCTTTTCGTGCCAGACGTCGAGCGAATGTGGGTTCGGCGGCGACCGGCCGCCGGCGCACGCAACCTATTGACCCGCGGCCGCGTGCGCCAGTGCGGGCTGCCGGGCGCCGGTGAATCCGCGGGTCGCGGTCGGTAACGTCGGCCCATGGAGCGTCCGGACGTCATCGTGGTGGGGTCCGGGCCCAACGGACTGGCTGCCGCGCTGACCCTGGCCCGGGCCGGCCACGCGGTCGAGGTGTACGAGGGCGCTCCGACCCCTGGCGGCGGGACCCGCACCGAGGAGCTGACGCTCGAGGGATTCCGCCACGACGTCTGCGCCGCGGTGCACCCGACGCTGGTGGCGTCGCCCTTCTTCCGCTCGCTCGACCTTCCCGCGCTCGGCGTGGTGCTCCGCCAGCCCGAGGTGCCGTTCGCCCACCCGCTGGGGGCGGGTCGCGCCGCCGCGCTGTACCGCGACGTCGGGGAGACGGCGTCGCATCTCGGCGGGGACGCGGCCGCGTACCGGGACCTTGTCGGGCCGCTGGTCGACTGGCTGGACCGGATCGTCGACTACGTGCTGGGCCCGATGCGCAGCGTGCCCCGTGACCCGCTGGCGCTGGCGCGCTTCGCACGCGCGGGCACGCCGTCGATCCGTCGCACCACGCGGGGCTTCACCACCGATGCCGCCCGGGCGCTCCTCGCCGGTGCCGCCGCGCACTCGATGCAGGAGCTCACGGCGCCGCTGACCTCGGCCTTCGGTCTGCTCCTCACGGCACTCGGCCATGGCGTGGGGTGGCCCGTGGCCGAGGGGGGGAGCGCGGCCATCACGAGCGGACTGGCGGGCGAGCTACACCGCCTCGGCGGCACGATCCGCACCGGGAGCTGGGTCACGTCCCTGGCGCACCTTCCGCCGTCGCGTGCTGTCCTCCTCGACACCTCGCCGCGTCAGTTCGTGGCCCTGGCGGGGGACCGTCTCTCGGAACGGGCGGGCCGCCCGTGGACGCGGTTCCGGCCCGGGCCCGGCGCCTGCAAGGTGGACTGGGCGCTCGACGGGCCGGTGCCCTGGAGCGCGGAGGCCTGCCGGCGCACCGTGACCGTGCACGTGGGCGGGTCCTTCGACGAGGTGGCGCGCGCGGAGGCCGAGGTGCACCGGGGGAGGCACCCTGCGCAGCCGTTCGTCTTGGTCGCCCAGCCCGGCGTCGTCGACCCGACGCGGGCGCCGGCGGGCAGGCACACGCTGTGGGCCTACTGCCACGTGCCCAACGGCTCGACCGTCGACATGAGCGAGCGCATGGAGGCGCAGATCGAGCGCTTCGCCCCGGGCTTTCGCGACCGGGTTCTGGCCCGTGCGGTGCGGACGGCGTCCGAGGCGGAGTCGTACAACCCGAACCTGCTGGGCGGGGACGTCAACGGCGGGGCGGCCACGTTGCGCCAGACGGTGTTCCGTCCCGTGCCCCGCTGGAACCCGTACCGGACTCCGCTCGAGGGTGTGTATCTCTGCTCGGCCTCGACCCCACCCGGCGGTGGCGTCCACGGCATGTGCGGGTTGTCGGCGGCGCGGGCGGTGCTGCGGGAGCGGTTCGCGTAGGCGCTCGGTGACGACCCTCAGGCGAAGGTCGAGACCGGGCCCGTCAACTGCTCGAGGAGGTGCCAGGCTTCGATCTCGTCGGCGACACAGGACTGGAACTCACCCTGGGAGACCACGTAGCGGAGCCAGCACGGGTGGATCCGCAGAATATGACCCCCGGCCTGCGCTCGCACCTCGATGTTGTCGACCTCGCTGGTGAGCTCGTAGGTCCACCCGGCGCCGCGGTGGGCGCGGTTGGCCTTGGCGATCAGCTTCTCAACCCTCTGCTCGGCTGCCTCGAGGCTCTCTCTCATTGTTGCTCCCTACACTCGACCGCTCGGCGCAGCGAGCGGGCCTCCACCCTGCGGTCCGAGCGCCGGGGCGTCGGACGTGCTCTCCGTCACAGCATGGCGTTCCCGAGGTGACGCAGCGGCGCAAGCGGGTTGCCATCCCGGTGCTTCGACGGCGACCGCCGCCGGCCTTGGCTCGCGCCCAATTTGGCCGCCTTCTCGCCTCGCCTGTGACATTCACGTTACCGGTCGTCCAGGCCCCGCCACACGTCGTCGCGGCCCGGCAACTCCACTCGCCGGGTCACGGTGACCGTCTCGAGCAGGCGACGGTCGTGCGAGACGAGCAGGAGCGTGCCCGCGTAGCCGCGCAGGGCCGACTCCAGTTGTTCGATGGCCGGCAGGTCGAGGTGGTTGGTCGGTTCGTCCAATACGAGGAAGTTGACGCCGGTGGCGGCGAACGCCGCCAGCTCGGCCCGGGTGCGCTCACCGGGAGAGAGCGACGCCGGCGGTCGGAGCACCGCGTCGGCACCGAGCCCGAACTTGGCCAGCTGCGACCGGGCGTGCTCGCGCGACAGGCCGGTGGCGGCCATGAACGCTTCCGCCAGGCTGCTGGCGTCCTGGAGCACGCGCCGGTCCTGAGCCAACTCGCCCACCACGACACTCGGGCCGATGCGCCACCTTCCCCGCGCCAACGGGAGCCGGCCGAGGAGCGCCTCGACGAGCGTCGTCTTGCCCGACCCGTTGGGACCGACGAGCGCGATTCGATCGGCCCAACCGATGTCCAGCGTGAACGGCCCCAGCGTGAACGCGCCCCGCTCGACGACGGCGTCCTCGAGTCGCACCACGACGTCACCGGACCGGGCCACCTCCTTGATGCTGAACTGCAGGTCCCAACCCTCCCAGGGCTTCTCGACGTCCGTGAGCATCTCGAGCGCACGCTCGGTGTGCCGCGCCCGCGCCGCCAGACGCTCGGTCCGGTTGATGCGGAAGTCCCTTTGCGCCTTGTCGTTGTCCCGCGGACGCCTCTTCTCGCGGGTGACGCCGGTCGTGGCCCACTGGCGCTCGCGTTGGGCCCGGCGGCGCAGCGCGGCTCGCTGGGACTCGTAGACGGCGAAGGCCTCGGCCGCGTGGGCGTGCTCGGCCTCGCGCTCGGCCAGGTAACCCGCCCAGCCGCCGCCGTAGGTGCGGCCCGAACGAGAATGCTCGTCCAGCTCGAGGACCTCGGTCACCGTGCGCTCCAAAAAGGCGCGGTCGTGCGACACGATGACCAGGCCGCCGCTCCGGCGGGTCACCAGCTCTTCGAGCCGGGCGAGTCCTTCGAAGTCGAGATCGTTGGTCGGCTCGTCGAGCAGCATGATGTCGAAGCGGGCGAGCAGCACCGCCGCCAGGTCGGCGCGCGCCTGCTGCCCGCCCGACAGCGTCGCCACGGCCTGGTCCACGACGTCGGCCGGGAGCCCCACCTGTTCGAGCGTGGTCACGACGCGCGCACCGAAGTCGCCGGCCGCGATCGCCTCGTACCGGGCGAGGGCGGTCGCGTAGCGGTCGGCCGCGTGTGACGCACCGGTCGCCAGGGACGACGCGGCGGCGGTCAATCCCTCCTCGGCAGCGGCGACCCCGGTCCGCCGGTAGAGCGCGGCGCGCACGCTTTCGTCACCATCCGTCACGTGCTCCTGGCCGAGGTAGCCAACCGTCGCGGTGGGCGGATCGAGCCGGACGTCACCTGTGGCGGGGACGACGAGCCCCGCCAATATCTGCAGGAGCGTCGACTTTCCGACCCCGTTGGGACCGACGACACCCAGGCGGGCGGCCGGCCCGACCGACAGCGAGACGTCGCCGAGCACGGTGCGGCCGGCGCGGTCGTGATGGAGATGGCGGGCGACGAGGACCGCCGGCGAGGCGGCAGCGAGAGAGGACATGGAGAGCTCCGGGACGGGTGGGACAACGGTGACGGTGACGAAAAGAGCCGCGCAGTGCGCGGCCGCCGGACACGTCGGGCTCTACCTCACCGGACCAGCGTACCGCCTCGGCTTGGAGCGGACGGACAGGTGTTCGGTAGTGTCGTGCGCCGGTCGGCCCCGGCTTCAGGGTCCGTCCGGCACAACGCAAGGGGACAGGAATGCCGATCGCCATCACCGACGAGCACCAGGAGCTCGGGGCCACGGTGCGCAGCGTGCTCACGTCGCACGGCGCCCTCGCAGCCAACCGCTCGCTGCTCGAGGCCGACACCGAGGCGCGGCCCTCGTTCTGGAAGGAGATGGCGGACCTGGGCTGGCTGGGCATCCACCTGCCCGAGGAGCACGGCGGCTCGGGCGCGGGGCTGAGCGAGCTCGTGGTCGTGCTGGACGAGCTGGGTCGCCAGGTGGCCCCGGGCCCGTTCCTGCCAACGGTGTTGGCCTCGGCGGTGATCGCGCAGTGTGGCCACGACGAGCAGCGCGCCCTCCTGCCCGGGCTGGCTGACGGGAGCCTGGTCGCCGCCCTCGGCCTGGGCGGCTCGCTCAGCCTGGCGGCCGGAGTTCTCGACGGCGACGGCGGGATCGTCTTGGGCGGTGCGGCGGCGGACGTGCTGGTCCTGCGCGCCGGCGACGATCTGGTGGTGGTCGAGACCGACGTCGACGGTGTCACGCTCGGCGGGGCCAAGAACCTCGACCCTTCGCGACGCTCGGCGACGGTGACCGTATCGTCGCTGCCCGTGCGCGACAGCGCCGTGCTGGCGGGTGCGGCGAGGCGCGCCCGTGCCCTGGCCCGCACGCTGGGCGCGGCGGAGGCCGTTGGCCTCATGGCTGCGTGTACCGACGCCGCCGCGGCCTACGCCAAGGAGCGGGTGCAGTTCGGCCGGACGATCGGGACCTTCCAGGCGGTCAAGCACCATTGCGCGAACATGCTCGTCGCGGCAGAGCTGGCCACCGCCGCCGTCTGGGACGCGGCGCGCGCATCGGGCGACTCGGCCGAGGAGTTCGATCTCGCGGCCTCCATGGCGGCGCAGTTGACCTTCGCTCGCGCCGTGCACAACGCGCAGATGAACATCCAGGTGCACGGGGGCATCGGCTTCACCTGGGAGCACGACGCGCACCTCTTCCTGCGCCGCGCCCTGGTGCTGAACGCTCTGCTCGGCTCACCTGACGATGCAGACGACGTGACCGCGCTGGCGGCCCGGGGAACGAGCCGCGAGGTCTCGCTGGACCTGCCCGCGGAGGCGGAGGCCATCCGGGCCGACGTGCGGGTCGAGGCGGAGCGGATCGGGGCTTTGCGCGGGGCCGAGCAGCGGAAGGCACTGGTGGAGGCGGGGCTCTTGGTCCCGCACTGGCCCGAGCCCTGGGGCCGCGCCGCGGGCGCCGTCGAGCAGATCGTGATCGACGAGGAGCTCCGCTCGGCCGGGGTGAAGGTGCCCGGTCTCGGCATCACCGGGTGGAACATCATGACGGTGAACCAGTACGCCACGCCCGACCAGGTGGAGCGCTGGGTCTTCAAGACGCTCATGGGGGAATACGTCTGGTGCCAGCTCTTCAGCGAGCCCGATGCCGGTTCGGACGCGGCGGCGGTCTCGACGCGGGGGATCCGGGTCGACGGCGGCTGGATGGTGAACGGGCAGAAGGTGTGGACGAGCGGCGCCCAGTACTGCGACCTCGGGCTGGCCACCGTCCGCACCAACCCGGACGCGCCGAAGCACGCGGGGATCACGACGATGGTGATCGACATGCACGCGGCCGGGGTCGAGGTGCGACCATTGCGCCAGATCACGGGCAACGCGGACTTCAACGAAGTGTTCTTCAACGATGTGTTCGTGCCCGACGACGACGTCGTCGGCACGCCCGACGACGGCTGGACGGTGGCGCGCTCGACGCTGGGCAACGAACGGGTCTCCATCGGTGGCGGCATCGGCGGCATCTTCCCGCCGATGGACCTCATGGCGCTGTTGAAGCGCGGTGGCGACCGGGTACCGGGCGCGTCGGCGCGCATCGGGGCCATCTTGAGCGAGGAGCACGCGCTGAAGGTCCTGAACCTCCGCCGGGCGCAGCGGGCCGTCAGCGGGTCGGGGCCGGGACCCGAGGGCAACGTGACGAAGCTCGTGCTGGCGGAGCACGGGCACGAGCGCGCCCGGTTGCAGGCCGACCTGGTCGGTGCGGCCACCGCGTTCCTCGACGGCGAGGAGGCCCTGGCCGGCCTCACCCAGCTCGCCACGCGAGCGATGTCCATCGCGGGCGGCACCTCCGAGATCACACGAAACCAGATCGCCGAGCGCATCCTCGGACTGCCGCGGGACCCGCTGATCAGCTAGCGCGGGTTGCTGACAAAAGCGACGCGATCGCAACCGTCCTGCGACGGCGTCCTGCGGGCGCCCGTTGTACGGTGCACGCCAGTGCCGGTTGGGGGACCGGGACGAGGGGGGAGCAGTGCTGGCGAGCGTCCGGGCCGTCGAGACACGCAGCGTGCCGACGGCCGACGCCGCCACTGCGGGACCCCACTCGCAGCAGGCGGCGACCTCGCCCCGCCAGATACCGCAGCGGGCGATCGAGCTCGTCGGACTGGCGCTCGGCATCGGCTTCATCGCCGCCGTCGCGCTGGGCCACGAGTTGTCCAACGACGAATTCTGGCAGCTCGCCGCGGGGCAGTGGATGCTGGCGCACCACGCCATCATCGGACTCGACCCCTTCAGCTACACCGAGGCGCACCGCCGCTGGGTCACCGACGAATGGGGATCGGAGCTGGCGCTCGCCGCGCTGTTCCGGGCCTTCGGGAACGCCGCCTACGCGATGTACGCGATCGTGCTCGGCGGGTCCTGCCTGCTGGCCAGCGCCGCCTATGCACGCGCCCTCGGCGCCCGTGGCGGGCGCATCGTGGCCATCGTCCTGTTGCTGGCGGTGGGCATCGCCGGCGTCGTGGCGTCCGACCGCGGTCTCGACTTCTCGCTGGTGTGGTTCCCGCTCGAGCTGCTGGTGCTCACCAAGGCCAGGAACAACCCGCAGTGGCTGTTCCTCCTGCCGCTCCTGTGCGTCGCCTGGGTCAACACCCACGGTTCGATCCTCCTCGCGCTCTTGGCCCTCGGGGCGGAGCTCGGGTGGTCCCTCGTGCCGGCCCGGGTACTGGAGCGCGCCGGCGGCGTGCGGCAGTCGCCCCACACCGGCTGGCTCGCGTTGGCCCTCGCGGGGAGCGCGATCTCCTCGTGCGTGACACCGTACGGCCCGGGGCTCCTGGCTTACGACGTCAACGTGGCACGCAACACGCAGATCGCGCAGTACATCAACGAATGGAACTCACCGGACTTCCACTCGTTCATGGTGGTGCTCGTCTACTGCGTGCCGCTGCTGGTGCTCGTCGCATGCGTGCGCACCCGCCGCATCCCGGTGCTCGAGGGTTCACTGGCGGCGATCTTCTTCGTGGAGGCACTGCGCTCGCAGCGCGTGGTCATCTACCTCATGGTGGTCGCCGCGGGCCTGGCGGCGACCCTGCCCGCCCGCCGGCCCTGGGGAGCGATGGCCCGGCGTTGGGCCGGCGCGGGCCTCGCGGTGTGCGCGATCGCCATCGTCGCCGCACCCGCGGTACCGGCGGGAACGGTGTCGCCGACCGTACCCGTGCGGGCGTTCGACTTCTTGAGCGCGCAGCACGGCCGGATCTTCACCGAGTACACGTGGGGCGACTACTCGATCGCCCGGCACCGCGCCACGTTCGCCGACGGGCGCACCGACCTCTTCGAGGGCGACGTGCTCACCGAGTTCTTCGCCGTCACCAACGTCACGACGAATCCTGATCCGATCCTGGCTGCCGCCCACGTCTCGTATGTGGTGTGGGCGCCCCGCACGGCCTTGGCCGAATACCTCTCCCACGACCCCCGCTGGCACGTGGTCGACCGGACGGGCGTGGCCCTGGTCTTTGCCCGGCGGTAGCGCGGGGCCCGCCGGAAGGGGCCGTCGAGCACCGGCCCGGTGGGCCGGGAACGGCAATCAGGGCCAAGTGGCTTCGAGGCCCCGCAGGTCCCCGTCCGCGTCGGACCATGTCGCGACGGAGACGTATCCGAGGCGCTCCAGGAGAGGGCGTACCAGTTCGGCCTGTTCGCCCCCGGCCTCGAGCAGCAGCGCGCCGCCCCGGCGCAAGAAGCGCGGGGCCTCGGCGACGACCCGCTGGAGGATCCGGGTCCCGTCGGGCCCGCCGTCGTAGTGGGCGACGTCCTCGAACGTCAGCGTGTCTCGGGGGAGCAGACGCAGCGCGGCGGTGGGGACGTAGGGCACGACGGCCACCACCACGTCGGTCCGGCCCTCCAGCCAGCTCGGCACGGGCGCGAAGAGGTCGCCGGCGTAGGCCTCGACACCGTTGCGCAGGGCGCAGGCCACCGCGCGCTCGTCGATGTCGGTGGCGACGACGCAGGCATCGAGCTTGGACCGCCGGAGGGCCAAGGCGACGGCACCGGAACCGGTGCACACGTCGATGGCGTTGCCGCCCGCGGGGAGCCGGGCGGCGGCGCGGTGGGCCAGCGTGATGCTCTGCCAGCGTGGGACGTAGACGCCCTGGTCGATGCGTACGTCGATGGCGTCGAAGGACGACCGACCCGTGAGCCAGGCCAGCGGCTCGCCGGCCAGGCGACGCTCGACGAGCGCGTGCAGCGCGGCGGGCTCGTCACCGGCCGCGGCGACGAGCTCACGCGCCTCGTCCTCCGCGGCGACGAACCCTGCACCGGAGAGGACGGCCGCCAGCCGGCTCCGGTCGTTGTCGCTATCGACGGGACGGTTCGGGCCGCTCAGCGCGCTCAGTCCAGCATCGCCCCGGCGACGCGGGTTCCCGGCTCGGACGCGTCGCCGGCGGACTGGACGGCCTCGACGGCTACGCCCGGCGGGGCCGGGGCCGGGGCCGGGTCCGGCGCAGTGGGCGCAGGCGTTGGCGCGCGGCTGGGCAGGAACAGTGTCGGGACGAAGGCGATGAGGATCGCGCCCACCGACCACCAGAACGTGTGGGCGAACGCCGCGGCCACGGGGTCGGCGACGGCCGCCGGCAGCTTGCCTGTGGCGCCGATGATCCCTGCGCTCCCTCCGGCCTTCGTTGCGGCAGCGCCGAGGTTGGCGACGATCTGGCGCTCCAGCACGACCGCGAAGAGCGCAGTGGCGACGGAGCCGCCGATCAGGCGCACGATGTTCATGACCGTGGAGGCCTTCGGGATCTCCGCGTGGCTCAGGTCGTAGTACGCCGCGGCCGTGACCGGCATCATGGAGAGCCCGAGGCCCAGCCCGCGGACGAAGAGCGTCACGGCGAGCCAGACTTCGTTGGTCGAGGATGTGACGAAGGCCAGCGGGATCGTGGCCACCGCCATGAGGAGGATGCCGACCGGGACGACGCGGCGCGGTCCCACGCGGTCGGTGACGCTGCCGGCCCAGCGCATGATGCAGGCGGCGCCGATGCCCTGGGGCGCCATGAGGAGGCCGGCCACCCACGGCTCCTGGCCCCGGGCCACCTGGTAGTAGAGCGGCAGCAGGAACATGGAGCCGAACAAGGTGGCGCCGATGACGAAGATGCAGACATTGGCGATGGCGAAATTGCGGTTCTTGAAGGGGTGCAATTCGAGCAGCGGGAACCTGACGCGCAACGCATGGACAACGAACGCGCCCATAAGGGCGATCCCGAGGGCGAAGCTGATGAGCACCGGCGCGCCCGTGTAGCTCCCAGTGACGCCGACCTCCGACAAGGCGTACACGATGGCGGCGAGGCCGGGGGACAGGAGGCAGAACCCCAGGGTGTCGAAGGCGGAGGGAAAGCGCTCGTCGCTGTCGAACCTGGGCAGCCAGCGCTGCGAGAAGACGAGGGTCACGATGCCGATCGGCACGTTGATATAGAAGATCCAGCGCCAGCTGTAGTTCGACACGATGAGGCCGCCGATCACCGGTCCCATGATCGGGCCCATGACCATGGGCACCCCGATGATGCTCATGACGCGACCCATGCGCTGTGGGCCGGCGGCGCGGGCCAGGATCGATTGGCCGACCGGGAGCAACATGCCCCCGCCGATGCCCTGCAGGATGCGGAAGGCGATCAGCGAGTTGGCCGACCAGGCGAGGCCACACAGGCTGGAGCCGATGATGAAGAGGCTGAGCGACGTCATCCAGATCACCTTCGCCCCGAAGCGGTCCACGGCCCACCCGGTGACCGGGGTCACCATGGCGAGGGCCAACAGATAGCCCGTGGCCACCCACTGGATCGTGGTGACCGACACGTGGAAGTCCCGCCCCAGCGTCGCCAGGGCGACAGCCACGATGGTCGTATCGAGGATCGACATGATCGATCCCAGGACCACGACAGTGGAGGTGCGCCGCAGCTCGGGCGTCAGCGTGAAGGTGGCGGCGCTGCGTGCCATGTGATATTTCATATTACTCAAAGGTCTGGTGTTGTCAAAGAGTTTCGGAAGTGCGAGAATTGCGCGATGGGAGTGGCCGAGGACGCCTTCGAGCGCTTGCGCCGGATCGTCTTCGAGGGCGAGCACGTGGAGCGGATGGCGGCGCTCGGCGTGCGCATGAAGCTGTCGCCCGGGGTGATCAAGACCCTGATGCGGTTGGCCAAGGCGGACGGTGTCTCGATGGGCGAGATGGCCCGGGGCATCGGCTGCGACCCCTCGTACATCACGGCCCTGGTCGACGACCTCGACGAGCGGGGTTTGGCCACGCGGGAGCCCGCCCCCTATGACCGGCGCGTGAAGATCATCGTGCTGACCGACGAGGGCCGGGCGCTGGCCACCGAGATCGACAGCATCCTCTCCGTTCCTCCGGCTGCGTTCGCGGCCCTGTCGCAGGCGGAGCTGCGCCAGTTGCGCACCCTGCTCGACAAGGTGCTCGCGGCTTCCGCCGAGCCGTCGACCGAGGTTCCTGCCCACGGCGGCGTGGGGTTGAAGGCGGCGGCGTCGTAGTCCGCGCCGGCGGGCGTCCCCCCGGTAGCGTCGGGCCCCGTGCGCACTGACGAGGAATGCCGCATCGTCGGGATGGCCGCGGCGCGGGGCGTGGGGAATTCGGGGTGTCCGTGCCGGCGGTGAGAGTGGAGCACCTCTCCAAGTCCTACGGGGACACCGTGGCCGTGCGCGACGTCAGCTTCGAGGTGAACAAGGGCGAGGTGTTCGCGTTGCTGGGGCCGAACGGCGCCGGCAAGACCACGACCGTGGAGATCCTCGAGGGATTCCGCGAGCGAAGCGGTGGACGAGTGGAGACGCTCGGCGTCGATCCGGCCGTGCACAGCACGCAGCGTTGGCTCCGCACGCGGATCGGCGTCGTCCTCCAGGAGCTTGCCGTCGAGCCGTACTACTCGGTGCGCCAGGTCTTGACGCGCAATGCCGGCTACTACCCCAACCCGCGACCGGTCGACGAGGTCATTGAGTTGATCGGGCTGGCGGAGAAGCGCGATCAGCGGATAAAGCGGCTCTCGGGCGGCCAGCAGCGCCGGCTCGACGTCGGGCTCGGGATCATCGGCAACCCCGAGCTCCTCTTCCTCGACGAGCCGACCACCGGCCTCGACCCGTCGGGGCGTCGCGAGACCTGGGAGCTCATCCGCCTCCTGGCTGCAGGGGGCACCACCGTTCTGCTGACGACGCATTACATGGACGAGGTGGAGGCGCTGGCCGACCGGGTAGCCGTCCTGTTCAACCAGGAGATCGTCGCCAGCGGCACGCCGTCGTCTATCGGTGGGCGCGATCTCGGCGCTGTCACGATCCGTTTCCGGCTGCCCGAAGGGGTGACGCCGGGCGAGCTGCCGGTCGCCGCGGCGCAGGAGGCCGGCGACGGCCATGTCGAGATCCATACCGAGGACGAGATCGAGGTCCTGCACGACCTGACCGGCTGGGCGCTCGCCGGCGGCCACCCGCTCCAGGGACTGTCGGTGCTCCGAGTCTCCCTCGAGGACATCTACCTCGGGTTGACCGAGGGCGGTGCGTCGCCCCGCGGCCACGACGACGACGGCGACGCCGGATCCGGGCGGGCCGGGCGGGCGATGGCGCCCCGATGAGCGCCACCGACGTGCCGGTCAAGGGCTCGTTCCGCGGCGTCAGCGACCTCCCGTTGGTGGCGCGCCAGGTGCGCTTCGAGCAGTTGTCGTTCTGGCTGAACCCCATCGGTGCGCTGATCACCATCGGGTTCTCGTTGGTCTTCGTCGTGATCTTCGAGTCGACCTCGCGCCATTCGACCGTCAGTTACCTGCCCCACATCGACTTGGGCCAGTACTACCTGCCGGCGTTCGCCGCCTACGGCGTGATGGCCGCCTGCTTCAACATCCTCGCCATCACCCTCGTGAACCGGCGGGAGATGGGGCTGCTCAAACGGCTCCGACTCAGCCCCCTGCCGACCTGGATGCTGCTGGCGGCGATCTTCATCAACTCGATGATCGTCGCGCTGATTCAGATCGTCCTGATGCTGTTGGTCGGTCGCTTCGGCTACGGCGTGCACGGGCCCCAGGACGTGGCGACGTTCGCGGTCGTGGTCGTCGTCGGCATGCTGAGCTTCACGGCCCTCGGGGTGGGCATCAGCACCGTGGTGCCCAACGCAGACGCCGCCGGTCCGATCGTCAGCCTCGTGTTCTTCATCTTGGTGGCCCTCTCGGGGCTGTACTTCCCTGTCAAGGCCGGATCGGGCCTGGCAACCTTCACCGACTACTTCCCGATCCGCCACCTCATCGTGGCCTCGGTCGACACGTTCAACGGCATCCCCGGCTATTCGCCGTGGCGCGACCTCCTCGTCGTCGCGATCTGGGGCGCGGTGGGCGTCTTCGTCAGCCTCCGACGCTGGGAGTGGTCGCCCAAGCGCGGGTGAGGGCCGACGTTGCGACAGCGCCGCGAGGAAGGCCGTAACCGGGGGAAGGCCAATTGTTTGTCGTCGGCTCGGCCATGCCACCCTCGTGGCGCCGAAGCGAGCGCCGTCATATGTCGGTTCGGCGCAGCGCGGCAGGCTGGGCTAGAAGTGGGAGGTGAGCACCGAGACGACCCCGACGCATTTCCGCCCCGCCACCTACGCCGCCACGGATCCCGACCGGCCCGCCGTGATCACCTCCTCGGGCGGGGTCGTGACCTTCGCCGAGCTCGAGGAGCGCTCGTGCAGGCTGGCCCAGGCCCTGTCCGCCCACGGGCTGCGGACGGGGGACCACGTGGCTGTGCTGCTGCCCAACGACGACCGGACCCATGAGGTGGCGTTCGGGCTCCAGCGCTCCGGCCTGTACTACACGATGGTCAACACGCACCTGGCCGCCGAAGAGGCCGCCTACATCGTGGAGGACTGTGGCGCCCGAACGCTGATCACGTCCGCGTCGCTGGCACCGCTGGCCGTTGAGCTGGTTGCGCTGACACCGGCGGTCGAGCTGCGGCTGATGGTGGGCGATCCGGTGGCGGGGCACGCGTCCTACGACGAGTTCGTGGCCGGGTTCCCGGGCGAGCCTCTGGCCGCGGAGGTCGAGGGCTTTCCCATGCTCTACTCGTCGGGCACGACCGGCCACCCCAAGGGTGTGCGCCGGCCCCTGAGCGGGCTGCCCTTCGGCACCCATGGCATCCTGGCGCCGATGCTCGGGGGCATCATGGGCTTCGCCGAAGGCGACGTCTACCTGAGCCCCGCCCCGCTCTACCACTCGGCCCCGTTGGTGTGGTCGATGACGGCGCAGCGGATGGGCGGGACCGTCGTGCTGATGGAGCATTTCGACCCGGAGCGCTGCCTGGCTCTGATGCAGGAGCACCGGGTGACGCACGCCCAGTTCGTTCCCACCATGTTCGTGCGGATGCTGAAGCTGCCCGACGACGTCCGGGCCTCCTCCGACGTGTCCTCGCTGCGCTCGGTGGTCCACGCCGCCGCACCCTGCGCGCCTGAGGTGAAGCGCCGGATGATCGAGTGGTGGGGCCCGGTCATCCACGAGTACTACTCGGGCACCGAGGGGATGGGCATGACCTGGATCACCTCCGAGGAGGCCCTGGCGCACGCGGGCTCGGTGGGACGGGCCATCTGGGGCCAGGTCCACGTCTGCGGTGACGACGGGGAGGAGCTGCCGACCGGGGAGGACGGGGTGGTGTACTTCGGCGGCCGGAGCGACGCGACCTTCGAGTACAACCACGACCCCGAGAAGACGCGTCAGACGTTCAACGACAAGGGGTGGGCCACGCTGTGGGACGTCGGGCACCTCGATGCCGAGGGCTACCTGTACCTCACCGACCGTAAGCAGTTCATGATCGTGTCGGGCGGCGTGAACATCTACCCCCAGGAGATCGAGGACGTGCTCGTGCTGCATCCCGCGGTGGCCGACGTCGCCGTCTTCGGCATCCCCGAGCCCGAGATGGGCGAGGAGGTCAAGGCCGTCGTCCAGCCCGCCCCGGGCTTCGCCGCCGGGCCCGAGCTCGAGGCCGAGATCATCGCCTTCTGCCGCGCCCACCTCTCGCACTACAAGTGCCCGCGCACGGTCGATTTCACCGATGCCCTGCCCCGGGGCGAGAACGGCAAGCTCTACAAGAAGGTCCTGCGCGAGCCCTATTGGGCCAGCTCGGCCCCCATCACCACCTGAACCTCGGGGGGCCGAACGTCGGCGTACCAGGCCAGCAGAAGCGCGACACCGGCGCCGAAGAGCAGCACGTCGGTGATGCCGACGGCGGCGACGACCGGCCCGATCAGCAGGTTGCCGACGCCGACTGTACCGCCGAACCCCATCATCCACAGCGCCATTACGCGACCACGCACGTTCTCGTCCACGCGGGCCTGCAGCGTGGTGTTGAGCGCGGTGATGAACGCGAAGTAGAACGCGCCCACCACAGCCACGTTCACGTCGGCGGGAACCGTGCTGCGTTGTAGGGCGAACGCGCAGAGCGACACGGCGTAGCCCACGAGGCAGACGCGCACCAGCAGAGGCTTGGACGTGGTGGCGAAGACCGTCCCGATGGAGATGGCACCGGTGAGGGCGCCCATGCCGAAGCAGGCGTAGAGGATCCCGTAGTCCGCCGACTTGGAGAGGTCGATCCCCAGGTTGTGTGCCGCCACCACCGGCATCTGGCCGATGAAGGCGAGGGCCAACAGGGAGAACAAGAAGACGGTGACCAGGCAGCGACCCACCACCTTGTCCCGGCGGGCCACGGTGATCCCGGCCGTGAGTTGCCTCCAGCGACTGGCCTGGGTGGGTGGCTGGGGGACCGCGGGCAGCGTCACCAGCAGCAGGGCGGCGACCACGAAGAGGTAGGTCGCAGCGTTGCCGGCGAAGATCCAGGCCGGGCCGACGAGCGAGTAGAGCACGCCGCCGATGACCGGGCCGATGACCCGGGAGGCGTTCATCTGGGCCGAGTTGAGTGAGATGGCACCGGGCAGGTCCTCCTTACCGACGAGCCCCGGCAGGATCGCCGAGTAGGTCGGCCCGAACATCGCGCTCCCCGCACCCACCAGGAGCACCATCACCACGAGCAGGACCTTCGAGGGGTGGGGGGAGAGGACGACGAGCGCGACGCCCAGGGAGAACACGAGCTGCTCGAGGGACAGGATCACGAGGAACCGCCGCCGGTCGACCTTGTCCGCCAGGAGGCCGCCCACCATCGGAAGGAGCAACGTCGGCCCGAGCTGGGCGAAGATGATGACGCCGACGAAGGTGGCCGAGTGCGTGAGATCGTACGCGTACGCACCGAGGACCACGTTCTGCATCCAGGTGCCGATGTTCGAGGCGAAGGCTCCGAGGAAGACGATGCGGAACGTCCGGTGGGAGAGGGCGGCCCGTGCGGTGCCCCGGCGGGGAGGGAACGGGGTGTCCCCGTCGACGACGGCGTCCTCGATTTCTTCAATGGAGATGGCGGTGTCGTCGACGTCCCGCTCGTGTGACTCGCCCGGCACGGGTCCATCGTAGGGGAGGCGGTCCCGGGTCGGTCCTGGTCAGTTCCCGGTACACGTGCGGGTGCTTCCGGTGCTGCGCCCGGTGTTCTCGACGCGCTGCGCAGCAGTGCGCTACCGTTCGCAGTGCTCCGGCCTGTGCCGGGGTGGCCCAAGTTCAGCGAAGTCCGGTCGGAATCCGGCGCTGTCCCGCAATGGTGAGGCTCCCGCATGGGGGCGAGCCCAGCCGCCTGACTTGGGTCGACGCAACCAGTCCCTCGGAGGAAGGGCGGTTCGTTCGATACCCATCGGGTGTCGGATCGGGCGCACTTCGTCCTCCGCATACCGATGGAGGATGATCGAAATGTTCACCAGGTACAGGCGCAGGCGCCTTGCCGCATCCACCCTGCTCGGCGCCGGAGCGGCGCTCGCCCTTTCGGGAGTGGCGTCGGCGTCGTTCCCGGTCAGCGTGCACGCCGCGAACGGCACCGTCAGGGTCACGTCCCGTCCCACGGCGATCGTGTCGTTGTCGCCGACCGCGACCGAGATGCTCTACGCGATCGGCGCCGGCAACCAGGTCAAGGCGGTCGACCTGAACTCCGACTACCCGCCGGGTGTGCCGCGCACACAGCTCGACGGGAACAACCCGAACGTCGAGGGGATCGCGAACTACAAGCCCGACCTGGTCGTGGCGTCCAACGAGCCGACCAGCGTCGACTCGCAGCTCGGCGCCCTGGGGATCCCGGTCGTGAGCGATCCCGCCGCGGCCAACCTGTCGCAGGAGTACGCGCAGTTCGAGGAGCTCGGCAAGCTGACCGGGCACGAGGCCCAGGCGCGGGCCGAGGTGGCCAAGATCAAGAACCAGGTCGCGCGCATCGTCGCCTCTGTCCATCGGCCCGCCCATCCGGTGACCTATTACTACGAGCTCGACCAGACGTATTACTCGGCCACCTCGAGCACGTTCATCGGGCAGGTGCTCGGCCTGCTCGGTCTGCGCAACGTCGCGGACGCGGCGAAGGGGGCCGCGGCCAGTGGCGGCTACCCGCAGTTGAGCGGCGAGTTCATCCTCAGGTCGAACCCGAACTACATCCTGCTGGCGGACACGATCTGCTGCGGTCAGTCGGCCACCACCGTGGCGCAGCGTCCCGGTTGGTCGGGCCTGGCGGCGGTGAAGAGCGGGCGGGTGCTCGGTCTCAACGACGACATCGCCTCACGGTGGGGACCGCGCATCGTGGTCCTTCTCTCCGAGGTCGCCGCCGAGATGAAGGCGCACCCGGTTCGTGGCAGCTCATGACGACCACGTCCCGCCCGCTGGAGCCGCCGCGCCTGTCGGTGCCGCAGCTGTGCGGGCCCGGCGTCCGTCACACCTGGGTCCCCATGGCGGTGGCGGCCGTCCTCATGGTGGGGGTAGCGATGCTGGCGTTGTGCACCGGCCCGGTGGCGGTGCCGCCCTCACAGGTGATCGGGACCCTTCTTGCCCACGTGCCGCTGCTCCACTTCCACACCAGCACGCCCGCCATCAACCAGGCCGTGGTGTGGCAACTCCGTGCCCCCCGTGTCGTGCTCGCCGGCGTGGTCGGCGCCATGCTCGCCTCCGGCGGCGCGGCGTACCAGGGACTCTTCCGCAACCCGTTGGCGGACCCGTATCTGCTCGGAGTGGCGGCCGGCGCCGGGCTCGGGGCCACCATCGACATCGTCGAGGCCGGGGACTCCTCGGCGCTGCTGCCGGTCTTTGCCTTCGTCGGCGGCTCGTTGGCCGTTGCCGCCACCTACTTCATCGGGGTCGCCGGGGGACGACGGGCCTGGGGCCGCAGCATCGTCCTCGCCGGGGTCGCCGTGGCTGCCCTTTTGACCGCCATCCAGACCTACCTGCAACAGCGGGACCAGGAGCAGATCCGCCAGATCTACAACTGGATCCTCGGCAGCTTTTCCGTGGCATCGTGGTCGGACGTGACACTGATCCTCCCCTACGTCGTCCTGAGTGCGGCGGTGCTGCTGGCCCACCGGCGCATGCTCGACGTGCTGCGCGTCGGGGAGGAGGAGGCCGGAACGCTCGGGATCCACCCGGCCCGCACCCGGCTGATCGTGGTGGCAGCGGCCACGCTGGGCACTGCGGCGGCGGTGTCGGTGAGCGGCCTGATCGGCTTCGTCGGGATCATCGTGGCTCACACCGTGCGCCTGACCGCCGGGGCGAGCTACCGCATCATCCTGCCCGTGGCCATGGTCGGCGGCGCCGCCTTCCTGATCGGTACCGACCTCGTCGCACGGACCGTCCAGGCCCCTGCCGAGGTGCCGATCGGTGTGGTCACGGCGTGTATCGGTGCGCCCTTCTTCCTCGTCGTTCTTGTCTCGCGCAGGGCCGGGCGCGGCATCGGGGCGGGGGACACCTGATGGCCAGGATCATCCGTCTGGCCGAACGCCGTGGCCGCCGCGGCGTCCGCCCGCCCGAGGGCGGTTCCATGGTCGAGTTGCGCGCGGTGTCGGTGCGTTTCGGGGCGCGTCCCGCCGTCGACGCGGTCACGGCGTCGGTGGGACGGGGGGAGTGGGTCGGCCTCATCGGGGCGAACGGGGCCGGGAAGACGACCCTCCTGCGCGCAGTGGCCGGCCTGGTCGACCACGAGGGCGAGGTGCGCATCGCGGGCAAGCCCACGGTCGCCATGACCCGACGCGAGCGGGGACGCTCGCTGGCGTACGTGCCCCAGTCGCCCGAGTTGCCCGTCGACATGTCGGTGTTCGACTACGCGTTGCTGGGGAGGACGCCGCACATCGGCTACCTCGCGGTGGAGTCGGGCGAGGATGTCGCACACTGCGCACGCCTCCTTGAGCGCATCGGGCTCGCCGAGCTGGCGTCGCGCCGGCTCTCGACGCTTTCGGGGGGGAACGACAGCGGGTGGTCCTGGCGCGTGCGCTGGCGCAGGAGGCACCGGTGCTCCTCATGGACGAACCGACCAGCGCTCTGGACCTGGCCCACCGGGTGGAGGCTCTCGAGATCGTCGACGAGCTGCGGCGCGAGTGGGGGCTGACCGTGGTGAGCGCCTTGCACGACCTGACGCTGGCCGGCCAGTTCGCGGACCGGCTGCTCCTCATGAACGACGGATCAGTCGCTGCGCTCGGGACCCCGGCCGAGGTGCTCGACGAGGTGGTGCTTGAGCGCGCGTTCGGGTGCGCCGTGCGCATCATCCGGACCGACGACGGCGAGCTGGTGATCGCCCCACGGCGGACGTCGCTGCGCAACGTGAGAGTCGAGGAGGCGCAATGAGCGACGACGGTGCGGTCCAGCGCGTTCCGCTGCCCGTGCCCGACGCGCCGGCGGAGCGGACGCGGGTCGGCTCGGTCGTCGTCATCAACACCGGCGACGGCAAGGGGAAGTCCACCGCTGCCTTCGGCGTGATGGGGCGGGCCTGGGCGAGGGGCTGGCGGGTCGGAGTCGTCCAGTTCATGAAGAGCGGCGACTGGAAGGTCGGCGAACAGAAGCTGGCCGGCCATCTGGGCGTCGACTGGTGGACGCTCGGTGACGGGTTCACGTGGGAATCGACCGACCTCGACGAATCGGCGGCCAAGAACATCCACGCCTGGGGCATCGCCCGGACCAAGCTGGCGTCGGGGGACTACCAGCTTCTCGTTCTCGACGAGCTGACCTACGTCGTGAACTACGGCTGGGTGTCGTCGGCAGAGGTCGTCGACGGGATCCTCGGACGGGCGCCGAAGACCAATGTCGTGATCACCGGTCGGGACGCCCCGCCGGAGCTGGTCGAGATCGCGGACACAGTCACGGAGATGAAGATGGTGAAGCACGCCTACGAGCGGGGCATCCGCGCCATGAAGGGCATCGAGTATTGAGTGCGTCTGAGCTGCACACATTCGGTGACGCTGTGCTGTCCGACTTCGACTCCGACTCCGACCCATTGCCGGGCGCCGCAGTCGACCCCGTGCCCGCGCTGGCGGCCCTGGCCTGGCGGCTCGACGCACCGCAGCTGGTGGCGTCGACCGCGCCGGTGGGCGGCGGCATCGGCCTGCGCGACTGGGTGCTGAACGTGCAGGTCCCTCGGGACTATGCGCGCCGCGATGTCGACGCGCACGTCCATGAGGTGTGCGCTGCCCTGGGCCTGCGCGGCCCCGGTGTCGGGATGCTGACGGCCGCCGAGGTGGCCGCGGTGGCGTCCGCCGAAGAGGCCGGCGTGCGGGTCGAGGCCACCGTCGGCTTGACGCGGCCGACCTGGGCCGCCGCGCCCGACGAGGAATGCGACGTCGCGGCCGGCACGATCAACGTGGTGGCCTTCGTTCCCCTCCGCCACAGCGACGCTGCGCTGGCGAACCTGTTGTGCACCGTCACCGAGGCCAAGGCGCAGGCGCTCTTCCACGGCGGTGTCGATGGGTCCGGCACCGCGTCGGACGCCGTGACGGTGCTCTGCCCTGCGACGGGCCCCGCAGAGCCCTTCGGGGGGCCGCGTTCGGCGTACGGAGCCCGGGTCGCCCGCGCCGTCGACGTCGCACTCCGCGCGAGGTTGGCCGTACGGTGATCACACTCGTCCTCGGGGGCACCCGCTCGGGGAAGTCGGCGGTGGCCGAGGAGCTCGCGGCTCGACACGGCGCGCCCGTGACCTACGTGGCGACCATGGACCCGTTGGGGGACCCCGACCTCGAGGAGCGTGTGGCGCAACACCGCAGCCGGCGTGACCCGGCGTGGGTCACCGTAGAGGCGGGTGAGGACCTGAGTGGTTTGCTCGCGGACGTCCGGGGGACGGTGCTCTTGGACTCACTCGGCCCGTGGGTGGCCGCCGCGGGCGCTGGTGCCGATGGCGACTCGCTCTGTGCCGCGCTGCGCGGCGGACGGGCGACACGGTGGTGGTCTCTGACGAGGTCGGCCTGGCGGTGCACCCGTCGACCGAGCAGGGGCGCCTTTTCCGAGACGCACTCGGTGCGATGAACCACGCCGTGTCGGTCGCGGCCGACCGGGTTTATCTGGTCGTGGCCGGCCGCCCGCTCGCACTCCCGCCCGCCGGACCGCCACCGTGAGGCGGGCGCTGTCGTTCCTGACCGTACTCGGCCGGGCCGCCGAGCCGAACGAGCGCACGCTCTCCTGGTTCCCGCTCGTGGGAATGGCCGTCGGCGCGATCGTCGGCACGACGTGGTGGTTGGCCGACCGCGTCTGGCCGGCCGCCTTGGCGGCGGTGATCGCGGTGGCCGTCGACGCGGCAGTCACCGGCTGCCTCCACCTCGATGGTCTGGCGGACGCCGCCGACGGGTTGCTTCCGGCGGTGGGCCGGACCCGGCGCCTCGAGGTCATGGCCGACCCCCGCGTGGGAGCCTTTGGCGCCGTGGTGCTCGTGCTCGTGCTGTCCCTGCGCGTGACTGCGCTGGCGGTGACCGTAGCCCGGCCGCTGGTTCTCGTCGGCCTCTGGTGCGGATCCCGCACCATGATGGGCGTGGTGGCGCGCGTCGTGCCGTACGCGGACGCGGACGGGGGCACGGCCACCGCCTTCGTGGGCGCCGCGGGGGAGCGCGGCGGGGTCTCCCTCTACGGCGTCGCCGCCTATGGCATGGGGGCCGCACTCGCGTTCGTCGCCGTTGGCGCGGGCGGCCGCGGCGCGGTCGTCCTCGGTGCCGAGCTGGTAGCCATGCTCGCAGTGGTCTTCTTCTCGGTCCGTCGGATCGGCGGGTACACCGGGGACGTGTTGGGGGCGATGGGGGTCATCGGTGAGACCGTCGGCCTGCTCGCCCTGGCGGCCCGGTGACGCGCCGTCGGTCCGTGCCGCGTCCTCTGGGGGCGGCCGCGGGCCTCGCCCTCGATCGCCTCCTGCCCGAGCCACCGGGCACCCTCCACCCGGTCGCCCTCTTCGGAATCATGATGACCGGGCTCGAGCGGCGCATCCATCGCGACGCCAGGAGCGCCGGCGTCGTCCACGCTGTCGCGGGACTTGCCCTCGGGCTGGGCGTCGGCGCGGTCGTCCGCTCGACCGCGTTGGCGACGTCGTCGGCCGTCGCCGGGCGCGCGCTGGCCGATGCCGCCGGCGACGTGGGGAGGTTCCTGGGTGAGGGCGACCTGGAGCGGGCGCGCGCGCTGCTGCCCTCCCTGGTCGGGCGCGATCCTGATGGGCTCGGCCCCGACGAGATCACACGGGCCGTCGTGGAGTCTGTGGCGGAGAACACCGTCGACGCCATCGTGGCGCCGGCGTTCTGGGGTGCGGTTGGGGGCGCTCCCGGCGCGCTCGGCTACCGCGCCGTCAACACGCTCGACTCCATGGTGGGACATCGCTCGCGCCGTTACGCGAACTACGGGTGGGCGAGTGCCCGGCTCGACGACGTGCTGGCCTGGGTGCCGGCGCGCCTCACGGCTGCGCTGGTGGCCCTCGTACGACCGCGGTCGGCACGAGCGGTGTGGGTCGCGGTCCGCGATCAGGCTCCCGCCCATCCGTCCCCGAACGCCGGCGTGGCGGAGGCCGCCTTTGCCGCCGCGCTCGGCGTCCGGCTCGGAGGCGCCAACCGCTACGGCGACCGTTTCGAGCAGCGGGCGCCCCTCGGGACGGGGCGCCCGGCGGTCTCCGATGACATCGGTGCGGCCGTGCGGCTCTCGCGGGACGTCAGCGGTGCTTTGGCGGCCGGCCTGGCGCTGATCGGGTGCGCGCGCCTGGTGGCGGATCGGTGACGGTGCCGCCTGCGGGCTCCCACGGTGGCGACGGCCGGGCGGTGGCCCGCGCACTCGGACTCGATCCCGAGAGCGTGCTCGACCTCTCGCAGTCCCTCAACCCGCTGGCGCCGGACCCGGTGCCCACCGTTGCCCGCCATCTCGGGGCGATGCGGGCCTATCCGGACCCGGCCGAGGCGACGTCGGCGCTGGCCCGGGCCATCGGCGTCGACCAGGGGCGGGTGCTGCTGACCAACGGCGGCGCCGAGGCGATCGCGCTCGTCGCCGCCGAGCTCGGCGGCCGGGTCGTGGAGCCCGAATTCGGCCTGCATCCCCGCGGCGGCGACGCGCTGTGGCGCTCCAACCCCCACAGCCCGAGCGGTTTGCTGGCTGGCGAGGACGAGATCGCCGAAGTCTGGGACGAGGCCTTCTTTCCCCTGGCCACGGGACGGTGGACGAGGGGCGACGGCCGCGCCGTGGTGGGGTCGCTGACGAAGCTTCTGGCCTGTCCCGGGCTGCGCCTCGGCTACGTGCTGGGCGAGCCCGACCTGGTGGCTCGGTGCCGGGCCCGCCAAGCGCAGTGGGCGGTGAATGCCGTCGCCGCGGCCGCGTTGCCCGAACTGCTCGAGACCGTCGACTTGCCCGGCTGGTCTGCCGGCGTGGCCAGCTTGCGGCGGGCGCTCGCCGATCTACTGACGTCGTTCGGAATGCGCGTCCGGCCCTCCGACGCCAACTGGATGCTGGTCGAACGAGGCGGCCTGCGGGAAGCGCTGGCGCCGCACGGCGTCGTGGTCCGCGACTGCGCCAGCTTCGGGATGCAGGGCGTGACGCGCATCGCGGTGCCATCGGCGCAGGGCCTCGAGCGCCTTGCCGCCGCGCTCGCCTCGGCCACCCTGCCGTGCGACGCCGTGGCCGCGCCATGAGTTGGCAACGGCCCGTCCCGCTCGTCGGTGACGCCACTTCGGCGCAGACACGACGGGAGGCGCCCCGCGCCTGGGCCTTCGACGAAGCGGACCGCGACGCCTTCTATGCCGTCGCCCTCGGCCGGCGCGACATCCGGCGCTACCGCCCCGACGACCTCGCGCCCGACGTGCTGGAGCGCATCCTCACCGCCGCCCATGCCGCGCCGTCGGTGGGTCATTCACAGCCGTGGCGCTTCGTCGTGGTGCGCGACCCGGCGACACGCGATCAGGCCGCGCTGATGGCCGACCGGGCGTGGCACCAGCAGGCGGGCACCCTCGCCGACAGCTCCGGGCGCCAGATGCTCGACCTGCAGCTGCACGGCATTCGCGAGGCGCCGGTCGGCATCGTGGTGTGCTGTGACCGGCGGACGGCCGCCCAGGGCGTGCTCGGGCGGGCCACCTATGTCGACGCCGACCTGTGGTCCTGCGCCTGCGCCATCGAGAACCTGTGGCTGGCGGCACGGGTCGAGGGCGTCGGCACCGGGTGGGTGACGCTCTTCCAGCCCGACGAGCTGGCCTCGCTCATCGGGCTGCCCGACGGTGTCGAGACGATGGGCTGGCTCTGCCTCGGCTGGCCCGACGAGCGGCCGCCCGAGCCCGGGCTGGAACGCGCCGGCTGGTCGGCGCGCCAGCCGCTGTCCGATGTCGTACTGTGGGAGCGCTGGCAGGAGGACGGCCCGACGCCGCCGCCATCGCGCCTGCATGCTCCCGCGCCCGAGTCGGTGGTCGGCGCGCGCGACGAGGCGGACTTGCTGCTCACGCCACCCGGTTCGTTGGGCGCGCTCGACCGCGCCGTCGACCGCTTGGCGGCGCTCGGCGTGGCCCCGGACGCTCCAGTGACGTCGGTCGTCGCGGCGGCGGCGCATCCAGTGACGCGTCACGGCGTGTCGACCTACGACGACGCGGTCACCCGCGAAGTGCTCGAGGCCACGGTCGCGGGGGAGTCGCTGGGCGCGGTGGCGGCGCGCCTGGTCGGGGCGGACGTCATTGCGGTGGATGCCGGCGTGCCGGGTGCTCCCGTCGCGGGGGCCGTCGTGTGCCGCCCCGCCGCGCCGCCGGGCGACCTCGTCTCGGCCGACGCCCTGTCCGCGGACGACGCCGAGCGGCTGGTCGCGGCCGGTCACGTCCTGGGGCTCGGCCTCGGGCATCGCCTCGTCGCCCTCGGAGAGGTGGGTATCGGCAACACCACGGTCGCGTCGGCCCTCGTGGCGTCCCGACTGGGTTTGGCCGTGGGCGAGGCCGTGGGCTTGGGGGCCGGCGGCGACTCTGCCACCATCGCGCGCAAGCGGGACGCAGTCGGAGCCGCCCTGGATCGAGCCGCATCGGCCCACGCCGACCTCGACGACCCACTGGTCCTGCTCGCCGCGCTGGGCGGCGCAGAGATCGCCTACCTGACGGGCGTCCTCCTGGGCGCGGCCGAGGCGGGCTCGGTGATCGTCCTCGACGGCCTCGTGACCTCCGCCGCCGCGCTGCTCGCGGTCGCGCTGGAGCCGGCGGTCGCGGCCCACCTGGTGGCCGGCCAGGAGAGCCGGGAGCAGGCGCACCGGTCCGTCAACGTGCACCTCGGCCTCGAGCCGCTGCTGGCACTGCGCCTGCGCTCGGGCGAGGGCGTCGGTGCGCTGCTGGCGGTTCAGCTCTTGCGGACGGCCGCCGGGCTCCGCGCCCAGACGGGAAGGGTTGCCGAGCGCTAGACATCGGCTCGGATCAGTTGGTCACGACCAAACGATCTGGTCGACATCGTCGGGGTCACGCTCACGCCCAACGACAACGTGTCGTCGCCCCAGCACGGAGGCCGCTTCGCCCGACGTCGCGGGTCAAGTGCCGTACGGGCGGGTGAGGACCTCCATGTTGTGACCCGACGGGTCTTCGAAGTAGAAGCCCCTGCCATGGTTGTTGATGACGTTCTCCCGGGTGTGGCCGGGGTCGGCCCAGTACCGCAGCCCACGCTCGGTCACCCTGGCGAAGATGGCGTCGAACTCCTCCTCGCTCACGAGGAAGGCGTAGTGGGCGGGTTCGAAGGAGTCGGCACGGTCCGCGTAGTCGAGGCTGACCCCGTTGGCGGTCTCGATGCACATGAACGGACCGAATGGCACTGGCGCGTCGAGACCCAGGACGTCGGCCAGGAAGGTGGCGGAGACCGTCTTGTCCTGGGCTGGGACGATCGTGTGGTTGAGCTGGACCGCCATGTCATCTTCCAGTATCTGCCCGGTGACGCCGGATCGCCATCGCGTCATCCGGCGGAAGGATTCTGTGGCCTTGCGGCACCCCGGTTCCGCCTGGATGGGACGATGCGCCGCACGGTGTTCGTTCCCTGACGCCTGTGTCAGGTTCTCGCTAAACTCGTGCGTATGGCACTGCCCAGGATCATCAGCGTCGACGACCATGTGGTCGAGCCGCCGCACGTGTGGCAAACGTGGCTCCCCACGAAGTGGCGGGAGCGAGGGCCCCGGGTCGAACGCAAGAAGTGGGGGTCGTTCAAGCACCTCTCGGGTGCCAAGTACGACATGGTCGAAGATCCCGAGGGCGAGTGGGGCGATGCCTGGTACTACGACGACGAGCTCATCTACGTCCACAAGAAGTTCGTGGCGATCCCGCAGGCCGCCACAACGGTGGACGAGAAGGGTGACATCGGCCTCGACCGATCCCAGATGACCATGACGGCCATCACGTATGACGGTATGCGCAAGGGGTGCTGGGACCGCGACGAGCGGGTGAAAGACCTCGCCCTCAACTACACCGACGGCTCGTTACCCTTCCCGACGTTCCCGCGCTTCTGCGGACAGACCTTCTACGAGGGCAACGACAAGGAGCTCGGTCTCGCCTGCGTCAGAGCGAACAACGACTGGATGATCGAGGAGTGGTGTGAGCCCACCAACGGCGTCAACATCCCGCTCTGTCTCATTCCGCTGTGGGACGCCCACCTGGCGGCGGAGGAGGCCACGCGGGTGGCCGAGAAGGGCTGTCGGGCCATCGCCTTCAGCGAGATCCCGACCCGTCTCAAGCTCCCGTCGATCAACACCGACTACTGGGACCCGTTGTGGCAGGTCTGCAACGACATGGGCATCACGGTCTGCATGCACGTCGGGTCGTCGTCGTCGAACCCCGTCGCGTCACCGGACAGCCACAAGAGCGTCGGCTTGACGCTGGGCTTCAACAACGCCATGGCCTCCCTGGCCGACTGGCTGTTCTCGGGCAACCTGATGCGGTTCCCCAAGCTGAAGCTCGCCTACTCGGAGGGCCAGATCGGCTGGATTCCCTACGTCCTCGAGCGGGCCGACACGGTCTGGGAACATCACGACTCCTGGACGCATGCCAAGGAGCGCATCCCGATGCCACCTTCGACCCAGTACTACGGCCGCATCTTCGGGTGCTTCACGGCCGACCGCCACGGGTTGCGGTCGCTCGAAGAGGTGGGCGAGGACAACATCTGCTTCGAGACGGACTACCCCCACACCGACACGACGTGGCCCGACTCGGAGGCCTACATCGAGAAGCTCTGTGTCGGGCTCACCGACGAGCAGGCGTACAAGATCCTGCGCGGTAACGCCATCAGGATGCTGGAGCTCGATCGGGTCTAGCCGCTCTGGCCGGCGTGCTTGTCGCGGCCGGAGAGGAGTGCCGGGTTGGACGTGAGCCACTCGACCTGGTTGCGCGCGACCTTGCGCACCGGCAGAGGGATGTGCCGCTTCAGCCGACTCATCCCCTTGCGCGCCTGGGGCGGGTTCTCGCTGGCGCCGTTCCCTGACGCCGTTCCCCTCAGCCGGTACGGCTCGAGCAGGCCATCGAGGCAGTAGCCGCCGTTCGGGTAGGGCAGCGCGTCGACATCCGACGAGTCGTAGAAGGTCGGCATCACGCCGAGCGGCATGAAATGCGTCACCAGGCTCATGCGGGTGCTCGATGGATCCTCGATCTTCGCGCCTCCATGGAGCAAGTCGGCGTGCCAGATCAGGATGTCGCCCTTCTTCGCTTCGAAGCGTTCGGTCGTGCGGCCACGACTGAGGCAATCGGCCTTCATGTGCTCGAGCACCTCGGCATAGGTCCCCATGTCGTCGTTGTGCCCCTTGGACATGCCGGGATGCAGGTACTCGGGAACAGCGTGGCTGCCAGGCACGAATTCGAACTCACCAGAACCTGGGCGCACGTCTTCGAGAGCCAACCATGATGCGGCCATGGACATGGGTTCGGTAAGGGTGAGGGGGCCTGTGTCGATGTGCAAGGTCTCCTCCGACCCCTTGCGCATCGTCATGGTCTGGAACGCCACCGGAGGGCGCTCGTAGATCAAGGTGAGGAAGCGGAGGACCACCAACGGGAAGATCAGCTCGCCGGCACGCTCGAAGCAGCAGTGGAGACAGCTGACCTTGGCGATCTTGTCGTAGGACCCCCTCGACATGGGCAGCAGCTGCCCCGCGACGTGCACGATGATGCTGGGCGGTGCCTCATCCCAGGACCGCTCGAAGAGGTCGAGATAGGAGTCGATGACTTCGTTGCCGACCGCCTTCGGGAAGACGACGTACCCGTGGTCGATGTAGTGGGCCAGCGCCTCTGCTTCCACGGTGGTGACCTCACGCCTCGACAGCCGGCCAGCGAGGATCTCGTGCGCGTCCCGGCGGTCGATCCACAACCCCCCGAACCGGCTTCGGAAGAGCGGTTCCTCCGAGGCGATTGCGTCGGGCAACGCGAGTTCCATCCCGCTTCTCCGCATCAAGGTCGATCGATCAGGGCCCTCAGTATCGCCTGGCATCGGCAGGGTGTCCATCGGCACCCGGGTGGTGGGGCGGAGACCTCCTGCTACTCGACCGACGACAAGGTCGCGCTGGCCAAAGAGCCGTTGGCCCGCAGCGCCGACACCAGACCGGCCGCGGCGGCGATCGATGCCAGCACATACGCGGTGACGGTGAACGCATGCTGCGCGCCGGCGTGGCCGCCTTCGTCACCGCCGGCGACCACGAAGATGGTCCCGGTCAGCGCGAGGCCCAGCGCGGTGCCCATACCGCGGGTCATATTCAACACCCCGGAGGCCATCCCGGCCTGCTGCCCGGGAGCCGCACCCATGATCGACGCGTTGTTGGGCGAGGTGAACAAGCCCATCCCGATACCGATCGCCGCCAACAGGACCAGGAACCCCGCCGTCGTCGGACGGAACGCGGCGAGGAGGGCGAGCGCCAGCGCCACCAGCGCCATCCCGCTCACGGTGAGTGGCCGGGCCCCGGCGCGGTCGGCAAGCCGTCCCGCGAACGGGGCCACGATCCCGAACGCCAGCGGCATGGCCATGAGCTCCAGCCCCGAGCGGGCGGTGCCGAGACCCAGCCCCCGCTCGAGGTAGAAGGGCACGAGGAGCAACACGCCGAACATCACCAGATATGACCCCATACCGCTCGCGATCCCCGTCGAGAACTGGGCCCGGCGAAACAGCCCGAGGTCGAGCATCGGGTCGCGGTCCCGGCGCTCGTGCCAGATGAACAGCACGCCCAGCACGAAGGTCGCCCCGAACAGCCCCACGATCAACGTCGACCCCCAGCCGTGCTCGGCTCCGAACGTGATCGCCGAGAGCAGCGCCGCCACCGCCGGGAAGAAGATCGCCAGCCCGGACCAGTCGAAGCGCACCCGCGCCAAGAGGTTCCGGCTCCTCGGCACGAGCAGGATGGCAGCCAGGGCACCGAAGATGCCGAAGGGAACGTTGATAAAGAAGATGAGGCGCCACCCGCCGGCCGCCAAGAGCAGCCCGCCCACCGTGGGGCCCATGGCGAGCCCGAGCGCCTGCGCGGTCCCCTGGAGCCCGATGGCCTTCCCGAGCGATCGGCTCGGCACGACGAGCACGATGATGGCCAGGCTGTTCGCCTGGAGCATCGCCGCGCCCACGGCCTGGAGCGCCCGGAACCCGCACAGCGCGCCGAGTGATGGGGCCAGACCGCAGAGCACGGAGGCGAAGGTGAAGATCAAGAAGCCGTAGACATAGAGGAGCTTGCGTCCCCACATGTCGGCGAATCGCCCCACCGCGGTCACGGTCGCCACCAGCACGAGGAGGTAGGACAGGCCGACCCAGGTGACGGCGCCGACCGTCGCGTCGAAGGTGTGCTGCAGGGTCGGGAGCGCGACGGTGACGATGGATGCATCGAGTTGGCCCATGAACGCGCCTACACAGACGGCGGCCACGGCGAACCATGGGGCGTTCGGGCGGTCCCGGATGACCTGGGGCCGCCGGGGTTCGACCAGGAGACGGTCCCAGGTCCAGGTCCACGGTTGCGCCGCCGCGGGCTCGTCGCCCGTCACGTGACGTCGACGACGGCGCTCGCCTTGATGTCGCGTGACGACGAACCGACCAGCAGCTCGTAATGACCCTCGTCGGACCTCCATCCGTGGGTGTCCACGTCCCAATACCGGTAGGCCGCAGCGGTCAGCTCCACCTCGACCGTCTCCTGCTGGCCGGGATCCAACCGGACTTTCACGAAACCAACCAGCTCGCGGTCGGGCCGGGCGACGCGGGCGTCCAGCGCACGCACGTACACCTGCACCACCTCGGTGCCCCGTCGCACGCCCCGGTTGACGAGGCGCACCGTCACCCGCTCGGGCGACAGCACGACGTCGCTGTAGACGATGTCGCCATAGGAGAGCCCGTGGCCGAAGGCGAAGAGCGGGGCCACTCGGGCCGTCTCGAAGTGCCGGTAGCCCACGAAGACGCCCTCGTCGTAGTGGACCGTGCCGCCGACGCCGGGGTAACGCCTTCCGTCGCCGCCGGTCGGCCCGTCCTCGACCCGCGACCGGGAACGTGATGGGCAACCGCCCCGTCGGCTCCGACTCCCCGACCAAGATCTCTGCCAGCGCGTCCGCGCCCTCCTCGCCCGGATACCAGGGCACGAGCACCGCCCCGGCGCGCTCGGCCCAGGGCAACTCGATCGGTGAGCCCGCGTTGACGACGACCACGGTTCGCGGGTTGGCGGCGACGACCGCCTCGACCAGCTCGCGCTGGCGGCCCGGCAGGGACAGGTCCTTCCGGTCGTGCCCCTCGGACTCCCACTGCCCGTTGGACCCCACCACCACCACGGCGACGGCGGAGGCGGCCGCGGCCTCGACGGCCCGCTCGAACTCGTCCCCCCGGTCGGGCGTCGCCGCACCGATCCGTGCCCCCATGATGGGTGAGGAGGCCGAGCGCGGCCACAGGTGCACCGCCAGCTCATACGAACGACCGGCCTCGAACTCGTACTCGGCCTCGACGGGCTTGCTGCCCGCCCCGTAGAAGCCCTCGCCCCGGCCGGGCTCGGAGTTGTCGACGACCACGTCGCCGTCGATGCGCAGGACGGAACGACCGGCGCTCTCCAGCCCCAGGCGCCACCACCCCGACACGTCGGGCGTGAAGATGCCGCGTATCCGCACGGCACACCGGCCGATCTCGAGTCCGGGCTGCGGGGGCCCGATCCACATGATGCGGGCCGTGTGGGCCACCCCGGCCGACACCGGCGCCCGCCCGTCCGAGTCGGCATCGTCGAAGTACTCGACAAGGAAGCGCTCGCCGTTGAGCAGCCTCAGGTCGATGGCGGGCAGCCCCCGGTCGATGCGGCACCCGACCTCATATGTGATGCGGGCGCCAGGGAGCCGCTCCGCCAAAGCATCGGCCACACTGCGGCGCCGGTGCGGTGTTACCTCCGAGCTCCCGCCACCCATGGCGAGCTGGCTCGCGTTCGGCCCGATCACGGCCACGCTGGAGACCTCGTCCGCGTTCAATGGAAGGAGCCCGTCGTTCACCAGCAGGACGGTGCCCTCGGCCGCGACCTCACGGGCCACGGCGCGCCGGCCCGGGTCGTCCTCCTCGTGCTCCTCGACGCTGGTCGCTGTGCCATCGAGCACGCCGACGCGGGACAGCAGGAGCAAGACGTGGCGCAGCAGCTCGTCCACCAGAGACGCGTCGACCTCTCCGGCCCGTACCGCCGCTGCCAGGGAGGGCCCGAGCCAGGCCGACGGGCCTGGCATCTCGAGGTCGAGGCCGGCCCGCACGGCCGGGACGGTCGAGTGCGTCCCGAACCAGTCCGACATCACGAGCCCGTCGAAACCCCACTCATCCCGCAAGACGCCGTTGATGAGGTCCGGTTGTTCGCCGCAGTAGATGCCGTTCACCTTGTTGTAGGCCGTCATCACGGACCAGACGCCGGCCTCCTGTACGGCGGCCTCGAAGGCGACGAGGTGGATCTCCCGGAGCGCGCGCTCGGAGACCTCGGCGCTGATGGTCATCCGCTCGAGCTCCTGGTCGTTGCAGGCATAGTGCTTGATGCAACACCCGACCCCTGCGCCCTGCACCCCCTGCACGTAGGCGACGGCCAGGCGCGCCGTCAGCAGCGGGTCCTCGGAGAAGGACTCGAAGGTGCGTCCGGCCAGGGGCGTGCGGGGGATGCACACTGTCGGCCCGAGCAGCACGTGGACGCCCTTGGCGCGCGCCTCGGCGGCCAGCACGTCCCCCAAGCGCTGCACGAGGGCCGGGTTCCACGTCGAGCCGACCGCCATGCCGCAGGGCAACGACAGCGAGCGCCGACCGATCAGGCTGTCGCCCCGCACGCCCGACGGCCCGTCGGACACCTTGAGCGCCCCGACGCCGAGCCGCTCGACCGGCGGGAGGTACCAGAGGTTGGCGCCGGCGGAGAGGGAGCACTTCTCGTCGAGGGACATGGACTCGACGAGGCGCTCGATATCGAGCTCTGCCTCGATCTCGGACCGGCCGCCCGTCACCATGTGTCCACGAACGCCCGCCGCCGCTCCATCGCCCAATCGACGCGGGGGCCCGCCGCGTCGAGCACGTGCACGAAGCGCGCCCGGGTCGCCGCCGGGTCGATCACGTCGTCGATCTCGAAGTGCTCCGCCACGTGCAGGGCCTTCCCGTGCTCGTAGGCCCGGACCACCATGGCCGAGAACGCCGCCTCCCGCTCGTCGGGGTCATCTATGAGGTCGAGCTCGCGGCGGAAGCCGAGGCGCACCGCCCCCTCGAGGCCCATCCCGCCGAGCTCCCCGGTCGGCCAGGCCACAGTGAAGAGGGGCCGATGGAAGGAGCCGCCCGCCATGGCCTGCGCCCCCAGCCCGTACCCCTTGCGCAGCACGACGCAGGCGAACGGCACCGTCATCGAGGAACCCACGACGAACATGCGGCTCACGTGGCGCACCAGCCCGGTCTCCTCGGCCTCGGGCCCCACCATGAAGCCGGGCGTGTCGCACAGCGACAGCACGGCCAGCCCGAACGCCTCGCACAGCTGCAGGAAGCGGGCCGCCTTGTCCGCACACCCGGCGTCGATCGCCCCGGCCAGGTGGATCGGGTTGTTGGCGATGACGCCGACCGCCCGTCCCTCCACCCGGACCAGCGCCGTCACCATGCCGGGCGCGAAGGAGGGGCGCAGCTCGAGGACCGACCCCTCGTCGGCCACCAACTCGAGCACCCGCCGGACGTCGTAGACCCGGCGCCGATCGGGGGGGACGACGTCCCGCAGCAGCTCCTGGTCCGGGACGCTCCATTCGCGCACGTCCCCCTGGAAGTACGCGAGATAGTGGCGGGCCGCCTCGACGGCCTGCTTCTCGTCGGCGCAGAGGACATCGACGACCCCGTTCGGCATCTGCACCGAGACCGGGCCGATGTCCTCGGGGGCGAACACGCCGAGCCCGCCGCCCTCGATCATGGCGGGCCCACCCATCCCGATGTTGGCGTCGGGAGTGGCGATGATGACGTGGCAGCATCCGAGCAGCGCGGCGTTGCCCGCGAAGCAGCGACCCGACACGATGCCCACCAGCGGCACCAGCCCGCTCAGCGCCCCGAAACGAGCGAAGGCCTCGGTGTCGAGCCCCGTGACCACGGCCATGTCGGTGTCGCCGGGACGTCCGCCGCCGCCCTCGGCGAACAGGACGACCGGCAGCCGCAGCCGTTCGACGAGATCGAAGAGCCGGTCCTTCTTCTTGTGGTTCATCTGGCCCTGGGTGCCGGCCAGCACGGAATAGTCGTACGACAGGACCGCACAGCGCGACCGTTCTCCGTCAAATAGGTCACCGTTGACGCGACCGATGCCGGCGATCAGGCCGTCGGCGGGCGTGTTGGCGACGAGGTCGTCGATGCTGCGCCGTGCCCGCTGCGCCGCGATGACGAGCGCGCCGTACTCGTCGAAGCTGCCGGGGTCGCAGAGGTCCTCGATGTTCTCCCGGGCCGTCCGCCGACCGAGCGCGTGCCGGCGCTCGGTGGCCGCCGGGCGCCCGGGGTCCCGGGTCGCTTCGACGCGGGCGCGCAGCTCCGCGAGCTCGGGCCGTATCTCGGTCTGGGCGCCACGCGGCGCGTCGTCGCGGCGGTCGACGAGCTCGTCGGACTCCGTCATCGACACGACCACGTCTCCGGTCCGCACGGCATCGCCCACCCGCACCTCGACCGAGTCGATGCGGCCCGGCGTGGCGGCCTCGACCACATGCTCCATCTTCATGGACTCGAGCACCACGAGGACGTCCCCGGGGGCGACGTGGTCGCCGGGAGACACCGCCACGCGCAGCACGGTGCCGGCGAAGGGCACCGTGAGCTCTGTCAGCCCTGCCACAGGGGTTCGGGCACCTCGAAGCCGACGCCGGCGCCCCATGCGTTGCGGTACGACACGTGGTGCACCGGGCGCCGTGTCCCGATGCCCCAGGTGCCGGTCGGGTAACCGAAGCTCACCGTGCCCGAGAGGATCCAACCCTCGTCGGTCGGCACTTCGAGGATATCGAGGGTCTCGGCCGGGTTGAAGAACTGCAACAGCGCGGTCAGGCAGCTCCCGACGCCCTCGGCCCGGGCGGCCAGCATGGCGCTCCAGACGGCGGGGTAGATGGAGCTGCCCGTCGGGTCGTGCTGGCTGAAGGGGAAGAGGTAGAGCGGGATGTCCTCGAAGTGGTCGGCCAGCCACTGGGCCGAGCGCTGGACCTTGAACATCTGCACGGACTCGGGTGCGTCGGGGTCGGCGCGGGCCGCATCGAGCTGGTCCTTGTAGACCGACTTCCACAGCTCGCCCATGGCGTGCTGGTACATGGGGGCGAGGGCGGCCTTCTTGGCCGGGTCGTCGAGAAGCAGGAAGCGCCAGTTTTGCTGATTGCCGCCGGAGGGCGCGTGACTGGCCGCATCGAGTATGCGGGCCTGGACGTCGAGGGGGATCGGGTCCGGCCTCACCCTGCGCATGGCGCGCGTCGTGTACAGCGCTTCGTGGAGATCCATATGCAGGGCACATTACGCCGCCCGCGCCGGCTGCGACGGCGCTTCGGCCCGGGGCGACTGCTACCCCACGGCCGCCAGGCAGACGTCGGGGTTGGCGCTGAAATCCTGGCCGTGGTTGTAGGAGTCGTAGGCCCCCGGGGGCGCGACCCACACGTGGCCGGACGCGTCGTACTCGACCACGAAATGGGTCGTGGAGAGCTCCCGTCCGTCGAGGTAGGGACCGCCGCCGACGGCGGACGTCAGTGGGGCGTAGTTGCCGGCGTAGGTGGCGGCGCTCCACGCTGCGGGCGGCACGGGATAGGCACCCTTCTGCGCCTGATAGGCCGCCAGTGCGACCTCGACGACCCTGGCGTCGGACTCGCAGGCGGCGACCTGCGCCGCGGAAGCCTGCTGGATCGCCACCGATGTCGATGTCGTCGGCGCCACGGTGGTCGACGTCGACGTCGGGGGCGCGGCCGGGTTGCCCGTCCGCGTCAGCGCGAACGCCAGGCCGCCCGCCGCGACGACGGCGAGCACGAGCGCCACCACGACGACGCTCGTCCACCGGCGCCGCTGCTTGTCCTGCCCCCGGTCGTCGTCCATCGGCACGTCGACCCAGGCGGAGCGGACCCACCGCCGCCGTGCCGTCCAGCGCTGCCCATCCCAGTGCATCTGCTCGTTGGGCGCGCCGCCCACCGGGTGCCAACCCGGCGCCCGGCGCTGATCGGCGGCGGCGAGGGAAGGTTCGACTCCTTCATCGGCCACGGGCGCGACCTCCGGATGGGCTGATACCGCATCATGCCACTCCCGTGTCGTCGGGCCGGGCCACCTGTCTCAGGCCGTCGCGCCCTCGTTGACCTGCTGCAGTCTCTCGACCGCATCGACGTACTCCTCGACCATCCCCAGCACGACGTCCTTGGTCCGGCGGACCGCCGTCGCCCGGCCGATGATCTGCCCCGCCGGGTTGAAGTTCACGTCGCGCGCCTCCTCGGGGTAGGCGTGGCCGCGCGAGACGCACTCGATGGCCACCATCATCTGCAGCGGCATCCCGAGCGGCTCGGGGTTGCCCGGCGAGTCCCAGGCCTCGGTCCAGTCGTTCTTCAACATGCGGCACGGCTTGCCGGTGAACGACCGCGACCGGACCGTGTCGCGGGACGTCGCCTTCAGGTAGCTCTCCATCTGCTTGGGCGGCACGTCCGCCTCCTCGACCGTCAGCCACAGGGAGCCCGTCCAGACGCCGGCCGCGCCCATCACCAGGGCTGCGGCCATCTGGCGACCGCTGCCGACCCCGCCGGCGGCGAGCACCGGCAACGGCGCGACCGCATCGATGACCTCGGGCCACAAGACAATGGAGCCGACGTCGCCCGTATGGCCGCCGCCCTCGGAGCCCTGGCAGATGACGATGTCGACGCCGGCGGCCTTGTGGTTCAGCGCGTGCTTCACCGACCCCGCCAGCGCAGCGATCAGCATCCCGTGGTCGTGGACCTGCGCGATGACGTCGTCGGGCGGTGTGCCGAGCGCGTTGGCGACGAGCTTGACCTTGTCGTGCCGCAGGATGACCTCGACCAGCGGCGCCGCCGTCGCGGCCGTCCAGCCGAGCAACTCGCGCCGTGGGCCGCCGTCGAGCTCGGGCACCCCGTGGTCGGCCAGGATCTTCTTCGCGAACGTGCGGTGCTCGTCGGGGATCATGGCCCGCAGCTCCTCTTCGAGCTTGACGGGGTCGAGCTCGCCCATGCCCTCGTACTTGCCGGGGATGACGATGTCCACGCCGTAGGGGCGGTCCCCGACGTGTTCGTCCAGCCAGGTGAGCTCGACCTCGAGCTCCTCGGCGCTGAAGCCGACGGCCCCCAGTACCCCCATGCCGCCGGCGTTGCTCACGGCCGCCGCGACATCACGGCAGTGGGTGAAGGCGAAGATCGGGAACTCGATGCCGAGGCGTTCGCAGAGCTCGTTGTGCACGGGGAGACCTCCTAATTAGGGTACCCGTCGATTGTTGCCCATCGGCTCCATCTGTGCGGACGAGCGAACCGGTTGTCCGGGGCCTCCCCGGCGACTAGAACAGATTCTAGTTTTTGCCGGCCGATCGTGCCGACCGGGCCTCGATAAAAGGAGCGACATGCCGATCCGCACCGAGCCGGTGCTGCCCGAGGACGACTGGCAGCTCCGCCTCGACTCGCCGACCGACGGCAGCGGCATCGGCACCCTGACCCTCGACTACCCCGAGAAGCTCAATATGTGGTCGTGGGAGGCCACGCGGCAGTTGGGCGCACTGGCCGACCGCGCCCGCTTCGACGACCGCATCCGCGTCCTCGTGGTCAAGGCCGAGGGACGGGCCTTCTGCGCGGGCATCGACCTCGGGATGCCCGAGGACAGGGTCACGGGCCGATCGCCGGCGGAGAAGGTGCGCAACTACTACGAGGGCCTGCGTTGGGTGCACGAGCGCTTCCGGGTCTTCCACGAGCTGCCTCAGCCGATCGTCTGCGCGGTGCACGGCTACTGCCTCGGCTTCGGCTTCGAGCTCGCCCTCATGTGCGACATCCGGGTGGCGGCCGACGACGCCGTCTTCGCCCTGCCCGAGGCCCAGGTCGGTGTCTCCATCGATGCGGGCGGCGACCTCCGCCTCGCCCACGAGATCGGCGCGGGCAACGCCAAGCTGCTGGCCCTGACCGGCCGTCGCTTCGACGCCGCGACGGCCGAACGCCTCGGCATCGTCCAGCAGGTCACGACGCGCGACGACCTCGTGCCGGCAGCGATGGGCATCGCCGCGGCCATCGCGGCCAATGCGCCGCTGGCGGTGCAGTCGATCAAGCGCACGATCGACACCTTCGCCTACCGGGGCCTGGCCGAGGCGCTCAAGTTCGAGGCGCTCAGCGCGTCGGTGGAATTCGTGAGCGAGGACATGGCGGCCGGCTACGCCGCGAAGGCCAAGAAGCAGGAAGCCGAATTCGATGGCAAGTAGCCGCCGCTCCACCGCCGGACCAGTCGCCGGCGGGCTCCACCTCAGGTGCCGGCCGTGGTCTCCTCCTCCTGGTCGGCGAACTGCGTCCGGTAGAGCTCGGCGTAGAGGCCGTTCTCCGCCAGCAGGCTGGCGTGCGTGCCTCGCTCGACGATGCTGCCGCCGTCGACCACGAGCAGTTCGTCGGCCTCACGGACCGTGGAGAGCCGGTGGGCGATGACGAGTGACGTCCGCCCGGCCAGCGTCTCACGCAGGGCGCGCTGCACCGCGGCCTCGGACTCGGAGTCGAGGTGGGCGGTCGCCTCGTCGAGGACGACGATGTCCGGCGCCTTCAGCATGAGGCGCGCCAAGGCCACGCGCTGTTTCTCCCCACCCGAGAGCCGGTAGCCCCGCTCGCCGATGACGGTGTCGAGGCCGTCGGGGAGATCGCCGACGAGGTGTCCGATCTGCGCCTGCTCGAGCGCATCGAGGACCTCCGCCTCGGTCGCCTCGGGCCGGGCGTAGAGCAGATTGGCCCGCAGCGTGTCATGGAAGAGGTGGGGGTCCTGGGTCACCACTCCGACGACGTCGCGCACCGACGCCATCGTGGCGTGCCGCACGTCGATCCCGCTCAGGCGCACCGAGCCCGAGGTCACGTCGTACAGGCGGGGGACCAAGTTCGAGATCGTCGTCTTGCCCGCCCCCGAAGGCCCGACCAGCGCGACCATCTGTCCGGGCTCCACGGTGAACGACACGTCGTGGAGGACCTCGTTGCGCAGTCCGGTCTCGAGGACCGCGACCGACTCGAGCGAGGCGAGCGAGACCTCGTCCGCGCCCGGATAGGTGAAGCTGACGTGGTCGAACGCGATGGAGGCGTCGCCCCGCGGGATGTCCACGGCGCCGGGGTCCTCCTGGATCATGGGGACGATGTCGAGCACCTCGAAGAGCCGCTCGAACGAGACGAGGGCCGTCATGACGTCGAGGTTCAGGTTCGAGAGCTGCGTCAGCGGGCCGTACAGCCGCGTCAGGTAGGCGGCGAGCGCCACCACCGTGCCCACCTGCAGGGCCCCGTGGATCGCCGCCACCCCTCCGACCCCGTAGACGATGGCGGTGGCCAGTGAGGCGGTGAGTGTGAGCGCCACGAAGAAGAACCGGGCGTAGGTGGCCTGGGCGATGCCGATGTCACGGACCCGGCCCGCCTTGGCATCGAAAGCCTCTGCCTCGGCAGCGGGCCGTCCGTTGAGCTTGACCAGCATGGCCCCGCCCACCTGGAAGCGCTCTTGCATGACCATGTTCATCTGGGAGTTGAGGTCATAGCCCTCCTTGGTGAGCGAACCGATGCGTTGCCCGACGAATCGAGCCGGGATGAGGAAGATGGGCAGCAGGATCAGTGCAGCCAGCGTGATCGGCCAGGACAGGAAGAACATGACTCCCACGACGATGATGACCGTCACCAGGTTGCCGATCACGTTCGAGAGGAGGTCGGTGAATGCCTGCTGGGCCCCGATCACATCGTTGTTGAGGCGGCTCACGAGCGCGCCGGTCTGGGTGCGGGTGAAGAAGGCCAGGGGCATGCGCTGGATGTGACGGAACACCTTGGACCGCATGTCGTAGATGAGGCTCTCGCCGAGGTAGGCGGAGATCCGCCGGTCGACGAGCGACAGGCCAGCGTCTGCCACGGCCAGGATGGCGACCAGGACGGACAGCCAGACCACGAGACTCTCGTCGTGCTTGAGGATGCCGTTGTCGATCAGGGACTGCAGGATCAACGGGTTCACGGCGCCGATCACGGCGCCGAGAATGACCACGGGGATGAAGATGGCCAGGATCTTGCGGTAGGGGACGGCGAAGGTGAGCATGCGCCGTGCCGTGCCCTTCTTGACCCGGTGCCCCAGCACGGACCGGTCTTGGCGTATGGAGCGCATGCCGGCCCACCCACCGCCGCGTCCACCGCCCATCGCGTGTCCCCGCATATTCATGCCTGCAACCTACTGTCGACGCTTCGCAGGCCTGGTCAGGCGATGCCTTGATCAGGGTCGGGAGTGCGCCCGATCAGGCAGGTCAAGCAGGTCTGATCCGCACCCTGCGCCGGATCCAACAAGAGCAGTGCGAGCACGCCCACGATGCCGGCCGTGACGTCCAACCCCGACGGATCGCTGTCGGAGAGGTGACCGAACGCCCGGCCGTGGCCGCCCGAGCGCCACAGGCCGCGCGCAGGCCGCCGGTGTGTCAGCGTGATCAGGCGGAGCCGCCGACGGCGTGCACGCCACCGTCGACGTGGACGATCTCGCCCGTCGTCATGGGAAAGAGGTCGCTGAAGAGCGCCAGGCAGGCCTTGGCCACGGGGGTCGCGTCGTGCACGTCCCATCCGAGCGGTGCCCGGTCCGCCCAGGTGTCCTCGAAGGCGCCGAAACCCGGTATCGACTTCGCCGCCATCGTGCGGATAGGCCCCGCCGCGACGAGGTTCACGCGGATGCCACGCGGTCCGAGCTCCTTGGCCAGGTAGCGCGACAGTGATTCGAGCGCTGCCTTGGCCACGCCCATCCAGTCGTAGACGGGCCATGCCACGGTGGCATCGAAGTCGAGGCCCACGACGGATGCCCCGCCGTCCGTGCCGGCGGCCTCGAGCAGCGGCAGGAACGCGTCAACCAGAGCCTTGAGGGAGTAGGCGGAGATGTTGAACGCCACCGAGACGTCGGCCCAATCAGCAGCGAACATGCCGTTGCCGAGGCAGTCGGGCGGGGCGAAGCCGATGGCGTGCAGCAGGCCGTCGAGCCGCTCCCAGCGCGCGGTCAGCGCCCGGCCCGCGGCGGCCAGCTGCTCGGGAGACGTCACATCGATCTCGAGGACCTCGGGAGGGTCGGGAAGCTTGCGGGCCGTCCGTTGCGTCAAGGAGAGGGCGCGCCCGGCGCCCGACAGGACGATCTCGGCTCCCTCCTCCTGAGCCTGACGGGCCACGGCGAAGGCCAGGGACGCGTCGGTGAGGACGCCAGTGACGAGGAGCCGCTTTCCGTCGAGGAGTCCCACTGCGCCAGCGAGGTTATGCGAAGGTGGAGGCATGCACGTGGGCATTCTCGGTGGTACGGGCCCGGCCGGACGCGGGCTCGCGGCCCGACTCGCCGACGCGGGCTTCCAGGTGACGATCGGCTCGCGTGACTCGGAGCGGGCCGCGGGCGTCGTGCGGGAGCTCCTGGCCCGCTGGGCCGATCGGGACCTGGCGATGGCCGGGTCGGACAACGCCGGCGCCGCAGCCGCCGACGTCGTCGTCGTGGCCACGCCCTGGGACAGCGCCGTCGTGACGGTCCGGTCGTTGGAGGAGGCGCTGAGCGGCAAGGTCGTCATCTCCATGGCCAACGCCCTGGTCAAGGAGGGCCGCGAGATGCTGGCCCTGATCCCACCGCGGGGCTCGGTCGCGGCGGCGATCCAGGCCGCCGTGCCGCACAGCCAGGTGGCGGCGGCCTTCCACCACCTCCCCGCGGCGGAAATGGAAGATCTCGAGTCGGGGTTGGAAGCAGACGTGCTCGTGTGCTCCGATCACCCTGAGGCGATCGCCGCCACCGTCGCCCTCGTTGAGCGTCTGCACGGGCTGCGGCCGCTCGATGCGGGCAGCCTCAGCCAGGCCTCCGCCATCGAGGCCTTCACGGCCGTTTGTGTCACGCTCAACATCCGCCACAAGGGCCACTCGACCCTGCGGATCGCCGGTATCTAGCAGTGCGGCTGTACGACACGGCGCGGCGGGAGGTGGTCGCACTCGAGCCCGGGCCCGTGGTGTCGATGTATTCGTGCGGCATCACCCCCTACGACGCCGCCCACCTCGGGCATGCGGCGGTGTATCTGTACTTCGACATGTTGCAGCGTCGCCTGCAGGATGCCGGGCACGAGACGAGGTGCGTGCGCAACGTCACCGACGTCGACGACGACATCCTCCGCAAGGCGCGTGAGCTGGGTGTGCACTACCTCGATCTGGCCGCCGAGGAGATGGCTCGCTTCGACGCCGAGATGGGCCTGTTGAATCTCCTGCCCGTCTATTCCGAGCCGCGAGCGACGTCGGCCATCTCGGAGATCCTGTCGCTGATCGGGGAGGCACTCGAGGGTGGTCACGCCTATGAGTCGGGCGGCTCCGTCTACTTCAGCGTGGCGACCTTTCCCGAGTTCGGCCGGATCAGCGGCTATGACCGGGCTCACATGCTCGCGCTCGCCGCCGAGCAGGGGGGCCATCCGGAAGACCCCAACAAGCGCGACCCGCTGGACTTCGTGCTCTGGCAGCCCTCGCTGCCCGACGAGCCGGCGTGGGAGTCACGTTGGGGACCGGGGCGGCCCGGGTGGCACATCGAGTGCTCGGCCCTCGTGTTGCGCGAGCTCGGCGAGACGATCGACATTCACGGAGGCGGCCGGGATCTGGTGTTCCCGCACCACGAGTGCGAGACCGCCCAGTCGGAGTCGGTGACGGGTAAGCCGTTCGTCCGGCTGTGGTTCCACGTCGGCCTGGTCGGGCTGGACGGCACCAAGATGTCGAAGTCGCTCGGCAACCTCGTATTCGTCGGCGATCTGTGCAAGGAGTGGGATCCGGCCGCAGTGCGACTCGCGCTCCTCGGGCATCACTACCGCGAGGACTGGGACTGGCGTACCGAGGTCGACATGCCCGCGGCCGCGGCCCGGCTGGCGCTCTGGCGGTCCGCGCCAGCCGCCGACCCCGCCGGCGCCGGCGACGTGGGCCTGTCGGCGGTGCGCGCGGCGCTCGACGCCGACCTGGACACCCCCGGAGCGCTGCGTGCCCTCGACGGCGAGGCGAACGCCGGGCGGCCCGTCGTCGCCGGTGCGCGCCTGCTCGGCGTCGCCATGTGAGTGCCGGAGGGTCGGGTCCACGGGAGTGGTCCAGTACCCTGGTGACACACGGAACGGTGTCCGGACCAGGAGCAATCCGCCGGCTGAGCAGGAAAGGGTGCACGATGGCAGGCGTCATCTCGGTTGGTCTTCCCGACGGCTCGACGCGGGAGCTGGCTGAGGGCACGACGGCGGCCGAGCTGGCCCGTTCCATCGGCTCCCGCCTGGCCAAGGCGGCGGTCGTCGCCACCGTCGACGGGCGGGAGGTGGACCTGGCGACGACCGCTGCCCGACGGCGCCCAGGTCTCCATCGTGACCGAAGACACCGACGCCGGCCGGGACGTGCTGCGCCACTCGACCGCCCACGTCATGGCGCAGGCCGTCCGCCGGCTGTGGCCGGGCGCGAAGTACGCCATCGGGCCGGTGATCGAGAACGGCTTCTACTACGACTTCGAGCTACCCGGCGGAGCCCATTTCAGCGACGACGACCTCGACCGGATCGACGCGGAGATGCGGGCGATCATCAAGGAGGACCAGCCCTTCGTCCGCCACGAGCACAGCCTCGAGGAGGGGATGGAGATCTTCGCGGACCAGCCCTTCAAGCAGGAGATCATCCAGGCGGTCGAGACGGGCGCCGACGAGGTCGACGCCGCGGGCTCGGTGGTCAGCACCTACCGGAACTCCGACGCCTTCATCGACCTGTGCCGGGGCCCGCATGTGCCCTCGACCGGCCGGCTGGGCCACTTCAAGCTGATGCGGGTCGCGGGCGCCTACTGGCGTGGCGACGAGAAGCGCGAGCAGCTGCAACGGATCTACGGGACGGCCTGGGAGTCCGAGAAGGCCCTCGCCGACCACCTGCACCAGCTCGAGGAGGCGGAGCGGCGCGACCACCGCAAGCTCGGGGCCGAGCTCGACCTCTACAGCTTCCCTGAGGAGATCGGCTCGGGCCTCGCCGTGTTCCACCCCAAGGGCGGCACCATCAGGCGCCTCATGGAGGACTACTCGCGGCAGCGCCACGTCGAGTCGGGCTACGACTTCGTCACCTCGCCCCACATCACCAAGAGCGCACTGTTCGAGGAATCGGGCCACCTGGACTGGTTCGCGGACGGGATGTACCCGCCCATGGAGCTCGACGGAGGCACGCAGTACTACCTCAAGCCGATGAACTGCCCGTTCCACATCCTCGTGTACCGGAGCCACCAGCGTTCCTACCGGGAGCTGCCGATGCGGCTGTTCGAATTCGGCGCCGTGTACCGCTACGAGAAGTCCGGAGTGCTCCAGGGCCTGACCCGCGTCCGGGGCATGACCCAGGACGATGCGCACATCTTCTGCACCGCCGAGCAGATGGACGGCGAGCTCGTGCGCACGTTGCGCTTCGTCCTCGACCTGTTGCGCGACTTCGGGCTCAACGAGTTCTACCTGGAGTTGTCGACCAAGCCCGCTGGGCAAGGCCGTCGGCTCCGACGAGGACTGGGCGGTCGCCACCGAGGCGCTCCATCGGACGGCGCTCGAGATGGGCCTCGATCTCGTCATGGACGAGGGAGGCGGCGCCTTCTACGGGCCCAAGATCTCTGTGCAGGCGCGCGATGCCATCGGCCGGACCTGGCAGATGTCGACCGTGCAGCTCGACTTCCAGCTGCCGCAGCGCTTCGGGCTCGAGTACGTCGGCGCGGACAACGCGCGGCACCGGCCGATCATGATCCACCGGGCGCTCTTCGGGTCGGTGGAGCGCTTCCTGGCGGTGCTCATCGAGCACTATGCCGGCGCGCTCCCGACCTGGCTGTGTCCCGAGCAGGTGCGGGTGATACCGGTGACCGACGCGCACGTCGACTACGCGCAGTCGGTGCTGGACGCGTGTACCGAAGCCGGTCTGCGGGCGACGATCGACGCCAGTGGCGAGAAGATGGGTGCGCTGATCCGCAAGGCGAGGCTGGCCAAGATCCCCTACGTCCTCGTGGTGGGCGACCAGGACGTCGCCGTGGGGACGGTGGGCGTCAACCGGCGCGGCTGGGACCCCAGGCCCGAGAAGGGCGTGCCGGTCGCGGACCTGGTGGCCGAGGTCACCGCCGAGGTCGAGCGCAAGGGACTGCCCGAGGACCGGTCGTCCGTCCCGGCCACCGCATGAGGGAGGGGCTGGTCGCCGTCGTGAGCCTGGAGCACCTCTGGGCCGGGTGGCGCCGTGAGTACATCGTGGCGGCGACCGAGCGGGCGCGGGCCGGCGTGCGGGCCGACGACGACACTGACTGCGTGTTCTGCCGGTTGGCCGCGAGCGGCGAGCCCTCCGAGGACAACCTCGTGGTCTGGCGCGGCGAACAGGCCTTCGTCGTGATGAACGCCTACCCGTACGCCGCCGGCCACGTCCTGGTGTTGCCCGTGCGCCACGTCAGCTCGCTGGCCGGGCTCTCGCCCGATGAGTCCGCCGAACTGTGGGCGGCCACGCAGCAGGCGGTGGCCACGATCGAGGCCGCCTACGATCCGGACGGCCTCAACGTCGGCGCCAATCTCGGCCGGGCCGCCGGCGCCGGGATACCGGGCCACGTCCACCTGCACGTCGTGCCGCGTTGGTCGGGCGACACCAACTTCATGACGGCCATCGCCGAGACGCGCGTGCTGCCCGAGACGCTGGCGCTGTCCTGGAAGAAGCTCAACGACGCCTGGCCCGGGTAGGTCATCGCCGGAGGGGCCCGGTACGGCCGGCGGCGCCGTGACCACCCGCGTCGGAGCAGCGGCGGAGCGGGCCGTCGCCGGCGCCACATCGCCCGAGGCAGCGCTGCAGACGGGACGGAGTCGGCTGCGCCGGTCGATGCGGAGGACGTGGCCCGTCGTCCGCATCGTCGTTGGTTTCGGGCTCGTGGCGGTCGCCGTGTGGGTACTGTCGTCCAAGGGCTCCGAGCTCTCGGGGTTCAGCACCATCTTCAAGACGTTCGACTGGTGGTGGGCCGGGCCGGCGGTCGCGGCCGAGATCGCCTCCTACGTCTGCTTCACCGCCATGCAGTACGACCTGCTCGTCGCCGGGCACCTGCGGCCCCCGCTCAGGACGCTGTTCAAGCTGTCGTTCGCATCGCAGGCGATCACCAACTCCCTCCCCATCGGCAACGCAGTGGCCACGGTGTACGGATTCCGATGGTTCCGTCGTTTCGGGGCGGACAACACCCTCGCCGTGTGGGCCCTGGCCGGCACGCTGGTGGCGGCCACGGTGAGCTTGTCGGTCGTGGCCATCGTGGGGCTGGGCGTCGCGGCCAACGAGGGGGCGTCGCTCGACCTGGTGCCCGTGCTGATCGGCACCTTCCTGATCATGCTCGGCATCGGCTCCCTCTTCGTCTACGAGCGGCCGCTGCACGCGGTGGTGTCCTTCGTCCTGCGTGTCTCGGTCGCTCTCTCGCACCGGCCGCGGGGCGACACGACGGACCAGATCGCGCGGATCATGGCCTGGATGACCGCCGTGCGCCTCAACTGGACCCAGATCGGCCGCATCGTGGCCTGGGGCACGGCCAACTGGCTGTTCGACTGCGCCTGCTTCGCCATGATGTTCAGGGCTATCGACGCGCCGATCCCCTGGAAGGGTCTCCTCCTCGCGTACGGCGCGGGGCAGCTCGCCGCGACGCTGCCCATCACGCCCGGGGGGCTCGGCGTGGTCGAGGGGAGCATCACCGTGGCGCTCGTGGCCTTCGGAGGGGCCCAGACGAGCACCGCATATGCAGTCCTGCTGTACCGCATCATCAGCTTCTGGATGATCCTCGTCATCGGATGGCTGCTGATCGGGCAGCTCGCCCTGCAGGTGCGCCGGGGACGCTGGCCCCGCCAGGCCCTGACGAGCGGCGTCGAAGCGGGACCCGGCGCCTACGACGCGGCCGTGCCGGGGGCGACGGCCAGAGTGAGGCGCGGCGCCGTGGTGCGCGGAGCGGGTGCCCTGATCGTCGGGGCGGCGCTGCTCTCGGCTTGCTCGGCGGCCCGCACCGGTCTCGGGCACGACCGACGAGTCGTGTTATCTCGCGCTGCCGACTGCGGCAAAGGCCGTCGGCCACCACGGGCATCTTTCCGGCGTCCGCAAGTACACCCTGGGCAGCCTGCACGGGATGGCCCCCCGCCTCTACGGGCACCTCAGCCACGACGTGCCCAAAGGACAGAACGTGTGCCTCGCCGGGTACACGGGGCATTTCGCGGCGTCGGAGGTCTCCAAGCCGTTCGGGCGCGAGTCGGGGACGCTGGCGGTGGCCGTGGTCACGACGCCGGGCAACAAATTACTCGGGACGTTGATCCTGACCAAGATCCCGGTCCGCTTCGAGCACGTGTTCTGATCAGCTCTCGAGGCGGGGAATCGACGCCATCAGGTGATCGGGCACGGCGTCGTAGTGGTCGTAGCTCACGGTGAAGGAGCCCCGCCCGCCGGTCAGCGCGCGCAGGTCGACGGCGTACCGGGTCAGTTCGGCGGTGGGTGCGGTCGCCGTGACGGTCTGGTACCCCTCGTTCTCGGAGGCGTCGGTCCCGATGATGCGGGCCCGGCGCGAGTGCAGGTCGCCCAGCACGTCACCCTGGCATTCCACGGGGATGGTGACCTCCAAGCGGGAGATCGGCTCCAGCACCACCGGACCCGCCTCGGCCATGGCCGCCTTGACGGCCAGGGCGGCGGCCATCTTGAAGCTGACCTCGTTGGAGTCGACCGAGTGGGCCTTGCCGTCGTCGACGGTGACGGCGATGTCGACCACCGGGTAGCCGTACACCCCGCCGGCGGCGAACGTCTCGATCACGCCCTTCTCCACGGCGGGGATGTACTGGCGGGGGATCGCCCCCCCGACCACCTCGTCCTTGAACACCAAGCCCTCGCCCCGCGGCAGTGGCTCGAGGCGCAGGTGGCACACGCCGAACTGGCCGTGGCCACCGGACTGCTTCTTGTGCTTGCCCTCGGCCTGCGCCGGCGCAGTGATCGTCTCGCGGTAGGGGATGCGGAGTTCCTCGCGCTCGACGTGGACGTTGCACTTGCGTTCCAGTCGCTCGAGCGTGACCGACAGATGCACCTCGCCGTTGACGCCGAGGATCGTCTGGTGCGTCTCGTCGTCGCGGGTGACCGTCAAGGAGGGATCCTCGTCACATAGGCGCTGGAGCGCGGACATCAATTTGTCGTCGTCGGCCCGCGTGGCCGGCTTCACGGCCACCTGGAGTGCCGGGTGCGGGAGCAAGGGCGGCGGCACGACGACGGGCTGACCCTTGGGGGCGAGGGTGTCGCCTGTACGCGTCCCGTTGAGTCGCGGCACCGCCACGAAGTCGCCGGCCGGGACGCTCGTGGCCGGCGCCGTCGCGTGCCCCGCGATGCTCTGGAGTGCGTGGAGACGCTCCTCGTCTCTCGTGCGGGAGTTGACGAGGATGGCATCGGGCTGGAGCGTGCCCGAGACGACCTTGCACAGCGACATCTTGCCGGTGTGGCTGTCGTTGAAGGTCTTCGTCACCGTGAGCAAGGTCGGTCCGGCAGGGTCGCAAGGGATCTCGGTCGTCTCGGTTCCCGCCGTGGCCAAAATCGGCGGCCGGGAGGCGGGGGAGGGGCACAGCTCCTCGATCAGCCGGGCCAGCCGGTCCACGCCGACCCCGCTGGCGGCGGAGCCGCAGAGGACCGGGAACACGTTGGCCGAGGCGACACCGCCGGCGAGGCTCTTCTCGAGCTCTGCGTAGTCGAGGGTCTCGCCGTTGAGGTAGCGCTCCATGAGGTCGTCGTCGCCGACCACGATGCCCTCGACCAACTGCTCGTGCACGGTGTGCTCCTCGTCGACCAGTTCGTCGGGGATGGGGCCCTCGTGCCCCAACGCCGGCACGGTGCCGTCGACGGCCGTGCCGGCGGCCGGGGTGTCGTAGTGGGTGGCGGTGTCGTCGAGCAGGTCGATGACGCCGTGGAAGTCGGCCTCGTGCCCGATGGGCAGCTCCACTGGCGCGACGCCGGCTCCGAAGGAAGCTCGGATCTCGGCCAGCGTACGGTCGAAGTCGGCCCGTTCACGGTCGAGCTTGTTGATGACCACGACGCGCGGCACACCGAGGCGGGCGGCGGCGCGCCAGGCGTCCTCGGTCTGGGCCTGCACGCCGTCGGTCGCGCTGACGACCACGACGGCCAGGTCCGCGTTGGCCAGGGCGGTGATCATCTCTCCGGCGAAGTCGGCGTACCCCGGCGTGTCCAGCAGGTTCACCTTGACCCCGTTGACGGTGAACGGGGCCAGGCTGGTCGAGATGGAGAGCTGGCGGGACACCTCCTCGGGCTCGAAGTCCATGACCGTGCTGCCCTTTTCGACCGATCCACGACGGGCGATGGACCCCGTGGCGGCCAGGAGGGCCTCGGCCAGGGTGGTCTTGCCGGCGCCGTGGTGTCCCACGAGGGCGACATTCCGGATAGCGGTCGGGTCGTGTGGCACCTGGTCCTCCGTCCTCCGTCCGTTCAGACCGAACTGAACGGGGTCGTCGGATCCGAGTGTACGACCGCCCGTGCGGCGTTGCTCGGGCGTACCTGATCAGGGGTGCCGGGCGCCGTCCTGACGAGGGGCGGACCGGACCGGGGCAGATTCGCGCCGGCCTTGTGGAGACCCGGCCATCGCCGCCAGGGCCCCGTCGTACTCGTGCCGCACGGTGAAGCGGATGTAGAGGCCGAGCGTGTCGACGAGGAGGTGCCAGACGGCCCTGAGCGAGATCGTGCTGCCGAACCGCTGCTCGATCCCGACCGGCGCCTCGACGATGCGCGTGTAGCCCAGGCGCCGCGCCAAGACCAGGAGCTCCAGGTCGAGGGCGAAACGGCTCTCGCGCAGGAGGGGGAGGACGTCGGCGACGACCCGCCGGCTGACCAACTTGATCCCAACCTGCGTGTCCTTGACGTTCAAGCGGAACAAGAGGTGGATGAGGTGTTGGTAGCCCCATGAGTACAGCCGCCGCAGCGGCGGGTAGTGCACCGAAGAATCCGGATGCCGCTTCGAGCCGATGATGATGTCGGGTTCCTCCGACTGCATGATGTACACGAAAGGGGCCAGGAATTCCGGGGAGATGTCGCCGTCGGCGTCGATGAAGCCGAGATACCGCCCCCGACCCATCCCGAGTCCCACCCGGAGCGCGTGGCCCTTGCCCACGTTGGTGTCGAACGAGATGCGCCGCACCACGCTCTCGGGGAAGCCGTCGAGGGTGAAGGGGCTCCCGTCGGTCGAGCCGTCGGACACCGTGATGATCTCGAAGGTCATGCCCGACGCATCGAGGACCCGCACCATGTGCTCGACCGTGGCCCGCAGCCGACGGCCCGGGTTGTAGTAGGGCACGACGATCGACACGTCGAGCGTGGGATCGGGGAGGACGGTGATGTCGGGTCGGGCTCGTCCCGCGCTCCTCGGCTCCGACACCGGCTCCATCACCTCACGTGCGTGCCCGCTGGCGGAGGGGAGGCCGGCGCGTCCGGTCCCCGGGGCAGGCATCTGGCTGGAGGCTATCCGACGCCCTGTCGCCCTCCGCATCGGCCCGCGAGCCACGGGCCGCCTGCGTCGCCGCAACGCCGTGAACAGGGCATGCGTGCCCGTTACGGCCCACGACCGGCGCCCGGGGCGCGCCTCGCGCCTCCCCGTCCATGGCCCCGCAGGGCCCCGCCGTTCGGGGACCGGATGGTAAACTCTTGCAAACGCCGCTGGCCCCTCCCTGGGCCGCGGACCACGAGGAGCTTCATGTTCGACGGTCGCTGGCGAGATGCCGTCGACCGGACCACTGGTCCGGTCGGCCAGTCACTGCACCGCCATGGCATCACGGCTGACGTCCTGACCGCCACCGGGTTGGTCTCCGCGACGGTGACCGCGGTCCTCGTGGCCACCGGCCATCTGCACCTCGCCATCATCTTCCTGATCATCACGGGCATGCACGACCTCCTCGACGGGCCTGTCGCCAAGGCCGCGGGCACCGCCTCGGTCCGGGGCGCCTTCTTCGACTCGGTCACCGACCGCGTCGCGGACGCCGTTCTCATGTTCGGCTGTGCGTGGTACCTGCTTGACCAAGGGCATGGCCACCTCGCGCTTCTGCCCATGGGCATCCTGGCGGTGACCGCCCTTGTTTCCTACGAGAGGGCAAAGGCGGAGTCACTCGGTCTCTCGGCCAAGGGCGGCCTCATGGAGCGGGGCGAGCGCATGTTCCTGCTCGGCGTCGCCTTCCTCAGCGCCGTCATCTTCGTGCCGGTGCTGTGGATCCTGTTCGGCCTTATCACCTTCACGGCCGTCGCCCGGTTCGTCAAGGTCTGGAACGCCGCCTCGGGTCGCGACGCCGTCATCCGGCGCCGCATCGAGGCCTGGCGGGAAGGCCGGGTCGACTCGCGCTGGCGGGCCTGGCGTGAGGCCCGCGAGTCAACGGGCCGCCCACGCCGGGACCCCACCCGCACCACGGGCGCACCGGTCGGTCGCTGGCGGGCTCGCCGCCAGGAGGCGCTGACCAGCCGCTCGGGTCGCACGCTGCGTGAGCGCCGCAACGCGGCGCGGGGGCACGGCAATGGAACGAGCGCACGCCGCAGCTCGGGCCGCCGCCTGCCGCCCCCGCCCTCTGCCTCCTGACCTCGGGCGGCCCGGACCTGCACCTCGTGCTCGCTGATTTCCCGTGACGGCCCCAGCGGACACGGCCCCCGTCGAACTCGACGCCGGTTGGCGCGCCGCGGCGCACTACGCCACCTACCGCGGCCTCGGCGCGGCCATGGGCCACATGCCGCTGCCGCTGGCGCAGGGCGTCGCCCGTGGGGTGGCGTGGTTCATGGCGCTGCGGGGGGGACCGGCCCTGGCCATGAACGAACGCCATATGCGGCGGGTGCTCGCGAGCGAGTGCGTAGACGGCGTCGAGCCCGATCCGGCGTTGGTGAGCCGCTGGAGCCGCCGCACCTTCGACTCCTACGCGCGCTACTGGGCCGACGGTGCCCGCCTGCCCTACGAGGCCGAGGCGGGCGTGCGCGCCCGGTGGCGCTTCGAGCAGGGTGAAGACCACCTCCGCGCGGCCTTCGCGCTCGGGCGCGGCGTCGTCATGGCCTTGCCGCACGTCGGCAGCTGGGAGTGGGGCGGCTACTGGCTCGCGCTCGAGGGCATGCCGATGACCGCCATCGTCGAGCGCCTGGAGCCCCCGCAACTCTTCGACTGGTTCGTGGCGCAGCGCGCCGCCATGGGGCTGACAGCGGTCCCCCTTGGTGAGGGATCGAGCCGTGCGCTGCTGCGGGCGCTGAAGGACGGCGAAATCGCAGGCCTGGTGAGTGACCGGGACCTCGCCGGCAACGGCGTCGAGGTCGAATTCTTCGGTGAGCGCACGACGCTGCCGGGCGGCGCCGCCACGCTCGCCTTGCGCACCGGGGCGCCGCTCCTGCCCGTCGTCGTCTACTCGGGACCGGGGAATTGGCACACCGGCGTCGTGCACGCGCCGGTGGACACCACCCGCCGAGGGACCCTCCGCGAGGACGTTGCCCGGGTCACCCAGGACCTGGCCAAGCTCTTCGAAGAGGACATCCGCCGGCGCCCCGAGCAGTGGCATCTCTTTCAACCGAACTGGCCGAGCGACCCGCGATGACGATGGTCTGGCCGTGCGACCCACGATGAAGAAAGGTCGGGCACCGCGCCGATGAGGGTCGCCATGCTCTCGCCCTACTCGCTGACGCGCCCGGGGGGTGTCCAGGGACAGGCGATCGGCCTGGCGCGGTCGCTGAGGGCGCTCGGCCACGAGGTCACGGTGCTGGGGCCGGCCGATGAGGGCGTGCCCTTCCCCAGCTCCCTGGGCGAGCACTACGTGATCGGCCGGCCCACGGACCTCCGCTCGAACGGATCGGTGGCCCCGGTGGCGTTGTCGCCGGCCGCTGCCGCGCGGGCGGAGCGCTTCGTCCGCGCCGGCCGCTTCGACGTGGTGCACATGCACGAACCGCTGGCGCCGATGGCCGCCTACGGCGTCGTGCTCACCGCGCGGCTCCCGATGGTCGGCACCTATCACCGGGCCGGGGTGAGCCGGTGGGTGACGCCGCTCAAGCCTCTGGTGGATCTGGTGGGCAAGCGGATGCAGATCAAGGTGGCGGTCTCGGAGGCCGCCCGTGAGACGGGTGTCCGCTCCAGTGGCGGCACGTTCGAGGTGCTGTTCAACGGCGTCGACATGCAGCGCTTCGAGTCGGCCGAGCCCGTGCGCGACGCACAGGGCCGTCCGACCATCCTGTTCCTCGGGCGGCACGAACAGCGCAAGGGCCTGAACGTGCTCCTCGATGCCTTCGAGGAGGTCGAACGCCCCGCGGTCTTGTGGGTGGCGGGTGACGGCCCGGCGAGCGAGGTCCAACGGCGCAGGCACCCCGGGTCGGACCGTCTGGAGTGGCTGGGAATGTTGAGCGACGAGGAGGTCGCCGCCCGCCTGGCCGGGGCAGACATCCTGTGCGCCCCGTCGCTGCACGGCGAGTCCTTCGGCATGGTCCTGCTCGAGGGGATGGCGGCTGGCTGCGCCATCGTGGCCTCCGACATCGAGGGCTACCGCTCGGCGGCGGGCGGGCACGCCGTGTTGGTCGCGCCCGGCGACGTTCCCGCCCTGACCCGGGCGCTCGGGACCGCGCTGGCCGACGCCGTCGAGGGGACCGGGCAGTCCGCAACGGAGGTTCGCAAGGCGGCGGTCGAGCACGCCCGCGCCTGGTCGATGGACACCTTGGCCGAGCACTATGTCGACGTCTACAACCGAGCGATGGCGGCGTACGGCGCTGGTGCTCGTCGGCGTCGGTCCGGCTGATCGGTCGTCGATCGGGGGACGTGCCCGCGGGCCCCGGACATCCCGGTTGCAATTCGTGTCTGCGGCATGACGCGCCACGACGACGCGTGCCGTTCACGCCGAGCGTTCCGGAGGCCCCGGCCACACGGGAGAAGCCCATCCGAGCGGGTAGCCTGGCGTGTTCATGGCTGATCAGAGCGACACCCCGGCGACGCCAAAGGCCTCCGGAGCCGGTGGCGGCCCGAGCGGATCCTCGGGCGCCGGGAGCGGTGGCGGCGGAGAGAGGGCAGGCGGTAGCTCCAATCGGAATCGCAGTCGCAATCGCAACAAGAACCGCAACCGCAATCGGTCCACAGGCGGCGGAGGCGGGAGCGCTCCAAGCGGCGGCGGGACGTCGGGTGGACGCGGCGGAGGCGGAGGCGGAGGCGCCGGAGGCGGAGGCAGCGGCGGGAGCAAATCGACCGCCCAGGGCAACGCACGAAAGAGGGGCCAGGGCGGAGGCGGCGGCCAACGGACCCCGGCGCAGGCGGGCAACCGCTACCGGTCGGGTCACCGCGACGGACAGGGCGGGCGGCCACGCGCCGCCGTGTCGCTCGAGCCGTCCCCGCCCCTCGAGCCGCTCGATGTCGAGCCCGGTCTCGGCGCCCCCCAGATCTTCCCCGGAGAGGTGGCAGCCAACCGCCGGCGCACCATTGTCTTGTGCGCCTGGACGGCGCTCGTCCCGGCACTGCTGTTCGGCGCCCTCTTCTGGGCGGCGGTCTCGCTGATCCTCGGCGTGGTCGCGTTCGTCGTGGCCGGCGCCGCGGTGATGTACGGGATGTGGCGCCTCGCACCCTCCTTCGCGCTCCGTCGCATCGGCGCAGTGCCCGTCGACGAGCACGGTGACCCCCGCCTGTACAACGTCACGGAGGGCTTGTGCGCGACGTTCGGCCTCAGCATGCCGTCGCTCCACGTCGTCGACGACGACGTGCCCAACGCCTGCGCGCTGGGCCGCGACGCGCGGCGCTCGGATCTGGTGGTCACGGCCGGGCTCCTGCGCCGGACGGATCCCATTGAGCTCGAGGGTGTCATCGCCCACGAGCTCGCCCATGTGAAGCGGGGCGACAACGGTGTCTCGTGCATCGGGATCACCCTCGGCAGCCTCTTCGGGGGCGAGACGATGCTGCGCCGTTGCGTGGGGGAGAGTCGCGAGTATCGAGCCGACGTCGTCGGTACGTCGGCGGTGCGCTACCCACGGGGCCTTCTCGCGGCACTCCGGACGATGGAGGAGGCCCCCGCTCCGGCGGACGGCTCATTCTTCGCGTCGCCATCCCGCTTCGGGCCGACCCGGTGGGTGTGGATCGATCCGTCGGTGGGGCACCGGGACGACCCCATCGTGCCAGGCGATTTGGATGCCACGTCGGTGAGGGCCGCCGCACTGAGCGAGTGGTGAGCCGGGGCGGCCCACCCTCGTAGACTGGACGCATGACAACCGGGACCTTCACCGTCAAGCGGGGGTTGGCCGACATGCTGCGGGGTGGCGTCATCATGGACGTCGTCAACGCCGAGCAGGCCAAGATCGCCGAGGACGCCGGTGCCGTCTCGGTCATGGCGCTCGAGCGGGTGCCGGCCGACATCCGGCGGGACGGCGGCGTGGCGCGCATGAGCGACCCGGTGTTGATCGAGGGGATCATCGAGGCGGTGACGATCCCTGTGATGGCCAAGGCGCGCATCGGGCACTTCGCCGAGGCGCAGGTGTTGCAGTCCCTGGGCGTCGACTTCATCGACGAGTCCGAGGTGCTGACGCCGGCCGACGAGGCGTACCACATCGACAAGTGGCCCTTCACGGTGCCCTTCGTGTGCGGAGCGACCAATCTGGGTGAGGCGTTGCGGCGGATCTCGGAGGGCGCCGCCATGATCCGCTCCAAGGGCGAGGCGGGTACCGGGAACATCGTGGAGGCCGTGCGTCACCTGCGCTCGATCCTGGGCTCCCTCCGGGCCATCACCCAGGCCGACGACGCGGAGCTGTACGGCTGGGCCAAGGAGCTCTCCGCTCCCGTGGGCCTGGTCCAGGAGATCCGCCACACCGGGATGCTGCCGGTGCCCCTGTTCTGCGCCGGTGGAATCGCGACGCCGGCGGATGCGGCGCTCGTGATGCAGCTCGGCGCCGAGGCCGTGTTCGTCGGGTCGGGGATCTTCAAGTCCTCGGACCCGGCCCGGATGGCGTCGGCCATCGTGGAGGCGGCGGCGCACTTCACCGATGCCGAGCACGTGGCCAAGGTGTCACGGGGCCTCGGTGAGGCGATGCGGGGCCTGGACGAGTCGCAGTACGGCGAGCATCTCGCCGACCGGGGGTGGTAGCGGGGCCTTCGGCTTTGTCGGTCTCGGGGCCGGGGCAGGGGCGCGGCGGCCTGCTCATCGGCGTGCTGGACCTGCAAGGCGACGTCCGCGAGCACCGGGCCGCCCTCGCCGAGGTCGGCTGCTCGACCCGTCTGGTGAAACGCCCCGAAGACCTCGATGACGTGGCCGGCCTCGTGCTGCCGGGCGGGGAGTCGACCACGCTCTCGATGCTGCTCGAGTCAACGGGTCTGTTCGACGCGCTGGCCGCCCGCCTCGGTGCGCCTGCACCGCCCGGGCCGCCCGGGCGGTCGGGACTCCCGTTGTTGGGGACCTGTGCCGGCCTCGTGTTGGTGGCGCGCGAGGTGCTCGACGGGCGACCGGACCAGCGCACCTTCGGCGTGCTCGATGCGGTGGTCCGCCGCAACGGCTACGGGCGCCAGATGCAGTCCTTCGAGGCCGACGTCGTGCTCGGGTCGGGCGAAAGCCCGCCCCTGCCGACGGTCTTCATCCGCGCACCGGTGGTGGTGTCCGTGGGTGCCGATGTCGACGTCCTGGCGGCGCTCGACGGCGTGCCGGTGCTGGTGCGCCAGGGCGCCGTGCTGGCGTCCTCTTTCCATCCCGAGCTGACGCCGGACCGGCGGGTGCACCGTTTGTTCGCCGAGATGTGCGTGGCCGGCGATGGCAGCGCCGGCAGCGGGCCAGGCCTCTTCGGGTAGCCGACCGGGCCTGTGGCGTCGACGAAGCGGCGTCGTTCGGCCTCGGCGGGCCGACCGTTCGCTGCATATGGGTACCGCTGCGGGGGTTTCTGCGTCAGGCCGTTCCGGCAGGGTTGCCCGGACCGCCCGACCGCTGTGCCGGGACTACGGGGGCGATCCCCACTCGGCGGCGCTCGCCGAGAGCATCGCCGGACACGTGCGTGCCATCTCCGAGCACGAGGGCGCCATGCTGCCGGAGATCGCCGAGTTCGATCGGGCGGAAGCCTGGCGCGGTGACGGCTCCCTGTCCATGCGGGACTGGCTGGTGGCCCATTGCCACGTCAGTCGTTCTCGGGCTCGGACACTGGTCGAGTCGGCCCGGCGGACGGCGGATCTCCCCGCACTCTCGGACGCTCTGTCCGGGGGGCGGCTGACCCTCGACGTCTTCGCCCCCTTGGCCTCGGTGGCGACCCCGGAGAACGATGCCGAGCTGGCGCAGGCATCCGAAAGCTGGACGCCGCGCCAGGCCCGCCAGCTGGTTGCCGACATGAAGGGAAAGTCCGATGCGGACGCAGCAGAACAGTTCCGGGGTCGCTTCGTGCGTTTCGACGACGAGCGCCGGCTGCTGTGGGCGCAGCTGACGAGCGATGCGTACGCCCTGGTCAAGTCGGCGGTGATCGGGCGTGCCCGGCGCCACGACCACCCGAGCGCCAAGGATCCCGACTACGTGCGGTTCGAGAGCCGGTGCGCGGATGCGCTGCTCGACCTGTGCATCGAGCGGGGGCGGCGTGGTCGGGGTTCGGGCGATGCGCCGGTTCACGGCTCAAGCCAGGTGACGATGATCGTCCACTCGGACCTCGACCGCCTTCTCTACGGGGATGGGTACGGGCACGCGTCCATTCAGGGCGTCGGGCCGATTTCGGCCGAGGTCGCTCGCCGGCTGGCGTGCAATGCCCGCATCACGCTGTCCCTCGACGCGCCGGACGGTGGCTGCCTGGACCAGAAGCCATTGCAGCGGGACCCCACCGACGCGCAACGGATTGAAGTGCGGCGCCGTGACAACGGTTGCCGCTTTCCCGGGTGCGGCTGCCGGCACGTGACCGACATCCATCACGTCGTGTGGGCCTCCAAGCAGGGTCCAACGGTGATGTCGAACCTGCTGACCCTCTGCGTCGCGCATCACAGCCGTGTCCACGAGTTGGGTTGGAAGCTCGATGGCGACGCCCAGGCCGACGTCCGCTTCATCAGCCCCCAGGGTCGGGTCTTCGTCTCCTCGCCGTCACCGACGTGGCGGCGGCCGCGGAAATGATGACGGTGCGGGTGACGCGCCGTCTCGTCTCGAGGCGAGCCGGCTAGCCCTTGACGGCGCGGCGCGATCTCGTCGGTGACTGCGTCGGGATCCTCCAACGGAAGCATGTGTCCCCGGTTCTGCAGGGTGACCAGTCGCGCCCCTGGAATGGTCGACACGATCTGATCTGCCTTCGCAGGCAGGGTCAACGTGTCGCGGCTTCCCACCATCACGGTGGTCGGCAGGTCGATGGTTGCGATCCCCTCGAGCAGGTTCATGGCCGAGAACGCGAGGAGGAAGTCTCCACGCACCGTGCCGTCACAATCCGCGAAGAGCTCTCGAGTGAGGTCCATGTGCGACCGATCCGGACTCTCGCCGAACACGGCGCGCACCAACAGATGACCGTTCCGAGCACGCATCGCCCGGCTGACGAACGGGGAGGCGATCAGGGCGCCCGCCAGCTGCGATCCCGACCGTGACCAGTCGCCCACGCTCGTCGCGGCCGTTGCCACGAGGACGGTCGCCTTCGCGCGCTCCTTCAAGACGTGGGGTCGGTGGGCGGCCAACGACATGATCGTCATGCCGCCCATCGAGTGACCTGCCAGCACGGCGTCGCGCACGTCGGTCGCTTCGAGCACGGCTTCCAAGTCGTAGGCCAGCGTCTCCATGGCCAGTGGAGCAGTACCCCGCCTGCTCGCACCGTGGCCCCGTTGGTCGTACAGCACCACGCGGTGACCGCTTTCGAGGAGGCGACGGGCCACAGGTATCCAGATCTCGTGGCTGCACCCCCAACAGTGAGGTAGTACGACCACCGGCGCATCGGGTCCGTCACCTTCGAGATCCCACACCGCGAGAAGAGCGCCGTCCGGCGTGGGGACCGTCAGGCGCTCCGGCCGTTCGACGCCCTCGCCCCAGCCGAGCGCACGACGGCGGACGTCCGCACCGCTGCGGGCGATCGCGGCGCGTTCCCGCGTGAGCCGCTTGTATGCAGCGCCGGCCGCAGCGCTGGCGGCCACCGTCCCCGCGATCAGCCACAACGGCCGCCGGAAGCGGGAGCGGGGGCGGGAGTGAATGGGGGCACCGGAGCGGGGGAGGTCCGTCATCGCCACGGAGCGTATGCGGCGCAACCGCCCTTCCCGCCGCCGGCAACCCATCCGGCACCGAGCGGAGACTTCGGATGCTGCCCGGTCTGCCCCGCCGATACAATCGGGTTTCCGGGGCGCCGCCACGGCTTCCACGGCAAGCGAGGAACCGTGGCTTCGACTGCATAATGCAGCGGCCGCCACCGGGGCCACGAACCGGAACGAGGATACAGAGCACGCATGTCGGGTCACTCGAAGTGGGCGACGACCAAATACCGCAAGGGCGCCCAGGACAAAGCCCGCGCCAAGGTCTTCGCCAAGTGCATCCGCGCCATCGAGGTCGCAGCACGGGAAGGCGGCGGCGACCTCGACGCCAACGCCACCCTGAGAACCGCGTTCCAGAAGGCCAGGGCGGCCTCGGTCCCCCTCGATACCATCGAGAAGGCGATCAAGCGGGGCAGCGGCGACCTCGAGGGCGTGCGCTACGAGTCCATCAATTACGAGGGCTACGGCCCCGCGGGCGTGGCCATCATGGTCGAGGCGCTCACGGACAACCGCAATCGCACCGGCGCCGAGATGCGCAACGTCTTCAACCGCAACGGCGGCAACATGGCCGAACCGGGAGCGGTCAGCTGGCAGTTCGAGCGCAAGGGCATCGTGACCGTGCCGCTCGACCAGGACGAGGACAAGGTCATGGAGATCGCCATGGAGGGCGGGGCCGAGGACATGACGAGCAACGGCTCGGCCTGGGTGGTCACCAGCGCGCCGAGCGACCTCGAGTCGGTGCGCCAGGCCCTCGATGACGCCGGCATCACCCCGGCCTCCGTCGACCTCTCGCTCGAGCCCACCACCCCCGTCCCCGTGCCCGACGAGTCCGAGGCCAAGAAGGTCCTGCGCCTTCTGGAGGCGATCGACGACCACGACGACGTCCAGGCCGTGCACTCGAACGCGGACATCGCCGACGAGGTGCTCGCCTCCTTCGAGGGCTGAGCCCGCCGCTCAGGGCAGCCCGCCGCCCCGGTTCCGGCGACACCGACCCGGCGGCCGGACCCAGATCCGCCCCCTGCGCAGCACCCCCGACTATCCTGCGAACGCATGTTCGTATTGGGCATCGACCCCGGGCTCTCCCGCTGCGGCTACGGCCTAGTCGGCCGCAAGGGGGGCGACAGCCGGCTGCGTGCGCACGCCGCCGGTGTGCTCGAGACGGACCCCGCCCTGCCCCTCGCCGACCGGCTGCTGGTCCTGCACCGGGAACTGCACTCGTTGCTCGAGGAGATGCGCCCCCAGGCGGTCGTCGTCGAGCGCGTCTTCTTCCAGGTCAACGCAAAGACGGCGATGTCGGTCGGCCAGGCGAGCGGGCTGGCGCTGATGGCGGCGGCGGCGGCGGGATGCGAGGTGGCCCAGTACACGGCAAACGAGGTCAAGCAGGCGCTCGTGGGATACGGGGCCGCCACCAAGGAGCAGGTGCGGCGGATGGTGGAACAGGTGCTGCTGATCGAGCCGCTCCAGGGGCCGCCCGATGTGGCCGATGCGCTCGCTCTGGCCGTGTGCCACTTGACCACGGTGCCCTTGCGCCGGGCCGTCGGGGCCGCACTGGCCGAGGCCGAGCGGGGTGGGAAGAGCAACGTGACGGAGATCAAGAGGGTGAGGAGTCAGCCGTGATCGGACTGCTGCGTGGGCCGGTGTCGTTGCGGACGGGTGAGGGCGAGGTGATCATCGACGTCGCGGGCGTCGGCTATCGCGTGACGGTGACGCCGTCGACGGCTGCAGCCTTGATGGCGGCCGGGACCGGGGTCGACGCCACACTGTGCGTGCACACGCACGTGCGCGAAGACGCCATCGTCCTCTACGGGTTCGTCCACGACGACGAGCGGCGCTGCTTCGAGGTGCTGCTCGGGTCGCACGGCGTGGGCCCGGCGCTGGCGCTGTCCATCATGGCGGTCCTTTCGCCGGCCGCCTTGTCGACCGCGGTCCTGGAGGACGACCTCGACACGCTGTGCTCGGTCCCGGGCGTGGGGCGCAAGACGGCGGCCCGCCTGCTGATCGAGCTCAAGAGCCGGCTGGATCTCCCGGACCTCTCCCTTGGCCACGCTGCGGGATCGTCGGTCGACGGCGTCGGGCCGGCCGCATCTCGCACCTCACGGGCCGAGGCCCGGGCGGCGCTCAGCGAGCTCGGGTACGCACCCGACGAGATCCGCGGTGCGCTCGACGGCCTACGCGACGATGTCGGGGTGGAAGAGATGCTCCGCCTCGCGCTGCGCGAGCTGGCCAGCCGGTGACCGGGTGAGCCCGAGAGCTCGCCGGGAGGTGCTGGCCGTGCCGGCGGATGCTGAGGCTGAGGCTGATGCGGATGTCGTTGCCGGGGCCGACGATTTCCGGGTCGTCGATGCGGCGGCGTCGGACCCGGACGAGGAGCTCGAGGAGGTCGGGCTCCGTCCCCGGTCCCTGGCCGAGTTCGTCGGCCAGGCCCAGTTGGTCGAGCACCTCGAGATCGTGCTCCAGGCGGCCCGGCAGCGTCGCCAGCCGGTCGACCACATTCTCTTCGCCGGCCCCCCCGGACTGGGCAAGACGTCGCTGGCCGGCATCGTCGCCACCGAGATGGGCGCGGGCCTGCGCATCACCGCCGGGCCGGTGCTCACCCGGGCTGGCGACCTGGCGGCGCTGCTCACCGACCTCCAGGACGGGGACGTGCTCTTCATCGACGAGATCCACCGCCTGCACAGGTCCGTGGAGGAGATGCTCTACTCGGCGATGGAGGACGGCCGGCTCGACATCCTGATCGGCAAGGGACCCACCGCACGCTCCATCCGCCTCGACCTGCCGCGCTTCACCCTGGTCGGTGCGACGACACGGACCGGACTGGTGTCGGGGCCGCTGCGGGATCGTTTCGGCTTCGTCGGCCGCCTGGACCTCTACGACCCGGTCGACCTGCGCGCCATCGTGGAGCGATCGGCCCGCATCCTGAAGGTGCGCATCGACACCGAGGGTGCGATCCGGATCTCGGAGCGCTCACGCGGCACGCCGCGGGTGGCCAACCGGCTTCTCCGCCGGGTGCGGGACTTCGCTGAGGTGCGGGGCGAGGGCTTCATCGACGGCGCCACGGCCAGCGACGGGCTTGAGCTCTTCGGGGTGGACGAGCTCGGCCTCGACAAGGTCGACCGGGCCATCCTCGTCACCCTGTGCACCCGCTTCGGGGGCCAACCGGTGGGTCTCACGACGTTGTCGCAGTGCGTGGGTGAGGAGACGGACACGATCGAGGACGCGTACGAGCCGTATCTGGTGCAGAGCGGGCTGATCCAGCGGACGCCACGGGGCAGGGTGGCCACCGAGCGGGCGTGGGCGCACCTGGGTCACCAGGCGCCGCCGACCGCGCCGGGTGCAACGAACACGCTCCCGCTGTTCTGACGAGGCCGTCCGCCGGCGCCGATCGCGCTCGGATCCGCTCTTTTTGCGCGCAGCGACGCACTGATGCGCTACGGTTTTGTCGTTGCACCACGAGACGAAGCGAGGTGACCCGATGGCTGGAATGACGACGCGCATGCAGCTGCTCGCGGTCCTGCCGTCCCGTGGTGTCGAAGGAGGGAGGATCCGCACAGCCGGGCCCGACCTCCGCCCCAGCCACCACTGACGCCGACCGCGTCTCTCGCCGGCTGAACCCGCCCGGGCCCCGTCCCTTTTGCGTGCGCCACCGGTGCGCGCCGCCGACCCGACCCGACTTGATCCCCGAGCATCCCGTTTGGAGAAACCCATGGGTGAACGCACCCTCTTCCCCAATGCATCGACCCGAGCCACGCTGGCCTACTGCTGGAACCAGATGGAGCCTGACCGCGTGGCGTTCGCCGGCAGCTGTGCCGCTGTCGTGCTCGGCACTTTGGCCAACGCCGTCGCGGCACCGCTCATCTTCGCCGCCTTGTTGGGGCGCATTACGCACCTCCACGGCGCCGAGGACCTCTGGCATTCCTTCGGGCCGCTGGTCGTCGCCTACGCGGTGGTCCTGGTGGCCGCGACGGTGTTCGGGCGCATCGGCGGCTGGCTCGTCTGGGGCGCCACGCTGCGCTCGTTCGGCCGCGCCATCACCAACGGCTACGACCACCTGATCGGGCTCAGCCACGGATGGCACACGGACCGCCCTTCGGGTGAGGTCATCGCCACCCTCGAGACGTCGACCTGGGCCTTCGCCGAGCTGATCGAGGCAATGGTCTGGGGCGTCCTGCGTATCAGCGTCATGGTGCTCGGCGCCATCGTGGTCCTCGGGGTCGTCGCCTGGCCGGTGGCCCTCGTCATGGCCGCCCTGGTGGCGGTGTTCGCCCTGGTGTTGCACCAGCGCATGGCCCGGGTGGTCGCGGCGGAGAAGGAGTTCTCGGATGCGCACTCGCGCGCCACCGGAGTGATCGCGGACACGATCGCCAACCTGACGACCGTGCGCTCACAGGCGGCCGAGGAACGCGAGAAGGACCACGTCGGTGTCCTGGTCGGCGACTCCATCGGCGCGGACCTGCGCGCACGCCGGGTCTTCACCTCGACACGGCTGCAGATGGAGTCGGCCATGGCCGTCTTCAACTGGGCTGCGGTCGCGGTCGGAGTCTTGCTGGCGCTGCACCACGTCGCGGCGGCCGGCGTCGTGTACCTCATCTTGTTCTACGCCACCTTCGTCGGCACCAACCTGGAGGAGTCGTTCGAATTCATCCGGTTGATCTCGCGCTCCATCGGGCGGTGCGCCAAGTTCGCAGGCATCGCCGCCACGCGACCCGACATCGTCGACGTCCCCGGCGCTCCCGACCTGGCGGTCCCGCACGGGCGGGTCGAGTTCCGGGGGCTGGAGTTCGCCTATCGCGACGGGGCCCCGTTGTTCGAGGGCCTCGATCTGCGCCTCGAGCCGGGCGAGCACGTCGGGCTCGTCGGTCCCTCCGGTTCGGGCAAGACGACCCTGACGAAGCTGCTCCTTCGCTTCGTCGAGCGCGACGGCGGGCTCGTCGAGATCGACGGACAGGACATCGCGTGCGTCACGCAGCAGTCTCTGCGCCGCCACATCGCGTACGTCCCCCAGGATCCCCAGATGCTGCACCGCACCGTCGCCGAGAACATCCTGTACGGCCAGGACCTCGACGACGGGGTCGACATGGAACTGGTGCGTGCCGTCGGCCGTGGCGCCTACGTCGACGAGTTCGTGCAACGCCTCCCCGCGGGTTACGAGACGGTCGTGGGGGAGCGCGGCATGAAGCTCTCCGGCGGCCAGCGTCAGCGAGTGGCCATCGCCCAGGCCATGGCCAAGGGCGCCAAGGTGCTGGTCCTGGACGAGGCGACGTCGGCCCTGGACTCCGAGTCGGAGTCGCTCGTGCAAGAGGCACTGTGGCACCTGATGGAGGGCACGACCGCGCTGGTCGTGGCGCACCGGCTGGCGACGATCGCCCGGCTCGACCGCATCGTGGTCCTCGACCACGGCCGCGTCGTCGAACAGGGCACGCACGCCGAACTGCTGTCGGCCGGACGGGCCGGTGTCTACGGGCGGCTCTGGGCCCACCAATCCGGCGGCTTCCTCGCCGCGTGAGCGCGGGTCTGCCGGCCCGTGCGCACGCGGCCGCCGGGCCGGCTACGCCGAGCGGATTGTCGCCACGTCCGCGGTGCGCAGCGGGAGGAACACCCTGAAGGTGGTCGACCAACCCGGCGTGTCGACGATGTCGACGAAGCCCTCGTGTGCCTCCGCGACCGACTTGGCGATGGCGAGACCGAGACCGGTTCCCGGCACCCCCATCTCGGTCGAGGAGGCGAGCCGGTAGAAGCGCTCGAAGAGCTGGTCGCGCTCGCCGACTGGTATTCCCGGTCCCTCGTCGAGCACCTGCACCCGGGCGAATGAGTCTGCGTTGTCGACGACCACGTGGACCCGGCCGCCGCGGGGCGAGAACTTGATGGCGTTTGACAACAGGTTGCCCAGGAGCTGGTGCAGCCGGGTGGGGTCGCCGAAGATCGGGACCTCGTCGCCGGGCTCCATGGTCAAAACGATCCCAGCCACGGTCGCCGATGTCTGAATAGCGTGCACCGCGTCTTCGGCGAGGCGGTAGAGGTCCAGCTCGGTGAACGCCACCCGCAGCCCGCGGCCCGCACCCGGGTCCGCCAAGAGGTCCTCGGCGACCCGTTGGAGCTGCTCCGCGTTCCGTTCGATCGTGTGGAGCATCCGGGTCTGGCTCTCGGTGAGATCCGACGAGGCATCGAGCAGGAGCTCGATGAACCCCCGAATGGAGGTGATCGGCGTCCGGAGCTCGTGTGACACGGTAGCCACGACGTCGTCCTTCATCTGGGTCAGCTCGCGCAGCCGGTTGTTCTGTTCAATCAGTGACTGCGTGACCTCCTTTTGAATGGCAAAGAGGCGCTCGCGGTCGGCGGCGAGCTCTTCACGCTCGGTCACGTCGATGGCGACGACCACGTAGCCACCGTTGGTCGGAGCCAGCGCGTCGTCTCGGGCGGCCTCGCCGTCCCTGGCGGTGACCATGTCTTCGACGGGGCCGTCCGGATCGTCTGCCTCCTGGCCGAACGCGGAGTCAAGGCTGGGAATCGGCAGGGCGCGCACCCGCACGACGCAGCGGCGCAGTTGGCCGTCCTTGCGGGTGGCCGTCCAGGGGACCTCTGCCGCCGTCTCGGCGTCGACGGGTTCGAGCGTGTTCCGCATGGCGTCGATCGCCTGGCGCCGTTGGTCGATCTGCGCGGGGTCGATGAAGTCGGCGATGGAGCGGACGCCGACCACCTCGGCCGCCCGGAAGCCCAACATCTGCTCGGCACCTGCCGAGAAGAAGGTGACGGTGCCGGCGGGGTCGACCCCCATGATGGCGCTGCCGGTGGCTGCGCGGAGCAGGGTCTCGAGACGGTCGCGGGCGTAGTCGGCCTCGCGGGCGTTGCGGCTGGAGATGCGCGATTGCTGAGCCAGGTCACCGAGGTACGCCCGGTCCCGCGAGACCATCGTGTAGACGGTCGAGGCGACGAGGGTGGTCACGGTCGCCATGACGGCGACCTGGCGCCACTCGAGCGTCGGGTACTTCGGCATTCCCACGATGAGGAGCGGCACGAGGAGCGCCAGGTCCATGCAAAACAGCCCGACGAGAAGGTGCAGGCGCCGCCCGTAGAGCGACAGCCACACGATGGGCAAGAGGTAGACCACCACCAGTCCGGAGTGCGACCCTCCCTGGGCATCGCGGATGATGGCGATGACGGCCATGTAGCCGATCGGAATGACCAGCCAGGCCCAATCGGGGAGCTTCTCCCACGGCACAAGAAACGCCGCGGCCACGAGGGCGAAGAACAGGACGCCGGCGAGCGAGATCTCTCGGCGCGCTTCGTGCGGGAAGGGCACGACCGCGATGAGCACCGTGCCCACTGCGACCAACGCGAAGACGGGCAGCCGCACGCGCATGGAACCGGAGAATCCAATCGGCAGGGCGCTTCCGGCCATGGTCGGCTCGCGACGCCCCGCAGGTGCGGTACGGCTCTGGGGCGTCTCGCTCACCGGCTCCGAGACCGATACCGGTAACCGAAGCCCCGGACAGTCTCAATAGGGGTGTCATCGCCGTCGTCCCAGCCCAGCTTGCGACGAAGACGCAAAACGGCGTACTTGACCCGCGAGGGGGCCAGTCCGCTGGGGTCGTCCCAGGCCAGTTCGATCAGCTGATCAGACGACAGCACCTGCCCCTGGTGCCGAGCAAGCGTGGCCAGCAGGCGGTACTCGGTCGGGGTGAGGACCACCGCGTTGCCGTCGATCGTGACTTCCTGGTGGGCGAAGTCGACATGGAGGGTACCGTCGTCGAAGGCGATAACCGGGTCGTTTCTCGCGATCTGCCGGCGGCTGATGGCCTGGAGCCGGGCGAGCAGCTCGACACGGCTGAACGGCTTGGTCAGGTAATCGTCGGCTCCGGCGTTGAGACCCCGCACCTTGTCGCGCTCGGTTCCGAGCGCAGTCAACATGAGGACGGGCACGTCGCTCATGTCGCGTATCCGCTCGAGCACCTGCCAGCCGTCGAGGTCAGGAAGACCCACGTCAAGGATCACGATATCGGGATGGCTCTGGTGGAATTGGCGGACGCCGTCTCGGCCCTCGTGCGCCTCTGAGACCGCGAAGCCCTCACGTTCGAGCAGGGTCCGGAGGAGTTGGCGAATGTCCGCCTCATCCTCGATGACCAGCACGGAGATATGACCGTCTCGCATCAGGTCGCAACTGTACTGGGGAAATGGGGCTTTTGAGTGATTAAACACGCCCATCCCGATATGAAACATCCTGTTCAACGCCAGAAACGGGTGCCGGACCGGCAAAAGGGCGACCCGCTCATGCCTGGTATTCCTGTTTGGCTGGCCGAGCTTCGGCGATCGGCGCCGAACCGTGGTTGCCGCCTATTTGCACCGTGAATGAGGAAATCGTCGGTGTCGACCGGGAGGGTCAGTAGCGGGAGTGGGAGCGAAAGGTGCGCCGGCCCGGGCCATCGGTTCCCCCCGGATTGCTCCGACCAACGGCCTCGAAAGGCCGGCGCACCTCTTCGCTGCTCCTAGCCCCCCGGTGTTCCCCCTATGAGAATCCGTTCCCCTTCACCGGACTCTCACGTGGTCGCCCCCCTCCGAACGACCGTCACCGTGAGGTTGCTGTACTGATTGGGGGGTACTTTGCACAGCCGCTGTGGCAACCGGGGCTACTTTGGGTTGCAGTTGGGTTGCTCCGCGCGGCCTCCCGCGGTACCGCACGAGGTGCCCTGTTAATCCCGCCGGGAGGCGAGCGCGCACCGGCCTGAAGCGTGTGTCCAGGTGCCCATGGCCACCCCTCGTCGGCCAGCCCCCGTGTGCCGCTCCTCACGTGCCGCCGGGGCGACATTCGTCCGGTGCCGGTCACGCCGGGCATCGCGCCGACTCGAGTGCCGCAAATGCGGCGCCCGGTCCGCTCCGCCTCTGCTCCCGCCAGGCCCGACCGCCAGCACCTGCTCCGGCGGGCGCCCTACCGCAAGATCGAGGAAGAGGAACACGGTCGGGGGAACCCGGGAACGCCGGGTTCACGGTGTCGAAGACGTCCCGGTCTGCGGCGCAAGTGCCCGCCGGGGCACCGAGCAGGCGCCAGCGGGGGCCCGGCGCTGCCCAAGAGAGCGGCAACCCACGCACTAGGGTGGCAATTCGCAACTCCTTCGGTCCAAGGATCCCTCATGACACCAACCCCCGCGCTGGCCGACTTCGTGCTCGCGGCCTCAAAATCGACGTCCAATCCCCTCCTGACCCTCCTTCCGCTCCTCGCGATCGGAGTCCTCGGGTATTTCTTCTTCATCCGTCCCCAGCAACGAAAGGCCCAAGCCGCGCGGCAGGCCAAGGGATCCGAGATCGTGGTGGGGGACGAGGTGCAGACGATCGGCGGTGTGATCGGCACCGTGCTCGAGATACACGGTGACCGCTACACGCTCCTGACCGGGGCCCTGGGCGACGACGGCAACCTGGACGGCCCGCAGCCGACCCGGATCGTCTTCGTCCGGCAGGCCATCGCGCGGAAGATCGAGCCGATCGACGACGTCCGCGTCGGCGACGCGGCGGGACAGGACGTCGCGCACGGAGCGAGCGATGCCGTGGACGTCAAAGGCAGTGAGGACGACATCGACGACGTCGGTGGGGACGGTGCTACCCACAAGGGTGAGCACGGCGGGGAGGCTGAAGAGGCGTGAGCCCGAAGTCGGGGGGCAGGGCCCAACGCCAGCAGAGGCGGAACCTCCTGATCAGCGTGATCGTCGTCTTGGCGATCTCCATCGGCTCATTTGCGGCCGTCTTCGCCGCGAAGTGGTCCCCGCGCCTGGGCTTGGACCTCGCGGGCGGCGTCGCCGTCGTCTACACGGCCGAGGGTTCTCACGTGTCGCAGTCCGACCTGAACGAGACGGTAAACATCTTGAACCTGAGGGTCAACGGCCTCGGCGTGTCCGGCGCGCAGGTGCAGACCACGGGGAAGAACCAGATCTCGGTGTCCATCCCCGGCGTCACCGATGCCCAGCAGGTGCTGAACCAGATCGGGCAGACGGCGCGCATGTTCTTCCGCCCCGTGCTGTGCTTCGCCTACCCACAGGGCGTCCCGAAGGGGTCAAAGGCCAAGGTCCAGCCCAGAGGCATCGGGACGATCCCCCCCTGCTCGTCGTCGAACCAGCTGACGGCGGCCAACCTCAATGTCCAGCCCAACAGCAACGTGCCCGCGGGATACACGTCGAACAATGTGCCGCCCGACACCCAGTACGTGGCGTACCCGTCGAGCAGTGTCCTCATGCCGAATTACGAGAAGAGCACGGTCTTGCTGCCGGGCCTCGCGGCGAGTGGTAGCGCCAACGGGGGCGAGCGCTATGTCCTCGGTCCGAGTGAGATGACGGGCCACTCCATCGCCAGTGCACAGGCAACGCAGAACCAGACCGGCCAGTGGGTGGTCAACTACTCGCTGGCGGGCGCGGCGGGATCGCACCTTTGGGACACCGTCGCCCAGCAGAACTTCCACCAGTTGCTCGGCATCGAACTGGATGGAGTCGTGTATTCGGCGCCCATCATCCAGCCCACCCAGCCGAGCTTTACGTCGTTCGCGGGTCAAGGCGAGATCTCCGGCAGTCTCACCCAGGGCGACGCCCAGAACCTGGCGCAGGCCATGAACTTCGGCGCCCTGCCCGTGACCCTGAAGGCCGCGACGTCTGAGACCGTCTCGGCCACACTCGGCCACTCCGCACTCGTGGCCGGCCTGGGTGCCGGGATCGCCGGCCTCATCCTCGTGCTCCTCTATGTGCTGCTCTACTACCGGATGTTGGGACTGGTCGTGATCTCCGGGCTGGTGCTGACCGCAATGACGCTGTGGGCGATCATCTCGGCGCTCGGCCACACGTCCGTGGCTCCGAGCTTCGACCTTGCCGGCATCACCGGCCTGATCGTCTCCATCGGCATCACCGTTGACTCCTACATCGTCTACTTCGAGCGCCTTAAGGACGAGACCAGATCGGGTCGATCGGTCCGAACGTCGGTGGACCGCGGCTTCAAGAGCGCGTGGCGAACCGTGTGGGCGGCCGACTTCGTGTCGCTGCTGGCCGCGATCGTTCTCTACTTGGTGGCGGTCGGGAACGTGAAGGGGTTCGCCTTCTTCCTCGGCCTCTCGACCATCATGGACATGGCCTTCACCTGGTTCTACACCCGGCCGCTCGTCATCCTGCTCGGCCAGAGCACTCGCCTTCAGGGCTCAGGTGCATTCAGCATCGCCACCGGGCTGGGCGCCGGTCCTCAGGGCCAGGCGCAGGGTCAGCCCGTCGGAGCCGCAGCCGGAGGTGGCTCGTGAGCCCGCGTCGCCGTCGCGGCCGCGGACCGGACAGCGAGAGCTCGAACGGCGACGAAGGCACCGAGCACAGCGAAGACGGCAGTGCGCTCGACGACGTGAGCGAGGAGGACGTCGAGCTCCTCGAAGAGGACGTCGACACCGACGACCTCGACGAAGAGGAGCTTGTCAGCCTCGATGATGCCGCCCGGGCCCTCCTCGCCAAGCCCCGGCGGGGTCACGGCCCGATCGCCCGCCTCTACCGGGGAGAGACACGGTTCGACTTCGTCGGCAAGCGCAGGATCTGGTTCGGGCTCTCGACGCTCATCATTGCGCTCGGGATCATCTCCATCGTCTTGCGGGGCGGCCTGAACCTGGGGATCGAGTTCAAGGGCGGGACCGAGTGGACCATTGCCGCGCCCGGGGTCACCCAGACCCAGGCGGTCGACGCCATGAAGGGCACCGGCGTCGTCGACCCGACGGTCCAGTTGCTCGGGTCCGGAAGCAAGCAGACGCTCACCGTCCAGTCCGACATCAACCGGTTGTCGCAGGCCCAGCAGGACGCGGTCAGCAAGAACGTCCAGAAGGCGCTCCTCGGGGTCACGGCGGCCCACGCCCCCAAGTCGGCCCCCGCCACGACCACCACGACCAGCACGACGGCCAAGCCCACGACGACCACGACGGCCAAGGCGGGCACCGCTGCCGGGGCCACCACGACGTCGGCGCCCACGACGACCACCCTGCCGGCCGGGAGCGTGCCCCAGACGCACGCGGACAAGATCAGCATCACGACCGTCGGCCCGACCTGGGGTTCCTCCATCACGAACAAGGCGATCGAGGCGCTGATCATCTTCTTCATCGTGGTGGCGATCTACATCAGCATCCGCTTCGAGCCGAAGATGGCCCTGGCCGCCTTCATCGCCATGATCCACGACGTCCTCGTGGCCGTCGGGATCTACTCCATCTTCAACTTCCAGGTGACACCGGACACCGTCGTGGCCATCCTGACCATCCTGGGCTACTCGCTCTACGACACAGTCGTCGTGTTCGACCGGGTCCGGGACAACACGAGGGGCATCGGCAGCAGCGGCCGCTTGACCTACCCGCAGCTCATCAACCTGTCCATGAACCAGACGCTGGCCCGCTCCATCAACACGTCCATGGTCGCCATCCTCCCGGTGCTGGCCGTACTGCTCATCGGGGCCCAATTCCTCGGCGCCTCGACCCTGCAGTCGTACGGGCTCGCCCTCTTCGTGGGCTTGCTCTCCGGGGCCTACTCGTCGATCTTCATCGCCGCGCCGGTGCTCTCCATGATGAAGGAGCGCGAGGAGCGCTGGGTCTCCATCGCCAGCCGCCTGGCCAAGCGGGGCGACACCAGCCAGTTCTACTCGGCCCTCGACGCGGCGACCATGAGCACGCAGATGAGCGTGGCCGCCTCCGGCCAGGTGAGCCGGGGCGGGGGCGCGGGGGCTGCCGCGGAGCGGTCCGGCGGATCCAAGCGCAGCGGGCCCATCCGACCGGGCTCGGGCAGCCGACCGGGTGGAGGTTCTGGGACGGGCGGTGGCGGTGGGACGGGGACCGCGGTCGTCGACCGGCCCCCGGCCGGGTCCGCGTCAGGGTCGTCGTCGGCCAGCGGGTCGCAAGGTCAGACAACGACGCAGACGCAAACGCAAACGCAGGCACAGGGCCAGGCGACGCAACGGCCCCGCAGGGGCAAGAGCAAGCGCAAGCGCCGTCGCTGAGCCGAGGAGCCGACGCCGGACGGCTGAGCGACGCTCGGCGCCGTCCCACGTGGCGTTCAGGCGTTTCCCCTGGCGGGTAGCCTGTATGGATGGTGGCCCTGGCTCGGGTGACTGAAACTGACACGAAGGCTCGGGAGCACGCGCACGAACAGGATCGCGAGCCCGAGCAGGCCGAGTTGCAGGCACTGTACGACCTGCTCGCTCCGTTGCTGGCCGAATTCCAGCGGCACCGGCCCGACGACGACACGGCGGTGATCGTCGAGGCCGGCCGGACCGCGCTGACGGCTCACGAGGGGCAGTTCCGGCGGTCGGGCGAGCCCTACATCACGCACCCGGTGGCGGTGGCGACGATCGTCGCCGAGTTGGGCCTGGACGCCCAGACCGTCGCCGGCGCCCTGCTGCACGACGCGGTGGAGGACACCGGGTTGACGCTCGAGACGATCGAGAAGACCTTCGGCGACGGTGTGGCCCGGGTGGTCGACGGCGTCACCAAGCTCGACCGGCTGCAGTTCAACTCGAAGGAGGCCCAGCAGGCGGCGACGATCAGGAAGATGCTCGTCGCCATGGCTGACGACTGGCGCGTCCTGCTGATCAAGCTGGCCGACCGGCTGCACAACATGCGCACGCTTGCCGTGATGCCCGAGTGGAAGCAGCGCCGCACGGCGCAGGAGACCTTCGACGTCTACGCGCCCCTCGCCCACCGTCTCGGTGTCCAGCAGGTCCGCTGGCAGCTCGAGGACCTGGCGTTCGCGACCCTGCACCCGAAGCGCTACGCCGAGATCGAGCAGATGGTGGCCGCCCGGGCGCCCCAGCGCGAGGAGTACCTCGAGCGGGTCCTGGTCCACGTGCGCCAGCGGCTCGAGGACATGGGCATCGACGCGGACGTCACCGGCCGCCCGAAGCACCTGTGGTCCATCTACGAGAAGATGGTCGTTCGGGGCAAGGAGTTCGACGACATCAACGACCTGGTGGCCATCCGGGTCGTCGTCGAGTCCGAGAAGGACTGCTGGGCCGCCCTCGGCGCGATCCACGCCATCTGGGCCCCTGTCCACGGGCGCTTCAAGGACTACATCAACACGCCCAAGTTCAACATGTATCAGTCGCTGCACACGACCGTCATCGGGCTCGACGGCAAGCCGGTGGAGGTGCAGATCCGCACCTCCGAGATGCATCACCGCGCCGAGTACGGCATCGCGGCGCACTGGGGCTACAAGTCGAAGGAGGACCACTCGTCGGAGATGGCGTGGCTCCAGCGGATCGCCGACGTGGACCGCCAGACGGACGACCCGATCGAGTTCCTCGAGGCGCTCAAGCTCGACCTCGAGCAGGACGAGGTCTACGTCTTCACGCCCAAGGGCAAGGTGATCGCGCTCCCGGCCCGCTCCACGCCCGTCGACTTCGCCTACGCCATCCACACCGAGGTGGGGCACCGCTGCATCGGCGCCCGGGTCAACGGCCGCCTCGTCCCGCTCGAGACCCAGCTCAGCAGCGCCGACACCGTCGAGATCTTCACCTCGAAGTCGCCGACCGCCGGCCCGTCGCGGGACTGGCTCCAGATCGTCGCCTCGACCCGGGCCCGCAACAAGATCCGGCAGTGGTTCTCCCGGGAGCGCCGGGAGGACGCGATCGAGAACGGCCGGGAGGATCTGGCGCGGGCCCTGAGGAGGGACGGCCTCCCCCTGCACAAACTGCTGGGCTCGTCCGCGCTGCAGCAGGTCGCCGACCAGATGAACCTGGCCGACCTCGATGCGCTCTACGCCTCCATCGGCGAGTCACAGGTCTCCGCCCAGTCGATCGTCCAGCGCCTCACCAAGGTGCTGCGGGGTGGCGGGCCCGCCGACGAGCAGCTGCCGACGATCGCCATCCCGGGTCCCGGACGGCCCCGGCAGAGCCGGCGCACCGGCACGGGCGTCTACGTCGAGGGGCTCGACGACGTCATGATCCACCTCGCCCGCTGTTGCACCCCGGTGCCGGGCGACCAGATCGTGGGCTTCGTGACCCAGGGCCGGGGCGTCTCGGTGCACCGGGCGGACTGCGCCAACGCGGCCGCGCTGGCCGACCGTTCCCAGGAGCGGCTGATCGAGGTCGAGTGGGACCGCGGCAACGACGGGGTCTTCGTGGCGACGATCGAGGTCCAGGCCTTCGATCGCGCGCGCCTGCTCGCCGACGTGTCCCGCGTCGTTTCGGAACACCACCTCAACATCGTGGCCGCCCGGACCGCGACCACCGCCGACCGGGTGAGCCGCATGGCCTTCGACGTCGAGCTGGCCGACCCGACGCACCTGCACTCACTGATCAGCGCGCTGAAGCACCTCGACGGCGTCTTCGACGCGTATCGTCAGCTTCCTGGCAAGAAAGTCTGACGCCCGCCGTGAGGAGCCTCCTGTGACCCCGGGTTCGGCCGCGCCCGCGCCCCGGACGCCCAAGGGCATGCACGACGTGCTCTGGCCCGAGTCGGCCCGCTGGGAGGGAACGGTCGCCCGCTTCGCCCAATTGGTCGAGAGCGCGGGGTACGGACTGACCGTCACCCCCGTCCTCGAGCACGCCGGCGTGTTCCTGCGCGGCATCGGCGAGGGGAGCGAGGTGGTCGGCAAGGAGATGTACGTTTTTGAGGACCGCGACGGCCAGATGATGGCGCTCCGTCCCGAGGGGACCGCGCCCATCGCCCGCGCCTTCGTGCAGCACCACCCCGTGCCGCCCTGGAAGGCCTGGTATGTGGCGCCGTCGTTCCGCCACGAGAACCCCCAGCACGGCCGCTACCGCCAGCATCACCAGCTCGGCGTGGAGGCGCTCGGGCCCGAGGACCCCGACCTCGACGTCGAGGTCGTCTCCCTGGCCCACGACTTCTTCGCCGGTCTCGGCCTGCGCGACGTGACCCTCAAGTTGCACTCCATGGGCGACGGGGTGTGCAAGCCCGGCTACGTGGCGCTGCTCGGTGCCTTCCTGGCCGAGCGGGCCGACCAGTTGTGCCCGGCGCACCGGGCCCGCCACCTCGAGAACCCGTTACGGGTGCTCGACTGCAAGACGCCCGAGTGCCGGGAGGCCACCGAGGACGCCCCCCGTTTCCTCGATCACCTCTGCGACCCCTGCGCGGCCCACTTCGCGCGGGTGCGCGTCGGCCTGGAGGCGCTCGGCGTCGACTTCACGATCGACCACCGCCTCGTCCGGGGCTTCGACTACTACACGCGCACCACGTTCGAGTTCGCCGCCGACGCACTGGACGCGGCGCAGAACGGCATCGGTGGAGGCGGTCGCTACGACGGGCTGGTCGAGCTGCTGGGCGGCGCGCCCACGCCGGGCATCGGGTTCGGGATCGGGATCGAGCGGGTCCTGCTCGCCTGCGACGCCGAGGGCGTGTTCAGCACCGACGCCGTGGTGGCTGCCCGGCCACTGCACGCCTACGTGATCGACCTCGCGGGCGGGGAGTCCGCCGTCGTGCTCACGGCCGAACTGCGCCGGGCCGGCCTCCGGGTCGACCGCGCCTTCGGGGGGCGTTCCATGAAGTCGCAGATCAAGTCGGCCGACCACTCGGGCGCCCTGGTCGCGTTGATCGTCGGCGACCAGGAGGTGGCCGAGGGGACGGTGGGCCTGCGCCCGTTACGCAGCGGCGAGGAGCAGCGAACGGTGCCCCGGGCTGCCATCGTGGACGAGCTCAAGAGCTTCCTCGCCAACGCGACCTTCGCCGAGGGGCCCGGCGGCGACGTCGACCGGCACCTGCACCCGCACCTGCGTGCTGCCGACGACTTGGACGACGACATCGACGACCCGGACGATCCGGACACCGACACCGCCACGCCATGACCGACGCCGACACACCCGAGCGCAACCAGCCCACCGCCATGCGCACCCACCTCTGCGGCGTGCTGCGCAAGGCCGACGTCGGCGCCAAAGTGCGGCTGTGCGGCTGGGTGGCCCGGCGCCGGGAGCAGGGGAAGCACCTGGCCTTCGTCGACCTGCGCGACCACACGGGCATCGTCCAGTGCGTGATCGATCACGCCACCGACGTGCGCAGCGAATGGGTCATCGCCGTGACGGGCACCGTCCGGGAGCGCCCCGAGGGCACCGTCAACCCCGGTATCGGCACCGGCGAGATCGAGATCGGCGACTGCACGATCGAGGTCCTCAACGAGGCCGACCCGCCGCCGTTCTCGGTCGACGACCGGGACGAGTCCGACGAGCCCGTGCGGCTCCGCCACCGCTACGTCGACCTGCGCCGGCCGCGTATGCAGCGCAACCTGCGGCTGCGCTCCCGGGTCAACGCCGCCATCCGGGCCGCCATGGTCCGCCAGGCCTTCGTCGAGATCGAGACGCCCCTGCTGTGGGCCCCGACCCCCGAGGGCTCGCGGGAGTTCTCCGTGCCGTCGCGCCTGCACCACGGGTCGTTCTACGCGCTGCCGCAGAGCCCGCAGCTGGCCAAGCAGCTGCTCATGGTGGGCGGCTTCGACCGCTACTTCCAGATCGCCCGCTGCCTGCGCGACGAGGACCTGCGCGCCGACCGCCAGTTCGAGTTCAGCCAGCTCGATATGGAGTGCTCCTTCGCCTCCCAGGACGACGTCATGGCCTTCGTCTCCGAGGCCGTCCTCGACGCCGCCGAGGCGGCGACGGGGGAGCGGCCGCCGCCGATCGAGCGCATCACGTGGGCCGCTGCGCGCGACCGTTTCGGCACGGACAAGCCCGACCTGCGCTTCGGGATGGAGCTCGTCGACCTGACCGAGGTGTTCGAGGGCACAGACGTGAAGGCCTTCTCGGCCCCTACGGTGAAGGCCCTCGTGGTCCCCGACGGCGCCACCTATCCACGGTCGAGGCTCGACGAGCTCACCGACCAGGCGAGGAAGGCGGGCGCCGCCGGGCTGGCCTGGTTCCGCGTGGTCGAGAACGGCCCGTCGCTCGACGGGCCACTGTCGCGCCACCTCTCGGAGCGGGAAGAGGTGCGCGTCCTGGAACAGAGCGGGGCGGAACCCGGGGACCTCATCCTCGCCGTGGCGAGCGACCACGCCACGGCGTGCACGGTGCTCGGCACGCTGCGCCTGGCCATTGGGGCGCCCCCCGTGGGCCGGGGCCCGCATCGATACGTCTGGGTCGTCGACTTCCCGATGTTCGAGGGCATCGGCGCCGACGGCAACCCGCAGGCGGCCCACCACCCGTTCACGATGCCGTATGCCGAGGACCTGCCCAAGCTGGCGTCGGACCCCCTGGCGGTGCGCTCGCAGGCCTACGACCTGGTCCTCAACGGGTGGGAGCTGGGGTCGGGGAGTGTGCGTATCCATCGCAGGGAGATCCAGTCGCAGGTGTTCTCCGCGCTCGGGATCGGTCCCGAGGAGGCCGAGGCCCGCTTCGGGTTCCTGTTGGGCGCCTTCCGCTACGGGGCGCCGCCGCACGCCGGCTTCGCGTTCGGGGTGGACCGTCTGGCTGCGATCTTGGCCGGCGAGGAGAACATCCGCGAGGTCATCGCGTACCCCAAGACCCAGTCCGGCGCCGACCTGCTCACGGGCGCCCCGACGCCGCTCCCGCCGGCCCAGCTCGCCGAGCTGGGCATCCGTGTCGTGGTGCCGCCGCAGTCGCCGCCGTCGTCGGCGCCGTCGGCGCCGGCGTGACCCTCTTCGGCGACGCCGCGGACCGCCGCCTCACGCGCCAGGCCCCGTTGGCCGCCCGCCTGCGCCCGCGCACGCTCGACGAGATCGTGGGCCAGGAGCACCTGGTCGCCCCCGGCGCGCCGCTGCGGGTCCTGGCCGAGTCGGACCGGGTCGGCTCCTCGATCCTGTGGGGCCCGGCCGGCACCGGCAAGACGACCCTCGCCCGCCTCCTCGCCGACACCACGGCCAAGCACCTCACCACGCTGTCGGCCACGGCCGCCGGCGTGAAGGACGTCCGCGAGGCCATCGCCGGTGCCGAGCGCCGCCTCGGTGAGCAGGGCCAGGGGACGATGCTCTTCATCGACGAGGTGCACCGCTTCTCCAAGTCCCAGCAGGACGTGCTCCTCCCCGCCGTCGAGGACGGGCTGGTGGTGCTCATCGGCGCCACCACCGAGAACCCCTTCTTCGAGGTGAACCCGCCCCTGTTGAGCCGGACCTCGCTGTGGCGGCTGCACCCCCTCACCCCGGACAACCTGGTCACGCTGATCCGGCGCGGGCTCGACCTCGAGGGAGCCGACGCCGAGGACGACGCCATCGACGCGGTCGTGGCGGCCAGCGAGGGCGACGCGCGGGCCGCCCTGACCACGGTGGAGGTCGCGGTAGCACTGGCCCGGGCCACGGCGGGGGCGGACGCCCGCATCGTGCTCACTCTGGACGACATGTCCCGGGCGCGTGACGGCCGGCTCTTCCACCAGGGCGCCGATGAGCACTACGACCAGATCAGCGCCCTGATCAAGAGTGTGCGCGGGTCCGACCCCGACGCCGGCCTGTACTGGATGGCCCGCATGATCGAGGCGGGGGAGGACCCCCGTTTCCTGGCCCGGCGCATGGTGATCCTCGCCAGCGAGGACATCGGGCTGGCCGATCCGCAGGCGCTCCTCGTGGCCGAGGCCGCCGCCCGGGCCGTCGAGTACGTGGGGCTCCCCGAGGCGGCGCTCAACCTGGCCGAAGCGGTGATCTACCTGGCCCGGGCGCCCAAGTCCAATGCCGTGACCGTGGCGCTTGGGCGCGCCCAGACCGACGTGCGCTCCGCCGTGAGCCAGGAGGTTCCGGGTCACCTGCGCGACGCCCACTACAAGGGGGCGTCGACCCTCGGCCACGGGGAGGGCTACGTGTACCCGCACGACGACCCCTCGGGTGTCGTCGCACAGCAGTATCGTCCTGACGCGCTCGAGGGCCGTGTGTACTACGAGCCGACACCCCGCGACGGGGAGGGCACGGGCGGGACGAGCAGGGAGGCCGATTCGTGAAGCCGGGTCATCGGAAGGCCGCGCTGTTCGCCGCCGCGCTCGGCGCGGGTGCGCTCACCCCGGCGGTGGCGTCCGGTGCCGCGCCAGCGCCGTCGCTGTCGCCCCGGGTCACGCTGCCGCAGGCCGCGCCGAAGGTCCCGGCCGACGTCAGGCAGCTGGGACCGGCGCCGGCCGGCCAGGTGCTCGACCTCAGCGTGGTCCTCGCCGGGCAGAACCCGACCGGGCTGGCGCAGGCGGTCGCGGCGGTCTCCACGCCCGGGTCGCCCGACTACCGCCACTACCTGACCGCGGCCCAATATGCGGCAGAGTTCGGCCCGAGCGCGGCAGAGGTGGCACAGGTGTCCTCGGTGCTCCGGGGCGAGGGGCTGACCGTGGGGGCGCCCGCGACCGGCAGCACCCTGCTGCCGGTGAGCGGCCCGGCCGGCGTGGTCTCGTCGGCGTTGGGGACGCCGCTCGAGACGGTCCAGGCGCCGAGCCAGTCCCGGGTCCTCGTCAACACGGCGCCGCCCCAGGTCCCCGCGTCGTTGGCCGGAGCGGTCACGGGCGTGGTCGGACTCAACGGCCTGTTCAAGGAGCACTCCATGCTCCTGCCCGGCAACGGCAACAGCAACGGCAACCCGGCGCCCGGCGGGTCGTCGCCCACCGCCGGCAGCCGGAGCAACGCGATCGCCCACGGCACGCCCCAGGCCTGCGCCGGTGCCGCCGACACGGCGCTGTCGCATCCCGGCAGCTACACCTCGACGCAGCTGGCCGGCGTCTTCGGACAGGACCAGCTCCTCAACCAGGGCCGGACGGGGTTGGGACAGACCATCGCGGTGGTGGAGTTCGAGCAGTACCTGTCGAGTGACGTCGCCTCCTTCCAGTCCTGCTACGGGCTGTCCAATCAGATCAACAACATGTCCGTCGACGGCGGGCCCGGCGGCCCCTCCGCCGGCGGGGGCGAGGCCGCGCTCGACATCGAGCTGGCGTCCTTCGGCGCGCCCTCGGCGTCCCTCGCCGTCTACGAGGCGCCGAACGGCTCCGACGTCGCGGCCGCCGACCTGTTCAACCGCATCGCCGCCGACGACAGCGCCCAGGTGGTCACGACGAGCTGGGGGGACTGCGAGGCCAGCATCCAGAGCACCGACGCCCCCTTCCTCCAGACCGAGAAGGGGATCTTCGACCGCATGTCCCTGCAGGGGCAGACCATCGTCGCGGCGTCGGGCGACGCCGGCTCCGAGGACTGCTTCCCGGACCCCAACCTCGGCCACCCGACCTCCCTGGCGGTCGACGACCCCGGCTCGCAGCCCGACGTCGTGAGCGCGGGCGGCACCACCCTGCCCAGCGCGTCCGCGTCGTCGCAGGTCGTCTGGAACGACTGCATGGGCCAGCTCCCCTCCTCGGGATGTGCGAACAGCTCCCTGGGCGGGAGCGGCAGGGGTGCCGGCGGCGGCGGATCGTCGACCGTCTGGCCGAAGCCTTCGTACCAACCGGGTTTCCTGACGGCCCGTGCGGTGCCCGACCTCGCCTATCCGGCCAACCCTTCGGCCGGCGGTGTCGTCGTGGTGTTCCAGGGCGTCTGGAACGCCTTCGGCGGCACCAGTATCGCCGCGCCGACGAACGCCGGGCTCTTCGCCGACACCAACCAGGGCTGTTTCAACCGGCTGGGCCGGGTCGGCCCGGCCCTCTACGCCGCCGGCCTGCCGCTGGGCAACGGCAACTTCACCGACATCACGAGCGGGAACAACGACTTCACCGGGACGAACCCAGGCAGCTTCACGGCCGTCCCCGGCTACGACAAGGCGAGCGGGCTCGGCACCCCGGTCGACCAGAACCTGTCCCTCGCCCTGCAGGGCGCGGACGGGTGCCCCTCTGTGGCGTCCGTGAGCCCCAACACCGGACCCGTCGCGGGGAGCGGCCCCATCACGATCAGCGGAGGTGGTTTCGCCAACGCGACCTCGGTCACGTTCGGATCGGTGGGCGCCGGCAAGATCCTCGCCCAGTCACAGACCGCCATCACGGTCATCCCGCCGAACGCCTCGGGTCCCATGTGCGTCGACGTGCGGGTCGCCAACTCGCAGGGCGTCTCGGCGACGTCGGCGGCCGACCACTACGGCTTCGGAGGCGACCTCAACTGCGGCCAGGGCTACCGCTTCGCCGCCAGCGACGGCGGCGTGTTCGACTTCGGTGACGCCAGCTTCTGGGGCAGCACCGGCAGCATCCGTCTCAACCAACCCGTGGTCGGCATGGGCGTCACGCCGAGCACCAACGGGTACTGGCTCGTCGCGTCCGACGGCGGCATCTTCAGCTTCGGCGACGCCGGCTTCTTCGGCTCCATGGGAGGCCAGCACCTGAACAAGCCGATCGTCGGCATGGCGTCGACCCCCGACGGCCGCGGTTACTGGCTCGTGGCGTCCGACGGCGGCATCTTCAGCTTCGGCACCGCGCGCTTCTTCGGGTCGACGGGGAGCCTGCAGCTCAACAAGCCCGTCGTGGGGATGGCGCCGACCCCCGACGGCGCCGGGTACTGGCTCGTCGCGTCCGACGGCGGCATCTTCTCCTACGGCGACGCGAGCTTCCACGGCTCGACGGGGTCGCTGGTGTTGAACTCGCCGGTGGTCGGCATGGCGTCCGGGTCGGGTGGCGGGGGCTACTGGCTGGTGGGCGCCGACGGCGGGATCTTCGACTACGGCAACGCAGGCTTCTTCGGCTCCGCCGGCAGCCTGCGCCTGAACAAGCCGGTGGTCGGCATGGCGGCCTCGCCGGACGCGGGCGGCTACTGGCTGGTCGCCTCGGACGGCGGCATCTTCAACTACGGCGACGCGCACTTCTACGGGTCGACGGGCAGCCTCGTGCTCAACAAACCCATCGTGGGGATGTCGTCGACCTGACGCCGGCCGGCCCCGGACCGGTTTTTGCCCCCGGTAAGCTGGAGCGATGGACGCCAACGGACTGAGGGCGGCCTTCACGCGCTACTTCGCCGACCGCGGCCACGCGGTGGTGCCGTCGGCCAGCCTGATCCCGCACGACCCCTCCGTTCTCTTCACGATCGCGGGCATGGTGCCGTTCAAGCCCTACTTCATGGGCGAGGAGCGCGCGCCGTGGCTCCGGGCCACCTCGATCCAGAAGTGCTTCCGCACGCCCGACATCGACATCATCGGCACCGACACGTACCACTGCACCTTCTTCGAGATGCTGGGCAACTTCAGCTTCGGGGACTACTTCAAGGAAGAGGCCATCCCGATGGCCTGGGAGCTGCTCACCGACGTCTTCGGCCTCGACGGGGACCGCCTCTGGGTGACCGTGCACGAGAGCGACGACGAGGCCGAGCAGATCTGGATCGACAAGGTCGGCGTGCGGCCCGAGCGGATCCAGCGCATGGGCGACGAGGACAACTTCTGGGCCATGGGCGACACCGGGCCCTGCGGCCCCGACTCGGAGCTCTTCTTCGACAAGGGGGAGGCCTACGGGCACGACGGGGGCCCCAAGCACGGCGGCAACCAGCGCTTCGTCGAGATCTGGAACCTCGTCTTCATGCAGTTCAACCGCGACGCGCAGGGCACGCTCACCGAGCTGCCGCGCAAGAACATCGACACGGGCGCGGGCCTCGAGCGCATCCTGCCCATCCTCCAGGGCCACGATTCGATTTTCGACACCGACCTGTTCCTGCCGATCATCGACGCGGCGGCCTCCGTCCTGGGGACCACCTACGGGTCCGAGGAGCGGACCGACGTCGCGCTGCGCGTCCTGGCGGATCACGCGCGTGCCTTCTCGATGCTCGTGGCCGACGGCGTCCTGCCGGCCAACGAGGGCCGGGGCTACGTCCTGCGCCGCGTCGTGCGGCGCGCCGTCATGGCGGCCCGCCGCCTGGGCGTCGACAAGCCCATCACCCCGACGCTGGTGCAGGCGGCCGTCGACGTGCTGGGCGAGGCGTACCCCGCACTGGTGGCGCAACGCGACCTGGTCGTCAACGTGGTGGCGCGTGAGGAAGCCGGGTTCGACCGTACCCTGCGGGCGGGTTTGAGCCGACTGGAGGAGGCGTTCGCCACCGGGACGAAGATGCTCGGGGGCGACGTGGCCTTCACCCTGCACGACACCCACGGCTTCCCGGTCGAGCTGACCGAGGAGCTCGCCCGCGACGCGGGGGTGGAGGTCGACCGCGCCGGTTTCGACGCCGCCATGGCGGAGCAACGGGAGCGCGCCCGCGCCGCGGCGAAGTCCTCGCGGGCCGGTGACGAGGCGGCGTATCGAGCCCTGCTCGATGCCGAAGGGCCCACCAGCTTCGTCGGACGGGGCGTCGAGAACTACGAGGTGCCGGCGCGGGTGGTCGCCCTGCTCGAGGGCGCGGGCGAGGGCGAGCTCGACGGCGGCGGCCGGGCGGTGGAGATCTTCTTGGACCGCACGCCGTTCTACGCCGAGAGCGGCGGCCAGGTCGGCGACACCGGCACCATCGTGACCGAGTCAGGCATCGCGGAGGTGTACGACACGGTGTACGCCGTGCCCGGGTTGGTGGCCCATAAAGCGCGGCTGAGCGGCGAGGTGCAGGCGGGGCAGGACGCGTTGGCGACGATCGACAAGGACCGCCGGGAGGCCATCCGGCGCAATCACACCGCGACGCACCTGTTGCATGCGTCGTTGCGGTTGGTGCTGGGCGATCACGTGCGCCAGCAGGGCTCGCTGGTGGCGCCCGACTACCTCCGCTTCGACTTCTCGCACCACGGTCAACCGACCCGCGAGGAGCTCGACGAGGTCTTCGCGCGGGCCAACGACGCCGTGCTCACCGACGTGCGGGTCGAGACCAACGAGACGACACGGGACGAAGCGGAGCAGATGGGCGCGATCGCCTTCTTCGGCGACAAGTACGGGTCGTCGGTGCGCGTGGTGCAGGCGGGCCCGACCTCGCTCGAGTTCTGCGGCGGGACCCACGTCGACTCCCTGGGTCAGATCGGCTCCATCACGCTGTTGTCGGAGGGATCGATCGGCTCCAACACCCGCCGGATCTTCGCGCTGACCGGTCACGCGTCGCTCGATCGTGCCCTCCAGCGCGAGCGCCTGGTGCAGTCGGCGGCCGATCTGCTGCGGACCGAGCCCGACGAATTGGTGGCGGCGATCGGGCGCGTGATGGAGCGCCAGCGAGACGCGGAGCGCGAGCTCGCGCGCCTGCGCCAGCAGTCGAGCGAGGCGGAAGCCAGGACGCTGGCCGAGCTGGCGGTGGCCGACAGCGGGGTGGTGGTGGCGCGGCGCGACAACATCGAGGGCAAGGACCTGCAGTCGCTGGCCGAGGCGGTCCTGCGCCAGGACGGCGTGCGCGCCGTCGTCCTGGGTGGGTCGCCTGACGGCAAGAAGGTGGCGATCGCGGCGGCGACCGGCGGCTCTCCCGACGCCACGCAACTCGTCAAGACGCTGGGCCGGATCGTCGGCGGGGGCGGCGGCGGCCGGCCGGAGGTGGCGCTGGCGGGCGGGAAGGATCCCAAGCAGATCGACGCCGCATTGGCCGAGGCGGAGCGACTCCTGTCCTTACCCGCGTGAGCGCCGGAGTAGCGGGCCGCGTCGTCGCCCTCGACCTCGGGGCCAAGCGCATCGGGGTGGCCTACAGCGACAGCGGGCGGACGCTGGCGAGCCCGTGGGGCACGATCCAGCGCAGCGGTGACGCAACGCGGGACCGCTGGACCGTGGTGGAGGCCGTCCGCGAGATCGAGGCGTCCACCGTCGTCGTCGGCCTGCCCCTGAGCCTCTCGGGGGAGGCGGGCCCGGCGGCGCGGGCGGCGCTGGAGGAGGCCGCCGCGTTGCGGGCCCTCCTCGAGCCGCTGGGCGTGCGCGTCGAGACGGCGGACGAGCGCTTCACGACGGTGGAGGCCGAACGCTCACTGGCCGCCGCCGGCCGCCGGGGTCGGGCGGCCCGCAAGGTGGTCGACAGCGCGGCGGCCATGGTGCTCCTGCAGTCATGGCTGGACCAGGCATGAGCGGTCCGACCGGTCCCGACACCGGGGACGGCGACGGCGACCCCGACGAGCTGCCGTGGCCTCAACCCGAGCCCGGGGCCGACGGCGCTGTGGACAACAGGGTCGACGACGAGGCCGATGGGGCCTCGCAAGAGAGCGGGACACGCAGTGAGCGCAGGGCGGCGCACGCGGCCGTGGTCCGCCGGCGCCGGCGGGTGCTGGCCGCCGTGGCCGGGGGCCTGCTCGTGCTCGTCCTCGCCTTCGCCCTCTGGTACGAGCTCGAGTCGCACGCGCTCGGCCCCGAGGGACCCCAGGTCGTCGTCACGGTGCACGAGGGCGAGTCGACGGGCTCGGTCGTCTCGTCGCTGAGCGCACACAACGTCATCGGCAGCTCGCTGGCCTTCCAGATCTCAGACTTCTTCCACGGCACGCCGACCGTTCTCCCGGGGAGCTACGCGCTGCACCAGAACCTGACCTTCGCCGAGGCGCGGGCGATCCTCGCCGCGGGCCCGAACATCTACCCCGTCGACGTGCGCCCCGGGTTCACGCTGCACGAGGTGGCCGCCCAGGTAGACGGCCTGCCCGGCCGTGTCGCGGGCAGTTTCGCCAAGGAGGCGTCGAGCGGCGTGGTGCACTCGGCCTTCTCGCCTCCGGGATCGAACAACCTCGAGGGGATGCTCGGGACGGGCCAGTACCTGATCCTCCCCGGGGAGACCGACACCACCATCCTGCAGGACATGGTGCAGCGCTTCGACCGCGACGCCGGCGCGGCCGGGCTGAGCGTCTCCTCCGCCGCGGCCCTCGGTATGACCCCCTACCAGGTCATCACCGTCGCCTCCATCGTCGAGAAGGAGGGCTACATCGTGAAGAACATGCCCGACGTGGCACGGGTGATCTACAACCGATTGTCCGCCGGCACCGCGCTGCAGATGGACTCGACGGTGCTCTACGCGCTGGGGCAGGACGGCGGGACGGTCACGGCGCAGGACCTGAAGCTCCCGTCCCCCTACAACACGTACCTCGCCAAGGGTCTGACGCCGACCCCCATCTGTATGCCCTCACCCGATGCGCTGGCGGCGGCGGTGCACCCGCCACCGGGTGGGTGGCGCTACTTCGTGCTGGTGCAGAAGGACGGCACGCTCGCCTTCTCCGACACTTTTGCCGAACAGCTGGCCAACGAGCAGCTGGCGAAGTCCCGTGGGCTCCCCTGAGCCGCCGGTGACGGTGCTCACGATGGACGACGCCCGCCAGGAGTCCGGCCCCGACGTCACGATCGTGGGTGTCATCGGGAGCCCCGTCGCCCACTCGCTCTCGCCGCTGCTCCACAACAGCGCGTTCGCCGCCCTCGGGCTTGCCGCGCGCTGGCGCTCGTTCGCCTTCGAGGTCGCGCCGGGAGAGGCGCCGAGCGCGCTGGAGGCGATGCGACGGGCGGGGGTCCGGGGGCTGTCGGTGACCATGCCGCACAAGGCCGCAGTCGCCGCGCTGGTCGACGAGTGCAGCGCCGCCGCGCGCCGCCTCGACGCCGTCAACTGCATTGTGAACACGGACGGTGCGCTCTACGGGACCAACACCGACGGGGAGGGCTTCGTGGCATCGCTGGCCCGCGCCGCAGGCTTCGACCCGGCCGGCCGCCGGTGCCTGGTGGTCGGCGCCGGCGGTGCGGCGCGCGCGGTCGTGCTTGCGTTGGCCGAGGGCGGTGCAGCCGGCGTGGCGATCCTGAACCGCACGCCGGAGCGGGCCTTCCGGGCGGCCGACCTGGCCGGCCCGGCGGGTTCGGCCGTGCCCCTGACGGACGGGTCCGTCGCGGCGGCGGTTGCTGCCGCCGACCTGGTGGTCAACGCGACGCCGGTCGGGATGGCCGGCGGGGCGCCGGCGAGGGAGTGGCTCGTGCCTCCCGGCCTGCTCGGAACCGGTCACGTGGTGGCCGACCTCGTGTACGCGCCCCGACCGACGCGCTGGCTGGCCGAGGCCGCCGCCACGGGCGCCACCGTCGTCGACGGGCTGGGCATGCTCGTGCACCAGGCGGCGGCGCAGCTCGCCCTGTGGACCGGTCTGGAGCCTCCGGTCGAATCCATGTGGCGCGCCGCCGACGCGGCCAGCCCGGCGGAGCCCTGAGCAGACCGGGATCGGCGGGTCAGGACGCGGGGGGCGTGGGAGCGGCGGGGGCGCGACCTCGGCCGGCCACAGACCCGCCTTGGCCAACGCCTCGAGCGTGGCCTCGCGCAGCGCACGAGTCAACGCGTCCCGCTGGGAGGGGACCGTGAGCAGCGTAACGCGCATGGTGATGGTCGACGAGTCCGCACTCAAGAGGCCGACGAGCGTCGGTGGCTCGGTGCTGTGCGCGGCGAACGCTGAGTCGGCGGCGACGCCGTGCGCGGCGTCGGCGATGGTGGTGCGCACCCTCTCGAGGTCGGCGGCGGCCGCGCCGGGGAGCGTGAGGTCGACGACGGCGCGGGCCCAACCGCGCGACAGGTTGCCGATCAGGCGGATGTCGCCGTTGGGGATGACGTAGGTGGTGCCGTCGATGCCGCGGAAGCGGGTGAGGCGCATCGTCACGTCCTCGACGACACCGGTCACACCGCCGACGGTCACCGAGTCGCCGACGTTGTACTGGTCCTCCATCGTCATGAGGATGCCCGAGAAGTAGTCGCGCACGATCTGCTGTGCGCCGAACCCGAGGGTGGCGCCGATGATGGTGGCGCTGGCCAGGAGCGGGGTGAGGTTGATGCCGAGCATGCCGAGCACGATGGCGCCCGCCACGATGAAGACGAAGAAGCGCCAGATGTTCGCGACGACACCCGACATCGTGGTGACGCGGGCTCCCGCCCGGGGCGAGCCCGAACGGTTGGCGGCCTGGTTCGCGACGCGCTCGAGGAGGCGGCGGAGGACCTTGGCGCCGTAGCGAGCGACGATGAGCCCCACGATGACGACGAAGAGGATGCTCAGCGGGCGGATCACGAGATCGGTCACCGTCGACGCCGTCCCGGGGTCCACGCCGAGCTTGGTGAGCAGGTGGTAGAGCCAGCCCCCGCCCTGGTCGACCTGGTTGACCGTGCCTGTCGAGCTCGCAGTGCCCTGCACCAGGGCACGGGCCGCCGCCAGGGTGGGAGAGGTCACGGCCGGTATTCTGGCCCCGAATCCGCCTTATGACCACACTCGCCCGAACACACGTTGCCGCCCGCCGCAGCGTGCCGCCGTTCGACTTCATCCTCGTCATCGCCACGCTGCTGGTGTCGGCGATCGGGGTGGTGATGGTCTACACCGCGACCCGGGGCTCGCTCCTGGCCGGGGGGGAGGATCCCAAGACCTTCCTGAAGAAGCAGGGCCTCTTCGTCGTGTTGGGGTGCATCACCATGGTGGTGGTGGCCGTGTTCGACTACCGGCGGCTCGAACCGCTGGCCACCGTCTTGTACTGGCTCATCGTGCTGGCACTCCTGGGCGTCTACGCGGTGGGCAGCAGCGCCCAGGGTGCGGCGCGCTGGTTCAGCGTCGGCCCGCTGCAGCTGCAGCCCTCCGAGTTCGCCGTGCTCGCTCTGATCCTCGCGGTGGCGTCGTACTGCGCGCGCCGCGACGAGGAGGGGTTGGCGTGGCGCGACGTCTTCCGGTTGTTGATCATGGCCGGGATCCCGATCGTCCTCGTGCTCCTGCAGCCTGACCTCGGGACCGCGATGATCATGGTGATCGTGCTGCTCGTGTTGCTGGCGGTCGCCGGACTGCCCATCCGCATCCTCGTCATGCTGCTCATCGGCACCGTGCTCGTCGTCCTGGTTGCCGTCGAGAGCGGACTGCTCCACCACTACCAGATCGCCCGGCTGACGGCATTCTTGAACCCGAGCACGCATAGCAACAACCCCTACGTGCAGTCCGCCATCTACAACAAGCAGCAGGCCGAGGTCGCCATCGGGTCTGGTGGGTTCTTCGGCTCGGGCATCGGGCACGGGGCGCAGACGAATCTCGGCTACGTGCCCGAGCAGCAGACCGACTTCATCTTCACGGCGGTGGGCGAACAGCTCGGCTTCGTCGGTGCCGTCGGCGTCCTGTCACTCCTCGGCGTCATTGCCTGGCGGGTGCTGCATGCCGCCGTCGTGGCGCGCGACACGTTCGGGCGGCTGATCTGTGCCGGGCTGTTCGCGTTCATCGCCTTCAGCGTGTTCCAGAACGCCGGGATGACGATGGGCATCATGCCCATCACCGGTATCCCGCTCCCGTTCGTCAGCTACGGCGGGACGGCCGTGCTCGTGTTCTTCGCCGCTGTGGGTCTCGCGTTGAGCGTGGGTGCCCGCCGGAGGCACCGGTGACCGAGGTGGCGGCGTCCGCCGCCGACCCCGTCGAAGGGACGGAGGTCGAGCCGGCCACGACGACCGAGGCGGAGCCCGGGGGCTTCGCGGTCTTCCGGGTCGTGGACGTGCAGGACGTGGTGCTCGACCTGCCCGCGCAGTACCCGGCCGTGACCCTCGCCGAGTCGGAGCCGCCGATGCGCGTCCTCGTCTTCCCGGTCGGCCTCCCCGAAGGCACCGCCATGGCCCAAGCCCTGCGGCGGATGGAGGGACGGCGCCCGATGACCCACGAGCTCTTCGTCCAGGTCATCCAGCGGGCCCGCATCGACGTGATCGCCGTGCGGCTCGTGGGCCGCGAGGAGGGGAACCTCCTGGCCGAGCTGGACCTGATGACGCCGGCCGGCCGCGAGGTGCTCGACTGCCGCCCCTCGGACGGCATCGTGCTCGCACTGCGCATGCCGGTGCCGGCGCCGATCCTGGTCGACGAGCGCCTGCTCGACCAGGTCGGTGACGTCGCCCCCATCGTGGAGCCGAAGGCGCCGGATGAGCGGCAGGCGCCCGATGTGCCCGATGTGCCGGATGCGCCGGGATCCGATCAGATCGGGCCATAACAGTCATCAATCGTTCGGCCATGCGGTGTGTCTGCGGACTCGGCCGAGAAACGTGATCCACCGTTGGAGCTGTGCCGGGTGATCCTTGAATCCGATGCGCTTTGGATGTCTGACAGCGGGCACGCAAAGAGCGGATCCGACCTTTGGGCGGCTCTCCCGTTGGGCTCTGGGAGGCCCGGGACGTAATGGGAACTCAGCCACCACCCCTCGCGGTGTCGAAGATTGGCCAGCCGATCTCGGTCCTCCACGCCGACTCGTCGTCAGTGTCGTGCGGTCCGACCAAGTAGCACTCCCGAATGAGGCCATCGACCGCGAGGGCATGTTCACTCACATAGGTCGCCAGCGCCCCGTAGGAGCGGTCGAGATCGTCGTGGGAGCCGCTGTGCGTGATCACGGCAAGCTCTCCTCCCGGCACCGAGATCGGTCCAACCCGCCCGACCGGCCGGAACTCGCCGATCACCGGGAAGAAGAGGATGGCGTCTCCGCGCTCGTCGGCGAACAGTTCGTTGGCGTAGATCCCGCCGGGAGCTCCGCTGGCGACGATGTCCTGCGCCGAGAGAGTCCACTGAATCTCACCGATTGCCCCGTGATACCAGGCCACGAGATCGCCGACATCCACCGTGGCCGTGATGGCCGCCGCCGAGGTGGCAGGTAGTCGACGGTGCTCGATCGCCGCGGAAAGTGAGGGGTGTTCGAGAAGGTGACGCAGGGAGGCCACGGCGCGCTGGGTCTCGGCCAGGTTCTCCTCCAAGCGGGTGAGGTGGGCAGCGATGAGCCGAGACCGAGTCGTCTGATCGGATGCCTGCAGCACCATTCCGATGTCGTCGAGCGGCATGTCGAGATCCCGGAACCGTCGGATCACCTGGGCGATCGGGATCTGGGCGCTCGTGTACCGGCGATAGCCGGTGACCGGATCGACCTCCACGGGTTCGAGGAGGCCGGCCCGGTGGTAGTGGCGAAGGGTCTTGACGCTGAGGAACGTGACCCGGGAGAAGTCGCCAATCGTCAACGAGCCAGGCACATACCCAGTTTTGGCCCTCCCCTAGGGGGAGAGTCAACCCGACAGGGAGCGCTTGACCCTCCCCTGGTGGAATCGCCCAACGTGGAACTGTCGGCCATGGAGGCCGATCAGACCAAGGGAGGAAGCCATGCCTGTTGCCACCCAACTCCGAGGTGCGGCGGCCGAGTTCGTCGCGGCCGTCAATGCGTTCGACCTCGACCGGATTGTCGCCACGTTCGCCCCCGACGCCTACGTCAACGACGTCAGTCGGGAAATGTGGGGCACCAATGCGATCCGTGCCTTCATCGCCAAGGAGATCGTCGGGGATCACGTCACGATGGAGGTCCGCGAGGTCCTCGACCACTACGGCGACATCATCGTGCGTGCCCGCATCGACGGGACGTACGACAAGACCAACCTGCCCGACGAGCTGGTCCTGACGAGCTACTTCGGGATCTGCGACGACAAGATCACGAGCCTCACGATCATCGCCAATCAGCCGAGTCCCTACTGACGGCGATCTTGCCCAGGATGAGGCCGCTTCGTCTCGGACCGTCACACCGACTCGCAAGGGGCAGAATGATGATCGTTCAATACGACGCCGGTGCAAAGATCCAAGGACAAGGACACCACGATGCCGGAACTCCTCATCGACTTCATCACTTCGCTCGATGGCTACGCGGCCGCCGACGGCTGGCCGGGCTGGTGGGGGCTGGAAGGTCCCGAGTACTTGGCATGGTTAGGAGAACAGCCCGAAGCGGAATACATCATCCTCATGGGTGCAACGACTTACCGCGTCATGTCGGGATTCGCCGCGGCCGGCGAGCCAGGCACCGACGCCCTTGCGCGCATGTCGAAGGTCGTCTTCTCGTCCACGTTGAGCGAGCCCATGTCATGGGCGAACACGCAGCTTGTGGCTCAGGACCCCGTCGAGGCTGTGCGGGAGATGAAAGCCAAGGCCCCCAAATCGATGCGCACCATCGGCAGCCTCACGCTGTGCCGCTCTCTCCTGAAGGCCGGTCTCGTCGACCGCTTCCGGGTGGTTGTCTTTCCTGTCATTACCGGGAGCAGCGGCCGGGAGCGGATCTACGACGGTTATCCCGACGTAGCTCTCGATATGATCAGCAGCCGCACGTTCGACGGCCGCGTCCAACTGCTCGAGTACGTTCCGTCGATTCTGGCTGGACCGCCGGGCACCACCACGATCGACGCCTGACAGGCGCTAACTGGCGCACCCAACCTTTGCGCGATCTCACCGGGACCCCTATCTCAGAACGCCGGGAGGGTCGGACAGTCCGGCACGAGTGGGATGGTCGGCTCGCACAATCCGGCCTAAATCAATAGCTTTTCCGAGACCGTCGGACTCAGCCCCGTTCGACTCTACGGCGCAATGCGATGGACCCGGAGGCACGTGTTGACGGCGAAGCGCCGGTGCAGCCTCTGCTCCTTCGGACCGAAGTAGCGTGTCGCGTCCGTCATCGGGATGACCTGTGGTTGATCGACTTCATATGCCTGCCCATGGGTCACGACGCTTGCCGCCCCGCTTGCGAGGACGTTCTTCGTCCAATCAGTGCGTTCGCCATAGGGGAGGGCGATTAGAAAGCTGTCATCGTGTTCAACCGCGACGACTGGAGTTTCGTAGCCGCGACCCGAACGGCGTCCAACGTGACGGACGACCGAGGTGTTGGACTGTTCGGTCCCTGCTGATCGCATGGCGAGTGGTCTTGTCACTTGCGTAAGCCTGCGCAGCGCTCGCTGGATGGATCTATTCATGCCTTCAGTGATCCTATGGGTTGGTGATTGGGGTGGGGCGGAGCGGCCCTAACCAGGCTGGCCTCTCGATCTAGGCGGGGTAGCCCAGTTCGCCCGAACGGGGTGCCACCGTACGGCAGAACGGGGATGATTCTGGGAGCGACGGCCACCGGACATTTTGCGAACACTGGTAACACCTGTACGGGACCTCAGGAGCATCCATTAGCGGACAGCCTTGTTTTGCCTTTTGTGGAGAGGTGACGCGCTGCTGTAACAGGGTTCACCGACCATGGATTGAGTAACGAAGGAACCCCTGGCAAGATCGAGCTCATGAGGAGACCCAATGGCAGTGTTCAATGGCGTGTTCCCGATCCTTCCCGGTAAAGAACAAGGAGGCAGGGACTTCGCGGCCGCGTGCATGGGCGAGCGCCGCAAGGGGTTCGAGGCTCAGGCGGCCAGGTCGGGACTTACCCGGGAAACTTGGGCCCTGCAAGAGACCCCGATGGGCAGCTTCATGGTGGTGTGGTTCGAGGCTCCCGACATCGAGAAGGCGTTCACGGATATGGCCACCGCCGGCAACGAGTTCAGCACCTGGTTCCTTGCCCAAGTCAAGGATGTGACTGGCGTCGACATGAGCGCTCCACCCGAAAGCCCGCTGCCCGACGTACTGGTCGACTGGACCCCCTGAAGAACGACCTCGCCCCTGTAGGGACATCACCAGCAGCGAGGGGTTCTCCGGGGCTCGAGGCCCTTCGCCATACGTCCCTTCGGCTGAGCCCAAGGATCGCCAGAGTCCGGCAAGGGTGTCCCCGGTACGCCGGATCTGAGGCTCGGCGGGAGCGTCTGAATCGGGCTTGAATGTGGCAAGTGCGGTCTTGGATCCCCTGGTCCTTGCTAGTGGTGCTGACGGCCCTAGCTCTGGCGAGCGCCGCCGTTGGGGCGACAACTGACCGTGGCGAGCCAATACACCGAGACCTCGTGAGCCCCTTCTACACTCCGGCCGGAACCCTAAAGACCGTCCCAACAAGAGCGCCGACGACCCTCCCGCCCCAGGCCGGGTACCGGGGCATCGAGAACTTCTGCGCTGTGGCGCCTCTGACTGGAAGCATCCATTACGAGGGGACGGGCGGGGGGCTTATAGGCGTTCTGACTGTGAACGTCGGCGGTCTGCCTCCCGATGACGAAATATTTGTCAACTGGTCGAACAACTACGTTCGGGCGGCCGTCACTGCCGGCTTTCAGACCGACTCGAGTGGGAACTCCATTCAGTCGTCCGTGGATGTTGGCCGATTGGGTGAGGTCAGAGGCGTGGAAATCGTTCTCTCGGCTGCGAGTATCCCTAACCCGGCCTTGGGTCGTCTGGAACCCTGCTGAGCAATCCGTGATTCGGCCGCGATATCCGATTGCGTCGAACAGCGGGCGAGGTGTCCCCGATCGCCGGCTCGGCGACGTTCGTCAGTGGCAGCATGAGGGAGATTCGAACCTGGAGGAGATCCCTATTCCCAGCACTTCTGGCCGAGGCGACCATCTCAAGCCTCCAGCGCGACTACACCACCACGCCTTCGTCACTGCCGATCAGGAGGCCACCCGGAAATTCTACGAGGACGTCGTCGGCATACCCCTCGTTGCCACATGGACAGAGGTCGAGCACTAGATGGGTGGCGAGGAACAGGAGTTCTGCCACACGATGTACGAGCTCGGAGACGGGGGGCGTCTCGCCTTCTTCCAGTTCGCGAACAGCCAGTTCTCCGAACAATTCGCACCGCCACCTCCTTTCTCGCTCTTCCGGCATTTCGCGATGCTCGTCACGTCCGAACAGCAAGAGGCGATTCGCACTCGGGCGGAGGACGCTGGTCTCGAGGTGATGATGATTGCCGACCACGGATATTGCAGGTCGCTCTATCTACCGATCCAAACGGTCTGGTGCTCGAGTTCACCGTGGATCATCCGGATGTCGAGAAAATCGACGCCACCCGCCGGGCCAATGCTCATGGTGATCTCACTTGGTGGATGTCGGGCGATCATTCGAGCAACAACGACTGGCGCCCTGCCACCTAACGTCCGTCGACCCGATCCACAAATTCCCGCGGATTCTGTCGTCGCTGCCGGGACAGAGTGACACCCTGCGGCACCTCGGAGACAGTCTCGGCAACGCGATCTATGGAGTGGTATTGCGCAGTCTCGGGATGATCCGCTTGGCATCCCGTTGGGTTTCGAGGACTGACTTCATGGCGGAGACGCTCGCCGCATCGTCGTCAACCAGGTTGTGTCGCTCTTGGGGGTCGGCCGTCAAGTTGTGCAGTTCCCATTGGGGTTCGGCCGCCGCAGGCAGGAACGGGTTGGGCGCAACGCCTTGGGCCTTGTACCAGTCGTCGAGGCGCTCGTAGTAGTGGTTCAACTTCCACAACTCCGGTGTTCCTCCCTCGCCTGTGGGCAACGTTGCAATCACAGACTCAATGTTGATTGGTGGGGGGACCGGTTCGAAGGGCGTCCCGTTAAGAATGTTCACCTGTGTGACGCCCCGAGTGACATCGTCTTCGGTCATGAAGTAGATCGGCGCCTCCACCGAAGCGGTGATGGTCTTCCCGCAAATGATCCCGCTCAGATCACGGCCCGGAAGAGGGTGCGTTTCGTCGTGGCGGCCTGCCACGCCATTGGCGGCCTGCTCGACATCGATCCCGCTGAGGCCAAGCAGGGTTGGGATTAGGTCAACATGGCTGGTGGGGATTTCCACGGTGCCGCCCGGATCAATACCGGGACCCGCAATCAGGAGGGGAACCCGGGTGGCCTCGTCAAAGGCATTGCACCACTTTTGGATCAAGCCACCGTGCGCCCCCAGGAGGTCGCCGTGGTCCGAGGTGAAGACGACAATGGTCTCATCGGCCATGCCGCTACGTTCGAGGGACTCGAGGATTCTCGCAATGGCATGGTCGACCAACTTGAGGAGGTAGTAGTAAAGCCGTCGGTAGCCAAGATCGGTTGCCGTCTCGAAAATCATCTGGGGCCAGAGCGCCTTGAACGACTCCTGGCAAGCCGGGCGGCCAGCAAACGAGTCGGACTGCGATGGCGCTTCGGGGATCTCGGGAACCGTGTCGTCTGGTGGTCCGAACTGGAGGATCTGTTCCCATCCGAACCCCGAGAACGCAATGTCGTGGGGGTTCACGAACGACGCAACGGTGAGCCAGGGGCCAGCCGAGCGAGCGGATCCCAGCTCGTCGAACAACTCCACCACTTGCTCGGCAAAGACCCCGTCGCGAACCGTGCCGCAGTCAGATTTGGCGGCACCGTGAGGTTCACGGCCGATCCATCCCGAGAACCCAAATGGGTCGAGCCGGTCGGCGCCTCGATACGCGGCGACCGCGTCAGCAATGGGCTTGCCTTCGTCGTCGGAAGCCTTGAGACCCTCGTGGGTGCCTGGAACAACCAGGTCCGCGAAAGAAACGTGCCACTTCCCCCGGTAGTGGGTCTGGTAGCCACCAGCCCGAAACCAGTCGCCGAGGGTCGGCACGGAGTCGGGATCGAGCCAGTGCATTCCGGGATCAGAGCTCTGCTTGGCTGTGCCATCTGTCGATGTCACCCCGTGAAGAGATGGGTACTGCCCCGTGAACAGCGTTGCCCGGCTGGGCGTGCAAGCCGTTGATCCGGCATAGTGCCGACGGAACTCCATCCCACGAGATCGGATGGACTCACGGGCAGTCAGTTGCGACTTGCGAAAGGACTTGACGCCGTCTACCTCGTAAGGGGGCGCAAAGCGTTCCTCGTCCGTCATGATCAGCAGGATGTTCGGGCGGTCCATGGCGGCAACCCTAGTGAGCGCAAGCCACACGCGATGCAACTGGGGCGTCCCAAACAACGGCCCGCGAAGTGGGGCGGGGTGCCCCCTATCGCCGGGCTGGGGTGCCACCCTGCGGCACAACGGGGATAGTCCCTTGCACCGAGGGAAACCCCCGCTGCGCAAACCTCCATCCTGCCACTCAGGTCCATCCCAGGAGGTGCGGGTGTAGCTTGCCCGACACACGACAAGCCCCGAGGCAACTCGGGAGCGACGCCCGGACCCTGGTAGCGCCCGTTCCGCTGCGCCTGATACCAGGAGAGTGCCATGGCCATCGTCGATTCTCATCCTGCTCCAAGCACGGCGCCGACGGAGGCGCACCAAAGAACCGCTCGGATCGCGGGCTGGCTCTTCGTGGTCACCTTCGTTACTTCGATTCCTGAGCTGTTTCTCTACAAGTCGCTCCTGAAGCACACCGATTACGTCTTGGGTTCGGGCGGCCATGCCAGCATTGCTCTCGGTGCGACCCTAGAGGTGCTTCTCGCGATCTCTGGCATCGGTACAGCGGTCGTGCTGTATCCGATCATCAAGCGCCAGAGCCAGAGCATCAGCCTCGGCTATGTCGCAAGTCGCACTCTCGAATCAACCATCATCGTCGTCGGCATCATCAGTGTGATGTCTGTCGTCACTCTCAGGCACGACGTTGGGGGAGCGGGCGCAGCGAACGCGGCCTCACTCGTTCTCGTCGAACGGGCGCTCGTTGCCATCCACGACTGGACCTTCCTCCTCGGTCCCGGCTTCTGTGCCGGGTTCGGCAACGGTCTCCTGCTCGGCTACTTGATGTACAAGTCCGGCCTTGTCCCCCGGGGCATGGCCATGTTGGGTCTCATCGGCGGCCCCTTGATTTTCATTTCGGGGATTGCCATCCTCTTCGGCGCTTTCAAGAACGGCTCCACAGCGGCATCCCTCTTGGCGATTCCGGAAATCGCGTGGGAAGCATCGCTTGGGATCTACCTCATCGTCAAAGGGTTCAAGCCTTCGCCGATCCTTGCTGCCCAGCCAGCTCAGGGCCTCGTGCAGTGAAAGTTGCCAGCACTTGCCCCTCGAGCCCAGCAGCCACCACGACACGGCACTGATATTCGGAGGCCGTCGTTTCCCCGGCGGCGATCATGTCGCCATTTGTCGCTACATAGAGGAGCCGCATGACCGAAACGGTTGAAGTCTCTCAACAGTCCCCAGAGAGTCCCCCCGCCAAGGAACCGGCGGTAACGACCCCCACGCTTCTTCGACTCGCAGGGTTATCGGCTCTTTTGGCAGGGATCTGTTACGTGATCGTTGGAGTGTTCCACCCTGCGAACGTTCCTTCGTCAGTCACCACCACACGTTGGCAAATCGTTCATGTCTTTGCCTGCGCCATGTGCTTCTTCGGCCTGCTCGGAATTGCGGGTCTCTACGCCAGGCAGGCAAAGGAGATCGGTTGGCTCGGTTTGATCGGATATGTGCTGTTCAGTCTGTGGCTAGTGCTCATCATGGGCTTCAGCTTCGTTGAAGCATTCATCTTGCCGCGCGTGGCGGCAGCGGATCCGAATTTCGTGGCGGCATGGATGGGAGTGTTGGTCGGCCCCGCCGGCAAGGTCTATCTCGGTGCCCTCCCCGCGTTGTGGACTCTGGCTGCACCGATCTACATCGTCGGTGGCGTGCTGTTCGGCATCACGACATTCCGCGCCGGCATCCTGCCGCGGTGGGGTGGCGCACTCCTTGCCCTCGGGACCGCATTGGCCCCTTTGGCCGCAGCTCTGCCCAACGCGGCTCAGCCGAAGACCGCAATCCCAGTGGGGCTCGCTCTTGCCTGGTTGGGTTACGCGCTCTGGTCTGAACAACGAGCCCGAGCCTCCTGACCGCATTTCAGGTGGGTGGGGTGCCCCCGTTCGCCGGCTACGAGATAAAGGAAAAGACGTAGCCCTCCGGATCACATAGTTCGTAGTCGCGGCCCCACGGCCGGTTGGATGGAGGAACCAGGATCGTGGCACCTGCTGCGGCAGCGTGGGCGTGATGTGCGTCGACATCGCCGACACTGCGCACGATGACATGAGTTACGCCTCCAACCTCTTGTGGGCTCTTGACGTTGTGCGATCCCGGATTGTCGAGCATTAGCACCGTGTCGCCAAAGCGGACGTGCGACCGCGTCAAGGCGTTGTCCTCGTCCCGGACTTCCCAATCCTCGTCGAATCCAAGCGCTTGAACGAAGAATCCGCGCGCCTGCTCAATATTCTCGTACACAAGCAGCAGAGCAGTCATGAGCGAGACCGTACCTTCCCACTCGCCTGCCCCGTTATCGGGAGCGCAACTCGACAAGACCCGTCACCCGGGCGTCGGACTGCGCTGCCTGGTGCGCTGGGTGAGGTCTCCCCGTACGCCGGGAAGGCGGGACGGTCGGCATCGTGATGGCGGCTCGAACGCTCACAGTCGGTTGACCCGTTGACTCTTCCGTTACGTCAGCTGATTGACTAGCTCACATGTACGGCATTGGCACGGTGGCACGGTTGTCTCAGGTGTCGGTACGCACCCTACGGCACTATGACGATCTGGGTCTGCTGAAGCCAGCTCACGTCGACCCGCGTACCGGGTATCGGTACTACTCGCCCGACCAGGTCGTACGGCTGCATCGCATACTTGTCCTGCGAGACCTGGGTGTGCCGTTGTCAGAAGTCGCGCAGCTCATCGACGAGAACGTAACGGTGGAGCAGATACGGGGGATCCTGCGCCTGCGCCAAGCTGAAGCCCGCGCCCGGCTCACCGAGCAGACCGAACAGCTAATGCGGGTCGAGATACGACTCGCGCAACTTGAGGAGGAACCGATGTCTGCCTATGAAGTGATCGTCAAACGGCTCGAGCCGCTGCGCGTGATAGCTCTGAACGAGGATCTGACGGGTGTTGAGGAAATCGGTGACGCGTGCGGCCGCTTGTACCCACAGCTGCACGCAGCGCTTGCGCGGCACGGTATCACCTTTGATGGTTTGTCCCTCGCCTTGTACGAGGACACGGGAGTCGAAGCACGACCCCTTCGGCTAACGACTGCGCTCCCGGTCCCAACCGAGGTGACCATTGAGGGCGATGGAGTATCGACAGTTCAGCTTCCAGCCGTCGAGCGCGCAGCCACTACGGTCGTGCGCGGAGCGCCGGAACAGTTCCACGTCGCATTTCAAGCGCTCCACGAGTGGGTCGACCGAACCGGAGAGCGGGCTACGTCATTCGATCGTGAGCTCTACATCGACTGTGACGGCCCCCGTGACACGTGGGTGACGGAACTGCAGACAGTTTTGGAACCCAGACCGTAAATCCTCAGCGAAGGGTCGAATCTCGCCGCTGAGTCAGAACAGCAGCCAATCGCCGTCGGGGATGGAAGCAACTGCTTCTGGTCATGAGTGCCCCCGAACGCCTGTGGCCTCAAGCGGTCGACGCAACCAGCCGATCGGCGGACGCTTGATGGTCGTCGATCCAGCCGAGCGTCTGTCGAATGGCTCGGTCGTCGCAAGAGGACAAGTTGACGAGCTGGGACGATGCGCGAAGCAGGGGTCCCCGTGGAGCGCATTGCAAAGATCTGAGGCCGGCAGAATTGGCGTCGTAATCCGTAAGTGTTTCGTTGCCGACCACGGCGGGAGGCGCCCGACGGCGTCGCAGAGCGTCTGAGCTGCGACTCCGGTCGTCGAACGAGTGGAGTCCGAGGGCGTGCCGCCGGCCGTCATCCGTGCCATGGTCCCAGGAGCTCGGAGCGGTCGCAGCTCGACGGCCGTGCCGCGAGGTCAAGGACGGCTTGGTGATGGTTGCGCACCGGGCCTCGGCGCCGATCGGGCGGCCGTCGGCGGAGCTCTGCGACCAAGCGGGCCAAGCGACAATGTCGGCGGCTCCGACGAGGGTCGAGCGCAAGCTGGAGGCCCGCTGTCATCGCCGAAGATCAGGCGCGGTTCCCGAGTGACCCGGCACCGCCCGGTCCTGCACCTCGGCCGGGCGTCTCACGAGATCATCTACCATGTTCGCAGTCTTCCCGGCAGAGCCGTGTGCGCTGCGAAAGAGTAGGCCTTGGCCTGCGCAGTGGTCGAGCCATGCGACGGGCTAAGGCCTATGTCAATGCCAGCGCACATCGGACTGGGCCAGCTCAAGAGGACATGGTAGATGATCTCGGGGACACCTCCACGCCGGGTGATCGGGACTCCAGGGCCGTCCCCGAGACGCTGGGAGGGGGACTTGAGCTTCGGCTTGCGATCGACCATCCATCGGAGCCGGCGGCATGGAGCGAGCCACGGCCCGCTACGTGATCTTGCTCAAGCGCCCGCACGGCCACGGCGCCGAGGCCGTGCGCAGAGCCCGATGACCTTGGGGCCGCCGTTGCGTTGACCTTGCCGGCCCAACCGTCGAGTCAGAGCACCTAGGACCACGGCAAGGAGATGGACCGAGCACGTCCGGCTGCACAGTCGACACCGGAGTGAAGATCTACTTCTGCGATCCTCTAAGGAAGCCGCAGTCGGAGCGCTCACGGCAGTCGGACGAGGACTCCAACGGATTGCTGCGCCAATACCTTCGCATGAAGTCCTCGGACCTCTCCCAATGCATGGCGAGCGTTTGAGCTCGCACTCCCACTTCGCGCCGCTCGCATCGAATACATGGCCTCGAGCGAGACACTCGTGCATTCGATGACACCATCTGAGGCGACATCACTGTCCGCCAGAGGCAGGTGTTGCAATGACCGCTTGAGGCCACACCGGTTCGAGGCGCTTACGTTGAAGTGTGCGGCGTGGACCCGTCCGACAACAGCATCGACTCGACGGCCTCAAAGAGTCGCCAGAGGGTGTCCGCAAGACTCGGGGATTGGAAGTGCGGTTCCCATTCCTCGCCGTGAAGTACGTCAGAAATGCAGAAGACCGAAGCGGTCTGGACCCCGAGCAACGCTCCGACGGTGAAGATGGCGGACGCCTCCATATCCACCGTCAAGATACCCTCGGCTCGGTAGGCGCTTATCTCCTCAGCGGTCTCTCGATACGGCGCATCGGTGGTCCAGCTCGGACCTACGACAGTGTCAGGCAAGGTAGCGAGTAAGGCGCCGAGCAGATCGGAGTCGGGTACGGCCCACGGGCCCGCGGGTGCGTAGTGATGGGAAGTACCCTCGTCCCTGATCGCCGCCGAGCACACCACGGTTTGACCGATCTCAAGGTCCGGCGAGAGCCCTCCAGCTGTGCCCACTCCGACGATGGTCTTCACCCCAAGCGCGGCCAGCTCCTCGATCACGATTGCGGACGCGGGTGCACCGACTGGGAGACGAGCGAAGCCCACCTGAGGGGAAAGCGCCAGAACGGCACCCGCCGGGCCCGTGATCTCTCGCAACGTCCGGGCTGAGCGGACTCGGTCCAGTAAGACACTCTGCCAGCCGAACACGACCGCGGGAGGTGGCGTCTCGATCAGCGCACCCTGGCTCGCTCGATAGGAGAGGAGTTGGTGCGGGGTCACGTATGGGCGGCCCGAGTGCTTGTCTTCGTAGTGGGGGACGGGCACGGGACAAGCCTGCCATGAAGGGTGACCCCGTACGCCGGGTCGGGGTGCCCCCGTTCGCCGGCTATGAGGCGATTCCGAGCGGCTGACCTGGCCAGTGGGTCAGTCCGTGATGGCGCTTGTCGAGGTTTCCTTCTGGTGAAAGCATGCGGTAGTCGAAGCGAAGTGGAGATGAGCCATGCGGCACCTTTTTCGACGGCGTTCCATGGGTGCATGCCTTGCGGTCCTGGCCGTCGGTCTTCTGGCAAGCGGCTGCGACTGGTCCCAGTTCGGGTTTGACCCCGGTGGTAGTCGCTTCAACCACACCGAGAGCGTCATCTCAACGGCCAATGTTTCAACTTTGGTTCAGCGCTTCAGCGCCCCTACCGGTGCTGCCATCCATTTTTCTTCCCCGGCTATCGCCAACGGCGTCGTCTACATTGGGTCGGAAGACAACAAGCTTTACGCTTTCAACGCCTCATCCGGCACGCTGCTTTGGACTGCCAACACCATCAACGTCGTTGATTCCTCCCCAGCTGTAGCCAACGGCGTCGTCTACGTGAGCGATGGCAACGGCACTCTCTATGCGTTCGACGCCACGGGTAACACAAACTGCTCAGGCACGCCCAAGACCTGCTCGCCGCTGTGGACCTCTAGCCTAGGTACCTTTCCTTCTTCCCTAAGTGGGGGCTCGCCGACCGTCTCTGGCGGGGTCGTCTACGTCACTGGAGGGGGCGTACTATATGCAATCAACGCGGCGTCGGGCGCCACGCTATGGGACGACCCCACGAACGGACCCCTGTCCAATCCAGTGGTGGCCAATGGGGTGGTCTATGTCGGTTTCTCCGTTTTTGTTTTAACCGGAAAAGTATCGGTGGCTGACGTGCGCGCATATGACGCAACGTCGGGTGCTCTGCTATGGACCAGCGCTATGACAACCGGGACTGTCGTCTCTCCCCCCGCACCCGCCGTCGCCGACGGTGTCGTCTACGTCGGCCAGACGTACTTCAACGGTCCCCTTTCGGCATTCGACGCGGCGGGGAACACGAACTGCTCAGGCACCCCCAAGCACTGCACGCCGCTGTGGACATCCGGAACCCTTACGGTGTTCACCCCGCCAGCTATCGCAAACGGCGTGGTGTATGAAAGCTCTGAAGGCAACCTTCTCGCTTTTGATGCGGCGGGGAACACGAACTGCTCCGGCACCCCCAAGACCTGCACGCCGCTGTGGTACGGCAACTATGCCGGAAACACTCCGTTCGGCGACGCGCCAGCGGTCGCCAACGGGGTCGTCTTTGTCGGTACAGAGAACGACAACCTCGACGCGTTCGACGCCGCAGGCAACATCGGGTGCTCGGCGCCGCCGAACCAGAGCTGCAACCCACTGTGGACAGCAACAACGGGAGCAAGTTTGGCGGACTCATCATCGCCAGCCATCGCGAACGGTATGGTCTATGAGGGATCGACCGACCACAACCTTTACGCGTACGGACTCCCATGAACAGACTCAACAGACCCAACATGAAGTGATTCGAGAGGTGGTCTACTTCCTTGTGTGCAAGGGTGACGCGTCCTCTTGCATCCAGCGAACCAAACCGCCGGTGCCCCAGGTAGCATCGTAGGTCCGATGCTCGACATGTGACCGGAGGCCGGCGCATTTCCTGGGCAGCCCAAAGGCGGAAGTCTCTACTCCAACAGTGTGCAGCCAGGTCCGGACCGATTGCGCATCTCCGTTAGCGCCTCCTCTGCCCCCGAAGCGCACCGACGGCTCTAGTCTCTGCCGCTTCGAGACCCGGTTCGCCTGGCACCCAGAAACAGTATTGGGCGCCATCGCTCGGTGCCCCCGTACATTGCCGCCGGGACGGTGGGACACTGTCGAGCGTCAGACCGTCCACCCGATAGCGAGTGCCCATTCTTCGGCAACCGCGATCACCAGGTCTACAACTGGGTCCTTGGTGTCCGAGTACACGTCGACGCCCGGGCAGATTTCAGCAAGAGCCGCCTTGAACGATGCGTAGGCAGGTACTGCATCCGGGTGGTTACGAAACCAATCACGAAAGAGAAGCGCAAGGCGCTCATTCGGAGAGCCACTACGTCGCACATGGAGGTTTACGTCGGCTCCTCCGGAGACTCGACGCGTCCAGAACCGCTTCGACCAGTTCTTCGGGTCGTCCACCGTTCCTGCGGGAATGTGATCGCGGACATATGGCGAGCGTTGGAAGCCCAAGCGTTCTAGGGGAGAGGATGCCGAATCGGCAGCGACTTCGAGATCGAGGACGCTGACTTGCAGGTCGAGAACGTCTTTGGCGGCCATGCCCGGTATTGCAGTACTTCCGATGTGATCAAAACGAGTCGCGAACCCAGAGAACGGCTCTCGTAGTGACAGCAAGGTCCGAGAGGCGACTGTGGGCCATTCACCCTTGTAGGGCACGACAACAGGGGGCTTGCTCGCCACACTCCGAGTCTTCTATATCCGAGCCCCTGGGTGCCTTGTCTGCCGGGACGGTGGGGCCGTTCGACACGACGGGGATATCCTCCACGAATCGGAAACAACGAGTGATCTTTACGGGACATCGAGCGCCCATGCAGCCGCCATAGCCGCTGCGCTCGACCGAGTCGGAACAGAGCAGTTCACGGCAACCCGAAGATTGAGTGGCCACGGGGCGGCCTGCGTGCAGCCTGCTGTCAACCCACCGCGTTCAGGTTCGACACCGACCCTGAGCTTCCGACCATGGGATGAGCGTCTTGGGAAGTAGTGCCGCCGGAGCGGTCGTTACACCGACGCATCGCCTCAAAGCCCTGGAGGCGACCGGTCGCCAGGTCTACGGCGGGCTGGAAGACGAGGTGGCGTTCGCCGGCAAGCAACAGGGCAGCCCGACCCTACAGGCGGCCCACCGAGATGCCGATATGGGCACAGTGGCGATCCATCCTGCGCCGACTCCTCCCGCGCCCGAAGTGCCACGTTCCCCCGTCGGCCCGGAGTCAATAGCCGAACCAGTCCTTGTGCTCCGCCAGGCCGGCGCGACCGGGGGGATGAACCGGTCCTACGTCCCTGGACCGCGCTCACATAAGCGGCAGCGCTACATCACCGTCCGGGGCAAGTTCGTGCTGGCGACCGGATTCGCCGCAGTATGGGTGGCATTCTCGGTCTGGCTCGCCCTTCCGTGGCTGGCGGAAACGGCGACGGTGGTGGGTCTGGTGCCCGCGGTCGTCATCGTGACCCTGCTGGCGTTCATCCCCGGCGCACTCGTCTCCTTTCTGTTGGCAGCATCCTCCTGGATCATCAACCGCGATTGACCGAGACGCACCCGACGGTGGGCGTAACCGTAGTCATCGCGGCACGCAACGAGTCTGCGGTTATCGGGGAGACCATCAAGTACATGGCCACACAGGACTACGGAGGTCCGCTTCACGTCATCGTCGTGGACAACGGGTCGACTGACGACACCGCATCGCTGTCCCGCCAAGCAGGAAGTGAGCACGGTCTTTCGCTTCGAGTGATGCACGAATCCACGCCGGGCAAGAGTCACGCCTTGAACCGCGGGCTTGAGGTCGTCAACACGCCGTTGGTCGTCACGGTGGATGCGGACACGGTCTTACACCGTTCAGCTATTCGCCTTCTGGTGGCCCGATATGCGTCGGCTCCCGACGACGTGGTCGCCGTGGCCGGAAGCGTGCGGTGCGCAACAGTCGCGCCAACTTCTGGGCGAGGGTGCAGGAATGGGACTACTTCCTCGGTATCGCCTCAGTGAAGCGGATGCAGGGCCTGTTCCAAGGAACCCTCGTTGCCCAGGGGGCATTCAGCCTCTATGAGACGGCCGCTGTGCGCGAGGTCGGGTCCTGGCCCGACGCCATCGGCGAAGACATCGTCCTGACATGGAAGCTGCTCCGCAGCGGACGCCGGGTGTATTACGAGCCGCGGGCCGTAGCGTTCACCTCGGTTCCCGAGGAGTTCCGAACCTTTGCCCGCCAACGCTCTCGCTGGGCCCGCGGCATGATCGAGGGGCTTCGTACGGTGCCGCCCTGGCACCAGCCGCGTCGTCTCAGCCGGGCCCTGACGGCCGTCGATCTGGCCATTCCGTTCCTGGATACTGCCTACGTCTTCGCCTGGTTACCAGGCTTAGTGCTGGCATGCTTCGGGTACTTCTGGGTGGTAGGACCCATGACTATTGCGGTCCTGCCCCTCACGGCAATCGTCTACGGGGTGCTCTTTCGCCGCCAGTGGCATGACGTCTTCAAACCGCTGGGGCTCGTTGTCAGAAAGAACTGGCTCGCCCTTGCCGCCTTTTTGGTCGCGTACCAGGTCGTCATGTCGACAGTCTCGGTGAAGGGCTACGCCGAAGAACTCCTAGGACGGCGCCGACGCTGGAAGTAGTGCCCTACAGAGCGGTCGGCACAACCGATACCGGGAGGATTCTGGGTATCCCCGTTTGCCGGGTGGGTGTCACACTCCTGCACATCGAAGGAATGCCTCACTTGGATATGGGCCGCGCGGTAGGGGGCATTTCAGAGCCCTGAGTGGAGGCCTGCGGGCCGATCCTTCGCCGGGCGCAACCGAGTCATCCTTCGATCAGGTCCATACCTCTCCGCAGCTTGTTGGGGCTATCGTTGGAACGGGTCGTTACTGGCGTCTGGGTGGAGTACCACCGGGGACCGACCCGCCGGCAGCCTGCCGGATGTAGCCGTGCGCCTGGGCGAAGACTCGATGTCGTCCGAAGGGAGCGCGTGGTGCCCGAACCAGTCGTAGCGAGTGCCTATCGATCGGCGTTGGAGGTGATCTCTGCCGCCGAACCAGATGTGGCAGCGGCCATCGTCGGTGAGCTGGAGTCCCAACGGCGTCAACTGAAGCTCATCGCTTCAGAGAACTACGCCTCACCGGCCGTGCTGCTGGCCATGGGCAACTGGCTGTCAGACAAGTATGCCGAGGGCATACCGGGCCATCGGTTTTATGCCGGATGCGAGATGGTTGACCGGATCGAGACATTGGCTACCGACCACGCCAAAGCACTGTTCGGCGCCGATCACGCCTATGTCCAGCCTCATTCGGGGATCGACGCCAACCTGGTCGCTTACTGGGCCATCCTTGCCCACCGAGTCGAGCAACCATTCCTCAACGAGGCTGGTGCGGCTCACGTGAACGACCTTGACACCGTGAGCTGGGATCAACTGCGCAACGAACTGCACTCCCAGCGCATGATGGGCATGGCTCTCGAAGCCGGGGGGCACCTCACCCATGGGTTCCGACCCAATATTTCCGGGAAGCTCTTTGACCAGGCTAGTTACGGGGTCGATTCCGCTTCCGGACTCCTCGACTACGGCGCAATAGCGGCCCAGGTGAGAGAGTTCCGTCCGCTAGTGCTCGTGGCAGGGTACTCGGCCTACCCCCGGAACCCCAATTTTGCCATCTTGGCTGAGATCGCCCACGACGTCGGGGCTACTTTCATGGTCGACATGGCCCACTTCGCTGGGCTGGTGGCCGGGAAAGTGCTGGTCGGTGACCTCGATCCGGTGCCTCACGCCGATGTCGTGACCTCCACCACCCACAAGTCACTGCGCGGACCTCGGGGTGGACTAGTCCTCTGCACCGAGGAATACGGACCCTACGTAGACAAAGGATGCCCGATGGTCCTCGGTGGACCGCTGCCCCACATGATGGCTGCCAAGGCCGTTGCTTTGTCTGAGGCTCGCCAGCCCTCGTTCGCTGCCTATGCCGTCCACATCGTAGAGAATGCACGTGCTCTGGCGGAAGGTCTGATACGGCGGGGTGCACGGCTCATCACTGGGGGGACTGACAACCACCTTGTGCTCTTGGACGTGGCTTCCAGCTTCGGACTCACGGGCCGTCAAGCTGAGGCTGCCCTGATTGACGCAGGCGTGGTCACCAATCGCAACTTATTGCCAGGTGACGCCAACGGCGCCTGGTACACCTCGGGAATTCGACTTGGAACACCGGCGCTGACCACGCTGGGATTTAGGCCAGACGAGATCGACGAAGTCGCCGACGTCATAGTCACTGCCTTGAGAGCCACGACACCGGCGACATCCACAGCCAAAGCGAAGTACGAGATCGATCCCCACATCGCCCAAGTCTGCGAAGACCGGTGTTTCAGTTTGCTCGACCGCCACCACCTATATGCGGACATCGAGCTGTAATGGACGTAGGCGTACCAGTTGGACGCTGGGCTCGCTTCACCTGTCGATGCTGCTACCGCCAGTGCCCCCGATCGCAGGGACGAAAACGATGCCAGTCAGGCTCGTTCGGCTCAGCTCCAAGAATTGCCTCGTGAGATGATGTGCTCCCATGAGGCTCAAACCACCCGAGCGAACCCGGGAGTACCGCAACCACCATCTCGACAGCACCCGTTGGGACCACTTCGTGCCACGTGACGACGACATCTTCGTTACGACTGCGTACAAGGCCGGGACGACCTGGACGCAGCGCATCCTCGCCGCCCTGATCCTCGGACCAGAGCCCCTGCCTGCGAGATTGACCGAAATTTCGCCGTGGATCGACTCACGGTTCGTGGGACCTCTCCAACCGATTCTCGATCGTCTCGAGGCGCAGCGTCATCGAAGATTTATTAAGAGCCATCTGGCCGCTGATGGTCTGCGGTTCTTCCCACGGTCAAGGTACATCGTCGTGGGCCGTGACACCCGCGACGTCTTCATGTCGTTGTTCAACCACTATTCGTCCTACACAGACATGATGTTCGAACTCTTCAACGACCCTGACCGGCCGGGACCAGAATTCCCTCGTTGCCCGGCGACGCCAGGCGAGTTGTGGCCTCGGTGGGTGAGTGAGGGATGGTTCGAGTGGGAAACCGACGGCTGGCCATTCTGGTCACATCACCACCATTTATCGACCTGGTGGGCGGTACGAGAGCTTCCCAACGTGCTGCTGGTCCACTTCGGTGATCTCAAGGCCGACCCCGAGACTGAGATGCGGCGTATCGCCGATTTCTGCGCCATAGATGTCAGCGAGGATTCCTGGCCTGCTTTACTGGCAACAGTCGGATTCGACGCAATGCGCGATGAAGCACGTCGCTTCGACGACCGGATGGCGATGGTGTGGAAGGGCGGTGCAGACAGCTTTTTCTACAAGGGCGACAGCGGTCGATGGCGCGGCGTGTTGAACTCCGACGATCTCGTGCTGTATGAGACCGCAGCCTCGACCCTAGATCCGGCACTACGAACCTGGCTCGAGGGCGGCCGCCACGCCGTCGGGATCTGAGTGACACGATGGCTCGCGGGGTGCCCCCGTACATTGCCGCCGGCTTTGCAACGCCCCCGGAGGTGGATTGGTGAACCGCCGCGCCCCTCGAAGGCCACAGTCGCCCGTCGAGAGGATCTGGAGGACCGAATACAGCACGACAGTCAGACTGGGAGACTCTTGTGGAGGTGAAGCGAGTCACTTCAGGTTGGCGAATGCCCCGACCTTTCCGAAGGTCAGGGGCAACTTGGACGAGAAGAACCATCTCAGTCGCCTTCCGAATCCCACCGTGCGATTTCGCAGAATCCCTCGTTCGGTCTTCCGACGGCGTGCGCTAGCAAGCCGGACGGCATTCCCTTTTTTTCGTCCCCATTCCACTTCGGGGCGGAGGCAATCGCATTTGTCGGTACCGACCGCCGAAAACTCCAGATCTGACCAATCGCAATCCCTTTATGCCCTGGCACCGACGATAGCCCGCAGAATGTTGAGCCGACTCTGGAGCTCGGATCAGAGCGACAAAACCGTTCCACTTCTCCGGTTAGTTGGCGTATGTCCTGCGCCAGATCCGGCGGTCCGCTTGCTGGCCGCGTGGCGGACGCGACATCTCGACACGACGGACCTTCGTCCGTAGGCGAGGATTGGAAGCGCAGCGGAGCCGGATCTGCGCCACGGGGGCCGAATCCAAGTAGTAGTCCCAACCAAGGAAGGAGAAGGGGAGATGGCAAAGGGCAAAACGAAAAAGGCAAAGGGAGGCAATAGCCCCCCGGGCAGCGAATCGCTCGGCTTGCAGTGGCTCGACGACGTGGCCGCCCACGACTTCGACGCCGCACTGGCGTATCTGTCATTGAAACTCGATCAGAAGCAGGCAGCGGCGGCCGTCGGACGCCTTCGCAAGGCTGAGGTCACCCGTCGCCGGGCCAACGACATCTTGCGTGCTTGCAGCCTTGTGGCATTGCCTTTGGACGACCCCGGTGTGCGCCGTGACCTGCTCAACGCCGTCTCTGGCAAACGGCTAAGTCCCGCACTGGTCGTCTCCACGGGTGATGGTGGTGACATTGCCGACGGTTATCATCGGGTCTCCTTGATGTACCACCTCGACCCCTTCGGTGATGTCCCCTTGCGCATCGGCGCCGCTCCCGCCTGATCCCCGAGCTGCCGACATCATCTGCTCAGTGATCCGTACCACCCGTTGGGTCAGTACAGCGGGTCCTTCCGGCTGCGCAAAAGGAGGCGCCAGAGGCCGGAAAAGACAGCGCGGTCGGCCGGCTGCAGCGCTGGGCGGTGGATCTGACGTTGGAGCTGCAACGTGACAGCTCGATCGCGAGGTCGTGTCCTTACGTCAGGGGTGTATTGGTGCGGTGGAGGGCTCGCGGGCTAGGGGATTTCCGAGCGACGAGGAAGCAGGAGGCGGCAGGTCCGGTCTTGACGGGGCCGCGCACAGGCGCAGGGTGGGATAGGAGATAACAGGGTTCAAACTCCGCCCCCGCCGCATCCTCCGCAGGCCGAGGTTCGAAACCCGCCGGCCGGGCCATCTCCGCCCAAGGAACGAGGGAGTACGGGGCCGCTGGCCGCCAACCGGGAACGGAGGGGAGAAGGCGCAGGGCGGGGCTTAGACAAAGTTCGGGGGTCGCGACTAACGCACCATGGGGGCACCTTTAGGTGGCTGAGTGGGGCGGACGTCAGCTGGCGTCAGCTGGAGCGGGGCGGACGTCAGCGGCTTCCTCGGCGGAGTCTCAGCCATGTGCCTGCGCCGCCTGAGTGCGAACGGCTACCCGTCACCCCGTTCGGTCGGGGTAGCGAAACATCAGCAGAAACGGAGCAAAAAATCCTGATGTCCCATGGACGTACACTCAGAACAGCTGCAGGTTGGCTAACGGATCAGGCAACTACAGTACAAGTCTCTTTCGCCTGGCGTCGCAGCAACGATTACTCCTTGATGGCGTCCTTAACCTTTTCTCCTGCCTGCTTCAAGTTGCCAGCGACCTTGTCGCCTTTGCCCTCAGCTTGCAGAGACCGATCGTTTGTGGCCTTACCTGCGGCGTCCTTGACACGACCCTTCGCTTCTTGAGCTTTGTTCTTGGCTTTGTCGACGGTTGACACTGTGCGTCCTCTCATTGAGCTTCGATTCGTCGCATAGCCTGACTTGCGGCAGCCCAGCGGTCAATCACCCGATCAGGTGATTCTATGGCATCGACAGCGAAATCAACCTCGGTGGGCTTCAACGATTGTGAGGGCTGGGCAAATACAACGAGACGCTCGAGCCCGGAGAGAGCTACACCCGGTTACCTCGTCCGCGTCCGTTTCACACCCCAGATCGACCTATCGCGATGTCAGGTGGGGTTTCGCCGAGTTGATGGTGCATCCCAACAAAGGGCTGATTCCGTCAGCCTCTTTATGATTCGGGCTTTCAGACTGGATCCCGTAGCACATAACGCCGGCCGCGCAGCTGGGCAGCCGCGGGCTCAATTGTCAGATCGACCGCAGCCCACGTTCGTACAATCAGCCGCCAGGCTCGGTCTCGACGTCGGCCCAAGTCTCCTTGCCTAGACCGAGTGATTCAGCGCCCCAGTGGCTCGATGTCTCAGAGACGATGCGCAGGCCACGGCCTGATTCACTGTCGACGGTACTCTCGCGGAGCACCGGAAGGATGCGTGAATCATCGCGCACACCGATTCGGACACTCGCTTCCGATTGCTCGACGACCACAGAATAGAATGAGCCGGTGTAGGTGAGGGCATTCGTGGCGAGTTCATCAGCAATGAGTTCGCATCCGCCAACAGACTCTTCCTTCAAGCCCTGTTCCTCCAGGACCCGGCGGACGAATCGTCGAACTTTCGCTACCGATGGCAGGCTGGGAGCGAATTCTTCGTACCCAATGGTTTGAAAGTCAGGCGCTGCCTCGGCGGTTGCCATACGTGAATCCGAAAATCCGCCGAGCGGCGTTACCTTGGGAGGCGACTCGTCGCTTCGGGCCGGTTCACGTTCCATGTCTCTTGCATACCCTGAGTGAAGGCCTGCAAACGAGATGAACTTGCAAGGATGCGCCTCCTATCCCTTCGGTGATTCAGTCGTTACTGCTGAGCCACGGACCCGAACGGAAGGAGCCGAGCACTGCACTCGCTAGGTGTCTATCGCCGGGTAGGTGGGACGACCAGGATCACCTACGGAGGGATTATTCGATGAGCAAACCGACGGGAATGGAGCCACTTATGCGCACCTTGGTGATCGTCGCCTGGTTCGGAGGGTTGCTGGTTCTAATCGCCGGGACATACTCGCCGTCGACACTCGCCGCTGGTTTGGATAGCACGACCCGAGCCGCTGTGTTTCGGGCCCCTCTCGGGAGCGGGCGGCTTTTGTCTCTCCTATCTCCCTAAGGCAGATTGGTTGCCAGTCGGCCAAGAGGCGGCAAAGCTCTCGGTCCGCGTACTGTCGGAAACATCATGCGTCACGACAGAAGAAGTGAACTGATGGAGCTAGTGACCACTTAAGCATTTCCGCCCAGGTTCAAGGGCCAACGTCAGCATGGAGGAGGCTGTGACTTGCCCCGGCGCACCATGAGTCATGGTGTTTTGAGGCGGTCGGCATCTCTAAGCCTGGCGACCGTCACCCCGGCTTCATCGTCGAGCCGATGCAGTGCTGGGCGCTGGTCTACGACGGCACGATGCAGGCGAACGACTGCCCCGAGACGCCCTCATGGACAGGACGTTGGTTCTCACCGCGGAGGTAGATCGTGAGTTAAAGGGCCGCAATGTCCAGCCCGTGGCTCGGCAACGTTGTGTTAACCCATATAGCCAGATGTGCTTAGGTGCGGGTGCGTCAGGGGAACGCTGGCACCTTTGTGTTGCACGTCCCACACCCGGCGGCGAACTTGGGCACGTCGTGAAAGGCGCTCGACCGCGGCAGACGCGAATCGACCCCCCGGAGGGGGCCGATTCGGAGTGGTACCTACCGATTCCACTCATGCTCTACCACCGATAGAAGCGGTGCGTTCCAGCGCCCTCACCCCGACCAATGGCGAATCCGACAAGCCACAGGACGAGAAAGACGGCTGCAGCAATCCACAAGAGATGTACTGCAAACCCGGCCCCAAACAGGATCAAGACAAGCAGCAATGCAAGGATCAATACCATAGAACCACCTTTCTATTGAACCACCTTTCTATTCACGAAGCCGCCGATGTTCGGGACTTCCACCATTACGAACCGGCGCTTTCACCTAGTACGTCGAATCGACCCGACGAACAACGTTCCCCCGTCCATCGTCTACAACCGTGCTCCGCCGACGGGCGTTCGCCGCAACCATGACAATGATTGACAACACGGCACCGACCACGCCGACAATCATCAATATCCAACCCACTTTGTTGATGTTCAAGCCGTGTTGATACGGCTCTGTAACCGCCCAATCGAGAATCGCCCCCACTCCAAATGCGATGATGCTGACAACGAGTCCTCCAGCCCCAATCATGGGACCTCCTTTCCAAGGCAGCGATGGCTGTACCCGTGTGAGTCCGGGCTAAACCACTTCGCAACAGATGTGCGGGTTACTCTGTGTTTGTTCGCTCGCCGTTGAAGGGCAAACGGTCCTCTCGTGCAGGCCCGGATGCGAACAAGTTCGACCACTCTGGGTTCCAATCCGTAACCCATGTGTCGAGGCCTGTTATCTCCAAGACGCGGTAGACCATCGGACGGGGACGACAGACGAAGAGGTTCCCCCCGTCCTTGAGGGCAATTCGCCGTGCTTCGTGGATGGCACCCAGCCCCGAGGAATCGATGAAAGTGAGCTCATGAAGGTCCACGACGACTAGAGAGCCGGGAAGTCCAACCAACTGTTCGGCGAGTTCCCGGCAGGTAGATGCGTCGAGCTCTCCCCTCAGGGCGAAGATGCGCCCTCCGTCGAAAGCGTGAGAAGTAACGCCAAATGGGTCCACCTTCACGTGTCTCCTTACTCGACCGTAGAGTTGCCACTCGACCGTAGAGTTGCCGCTCCATGCGCGGGGGTAGGGGGTCAAGGAGAGTGAAACTCCTCGAGGGCCTCTACGTGATGCGTCTGCCTTTGCCTCCATCCCTCTTCGATGCGGGCAACTGGCGTCCGCGAGCTTGGCTGAAGGGTCTGATGGGATCAATCGCCCGATCGGGTGATTTTGAGGTCCTTGCGACCGCTCGTAGAGTGGAACGGTGCCCAGGGCCATCCGCGTCGCGCTCGTCAACGACTACATGATCGTCCTTGAGGGCCTCCGTGCCCTACTTGGGTCAAGTGCGTCGGACATCGAGGTCGTCGAAATCGACGTTCGGAAGGGACCGAGGCGAGGGGTCGATGTCACGCTGCTCGACACCTACGGCGAGCTCGGGACCCTCGGCGAGAGAGTGCGCTCTCTTGGTGCCGATTCTAGTAACGGGGCGATCGTGGTCTTCAGCTTTTCCGATCGACCTGAGGCGGTGCGTCGTGCCATGCGTGCCGGTGCTCAAGGATTTATCTCCAAGGCGGTACCACGACAACAAATCATCGACGGTATCGAGGCTGCCGCAAGCGGCGGCCGTGTGGTTCTGACCCAAAGGTCTCAACGCGCTCAAATCGATGAAACGCTGCGCTGGCCGGGGCGCGACATCGGCCTTACCGAGCGCGAAAGCGAGCTCTTATCCCTACTCCCGACAGGGATGACGAACCGCGAACTCGGCAGCCATCTGTACGTCAGTGAAAATACCATCAAGACTCAACTACGCCATCTCTATGTCAAGCTTGACGTTCGTAACCGCGCCCAGGCCGTGTCCCTGGCTGGGCAAGGCATCCTCGGCGATCATCGCCGTCAAACCAAGCCCGTGGACTGAACAGCAGCCACGTTTGGGACGGAAAGGCTGGTCCCTCCGGCCTGGCACGATGCGAGGTCGATTTGTTGTTGCTTAGGCGATGCAGCAGTTCTTGATCCATCGCCTTGATCCGTTGCCGTGAAGCGAACGAGAGCGGACGGCGATGCGATCCTTGTACGGCCCCGGTCGCATGTCAGCGAAAGTGAAGAAGTCGGAAACGTCGTTGTTGGCGACGATTCTCGTTTCGTTGGGCAGGGTTGGGGTATCGGCCACACATGTCCGGGGGACGCGAGATACAGACCCGGGAATGAAGGGAGGCCTAACGTGCCACAACGAGCATGGAACGCGAAGCGAGAGCGTCAGTACGAACACATCAAGTCCGGCCTCAAGCGGCGCGGTGATTCCGAGAGCCTGGCGGAGGAGATCGCAGCTCGGACCGTGAACAAGGAACGCGCTCGGTCCGGAGAGGCAAACCAATCGAGCTCGACCTCGACTCGGGACATCTCATCGGCACGTCGGGGCGGGCTGCGGTCGCATCGAGGGGCGGGGGGACGAACTAAGGACCAACTTTACGAAGAAGCCAAGCACAGAAGGGTGAGGGGACGATCCAAGATGACCAAAGCACAGCTCGAACGAGCGGTAGGCCGTTGACGCGCACCGGAAATGGTTCGCTCCGTCGAGCGCATTGGCTCGGCGCGCCCCTCCGTGAGGGCGTGAGGAGCAGGTGGGACTTGACGAACGCGATATCTGAAGGAATGCCATGACCCCTCCGCACGACACCAAAGGGAAATTCCCGACTATGGCTTCTGGCCAGACGCGCACACTCGAACGAGAAGTCAAGTTCGACGCTCCCCTAAGCCTCCCGTTGCCCGACCTCCGCGATCTCGTGGGGCGGACCGAGCGGCTCCCCGAACAGCTGTTGCGGACCGCCTACTTCGACACAGCCGACGGTCGCCTCTGGAATCAGGGTCTTACGCTGCGCCACCGGACGATCGACGGCGAGACGATCGGCACTTGGACACTGAAGCTACCCGAGGCCACCAACGGGCCGAACCTCGAACGAACGGAGGTGAGCTGGACCGGGAGACGGGACTGCGTCCCAGAGGACGCCAAAAGGCTCGTCAGTGGCCTGGTCAGACGGGAGCCGTTGCGTCAGCTGGTGGAGCTTGACGCAGTGCGGCTCCGCCTCGCGCTGCACGATGACGCCGACCGGGTGATAGCCGAACTCGACGATGACAGGGTCGCCGTCTCGGGCGGCCCGCAGGACGGCCAGCGGTTCCGTCAGGTCGAGCTCGAACTTCGCTCGGTGGACGACACCGTTCACAAGGGGATCACCCAACGACTCAAGGAGGCCGGAGCCGCCTCGTACGACGCGCCCAAGCTCGCCCGTGCCCTGGGGACGTTCGGCTCGGAGTCGGCACCGCCGCATCTCGATGGGCAGTCGTCCATCGGAGACGTCGTTCGTGCCTCGGTTTCTGACGGACTGCGTCAGCTCTTGGCGCACGAATGGCGCCTCCGCGTGGCCCTGCCGGATCCAGCGGCCGAGGATGTACACCAGGCCCGGGTCGCCACACGTCGGCTCCGCTCCAACCTGAAGACCTTCCGGAGGTTGCTTGACCCAGTCTGGGTCGATCACGTCCGCACTGATCTCAAATGGTTGGGCTCCGCGTTGGGCGAGTTGCGTGACGCAGACGTGCTCGCCGAGAATCTCGGTGAAGCGCCGCCGCAGCTGCTTCGGGAGCTGGCCAATGAGCGGGCAAGTGCCGCACACCATCTTGAGACCGTGCTGGGTTCAGACCAGTACTTCAGCCTGCTGAACCGACTCCATGTCGCCACACGGACACCACCCTTTGTCGTTGGGGACGGCGACCACGGCGAGGAGGCAGCCGCCCGACGAGTCCTCCCGACCCTCGTGGGCCGCCGGTGGCGCGCAGTACGGCGTCAGGTGCGGAAGTCGGGTCCCGATCCGACTGATCGGGACCTACACCGCATCCGGATCAAAGCCAAGCAGCTTCGGTATGCCGCGGAGGCAGCGGCCTCCGTTGTCGGAAAACCCGCTGCACGGACCGCCAGGGCAGCCGAAACAGTCCAGACTATTCTCGGCCACCACCACGACGCAGTCGCGACCGAAACGTGGTTGCGCCAACACTCGGGCCTCGCGGACTCGGGTGATTCGGTCACCAATGTGGCGGAGATCGCCTTTGCGGCCGGTGCACTCTCAGCCGACCAGCATCTGCGTCAACGCAACCTCCGCCGACACTGGGCCGATTCGTGGAAGACGTTCTCGAAGCGGAAGCGCCGTTCTTGGTTGGAATGACAAGTGTGCTCACATGAACGATGACGATCTGGTTCCGTAAGTGTGTTGTTCCGATGCCTCGCGGGTATGACATTTGTGAGCCACGAAGCGGACGTTTATGCCGGGCGGGTCGACAAACGTCATTCGAGACGACTAAAACGTGATTCGAGTGGGTCGGCGCTCGTGGGCCTTGGGTCGGTCCTCAAATGGCTTCACTTTTGTGTGAGGTCGGCGACACAGACAGACCAATTGCGGTCCTTCAGCGAAAGCGGTGTACATCGCGCGCCCCGCCGGCCGCGCTCGGCCGGGCGACGGCAATACGGGGTTTGGCCGGCTCATCGACACTCATACCTGGCATTTTGATCGCGATCGAAGACGGGCAAACGTTCTGTGACATCGAGATCTCGGGGGTATCCCAGTGCAGAGCCTGGAACGCCACTCCCGCCGGACATCGGTGCCGGTGGTGCACGAACTCTCACACGACGTTGAGCGCAGGAACATCGATCGAACCACGACAGGCGGAGTGGGCATGACGGTGCTGAACGAGGAGCGTCCGCGATCCGAGCGCGAAGCTTGAGGGTGAGCCGCTCTGGGAAGTCGGGCGTCGGCGGCCAATTGCGCGTAACCGACGCGACCCACCCGGTTGCGGGATTTCTCGGGGGTGGCGCGGCATCGGTGAAGCTACTCAGCCCTCACTGGGCCTCCTCTCGTCTACGATCCGCTCCGATCCTGTCTGCGATCGGGAACACGAACCACAAGGCCAAGAAGCACCCGGTCACCCCGGCGGCGAGGAGTGCCGTCGGCCAGTTCAAGCCGACGAAGAGGAGAACCATCCAGACGGCGACGGACACCGCGAGTGCGACCATGCCCAGCCCGGCAATGGCCTGCGTATTGGCGTAGCGCAGCAGCCGCCCCTTCTCGTTTCGACGGAATACCCAGCGGTGGTAGGCAACCGGACTCACGAGCATCGCTATAGCCAAGGCTGCGCTGAGGAGGCTTACCCGATAGAGAGCTCGTTCCAGCGCGTCGAGCTGCTTGAAGCGCATAGTGAACGGCAGCGAGAGCAAAAATCCGAACAGCACCTGTACACCGAGCCCCGCAACGCGTAGTTCTTGCAGCAGATCGCTAAGATTGCGATTGTTCCGCTCCGCTGCCGATTCACCCGTCTCACTTGCGCTGAGTTCGGACCTAGCCATATTGCCTCGAATTCGTCTAATCGTCCCTCATGGGATTAGCACGGGATCAGTGATGACAGTATCCCCGGTCCGCTCAGGGCCGAAGCATCAGTATTGCGGAGCCTGCCTAAAGCGGAGCGCGGACCGGTCAGCGGCAAATGAAGCGTAAGCGTTGAGGCATATTCGATGGATAACCATTCTGAAATCCGGGTAGAGCTACCGCAATGGCACTCTCTCGTCGACTAGCTCGTCCGTTGCTCGCGTCAATCTTTGTTGTAGGGGGCTGGGATGCATTCTGGAATCCGGCGGCAAAAGCCAAGAAGGCCCAAGCAGTAACCGAACCCCTGGCCGAGAAGACCGGTGTCAACGGCCTCGATACGGAGACATTTGTGCGCGTCAACGGTGCGCTTCAGATCGGCGCTGGGATTCTCCTGGCGGCCGGAAAGTTTCGAAGACTCGCCGCGCTGGCTCTGATCGGTTCAATCGTTCCGACCACCTACGCCGGTCATCGATTCTGGGAGGAGTCGGACCCGACCACCCGGAACCAGCAAAAGATCCACTTCCTCAAGAACGTGGGTCTCTTGGGAGGGCTGATACTGGCCGCCTTCGACACCGAAGGCGAGCCGTCTTTGGCCTGGCGAGCGAAGCGACAAGCACGACAGCTTGAATCCGCCGTATCAGTCGGCCGAGCGACCGGCCACCGGAAAGCACGTCGTGCTCGAACGAACCTCGCCCCCACCGTGGCGCAGGTGTCGAAATCCCGCCAGCAGACGATCCGGCGAGGGCGAGCCGCGAGCCGGCGTACCGGGAGGCGTCTCGGCGCAGCCAGTCATAACCTTGCTGAGAAGGTGGCTCCGAGCCCCGAGGCGCTCGGTCGCGTTCATGAGGTGGTCGCCGACGCAGTCAAGGGTTCGAGTGAGTCTGCTACTCACGCGGTCCAGCAGGCCGCCTCCTTCGTCTCGGACGCAGCTCGTCAACTGGAGCCACTGACCCACAATGGTTCCCATCCAACGGTCGACACGATCGTCCCCTACCTTGCGTCAGGTGCGGAGCGTACGAGGGAGGCTATGTCGAAGTTACGAGAGCATCTGCCGACTGAGTGAGTCCGAGAGTTATTGCGGAATTCACTTAAGACGCAAGTTTCGTCGCCTCGACTGCACTCGCTTCACTTGAGCCGAGCCATTGACGACGTTTGGCAGGATTTGTCCCGTTGACATGCAGTTTGCACGCGTTAGCCTTAGCCCCCGTGGCAGACAAGATAAATAGAGCGGCCGAAGTCGTCGGAGATGCTGTCGGTACCGTCGAAGCCGCCGCTGCGGTTGCGGGATCAAGAGTCCGACAGGGTTTGAGTGAAGCGGCGACCGCGATCGGGTCTTCGAAGACTGCTGGACGTGTCGAAAAGCAGGCGCGTCCCATCAAGAAGGCTGCGGCAAAGAAGGCCAAGGGCATCAAGAAGACGATCAAGAAGCGGGCGACCGTCGCCAAGCGCAGGGTCACCACGGCCAAGAAGGTCGGCAAGAAGCGGGTGGGTGTTGCCAAGCGCAAGGCCGCCTCGGGTGAGAAGGCGGCCAAGAGGAAGGCGACGGTCGCCAAAGGCAAGGGCGCCACAGCCAAGAAGACCGCCAAGAAGCAGGTGGGCGTCGCCAAGCGCAAGGTTACTGGGGCCAAGAAGACCGCCAAGAAGCAGGTGGGCGTCGCCAAGCGCAAGGTCAACGGGGCCAAGAAGACCGCCAAGAAGCGTGCCACGGTCGGGAAGAAGACGGCCAGAAAGCGTGCTCCCGTCGCCACCCGCAAGGCCAGCACTGCCAAGAAGCGGAGCTGACTTTCTCGTTCCACCTCGCCTGGACACGCCGGCGACCGAGCCGGTAGCGCGAGCGGGCTCCCCGCTAGACCGCTCTTGTGAACCTCAGAGATCCTTCGGCCTTTCGGCTTTCTCACGCACCTCGGTCACGTACTCGGCAAGTGCTTTTAGGTAGCCCCGTACGCCGGGCCGGGGGCGGATCAACGCCACGCTCAAGGCCGACCGGAGAACACCCGGAGCCCTCCGCCCAGGGCAGGATGGGATCCGTGACAGCCTTTCTGGCCATCGGCGTAGAAGTCAGTTTTGTTGATGGCGACGATAGTCATCTCTATTCGACTGGTCAGCGTGAACGGAAGGACCTCTCGTGGCGACGTAGCGACGAGATCAATGTGCCGTCCGAGACGGCGCCCATTGTTGGGATGGATGGCCCATCTCAAGGGTCCAATACTCAGGGGTTCAGTCATCGAACCGTCATTCACCCTGCGCCAAAGACCTCGGCCTTGTGGGGTTCGGTCACCGTTGGCGACGAGCTAGCGCTCTACCGCGGTGAATCAGCAATCGGCACCGCCAGTGTCGCGTGGGTTCACGACCTGGACCCCGCCCTTCAGCAAGAGGAGCTACATGCCATGGTCAACTGGCTGGCGACGGGAAGAACCCCGACCTTCATATCGAGATGACCTGACACCTGGTGGACCCGCTTGACCGAGGTCGCTAGGAACGTCGGAACGCCAGGCCTCGAAGCTGGGATGCCCGCACTTTGTGGCCGGCTAAGGATCGGAAGGCTCTGCCGTCACCCGCCCCCGGTTCGCCGGGAGTGAGGCACATTCGAGCACCGGTGCTGTCCCGATCGCCGGCGCACACGAAGAGGCCCGTCGGTCGGTCAGAGCTTGGCGCAAATGGCGTATGCAGTGGTCTCAAGGATGTTGTAGCCGCTGTAGCGAACGTAGTACGTCCATCCAGAGGACTGACCATACGGGCGGGTCTCCGGATAGCTATTGACCCCCGAGGCGGTGTAGGTGTGCTTTTCGGTCCCTTTTCCGCCTCCTCCTAAGAGTTCGGTGCCCTGGGGACACCACGCCGTAGCTGGTGTACCCGTCGCCGACACGATCGTGTAGCCCGCAGTGGGGCTGGCTGCTCCCGCCGGGAGCAGGCAACTGACGATTGTGCAGACGGCGATAACGAGCAGCCCCGCTAGCAGGATAAATGCACGGTCGCGAATCGTAAGCGTCACTGAGTTCTCCCTCTCTCCGCCGCCCGAGGGTTCACCGCGCCGGCGAGCTGCAACGATTCCGCCTTGAGTATCGGCTTTCCATAACGTCGGCTTAAGGTCGACGCCCAGAGAAACACCAAGCGATGCGCTCCGCGCCCATTCGCCCCTTTGCGGACTGAACAGGTCGGCGACACCAGGCGCCATCGTCTCGAGTTGGCGCCTGCACTCGAGTCGAATCAGGACGGTCCAACGTGTGAACGCTCGCTGGCAACGACGCACGAGTTTCCCTGACTCCTGACGCCCCCGATCGCCGGCCCCGATGACGGGTTTGGTATCGGCTGTATAGGTCAGCCCGTCGATTGCCGTGTCTGTTCGACTTGGGAGGCGCAGCCACGACGCCGGTAGCGTCTGACATCAATGAGGGTGCCCGATCAATGCTTGGCGGACCTGCGGGAGCGGGGCTACCTCGTCTTCGAAGGCTTCCTCGAAGCCGACGAGCTGGCGGCGGCCCAGGAGGCCTTATGGTCGCACTTCCCCCGGCCCGAGGAGTACCTCGCCGACCCGGCGGCTCACGCCTGGTTGGGAACAAGCCAGTTCGCCGGCATCATCGGGGGACCGTGGCGATCTTGGGATCTGAACCGGCTGACCTTTCATCCTGACCTCCTCGACCTGGCGGAGCGTTTCTTGGAATCGACCGACCTACGTCTCTACGAAGCCGAGCTGTGGGCCAAGTACGCCGGGGCCGTCGAATACGACCAGAGCCACCACCGCGACTTCGGAAACCACACGCTGGTCGTCCCCAAGAAGTCCGACCGGCCCACCCAAATGCAGAGCTTGATCCTTCTTTCGGACGTCACCGAGGAAGATGGTCCGACGAGGGTGGTCCCGCTGTCCGTTGGGGAGAGCGTTCCCTACTGGCCGAGCTCCCTCGTCGATGGGGGCAGTGACCATGCCTTGACCTACCTCCCGGCCGGGACCTTCGCTGAGGAGGAGGCTTTTGTGACGGGGCCGGCGGGGACACTGTTCGCCTACCGGCCCGACGTACTGCATCGTGGGTCGCGTATGACCGGCGAGCGCTCAACCCGATTCACCGTGTCCGCTCACTACGACGTGTGGGCGCCACGCTGGACCGGAAGAAGCGCGTGGCCCGCCAAGGCCCTCGGTCCCGAATGGTGCGAACTTATCGAGCGGGCGACACCCCGGGAGCGCTTGGTTTTTGGGTTCCCCGCACCGGGCGATCCCTACTGGGACAGTCAGACCCTGGCCGATACCCAGGCGCGCTACCCCCGGGCCGATTTGACGCCCTACCGCTGAGCGCAGCTCCGAGAAATACTGGCGACCGCGGCACTTGCTAGATAGCTGAGTGCCCTAGTCGGACGGAGTGCCCCATGTCTGCTGGTGAAAGACCCACTGTCATCAAGATCAACGCCATCACCGTGCCCGAGGGCGCAGGGGACGAGCTGGCCCGCCGCTTCGCGGCGCGGGCCGGCGCCGTCGACGATCAGGACGGGTTCGAGGGTTTCGAGCTGCTGCGGCCGACCGACGATCGACGGCAATGGCTCGTCGTCACCCGTTGGCGTGACGAGGGCTCCTTCCAGAAGTGGGTGGCCTCGCCGGCCTTCGCGCACGGCCATGCCGGCGCCGACCGCCCGTCGCCCCACGGCGGTCCCGTCTCGGTGGCGTCCGAGCTGTGGTCCTACGAGGTGGCGGGAGGCTCCGAGCGCCCGCCGGCCTGAGCCCGAGTCGGGCGGCTCCGGTCCTCACCCTGGCGCTCCGGTCTTCGCCCGGGCCGCCCGCAGGGACCTTTGGCCCTAACAGCGGCGCCCAGTGGGCTGAAGACTCGTCGGGACCGTTCGCGCCACCCCGGGCACGAGGCGAAGCAAAGGCCCGGAGCGGCGCACCGAGGGAGGGATGCCATGACACCCGACGACCGCGCCGACGCCCCGCCGCTGACCACCCAGGAGCTCGACCTGGCCCGGGACTCGATCCTGGGCGACCGCTTCATGATCCGGTTCTCCGAGGACACCCTCAAGCACCGGCCGCTCGGCATCCGGCTGATCATCGAGTTCATCGGGACCTTCATCCTGGTGACCGTGGCGGCCGGCTCCGGCGTGATCAATCACTACGTCGGCGGCGGCCCGATCAGCCGCACGGCGGCCGTCATCGCCCCGGGGGCCGTGGTGATGGCCATGATCTACGCCCTGGGCCCGCTCTCGGGCCTCCACATCAACCCCGCCGTCACGCTCGCCTTCACCGGGCGCCGCGTGTTCAAGGCCGCCTGGGTTCTGCCCTACATCGCCGTGCAGCTCGCGGGCGCCGTCTGCGCGGCCCTCGTCCTCCAGGCCATGTACGGCCACGTGGCCTCGGGCGGCAACTACCCCATCGCCAAGCCGGGCGGGGAGTGGCGCTCGCTCGTGATGGAGACGATCCTCACCGCCATCCTGGTCACGGTGATCCTCAACACGGCGACGGGCTACCGCAGCATCGGGCACAACGCGGCCCTCGCGGTCGGCGCCACCGTGGCCCTGCTCGGCTTGTTCGCCAGCCCCATCAGCGGCGCCTCCATGAACCCCGCCCGCACGCTCGGTCCGGACATCGTGTCGTGGGACTTCACGGGGTGGTGGATCTATATCGTCGGTCCCCTCGCCGGGGCAACCATCGCCGTGATGATGATCGGACTGGTGCGCGGCCTGCCCGACAAGGCCGAGCGCGAGGCGGCCGAAGGCGGTGCACTGCCGTTGGAGCGCTGAGCGCTGCGCAGCGGCAGCGGCAGCCCGCCGCACCGGGTCTGCCCGTGCCGACGCGGCGGCCTCCCCTCAGTGCGCCGGGACCATGGGACGCTCGCCGGGCGCACCGGCCGCACCGGCCGCCAGCATGGCCTTCTGCGCCTTGGCGCCCTCGTCCGAGACGCGCAGGAGGAGCGCGATGAGGACGTAGTTGGCCAGCAGCGACGAGCCGCCGTAGGCGACGAACGGCAGCGTGATCCCCGTGAAGGGGAGGAGCCGCACCACGCCCGCCATGATGAAGAAGGCCTGGAAGCCGATGATGAGGGTGAGCCCGGTCGCGAGGAGGCGCGAGAAGTCGGATCGAGCCATCTGGGCCACCCGGAAGCCGGCCCCGACGAGCAGGATGAAGGCCATCACGACGGCGGTCGCGCCGATGAGGCCCATCTCGGTGCCGATGGCGGCGAAGATCATGTCCGTCGTGAGGAACGGGATCTTGCCCGTGGCAAGGTCACCGAGCCCGAGCCCGGTCCCCCCGACGCCGCCCTGGCCGAAGCTGTACCAGCCCGAGCGCAGCTGGAAGCCGCCGGCGTTGAAGTTCGTGTTGGTCTGCCACGGATTGAGCCACCCATCGATCCGTGCGTGCACCTGGCCGAAGTAGCGGGCCGAGAAGTAGGCCCCGCCCACGAACAGGATCGCGCCGAAGAGGAGGTAGCCGAACCGGCCCGTCGTGATCCACAGCATGGCGATGAAGAGCGTGAAGAGCAGCGCCGCGAAGCCCACGTCCCCCTCTAGGCCGATCACCGCCATGGCCGCGCCCCAGGCCACGAGCAGGGGGAGCAGCGGGCGCGGGTCGAGGACGAGGCGGTTGCCCAGCCGGGCGGTCGGGATGGAGAGCAGCTCCTTGTTGGCGGCGAAGTACGAGGCGAAGTAGATGCACAGCAGGAGCTTGGAGAACTCAATGGGCTGGAAGCGCAGGGCGCCGACGTGCACCCACAGCCGGGCCCCGTTGATGGGGCTGAAGAAGAGCGGCGCCACGAGCAGCGCGCCGGCCAGCAGCAGCAGCAGGTAGCGGTACCGCTCCAGATCCCGGGTGTAGCGGACCACCAGGAGGGTGGCCACGTACAGCACGACGCCCAGCGCGACCCACCCGGCCTGCTGTCGCGCGTACGGGGGGTTCCAGCGGGCGATGACGACGTAGCCGATGCCGTTCAGCAGTGCGGCCAGGGGCAGGATGACCGCGTTGGCGTCGGGGACGAGCCAACGGTTCGCCATGTGCGCGGCCAGCGCCAGGGCCACCACGATGCCGAGGAACGGGCCGATGTTTTCGGGGATCTTGGACTTGGCCCCCAATTCAGCGATCACGTAGAGCGCGACGATCAGGAGCGAACCGAAGATCAAAAGGCCCAATTCGGTGCGGCGCTTGGGCTTGGGACCCCAGACGTAACGCGGCAGGGGCGAGCGACGGGCTGGCGACGGCACCGGGCGAATCGTAGTGGTGAGGGGTAGGATCCAACTGGCATCCGCCTCGGCACCACCGACGCTGACCCTCCGCCCATGACCCAGACCCAGCCCCAGCATCAACCCCCGGCGCAGCCCGCTCCGCCGCCGGATATCCAGGTCACGGGTGCGGCGGACGCCGAGGCCGAGGCCGCGCAAGTCGAGCGCCCCGTCCCGCCGACTTACCAGCAGATCGAGGCCTTCGGGTACCAGCGCTTCACCAACCGCGAGCAGTCGCGCCTCGACTTCGCCGCCCGCCTGCTCGACCTCGCCGAGGACGACGGGCAGCCGCTGCTCGAGCGGGTCAAGTTCGTCGCCATCTTCTCGGAGCTGCTCGACGAGTTCTACCAAATCCGCGTCGCCGCCCTCGAGGACCAGGTCGCGGCCGGGGTGCGCACGCGCAGCGTGGACGGGCTCCGTCCGGGCGAGCAGCTGACCATGATCAGGGGACGGGTCGAGGAGCTCGTGCGGCGCCAGGACCACATCTTCCTCGACCTCATCGTGCCCGCCCTCGCCCAGGCCGGCGTCCGCTTCTCGGACTGGTCCGCGCTCGATGTCGACGACCGCGAGTACCTGGTGGAGGTCTTCCAGCGCGAGATCTACCCCGTGCTCACCCCGCTGGCCGTCGACCCCGGCCACCCCTTTCCCTACATCTCGAACCTGTCGCTCAACCTCCTCGTCGAGGTGCAGGACCCCTCGTCGGGCGAGGGGCGGATCGCCCGCGTCAAGGTGCCGCCGACCCTGCCGCGCTTCGTCGTCATGCCCGACGGCGAGCGCTTCGTCCCGTTGGAGCAGGTCATCTCGGCCCACCTGGACTCGCTCTTCCCCGGGATGACCATCGGGCACCACCACGCGTTCCGGGTCACACGCAACGCGGACCTCGCGCTCGAAGAGGACGAGGCGGACGACCTGCTGGTCGCGATCGAGATGGAGCTGCGCCGCCGCCGCTTCGGCAAGGCCCTGCGGCTGGAGGTCGAGGCCGACATGGGCCAGGACCTGGCGGACCTGTTGGCCACCGAGCTCGAGATCGGGCCCGACGGCGTCTTCCGGGTGACCGCGCCCCTCGACCTGAGCGGGCTGTGGGGGCTCTACGCGCTGGACCGCCCCGACCTGCACGGCGAGACCTGGACGCCGATGACGTCGCCGCGGCTCGCCACCGCGGCCCACGACCCGGCCGAGCTCTTCGCGCTGCTGCGCGAGCGCGACGTGCTGGTGCACCACCCCTACGACTCGTTCGCCACCTCCGTCGAGGCTTTCGTGGCGCAGGCGGCGGAGGACCCGGCGGTGCTCGGGATCAAGCAGACCCTCTATCGCACCGGCGGCGACAGCCCGATCGTGTCGTCGCTCATCCAGGCGGCCGAGAACGGCAAGCAGGTGGCGGCGATCGTCGAGCTGAAGGCGCGCTTCGACGAGGAGGCCAACATCGGGTGGGCCCACGCGCTCGAGGAGGTCGGCGTCCACGTCGTCTACGGCATCGTGGGCCTCAAGACGCACTCGAAGACCGCGCTCGTGCTGCGCAAGGAGGACGACGGGGTCCGCCCCTACTGCCACGTGGGCACCGGCAACTACAACTCCAAGACGGCGCGCATCTACGAGGACATCGGCCTCTTGACCTCGGACCCCGACATCGGGGCCGACGTGGGCGAGCTGTTCAATTACCTCACCGGATTCTCCAAGCACGCCGACTACCGCCAGATCCTCGTGTCGCCGGTGACAGTGCGCAAGCGGATCATGGCCATGATCGAGGAGCAGGCGGATGCGGGTCCGTCGGGCCGCATCGTCATGAAGCTGAACGGCCTCACCGACGCGTCCATGATCGACGCGCTCTACCGGGCCTCGGGTGCCGGCGTGGAGATCGATCTGGCCGTGCGCGGCCTGTGCCGGCTGCGACCCGGCATCCCCGAGCTGTCCGAGCGGATCCGCGTCCGTTCCATCGTCGGCAGCTTCCTCGAGCATTCGCGGATCTACCGCTTCGGCGGCCCGCCGGCCGACCCGGCGGCCGGACCCGGTCTTCCCCTGAAGATCTACATCGGCTCCGCGGACCTGATGGGGCGCAACCTCGACCGCCGGATCGAGGTCGTCGTGCCGGTGCACGACCCCGAGCTCCAGGCCCGCCTCTTCGAGGTGCTGCACCTGGTGTTCGCCGACGAGACCAACGCGTGGGAGCTCGGGCCGGACCGCCGTTGGCGCCGCGTGCCGAACCGCCACGGGTTGAGCTCGCAGGAGCGGCTCAAGGAGCTGGCACGGGACCGGGCCCGCCGCCGCCTCGAATCGGACCTACGCGTCGCGGAGGGTGACGAGGCGAAGTCACCGACGTAGCAATCTCGCGGGCGCAAAGGTGCACCGTGGGCGCCGGACGCCGGTACCATCCAGCGCAATGGCGACGGATGCACTGGCTCTGCGCATGCGCGCCGCCTCGTCGTCCCGGAGCTGGGCCTGGCCCATCTTCTCGGCCGCCACGGCGCTCGTCGGGGTCACCGTCCTCGCGCTCGTCCACCAGCAGCTCGATCTGAGCACGTACCTGCTGGGAGGGGCGCACGCCCCGTCGAACGACCTCTTCACGGTCACCTATCCGACCGACCATCTCGGGTTCACCTACCCGCCCTTCTCCGCATTCCTCTTTGCACCCTTCGCGCATATCCCGGTGCGGGCCTGCGCGGTCGCGTTCTCGTGGCTGAACCTCGGTGCGCTGGGTGCGTTGATCGGCGTGAGCCTGCGTGCGGTGTGCGCGCAGCTGGACCGGCGGACCGTCGTGTGGTGGGCGCTCGTCCTCCTGCTCCCGGTCGTGCTGTTCGACCCGGTGCGCCAGACCCTCCTGCTCGGCCAGGTCAACATCGTCCTCGCCCTGATGGTCGTGGCCGACATGACGCTGGACCTCCCGATACCGCGCGGCATCCTGGTGGGGCTGGCGGCCGCGATCAAGGTGACCCCCGTCATCCTCATTCCGTACCTGCTGCTGACCCGTCAGGGCCGCGCGGGCGCCCGTGCCGTCGCCTCGTTCTGCGCCGCCGCGCTCTTCGCCGCCGCGGTCAATTCCTCCACCTCGTGGGCGTACTGGACGCACTACATCCACGACCCCCAGCGGGCCGGCAATCTGGCCTGGATCGGCAACCAGGGCCTGCTCGGTGCGCTCGAGCGCATGCTGGGTCACACCGTCACGACCCCCACCACGTTCGTGATCGTCGTGACCGCCGGTGTCGTGGGCCTGGCGGTGGCGGCCGGGGCCTATCGCCGCTCTTCGCCGGTCCTCGGGCTGCTCGTCGTCGAGGCGACGGAGTCCCTGGCGAGCCCCGTGTCCTGGTCGCACCACTTCATCTGGGTGGTCCTCCTCGTGGCGTGGCTCGCGCTGGCACCGGACCGCCCGCGCTACGGCGAGTGGTACGCCCTGGCGATGGCCGTCCTGTTCTGGGCTGCGCCCTACTGGTGGTCGCCGCACGGGCCCGAGGTGGCGTTCGCGGGGCGGGGGTGGCTCATGCCCGTGTCGGACTGCTACGTGCTCGTGTGCATCGCCGTGGTGGTGGGGGCGGGAATCCGGGTCGTGCGCTCGACGGTCGAGCGCCCCGTGCGCACCGGGCGCCGCGCCATGGCGCCGTGGGGCGTCGGGACCTGACCCGGGGCGTCGGGCTCACGCGCCACGTGGCGCGGCCGGCTCACCGGCGAGGACCTGCGTGAGCGCCCCCCGGTCGAGCCTGCTCTCCTGCGCGGACTCGGTCTGCGTGACGTGCCAACCGGTCACGACCATCAGCTTCTCGGGGTCACCGCGACGGAGCTCGATGCGCCTCGGCTCGCCGACGACGCGGAGGCAGAGGTCAGTCACAGCCCGCAGCGCGCGCACGAGCCCTCCCGCCTCGGGCGCGACGCGGCAGTCGACGACCAGCACGCTTCCGGTCGCCGCCCGGGCGCGCAGCGCGTCGAAGAGCGCCGCGGTCGCCTCGAGGGTCAGGCGGGTCACCAGACCGTCGCAGACGAAGAGCGATGGACGGTTCGCGTCGTGCCCCGCCGCGGCCAGCGCCCCGGCCGGGTCGTCGGCCGAGAGGTCGGCGCCGACGTAGGCGATCCTGGCCGGATCCCGCCCGAGTGCGCTGAGCCGGCGCCGCTTGTCGGCCAGCGTCGCGGCACGGTCGACTTCGAACCAGCGCACCGCGCCGCCGCCGAAGCGCAGGGCCCGGCCGTCGTAGCCGGCACCGAGGAGGACGATCTGGTCGATGCCCCGACCGATGGCCAGGGCGACCTCGGCGTCGATCACCCGGAGCCGCGCCGCAGCGGCCGGAGACCGGCCGACCGGCGCGGCGGCGAGGGCTCCGGCGACGCCGCGATAGAGCAGGCGCTCGCCCTCCACGTCGCCCCCGGGGGTGAACGGACGCGTGCGCTCCTGGCGGGCTCGTTGGGCCGCGAGCCAGCGCGCGCCGCGACCGACGGTCGTGCGGCGCGCGTCACCTCGGCCCGGTCAGGGTGTGATCGCTTTGGCCGCCGCCGTTCTGGGATGTCCGAGGCGCAACGACAGGTAGGACGCCCCTCCGAAGGGGATGGGCAGCCAGAAATTCACCAAACGCCAGCTGAGGACGCCCGCCGCGGCCACTCCGCTCGGGACGCCGAAGCCCTTCAGCACCGCGATGATGGTCAGCTCGATGACACCGAGGCCGCTCGGTGTGAGCGGGATGATGGCGAGGATGTTGGCGAGCCCGTAGGCCACCAGCACGTCGATGGGCGAGATGCGGGCGCCGAACGCGAGCAGGAAGACCCACAGGGAGGCCGCGTCGAGCAGCCAGTTGGCGGCCGCCCAGACGCCCGCCTTCGTGAGCAACTCCGAACTCGAGAACAGGATCTTCATGCGGTCCGCGACCTTCTGGACGAGCGAGGTCACGGTCTCGGCTCGGACGAAGGGCAGACGGTCGGCCACCTTCTTCACGAAGACGGCGGCCTGCCGCTCACCTCGGGTCAGCAGGTAGACCAACGTCGCGAACAGGGCCAGCAGGAGCACACCGAGGATGGCGGCGAACCCGTAAAGCGGGTTGTAACCCTGCAGCGGGATGGAGATCAGCAGCGAGAGCCAGAAGATGACGTTGAGGACGAGGGCCGAACCGATGCCCTGCGTGGCCAGGCCGAAGGCGGCGGTGCTACCCGACACGCCCGACTCTGTCAGCAGCCGGTAACTGGCGGCCGTGCCCGGCACGGTGCCACCGGGCAGCGTGTGGCTGATGGCCAGGGCCCACATGTTGATGCGGAAGATGCGGAAACGATCGGGTGCTCCGGGGGAGAGGACCGTGTGGGTCAACTGCGCGTAGGCCGCCAGCGCGGCCACCTCGAGGAGTGCGCCGAGGATCAGCCAGAGGAAGTTGAGGTGGCTGAGTTGGTGCAGCTCCCTGCGGGCGCTGGCCAGCTCCGGCAGGAGGATGTACTCGCCGACGAAGAAGAGGAACAGGACCATCAACGTGATCTTCACGTTCCGCGGCAGGAACTGCCGGCCCCGCGGCGCGGCAGCGGCTGGCGCGGGCGGTGGGCGGCACGGCCGGGGGCGGATCCCCAGCGTCCCCCTGTTCCGGCTGAACCTCCTCGTCCATCTTCCTCATGCTTGCACGTTGGTCGCCCGAATCGACGCTTCTTACGCAGGTTGCAATACCTTCTCCGCCGTCGGAAAGCTGACAAGCTGGCCCCATGGCCGAGGAGGCGCACGACACCTGGCGGTCGAAGTTGTCGGGAAGCGCCGATCGCCGGGGGATCCCGCTGACAACGATCGTGGTCACGGTCGGGACGGTCATCCTCCTCGTCGATCTCAACATCGCCATCATCCTCGGGATCTGGGTACTGCGGACGATCGTGGTCTACGGCATCATCGCCTTCTTCATCACGCTCCTCCTGACCCCGGCCACGCGCTTCTTGCGCAAGAGGGGGATGACCCACGGCGGGGCCACCCTGCTCGTGTTCCTGATCGGCGCGCTGGCCCTCATCGGACTGGTCTACCTGTTCACCGAGCCACTCGTGACCGCGGCCATCCACTTCGGCAATCAGATCCCGACGCTCGTCCGGGAGGCCAAGAAGGGACACGGGCCCCTGGGCCGGCTCGTTTTCCGCCTCCACCTCCAGAAGTACCTCTCCGAAGGGTCGACCAAGCTCACGTCCCAGATCACGAAGGTGCTGAAGCCCGCCACCGCGTTCTCCGTCGGCGCGGCGGCGGTCTCGACGCTCGTCACCATCGTGACGATTTCCATCCTGACCTTCTTCACCATGCTGGAGGCCCCCCGCATGTGGTCGGGGTTCCTGAGCCTCTTCCGTCCGCACACGGCGGACCGGCTCCGCCGTGTGGTCGACGAGTCGATCCGGTCGGTGACCGGCTACATGCTTGGGAACGGCCTTACCTCGGTGATCGCCGGCATCATCTCCGGGGTCACGCTGGCCATCCTCGGCGTACCCTTCGCGCTGCTCCTGGGGGTCTTCGTGGCCCTCGTCGACCTGTTGCCCCTCGTGGGCGGCCTGCTGGCCGGCGTCCCCGTCGTGGTGATCGCGGCCATCCACTCGGTCCCGGCCGGGATCGTCATGCTGATCGTGTTCCTCGTGTACCAGCAGATCGAGAACCACGTGCTCAATCCGGTCATCATGAGCAGGACGGTCCGGCTGAACCCCTTCTGGGTGCTCGTCGCCGTGCTGGTCGGCGCCACGCTCGGTGGTCGCGTCGCGGGCGGTCTGGGCACTTTCGTCGGGGCGCTCGTGGGCATCCCGTTCGGGGGCGCGGTGCAGGTGATCGTCCGGGAGTTGCGCAAGGGACCCGACGCGGTGGTCGAACCCTCGGAGCTGCACGGGCCGCTGACCACGGCGGAGCCGACAGACATCTAGTCCGGGACCGGGCTGCTGCCACCGCGTTCTCGCAGGTCCAGGGCTCGCACAGTCGACCCCGAAGGGTTCCGCGGCGGTCGGCGCCGGGGCGGCCGCGGGAGCGACATGCGCACGGACTCGCGCGGCAGCGCCCCCTAGAATGACGAAATCATGCGACCGCTGGTGGTAGTCCCGACGTACAACGAGTCGGCGAACATCGAGCGGCTGCTGCACCGGATCGACGAGTGCTTGCCCGGTGCCGGCATTCTGGTGGTCGACGACGGGAGCCCCGATGGCACGGCCGGCCTCGTCAAGGCGGTGGCGGCGAAACTGCCGGACGTCTATTTGCTCTCCGCGCGAGCAAGTCCGGCCTGGGGAGTGCGTACCGGGCGGGGTTCGCCTGGGGCCTCGAGCGGGGCTACGACGCCTTCGTCGAGATCGACGCTGACTTCTCGCACGACCCGGCGGCTCTGCCGTCGCTGGTGGCGCCACTCGCCGACGGCCTCGACCTCGCCATCGGCTCGCGCTACATCGAGGGCGGGTCGATCCCGAACTGGGCCTGGCACCGCCACCTGTTGTCTCGGGGCGGCAACATCTACGCCTCCCGGGTGCTCGGGCTCGGCGTGGCCGACGCGACGGCCGGGTACCGGGTCTACTCGGCTGCCATCCTTCGCCGCCTCGACCTCGACCGGATCCGGGCCGAGGGCTACGGCTTCCAGATCGAGATGACCTACCGGGCCAAGCAGCACGGCGCGGCCATCACCGAGGTGCCGATCAGCTTCGTCGACCGGGAGGCCGGAGAGTCGAAGATGTCGTCGGTCATCGTGTTCGAAGCGCTTGGGCTCGTCACCTGGTGGGGACTCGGCCGGTTGGGCCGGGGTGTGCGCAGGTTCATGACGGGCGCGGGCCGACGCGGGGGAGGTCCGTCGCCACAGAGAGGGGCGGGGACGGTCGGCGCGGCGAGCCACCCCGGCGCGTCACCGACCGACACGGACGCCGAGGACTCCGTCCGGTCGGCATGAGCAACACCGTGCTCGTCACCGCGGCGTCGTGACGTGATCATCGACCCACCCTCGGCGCGCATCCTGGTCGTGGACGACGAGCCGAACATCGCCGAACTGCTCTCGGCCGCGCTGTCCTTCGAGGGTTACCAGGTCGGCGTGGCGTCCACGGGCGCCGAGGCGATCGAACAGGTGCGTGCGTTCCGCCCGAACCTCGTGATGCTCGACGTCATGCTCCCCGACTTTGACGGCACCGAGGTGTGCCGGCGCCTACGCAACCAGGGCGAGCAGATGCCCATCGTCTTCCTGACCGCGCGCGACGCCACGCAGGAGAAGGTCGAGGGCCTCAGCATGGGGGACGACTACGTCACGAAGCCCTTCAGCATCGAAGAGCTCATGGCCCGCGTCGGTGCCATCCTCCGCCGCACCGGCGAGATGGTCGCCGCCGACACGGCAACGATGCAGTTTGCCGACCTCACGATGAACGTGGACACGCACGAGGTGTGGCGCGACGACCAGGCCGTCGACCTCACCGCGACCGAGTTCAACCTTCTGCGCTACCTGCTCGAGAACGCGCGGCGGGTCATCTCGAAGTCCGAGCTCCTCGACAACGTCTGGGGTTTCGACTTCCGGGGCGACCCCAACATCGTCGAGACCTACATCAGCTACCTGCGCAAGAAGATCGACGACCGCGAGCCGCCGCTCATCCACACCATCCGGCGCGTCGGCTACACCCTCCGCCTGCCCCGAGAAGGATGAGCCTCCAAAGGCGGCTGGTCGCCGTCATGGCGCTGCTGCTGGTGGCCGGCCTGCTGGTCGCGGACGTCGTGACCTACGCCTCGGTCCGCTCCTATCTCTACGGCCAGGCCGACAGCACCCTGGCCCAGAACGAGGCGCTCGGCTTCAACTACCTGCGCTACTCCGCGGCGCGCAACCTGCCGATCACCTCGTCCGATCTCTCCCGACGCGTCTCCTCCGACGTGTACCTGATCCTCCTCGACCGCCAGGGCCACATGATCCGACACCGTCCCTCGGGCCCTCAGGCCCACCCCGACCCGGCGCCCATCGTCCCCAAGGACATTCCGGCTCAGGAGGTGCCCGACATCTACCGGCACGTCCGCGTCGGGCGCTACAGCGGCACCTTCCGCCCCGACCCCGATGCGGTGAACCTGCGCAGCCAGGGCGATCCCGACGGGCAGTACCGCGCCGTCGCCGTCACGGTGCCCCAGGGGACGCTGGTCACCGCGCTCTCGCTCAACCCGACCAACGACACGCTCAGCTCGCTGCGCAAGGTGGAGTTGCTCGCCAGCCTGGCCGTGTTGTTCTCCATGGGGGTGCTCGCCTTGGTGGTCGTGCGGCGCGGCCTGCGGCCGCTGCGCCAGATGGCGGGCACCGCCGACGCCATCGCGTCGGGAGACCTGGCGCGTCGCGTGCCCGAGGGCAGGCCCGACACCGAGGTGGGTCGCCTCGGTGTGGCCCTGAACGAGATGTTGACCCAGATCGAAGAGGCGTTCTCGGAGAAGTCGGCCTCCGAGGACCGCCTGCGCCAGTTCGTGGCGGACGCGTCGCACGAATTGCGGACGCCGCTGACGTCCATCCGTGGGTACGCGGAGCTGCTCGGGCGCGGCGGGTTCTCCGACGAGGCCGGCCGACGCAAAGCCCTCAAGCGCATAGAGGAGGAGGCGACCCGCATGGGCGGCCTCGTCGACGACCTGCTCCTGCTCGCCGAGCTCGACCGCGGCCGACCGCTCCGGGCCGAGCCGGTCGACCTGCACCGGATCTGTGCCGACGCAGTGGGCGACTCGAACGCCGTGCCGCACGGCCACCATCTGGACCTGGCGCCCGGCTCCCCGGTGGTGGTGATCGGCGACGGCGAACGGCTGGCACAGGTGGCGCACAACCTGGTGCGGAATGCGCTGGCGCACACTCCACCGGGCACCGACGTCACGGTTTCGACGGGGGTGGCCGGCTCCATGGGGTACATCCAGGTGTCCGACAACGGGCCGGGCATCCCTGCGGGCGAGGTCGCCCGCGTCTTCGACCGCTTCTACCAGGGCGACCCCTCCCGTTCAGCCACGGGGACGGGGCTGGGCCTCGCCATCGTGCGGGCTATCGCCGAGGCCCTGCACGGGACGGCCGCCGTCGTCTCGACGCCGGGGGCGGGGGCGACCCTGCTGGTCAAGATCCCGCTCGCGGCCACCCATGTCGCGGCGGAGGCCGGCGTGCCACCGCCGGCCCGTTCAGCGCAGCTGCGCTGAGGCGCCGGGAACGACGGCCTCCAGGACCGTCGCCAGCTTGACGTCCGTCTCGGCCACCTCGGCGGCGGGCTCAGACCCGGCCACCACGCCCGACCCGGCACGCAAAGTGACCGACCTGGCGTCGCCGTGCAGGCGCGCGCTGCGGATGCCGATCATCCACTCCCCCTCGCCGCCGGCGCCGACCCAGCCGACCGGCCCCGCCCAGTGGCCGCGGTCCCCGGCCTCGCACCGCCGGATCAGCTCGAGCGCGTCGGCGCGCGGCGTGCCGCCGACGGCCGGCGTGGGATGCAAACGCTCGAGGAGCTCGAGCACCCCGACGGGACGGTGCAGCCGGCCCTCGATCCGCGTGCCGAGGTGGGCCACCGAGCGGAAGGCGACGAGCGAGGGTTCGTCGGGGACCGACAGCTCGTCGCAGTAGGGCGCGAGGGTGGCGGCGATCTCGTCGACCACGTAGCGGTGCTCCGCACGGTTCTTGCCGGACTGGGCCAGGTCGCGTTGCGCGTCCGCGTCGGCGCGGGCGGTGTCGCCCCGGGGCACGGTGCCGGCCAAGGGGTGGCACGACACCCGGCCGGCGCGGCGGGCCACGAGCAACTCGGGGCTGGCCCCGAAGAAGGTGCCGTCGGGCACCGGCATGGAGAAGATGGTGCAGCTCGGCTCGCCGACACGGAGCCTGCGGAGCACCGCGGCGAGGTGGAGCGGGCCATCGAGCTGCAGGGTCACGGGCCGCGACAGGACGACCTTGCGCAGCGTGGCGCCCGGCTCGCGCATGTGTGCCACGGCATCGGCCACCATGTGGCCGTAGGCCGGCGCGCTCATGGGAGCGAACAGAGCGGTGACGCCCGGGTCGGCGGCGACGTCGGGCGTCGTGCCGTATTGCCAGATGACAGCATCGAACAGCTCGTCGGTCTGGGGCAGCGCGGCGTCGGCGGGTCCGACCGCGGTGGCCCAACGCCGGGTGACGCCGTCGGCGTCGCGGGAGATCCCCATGGCGAAGCGGGGGATCACGAGGTACCCGTCCATGGCGCCGACGAAGGGCAGCGCACCGAGGGCTACGGGACCCGACCCGGGGCAGCGCACGGCGTCCTCACACGGGATCGCCTCCAGGGCCGCGGCCGCCTCCGTCGCCGCGACGAGCTGCGCGGTGCCCCAGCCGACCAGCGTCAACCCGGGACGGTCGAAGAGCACGGTCGGACTGCCGTCGTACTGCAGGGCGTCGGGCCCGTACTCGAGTGGCACGGTGCGCGCGTGGAGCACCGCCGTCACGGGATGCCGGTGCGCGTCGCAACCACGAGCTGGCTGAGGCCGCCCGCCAGGGGGCGGATGCCGACCCCGGAGAACCCCGCCTCGAGCAGCATCCGGCGCAGGACCGGGGCGGGCGGCAGATAGGCCACCGAACGCGGGAGGTAGCGGTAGGCCTCCTTGTCCGAGATGGCTCCCCCCAGGGCCGGCACCGCCTTGGTGAACCACACGTCGTAGCCGACGCGCCACAGCCGCGCGGTGGGGGCGTCGACCTCCAGGACGGCGAGGCGGCCCCCGGGCCGGAGGACTCGGCCGGCCTCGGCCAGCGTGGCGGCCAGGTCCGTGAAGTTCCGCAGCGCGTAGCCGCACACGAGACCGTCGAACGCGCCGCCGGCGAAGGGGAGACCACTGCCGTCTGCCTCAACCAGCGGGGTCGCGGCGCCGTTGGCGGCGAGCATGCCCGCGCTGAGGTCGGCGCCGATCACTCGGTAGCCGCGACGCAGCGCGAGGCGCGAGAGGTCACCGGTGCCGCACGCCAGGTCGAGGACGAGCGATCCGTCCGCCAAGCCCAGCGCCGACACGGTGCCACGGCGCCACGCCTGGTCCAGCCCGAGCGTCATCAGGCGGTTCATGAGGTCATAACGGGGCGCGATGGTGTCGAACATGGCGCGCACGCGCGCCGTCTTCTCTTCCCCCGAGGGCAGCGGTGACGGCGGGGGACGATGTGCCGCCGGCCGGCGTCGGGCCATGGCGTCGGACTGCGTCAGCGGTAGTACCGGTAGACCACTTGGGCGACGCAGGCCGGCTTCGGCGCGTCCTTGACCTCCATGACAAGGTCGTAGGTCACCTGCACGCCGCCGTCGACATCCTCGACCCCCGCCACGGTCACCCCCATGCGCAGGTCTGCACCGACGGGAACCGGTGAGGGAAAGCGGACCTTGTTGCAGCCGTAGTTCACGCCGAACTTCATCTTGTCGACGCGGATGATCTTGTTCAGCAGGACCGGGGCCAGCGACAAGGTCAGGTAGCCGTGCGCGATGGCCACACCAAAGGGCCCTTCCTTGGCCCGCTCGGGGTCGACGTGGATCCACTGGTGGTCGCCGGTCGCGTCGGCAAAGAGATTCACCTGGTCCTGGGTGATCGTCTGCCACTCCGAATGGCCGAGATCCTTGCCGACCAGCTCGTGGAAGGCGTCGACGCCGTCGACGATCGTGTTCATGATGTGCTCCTCGCTGGTCACGGTCTGATTTCGCTGAAGGACGCTACCCGCGTGGGGGCAGGTCACTACGCTGACCCTGGTGAGCTACGCGCACGAGCACGACGCGACGCCGCACCACACCCATCGGGACCTGCGGGGCGGGGGCGCCCGGGCGGCCGTCTTCGGGATCAGTGACGGGCTGGTGACCAACGTCTCCCTGGTGCTGGGAGTGGCGGGCGCCAGTCCCGGAGGGTCCTTCGTGCGCCTGGCCGGGGTCGCCGGGCTGATCGCGGGCTCGTTCTCCATGGCGGCCGGCGAGTACATCTCCATGACCGCGCAACGCGAGCTGATGGAGCGTGAGCTCGAGGTGGAGCGCCGGTCGCTCCGGCGCAGCCCCGAGGGCGAAGCAGCCGAGCTCCGAGCCATGTACGTCAAACGGGGGATCGATCCCTCCGTGGCCACCGAGATGACCAACGAGGTCATGCAGGACCCCGACCTCGCCCTCGAGACACACGCCCGCGAGGAGCTGGGGATCACCACCCAGAACCTCGGCTCGCCCTGGCAGGCTGCCGCGGCGTCGTTCGTCACCTTTGCCATCGGTGCGTTCATCCCGCTGGCACCGTGGCTCTTCACGTCCGGGGCGGCGGCGATCGTCCTCTCCGTCGTGCTGGGAGCAGTGGCCTCGCTCGCAGTGGGCGTCGTGCTCGCCCGCTTCACGGAGCGTCCGGCGGTGGCCTCTGCGCTGCGCCAGCTCACCGTGACGGCGATCGCCGCGGCGGTGACCTTCGGGGTCGGCCGGGCGATCGGAACCGGGGTCGCCTGACCGCGGGCGTCAGGTCGAGCCGGAGGGGTCGCGCCGGTAGGACCGGTCGACGTGATCGACCGTGAAGCCGAGCGAGCGGTACAACACGACCGCAGCCTCGTTGGTGGCGTCCGTGTAGAGCATCCCGACCGTGATCCCGCGCCGGGCGAGCGACTCCAGCCCGGCCACCGTGAGGGACCGGCCCCATCCCTGCCCGTGGTACCGGGGGTCGACGGCGATCACGTAGATCTCGCCGAGGACGGGCGTGTGGTCTCGGTGGATCTTCGTCCAGCACGAGCCGATGAAGCCCGCACCATCGGGGTCGTCGGCCACCAGGAAGCCGTCGAGCTCGACCCACCCGGCAGCCATGCGGGCGCGGAGCTGTTCGACGGTCCACCCACCCTGCTCGGGATGACCGGCAAAGGCACGGTTGTTCGTCTGCACCCAGGCTTCCTCGTCGCGACCCGGCTCGAAGGGCCGCGTGGCGAGCGGCCGTGTCGCCTCGACGATCTCGTCCGCCACCGGGAGGGGGACGCGCATTTGGAGCAGGTCGCGCTCCGCGGTGAATCCCAGGGCGCGGGCGAGGTCGTCGTCGGCCGGGGCCGCCCGCATGGCCCACAGGTGGACCGGCGCGCGCGGCGGCGCCTCGGACACGGCGCGCCGGACGAGGCCCGAGGCGAGCGCGGGCCCGCGTTTGCCGGCGCGGGCCGCGGGGTCGATGACCACGTGCAGCGCGACCGAGCCGTCGTGGATGGGGGAGAGGAACGCCCCGCCGGCCAGCCCGTCGGCGCCCCGGGCCAGGACCGCGCGCTCCTCTGTCCCGGCTTCGCGGGGTCCGCTCAGCGCGAGCAGTTGCGGCTCGGGCAGCGGCGCGTGATCGTCGGCTGTCGCTGCCCTCGAGAGGAGTTGGAGGACTTCTGCCCGGTCGGGTCCGTCCAGGTCGGCCAGGTCGACGACCGCCATGTCCACGACGTCGTCCACTCCGACCAACCTAACCCGGTACCGTAATCCGGTGGCGAAGCCCCGGACACCGAAAGGCCGGGCGAAGCTGACCATCGAGCGCCTGGCCGAGCGCTACCCGGGCACCGCCAAGGAACTGTGCGCCCTCGATCACCAGAACCCGTTCCAGCTGCTGGTCGCCACGATCTTGTCCGCCCAGAGCACGGACGCCCGGGTCAACATGGTGACGCCCGTGCTCTTTGCGGCCTACCCCGACGCGCACGCGCTGGCGGCGGCGAACCCCGAGGCGGTCGAGGAGATCATCCACTCCACCGGCTTCTTCCGGTCCAAGGCCAAGAGCCTGATCGCCATGGCCGCCGCCGTGGTCGAGCGCTTCGGTGGGGAGGTCCCCTCCGCGCTCGAGGACCTCGTCACCCTCCCGGGTGTGGGGCGAAAGACGGGCAACGTGGTGCGCAGCGTGGACTTCGGGCTCCCGGGACTTCCGGTCGACACGCACGTGCTCCGGGTGAGTGAGCGGCTCGGCCTGACCGAGGCGCTGGCGCCGGCCGAGCGGCGCGACGCGGTGAAGGTCGAGCACGCGCTGAATTCGCTCGTGCCGCCCGCCGAGCGGGGGACCTTCAGCCTCCGGGTGATCCTGCACGGCCGCGAGACGTGCACCGCGCGAAATCGTCGCTGCGACGTCTGCCCGCTGGCCGATTTTTGCCCCTCGAGACGGTAAACGGCGTGGCTGGGGACTTTCGACCCCTATTTAGGCAATTCGGGTTCCTCGTGGTGAAATCCCAAATGTGAGGGGCTACTATGGCCCCGGAACCGGTTCCCGCCACCTGGTTCCAAAAAGAGTCGATGCTGGGATCCGCCTCCTGGCCGACTCGCCCAATGCCGGCCTTCGGGCCGGCATTGGTGTGTCCGTCCCTGGTCGGGACGGTATCGGACCGTGGTAGTACTTGAGGTGTTACCCTCGGTCCATGGTGACCAAGCGCTCCGTCTCGCTCGACGACGAGGTGGCGACCGCGGTCGAGGAGGCGGCCCGCCAGGACGGGGTTTCCTTCAGCAAATGGCTCTCGTCCGCGGCCGAGAAGCAGCTGCGCGTCCGCCAAGGCCTGCGTGGCGTGGCCGCCTGGGAAGGCGAGACCGGGTCGCTGAGCGCCGAGGAGCTCGCCGCGGGTGAGGCGCTCCTGGCGCGTCTGCGCTCGGGCGTGTCCGGCGTGGCGTCACGCGTCCGGCGGCGGTGACCGCGAACCGCCGAGAAGGCCTCGCGTACGGACTCGGCGCGCTCCACGCAGCGGCCCGCGGCGATCGCATGATGTGGGCCCTGCACCGCGCCGCGCTGTCGAACGGGATCGTGCCGGTCATCCCCGCCGTGGCGGTGGCGGAGGGGTACCGCAGCGAGGCGCGCAGCGACCGCATCGCCGAATTGCTGGCCGGCACCGAGATCGAGCCCTTCACCGGCGAGGCGGCACGGCGCTCGGGTGAGATCGCGGCCCGCTGCGACACGTCGGATCTCAGCGTGGTGGCCGTGGTGGAGCTGGCCGAGCGGCGCAACTGTGCGGTCGTGACGCAGCGCCAGACCGTCCTGCGCACGGCGGCATCGCTGCTCAGCCACGAGCTGGTCCTCTACGCCGTGTGAGCAAAGGAGTGCGGGCAAGCTCCGGCCGGCGTCGACGGTACCCACCGCTGAGGCCTCGGCTCATCCGCCGTTCGCGGCGAAGCGCCGGAGGCGGCGCAGCGCGCCGCCGAGGGAGCGCTCGACCGCGATGAGCTCCTGCGCCATGTCCTCGTCGCCACTCGCGAGCGCGCCCTCCGCCATGGCGGTGACCCGCTGGTGCAGCTCGGTCAGGGTTGACGAGAGGGAGGAGATCTCGGCGGCGGAGGACATCCCCCGATGATGACCGATCGGGGAGGGTTCTCGCGGCAGCGCCGCGCGGGCGCACGCCGGCAAGGGGTCTGCGGAGCCCCCCGGTAGCCTTGTGACCTCATGCCTCTTCGCATCCTGGACCTGCGCGGCACCCGGCCGCCCTTCGACGCGGTCCTGCCGCGGCCCGTCGCCCCGGGGGCCGAGGTCCACGACGTGGTGGCGAGGATCCTGGGTGAGGTGCGCCGCGAGGGCGATCGTGCGGTGGTCCGCCACAGCGCCGAGCTCGATGGGGTCGACGTGTCCGACGGCCTGCGGGTGCCCGAGCGGGAGAGGGAAGAAGCCTGTGCCGGCGTCGACCCCGACCTCTACCGGGCGCTGGAGGTGGCCTTCGGTCGCATCCTGGCCTACCACGGCCACGAGGGTGTTCCGCCCGACGACCTGGTCGACGGCGGCGTCAGCGTCCGCCACCTGACCCGGGCCGTCGAGCGGGCCGGCATCTACGCTCCCGGTGGTCGGGCGCGCTATCCCTCGACCGTCCTGATGTGCGCGGCGCCGGCACGGGTGGCGGGGGTCAAGAGCCTGGCGCTGTGCGTCCCACCGGCCTCCGACGGCCGGATCGACGCCGCCACGCTGTGTGCCGCGTCCATCGCCGGCGTGGACGAGGTGTACCGGATCGGGGGGGCCCAGGCGATCGCCGCCATGGCGTACGGCACGCGCAGCGTGCCCACCGTCGACGTGATCGCCGGACCCGGGAACGCCTACGTCGCCGAGGCCAAGCGCCAGGTGGCGGGGGTCGTCGGCGTGGCCTCGGCCTTTGCCGGGCCGTCCGAGATCGTCGTCGTCGCGGGCCCGAGCGCGCCGGCGCCCTTCGCAGCCGTCGACCTGGTGGTGCAGGCCGAGCACGGGCCGGACGGGCTGGCCTGGCTGGTCACCTGGGACGCGTCCCTCGCGGCGGAGATCTCCCGGGAGGTGGACCGCATCGTCTCGGGGTCACGCCGTCGGGCGGATCTCGAGTCGACCCTCGCCACGTCCGGGATCGCCTGCCTCGTCGACGGCCCCGAGGAGGCGCTGGCGGTGGCCAACGCGATCGCCCCCGAGCACTTGCAGCTGATGGTGCCCGACCAGGAGGGGCTGGCGCTGCTCGACCTCGTGCAGAACGCGGGCGCCGTCTTCGTCGGGGACTGGTCACCGGCCAGCATGGGGGATTACATTGCCGGGCCCAACCACGTCTTGCCGACGAACCGGACGGCGCGCTTCGCCTCGGCGCTGCGGGCCGATGACTTCCGCAAGCACGTGCATGCGGTGCGCGTGACGCCCGACGCGTTGCGCACCCTCGGCCCGCACGTCGTCACGCTCGCCGAGGCCGAGGGGTTGCCCGCCCACGCCGACTCCGTGCGGCTCCGCCTCGCCGCGCTCGGCGACGAGGACACCCGGTGAGCGCCATCCCGCCGGTGCGCCCCGATCTGGCGCTCGCCGAGGGGTACCACTCGCCCCAAGTCGACGCGGAGGTCCGCCTGAACACGAACGAGTCACCCTTCGCGCCGCCGGACGCGTGGCGGGAGGAATTGCTCGCGGCGTTGGCCGAGGTCTCGTTCCACCGCTACCCCGACCGTCCGGCCACCGCGTTGCGCCAGGTCGTGGCCGACGTGCACCGGGTCTCCGCGGAGGAGGTCTTCTGCGCCAACGGCTCGAACGAGGTCCTCCAGAGCCTGCTGCTGGCCTTCGGGGGACCGGGACGCCGCGCGCTCCTCTTCGAGCCGACGTACGCCCTGCACTCGCACATCGCCCGCATCACCGGCACGGAGCTGGTCGTCGGTGGCCGCGACGACGACTTCCTGGTCGACCGCCGCGACGCCGAGGCCCTCGTGGCCGCACGGCACCCCGACATCATTTTCCTCTGCTCGCCGAACAACCCGACAGGGCGGGCCGAGCCACGTGCGACCGTCGCCGCCGTGTGCGCGGCGGCGCCGGGGCTCGTCATCGTCGACGAGGCCTACGGGCAGTTCTCCCCGTCGTCGGCGCTCGAACTGCGCGGGCCCGCACAGCCGGGCCTCGTCGTCACGCGCACCTTCTCCAAGACGTGGGCCATGGCGGGCGCACGACTCGGATATCTGGTGGCGGATCCTGCCGTGGTCGCAGCGTGCGAGGCCGTGGTCCTGCCGTACCACCTCTCGGTCCAGACGCAGCTTGCCGGCCTCCTGGCCTTGCGCCACGCGCCCGAGATGGAGGCACGGGTGGCCCGCATCTCCGAGGAGCGGGGTCGGGTTGCCGCGGCGTTGGGCGACCTGCCCGTCGACAGCTGGCCCTCCGACGCGAATTTCATCCTCTTCCGCCCCCGCGACCGTGCGGCCGAGGAGGTGTGGCGTTCGCTGCTCTCCCATTCGGTGCTCATCCGCAACTGCGCCGACTGGGACGGCTTGCGCGGCTGCCTGCGCGTCACCATCGGGACCGCCGACGAGAACGACCGCTTCCTGCACGCCCTGAAGGAGAGCCTGTGACCACCTCCGCCCGCCACGCCGAGACGCAACGCGCCACCAAGGAGACGACCATCGACGCCGCGCTCGTGCTCGACGGCACCGGCCGTACCGAGGTCACGTCCGGGCTTCCCTTCTTCGACCACATGGTCGAGCAATTGGGCCGGCACGCCTCGTTCGACCTCACGGTCCACGCGACGGGCGACCTGCACGTGGACGCCCACCACACGGTGGAGGACGTCGGCATCGTCCTCGGCGGGTGCCTGGCCGAGGCGCTCGGCGACAAAGCGGGCATCCGCCGCTTCGCTTCCATGGCACTGCCCCTCGACGAGGCGCTCGTCGAGGTGGCGCTCGACCTGTCCGGGCGGCCCTACCTCGCTTACGGGCTCGAGTTCGCCCCCGACACGCCGGGCCTCGGCACCCCGCCCTTCAACCCGCAGTTGGCCGAGGAGTTCTGGCGTGCCTTTGCCACGGCGGCCGGCATCACCCTGCACATCCGCGGGCTGGAGGGGAAGAACACCCACCACATGTTGGAGGCGAGCTTCAAGGGCGTGGCCCGCTGCCTGCGCGACGCGGTGCGCATCGAGGGCGGCGGGATCCCCTCCACCAAGGGCAGCCTGTGACCGGAGGGCCGCGCGTCGCCGTCCTCGACTACGGCATCGGCAACCTTCGCTCGGCGGAGAAGGCGCTCCAGCACGTGGGCGCAGCGGCGCGCCTGGTCGACGATGCAGCCTCGGTGGAGGCGGCGGACGCCGTCGTGCTCCCCGGCGTCGGCGCCTTCGGCGCGTGCCGCGGGCGCTGCGTGAAAGCGGGCTCGAGGAACCGGCGCGGGCGGCGCTCGCGGCCGGGGTGCCGTTCTTCGGGGTGTGCGTGGGGTTCCAGTTGCTCTACGACGGCTCGGTGGAGAGCCCGGGTGTCCCTGGCCTAGGCGTGTTCCCCGGCACCGTCGCGCCGCTGCGGCCGGGGGTGAAGCACCCGCAGATGCAGTGGAACACGCTGGAGGTGCGTGGCCAAGGAGAACCGGCGCCCCTGCGGGGACTCGGCCCGAGCCCGTGGGTCTATTTCGTGCACTCCTTCGCCCCGCCGGTCGGGGACGAGACGGTAGCGGTGTGCGACTACGGGGGCCCCGTCGCCGCGCTGGCCACCCGTGGCCCATTGTGGGGGGCGCAATTTCACCCTGAGAAGTCGGGTGCGACCGGCCTCGCTCTGTTGGCAAACTTCGTCGGCCTGGCGGCGATGGCCCCGGCGTGATGGAGTTGCTCCCCGCCATCGACTTACGCGGCGGCACGGCCGTGCGCCTGTCGCAGGGGGATTTCGACCGCGAGGTGCGGTACGGCGACCCGGCCGCGCTGGCGGCGCGCTACATCGCGGCCGGCGCGCGCTGGATCCACGTCGTCGACCTCGACGCGGCGCGCACAGGTGTGCCCCACGAGCGCGTCGCGCTCGGCGAGATCGTCCGCCTGGCCGCGGACGCCTCTGTCAACGTCGAGGCCGGGGGCGGCATCCGCACCGAGGTCGACGCAGCGGCGCTGCTCGGGTCCGGGGTGGCCCGGGTCGTGTTGGGCACGGCCGCGCTTGAGGACCCTGCGCTGGCGACCCGTTGGGCGCGCCGTTGGCCCGGGCGCGTCGCGGTGGGCCTCGACTACCGGGTCGGCCCGGACGGCGTGCCCGAGGCCCAGGCCGAGGGATGGCTCGCCGGGTCCGGTCGCGCCCTCACGGACCTCCTCGCGTTGTGGGAGGGCGAGCCCATCGGCGCGGTGGTCGCGACGTCGGTGGCGCGCGACGGCATGCTGTCGGGCCCCGATCTCGCCGGTCTCCGCGCACTGCTGGCGGCGACGTCGTTGCCGGTGGTGGCATCGGGTGGCGTGTCCGGCGCCGGGGACCTGGCCGCCCTGGCCCGGCTCGAGGCGTCGGGCCGGGCGCTCGCGGGCGTGGTCGTGGGCAAGGCCATCGTCGAGGGTCGCCTGACCGTGGAGGAGGGGCTCGCTGCGTGCGCAGTGTCCGCCTGATCCCCTGCCTCGACGTCACCGGGGGCCGCGTCGTCAAGGGCGTCCGCTTCGTCGACCTCACGGATGAGGGCGACCCCGTCGAGCTGGCCGCCCGCTACGACGCCGAAGGGGCCGACGAGGTCACCTTCCTCGATATCACGGCGTCCTCCGACGGGCGCGACACGATGGTCTCGGTGGTGGCCCGCACGGCCGAGCAGGTCTTCATCCCGCTGACGGTCGGTGGTGGCGTCCGGGTGGCGGAGGATGCACGCCGCCTCCTCCGAGCCGGGGCGGACAAAGTCGCGGTGAACACGGCCGCAGTGGAGCGACCGGAGTTGGTGCGGGAGATCGCGGGGGAGTTCGGGGGCCAGTGTGCGGTGGTGGCGATCGACGCCCGGGCCCGGCCGGACGGCGGCGGGTGGGAGGTGTACACCCACGGCGGCCGGACGCCGGTGGGGAGGGACGCGGTGGCCTGGGCCGCGGAGTGCGCCGGCAACGGGGCGGGCGAGATCCTGCTCACGTCCATGGACCGCGACGGGACGCGGGACGGGTTCGACCTCGTGCTGACGCGGGCCGTGGTCGGTGCGGTGGACATCCCGGTCGTGGCGTCGGGTGGGGTGGGCCGGCTCCAGGACCTGGTGGACGGGGCGCTCGACGGTGGTGCCGACGCCGTGCTGGCGGCCTCCATCTTCCATCGCCGCGAGTTCACGATCGGTGCTGCCAAGGCCTACATGGCGGCGCACGGGGTGACCGTCCGCCCCGCCTGAACACGACGGCGCTCGTACGTCCTGACCTGGAAGGCCGCCCTCGTGCGGTACCGTGCCAGGGTGCCCCTATCGACCGCCAAGAACGGGACCGGCAAGGCCGGCGCCGGCCCGGACACCAAGAGCGAGGACAAGCAGCCCATCTCTGTGCTCTTCGACCGGGTCATGGTGCAGATCTCGCCGACCGACGGTGAGCGGCGCTCGCGCGCCGGCATCCTGATCCCGGCCACGGCCCAGATCACCCGCCGCCTCACCTGGGCCGACGTCGTCGCGGTGGGACCCCACGTGCGCACCATCAAGGTCGGCGACACCGTCCTGTTCAACCCCGAGGACCGCTTCGAGGTCGAGGTGCACGGCGAGGAGTACGTCATTCTGCGCGAGCGCGACATCCACGCCCTGGCGTCCGCCCGCAACGACAGCGGGACGGGGCTCTACCTTTGAGCGCGCCCCGCGCCGCGGCCGCGGCCTCCGCCGCACCGGCCGGGGTGCCGTTGACGGTCGACGAGGAGCTCGTCGGGGCGGTCGACTTCGCCAAGGATGCCGACGGCCTCCTGCCGGCCATCGTGCAGGACGCCACCGACGGTACCGTCCTGACGGTGGCCTACATGGACGCCGAGGCGCTGCGCCGCACGCTGGCGACGGGACGCTCGTGGTTCTTCAGCCGCAGCCGGCGGGAGTACTGGCAGAAGGGCGACACGTCCGGGGACCGGCAGTACGTCCGCGAGGTGCGCCTGGACTGCGACGGCGACGCCCTCGTCGTGCTGGTCGACCAGCACGGGCGCGGGGCGTGCCACACGGGGGAGCGCTCGTGCTTCCACCGGACCATCGGGACGGGTCCGGGGGTGCCCGCGCCGTGACGCCCGGAGGCGGCCCGGGCCCGGGCGCGCTCGCCTTCCGTCCCGACCCTGCCGAGTTCGCAGCCCTGGCCAAGGAGCATGCCATCGTTCCCGTCTGGTGCGAGGTGGTGGCCGACACCCTGACCCCGGTGGCGTGCTTCACCAATGTGGTGGGAGACGAGGACGGCTTCCTCTTCGAGTCGGTCGAGGGCGGGGAACGCTGGGGGCGCTACTCGTTCGTCGGGCGCCGCCCGCTCGCAACCCTGACGGCCCGCGGGCGGGAGGTCGCGACCACGGGGCGGCTGGGTCTCGAGCACAGCGCCGACGGCATCCTGGCCGCGGTCGAGGCACTCGTGGCGCGCCACCAGTCGCCGACGCTGGCCGGGCTGCCCCCGCTGCACGGGGGGCTGGTCGGGTATCTCGGCTACGACGTCGTGCGCGAGGTCGAACGGCTCCCGCACCCGCCCGGCGACGACCTGTCCCATCCCGACGCGGCACTCGTCGTCATCGGGCAGTGCTGCGCCTTCGACCACTGGCGCCAGCGCATCGTCCTCGTCGACAACGTGGTGGTACCCGAGGCACCCGACGGGGTCGTCGACAACGAGGCCGTCGGCCGCGCCTACGAGGCCGCGTGCGCGCGCCTGGTCGAGCTCGCGGGCGACTGCGCCGGTCCGGCGCAGGGGTCGCGGCCGGGCCAGATGGTGGCGGCCCCGCCAGCGGGGCTCGAGAAGGCCGAGTCCGCCCGGACGATGACGTCGGCGGAGTATCGGGCGGCCATCGAGGTGGCCAAGGAGTACATCCGGGCCGGCGACATCTTCCAGGTGGTGCTGTCGCAGCGCTACGACCTCACGCTCCGGGCGGATCCCTACGACGTCTACCGGGCCCTGCGCCTGCTGAACCCGAGCCCGTACCTCTACTTCTTGCGCTTTCCTGAGCTCACGGTGGTCGGGGCGTCTCCCGAGCCGATGGTGCGGTTGCGCGACGGCGTCGTCATCTCCCGTCCCATCGCCGGATCGCGGCCGCGCGGGGAGAGTGAGCAGCACGACCGGCTCCTCGAGGGTGAGCTGGCCGAAGACCCCAAGGAGCTGGCGGAGCACATCATGCTGGTCGACCTCGCCCGTAACGACGTCGGGCGCGTCGTGCGTTTCGGCACGGAGAAGGTGGACGAGCTCATGACCATCGAGCGCTACAGCCACATCATGCACATCACGTCGCAGGTCTCGGGCGAGCTGGCTGACGGCAAGGGACCGATCGACGTGCTGCGGGCGACCCTGCCGGCCGGGACGCTCTCGGGTGCGCCCAAGGTTCGGGCGATGGAGATCATCGACGAGCTCGAGCCGACCAAGCGCGGCGTCTACGGGGGCGTGGTCGGCTACATCGACTTCTCGGGCAACGTCGACACGGCGATCGCCATCCGGACCATGGTGGTGACGCCCGACGGGCGGGCCAGCGTGCAGGCCGGCGCCGGGATCGTTGCCGACAGCGACCCCGAACGCGAGGACGAGGAGTGCGCGCACAAGGCGGGGGCGTTGCTGGTGGCCGTGACCGCGGCCCGGCGCATGGCCGCAGGGCGGGCACGGGTCGCGGGCGCGTGACGCCGGCTGCCCTCGAGGCCGAGACCGCCGCGCTGCGCGCCGGCGCCGGCGCGTTCCGCGCCCCCGCGACGTGCTGGCGGTGCGCGGGCCCGACGCGGAGGCGTATCTCCAGGGCCAGCTGAGCCAGGACGTGGACGCGCTGGACGTCGGCGCCTCGGCGGACGCCCTCCTGCTCGAGCCGGACGGGAAGCTCTCGGCCTTGCTCCGGGTGACCCGCACCGACGGGCAGGGGTTCGTGCTCGACGTGGACGGCGGGTACGGCCAGGCGGTCACGGCACGGCTCCGCCGCTTCTTGCTGCGATCCAAGGTCGAGATGGAGCCGTTGGCCTGGCGCTGCCTGTCGTTGCGCGGTGGCGCAGTGGGGGAGGCGGCGGCCGGACTGCTGACCGTGCTGGCCGAGCGCGGCGTCCTCGCGCTGCCCTTCGCCTGGAACGGCTGGACCGGGGTGGACCTATTGGGCCCCGGGGACGTGGTGCTGGGTACGGACACGCCGGATCTCCCCGCCGGCGTCGTGGCGTGCGGGCCCGAGGCCGTCGAGGCGTGCCGCATCGCCTCGGGGATCCCCGCCATGGGCACCGAGCTCACGGGCAAGACCATCGCGGCCGAGGCCGGGCTGGTGGAGCGCACGGTCAGCTTCACCAAGGGCTGTTATACCGGGCAGGAGCTGGTGGCGCGCATCGACTCCCGCGGCTCCAACGTGGCTCGCCGCCTCGTGGGGGTGGTGGCGGCCGCGGGGCCGCCCGAGGACGACCCACTCGCGCCGGGCATGACGCTGCACGCCGGGGCGGCGCCACCGAGCGACGGCGCCGCCGACGACAAGGTGGCCGGGACGATCACGTCCGCGGCGTGGAGCGCTGAGCTGGGGTCCTGGGTGGCGCTGGGGTACCTGCACCGGAACGCGGAGGCGCCGGGCCCGGTCCGCGTCCGTCGCGGCGACGGCATCGGTGGCTCGCGCCCGGTTCGGGCGGAGCTCCTCCCGCTCGTCGGCACGAGCGACCCCGAGCGGGACTGACGGAGCGTCGCCCGGTGGCTGCACCGCAGCACCTGGGCGGCTGGCGCACGGGCGCGCTCCTGGCGGCCGGCGCCGCCTACGCGCTGGCCATGGCCGCCACGACGCCCTTCACCACGTCGGCCAACGTCTTGACGGGGATCCCGATCGTCGGACTGGGCGTGCTCGCGGTTGCCCGCTGGCCCTGGCATCCCACGCCGCTCGAGGCGGCACTGCCGGCCCACGGCCGGCACCCCTACCGGGCCTGGACCGCCTTGCTCGCCGCCATCGTCGTGTGGGAGCTGGCCCAGTACGCCGCCCGGGGCAGCCGGGGGGCCCACCCGACCCTGAGCTCCATGGCCGACGCGATCGACCGCCACTATCTGGTGAAGGCCGTTGTCGTGTTCGGGTGGCTCTGCCTGGGCGTGTTGATCGTCGCCAAGGGCACCCAGGCCTCGGTCCCGCGGCGTCGCGCCCGCGAGGCGCCGTGACCGCCGCCATCTCGTACGCGGTGTGGGGGCTGCTCGGGGCGGCGTTGCTCGGCCTCTGGGCCTTTTCGCGTTCGGCGGACTCGCCGGTCGCCCGTCCCGCCGTCGTCGTGCAACGCCTGGCGACTGGTCCGCTGCTCCGTCTGGCCCTCGTGGCATGGTGGATGTTCACGGGCTGGCACTTCTTCGCACGCTGAGACGGGCAGCGTGAGGCGGGCCGGCTCGACACGGCGCCGACCGGGACCACGCGGGACCGGATTGCCTGCGGGCGCAAGCACCGCAACTGCAACCGGACGTCACCGAAGCTGAGACAACCGTGGCGCAACCTACCCACATGACGCGCACAACGGAGCCGGAGCAGCGGGCGCCAGTGTCCGCCGAAGCGCTGCCCGAGCACAAGCCCTGGCGCGAGGTCGGTTGGATCTTCCGCGACGGCGGGTGCGTCGCCATCGAGCGGCAGGGTACGGAGATACGTACTCGGGTACTGGTCGACTGATGGTCAAGGTCATCCATCTGGCGGACGACGGCACCGAAATGGCTGCCATCGAGGTCGACGATTTCACGATCGAGGTCATCTACGCGGGCATCGCCGAGATGCTGCGCGAGGCGGCGGCGTCGAACGAGCGCGGGGCGGCAACACTTGGCGAGCTGCCCGCGACGCGCGCCAGCGACGCGCGCGGATCCTCGACCGTCTCCGCCACGAGGCGCCCTGACCTTGCGGTCCGGGCGTCCCGGCTGAGCCGAGGTCCCCGGCGGGCGCCTTTGCCGCCACTGGTCGCGGTCCGGTTCCGCCGGTCCGTGCCTGAACCACCCGGTGGACCTGGGCGGAAAGGGCGCGCCGCTACGCTGGCGTGTCATGCCCTCCTACCTGGCGGACATCCTCGCCTCCCACCGGGCCAGGGCTGAGGCCGACCGCCGCCCCCTCGGTGACCTGGTCGAACAGGCGGCGAGCGCGCCACCGCCCCGGGACTTCGCGGGAGCACTACGCGGCGACGGGCTCTCGTGCATCGCCGAGATCAAGCGTCGTTCCCCGTCCAAGGGTGACCTCGACCCCGGGCTGCGGCCGGACCTGGTGGCCACCGACTACGCCGACGGTGGCGCAGCCTGTCTATCGGTGCTCACCGACGTCGACTTCTTCGGCGGGTCGGCCGCCGACCTGGCCTCGGCCCGTCGGGCCTCGGGCCTCCCCGTGCTGCGCAAGGACTTCACGGTGCAGCCGGCGGACGTGGCCGATGCACGCCTCATGGGCGCGGACGCGGTGCTCCTGATCGCGGCCGCCCTCGACGACGGGTTGCTGCGCGCCTGCGCGGCCCTGGCGGCGCAACTGGGCCTGGCCGCGCTCGTCGAGGTGCACGACGCGGCAGAGCTCGACCGCGCCCTGGCCGCCGGTTCTCGCCTCGTCGGGGTCAACCAGCGGGACCTGCGCACCTTCGGCGTCGACCACGAGCGCGCCTGCGCCCTGGCGGCACGCATCCCGCCCGGGATCGTCGCGGTCGCCGAGTCGGGCATCCGGGACGCGGCCGACGCCCGGCGGCTCGCCGAGGCGGGGTACGACGCCATTCTGGTCGGCGAGACGCTTCTGCGCGCAGCGGACCGGGTGGCGCAGCTCAAGGATCTGGTCGGGCACCCCGTCGGGGCGCGATGACGGAGCACCTCTTCGTCAAGATCTGCGGCATCACGTCGGAGGCGGACGCGCTGCTGGCCGTCAGCCTCGGGGCCTCGGCCCTGGGGTTCATGTTCGCCCCTTCGCCCCGTCAGGTGTCGGTGCACCTGGCCGGCGACATCGCGAAACGGTTGCCCGAGCACGTGCTGACCGTGGGCGTCTTCCGCGACGAGGCCCCCCAACGCGTGGTCGAGGCGGTCCGCATCGCGGGCCTCGGGGCGGCGCAGCTGCACGGACACGAGACGGCCGAGGAGACGCAGTGGGTGCGCGCCCGGGTCCCCACCGTCATCAAGGCCTTCCGGGCCGGTGAACGCGCCATCGCCCGCTTCGAGGAATTCGGCGCCGACCTCCTCCTCGTGGACGGCGACAACCCCGGATCGGGCCAGGTCTTCGACTGGCGGCTCGCCGAGGGGGTGGCCGACCACGACCGCCTCATCGTCAGCGGGGGTCTCCGCCCCGGGAACGTCGCGGACGCGGTCACCCACCTGCGTCCCGCCGGCGTGGACGTCTCCACCGGCGTCGAGTCCGCGCCGGGACGCAAGGACCCGCTGCTGGTGCGGGACTTCATCGTGAATGCCCGCCGCGCCAACGTACAGGCCGCGTCGCGTGACGCTCTGGTGGACCCCGCGGCCGAGGAGCCCTACGACTGGCGGGACGGGTGAGCGACGAGGGCCTGATGGACCGGCCCGGTCCCGACGGCCGGTTCGGCCAGTTCGGGGGGCGCTTCGTCCCCGAGTCGTTGATGCCGGCCTGTCTCGAGCTGGAGAAGTGGTTCGACGACGCCTGGGCCGATCCCGCGTTCCGCGCCGAGCTCGACGGGCTGCTGCACCACTACGGCGGCCGCCCGACGCCGGTGACCGAGTGCGTGCGCCTCTCGGAGCGGCTGGGGGTGCGGGTGCTCCTCAAGCGGGAGGACCTGGCTCACACGGGCTCACACAAGCTGAACAACGTCGTGGGGCAGGCGCTCCTCACCAAGCGGATGGGCAAGGCGCGCATGATCGCGGAGACGGGAGCAGGGCAGCACGGTGTGGCCGCCGCCACCGCCGCGGCGCTGTTCGGGCTGGAGTGCACCGTCTTCATGGGCGAGGTCGACACCAAACGCCAGGAGCTCAACGTCTTCCGGATGGAGTTGCTGGGCGCGGAGGTCAAGACCGTGACCTCCGGGAGCCGGACGCTGAAGGACGCCGTGAACGAGGCGATGCGCGAATGGGTGGCGACCGTGGAGACCACGCACTACTGCCTCGGGTCCGTCATGGGGCCCCACCCCTTTCCCTACATGGTGCGCCAGTTCCAGCGGGTGGTGGGCGACGAGGCGCGCGAGCAGTGCCGCCGGGTGCTCGACGGCGCCGATCCGGACGCGGTCGTCGCCTGCATCGGAGGCGGCTCCAACGCGGCAGGGACATTCGCCGGGTTCGTGGACACGCGGGCGCGCCTCGTCGGCGTCGAGGCCGCCGGGGGCGCCGCCCTCACCAACGGCATTCCGGGCGTCCTGCACGGCATGCACTCGCGGCTGCTCCAGGACGAGGCGGGGCAGATCCAAGAGGCGGAGTCGATCTCGGCGGGACTGGACTACCCGGGGCTCGGGCCGGAGCACGCCCACCTGGCCGCCATCGGGCGCGCCGAATACTCGACGGCCGGCGACGACGAGGTACTCGAGGCCTTTCAACTGCTGAGCCACACCGAGGGCATCATCCCTGCGCTCGAGTCGGCGCACGCCGTGGCCTGGGTCACCCGCTCCGCCGGTACCGCGGCCCTGCCCGCCGGTTCGACGGTCCTGATCACGCTGTCGGGACGTGGCGACAAGGACGTCGCCCAGGTGCGCGAGATCCTCGGCCGCCGGCGCCATGCCTGACCTCGAGAAGGAGCTGCGCGCCCGCCGCGAGCGTGGGCGCAAGCTTCTGATCCCCTATCTCATGGGCGGCATGACCGACGATTGGGCTCAATCCCTGGCCGCGGTGGTCGCCGCCGGGGCCGACGCCGTCGAGGTTGGCATCCCCTTCTCGGACCCGATGATCGACGGGCCCGTGATCCAGGAGGCGGCCCTGCGCGCCCTCACCCGCGGCACGGTTCCCCAAGAGGTGCTCGACGGCGTCGCCGGGGCGGAGGCACCCGTGCCGATCGCCGCGATGACGTACTACAACATCGTGTTCCGGGCCGGGCACAAGCGCATGGCCCGGTCGCTCGCGTCCGCCGGTGTGACCGGGGCGATCATCCCGGACCTCCCCGTGGAGGAGATCGGCCCCTGGGCGAGCGAGGCCGATGCGGCGGGGATCGACACTGTCCTGCTGGTGGCGCCGTCCAGCCCGCCCGACCGTGTCGAGCGCATCTGTGCCCGGTCGCGCGGCTTCGTGTACGCCGTGGCGCGCATGGGCGTGACCGGTGAGCGCAGAGAGCTGGGGGTCGATGCCGCACGGGTGGTCGAGCGGATCCGGGCCTGCACCGACATGCCCGTGTGCGTCGGGGTCGGCGTCTCCACGCCCGCCCAGGCCGCCGAGGTGTGCGAGGTGGCAGACGGCGTCGTCGTCGGCTCCGCCCTGGTGCGCCGCCTGCTCGAAGGCGCGGGACCCGACGGCGCGGCAGCGTTCGTGGGGTCGCTCCGCGAGGCGATCGACTAGACCCGCCCGCGCAGTTGGCGTTCCACCGCGGCCGCGATGGCCCGTTGGCCCGCCGCCGTCGGGTGGGCCGCCCGCCACACGTAGTCCTCGAGGCCCTGCTCGGCCTGGTGGGCCTTGGCGGCGAGCGACGCGGCAGGGGATCGCGCCGACAAGCGAGCGGGTCGCGTCACAGCTCGTGGCGGCCAGCACCCGCTCGATATCGGCGGCCAGGGTGGTGTCCGGCAACGGTTCACCGGAGAACACCCAGGGCGCCCGCGTGCACATGCCGTGCCCGTCGAACGCCGTGGCGATATCCATCAAGCTCACGTTCGTGACGTGGTGGGCCCGCGCGTCGGCCACCGCGCCGGCGACCGCCTTGTTCAGCGCCGTGAGGACCACCTGGGCCGCGGCGTCGGTGGCGGCGGCATCGGTCTTGAGGCCGGTGCAGACGAGGTTGGTGTGGAGGCCCGAGGCCCCGGCGTCATCGACGATCTGCGCCGGGCCGGGGATGGGTTGGTAGTAATCGAGGACGGCAATGCGGCCGGCGTGCGGCGCCATCAGTTCAATGGCTTTGGCGAGGCTGGTGCGGACAGTGGAGAGCTCCGCCGCGACCTGCGGCGTGACGGTGCCGTTGACGACGCAGTTGGTCCCGATGCCGATGCCGACGCCCAGGGCGTGGACGAGCTCGTACTCGAGGCAGCGGGAGAAGTCGATGTCGTCGGCCCCGTCCTGCAGCAGGACCAGCCGCGCCGGGTGCCGGGCCAGGTCCGCCGCGGTGAGCTCGTCGCTCAGGTTGCGCGCCTGCTGTGGCGGGAGCGGGCACTGTCCGTCTCGCGCCGTGTTGTCGGCGGCGTCGGCCACCGCCCCGCTCACGGCGAGCTGGTCCCCGGTCAGCCTGCAGTTGGTGGCCCGGACGGTCATGGTGAGCCCGAGGGCCCGGGCGACCTCGCTCGGGTAGGCCCGCGTCGAGGGGGGCTGGGAGAGCCAGGTGGCGGGCAACCCCACTCGCGGTGTCAGGTAGGGGTTCGCCAGCCCGTGCCCGTACGGGACGGAGTCCCCGAGGGCGACGGCGCGGATCGAGGTCGACGGGCTGGGGGCGGTCGGCGGACCACCGCGCGTGGCCAGCACGACACCCCCTGCGACCAGCGCCAGCACCGCCGCGGCCACACCGACCCACAACGCGGGGGAGCGGCGCACCGAGGCGCCCCAGGTTTGCAGCCATCCCATCGGCGGACCTCACGTGTCGCTGCCGGGCGGCAGCGGAGGGGCGACCTTACCGGCCGGGGTCAGCCGGGGGGCAGCAGGACCAGGCAGCCGTTGTGGCCACCGAAGCCGAAGGAATTGGACAGCACGGGGGCCGGTTCCCAGGGTTGGGGCTGGCCGTGCACGACGCGGATCGTGATCTCGGGATCGGGCTCCTCGTAGCCGGCGGTGGGCGGGATCGTCGCGTGGTGGATCGTGAGCACCCCCGCCACGGCCTCGATGGCGCCGGCCGCCGCCAGACCGTGGCCCGTGACGCCCTTGGTCGAAGTGACCAGCGGGCCCGGCTCACCGAAGACCTTGGTGATGGCGCGCGACTCGGCGAGGTCGTTCAGGGGCGTCGAGGTGCCGTGGGCGTTGATGTGTCCCACGTCGGCCGCGCCGATGCCGGCATCGGCTAGCGCCAGTTCCATGCAGGCCACCGCGCCCGACCCATCGGGCGCGGGTGCGGTGATGTGGTGCGCGTCTGCCGTGCTGGCGGCCCCGGCGAGCTCGGCGTAGATCGTCGCCCCGCGTGCGACGGCGCGGTCGTAGTCCTCGAGCACGAGGGCGGCCGCACCCTCTGTCATGACGAAGCCGTCCCGGCGGGCGTCGAAGGGACGCGAATGGCCCGAGGTCGAAAGCGCCGTCATGTTGGCGAAGGCGGCCAGCGCGACCGGGTGCATGCTGGCCTCGGAGCCGCCGCCCACGGCCACCTCGCAGCGGCCGGTCGCGACCAGCCGGGCCGCGGCCGCGATGGCGTGCGTGCCCGCGGCGCACGCAGTACAGATCACCTCGGACGGCCCGCGCCAACCAAGCCGCATGGAGATGCCCGCCGCGCCCGCGTTGGCCATCATCATCGGCACCAGCCTGGGGGAGACCCGGTCGGGACCTTTCTCGTTGTAGACCCCGACCTGGTCGGCCAACGTCTCGAAGCCTCCGACACCGGTGGCGAAGACGACGCCGGCCTTGGCCGGGTCGACGGCAAGGTCCCCGGCGGCCGCCACGGCGATGTCCGCCGAGACCATCGAGAGCTGGGCGAAGCGGTCGAGCTGGCGGACCTCCTTGGGCCCGAACCAGTCCTTCGGCTCGTAGTCGCGCACCGCGCCGCCGACGACGGACGGGTGGAGCAGTCCGTCCCAGAGGGCGTCGACCCCCACCCCGCAGCAGGTGACCGCCCCGAGGCCGGTGACGGCGACCCGCCGCCCCCTGATGGGACCCCCGGCACCGACCCCGATCTGCATCAGAGCTTGGTCGAGATCAGGTCGAAGGCCTGGCCGATGGTGGTGATGTCCTCGAGTTCGGTCTCCTCGACGGTGACGTCGAACGCCTCTTCGAGCGCCATCACGAGCTCGACGAGATCGAGGCTGTCCGCGTCGAGGTCGTCCGCGAACTTGGCCTCCTTGGTGATCTTGTCGGCGGGCACCTGCAGCACTTCCACGGCGCACTCGCGAAACTTCTCGAACGCTGCGTCGCTGTCCACAATCGGGCTCCTTTGTCTGTCGGTTTCCAGAACGCTACAGGCCCATACCCAGGCCACCGTCGACCGGCACGACGGCGCCGGTGACGTAGGCGGCGGCATCGGAGGCCAGGAATCCCACCACGGCGGCCACGTCGTGGACGCTGCCGGCGTGCCCGAGGGGCACCTGGCCCGTCATCAGGGCCACCCGGTCGGCGCCGAGGGCCGCCGTCATGTCCGTGTCGATCAGGCCGGGGGCCACCACGTTCACCGTGATCTGCCGGCTGCCCACCTCGCGGGCGATGGCCCTGGCCATCCCGACCAGGCCGGCCTTCGACGCGGCGTAGTTGGCCTGCCCGGGCAGCCCGACGAAGGCGCCGACGGACGAGACGAAGATGATGCGGCCCGCGTGCAGGCGCAGCATCTTGGCCACGGCCCGCTTGGCGACACGGAACGAGCCGGTCAGGTTGGCGTCGATGACGTCGTGGAAGGCCTGGTCGCTCATCCGCAGCATCAGCGAATCGATGGTGATGCCGGCGTTGGCCACGAGCACCTGGACCGGGCTCCACCGCTCCTCAATCGCCGCGAACGCCGCCTCGACCTCCTCGGCGTTGCGCACGTCGCAGCGAACGGCGAGGAAGCGATCAGGGTCGGCGCCTTCGGGCGCCGGGGCAGCGCCTGCCGAGCGAAAGGTCGTGGCGACCTGGTCGCCGTTGGCCAGGAACCATTCCACGCAGGCCGCGCCGATGCCGCGGGTCCCGCCGGTGACGAAGACGACGGCCATCAGCGGGGGTCGGGCACGCGCAGCCAGACGAGCGGCTGGCCCTCCTGGACCCGCTCGCCGTCGGCCGCCAGCCAGCGAATGACCTGTCCCCCGAAGGGTGTGCGGACGTCGGAGACGCCGACACGGCCGACCAGGTCCCCGACATCGACGGCGGACGGCTGCTCGGCGTCGTCGCCGGTCCCGGGCAGGAGCCCCGTCCCGGGCGCCTGCAGGGAGGACTCGGGGCTGAAGATGCCGCTGGACGGGCTCACCACCACCCGCTCGGACATGTAGAGGTGCTCACCCTGGTGCAGCGCCGGCTCCGCCCGCCAGGTGCCGGCCGCGGCGATCTGGTCCATCAGGGTGTCGAGGTCCTCGGGCTTGGACACGGCCAGGGACTGGATCTCGGGGAGGCTGCGCTTCGCCAGTCCGCTGAGGACACCCCCGGGGCCCAGCTCGACCAGTGACGTCAGCCCGAGGCCGGCGAAGGTCTCGAGCGTCTGGCGCCAACGCACCGGGCTGCACAGTTGGGCGGAGAGCAGACCCGGCCACTCGGCCGGGTCGTCGTGCACGTGCGCGTCCACGTTGGCCACGACCCGGACCTCGGGGGTCAAGAACGTGACCTCCGCCAGTGCCTTGCGCAGGTCGGCCCGGGCGCCCTGCATCAGGGGCGTGTGGAATGCGCCCGAGACCTGTATCGGCACGACCCGCTTGGCCCCCAGGCCCTTGGCGAGCTCACCCGCCCTGGCGACCGCCTCGCCAGTCCCGGCGATCACGACCTGTCCCGGCGCGTTGTAGTTGGCCACCCACACGTCGCCTTCGGCGCGCATGCAGGCCGCCTCGGCGTCGTCGTCCGCGATTCCGAGCAGCGCAGCCATGGTTCCCGGTGCTTCCTCGCTCGCACGCGCCATGGCCTCGCCGCGGGCGACGACGAGTTGGATCCCGTGCTCGAAGCCGAGGGCGCCGCTGGCGACGAGCGCGGTGTACTCGCCCAGGCTGTGGCCGGCGCAGGCGGCCGGGGTGAGCCCGATCCGCTCCACCGCGTCGAGCACCACCAGGCTGAGCGCGGTGGTGGCGAGCTGCGCGTTCTCGGTCTGGGTCAGCTCGTCGATCGGGGCGCGGAGCAACAGGTGCGACAGGTCACGGCCGGCGGCGGCGGACGCCTCTTCGACCACTTCCCACGATGGGTGGTCCACCCATGGCTCACCCATACCGGCACGCTGTGATCCCTGTCCGGGAAAGGTGAAAACCAGCACGTGTCCGACGGCTCCCATCGACGGGGGGTGGGGGAACTCACAGTGTGGCATGCCGGCGTGCCGTCAAGGGGCGTCGGGCCCCGACAATCGCACCGCCGGTACGATGCTCGACGCGTCGGGCGAGCCCATCGCTGGTTACCGCGTGGAAACCAGGTGCGACGCGCGGTGCGACCACCAGCCGGGCGCGTCCCAGCCGTCAGCTCCCGGGGGGAGTGAAGACGGCGATGCAGCCCTGCAGCTGCCCGAGCCCGGCAGGATTCGCCGCGACGGGCGCCTGCGTGGTCGGGCCTCCCGGCACGGTCGTCGAGGTGCTGGTCGTGGTGGGGGGGACCGTGGTGGTCGTGGTGGTGCTGGTGGTCGGAGGTGCCGTCGTGGGCACGGTCGTGGCGGGCACCACCGTCGTCGGCACCACCGCGCCGATCACCGTCGGCACGGTGGTCGGGGGCACGGTCGTGGTCGTCGTGGTCGTCGTGGGCGCCGCAGTCGTCGGGGTCGTCGGAGTGTGCACTGTCGTCGTCGGCACGGTCGTCGTCGGGGCGTTCGTGGGGGCGGCCGTCGGCGATCCAGCCGGCGTCGGAGCCGTGATCTGGACCGTGGTGCAGGCGCCGGCGGTCTGCAGGGTCGTGACGTCGTTGACCAGCCGGTCGAGCGCATGGTTCTGGGTCGCGGTGTCCGATATCAGCGTCGCATTGGCCTGGGCCAGCGCCTTCATGGCGGCGTCCCGATGGGATTGCGACGCCGCAAGGTGTGCAATTGCGGCTTGGTACGTCGAGAGGAGGTCGTTCGCGGCCACACTCTCGTACTGCTGGGCTGCGACGCCGTTCGCGTTCTGGGGGCCGAACGGCGTGCGACTTCCGACGTTCGTGAGCGAGCTGCTCACGTAGAGCCCGCTGCTCACGTACTCGTCGACGGCGAATCGCCGCAGCGTGCTCCGCGCCGCGGCCAGCTTGTCCTGGGCGTCGGAGACGGCGGATGCCGCGGCCGTGAGCTCCTGGTTCAGCGACACCAACACGCTTTGGTCCGCCGCCGACGTGGCCACAGCCGCCTGGTATGCACCGACGTCCAGTTTCACGTTCCCGTAGACGCTCAGCGCGGCCGAGGCGGTCAGCAACGCGGAGTCGACCCCGCCCGTGGCACCGATGATCTTGTCCGCATAGCAGGGCGTGCCGTTGGCCGAGGGTGCGCACCACTGGCTCTTGTCGACGTCGGCGAGGAACACGCCCGCGGGGGCCACGTTCCCGGCCCGCAGCGCCGCAGTGATCGACCACATGTTCGGTTGGAGCAGCGTGGCCACCGTCGCGGCACAGCCAGCCAGCCAGTTCGCGTAGGCGGGAAAGCCGTTGGAGGAGATGGAGCCCGGGATCGGCGCGTTGTTGACGTCGGTCATCCGCAGCGTGTTGAAGGGGTTGTACGCCGCCGAGTTGTTCGTCGACCCACCCTCGGCGGCCTGCCATTCATCGAGGTCGTCGACGTTCGCCTGCGTGGCGGGTGCCGTCACTCCCTGCAGCACGCAGAGCTCCCAGCCGGCGGGCAGCGCCGTGCCACCGGGGGCAGCCACCACCCTGGGGGCAGCGCCGGCAGAGGACGCGAGCGCGCAGACGCCCAGACTGGCCACGGAAAGGGCCAGCGCAAGTCGGGCGCACGAGAAGTGGCGGAACATGAGGTGATTCAAGAGGTTGGCTCCTCAGCCGAGAGGAGCACGGACTCGACGAGGCCTAGGCCGGGAGCCGTATTGCCTGGCCGCTCAAGGTTGGCACGTTCCCCTCCGCCGGCGCATATCGAGGTATCGGCGATCCGGGCTGAATCTTGAGCCGACACGGCCGTTTCGTGCCGACCGGAGAGCCGCATCGGCGGCTGAACTGCGCATTCACCGCGTGTCGGCGCGGAAGACCTGGTGGAGTCGTCAGTGATCTCCCGGTGAACGGTCCGCGTCGGGAAAGGGGCCCGGCGCCGCGCAACAGGTCGGGACGGCGTCCCTAGGACCTCATGAGGCGACCTGCGCCGTGGCGGCGATGATCTGTTCCAGCACCGAATGGTCGGGCATCGGGGGCGGGTCGAGCGTGGGGAGCTGACGGACGTGTGCGAAGGCGCGCTCGATGAACAGACCCTCGATCACCGGAGTGTGGCAACCGGCGATGGTCGTGATCTCCAGCCCCTGGGTGCGATCCACGTAGCGCCCGTACTTCTCCTCGTCGACCATCGAGAGCCACGGACTGATTGCACCGAATGCGAACATCGCCATCCCCCCGGCCCAGAACTCGGGGTCGAGGTCCCCGATCCCCATTTGCGGGTCGGGCAGCGGCGTCGCGAATGCGTCCGACGCCCAGTAGACACCGGTTGTCGGGTCGAACAGCCCGCGCGTGGTGGGCGAGTCGTAGACGGGGGGTCGCATGGCCAGGAGCGTACGGTCACCGATGTCGAGCGTCTCTCCGTCCATCACCCAGCGACACCGTTGCAGCGGGAAGTCGAAGCAGTTCGTGTGGCGCTCGACCATGGCCCAATTGCAGACGAGCGTCGCGTTCGGGCACGCTGCCATGACTTCATCGAGATTGCCGGTGTGATCGACGTCGTCATGGGACAAGAAGACCCAGCGGACGTCCGCCGGATCGACGAGCGAGAAGGCGTCCTTGAGCCACTGCTCACGGTTCGCCGGCGTGCCCGTGTCGACGATCATCGGCTCGGCGCCCCGGATCACCATGGAGTTCAGGTAGACGAACAGCGGCTGCCCGAGCGCGGGCTGCACCTGGTGGATCACCCAGGTGTCCTCGGCGACCTTCGTGGGCTCGAAATAGGTCGGTGGTGCGAGTGGCGCGAATATGGTCACGAAGACCCCTGATCTCCCCCTTCGCCAAATGGGACGGACCGACCGTAACACGCATTGCAACAATGTGCCGAGGTGGGCGAGGCTGCATGCACGAGCGCAGCCGGCCGTGACCGATGTCACCACGAGCTCGGCAGCTGCCGCTGGACACTGGACGGCCGCGGGGAAGGAGACCTGAGCGAGGATGGAAGACCGAACGACCACCGGCCTGTATCTCGAGCTGGGCGACGGTTCCGCTGACCAGTTGCGCCGGCGCGCCGAGGCGCTGGCCGGGCGTGCGGGGGTCGACCGGGTCACGTGGTGGGAGAACTGCGTGCCCGGTCGCCGGGACCTCCCCATGCGGATCTCCGACGGGTCGATGCTGACCGTGGCCGAGGTGACGGCCAGCTTCTCTGCTCCCGACGCCCCGGCCGAGACCACGGCGCACCACTTTCGCCGCCATCCGCGCCCCAGCCAGGGTGTCCTCACGGGGCGGCCGACCACGGGCCTCTTGCTGGTGTGGATCAGCCCCAGGGAGCCCGAGTTCGCACAGGCTCTGCGCGACTGGGGTGACTTCGTCCACATCCGCCACATCGCCGCGGCAGGCATACCGGGCTTCACCCAGATCTCGGTCTACGAGAACGTGGCGCCGGTCGACCCCATGTTCATGCACTTCTACGAGTTCGACGGCGAGGAGGCAGAGGCGACGTTCTCGACGATGATCGAGCATGTGGCCCCACGGATCGGGGGCGTCGACAGCGAGGCCTTCACCGGGTGGGCCGATTGGCGAGCCGGCCACGGCCGGCTGTTCTATTGCAACACCTTCCAGTTCCTCGGCGCAGTGTCCTGAGGTGGAACCGGTCTTCCGCCATCTCGACGATCCCGATGTCCGTTGGCAGCAGGTGAAGGCAGTCCGCACGGCGGACGGGACGACGGCCTCGGTGTGGGAGAAGTGGCTGGCGTTCTCACCTGATCCGCAGTACCTCTCCCTGTACGCCAGGTGGGACCCCGGCGTCGTTGTCCGTCGTCACGGCCACAACAGCCCGCATGTGCTCTTCGTCATCGACGGCGACATGTGGTGCGGTGACCGATATTGCCCAGCGGGGACGCACGTCGAGCTGCCGATGGGCGCCGCCTTCGGGCCCTTCGTGGCCGGCAAGGGCGGCACCGTGCTGCTCGAAGTCATGATGGGGGATCCCCGGTCCTGGGGTGACGACCCCGGGGCGTTCGAGCGGGCGCTGGCGGAACGAGGGGCGACAGCGCTCCCGGACCCCGACATCGAGCTCCCCGAGTGGCTCGAGGACCTGCGCTCCCGGTGGGTGGTCGACGACCCGGACGCAGCCCCGCTCAACCCTCGGTGAACTTCCGCTCCGCCGGACTCGGGCGGGGTCCCCGGTGCTCGTCATGGCAGGTGCAAGGTCACGCCCTGCCTTGTGATCATGGTGTGACCACGAAGTGACCCCCGGCGGGCGTTCTGAATGCCCGTTGCGTAGTCTGACTTCCCACATGCGCAGGGGATCCATTGTCGGCGTGCTCTTGGGAGGCACCATGCTGGCCGCACTGTCGGGGTGCAGTGCCAGGGCGACGGGATCGCCGTCTGCCGCACCGACCGACACGACGACCACGTGGATCGACCTCGCATACCTGCGCCATTCGGTCACCGGGGACATGGCCACCGTGACCGGCGCCAACGTGACCTATTCGACCGCGCTCAACGCAGCCTTCGCGGACCTCTCCAGCCAGGAGCGGAAGCTCACTCTGGACGAAGGCGCGATACAGGCGGATCGATTCGGCCGCGGTTGCAATCCGTCAGACGCCGCCGGCTACGCGAGCTGCCAATCGAGCGAAGTGCAGTTGGCGACGAATGCGGAGAACGACGCCACCACTGCACAGGCGCGGGTCGACGCCGACTTCCAAGTCGCCGCGTCCGCGGCCAGCACGTACCAGTCAGCGCTTCGTACCTTCATCGGTCAGATGGTGGATCTGCCGTGGCCCAACGCGATCAACCGGTACGTCACCACCCTGGTCAGATCAGCGAGGGCCTACCGAAGAGACGTCGCCCGTGAAGCCGCTGTCTCGCCGGCCACACCGCAGTCGAGCCTTTCGGTGTTTGCCGCACAGAGCGGTGTCGACCTGGGGCGCTTCAACGCCGCTATCACCGCCCTGAAAACTGCGTTTCGCCGGGAGGGGACGTAGGGAGGCGGCGGATCAGCCGTCCTACGAATACGCCTGCACCTCGGCGACATCCATGCTCGCCGAGGGGGTGGAACCCGTCGGCACGGTGTGCCACCCCGATGACTGCTGGCTGGCGACCTGGAGCTCGAGCATGATCTCGTACGGCTCCCCGGTCATCGTGATGCCACTCGACGCATTCACCTGCCACACCTTCGACCCGTCAAAGAAGGCTGTGATCGATTGGCCCGGAATGAACTGGAACCCATAGACGTGATATCCGGCCGTGACGTCGGCGTTCAGGTTGTAGGCGTTCTGCTGCTCACCCTGATCCGAGAAGTAGTCCGAATGCATGATCTGGTTCGGATCAGTGCCGGGCCAGCCGCCCTCGTAACCGTCGAGCTCGTTCGTCGGCGTTCCCGACACTCCGGGGAAGAACCAGATGGCCGGCCACATGCCCTGCGACTGGTCGGGCATCCTCGCCTTCACCTGGACGTACCAGCCGCCCGTCGGTAGGGAGAACTTTCCTTCGGTGGTGACGACGCCGCTCAACCACGGAAACGTGCCGGCGTACTGATTGGTGTTGCGTTGAGCGGTCAGGGTCAATCCGTTGTTGACCGACACCTGGGAGGGCCCGAACATGGCCGCCTCAGTCGTGATCGGAGTGTTCGGCCCCGAGAAGGGCACGGGCAGGCTGCCGTGGTCGTTCCAGACACCGCCCTGAGCCCCCAGGTAGGTGACCCACTTGGAGGTGTCGAGGCTGTTCCCGGAGAACTGGTCGTCGAAGATCATCTGCTGGCCCGTGTAGCCGGCGGGAGCTGCCATGCCGGCTGACGGAGCCGTCGTCGTCGTGGTGGTGGTGGTTGTTGTGGGCGTCGATGTGGTGGTCGTTGTGGGAGCGGGCGGGCCCGGGTCCGACGTCGTGGGGACGCTCGAGTTGAAGTTGCCGTCACTGGTGTAGAGGGCGCCACCGCTCGCGGTGAAGCTGCCGTCGCCCGAGTACGTCGCCCACGCGGTGTCTGGCAGGCCCGACGCACTGAGTGCCGACGTCACCTTGCACGTCGCGACGCCTCCCGACATCGACACCGTGTTCGTGAGGCCATCGCACTGGACCGGGCCAGACGAGCCTTCTATCGCGAAGGTCACCGTTCCCGTCGGAGTCGCCGCGCTGTCGGGCACGCCGGTCACCTTCGCTCTGAAGGTCAGGCTCGAGCCCGCGAGTGGCGCTACGTGCAGGGTCGTGGTCGAATTGGCCTGAGACCCGATGGTCGTCAGCGCCCGCGCCGCAGGCGCAGCGGGCAACGAGTCCCACACGACCGCGACGGGCGCCAGGACCACGCAGGCCAGGAGTACGGGGACGCCGCGGCGGAAGCGCCGGAGCAGGTTGAGGTGAGAGATCATACGGATTGAGCGATGTCCTCCTGGAGAGCCCACTCGCGGTTCTACAACATCCCCGGTCGCCCGTGGTGATTTCGGCGCCAGGGTTCACCTGGACGTCACAAAAGGGCGCCCCTTCTCATCACGCTGGCAAAGCGGCCAGCCGTTTGTTTTCGTGGAGGTGGTCCCGAAAGGCACCTGCCTGAACAGGTGATACGGCGACGTTCCGCTGCGTCGTCATCGGCCGCGTGACCGAACACAGATACATGGGGGGTGCTGGCGGGGACCTCAAAGCGTATCTAGCCTTAGGTGGATCTCAAGCGATCGGCCACCTGTTCGACCGGAAGATCCAACGTCTGGACCGCGCTCGAAGCGGGTCCGCCGTCGCGCCGCCCCTTGGGTCTCGCATTCCGTCGGCCTCATCGTTGGAACCGGGTTTCTCGTTGGTTTGGTGTTCGGATTGGTCCTCTGGTACCGGGACTCCAAAGTTGGCGCCGGCGGGACCGCACCGTTCATCTCTGACGTCGTCGTCTTGGGACTCGCTGTTGGCGCTCTTCTCGTCATGGTCCTGCTCGTCATCATCGGCGCATGGAGTGGACGCGATCCCAGGAAACGATCACTCCATGGGAGTCGAAGGGGACGCGGGTGATGGGGAACAGGGGCATTCCAGCAACGGTGGGACTCGGGAACTGGTTCCGAGCGGTTCGTGGTCCACTGCGTCGGGCTTGTGCGGCCGGCTCATCACACCCCTGAGCGGAGCAGGACTCGATCTCCCGGGTGAGGCGGTAGGAGGACCAGTGGGTGATCAGCCGCACAGACCTTGGCGAATCGACCTGTCGGCTCTGTTGAGCGAACGTGATGGCCGTGAGCGCCTCCAACTCCTGAAGAGACGCCTGGCGGAGGTCCTGGTCAGCCGCGTCGACCCGCTCGACCATCCGCCCCGGCGGACTCACCCATGAACCGCTGGTGGGGCGACTCCTCCACAGGTGCAGCCGCCCCTCCTCCACCCAAAAACGAGGGGTGGGGCTTTTGTAACGGTGGCGACGGTGATTCTCGCCTGCAAGACTGGCAGTCGGCACGCCGGGGTCGTCCGCCCGACCCCAGGGGGGTTGGCTCTCGCCAATGCCACCCCAGTGCCCACAGCGAGACGACCCCGGCCCGGGTAATCGGGCCGGGGTCGCTTCGTCTTATCGGCACTCTGCGGCCTCAGGTTGACGGCCAAAGTGGGGCCGCGCAACGTGAGAGCCTCGCGGTGACGGGGGGCGCGACGGACTCGCCAGCTTTGGCGGGTATAACTGGTACTACCTACGTCAGTCACGATGGCGCCAGGTGCGCCAGCGGCCCCTCCTCCGCTTCCAATCGAGGGGCCGCTTCCGCGTAGGAGGGTCGGCGTACTCTCGGTGCCCGTCAGCCCGATGCCCGAGCCCAGAGCACTTCTGGGGCAACAGTCAGCGTACGAACCTGCCTGAGCGGACTTGTGACTTCGTGATGACCTCTGAGCCTTTGTCGCTGGCGCTCACAGTCTTTGACTGGGGAGAAGGCCGTCCCCGAAGCGGGACTCGACCTCTCACCGATCCCGTCCAGCCCCATCGATGCAGTCCGCAAAGTGTCAAGGACATCAGGCTGATGGGGGAGCGGTGGAGAACGTCCGTGCTGCTCCTGCCAGGGCAATCCGCAAGGGTCTGTGATCTTACTGTGATCACGGATTGGTCCCTATGTGTCCGCCTTGACGACGCCGACCGTACACTCGGCCCCGTAACAGCTCCTCAGCCCACCGAGGATGAAGCCGCGGCAATGGCGTGGATGAACGACGTCGAGATCGTCGGCGAAAGCTTCGGACCCGAGGGGCCGTTCCTGGTGCTCAAGGACGGCACCGTCATCACCTACGAGGTCCCCGAGGACTGACCCCGTCCCGGCGGGCAGGGGCACCTACAACAACGATGGCGCTTGGGCGTTATGGAGCACCTAGCCGAGGGCTACCCCTCGAGCCGGCCTATCCGCGGGCTGCTCGGCGATTGGTGCCCGAGATCTCGTGGGTCGAGTCCTCTAGGTTGACCCGCAGCAGCAACGAGACCCACGTTCGATAGGGCGCCCAGCCCGAAGTGATGACAACGACTTCGTCATCGTCGAAATGGGCACGGTCGTACGCCAACTTCATGGCGCTGATGAGTCGTGGCTCGTGTCGTGGCGCCCAGTCGGGGTCGCCGGCGCCCCTCAAAAGGATCAACTCCGCGGAGAAGTCGCCGATCCCGCCGAGTTCCTTGAGTTGGTCGATTGCCTCGGAGCGCGGGAGCGCCCGCAGCGCTTCTGGATCGAGCCTGCCATCGAGGGCAGCTCGAGCGATCCCGCGTAGCCACTCAGGCTTGCGACCCGAGAGTCCGGGAAATCCGTCGAGATCGACCAGTCGCTGCGGGGAAGGAAAGGAGAACAGCGTTGCTCCAGCGAGCACAATCGCGTGCCCGAGCTGCTGTGCCATCTTCGCCTTGACGGCGGCGGCCTGGATCCTGCGGATCCGGTGCCCGATGACGGCCCAACACGCTGCCTCGTACGGGGTCCAGAAGCAGACTGGGCGCAGGCCCGGGTACTTCGCCTGGAGTGCCGCCACAACGTGGTCTCGCTGTCCGACGTCGGGGAACTCCCGTGCATCGACGTCGAGCGAGAGAATACGAGAGACGTTGGATGCAACGGCCTCGGGACTGACATCTCCTACGAACGACCCGATCACCTCTCCGGCTCGTTCTGCCACTCGGACGGCGACGGGGTGCCACAGCGGTCCGGCACAAAAGGCGAGGTCGAGGTGGTTCGAAGGGGAGCTTTCGTACCCGGCAGGGGTGAAGCCCTCGAGGAATCGGATGCTCGCCGCCAAGGAGAACGGTCCCGAGTACCCGACCTCAAATGTTCCCCCATCCGCATGCGAGATACCGCCGAACCCATCAGCCATGGATCGTGATGACGTAGCGATCGGGATCCTCGAAGGCGAAGGTCAGCCCGAAGGGACCCTCGAAGGGGGGCGTGACGATGGCGACGCCGGCCTCGGCCAGCTTGTCGTGAAGGTGCGCTGGGATCGTCCGCCTTGAGCCAGAGTGCGACGCCCCAGCCCAGGTGCTCGACTTCCGAGAGGTCCACTGAGGGCACACGGAGGGCGAACGGGATAGGTGTCGTGGCAAACACGACCGCCCCGGAAACGGAGTGCCGTGAGCAGTCAGGTCCGGGAGTTGGAGGCACGTCTCTTGAGCGGCCTGACGAGCGACGAGCGCCAGAACCTCAATCGGGCGCTCCTGACCATCATTGACAACGTGACGCGCTCTTGAGGGGCAACGCCACACGAGTGGGGTATATCCCATAGCGCGTGAACGTCTTCAAGCGCGAGGGCATGCAATGCCACCGCTGTTGTCCAACCCCCGAACATCCCGTTGTGCGACTCGTAGTCGGGAGGGGCATATGAAGTGAATTGTCCGTCGGTCAAATGTTTGACCGTCAAGGCGCTCTCAAGGTCACAATCCATCACAACTTGAACGGTACACACCCCTGTGTGCTGGTGCCCAAGGTCCCCGCCCTGGCGCCTGTCGTTTCACCCGGATCAACTGCGCTTCGACCCGGGGAACTGCGGCACCTGTTCGCTGACGCCGACCAACTAACGAGGTGATCGTGGACCTTGCGGGTGGATGGTCTCGCCTCGGGCCAGCATCTCCACAAACTGGTCGATACGTCTGGCCCGGGTCTCCACCTTCTTTGCGCTTCCGATCCGGTAGAGGATGGAGTACCGATTCGCACTTGTGAGCGTCTGAAACCGTGCCTGAGCACGAGGATTGGCAATCAGGGCGTCCGCCAAATCCTCTGGAATCTCCACGCTCGCTTGTCCGGCGTAGGCAGTGTTCCACCGACCATCCGCTTTGGCCTGCCGAACCTCGTCTTCCCCTGACCGATGCATTCGGCCGGAGGCGCTCAACCTCTCGACGATGGCGACGTTCCGTTGAGACCAAGGGCTCCGAGCGTTTCGGGGTGTGAATCGTCGCCGGAACGTTGCATTGTCACGACGCCCGAGCTGCCCATCGATCCAACCAAAGCAGATCGCCTCGTCGAGTGCCTCGTCGTAGGAGAGCGTTGTCGGATGCGTCGTGCCCTTCTTGGCTAGGACGAGCCATACGCCTGGTGACTTGGAATGGTGGCCCCTCAACCAGGTCCGCCATTCGGCAGTATCAGCGACCAAAAGCTCTGGAAGATCCACAGTTTCACGGTATCCCGCTGTGTCGGACTGTCCCACCGCTCCGGCGAACCGGGGCACCCGTCTGAACCAAGGCTTCAAACGCCGATACCGTGTGGGGCGCCGGTTTCGACGGGGGGCGCTATGAGCCGCGAACGGAGTGGTTTCATCTACGCATCGCCGGAGCCCCAACTTGATCCACCACCAAGACGGGCCTGGTTGTCGTCGGATTGGCGGCGACCGGGGCCTCCGAAGATTCCACTGAGCGTCGGGTTCGGTCCTGACTACATGGGCGATCTACCTGTCTGGGGTCTTGATTGGCAGAACCCACCGCTCAGCCGGGAGCTGCTCCAGGCATTAGTGGATTGGCAAGATCAGTTCGACGATCACGGTATCGATCGGTGGCCGGAAGCCGAATGGCTGGCATGGCAAGCCGAAGGCGAACGGTTGCTGCCGCGGCTCCAGCGTGAACTGGGGCCAAAAGTCACCATTACCGCCAACTTCCGGGAGAGTTCTGAAGAGGCACCCGACTAGCTCCGAAGTGCTGGGAGTCTCGCTGTCCCGGCGAACTGGGCTACCCCCTGACGTTCAGGACCGGGCAGCCAGGTCTGTCCCGTTGTGATCGTGCGAGGATTTCGCCGTGACGCCCGTAGTCTCATTCGGCACGCGGAACTGGACGTCCGTCTCGGCGGGATTGGCGCTCAGCTCCAGATCGATACTGTCGTGTGCCGGCTGATTGCTTCGCACAGGTCAATGGTCACCCAAATCCAGCCCAGGGGTCTGACGCGGATCCCGGCGTTCGGGGACACGACTCTTACGCCGTCATCCCCTGTTGGCCATCGCTTTCTAAGCGACTCGGCTGCGAGCGACAAGACGGTCGTAGCAACCTCTCAGTAGGCGGCAGCTGTCGTGCTCCTCCGCAACGTAGCGTCCGAGGAGCTCTCCGGTGCGGACGTCGATTGAATGATCCTTGAAAATGTCGTCGAAATAGCAAAGAGTCTTCTCGAGCTCGTGTAGACCGAACCTCTCGAACTTGTCGATGTCGGAGATATCGGGAGACGATGCGAGAGGGACTCGCTCCTCGAGGCCTTGATCGTCCTTCTCTTGCACCTCGAATCCGAGTTCGTTGATGCGCTTGGCGAAGCTCAAGCCGTGCTCTCCTTCACGAGCCGCGACAGTGCAAAGGACTTCTCTGACCTCTGGGTCTGGAGTCGTCGCGATCCAGCCTTGAAGATAGTGGTACGCACGGGTCTCATTGAGCGCGATGGCGTTCAGGAGCCCCAGATAGGTGGGCTTGGTGGACATACATAACCTCCTGTGGCAACGGAACGATCCCATGTTCAAAGCAGCAAGGCAAGCGCCCCACGGTTCATCTGGGAGTCCTGCTGGGACTGTTCTCGAGGGTTGATGTAGTCGTCTCAAGGTCGCGCAGCGACGGATCGGGTAAACGCGGCTACAACCAGAAACAACGTCGTAAATGTGAGATCGGTTGGCGCTGAGGGGACTCGAACCCCAAGCCTGGCGGTTATGGACGGCTGATGCGGCATCCCATAGGTGCCGAAAGGTGGCATCTCCTCCCGGCGATCGGGGGCAGTCATCCAGTCCTTCGAGACGGTCGGTGAGCGCCCCGTCCGACTTGATATGCCTCCTCCACCAAGGCTGCGAAGGACTCGTCGAGCTGCGCGGCATTCGTTATCCGAAACTGATGGACAAACAGGCTCTTCGTGTAGGGCGAAACCCGTAGGAACCTCTCGTCCTGCACTTCTCGCTGTAGATCGAGAAATCCGTCCAGGGAGGCTTTGCGGGGTTTTGCTCCGGCGAAACCCCGGCGAGTTCCCTTGAAGGCAATGGCCGTCTTGGTGACACTGACCGTGTATGGCCCACATCCCGCCAGCAATCTGACGAAGCGTTTGTAGAGGTCCGCAACGTCTCTTGGTTTATCGGCCAAATGCCGCTCGACGCTCCATTCTTCAGCAGCAGACTCCACTGGCACAGGGTATGCGGAGGTGGCACACCGTCCCGGCGAACTGGGACACCCTCGATAAATAGAAACTTAGGTGAATCGGGGTAGTCGATGCTCCACGAACGCGTGGATCGCTTCCACCGAATCGTCAGACTCCATAGTCTTTAGAAAGCGCCGAGATTCCTCATCGAGATAACCCCCAAGGGGCAGCTCACTCGCAGCGTCAAGGTTTCTCTTGATCGCTGCAATCGCTGACGGCGCGCTTGATGCGGCCTGCTCGGCCAGTGTGAATGCGCGCAATTCGAGCTGGTCATCATCAACAACCTCCTCGATAAGCCCGATGCGGAGCGCCTTTTCCGCTTCGATGTGCTCCGATAGAAGTTGAAGTCGAGCAGTCCAACCGGCTCCGATGAGGCGCTGAAGGAACCAGGCCTGGCCATAATCCCCGCTCTGACCAACCCTGATGTACGACGTGAGAAAGACTGCTGAGCGTGCAGCAATCCTGATGTCGCACGCAGCAGCCAATGACAACCCCGCCCCTGCGCACGGACCGTTGACAACCGCCATTGTCATCTTGGGCATGTGGTGCAAGAGCTCCACGACCTCGGCCATGCGCCGCATGGATAGCAACGCTTCGTCTGATGACACGGGCTCTGCGCTTGAGTTGCTCATGGCGTGCAAATCACCTCCGGCGCAAAAGGCACGGCCGGCTCCCGTGAGCAGAACTGCACGGACACTTGAATCGCGAGAAAGCTCTACCAACAATGCCCTGAGGTCGAGAATGTCCTGACCTGTAAAGGCGTTCAGATGGTCGGGCCTGGTGAGGGTGACACCAACGACGGCCCCTCGGTCATGTCGAACGGCCCACGTCATGCGAGAATCGTACGCTGCAGGTCAGCGTTGCCTGCCTTACTCGTGCCAAAATGCGCCACTATCCCGGCGTACGGGGGCAGGTCGGTACGGGACCAAAAGTCCCTACTGAGTCGGGACGATTGACCCTGTCCGTGCCTGATGAGCAGCGGCATTGTGCAAGTGAGGAGGTCCTGTGAGATGTCGATGACTTTGAATGATCCAAAGGACCCGTGGGCTCAACATATGAGTGCAATCGAGGTCTACGCAGATGTGTGGTGCCCGTTCGCACATGTGGGCCTCCACTACGTCGTTGAGCGTCGGTCTGCGCTGGGACGTGGAGATGTTCTCTTGGATATCCGGGCTTGGCCCCTCGAGTTGGTTAACGGAGCGCCGCTTGATCCTGAAATCACTGCTTCACATGTCCGAGAACTACGATCCCAGGTAGCCCCTCACCTTTTCGGGGGTTTTAACCCGAACCACTTTCCCACGACTTCGTTGCCCGCCCTCGCGTGTGTACACGCCGCATATCGTCAGGATCTAAAAACAGGCGAAGCAATGAGCCTGGCTCTTCGTGATGCACTCTTTGAGGAGGGCCTCGACATTTCCCGACCCGAGGTGCTCTCTGAGCTTGCCGAATCATTCAACGTTGGTCCATATGACGCTGCCGACGAGGAGGCGATACGCAGAGACTGGGAAGATGGGGTTCGACGGGGCGTCAGAGGGTCTCCACATTTCTACTGCGGAGACTTTGACGCCTTCTGTCCGTCCCTCGACATCTCAAGAGGTACGGATGGAGCATTGACAGTGAGCAAGGATGCGGCGGTACTCAACACCCTTCTGGCCAACTGCTTTGCCGACTAGTCACGTCAGACGGAACCGCTCAGCCCTGTCTCCGTCCTGATGCGATGAAGGGGCGGGGCCTCCGCCCCTCGTGAGATCCGAGCATGCTCGGTCTTGCAAAAGACAACCTCGAAAGAGGAGGAGGCCCCTATGGGACAGTACGTCGGAATCGACCTGCATCGACGCAGTACCACCATCGTCCGGATGGCAGAAGACGGCGAGGTGCTCGGCACCGAGCGCTTCGTCAGCCAGCCCTTCGAACTCGCCCAGGCCATGGCCGCGGCTGGGCCCGAGCCCGAGGTGGTCCTCGAATCCACCTATGGCTGGTACTGGGCGGCCGATGTGCTCCAAGAGCTCGGCGCCCACGTGCACCTCGCCCACGCGCTCGGCAACAACTGGGGGACCCGCCGCGTCAAGAACGACGTGCGCGACGCCCAAGACCTGGCCGCCATGTTGGCCCTCGGACGCCTGGCCGAGGGCTGGATCGCGCCGCCAGAGGTCCGAGAGCTGCGCGAGCTGGTGCGCTACCGCTACTCGCTCATCCGGCACCGGACCAGTGCCAAGGCCCAGATCCACGGGGTCATGGCCAAGAACGGGATCCTCCCCGTCGTCGGCGAGCTCTGGGGCCCGACCGGTCAGGCCCAGCTCGACCGCCTCGAACTGCCCGAGGCCTACGCCATGCGTCTCGACTCTCTGCGCAACCTGCTCGATGTCTACGAGCGGGCCATCGCCGAGCTCGACGCGCACATCCACGCCGAGCTCAAGGCCGACCCCGGCTATCGGGCCCTGCTCACCTTGCCCGGGGTGGGCAAGGTCATCGCAGCCATCTTCGTGGCCGAGATCGGCGACGTCAGCCGCTTCGATTCGGCCAAGAAGCTCTGCAGCTGGGCCGGCCTCACCCCCAAGCACCGCGAGTCTGACGAGGTGGTTCACCGCGGGGCGATCACCAAGCAGGGCTCACCGCTGGTGCGCTGGGCGGCCATCGAGGCCGTGGGGAACTACCGGGCCAAGGGCAACGAGAAGCTGCGCGCCGACTACACGCGCATCGCCGAGCACGCCGGCAAGTACAAAGCCCGCGTGGCCGTCGCCCGAAAGCTGCTCACCCTCGTCTTCTACGCGATGCGTGACGGGGAGGTCCGATGCCTGGAATCCGCCGCCTGAGTCTCGGCCACGGACCGACGCGAGCTCGACGTACGCCGTGGCCCACCGACTCCGGTGTGGCCGTTGTTTCTGATTGAGCCCGTCGGGACGTGGCCGAACCCCATCATGTGCGGAGATCGACGAATGAATGGCTGGCTGCCCACGGGAGCGTGACAGAACCCCCCGAGCAGTGATGGGAACTCGCAGCACCACATAGCGGCGTCCTCGAGCAGGATGCGCCGCTCGCCGCCGGCGTCAACGCCAAGCCTTCGGCGGGCATCGCCCGACGTTGACCCGGCGTCTCGTCGGCGCGCGGCCTCGTTTAGGACGCCGCCATGGGGTTCAGGAACAACCTTCCGGACAAACGCTCTTGACACGGCCCACCCCTTCATGAACGGCGTACTGGGGCACCCCACGTCAGTCTGGTGGCTGGCGAAATGTTTTAGTACATGGAACAAACTGGCTTGGCGCTCAAGCTCGTTATGGATGAGGAAGTGGAGGACGAGGTGGCGAAGACCTTGCCGTGCAGCCCGTGGTATTGAGTGGTCGTGGTGGTGGTGACCACACCAGTGATGTCGGTGTCTCGCAGCAGGGCTACGGAAATAGAGCCGGTGGGGCAGATCTGTGCCAGGGTGAAGTCACCAAAAACCGTGCTCTCGGGTACGAAACTACCTGCCCCCCGGGGCCGGACGTGTTGAACGGCCCCTCTGTCACGTTCTGGCTCGTCGTTACCGTGCAGGTCGAGGCGCCCGTGGCTTGATCGAAGCTGCATCCCGCCCGCCGCCTGCGCCGCCGACAGGCTGGTGTATCACGATCGCGCGTCCTTGTAGAGAGCGTTCTTGTTGGCGTAGACCTTTAGCAGCCTGTAATCGACTTCTCCGAAGAAATCGGCAATACCTGACGCCGCCGCCTCGCTGTTCTGCTCGGCGATGACCATGGTGGGTCGCCATCTCTCCCAATCGTTGGAGGAAAGTACCGTTCGGTCCCAGCCTTCTACGTCTACAGAAAGCAAGCCGAATTGCCCCGGTAAAGCGATTTTGTCCAGCAAGGCAGAAAGCCTCGATACTCGACGGGTAACCGTACGCACGAGGCGGTCGCCCCGCTGCACGTATTCATCACGCGCCTCGGGAGAGAACGTCGAGAGATTCTGTGGACTCATCTCGTAGAACGGGAGTTCACCGTTTTCGGGTCCAATCGCGCCATTGAAGACGATGTCCTTCGGCCGGACCACGCGATGGATCCGACAGAGCGCACGATTGGGTTCGACGGCGATTCCGCGCCATCCGCGTCTGTAAAGCCGATATGTATTGGAGTGCTTTACGGGATTCTGCGATCCGACATCGACATACCAGCCAGTCGCTTCGGCAAGCTCACCTGCGTAGTCATCCTCTCCATTCTCCGACCATGAGCGGTCACCTCGGTGCAGTGCTTTGTGGACGTTTAGCAGGTGTCGCGCGTAAAATAGCCCCTGATTGGAGTTGACGGCATAGCGGATGTTGAGGTTGCGGATCACAGCCGTCACCCAGGCTTCACTAGATGAGGAAACACACTAACGGACGGTGCTTTGTACGAACCCTTCCCTCTCTCACTCCGGTTTCCGCGTCCGGCCACCCGCCGGCCGTAGTACGCCCAGAGTGATCGACGATGCTGCTCTCGTTCGTCGGACGATTTTCCGATCACCGACGGACCGCCATCATCCGGATACCACGCATCCATGATTGCAGCTGCTCCTGCCGCGAGTCCGCACTGCCCCCATGGTGCCGCAGGGTGGCACCCCGTCCGGGCGTACGGAGGCACGGCGCTCAGGTCCCGCTAAGGATCAAGATAGTGAGATGTCGAAACTTGGAATAGCCTGAAAATGCACTGAGTTTGTCGTTACAAGCCGCCGTCGACAACCGTCCCGCTGCCGGCGTACTGGGACACCGATGGCGCAAATAGGCCAGCGGGCTGGACTGGGATCAACATGTCGGCCCTGCAATCCAAGTCGGAGGATGCGAAGTCCGGTCACTGGGCAAGTGGGCGGGGCACTCGTGGTGCGCCAGAGTTTCCATCGCAGCGATGCAACGCCGCGACATAGCGTTGTGCCATGGCGCGTACAGAGGCACAACCGCCGCGGCGACATGCTCAGTTCGTCGCGCCGGTGGTCATCATGATCGTCGTGATCATTGTTCTCCTGGCTGCCATACACACATCGAACTATGAGTCGAGTTACCTTCGTTCCACCGGGCAAGCCTCTGACTGGACAGCTTCGAACGAGCAGTTCAAATGCCTGCGCGCGGCCTTCCAAAAGGAAGTGCCGAGAGGGTCGAGCGTGTGGGTCGGCAATCCACTGAAGCACAATCCGATAACCAGCGGAGCTGTAGTAACCGGACCTGTGCAAATGCTGGCGGAGATGGCCACTCTTTGGGCTGTCATAACCCCACGATCCTCAGCGCGATGGGCGGCGTCGACCAGTATCGGGAGCGAGTGCAGCGGACTCACGCTCCACGTGGACAGACTGCGATGATCAGCCACGTCGTATCAGCGCTATTGCTCCTTACCCTGTCCGCCCTTGTGCCGAGCATCGCTGTAGCCGGGGTTCGTCCCGTTACGATCTTTCTGGCACCGTTGGTCGGGGGATTGATGGCAGGCTTTGCCGCCGAGTGCGAGTTGGCAATCGGGGGCACGTTCGTGGTGTGGTTCGTCGTCATCGCCATTCTCGTGAACCTGGTCTCGCTCATGATGCGCGTCCCATTACGTCATCCCAGCGATCGCAAGAGTCGGTCAAGGCTGGCGTGGCAGCTGCTGAGCATCGACGTTGAGTGGAGATCACCCTGGCCATGGATCACCGCCATCGTGATCGCGGGTGCGGTTGCATGGCCGCTGCGGGTGCTGCAGGTGCCGATTATTGCGTATGACGCAAGAGCCATTTGGACCCTGCATTCGTTGTTCATCCATGGCGGTCATGACACGTATCTGGCGGCGCTGAAGAATCCCGTGTACCAGTTCTCCAACCCGGGCTACCCACCGCTGGTTTCGGCAAGCGGTGCCTTTGGCTTCGCCATCCATGGCAGATCCGATATTCACTTGGCAGTGTCACTCACAGCCATCCTTAATGCGTGCGCGCTGGGAGTCGCGGCGTGCGGGATCGCTTCGGTGCCCCGCAAGGACGCGTCGTCATGGACGCGGGTCGTCGCAATCGGTGGCGGTGCGGCTGTGTGCCTGATCGGCTTCGGTGTGAACGAGCCATTCGCGGTTGGGGGCTACGCCGACCTGCTTTGGGGGGCGAGTGCGCTCGCGGCCACCATCTATGGCCTTTTGCTGCCGCGGTCGTCGAGCCATCTGGCGATCGGATGGATCTGTGCCACGGTCGCCGCCCTCACAAAGAACGAGGGCCTCATCGTTGCCCTCGTGATCCTGGCGCTGATGTCGATCCGCTATATCCCCACATCCCGGCATCAGGTTGTGCATGATGGCCAGCCGGAGGGCCGGTTTGGGTTTGTCGTGGGAAGGACATTGGCACACCGGTTTGAGTTGATCGTACCGAGGACACTGGCGGTCTGGTTAACCCGCGCAAGCCTGTGGCTGGCAATGGCAGTGCCATCACTCTTGTGGCCTATCCTGATGAAGTACGAAGGAATCGGCTCAGACTTCTTCGGGTCGTCCAGCGAGTCGGTTACTGGGCGTTTCCATCCGACCATTTCGGCGATCGCCAATAACCTTCACATCCTGCCGGTAGCGGCGGCGGTCGCCATCGCTGGGGGGCTGACGCTGAGAAGAACGCGATGGCACACTGGCCTCGGTGGTCCGGTCTGGATATGGATCGTCATCGCGTGGTCGCTAATCACGTTGACGGCGACGTACGTGTTCGGCGCACTGGAGATCCACTGGTGGTTGTCGAACTCGGCGAGCCGGACCACTGTTTTCGCTCAGATCGCGCTTTACACGGACATGGTGGTGTGGATGGTCATGGCAGCGGCTCAGGTCGGCAGTTTCCGCTCGACGCTGCCCAGGAGGTGGCCCAGGAGTTCCGCGAGCTACACCCCTGGAACGGACAAATGACGCGGTCGAGGCGTTCGCTTGATGCTACGCCTTCGACTACTGGTCTACGGAGGCCACCCCGGCCCTAGTTCCGATGTGCCGTATGGGGTCACCCCCCAATGAGGACACCACACCTCCGTTCTCGGTTGAGATCCCAGTGGAGCGCTACGGCTCCGCGGTCACGATGTCGTCCTCCTGGAGCGGGGGCCGGTCATGGGGCACGTCGCTAAGGTTGTCCGATGGATATCCGATGGCATCTCCGAAGGCCGAAGCAACTCGCAGCGAGAGGGCGTCAGGCGGCCGAGTCGCTCGCAGCTTTCAGGCGCGGTTACCAGTTCGGGCGACGGTTCCAGAACGCCAGCGGCGCTTACTCCGACGCTCCCGGGAAAACAGAGCTTGAGGAGTACTTCGATGCTCACACCGAGGGGCCAGGTCTGTGGAAGTGGCGTCACTACTTCGAGATCTACGACCGCCACTTCGCCCGCTTCCGGGGAAAGGAGGTGCACGTCCTTGAGATCGGCATATACAGCGGCGGCAGCCTCGGACTGTGGCGTTCCTACTTTGGCGAGTCCGCCCACCTCTACGGTGTTGATATCGAGCCGGTTTGTCGAGCGTACGAGCGAGAAGGGATGATCCGGGTTTTCATCGGCGACCAGGCCGACCCCAACTTTTGGCGATCCGTGATCAACCAGGTGCCCCGGCTCGACATCGTCATCGATGACGGGGGTCACTTGGCTTCCCAGCAGATCCCGACCCTGGAAGCCGTGCTGCCCCACCTGGCCCCGGGCGGGGTGTTCTTGTGTGAGGACATTCACGGTGGTGCCCACCCGTTCCATAGCTATGTGGACGGGCTCAGCCGCAAGCTTCACGTTAACAACCAGACCGCTGGGGTCACTCTCAAGGTCCAACCGAGCAGCTTCCAGCAGATGATCCATTCGGTGCACAGCTATCCCTTTGTGACCGTCATCGAGAAGCAGACTGCGCCGGTCGATCTGCTGGAAGCTCCGAAGCACGGCACCGAGTGGGAACCGTTTCTCGATGTGCCGTTGCCGCCCATCGCCTAGCGTGCTCATGCGACCAGCAGGGCCGGGACCGCCGATGTGTGCCGTGGATATACGGCAGGCGCCCGCTTATCGGCAGCGTTCTACGGGGCCGGGCTCGGCCTAGGACAGGTGGTTGGCATGGCCACCGACGGTGTGCCGACGCTCCTGGCGGCAACCGACCAGCCGGCGATCCGCCACCTGCGGCCGGGTGACTTGCACACCGGGCCCCCGCCGGGGACACCGCGCTTTGCCGACCCGTAACGTCGAGGCAGATCGAGGATGTCCGCGACAAGTTACCCGCCAAACGACTGCCCCCATGGTTGCCGGACGGAGCGACTCCCCTAGCTCGGCGCGGGCTGCTGACCGAACTCGCGGTGCTTCTCCTTCGCCTCTCGGTGGAGTCGTTCAATTCCTCTCGGTGCGGCGTCGCTGAGTGTGCCCGACGACGAAATGATGTCCGAGGTCTGCACCTTGACGAAGGCGGCCTGAGGTCGCGCTCGCAGCCGCAGTGTGCCTTCGAGGTCGTAGGGGTCGTCGCTCGGCCAGGCGCCGACGACGCCTACCCGCTCAGCGAGCGACGCCTCCTCAAGCGACCAGACACTGAAGTCGCCGCCTGACAGGTACTGGTGCAGGGGTCCCTTGACGAAGCCAGCGTCGACGAGCCGCTCCAACTCCACGGTGACGTCGGCCGGTCGATGCCGGTCGCTTCTGCGATGAGGCCGACAGTGACGACTGTCTTGAAGTCGCCGTGCTCGTGGCACGTACTCGAGGATCGGGATCGCCACCGAATACGACGTGTCCTCGACCAGCAAGACTCCCTCCGGCGCGTTGTGATCAGTTGTGATCAAACAGCCGGATTCGGAGATTCGTCGCTGGACTCGCTGTCACTCTGACCAGCGAGAACATCTCGAATCGGCCGTGCCCGGAGCGGGACTCGAACTCCCGTCGGGTACATGTTGCCGTGTGCGCTTGAATCCGGTTCTTCCTGGTCGTCAGGCGTTTCCGAAAGGCGCCATGGACCCGCGTGGTTCCTAATCCGGGTCGGTTATGCGGAGTCTGTGACCACGGTTGTGACCACGATCACGCCGCACCCCGTCGCAACACCCGCAGACCTCGGCCGCCCAGGCCGCCCCAGATCCCGCTGTAGGTCGTGCTGGCAGCCAGAGCGGCGCTGAGGCAATCCTTACGGACCGCGCAGCCCTCGCAGATGGCCCGCGCCGCCTCGGTCGACCCACCGTGCCCCGGGAAGAACGCGTCGGTCCCCATTCCTAAACAGGCGGCCCGGGCGTGCCACTCGGGGCGGTTGAAGAGTTGGGCGAGGAGGGCCGCGGGGTCCGGTTCGCCGCCGGCCATCAGCCACTCGAGCGTCCGGTGCCGTGAGGCGTCAGCGTAGGCCCGGGCCGCCTTGAGCTCGGTCAGGATTGGCTCTTGGCGGGGTCCCTCGTCGTCGGCCTGGTCGTCCACCGAGCTGCCACGATACGGCGAGGGTGCGCGACGCGGTCGGATGGGTGAGCGGAGACGTAACCCTTCTCTCGGTTGGAATCGTTCTCTAACCCGTCGTCGCTCCGTCCACATCGCTCTGGGTCACCCGAATCGTTCGTGGCCAGCCCTGGGCAGTTGAGAGCCGGACCCAGTAGACGTCCCCATCGAAGGAGATCCATGAAACCGAAGGAGCAGCTCCCTCCGGTCCGGCATCAGCGATACGACCGGGAACGGACCTTGACTTGAGTCGATAGCCGCGAATCGGCTGGTTGACTTCAGCGGTACACGTAACTCCAGCGCCCCGAGCCCGCCAAGACAACTTCCTCAATTTCTTCAGGGGCCTTACTTCGTTTCGGCTGGGTCCAGCCATTGCTCCTCGCCATCCATCCCTACGCCACTTGCCGCCCGCATTCGCCCGGCGCTCGACGTCGTCAGTTGTTGTCCGGACGTTGTGACGATCAGTCCGGTCGGCTCTATTGCAACGTGGAGTGCACCGTCAATGTCGTGACTGTGAGGAGCGGTGACTCACGGGGCACGCACGCACTCTGTGGTAGTCATCGCCTCTCGCTTGCCATTGGGTTTTCGGCTTGATTGAGTGCCGAGTTGAGGGGACGTGTTCGTTCTGGGATTGCCACCGCGGCGGTAACAATCGGCAGACCGGCGACCGCCTTGTCATACGCCGCCAGCTGCGCTACGCGCTGCCGCGTTAGCGTCACGAAGCCTTGATCCGCACACCAGGCCGCGGCGCTGTATCAGCGCTGGGCTGGCGGACCTCCGTACTAAGTCACCACAGGACCGGGGTTTCGCCATCCGGTCGGCGGGGTGAGGTGACCGGCCCAGCCCGCCTCCGCTTCTGGGTTGGGCCGCGAGCTGAGTGCGTCTACCTTCGCGCACGGTGAGCCCGATGCCCGAGCCTGGCGACCGTCACCCGGGCTTCATCGTCAAGCCGATGAGGTGCTGGGCCATGGTCTACTCGAAGCAGTTACAGGCGGCACACTGTTACGAGACGCCCTCGTGGACAGGCAGCTGGTTCTCGCCGAAGGGCGATCGCTGGTGGCGGGTATGGGCCTGCCGGGATCACCTCGAGGGACTGACAGGGTTGAGGGAGTTCGGGCGCGCACGCGGATAGCGCCTCCCCTCAACTCACCGTTCCGTCAATTAACAGCGCCGACGGACGCCTTCGCCTCAAGTTCAGATGATCCGCATCCGAACCGGTATGTGGCAATCCGACGCGTGCGCCTGCCGACTGCTCAGGTAAGAGTGGAGGGTATTGGGATCTGACCCGAGCAGTCGACGGGCGCACGTTGCCAAGAGCCCAGCGCTTAACACCGTATCGACAACTTTCGGAGCGGCTTTAGAGCGGTTTCGGCTCCATCCTGAGCGTGCGACAGCCGTCCGCCTCATCAAGCATGGCGGACTCTGCGTGGTCGTTTCGCGCCCCGGCCCAACTCCAACTTGCAATCACCCGATTGGGTGATTTTCAGGGCCGTGCCCAACGACTAGGTTGCCCCTGCGGGCGGTGCTACCGGCGTCCGATCTCGGGGCTAGTGGCCATCTCCACCTCCTTCGGGGTCACTTCGCGTCACCCTCGCCTACGCTGCGTCGTCAAATGGCGAAACCGAAGTGCTCGTTCTGCGGGAAGACCCAGGACGACGTGGGCCTCATAGGCGGCCCCAAAGAGGTGTTCATCTGCGACGAATGCGTCTAGATGTGCGCGGACATCTTCTGGCCCGACCTCGACTTCCCGTGGTCTTTTTCCAGCAGACAAGATCGGTAGGGCCTCGCTTCGGCAAGGTTGGTTCGCGTGGTGGGGATGGCCGTTACCCCTAGCCCCTAACGGCACAACGGGGGGTGCTCTCGAATTGCTGACTGGACATCAGCCTCCGTAATTACTGGCAATCTGCTGAAGTATGAGCCCAGGATCGCGTCCGCTGAGTTTGCTGAGTTCTGCGAGGAGGACCTGTCCAAGCTTTGCTAGACCCAACGACTGCTCGATGACCGACTCAGGACCTTCGTCTATCGCTTCATGCAATACAGTCCAGACGAGTTCCTCAGGAGCAACACCTGGCTTTGCCTCAAGCCAAGCGGTCATAACAGCAATCCCTCTCGGGAGTTCCTTCATTAGATCGTTGCTCTCCATGTGGTCAGCCTCCCGGAGCTAAGGACAGTTGAGACGGTGATGAGACAACGATCTGTGGATGCCCGTCGTATTTCGAGATGGTCCCCGTCACGTCTACGGTGCGGCCTTCGAACTCCTGTGCAGGGTCAGGCTGAAATTCTGACAGGTACTCACTGAAAACGACCACCACGAATCCACTCGTGTAGTCCTGTAGCGGGTCTAGGAACTCGTCCCCTTGACTGTCAGAGCCGGTATAGCTGACGTGGAACCTGACTGTTGTTGTGTTCCCAATGTGGTCCCAGGTCTGTCCGGCGGTGAGGTGCGATTGCTGATGCGTCGTCGGAACCGTTGGTTCAGTGCGAACCGCTTCACCGGCTGGGCTGTGGCTGTAGAGATAGAGCCCCACCATCGTTGCGGCGAAGAAACCCAGCGATCCGATCAGCCACGGCCACGGATGGTCCTTCACGGCCATAGGTGAAGACGGTACTCCTCGTCAAGCTGAAGAGCGGCTCCGCGAGTGAAGTGCGTCTACCCTCGCCCCGTGAGCCCGATGCCCGAACCCGGCGACCGTCACCCCGGCTTCATCGTCGAGCCGATGCGCTGCTGGGCGATGGTGTACGACGGCACGATGCAGGCCGACCATTGCGCGGAGCGGCCGAACTGGACCGGGCGCTGGTTCACGTCGAAGGGTGACCGCTGGTTCCGGGTGTGGGCCTGCGCCGATCATCTCGAGGGGCTGACGGGACTACGGGAGTTCGGTCGGCGGCGGTAGTTAAAACTCGCCTACCACGCCTCGAGCGTCCTCGCATCGATTCTGACAACCGCGGCGAGGTTTTCGATGCGGCTCCTCACCGCCTCGGTGTTCGACTGGGGGTCCGTCGCGACTCGTTGAGCCGTCAGGCGCGACCTCTGCGCAGTTGTTCAGCATCCTTGCCATCTGCACCCCAAGCCCGGGGTCAGGGCACGGGTTCGCCGCCAACCACGCCGTTGCGACCCTTGTCGCCGCCGAGAGCTCGTCGGCAGCGGCGAGCATGGTGACGTCGTTCAGCCGCAGAGAGACCGACAACCGGCGTTCGGCGCCAACGACGAATCCGAGGACCTCGCGTCCTCGTGTGCGCCACGATGCCGTCGTTTCCGGGCTCATACCAAGAGGGCGGGCGGGACCGGAGTCCTTAACTTGCGGCACTTTTCCCGCCTCACCGGTCTCGCCCTGCAGCGATTCTGGCAACACACAACTGTGTCCCAATAGAGCCGTTCGGATGTACCGATTCACAACAAATGGACAACGCGGGTAGCGCGGATCGGGGCCCCCTGCGGCTGCTCACCCGCGTCGCTCCCTTGATCTGGTGAACGTGCACGCCGGGTTTCGCCAAGGCCCCTCGCAGCGTGCCCGGTGGACCTGCCACTGGCCAGGATTCCGCCTTCCCCGCAGCGTGGCCAGCCAGCGAGACGACCCCCGGCCCGGCGTAGACCCGGCTTATCGGACCGGGGGTCGCCCTTTGTATCGACAATCCCTGTCTCGAGTTGAGCGTCCGTTGTTTCGCCGTGCAGCCCTAGAACGCACGTGGGTGGCGAGGACCTGAACGCGTATCTATCGTTTGGACGATCTCAATCGCTCGGCCATCTGTTCGACCGGAAGAACCGGCGTCTGGACCACGCTCGAAGCGGGTCAAACGTCGCGCCTCTCTTTGGGTCTCGCATTCCGTCGGCCTCATTGCTGGAACTGGGTTTGTCGTTGGCTTGGTCTTCGGATTGGTCCTCTGGTATCGGGACTCCAAAGATGGCGCCGGAGGGGCCGGACAGTTCATCTCCGACGTTGTCGGCTTTGGATTCGTCGTTGGCGCTTTTCTCGTAATGGTGCTGCTCGTCATCATCGGCGCATGGATCGGACGCGATCCCAGAAAACGATCACTCCATGGGATTCGAAGGAGACACGGTTGAAGGGGAAGAGGCGGAAATACGTCCCCCTAACCTGATGCGTTTAGGGGTGCCACCTATCGGCACATCGGGGCTACCCCCTGCCCCCGTCCGCCGGAATAGCGGCATAAACCTTGACAGGGATTCACCCGGCAGCGCAAGAGGTTCGAGACCTCTAGGGCCCACCATAGAAATCCAGATCAGAGATGCCATACTCCACACATGACCCGATGGGTGAGTAGCGGCATCATCGTTGTCTTGGCAGCCGTTCTTAGTAGCTGCACCACTGTCGTTAAAGTGCCCGTCACAGCGACCTCAACGTCACACTCAACAACTGTGACGACGGGGACCGCTCTAGAAGTGACCGTCGTGGCTCACATACCGGACGAATCAGGCCCCGAACCGCCCCCGGTCGTAGCGCCGAACACCCCATGTTCTTTCGCCTTGAGCGATGACAATGTCACGGTTTACGGACCGGACGACAGTGTCCTAGCGTCCGCCAGTTTCCCAATGGGGAATTTGCTGTTTCCGGGAAATACTGGCTTCACCTCTCCATACCAATGCACGAGCGAGGTAAAGGTGTCACTTCCGTACCAAGCGGACTACACCTTCACCATGTCGGACGGATGGAACACGCCGAAGTTGAGTGTCAATTATCTGGAAACGGATGGAGGGATCGCACCTATCGACGATCCCAACGGAATACCCGGGTAAGGATTGAAGCCCGGCGTCTGTCCCAGTACGCCGTTCATGAAGGGGTGGGCCGTGTCAAGAGCGTTTGTCCGGAAGGTTGTTCCTGAACCCCATGGCGGCGTCCTAAACGAGGACGCGCGCCGACGAGGCGCCGGGGTCAACGTCGGGCGATGCCCGCCGAAGGCTTGGCGTTGACGCCGGCGGCGAGTGGCGCATCCTGCTCGAGGACGCCGCTATGTGGTGCTGCGAGTTCCCATCACTGCTCGGGGGGTTCTGTCACGCTCCCGTGGGCAGCCAGCCATTCATTCGTCGATCTCCGCACATGATGGGGTTCGGCCACGTCCCGACGGGCTCAATCAGAAACAACGGCCACACCGGAGTCGGTGGGTCACGGCGTACGTCGAGCTCGCGTCGGTCCGTGGCCGAGACTCAGGCGGCGGATTCCAGGCATCGGACCTCCCCGTCTCGCATCGCGTAGAAGACGAGGGTGAGCAGCTTTCGGGCGACGGCCACGCGGGCTTTGTACTTGCCGGCGTGCTCGGCGATGCGTGTGTAGTCGGCGCGCAGCTTCTCGTTGCCCTTGGCCCGGTAGTTCCCCACGGCCTCGATGGCCGCCCAGCGCACCAGCGGTGAGCCCTGCTTGGTGATCGCCCCGCGGGGGACCACCTCGTCGGACTCGCGGTGCTTGGGGGTGAGGCCGGCCCAGCTGCAGAGCTTCTTGGCCGAATCGAAGCGGCTGACGTCGCCGATCTCGGCCGCGAAGATGGCTGCGATGACCTTGCCCACCCCGGGCAAGGTGAGCAGGGCCCGATAGCCGGGGTCGGCCTTGAGCTCGGCGTGGATGTGCGCGTCGAGCTCGGCGATGGCCCGCTCGTAGACATCGAGCAGGTTGCGCAGAGAGTCGAGACGCATGGCGTAGGCCTCGGGCAGTTCGAGGAGGTCGAGCTGGGCCTGACCGGTCGGGCCCCAGAGCTCGCCGACGACGGGGAGGATCCCGTTCTTGGCCATGACCCCGTGGATCTGGGCCTTGGCACTGGTCCGGTGCCGGATGAGCGAGTAGCGGTAGCGCACGAGCTCGCGCAGCTCTCGGACCTCTGGCGGTGCGATCCAGCCCTCGGCCAGGCGCCCCAGGCGCAACATGGCGGCCAGGTCTTGGGCGTCGCGCACGTCGTTCTTGACGCGTCGATTCCCCAGTTGTTGCCGAGCGCGTGGGCGAGGTGCACGTGGGCGCCGAGCTCTTGGAGCTGATCGGCCGCCCAGTACCAGCCATAGGTGGATTCGAGGACCACCTCGGGCTCGGGCCCAGCGGCGGCCATGGCCTGGGCGAGTTCGAAGGGCTGGCTGACGAAGCGCTCGGTGCCGAGCACCTCGCCGTCTTCTGCCATCCGAACGATGGTGTACTGCGTCTGTGCAGGTCGATTCCGACGTACTGTCCCATAGGGGCCTCCTCCTCTTTCGAGGTTTTCTTTTGCAAGACCGAGCATGCTCGGATCTCACGAGGGGCGGAGGCCCCGCCCCTTCATCGCATCAGGACGGTGGCGCCGACGGAGATCGCCCTGGTGGTGAGCGTCGTGGCCTGGGTTCGGCGGGGTCGTTCGCGTAACCGTCACGCGTGGTTCACAGAGACGCAGACATCGACATGCGCTCTTAACGCCCCGCACAGTCACGGCACAGGAGGCACACTTACGCTCCGTCCAGCGAACCGATCGGCGCCCGTTTCCCCTTGACCCCCAAGGATGCGCCGACGGAATCGTTAAGGGACATGCCTGCCCTGCGAACGCGACCCCGCCTCGGTCACGGCGGGGTCGTTTCGCGTCTGTAGGTCGGCTGGGGCGCGGGCTGCACGAGGCTCGGACGGACCCCGGAACTTGGCCGAAAGGAGGGAAACCATTACCGCGCCCGACTGAGAACTGTCGTCGCGCACGCCACTTGCGGTCGAGGCGACGCCAGCGGGCGATCTCGCCTCGCTCTCTGTGGACGTCGAGACTGCATGGGTACGACTTCATCAGCTGGACGTAGAGGGCGCCCTGCTCGGCGTAGCCAGCCGCGGCGATCTTCGATGACCTCGCACCTGATTCGATGGTGCGGTTGAGGTTCGCCGCGGCCGTCGTGATCTCGCGGATACCGGTGAGGACGCCGTCCTTGCCGATGAGGAGCAGGCGGGCCGACGTTACTTTCCGCGGCCACTTAGGTCAGCTCACCTTGCGGATCGAGCTGTGCCGGTGCCCAACCGCCCCCGAAGAGTTAGGAGAGGGCGGCTGGCACCGGCGGGAGCAGCCATCTGCGACGCCCTTGGCGGGAAGGGCAGCGCCGTTGGCTGACGTGGACCGCGGCGTCGCACCGAGGAGGAGGTAAACCCCGCGAACGACACGGCCCAGAGCATGGGCTCAGCGCGGACAGACCATCGCGGCGAGACTTGCAAGTTCCTGCAGGCTCGCGTGCTCCGGGCCCGCTCTTCGGCCGCATTGGCCCGTTCCAGCATGGTTTCGGCCGACTCATATACGAACCGCTCGCGGGCGGCCTCGGCGAGGGTGCGCTCGGGCGCGGCGTCTTAGCCTTCGGTGCGGAAGTTGTGGCAGCCTCGCGAAGTGCTCTGGGCATCGCTCTCGGTGATGTTGAAGCGGCGAGCGACGGCGGTTGCGGACGGATTCGGCACACCGGGCAGCTCACCTCGGAAAGTCCGGGTGATCTCGTGCACCTCGTTGCGGAGAGAGCTGTTGCATGGTCTTTGGCATGGGTGGTTTTTTCCTTTTCGATCAGGCGATTCTGGACGGGATCTCTCCGGCAGCCTGGGCCAGGTGGCGAAGTGCCTCGACGGTCTGCTGAGGCGCGCCGAGCGCTCGCAGCACGGGCACTAAGAGGGCGGCCAGGTGGCGGTCGGCGTGACAGTCTCCGAGGGACATGGCGTCGACCGTCGGTGCCGGCATGTACATGCCCGCTTTTACGCGGGGAGGTACCGCTGAGACCGGCCACCGTTGTCACCCGGTGCCGGGCATCGCTGGCGTAGGCTGTCATAGCTCGTGGCCGCATTCAGAACGTGCAGCAGGCTTTCCGACGCGGCATCTAGCGCCTGCAGCAGCGGCGCCCCCCGAGCGCCGCTGTTGTTGCGTCGTGGCGTGCTGGGTTAGCCCGTAGATGAGACCCGCTACTGCGAAGCCGGCAATCAGAAGAAGGTCGCTCAACCAGGCTGCGTCCCACCACGGGGCCGTCGCCAACATCACTTGTGACCAATCTGTGACCACTGGTCGGTTTCCACAGCCCCGTTCGCTATCTGACCTGGGAACATGGCGTGCCCGGAGCGGGACTCGAACCCGCACGCCCTTTCGGACAGCGGCTTTTGAGGCCGCCGCGTCTGCCGTTCCGCCATCCGGGCGAGAACGCCCCAGCGTACAAGCTTCGATCTACGGTGGCGGGGGTGGGAGCACCCGTCCGTTGAAGCTCAGCGGCATCGAGCTGATCCGGGTCGATATCCCCTTTCGCCACGACATTGCCACCGGAGCGGGCGTGCACTCCCTGCGCCCGCTGCTCTTCGTGCACGTGGTCGCCGAAGACGGCGAAGGGTGGGGCGAGTGCGCCGCGCTCGCCGGCGGCACCGCGGTCGATCCACCGCTCGACGAAGTCGAACGGGCCGCGGTCGAGCGGGGCGTGCCGCGCCTGTGCGAGGCCAGCCGGTCGCGAGGCGGCCACCTACCCCTCGGTGCCGAGGTGCCGCACTTATTCGGGGGCTCGCCGGCAGATCGCATGCTGGCCGCAGCCTTCGAGATGGCCGTCACGGACGCCGAACTCCGGGCCGAGGGGCGCTCCCTGGCCGACGCCCTGGGGATCGAGGAGGGTTTCGAGGCGATGGCCGTGGGCGCCGTTGTCGGCATCCCGCAGGGCCATGACCTGTCGGCGTTGCGGGCCGAGGTGGCCGCCGCGGTGCACACCGGCGCGGCACGCGTGCGGCTCAAGATCGAGCCGGGCTGGGAGCTCGAGCCCGTGCGCGCCGTGCGGGCCGACCATCCGGACCTCGTGCTCCAGGTCGACGCCAACGGGTCCTTCGGGGCCGGCGCTGAAGACGTCGCACGGCTGAGCCGTCTCGCCGATTTCGACGTCCTGTGCATCGAGCAGCCGCTCCCGCCGGCCGACCTGGTGGCCCACGCGCAGCTGGCCCGCATGCTCCCAGTGCCGATCTGCCTCGATGAGTCGCTCTCCACGCCGCGGCGTGTCACCGACGCCCTCCGCAACGGCTCCTGCGCCATGGCCTGCCTGAAGCCAGGCCGGCTCGGGGGCATGCGCGCCGCCCGGACTGCGCATGCGGCGTGCGCTGCCGCGGGCGTCCCAGCCTTCATCGGCGGCTTCTTCGAGGCGGGACTGGGCCGGGCTTCGAATTTGGCCCTGGCGGCACGCCTCAGTCAGGACGCGACCGGCCTGGTCAGTGACCTCGCCGACCCGGCGGGCTACCTCTCGGTCGACCCGTGTGGATACCCGCCCGTGACGGGGGGTTGGGTTCGGGTGTCGGAGGAACCGGGAGTCGGGAACAGCCCCGATGCCGCCGTCCTGGCCGGGCTCGATACCCAGCGTCGCTGGTTCGCCGCCCCCTACACTTGACGCTCCATGCATCGCGTCCTCCTCGAGCGGCGGATCAGGGACGTCCACGCCCGCCTCGTCCGGGCACGGGACGAACTGGCCGTGCTCAACGAACAATTGACGGTGGTCCAGGAGTCGGCGGACGAGGCGAGGGTGCGCGCCCTCGTGTCCGAGACACCGCTGGCGACCCAGGAGCACAATGAGGCCACACGCCACGCCGATGCGATGGTGAAGGCGCGCGACGCGCTCCGCAAGACGGTGGCTGACCTCGAGCGGCGCCAGGACGAGCTCCTCGCCGCCGTGGCGACGGGGAAGCCGTGACCGCTCCGGCGACGGGGACAACACGATGACGCAGGGCGACGACTCGAGCCCGGCCCGCGTGGTCATCGCCGAGGACGAAGCCATCGTGCGCCTCGATCTGAAGGAGATCCTGCTGTCGGCCGGCTACGACGTCGTGGGGGAGACGGGCCGGGGGGACGAGGCCGTGAGACTGGTCGAGGAGCACCAACCGGACCTGGCCATCCTCGACATCAAGATGCCCGGGATGGACGGCCTGCGAGCTGCCCGCGAGATCACCTCCCGCCATCGGGTGGTGGTGCTCCTCCTTACCGCCTTCAGCCAGCGCGACCTCATCGAGGAGGCCAGGGATTCGGGGGTGTCGGCCTATCTGATCAAGCCCTTCCAGCCCCGCGAGCTCTTGCCCGCCGTCGCCGACGTCCTGGCCAAGGCCCGCCAGGACTGGGCCATCGAGGCCGAGCACTCCGCCGACGGGGCCGAGGACAAGATCGCCACGCGTCGCCTGGTCGATGAGGCCAAGCAGATCTTGATGGACCGGGACGGACTGCCGGAGACGGAGGCGTTCAGCTTCATCCAGCGCACGGCGATGCGGACGCGGGCACGGATGCGCGACGTGGCCCAGCAGGTCGTCGACGGCACGCTGGACCCCTAATGTCGACGAAATGACGACGACGCAGGAGCGATCGGGCCCGCTGCTGCTGCTGGACGGCATGTCGCTCGCCTTCCGGGCCTACTATGCGCTGCCGGACACCCTGGCCACGTCGACCGGCATCGTGACCAACGCCGTGCACGGGTTCAGCTCCATGCTGGTCTACCTCATCCGGGAGCAGCGCCCTTCGGCACTGGCTGTGGCCTTCGACGCGCCGGGAGCCACCTTCCGCGACGAGATGAACGAGGACTACAAGGCTGGACGGGCCGAGACCCCCTGGCTGCTCCCGCCCCAGTTCGACATGATCCGCGAGGTCATGGCGGCCCTGGCCGTCCCGGTGATTGAGGCGGCCGGATTCGAGGCAGACGACGTCATCGCCACGCTGGCCACGGAGGCGGCGGAGCGCCAGAACGAGGTCGTGATCGTGACCGGTGACCGCGACAGCTTCCAGCTCATCACCGACCCGTACGTCCGCGTCCTCTACAACAAGCGCGGCGTGAGCGACTACTCCCTCTACGACGAGGCGGGCATCCTCGAGCGCACCGGCGTCCCTCCCTCGCAGTACGTGCTGCTCGCCGCGCTGCGGGGCGACCCGTCCGACAACCTGCCGGGCGTGCCCGGGGTGGGGGAGAAGACGGCGGCCAAGCTGCTCAACAAGTACGGCGACCTCGACGGGGTCTTCGCACACCTCGACGAGCAGACACCCAAGCTCCGGGAGAACCTGGCGGCGAACGAGGAACTGGCCCGGTCGAACGCGCGGATCATCCCCCTCGTGCGCGACGTGCCCCTCGACGTGGACGTGGACCACTTGACACTGGGCGGGTGGGACCGCGCCACCGCGGAGGCCACCTTCGAGCGCTACGAGATGAAGACCGTCTGGCAGCGCATGGAGGAGCTCCTCGATGCCGGCGCGCTCGGGGAGCCGGCAGCCGGCAGCGCGGCCCGGGTCCCCAAAGCGGCCGATCGCCTGGCTTTCGGCCCGTCCGGGACGACGACCGGCCCGACGCCAGCCCCCGCACCCACCTTCGAGCTACGCGACGTCGCGCTGCCGACGACCGCGTCGGAGATCACGAAGCACCTGACCGAGCTCGGCACGGGCCGGCTCGCGCTGGCGGCCCGTTGGAACGGCATGCCTGGGCGCAGCGACCTGGTGGCGCTCGTCATCGTGGCGACCGAGGGCGACGAGGCGGGACTCGGCGTGCTGGTACCGGGAGACCGGCTCGAGGTCGCCTCGGTCGCAGCGAAGCTCAACGACATCCTGAGCCACCCTGTCCTGGGTCACAACGTCAAGGAGATCATGCGGTCACTGCTACCGCTCGGCATCGACGTGACCGGCCTCGAGATGGACACCGCGGTGGCGGCCTACTTGCTCGATGCGTCGACGGGCGAATACGAGCTGTCGCAGCTTCGCGAGCAGACGGGCCAGCTGAGCCTCGACATCCTGGAGCCAGGCGAGACGGCGAGCGACATGGCGCAGGAGGCGGCCGGAGAGGCCTCCGACGTCACCGCCATGGCGATGGGATTCCGGCAGCGCCTCGCGACCGAGGACATGGTCATGCTGCACGACGACATCGAGACGCCGCTCGTTCGGGTCCTGGCCAAGATGGAGTTTGCCGGCATCGGCGTCGACCGGGACGAGCTGCAGGAGATCGCCGACTCGCTCAAGGCGTCGGCGGCGGCACTCCAGTCAGAGGTGCACAAGCGCGCCGGTCACGAGTTCAACGTCAACTCGACGCCGCAACTGCGCACCGTCCTCTACGACGAGCTCGGCCTGACCCCGGGCAAGAAGACGAAGACGGGGTTCTCCACCGACGCGCAGACGCTCGAGAGCCTGCGCGGTACGCACCCGATCGTCGACGCCCTGCTCTCGTACCGCGAGGTGGAGAAGCTGCGCTCCACCTACGGGGAAAGCCTGCTGGCCGAGGTGCAGGCCGACGGCCGCATCCACGCATCGTTCGGGCAGACCGTGGCGCGGACGGGCCGCATCTCATCGGACCGCCCCAATCTGCACAACATCCCGGTCCGCACCGAGCTGGGCAAGCAGTTCCGGCGGGCCTTTGTGCCGGCGGAGGGCCACAGTTTTCTGGTGGCCGACTACGACCAGGTGGAGCTCCGCTGCATTGCCCATCTCTCGCAGGACCCCGGGCTGATCGACGCGTTGACGACCGGCTCCGACGTGCACCGGATGGTGGCCGCCGCCGTGTACGGGATCCCCCCCGAAGATGTGACCCACACGCAGCGGGAGTTCTGCAAGATGGTCTCCTATGGCCTTGCCTACGGCATGGAGGCATACGGCCTGAGTCAGCGTCTCGGCGTTCCGGTCGAGGAGGCAGCGGCCATCATGGAGAAGTACTTCGGCGCGTTCCCGTTGGTCAAGCAGTACATGGACGCCACGGTGGCGGACGCCAAGATCCGGGGCGCCACCCGCACCCCGTTCGGCCGGATCCGCCCGCTGCCCGATCTCCACGCGTCGAACTACCGCCTGCGGCAGGCGGCGGAGCGCCAGGCCATGAACGCCGGCATTCAGGGGCTGGCCGCCGACATCTTCAAGTTGGCCCTGGTGCGGCTCGACCGCGACCTCGAGCAGCACGCACTGACGAGCCGCCTGGTGCTCCAGGTCCACGACGAGGTCATCGTCGAGGTGTCCCCGGGGGAGGAGCACGAAGTACACCGCCTCACCGAGTCCGCCCTCACCGGGGCGGCGGACCTCTCCGTCCCGCTGACCATCTCCGTGGCGACGGGTCCGAGCTGGGCGGCCGCCAAGGGATGACGGCCCGGGACTGAGGAGGTGTGTGGCGGCCACGTTCACCCGACGCGTCCTGGTCACGGGGTGCTCATCGCCGCGCGGCATCGGGCACGCGACCGTGCGGGCCCTAGCCGCACTGGGCCACCGGGTTGTCGCCACCGTCCGCCACCACGACACGACGATGCGTTGCGGGCGGAGTTCGAGGGACGGGTGGATGCGATCGGCTTGGATCTCCTGGACGATGCGTCTATTCGCGCCGCGCTCGAGCAGGTCGATCGTGCGCTCGGTGGCCTTGACGTCGTGGTGAACAACGCCGGGTACGGCCTGATCGGCGGGATTGAGCAGAGCGGTCTCGATGCGGCGCGTGCGCAGTTCGAGACGAACTACTTCGGGACCATGGCCCTTGTTCGCCAGGTGCTTCCCTCGATGCGCGCCCAGGGCAGCGGGCATCTGATTTCGGTGTCATCCATGTTCGTCCCGACGCTCGGCCCGATGGGCATCGGGCACTACATCGCCTCCAAGGCGGCGCTCGAGAAGGCGTTCGAGGCGCTGGCGGAGGAGGTGGCTCCGTGGGGTATCCGCGTGACAAACGTGCAACCGGGTCCCGTGGACACGGAACTGTCGCGCCAGTGGGCGCGGCCCACCGACGACCCTCGGCCCGGTTTGATCGACGAGCTCTACGCCTGGATAGGCGCCCGGCCCGAGATCGAGATGGAGTCCTCCGATGCAGTCGCGAGGGCGATCGTCGCCCTCATCGAGGATCCCGATCCACCGCCGGCGTTCCAGACCTCAGGTTCGGCGACGGCGTGGGTCGGGCGCGCGTTGAAAGATCCGAGCCGTCGGTCGGAGCGCTGAGCCCGGCGCCCTCCACGCGCGACCGACGCGCCCAGTGCTCGCAAGGTCAGCGGACGGACAGCTCCCGGAAGTAGTGGCCCTGGTCCATGTCGTCGATCAGCCCCGGCTGCATCGGCTGCCAGGCCAGCAGATCGCGGGTCAACGCGCTCGAGGCGGGCACGTCGGCGCCGATGAACGCCGCCAGGAACCCAAAATGCCGTCCCGCATCCTCAGGCGAGATCGCAACGACCGGGAGATCGAGATGCCGACCGATCACTTCGGCGACCTGGCGGATCGGCACGCCCTCCTCTGCCACCGCGTGCAGCGCCGACCCCGCGGGCGCCTTCTCGAGCGCAAGCGGGAACAGGTGCGCGGCATCGAGGCGGTGCGTCGCAGGCCAGCGGTTGGACCCATCGCCGGTGTAGCCGGAAACACCCTTGTCGCGGGCGATGCCGACCAGCGTCGCCATGAAGCCCTTGTCACCCTCGCCGTGACACGTCGGAGCGAGTCGTACGACCGAGGACCGGATGCCGCGCGAAGCCAGGGCGAGCGTGAGCTGGGCGGTGCCCAACCGGGTCAGCGGGCCACCCCCGCGTGCCGCGGCGGCCGGGTCGGGACCACGTCCGTCCAGTTCGGTGGCGGAGCGGCCCAACGCGAGCCCGACCACGCCGGATGCGATGAGGAGCGGGCGATCGGAGCCCGCAAGTGTCTCGGCGAACGCCTCGACGGCACGACGATCGGCGTCGGCGGCGCCCTCAAAGTCGCCCGAGAAGGCGCTCTCGTGCTTGAAGGCGAGGTGGATCACGCCGTCCGACGCCGCGGCGGCAGCCTGCAGGCGGTCGAGGTCGTCGAGGGTTCCCCGGAGGACCTCTGCCCCGGCAGCAGTGAGGGCCTCCGCCGCGGCATCCGAGCGGGCGAGCCCGACGACGTGATGGCCGCCGGCGATCAGCTCTGGGACGACAGCGGAGCCGATCCAACCCGACGCGCCGGTGACAAAAACACGCATGAGGACCTCCAGGTGGTCGATCGCCCCCGCTCCTGTGTGCAGGGTCGATGTCAGTTACTGTCATCACCTTACCACTCACGTCAGTAACTGTCATCACCATTTACTACGATTCTTCGCATGGCACGTTGGGAGCCGGATAGCCGTGGCAGGCTCGAGGAGGCCGCCCTTGCGCTCTACGGCGAGCGAGGATTTGAGAACACCACCGTTGCCGAGATCGCCGAGAGCGCCGGGCTGACCGAGCGCACGTTCTTCCGACACTTCGCCGACAAGCGCGAGGTTCTCTTCGGAGGTGCGGCCATGCTGGAGGAGCTCCTCGTGAACAGCGTCGCAGGCGCTCCGGATTCCGCGGCGCCGATCGATGCAGTCGTGGCGGCTCTCGAAGCGGCCGGCGCGCTCCTGCAGGAACGCCGCGCCTTCGCCCGCCGGCGCCAGATGGTCATCGCGGCGAACGCGGAGCTGCGGGAGCGTGAGCTGATCAAGCTCGCTTCACTGGCATCGGCGCTCGCCGACTCGTTGCGCGGTCGTGGTGTCTCGGACCCCGCCGCGACCTTGACTGCCGAGGCGGGGATCGCCGTTTTCAGGGTCGCCTTCGATCGCTGGCTCGAGGAGGGCAATCGGAAGGACCTGTCGCGACTCATCCGGGAGTCGCTCGACGAGTTGAAGGCGGTGACATCGGGCACCTGATCGTCGGCGCCCGACGTCGATCTCCTGCCCAGCCGAATCACAGTGAACGTGGATTGGATCGCCGAGCGAAACTGTCTCCAACGTGAACGACTGCTCGGGGGGTAGCGTCCTCTCGGATGGAAACTCTGCGACCGCACCTGTCTGCTGCGAGGGGCAGGGTCGTCTCGACCTCTCGGCGCGTGAAGTCCGGTCGCAGATCATGTCATGCGCCATCGAACCGCTCGCCGCGACGACGGTGACCGACCACAGCAGCGGGAAGGCCTGGGATATACAAGCAATGCGCCGCACCCGCTGAATGACCGACCCGCCATCGGTATTCTTGCCGGGTGCCGACGAGCTATCGATGGCGGGGTGCATTCGCGAACACTGAGGTGAATGTCCTGCATGCCGAAGCGTTCACCACCCGTCTTTACACCAACGACGAGTGGAACTGGGAAGATTTGCTGGCAAGGCACAGCCTGGGCTGGGTCATTGCAAGAGATGGGACCCGCCTGGTCGGATTCGTCAACGTTGTCTGGGACGGCATGACACACGCTTGGGTGCAGGACACGATGGTGACGCGTGATCAGCGCGACCGCGGAATCGGGACCGACATGATGGACTTGGTCCGCACCGAATGCCAAAAGGCGGGCTGCGAGTGGCTCCATGTCGATTTCGCTGAGGGTCTTGAGGCGTTCTACATCCGCTCCTGCGGATTCAGTCCAACTGCTGCCGGACTGATGCGTTTGGCCTGAGGAGTGGGGACAGCCCGGTGTCCCCGGTTCCAGCTTTTGAGCCACTGTTAACATCGGCCGTCTGTTTGCGTGACGAAGGAGCTGTGTGACCGAACGACCGGCGCTTCCGTCGGAAGCCGAGATGCTCCATTGGATCGAGGAAGTGGTCGCTCAGGGGATCCGCCGCCCCGGCTATCCCGCAGACCAATGGGCCGAGCAGTTCATCCTTCAGAAATTCGAGGCGCTCGGACTTGAGTCTGTGAGATTCGAACCAGTAGAGGCTGTTTTTTGGAAGGACAGTCATGCCGAGCTCTCGGTTGTGGCGGATCGACCCGCAGCAATCGAATGCTTCCCGGTCCCGTTGTCCGAACCGACGAAGATCGAGGGCACACTGGCTCGCTGGGATCCGGCTCATCCCAATGCCGTTGCCGGCAAGGTTGCGCTCTACGACCTTCGGTTCGCTGCACTCCCGGAGGACTTCCCGGTTCTTTCCCGGAGGGATCCAGAAAGGGGTCGGTCCGCGTCGCCGGAGGCACTTGCCGAGGCGGGCTGGGCGTTCGACCCTGGTCACACCTTCGCCGAGGGGCGGCACCGGCTTCCATTTGCTGCCGAGCTACAGGACACCATGGAACCAGCTATCGCCGCGGGCGCGATCGGATTCGTGGGGGTGTTGCGCGGCTACCCGGGTCACGGTTGCGAGTACTACGTACCCTATGACGGAAAGGTCCGGCCCATCCCCGGTGTCTATGTCTCAGAGGCGAGCGGTGACCGTCTTCTCGCGTTGCTCGAGGATGGCTGCGACGAGGCACGGATGGAGGTGGTGGCCGAGCGAGCAACGACGTCGACGCGCAACGTGGTCGGCGAGCTCGCAGGAGTTGACGACGAGTGGGTCGTCATCGGCACGCATCACGATGCACCATGGGCCTCGGCCGTCGAGGATGGTACAGGTATGGCAATGCTGTTGGCCCAAGCCGCGGCCTGGGCGGCCAAGCCTGAGTCCGAGCGGCCCCACCGTTTGGTGTTCCTTGCGACTGCCGCGCACATGTCCGCTGCCGCCGGTACCCGATCATTCATAGAGTGCCACCGCACCGTGCTTGAGCGGGTTGTGCTGGAGCTCCACCTCGAGCACGCTGCGAGGGATACCCGACCCGACCCGCATGGACTCGAGGTGGCGAGCACGCGCGTCACGCCACGTTGGTGGTTCACCACCGAGAGCCCACTGCTCGAGCAGGTGGTCTGGGATGCAATCGTGGAGCACCGCCTCGACCGATCCCTCATCTTGACCCCCGACGCCCTTGCACCCTTCCCGACGACCGATGGCGGACTGTTCCATTTGGAAGGAGTACCGCTGGTCAATTTCCTGACCGCTCCGTGGTACCTGTTCGACCCCGCCGATACGTGTGACAAGGTGGATCCTGCGACCTTGACCGCGGTGAGTCGCGCCGCCTTCGACATCGTCCGCGGTACGGCCGAGATCTCTGCCAAGCAGATGCGTTGCAAGAACGTGTGAAAGGAGACGACACCTTTGAAAACGATGACATGTAAGCAATTGGGTGGACCGTGTGACCTCCCTCTCCGTGGAGATACCGCCGATGAGGTCATCAAAGCGCAAGATAAGCATTTGAATGAAGTCGTCTCGAGTGGTGATGAAACGCACAAGACTGCCTTGAAGGAGATGAAGGGCAGGTGGAGGCATCCCATATCTGGAATGGCCTGGTACAGGAAAGCCAAGCGTGATTTTGCTGGTCTTCCCGAAGACTGAAATGGGACCCCTTCGGTACTCCATCAACGTCACATTGGATGGATGCTGCGATCATCGTGCAATCCCCGCGGACGAAGACTTGCATCGTCAGGCGGCCGCGAACCTGAACCAGGCCGACGCCCTTCTCTTTGGCCGGGTGACTTACGAAATGATGGAATCAGCGTGGCGGCCGGCGGCGCCGACGGGAGCCAGACCTGATTGGATGGAACCCTTCGCCCAGACGATCAACGCGGCAAAGAAGTACGTCGTGTCGAGCACCCTGGAGCAGGTTGATTGGAACGCGGAACTCGTGCGCGGGGATCTGGGCCCGGCCGTCGAGCAACTCAAGCGGGAGTCGGGCAAGGGCATGTTGGTGGGAGGTGTCAAGCTCCCGTTGACGTTGACGGAGATGGGATTGATCGATGAGTACGAGTTCGTGGTGCATCCCAGGCTCGCCGGCCACGGGCCGACGTTGTTCGCGGGGCTGTCGGAGCAGGTCGACTTGAAGCTCGTGAGCCGGCTGGAGCTCGGCTCGGGGGCAGTGGCGATGCGGTACGAGCCGAGAAGATAGCCATCGGGCTTGCGAGCCCGAGCCGGCGGCACCATCGTGCCTTGCTTCGCGGCTCTTGCGCCCCCCACACCACGAGGAGCGCCGCAGCGATCAAAGCGTCGCTGATCTGGAGACGATATGCACAGAACGCGACAGGGTGAGTCAGGGCTCTTCGACCGCGGAGATGACGTACCGCATGACCTCCGCAGACTGAATCGGCGGTGAATCCGATGCCGGCTGTCCTGCGCCACGGAAGGCGAGCAGGTGGTCCTCGGTATCCCAGCGCTCGTAAATGTTGATCCGGCTGGGATCAACCGGATCGGCGGCCTGCACGAAATCAAGACACCCAGTCGCTTGACGAGCGTTGCGAACGACGTCCGAGTTCGCGGCGAGAAAAGCTGCTCGGTCGACTGGATCGAGGATCAGGCTGCCGGCGATGATCAGCACGAGCCAAATTCTCGGCAATTGGTGCGTCTTCCGACGAAGGAGTTGATCCCGATGCAATGATGACCGGATGGCGGATCTGTCCGGACGGATCGCTCTCGTCACCGGAGCCTCATCCGGCCTCGGCGAGCGATTCGCGGAGACCCTTCGCCAGGCTGGAGCTGAGGTGGTGGCAACGGCCAGACGAACGGAGCGGCTCGAACAGCTCGCCAATCGATCGGGATCCATCGCTCTCGCAGGAGACATTGCGAACCCCGATCATCGCGGCGCGCTGGCAGAGGCGATCGCCGATCGATTCGGACGCCTCGACATGCTCGTGAACAACGCGGGCATATGCGACGACGGACCAATCGAGGACCAATCGCTCGAGGAGCTGACGACGGTGGTTCAAACCGATCTCGTCGCGGTCCTCGATCTATGCCGGCTCATGGCTCCGCTGCTGTTCTTGAGCGATCGCGCGACGGTGATCAATGTCTCGTCGATTTTCGGGCTGGTTGCTTCTCGTGGCCCGATGGCGGCGTACAACGCTTCGAAGGGGGCGTTGGTCAATCTGACCCGTCATCTCGCCGCTCAATGGGGAGTGCACGGTGTTCGTGTGAACGCACTCGCCCCAGGGTACTTTCCGACCGAGCTCACAGGGGGGCTCATCGACCCCAGCTTGGTCGAGAGTATCGAAGCCCGGTCGTTGTTGGGACGGGTGCCCTCGATCGACGAGCTCGACGGCCCGCTCCTGTTTCTGGCATCGGACGCGTCGAGCTATGTCACCGGACATACGCTGGTGGTTGACGGAGGTTGGACAAGCACGTAAGCCAACATTCTGGGGGAGTGCATTGCGAAGCTCGGGTTCTGTCATGCGGGTTTCCACCATCTCCTTGTCCCGCTCGACTGGCCGGAGGACGGTCACCGCCGCAATTCCGCCACCTGTTCCAGCCGTCGCAGCTTCTGCGGGTTGCGGATTGCGTAGATCCCCGTGATCCGATCGCCGTCGATCACCAGACTCACCGCGGTGACGTCTTCACCGACGACGAAGCGGGCACCGACCATCCCGTTGAGCCAGACGGTGGTCGCACTCAAATCCGACAGATCCGCCACGCGGGAGAGGAACGTCACCACCCTCTCGACCCCGGTGAGCGGCTTGCGAGCAGCCGCCACCAGGCCGCCGCCATCGGCGATCAACACGACGTCCGGGGCTAGTACCTCCATGAGCCCCTGGACGTCGCCGGAGGTAATGGCAGCCATGAACTTCTCGAGGGTTGCCTCCTGCTGGGCTCGGTCCACCTGCATCCGTGGTCGGCGCGCCGCGACGTGCTCGCGGGCACGGTGCGCGATCTGTCGGACCGCGGCCGGGGTCTTGCCCACGGCCGCGGCGATCTCGTCGTACGGCGTCTCGAACACCTCGTGCAGCACAAAGACTGCCCGCTCGGCCGGACCAAGAGTCTCGAGAACCGTCAGCATGGCGATCGAGACGTTCACGGCGAGCTCGGCGTCCTCGGCCACATCGGGACTGGTCAGCAGCGGCTCGGGTAACCATTCCCCCACGTAGTCCTCCCGCAGGCGGGACACTTTTCGGAGCCGGTTCAGCGCCTGGCGGGTGACGATCCGGACAAGATACGCCCGCGGGTGGCGCACTTCCGCCTGGTCCACAGTGGCCCACCGCAACCAGGTCTCCTGGACGACGTCTTCGGCGTCAGATGCAGAGCCGAGCATCTCATAGGCGACGGTAAAGAGCAGCCCGCGGTGGGAGTCGAACGGGTCGTCATTCATGCCGTCGATGCTGTGGCAAGCGGCTTGAGGTCACAGACCGCCGAGAAACCCTGCGACTCGATGCCCATCGCGACGTTGGATCGAGCCATCAGGTTGGCCGCCGCGATGAACATGGTCAGCTCCACCAGAGCCGCTGGTCCGAGCCCCTTGAGCAGCCTCGCCGACAGCTCGTCGGTGACGGTGGGAGGGGTCTGGGTCATCGCCTCGGCGTACTCCATGACATCACGCTCCAGCGAGGTGAAGACATCCGAATCACGCCACCGGGGCACCTCACGTGCCTTGTTCACGTCAAGTCCCTCGTTTTGGGCATGGAAGTACCCGAAGTCGAGGCAAAAGCTGCAGCCGATCAGGCTGGCCGTCGCCATGTGGGCGAAGGACTTCAGGTTCTCATCACACTGGTCCAACTTCTGCATCTTTCGACCGAGGCTGAAGCTCAAGTTCAGTACCTTCCGGTTGTGCCATGCCACTCCGACGGGCTCAGGCACCTCTCCGAACATTTTGCGGGACATCCGCTTGACCATTGCGCCGTAGAGCCCGGTCAGTTCTGCCTGCGGGATTCGTGTACTCCTCGCCATGATGCCTCCTCTTAGTGCCTGCCCTCACATGGAGACACCGGGCGCAAGTCGAATGTGACACTTGTGTCGGATCTTGGCCAACCGTGGTTGAAGCGAGGGTGGTTGTGAGCCGATGTCGCGAACCGCCCCCGTTGCCGAGTGCTCTCAGAGGGAGGCGCGCCGCCCGAGCGAAGCCGACCTGCAGGGATAGCTGGGCGGGTGTTGCCCGCGGTGTCGCTCGGGCTTACGGTGGTGGCGATGGACGCCCCTCCCTTCGAAGGTCTGTCCCACTTCCAGTTGCGGGTCTCCGACCTCGATGTCAGCGTGAACTGGTACGAGCGTGCGCTCGGCCTGACCGAGCTGCGCGGCGAGCCTGGGCGGTACATCGCCCTCCAGTCCACGACCGGGCGGTTCCGCGTGGTGCTGTCCGCAGGAGGACGCGCCGGCGCCACCGGTGCCCTGGACCACATCGCCTTCGCCATCTCCGGTCTCGACGCGCTCACGGAGTGGTGCGAGCACCTGACGAAAAGCGGCATCACCCACGAGGGCATCAAGCCGAACATCGTCGGTCACTCGGTCGATCTGTTCGACCCCGACGGCAACAACATCGAGCTGGTCAGCGAACGTTAGTCGGGCGAGGACCGAACTATTGCGATGGCAGGAACGGGATGAGCGCGGGGAGGAACCACTCGGTGATGGCCATCAACGGGGTTTCCGTGACATCGTCAATGCGATACGTCCGGACGAGCAGGTAGTCACCGAATGCCACCGGTGGCTCCGATGATCCAGCCAGGATGAATCTGTCCGGTTCGGCCAGGGATTGACGGGTCGCTTCGATCCCTTCCTCGGCGAGGATTCGACCGATCGGGTCGTTGCCTGTCTCGAGCCTGTGACGGAATCCCGCCGGGACGCGACTCGTGACAATCACGCTCTCCGCATACACGTACGAACGTCCAGAGCGCCGGCCCTGAAGAGTGGCGGACCGATGAAGCAACGGCTGGTCCCGTCCAGATCGCAATGCGCTCGAGGCGTGCGATCCGATCATCTCGTGACGACACCCATGGGCGTCGATGCTTTCGCCGACAAGCTGCTCCAAGAAGTTCGTCACGGTACCGCTCGTGCTCTCGAGAGCCACCTCCAGCCGTGATCGAGTCTCCACCCGCACCATTGAATCGCAACCTTCGAGAGTCAGACGCGGGCCCGACTCGGGCGGGCTCCGGACGATCGCGATCAGGCCTTTTTTCAGCTTCCCACTGATCGACAGGCCCTTCAGCGTCGGGATGGGAGCAGCCGCTGCGTGGGCCGCTGTGTCCCCGAGCGCCGACTCGGTGGGGCCTGTCGACGACATGACTGAGCCTCGAGATGCCCGCCAGGCGTCATCGCCCCGTCCACCGCGGCGGGCGGTGTTCCGCTGCGGCCAGCCGACCTTCCGCCACGTCCTGCGACCCGCTCGCGACATGCCGCATTGTCTCGCCGAATCGGATGGCCTCCACCGTGGCCATCTGACGGGTCCGCATCGCCATCTCCTTCATCGCGCGCTGGGCCAGAGGCGCTCCGCGGAGAAGACGTTGAGCGAGCGCATTGGCTTCCTCCAGCAGGGTGTCATGAGGGACAACCCTCCAGGCCAAACCGATGGCGTGCGCTCGCTCCGCATCGATGCGCTCCCCGGTGAGCAGGAGCTCCATCGCATCCGCCCAGTTGATGCGTTGCGGGAGGCGTATCGATGCCACGATTGCCGGGACCCCGAGGACCACTTCTGGAAGCCCGAACTCGGCTCGGTCGCTCGCCAGGACGAAATCGCACCAGGTGGCAAGCGTGAGCCCGTAGCCCAGGCAGTACCCGTTCACGGCAGCAATGACCGGCTTGAAGATCTCCCACCCGCTCTCGAAGGAATTCAGCGTCGGTTTCTCCCAGAACGTCCCCGCGAACTCTCCCGTGGACCCTTCTCCATGGCGCAGGTCCGCGCCGACACAGAACGCACGCCCGGAACCGGTGACGATCGCCACCCACGCGTCCTCATCGTCACGGAAACGCGAGAAGGCATCGTTGAGGTCGCGCCGCATCTCGGCGTTGATGGCGTTGAGAACGTCGGGTCGGTTGTAGGTGATGGTGGCCACATGGCCGTCGAGTTGGAACGTCGCCGAATCACCCACGGCACTAGTCTGCCCGCGTGAGAACGTGCTCCACGCGTGGAGGCCCAGACCCCAACCGCAGCGCCAACCCGGGACGATCCGGATCAGCGCGCGCTCGAGGCCCGGGGAGCTGCCCCATCACACCCGAGTGGTCCACTCGACTCTTGGACGCGACAGGTCCATAATCGCGGCATGCCACCGCGGCGCCTCAGCATCCCCGACGCTCGAGGCCACGGTGCGACGCTGCGGGTGACCAAGCACCCGGAGCAACGCAAGGTCGTGCTGAGCCACTGGCGGGAGGGGGTGTGTGTGGCTTCGACACCCGTCGACGTGAGCGAGGTGCCCGCACTCATCGGCGTGCTCGCCGATGCCCTCGGCGACGCCATCGGCGGCAAGAAGAACGAGGGCGTCACTGCGCCACGCTCGAGCTCCCTGCTGTCGGTCGTCCGCGGGTGGCTTCGACCGAGGCTGGCGCAGATCACCGAGCTGCGACTCGTACGCGACTCGCCCGGAGTACGCCGGGAGGGCTGATCTCAGCCAGTCATTCCTGGCCGAAGGGGACGTGGGCGCACGCCTGGGCTGCGGTAAGGCCGCCCACGGAGCCTGGTACGCTCAACGGTCCTGCCCGCCGGCACCGGTGGCGGCGCAGCCCTAATCCCACGAACCGACCCCGGCGCGGTCCTGCGGGTGCAGATCGCACCCGCCGCAAGGAGCTTCACCATGGCTGACGTAGCAACCACCTCGACCACCGTGCTCTCCCCCGAGGCGATGGGCAGCTTCGATGCCGAGGGCAACTACACCCCCCGCACCATCGTCGACGACGACCTGGGGGACGCCGACCTCGAGAAGGCGATGGGCGACTCCATCATCGAATTCGACGACGGGGACGTGATCGAGGGGACCGTGGTCAAGATCGACCGCGACGAGGTCCTCCTCGATATCGGCTTCAAGTCCGAGGGCGTGATCCCCGCCCGCGAGCTCTCCATCCGCAACGACGTCGATCCGACCGAGATCGTGAAGCTCGGCGAGCACGTCGAGGCCCTTGTCCTCCAGAAGGAGGACAAGGAGGGACGGCTGGTCCTCTCCAAGAAGCGGGCCCAGTACGAGCGGGCGTGGACCACGATCGAAGAGAAGAAGAACAAGGGCGAGATGGTGTCGGGCCCCGTGATCGAGGTCGTCAAGGGTGGCCTGATCGTCGACATCGGGCTGCGCGGCTTCCTGCCGGCCTCGCTCGTCGAGCTACGGCGCGTGCGTGAGCTGCAGCCCTACGTGGGCAAGGAGATCGAGGCCAAGATCATCGAGCTCGACCGCAACCGCAACAACGTGGTGCTCTCGCGACGGGCCTGGCTCGAGGAGGCCCAGAAGGAGCAGCGCGGCGACTTCCTGCAGAACCTCAAGCCGGGGGAGCGCCGCAAGGGCGTCGTGTCCTCGGTGGTCAATTTCGGCGCCTTCGTCGACCTCGGCGGCATGGACGGCCTCGTCCACGTGTCCGAGCTGAGCTGGAAGCACGTGGACCATCCTTCCTCCGTGGTCTCGGTGGGCGACGAGATCGAGGTCGAGGTGCTCGACGTGGACCTCGACAAGGAGCGCATCAGCCTCTCCTTGAAGGCGACCCAGTCGGACCCATGGCAGGAGTTCGCCGACAGTCACTCCGTGGGCCAGCTCGTCTACGGACGCATCACCAAGCTCGTCCCCTTCGGTGCCTTCGTGCAGGTCGGTGACGGGATCGAGGGCCTGGTGCACATCTCGGAGATGGCCGTGCACCACGTCGACCTGCCCGAGCAGGTCGTCACGCCGGGCGAGGAGCTGTGGGTCAAGATCATCGACATCGACCTCCAGCGCCGCCGCATCTCCCTGTCGATCAAGCAGGCGGCCGAGGGCGGCGAGGTCTCCGAGGAGTACCGCGAGGCCTTCGGCGAGCACGCCTACGACGAGGAGGGGAACTACATCGGCTTCGACTACGCCGACGGCGAGTTCACCCCCGAGACGGAGGCCCAGGCGGCCTGGGCGGACTTCGCCGAGGAGATCGGCACGCCGGTCGTCGTGCCCGAGTCGGGCGGGGAGGGTGTGACCGCCGAGACGGCCGAGGCCGCCGCGCCGGCTGCGGTCGACACTGCGGGGGCGGCACCGGCGGGGACGCCGGAGGCAGCACCCGCCGCAGAGGCGGCGCCCGCGCCCGAGGCGCCCGCCGAATAGCGACCGCTGCGAGCTCACCCAGAGGCGAGGTCGCGCAGGACGGTGGCGAAGCGCGCCGCACCGGGGCGGTGCGTCACGAAGAAGAGCACCGGGTCGAGGAGCTCGAGCTCGAGCACAGCGGGCTCGCCGTCCGTGCGCCGCACCACGTCGACCCGCGCGTAGGCGGTGGGGCCGAGCAGCCCCTCGGCCGCTGCCACGGCCTGACGCGCCACGGCGAGCTGCCCGGCGGTCGGCGTGGCGCCGGTCACGACCTGGTTCTCGATCAGGCTGTCGGTGGCCCCGACCCCGCGGCGGATCATCGGGTCCTTGTGGACGGCGTGGCTGAAGGCGCCTCCGAGGAAGACGAGCCCGGCCTCGCCATCGGTGTCGACCGCCGGCTGGTACGGCTGGACCATGGCCGTCCTGCCCGCTCCCACGAGCTCGCCGATGTGCGCCCGCGCCGCGTCGTGCTCGTGCGCCTCGTAGCGGGCCGTCCGGTAGCCGCCGCCCGACACGGACGGCTTGACCACGATCTCCTCCCGGGGGAGGGCCAGCGCCGATGGGTCGAATCCCCCCGCATCCCCGTCGGGCGGCACCCACGACGTGGGCACCGTCGGGACGCCGGCTCCCTCGAGGTCGCGCAGGTAGCGCTTGTCGAGGTTCCAGCGCAGGATGGCCGGGGCGTTGGCCGTGCGGACGCCCGATACGGCAAGGCCCTCGACCCAGTCCAGGAACTCTGTGACGCGATGGATGTTGTCCCACGTGCCGTTGGCCACGACGAGGTCGAAGGCGGACCAGTCCACGGACGGGTCGGTCCACACCGCCGTCTGTGCGTCTGTCCCGGCCTCGTCGAGCGCGTCGAGCACCAGCGGCCCCTCGTCGAGCTGGTCGGGAAACTTCGCACAGGAGGCCAAGGCCACCCGCGGGCGATGCCGTGCCGCCGCTGGGGGCATTCAGCCAGGGCCGAGCGCGTCGAAGATGAGGTTCCCCAGTGTGTTGATGGTGTCCACGCCGTACTGCTCGTCGAGGTTGCGGTCCGTGAGAATGGCGAACACATAGTTGCGGCCGCCTCCGGACACGAACCCAATGCTGTTCACTTGCGCGTCGCCTGGTATCGGCGTGATGTTGCCTGGTACCGGCGTGATGTAGCCGGTCTTAACGGCCACCGTGCCCGGTGGTGCGCCGGCCGGCACACCCCAGACCTGGCTCGGTTCCACGCTGCGCATCAGGGAGAGCCCGTAGGCGCGGTAGGGATCGGACAGGATCGAATTGGGGAAGGCGAACGTGCTCACCACCTTGATCATGTCGTCGGCCGTCGTCGTGCTGTACGCGAACCCGAGGTTGTCCGAGGTCTGCACCGGGTACGGGGTCGTTCCTTGCAGTCCCAGGACGTTGTCGAAGGCGCTCAGACCACCGGCGCCGCCGATGATGCCCCACATGGAGTTGGCGGCATTGTTGTCGCTGACCTCGATCATCGGGGGCAGGAGCGAGGCTTGGTCGGGCGGGATGCCTCCGGCGAGCTCGTCACCGAAGAGCGCGGCCGCCATGACGTCGACCTTCACGATGCTCGCCGTGGTTTGCACGTCGCCGGGATTCAGGTCCCAGGTCAGGCCCGTTGTCGCGTCGTAGATCGCGATCGATGCGTTGCCGGCCCGCTGTGACAGGTAGCCGGTGAGGGCCGGGCTGAACGGGTAGGGCAGATGGCCATAGGCCACGCGGTAGCCCGTCCCCGGGGCGGCGCCACCCGCGCCGATGCCGACCGCCGGGGCGTCGATGCCGCTGAGGGCGGAACCGTCGAAGGGTGCACCGCCGAAGTTGAAGACACCGCCGTCGCGAGCCACCATCCAGTAGCCGCCGCCGGGTGCAGCGGCCATGGCGACGATCGGTGCGTTCAGCGGTTGGCCGCCCTGGGAGCCTCCGAAGGCGGCGCCGCCGAAGCTGAAGATCCCTCCGTCGCGCGCCACCAGCCAGTAGCCGGCGCCCGGGCCGGCCGCCATGCCCACGACCGGCGCGTTCAGCGGCTGACCTCCCTCGGAGCCCGCGAAGGTGGCGTCACCGAAGCTGAAGATGCCCCCGTCGCTCGCCACCAGCCAGTACCCGCCGCCGTCGTGGGTGGCCGCGATGCCGACGATCGGCGCATTCAGCGGCCGGCCGCCCTCTGAGCCGTTGAATGGTGCGCCGAACGCGAAGACACCGCCGTCGGCCGCCACGAGCCAGTACCCGCCGGTGGCGGGGTCGGCGGCCATGGCGATGATCGGTTGGTTCAGCGCGATGCCGCCCGTCGAGCCATGGAAGCTGGCGTCCCCGTAGGCGAAGATCCCGCCGTCGGCGCCCACGAGCCAGTAACCGGCGCCGTCGGCGGTGGCGGCCATGCCGACGACCGGGCGGTTGGGCGACGCGCCCGAAAGGTCGCCCAGGGTGGCCGTCCCGAAGGCCTGGACGGAGTTCGGGAGAACGGCGCCGGCGGCAGCGGCCGGGCCGGCCGGCATCACCACGACGAGCGCCGCCGGTGCAGCGAGGATCGCGGCGACGATTGCGGTCAGCCGAGATCGTGCGCGTGCCGTTGGCACTCGCGAGGGCGCGTTCAACTCCCGATCGGGAAGTGGCAGGCCACGAAGTGGCTGGGCCCGATCTCCCGCATCTGGGGAACCTCCTCGGCGCAGCGGCCCTCGGCCCGCGGGCAGCGCGTCCGGAAGCGGCAGCCCGACGGCGGGTTGATCGGGCTGGGCGGCTCGCCCGTGAGGGGCACCGACACCCGGATCGCCTCCGGGTCCGGCTCGACCGCCGAGGCGAGGAGCGCCGCGGTGTAGTGGTGGGCCGGCGTTTCGTAGAGGAGGTCGGAGGGCGCGATCTCGCAGAGGCGGCCCAGGTACATGACCGCCACCCGGTCGCTGACGTTCTTGACCACCGCCAGGTCGTGCGCAATGAAGAGGATCGTCAGGTGGTACTCGCGCTTGAGGTCCTCGAGCAGGTTGAGGATCTGTGCCTGGACCGAGACGTCGAGGGCCGAGACGATCTCGTCGCACACGAGGAGCCGTGGTCGCAGCACCAGGGCGCGGGCGATGCTGATGCGCTGGCACTGGCCCCCGGAGAACTCGCGTGGTCGCCGGCTCCCGTTGAGGTACGGGTCGATGCCGACGCGCTCGAGCATGGCGTTGACCGTCTCGCGCCGCTCGTCCTTCGAGCCGATCTTCCAAATGGTCAGCGGCTCCGCCACGATGTCGCTCACCTTGCGCCGCGGGTTCAGCGACGAAATCGGGTCCTGGAAGATCATCTGCACCTGTGTCCGCAGCGTGCGCAGGTCGCCGCGGCTGAGCGCGGTCAGTTCCGTGTCGCCGAAGCGGATCTTGCCTGACGTCGGCTTCTCCACCTGGACGATGGCCCGGCCCGTGGTGGACTTTCCGCACCCGGACTCCCCGACGAGGCCGAGGGTCTCCCCGTCGCGCATGGTGAAGGAGACCCCGGCGACGGCCTGGACGGTCGTGTTGCCCTTCTGGAACAGGACGTGGAGGTCCTCGACCGACAGCAGAGGCTCGGTGTCGACGGCCGGACGCTCGACCGCGGTGTCGGTCATGCCGTCACCACCTGGGGCGCCTCCGGGACGGACGAGCGATTGGCGTCGGTCAGCGGGTACCAGCAGGCGTAGGTGTGACCCGGGGCGGCCTCCACGAGCGGTGGCTTCTCCCGGTGGCACTTCTCCTGGGCGTAGGGGCAGCGGGGGGAGAAGGGGCAACCGGCCGGCGGGTGGATCAGGTCCGGCGGGCGGCCCTCGATCGCGACGAGCCGTGAGTGGCTGGGGTTGGCGATGCGGGGGATCGACTTGAGGAGCGCCTCGGTGTAGGGCATGGCCATGCTCTTGAAGAGCACGCTGGTGGGGGCGCGCTCGACCACGTTGCCGGCGTACATCACGATGATCTCGTCCGTGCGCGTCGCCACGACGCCGAGGTCGTGCGTGACCAGGATCATGGCCATGTTGCGGTCGCGCTGCAGGTGGGAGAGCAGGTCGAGGATCTGGGCCTGCACGGTGACATCGAGGCCGGTGGTCGGCTCGTCGGCCAGCAGCAGCCGCGGGGCGCACGCGAGGGCGATGGCGATCATGACCCGTTGCCGCATGCCACCGGACAGCTGGGCGGGGTAGGCCTCGTAGCGCTCGACGGGAGAGGGGATGCCGACCTGCATGAGGAGGGAGAGCGCCGTCTCCTTGGCCTCTGCCTTGGAGAGCTTCAGGTGGATCTTGAGCGGTTCCGTGATCTGGTTGCCGATCCGCTGCACGGGGTTGAGGGACGTCATCGGGTCCTGGAACACCATGGCGATGTGGGTGCTCCACAGCTTGCGCAGCTCGTCGTTGGGCGCGTTGAGGATCTCCGTGCCGTTGTAGCGCACCGAGCCCGTCTGGACGGCCGAGAGCCGGGGGAGCAGGCCCATGATGGCCCGGGACAGCACGGTCTTGCCGGAACCGGACTCGCCGACGACGCCGAGGGTCTTCCCCTGCTCCAGCGTGAACGAGACCCCCTGCACCGCCCGCAGGTTGCCGCGGCTGGTGGTGAAGGAGACGTCGAGGTTCTCGACCTCGAGGAGCGGTGCGTCGGTCACAGCTTGATCTCCGATACGTCGAAGTAGGCCCGCAGCTTGTCGGCGATCACGTTGAGGGAGATGAGGAGGAGGAACATCGCCGCGGCCGGGAAGACGAGGAGCCAGGTGTTCGTCTGCCCCTTGGCGCCCGAGAGGAGCGTGGATCCCTCGTAGAGCATGTTGCCCCAGCTCGGTGTGGGGGGCTGCACCGACAGGCCGAGGAAGGCCAGGGTTCCCTCGAGCACGATGATGGTGGCCACCGCGATGAGGCTGAACGACACGATGGTCGGGGCGATGTTGGGCAGGAGCTCGCGGGCCAGGATCCGGGTGTCACTGGCGCCGAGGGACTTGGCGGCCAGGACGAAGTCGCGGGTGGCGTACGACAGCGTCGAGGCCCGCACCACCCGGAAGATGAGCGGCGCGCCGAAGATGCCGATGATCAGCGTGATCTTCCACAAGCTGTGGCCCCAGAAGGACACGATGGCGATGACCGCCACGAGGGCGGGGAATGCCAGCACGACGTAGGAACCCGTGTTGAGCGCGGTGTCGATCCGACCGCGGCGGTACGCCGAGATCATGGCGGGTACGCCGCCCAGGATCATGCCGATCGTCGCGCCGAAGAAGCCCACCACGAGCGAGACGCGGGACCCGTAGATGAGCCGGCTCAGGATGTCGCGGTAGAGGTCGTCGGTGCCGAGGAGATGTCCCCAGCCCGGCCCGGCGTTTTGGGGGCCGTTGTAGTTCCCCAGGGTCGGGTTGGGCAGGGGGAGGAGGCCGGCGGTGAGGGCGAGGACGATGTTGAGTGCGATCCAGCCGACGCAGATCCAGAACAGGACGCCGAGCTTCTTGGTGGTCGGGTCAGCTTCCTTCTCGGCCTCGATCTCGGCCTCGATGTCGCTGAAGGTGTGCATGTCGGTCAGTTCACTCACGGGCGATCCTCGGGTCGACGATGCTGAAGAGGAAGTCGAAGATGAAGTTGACGAGGACGATGGCGATGGCGACGAAGAGCGTGATCCCCTGCACGACGGTGTAGTCGTCCTGGTTGACGCTCGAGATGAGCTGATAGCCCAGGCCCGGCATCTGCAGGAGGAGCTCCACCACGAAGGTGCCGGCGATGAGGCTGCCGATCGTGACGCCGGCCGAGGCGAGCAGTGAGATGGAGGAGGGCCGCAGCGCGTGGCGCCACATGATGCGTCGGTCCGAGAGTCCCTTGGACCTGGCCATGGTGATGAAGTCCTCCTGCAGGGTGGAGATGAGGTCGTTCCGCAGCAGGCGGAAGTACACGACGATGGATCCCAGGGCCAGCACGATGGCGGGGAGCATCATGGTGTGGATGTTCGACCAGAAGTTCTGGGTGATCGGCACGTAGGAGGCCGGCCCGGGGAAGACGTGCCAGTGGACCGCGAAGATCAACACGAGGATGGGCGCGATCACGAACGGCGGCAGAGCCAGCATCGCGAACGTCCCGCTGTTGGACGCCTGGTCGAACAAGCGGTTGGGCCGGCGTGACGCGTGCATCGCCATCGGGAAGGCAATGGCGAACGCGAGGATCTGCGAGAAGATGATGAGCTCGAGGTCGATCGGGAAGGACTGGGCGATGATGCTGGTCGTCGTCTGGTGCGTCGTGTAGGACTGGCCCAGGTTGCCCTGAAAGACGTGGCCGATCCAGATGAAGTACTGCTCCCACAGGGGCCGGTTGAGGCCCAGTTGGCGGTCGACCGTCGCGACGTTCTGCGGCGTGGCGTTGGGACCGAGGATGGTGGCGGTGGGGTTGCCCGGGAGCAGGTGGACCAGGAAGAACGAGGCGACCGACACGAAGAGGATGATGATGAGGAGGAGCACCAGCCGCTTGGCGATGTACCGGGCCACGTTGCCTCTTTCCCCCCTTCGGAATCCGTCGTTTCCTTCGGTGTTGGCCGACCCCCACCGGCGGCGAATGATCCTAGACCGCGAGCCCATTGTCCTACCATGCGGCCCATGCCCGAGGAGGTCCCCGCTCTCAGCGGTCGCACGCGCATCGTCGCCGGCGTCGGCGTGGGACTGGTTGTGGCAGCCGGGTTGTACCTCCGTTTCTGGACCCGGTCGGGCCTCTGGCTCGACGAGGCGCTCACGGTCGACATCGCCCGCCTCCCGTTGCACGAGATCCCGAACGCGCTGAAGCACGACGGGGCCCCGCCCCTGTACTACTACATCCTCCACTTCTGGATCGCCCTCTTCGGCCAGTCCAACGATGCCGTGCGGGCCCTTTCGGGGGTCCTTGCGGTGCTCACTCTCCCGGTCGCATGGCTGTGCGGCCAGCGCCTCGGCGGCCGCGCCGTGGCCTGGACGATGCTCGTCCTGCTGGCGAGCGCGCCCTTCGCCGTGTACTACGCCACCGAGTCGCGGATGTACGCGCTGGTGATCCTCCTGACCGGCTGCGGGTTCCTCGCCCTCCAGCGAGCGGTCACTGCGCCCCGTCCCCTCAACCTGATCGCCGTCGCCGTGGTGACAGCGGCCCTGCTCTACGCCCAGTACTGGTCCCTCTACCTCGTCGGCATGGTGGTCATCTGGCTCGTCGTCTCCGTGGTCCGCAGCCGCCGCCGCGGGCAGCCCGGGGAGGCACCGTGGGCCGCGCTGATCGCGGTGGCCGTCGGATGCCTGCTGTTCGTGCCCTGGCTGCCAACGTTCTTCTACCAGACCAAGCACACGGGAACACCGTGGGCCGCACCGCCGAACTTCTCGGCCGTCATCAACGCGCTGACCGGTTTCACCGACAACCAGGGTTCGACGCTGCGAACGGCGACCAATCAGGGACGGCTGCTCGCCGTCATCTACTTCTGCATGCTGGCGCTCGCGGTCTTCGGCGCGGGCCGCACCGGACGCGTCATCGAGCTCGACCTGCGCACACGGCCCGCGCGCGCGTGCTCGGCTTCGTGGTGCTCGGGACCCTGTTCGCCGCCATCGCCGGCGGCATCATCACCGCGAGCGCGTTCTCCTCGCGCTATGCGGCCGTGGTCTTCCTGCCCTTCCTCCTCCTCATCGCACTGGGCACGACCACGCTCCTCAACCCGACGGTCCGCATCGTCGTCGTCGGCCTCGCGGTGGCCGCCGGCCTCGTCTCGTCGGCCCAGAACGTGACCACGCAGCGCACCCAGGCCGGCGCCGTGGCGGCCGCCCTCGACGCGTACGCCAAGCCCGGGGACGTCATCGCCTTCTGCCCCGACCAGCTGGGCCCGGCGGTCTACCGGCAAATCCGTGACCCGTCGCAGTACGAGATGACCACGTTCCCGCGCCGGACGCCCCCGCAGATCGTCGACTGGGTCGACTACGCCGACACCGTGCACGCCGCGGACCCGAACGCGTTCGCCGACGCCGTCTACCAGAGGGCCGTGCAGCAGAAGACGGCGACCGGCCACCGCATCTGGTTCGTCTGGCAGCCCATGTACGAGACCTACGGCGTCAAGTGCGAGACGATCGCCACTGACCTCCTGAACGCGTCGACCAAGGGCGGCGGTGGCGGGCGGAACTATGTCATCAGCCACCAGGCCCTGTTTTACGAACCGATGAATCTCACCGAGTACGTACCGTCGGGACCCTGACCGGTGGCCCGCGTGACGCCGCCGTGACGCCGCCGACCGCGCCGACCGCACCGAGGGGGACGACGACCTCGCCTGACCCCCCAGGGGCCCGAGGCGGGTGGGGCGCGGTGCGGCGGCTCTGGCAACGGCTGCCGGAGTCCCTGCGCGAGGCAGTCCTCCCCTTCGCCGTGGCCCGCGTCGTCGTCGTGGGCGCACTCGGCCTCGCCCACTTCATCGTCGACCGTACCCACCCTTCGGGCGCCGGCGTGGCGGCGCGGGTGCACGCCGGCCTGCTGGGCTGGGACGCCGGCTGGTACGAGACGATCGCCCGGAGGGGCTACGGCCCGCTCGGGCGCGAGTCCCTGCGCTTCTTCCCGCTCGTGCCGCTCGTGACCCACGCGTTGGCCTGGGTGCCCGGGCTCGGCGACGGCCCGGCGCTGGTCCTCCTGGCCAACGCGGCCGCGCTGGCCGCCACGGCCATGCTGTACACCCTGGCGCGCCGGGAGACCGGGGACAAGCACGTGGCCCGGCGCGCGCTCTGGATACTCAGCCTCCTGCCCGCCGCCTTCGTCCTGGTCATGGGCTACGCCGAGTCGGTGCTGCTGGTGCTGGCGATCGGGTGCTTCCTCGCCCTGCGGCCGCCGCCGGGGGAGCGCGCCGCCCGTCCGCATTTCGCCGTCGCCGGCGTGCTCGGCTTCGGGGCGGCCCTGACCCGGCCCATCGGGGTGCTGCTGGTCCTCGCCGTCGTGGCCGAGGTTGTCCGCTGGTGGCCGCGGCTGGGACGGGGCGAACGCGTGGCGGGCCTCGCCGCGGTGGCCGCACCGTTCGTCGGCCTGCTCGGCTTCATGGCCTGGTCGAAACACACCGTCGGCGACTGGTTGGCCCCGTTGCGGGTCCAGCTCCAGAGCTCGCACCACGGGGGGCTCTCGGATCCCTTCGCCACGCTGTACCACGACGCCACGGGCGTGGTGCACCACCACGTGGGCACGGCCCTCCACGTCCCGTGGGTGCTGCTCGCCCTGGCGGTGCTCATCGTCTGCTGGCGGCGCCTCCCCGCTCCCTACACTCTCTTCGCCGCCGCGATCCTGGCCGTCGCGGCGGCCGGGGCCAACCTCGATTCGTTCGAGCGCTACGCCCTCAGCGCCTTCCCGCTGTCGATCGCCGCCGCGCTGGTCCTCACGGAGACCCAGCTCGCACGGGCCGTCGTGGCGCTGCTGGCGGCCGGGCTCGCCGGCTACGCCCTGCTCGCCTTCCTTAACATCTCGGTGCCCTGACGCGCCGCGGGCGGATACGGCGACCCCCGTTGAAGCGGGCCGCCCTCCACGAAAGAGGCCAAGGGGTCCACTAACCTGCCTAGCTCGTGGCCGTACGCGATGAAGCACCCGTCGTCATCGCCGGCGCGGGGCCCGGTGGCCTGACGGCGGCCTACCTGCTGACCAAACGGGGGGCGCAGCCGGTCGTGCTCGAGTCGGACGACCAGGTGGGTGGCATCTCGCGCACGGTCGTGCGCGACGGCTGGCGCTTTGACCTGGGCGGACACCGGTTCTTCACCAAGGTGCCCGAGGTCGAGGCCCTCTGGCACGAGATCCTGCCCGCGGGGGACTTCATGCTCCGGCCCCGCATGAGCCGGATCTACTACCGGGGCAAGTACTACGACTACCCCCTCAAGGCGGTCAACGCGCTGCGCAACCTCGGCCTGTGGGAGGCGCTCCTGTGCGGGCTCTCCTACGTGTGGGCCCGCGTCCGCCCCCCGAAGGACGAGTCGAACTACGAGAACTGGCTCGTGCAGCGGTTCGGCTGGCGGCTCTACCGGACCTTCTTCAAGACCTACACGGAGAAGGTGTGGGGCGTGCCCGTCTCGGACATGCCGGCCGACTGGGCGGCCCAGCGCGTCAAGAACCTCGACCTGCGCAAGGCGGTCATCAATTCGATCCTGCCCAAGCGGGGCCAGACCGAGATCACCACCCTGATCGAGGAGTTCCAGTACCCGAAGTACGGCCCCGGCATGATGTGGGAGGTGTGCGCGGACAAGGTGCAGGCCGCCGGGGGGACGCTCGAGATGCGGGCGCGGTTGACCGGCATCACGGTCGAAGACGGCGCCGCCGTCGCCGCCAGCTACGTCCAGGGCGGGATCGAGCACACCGTCGCGGCCTCGCACGTCATCTCGACCATGCCGATGCGCGAGCTGGTGCACACGATCACGCCGCCTCCACCCGCCGAAGTCGTCGCGGCGGCCGACGACCTGCACTACCGCGACTACCTCACGGTCGCCCTCATCGTGCCCGAGTCGCGCAGCTTCCCCGACAACTGGATCTACATCCACGCCACCAACGTGGAGGTCGGGCGCATCCAGAACTACGGCTCCTGGTCGCCCTACCTCGTCAAGGACGGGCGGACCTGCCTCGGCCTCGAGTACTTCGTCTTCGAGGGCGACGACATGTGGAACACGCCCGACGACGAGCTGATCGCGCTGGGCACGAAGGAGCTCGTCTCCCTCGGCCTGGCCGCCGAGGGAGACGTCGAGCGGGGGTACGTGGTGCGCGTGCCCAAGGCCTACCCGTACTACGACTTCAGCTACAAGGCGAACGTCGAGACCATCCGCAAGTGGATCGAGGCCGAGGCGCCCAACATCCATCCCGTCGGGCGCAACGGGATGCACAAGTACAACAACCAGGACCACTCCATGTACACCGCCATGCTCACGGTGGAGAACTTGTACGGCGCCACGCACGACATCTGGTCGGTCAACGTGGAGGACGAGTACCACGAGTCGGGATCGACCGGCCGGGATGCCCCCGTGCTGCCGCGGCGCACGGCCGTCACGGCAGGCTCACTCGACCGCTGACTGACGACGCGCCCACGCCGGCGCTGCGGTGGCGGCCGTGGATGACCCTCGCCGCCGCGGGAGTGGTGTACCTCGCCGTGGGCTTCACCCTCTGGGCGCACGCCTGGGCGCAGGGCGCCTCGACCCACACCCTGTGCGGGTGCGGCGACCCGGCCTTGTTCCTGTGGTTCTTCCAGTGGCCGGCCACCGCCATCGCCCACGGGCAGAACCCCTTCTATTCGACCGCCCTCTTCCACCCGGGCGGCATCAACCTCCTGGCGCAGACGTCGGTCCCGGGGCTGAGCCTCCCGCTGGTGCCGGTGACGTGGATCTGGGGCCCGGTCGCGTCGTTCAACGTGGCCTCCACCGTGGTGCCCGCCCTCACCGCCTTCACGGCCTTCGTGGTGCTGCGGCGCTGGGCCCCCTGGACGCCGGCCGCCTTCGTGGGTGGGCTGCTCTACGGCTTCTCGCCCTTCGTGCTCAACAGCCTGCAGTTCGCCCACCTCATGACGGCGGCCCTCATGCTGCTCCCGCTCATCCTGGCCGTCCTCGACGAGATCCTGATCCGCCAGCGCCACGGCGCGACCCGGTCCGGCCTGCTGCTGGCGCTCCTCCTCGTCGCACAGTTCTTCCTGTCCACCGAGCTGTTGGCGATCGCCGGCGTCGTCGTGGTGGTCTGCATCCTCGCGTTGGTGGCCGCCGCCCTGGTCACCGATCCGGCCGGGCTGCGGCGGCGCGCCCCCCATGCCGCCCAGGGACTGGCCGTCGGCGTGGGCGTGGGCGTGGTGCTGTTGGCCTGGCCGGTCTGGTTCGCCCTGGCGGGCCCGGCCCACCTCTCGGGCCTCGTCTGGCCCAACATCTCGAAGCTCGGGGGGATTCCTGCCTTCGAGCTTCGTGACGACCGCCTACCCCTCGCGGAGCATCATCTTCCTCGCGCTGGGAGGGTACGCGGGGCCTCCGCTCGCCTCGGCCGCCTACCTGGGTTGGGGCTTCCTGGCCGTGCTGGTCGCCGGCGTGCTGGCGTTCTGGCGGGACCGCCGGCTCTGGTTCTTCGGCTTCGCCTTCGTCCTGTGCCTGGCCTGCTCGTTGCTGGCGGCGCCCCGGCCAGTGGGAGCCGGCGCGTGTCTTCTTGCGGATCCCGCTGATCGAGAACGTGATCGAGCAGCGCTTCATGGCCTTCGGCTACCTGGCCGCGGCCGTCATGCTGGCGATCATCCTCGATCGCGTGCACCGCGCGGTGCCCGACTGGCGCGGCGTGGTCGGTGCGCTGGCCGCCGCCGGCGTCGCGCTGGTGCCCATGGCGGCCATCTTCGGCGAGCGCCTGCCCTTCGCCATGCAGCCCGTGGCGCTGCCGCGCTGGTACAGCACGGTCGCCCCCGGGCTGCCGCCCGGGCGGGTGCTGCTCTCGTTCCCCGCGCCCTTCTCGGGCGTCCAGTCCGCCATGGCGTGGCAGGCGGTGAACACCATGCACTACAGCCAGGCGGGGGGCGGGGGGCCCCAGGGGGTGGAGCGACGGGCGGGCTCGGCGGCCGCCGGCTTCAGGGAGTTGACCGTGCTCGGGTTCGGCGTCGGGGAGCCCGCGCCCAAGGGGACCAGCTCCGAGCTGGCCGCCGTACGCCACGCGTTGGCGGTGTGGCAGGTCACCACGGTGGTGATCGCCGCCGATCCGTCCGCGCCCACCGTCGAGAAGGGGCGGGACCCGACCTACGCCGCCGCCTTCATGACGGCCGCCCTGGGCCGCCTGCCCAGCATCGAGGCCGAGGCCTGGGTGTGGAACGACGTCCAGCTGGGCCTCTCCGGCCCCCTGGCCGTGCGGGGCGACACGCTGCTCTCGTGCGTCGGGAGGTCCACGGGGGGCTTTGCCCGGGTCGTGGTGAGCCTGGAGGTGCCGGCCTGCGTCGTCGGTGCCGCGGCGGGACCCCCATGACGGGCGCCTGGCGCTCAAGGGAGTCCCGGGAAGCGCCGACTCCGAGTAGTCGGGCGCGGCGGCCGGTCCCCGGGATCCGGCCTGGTCGAGCGGCCCCGGCGCGGCCGGGTGCGGGCGGTCCCCGGCGAGGAGGACGGTGGTGAGGTGACGGGACTACGGGTGCGGGGCCTGCTGGGCGCCGCCTGCATCGCGCTCGGCGTGCCTGGGGCTGCCGGCCCTCGCCCCGGCGGGTGCCGCGCCGGTCGCTCGCGCCGACTCGTCCGGCGGGAGCCGGCTGGCCGTCACGCTCCCACCGGGTCTCTCGAGCTCCGAGCACGCCGCGCTGGGGCGCTCGGGGGCCTACGGACCGAGACCGGTGCGGCTGCTGATCGTCGGCGACTCCATTGCCATGACCCTGGGCGAGGGGCTCTCGGTCCGGTCGGCCTCCGCGTACGGGATCACGGTCTCTGACAACGCCACCTTGGGTTGCGATCTCGATCCCCAACTCGAGGTGTTGACTGCGGGCACGCCGGGTCCGGCCACGCAGGGGTGCGAGCTCTGGCGCGGCCTGTGGCCCTTCCTCACGGCGCAGCGGCATCCGCAGGTCGTTGCGCTGGGCCTGGGCCGCTGGGAGGTGACCGACCACCTGCTCGACGGGCAATGGGTGCACGTCGGCGAGCGGGCCTGGGATGCGCACGTGACCGCGGACCTGCGGTCGGCCATCTCCATCTTCCACGGATTTGGTGCCAGAGTGGTGCTGCTCACCATGCCCTACGTCGACCCCACTGACCGGCAGCCCGACGGCCTTCCGTGGTCGGAGAACGAGCCCACACGTGTGCGGGCCTACAACGCCCTGGTGCGGCAGGTCGCACGCGCCGACCCGCGAGGTCAGCGTGATCGACCTCAACCGCATGCTCAGCCCGGATGGGGTGTACACGGCGTCGCTCCACGGGGTCGACGTGCGCTACGACGGCATCCACATCAGCCCCGCGGGGGGACGGCTGCTGCAGCGCCAGATTCTGCCTGCGATCGCGCGGATTGGCATGGAGGAGGAGACGGCAGCAAGGGCTCACGTGTGACGGAGCCGGAGACGGCGGAGGCGCCGGCGGCCGAGGTCGTCGTCGAGTCCGTGTCGGCCGCGATGGCGCTGGCACCCAACGCCGTCGGTCCGAACCTCGGTGCCGAGCTGTTCCGCGACGCGGCGGCACGACCCGGTGTCGAGTCGATGCGCACCGGCCTGCTGCAGGCGGGACCGCTGGCCGTGGCCGGGGTCCTGGCCAACGGCGCCAGCGTCGTGCTCACGGTGGCCCTGGCGCGCCTCCTGGCGCCGCACGGGTACGGGGTCCTCAACCAACTCACCGGCCTGTACCTGATCCTCTCCATGCCGGGGTCGGCGGTCGTGGTCGCGGTGGTGCGGCGGGTGACCATGTGGCACGAGGACGGCAGCGGCCATCTGGTCCGGCGCTGGGCCGGACGCGTGCACCGGCAGGGGACGATGCTCGTCCTGCTGTGGGCGGTCATCGTGTTCGTGAGCCGTCACGGGGTGGCCGTGCTGCTCAATCAGCAGAGCGGGATCGGCATCGCGGCCATCCTGACCGCCGCCGCCTTCTTCGTCCTTCTCTCGCTCGACCGTGGACTCCTTCAGGCGCATCGCGGCTACCGCCCGCTCGCCGTCAACCTCGTGGTGGAGGCCACCGTGCGGGTGGCCGCCGTGCTCGTGCTCGTCCTGGCCGGGTTCGGTCCCTCGGGCGCCGCAGTGGGCGTCTTGTTGGGGGAGGTCGTGGCGACGGCGCACGCGCGCTACGCCGCGGTGCGTGCGTGGTCCGGAGGCAAGAGCCTGCGTGTGCGCGCGGCCGGGGGGTGGGCCGCGGCCGTACGCCCCGACCCGGTGCTGGCCGGCGGTGCGTCGGAGCGGCGCACCGTGGCGCTCGACCTGGTCGTCGCGTCGGTCTCGCTCTCCATGGTGGCGGTGCTCCAGAACGCCGACGTGCTCGTGGTCGGACGGGACAACCCGGCCCACAGCGGTGCGTATGCGGCGGTGTCGGTGACGAGCAAGGCGGTCGTCTTCGGCGCCATCGTCCTGGGCGGCTACCTCCTGCCCGAAGCGGCCATCCGCTGGCGCCAGGGCGGCCACGCGCTGCGGCAGCTGGCCGTGGTGCTCGTGCTCCTCGCCGTCCCCTCGGTGGTGCTCATGACCGTCGCCGTGGTCGCGCCCAAGGAGTTGCTCGACGTGCTGTTCCATCACGACTACACATCCGCGGCCGACGCCCTCGCCCCACTCGTGCTCGCGATGATCCTGTTGAGCATCTCGGTCGTCCTGACCATGTACCTCCTCGCCGTCGGCCGGCGCTGGGTGGCGGGCGTGTTGGTGGGGGGTGCGGCCGTGCTGACCGCGGCCGTCGTCCAGGTCCACGGGTCGCCGCGCGCGACCGCCTACGTCGACCTGGCCGTCCAGTTCGCCGTGCTGGTCGTGATCGTGGCCGGTTTCGCGGTGGTGCACCGGGTCCGGCTAGGAAGGCAGCCTCCAGGGCTAACCTGACCCGATGGGTGACGACTCCGGGCCGCTCGTCGCCGCGCCCGGTGCCGAGGACCGGCCCGAGCACGTTCGCTCGGACCTCGACGTGCTGGCCGCGGTCGCCGCCGGTGCGGGCATCCGGCGCATCCACTTCGTGGCCTGGCGGGACCTGGACGATCCCGAGGCGGGCGGGTCAGAGTTGCACGCCCACAAGATCGCGTCGTTGTGGGCCGCGGCGGGGCTCGACGTCACCTTCCGCACCTCGGCCGTCCCCAACGCGCCGGCGGCGTTGACCCGGAACGGGTACCGGGTGCTGCGCCGATCGGGGCGCTACGCGGTGTTCCCCGGCGCCGCCTGGGAGGGACTGCGCATGGGGCATCGTCCGGGCGACGCACTGGTCGAAATCTGGAACGGGATGCCGTTCGTCTCGCCGCTGTGGTACCGCGGGCCACGCATCGTGTTCTTGCACCACGTGCACGCCGAGATGTGGGGCATGGTGCTGCCGCCCACGCTGGCCCGGATGGGCGACCTCATGGAGCGACGGATCGCGCCGCGCTTCTACCGCTCGAGCCGCATCGTGACGCTGTCCGACTCCTCGCGCCGCGAGATCGTGGCGATGCTGCGCCTGCAACCCGACCGCGTGACGGTGGCGCCGCCGGGCGTGGACACGCGCTACACGACGGGCGGCGTGCGCTCGCCCACGCCCCTCGTGGTGGCGGTGGGACGCCTGGTGCCGGTCAAGCGTTTCGACGCGCTGCTCCGGGCGCTCGTCCAGGTGAAGGCGGAGCAGCCGGACCTGCGGGCGGTCATCATCGGGGAGGGGTACGAGCGGCCGGCACTCGAGGCGCTGCGCGCCGAACTCGGTGCGGACGACTGGGTGAGCCTGCCGGGCCACGTGGCACCCGACGACCTGGTGTCGTGGTACCGGCGGGCGTGGGTGGTCGCGAGCAGCTCGCAACGGGAGGGCTGGGGCATGACGCTGACCGAGGCGGCGGCCTGCGGCACCCCGGCCGTCGCGACCGCCATCGCGGGGCATGCCGATGCGGTGCTCGACGGCGAGACGGGCCTGCTGGTCGACGACGTCCGCGACCTCCCCGCCGCGCTCGGGCGCGTGCTGGGCGACGAGGTGCTGCGGAGCCGGCTCGCCAAGGGCGCGCTGGCCCGCGCCCGCTGGTTCACGTGGGGTGCCACCGCGCGGCGCGCCCTCGAGGCACTTGCGGCCGAGGTGCAGACCCCCTCCTGAGCGGCGCGCGGCGGGGAGGCTCGGGCACCCGTCGGGAACCAAGCCCGCGATCCGTCTGGTGACCTCTGGGAAGGGGAGTAGGACCTGATGCGCCCGGGTTGACGTGCTCACAGTTGCCCTCCGTCGGCGTTTGGAGATACGTCCTCGCAGTGACGTTCGTGTTCATGAACGTTTCTGTTTCCGGTCAGGGTGGGAGTGGGTTGCCGTCGAAGGTGACGCGGAACTGGCTGGACCACTACTTTCCCATGGGACTTCATCATCACTTGTCTCCACAATTCGGTTACACAGGCCGGTACGGATTTCACGTGCCGAGCGTCCTCGCGAAACCCGGCAGGACTCAGAATCCCCCGGTAGGGCCATTCGGGCACCATGAACGGGGCGGGTCAACCAGTCGAACGCCGGGCACCGGAGTCATCTCCGAGATCAGCGGTGTACCGATACTTGAATAACCCCGCACCAAGATGGCTGCACTACGCGAGTCAGTTGTTGGGAATCAACTTCGAAGGCCAACCGTTTGATGGTCGCCCGGGACAATCGGATCACACCCCGGTAGGGACCCAGACTGGTCTCGGTGTCTGAAACGGCGTGATTCGCTCGCCTCTCATGAATCCCAAAAGGGGAGCCCCCAGGTGCAGAACTGCCCCACCGTCCTGAACGGCAATGTACGGGGACACCTGGCGCTCCGCCTGTCTAGGTGTTCTACCCCACCAGGTTGTTGATTCGGCTGACGGGCGGGCCACCGATGGCCGTGTGGTGCCGATGATGGTTGTAGATATGGAGCCAGGTGTCCAGCGCCCTGGTCCTGGAGGCTTCTGATCGATAGGGCCGGGCGTAGGCCCACTCGTTGAGCAACGTTCGGTTGTAACGCTCGACCTTGCCGTTGGTTTGAGGCCGATAGGCCCTGATGAAGGTGTGAGTGATGGAATCGGCGACCAGCAGCTTGGTGAAGTCTTTGGACCGATAACACGACCCATTGTCCGTGAGCACTCGTTCGACCGTGATGCCGTATTGCTTGAAGAAGGCCAGCGCTCGGCGCCAGAAGGCCATCATCGTGATGGCTTGTTCGTTGTTCAGCACTTCTGAGTAAGCCAGGCGGCTGTAGGCATCAACGATCGAGTGGATATAGGCATACCCGGTCGGGACTCGGTCCTTGTGCTCGGGCCTGTTGGTGCGGTTGGCCAATCCATTGACCCGCCACCCTCCGCCCGGAGGAATCCTGGCCTGCTTCTTGATGTCCATGTGGACGAGCTCGCCAGCATGAGAGGTCTCGATGCGCCGGACGACTCGGCCCCCCTGGCGGTCCAGGTCAGAGAGCCGGCTCACGCCGTGGCGTCGCAGGATCCGGTGCAGAGTCGAGGCTGGGACTCCAGCTCGAGGGGCGAGCCGGGCCGGACCCAGCTGGTGACGTCGGCGGAGTTCAACGACTCGCCGCTCAATGCGTGGCGAGGTCTTGGTCGGGCAGCGACGAGGGCGACTTGAGCGGTCGTTGAGCCCGATCAACCCAGACTCTCGATAGCGACGCCACCATTTGTGGGCTGTCTGCCTGGAGATATTCATGGACTCTGCCGCGGCAGCCACCGTCCAGCCGTCTTCGATACGCCGGCACAGGCGCAGACGACCCTCCGAGGTCAGAGGAGCATTACGGTGCATGACGAGCCTCCTTGGCTGTGTGGGTGTGTCAACAGCTCCACACTGCCTCGGCGGCTCACTTCATTGCAGAGCCCGAGTCAACAAGGTCTATGGGTAGAACATCTAGGGCAGGCCGTAACCGACTACCTCGCCGTTCCCGGAGGGGTCCGTGGCGCCCACGTACAACGTGCCGTTGGCAATGATGGCGTCGGTCCCGGGCGCTGACCACAAAGGACTGCAGGTCGTCGGGGTTCCCGAGCACCCGGCGCTCCCTCCGGCGTCGTATGCGGAGACGTTCGTGCTGTTCGTGGCATAGAGGACGGAGCCCCCGATCGCGAGGGGTCTGGTTCCACTCGACATCGACGACGACCACAGTTTCGTAAGGCCATTCGCACTCCAGGCGTCGAACCAGCCGCCAAGAAAGGGCGTAAAGACTGCATGGTCGCCGCCGACGGACGGGGAGGTGGCAAGGCCGAACTGGGTCGCGACGATCGGCCCGCAGACGACCGGGATCCCGCTGCATCCATTCACGCCGTTGGCGTCGAAGGCCTCGAGATCGCCCCGCGCCATTGGTCCGACACCGGTGAGGGCGGACACGTAGAGCGTCGTGCCGAGCACGATGGGATAGCTGCCATAACTTGCCGGGTAGTTCAATTGGTAGGACCACAAGGCCGAGCACACTGTCGGGGACCCGCTGCAACCTTTGACGCCATTGGCGTCAAAGGCAAAGACGCTGCCGCCGGTCGATCCGCCCACGACGTAGGCATTAGCGCCCGAGACCGCCACCACGCCTCCGGCTCCAGTCACCGCGGTCCAGAGTGGTGCACACACCGTGGGAGTCCCCGAGCAGTTGGTGCTGCCGCTGGCGTCGAAGGCTTCCAGGGCGCTGCTGGTGGTCACCAAGACGCGCCCGTTGGCCACGGTGGGGGTCCAGAAGATCCCCGACACGTGCCACAACGGTTGGCACACCTTTGGCGTGCCCGAGCAGTTCGTGTTCCCGGCGGCGTCGAAGGCCTCGAGGCCGCTCGAGGTCGAGACGTAGACCGAGCCGTTGGAAACGGCGATGTGGCCCACGAAATCTTCCGAGGAGTTCGCCACCGGAGGGCCTCCCGAGTAGCTCCACAGCGGCGAACACACGACGGGCGAAGCCGAGCACCCGGTAGTCCCGTTGGCGCTGTAGGCCTTGATGCCAGTGGCGTTTGAGGCGTACAAGATGCCGTTGACGACCGCCTGAGGAGTCACCGTCCCGGTGGTCCCGTCGGTGGCACTGAAGTGGGCAACGAGGGTGGACACGTTGGTCGGGGTGATGGTCGTATCGAACTGGTTGTACCCGGCGTGCGACGAGTCAAAGCCGAGTTGGGCCCAATCACACCCGCTCTCCAACAGTCCGAAAGCGAACACGGCTAGACAAGCTGTGACGGAACCCCGACCGATCATGTGCTTCATGGCTCTCCCCCATAAGGCACGCTGGGACAGCAAGAGGTACTCAACTGCTGCGGACCTGCCTAGCCCATAAGTGCCCGGATGGTGGCACCCCTATCCGGCAGCGAACGGGGGCACCTTAAGCAAAGTGAGGTTCCACCTAGCTCGGCCATGGGTAGTTGAATCCAAGGCACTACACCTCAACCGGCGCCGATGAATGGAGGGGAGGCAATGGCTCCACGCAGCAACGAAATGACGAGCTTCACTTATCCGATCTACATCCAGGCCACACCAGAGCAGGTCTGGCAAGGCCTTACGGACCCTACCCTCATGCGTCGCTACTGGCGGCACCAAAGGGCCGGTGAGAAGACCTTCCGTTCCGACTGGAAGAAGGGCTCAACCTACGACATGGAGCACGAGGAGGTCGGACTTGTCGTCAGCGACCCTGAACAGGTGATCCTCGAGTCCGACCCCTCCCGTCGGCTGTCTTACACCTGGCACACGATCACGCCAGAGTGGGCTGCCGAGGTCGGAATGGACGAAGCCACCGCTAACGTGTGGCGCGTGGAGCCCCGTTCCAAGGTGGCCTTCGACATTGAGGATGTTGGGCACGGCACCGTCAAGCTCACGGTCGTCCACGACGGGTTCGAACCAGGTAGTGCCGTACTCGATGGCATCTCTGAGGGCTGGCCGGCCGTCCTTTCCAGTCTCAAGACCCTCCTTGAGACTGCTTCGACGCTTCGGACCTCGTAGGTCGCACGCCGGTTCTGCCACAGGACCGGCGAACGGGGCGACTACCTGTCGGTCTCCTCTGGCTCCGAGACGGCTTCCCACGCTGAGTCTCGGAGTGCTTCGGTTGATTCACGCATCTCTTGCGGGAGATTCCGGTCAACGACTTCCTTTGCCAGCTCCAGCGAAAGCCCTGGTCCCGGAGAAGCCGCACGACCGCAATAGGCGAGTCGCCCGCCTGAAGACGCTCCTGCGTGAGTTCGTCCTCCTTGGTCACCGGCCTTCACGGTATCGGGACAGCACTCGGGTCACATACGACGCCGATGCTGCGTACGGGGGATACCGGGACGAATCAGAAAATCGCCCTCAATATCCGCGCCATCTGCGACGATTGGAGACAGTGGCCGACGACTACCCGATCCAAATCATCGCGACGCATGCCAAGTCGTCCTGGATCAAATTCATTGCCCTAGGGCTGTCGAATACGTCAATGGGTGGGACTACGGCTTCAGCCGAAGACGGAGTTAGCCACTGCCCTCGATAGTTGTCGTTAACAGTCTTGGGCAGGAGAAGCGACTTGAAAAGTTCGAGTCGAACGAGGAAGCGGAAGCCCGTGCGGAACGGGTGTAGGCCGACCTTGACATTCTGGGATTGGAAGGTTGCTGCAAGAGGTACAACGTGCCCTTGGCATTCGCCAGGGCGTAGCACCCATCCGGCGTTCGGGGATACTTCACGCGGGTTGGGTTTATCTCGGCCTGCGCCACCGGCCTGACTCGCGGACTCCGGCCCTTGAGGTGGGGGAATCCGGACACCGGAAGGCTCCGCCCGATCAAGGTTGACCGGCGACGACCGAGTAATCCTGAGGCAAACCAAGCTCGGTCGCCCGCGTCGTTCCGATGCGGTAGGCGCCGACGTGATGGAGGATTTCTCCGCCGGGCTGGGAGAATCCCCCGAAGAACACCCAGCGGCCATCGGGTGACCAGGTCGCGAAGCCGTAGGGTTCGCCGTACTCGGCGATCGAACCTGGGACGGGTCTGACGATCCCTGTGGCCACGTCGACGATAACCAACTTCATCACCTGCCCGTTGAGACCGGGTCCGAGGATGTGGTCGGGGTGGATGAATGCGGCGATCTTCGTGCCATCGGGCGAGAAGGCGCCTCCGCCGAGGAAGCCGAGGCTGCCGGTTGGAGCGATCACCCGATCGAGTCCTGTAGTCAAGTCGGTCAACACGAGCTGACAGTCCCCTCCTGGGTAGAAGCAGTGGCCTCGCAACTCTCGCAGCCACGCAACGGTCGTGTGTCCGTCAGCTGTCGTGGTGTCGATCAAGTCGGAGCCGAGGTCCAACACGTGACCTATCGAGCCGGTCCTCGGGTTCCAGATGGCCAAGGTCGGCGAGGCGGTCAGCGAGGCGCTCGGGATAATAGGAGGGGCGATCACCTTCTCGACAACGATCCCCGATGCCGTGGAGCGAGGTGGGTAGGTCAACGCGTACCCGCTCGGTACGGTCCACGGGCCGCCGACGACGGTGCCGCTGTTCGAGAGGAGCGACATCGTTTTTGACTGACCCGGAGAAGCCTGGTCCGTCGTGGTGGCCGCATACAGTTCGGACTTCAAAGGAGACGGGAACACGAGCTGCCCATCGCCGATCCGCGTCGGAGCACCCGAGGGCCACCCCAGTCGGTAGACCCCGCTGGGAGAGCCCGCGAACAGCTCCGAGCCGACGCGCGCGATACAGGCCAAGAGACATGAGTAGTCACCCGGGGGACCCGGAATCGAGCGAACTCGGCCGTTGGCTGGGTCTCCGACCACAAACCCGCCCAATCGGATCTCGTTGGCACCGTCCCACACCAGCACCGCGTCAGGCGGGTTTCTCGCGAGCAGTTCGGCGGATGCAACGGCCGAGGGGGACGATCCTGGCGCGACGGAACCGCGACCGACCCGCCCTGAGACCCAGACGAGAGGGATGACCACAGCCGCCACCAACAAAAGACTGCCAGCGCCGATAGCGATGCGGATCCGCCGCCGTCTCCGACGAGCCTCTGGAAACAGTGCTTCGGCATCGTCACTCGCTGGTGGTGTCGGTGCCTCGTCGGTGATCGTCATGGCAGTTCCTGTAACAACTTGAGTACGTCACTCCGCCGATATCCGTATCGGCGGGCGAAGGCCATGAACTCTCGGGCTTGGCTCACGACAAGTCCACGCTCGGGCGCCCCCACCACGGTCACGCCCCGGCCACGGCGGAACTCAAGCAGCCCCTCGTCACGCAGTATGTGCATGGCCCGAAGGACCGTGTTCTTGTTGACCCCGAGCACGGCAGCGATGTCCTTGGCCAACGGCAGACGCTCTCCCGCAGCAGCCTCACCTTCGGCGATGGCCTTTCGTATTTCCGCCGCAACTTGGTCGTGCAAGGCAACCGGTTCATCCCGGTCAATCCTCATCTCCAACATGGTCCTACTGATTGTAGATCCATACCTTTGCGGTGTAAAGAGCGGCTGGCTACGCCGAGGTGCCGAACTGCCCCACCGTCCCGGCAGCGAACTGGGGCACTTAGCCTCTGACGTTCAGGACCGGGCAGCCGGGTCTATCCCGTTCTGATCGTGCGAGGATTTCCCGGTGACGCCGGTAGTTCTCATTCGGCACGCCGAGCCGTTAATGGCTGGGGAGACGCCGGGAGCCGAGTGGCCTCTGACCGAAAAGGGCAGGAACCACGCAACGGTGCTGGGTACGACCCTCGCGAGCCGAGCTACAAGCGCAATCGTGTTGACGAGTCCGGAGTGCCGAGCCAGCGAAACCGCGGCGCTGGCCCCCCCTTCGGTGGTCGCCGGCGTCCGGGATCAGCTCAGCGAGGTGAAGAAGCCGTGGTACGCCTCAGCCGACCAGCACACAAACGCCGTAGCCAAATATCTCAAGGGCGAGGTAGTCGAGAGATGGGAAGGTCGTGGAGACGTGATCCGCCGGATTGCGCAACTGAAGTGTGACTTTGGATCCTCGGAGAGCCTTGTCCTCGTGAGCCATGGCTTGCTCCTCACCACTTCGCTTGACCACGAGATAGGACTCAACGATCCGTTGTCGTTTTGGTCCAATCTAAGGATGCCCGACGCTTGGGTGGCCGATTTCGAGGGCAAGTCGCTGGAGCGGATCGTTGCCGGTTAAATGGCCGCCGGTCTGAACGGCGTATTGGGGCACCTGCGATACTCCTGAGGTGCTGGTCCAGATATACGGCATCACCACCCCAGGGGATGCCGAAATGGTGAACGCATTGGCTCCCGACAACGTCGGTGTCGTCGTAGATGAGGGATTCCAGACGTGGGACGGCGTCGATGAGGCGACCGCTCGGCTGATCGTCTCAGAACTGACTGATGTGACCGTCGTGGCTCTTTCACTCGCAGTCGAGCGTGAGCGAATCCTTCGGACAGTGGAGGTCGTTTCCCCGAGCGTGTTGCACTTGGTACGAGCCGCAGAGGAGATGCCGCCCGAGCTGCTCGCCTCGCTCAGGGACGAACTCGATTCCATCAGTCTAATGCTCACCTTGCCTGTCCTGAATGAGACATCCGTCGCTCTGGCGCAGAGCCTCTCAGGGGCGACGGATTACCTCCTACTCGACACCGCTCATCCTCAGAGCGGGCAGGTCGGCGCTACGGGCCTTGTCCACGATTGGGCGCTGAGTCGTCGGATCGCAGAGTCATCTGCTGACCCAGTCGTCCTCGCTGGTGGGCTTGGACCAGCGAATGTTCGAGAAGCCATCGAGGCCGTCCGGCCCTTTGGCGTTGACTCTGAGACGAGGACCAGCCGGGACGACGACCGCCGAAAAAAGGATCCCGAGAAGGTACGACTCTTTATTGAGCGGGCTCGCACCGCAGATCGAACTGTCTGAGTGCCTCACCCACCCGGCGAACGGGGGCACCCGACCATTGTTGGTTCTTTGGCTGGAGCTACCCTCTATCGTCGACGACGTCGAGGTTGTAGAAGGTAGGCGGCCCGTCGGCGAAGCTCATCATTTTCTCAGAAAATGAATCGGTCTCCGGAAGGGCCGAGTTCTTCATTGCGTCTTCGTAGGAATCGAAGAAGACGACGTTGAAATAGCGCCCCGGGTTGTCCCTGTCTTGGCAGAGAACGCGTCTGCCCGCCTTACGCTTACCTTCGGTTGCCTTCTCCCATTCGTCGCCCACTGCTTGCATCTCAGCGGCCTTAGAAGTCCGGTACTCGATTATCTGGACAAATGCCATTGGAACTCCTCTCAATCCGAGCAGAGCGTAGATGGACGGCCTGAGGACCGCTCGTCGGATCGCACCCGAAGGGCTCGGGCCGCTCGTGAGGAATGGTTCTGACTTCGCGTCATTTCACAGAGCGGCGTCCCTCGATCCCGGCGTTCGGACTCACCCGCTGCGCGCACAAAAGGAGCCCTTGGCCCCTCTTGTGCGCGCTCCCGTCAATGACGAGCCGTTGGTGTCTTTGTCAGCCCCAGTTGTTCTGAGCGGCCATGATCGACTTCATCCACGCGTCGTCGAGCGGGGCCACCGGGATGGTGGTGGTCTCCTCGAAGAACGGGGCATAGGTCGCTGACGTGACCAGGTCGGGTTCGTCCGTGTCGACGATGCTGACGAACGTCTTCCCGTCTATACCGGCCCACGAGGACTCGGTCCCTGCTGGAAGGCCCGCCTTCTGGAACACTTCGAGGGCCTTGCGAGCGTTGTCGATTCCGGGAGCGAGTCGGCTGATGACCACGTATTTCATGGTGGTGCCTCCTTTCGGCTGGCTTCCTCTTCCCAGCGAGCTGTGCCTAGCTTGAGGGTATACACCCCTATTGCAGTTATCCCACACCGCCCCCCAACTGTCAATCGAATCGACACCTTGGGATCGAAAGACACTGACGTCGAGACGCCCAGGTGTCGCCGCCAGCTCGTACCGACGTGTCGAGTTTCAAGAGTGTCCGCACGGCTCATCTAGCCGGCGAACGGGGGCAGTGCAACAACTCCCGAATGGTTTGCCCGGGCACACGCCTGGGAGCAGTATCTCCAAGGTGTCCGAGAATGTGATAGTCGTCCGTCAGGCAACTGTCGCTGATGGAGAAGAGATTGGCGATGCCCATGCTTCGGCGTGGGAAGTTGCATACGTCGACCTCTTTGAGCCTGATGTTCTCCGTCAGGCAGCAGCACTTAGGCGGACGATGTGGAGCCAAAGGCTGGCGAGTAGCGACTTCGACTTCACCGGCCTCTTGGTCGCCTACCACGGCGGGCGTGTGGTCGGGTTCTCCGAGTTCGGCAAAGACCGAGAGGACACTGGTCGAGGCGAGATCTTCGGCTTCTACCTACACCCAGCCGCATGGGGCCAAGGAGCGGCGACGCAGCTGATGGCGGCCTCCTTGAGAGGCTTGGCGAATCTGGGTCTCGTTCCCGTCGTGGTGTGGACCCACCCCGGCGCGGGTCGTGCTCAGTCCTTTTACGTCAAGAGCGGCTTCAAAGCGACGGGACGATCTAGGGTCGAAACCCTTGGTTCCGGGATAGATGCACCGGAAGTCGAGTTTGTGCGCGTCGGCAATTCCTGACGGAGCCGGCAATGTCTCGCATAGCCGGCGGTAGGGGATATCCCGTACTCCCCACCGGCTGCATCCACCGGATGGTGGACTCGCCTCTCGGCTATCCCGGAGGAGCGAAGAACTCGAGTGCGATGTTGTCCGGGTCACGAAAAGACAAGCCTGAGCCATAAGGCGCATCAACGATTCCACCGTTTGCGACACCGAGTTCGTTGAGGTGGCGCTCCCACTCTTCGAGTTCAGACCGGTTGGCACATGCGAAGGCCAGATGGTCCAAACCCAGACGACGCTCGTCGAACGGCTCCGTGCTCTTCAAGTCCGGGAACTGGTGAATCCCGACGAGCGTGCCTCCCATGAGCCAGACGACGTGGTGGAACGGACCGGTGTCTTCATCGAGGACCGGATCGGAGCCGAACAGACGCTGGTACCAGGGGCGGCTGCGGCCGAGGTCGCTAACTGTCAGCGCCACGTGCGTGATCGCTGGGAACTCGGGCATCACGGCCTCCTTTTCGTGAAAGTGCCTCCGGAGAATAGCCGGGTCGCATCTCCTGGCCTCGGGGATCGTTGGCTCGGCCGAGTTGCGGAGTGCCGGTTAGCCAGCGGAATCCATGGCAAATCGGCATTGCCCGGAGTCCCGATGGGCTGCGCTCAGAGCCGGCGAACGGGGGCAGTCTGCGATGAGCCGTGAAAGGATTGCGAGGTGAGAACCCTCTGGGGCTGCTTCCTTCTTCTCTTTGCAGTGGCCTCGCTGCTCGGCCCCGCCTTCCTAATGTTCGGCCTTGCCCTCGGACTTGATGTCCGAATCACGGAACCGCCGCCTCTGTTCGTCGGCGGAGTCCTGTTCACTGTCGGGACATTCTGGGGAGCAAACAGACTGCTTACCGCGGGGCACAGTCGCTGAGTCTGACTCGCTAGCGGCGTACTGGGATACCAACTCCTGGCCAAGTTCTTGGTTATTCGAAAGAACTGTCCAATGGACGTCAGACCCTTGACATCCGAAGGCGAAGGAGTACTGTCGGCGCGAGGACGGAACGCAGCACGAGTTACACGGCGTGACCCATGTTGAGTTGTCGCTGCAGCATCAACTCATGGAGGTTCGCTATGGTGAGACGATTGAGTTGCGAATTGAATCGGACACGATGATTGGCCATCGATCCGTCTTCATTGTTCTCGCAGCTGTCTTCGCGTTGGTATTCGCGGGTTGCAACTGGTCTCAGTTCCGCTATGGATCTGACCACACGGGTAATAACAATGTGCTCGAGAGCGCGATTTCCACTTCGAACGTTTCCAGCCTTGTCCTGCGCTTCACTGCGGCTACAGGTGGCATTTCGATGTCGTCGCCTGCGGTCGTCAACGGGATCGTCTACATCGGTTCCGAGGACGGGAAGCTGTACGCCTTCGACGCGGCGGGGAACACCAACTGCTCGGGAACGCCGAAGACGTGTGCTCCGCTGTGGACGGCCTCCACGGGTGGTGAAATAGTGTCCTCCCCTGCGGTCGTCAACGGAGTCGCCTACGTCGGTTCCGAGGACGGGAAGCTGTACGCCTTCGACGCGGGAGGGAACACCAACTGCTCGGGCACGCCAAAAACATGCGCTCCCCTGTGGACGGCCTCCACCGGGGGCACCATCTACTCGTCCCCGACGGTCGCTAACGGGATCGTCTACATCGGTTCGGAGGACGCGAATCTCTATGCCTTCGACGCGGCGGGGAACACCAACTGCTCGGGCACACCGAAGACGTGTGCTCCGCTGTGGACCGCACTCACAGACGGCAGTGTCTACTCGTCCGCGGCCGTCTCCAACGGCGTCGTCTACGTGGGCTCGCAAGGTGGCAACCTGTACGCCTTCGATGCGGCGGGGACTACGAACTGCTCGGGTACGCCGAAGACATGCGCTCCGTTGTGGACCTACCATACGGGTTCGGTGTCGTCTTCCCCAGCGGTAGCCAACGGCATCGTCTATGTCGGGGACTTTCTCTCGACGGTCTATGGCTTCGACGCAGTCGGGAAGACGAACTGCTCCGGTACACCCAAGGTGTGCGGACCACTTTGGACCAACGGCGTCAACAGCACCATCGGCATCGTCTCGTCTCCTGCAGTGGCCGGAGGAATTGTCTACACGGGTGACGAGTGCGACTTCGAGTATCCTCCACAACCTTTCAATTGTGGGAATGCACCACACTTTTACGCCTTCAACGCAGCGACTGGGGCCTTGAATTGGACTGGGATCACGACCTCCGCTCCCGTGACTTCCTCGCCTGGAGTCGCGAACGGGGTGGTCTTTGTCGGTTCGGGCGATGGCACCCTCTACGCCTTCGATGCGGCCGGACACAGCCAGTGCTCTGGCACGCCCGCATTCTGCCTTCCTCTGTGGACGGGAGGGACCGGGAGCGGCGTTGACTCGTCCCCAACGATCGCGAATGGCATGGTCTACGTCGGTTCGGGGGACGGAAAGCTGTATGCCTTCGGTCTTCCCTGAGTGATGGCTGCCGTGCCCAGCAAAAACCGGCATGATCATTGAGGCTGTCCATCACGGGAATGTACGGGGGCACCCGAGGCTGATCCCTGGCAGCATGGTTTCCGTGCAGCGACCAAGTCACGACTTCGATGCCATTTATGCGTCTGAGAAACCACCCGCATGGGACATCGGGCGACCCCAGGCAGCCTTCGACCGCTTGGCCAAGGCCGGAGACTTGATCGGAAGTGTGCTTGATCCGGGATGCGGCACCGGCGAGCACGCCCTTCTCGCGGCTTCACTTGGCCACGAAGTGGTGGGAGTCGACCTCTCGGCGAAGGCCATTGAGTTGGCCCTGACCAAGGCAACCGAGCGGGGCGTGGAGGCGCGATTTTTGGTGGCCGATGCCCTTCTTTTGGTTGATCTGGGCGAGCGCTTCGACACGGTGCTCGATTGCGGCCTGTTCCACGTTCTCGATGACGACGAGCGCGAGCAGTACGTCGACAGCCTGGCTGCGGTGGTTCCTCCGGGTGGCCGCTATCACATGCTCTGTTTCAGCGAGCGCCAGCCGGGTGACTGGGGACCGCGCCGGGTGACTCAGAGCGAGATTCGGACTTCCTTCTCAGAGGGGTGGGAAGTTGAGTCCATCGAGCCCACCGTGATCGACCTCACCTGGGATCCAGCCGGAGCCCTCGCCTGGCAGGCGGCGGTCACACGAAAGTGCGGCGGTCACACGAAAGTAGAGGCTGAAGAAACTCTTCCGTCGGAACCGCCATGCCCCTCTGAGTTGAGTCGGTAGCCCAGTGCCGGCGATATGGGGCAGGGGCGTGAGAACCGCCGTTGATCATTCAGGATGCTCGCCGGTGACCGAAGGGTGGCTTTCGCTTCTGAGTCCCAGATCGACGGGAATCGCCACTTGTTGCCAAGCATTCATCACGACGCGGGCGGTTTCAGCACGTCTTTTAGACCCATCTCCAAGTCGGAGTTGGAGAAGGCGAACCCGCTCGATTCCAGAACTGCGGGCCGCACCCGGGCGCTCGTAAATAGCAGGGCGTCCGCGAGCTCGGATCCCAGCAGCAACCTCGGGCCGAACCTGGGTACAGGTAATCGGGCCGGTCGGGACAGCACCGCGCCGAGGATCCGGGTGAACTCGAGGTTGGTGACGGGATTCGGCGCCGTCAAGTTGACCGGCCCGCGTATGTCATTCTCCAGCAGCCACACGATCGCGCGGATCTCGTCGTCGAGGGTGATCCAGCTCCACCACTGGGAACCAGATCCGAACCTCCCGCCCAGGCCGAGCTTGAACAGCGGCAACAGCTTGGGGAGTGCGCCGCCCTCCTTGCTCAAGACAAGACCGGTGCGGGCGCAGACCACCCTGACGCCGGCCTCTGCCGCGGCGGCAGCTTCGGCCTCCCAGCGGACGCAAAGCGACGCGAGGAAGTCGTCACCCGGTGGGCTCTCCTCTATGAGGATCTCGTCGCTTCGGTCACCATAAAACCCGATGGCCGACGCGCTCACCAACACCCGAGGCCGGTGATCCAGACGAGCCAAAGCACCGACGAGCAACGCAGTGGAGCGGGTACGGCTCTGGACGAGAACCCGCTTGCGTGTCGCGGTCCATCGGGCGTCGCCGACACCTGCGCCGGCAAGGTGGACCACCGCGTCAGCACCTTCGAGACCACGGGCATCGATAGTGCCTGCCTCTGGGTCCCAAGCAATGGCGACCTCACCCGGTCGAACCGGGCGGCGCACGACCCTGACGACGTGGTGGCCGGAACTGGCGAGATGGAAACACAATGCGTTGCCGATCGGACCGCTCGATCCCGTGACCACGACCTGCATAGCCGTCGCAGCATAGGCACCCTTTGCCGCGATCCACCTATCCCGCTACCGGCGAACTGGGGACATGGATCGGGCATCCGGGACCAAGGTCCCTAGCCGGTAAGGGGCAACCAAGCAACACTGGTATGGGTGATCCAGCGATTGACCTTGACCACCGTGTTGGGCATCACGGTGCTGATGTCAGTCTGGATCACCGGAGCCGCCAGCGTGTCGTTGTCGCTCGGGACCGCCCAGAAAACTCTGACCTACTGCAACTCGCAGCAGTTGGATCTCTACATTCCGCGCACCGCTCCGACTGGCCCGGTTCCAATCGCGCTTTACGTCCACGGTGGAGGATTCACTGCTGGCGACAAGTCGGATCTCAGTCCAACTTTCCTCGACGCATTGACTTCAGCGGGCTACGCCGTTGCCAGCGTGAACTACCGACTCGCCCCTGCGTCGCACTTCCCTGCCCAGATCGAAGACATCAAGTGCGCCATCAGGTATCTACGAGCCAAGGCGAGTCACTATCGAGTGAACGGGAGCCAGATTTTCGCGTTTGGTACGAGTGTCGGCGGACAGCTCGTGGCGCTGGCCGCTCTAACAGGGTCGCATTCGAGATTCGATGTCGGGGCGTATGCGACGGAACCAAGCAATGTCGCGGCGGTCGTGGACATGTTCGGACCAGCCAACCTCACTCAAGCAGCTTCTGGGTTCAGCTCTTCGGGTATCCAGGACGCCTTTGGAAGGAACGATCATCGAGACCTGGTTCTGGCCAGTCCCGTTCATTACGTTGCACCACATGCACCGCCGATACTGCTGATTCAAGGCACCGACGACACCAAGGTCTTGAAGTCGCAATCCGTGGAGCTCTACAGGGACCTCAAATCAGCCGGTGACCAAGCTCAACTGCTCTTGGTTCAAAACATGGGGCACATGTTCATGCAGGTAGGCCCGAAGCCCCTTGACCCCAGTATGCGGATGATCGCGCACGAGTTGGTGGATTTCTTCAACAACGAACGCAGCCGTTCGTAACGAGCCGGATGCCTTGGAATACCGTAGGGAGAACGAGCCTCACCCGGCAGCGTCGTACTGGGGCATTTCTGTGCCCTCAATGTCGACGCTCATGTCCGGGTCTCAGACGCGCCCCTGGGGGCCTCGCAACCACCAACAGCAGACCCGCAATAGCGATCACGGTGAATGAGGGAATGGCGAATGGTGCCAAGTAGGGTCCGAACCACAACTCGAACATCGGTACTTCGTCCCCTGCCCGGCGCTGGAAGACACCCAAGGGGCACCCTTTGGCTAGCAGGAGGGCGACGCCTTCTCCGGCGAGTACGCCAGCCGACAGTTTCAGCCAACGGTCACGATGGCGAGACAGAGCGCAGAACCAGACGTATCCAAGACATCCAAGCTCGGCAAGTCCGATCGAGGTGTGTAGAAGACGCAGCATCCGGGCTTGGCGACTGAGTGGGTGAGCGGACTGGCTCATTAGGTGAGAAAGTTAGGTGAGTTTCTCCATCAGCCGCACGCCTATCCCACTCCGTCTGGCGTACTGGATACCCTTTTCGGTCCTCAATCGCGCTCACAAAAGGACCATCGTCCCTTGTCCACTGCCTGATGAGTGGGGCACCCTGGAAGCCAGGAGGTCGTGCGAGATGTCGATAAATTTGGATAACCAGAGGGTTGGCATCCGAGAAGATTCAACGGGTGCTGAGCCGGCTGCGGATAGCGGCAACGATACCGAGGAACTCTCTCGTCAAGAGGCCATCACCCAAATCAAACGAAAGAGAAAGTTCCACGCTGGGCTCGCCGTGTCTGGCATTGGCATCGCTTTTTTGGTGTTGATCTGGGCCACCACTGAGTATCACAACGCGGGCGGTTGGCCGACACAAGGATTCAGCCAGAGTTCTGGAATCCACGATGTGTGGAATTACTGGATCATCTATCCGGTTGGTGCGTGGGTACTGATCATGGCCGGGATCGCATGGTCCGTTTACCGACACCGAGGGATAACGGAGAGCGAAATTCAGCGGGAGATGGATCGTCGGACTCGAGGGCGCTGAGCACCGCCCCAGTTGTGCCGCAGGGTGGCACCCTGTCCCGGCGAACTGGGGCACCTCTAACACTGATCGCTATCGATGGCCTTGATCGCCTCTTGGCGCCAATCGGAAGCATCCATCCGATAGAGGACGAACCTGCGGCGGGGGTGCCCGATCTTGTACCACGGCGCATCAAAGTCGTCGCCTGGATCATGGGTCATGCCAAGTCGCCGCATGACGGCCTGGGAACGCTCGTTCAGTTGGGTGGTGTGGGCCACGACCTCGTCTAGGTGGAGGTCTTCAAAGGCGAAGTCCATCGCAGCGACGGCACCCTCGGTCGCATAGCCGTGTCCCCAGGCATCTCGGGCGAGGGTCCAGCCGATGTCAATCGCTGGGCAGAAGGGGGCACCGAAGTCCGACGTCCCAAAGCCTATGTATCCGAGCAGCCGATCATCGTCGAGCCGCTCGACCGCCCACAATCCGAACCCGTTCTCGTCGAAGCTCGCCTCGATCTCGTCGATGAGATTGTCGCTCTCTTGGCGCGTCAATGGGGCCAGGCGATACCGCATGACCTCTGGATCGGCGCAGATGCGAGCAAGGGCATCCCGGTCGTCATCCCTCCACCTGCGAAGCAGCAATCGCTTGGTGTGCAGCGTCAGATCTTTCACGGCACGGACCATTGTTCACGCCGTAGCCCACAAGCCGCCACTGCCACCGGACCGGCGATAGGGGGCAGTGCATCAGGGCCTCGAGAATGGCTGCCTGCGTGGCCAAGCCCCTGGTTGTGAGGTGACGTGACACATTTTCCGCTGAGCTGTCATATACAGAGTGTGAGCGCGTGGACGGAGCAGTCGGACGCTGAGTTATTGGTCCTAGACGATCCTGACGCCTTTGCCGAGCTCTACGACCGACACGTAGGCCGGATCCTCGCCTGGTCGAGTGTCCGGGTGGGTGACTATGACGCCGATCTAACCGCCGAGGTCTTTGCGGCGGCGTGGCATAGCCGAAAGCGGTTCCGAGACGAGCACGATGGCACCGCACTTCCGTGGCTCTATGGCATCGCTCACAATGTGTTTCGGTCATCCCTGCGCAAGCGAAGGGTCGAGTACGGCGCTCGGGAACGTCTGGGCCTCCCGATCACAGTCGTGCACTCCGACTTCGAGACCGTCGATGACCGCTTGTCGTTTCCCTCAGCTGTCCTTCGAGAAGTCGCGAACCTCCCGGACTCAGAGCGCGAACTGCTCGTTCTGCGCTTGGTCGAGGAACGGCCCTATAGGGAGATTGCCCGGCGCCTCCAATGCACTCCCGTCGCAGCTCGCCTGCGCGTATCTCGATCGCTCCGTCGTCTCCATCTGGCCTTAGGAGGGTTCTGACATGACCACGCTCCAACCTGAGCTCCAGTCGTTCCGCCACGAGCTGCGTGCGGCCGTCGAGGCCGATCTGGTTCGCCACCGAGATCACCGGCGCCACCTCAGGCGAGCGGTTGCGCTTGGCACGCCGGCGGGGCTTGCCGCGTTGGGCCTCAGCCTCGCTCTTGTGCTGGGAGCTGGAAGCACGCCGAGTCCTGCCGACGCAGCGATCCTCGCGTCTGCTCAAGGCGCTCTCACTCCGCCGCCCGATTCGGTGTTCCATGTCGCAGCCACGATCACCGTGGGGTCGAGTCCTGCCCAGCCCTACGCGCTGTGGGCCGCCGGATCCTCGTATCGGTTCGTCAAGTTCGGCTACGAAGCCGCGTGGAACGGAACGACGATGTCCAGCTATGACGCCGCTTCCAACACGATCTACGTCGGGATATACAGCCCTCCGAACCACCCGCCGGTAGACACGGCCGCCACCATCCGCTCCCTCATCTCGTCGGGCCAGGCGCACGTCGCTGGTTCGGCCGTCGTGGACGGGGCCGCGGCTTACGTCTTGTCATTGTCGGGTCTGCCGGTGGGTGGCGGGCTCACCAATGGCACCTATGACGTCGCCAAGAGCGACTACCACCCCCTGCTCCTTCAGACGACGGTGGCGTGTCAGCAGGGACAGTGCTCAGAGACCGTGCACTTCCTGACCTACGAGTACCTGCCCGCGACGCCTGCCAATCTCTCCCTACTCGATCTGAGGGCACAACACCCTGGAGCGACCGTGGTGAACGCGGGCGGAGTCCCCGGTGTTGGGACATCTTTCGGTAGCGATTGATTCGACTACACGTCCGGGTCGACTGGATCGCTAGAGGCGGCTTCCCGGGCAGCTCCCAGGGCCGGCGTTCGGGGGCACCCCGTCAACCGGCGCGTACGTAGAATGCGGCCGTGAGTAGGACCGCCGGATTATGAAAGGGAGACGTGGTGGACATCATCAACTTAGGTGCCGCGGACGGGCTGCCCCCGGTGAAATGGGCGGACGTCCTCGAAAAGCTCGATGCCGGCTCGTCGCCTGCTCCAGACGCCCACAACGCTCGCACGACGTGGCTCTCGACGGTGAACGAGGACGGGAGCCCCCACGTGACTGCGGTCGGTGCGCTCTGGCTGTACGGAAGCTTCTGGTTCCAGACCGGATCGGGTACCCGGAAGGGCCGCAACGTTGCCCGCGACCCGCGCTGCTCGATTGCGGTGTCGATCCGCGATGCAGACGTCGTCGCCGAGGGTGAAGCAGCGCGGGAGACCGACCCGGCCACACTGACGCGCCTTGCCAAGGCTTGGGCGGACCAGGGGTGGCCCGCCGAACTCGATGAAACCGGGGCCGGTATCACCGCCCCGTTCAATGCGCCCTCGCAGGGACCACCCCCGTGGAACGTCTATCGCATCAAGCCACATTCGGTGACCGTGACACTGGGCACGGAGCCGGGCGGGCTGACCCGCTTCAGGTTCTAACCTCAGCCCATCGAGGCGACTTTCCGATCGATGCGACTCTCCAATCAGCATTCCGCTCGTCCTGCGGATGGCCGCAGACCAGAGCGCAGGACTGTGACAACACGACGCTTGCCGTGAGGGGCTAGGCCGCTGCGACTCACGGCGCGAACACCAGCACCAACCGTCGGTCACGTTCGGTACTCGGCGGGACGGCTACGCGTCGCCCGCCGGCACCGACGGCGCACCTGGCGCCGCCTCTGCCCTGGTGGCGCGTCGCCCGAGCGGCTTGTCGGCCCGCAAACCCAGACCCGAGACGACGGCATCGGCGAGCAGCAGAACCACGCCCACCCAGATGAGATTGCCGGCGTGCACGAAGGACCCGGCCCAGTTGGCGCCGGAGAGGAAGTGGTGCACCCGCTGCCCCTGCACCACGTTGAGGGCGCCGGCGACGACGAAGGCGATCCCTCCCACGGTGGCCACGGCGCGTCCCCACGGCACGAGGAGCCCGAGGATCACGACCCCCGCCACGACCAGCGCCGCGGCCCCCGGGGTGACGAGGGCGGCGACGCCGCCCGTGACGGCGCCGATCACCAACGCGCGCGGGAAGCGCAGCCAGCCCCGTTGCCGCGCGGCCTTGGGCGGGGGCGCCCCGGGCAGGGCGAGGGTGGCAGCGTCGAAGGGTGATCCCGGCCGCTCCGGCGCGTCGGGCCCGGCCGGACCGCGAAGGCGCCGGGGCAGGTGGGCGCGCACCCAGCGCCGCGAGCGCACGGGCAGGAGGCCGAGGGCGAGGCAGAGCAGCAGCGTCAGCCCGGACAGCGCCAACGCGGCCCACACCTCGTTCTGGGGCGCCCAGGTCAGGTCGACGGTGAACCCGGGGCCACCGACGGCGCGCAGGTCGGCGGCGGTGACGTGCCACCCGTTGGCGAAGCCGTCGACGAGCAGCGGCGTCCCGAGGTCCACCGGGTGCGAGCCCGCGGGGGCGCCGCGGCCCGGTTCGGCCACCGCGTGCCATCCCGTGTTGATGCTCTGGCCGAGCACGAGCTCGAAAGGCTGCGCCGCACCCGAGACCCGCGCGCCGTGGCTGTCGATGTGCGACGAGGTCGCGCTGAGGGTCGGGGCGGGGCCCGGCTGCGTCGCCGCCAGCTGGGGCGTGCCGGCGGTGGTCGTGACCGCGGCCGGGCCGGCGCCCCCGCCCGCGGCCGAGTCGAGGACGAGCTGGTCGATGTTCCAGCCGGTGCAGGTGGTCGGGACGCTCGCGCACGGCGGGTTGTGGCCCGCGGTCGTCTGCACCACGTGCGGGCCGGCGCCGAGCGCGATCCCCTTGGCGTCGGGCCCGCACGGGACCAGTTGCGCCTCACCGTTGGCGAGCGCGTGCGGGGCCGCTCCGACGACGGCGACGGCGATCGGCCGGCCGTCGATCGACAGCAGGTTGGTGACACAGGTGCCCGGGAGGTTGGCTGGCGTCGGTGCGGACACCACGCCGGGGATGCCCACCTCGGCGATGCCGAGCGGCAGCGTCAGCTGCCCGGCCGAGTAGTAGTTCGCCGCGTACTCGGCCCGGATGGCGGTGAACGTGAGGACGAAGTGCGAGCCGGTGACGGCCGGGAAGGAAACGGGCACCGTCGTCACGGCGCCGGGGACGGTGCCGTCGGCGATCGGCGGCAACACCACCGTGCGCACCTGGCTCCCGGACGTGACGGTCATGGCGGTGGGCACCGAGTGGCGCCCGTCGGCGATCACCTGCAACGCGAGCCCGCCCAGCGCCTGCGGCTTGGCCAGGTCGTAGGTGAGCGTGGAGCCGACCTGCGCGTCGGTGCCGAAGCCGGGCTGCCAGGCCGTCGTGGTGTTGCCGTCGAGCGTGGCCGACGCCGTGTTCTGGAGGCCTCCCGGGATCCGGCCCGAGGAGTACGCGTCCTGGAGCCCGGTCGACGCCGTGGGCGTGCGCCCCACGAGCCGGTCGATCTCGTCGTCGGGGACGAGGGCCGACAGGCTGGCTGCGCCGGCCAAGGAGAAGGTGCGCGCCGTCGGGAGGGTGAACTCCCGCGTGATCGTCGACTCGGGGTCGCTGCGCGGGGGAATTGCGAGGTGCGCTGGCGGGTCATCACCACGGAGAGCCGGTCGGCCGCCGACGCGCTGCCGAGGGTCGACAGCAACTGGGTGGGCATCTGGACGGCCTGGTGCACCTGCTGGCCGGGGATCTCGATCTCAGAGAAGCCGACGGCGGAGGCCGCGGCAGGCGGCGCGCTGTCATTCGTGGTGCCGTCGATCGTCACCCGGAGCGTGTGGAACGTGCGGGAGGGGAACGCCAGGGTCTGGCCGGCCGTCACGTGCGACGCCGCGTTGAGCTGGTAGTGGATCGGGTCCTTGCCGTCGAAGGTCAGCGTCACGTCCGAGACCCAGCGCGAGCGGTCGCCGCGCTGCGGTTGGACCACGCTGATGTGGTCGGTGGTGACCGGGTTGGCGAACCCGACCTGCCACCACTCGCCCTTGGGGTCGCTCACGAAGGTGCCGACGACCCAGGCCGTGTCGAAGTTGCCGTCGATGGCGCTGTAGGCCTGGTTCTCGGGAGTGAAGGAGACCGGGTTGCCGTAGCTGCTCGCGGTGACGTTCACCGCGCCGATGTAGCTCGCGTACGACTTGCTCGTGATGCCCGTGCCCGGGAAGAGCTCGATGGGGCTGTCGCTCAGGTCGCTCTTGGCGGGGTTGTCGCCCGGCGTCTCGGTGTAGCCGGCGTTGGCGGTCAGGGTGTCCCAGCGGAACGCCTGCTTGCGGTTGGTGTCGGTGACCACCAATTGGGCTCCCTGCGCCGCCAGGTCGTGCAGCCGCGCCGGGTCGCTTGCCAGCGTGCCCGCGTAGTACACCGCGCTGTCGGTGTTGAGAAGGCCGAGCCCCGCCAGGTTGTTCAGGCCGGTCGCGTCGCCCTCCATCACGACCGCGCCGGTGTCGGACTCACCCCGGACGAGAGGGCGCGGGTTGGGCACCGTGTAGGTGACGATGGGCGACGGCCAGCTGATGTTGCCCGGCGCGGCGAGGTCCTGCTCGTTCAGCGTCGAGCCGATGGAGATGTTGGGCCGTGGCGTGCCGAAGGAGACCGGGTCGGCCAGACCGAGGGGGGTGTGCGTGAGTTGGAGCGCGACGATCTGGGGTTGTGGCACCCCGTAGCGCTCGTATTGCTGGTCGTACTGCACCATCAGGTCCCCGGCACCCATCAGGCGGGCGATGGGGGCGAGCGCATTCAGGTTGGCGATGCCGTCCTGGAGCGGCGCGTCGGTGGCATAGAGCGTGTCGGCCGTGGCGATGGAGCCCATCACCTGTTGCTCGCGGGTCACGAAGTCCCGGTTGAGGAGCGCAGGCTGGGGCGCGTCGACCGTGTCACCCCAGCGGTAGGCGGCGAAGTCGTTGCCCGGGATGGCGAAGACGCGGGTGCCGGGGTGGGTCGCGTTGAGGTGGTTGATGGCCGCCTGCTCGTAGGAGGGCAGCGTCGCCGGCTGGGTGAAGTTGTTGGCGACGGTGTCGCCGAGGAACAGGGAGGGATTGTTGGCGACGACGAGCCCCGCGACGAGCACTGCGGCGACGAGGCCGGCCACCGAGAGGCGGTTCCACAACGCGGTGAGACCGCTCGCGAGCAGCATGACGAGTGCCAGCAGCACGAGGGGGGTGGCGCGGTCCGTCGAGCGGAGCGCCAGCCCGGCCGTGGTGTCGGTCATGAACGCCTTGAGCTGGCGGCCGATGACCGTGGGATCGGAGTAGGGAAAGGGCCCGACCGACAGCACCAGGCCCACGAAGAGGAGCACGAGGAAGTAGGCGCGCTCGCGCCAGCGCACGAAGGCCGACGCCACCAGCGCCACCGCGGGCACGGCGTAGGACGTCGCCAGCAGTGCGATGTCCTGGGTGTAGCGGATTGCCGCGTTGGTCCACGGGCCGAGGTGGTCGGCGCCGTAGAAGTACCAGTAGCCGAGGCCGCGGACGATGTCGGCGGGGTTGGAGGTGGCCGAGGTCGACGGGACGGTCTCGGTGAATTTGAGGACGTTGACGCCGTAGGCCGCCTCCACCTGGAGGCCCGCGATCCACCAGACGCAGGCCCCCAGGGTCAGGAAGCCGATGCGCAGCGCCGTTCCCGAGCGCGTGGCGCCAGGTCGACTCCCGCAGCACGACGACGGCGTAGAGGAGCCACAGGACGGGACCGACCCCGACGTAGATGATGGAGCTGGCGTTGATGCCGCTCACGACCGCCACGACCACCGCGAAGAGGGCGGGTTCCCGCCACCCGCCCCGGCGCAGGGCGACGATGGTGAGGCCCAGCATGACGGGCAGGCCGGCCCAGGGGAGGAGGATCACCGAGATGCGCCCCGAGTACTGGAGGAAGTACGGGGAGAGCATGTAGGCCAGCGCGGCGGCGGCCGGCCCCGGGCCGCGCAGCCCGAGAATCCGCGAGAGGTAGAGGACACCGAGGCCGGCGGCGAGGAGGATGGAGCCGAGCCACAGGCGCTGGGCCACCCAGACCGGTACGTCGAGCAGGTGGAAGACCGCGAAGAACGGCCCCATCGGCAGCAGGTAGCCGATGTACTCGTGGCTCACCGTGCCGAGGCCGACCGTCGGGTTCCACATGAACGCGACCTGGCTGAGGAACCGGGTCGGGTCGAGGTAGAGGTAGGTCTTCGTGTCCGGCGTGACGACGCCCGGCCGCACCGCCAGCAGCGGGGCGTAGGCGAAGCCGGCCAGGACGGTCGCGCCCCCGATCCACCACCAGCGCCCCCCGATTCCCCCGCGCCACCACCAGTGAGTGGACCTGATCCGTTCCGGCCGCCTGGCGGCATGCCGCGCCCGGGGGACGGTGGCGGTGGAGGACGTGGTCATGGAGAGCCGGGAAGGTCGACGGGTAGTGTAAGCAGGCAGCGCCACCCCGGCGTGTCATGCGATGGGAGGCGTCCGTGGCCACCGGCACCAAGAGCCGCCTGACGGGCGAGCGACCCCAGCAGGGCGTGACGCCCGACTCCTTGCTCGCCCTGCACGAGGCGGGGTACCGGGCGGTCCTCGACCGTGTCGGGGAGGGACGCATCCTCGACGTCGGCTGTGGGCAGGGGTTCGAGTCGGCCCGGTTCCTCCGGTCCGGGCGCGAGGTGGTCGGAGTCGACTACTCGCCCGACGCGGTCACCACGGCGGCGGCCCGGTACGGCCCCGACGGGCTCCGGGTGGCGCAGATGGACGCGCTGGGCCTGGGCTTCGGGACGGCCAGCTTCGACGCGGCCTGCTCCTCCCACCTCATCGAGCACTTCACCGATCCCGAGTCCCACGTCGCCGAGCTGGCTCGCGTCCTCAGGGACGACGGCCTCGCCTGCGTGCTCACTCCGAACAAGCCGGCCGACTTCGAGAACCCGTTCCATCTGCACCTCTTCGAGCAGGACGAACTGCGGGCGATGCTCGAGCGCCACTTCGGCGACGTGTGGCTCGGCGGGGTCGATGCCGCGCCACACGTGAAGGCCGACTTCGAGGCGCGCCGCATCCGGGCGGGCAAGGTGCTCCGTCTCGACGCCTTCGACCTCCGGCACCGCGTGCCGTACTCGTGGTACGTGTGGGCCTACACGAGGTTGCTGCCCGTCGCCTACAGGCTGGTGGCGCGGCAGGACACGGGGGGCGCCACGGGCATCACGGCCGACGACTGGTTCGTGACCGACGATCCCGACGACACCACGCTCGTCCTGTTCGCCGTCGCCCGCCGGCCGCGCCGGGGGACGCCCGGCTGATGCTGGCCGTCGGCCTGACCGGGGGCATCGGTTCGGGCAAGTCGGCCGTCGCCGACCTGCTGGCAGCGCGGGGCGCCGTGCTCATCGACGCCGACCAGGTGGCGCGCGACGTCGTGGCGCCCGGCGGCCCGGCATACCAGCCGGTGGTCGACCGCTTCGGGACGGGGATCCTGGCCCCCGACGGGACGATCGACCGCAAGGCCCTTGCCGCCGTGGCCTTCGCCGACGAGGAGACCCGGCTCGAGCTCAACGCCCTGACGCACCCGCCCATCGGGATGGCCATGATGCAGGCGCGCGACGCGCTGAAGGACACCGACAGCATCGTGATCCTCGCCATCCCGCTCCTGACCGCCGTCCACCGTGACACGGTCGGACTGGACAAGGTCGTGGTGGTCGACTCCCCGACGGACATCGCGCTCGAGCGCCTGGTGTCCCAGCGCGGCTTCGAGCGGGCGGATGCCGAGGCCCGCATCCGGTCCCAAATCTCGCGGGCGGAGCGGGTCGAGGAGGCCGACTACGTGCTCGACAACTCGGGTGACTGGGCCAATCTGGAGGCCGAGGTGTCCAAATTGTGGGAGTGGCTGCTCGACGCCGCGGACCAGCGGCGGGCGCACGCCTGAGTCGTCACACCTCCCGGGTAGCCTCGCGGGGCCATGCCCGATTTCGAGGTCGTTTCCCCGTTCAAACCCTCGGGCGACCAGCCGGGGGCGATCACCGCACTGGCCGACGGCGTCCGGCGCGGCGATCGCTACCAGACGCTGCAGGGCATCACCGGTTCGGGGAAGACGGCGACGATCGCCTGGATGATCGAGCAGGTCCAGCGGCCGACCCTGATCATCGAGCCGAACAAGTCGCTCGCCGCGCAGCTGTCCTCGGAGCTGCGTGACCTCTTCCCCAAGAACCGCGTCGAGTTCTTCGTGTCGTACTACGACTACTACCAGCCCGAGGCCTACCTGCCGTCGACGGACACCTACATCGAGAAGGATTCGTCCATCAACGACGAGATCGACCGGTTGCGCCACGCCACGACCTCGTCGCTGCTCATGCGCCGGGACGTGATCGTGGTGGCCTCGGTCTCGTGCATCTACGGCCTGGGCTCGCCCGACGAATACCGCGACCGGATCCTCGGCGTTGGCGTCGGGGAACGGATGGACCAGCGGGACATGTTGCGCCGGCTGGTCGACCTCCAGTACGCCCGCAACGACGTGAACCTGGTGCGCGGCACCTTCCGGGCCCGGGGTGACACGGTGGAGATCCACCCGGCCTACGAGGAGCAGGCGTTGCGGGTGGAGCTGTTCGGCGACACCATCGAGCGCATCGTGCCGTTCGACGTGCTGACGGGCGAGATGGGGGAGGAGATGGAGGACGTCGCCGTCTACGCCGCCACTCACTACGTCACGGGCGACGACATCATCCAGCGCGCCGTCGGCACCATCGAGGTGGAGCTGCGCGACCGGCTGCAGGAGTTCGAGAAGGAGGGGAAGCTGCTCGAGGCGCAGCGCCTGCGCGTCCGCACCGAGCACGATCTCGAGATGTTGGCCGAGACCGGCGTGTGCTCGGGGGTGGAGAACTACAGCCGGCATCTCGACGGGCGGGCGCCGGGGGAGACCCCCTACACGCTGCTCGACTTCTTCCCCAAGGACTACCTGTGCGTCATCGACGAGAGCCACGTCGCCGTCCCGCAGCTGCACGGGCAGTACGCGGGCGACCGCTCCCGCAAGGACGTGCTGGTCGAGCACGGCTTTCGCCTCCCCTCGGCCCGGGACAACCGGCCGCTGCGCTTCGACGAGTTCGTCGAGCGCGTGCCCCAGGCCGTCTTCGTGTCGGCGACGCCCGGCCCCTTCGAGGCCGAGCACTCGACGCAGATGGTGGAGCAGGTCATCCGTCCCACCGGCCTCGTCGACCCCGAGGTGACGATCATGCCCACCAAGGGCCAGGTGGACGACCTCCTCGCCCGCATCGCGCGCACGGTGGAGGCGGGGGGCGCGTCCTGGTCACGACGTTGACCAAGAAGATGGCGGAGGACCTGACGGACTACCTGGCCGACGCCGGCGTCCGGGTGCAGTACCTGCACTCCGACATCGACACCATCACGCGGATCGAGATCCTGCGCGAATTGCGGCTCGGCTCCATCGACGTGCTGGTCGGCATCAACCTGCTGCGCGAGGGCCTCGACCTCCCCGAGGTGGCCCTCGTGGCCATCCTCGATGCCGACAAGGAGGGGTTCTTGCGCAGTGCCTCCTCGCTCATCCAGACCATGGGCCGGGCCGCCCGCAACGTCGACGGCATGGTCGTGCTCTACGCCGACACGGTGACCGACTCCATGCGCGAGGCGGTGTCGGTGACCCAGCGCCGCCGCGCGGTCCAGGTGGCGTACAACAAGGAGCACGGGATCGACCCCCAGACCATCCGCAAGTCGGTGACCGACATCCTCGAGCGGCTGCGCGGCACGAGCGGCGGGGTGGCCCGGGCCGGTCGCAGCCGGGCCGAGGTGCGCAAGAACGCCGCCGTCCGGGGCAACCGCCGTCCGCCGCTCCTGGCCGAGGGGGATGCGTCGACGCCCGCCGCGGCGATGGAGCTGATGGGACAGCTGGAGGCCGAGATGAAGGCCGCCGCCGCCGAGCTCCGCTACGAGGAGGCGGCGCTGCTCCGGGACGAGATCGCGGAGCTGCGGGCGTCCATACCCGGCTGACGCCCTCGAGGACCGGCGCCACCCCGCGGGGGTAGCGTCGCGGCCCGTGCCCACCACGTCGCAGCTCCGCGAGGTCATGGCCCGCTACGCGGCCGTGACCAGCTCCAAGGACGCCGCCGCCTATGCGGCGCTGTTCACGCCCGACGCTGTGCAGGTCGACCCCTACCCGACGCCGCCCCGCGTGGGCCGCGACGCCATCCGCGCCTTCATGGAGCGGTCGTTCGACGCCTGCGAGACGATGACGTTCGAGGTCCGCCACCTCCACCCGGTCGCCGACAGGGCGGCCATCACCTTCCACATCACGGTGACCGTGGCCGGCGGTCCGACCATGCACATCCGGGGCGTGGAGATCTTCACGGTCACCGACGACGGCCTGATCTCCGCCGTGGAGGCCTACTGGGGCGACGAGGACCTCACCTTCGAGGAGCCCGGAGGCGGGGCGGCCGCAGCCTCGATGTAACCGCCGGCGGTCCCGGACGTCAGGTACCCCGGGGGCGGGCACGCGGTCACGGCGCGCCCGGCCACCCGAGTGACGTCTGACCGACTGGAGGACTCATGCGCACGTGCCGCCCCGGCGACTTCGCCCACCGCTCCCTGCCCGGCCTGCGAGCGCGGATGGCGCCGCTCGCCGCCGTGGTGGCCCTCCTGGCCGGGATGGGGGCGCTCCTTGCCCCCGCCGCCCCCTCGGCGGCCGTCACGGCGCCGGCCCAGGGATGGACGACCCAGGAGGCACCACTGCCACCCGACGCCGGCAACGGCACCACCAACCCCCGCGTCTACACGGCGTCGACGTCCTGTCCGAGCGCGACCGCCTGCGTCGTCGTCGGCTGGTACGACGACACGGCAGGGGCAACGTGGGGTCTGATCGAGACACAGAGCGGACCGAACTGGACGGTGACGGAGGCTCCGCAACCGTCCAACGCCGGCAGCGGAGCCAACCAGGGGCTCTGGCTCGGTTCGGCGGGCTGCGGCCTCGTCGCCGCCACGTGCCACGCCGTCTCCTGTCCCACGTCGACGTTCTGTGTGGCCGTCGGCCAGTACCACGACACCGCGGGGCATTCCGAACCGGTGGTCGAGACCCTGTCCAACGGAAGCTGGAGCGCGGCGGAGGGCGGGCTGCCGTCCGACACCGCGACGGACGCGGGCCCCACGTTCTTCCCGAACGCGCATCTCTTCTCCGTCAGTTGCTCGTCGACGACCTCCTGCGTCGCAGTCGGTGGCTACGTCAACGCGACCGGTACCTTCAACGGGCTCATCGACACGCTCTCGGGGACGTCCTGGACGGCCGTGACGACGCCCCTTCCCGCGATCGCGTCGGGGACCGGGTCGAACCTGACCGGGATCTCGTGTGCCTCGGCGTCGTCCTGCACGGCGGCGGGCACGTTCAGCGACACCTCCTCCCGCACCAACGGACTGCTCGTCACCCTGGCCAACGGCAGCTGGTCCGCCACGCGGGCGCCGGAGCCCCCCGACGGCGGGACCGACGGGGACGGACACCAGGGCGCGGACGTGATTCAGGTCTCGTGCGCGTCGGCGGCGGCCTGCACGGCCGTCGGCTTCTACGAGAATGCGAGCGGCACCGAGGAGGGGCTGATCAACTCGTGGAACGGGAGTGCGTGGAGCGCCACGACGGCGCCGCTGCCCGCCAACGGCGGCACGGCGTTCAGCTCTCTCACCTCGGTCTCGTGCGCCATCGCGACGTCGTGTGCCGCCGTCGGCGTCTACCAAGACTCGGGCGGAAAGACCTGGGGGCTCATCGACACGCTGTCGGGCGGCGCCTGGACCGCGACCCAGGCGCCGCAACCCTCCAACGCCCAGCCCGAGGCGACCCAGTCCGCCGCACTCTTCGACGTCGCGTGCCCCTCGCCCTCCTTCTGCATGACCACCGGGTCCTACGCCGGGCCGAGCGGCGCCTCCACCGGCTACGTCGACACGCTGGCCGCCGGGTCTTGGCACACCTTCCAGGCCCCGGTTCCCTCGAACGCCACGGTGGCCAGCAGCTTGTACTCGGTGGCGCGGACGGTCGCGTGCTACTCGCCCGTGGCCTGCGCGGTCGGCGGCTTCTACTCGGACCCGGGCAACACCCAGGGCTTCCTCGATACCTACACCGGCACCCAGGGCTACTGGCTCGACGCGTCCGACGGCGGCATCTTCACCTACGGCAATGCGCAGTTCTACGGGTCGACGGGCAGCCTCAAGCTGAACCAGCCGGTGGTCGGCATGGCGGCGACGGCCGACAACCAGGGCTACTGGCTGGTGGCCTCCGACGGGGGGATCTTCAACTACGGCGACGCCACCTTCCACGGCTCGGCCGGCTCGCTCCACCTCAACAAACCGGTCGTCGGGATGGCCGCCACCCCCGACGGCGGGGGCTACTGGCTGGTGGCCTCCGACGGGGGCATCTTCAGCTACGGCGACGCGGGGTTCTTCGGCTCCCGCGGCGGCCAGCCCCTCAACAAGCCCATCGTGGGCATGGCCGCGACGCCCGACGGCAAGGGCTACTGGCTGGTGGCGACCGACGGCGGCATCTTCAGCTACGGCAGCGCCGCCTTCTACGGATCGACGGGCTCGCTGGTGCTGAACAAGCCGGTCGTGGGCATGGCTGCGTCGTCCAGCGGTCAGGGCTACTGGTTGGTTGCGACCGACGGCGGCATCTTCAACTACGGCGATGCCCTCTTCTACGGGTCGACGGGCAGCCTCACGTTGAACAAGCCGGTGGTGGGGATGGCCGCATCGCCGACAGGCCTCGGCTACTGGCTCGTGGCGTCGGACGGGGGCATCTTCAACTACGGCGACGCCCCCTTCTACGGGTCGGCCGGCTCCCTGGTGCTCAACAAGCCGGTCGTGGGCATGGCCGGCTGAGCGGCTGCACCAGCCCGTGGCGCGATGGCGCCCGAGCTCTGACGGGTCGGTCCGGTGAGGACCGGTCGGGCGTGAGACAGCCCACCGGTATCCTCACCGGATGGCCGACCGTTTGGTCGTTCGCGGGGCTCGCGAGCACAATCTCAGAGACATATCGCTTGACCTGCCCCGGGACCGGCTGATCGTCTTCACGGGGCTATCGGGTTCGGGCAAGTCCTCCTTGGCCTTCGACACCATCTACGCCGAGGGCCAGCGCCGCTACGTCGAGTCGCTCTCGGCCTACGCCCGCCAGTTCCTGGGCCAGATGGACAAGCCGGACGTGGACTTCATCGAGGGCCTCTCGCCGGCCATCTCCATCGACCAGAAGTCGGCCTCCCGCAACCCGCGCTCGACCGTGGGGACGATCACCGAGGTCTACGACTACCTGCGTCTCCTCTATGCCCGCATCGGCCACCCCCACTGCCCGACCTGCGGGCGGCCCGTGGCGCGCCAGACGCCCCAGCAGATCGTCGACCGGGTGCTCGAGCTCCCGGAGGGGACGAAGTTCCAGGTCCTGGCCCCGGTCGTCCGCGGCCGCAAGGGCGAGTACAGCGCCCTGCTCGACGACCTGGCCAAGCAGGGCTTCGCCCGCGTCAGGGTCGACGGCGTACCGCTCGAACTGGCGGCGCGGGCCGAGGTGGCGCTCGCCCGCTACGAGATGCACACCATCGAGGTCGTGGTCGACCGGCTCATCCGCCGCGCCAACGTCCGCCAGCGCCTGACCGAGTCGATCGAGACGGCGCTCGCGCTCACCGGCGGGACGGCCGAGGTGCTGGTCATGAACGGGACCGACGGCGGCGACAGCGAGGAGGCCATCACCTTCTCCCAGCACCTCGCCTGCACCCACTGCGGCATCAGCTTCGAGGAGCCCGCGCCGCGCAGCTTCTCGTTCAACTCGCCCTACGGCGCCTGCCCGGTCTGTCTCGGCCTCGGCACCAAGTTCGAGGTCGACCCCGAACTGGTGGTGCCCGACGACTCGCTGTCCCTCGCCGAGGGGGCGCTGGCGCCCTGGGCCGGAGCCCGCAGCGAGTACTTCACCGGGCTCCAGCAGGGAGTCGCCGACCTCGGCGGCTTCTCCTTCGACACCAAGTGGAAGTCCCTCAAGGCCAAGGACAAGAAGCTGGTCCTCTACGGCGCCGGCAGCCGGGCCGTGCACGTCACCTACAAGAACCGCTTCAACCGGACCCGCTCCTACGAGGCGCACTACGAGGGCATCATCCCGTGGTTGCAGCGGCGTCATGGCGAGTCGGAGTCCGACTGGTCGCGCGAGCAGATCGAGCAATTCATGCGGGAGGTGAACTGCCCCGCGTGCAAGGGGGCCCGCCTCAAGCCCGAGTCGCTCGCCGTCACCGTCGGGGGGCGCAACATCTTCGAGCTGTGCAGCCTGTCGATCGAGGCGGCCGTGCAGGCGATGGCGGACCTGGAGCTCACCGACCGCGAGCACATGATCGCCGACCGCGTGTTCAAGGAGGTGCGCGAGCGGATGCAGTTCCTGCTCGACGTCGGCCTCGACTACCTCTCGTTGGCCCGGTCGGCCGGCACGCTCTCGGGTGGTGAGGCCCAGCGCATACGCCTCGCCAGCCAGATCGGGAGCGGCCTCGTCGGCGTCCTCTACGTCCTCGACGAGCCGTCCATCGGGTTGCACCAGCGCGACAACCAGCGCCTCATCGCGACGCTGGAACGCCTGCGCAACCTCGGCAACACCGTGATCGTGGTCGAGCACGACGAGGAGACCATCCGCGCCGCCGACTACGTCGTCGACATCGGCCCCGGCGCGGGGGAGCACGGCGGCAACGTGGTGCACGCCGGGCCGGTGACCGGCCGCGGCGGGCTGCTGACCAACAAGGCCTCCATCACGGGCCAGTACCTGTCGGGCAAGAAGTCGATCCCCATCCCGGCCCGCCGCCGGCCGGGGACGGGCGAGGTCGTGACGGTGCGGGGCGCGCGCGAGCACAACCTGCGCGACATCGACGTCTCGTTCCCCCTCGGCTGCTGCATCGCGGTGACCGGCGTGTCCGGCTCGGGCAAGTCGACCCTGGTGAACGACATCCTGCTGCGCTCGCTGGCGCAGCACCTGCACCGGGCCAAGACCTTGCCGGGCCGCCACCGCAAGGTCGAGGGCATCGCCCACCTCGACAAGGTGGTCGACGTGGACCAGGCACCCATCGGCCGCACGCCGCGGTCCAACCCGGCCACCTACACGGGCGTCTTCGACCACATCCGCAAGCTCTTCGCGCAGACGGCCGAGGCCAAGGTGCGCGGCTACCAGCCGGGCCGCTTCTCGTTCAACGTCCGGGGCGGGCGTTGCGAGGCCTGCGCGGGGGACGGGACCATCAAGATCGAGATGCACTTCCTGCCCGACGTCTACGTGCCGTGCGAGATCTGCCATGGCGCGCGCTACAACCGGGACACCCTCGAGATCACCTTCCGGGGCAAGACGATCGCGGACGTGCTCGACATGTCCTGCGAGGAGGCGCTGACCTTCTTCGAGCGCCAGCCGCCGATCGCCCGGCACATGCAGACCATGGTCGACGTGGGCCTGGGCTACGTGCGCCTGGGCCAGCCGGCGCCGACGCTCTCGGGCGGCGAGGCCCAGCGGGTCAAGCTGGCCAGCGAGCTGAGCCGGCGCCCGACCGGGCACACCTTCTACATCCTCGACGAGCCCACGACGGGCCTCCACTTCGACGACACCCGCCGCCTGCTTCAGGTGTTGGGCCGCTTGGTCGACCAGGGCAACACGGTGGTCGTGATCGAGCACAACCTCGACGTGGTCAAGACGGCGGACTGGATCATCGACCTCGGCCCGGAGGGTGGCGACAAGGGCGGCACCGTGATCGCCGAGGGCACGCCCGAACAGGTGGCGAAGACGGCCGGCAGCTACACCGGCGAGGTGCTCAAGCGGGTGCTGGCGCCGGCCAAGTAGCGGCGCCCGTGGCTCAGGACGAGTTGCGGGAGCGTCCGAACTGTGTCTGGGGCCGCTCGAGTGGTTGCCCGTCAAGGAAGAGGTCGACCTTTTCGTTGTAGAAGGCGACGAGCCCCGCGATGGGGAGCACCTCGCGGGTGGGGAAGTCGTAGGACCAGGCGATGTCGGGGTGCAGCGCGTCCTTGACGCGGGCCGACCAGTAGGCGCTCGTCGTGCCCTTGTAGGGGCACTCGGTCACGGTGTCGGAGGCGACCAGGCGGGTGAAGTCCACGTCGGTCCGGTTCAGGTAGTAGCGGGTCGGGAGCCCCGTCTCGAAGAGCATGACCGGCGACGACGTCTCCGCGAGGACGACGCCCTTGGACTCGACGCGCAGGCGCCGGGACGACCGCAGCACGTCGATCCGGGTGTAGGGGCTGCGCGGGTGGACGAAGACCTGCTCGTCCTCCTCGAACCAGGCATCGAACGCCGACCACTCGAAGCGGACGGTGTCGTCGAGGCCGTCCACCTTGGCCGCCGAGAGGACCTTGGCGGCGTGGGGCCGGTGCGCATCGTCCAGCTCGAGGCCGAAGAGTCTCATGTCGCCCCGCGGGGTCTCCTCGGTCGTGCCCTCGTCGACGAGGACGTCACGCAGGACGTCGGTGAGGGGGACGTAGTACTGGGGGAAGCCGGGCCATTCCCAGACGTAGCGCGCCCGGGTCGTGTCGACGATCGTCCGGCCGCCCAGGAACGCCCGGACACGGCGCGGGACGGGCTCGACGTGGTTCGCCGGGACAGGCGGAGCGGGATAGTCGCTCACCGGGTGCGCCTCCAGTCAGATCGTTGACGCGGGACGTGCCGACCCTACCGGCGCGGTCATCGAGTCAGCGCGGCGGTTCAGGTGATGGCCAGCATGCGCTCGAGCGCGACCCTGGCCCATTCGGCCGTCCCGGCGTCGACCACGATCTGGTTGCGGACCTCACCCTCGACCAGGCCCTCGAGCACCCACGCCAGATGTTGGGGGTCGATGCGCGACATGGTCGAGCAGGGGCACACGAGTGGATCGAGGCAGACCACCGTCTTGTCCGGCGACTCGTTGTGCAGCCGATTGACGAGGTGGATCTCCGTGGCGACGCCGATCACCGAACCGGACGGTGCCGCCGCGACCGCCCGGATGATGGCGTCGGTCGAACCCGTCACGTCCCCGAGCTCGACGACCTCGTGCGCGCACTCGGGGTGGATCATCACGATGCCGTCGGGGTGCTCGGCGCGGAAGGCCTCGACGTGCTCGGGCCGGAAGCGCTGATGCACCGAGCAGTGCCCCTTCCACAACAGCAACGTCGACTCCTTGACCTCGCGGTCGGTGAGGCCGCCCTGCGCCAGCCGCGGGTTCCACACCGACATGTCGTTGGCGCCGTAGCCGAGCTCGAAGCCGGTGTTGCGACCGAGATGCTGGTCGGGGAAGAAGAGGACGCGCTCACCTTGTTCGAGGGCCCAGGTGAGCACCGCCCGAGCGTTCGAGGACGTGCAGACGGCCCCGCCGTGGCGGCCGACGAAGGCCTTCAGCGCCGCCGCGGAGTTCATGTAGGTCACGGGGATGAGGCGGTCGACGTCGATCACCCGGGCCAGGTCCTCCCAGGCCTCCTCGACCTGATCGATGTCCGCCATGTCGGCCATGGAGCAGCCCGCATTGAGGTCGGGGAGCACGACCCTCTGGTGGTCGCCGGTCAGGACGTCGGCGGACTCGGCCATGAAATGGACGCCGCAGAAGACGATGAACTCGGCGTCGGTCTGGCCGGCGGCCAGGCGGGAGAGCCCGAAGGAGTCGCCCCGGGCGTCGGCCCAGCGCATGACGTCGTCGCGCTGGTAGTGGTGGCCGAGGATGAACACCCGTGCGCCGAGCTCGGCCTTGGCGGCCCCGATCATGGCGGCGAGGTCGTCGTCGGTCGCGGCGGTGTAGCGCTCTCGAAGAGGCGCTTGAAGCCTGAGCATCTTGTCTGCCCCCTTTGAGGGAGAGCATCGATCTGGCCGGCGGGGACAGCCTGGTCGCCCATCCGCGGGTTTGTCGGCCTCGATGCGAGGTTGTCTGCCGGATACCAGGCCGGCGTGGCCAGTGTACCGCCCGGCGCCATGGGCTGCGCGAGAGTGGACGTGATGCAGTATCGGCCGCCGACCGGCTCCATTCCGGACGCCCCAGGCTCCTACCAGTTCTACGACACCGAGGGCCGCGTCCTCTACGTGGGCAAGGCCAAGTCGCTGCGCCACCGCCTGCCCAACTACTGGCAGGACTCGGCCAAGCTCCCGCCTCGGACGGCCCAGATGGTCGCCCAGGCCGACCACGTCGAGTGGGTGGTGGTCGACAGCGAGGTCGACGCGCTGATCCTCGAGCACTCGCTGATTCAGTCGCACCTGCCCCGCTACAACGTGCGCCTCAAGGACGACAAGAGCTACCCCTGGCTGGCCGTCACGCTCAACGAGGAATGGCCGCGGCCCGCCGTCGTCCGCGGGCGCAAGCGCAAGGGGGTCCGCTACTTCGGACCCTACGGCAACGCGGGCGCCATCCGGTCCACGCTCGACCTGCTGGTGCGGAGCTTCCCCGTGCGCACGTGCTCGGACACCAAGTACCGGCGCCACGAGCGGCTGGGACGGCCCTGCCTCCTCTACGACATCGAGCGCTGCTCGGGGCCCTGTGTGGGCGCGGTCGACCACGCCGCGTACGACGGGTACGTGAACGACCTCATGGGGTTCCTCTCGGGCGACACCGAGCCGGTGCTGGCGCGCCTGGAGGCGGAGATGCTCGCCGCGAGCGACGAGCTGCAATTCGAACGGGCGGCGCGCCTGCGCGACCGGATCGCCGCGGTCCACAAGGCCGCCGAGACCCAGCAGATGGTCTCGGACCGGGCCGAAGACTTCGACGTGGTCGGCCTGGCCGAGGACCCGCTCGAGGCGTCCGTGCAGATCTTCCGCGTCCGCCGGGGCCGGGTCGTGGGGCACCGCGGCTTCGTGGCCGAGAAGGTCGAGGATCTGTCCGGACCCGAGTTCATGGCCCTCATCGTGTCGCAGGTCTACGGGGCCGACGGCGCCGAAGTGCCGCGACGGGTGCTGCTGCCCGAGGAACCGGCCGACCTCCATCTGCTGGAGAGCTGGCTGCGCACCGTGCGGGCCGGCCCGGTCGACATCGCCGTCCCGCAGCGCGGCGTGAAGCGCGCGCTGCAAGAGACCGTCACCCGGTCGGCCGGCGAGGACCTGGCCCGCCACCGTCTCCGGCGCGCCGTCGACCACAACGCGCGCTCGAAGGCGCTCACCGAGCTCCAGACGGAGCTGTCGCTGCGCGAGGCGCCGCTGCGGATTGAGTGCTACGACATGAGCCACCTGCAGGGCACCGATTACGTGGGCTCCATGGTGGTCTTCGAGGATGGCGTGGCCAAGCGCTCCGACTACCGCCGCTTCAACGTCAAGTCCGTACCCGGGAATGACGATTATGCAGCCATGGAAGAGGTGCTGACCCGCCGGCTCACCGCGCTCAAGGAGACTCCCGCAGCGGCACCGGGCGGGAAGCCGCGGCGCTTCGCCTACCGGCCCAACCTGATCGTCGTCGACGGCGGCAAGGGCCAGCTCGGTGTGGCCGAGCGCGTGGTCCGCGACCTCGGGCTGCAGGACCAGGTCGAGTTGGCGGCGCTGGCCAAGCAGTTCGAGGAGGTGTACCGGCCGGGCTCGCCGGACCCGGTCCGCCTGCGCCGCGGCTCGGACGCGCTCTACCTCCTGCAGCGGGTACGTGACGAGGCGCACCGCTTCGCGATCACGTTCCATCGGGAGCGTCGCGGCAAGCGGATGACGCGCAGCATCCTCGACGACATCCCGGGCCTCGGTCCGACCCGCAAGGCCCGCCTGGTGAAGGAGCTGGGCGGCGTCAACGCGGTCCGGGCGGCGACGCTCGAGCAGCTCCAGGCCCTGTCCTGGCTTCCCGACAGCGTGGGTCTCGCCGTGTACGACGGAGTGCGCAATGCTGGTGGGCAAAGGACGGTACGGCGGTGAGCGAATTCGTGGTGGTGACCGGCATGTCCGGGGCGGGTCGTTCCACCGCGGCGGCGGCGCTCGAGGACGTCGGGTGGTTCGTCATCGACAACCTCCCGGCGGGCCTGATCATGAAGATGGTCGAGATGGTGGACCGGCCCGGGTCCGGCATCGAGCGCGTGGCCCTGGTCATCGGCCGGGGCGGCAGCAACACCGGCCCGGAATACTTCGACGACCTGCCCGACGTGCTCGATGAGCTGCGCGCCACCCGACGGCGCGTGCGCGTGGTGTTCCTCGACGCTCCCGACGACGTGCTGGTGCGCCGCTACGAGGGCACGCGACGGCGGCACCCACTGGCGGCGCGCGGTGTGGAGGAGTCGATCGCCGACGAGCGCCGGCTGCTCGAGGCGGTGCGCGAGCGGGCGGACCTCCTGGTGGACACGGGTGATCTGAACTCGAACCAGTTGCGGTTGCGCATCCTCGAGGCGTTCGGCGACGACGAAGCCCCGCACATGCAGACGTCGGTCATCTCGTTCGGGTACAAGCACGGCATCCCGCTCGACGTCGACGTCGTGTTCGACTGCCGCTTCCTGCCCAACCCGTTCTGGGTCGAGGAGCTGCGGCCCTTCAGCGGGTTGGACGAGCCCGTCCGCGACTACGTCCTCAGCCAGCCCGAGTCGCAGGCCTTCCTCGAGAAGGTGGACGACCTGCTCACCAGCATCCACCCGGCCTTCATCCGGGAGGGGAAGTCGTACCTGACCATCGCCATGGGCTGTACCGGCGGGCGCCACCGCTCGGTGACGTTGGCCCACGCGCTGGCGGACCGGTTGAGCAGGCACGGGCAACCGGTGTCGGTCTTCCACCGGGACATCGACCGGTGAGCGGCCGCACGCGGCCCTCCGTCGTCGCCATCGGCGGCGGCCACGGCACGGCGGTCACCTTGAAGGCGGCGCGGCGCTACGCCGGCACCCTGACGGGCGTCGTCTCGGTGGCCGACGACGGGGGCAGCAGCGGGAGGCTGCGCGAGCTGCTCAACATCGTCGCGCTGGGGGACATCCGCAAGTGCCTGGTCGCGTTGGCCGACGAGGGCTCGGCGCTTGCCACGGCCTTCGAGCGCCGCTTCGACGAGGGGGAGCTGGCCGGCCACGCGCTGGGCAACCTCATCCTCACGGGTCTGATCGACGCCACCGGCGATCTCGTGCTCGGCGTGCAGGAGGCGGCCGACCTGCTCGGTGCGCACGGGGAGGTCCTGCCCGCGACGACGGAGCCCGTCGTGCTGAAGGCAGAGTCGGCCCAGGGCACGGTGGCGGGACAGGTCGCGGTGATGGGCACCGGGGACATCCGCACGGTCTCGCTGGTGCCCGGGGACACCCAGCCGCCACCCCTGGCGGTCGAGCGGATCGCCGAGGCGGACCAGGTGGTCATCGGGCCCGGGTCGCTGTTCACCAGCGTGTTGGCCGCCGTGGCGGTGAAGGGCATCGCCGAGGCGGTGGCCTCCTCCAGGGCCCAGGTCGTCTACGTCTGCAACCTGCGCCCGCAGGTCCCCGAGACGGAGGGTTACGACGTCGCCGCGCACGTTGCGGCCCTGACCAGGCACAATGTCACCGTCGACCTCGTGCTGTGTGACAGCATCCAGGGTATGGGGATCGGCACGACGGAGGTCACGGTGCGCGACGTTCCCCTGACGGGAGAGAACACCCTGGTGCACAGCCCGGCCAGACTGGCGCAGGCGCTGTCCGGTCTGCTGGCATAGGTCGCCCGGGATCCCGAGAGGAAGGTACGACATGACGGTGCGGGTCGGCATCAACGGCTTCGGGCGCATCGGTCGCAACTTCATGCGGACGATCCTCGCCACCGGTGCCGACGTCGAGGTCGTCGGGGTCAACGACCTGACGTCACCCGAGACGCTGGCGCACCTGCTGCGCTACGACTCCACCCAGGGCCGGCTTTCGGTGCCCGTCGACGTGGAGGGGAGCGACCTGCTGGTGGGCGAGCAACGCATCCGCGTCATGGCCGAGCGCGAACCCGAGCAGCTGCCGTGGGACAACCTGGGCGCGACGGTCGTCATCGAGTCAACGGGACGGTTCACCAGTCGGGCCGATGCCGCCGGCCACCTGCACGGCTCGGTGCAGCGGGTCGTGATCTCGGCGCCTTCGGGGGACGCGGACGCCACCTTCGTCATCGGCGTGAACGACAAGGACTTCGACCCCGAGAAGCACAGGGTCGTCTCGAACGCCTCGTGCACCACCAACTGCTTCGTGCCCATGGTCAAGGTCGTGGACGACGCGTTCGAGATCGTGAGCGGGCTGATGACGACCGTGCACGCCTACACCAACGACCAGAACCTGCTCGACCTGACCCACCAGGACCTGCGCCGGGCCCGGGGGGCCGCCATGAACATCGTCCCGACGACGACGGGCGCGGCCAAGGCGACCGGCCTCGTCATGGCGTCGATGAAGGGACGCCTCGACGGCATGTCACTGCGCGTCCCGCTGCCGGCGGGCTCGATTACTGACTTCACGGCGGTCGTCCGCGGCAACCCGTCGGTGGCGGAGGTCAACGCCGCCTTCGCCGAGGCGGCGGCCAAGCCGCCGCTCGACCGCGTCATGGACTACACGGAGGACCCGATCGTCTCGAGCGACATCGTAGGGTCGCCGGCGTCGTGCACGTTCGACTCCGGGCTCACCATGGTCATGCCGGTGAGCGACGACCTGTCGCTGGTCAAGGTCAACGGCTGGTACGACAACGAGTGGGGCTACGCCAACCGCTTGCTCGACCTCACCGTCCTGGTGGGTGGCTGAGCCGGTGGACCAGCTGGGCGGGCTCCCGCTCCTCGAGGATCTGCCCGAGCTCGACGGGAAGCGCGTGCTGGTGCGGGTCGACTTCAACGTCCCGCTGCACATCGGCGTACGGGGGAATGCCACGGTGGCCGACGACTTCCGGATCGCCGCCGCGCTGCCGACGCTGCGCCGCCTGCTCGACGAGGGTGCCGACGTGGTCGCGGCCTCGCATCTGGGCCGGCCGGCCGGTGCACCCGACCCCCGCTGGGAGATGGATCCCGTGCGGGAACGACTGCAGGCGCTGTGCCCGGGCGTCGGGCTGACGGAGAACCTGCGGTTCGACCCGGGGGAGAAGGCGAACGACCCGGCGTACGTGCAGCGGCTCATCGAGGGGTTCGACGCTTACGTCGACGAGGCCTTCGGCGCGGCTCACCGCGCCCACGCGTCCATCGTCGGACCACCGCACTTCCTGCCGAGCGCGGCCGGGCTTCGCTTCGCCCGGGAGGTCGAGGTGCTGGGCGGGATCCTCCAGCACCCGGCACGCCCGTTCGTGGCCGTGGTCGGCGGGGCCAAGGTGGCGGACAAGCTCAAGGTCCTCAAGGTCTTGGCCACCAAGGTCGACACGCTCGTCGTCGGGGGCGGCATGGCCTACACGTTCATGGCCGCCAGGGGGCAGCACGTCGGCAGCTCGCTACTCGACGAGGCCCAGGTCGAGGCGTGCCGGGAGCTCCTGGACTCGGGCGTGCGCATCCTGCTCCCGACCGACACCCGGGCCCTGGAGCCGGGCGGCACGTTCGGGCCGCCCACGGCGGGACACGGGCCGCGGGGAAGCGTCAAGGTGATCGAGGGGGACCTGCCGGACGGCTGGACCGGCCTGGACATCGGCCCGGACACGGCGGAGGCGTTCGCCGAGGTCGTCGCGGGCGCCGGCACGGTGCTCTGGAACGGGCCGCTCGGGGCCTTCGAGGACAAGCGCTTCGCCGCCGGCACCCGCATCGTCGCGGAGGCCGTGGCGCTCAGCCCGGGCTTCTCGGTGGTCGGCGGCGGCGACAGTGCCAGCGCGCTCGACGAGCTGGGCGTCTCGGACAAGATCGACTTCCTCTCGACCGGTGGCGGGGCGTCGCTGTGCTTCATTGAGAGGGAAGGGCACCTGCCCGGCATCGACGCCCTCCGCCAGGCGCCCAACGCACCGCGGGGGTGAGCGCGCGCCGCCCGTTGGTCAGCGGGAACTGGAAGATGCACCACGACCACATCGAGGCGCTGCACACCGTGCGCGACCTCGGCCTGCGGCTCAAGCCCGAGGACGTGGCCCGGGTCGACGTGTCGGTCCACCCGCCCTTCACCGACCTGCGCACCGTGCAGACGCTGGTCGAGAAGGAGCACATTCCCGTCGCGCTCGGTGCGCAGCACTGCTCCGACGAGGACGCCGGGCCCCGCACGGGCGAGGTGAGCCCGCGCTTCCTGGCCCGGCTGGCCACCACGTACGTGATCGTGGGCCACTCGGAGAGGCGGACGCTGTTCGGGATGGACGACGCCACGGTGGCGTCGACGCTCCGGGCCGTCCTGCGGCACGGGATGACGCCGATCGTCTGCGTGGGGGAGAGCGAGGAACAGCGCGACCGCGGGCAGACCGAGGCTCTCCTGGAGGAGCAGGTCCTCGCCGCGCTCTCCGGCCTCGACGCCGGGGTCGTCGGCGGCCTGGTCGTCGCCTACGAGCCGCTCTGGGCCATCGGCACCGGCAAGGCGGCGACGGCGGTGGACGCCGAGGACGCCTGCGTCTTCATCCGGTCGCTGGTGGCCAAGCTGGGCGGCGAGGACGCGGGCGGGAGCATCCGGGTGCAGTACGGCGGTTCGGTGAACGCGGAGAACGCGGCCGACCTCATGGCCGAGCCCGACGTCGACGGGCTCCTGGTCGGAGGGGCCAGCCTGCAGGCGTCCGACTTCACCGACATCATTCGGGCCACCGCGGCCTGCTACCGTTCCTAGGCCGAAAAGGGCGGATTCGCCGCGAGTTGGAGGCCTCTGCGTGGACGCTGTGACCTGGATGTACATCGCCATCGAAGTGCTCTCCGCGCTCGGGCTGATCTTCCTCATCCTGATGCACAGCGGGAAGGGGGGCGGCCTGTCGGACATGTTCGGCGGCAGCGTCGGGGCTGCCGCCCAGGGCTCGACGGTGGTTGAGCGCAACCTCGACCGCATCACGGTCACCGTGGCCGTCGTCTTCGCCTTCGCGACGGTCACCCTGGATCTCCGGCTGCAGTGACGGGCCGGGGCCCAAGCCCCCGGCGGTGGCGATGGCTGGTGACGACCATCAGCGGATTCGCCCTGCTCGCCTCCGCGTGTGGTGGCGCCGGCCCGGGCACGACGACCGTCACCTACATCGGTGTCGCCGGGGGCGCCATCTCGTTCGGCATGACCGACACCGTGACGGGGTGCAACCCCAACACGCCCGCGGGCGACACGCCGGGCACCCGGACGGTGCTCAGCGCGGTGCTGCCCAGCCCCTTCGTGCCGAACGTGGTGAACAGCGCCGGGACGCCGACCGGCAACTCGGATCTGATCGTCTCCTCCGAGGCGATCAGCCTCAATCCCCAGACCATCGTCTACACCCTGAATCCCAAGGCGGTGTGGTCAGACGGTGTGCCGATCACGGCCACCGACTTCAAATACGCCTGGGATCTGCAGAAGGGCGACCCGGTGGTGTCGTCGCCCGACGTCTCGAGCATCGCGGGGTACCGCGACATCGCGTCGGTCACCGGGTCGAACGGGGGGCACACGGTCACGGTGAAGTTCAAGACCACCTTCGCCGACTGGCAGATGCTCTTCAACAACCTCGTGCCGGCGCACGTGATGGAGAGGGTGGGGTGGAACCCGACCTGCTTGACGGTGAACCCGGCCATCGACCTTTCGGGCGGCCCCTTCAAGATCGCTTCTGTCTCGGCGCAGACGATACGGCTGGTGCAGAATCCCCGGTGGTGGGGGACGCCGGCCAATGCCCGCTCCATCACGGTCCACATCGCGTCCTCGACCGACCAGCTCGCCCAGTGGATGGCGTCGGGGTACGTGCAGGTGGCACAGCCCGCGACGGTGACGCCCGGCTTCCTCACGCAGATGACCGGGTTGCCCGGCGCGCAGAGCCAGGTCGACACCTCGGAGACGCTGCTGCAACTCAATATGGCGAGCTCCCTCGACGGGCCGCTGTCGCCCGACCTCCGGGTGGCCATCGCCCTGAGCATCAACCGGCAGGACCTGGTCAACCAGCAGGCCGTCTGGGCCTATCCGGGCGTCCTGGTGGCGGACAGCCACGCGTTCGTGCAGGGGCAGCAGGACTACAAGCCGCCGTCGCCGATCCCTCCGACGACGATCCCGGTCCCGACGTCGTCGACGTCGACCACCGTGATCGGGGCTGGAGGGAGTGTGAGCTTCCCGGTGACGTCGGTGCCCAAACAGGCGGCTGCACTGCTCCAGGCCTCGGGGCTGGTCCGCTCGGCAGGCGACCCGTACTATCACTACGCGTTCGGCGAGCCGTTCCAGCTCCACATGGTCTACGACGCCAGTGATCCCTGGGCCGTGGCGGCCGGTCCGTTGATCCGGGCCCAATTGGAGGCGGCGGGCCTGGACACGACGCTGCTCCCGGTCCCGGACGCCCCCAAGACGGGGCAGGTGCTGGCGGCGGGCTTCGCCGACCTGGCTCTGATGCCGGTGGCGTTCAGCCCGTACCTGAGCCAGATGCTCTCGTGGTACACGACGCTGCTCGGTCCGGCCGGCAAGAACGGCTCGCAGGACTGGACGAACTACTCGAACAGCCGGTTCGACCAGTTGGTGCAGACTGCCTCGCAGCAGCTCAACCTCAACACGGCGGCCGGCTACTACGGCCAGGCGGATGCCCAGCTCTGGGACGACATGGTCTCGCTGCCGCTCTTCGCCGAGCCAACCGCGCTGGCGTGGAGCCGGACCATCGGGGGAGTGACGCCGACGCCCCGCAGTGACAGCCTCCTGTGGTACGCCCAGCTGTGGGCCGTCCGGGTCCCGGAGTCCACGAGTAACACAACGCCGACCCTGCCGGGCCAATAGTCCAGAAGGCCAACGCCGGCTGCCGCCTCCCGACGACACACCGTGATCCTCCGGAATCGACCGGGCCCGTCATGGTCAATAGTGGCCGCGCCTGCCGTTGACGCCATCGGTGCGGGCGCGGTCTGCACCACGTCATTGTCTTCGCGATGGCGGTCGTGTTGGGTGTGGTGGCGGCCGCAGGTCCGGCAGGCCGTCGCGCGGGACCCACGGTGCCGTCGGGCAACCCGTGAGGGTGCATCTGGTGCGCGTCGGACCGATGGGCAACCCGCATGGGGTCAGCAGAGTCCCGCCACCGTGCGGGCCCTCCGTTCGCTCGAGGCAGCGGCAGGCGGGGCCCGAACCGTACCGCCGAGTGGCTTCTTGGACGCGCGCTACGATCACCGGGCGCTGATTTCAGCGCGGTTCGCTCGTCGGAGTGGCGGAATAGGCAGACGCGCCAGCTTGAGGGGCTGGTGCCCGAAAGGGCGTGGGGGTTCAAGTCCCCCCTCCGACACCACCAACAGACGACTGCTTCAACCCAACCTCCTCCAGTGTGACGTTGAGGGCCGGAGCGCCGGAGATCGTCACTTCGAGATGGTCGGGAAAGATGCTCACGCCACCGATCAACTCCTCGATGAGAACCCGGCGCTCGTCCTCTGTGGCCTCAGCCCAGAGCACAGACATATCAAGATTCCTCAGCGATTCAACGACCTGATCAAAGCGAAGCGCTAGATCGTCACGCACGGCCTTCTGAGAGGCATCCTCGGCTGCTTCCGCTCGCACAGCCTCTATCTGATCAGCCATCCGACGCTCCTCCTCAGCGAAGGCCTCTGCGCTGATCTTGTCCTGGTAGTAGAGATCGAGAAGCTTTCTTCGGTTCGCTGACAAGAGCGCAAGCGTCTTCGCCGGGGTTCGCCGGGAGTGCCGGCGGGCATCGTGGCCGAGCCTCGTCCGGCCCTTCCCGGCGAGTTCCCGTCGGATGGCCGATTGCAGCCTCTCGTCCTGCGACAGAAGAGAGATTCCCAAAACAGCCGCCCGGATGAGGCCAACGTTGGTCCGACGAGGCTGACGGCATCCTTCGCCCCTATGGCGACACCGATACATCGTCCGACCATCTCCGTTGACCTCGACTGCCATACGCCGTCCACACAGGCCGCAGAACACCCTTCCCGATAGAAGATCCCGACCACGTGGACGCCCGGGGACGAAGCCTCGATGTGCTGCAGCGAATTCCTCTGGAGTCACTAGAGCCTCATGCACGCCGGGGAACCACTCTCCCCTTAGCTGGACCTCGCCGAGGTAGACCCGGGATTTCAGAATCGATCCGACAGTCGAATACTTGATCCCAGTCGCTTCTTCAATCTCCCTCTTGCCCTCTCGAACGGCCTGATGCATGCCCATGCGCACGTTCTCAGAGAGCTGCTCCCGATAAAACTGAGCGAACGAGCCAAGGATGTTGTAAAACATCCGACCCGTCGCCGTGGACAGATCCAACTTCTCTGTGAAGGAATGCAAGGCAACATTGGACCGACCAAGCTCATCAGCGAGCAAAATGAGATCGCCCAGGTTCCTCGACAGTCGATCGAGCCGCTACACGAGAACATGGGCCACGTGCCCTGCCTCGACCATGGCACGGACTTGCTGCAACCCTGGGCGCTCCATGTTCCTTCCAGAGAGCCCTAGATCTTCGATGACAGTGACGACCCCTAACCCATGTAGCTCGGCATAGGACTGGAGCCGATCCGCCTGTGCATCAATCGAGTGACCCTCTTCTGCCTGCTCTTCGGTTGAGACTCGGCAGTACGCCACCGTTAGCACTTTGCCCTCCCGCTGTCGGTGCAAGTTGCAGGCCTAGGAGACGCAACGTCACACGAACCAACACATCAGCCACTCTGTCGTAATCGGGATCCTGGCTCACGACAACCCGAACTCACGACGCCGGGCCACGACCCGCTTCTTAAAGCTCAAACCCCTTGCGTTGCATGATCCCTCGATCACATCGACCAGCCGCTCACAAACCTCTTCAGCGGTGTCGATCCCGAAGAAAGCCGCATACGACACCACATAGCCAACCAGTGAAGTCACGAGGCGACCCGACTTCCCCCTCCGATAGCCGTCGTAAACACGCTCTAACCCAATTGCCGAGTCGGCCACTGACGCCCGCCGTATCCGGTCCCATTCGGGCGCCACTGGCCACCGTGACCGCGTGCTGTCGGAGGTAGGGACACGGAGACTCAGCCACTTCTCGGTTGCGTAGCTCCACAATGCTCCAGAAGCCTCAATCGCATCCTCGGGCGATCGAATTCCGAACTCTGCGAGCCCCTGACGACCGAACTCAAACTCCACCCGCAACACCGGACTCTGCGGGTCAAATCTTTCTCCCCAGTGGTCCTCCAAATAGCCGGCGCCAGTCTTCCGCATCTCTCGGGTCTTGTCGTAAATGCGGGCCTCGATGGTCTTGTTCTTTCGACGCCCAAATATGAATCCCGTAAAGAGATCGTCGAACTCGTACATGACGAGATCATCTGATCGGCATACGAAGCGTGAACGATCGTCGCCTCTCAAATCCCATCCCTGCCAATCAGCGTGCAGATCGATCCGACTAGCCGTGAGTTCGATTTCGTCGCATTCAGCCTGGAACTGCTTCCTGAACCAGTCAACGACGTTCATGGCTCCTACGCCATGGATAAAGCGTGCCTGAGGCTGGATCCGAAGGATAGGAAGCTTCACGGATGGGGAGACGCCCACCGTCCCATGCTGGTGGGTGAGCTTGTAGCGATATCGGCCAAACCCGTGAGCTTGCAGACGAAACTCCGCATCTCCGACCGAAATAGGGACCTCTACACCTGCGATCTCTGCTTCCTCCCTCGCCCTGTCCAGCCGATCGAGAAAGTCGACAGGCGACCAGTGGCACCGGCCTGACAGGTACAGCGCATCTATGCCGGAGCCCAGCTCGACTAGCACCACAACCCCTTCCTGGCGAGACCCCGTAGTCTCGATTCCGGGATTGTAGAACTACATCAGTGGAGTTTCAAGTCTGGGATTACGACCACTTCGCTCGGATCTGATCCTGATACTGGGCCAGGTTGGTGGTAACGCCGGCGATCTTGCACTCATCTGGATGCTCTCCCATGATCATGCGGAAGGCCCGGATCCTGCGGTAGATGCTGGAGCGGCTCATGCCCTCGCTGAGTAACCCCTCGAATCCACCCTCGAGGTGCCACATGAGCCAAAAGCCGTAGAGCTCCGGTGTCAGTCGGACAGCTGCGTAGCGGATCTTGGGCTTCTTAAGCGGGGGAGCGGTCTTTAGGTACGCGTCTAGCTTGGCCTTCGCCCGTCCCTTCCCCTCGGGCGAGCGCATCCGATCCGAACGAAAATCCGTCTCCATCTGCCCTCCAGTCTCAAATACGACACTACAGGCAGTCTGTTCTACGACGGCGGACGGTGGCGGGGGAGCGGGCAGCCATGAGCCCGGGCTCCGCCCAGCCTCATCGACCCATTCTGCCCTTGGGGCGGTCCCGGCTCGTCAAGGATCCCTCACGAGCGGCCTCCGGCCGTCCTTGACGAGCCTGCCTGGTGTCGCCGGGCCCACCCCGTCCGCCTTCGAACCGTCACTGAGAATCAAGCTATGAAATGCTGTGTCAGTCCCATGCAGTTTGCGGGTGCTGTGTTACAGGCGACGCACCCGTCGGCACCGCCGGACAGGTCCGCACCCAGGAGCCCGGCCCGAGTGCCGGGCTCCTGCCCCCACTGTGCGCCCCGTCTCTCCGGCCCCGTCAAGGCTGCCCCTTCGGGCGAGCCTGACGGCTCGGCCTTGACCGGGCCTCGACGCTTCTCGTCGATGATTGGAAGGGTACGGGCGACATCGACGCGATCAAGGGCGAGGCGTCTCCTTGCCGTCGCCTAGTCGGACGTGATCCCACTCGGATGCTGACTGCCTCTTGTGCGTCATGATGAGAGGGTGTCCGTCTCTGTGACCAGTTCTCCTCGGACGACACCGGTCAGTCATCGCATGTCCACGAAGACCCTACCTGCTGTCGTCGCTGTTGTCGGATTTGCGGTACTGGTGGCTGGCTACTTCTGGTTCATCGCCGCCTTTGGTGCGAACACCATCTGGAATGATCAGTGGAGTGATCTGATGCTCATTCAGAACGCGTATTCGGGTCACCTCACCTTGTCCGCGCTGTGGGCGCAGCACAACGAGAGCCGGATCTTGTTTCCCAACCTTGTGGTTTTGCTCCTTGCGGAGGTCACCCACTTCAATGTCAAGGCCGAAGAGTTCCTCAGTGGTCTCACACTCGTGGGAGCGACGGCTGTGCTGATTCTCGGGCACCGACGAAGGTCACCAGCGACTCCGTTGATCCTCTACGTCCCCGTGGCGCTCGTGATGCTCTCCTTCGTCGGGTACGGCAACACGTTGTGGGGGTTTCAGTTTGCGTGGTACTTGGTTTTATTGGCGCTGAGCGTCTCCCTGGTGCTCTGCGATCATCCGAGATGGGATTGGCTGGTATTCACTGGAGCGATTGTGGCGGGCGTCGTGGGGAGCTACTCGTCCCTGCAAGGGCTGCTGATCTGGCCCGCAGGACTGGTGATCCTGCTCGTTCGCCGCCGGTCGCCTCTCTACTGGCTGGCATGGATCGGGAGTGCAGCTATCACGACTGCTCTCTACTCCATCAACTACAACCGACGACTCGGGGTTGCTGATCCCACCTACGTCCTCCATCACCCGGTCCCGGGGATGCGCTTTTTCTTGTTCTCCGTGGGAAATGTGTTCGGTTCGCACGGCGGTGACGGGGCGGTTGTGCTGGGAATCCTGATCGTCGGGACGGCCCTGTGGCTAGTCATTTCTTCCCTCCGGCAGTCGAGAAATGAGACGGCGCCACTGGGAGTCGGATTGATTTGTTTCGGTCTTCTCTTTGCTTTGACGATCACCATTGGACGCAGCCCTGGAGGACTGGACGCGAGCGGCGCTAGCCAATACACGACCTTCGACCTCCTCACGCTCGTGGGCTGCTACCTCCTCATCCTCGGTCGCGTCCGTGTGACGCCGAGTACCCGCCGCGGTGGGGGGATCTTGTGGTGGGCCAGCACGATCATCGTTGGAATCGCCATCTGTCTGGTACTGGTCCCCGGTATCACAAATGGTCTTGATGGCGCACGCTCGTGGCAAGCTTCGCAGAACCAGACCTCACGAGTCATAGCCAACATGAAGGCGGCGCCCGACGAAATGGTCGCACGATTCGATAGGGGGGGTGTGTTTTGGGTCGGTGAGACGCGACAGCTGATCTCGTTCGCACAACAGAACCATCTCACCTTGTTCGCGAGTTCATCGAGCGTTGAAGCTCTTGTCAGGGCGGGCCTCCCCTACAGCCACAGCTCGCTGACAACCACGGTCCTCTTCGCCACGAACGATGCATCGACGGCAGGAGTCATCAATCTCATCGCGTTGGCACAGGGAGACTACGGCGTGGCAAAGCTACACTTTGACATTGCGGGGCCATCGGGCAGTCGGGAGGTTGTGAACGCAAACGCAGCCAATGCTCACGGCGCCTGGCTCGGCAAATGGGACACGGCCTTATTGCCAAATGGACGTTACCGGGTCCGAAGTGTGGCCTATGACCATGCAACTGATCGGGCGACCAGCCTGCCCTTCACCGTGAACATCGAGCACCAACCGGGGGAATGAAGAACGGCGCAACGTCCTCGATCTGGGATAGCGGCCTGACACAGTCCGCCGGTTCGGTGACGGTCCAAGATCAGCCCTCGGGTACCGTCGTAGCAACTACGAACGTGAGCACTGGCATGGCAGCTCAATCAGCCCCTGACCACCCGCTCGGGGCGACCCCTCCCCATGGTGACTTACTCTGACCAGGGTCTCACCCGCCAGTCGGATTCCGTGCAAGTCCCCCCTCCGACACCCACCTGAGTACACACGCTCGGTCGTACCTCGACGTCGAGGCTGTCGTCCTCAGGGTTGTACGTCATCGAGAGTCCCAGCTCCCCGTAGAGGACCTGTCGCTGCTCCGGGGTCGCGGTCCCCAGGCCGCGGAGGCGCCTGCGAACGAGCTTGACCAACGCCCGCACGTCGGCCTCGCTGTACGGCCCGGACCGCGTCCGCGCCGCCAGCTCCTGCTCCGCGGTGTGCTTCTATGCCTCGACGTCGCGAATCCAACCAAGCACGACGTCGGGAACGTCTCCCGACTCGAGCGCCTTGCGGTACCTCTCCAGACGCTTGTCACAGTCGGCCAGCTTGCGCCGCGCCGCTTCTGTCCGGGCTGCGGCGGCGTCATCCTCGGCCTGCCCGGCGACCATTGCCTCGATCGCGGCGTCGATGTTCTTTGGGTCGAGTGGCTCATGATCCACTCGTCGAGTACGGGCGTGGCCCCGCTCTCAGGGAATGTGACGACCTTCTGGTGCTTGCCGGTGGCCCCGGCGTACTCGCTCTTGAACAGGCAACTCGCCGCCGCGTCCACGGGACAAGGTAAGCCCCGTTCCAAACGTTGACTGGCTCGCGGCCGAATCGAACCACCTCGCGTGGAGCCTGGATCACCTAAGGAACGCCGAGCAGGAGGTTCATGACGCTCTGGGGCGCACGACGGTAGACCTCGTGAGTGCCAGGCGACCATGCGTGGTTCAACCCCTTGATCGGAAGCGCAAAAGGGGTTGAACCGGCCACGGCAGACCGTCTGAGCCGAGCAGTCACCGTGGCCCCTGACATGAGCTGCGCCGATGACTCCTGATACGGCGCCCGCGACCCAGCCCCGATGGCGACGCGTGGGCTGAGTCGGTCACCTCACCCCGACGACCGTGGCGGACACACACCCCGGTCCTGCGGTGACCTTCATAAGAGGTCGGCAGCGGCCGTACTGATACTGCCAACGGGATGGCGAGGGGCGGTGCCACTATGGCGCAAGACACCGCCCCTCAGTTCAGGAGGGTGACAAGCCGCTCAGGTCGAAGGTAGAGCCGACCGGACTGATCGGCACAACAGCCCGACAACACCCGAGAGCCGGGGGTCTTCAGTTTCGGAGTCTGGCGGCAGGGCATGGGCCACCGACCGAGCGTTTAGTTGCTCCTGCGGGAGCTGCGATGCGTGATGTTCGGGATATCCGACCGTTAGGAAAGGTAAAGAAGAAGGGGGGCTCCCACGATGACAATGTCCCAGCCTCTGGACGTTGGTGCCGCGGTGGAGGTCCGGAACCGCTTTGTCGGAAAGTGGTGCAACGGTTTTGAAGTCGCGGACCACGCTGACGGGGGCTACGTCATCCGGCGGGTGTCGGACAGCGCCGTGTTGCCTGCGGTGGTCACTCAAGAGGAGGTTAGATCCGACCTTCGCACTTAGCCGGCGGCTGCACCTAGGCGACGGCGGTCGGTCAGTTCATCCACGCCGGGGGGGCGTATACGGGCGCCGCGGCGATCACCTGGTTGGCCATCGGCTACTAGTCACCGAGGCCAAGCACTCGAAGCCGCAAAGTAACCGGCTGATAACACCCGGACCCAATGCGGCCCTAGGACGATCCCCGTTGTACCGAAGGGTGCGCCCAGGGCCGGCGTACGGGGACACTGTCACATGGAATGCGTACTCCGTTGCTTGGAGTCAGGCTGAGGCTCAAGCCATCCCTGAGAGACCCTTTTGCAGATCATCGGTGTCCATGACCGGCGAGATTTGCACTTCAGCGTCGAGCTCCATGAAAAATGGCTCGGCGAATGGCGGGATGGCCGAGGCGTCGGGCAGGTCAAAAACGAAGAAGGCCGTACGCTTTCCCTCGAAGGTCGTGAAATAGGCGGCCTCCGGCTTCCACCGCTCGGCAGTCTGCTGCATGACCTTGGGCAGCGACCCATCTCGGATGCCTTTGTTGCCTGCTTCGACTGGGATGGAAACTCTTGCCATCACTCGCATATTGCCTCCTCGTCAAGGCCAGGGACCAACACGACTATTACCGGAAGCGTGGAAGTGGTCAATCGGGAGGTGCCGCACCTTCCCGGCGAAGTGGGGCACCCCCCGAGGCTGGACGGGCGGCAATGCTGGCGGAATGATGAGCGGGTCAAGGATGGCGTGCAACGTGCATAGGGATCTGTCGATTGGAGCTAGCGCTGTAGCAGATCACGTTGAGATCACTGGGCGGTCACCCATCGGTCACCGGGCAACCATCACGACATAATCGTCCTTGCTCCCGCCCGTAAACTTCTGCTGCATGTCGGACTATGAGTGGCATGTGCAGCTGGCGGCGAAAGGGATGGCCGCGCGCGATAGCCATCCGATGCCCAACTCGGTGAAGACGCCCGAAGCCTTCTACGAAGTCATGGCCGGGGCCGCCCTTGACGCGATCGGTCTCCGAGACCTCTTAGATCGACTGGAACGAGCGGAGCGAGACCGCGAAATGAATTTCGACGCCCTAAGGGAGGCCGAGGCCAAGGCAGCGAACGCGCGCCATTGCCGATCAACCTAGGGCCCAAGGTGCCGCAATGTGGCACCCCATCCCGGCGATAGGGGGCAGGGCGGGGTCGTCAGCTTGAATCGGAGTCGGTAAGTTCGTTTCGCGAACGTTTCTTTCCGCCTTCGCGCGCGAATTAAGAACTCTTGAAGTGCACCCACGAGCGCTCCACCAGCTACGCCGACGAGTGCGCCCGCGGAGAATGTCAGAAACTGCCCGTGTTGCTGCGCCGCCTCGTTGATTGCCGCAGCTGTTGACGCGACAGTCGCGTAGTTCTCTCCCCGGAGATATGTGGAACCCTGTGGGACAAGGCTCAGCTTCCACGTCATTATTCTGCGAACGGCGGAGGTCGGACCCTCTCCACTCGTCCAAACGTAGGACGATGCGTTTGCCAATGTGTAATGCACCGTGACGGCTCCGATGAGCTGCTCCAGCTGATCCGGTCCAATTTCAATCGGCAGCTGCACCTCGGGCAGTTGGGCCGTAGCCGCGTTGTCATTGCTGTAGGCGCCCAATGGTGGCCCGCTGAAGAAGACTGTTCCGGACGCTTCCAAAAAACCTGGGCTTGCCCGGTTGTCGTATTGCAATGTCAATGCGGTAGGGCCGTTAGGGCCGTAAATGTCGCAAAGCGACGCTTTCTCGCAATGGGGCGAGTTATTGGCGGGGTATTGCAGAAAGACGCTGGGGTCGAAATATTGGGTCGCCGGATAGAGCGGCATTGTTGCTCTGATCTCAAGAGCGGTTTCACCTTCGTCTCGATACTCGTAGATGTCGAGATTGGTCAGAGCCGCCGAAGGCTCTACGACGACTACGCTGAACTTTCCCGGGACTGGGCCTGACGAGTCGGACGGTAGTAAGACTATGGCGAAAACACCTAGCGCGACTCCTGCAAGGAGGAGGACAAGGCTCGGCAAATAGGGCCACCGCTCTCGTGGTGCCCTTCGCCGACGCACGAGGCGGATCGTACCTGGGGCCGGCTCGCGTGTATCGGCTTTGACCGAGCCAATCCGGATCTTTAGTTCCGCTGCGTGGCGTATAAGAGTCACCGAGCCGGCGAACTGGGATAGTCCGGGTCCTCCTCCTGGCCGAGGCGGAAACGGCACCTTGGAATACAGTGATCCAGGCGAGCACCCCAGACGAATGGTGCGTATCCCACGAACAAGGAGCCCTTCTGTGATTGCTATCTACATCGTCACCAAGAACATGACTTCTGAGCAGCACACCAAGGGCCGCGCCCGTCTTGCCGAGGCTGGGGCACCTGAAAGCGCCATGAAACTCCACTCCTGCTTCGGCGAAGAGGGCAAACTACAAGTCTTCGACATCTGGGAAAGCCAAGAGGCGTTCGATGAGTTCTTGACTTACCTCGGGCCTGTGATGGGGGAGCTGGGCATCGAGTTGGCGCAGCCGCCCGTCATCATGCCGCTCGTCGACCTTGTGCAGCAGTAGCTACTGAGGGCCACAAGCCTGCACCGGCGGAGCCGCGGGAAACCCCGGCGCTGTAAGCCGTTGATCCCTGCCCCCGGCTACGTTTCGGAGATGGACGAGCGCAGCAGGTATCCCGACTTCCCTGAACCCGCGGCCACGCTCAAGGCCGGCCTGGTCTGGGCCTGGCCTGGCGTTGAGAAGTGGGCCAGGGGCGACGGGGCGAACCGTCCAGGATTGACCGGACCCACTGCTTGACTCCCGGGGTGCAACCGGCATAGAAACCCCTCAGCCAAAGACGGGGGAGGGCGGCTGGATGACTGACGGACACCGGCTAGTACAAGTGTCGTCTCATGTCACCAGCGTCATAGGCCGTGTTGGCGTTGTCGGGCTGTGCTCCTGTGGCTGGCTCGCAGGAGAAGAAGGCGAAGATACGAGGATGGCGGTCAACCGACTCCACGAGGCTTGGGAGGCGCATGAAAGGAGCGACGCGGCAAAGTTGGCCTCTACGACCGGCAGTGCCTAGTCGTGGCCCTGATTGAGCAAGCAATCAGCTGCCGAAGGCATGTCTCATCAGTCGGGCCACCACTCGATTGGCGCAACCAGCTCTTCCCCACGCTTCATCCAGAGCTCCGTCCGGTGGACCTTGCAGGTCCAGAGCAGGCCGACACGGCCGTCAGGGTCGATCCCCTTGGCGTTGTGGACCTGGGTTAACTCCTTGCCGCACCCCACCTTCGTGCAGACGCCGCCATCGGTCATGCCGTCGACCATACAAAGCCTCGGGCGCCCAACTCAGACTGGGCAGGCCACTAGCGCCGCCGCCGGCCGAACTCCCTCAGTTGCGTCAGGCCCCTCGAGGTGGTCACGTCAGGCCCAAACCCGCTACCAGCGATCGCCATTAGGGCTGAACCATCGCCCCGTCAAGTTCGGCCGTTCCGCGCAATGGGAGGCCTGCATCGTGCCGTCGTACACCATGGCCCAGCACCTCATCGGCTCGACGATGAAGCCCGGGTGACGGTCGCCGGGTTGGGGCATCGGCCTCACTCTCGCGGCGACCGTAGACCTTGGCAGGGTCACCCGCAACGGGGGTAAACCTGGACTTCTCCTGTACGCCACCTGTGGGATTGATCTATATTGCGACAACTGCAACGGCTGTCGCAACGGAGGTCGGTCCGAAATGCGAGACCCGCATCACCCCACCATCGGCAGATTCGATGAGCGTTGGGTCGTCGATTGCCCTGAGTGCCGAAGGGCTGCTGAGTGGAGGCAAGGCGGGTTCGGGGAGTTGCCCGTCGGGATCGGAATGCCCCTGGAGTCGCGCTTGACCGCGGAGAGGTTGCGGGACAATCACATGGGCTGGTGGTCACTTCAACTCAGCTGACCCAGGCGGCGCCCCGCGACCCAACCCTGATGGCGCAACAAGGTTGGGTCGGTCACACCCCCATAGACGACCTGAGTGTCCCATGGGGAGACTGCGGTCAGGTAGGGCCGAATGGACTGAAGCAGCCGCAACAATCAGGCAACGGTGCGCTCGTCAACCCGAGGTCGCAGAATGGCCGAGAAGACGAAGCGACCCCGGCCCGATTACCCGAGCCGGGGTCGCCTCGCTATGAGCACGCATCAGTGAGCGTGGCGACCGCCCACACCGAGGGGTCGTCGGGGGAACCCCCGGCGTGCCGGCCATCAGTCTGGCAGGCGAGAAACCGCCCCGCCACCGCTACACGAAGCGGCCCCTCGACTGAGTGGAGGAGGGGCCGCTGGCACCCATGTCACGTGACTGACGTAAGGTGCGGTTCTGCTTATGAGCCAGCCCGCAAGGGGCTGATACAGCTCACCCGCTTTACCTGCGGTCCAACCCCGGCGACGCACACAGGGTTGGAACCGGCCGCCTCACCCCCGGACCTATGGCGCATCGGTCTTCGGCGGCAGGGAGATGGAGCCCGTTGGCAGCGATCCTGATACAGCCCACCGGTACCGTGTTATGAGGCCGCTGGTTCGCTCGCTCATGGGCTATCTGATGCCCGGTGGGATGTTCTACGACGAGATGTTCTCGGAGGAATGAGTCTCCTGGGCGGGAGCTGCGGCCGGGGAGCGGTGGCGTGAGCTCATCGTGTGCAACAACGTGCAATAGCGACATGGGAACTGGGGTCCGGACGTGTCGTTAGGTGTCGGCACGTACAACGCTGACCAGGACACGAACGGAACACACCTGGTAGGAGCGGTGCCCGTCCCGTATTGAGGGGCTGGTGCCGAAAGGGCGTGGGGGTTCAAGTCCCCCCTCCGACACCCTGGGTGACCTGCAAATACGGGCCGCAGGCGCTCGAGAGCTGCAGGTTCCGAGCGTCTCCGTTGAGCCTACGTTGAATAGCGAGATTCGACGACCGTCGATGTCGACGACCTTGGCGCTTGGCTCCGGGGCCTCGTCCATGAGGTCATTAGCTTCGGCGCAAGTTCGCGCTCCGGCTCATCGTTGGCGCCGTAGCTCGCTGAGGGCCTCGGTGGTGTGCGCCCGTACTCACTGTGGACGTCTGTTCGTCCTGGTCCGTTAGGGGGTGTCAGGTTCCTGTCACGTCTATGTCACGCCAGGGTGCTAGCAATACTGGAGGCAAGAGGCGTGTCAGCTGCAATTAGAAGAATGGAGCCCTCTTGACCAACTACCTGGACGACGACCTCGAGTACCGAGATCTCCTGCACGCGTTGATCGACGACAAGCCGGGTGCGAGGGCGGCGCTCGCCGAATTCCACAACCGCAGGGAAGACGAGGCCGAGCTTGAGCGGGCCAGGATGGCATCCGGCTTCGGTGGCGACCCTCAGCGGGGCACGACCCTCGTCAACGCCCCGTGATCGAGGGCCCACCGGCGCTCTAACGACATGGCGTCGGGGGGCTCTGCCCCGGCTGCGGCGGAACTCGCGCAATCCGGTCAGCCCCTCGAGGTGGTCCCGGCAGGCTTACACCCGCCACCAGCGGTCGCCTTTGGGCTGAACCGCCGGCGCGTCCATGAGGGCATCTCGCGGCGGTGGTTCGCGTGCATCCTGCCGTCGTAGACCATGGCCCAGCGCCGCATCGCCTCGACGATGAACCCCGGATGGCGGTCGCCGGGCCGGGGCATCGGGCTGATGGATCGACGGTAGACCCTGCTCAGTAGCCCGCCACAGTAGAGCCGAACACTTTCACGTCGAGGTACTCCGGTGACACCAAAATTTCCTCGAGGAACTCCTCGATGAGAACACGTTGCTCAACTTCCGTCGCGGCCTTCCATATCTTGTCGATGTCAAGGGTCGCGAGAACACGAGTCGACCGCGTCGAAGTGCTGTGCGACGTCGTCCGATCGCGCCACCTCGGCGCGTCCTTGTCCGTCTCGCGCTGTAACGCCAGACGGGTTGGAGTTTTACTGTGGGGTGTCGACGTATGCGCCGGCACGTAGTCGGACGCGATAAACCCTCCGACGTCGGTGGTCATCCATGCGATGATGGCCGACGTGGAGGAGGTCGAGGTTGTCGTCGCCCATAACGAGCGCGCGACCCTGCGCGTCGGCGACGTGTTCCTGAAGATCGACGCTGATCAGACACACATCGACGTCGAGGTCGAGGCGATGGCGATGGCGCCGGTCCCTACCCCGGAGGTCCTGTGGCGGAAGCCGCCCGTTCTCGCGCTCGCCGCTCTCCCGGGGACGACACTCGGCCACCTCGGCGAGCCGTCTACCGCGTCGTCGTCGGCGTGGGCCGCGGCCGGTGCCGCCGCCCGGGCGCTGCACGACGCGCCGCTGCCGCCATGGCCCGGTCGGAGCGTCGACGAGCTTGCATCGCACCTCGCCGGCGAGTGCGAGTGGCTCGTCGCCAACGACGTCCTTCCCGCCGACGTGGTCACACGCAACCGCCGGCTCGCCGAGACTGCACTCCGGCCGTGGACACCCGTGTTCATCCACGGTGACCTGCAGGTGGACCACTTCTTCGTCGCCGGTGACGAGGTCACCGGCGTGATCGACTGGTCCGAGGCATCCCAGGGCGACGCGCTCTTCGACCTCGCCACCCTCACGCTCGGACACCCGGAACACCTTGGCGACGTCGTCGCCGGCTACGGCACCAGACGTCGACCGCGACCTCATCCGCGCGTGGTGGTCGTTGCGATGCCTGCTCAACGTCCGCTGGCTGGTCGAGCACGGCTTCGGTCCGCCCGAGAAGATGCCCGAGGTCGCCGTGCTGCGATCCCGGTCGTGAGACTGCACGAGCCCGACGGCTTCGAGTGCAACTCACCACGCTGCTGACCTCGGCGGGGGAGCGCTGAGGTCGAGACAGTTACCGCTCTCGGACTGCGTAGGTCAGGTGGGTCACCCGCTGCGTCGGCTCAGCGTGGACCGGGTCCAGGGCCACGCGAACCGCGTCCACGCCCTCGAAAAGGCGGATTCCGGTGCCGAACAGCACAGGTGAGAGCGCGATCGTGAACTCGTCGATCAAACCGGCGTTCACGTACTCCAGGATCGTTGCGCCGCCGCCCGCTATGCGGACGTCCCGGTCGCCGGCGGCCTTGCGGGCCTGGTCGAGCGCGGGCTCGATGCCGTCGTTGACGAAGTGGAAGGTGGTCCCGCCCGGCCGCTCCCATGGCTCACGCTTCTCGTGCGTCACGACGAAGACCGGCGTATGGAACGGCGCCTCCTCCGGCCACATCTGCTCGCCGGCGTCGAACATCCGCTTGCCCATCACGCTCGCGCCGGTGCGCTCGAACGTCTCCCGCGCGATGTCGTTGTCGCGCCCTTCCTCGCCGCCTTCGCCGAGCTTCAGGTTCTCCCGGAAGAACCGCTGCGCGAATAGCCACTGCTGCAGTTCCATCCACTGCTGCCCCATCAATTCTCCGAGGGACCCGGGCGCGATGAACCCGTCCAGCGACATCGACACGCTGAAGAACACCTTCCCGGCCATCAGCCCTCAACTCCCTTCCGAACGATCTCGGTGACGTAGGCAGCCAGGTTGCTCAGCGTCTGCCGGCCGCCTTCGATCGCGTGGTACTTCTCGACCGCTTCGTCGCGCAGCTCCTTGGTGGGGAACACCGTGCGCATCTCGATCCGTGTCGCCGCGCCGTCGGACGCGAACGTCAAGACCGAGTCGAAGGCGTCCGGGTCGCCGCGGTACTCACCGTGCAGCAGCGCGATCCGCTCCGGCGGGGCGATCTCGGTCCAGGAGATCCACTCCTGGTAGTCCGTCCCGTCCGGTCCGTGCATCACGAAATCCCACTCCCCGCCGACGCGGAACTCGAATGCCCTGGTGGTGGTGGTGAACCCCTCCGGTCCCCACCACCTCGACAGGTGACGCACCTCGGTGAACGCCTCGAACACCAGTTCCCGTGGGGCACTGATGACCCGGAAGATCACGATCTCGCGGTCGCCCGTCGAGGACTGCGCCGGCGCTCCTCGTCCCGTCTTGCTCATCAGCTACTCCCCCTGCTTTGCCTGCTTGAGGTCCTGCACGTACTCGTCCAGCCGGTCGAAAGTGGCCTCCCAGAACTCACGGTAGGAGCCGACCCAATCGGAAAGCTGCTTCATCCGCCGCGGTTCTAGTCGGCAAAGCCGGCGCCTGGCGTCACGGTGTCGCGACACCAGTCCGGCGCTCTCCAAGACCTTGAGGTGCTTGGTAATCGCCGGCTGGGACATGGGGAACAGCGCCGCCAGCTCTAGGACGCCTGCCTCTCCTTCGGTCAGCCGTGCCAGGATCGCCCGCCTCGTGCGATCGGACAGGGCGCCGAATGCACGGTCAAGGTCATTGTCGGCGAGACCTTGCTGAAGCATAACCAAATGGTAATATATTGAAGCCACGGTGTCAAACAATGGGCACAGCCCAGTGAAGCGCCCTTGTCAGCGAATGCGGATACGCGTGTCCCGGAGACTGCACGCCCGGCGGCGCGCAGGGAGGGCGATGGGTGAGAGGATCGGCGTGTCACGCGATTTGCTGATCACCACAGTCTGCTCAGTGCCCCCCAGGAGGATGCTTACCGACGCGGTGCGGCCCCCAAAGAGAGCCGACCGGACGAGATCGTCACAACGTCAGAACAACATTGGACGAGTGCAGAGGCCGTACGGCATCGGACGTCCATGGTCAGTTTTGTGACTGTGAGCTGAAGTGAAACGGCGTCAGATGCGTTGTCGGCGTGAGATGTGCGAGGGACTCACAAGACATATAGACCCGACCGGATAGCCTCATACAACTGCGAACAGAGTGTCGGGAGATGTGATGAGGCTCGCGAGGGCGAGAGTTCAGAACTATCGGAGCATCAAGGACAGCGGCTGGTTTGAGCTCGAACCGGGCAAGACGATCCTGGTCGGCGCCAACGAGGCGGGCAAGACGGCGGTTATGCGTGTGTTGGAGCACCTTCGACCAGGTCCCCTCGTGAAACCCCTGGTGCCTTTGCGCGATTTTCCACGGTCCGAGCTCCACCAGATTCAACGAGGCACGCTGGATCCCAAGGATGTCGTCGTGGTGGAGGCCGAGTACGAACTCGATGACGCAGATCGGGCAGACATTCTCGACATTTCTCCGCATTTCACGGCTTGCATGTATGGGATTTCGAAGACTCTTGATAACCGGACTCATCGCATTCTGCTCAATGAGCCAGACCGACCGACAGTCGGACAATACAAGGATGAGTTTCGACGTCTGGCCACCCACGCGGATGGCCGGGTCGCGGTACCACCGAAGCGAGCGGCTCCTCCAAACCCGAGTGAAACCCTCAACTCCATTCTCAGCGGCGTTTCAGATCGTTCGTTCATTTCTGTCGTACAGGCAACAGATCTCGAGGAATGGCTCGATTCGACGGCGGCTTACGTTGACGGAGCAAATGGGGTTGAGACGCAGCGATTGGCCGCGCTGCGGGACCTCGTTGCCTTGGTTTTAGCCCGGGATGAGATTCTGGAGTTACTCAACGATCGGCAACCCACGATGGTCTATTACTCCACGTACACCCGGGTCCAACCGTCCATTCATTTGAGGCAGTTCGCGGACACGTTGGATGCCGGTGCTATCGACCCAGCCGGACGCCTATAACTTCGGCAATTCATGCCTCTTTCACCTTTTGGGGTTTTCAGCCCGCGAATTGTCCGATCTGGGGAACGTTTCCGAGCCCGGCGCCGGTGATTCGGAAGGAATGCAACGGCTCATGGACCGGCTCGACGACCGTTCGTATCGGTTGAACGCGGCGTCGATCGAGCTAACGGACAAGATCAGCGAAGTCTGGCAAGCCTCGGGTGGGGAGGCGCCAACTGGTGCGGCGTCTGGTTCTGACTACACGGTACGCATAGTGGCGGATCAGCAATACCTCAAGGTGGTGGTGGAAGATTCTCTTGGCGTGAACCTCGAGCTCGACCAAAGATCTGAGGGGTTCCAGTGGCTGGTGTCCTTCTTCGTGGTGTTCTTTGCCCAAGCAGCAGGATCCCACGTGAATGCGATTCTGTTGCTCGACGAGCCCGGGCTCAGCCTCCATGGCCTGAAACAGCGAGAATTTCGCCGGACTCTCTCGAAGCTTGCTCAAGACAATCAACTTCTGTTTACGACGCACTCGCCATTCCTCGTGGGACCGGATGAGCTTGACATTGTTCGGGTGGTAGAGATGGCTGACAGAACCGCCGGAACGATTGTGCATTCCGATGTCGTCGCTGATGACCCCGCATCACTGCTGCCATTGCAAGAGGCACTCGGATACGACCTCGCCCAGAGCCTCTTCGCGCAGCAACGGAATCTGGTACTGGAGAGTCTCACCGACTTCTGGTATCTGGAGGCGGTGTCGGAGCTGTTTCGCGATGCGCGATTGACCGAACTGAGCCACGAGATAGCGCTCTTTCCGGCGGGCAGCGCAGGCAAGGTCGTCTACTTCGCCACGATTCTCCATGCTCAGCACCTCAAGGTCGCCGCCCTCCTCGACTCGGACGCCGCAGGCGACAATGCGGCCTGCCAGGACGTCCTCGTAAGGAGGCTGGGCCAGAAGGGGATTCTCCGGACGAAAGATGCATACGCCGGCCTTGTGGCTGAGCCGGAAATCGAGGATCTCCTTAGAAACACGCTGGTGGAGGTCGGGAAATCCGAATGTGGCTGGGACGTGTCGGAGGCGGCTTCAAGCCAACCGACGCGAGGAATCGTGGACATCTTCGCTGCCGATATCGGAAGTGAGTTCTCGAAGTATCGCCTCGCGAAGGGCTTCCTTCGTTGGAGCGGGATCCACGCCGCCCCTGACCTGACTGACTACGAGCGACTGCAATGGGCCACCCTGATACAAGCGATCAATCAGGCGCTGAGGTAACGGGAGGCGGGAGGAGCAGTTCTGTAGGCCGCGAGTCGCCGGCTCGGGCATCCGGGTCCACGCCGTCATGGTGGATCCGGGCGATCAGAGGCCCTTGTGGGGCGGGCGCCCCAACCCTGGCGCGGAAGCACAGAGTCGGGGCGCACCCTCACCCCCAAAGCAGGCAATCGCGACCGCATTGGCGGTAGCGGCCGGTTGCCCAGCGAGATTGTGGTCCTTACGTGCCGTTGATTGCAACCTTCAAAGAACACCCGCGACCCAACAGTCCAACGATCACAGAACAACGGACTGTCACAGCGACCCCATAGCTTTCGTGGGGCCATGAATCCTGACCTTGTCCGCTGGCTCGTGTACCCGAGGCCCGGACGCCCCTCTCGTGCTTGAGATTCAAAGCGACTCGTTCTCTCGACTGGTCCGCATGACGGAGTATTTCAAGGGGCTTCTGTCGCTGGCTCGCCGGTACCAGAAAGCGACGCCCACTATGAATGTGAGCCCACCAAGGGCGATCAGCGCCCAACCGAGCGATGTTGAGAAGGAACTGGAGGGCGGACTCGATGCGGTGACGACGATCCTCACCACCGAGACTTGGGCGCCTTGGATGAAATACACCGTGACTTTGCCGGGTCGCTCCAAGAAGTAGGGCGTGGAGGAGTTCGCCGCGACCGCCTCGCTTTCGAATTGACAGACAGGAGCGGACGCTGAGAATTCCGATGTTTGACTTTGGCCGCCGTACTCGGTCATCACACTGTGCATATAGACGGTGAACTGTGTATCGGCGTTCCCCGGACCAATGGTGAACCCGAGTCCGATATCCGGAACCGGGTCCGCTTCCGAACAGCTTGACGTGCCCCGACGCGAAGCACCGCAAGGTCAGCCCCCAACTTGCCGCCGGCACCGTTGACGAGGCGGAAACACCGGCACGCGGCGACGAAGAAGGCGTTGGCTTAGCCGAGGGGAAGAACCCCGCCAGCGCGTGCCAACTACTCGGTTGACAGCGTTCGTAATTTTAGGCTTACCTAACATCCCCATGAAGTCATACCTAGCTCGTGGTCGGTCGGCGAGGCCGCGCCAAGGAGGAGTTCGCATGACGCCGTTGGCGATCGTTGGCACGCTCCTCGTCGTCGCAGTGACTCTGGCCGCGTGCAGCTCGTCGGACCCATCGGTTTCGGGTCCACGAGCCACGTATCACGCTGACAATGCTCGAACGGGGTACTCGACGGACACGAGCATTACCGCGGCCAATGCCACCGGCCTGACGCAACAGTGGAGCGTGAAGGAGACCGCCGCCATCTCGGCCCAGGCGATCGTCACCGATGGAATTGTCGATTGGGGTGACTGGAATGGCATCGAGCACGCCGCGACGACGACTGGCAAGCAGCTTTGGGCGACATCGATCGGGATTGCGCCGAAACCCAAGGTCTGCCCGTTCAAGCTCGGGACTATTGGAGTCGTCAGCTCTGCCACCGTCGGCGAGATCGGCGGCAAGAAGGCCTTGTGGGTTGGCGGAGGGAACGGGAGTCTATACGCCCTCGACGCGTCGACCGGTGCGGTCATTTGGCGGACACAGCTGGGGGAGCCGCCACTTCACGTCCTGTGGTCGTCCCCCGCCTTCTACAACGGCAGCATCTACGAAGGTGTGGCATCGTGGAATGACTGCCCAGTGGTCGACGGTGCTTTCTATCGAGTAAGCGCGTCAACGGGCGCCGTTCAGACGGTGAGTCATCTTTCACAGCAGGCGGGCTGCGTTGGACCTGGACTGTGGTCGTCGGCGTCGGTCGACCCCAGCGACAACTCGATATACGTGTCGACCAGCAACGCCAATCAACGGTCCAAGCCTGATCAGACCTGCACGTTGCCAGATGCGGATGCTGTCCTCAAACTTGATGCATCCACGCTGGCCGAGAAGTCGGTCTGGCAAGTGCCATTGGCCCAGCAGGTTTCTGACTCGGACTTCGGCGCCAGCCCGATGCTCTTCAGCGCCACCATCGGGGGTGTGAACCGCCAGCTCGTCGGAGCTGTCAACAAGAACGGGGTCTACTATGCCTTCGACCGGACCAACCTCGCCGCTGGTCCCGTGTGGACCTACACGGCCGAGGACGCGGCCACCGCCCAGGCCACAGGCTCGTACAACGCCTGTCAGGACCGGAACACCATCTCCACGTCGGCCTGGGCCGGATCAGGCAGCCCCGTTATCGTTGCCGGGGTCGCGCTCAGTGGGTCGTCGTGCATCGGTACCGTCGCAGCTCTTGATCCAGCAACTGGACGGCCGATCTGGCAGGTTCCAGTCGGTGGGGACGTCCAAGGTGCGGTCACCGAGGTCCCGGGTCTAGTGGCCGTGGGCGCTGGACCTTTCCTTCAAGTTCTGTCCAGTAGCAGCGGTGCCGCTCTCTTCACCTACCACGAACCAACAGGACCCGATACTGGCAACGGCCAGGGACAGAACCACTTCTTCTGGCCCCCCCCGACCATCTCCGGCAGCAAGCTCATCATCGGGAACGAGGACGGGTACTTCCGAGCCCTCGGCCTCTAGAGGGGTTCATCGCGTCAGACACGACGGCGTCGACTCCAGGTTTGCCACTGACTCATTCGTCAAATGACGTTGTCCACACGCACAATGTGTGGATCCCCTGCCAGAGAGATGTCATCTGCCGTGCATACGTTGGTCGCTATTGCCTTGCGATCCGGCGCGGCGGGGACTGCATGAGTGGACTGTTGACCCTGATGGGGGACGATCGCTTGTTTCCGATGAACTCGCTCTGCCGGAGCATTCGGATCGCATGATGGGGTCGCCGTTGCCCAACAGCGGGTCAGGTCACCGGCAAGAGCTGCGAGCCTCATGCGCCATGTCCACCCGCATCTCCGAGCCGCTATGCCTCACGCCTGTGGGGCCAGACGCTACGGTGCTGAAACGCACGGAGTTGGCGATTGATAGCGATTGGAGACGAACGATGACCTCGAAGTCTGATTTCACGACTGAGGAATGGCAGCTGATCCTCGAAGCGCCACCGAGTGCAGGAATGATCGTGGTCACCGCTCAACGCGGGGGTTCGTTTCGCGAGACCATTGCCATGGCCAAGGCCTATGCGGAGGCGCGCCAACAGCACGGCGAGAGCGAACTTCTGGATGAAATAGTCGCTGCGAAACCTGAGCGGGATCACACGCACTATCACTCTGCGGACGAGCTGAAGCAGCATGGACTGCAACACCTGCGTGACTCGATCCGTCTGCTTGAGAGCAAGGCTGCGCCGGAAGAGGTCGAGGAATATCGCCGATTCATCGTCACGCTGTGCCACAAAGTCGCAGCTGCTCACCGAGAGCACGGTCAAGAAGTGAGCGATTCCGAACAGGCGGCGATCAACGACATCTCGGAGGCCTTGAACGCGACCGTTGGATAGGAAGCGCTCAGGACCTGCGTGTTCGGGGATGGGTGTTGTGGTGATTGACACTGCGGAGCAGCTGATGCCGCCGGATCAGGTCTCAAGCCCCCGTCTGGCGGGCCGGAACTAGATGTCCAGCAACGTCGACGAGGTAGGCGCACAAGCCTAGAATTGGCCGGTATGCGGCATCGGACCAAGAGTCATCCGGCACCCCTGTTATCGAGTTCGACGACGCAGGGGGTTTCGCCCGATGGGAACACGCCAGCAGGATTTCGATTGGTGAGCTAAGTGAGTGACAGCCGTGCCTATTCCGATTGATCGTGTTCAGCTACAAAGACTCGTCGAAGAGGGAGCGCAACTTGTCGAGGTCCTGCCCCAGGACGAATACGCAGAAGAGCACCTGCCGGGCGCTACTCATTTGCCTCTAAAATCGCTCACCGCAAAGACGGCCAGCCGGCTCGACAAGAACAAGCCTGTCATCGTGTAGTGCTGGGATGCGCTGTGCGACATGAGCCCCCGCGCCGCCTCGCACCTCGAACGATTGGGCTTCCCGGTTGTGTACGACTATTCGACGGGAAAGGCGGACTGGATTGCGGCGGGCTGCCGTCCGTACGGCGAGAGCCTTCAGCTCCCCGCGTCACGACCGCAATGTTGAGGGACGTTCCAACCTGTCTGCCCCACGAAGCGGTGGCTGAGGTTGTGCGACGCGCCCGGTCAGTGGACTGGGAGATGGCGGTGGTCGTGAACGAGCATCGTGTGGTGCTGGGACGTCTTCGCATCTCCCGCGTCGACGTCGATTCGATGCTTACCGCTTTTGAAGTCATGGAACCTGGTCCCGTGACGGTGCACGCCGACGCCGTCCTCGATGTGACATTGCGACGACTGGCGGATCGGCACGTAGAGACGGTCATTGTCTCGACACCCGACGGTGAGCTTCTCGGTATGCTTAGAAGCACAGCGGTTCCAGAATCAAGTTCATGATGACGCGTGCGATGTGGAGCGGCGTGAAATTCCTGTAACCCAGGATCTGGGTCGGCATGTCTTCGAACTCAGGTGCCTCGTCGCAATCTGGAGTTTGCAATGTCCCGGAGCCGTGACTGCGCGCTGAGCCACTCCCTCGATTTGCTTACTTGACTTTCTTGCAGGACGTGGTGCGACCCCGTAGGGCTATCCGTACGTGCTCCACAACGTCTACACACCGCTATGCGTTCGTTCGTTTCGGGTGCGTGGTGCTCGTCGAGCTCAGTAGCCACTCGTAGAGCCTCAGATGACGTCATCAGTCCTCCGATCCGCGCATCTCTCGAAACGTGCGTGTCCTCCTCTCCACCCTATTCCCGGGAATCAAGGGCATTTGGCTTCCACCGTGCGCCTTCCGGCATTCTGCCCCTAGCAAGGATCACCCGATGCAATCGCTAGAAGCCAAAACCACCATCGCGGCGACCCCAGCACCTAGGCTCAGCTCATGGGACAGGGCGATGTACCTGCGTCAAAGGGTGGTCCATTCCAGCGACGTCGAGAGAAACGGCAGCTCGAGCAGCTCGCTGCGGCATCGAAACGGGAAGTGCCACCTCCGGCTGCCACCGCTCACATCAGAGTCATCGAGGATCAAGTGGACGCAAGGGATCAGGCTCCGGAAGGACAAGAGACTGACACACCAATTGACGGTGCTTTGCAAAGACGTCCCGGAGGCTTTCATGTGCGACCCGTACCAATAGACCAGCCGGTCGGCGAATGAGGAATGGTCGATTGCTCCCGCCGCCGGGTTCGAGAGACCCTCTTGGCTCACTGGAGAGTTCGAAGTAGCTTGATCGTTGTCTTCCTCGCCCTCCGGCCTGGAAGGTAAAAACGCCCATACGTATGAACGTGACAGGACGCTTCGGCTATGCGATCGACAAACGCTACCTGCCGGTCTTGCTGCCCTTTTTGCTGCGACCCGCAACGGACGGTGTCACGCTCACTGAACAAGGCGCTCTACTGGCGACCTTCGGCCTCTTCAAGATCTCTACGCCGCTTTCCAACATCACCGGTGCGCACATCACTCGGAACTACCGCTGGTGGACGGCGTTTGGGGTTCGCATGTCACGTGTTGACGACGGGCTGACCTTTGGAACGAACCACGACGGAGGTGTGTGCATTCACTTCGCACAGAAAGTGCCGTCGCCACTGCGAAGAAGCGGCCATTCAGCCCTCACCGTGACGGTTGCCGACTTGGAGGGACTGACGGCTGCGTTGGGCGGGGACAAGGGACAGCCAGCGGCACGTTCAGCCTGAGGGATCAGAGCACGATGTCGGAGGGGACCCGCCTACAAATGAGTGCTTGCGGATGGGGAAGATCCTGGCTGCGAGGAACTGCGACACCTGAATCCATGCCGGCCAAGGCCAGTTCCCGCCGAAGTTCGTCCGCATTCGTGACGTTTCAATGCCCCTCGGGTTATCCACAGGTTCTCGGTCTACCCGCGACTCGAAATGGATCACGGCTAAATGCCACTTCTGGGGAACCGGAGTCGTGCAGACTTAAACAGAACCATGGGACTTTTGTGCGACTCCTGCTCCCGCTTTGAGGCCCCTGGGCGCGGTCGTGGCACGACAGACATGGCCAGCATCAGTGAGGTCCGGTCCAGCCCCCATCGTCGGAGAATCCGGTCCAGCCGCGACCCACGAGACGGGCCATTCAGTGCGTCTTGCAGAGTCAATCGAACCGGAGCAACATCGCCCGGGTCTGTAAGGCCATGACGTTCGGTCCGGCGCGAACCCGATTCAGGCGTGCGCAGTGACGGACACGATCGATGCGGATCGGTCACGTCTTGAGGCCGAAGTGCCACCAAGGCAGCGCCGTCTGACGTGGCGCACCCGACTGATCCTGTCCTTGGTGGCCGCAGCGCTGTTCGCCTCGACCTTGGGCTACCTGATCGACGACCAGATCTCCGAACACGAACGCTTCGACCGGGCTCATGCGTCACTCGTAATCACGCGCCACCGGACTGCCACCGTTGTGCGCAATCTGGCCGTTCTCCGCCACGAGGTCTCTGTTCTCATGACGCAGATAGCGAGTGGAACGACCACGTGGAGCCAAGACACGGCTCAGCTCAAGTCGGCGCAGTCCGCTCTGGCCGTGGTTCAGGCCGACGTCGCGCAGCAGGGCACTCGCATCGGGGCACTTCACACATGTCTGGGCGGAGTGCAGCAGGCGCTAAACGCACTGGCGATCAATAATCAGGCAACCGCCGTCTCCGAGCTGAATTCGGTGGCATCAAGCTGTGCCGCGGCTTCCGGTGTTTGACCGGCACTCACCTCGGCACCGACGGCTCGTCCTCGCTTTGGTGACGGTGCTGTGCGCGGCCTTGCTCGCTGCCGCCATTTGGACCGACGTCGACGCACACGCGAGGACTCGCGACGAAGAGGCAGCCCTCTCCGCGGCCCGAGCGCATCTGAGCGACCTTCGCCACCAGGTGGCGATGACGGTAGCCACCAAGGCGGCCTCTACCACCAAGCGCGATGAACTCGAGGCCTTTATCGCAGTGACGCTCGGGCAAGTCTCGGCAACCAACGCATCGCTCAACACATCCAAGGTGTCCGCCTATCTCCAAGGCATCGATATCAACACTCTCGAGACCTGCCTTGGCGGCATTCAGAACGCCTTGAGCGCAATCAGGTCGAACAACAATGCCCAGGCCACCATGGACATCTCGGCCGTGTCGGCTGCGTGTACGCAGCTGGAGGGCGGGATCTCCTCAGGACTCGTCTATCCCTTCGACTTCCCTGATCCCGACGTGATGGTGGTCGGTTCGATTTACTACGCCTACGCCACGAACTCAGTCTCGGGGAACATACAGATCATCGAATCGAGCGACCTGACGCACTGGACCGCAGTCGGCAACGCGCTGCCGAATCTGCCCTCGTGGGCGACGGCGGACTACACCTGGGCTCCGTCGGTGGCCTTCATCGGCGGCAAGTACGACCTGTACTACGCAGTTGATCCAACCGCTACGACGACCGAGTGCCTTTCGGTGGCCACAGCGACTTCGCCTCTGGGACCCTTCGTGGACTCCTCAACTGCACCTCTCGAATGCCAACCTTCGCTCGGGGGTGCCATCGACCCGGACGCCTTCGTGGACACGAACGGAACTTCCTACCTGCTGTGGAAGTCCGGGGGTGCCGGAACGTCTCGCATCTGGGCGCAACAACTCGACCCCTCCGGGACCACATTCGCCACCGGTTCGACGGCAACCACGATCCTGGTTCCGGGCCAGTCCTGGGAGGCCGGCACCGTCGAGGCACCCGACCTCGTGGCCGCCAACGGCCGGTACTTCCTGTTCTACTCAGGCAACGATTGGTCGAGCGCCAATTATGCCGTGGGGGTGGCCACATCCGCGGGACCGCTGGGGCCCTGTGGCGACGCATCGCCGAACCCGATTCTTTCCAGTGGCAATGGCGTGAGCGGCCCGGGAGGTGAATCGGTATTCCCCGACACGAACGGCCACTTCTGGATCGCCTTCGACGCCTGGAACCCCGCCGCGGTGGGCGCTTCCAACAGTCGCGGCCTCTACCTCCGCAGCCTGGACCTGTCGGGAGTGCCCAGCGTCGGCGGTCCTCCCTGAGGTACCAGTCGTCGTTCGGCTACTGCTCCCGGCCGCCCGTCGGATTCGGGTTCTGTGAGCGACTCTGAGGCCTGAGGTTGTTCTTGGTCGGCCATGCCTTGGGAGGGGCGCGTGTGCCCAATCAAGAAACCTATGGATGAAACGAGCCCGGTGTCCCAGTCTCCGACAAGCTCCCATGCCCGCCCGATCCCAACGAGGATTGATGCCACGAGCAGATCGCCAACCGTGGCGAGGTCTCCGGAGTGATGTGGCTCGACGATGAGTTCGACTCCAAAAACAATCTGAAGTCCGAAGATGACCAGCAGAGCAACGATCAGGGCTATCTGAGGTCGGACATGGCGCAGTTGTGAAGGGAGCGAGACTGTGGCGCGGATCCCGGCTGCGGCAAACGTTAGTCCGATAACTCCCACGATCGCCGCCGGATAGCCGATATTGGTTCCGGGCACCAGGCCAAACATTGAAACGGTGAATGGATTGGTGAAGGCCAGTAGTGCGGCGGCGGCCCTGAACTCACGTATGACTTGTGGATGAGCTTGCGATCGACCTTTTGACACCGACATCGCAACGAACAACAGACCGATCAGAGTTGCAGCAGAGGTTGCGATAACTACGAACAGGCCCCTGTAATCACCAACCACCACGCCTTAACCTTAGTGATCTCAATATCGCGTAGCAGTGGCCAGTTGGATCGTCCACCTCGCGCCCAGGTTCTCACAGGATCCGCTCGAAGTGACCGCTACCAGGCGAAATCCGCCGCATCCCACTTCGCGGATGGAAACGAGGCATTGAGACGGACCCTGCACCATACGGCGAGCGGGAAGCCGGACACCGCGTCGGCCTTGAGCGATGAGGCATTGCCGGAGAACGACCTGTGGGCGGGTTGCCGACGGTTCAAGAGGATCAGTGACCCAGGACGGTGTACCATTTGAGGAACCTCAATTCGGGTGAAAGCGCCGTCGCTTCCGGCGGCAAGAGTGGCAGCGCTGTGGCAACCAGATCTAATGGCGGGACCCATGAGCCGTGGCACCTGCTCCGCCTCCACCCCACGTCTCATGGCGACGGGCGAGAAGGTTCACTGCTTGTGATGCCTCCGCCTCGTAAAGCTCTTCGCCACGCACTTCCCGTTGTGCTCGAGGGCGTTATAGGTCCTCTCGTCGTGTTCTATCTGCTCCTCGTCATCGCCGGTTTCAGAGGTGCGCTGATCGCAGCGCTCACCTGGTCCTATCTGGCACTGGGCCGGCGCCTGCTGAAGGGCGAGAGAGTATCGATGTTGTTGCTGTTCGGAACCATCCTGATCACCCTGAGGACGGTGGTTGCCTTCGTCACGGGAAGCGCTTTCATCTACTTTGCGCAACCGACGGCCGGTACCGTCGCCATCTCTGTAGCCCTACTCGTCTCCGCGGTGGTCGGCCGGCCCTTCACACAACGCTTCGCCCACGACTTTTGCCCCATGGACCCTGCAATCATGAGGCGGCCCTTAGTCCGTCGATTCTTCATACGGATCTCGGTCCTCTGGGCGACCGTCCTGATGCTCAACGCGGGGCTCGTGTTCTGGTTGCTGGTGTCATCGTCACTGCGTTCATTCGTGCTCGAGCGCTCGGTGGTGACGTATGGGCTCACCGCCATCGCGATCTTCTTCTCCATCACCGGGTTCGTGGCAATGATGCGTCGCGACGGCATCACCGTCCAGTGGGCGAGCAACGGGCGACTCGCCTCGACTCAGAACCCTGAAGCCCCTGCCCGGCAAACTGGGGCAGCGTCATAGCAGCCTTGCTTCCCGTAGGTGACGGGTGGCCATCCTTCACGGCGCTGAGCCTGCACCTGCCACACCGAGCCTGAGCGGCGTCGATCGAGCAGGGTGTGCCGATGGGTCGTGGGAAGCGCCGTCCTTTGCTCTGTCCCGCTGCGCGAGCGTTCACCCAAGAGCCGAGCGGGTGCCGCTATCGCCTCAGAGAAGATAGGCCACTATCCCGGCGGATTGCGATCACCCATGCGGCTCATAACCTCTCCGTGTGCGTCCCTTCCGATTTGGTTATCAGATTGTGGACTGCTCGGCGGCCGAGCTGAGATCACAGGCTCGAGCCGCCGAGGAGGTGGGATTCGATGTCCTGCACTCGTGTGATCACGTGAACGATGGATGGCCGCCTTTGACGCCGCTGATGGCTGCGGCCGATTGTACGACCAAGCTCCGAGTCTGCCCATTGGTCCTGAACAACGACCTTCACCATCCGGTGCATCTGGCGCGAGAGCTGGCCAGCCTGGACCGCCTCAGTGGCGGTCGACTCGAGGTCGGCATTGGTGCTGGACACTCTTTCACCGAATACGCGGCCATTGGTCGGGCGTTTGATCCACCGTCGGTGCGAAAGGCCCGGCTGGCCGAATCCGTGGAGATCCTTCGCCAGCTGCTCGATGGCGAGACTGTAACCCGCCACGGGGCGCACTACCAGCTCGAAGGGGTGCGCACGCTACGTTCCGCACAAGATCGCGTGCCCCTGCTCGTGGGGGTCAACGGCAAGCGGGCTCTGGCCCATGCAGTCCGGTACGCCGACATCATCGGCCTCACCATGCTCGGGCGGACACTCGAAGACGGCCAACATCATGAAGTGCGTTGGCAGCCGGAAAGGCTCGATGCAACGATTGGCCATATCCGTCAGCAGGCTGGACAACGCTGGGAACACCTGGAGCTCAACGTCCTGGTGCAAGCGGTCGTCGTCACTAGCAACCGCTTGGAGGCAGCACACGATATTGCAGCGCGGGTCCCGGGTCTCAGTGCTGATGATGTTCTCGTTACCCCGTTCGTCGCGGTCGGGACCCACGACGAGATCGCTCACCATCTCTTGGGCTGTCGCGACCGCTGGGGCATCTCGTACTTCAGTGTGCGCGACATCGCGGGCTTCGCACCAGTGATCGAACGACTGAGAGACAACGCCGGGTGACCCGGTTAGCCTCGACGGCCCGGCCACGCTGAGACCGCCGAACTGGGCAGCTGGAATTCGGCGACCTTCGGAAGCAACTCGGGATGTCTGGTTCTTAGTGAACCTCTAGATCGATTTGCGGTATGCAACTCCCTCACCAAGAAGACGCGTCGTCTCGGTGATGTCGTTTACTGGGATTATCTCGAAATCCAAGTAGGTGCCGAACTTCGCCGGAGCTTCTGCGAGGGAATCTGGATTGTCGGTTTCGACGACTGCGAAACCGCCCGTACCGTCGAGACGACCTAAGAACTGATGAAACGTTTCGTCCGTTGGCGGCGACCACTTCCCAAAGACCTCGAGCACACGAGCTGCCGCAGCCTCATTGTCCGCCGCCGATGCACCGCTCCGAACCTTCCAGGTCACTACGAATTTCATTGTCCACTCCTCTCGCGGTCCTGTCTTCGTGACGTTGGTCTGGTCTAGCACCGCATTCCTGCTGTGCCAACCGGACTGCGAAGGCTGAGTGCCGCTCAGGCGCGTTCGCTTTGACTTGGCGTCGTCACCTGCCGTAGATCATCCCGGAGTCCCGCTGAGTGACATCCGGTCCTGGCGACAGAGGGACACACTGTTCGCCTCGGAGGCTCTGCTTACACCCAGGCACCTGGGAAGTTGTGCAGCTCCGGGGAAGGACGAGCTGTTATTGGACGATTTCGTCGCTGTCCAACCGCTGGGCATATCCGAAAGGACCAACAACGCCCTCTTCGCCTGACCAATAGAAGGGGTCGTCGATGCACCTGCCGCCACGATTGTTTCCCGAGAGCATGCTCATCGCCAAGCCGCCCGCCAGAGACGCAGCGATGCGGATTCGAGCAACGAGGCCTGGGTGTCGAATCTGACACAATTTCATGAGTCCGCCTTCCCTCAGCACGGAGTTCCGCCCCGTACGGCTCCGTCGACGCCCCCTGGAGACACCAACTCTTGAGGAGCTGATCACAAGGTCTTCCTGGGCGAGCACGATCAGAGCACCCGTCCCACCATCGGTTGGTGCCAGCGAGTCCCGATGGATCGGGATACCCGATGGATCGGGATAACAGCCCTCGGAGGTCATGGTCACCAACATCGACCACCGTTAGCCCCGCCGAAAGCGCTCTTTGGCGAACTCACGGCGCGAATTCGGTCCTCTGAGGTCGCTCTGATTGTGCAGCCCTACGACCTACCCGGCGGTAAGAGACACGTCGAGAGTTCCGGAAGAATTCATGCGGCGCACAACGCCTCGGCAACGGATCGACAACGAAAGCGAGGATGGGCGTTGGCTGCCTCAAGACGGCCCGAAATCCAGTCGATGTGAGCGTTGGAGCGGCGTTGCGTTGAGTGCTCGGCATCGTTTCGACACAGCACCGGCGGAGCGGGGGTACAGGATGAGGAACAAGGCCCGGGAGGGAATCCGGCTCGTTCAACAGGTGGAGCTGGAGGAGTGGCTCAGCCGGGCTTACCGACACTGGAACCCGATCATGGCTGCCGGGCGTCACTTCAATGCTCTCATCGACGAGAACGGACAGACTCCCGACCTGACCGACTACGACGACCTCTATGACCTGGCCAACCTGGCGGTCACGTGGCTCGAGGACAACCCGTGTCCGGACAAGGCAGTCGGGACACGGCTCACGGCACAGATGATGGGGTATCGCGCCGTCGCCGACACCGTACGCGCGACCATTACCGACGAGGATGGCGACGCCATGGGAGCTCGACTTCGTCACCTTCGCGATGTGATCGACCAACACACCGAGGCGATTGACGGAGCGGTTCCAAGTCGCAGGGAGTTGCTTCCCGAGAATGATGCGGCGCAACGAGGGTCAGTCGTGCATATGCGTCGTCGAGTACCACGCCAACCTGCGGGCTGGGATGGGAGCTGCCACATCGAAGGCGAGTCCACTGATACGCGACGAGAGTGCCGCGTCATCGACATCTCGATGCTCGGTCTCGGAATCACGTTGAATCACCCCAATACGTCAGAAGTCTTGGGCCGCCACATCTCGGTGGACGTTGCCGCGGTCGGTGACTCTGTGAGCATTCGCCTTGAAGGAGTGGTCACAAACGCGCAGCCGACCCTGGGTGGAGCAGTCCGGATTGGAATCGCGTTCGATGAGCTTTCCCGGTCCGATGCAGGAATGTCCCTCCACAGCATCACGAACGATCTCCGCGAGAGCGCGGTAGCGACCAGGCGCAGCCCATAACTCCTCAGAGCTGGGCGCGCTCACTTTCGGCGCATGCTCCCTACACGTCCACATGTGTCACGCACTTCCTCTGACGTCCTCCGGAGTCAATCCCATGTGGCTGCCGGCAGGGGGTGGGACCGATCACCGCCGGCTTCAGCGATGCCCGGGTGCTCACGGCGGCCGTCTCCTGCCGCCGGTGCCCGAGCGGTAGGCCCGTTAGTCACGCTTGCGGGGAAATTCACAAAGTGCCGAACCAGCCCTCCACCTGCCAGAACGCGCGTCCAAGGGTCCTGGCGACGGACGGTCCCGCCGAACTGTGCATCGGCCGCGCAAGCGGGCCTTCCCGCTTCGCTCGGACAAGGATCGAGACGGGGCAGAGAGGGTCGTCTCGCCACTGGGGTGACTCGTACGAACAAGGCGGGAACGGAGGATGAAATGTTGGTGACACCACCGCACATCCGCGCAACGCTCGTTGATCGGAAAGCCGCTCTGCCTAATGATCGTCGGAAAGGTTCCGCCAACGGTGTCTGAGACAGCCTGCGCCGGCCTGGCACGGCAGACCGTCGTACGGCGAGGAGATGATGTGAAAATACTGAGCTGGCGGCTGGTTGACCTCCGAGCAATGCACGCAAGGGCGCGCCGAGTACCCGGACTTGAACCCGGCAGGAACGAGGATCATCTTCGACCTGCCCCACTCCGTGTACGTCGTCGACCCGACGGCCGGGCCCGCCACTGCCTGCAAACTCTGGGGTACGGGCGATCCTGGAACCGAGATCGAGCCGATCTTCGCCCCGACCGACACAGCCACGTCCTCGCCCACGACCTGCAACCCGTCCGGGAACATGTATGTGTGGACCAAGCTCGGTGGTGGCAGCAACATCATCCTGGACATGGGTCACAGCGTCGGGAGTCCGGCGACACTTGAGAATTTGACCAGAACAGGACGAACAACAGCCAGACCACATGGCAGCCGGTCCCGCTTGGAACGCCAACTCCGGAGGTCTCCATGGCGGCCCTTCTCCCTGGAGTAGGAGGCGCCGTTCTGTTCGGTGCCATCGTCCTCGAACGGCGGCAGAGGCGGAAGCAACCGGCAACGGGCACCCCTTGAGACGAGCTGCCGAGAGGCATCGGGGGTGCCCCGGAGCGTCGTGGACTCGGCGTGGCCGGCGGCAGTCGAGTCGGGGTTGATCTTGGACTGCCGTGACACCTGCACTGGCCCAGGCGACCAGCTGTCCGCCCTACGGCGCCGTCTCGCACGGTTTGAACGTCCCTCGGACACGTGCCGGTTCGCCGTGGTCCGTGCGGGAAGGTTTGCGAACTACCGGACTGTTCCGTCGGATTGGTGATCTGGCCGATTGAGGGGAACGACCGTCCAACGAAGACCCAGGGCATTAGGTGTTGTGAGGGGGTTGTTAGGTTCAGTTACGAACGGCTCTATGGAGCGGCCCGACGCGAAGCCCAGAATCACGGTAGGGGCGGGGCCGATGTGTTTCGGGGATCCGTGGCGGGAGTTCGGCTCCGCCCCGACAATCGATCATCATGGCGAAAGAACCAGACACACTTCAATGGCGCTGCGAGGCGATGACTGTCCTCAACCGGGTGACCGCCGCGGAAGGGCGGTTCCGTCGGTCGAGCAGCGCGAACAAGATCACCATGCTGGCGGCAGCAGACGAGCTCCAGGCAGCCACAACGCATGCGACAGTGTGGCTGACTGGGAACCCCTGTCCGGACGTCGATCTCCGAGAACGCGTCGCTTGGATGTTGAACACGTGTGCAGAGGTCGCCTTCACGGCGCAACGGGCTGTCACCGACCCTGCTGCAAACACCAAGGCTGTCATGGACCGACTGAGGTACCTCCTGACCATCTTCGACTTCGATTCGGACAGCCTGGATGCTGGCTATGGATGACACCATGCGCCCGGCCTGGCACCGAAAGGCAGCCTGCCGGGGATTGGGATCTCGCGGGTTCGTCAAGTCTCCAGGCGCCGCCTACGGGCTGAGGGAGCTCTGCGCTACCTGTCCGGTCCGTCTGGAGTGCCTCGAGTTCGCCCTGGCGGACCTCACGATCGTCGGGCTGTGGGGCGGGACCGACGACGCCGAGCGCAGGGAGATGAGCCGGCGGGTGGCATAGGGGGCGTCCACCCCGTGAGGTCCTCGGAGAGCGACGTCGGTCGAGTCCGAGATGACCGGGCTATGGCTGACCGACCGGGACTGCAACACCACGGCACAAATCTGTATGGCCACGCTTCGGAGGGCCGAGACACTTCAATTGCAGGTCGCAAGAGCACGGCGACCATTTAGTCTGTCGTGCGCCCTCAGGCGCGGGGCGGACGTGCTGTCCGACGCAACGGGTGGACGTCAGTTGTTCAAGCGTTGAGAATTATGGATCCGGACGGCTCTATCCGGCCTTGGCCGATCCGTCCAAAATCAGCTGCGGGGGCGGGGCCCAGCATCTATATCCCGGATTCCAACTGTGCCCCGCTCCCAATGAATCCTTTGGCCGGCCGCTCAAGCGGACGAGGGACACACGACAACCCCCAGGCAGGCGGCAGGACGGTCACAGAAGAGGCTGCCCCCAACCGCGGAGCGACGCGCGGTTTTGATGCGTGAGTCTCACCCCGTAGTCGGCATGCGGGCCCTTTCGCCTGTGTGCCGCGGAGGAGACCCGATGGTGCGACTTGACCCGGAGCGCCGGAGGGGAAACTGTTGTCACTACGTTGTGAACGGTACGCATTCGGCCGGGTCCGAGTTGGCCGAAATCATCCGTCGTGTTATGCGAGCAGCGCAGCCGAGGAAGCCTTGGGAGAACGAACGCCCAAGTCCTGGAGTTAGCGAGCTTCGCGACGCGAATCGACCCCGCCCGGAGGGGGAACGGAGGAGGGCGGGGCCGAAACGCTGTAGACACATTCTATTGACCTCGGCCCCAACGCGGAAGCACCCTGGCGTGCCGGGTTTGAAAAACCGCAGTTGCATCTTCACGTCTTCGACATTGGCGTTCAAGCTTCTCTGACCAACCAGTGAGGCGTCCGCCGGACTTGCTGGCAATCAGTGAGACGTCCACCCAGAGCCGATGACGTGGCGGCCGCGAACCAATTGACGTTGTTGTCCGACCCGCGGGCACGAACCGCACTGATGCGACTGTGTGACGGGCAGAACAAGCTGTGTGACGGACAGAACAAGTTGGTAACGACGATCGCTGTACGGCGCGCTCCTGCGCGAGGGCGGGGTGACGGGTTCGGGCTCGATGCTCACCCCGCCCTCAGCGCTGGAAATGGTGATCCGATCCTTGGAGGTCCTTGGACCGGCAGCGTCGAGACGCTGTTAAAGGCTTACCAGGAAGGACAGTCAATAGCGACGATTCTTGAGTTAAAGCCTCGTGAACAACGCGAACGATCGGCCTTCTGCCTTCACGAACGCGTGAATTCTTCCGAGTTCGCTAAGGGTCTGTCATGCGCGACTGGTGTTCGGCTGCGTCATGCTGCGTCCAGTCGGGACCGACGCCGGCCATGTTGTTGTCGAGACGTTGCGGCACTTCAGCCCAAATGGCTCTATGGAGTGTGGGTTGCGGTCGCCAGAATTGCCAGAGGGCAACGGTCCCGGCAGCCCGACCCATAGTTGGAACCCGGCTCCGCCCCGTCATCGTTCACCATGAAAAAAGAACCAAGCACATACCGCTGGCGCATCCAAGCAATGACGGTCCTGCAACGGGTGACCGCCGCCGAACGACGGTTCTCGGCGTCGGTGCACGTCAATAGGATCACGATGCTGGCTGCCGCCGACGAGCTCGAGGCCGCCACCGGGGACGCAAGGGAGTGGGTGGTTGCGAACCCATGCCCGAATCCGAAGCTCGGGGCGCACATTGCCTGGTTGCTGGGCACGTGCACGGAGGTCGCGCTCACCGCTCAGCGGGCCGTGGCCGGTCCTTTTGCCGATACCGAACTCGTCATGGGCCGCCTCGGCGACCTCTTGGCAGTCATCGACTTCCACTCGGAGACGTTGGATGCCTGGTAGCGCCCGGTAGGGGTTACGCCTCGTCTGAGTCTTACGGACCGATGGGCGGAGGACTGCCAACGCCCAGGGTTTTCTTTTGGCGGCGTACCTGACGAATCGAAAGGGCGAGCCAGGTGATCATCGAAGTTACGGCTGGCACGCATCAGGTTCATCCTCAGGCCCGACCAACGAGGGTCCCATCCGCTTCTGAAGTTGGGATCGCAGGATGGGGGTTGAAAGGAAAAGGAAAGGGCGCACCTGCGCCCCGATCCGATTTCTAAAATGGCACAACTCAACATCACTGTTCCCCTCACGCTCGGCGTCCTTGCGACCTCCATCGTGCTCCTGCTCGCCATCACCGGTTCCCAGCACCTCCGTCCTGCGGCCGATGTGGGCAGGTTCCCATGAGATTCCTTGACGCGCCTCAACACCGCGACAGTGCTGACGGGATGCCTGAGGGAGCGGGCACTTTGAAACGACCGCAATCGCTTCGCCCGAAGTGTCACATCCGGCCGTCCTGAGGGGTCAGAGAGGGGCAGAGATCACAAGATCGGAAGGAGACCAAGATGGAAGCTCGACTCAACCCCTATGACAATGCCAGTGCGGCAAAATTCGCCAAGTACATCAACAGGTCGGGCGCGGTCATCACCGAGTCGACGCTGCCGATCGCGACGCAGGAGCTGGTGAAGATCCGGGCCAGCCAGATCAACGGTTGTTCCGGCTGCCTCGACATGCACACCAAGGACGCCAAGCATCAAGGGGAAAGCTCTGTCCGGCTTCACCTGGTCGCCGCGTGGCGAGAAGCGACGGTTTTCACCGAGGGCGAGAAGGCCGCTCTGGAGCTCACCGAGCAAGGTACCCGTCTCGCGGATGCCACCGGCGTTTCCGACGAAGTCTGGGGGAACGCGGCCAAGCACTACGACGATGAGCAACTCGGCGCACTTGTCTGCCTCATCGCCCTCATCAACACCTACAACCGCCTCAACGTCATCACTCGCCAGCCCGCAGGCGACTATCAGCCCGGCCAGTGGGGATGAGGGCGCACAGCTAGCCGCCACTGACCACAAAGATCGAGAAGTGATTGCCGATCTTATGGTGATAGTAGAGAAGGCGGCCGTCGCCGCTGAGCGACGGGGCTTCGACGTAGCCCGTCGCTGCCGCAACCAGTTGGACGTTGCTGAACGGCCGAGACGGATCACTCCTTTCGGCGCGGTAGATCTGTGGTGGTGCACCCACAACGGCTCGGGTGAAGAACAAGACCAACCCGTCCGGGGAGATGTCTGCGGCGTAGTTCAAGGCCGACTGATCGTTGACATCCTTCATCAGACGGTCGCTCGAGGGGTCGCGCGCGAACCCCTCGGCTCGCCCCGTGTAGAGGACGATGGAAGCGGCATCCGGCGATGACCCACCGCTGAACGCTCCCTGGGATACGTAGAGTGAATGTCCGTCGGAGGCGACGTCGACGTCGAAGTTCACGATCCCAGGTCGCGGGGCGGCCAGGCCTGCGACCAGCGCAACATCTGTCGCGTCGCCGCCGCGGAACTGGGCCTCGTACACGGTCGACAACGTCTGCGGGTAGCTCCGGGTTGAGATGAAAAACAGCGTCCCGTCTGCGGTCACGGTGGGAACAGCGGTTAGGGCATGCGAATCGTTTGCTGCGCTGACCCTGCCGCCGTAGACAAAGGTGGTGTCATCGAGACGAGTCGCATAACGAAGCGTTGTGTGCTTGGCGGAATTGCTGTTGTTGAAGAGCATGTACTTGCCATCAGGGGTGACGAATGGCTCCATGGCGTCGCCGGCATAGCCCCGGATCACCACTGGACGGGGGTGCGAAAATCCCTCGTATATCGATGTAGCCGGCGATGCAGCCTCCGCCTCGGATGCGCTCGCGCTCATCAACAGCGCGACAATCGTCGCTACCGTCCAGGGCAGCCAGCTCGGCCTTGTCGCGCCTCCAAGGCGTTCAGCAGCACCGTCGGCCGAATGTGCCATCGTCAGGGCCTCAACGCGCTCCTCCACAAGTGAAGGATAGAGATGGAGTGCGCTAATCAGTATCCTGCCACCGCCAGTCTTTGGCGGGTGCTAGCCCCAGTATGCGATACCGGCCGACTCGAGCCACGACGAACCCAGCGTCAGGTCGAGCCACACCCTGCGTCGTTTTGTGCACGACGGTTGTCCAGGTTCGATACCAGCCGAGCGAGTGCCCCGCGAACCGCTGGATCGGCAACCAGGCCATCCTCGTTGATCATCGAAGCGGTGACCGGAACCTCGATGCATGCGCTCTCGACAAGCTCCGCGTTCGCATACTGCAAGACGCTTCGGAAGGAGTCGTAAGCGGCGGCGGCTCCGCGTGGTGAGGCGTTGATCCACGCAACGAGCTTCTGATGAATCGAGCGCGGATGGTCGTCTCCGATCGTCCAGTCCAAGAGGTTCTTGAACGATCCTGGAAGTGCGCCCGCGTACTCCGGGGTGGAGAACACGATGGCGGCCGCATGGTGGATCTGGGTGCGAAGGTCAGCCACGACCGGATGCAGCGGCTGACCGTCAACGTCGGGATTGAAGTGTGGCAGATCACCCAGACGCTCATAGAGCACGTAGGTGAGGCCGAAGGGAGCCAGATCTCGAAGAGTCCGAAGCACAGACGTGTTGGTCGAGCGCCTCCGGAGGCTTCCGCTGACCAGTAGCAATCGATCGAGCATGAGCCGTGTAACCGGGTCTGACATCAGGATCTTCCCTGCAGCGGGCACCACAGGGGCTTCGTTCCGATACCGGGAACCACACAAGACCTCCTAGCTGCTCAGCCGTGTCTTGCGTTCTAGAGTGCGCACCGGAGATCGATGTTGCCGGGAAATCCCTACTGCAGGACAACCATCACTCAATGACGCCCTCTCAAGCCCTCGTCGACCGGCTCTCGGCATACGAGGCCATCCGACAACTCGTTGCCCGTTACGCCGTTGCCGTCGATGCCCGCGACCTGGACACGCTGGTGAATCTCTTTGTCGAAGATGTGCGCGTCGGAGCCTTGGGTGACGGGCGCGCCGCCCTGCGGCAGTCCTTCGAGACGTCTCTCCGTGGCATAGGTGTGTCGATACTCAACGTCGGCACACACGTGATCGACCTGGTCGGCCAGGATGAGGCCGCGGGGACTGTCTATTGCAAGGGAGAGATTCAAGACGCCACTCGATGGATCCATCAGGCCATCGTGTATGAAGACCGTTATCGGAAAGTTGGCGGGAGTTGGTTCTTCGTCCGACGCAACCATCGCCTGTTTTATGGCGCAGAAGTGGGGGTCAATCCGCTCGGTCTACCCGCCGCCAACTGGCCGGAACACCACGACGGACTGGGCACGCTTCCCGGCGAATGGGATACCTGGAGTCGGTTCTGGGGCGGTTCGGCTGACCGACCGAGAGACGAAGGCGACCAAGGGAAGGACAAACGATGACCGATCGCCTTGCGGGCCGAGCCACGGTGATCACCGGGGCCGGCGACGGCATTGGGGAAGGAGTGGCCCGACGGTTTGCTGCCGAGGGGGCCCGGTTGATGGTCACCGACATTGACGCCGAGGCCGCCGAGAGGGTGGCGGCGTCCCTGCGTGACGAGTTCGGTGCAGACGCTGATCATCTGATGACTGACGTTCGGGAGAGGCAACAGGTGGTTGCCATGGTTGAGGCCACGGTGGACCGGTTCGGCACCGTGGACGTCCTCGTGAACAACGCCTGGGGAGGGGGCGCACTCGGCCGGCTCGAGAACAAGACCGACGAGCAGCTGTCCCGCGGCATGACCATGGCCTATTTCGGACCGTTCTGGGCGATGAAGACAGCCTTTCCGCACATGCGCGCGCAAGGGCGCGGCAACATCATCAACCTGTGCTCGTTAAACGGTGTGAACGCTCATATCGGCACGACGGAATACAACTGCGCCAAGGAAGCGCTTCGGACCTTGACCCGCACGGCTGCGCGGGAATGGGCTCAATATGGCATCGTGGCCAACGTCATCTGCCCCGGGGCCAAGACGGCCGCCTTTCGCACCCTGGCGGAAAGCCATCCAGAGATCGCCCGCCTGGCCGACGAGACGAACCCGATGGGCCGATTGGGCGATCCCGAATCCGACATCGCGCCCGTGGCGGTCTTCTTGGCCAGTGACGACGCCCGGTACTTGACCGGCAACACGCTCTTCGTCGACGGTGGCAGTCACATCAATGGCGTGAGCTGGGCGCCCGAGCTTCCCGAGTGATTCCTTCGATGTCGATCCGACGCGGCAGCTATCGCGCCGACTCGGACAGTTCGGCCAGAAGATCTCGTACTCGCCGATCGATCTCATCGACGATCGGTCGCACCTCGTCGAGCGACTTGCCGGCCGGGTCTTCGAGCTCCCAGTCGAGGTAGCGCTTGCCGGGGTAAACGGGGCACGCATCACCACACCCCATCGTGACGATGACATGGGCGGCCAGGGCCGTCTCATCGGTAATCGACTTTGGGGGACTCCCGGCTCGTGTCAAGTCCTCGTTCTGTGAGGATGGCGACGACTACCGGGTTGAGCGTGTCCCCAGGTTCGGACCCGGCCGAGACCACCTCGATGCGTCCTCGTGCGTAGTGCTCGAGCAACACCCGCGCCGCAAGACTGCGGCCGGCGTTGTGCGTGCAGAAGAAGAGGACCACTGGCACGTCACTCATGGAGACTCCTTGAGTGCAATGGGAGGAGGCGTGGGTGTGGGAGGACCCACGTTGTGAGGGACCACGACATTTGCGGCCTCGGCCCGGGTGACCTGGGGATACAGCGTCTTGATCACGCCGACGGCGACCACGCCGCCCAGGACCTGCGCTGCGACAAAGCTCGGTGCGGAGGAGGGAGCAATGCCGGCGAAGGTGCTGCTGAACATACGGCCGACCGTGATGGCCGGGTTGGCGAAGCTCGTTGAACTTGTGAAGAAGTACGCCGCCCCGATGTACGCCCCGACCGCGGCCGGGGCGGAGCGTCCCCGCCCGGTGCGGGCCAGGGCGAAGATCACCAGGAGCAGACCCAGAGTGGCGACCACCTCCGAGAGGAAAATGTCCGGCCGTTGCCCGGTCCTTGGCCGAGATGCTGACGGCCGACAGCCCGAACATGAGATTGGCCAAGGCGGCCCCGCCGATGCAGCCGGCCACTTGTGCCGGAAGGTAGGCGCAGGCCTCACGCCAGGATAATCCACCAAAGACAGCATCGACGAAGGAGACCACCGGGTTGAAGTGGCCCCCGGAGACTGGGCCGAACATCAGGATGATGGCGAACAGCCCCGCTGCCGTGGCCGCCGCGTTCTCGAAGAGCTCCAGACCGACGGTGCCAGGTGACAGGCGTGAGGCGGCGAGGCCCGAGCCGATGACGACGGCAGCCAAGAACATGCTCCCGAGGAACTCGGCGAACAGGCGTCGCCAGAGATCGTGCTCATCCATTCCCGCTCCGGGCCTCGGTGACTCTTGACGAGGTAGCTAGCAGCAGGACGATGCCGATCCGGACGCGTCCAAGTCGGGCCGGCTAGCACAACATGCGCTGCCACTCGGGTCGGCCGGACGAATCCCTCCAACGGCAGCGTCAGCATCCTTGAGTACCGCATAGACCTCCCACGGCGAGCCGCCGGGTCCATCGACCCACACCTTGTCCTGCTCGGCGTAGCAACAGCTGACGTGTTCCTCGACGGCAATGGGAAGTCCATCGTCGGCCAGCCTGGTCGCGGCCATCCTCACCGCCTCGCTGCTCTCGACTTCGATTCCCAGGTGGTTCAGGGATCCGGAGATCTGGGCCGCGTCTTCGATCAGCACCAGCTTGAGAGGCGGATCCGCTACCGCGAAGTCCGCATAGCCGGGGCGCACCTTGACCGGTTCCGTTGCGAAGAGTCTCGAATAGAACGAGATCGCCTCGTCGAGGTCGGCCACGTTGAGCGCGAGCTGCACACGGGACACGTCCAAGCCTCCTGTTAGATTTATCGTTATCAATCTGTAGTGGCGCCTACTGATTGACAGATGTCAATATGATGGGGGTGGTGGTGACCCAAACAACAAAGGCGGCGACCGCCAAGTCGGCGACGGCGTGGTGCTGTTCCTCCGTCGTCGAGGCCCCCCTCTCGGAGGCCGATGCGTCCGAATTGGCGCGGGTCCTGGGGGCGCTGGCCGATCCCGTCCGGCTGCGCCTCCTCTCGCTGGTGGCGTCCCAAGAAGAGATCTGTTCGTGCGATCTCGAGACGCCGCTCGGTCGGAGCCAGCCGACCGTCTCACACCACACGAAGGTGCTGGCCGATGCGGGTCTCCTGGTGGGGGAGAAGCGGGGGCGATGGGTCTGGTGGAGGGTCGAACCCCGCCGACTCTCGGCCGTGCGCAAAGCGCTCGGGGGCTGAGTCGACGAGCAGCGGCCTACGCGGAAACGGCGATGACCTGTTCGCCGTAGCGCTTAATCGCTTCGGTGACATGCTCGAGGCTGTCGCCGGGCAGTCCGACCTGGAGCCAGGTCACACCGAGAGCGGCAAGCTCCTCCATTCCGGCGAGGTGGGCTTCGGCATTGAAGTCGTCGCTCCAAATATGTCCACCGGCGCCAGTGGAGAATGCGATGTCGACGCTCCCTGGCTCGCGTTGCGCAGCCTCGAGACGGCGATGCAGATCGTCGATCGCGCCGGCGAGGCGTTGGGGTGTATCCAGGACGACCGTACGTGCCGTCTGGGCCACGCCGGGTGGGGCAGGGAAGGGGCACCAGCCGTCGCCGCGCGTGGCGACGCGCTCGCGGGCTCGTCCGCTATTCCCCCCTATCCAGATTGGCGGATGGGGCGTGCTCAACGGCCGAGGATGCGCCGTGATGCCATCGGCCTTGAAGTGACGGCCTTCGAAGGTCACGTCATCCGATGTCCAGATCGCCTTGAGCACGTCGAGGGCCTCATCGAAGATCTCGTTGCGTTCCGCGTGGTCCACTCCCAGCGCTTCGAACTCGCGCTTGAGATAGCCCGCGCCCGCCGCGAGGGTGAACCGTCCGTCCGAGAGGAGGTCGAGCGTCGCCCCCGCCTTGGCGACCACGAAGGGATTTCGATACGGCAGGACGACGATATTGGGGATGAGCCGCAGACGCGTCGTCCGGGCTGCCGCGAAAGCCATGGCTACGAAGGGATCGAGGGCGTCGTGGCCCCCCGCGTGAAGCCACCGTTCGGTCGGCGCGGGGTGGTCCGTGAATCCGAACCCGTGGAAGCCGGCACGTTCGGCCGCGCTGGCCACGGTGGCGATACCGACACCGGAAACGAGCTCGGGATCGTAGGGATGTCCGACGATCGGATGTGTGATTGAGAACTTCATTTCGAATCCTTTCTGACGCTGGGTCCCGGCATGTCGGTTTCCATTCGTCGAGAGCTGTGCCTCCGTTCACGTGGGATCGGCGGTCGGTTGTGGTTCTCGGCGCCCGTCCAATACGCATGCGATAGCGCGGGCGGGCTCGGTTCCGCCAATCGCCGATTGCTCGACGCTTTCCATTAGGACTCGGCACTCCGAGTTCCGTGGACGAGGTCCGCCGTTCCGGATCGCTTCGTGACGGGCATCGCCACCTGCAGCGTGTCTAGTCGGGGTTTGTGTGCATCCATTGCGGAGGCGTTGTGGGAAGATCATGGAGCGTGGCAGGGGTTTGAGGGGGGTACATGATGAGTTCCGGACGCGTCGTACGCACACTCTGCGGGTCGGCTCTGCTCGCCGGTTCGCTCGTCACCGCTACATCGTTCTCCAACGCGATCAGTGCCTCAGCGGGAACGCCGCTCCCGGGTGCCGCGGGTTGCCCTATGTTCCCGGCTGACAACGTCTGGAACACGAGCATCGCCAACCTGCCCGTCAACACGCATTCAGCGCAGTGGCTCGCCAGCATGAACGCGCCGACCACCAATCTGCACCCGGATTTTGGCCCTTCAGGCGACCCGTCGAACCCCTACGGCATGCCGTACACGGTCGTCCCGCCCGGGCATCCCTTCATCAATGTCTCCTTCCAGTACGCGAGCGAGAGTGACCCCGGGCCGTACCCGTTCGGGGCCGACACGCCAATCGAGGGTGGTCAGAACGCAACCGGGGATCGCCATGCACTCATGGTCGACCCGTCCACGTGCACGCTCTACGAGCTGTATAACGCGCAGTACAGCCCGTCGGGATCGACGGCCGGATCGGGAGCGATCTGGAATCTGCGCTCGAACGCCCTTCGGCCGGCTGGTTGGACATCTGCCGACGCGGCGGGTCTGCCTATCCTGCCCGGAATCCTTCGCTATGACGAGGTGCAGTCCGGAAGTGTGACGCACGCCATCCGGATGACCGCGCAGACGACGGACACGAGCTATCTGTGGCCGGCGCGCCACGAGGCGGGTGCGCGCGCTGACCCCAACCTGCCGCCCATGGGGGCGCGGTTCCGCCTGAAGGCGGGCTTCAACGTCGGTGGATTCTCGCCCCAGGCGCAGGTCATCTTGCGGGCGATGCAGCAGTACGGCCTCATCCTGGCCGACAACGGCAGCAACTGGTACTTCGGGGGCTCGGCCGACCCGTCGTGGCCGCCCTCGCTCGTCCAGGAGCTAAAGCAGATTCCCGCCAGCGCCTTCGAAGCGGTCGACGAATCCTCCCTCATGGTCAGTCCCGACTCGGGGCAGGCGTCGAGCTTCCCTGGGCCGGTCACCGGGATCGCCGCACCGCCGTCGGGCTCGGGGTACTGGCTCACCGATGCCGAGGGCGCCGTCTCGCCACACAATGTCCCGAGTTACGGCTCCATGGCCGGCACGACGCTGAACGCCCCGATCAACCACATCGTCTCGACCCCCGACGGCAAGGGCTACTGGCTGGTTGCGGCCGACGGGGGGACGTTCGCGTTCGGCGACGCGGGCTTCTTCGGCTCCATGGGCGGGCGACGCCTCAATGCACCGGTGGTCAACATGGCGCCGACCCCCGACGGCGGCGGGTATTGGCTCGTGGCGGGTGACGGCGGGATCTTCGCCTTCGGCGACGCCCGATTCGCAGGGTCGATGGGTGGCACGAGGTTGAATCAGCCCGTCGTGGGCATGGCGGCCGACAGCGCGACCGGGGGCTATTGGCTGGTGGCCTCCGACGGGGGAATCTTCGCCTTCGGCGCACCGTTCTTCGGCTCGACCGGCAGCATCCACCTCCAGCAACCGGTGAACGGGATGGCCGCGGCACCTGGCGGCAACGGATACTGGTTCGTGGCCTCCGACGGCGGCATCTTCAGCTATGGCGCCGCGGCCTTCTGGGGCAGCACAGGCGCCATTCGGCTCAACGCTGCGATCATGGGCATGGCCGCCGACGACGCCACCGGGGGCTATTGGCTGGTCGGGTCCGACGGCGGGGTCTTCTGCTTCAACGCGCCGTTCTACGGCGCGCAGTAACGGCGGCGTCTCCCACCACGGTCAGCCACCGTCCACAGAGTCAGGTGATACCGACGACGCGGCCCAGGGCCGGGCCTGCCCGCCGTCGCCTGATCAGCGCGGCCGTGCCGCACAGGAACATCACGGTCGCGATGAAGAAGGAGTTCCCCGCGAGGAGCTGTGGGGCATTGAGGTGGAGATCCGAGGTGTTCTTGTACGGCACCCACCAGATCGGCGCGCTCCAGAACAGAACGGCGGAGCCCAGAGCCAGGGCAGGACCCAGCCGAGGTCTGTCGTCGGCCAGAGCAAGCCAGAGGATGGCGGGCACGACCCACACCATGTGGTGCGCCCATGAGATGGGCGATACCAGCAGGCACGTCGCCGCGCAGATCAGGACGCCCAACATCGGTGACGACCGTCGGTGCGCCACGCTGGCCAGCCAGAGACCGCCCGCGGCCGTGGCGACGAGCACCGGCAGCATGAAGGCGTTGGTCAGAAAGCCGTGGTTGAAGCGTTCGAGCGCCGCCCAGAGGTTCTGATTGCCGACGAAGGAGAGTTCGCCGGCACGACCAGGCTTGAAGAGCGCCTTCGTCCAGTAGTCCCTCGACGAGGTAGGCGAAATGACGAAGGTCACGACTTCGCAGACGATGAAGGTAATCGTGCAGTTGAGTGCGCTTCGAAAGCGCCGTGTGAGGAGGAGATAGGGCACGAAGAGGAGCGGGGTCAGCTTGACCGCCGCGGCGAGCCCGATCGCGACACCCTGCGGCGCCTGCCATCTCCCGATTCGTCGCGAGCTCAGCAGGTCCCACATGACGAGGAGCGTCACGACCAGGTTCACCTGACCGAAGCCAACCGTGACGAGTACGGGATTGAGCAACAGCGCGGGAAGGCTGAGCACCAGGGCGAGACGCAATGCGGAGCGTCTGCTGAGATCGGGCTTGACGACTCGCAGCGAGAGGACGAGCAGGCCGACGAGCGCGACGAGATTGCACAGAGTCCACACGCTTTGGACCGCGTCGACTGTGGAGAACATCCGTTGCCAGGGGGCAAAGAGCAGGGCGGCAAACGGAGGGTAGGTGAAGAGAAGGCTCGTGTTCGGGAGCCCAAAGGAGTAGAGGTGCGACGTGAAGATGTAGCGACCGCCGAGGCGAAGGTAGACGCCGAGGTCGACTTCGTAGGTCCGCAGCGCGATATAGAGGCCGTACGCGAGCGCAGCGGCAAAGGACACCAGGGCTGGTCCCCAGCCGGTGAGGCGGCGCAACGGAGATCCTGCGACGTGCAGGCGGCTGGCGACTGGATCGAACGCGGGATCGGCTGTTGTCATGGATTCTCTCTGGGATACCCAGATGTGTCTGCACCGGCAACACCCAATACCCCGGGTGGCCGTATCCTGTGACGCGCCGTCGTCCGGAAACGATCGACTTGGCGTTCACGATCTCCCACTTCGGCCTGACGTCCACCGGGGTCAGGGGACGCCGACGCCACCACAGCATGCTACGTCGGCTGCCCCGACCGAACTCCGGATGCCACTCAGTTGTGAAGGGCGGGATCGAGAAGGGTTGGTCTCTCGCAAAGAACTCGACCCCCGGGGTGAAACGGCGGGTGGCTACCTTGGGGCTACCTCTTCCCTGCTTGCTTCGGGTCGGCCCAGGAGTCCCATGACGGCGACACCGCGGAACAGTGTGATCCATTCACTCGCCTTGCCTGCTGCCAGGGTGCCGGTGACGGACTGGGTGGTCCCCGCGCTGGTCTTCGTCCTCGCCGTATCGGCGGGCCTGCAACACGGAGGCTTCTGGCCTGCCGAGGCGGCCGAGGTCGCGCTGGTGTCTTCGGCTCTCCTGGTGGCGGCAATAATCGTGACACCCTTGGATCGTCGCAGCTCCCTCTTGGTGGGCAGCCTGGTCCTCCTCGCGGCTGTGGTGGGCGATCCGCGCCGTGGTGGCAAATTCGGGCGCGGGCTTCCTCCCGTTCGGAGGCAGCATCCTCGCATTCGCTGCAGCATTCGCCGCCGTGCGTCCGCTCGTGCGTCGCACCAGGGAGTTGGCCGCGCTGGCGGTCGTCCTCTTGGGCAGCGTCGGTGCCCTGATCGGGTTTGCCGGACTGATATGGCGCTGGTACCCGATGGCGATGCCGGCGCAAGACTTGTGGCGACTGTCGTCCACGCTGACCTATGCCGACGCCGCCGGGCTCGTCCTGGGGATGTGCCTCCTTCTGGCGTTCGGTTGCGACCGCAGTCCGACATTTCTCCGTATCGGGGTGTGCCTGATGATGGGCGGACTCCTCGCGACGCAGAGCCGAGGTGCACTCCTCGCTTTCGTATGCGCAGGCGTGCTGGTTCCGTGGCACCGGTACCTTCGATTCGTCATCCCGCTGGTCGCCGGAGCGGGCCTTGGCATCGCAGCCGTCGCGGTTTCGCCCAAGAGCGGCGCTGTCCCTTGGCTCGGTGTGGTGCTGGCGACTGCTCTGGCCATCGCTGTCTGGGATGGCCGCGGGATGCAACGAGCCTGGTCAGATCCCCGTACCAGGGTGGTCGTTGGTGCCGCGGTGCTCGGCGGATTCTTCGCGGCTGCGTTGCTGGTGCACCACGAGATCGGCCTCCGGGTGCTCGCCCCGAGCAATCGGGACCGCTCCCTCGAGTGGTCGACGGCACTCCGCCAGTGGGCCTCAGCACCCGTCTCCGGGGTCGGTCCGGACCGAGAGCTGGTGTTCCACGCGGCGGACGGCACCTCCGCCTCCTTCGCGCACAATGAATACCTCCAGGTGGGAGCCGATTCCGGATTTGTCGGGATCGCTCTTTTGGGACTTGTGGCTCTCTCGCTAGGCAGGGTGCTTCGGCGTTACGATGCTCTCGCTTCATGCGCATTGGCGACAGCGGTCTGTTTGGGAGTAGCTGGCATGTTCGATTTCGACTGGCACCTTCCCTTCGTGGGACTCATTGGCGGTTGGTGCGCCGGTTTGGCTGTTAGACGGGAGACAGGGGAAAGAGGGGAATGAGCCGCAGGCTCGTCGCCTTCATCGGCATCGCCACCAGCGTGGTCTCGCTCGGTCTGCTCGCTGCACCGGCGGGGGCACTGAGCACCTCCACGACGGCAGTGACCGACAATGCCGCGGGCCTGGTGACGGGGGGTACTTTGGTCTTCACCGCCACCGTCACGGGTGGAAGCGGTACCCCTACCGGCACTCTCACCTGGACGGTCACAGACCCATTGGGCGACCCGGTCACCTGTCCTGACTCGACGATGCTGGACTCCGGTGGCAGCGGCAATTGTACGATCGCCAGCGCCGTCGCAGGTACCTACTCGGCTACGGCCACCTATAACGGCGACAGCACCTACAGCCCGAGCCCTCCGAGCCCTCCGGACACTCCCACCGTGGGCCGGGCCAACCAGGCGCCCCTGAGCGTCACCTCGACCACCGGCACCTATGGGACGCCGCTCACGCTTACGACGAGCGGGGGATCAGGCACTGGCGCCGTCTCCTACAGCGTGGCCAACGGCACCGCCTCGGGCTGCGGCACATTGGGCAGCGAGCTCGGCTCGACCTCAGCGGGCACCTGCCTGGTGACGGCCACCAAGGCCGCGGACTCCAACTACTACGCAGCTTCTTCGGCCCAGACCACGGTCACTTTAGACCCGGCCAGCCAAGCGACCCTAACCGTCACCTCGACCACCGGCACGTACGGAACGGCGCTCACGCTTACGACGACCGGCGGCTCGGGCACTGGCGCCGTCTCCTACAGCGTTGTCAGCGGCACCGCCTCGGGCTGCGCCATCTCGGCGGGTCAGCTCACCTCGACGTCGGCGGGCACCTGCCTGGTCACCGCGACCAAGGCGGCGGACTCCAACTACAACGCAGCCTCCTCGGTCCAAACCACCGTCAGCTTGGCCGCGCTCAATCAGGCGACCCTGAGTCTCACCTCGACCAGCGGCACCTACAGGACGGCGCTCACGCTTACGACGAGCGGGGGATCGGGCACTGGCGCCGTCTCCTACAGCGTTGTCAGCGGCACCGCCTCGGGCTGCGCCATCTCGGCGGGTCAGCTCACCTCGACGTCGGCGGGCACCTGCCTGGTCACCGCGACCAAGGCGGCGGACGCCAACTACAACCTCGCCTCCTCGGCCCAGACCACCGTCACCCTGGCCCCCGCCTCCCCAAGCGCGCCCACCATCACGAACCTGCCCGGTCAAGGGACCTACGGCGGGGGTTTCACGGCCGCCGTCGTGACCACCATTGGTAGCGGGACTACGTCAGTTACGTCGAGCACCCCCGCCGTGTGCGCCGCCAGCGGCCTCTCGGTCAGCTACGTCGGCGTCGGCACCTGCTCCCTGAATGCTCAGGTGGCGGCAAGTCCGAACTACACCGCGGCCACGGGCAGCGCGCAGTCCTTCAACATCGGCCGGGCCGCTGCGACGACTCCGGTCATCTCCAACATCCCGTCGCCCGCCAACGAGTTCGCGGGATTCACGGTGAACTTGACGACGACGGGCGACGGCTCGATGTCGGTCGCGTCCAACACGAGCAACGTCTGCAGCGTCGACCCGAACGGGATCACGGTCACCTTCGTGGGCTTCGGCACCTGCTCGCTGACCCCCAGCGTGGCGCAGGGCCCGAACTACTTCGGCGCGACCGGGAACCCCCAAGCCTTCACGGTGAAGGCGGCCTCCCACGGCTACTGGCTGGTGGGCTCTGACGGCGGCATCTTCTCGTTCGGCACGGCCGCGTTCTTCGGCTCGACGGGGAACATCCATCTGCAGCGTCCGGTGGTGGGGATCACGCCGACCTCTACCCGGAACGGGTATTGGCTCGTCGCCTCCGACGGAGGCATCTTCAGCTTCGGCGACTCGTCGTTCTACGGCTCCATTCCCGGCCTTGGGCTGCACCCCGCCGGCTCGGGGCTGCCGAACAGCCTGAACGCGCCCATCGTCGGCATGGTGCCCACCCTTACGGGTCGCGGCTACTTCATGGTCGCCTCGGACGGTGGTGTGTTCAGCTTTGGCGACGCCCGCTTCGAGGGTTCGTGCCCGGGCATCGGCGGCTGCTCGGGTCCTGCGGTCACCGTGATACCTGACCACTCGGGGAAGGGCTACTGGGTCGTGACCGCGAAGGGGGGCGTGTATGCCTTTGGCGACGCACCCTTCTATGGGTCTGGGCCGCCCGTGGCCGTGCCCGTCGTCGACGCCGTGGCCACCCCGAACGGGAACGGCTACTGGCTGCTCTACGCCAACGGTGCGGTGGCAGCGCTCGGAGTGGCCACCGCCTTGGGTGGCCCGATCGGGTATGTGAATTCCTTCAACCCCGCCGCCGCCATCTTCCGGACAGCGGACGGTTTTGGCTACTGGGTCGCCGCAGCCCGGGGCGACGTCTTCGGGTACGGTTCTGCGCCCTACCTCGGGGGTATGGCGGCGGCCGGCCTGAACGGCGAGATCATCGCCGCCTTCGGCTTCTAGTTCAGGCTCCGAGCGCCTCGTCCTCGTTCTCGGCCTCGGGCACCAGGGCGACGACCTGCTCGACGACCGTCCGCAGACCGCCCGCCGGCGTCGCCCGGCGGAGGAGGTCACCGATGTAGGCCACCAGGTTCACCACGTCGAGCCGGGGCGAACGCCCGACCAGGGGCACCGGCTCGCTCGCCAGGTCCAGCTCGCAGACCTCCAGGATGACCCGGCGGACCTCGAGCAGCGTGCCCCGCGCCTCCATGAGCGACGTCCCGCTCCGGCGCAACCAGACGGAAATCCCCAGTTCAAGAGACAGATCACCCGAGAAGGGGTCGACCGGGCCCAGCTCCGCCAACCCACCCAGGAGGGCCCGGACGAAGCCGGAGGGCGCGGACGTGACCATGGATTCAGTGTGGCGAATCGTTGTAACAAGGTGGTGGACCGGTCCTGGGCTGGTATTTTGGTCGGCATGCCACGCACGATCTGGAAAGGCGCTCTCAGTTTCGGACTGGTGAACATCCCGGTCGGCCTGTACCCGGCGACCTCGGACAAGAGCATCCACTTCAACCAATTCGAAGAGGGGACGTCGGACCGCATTCGCTACAAGAAGGTCAACGAGCGGACCGGCGAGGAGGTCCCGCAGGACCGCATTGTCCGCGGGTTCGACCTCGGGGGCGGCGAGTACGTGGTTCTCTCCGAGGAGGAGCTCGAGACGGCCGAGCCGAAGAAGTCGCGTCAGGTCGAGATCTCCGACTTCGTGGAGCAGGCCGACATCGACCCTGTCTACTTCCGGTCCAGCTACTACCTGGCCCCGGAAGGCGCGGGTGCCGACAAGGCCTACGCGCTCCTGCGCAAAGCCATGGCGGACGCCGGCAAGGTGGCCATCGCCACGCTGGTCATGCGGAACAAGGAGTACCTCGTCGCCATCCGCCCCGAGGATGACTCGCTGGCCTTGCACACCATGTACTTCGCCGACGAGGTGCGCGCACCGGGCCGCGATCTCGAGCTGCCCGACACCGTGGACGTCAGCGATCGCGAGCTTTCCATGGCGCAGCTCCTCATCGAGTCGATGGAGAGCGACTGGGACCCCGAGCGGTACCACGACACGCACCGCGAGAAGGTCGAGGCCCTCGTCGAGGAGAAGCGCAGCGGCCACGAGATCGTGATCCAGGCCGGTCCCGAGCCTGTGGCGAAGGTCGTCGACCTCATGGAGGCGCTCAACGCCAGCATCGCGGCGGCGGCCGGTACGGACGCCAAGAGCACGAAGCGGTCCGCGACCGCCAAGCGTGCTCCCGCCCGGCGGGCCGTCCCGGCCAAGAAGGCCAAGGCGGCCAAGCAGCCCGCCCGGGCCAAGCCTGCCGCCCGCCGCAAGGCATCCTGAGCATTCGTGCGCCGGGCCGGCCTTTGCGCCTGGTCGTGATCTTCCCGCCATGCGATCCATTGCGTGGATTGGTGAACGCGCAGGACAAACTGGACTCCGCGCTGTGATCTGATCAGTTTTTCCGCGCCAGAACGCCGAAGCATGGTGTGATCTCTTGAACGAGCCCCGCTCGGGAGGGAGTCCTCATGGCCACGGCGCAGGTACGGGTTCCGGAGCAGAGCCTCACCGAATGGTCCGGGTTCGACGGCCTCGTCCAGCTCATCTCTGTCGACGGGCAAAGGACTCTGGGCTGCCCCTACTGGGATCTGGTGGCGGACGTGGACGCCGAGCAGCTGCGTGACCTCTACACCGACATGGCGGTCGTGCGCCGGCTCGATGCCGAGGCGATGGCCCTGCAGCGCCAAGGCGAGCTGGCGCTGTGGGCCCCCCTCTTGGGGCAGGAGGCCGCCCAGGTGGGGTCAGCCCGTGCGCTGCGGGCCGACGACTTCGTCTTCCCGAGCTACCGGGAGCACGGCGTGGCTTATTGCCGCGGCGTCGACCCGGTCGCGATGCTCCGCCTCTGGCGCGGCACGGGACTCTCCGGATGGGACCCCGCCGCCTTCGGCATCGCGACGCCGGCCATCGTCGTGGGGTCGCAGGCGCTCCACGCCACGGGCTACGCGCTGGGCATCAGCCTCGACGGCGCCACCTCGGCGGCGCTGGCCTACTTCGGCGACGGTGCCACCAGCGAGGGCGACGTAGCCGAGGCCCTCGGCTTCGCGGCCAGCTACATGGTGCCAGTCGTCTTCTTCTGCCAGAACAACCAGTGGGCCATCTCGGAGCCGGCCCGGCTGCAGTCGCACGGCTCGATCGCGCGACGGGGCCAGGGCTACGGCATCCCCGGGATCGAGGTGGACGGCAACGACGTCCTGGCCGTCCTCGCCGCCACCCGCCTGGCGCTCGGACGGGCCTCTGCCGGGCGGGGGCCCACGCTGATAGAGGCGGTCACCTACCGCATGGGCCCGCACACGACGTCGGACGACCCGACGCGGTACCGGACCCGCGCCGAGGAGGAGGAGTGGCGCGCCAAGGACCCCTTGATGCGGCTCGGGGCGCTCCTTCACAGCGAGGGACTGGCCGATGACGGGTTCGAGTCGTATGTCAGCGATATGGCCGAGGCCGCGGCGGCGGACCTGCGCCGCGGCTGCCTCAGCATGGACGACCCTGGGCCGGACGCGCTCTTCGACCACGTATACGCCGACCCCCACCCGTTGCTCGAGGAGGAGCGCGCGGCCTACGCGGACTACCTGGCGGGCTTCGACGAGGAATCGTGATGGCCACCATGTCGCTCGGCAAGGCGCTCAACGCCGGCTTGCGCCAGTCCATGGAGCGCGACCCGAAGGTCCTCTTGATGGGCGAGGACATCGGGAAGCTCGGTGGCGTGTTCCGGGTCACCGAGGGTTTGCAGCGCGACTTCGGCCTCCGCCGTGTGATCGACACGCCGCTGGCCGAGTCCGGTGTCGTCGGTACGGCCGTCGGCCTGGCCATGCGGGGCTTCCGGCCGGTGTGCGAGATCCAATTCGATGGGTTCGTCTACCCAGCCTTCGACCAGATCGTGTCGCAGGTCGCCAAACTCCGCTTCCGCAACGAGGGCCGGGTGGCCATGCCGGTGACGATCCGGGTGCCCTACGGCGGCGGGATCGGCGCGGTCGAACACCACTCCGAGTCACCCGAGGCCTACTTCGCCCACACCGCCGGGCTCCGCGTGGTGACGCCGAGCAACGCGGCGGATGGACACCGCATGATTCAGCAGGCAATCGCCTCCGACGACCCGGTCGTGTTCTTCGAGCCGAAGCGCCGCTACTGGGACAAGGGTGAGGTCGACGACGCCGCGTCGCTCACCGAGGTCCCGCTGCACCGGGCCGAAGTGGTCGCCGTGGGGTCGGACGTGACGATCGTCGCCTACGGCCCTCTGGTGGCCACGGCGCTCGATGCGGCGCGGATCGGCGACGAGGAGGGGACCTCCATCGAGGTGATCGACCTCCGGTCGCTCTCCCCGCTCGACTTCGGGACGGTCGAAGAATCGGTCCGCAAGACGGGTCGGCTGGTGGTGGCCCACGAGGCTCCCGTCTTCTGCGGGCTGGGTGCCGAGATCGCGGCGCGGGTGTCCGAGCGGTGCTTCTACCATCTCGAGTCGCCGGTCCGCCGGGTTGGCGGCTTCGCGACGCCGTATCCGCCGTCGCGGCTGGAAGGCCACTTCCTGCCCGACGCCGACCGGATTCTCCACGAGGTCGACCGGTGTCTCGACGGGTGACGGCGCCCCAGCCCTTCCTGTTGCCCGACCTGGGGGAGGGGCTGACCGAAGCCGAGGTCGTGGCCTGGCACGTGGCCGTGGGTGACGAGGTTGCCCTCAACCAGGTCCTCGTCGAGGTGGAGACCGAGAAGGCGGTCGTCGAGCTGCCGAGCCCCTACGCCGGCACCGTGGTCGAGCTGCTCGCCGCCCCGGGCGAGTCCGTCCCCGTCGGCGCGGCGATCATCGCCATCGCCACCGCCGGCCCGCAGGAGGATGCGGCGGAGGAGAAGGTGCCGACGCTGGTCGGCTACGGCCCCTCGGAGGCGCAGCCGAGCAGGCGCCGGAGGAAGCGACGTTCGCACGGCGCCCTGCCCGGCGTGGCACGCCCGGAAGGGGCGCGCCCGCTGGCCGCCCCGCCGGTGCGGTTCATGGCCCGCCAGAACAGGGTCGACCTCGCCCGCGTCGAGGGCCACGGTCCCGGTGGCGTCATCACCCGCGAGGACCTGGCAGCGCACCTCGCCGGGACGCCACAGCCCACCTCGCCCGGCGAGGGCCGCGAGACGAGGACGCCGGTGCGTGGCATCCAGAAGCACATGGCCGAGGCGATGGTCCGCAGCGTCGCCACGGCGCCGCAGGCCTCCGTGTTCCTGACGCTCGACGTCACTCCGACCGTGCAGCTCGTCGGGCGCCTGCGAGAGAACCGACACTTCGATGGTCTACGCGTGACGCCGTTGGCGGTCGTCGCCAAGGCGGTGCTGCTCGCCCTGCGCGAGCACTCCACGCTCAACTCGTCGTGGGACGACGCCACGGTGGAGGTCGTGACGAAGCACTACGTCAACCTGGGGATCGCGGTGGCGGGCCCCTCAGGCCTGGTCGTGCCGAACATCAAGGACGCGCAGGAGTTGACGCTGCGCGATCTCACCCGGGCGCTCGCGGACCTGACCGAGCGCGCCCGCGCCGGGCATTGCACGCCGGCGGACCTGAGCGGCGGCACGATCACCCTGACGAACGTCGGCGTCTTCGGCGTCGACGCCGGCGTGCCGATCCTGAACCCGGGGGAGGCCGCCATCCTGGCCGTAGGCGCCATTGCGCCGCGACCGTGGATCTTCGACAACGAGGTCGCGCCGCGCGAGGTCATGACGTTGAGCCTGTCCTTCGACCACCGCCTCGTCGACGGGCGGGCGGCGTCGCACTTCCTTGCCGCGGTGGGCGAGCTCCTGTCCGACCCGACGAACCTCATCGCCCTCGGCTGATTCCCTTACGTCAGCGCAAAGGGTCATCCCGCGTCGGCCAGGAGCTGCCCGAGGCCCTCGCGCAGGAACCGGAGCTGGCGTTCGAGGTCCTGGAGCTCCCGGACGAGCCGCATGGCCTCCTCACGGTCCAGGGCGGGGGCGCCGGGACGGAGCATGGCGAGTGAGCGCCGCAGTGACTCCAGCTCGTACTGACGCTCCATGATGTACGAACATACGTTCGTAGAGCGCCTGCGGCAAGGCGTCCGGTTGGGCGCCGCGCTGCGCCGGCTCTTCCCGGCGGGGATTGCCGGTTTGCGAGCCGGGCGCGAGGGTATAGGCGGGGGCTCGCGAGCCCGAGCGGGGCCCGCACATTGGAGGCGCCATGAGGACCGTCCGGGACGTCATGCGCGGGGACATCGAAGTCCTCCGGACAACGGAGACGGCGGCCGACGCGGCCTGCTTCCTGGCCGCCCACCGGGAGGACTCGGTCCCGCTGTGCCAGGGCGACGGCTCCCTGGCCGGGACGGTGAGCAGCCGCGACATCGTGGCCCGGGTGGTCGCCCACGGGCGAGATCCGCGTGAGGTCACGTTGGCCGAGTTCGCCGAGCCCGCCGACGTCCTCGCGCTCGACGTCGACCTCCCGGTCGAGGAGGCGGTGTCCATCATGTGCCGTCGACAGCGCGACCGGCTGCCCGTGATCGAGGGTGATCGTGTCGTCGGTTTCGTCACCCAGCGCGACGCGGCACGCTCGGCGGCCCTCCGCCCCCCGTGGGACGACGCCTGAGCCGCGCCGTAACCGGCGCCGCCTCAGTGCGCCAGTAGGTGCTCCACGAGGCGCGCGTCGTCGATGAGGTGGCGATCGCTGAGGTAGTGCGCCCGCACGTGACGATGAGCCCGCCGCCCCATCGCCGTCATCTCCGCCGGCCGTGCCAGGAGCGCGGCGAGGGATGCGCCGAACGCCGACGCCGAGACCGGACGCGTAGCCGACCAGAAAGCGCAACATCTCGGCGACGCCCCCGCCGTCGGCCGTGGAATTGACGTTCCAGACGGTGGCCGATCCGACCGAGCGCACGGCCGACGAGGCCACGGCCTCCAGCGCGGCGAGGCGGTCCGCCCCGATGAAGCGACCGAGCGAGCGAATCGCACGCGGCGCGACCTCGACGTCGCCGGGCTGGGCCACGGCCACAGTTTGCCGTGCCCTGCGCCGTGGCCGCCGACGACGGCGAGTGGATCGCCACCTCCCGTCAGCCGCGGCCCGCAGCCTCCCGGATCGCCTCGGCGGTCGCCGGCGCGTCGTCGGACGTGACGACCAGGCGCCCAAATTCGGCGCCCCCCAACTCGACCACGACCGCCGGGCCGGTGCCGTGGACGGCGGCAAAGTCTTTCCCGAAGCTGCCCCGGCGCGTCCCCACGGCGATCACGTCGGGAACACCGGTCCCCGGGGCCCGCAGGCCGCGCAGTTCGGGCCAGGGGTCGTCGACCACGCGGACGGCGGTGACCGCGGAGAGCGGCACGCGGATGTCGGAGTGGAACCCCTCCGCCTTCTCGAGTGCGTGGAGGTGGAGAACCAGTTCGTTGCCTTCGGGACGCAGCTCGGCCACGGGTCCACCCTACGGACGGCGGTTAGCCTCGGCGTCGATGTGGCCGCCACCGCCCGAGGGGACCTGGGTGATCGACCTCGATGGTGTCGTGTGGCTCACGGGGCGTCCCATCCCCGGCGTGGACGAGGCCGTGGCCCGACTGCGCGGCGCGGGGGTCAGGGTGTTGTTCGCCACCAACAACTCGGCGCCGACGCGCGCCGAGCTGCACCGGAGCCTCGCCCGGTGCGGCATCACCGCGGACGACCGCGACGTTCTCAGCTCGGCCGACGTCGCCGCTGGCATGCTCGCCCCCGGCTCGTCGGCCGTCGTGCTGGGTGGCGACGGCGTGGTCGAGGCGCTTGGCCGCCGGGGGGTCGAGGTCGTGCCTGCTGGGCCGGCGGACGCCGTGGTCGTCGGTTGGACGCGGTCGTTCAGCTTCGACACCCTTGCGCGCGCCTCGAGTGCGGTGCGGGCCGGCGCCCGGCTGGTCGGGACCAACGAGGACCCGACGTTCCCGACCCCCGACGGCCTGCTCCCGGGCGGCGGGGCCATCCTGGCGGCGGTGGCGACCGCGGCCGAGGCGAAGCCCGAGGTGGCCGGCAAGCCGCACCGCCCGACCGCCGACGCCATCACCGGCCTGGTGGCGCTGGGGGAGCTGCGCGTCATGGTGGGGGATCGCCCCGCCACCGACGGCGCCCTGGCCACCCAGCTCGGCATCGCCTTCGCCCTGGTGCTGTCGGGGGTGACCCGTGAGGGGCGCGTCCCTGCGGGAGCTGACCCGGCCGTCGTGGCCCCCGACCTGGTGACACTGGTGCGAACGACGCTCGACGGAACGTAAAATAACTGCTTGCTCTCAGCTAGCACTTGAGATACTCTTGTTGCATGGCTAGCAATGAGCGAATCCGCAAGTACCTCGACGCGGGGACGGTCCTCGGGCAGGTCAGCCGTGGCCGTGCCGAGGAGATCGTGCGAGAATTGGTGAACGCCGGAGACATCCAGCGCGGCCAGGCACAGGAGTGGGTGGACAATTTGGTGGAGCGGAGCCGCAAGACCAGTGACCAGGTGCTCGAGCTGGTGCGCCACGAGGTGACCACCCAGCTCAACCGGATGGACGGGAAGTCCCTCGAGGCCATCGCGAGCCAGGTCGCGGACATCTTGAAGAAGTCGGCGGAGGCGGGGCGCAGCGCGACCAAGGACGTCACCACGCAGGCGACGAAGACGGCCAAGGGCGTCAGCACACAGGCCAGCAAGACGGCCAAGGGTGTCAGCACACAGGCCAGCAAGACGGCCAAGGGTGTCACCAAGCAGGCCACCAAGACCGCCAAGGACGTTACGGCGCAGGCCGGGAAGACCGCGACGCGGGCCCGCGCCGCCGCCACGAAGGTGGCCCCGGAGCGGCGCACCGCCCGCCACAAGGCCGACGACCACACGAACGCGTCCAAGAAGTCGCACGGCGCGAACAAGGCGGACAAGAAGGCCGCCAGCTGAGTAGCGGGGCCCGACGCCGGCTCGACAACGAGCTCGTGCGGCGCGGCGTGGTGCCCACGAGGCAGGAGGCCCAGGCGGCCATCGCCGCCGGCAGCGTCCTCGTCTCGGGAGTCCTGGCCGAGAAGGCGGCACGCCTCGTTGCCCCGGACGAGCCGGTGGTCCTGCTGGGTCCCTCCTCGCCGTTCGTGGGCCGCGGCGGCTTCAAACTCGAGGCGGCCCTCACCCGCTTCGACGTCCCCGTCAGCGGCCGGCGAGCCCTCGATGCAGGTGCGTCGACCGGCGGCTTCACCGATTGCCTGCTCCAGCGCGGCGCGGCCCACGTCTATGCGGTCGATGTCGGCCACGGCCAACTCCATCCGTCGCTGCGCGCCGACCGGCGCGTCACGGTCCTCGAGCGCACCAATGCCCGCACGCTCACGGTGGCCGACCTGCGCGCGGCCGACCTCGGCTACGAACCGTGCCCGCTCGTCGTGGCCGACCTCTCGTTCATCTCGCTGCGCAGCGTCGTTCCCGCCCTGGCCGGCCCCGTCGCGGCGTCCGGAGCCGACCTGGTCCTCCTGGTGAAGCCGCAGTTCGAAGCGGGCCGCGCCGCGGTCTCCCGTGGCAAGGGCGTCGTGCGCGACCCCGCCGTCTGGCTGGGCGCGCTCGAGGGTGTGGCGTCCGCGCTCGACGCGGCCGGAACCGGCATCATGGGGGCGATGGCCTCCCCCCTGACCGGTGCCGCCGGCAACGCCGAGTTCCTGCTGCACGCCCGCAAGGGGGTGCGGGGCCGCACGGCGGATGACGCCGCCGCCCTGTTCTCGGCCGCCGTGACCGAGGCGGAGGACAACATGCCGTCGGCGACCCCGGCCGGCTGAGCACGGCGCCGGCCGATGGAGACCGTCACCTTCCTGGTCCATCCTGACCGCGCCGACGCGCTGGCGCTCGCCACCGACACCGCGACCTGGCTGACCGGGCGGGGCCATGTCGCCCGCATCCTCCGCTTCAGCGGGCCCGACCAGGTGAGCGACGACGGCGTCGAGATGGACCTTGCCGCCGTCGACCTCGCCGGCACCACGGTGGCCGTGAGCATGGGCGGGGACGGGACGTTCCTGCGCGTGGTGCGGCTGGCCGCGGCGGTGGACGTGCCGGTGCTGGGCGTCAACTTCGGCCGCCTTGGCTACCTCCCGGACCTCCTGCCGGACCAGCTGCGTGACGCGCTGGCAAAGGTCTTCGACGGCCATGCCGTGATCGAGCCCCGTTGCGCGCTCGACGTGGCGATCTCGGACCGTTCGCTCGGTGACGATGTGTCCTCGCTGCTCGCCCTGAACGAGGTGGTGATCCAGAAGATCGAATTCGGCCACACGGTCCGGCTCGCGACCAGCATTGACGACGAAGAGGCGCTGACCTACTCGGCCGACGGGCTCATCATCGCGACGCCGACCGGATCGACCGCCTACAACCTCTCCGCCGGGGGCCCCATTCTGGCGCCGACGCTGCGCGCCCTGGTGGTCACGCCGGTGGCGCCGCACTTCTCCCTCGACCGCAGCCTCGTGTTGACCGACGAGCAGGTGGTCAAGGTCGAGGTCGTGCCGGACCGGGCCGGCGTGCTCGTGGTCGACGGCGAGGAGGTCGGGCGGTTGCAGCCCGGTGCGACCGTCACCTGCAGGGTCGCGGCGCGCTCGGTGCGCGTCGTGCGCAACGAGCCCCAGACCTTCGGCAGCATCCTGCGCTTCCGGCTGCTCGCCCACCCCGAACGGTGAGCCGTCGGTGCTGACCGACCTGCACGTGCGCGACCTCGGCGTGATCGAAGACCTCTCGCTCGAGTTCGGTCCCGGCATGACCGTGCTGACAGGCGAGACAGGCGCGGGCAAGACGCTGGTCGTCGAGGCGCTCCAACTGGTCCTCGGCGGGCGGGCCGATCCGGGCCTGGTGCGGGGCGGCGCGTCGGAGGCCTTGGTCGAGGCGCGCTTCGTCGTGGGGGAGGGCGACGCCGAGCGCGAGGTGATCCTCGCCCGTTCGGTCCCCGCCGGGGGGCGATCCCGGGCCTGGGTCGACGGTCGCATGGCGGCGCTCGGCGCCCTCGGCGAGGTTGCGGCGGAACTGGTCGAGATCCACGGCCAGCACGAGCACCGGGCCCTCGTCACCGCCGCGGCGCAGCGCGACGTGCTCGATGCCTTCGCCGGCACCGATCTCAGCCGGGTGCGCGCCCTGCGGAGCGAGCGGCGCGCCCTCGACGACGCGCTGGCCGACCTCGGGGGCGACGAGCAGCAGCGTGCCCGGGAGGCCGACGTCCTGCGGTACCAGGTCGACGAGATCAATGCCGCCCACGTCGAGGACCCCGAGGAGGAGCACGCACTCCGCGTGGAGGAGGACCGCCTGGCCGACGCGGGTGCATACCGCGAGGCGGCGCTCGGTGCGGTGGAGCTCCTCGCCCCCGCCGGGGACGACGGGGGCGCCCTCGAGCTGCTCGGCCGGGCCGCGGGCGCGCTCTCCGGGCGCGAGGCCTTCGACGGGTACCGCGAGCAGTTGGCTGCCGCGGCGGCCGAACTGGCGGACGTGGCGCGCACGCTGCGCGACGAGGTCGAGGGATGGGCCGACGATCCGCAGCGCCTGGCCGCGGTCCAGGAGCGCCGCCGCCTGCTGGGCGAGCTGCGCCGCAAGTACGGGGAGGACCTGCGCGCGGTCATCGTGTACGGGCAACAGGGCGCGGCCCGGCTGGCCGCGCTCGAGGACGCCGACGGCGAGGCGGCACGACTGCAGGCCGAGCAGGCCCGGTGTGACGCCGAGCTCGCAGAGGCCGAGGCCGCCGTGCGGGCCACGCGGGCCCGGGCCGCGGGAGCCTTCGGGGACCTCGTCGGCCAGCGCCTGGGTGACCTGGCCATGGCCGGCGCCCGGATGGAGGTGCGGGTGGCGCCCGACGGGACCGGAGAGCCCGTGGAGCTGGCGCTCGGGGCCAACGTGGGCGAGGCGGTGCAGCCGCTCGCCCGTGCGGCCTCGGGGGGCGAGCTGGCCCGGGCCATGCTGGCCATCCGGCTGGTCGGGCTGGGCGGGCCCCAGACGATGGTCTTCGACGAGGTGGACGCCGGGGTCGGTGGTGCGGCGGCCCTTGCGTTGGCGGAGGCGCTCCACGAGGTGGCCGCCCACCGACAGGTCCTGGTGGTCACGCATCTGGCGCAGGTGGCGTCGCGCGCCGACGCGCACGTCAGCGTGGTCAAACTGGAGTCCGGGGGTCGCACGGTCACCACGGCGACCACGGTGGGGGGCGAGGACCGGGTCACGGAGCTGTCACGGATGCTCTCGGGGCATCCGGGCAGCGACGCCGCCCGCGGCGCACGCTCGCGAGCTGCTCGGCGCGTCGCACGGCTGACGATCCGCCACGAGTTGTGCCGCGTTCGATTATCGTGGTCGGGTGCACCGATCACCTGATCTGATGCTCCGCGTGCCCAAGGCGGCGTGAGCAAGTTCATCTTCGTCACCGGCGGTGTCTCGAGCTCGCTCGGGAAAGGTCTCACCGCCTCTTCGCTCGGCCGGCTCCTCAAGTGCCGTGGGCTGCAGGTGACGATGTGCAAGCTCGACCCCTACATCAACGTGGACCCCGGGACGATGAACCCCGGCGAGCACGGCGAGGTGTTCGTCACCGAGGACGGAGGCGAGACCGACCTCGATCTCGGGCACTACGAGCGCTTCATCGACGAGAACCTCTCCAGGCGCTCCAACACCACGACCGGCGGCATCTACCGCTCCGTCATCGAGAAGGAGCGGCGGGGGGACTTCCTCGGCCGCACGGTGCAGGTCATCCCGCACGTCACCGACGAGATCAAGGACCGCATCCGGCGCCTGGAGGACGAGGATGTCGACATCGTCATCGTCGAGATCGGGGGCACCGTCGGCGACATCGAGATCGTGCCCTTCATCGAGGCCATCCGCCAGTTCCGCCGGGACATCGGCCGGGACAACGTGTGCTACGTCCACCTCACCCTGGTGCCCTTCCTCGTGTCGGGGGAGCAGAAGACGAAGCCGACGCAGCACTCCGTGACCGAGCTGCGGAGCCGGGGTATCCAGCCCGACGTCATCGTCTGCCGCAGCGACAAGCCGATCTCCGAGGGCCTGAAGCGCAAGATCTCGCTGCAGTGCGACGTGGCCATCGACGCCGTGGTCTCCGCGGTCGACGCGGCGAGCATCTACGAGATCCCTCTCGTCCTGCACGAACAGGGGCTCGATTCCTACGTGTGCCGGACGCTCGGCATCGACGAGAGGTCGCACCAGATCGACATCTCCGAGTGGGAGTCCCTCGTCGCCCGCGTCGAGTCGCTGGCACGGCGCGTCCGGGTCGGGATCGTCGGCAAGTACGTCAACATGCCCGACGCCTACATGTCGGTCGTCGAGGCGCTCCGCCATGCCGGGTTCCACCACGGCGCCGCGGTCGAGCTTGATTGGATCGACGCCGAGCTCGTGCCGGACCTGCTCCGCACGGACCGCCTGCGCGGGCTCGACGCCATCGTGATCCCGGGAGGCTTCGGCGAACGGGGGATCGAGGGCATGGTGGCCGCCGCCGGCTACGCCCGCGACCACGGCATCCCCTGCCTGGGCCTGTGCCTCGGCCTGCACGTGATGGTCGTGTCGATGGCCCGCGACCGTGCGGGGCTCGAGCGCGCCAACTCGCGTGAATTCGACAGCCTCTCGCCCCACATGGTCATCGACTTGATGCCCGACCAGGCCGAGGTGACCGAGAAGGGCGGGACGATGCGGTTGGGCTCGTACCAGGCGGTGCTGCTGGCGGGCTCCAAGGTGGCGCAGGCGTACGGCACGCTCGGTGTCACGGAGCGGCATCGGCACCGCTTCGAGTTCAACAACCGCTACAAGGCGCGGCTCGAGGCCGTGGGTCTGGTGTGCTCGGGGATGTCGCCCGACGGGCGCCTGGTCGAGTTCGTCGAGCTCGAGGACCATCCGTACTGGGTGGCCACGCAGGCGCACCCCGAGTTCAAGAGCCGGCCCGACCGTGCCCACCCCTTGTTCCGCGACCTCGTCGCCGCCGCGCTGGACCGCGCGGAAGGTCGCGAACCCCACCTGCTCGACCTCGACGCCGTCACCTAGGCGTGCCGGGCTTCCGCCGCGTCTCGGAGGAGGAGCTCCTCCGGGCCTGGTTGTTCCGCGTCGACCGCATGCACCTGGTCGACCCCGTGGGCAAGCCGTTCGACCGCATCGTCGTGCGCCACCCCGGCGCCGTCACCGTCGTGCCGGTGCACGACGACGGCACGGTGACGATGGTGCGCCAGTACCGCGTCTGCCGTCGACGCCATGGTGCTCGAGATCCCGGCGGGGACCCGCGACAAGGACGGCGAGACCGAGGAGGAAACGGCGCGGCGGGAGCTGGCGGAGGAGGCCGGGTTGGAGGCCGCGCAGCTCGACGTCCTGATCGGCATCTGGAACACGCCCGGCGTCAGCGACCAGCACACGACCGTCTTCCTCGCGACGGGGCTCACGGCGTGCCGGAGCCGGCCCCAGGGGATTGAGGAGGGGTACCTGACCGTCGAGACCATCCGCCTGGCCGACCTCGACGACCTGGTGGCGGACGGGTCGCTGAAGGACGAGACGACCGTGCTCGGTCTCTACCTGGCGCGCCAGCGCCTGGCCGCGGCGGGCCGCCTCCCATGACCGCGGTGCTGCCCAGGGCCGCCGAGGAGTTCCTGTCCTGGCTCGAGGTGGAGCGCGGGCGTTCGCCGCGGACCCTGTCGTCGTACCGGCGCGACCTGGTGACGTACCAGGAGGGGGTGCAGGCGGCCGTCGGCCGTGACATCGTTGCGACGACCTCGGGCGACGTGGCGGCACACCTGGCCGCCCTGCGCCGGACCCACAGCGCGGCGTCCGTGGCCCGGGCCCACTCGAGCATCCGCGGCCTGCACCGTTTCTTGGTGGAGGAGGGTTGGCGTGACGACGACCCGACCCTCGATCTCGCGTCCATCTCGGTGACCGACCTCCTGCCCAAGGCGCTGAGCGAGGACGAGACGGATCGGCTGCTCGGCGCCGTCGTCGGCACCGGGCCGATGGTCCTGCGCGACCGTGCCCTGCTCGAGGTGCTCTACGGCACGGGCGCCCGGGTGAGCGAGGTCGTGGGGCTGAATCTCGGCGACGTCGCCGACGCGGTGGAGTCCCCCGAGTTGCCACTCGTCCGCGTCCTCGGGAAGGGCGACAAGGAGCGTGTCGTCCCCCTGGGCCGGCTCGCCCGCGAGGCCCTGGGGGATTGGCTCTCTGGCCAGGGCCGCCCGCTGCTCGAGCCGAAGAACTGGCGCCGACGCGCCGACGCGGAGGCCGTCTTCCTCAATGCCCGTGGCGGCCGGCTCTCCCGGGTGGGGATGTTCGGCGTCGTGAAGAAGTACGCCGCCCGCGTCGGCCTGGAGGCGAAGGTCAGCCCCCACGTCCTGCGGCACTCCTGCGCCACGCACATGCTGGCCCGGGGGGCGGACGTGCGGGTCGTGCAGGAGCTCCTGGGCCACGCCTCCGTCGCCACTACGCAGCGCTACACCAAGGTTTCACCCGAACACCTCCGGCGCGCCTACGAGGGCGCCCACCCCCGGGCGGGAACCAAGGGCCGGGGCAAACGCGTAGCATGAGCGCATGCCGAACGAGGCCCCTACGGCGGAGACCGCCGACGTCGATTTCGCCGCCCTCCTGCGCAACGAGCAGGCCGGGCTGCAAGCCCAGCTGAAGGAGCTCGGCTACGCCGACCAGGGCAGTGGCCTCAACTACGACTCCAACTTCGCCGACTCCAGCCAGGTGACGGCCGAGCGGGGCGAGGCAGAACGACTCGCCGCCGAGCTCCGTGAGACGCTCGACGAGGTCGATGCCGCCATCCAGCGCCTCGAAGCCGGGAACTACGGGATTTGCGAGGTGTGCGGGAAGCCGATCGGGACAGCACGGCTCGAGGCCATGCCGGCGGCCCGCCTCTGCATCGCCGACGCCGCCAAGCACTAAGTGCGCACTCCCGGCGCTTCCTCGGGGAGGCGCCCAATGGATCAGCGAACGAAGAGCGCGCTGTGGGTCGCCGCCGGAGCCATCTTCTTCCTGGCGCTCGTCGTCCACCACAACATCACGACGACGGAGATCGTCATCTTCTGCGTGATCGTCCCGTCCATCATCCTGCACGAGGTGTCGCACGGCTGGGTGGCGAATGCCTTCGGCGACGACACGGCGAAGCGCGCCGGTCGCCTCAGTCTGAACCCCGTCGTGCACGTCGACCCCGTCGGCACGCTCATCGTGCCCGCCCTCCTCTCGCTGGGCGGAGTGGGCTTCTTCGGCTGGGCGAAGCCCGTGCCGGTCAACGTCGGGCGATTGCGCAGCCCGCGTAATCAAGGTGTGATCGTCTCGTTGGCCGGGCCCGCGATGAACGCGCTGCTGGCGGCCGTCTTCGGGATCGTCTTCGTCCAATTCGTGCGGGCCGGCGTGCTCTCGTCCGGAAACTTCTCCACGGGCGCCCAGGTCATCTTCTACGCCAGCCTGGTCAACGTGGGCCTGTGCGTGTTCAACCTGATCCCCATCCCGCCCCTCGACGGATCGGTCGTGTTCGAGCGCCTGCTGCCGGCGCGCTACTGGCCGACGTACCTGAAGTACCGCCAATACACCATGCCGATCATCCTCGGACTGGTCATGTTGAACTTCTTCTTGTACCCGCACGGCCCGCTCACGTGGCTCTTCGACCGGCTCTACAGCTGGTGGGGCAGCGTGCTCGGGATTTGACTCAGGTCTCCGGCAGCAGACCCATCACGTCGGCGGCGCGGGCGTAGGTCGCCGCCGCGACGTCGTGTGCGTGCGCCGCGCCACGGGCCAGTACACCGCGGACATAGGGCAGGTCGGCCTCCAGCTCCGCCCGCCGGCGGCGCACGGGAGCGAGCAGCTCGCGCAGGGCGGCCGCTACGTCGTCCTTGAGGTCGCCGTAGCGCTCGTAGCCCGACGCCACCTCGGTCGCGGTGCGCCCGGTCGCCGCCGCCAGCAGGTCGAGCAGGTTGGCCAGGCCCGGCTTGGTCGCGCGGTCGTAGCGCATCTCCCCGTCGGTGTCGGTGACCGCCCTGCGCACCTTCCTCGTGATGTCCTCGTCGGAGTCGAGGAGGCCGATCGTGCCGAGCGGGGACTCGACCGACTTGGACATCTTGCGCTCGGGGTGCTGGAGGTCCATGACCCGCGCCCCGGTCCCCGCGATGGCCGCCTCGGGGACGGTGAAGGTCTCCCCGTAGCGGTTGTTGAACCGGACCGCGACCTCCCGGGCGAGCTCCAGGTGCTGGCGCTGGTCGTCGCCGACCGGCACCGCGGCGGCGTCGTAGAGGAGGATGTCCGCCGCCATCAGGACGGGGTAGGTGAAGAGCCCGACCCGGACGGCCTCCTGGCTCTTGCCCTTGTCCTTGAACTGGGTCATGCGCCGCAACTCGCCCATCGTCGTCGTGCACTCGAGCAACCAGGTGAGCCGCGTGTGCTCGGGCACGTGGCTCTGGACGAAGAGCGTGCACCGGTCGGGGTCGAGCCCGACAGCCAGCAGGTTGAGGGCGGCGTCGAGGGTGTTGGCCCTCAGGGCGGCCGGGTCGATCTCGGAGGTGAGGGCGTGCAGGTCCACGACGCAGTAGAAGGCGTCGTTGCCGTCCTGGAACGACACCCAGTGCCGTAGGGCCCCGAGGTAGTTCCCAAGGGTGAAGTTGCCCGAAGGCGCGATGCCGGAAAGGACCCTGTCCATGGGGCGACATGGTAGGGCGGAGTGGCCCGGCCTCCGGTGGGACCCGGGGGTGCGCGTGAGGCCCCGGCCCGTTCGGTAACGTCGGCGGGTGGCCTACGCGGTCTCCACCCCGGTCTTCGAGGGTCCGATCGACCTCCTGTTACACCTCGTGTCCTCCCACGAGGTCGATGTCCTCGACGTCCCGCTCCTGCCCGTGGTCGACGCCTTCGTCAACGTCCTCTCCGAACAGCGCGAGCGCATCGACTTCAACCAGCTGTCCGAATTCCTGCTCGTGGCGGCCATCCTGATCGAGCTGAAGTCGCAGAGGCTGCTGCCGGGCCGCGAGGGAACGGACGACGAGGAGGACCTGATCGGGTGGGAGGAGCGCGACCTCCTGCTGGCCCGGCTGCTCGAGTGCCGGGCGTACGCCGCCGCGGCCGACGTCTTCGTCGCCCTGGCCGAACAGGCGTCTCGCTCCATCCCCGCGAGGTGGGGCTCGACGACGACTTCGTCGTCCATGCCCCGGACCTGCTCGCCGGCATCACGCCCGAGGACGTGGCCCAGTCCTACCTGCACGGGTGCGCCGAGCGGCCGGTGCCGCGGGTCGACCTCTCGCACGTCACCGTGGACACCGTCTCGGTGTCCGAGGCGGTCACCGAGCTGATGGCGGTGCCCGATTCGCGAGCGCGCCGCGTCCTTCCGTGCTCTGGTCCGGGAGTGCCGGACCCGCATCGAGGTCATCGTGCGCTTCCTGGCCCTGCTCGAACTGTGCAAGATGGGCAGGGTGACGCTCGGGCAGGGGACGACCTTCGGCGACCTGTCCATCACCTGGCTGGCTGCCGAGGACCGGGCCGGCCCGGCCAGCGGTCGCGGCCTGGCGGAGCTGGGCGGCTACGTCGACGACTACGAGGGGTGAGGATTGCATCCAATGGAACAAGCGGAGCTGGGCCGGACGATCGAGGCGATTCTGCTGGTGGCGGTGGAGCCGTTGCCGCCCCGGCTGCTCGCTGAGCTCGTCGAGGAACCCGTGGAGCGGGTCGAGGAGGTGCTCGTCGAGCTGGCGCAGTCCTACGAGCGCGAGCACCGGGGCTTCGTGCTGGCGCGCATCGCCGGCGGCGCGCGGCTGCAGACCCACCCCGACCTGGCGCCGTACGTCGAGCGCTTCGCCAACCGCGAGGTGTCGCACCGCCTCTCGACCGCTGCGCTCGAGACGCTCGCCATCGTCGCCTACCGCCAGCCCGTCTCGCGGGGCCAGATCTCGGCGCTGCGCGGCGTCAACGTCGACGGGGTCTCCCGCCTGCTGGAGCAGCGGGGGTACATCGCAGTGGTCGGTCATGCGGAGGGCCCGGGGCAGCCGGCGCTGTTCGGCACGACGGACCTCTTCCTGGAGCGCCTCGGGCTCGATTCGCTCGAGCAGCTGCCGGCGGTGGAGGACTTCCTGCCCGGCCCCGACGTCGCCGGCGACCTCGAGCGCGACCTGCAGTCGGCGCTCGGCCTCGGCGTCGAGGCGGCCTCCGACGACAACTGAGGAACCCGAGGGCGAGCGCCTCCAGAAGGTCCTGGCCCGGGCCGGGGTCGGCTCGCGGCGGGCCTGCGAGGAGCTCATCGCCGCCGGACGGGTCACGGTCGACGGGCAGGTGGCCGTGCTCGGGCGCCGGGTCGACCCCGCGACGGCCCGGGTCGAGCTCGACGGCGTGCTGGTCCCCGTCGCGCCGGGGCTCGTGCATTACCTGCTGAACAAGCCCGACGGGGTCATCACGACGGCGGACGACCCCCAGGGGCGCCCGACGGTCGTGATGCTGGTGCCGGCCGAGCCCCGCGTGTTCCCCGTGGGCCGGCTCGACCGCCACACCGAGGGCCTCCTCATCCTGACCAACGACGGGGCCCTGTCGCAGTTGCTCTCCCACCCGTCGCACGGGGTGGCCAAGGAGTACGTCGCCGAGGTGGCGGGGGGGACCCCCGCTCCCGGTGCTCTGCGGGCGCTGCGTCAGGGCGTCGAGCTCGACGACGGCCCGACCGCACCCGCCGAGGTCGGCGTGCTTGCGCCCGGCGTCCTGCGCCTCGTCATCCACGAAGGCCGCAACCGCCAGGTCCGCCGCATGTGCGACGCCATCGGGCATCCCGTGCGCCGCCTCGTGCGGACGCGCATCGGCCCGGTGCGCGACACGGAGCTGGCCCCGGGGCGCTGGCGCGACCTGACGGCCGCCGAGGTCCGGTCGCTGGCCGCCGCGGCGGCTCCGAGCGCGCCTCCGCCGGGCACGCACGCGGAGAAGCCCTGACAGCGGGGCTGCAGATGCGATACCGGTAGAGTGACCCGCTATGCCAGCGGCACTCATGGTCAGGGGTCTACGCGGGGCGACGACGGTCGACGACGACACCGTGGCCCAGGTCACCGAGCGCTCCCAGGAGCTGATGCGCGAGATCATGGCCCTCAACGAGCTGGTCGAGGACGACATCGTCTCCGTGCTGTTCACTGCCACGGCGGACGTCACCAGCACCTTCCCGGCCACCGCCGTCCGCGAGATCGGGTTCGGCGCCGTCCCGCTGTTGTGCGCCGCCGAGATCGCCGTGCCCGGGTCCATGCCACGGTGCATCAGGGTGCTGCTCCACGTGCACACGACCAAGACCCGCGACGAGATCCACCACGTCTACCTCCACGGCGCCCAAGGGCTCCGCGATGACCTCCCCGGCTGAGGGCGGGACGCGCCGCCGGGCGCTCGTGGTCGGGACCGGGCTGATCGGCGGGTCGATCGCCCTCGGACTGCGGCGGCGCGGGTGGCACGTGTCGGGGCTCGATGCCGACGACGAGCGGCTGCGCGAGGCGCTGGCCTCGGGAACGATCGACGCCGCCGGTGACGACCCCGCGGCCGAGGTCGTCTTCGTCGCCGTCCCGGCCGCCAGCGTCGCGGGTGTCGTCGGCCGCCTCTTGGCGGAGCCCGGGCGACGCCCCGACGTCGTCGTGACCGACGTGGGCGGGGTCAAGACGGCCATCGTGGAGGAGGCGGACAACCCGCGCTTCATCGGCGGGCACCCCATGGCCGGCTCGGAACAGGTGGGCCTGCACGGGGCCGACCCCGATCTCTTCGAGGGCGCGGTCTGGGTGCTCACGCCCACGGCGGTCACCGACCTCCAGGCGTTCGAACGGCTCCGCGGCGTGGTCCTGAGCCTGGGCGCCGACGTCCTGGTGCTCTCCGCGGCCGACCATGACCGGCTGGTCGCCGTGGTGTCCCACGTGCCGCACCTCGTCGCGGCCACCCTCATGAACGCCGCCGCCACCGGCGCCGAGCAGGACGGAGCCCTGCTCCGTCTGGCCGCGGGCGGCTTCCGCGACATGACCCGCGTCGCGGCCGGCCACCCCGGCATCTGGCCCGACATCTGCGCCGAGAACGCCCTGCCGATCGTCGAGGCCCTCGATGCACTCGTCACCGACCTCCAGGCGATGCGGGACCGGGTCGCCACGCGGGACCGCGGGGCGCTCCTCGGCTCGCTCCAGCGGGCCAGCGCGGCCCGGCGCAACCTGCCCGCCCGCGTCGTGCGACCCGAGCACCTCGCCGAGCTGCGCATCCCGGTGCCCGACCGGGCCGGCGTGCTGGCCGAGATCACTTCGCTGGCGGCCGACGCCGGCATCGGCATCTACGACATCGAGATCGCGCACTCGGCGGAGGGCACGCGGGGCGTGCTGATCCTGGTGGTCGACCGCGCCGACGCCGCGACGCTGACCGCGGCGGTCGAGTCGCACGGCTACCGGGCCCGAGCCGAGCACCTGTCGTGACCCCGCCGCGCGTCCTCGTCGTGACCGGCGGCGTGCCCTGCCGCGGGTCCGTGCGCACGCCGGGCGAGAAGTCGATCTCGCACCGGGCCGTCCTGCTAGGCGCCCTGGCCGAGGGGACGTCGAGGGTGCGCGGGCTCTCCGACGGCGCCGACGTCGCCGCCTCGCTGGCCGCGGTCGAGGCGATGGGCGCGGGAGTCGAGCGCCATGAGGACGGGACGGTCGTGCTCCACGGGGGGCGCGGGCGGCTCCATCGGCCGGAGGGTCCGCTGGACTGCGGAAACTCCGGGACGTCGATGCGCCTGCTCGCCGGGCTGGTGGCCGGGTTCGCGTGGGAGACGGAGCTGGTGGGCGACGAGTCCCTCTCGGCCCGCCCCATGGACCGGGTGGCCGAGCCGCTCGGCCTGATGGGAGCCACCGTGCGCGGCCGGGGCGCGCGCTGCCTCCCGCCGCTCCTCGTCGAGGGGGGCCGGCTGCACGGCCTCGACTGGACCTCGCGCGTGGCCAGCGCGCAGGTGAAGTCCGCCATCCTGCTCGCCGGGCTGTCGGCCAGCGGCACCACCGTCGTCCGTGAGGCGGTGACGACCCGCACCCACACCGAGGAGATGCTCGCCGAGGCGGGGGCGGACATCACGGTCGAACCCTGGGGTGAGGGGCGCATCGTTCGGGTGCGGCCGTCGACGCTCGAGCCCGTCGACCGCACGGTGCCGGGCGACCCCTCGGCCTCCGCCTTCTTCATCGTGGCCGGGTGCGTCGTCCCGGGCAGCAGCGTGGAGGTCCCCGACGTGTACCGCGGCCCCGCCCGGCTCGGCTATGTGGCCGTGCTCCAACGCATGGGGGCCGACGTGACCATCGTCCCCGGGGGGAACGCCACGACGTCCATCCGGGCCGCGGCGGGCCCGCTGCGGGCCACCGAGGTGCGTGCCAGCGAGATCCCGTCGCTCGATGAGGTCCCGGCCCTCGCCGTGGCCGCCTCCGTCGCCGAGGGCACGACCGTGTTCTCCGACGTCGGCGAGCTCCGGGTGAAGGAGGTCGATCGACTCGTCGCGGTGGCCGGCATGGTCGAGGCCTTCGGGGCAAGCGCCAGGATCGAGGGCGACACGCTGGCGGTGACCGGCCGCGGCGGCCCGCTGCGCGCCGCTCGTTTCGACAGCTGCGGCGATCACCGCATGGCGATGGCGGCGGCCGTCGCGGCGCTCGCGGCCGGCGCCGGCGAGCGCAGCCTCATCAGTGGTTTCGACGCCGTGGCGACCAGCTACCCGGGGTTCGGCGAGGACCTCGTGCGCATCACGGGCGCCGGCGAGGCCCCGCGGCCGCTTCTGGTGGCCATCGACGGACCGGCGGGCGCCGGCAAGTCCACGGTCTCGACCGCCGTAGCGGAGCGGCTGGGCCTGGAGCGGCTCGACACCGGCGCCATGTACCGGGCCGTGGCCGCGCAGGCCCTGTCCGAGGGCACGCCGCCCAGCGACAGCGCGGCGGTGGCCCGCCTCGCCACGGCGGCGTCCATCGAGGTGGGGGAGCATGTCACCATCAACGGCAAGGACGTGACGTCGGTCATCCGGTCGCCCGAAGTGGGCAGGGCGGTTTCCATCGTGGCGGCCAACCCCGAGGTGCGACGCCAACTGGTCAAGCGCCAGCGCGCGTGGGCCGAGGCCCATGGCGGGGGAGTCGTCGAGGGGCGTGACATCGGGTCCGTTGTCTTCCCGGAGGCCCACCTGAAGGTGTACCTGACGGCCTCCGCCGAGGAGCGGGCGCGCCGGCGCGACGACGAGGCGCCCGAGGGGGTGGCCCGTCGCGACCGGATCGACTCGACCCGGGATGCCTCGCCGCTCCGCGAGGCGGCCGACGCCCACCGGCTCGATACGACCGGCCGGAGCGTGCAGGATGTGGTCGAGGAGGTGCTGTCGTGGCTGTGAGCGCGCAGGGCGCAACACCCGAGAGCGGCGAGGGGGCGGTGCCGGCCGCGGCGCCCGGCCGGGGGCAGGCCTTCGAGATCGACCCGCGGCGCACCGCGCTGTACCGGGCCGAGCGGGCCCTCTTCGTCACAGCCCTGTGGACCTGGTTCCGGCCCAAGGTGACGGGACGGGAGCACGTGCCCGAGACCGGGCCCGTCATCCTGGCGCCGGTGCACCGCTCGTTCGCCGACTTCGGGTTCGCGGCCTTTTGCACGGACCGCAAGCTGTTCTTCATGACGAAGGACGAGATGTGGAAGCACAGGTGGCTGGGGAAGCTGCTGCTCAGCGTCGGCGCCTTCCCGGTCCACCGCGAATCGGCCGACCGCGAGGCACTCCAGCGGGCCGAGGAGGTGTTGCGCCGAGGTGAGGCGCTCGTGCTCTTCCCCGAGGGGACGCGGCGGGCGGGACCGGTGGTCGAGGACCTCATGGAGGGTGCGGCCTTCCTCTCCGCGCGCACCGGCGCGCCGATCGTGCCGGTCGGCATCGGCGGTTCGGACCTGGCCATGCCCAAGGGCAGCAATATCCCCAAGCCGCACACCATTCAGGTCGTGATCGGTCCCGCCATCCCAGCGCCGCAGAGGACGGGGGGCGGGCGCGTGAGCCGCTCGGCCGTGCACGCCACCACCGAGGCGCTAGTGCCCGCGCTCCGGTCCGTCTACGACCAGGCGAAGGCGAAGACGGGCCGCTACTGAGCGGGGCCGCGCGCGAGCTGGCGGCGTCCCCCCGGGCCGTCGCCGGCCCGGCTACTCGGCCGGGGCGGCGGGCTCGGCGAGCAGGGCCCGGTAGTGGGCCGAGCGGGACAGCAGCATGTCGGCCGTCCGCTGGTCGAACTCGGCCGCCCGCCGGAGGGCCTTACGGAGGTCGTCCTCGTCGCTCAGGACGTGGACGGACGGAGGGCGGATCGTGCTGTCCTCCGGTGTCGTCGGGGTGCCACGGTGGGATCGCTTCCTCATGAGAGCCTCGCAATCGTGACTACGGGATGTTGCCTTGTCCCATTGTCGTCCTCGCGGGGCGCGACTTGAGCGCGGCCCGGCGCAGCCGGCTCAGTCGTGCGGGGGGAGCTTGCGGGCCTTCCACCACGTCCCGAGCACGACTCGGCCGTAGCGGAATCCGAACAGCCAGTTCTTCCCCTTCTTGGTGGTTCCCGACGCCCGCGGCAGCCATACCGTGGGCCGCTCGGTCACCCGCCAGCCACGCTGCATGGCGAGAATCAAGAGCTCCGCCGTCTGGTACTGCGGCTGGACCAGCCGGTGGGCCACGTCGTCGAGCAGGCTCACCCGGAGCGCCCGATAGCCGTTGGACGTGTCGGTGAGCTTGGTGTGCCCCATGGCGCTCATGATCCAGGAGAAGACGCGCACTCCGGCCTTGCGGAAACGGTCACTGGTGGTGTCGCGACCGAGCACCCGCGAGGCCACCACGAAGTCCGCCTCGTCGTCGACGAGGGGCTGCAACATGACGGGGATCTCACCGGGGTCGTTCTGGCCGTCGGCGTCGAGCGTCACGACATAGTCGGCACCGAGTTCGATGCAGAGGGCGTAGCCCACGCGCAGGGCGTAGCCGTGACCGAGGTTCTCACGCAGCACGTAGGTGACGGCGCCGGCGTCCTCGGCCACCTGGTCGGTCCTGTCGTGCCCCCCGTCGACCACGACGAGCGTCGTGACGGCCAGGCCGCACGCCTCGGTCGGCATGGCACGGAGCACGGTGCCGATGTTCGCCTCCTCCTCGAAGGCGCAGACGAGGCCGACGACCGGAGAGAGCTTCAGATCGGGATGGCGGACGTCAAACTCCCGGCGTGACTCCTGAATGACGCGGCGCGCGCGTGCGGGGTCTGTGTGAATGCTGGCGCCGGAGGTGGCGCCACGCCGCTGGTTCAAAGTGAGCGGGGCGTGGCGAAGGTCTGGCGGACCAGCGGCTCGAAGTGGGAGAGCGGCTTGGTCGGGTAGTCAGGGTCGAAGCTGATCTGGTCCCACTCGTCGGCGAACTGCGCCGCCAGTCCGTACCAGGGCTCGCCCTCGTACTGGTCCCGGGCGTTGGGGTCCTGCCCCAGGTATTCGTAGTAGTGCTTGCCCTGGAAGTCCTGGTGTGCCCGGATCATGTGGTACGTATCGTCGCTGACGTAGGGCTTCAGGATCTCGGCCGCGATGCGCGGGTGGTTCATGACCGAGACGGCCTTGCCGATGTCGTGGCACAGCGACGCCACCACGACCTCGTCGGAGGCGCCGGCTTCCTCGGCCCGGGTCGCCGTCTGCAACGAATGGACCAGCTGATCCACCTCGAAGCCGTCGGTGATCTCCTCGAGGGAGGCCAGCATGGCCAGCACGCGGTCGGCGACTCGGGGCTGGTGCTCAATCGACTCGACGATGATGTGCTGCCACTGCGCAGCCGTCGACTCGTCCATCCGGGTGAACGTCATGGGACAATCATCGCGCCGGACCGGCTCACGAGGCCAGCAGGTCGAGGACGTCGGCCGCGGAGACCGCGCGGTCCTGTGCCGCCGGATCGGCCCGGTCCGAACCGGGGCGGCCGGACAGGAAGCCCAGCGTGAAGCCCACGGCCCGCAACAGTTCGCGGAGCTCCGGTGGGGGTGGGAAGTACTCGTCCTCGGTGGTCACGGTCACCTCGGTCACGCCCTCGGCGGGCGCCAGGCGGGCGATCACCGCCTCGACGAGGGCCTCGGGCGCCGAGGCGCCGGCGGTCACGCCCACCGTGCCGGTCAGGTCGTCGGGTAGCTCGTCGGCCTCGTTGACCCGGAGCACGCGTGCGCAGCCCCCGGCCCGGGCCACCTTCTCGAGGGCGACGGTGTTGGAGGAGTTCGCCGAGCCGATCACGACGACGGCGTCCGACTTCGAGGCGATCGCCTTGAGCGCCGCCTGGCGGTTGGTGGTGGCGAAGCAGAGGTCGCTGCGGTTGGGCATCCACAGGTCGGGGAAGCGCCGGCGCGCCGCCTCCATCAGCCCCCGCCACTCGTCGTGGCTCAGGGTGGTCTGCGCCAGCAGGGCGACCGGCGTGCGCTCAGCGGCGAGGTCGTCCAGCGCTTCGAGGTCGTCTTCGTGCTCGAGGAGCCGCACCGACTCCGGTGCGACCGCCATGGTGCCCACCGCCTCCTCGTGTCCCGCGTGGCCCACGTAGAGCACCGTGTACCCCTTGCGGCTGCGCACCTTGAGCTCGTGGTGCACCTTGGTGACGAGCGGGCAGACCGCGTCGACCACGACGCCGCCGCGCGCGACCGGGCGGCCTCGACGACCTCGGGGGCCGAGCCGTGCGCGCTCAACATCAGGGGCGCTCCTGCGGGGGCGTCGGCCACGTCATCGACGAAGACGACCCCCTGGGCGCGAAAGCGCTCCACGACGTGGCGGTTGTGCACGATCTCGTGGTAGCAGTAGACCGGCGGCTCGAAGACCCGGACCATCCAGGCCAGGGCCTTGATCGCCTTCTCCACGCCGGCGCAGAAGCCCCGGGGCTCAGCCAGCATCACTCGGTCGACTCCGGGCACAAAGTCCAGGTTATCGGCACTAACCTTAGGGAGATGTCAGCTCCCACGGTGACTTCGGTCACCGCGGCGTCGCCGGCAGCCCTGGCCGGACTGGCCGTGGGCGACGAGCTCCTGAGCCTGAACGGGCACGAGCCCCGCGACGTCATCGATTTCCAGCGCCTCTGCGACGCGAGCGACCTCAGCGTCCTGGTGCGCCGCGCCGGCGCGCCGTTGGCCAGGCTGGTCCGGGTCGACAAGGAGGCGGGAGAGCCCCTCGGGGTCGAGGTCTCCTCGGCCGTCTTCGACCGGATCCGGACCTGCGACAACCACTGTGCGTTCTGCTTCATCTACCAGCTGCCCAAGGGGATGCGGCGGAGCCTCTACCTCAAGGACGACGACTACCGCCTGTCGTTCCTCTACGGGAACTTCACCACCTTGACCCGCTTCACCGAGCTCGACGCCGAGCGGATCCTGACCGAGCGGCTCGGCCCGCTCTTCGTCTCCATCCACACCACGGATCCCGAGCTGAGGGCGCAGATGCTGCGCAACCCCAAGGGAGCGACCAGCCTGCGCTGGCTCCAGGTGCTGTTGGACGGGGGGATCGAGGTGCACGGACAGGTCGTCGTGTGCCCGGGAGTCAACGACGGTGCCGCCCTCGAGGACACGCTGGCCGGGATCTTGGACCGGTACCCAGGGCTGGCGAGCGTGGGCGCAGTGCCGCTCGGAGTCAGCCGCTACTCCAACGAGCACGAGATGCGCCCGCACACGACCGCTGAGGCCGGACGCGTGCTCGACACGATCGACGAGTGGCAGCGCCTGTTCCGCAGGGCGCTCGGGCACCGCATGGTCTTCGCGGCCGACGAGTACTACCTGCTGGCCGGGCGCGACCTGCCCCGGGCGGGACACTACGAGGGGTTCCCCCAGCACGAGAACGGGATCGGCATGGCGCGGGCGTTCATCGATTCCTTCGCCCGACCCGCGGCAGGCGGACCTGGAGGGGTGCGCCACGGGTTCTTCGCCTCGGTCGACGCCGCGCCCGCCGAAGGGTACCGGGCGCCACGCGCCGAGGCCGCCCCCGCCGGGAGCGACACCCGCCCCGTCACGGTGCTCACGAGCACCTACGGCGCCGTCGTGCTGGGACCGTTGCTGGCGTCGCACCCCCGCGACGACGTGGAGCTGCGTGCCGTGCCCAACGACTTCTTCGGCGGCAACATCGGTGTGGCCGGCCTCCTGACCGGGGAGGACGTCGCACGCGCGTCGGCCGAGGTCCCCGACGCGTCGCGCTGCCTCCTGCCCGACGCCTGCCTCAACGAAGGCCGCTTCCTCGACGGCCTCACCTTGGCCGACCTGCCGCGCCAGGTCGAGGTGGTCCCGACTGAGGGCGGCTCGCTGCGGGTCGCGCTCGACGGCACGAGCTTCCGGCCGGGTTGCTCGGCATGAGCCCGATGGTCGTCGTGGCCGGCCGTCCCAACGTCGGCAAGTCCTCCCTGGTGAACCGGATCGTCGGTACCCGGGCCGCCGTCGTCGAGGAGGAGGAGGGGGTGACCCGCGACCGCAAGGTGCTCGCCGCCGAGTGGGCCGGTGTGCCGTTCTCGGTCATGGACACGGGGGGCTGGTTGGCCGGCGGTGACGCGCTCGACGCCAAGGTCGCGGCGCAGGTGGAGCAGGCCCTGGCCGACGCGGACGTGGTCCTCATGGTGGTCGACGTGACGACCGGGGTGACAGAGGAGGACCTGGCGGCGGCGAAGGTCATTCGGCGGTCCGGAGCGGCAGTGCGACTCGTGGTCAACAAGGTCGACGATGCCAACCGGGAGACCGCGGCATGGGAGTTCGTCTCCCTCGGACTGGGCGACCCGTTCCCGATCAGCGCGGTGCACGGGCGCGGGACGGGTGATCTGCTCGACGAGGTGGTCGCCCTCCTCCCCGGGACGGGGCCGGGGGACACCACCGAGGGCGACGACGCCAGCGCGGCACCGGGTCTTCAGGACCGGGGCGACCCGGGCACGCCGCGCGTCGCCATCATCGGCCGTCCCAACGTGGGGAAGTCGACGCTCTTCAACCGGCTCCTCGGCGAGGAGCGCTCCATCGTGCACGACCTGCCCGGCACCACGCGCGATGCCATCGACACGGTGGTGGAGACGCCCGACGGCCCGGTGTGCTTCATCGACACCGCCGGTCTCCGCCGCCCGTCCAAGACTGATCGCGGCACCGAACAGCACGCCACCCTGCGCGCCCTGCGCGCCCTGGAGCGGGCCGACGTCGCCGTCCTGGTGATTGACGCCACGATCGGCGCGTCGCACCAAGACCAGCGTTTGGCCGAGCGCATCGGCGTGTCGGGCTGCCCGGCCATCGTCGCCCTCAACAAGTGGGACCAGGTCCCGGCCGACGAGCGCGATGACGTGCTGGCCGGGGTCGGGGACCGCTTGGCCTTCCTCGGTGCAGCGCCGGTGCTCAAGATCTCGGCCCTCTCGGGCAAGGGTGTCCACCGGATCCTCCCGGCACTGCGCGATTCGGAGGCTGCCTACCACCAGCGAGTTCCGACGGGAGCGCTCAACCGCACCGTCCAGGAGCTCCAGGGGCGTCAGGCCGCGCCCCGCGCGAAGATCCGCTACATCGTCCAGGGCGCCACCGACCCGCCGACCTTCACCCTCTTCACGAACGGACGATTGCCCCAGACGTACATCCGCTATATCGAGCGCGGGATCCGGGAGAAGTTCGACTTCGGTGCCACACCGATGAAATTGCGCGTGCGGGTGGGCGGGAAGTGAGCGACGGCAGTCCCTGATGGCGTGGTGTGAGGAGTGCGACGCGCTCGTCGAAGACGAGGACCTCGGTGACGAGGGCGAGTGCCCGAAGTGCGGCACGATCCTGACCGAGCAGGAGCGCCAACCAATTCCCTGGTACTTCAAGCTGATGCTCGTCGCCAGCGTCATCTATCTCGGCTATCGCGGCTATCAGGGTGTGACCTGGATCGCTGCGCACGTGTAGCGTCCCGACGTGCCCCTCTACGAGCTCGACGGCGTGGCACCCCGGGTCGACGACGACGCCTTCATCCATCCCGATGCCGTGGTGATCGGCGACGTCACCATCGGCCCTGACTCGAGCGTGTGGCCGGGCGCAGTCCTGCGCGGCGACTACGGGACGATCACCGTCGGCGCGGGCTCATCCATTCAGGACGGCACGGTCATCCATGCCGGTCCGAACTTCCCCACGATCATCGGCGACGGGTGTGTCGTCGGTCACCTAACCCATCTGGAGGGCTGCACCCTCGAGGACGACTCGCTGGCGGGTTCGGGCTGCGTCGTGTTGCACTGGGCCGTCGTGAGCGCCGGCGCGACGGTGGGGGCCAACGCCGTCGTCCCGAACAATATGGTCGTGCCGCCGGGCGCGCTGGCCCTCGGTGTGCCGGCGAGAATTCTCGAGGGCAAGTCGGACGCGCCCATGATCAGGCTGTCGGCGGCCGTCTACGTCGGCAACGCGAAGCGCTACCGAGCCTCGCTGCGCCGCCTGGACTGAGCTGCTTCGGGGTGCCGCCGCTCAGGGCCGACGTCCGCTGAGGTTCGTCGGGAAGACGTCGGTGCCGAAGGGGGCGAGCCCCTTGGACGCGGCGAAGCCCAGGTGGCCCTCCCCGTCGCTCCCGCCGGTGGTCAGCCCGAGGAGGTCTTCGTAGCTCCGCAACGCAGAGTAGTGGTTGTAGGAAGCCTTGGTGTCCGTCGACCCGGCTTTGATGTACCGGGCGTTGAGCAGCAGGACACCGATCTGCCCTCCCCCGGGGGCGGCGCTGTCCGTCGCTGCGCCGGCGTTGCCCGGAGCGTGCGTGTTGGGGCCTGGCTGCTCGTTGCAGCAAACGGCCGCCGCGCCGGCACCGCCCGAGATGTCGGCCTCGTCGGACGTGATGACGACGAGCATGTCGCCATGCTTGTACGCGGGCGACGCGAGGACGAGCGGCATCCATGCTCGCAGGAAGCCGTCCGCTGCGGTCAGGCCGCCCGCTTGGCCGCCTGCGCTGTTCAGCCCCGCGCAGGTTCCGTCGTGGCCGTCGTCGCACAAGTTGGGCGTGACGAAGCCGAAACGTGGCGTCGTGCTCTCGCTGCGGAGGTCCTGCGCCAGATGGCCCGTGGGCGACGGCGTCCCGCCGGGGCCCAGAGTCCCGAGGGGGACCACATTGGCGTCACATTCCGCGGCGTCGTCGATCACCGAGTGGAACCACACGAACGGGTTGTGCCGAGAGGTGTACTGGTCAGCGGGCGTCGCCACCTCGGCCGTGTCCGTCGCTCCAATGGTGGGGTGCCCGCAGTCCGTGCCACCGGTGGGATCCGGAGACCCCCCGTCCCGGGACGGCGTATTGCCCATGTCCTGCTGGTAGGCGCGCCAGGCCGCAACGTGGCTCGCCGGGTTCGGCGGGTACTTCGCGTCCAGCTGAGCCGCGATCGTTGGCACGGTCGCCGGGTACACACAACCCTGACCGTCCACCTGCCCGGGGTTGACGGCCTGGTCGGCATCGGGCGTGCCGGGGGTGACGTCGGCGAAAGCAAAGCCGTTGCCCGCACAGTCGGCCTGGGTGTCCAGCGTCGGCGCCTGGCCGGAGACCTGGGCGATGTAATTGTCCAGACTGACGTGCCCGGTGGCGTAGAAGTTCGGGAGCAACTCGCCCCTGTGGCGGAGCGTGCCGTTCAGGTAGGCGGCCGGGGAGACGGGTCCGAACGTGGCGTTGTAGCCCTCGTTCTCCAACTCGATCACCAGGATGTGGTTGATCCTTCCGGGCGGCAGGGCGGCGCGCACGACGGCTGGGCGCGGTGTGCCCGACGCCGACGCGGTGACCGGGGCGGACGCGACGAGCGGGATGAGCACTGCGACGCTGGCAGCGAGCGTCAGCGAGCGCGGATGACGTAGGAACGATGCGGGGCTGGGCACGGATCGGGAGCGTAGCGCCCTCCGACTGAGGGTGGCAGGCGCTGGTATCTAGTCGCGCGTAAAGGCTGCGATGTCGCGCGCCGTGTCCGCGCTGATGTCGGGGCACGCGATGGTGAAGATCTCCGTGCCGTGCATCGTCCCCATCATCTGGCGGCAACGGGCGGGGACCCCCGCTGAGAGGAGCAGGCGGTAGAAGTTGATCCCTTCGTCGCGCAGCGGGTCACACTCGTTGACGTTGATCACGGTCGGTGGGAAACCGGTCACGTCCTCAACGGCGGCGAACGACGGCCACGCCAGCGGGTTGCGCTCGTTGAACGCCCGCATCCCGTAGGCCATGGCGCCGCGGTTGTTGTGGAGGTTCAAGAGGATGCCCTCGTTCTCCACTGAGGACGGGCAGTCCTGCGCCGGCCATTGTCCGGCGATGTAGGGGCAGAGGGCATAGAGGCCCTTGATGAGACCCAGATCCCCGTCGCGCTTGAGCTGGAGCCCGGTGGCCAGCGTGAGGTTCCCGCCACCGCTTTCGCCGGCGACGACGATCCTCGCCGGATCGATTCCCAGCTCGGCCGCGTGGGCAATGGTCCAGTGCAGGCCCGACACGCAGTCGTTGAGGCCGGCAGGGAAGGGAGCCACCTCCGGCGCAGACGAGGCGACCAGGCAATTGCGGAAGTCGACCATCACCACCGTGACCCCCTCGGCGGCGATGTGCTTGCCCCATCCGCGGTACATCCCGTCGAAGCAGGACATCTGCGCCATGCCGCCACCGTGGAGGTAGTAGACGCAGGCGAGAGGTTCGTCAAGATCCGGCCTGATGATCTGAAGGTTGACTGCGTTACCGTCTGGCGTTGACGTGAACTGCGCGGTGGTGACGACGAGGCCCTGCGAGGGGGCCGCATCTCCGCTGTCGCACAGATCCATGAAGGCGAGCATCGATTCCCGCAGGGCCAAGGCCTCGGGCGCGTTCACCTCGGCGAGCAGCTGTTCCCGGTTCTCGACATCGGGCAGTGCCCGTGAAGGGATGGCGGCGAGGAAGGCGCGCAGTCGCGGGTCGAGGCGGGCGTCCGATTCGATGCTGACGGTCATGGCGGCCATTCGAGCACAAAGCTCACCGCGTTGCGTCGTCGGCCGGGCGCGCCCGGGTCAGGAGCCTTCGCCGCCGGCGCGCTTGTGCTTGAGCCGGGTTACGGCCGCTCCGGCGGCGCGGATCAGCGCCTCGGGGCTGTCGTCGTAGCCCGAACTCCATACGACACTGGTGGTCGCGGTGAGCGTGAAGCCCTGCAACGAGAGATCGTCGTCGACGGCGCTCATGATGGAGTCGATGCGGCCCTTGAGACGGTTTTCGACGACCGTTCGGTCAGCGTTCTCCGCCATGATGGCGAAGTGGTCGCTCTCGAGCCGGGCGAGCGTGTCACCGGCTCGAACCGTGTCGTTCAGACCTTGTGCCACGGCCCGGAGGACGGCGTCCCCCCACTCGTACCCGAGGGCATTGTTGACGGTGGAGAAGCCGTCGAGGTCGATGAGGAACAGCCCGAAGTGCCGGCCGTAGCGCCCAGCCTCGTAGATGCCGTGCGTCATGCGATCATTCAGGACGGCCCGATTCGGCAGTCCAGTCAGGGGATCCCTGAGGGCGCGCTCGGCGTCCCGCTCGAAGGTCACGGCGTTCGCCAACGAGGAAACGATGAACGTGGCCATCAGCTCGAGAACGTCGCCGTCGGCGTCACTGAAGTGGTCCGGCTCGCCGGACACCACCTTCAGCACGCCCACGCCCTGCCCCGCCTGGACGAGCGGCGCCACGGCGATGGAGCGCACGCCAACGCGACGGCATGCCTCGCTGTCGATGCGTGTGTCCATTTCGGTGTCCCGGCAGATCAGCGGCACAGCCAATCGAACGCATTGACCGGCGAGACTGAGATCCGAGGCCGCGGGCAGGCCGCTCTGGCTCTCCGCCAAGCCGTGCACGGCCTGGGGGACCAGATGGACTCCGTCGACAAGCTCGACGGACGCACCATCGGCGTTGACCACTGCCAATGCTCGGTCAAGGACGACGCTCATGACCCGGTCGGTGTCGGCGACCCCTGCGTTAATGAGACGTTGGGTCTCAATCAGGAAGCGCAGCCGATCAACGTGTGTGTCGTGGGCCAGCGTTGCCACGATCAATTGCATCGGAAGACGGCGAAGACACCTTGAACACGGTGCGCACAAATGTGGTCCAGCGCACCGCTGGCCTGCTCCCGCACGTCGAGGCCGTGTCGCAAACGTCAGGTCAGTAGCGGAGGTCGGCAGCGATACCGCAGTGGCCCGGCGAAGATGGCCACATGCCGCGCCTCTACTTCAGACTCCGACAGAGAGACACATTTGGAACCGCGCCTTTGGGTTCAGTTACCGTCATTGGCAGGTGGGCATGACGAGGAGCATTTTGGGTTGTGCGCACAACCGCCCGGCCTCCGGGGCTGGTGCCAGAGAGAAGAGTTCCCTGTTGCGAGGTGACCGATACGTTGCCACGATATGGATCGGCCACGAAAGTGAATTGATATGTTCGGCCTTCCTGCACTGCATCGCCGTTCCCGGAACGAGCCAAGTACATCCTTCAGGCTGAAACGGATAGCTCCCGTCCCATAGGGCTCCGCAGAAATTGTAGCGACGGTCGGTGTGCCAAGGCTTATCACGGGAACACTTGATCCAATATCCGCCACAGGTCCGTCGAAGGTAATATTCAACGTGTGACGGACGGCTGGTCCTTGCTCCACTGTTTTCCAGATGATTCCCAGGTTAGTTGCATTCGAAAAAATCGCGGAAATCTTGCGAGCCGGTTGGGGCAAAAAGGTTTGATCTGAGATGTAGAGAGCGTCACAGTTGCCGGCGACGAACAACTCGTCAGCACGTGTGTGGTTCGGCAAGATGGGAAGCCACGACTACCACTCAGACCTGGCCAGGGCGATATTCCATGGTCATCTCTACTTGTCTCCCCAGAAGTCCCGGGGGACGCAGCACAAGACCCCTCTAGCACGAGAGCCGTGCGACCCCGGACTTCGCCGACGACAATGTTAGTTCTTGACGGTTATCGTGATGCCATTGCTGTGACCGCTCCTACCGGCAACGTCGTAGGCGACGCTCTGCAGTTGGTACGTACCGTTGGCCACGGTGGTCGTGTTCCACCTGACCGCCCATCCGAAAAGGCTCCAGGTCGCCGTACCGATCAGCGTGTCGTGTTGTGATGCGCCGGTGAGGTAGAACTCGACCTTGGTCACCGAGAAGTAGCCCGTGGCCCAGGCACCAAGCACCGCAGTGCCCGACAACGTGGCGTTGTTCGCAGGAACGAATAGTTTCGCCACCAACTTCGGAAAGGTTCCACCATTGCCACCCGATACGGGGACGACGTGGACCTGGTCCACCAGAAGACGCTGTTTGACATGGAACCAGGTGGTCACGCCACCTGACTTGACGGGAGGACCGATCGCAGCGGTCACATAACTGACAACAACGGCGGGAGCCGCGCCATTCGGCAAGGCGACGACCGTCTGGACATCGTACTTACGAAGAAACACACGAAGAGCCGTGACATTGCCCTTTGAGAGAGGCGCCATTTGCGCCGTGGCGTTGCCATGGAACGCGGTGTCGAAGATGGCCTGAACAGACTCGGGTTTCAGGACGGCGGGCCTGGCAGTGCCGTTGACTCCTGTCGGGGACGGGAACCACCCGTAGCCTCCGATCAACTTGAAGCGCATACCGGCAACGGCTTGGTGGAGCATAATGTTGTAAGGCGCAAACGCAAAGGAGTCGCCACCTGAGTAGTCCGGGTAGGGATAGGCAAGGACCACGCTCCCGGCTGGAATGGCCTCAACGGCTGCCGACGTGAAGAGGGACGGAATACTCGTCGGGGTCGACTCCTGCGTGTGACGAGGCACCAACGGAAGCACTGCGGCGGCCGTGAGTGCTGCCAACGTTCCCACCGTGACGACAATCTTCCATCTCGGGGACAACCATGCGGGACGACCCGATCGCCTCATCCGTCGCCAGAGCTCGTCGAGTCCGATCGCGAACATCGCCGCCGCGAACAGCGCGGTAAAGAGCGAGAACCGGATCGGGATAAATGCCCCCACAACGGGGAGGTGCTCGAACACCACGAAGGGAAGAGGGATTGACGTGTCGTGACCGTCGACCCAAAGACGGGAACCCAGGGACAGGACAAAGGCGATCACCGCCATTGCCCCGGCGAAGAGGATCGACCCTCGTTGGCGGAGAAATACCCCGAACAACGCGAGAGTGACCACCAGGGGAAGTCCCAGATAGAGAGCCGATGACCCTTGTTGTGCGGTCGCCAGCTGCGTCGTATGGAGCCATTGGGAGCTCGGCATGAATGCGCCGAACAAGTCGCTCGGAAACAGCGCTATGGTCGCCGGTGATGCCACTGTTCCCCTGATGCTTTGCGGACCAGCCAACGCGTAGATCACTGGAAAGAGGAGCAAGAAGCCGCCCACACCGAGGCTGTAGGCGAAGGCGGTCACCGCGTAGCGCCGTCGTTCGGCCAGATGGTGGCGACCGACGAGGAGGAAGAGAACGACCGCGACAACGCCCATCACGACCGTACTGGCCAGGACCTCGGACCAGATGAAGAATTGAAGGGTACACACCACGCCGAGGAGCGCCCCCGTTCTTCCCGGCCGCCAGTGCTGGCGCACCAGGATCTCGTGGAGGAGCAGGAAGATCACGGGGGGTAGCGGCACGAAGACGAGAAACAGGTAATTGCCGCCGTAGTAGGCCATATAGGCGGAAAAGCCGTAGAGCAGTCCTCCGACGAACGCTGCGGGCCACCACGTCGTCCACCGGCGGAGCACGAGGCACATCGAGGTCGCTGACAACGCGACGGCCAGACGCAGCGCGATATTCCAGGTAACTACCGGGCCGAACAACTTGGTAATCGGCATGAAGAGCGCGCCGAGAGCCAGCATCGAGCCGTTCACCCCGAAGTTCTCACCCGCTGGATAGTTCTGCCACTGGGCCGAGAAGACGTTGTGGCCGTGAGGGAGAGCGAATGCGGTCCACGCGAGCCACCAAACCTGGTCGATTGTGTCCGGAATTATTTTTCCGGTCATGTAGCCCGGACCGAGCGAACCGAAGTGGCCGTACACCACCATTGCCAGAACGACATAGACAGCGCAACAGAGCGCCGCTGGCCACTGACGCTTTATCGTGGACCAACGACGGTCGCCCGTTTGGCCCCCTTCTCGATCCGAAGGAGTGGCTTCGGAATCACCAGAGGCACCGATTGCAGGTTGCAGTCGCACGGCCATGTGCTACGTGCTCCGGGTCGGATGCACTGAGACGGCCATCACCGTTACCGAGACGTCATGCACGCGCACTCCGTCACTCATCTGCAGCACGATAATGCACCGCTCGAGGGCCATCGCCGACCCGAAGACGGTAAAGGATGACTCATTCCCCCGGTCGCTCGACGAGCAGTTATCCACACGACCCGAAGTGCCGAACTGTCCCACCGTCCTCCACAGGCGAACTGGGTCACTCCTGAACAGCGCAGGTTCCGAGGCCTAAGCGCAGCTCTTCGAGACCTTTGTCTCGGAGGCCTTCGCAACACCCGGCTTAGGTCACACAGCTGGACAACCGATTCATCCACTGAGAACAGGCATAACGGTCCTCAGTTGGCCGGAAACCCAGGATACTCCCGTTAGCCGTCTTGTGCGCAGCGGTATCGATCGGCGGCTCCGCATCAACCGCGGTGGCCGGCCCCAAGGCGGCGGTCCGCCTGTTGTGGGCGGCCAGGACCGCCAGGCGCGGTAGCGCCGCGGATGACGAGGCTGGCCGGCGACGTCCTAGCGGACCACGTCTCGAGCAAGGACCACGGCAAGGACCACAACAAGTACATGTGTGCGTTCGCCCACAACGCGAACTACGCCACCTGCAGCACCTCGAGGAGGTGGGGCTGGCCCTGGACGGAAGAAGCGCGATCGTGCGTAGTCGAATGGGTCTCGAAGGCGTCTGGAGTCCCGTGGCCTTGACGAACGGTGCACACACCTCTGCAGTCGGACGCCTCCCTGACTATCTCGGCCGCGATCAGTGGGCGTGGCACGGATGCCAAAACCACATCGCCAAGGTGATGATCGAGACTTCGGCGTACATAACGACGGGTGTCATCCGCGGACCGGGACGACCGGGCGAGTCAAATAGCGCATAGGCCGCCCATTTGGCCTCCCACGGCTGCCGTGTACTCATGGTGCAATACGCCCTTCCGACACTCAGACCAGGACAAGCGGAGGACGCAAACGTGGCTTGGGTTGCACTTTTGGCTGCAGTTAAGCGGCTCGGGCGATTCGGCTAGCGTGATCATCTGCTGTTCGTCCGCTTGAACAGGGAGGACCGCATACGGGCTGTGGCGCAGCTTGGTTAGCGCGCTTGACTGGGGGTCAAGAGGTCGGGGGTTCAAGTCCCCCCAGCCCGACCGAAAAACAGCAGGTCGGAGTTTCGGAGTCGGGGCTCGGCGACGGTCATTTCAGGTCGCTGTCAACCGTTTTGTCAACGGGGGCATTCAATGGGTGGGGACGGGATAGACAACTTGGAGCTGACCCCTGATCTCACGTCCTTCTTTGTCCTTCTCCGCGAAGCTGATGAATTTCAGTCACAAAGTTGGGGAATGGGACCCGTTGCGGAGGATGCCTACCGGCAGCTCCAGGTTCGAAAGGATCTGATCAACGCGGAGCGGCCGGTTATCGAAGCGATCGCGGAACGACTTGGCGGTGCGTTCCGAGAGGACCTGGTCCTCGTCCTCGAGGAATCCGACTTCATCAAGGCGAAGGGCATCGTGGTGCGGATGGAAAGCACGATCACCCAGCAAGGGAAGATCGAGCGCATCAGGGCGCCACGCGGACCAAAACTTGCCGCGGCAGACATGCACCCGTGAGTATGGGAGGGACCGGCGTCGGACGCGCCCGATGGAGCCGGCCGGACGATGACCGCCAAGATCGGCGACTCTGCGAAGCTGGCCCAGCGCAAACGGCTGGTGGCGCAGAGGGACCGGCTGATCGCCAACGCGAAGGCTGAAGGACGGCCCACGTCGTACCGGGAAGACGAGCAGCTCGACGATCTCAGAGCCCGGATCAACCGGCTCGATGCCGAGATCGGGGGCAAGCAACGGGCGTCCGACCCCCCGGCCCGCATCCGCCAGCTGCGGAGCACCAGGATCAGAGTCGATGCCGGGCGCCGGACCGGCCGTAGGACCGCCGGCCTCGGTCTCTACGAGGCCCGAGCACGCGCCCTCGAGCTCAAGGGTCGGCCGCGATGACGAGCGCCCCGGTGTCAGCGCTCCTCGCGATGTCTGGCAAAGAGCTGCACGCTCTTGCCGCTGCGGAGCCCGACGACTGGGACTACCTGATGGCCCGTTTGAAGTGGCGCCCCGATGAGCCGGTCCCCGTCGAGCAAATGGATCTGGCGCTAGAGCTCGAAGTGCGGTACCCGCACCATCGGGATTACTACCAGGGGCGAGCCGAGCAAGCCCGCCCCGGCCGGCTGCTCGCCGAGAGGCTGGCTGCCTCGGCGCCATATCGGAGTCGCCCCTAACGGCACAACGGGGACAGGGCGCCGAGCATTTCGGGGCCGCCCCGGTGACTGTCTTTCTACCTTCCTACGGCGTCGCGTCACCAAACTTCTTCGCAAGGGCGGCGACGAATATGTCGACGTGATGGTGACCTTGTTCCAACAACGTGGCACATGCGGTAAACCGGGCCTGTCGCTGATCTCCGTCTACATCAGCGAGGCTCCTGAAGGCGACCGCGGCATTCCGGTAGACACCGGCTGCCGCCCCTAGCTCACCTCCTGCTTTTGCGAAGCCCCTCGGTGCGTGCGAGCTTCTGAGCCACCCGGTGAGTTTGCTGCAGGCAGAGACCACCTGTGACGCAACCGCTTCGTCCGTCTCGGACGGCCCCTCTTGTTCCGTCTGGAACACCTCCCGGAGGTGGTCAACCGCTTCAGTAACAGCCACTAGATATTCCCGGGCAGTGGAGGCCCAACTGCGCCTCGCGGCTTCAGCCTCAGGAGTCCCGGGCACCATCGCAATATACGCAGGTCAGGAGGGTCAGTTTGCCAAACATTCGCGATCTGTTCACCGTAGATAACCCTAAGCTTGCCCTTTCGTCACGCTGGCCTGCGAGATTGCAGATCAGGTCGTCCGTGAACTGGACAGTGTGAGTTGCTTACGTCACAGTGAGGGTCGCCGCGTTGGTCGTGGCCGAGCCGATCGGGTTTGTGAACCTGGCCCGGAACTGCCAGCCGTTCGCGAACGGGATGGCCGTTCCGCTGAGGCTGGCTGACGTCCACCCCGCCACATCGAACCACGTCGAGCCGTGGTCGACCGAGAGCTGCCATTGCACCGACGGTGCGGTCTCGGTACTCGCGGCTGCTGTGAAGGTGAAGTTCTGCCCCGCGGCGACCGTCTGACTGTTTGGCTGGAGGCTGATCGTGGGCGCTGTGCAAGGCGTCACGGGCGGGGCAGCAAAGCTGGGTGGATTGAGTAACGCGGGAGACTCGAAGTCGAAAAGGTGCAACATTGGATCTGCGGCGGCGTCTCGGGCCGTCAGCGATGGGAGCCCGTAGCGCGTCTCGATGAAGCGCAGGATCGAAGTGTGGTCGTCCACGACGTGCGAGACGTAGTGGGGCTTTGCATACGGTGAGATCACCACGACAGGCACTCGGATGCCGTACTGATTGAAACCGCCTGGGGTATCTCCGGGCTGGAGCATGGGGGCGATGGCGTCGGGCGCAACGGCGGGCGGCGGGGCGACGTGGTCATAGAAGCCGCCGTGCTCGTCGTAGGTCAAGAACATGGCCGAATCCGGCCAGTTCGGACCGGTCCTGAGTCCCTGGTACACGCTGTAGACGAAGTTCTGGCCCACCTGGACGTTGCTCGAGGGGTGTTCGTCGGACTCAGTGTTCGGGGCTCCGATGAAGACCGGGTCGACGAAGGACACGGCCGGGAGGTTGCCGGCGGCTGCATCCGCGTAGTACTGCGAGATGGGCGCCACGTGGTCCATGTGCTGCTGCACGTAGCTAAAGAAGGAGCCGAACGGGAACTGCGCGTAGTAGATCTTCCAGCTGATGTTGGCCGCTCCGAGCAGATCGAAGATGGTCTTCTGGGGCCATCCCCCCGGCGGTGGCGCGTCGTTTCGGATGTGGCCGAAGGACGTCGCAGCGAGCGCGTAGAAACGGTTGGGGTAGGTCTGGCTCAGCACCGACGCGAAGTAGCGGTCATCAGTCGCGAAGGTGTTGTACAAGGAGTAGTAGAAGGGCAGGTCGGTCTGGTCGTAGTACCCCATGGTTCGAGAACCAGTGGGGTCGGTGGCGTCGGCGTTGGTCGAGGAGATGTCATTCGCGGCGGTGAAGCCGTTCATGGCCCCGTTGTTCCATTCCTGATGTGTGCCGTTCCAGGAGTGGTTCAGGTCCGATGTCTCGCACAGACTCGTCTTGTGGAAGGGCACGATGGTCGCTCCGGAGACAAGCGGATTGGGGTTTCCCGTGGTGGGCTCGGCTTTGTAAGCGGGCTGGCCCTCGCTGTGGAGTTGCCCAAAGTACGTGTCGGCCGAGCGATTCTCCTGCATGAGTACAACGATGTGGTTGATCTTTCCGATTCCACTCTTGCCGTCTTCAGGAGCTGCTGACGGTGCGCTCACGACCACCCCGCCAATCGTGAAGACCATGACGACGAGTGCCTTCATCCAGGTTCGCATCCCGACCCCCAATCTCTCAATCGAATCCTAGATAGCGGGACTCTGCGGCGCTCTGGGCCGCGGGACCGATGTGAACCTGCCGACCGAACAGGGGGGGTGTCACGGGCAACCACCCGTCGCAGGTCGCCCGGCCACCTGCCCCGCGCCGGTCCGGGGCACCCCGAAGCGGCGCAACCGAGACCTCTGACAAGGGGGGACTGAGGGATATTCCGTCACTTTGGGGGTTTGGCGGGATCCCTCACTTCGGGCACCAGAATGGTGAGGACCCTAAAGAGGAGGAGGCTCTCATGCTTGGTGTCTTCGTGGTCACCGACAGCTCTTGCGACTTGGAACAGGACGACATCGACCCGTTCAATATCGAGATCGTGCCCCTCACTATCCGATTTGGGACCGAAGAATTTACCGACCGCCAAGACCTCAGCGTCGAAGACTTCTACCAACGAATGGCGAACACCGAAGACCTCCCCCAGACGGCCTGCCCGTCGCCTGGTGCCTTTGAACAGGCCTTTCGCAATGCAGGCGGCGCTGGCGCTGAGGCAGTGGTTTGTCTCACCATCTCGAGAGACTTGTCAACTACATTTCAGTCAGCTCTCACCGCGGCCGCCGCGGTCGAGGGACGGATTGTCGTCCATGTGATCGACAGCCGGACGGTGTCAAGCGGGCTTGGCACTCTGGTGATTGAAGCCGCCAAAGTAGCCGCCGAGGGGGCCGACATCGGCACAGTATTGCGTCGAGTCAGCGACCTCATCCCTCGCACGAACGTGCTTGCGGCTCTGAACACGTTGGAGAACCTGAAGAAGGGTGGGCGAATCGGCGGCGCGACGGCGATGGTGGGGTCACTGCTATCGATCAAGCCGGTGATCGACCTTAGCGGTGGCATTGTCCACGAAGCCGGTAAGGCTCGGACTCGCAAGAGAGCGCTACAGATGCTCTATGAGCGCATGGGCGCCGCCGGGCTAATCGAGGATGTGGCGGTGATGCATTGTGGCGCCCCCGACATCGACCAGTTCCTCGACCTCATCGCTCCCCGCTTTCCCCGAGAGACCATTCGGATCGGCACGTTGGGTGCCGTCGTCGGCGTGCACGGCGGCGCCCAGATGATCGGTGTCAGCTGGATTGCCGCTGTATAGCGAATCTGAGTGCCCCCTACCGCCGGAACGAAGCGCCACCGTGCGAATCCTCTTTGAGTCAAGACCCCTCTTTCCAGTACATCTGCGCGCGACGAATCGAGCCGTCATGAGAAGACACGACGGCGTAGGGTCTCTATGGGTTCGGGAGTGACTTCGCCGAAGAGCCGGTCGCGCAGGGTGAAGAGCCGGTCACGCAGGCAGTGAGTCGTCCCTGGGTGTCCTCCCGGACCCCCTATCGAGCGTCAAGAAGCAGCTGTCGGTAGACCGCGTTGCTCACCTGGCGCTTGAGGGACCGGACCGCTTCCTTCTTCGTCTTGCCTTCGGCGACCTTGCGCTCGAAGTAGGCCCGGCCTTCCGAGCCGCTCTGGCGGACCTGACAGATGGCCGCCATGTGGATGGCGTGGTTGAGTCGTCGGTTCCCCCGCCGTGACAGCCGATGCACCACACGGCCGCCTGAAGACCATTCGATAGGTGCCGTGCCGTTGTAGGAAGCGAAGGCATCCCTGTTGGCAAAGCGGCGAACGTCGCCGGTGTAGCCGATGAGCTGTGCAGCGATGATCGGGCCCACCCCGTAGAGCTCGGTCAGCGACGTGCCCGACGCCTTGACGGCCAACCGGATCCGGCGGTGCGACTCCTTGGTCTGGGCGTCGAGTCGGCGGACGTCATCGAGGAGCTCGAGGGCGACGTCGTAGCGGACCTGCTCGGCCGGAGTCCGAGGCGTGATCTTCGCCATGAGCCGCTGGGCGTCAGAAACATACATTTCCTTGGCAATTCCGCCCGGTGCGAGCTCGGCGAGAAGCGCATGAAGACGACAGACCACCCGGGTGCGATGACTGCCGAGGTCGACGTTGCGCTTGGCGAGGAGTCGGAGGACTTCGCAGTGGTTGGCCGGTTCGACGCTGCGCAGGTTCGGAGCTCGAAAGGCGGCAATGGCGACCGAGTGGGCGTCGTTGGGATCGTTCTTGTTCGAGCGTCCCGTGGCCAGCACCCGGATGCGAGAGGCCAAGGTGGCCGGCACATCGAGTACCTCCTCGCCGCGGGCGACCAGCTGCTGGGCCAACAAGTAGCCCAAGCCCACCGGCCGACTCGATGGCCCAGGTCCGCTTCTCGAACGGCTCGGCCCAGCTCACCAGTTGATCCACCTGGCGGCGGGTGGCCCGGACCTTGACGCTCGAAAGCTCGTCCTCAGACTCGTCGATGGCCACCGCTGTGTGTGATGCCTTATGCGGGTCGATGCCGATCACCACATTCATGACTACCTCCTTGGTCGTGATGGAACCACGGGGGCACTCCTGCTTGTGGATTGTTCGTGCTCGATCCTCATTTGAGCCACTCCGTGGCGAAGCCCAGGCGGGACACTCGATGACGTCCCGCCGAGTGGTGGAGAAGCGATCTTCGATCTGAGGAGATGGTAGGCGCGTCGATCGGACGAATCACCCTGTCGTGAGTCAGCCCCAGAAGACGCAGGTGGGGTCACTGCCGATCTCGTCGAGGATGACGTTCATCGGTTGGTTGGTATCGAGGTCGAAGTACATGGTCCATTTGCCGTTGCGGTCGCCGAAGTAGAGCGTCCAAGTGCCGGCGCCCTCGTAGCGGATCTGGGCGATGGGCATCCTCGTCCACTCTCCGGGAGCGCCACGCCAGACGGGGCGGCATTCGTAGATGGAAACGCTCTTGCCGCGGGTGGTGACCTCGAGGCGGACCTCGTCGGCGAACTTGGCAGGGACACGGTCGCGACAGAACCGCCGGACCTTTTCGACGTCTAGCTCGGGGAGGACGGTGGCCACCCCACGAGGGTAGTGACGTCAGCCGGCCATGGACCTGCTTTCGAGGGCCTCGTCGGACGCCTCCTCGAGGGCCGCTGCCTCCATCCGTCGGAGCAGCGCCATCGAGGTCTCCGACAGATAGCGACGCTCGGCGACCTGCCACTCGTCGTGGGTCTCGACCACCACTGCGGTGACCAGGCGCTCGACGGACGCGTCGTTCGGGAACACCCCGACCACGTCGGTGCGTCGCTTGATCTCGCGGTGCAAGCGCTCGAGCGGGTTGGTCGACCAGACCTTGCGCCAGTGAGCTTCTGGGAATGCCGTGAAGGCCAGCAGGTCCTCTCTCGCATCGGTGAGCATGGTGGCCACATCGGGGAACTGGTCGTCGAGGGTGGCCACGATCCGTTCGAACTGCTCTCGAACGGCCCGGGCGTCGGGCTGGGCGAAGATCGTCTGGATGGCGGCGATCACCATGTGGGTGTTGTTCCGCTTCACCCGGGTGAGCACGTTGCGCATGAAGTGGACCCGGCAGCGCTGCCAGGCTGATCCCACCATCACCGCCTCGACGGCCGCCTTGAGGCCCAGGTGCTGGTCGGAAATGACCAGGCGGACCCCGCCGAGCCCCCGGGCTCGTAGCGAGCGCAAGAACTCGGTCCAAAAGGCCCCGTCTTCTGAGTCCCCGACGCCACAGCCCAGCACCTCTCGGTGCCCGTCCATCGACACGCCGGTCGCCACCACCACGGCCCGGGAGACGACCTGGTGGTTGACCCTTCCCTTCAAGTAGGTGGCGTCCAAGAACACGTAGGGGAACTCGATGTGGGTGAGGCTCCGGGACCGAAAGGCGCCCAGCTGCTCGTCGAGTTCGACACAGATCCGGCTGACCTCGGACTTGGAGATCCCGGACTCGAGCCCGAGAGCGGCCACCAGATCGTCGACCTTCCTCGTCGACACCCCGTGGACGTAGGCCTCCATGACCACGGCGAACAGGGCTCGGTCGATCCGCCGACGGCGCTCGAGGATGGATGGGAAGAAGCTGCCTTGGCGGAGCTTCGGGATCTTCAGGTCCACGTCTCCGGCCTTGGTCGAGAGCATCGGTCCCGGGTGCCGTTGCGCTGGGTCGTCCGGCTGCTCGTCCGCTCGAAGCGGTCGGCCCCGATCCGAGCCGTCGCCTCGGCGTCGATGAGGGCCTGGAGCATCAGCTCCACGCCCTGGCGCACGACGTCGATGTCCCCCCGGCTTGGATCGGCGTCGAGAAGTTCGTTCAGGTCAGTATTCGTGATGGCCACTGGGTGGTCCTCCTTGGTTGAGCTTGCTGGTTCAACCGAAGATCACCCGGTGGCCACCTCACGGTGGTGGACCCCGGGAACTACACCACTCGGCGGGACGTCAACGGACACTCTTCGCACGAAAGCCAGCCCGCAATGCCGGCGGCAGGCACTATGAGAGTGATCCCACCAGGGACCTCTAAACGCTACGGATCAACCGCAGGGCCTGCAGCAAGCCTCAAGCAGGCACTTTGGTGACACACTGGCACAGAACGGGGCGCACATTATGGGCTACTCATGAGTGGCTCGGCGACCCAAATGTCTTTCAGCTATAGAGTCGCTCGTCGGGCACAAAGAGACCCAGGCTGGAGGTACGAAGGTGGGAAAGTATCGGATTCCATTCCTGGGGGGAAGCGTCGCCGTCATCCTCGCTGGATCAGCTCTTGCGGCAACGCCTGCCTTTGCGGGTGTTAAGGGCAACTACAACCTAGTTACCGGAAACTGGGACGCAGACAACCCCCGTTGAGCGCGATGCATCTGCCGTTGCACGACCGGCCCCCCAAATGCAATAGTTGGCATCCGAATTGACCCTTGGAGGAACCATGACCCGCGTCCTGAAAGCCGCAATCGCCTGCTTCGTCTTGATGGGTGGCCTGACCCTGGCATCCGCGGCTGCATCGGCACAGTCGTCATCGTCTGGCGGCAGTATTCAGGTGTGGTTGACGCCGAGCCTTACTGGCAACGGCGGGAAGATCCTGATCACCGGGGCCATCGCGGACTATGGCGTCACGAAGGGTAAGAAGTCCGGTCAGGCGGTGTTGAAGAAGGGGACGATCAAGGTAAATCTCAAGCAGTTCAACGCCGCGACAAACGCCGTCAACCCAACGATCAATCCGTCGAACTGCTCCACGTCCTTCACGGCTTCGGCGCCGGTCCCGATCATGAGCGGCACGGGGGCCTACGCAGGATAACCGGCTCGTTCACCTTGACCGCGCAATACGCGTTCATTCTGCCCAAGACGAAGAGCGGTTCGTGTAACACCAGCAATAACGCCAATCCGATCAGCCAGTACGGCTCGGTTAGCGGATCTGGGACCGTGAGCCTGCCCTAAGTGTTCTACCCATAGACCTTGTTGACTCGGGCTCTGCAATGAAGTGAGCCGCCGAGGCAGTGTGGAGCTGTTGACACACCCACACAGCCAAGGAGGCTCGTCATGCACCGTAATGCTCCTCTGACCTCGGAGGGTCGTCTGCGCCTGTGCCGGCGTATCGAAGACGGCTGGACGGTGGCTGCCGCGGCAGAGTCCATGAATATCTCCAGGCAGACAGCCCACAAATGGTGGCGTCGCTATCGAGAGTCTGGGTTGATCGGGCTCAACGACCGCTCAAGTCGCCCTCGTCGCTGCCCGACCAAGACCTCGCCACGCATTGAGCGGCGAGTCGTTGAACTCCGCCGACGTCACCAGCTGGGTCCGGCCCGGCTCGCCCCTCGAGCTGGAGTCCCAGCCTCGACTCTGCACCGGATCCTGCGACGCCACGGCGTGAGCCGGCTCTCTGACCTGGACCGCCAGGGGGGCCGAGTCGTCCGGCGCATCGAGACCTCTCATGCTGGCGAGCTCGTCCACATGGACATCAAGAAGCAGGCCAGGATTCCTCCGGGCGGAGGGTGGCGGGTCAATGGATTGGCCAACCGCACCAACAGGCCCGAGCACAAGGACCGAGTCCCGACCGGGTATGCCTATATCCACTCGATCGTTGATGCCTACAGCCGCCTGGCTTACTCAGAAGTGCTGAACAACGAACAAGCCATCACGATGATGGCCTTCTGGCGCCGAGCGCTGGCCTTCTTCAAGCAATACGGCATCACGGTCGAACGAGTGCTCACGGACAATGGGTCGTGTTATCGGTCCAAAGACTTCACCAAGCTGCTGGTCGCCGATTCCATCACTCACACCTTCATCAGGGCCTATCGGCCTCAAACCAACGGCAAGGTCGAGCGTTACAACCGAACGTTGCTCAACGAGTGGGCCTACGCCCGGCCCTATCGATCAGAAGCCTCCAGGACCAGGGCGCTGGACACCTGGCTCCATATCTACAACCATCATCGGCACCACACGGCCATCGGTGGCCCGCCCGTCAGCCGAATCAACAACCTGGTGGGGCAGAACACCTAAGCGCTTGCCCAGGGGAACTAGACCACCCATCCCCGGCGTGCCCCCGACCGGCCGGCCTGGGGTGCCGCCAGCGGCACTTCGGGGCTAGGGCTATCTTGGGGGTGACAAGCGAGAACGATGGGACGAGGCCAGGGGATCATTGACTCTTTAGGCGTGCGACGGCACGCTGCGCGCTGCAGGGATCAACTGGTCGGACACCTGACACGTAAACGCAGCTCGGCGATAGACGATCGCTGGCGGATGGACGATCGCTGGCGGATCGACGACAACAACCTGATGCTGCTCCTCGCCTTCGGACTGCGGCGAGATGCGAACTGCCTCGACGTGGGTTCGAACCACGGCCTCTTCCTACGTCAATTCCGGCGCACAGCACCGGATGGGCATCACATTGCTTATGAGCCGCTCCCGAACCTCGCCGCCAAACTCGCACGGGAGTATCCCGAGATAGACGTTCGTCAGCGCGCGTGCATCCAACGAGGACGGTGAGTGCACGTTTTTCCACGTGTTGGACCCCGCCAACGAAGGTTTCAGCGGGCTGTCAGGGGGCTGGGTTCATCGTGATGAGCCCACTGAAACCATCACCGTTACTACCGAGCGCCTTGACGACCATCTGCCTGACGGCTGGCTGCCGGACTTTGTGAAGATTGACGTTGAGGGGGCGGAGCGCCTCGTGTTTGAGGGGGCATTCGTACATTCAGGTTGGCTAACCCCACCATTGCCTTTGAGCACGGGTGGCACGGTGACGAGGATCGCGACCGCTCAGAGCCCATCTACAAGCTCATCTGCGAGGACCTGGGCCTACGTCTGTTCGATATGGACGGCAACGGCCCGTTGGAACTGTCGCAGTTTCTTCACGGACTAAGAACCCGATGGAACTGGTCGCCACGAATAGGAAGCCGTCGGGCGCACTATACGCTGCCCGAGAGAAGGCTTGGCGTGTCGCCGATGGCGCACTTCGAGGAAACGCCTATAGTGGTGCTGAACCACTACGGTGGGCCACGGCAGTGGATCAGCTGTCTCTGTAGGCCGAGACTCAGGCGGCGGATTGCAGGAAACAAAAAATCGGAACCTCCCCGTACACGCATCGCGTAGATAGACGATCGCGGGCGACGGACTTTGCCGGCGGCTCGGCGACTGCTGCTTGATGCAGCTTCTCTCCTTAGGCCAACGGATAGTTCCCCACGGCCTCGACGTGGGTGCGAACCACGGCCTCTTCTACGTCAACTGTGGTGCTTAGCACCGGACGAGCTGCAGATTGCTTCTGAGCCGCTCACGAACCTCGTCGCCAAACTCGCACGGGAGTATCCCGAGATAGACGTTCGTGACCGCACGCGCTATCCAACGAGGACGGTGAGTGCACGTTTGTCCACGTGTTGGACCCCGCCAACGAAGGTTTCAGCGGGCTGTCAGGGGGCTGGGTTCATCATGATGAGCCCACTGAAACCATCACCGTTACTACCGAGCGCCTTGACGACCATCTGCCTGACGGCTGGCTGCCGGACTTTGTGAAGATTGACGTTGAGGGGGCGGAGCGCCTCGTGTTTGAGGGGGCAATTCGTACATTCAGGTTGGCTAACCCCGCCATTGCCTTTGAGCACGGGTGGCACGGTGACGAGGTTCGCGACCGCTCAGAGCCCATCTACAAGCTCATCTGCGAGGACCTGGGCCTACGTCTGTTCGATATGGACGGCAACGGCCCGTTGGAACTGTCGCAGTTTCTTCACGGACTAAGAACCCGATGGAACTGGGTCGCCCACGAATAGGAAGCCGTCGGGCGCACTATCCCCGTACGCCGGTTCAGTGAGACCTGTCAGCGATGCTGCTGTTCTGATCTTGGGTGCAGATGACCGATGTGATCAGTCCAAGTTTCTAATTCCTCGCACCGTCCACATCGCTTTGGGTCACCCGAATCGAACGCGGCCAGCCTTGGGCAGCTGAGAGCCGGACCCAATAGGCGTCCCCGTCGAAAGAGATCCCTGACACCGTAGGGGGTAATCCCTCGGGTCCGGATAGCGCGAGAAGATTGGACCGGTACTTCGGGTCCATTCGATAGCCGCCAATCGGGTGGTCAACTTCGGCGATGCAAGTACCACCAGCACGACCCCGAGCCCGCCACGACAACTTCGCCAGTCTCTTCACGGAACCTTCTTCCGTTCGGCACCTTTGATTACGAGTGTACGCCTTCATTCATCCCTACATATCGGGTCCGGGAAGGTCTGAAGTGGGTATCCCCGAACGCCGGATCGTGGTCGCTTAGAGGAGCTGCGAAACTGTGATCGTGGAGGACGAAGAGCTGGTCGCTGATCAGGTGGCGTACTACCGGGCACGAGCACCCAGATATGACGAATGGTGGCAGCGCTGTGGCGCCTATGACAAGGGTCCCGAGATGGCAGCTGAATGGGATCGCCAGCTCGATCAGGTCGAGGAGGCGCTTCGAGCGTTTTCGGTGAGTGGCAACGTCTTGGAGCTAGCGGGTGGCACGGGGTGGTGGACTGAGCGACTCGCACAATCCGCCGATCATCTGACCGTCGTCGACTCCTCGCCTGAGGTGCTCGAAGTCAACCGGATACGAACGGCCAGAGCTGATGTCGAATACGTAGTGGCCGACCTCTTCGACGTGGATGCCAGAGAGCAACTACGACGTGGTCTTCTTCTCGTTTTGGCTGTCCCATGTTCCGCGTCAACGGTGCGCAGCCTTCTGGTCGATGGTTCGGTCGTGCCTCTCACCGGGTGGCCGCGTGTTTTTCATCGACAACCACAGTGATCCGCACATCCCGGAGACGGATTTCAAGGATCCCTATGTCCTCCAGTACGAGCCGGACAGACACGTACGACGACTCGACGATGGCCATGAGTACAACGTGGTGAAGGTGATGTACGAGCCGGACGAACTGGCTGTGCAACTGACCGACCTCGGTTGGACAGCTGACATCAAGGCGACCCGATGGTTCCTTTTCGGTGCGGCACACCCGAGATAGGTTCGCGGCAAAACGTTTAGTATGCCAGACCCGCCCACCCGGGTTCCCAGATGCGACTGTTCATCGCGGTCTAAGTCTAGAGACTGCCCCCGTAGGCCGGGCCGGGGGCGACATCTGGGCGGCCCGACCCCCTTCTTCGTTACGATCCGCTCGGTCCATTAACGAGAGAAGGTGCCCAAAAATGGGTGGAGTGGACGATCGCCAGACCAGCCGAGATGCGGTGATTCCCGCTTCGTGGAGCGAGTTCTACGCAGCGACCGGGATCCCCGCCGCCGTTAGATCCGGGGAGGTATTCCGCCTGACGGGCCACACCGGCGACAGGCCGGACGGGACCTTTTCAAATGACCCTGAGGCCCAGACTCGACAGACTTTCCGGAACGTGGCGCTGACACTCTCCGAAGCCGGGCTGCAGTGGTCCGACGTTGTCGAAATCACGACGTACAGGGTCGGCCTCCGGGCGCAGGCCGACATTGTTCTTCGGGTCGCCGCTGAATTCCTCGATGCGCCCTATCCAGCCTGGACAGATGTCGGCATCACGGAGTTGTTCGAACCCGATGCGCTGTTCGAGATGAGATGTGTTGCGGTGGCTCGAAATGAAGACCGCCAGATCGCTGAGCCTGCCCCCTAACGCCGGTCTTGCGTGACACCGGCGGCAACGAATGTGGCATCCACTTGAGTCGAGGAATTCATCCACGTGCCGGAGTGGACTCCACCAGGCTTCCTCTCATCCACTACTAACGGGTAGCTCGAAATAGGTACGTAGCCAACTCGATGACGCGGCGATCAGCATTAGCACCGACTCCATTGGCATCTGGCACTCCGGCGCAATGATCACCTCGAGGCTGTCCAATCTTGGCCGGGTCTTCAATGCAAGCTTGAGGTCGGCAATTCGGTAATGAAGCTGTGACTTGCCAGACTCGTCTACGGCTGACATTACGGCATTTATCGGGGTCGTGCCTTGGGCGGGAAACCCGAAGGTGCCAATACCTGGCAATTCGATGGTTCCATTGGCCTCGTGATCTAGGTGCGTGCCCGTGGTTATGAAGGCTGGTCGACCTGTAGTGACTTCCACCAACTTGGTTGCGGCCCGTGACTTTGCCGACGCCAAGTGGATGCTCGCCTCTCGTGATGAGATCACCTGGCTTCGCTCGGCGAGCCTGGCCGAGGACTTCGAAAGGCTGAAGCTGCGTCCCACCTCGCTTTTCGAGCATATGAGTGAGGAGGGGATCGAGGCGGGTTTTGCCAGGATCGAGGCAGCGCTGCCCTCACTCGACGACGGGCCTCAGTTCGAGACCAGCGCTCTACTCGTCTTCGGAGGCTAAAAGCGGCGACAGTGTCCCATATCGCCTGTGGCCTCAAGCGGTCGTTGCAACACCTGCCTGATTGGCGGACAGTGATGTCGTCGATCAGGAGGTGCACGAATGGCACGGTTCTCGCCCGAGGACAGGCAAACGATTTGGGACATGCGCGAAGCGGGAGTGCCGGTCAAACGCATCGCCAAGCACCTGGGCAGGCAGAACTCCTCACTGCGAAAGTTCATCGCCGATACCGGCGGAACCCGCCCGACTGCACGTGAGCGCTCTGATCTGCGGCTGTCCTTAGAGGGGCGCGAGGAGATCTCCCGGGGGCTGGCAGCCGGTTATTCGATCCGCGCCATTGCCGAGGCCCTGGGCCGCTCTGCCTCGACGGTGTGCCGAGAGGTCAACGCCAACGGCGGCCCCAAGAAGTACCGGGCGCTGGTAGCCGACCGGGCGGCCTGCCGGCGGGCGCTGCGACCCAAGCGGGCCAAGCTCGCCCAGTGGCGCCGGCTCCGAGGGGTGGTCGAGCGCAAGCTCGAGGCCAAGTGGTCACCCCAGCAGATCTCGGCGTGGTTGGCTCTGGAGTACCCCGATCACCCGGAGATGCAGGTGTCCCACGAGACCATCTATCAGTCACTCTTCGTCCAGAGCCGGGGTGCGCTGCGCAAAGAGCTGCATTCGTGTCTGCGCAGCGGTCGGGCCATGCGCCGGGCCAAGGCCTACACCAAAGGCAACGTCGGCCAGGGCCAGCTGAAAAACATGGTGATGATCTCCGAGCGTCCCGCCGAGGTGAAGGACCGGGCGGTGCCGGGTCACTGGGAAGGTGACCTGATCTTCGGCAAGAAGATGACCTCCATCGGGACCCTCGTCGAGCGCCACAGTCGCTACGTCATCTTGCTCAAGCTCCCCAACGGCCACGGCGCCGAGGCGGTGCGCAAGGCCATGACAAAGCGCATCTTGACCCTGCCGGCCCAGCTGCGCCGCTCCATTACCTGGGACCAGGGCAAGGAGATGGCCGAGCACGTCCGCTTCACCGTCGAGACCGGAGTGCAGATCTACTTCTGTGATCCCAAGAGCCCTTGGCAGCGCGGGAGCAACGAGAACACCAACGGATTGCTGCGCCAATACCTGCCGAAGGCCTCGGATCTTTCGCAGTGCACCCAGCGAGAGCTCGACGCCATCGCCCGCTCGCTCAACACGAGGCCTCGACAGACGCTCGGCTGGATGACACCATCTCAAGCGTTCGCCGAGGCTGTTGCGTTGACCGCTTGAGGCCACACCGGGAAGGAGGCGCTCCGAACCGGCACATCGGGGCTAGTCCACACCTATCTCCGTCGGACGTCCGCTCTACCATTGGACCCGTCATGAAATACGACCTCTACCGAGTGACGCAGGGCGATGGATATGTCCACTACGAGTATGTCGCAAACGACGAGCACAAGCAGCGCATGCTCAAAGAGCAAGCCAACGGAGCGCCAACCGAATGGGTTTGGTCATGCGAGGCCGCGACTGCCGAGGAAGCAAACTGGGCGGTAACGGAGCACATGGACGCCAACGACTGGAAGCTGTAGCCGCAGTCAGCGTGCCCCCGTGCGCCGGGACTGGGGCGCGCCACAAGGCGAGGGAACGACCACGCTTCAGCGGGGTCGTTTTTGCGTCCCCGTGCCGGCGAACGGGGACACCCAGTCAATCGATTGGCGATCCAAACCGGAGAACGTTGCCTTCCGGGTCAACCACGGCGCCTTCGTGCTGGCCCCAATCGGTGTCCTCAGGCATGTGGACCTCAGCTCCGACGGCTAGCCACTCCTGAGCAAGTGCATCCGAATCATCGACCCAGAGATAGGCCGAGTGCCTGGTGACCCCAGAGGTCGGGTCCGGAAAAGTACCTAGATGAATTTCGACGCCGTCTCGATTGGCAAAGCCGTATCCGCCTCCGTGGTATTCACGCACGCTGAAGCCGAGTCGTCGGTAGTGGTTGAGTGAACGCCGAGGTCACGAACAGGAAAGATGGGTGCCGCTCGTTTTACGACTGCCATGCGCAAATCGTATCCATGCACCAGAGTAATTCCGAGCTGGTTGGCGCCACTGTCCCGGCGGTGTGGGACGGTCGAAGGCTTCCTGTCGGCACCGGGCATACACTCCGCTCGTGCCGGGCAGACGTGGCGAAACCTTGTTGAACATGATGCTGTTCATCGAGAGGTTCACACTGAACCGAGCCTGGTCTGACCTCGGCGAAGAGGAGTTCTTCTGGGAGCCCGCTCCGAACTGCTGGAGCGTCCGGCGCCGAGATGAGTGCTGCACCCCCAACCCCTTCGGCACCGGTGACTGGGTGGCCGACTTTGATGGCTCCGTGATCCGAGCCGCAATGGAGGGCAAGGGGGTGGAACCACTGACCACTATCGCCTGGTTGTTCTGGCACGTTGGATCCATGGCAGGTCGTGCGGCGGACCTGGACTTACTCGGTGGCACCAAGTCAGCTGAGAGTGGTTGGACAGCGCCCTACATGTCCGAGCATCCGGTGTTCTTTGCGCCGGCTGAAGCCGTCGACGTTATGCGAGCGGGATGGCGAGCACTGGATCAGTCCATCCGAGCGTCCACTGACGAAGGACTTGATCTGGCCACACGGTTCTGGAGCTACTCGGACGATCCCGGACCGTCAGTCCTGGGCTACCAGATCCTCGTCAGCATCCTCAATGAGGTCAGCCACCACAGCACTCAGGTCTGCACGCTCCGGGATGTCTATCGAGCGGTGGACGGTAGGAGTTTCCAGTAACCGTCCTCTTCTTCCGGATCAAGTCCTTCGTCAGTGGACACTGGGTCGGACTGATCCAGTGCTCGCCATCCCGCTCGCATAACGTCGACGGCTTCAGCCGGCGCAAAGAACACCGGATGCTCGGACATGTAGGGCGCTGTCCAACCACTCTCAGCTGACTTGGTGCCACCGAGTAAGTCCAGGTCCGCCGCACGACCTGCCATGGATCCAACGTGCCAGAACAACCAGGCGATAGTGGTCAGTGGTTCCACCCCCTTGCCCTCCATTGCGGCTCGGATCACGGAGCCATCAAAGTCGGCCACCCAGTCACCGGTGCCGAAGGGGTTGGGGGTGCAGCACTCATCTCGGCGCCGGACGCTCCAGCAGTTCGGAGCGGGCTCCCAGAGGAACTCCTCTTCGCCGAGGTCAGACCAGGCTCGGTTCAGTGTGAACCTCTCGATGAACAGCATCATGTTCAACAAGGTTTCGCCACGTCTGCCCGGCACGAGCGGAGTGTATGCCCCGGTGCCGACAGGAAGCCTTGCGACCGTCCCACACCGCCGGCACAGTGGCGCCAACCAGCTGGGAATTTGTCTGGTGCATGGATACGATTTGCGCATGGCAGTCGTAAAACGAGCGGCACCCATCTTTCCTGTTCGTGACCTCGGCGCTTCACTCAACCACTACCCGACGACTCGGCTTCAGCGTGCGTGAATACCACGGAGGCGGGATACGGCTTTGCCAATCGAGACGGCGTCGAAATTCATCTAGGTACTTCCGGACCCGACCTCTGGGGTCACCAGGCACTCGGCTTGCTTCTGGGTCGATGATTCGGATGCACTTGCTCAGGAGCGGCTAGCCGTCGGAGCTGAGGTCCACATGCCTAGGACCCCGATTGGGGCCAGCACGAAGGCGCCATGGTCACCCGGAAGGCAACGTTCTCCGGTTTGGATCGCCAATCGATTGACTGGGTGTCCCCGTTCGCCGGCACGGGGACGCAAAAACGACCCCGCTGAAGCGTGGTCGTTCCCTCGTCTTGTCGCAGCGCCCAGTCCCCGGCGCACGGGGGCACGCTGACTGCGGCTACAGCTTCCCAGTCGTTGGCGTCCATGTGCTCCGTTACCGCCCAGTTGCTCCTAGGGCATCGCGGCCTCGCATGACCAAACCCATTCGGTTGGCGCTCCGTTGGCTTGCTCTTTGAGCATGCGCTGTATATTGAGTCGTTTCGACATTGCTGAATGGATGATTATCCATCGCCCTGCGTCACTCAGGTAGAGGTCCTATTTCATGACGGGTCCAATGGTCAAGCAGGACGTCCGAGCGAGATGGTGTGAGACTAGCCCCGATGTGCCGGTTCGGAGCGCCTCCTTCCCGGTGTCACCTCAGCGGTAGACGCGCACGGCCTCGGCGAACGCTTGAGATGGTGTCACCCAGCCGAGCGTCTGTCGAGGCCTCGTGTTGAGCGAGCGGGCGATGGCGTCGAGGTCTCGTTGGGTGCACTGCGAAAGATCCGAGGCCTTCGGCAGGTATTGGCGGAGTAATCCGTTGGTGTTCTCGTTGCTCCCGCGCTGCCAGGGGCTCTTGGGGTCACAGAAGTAGATCTGCACTCCGGTCTCGACGGTGAAGCGGACGTGCTCGGCCATCTCCTTGCCCTGGTCCCAGGTAATGGAGCGGCGCAGCTGGGCCGGCAGGGTCAAGATGCGCTTTGTCATGGCCTTGCGCACCGCCTCGGCGCCGTGGCCGTTGGGGAGCTTGAGCAAGATGACGTAGCGACTGTGGCGCTCGACGAGGGTCCCAATGGAGGTCATCTTCTTGCCGAAGATCAGGTCACCTTCCCAGTGACCCGGCACCGCCCGGTCCTTCACCTCGGCCGGGCGCTCAGAGATCATCACCATGTTGCGGAGTTGTCCCTGGCCGACGTTGCCTTTGGTGTAGGCCTTGGCCCGGCGCATGGCCCGACCGCTGCGCAGATACGTATGCAGTTCTTTGCGCAGCGCACCCCGGCTCTGGACGAAGAGTGACTGGTAGATGGTCTCGTGGGACACCTGCATCTCCGGGTGATCGGGGTACTCCAGAGCCAACCACGCCGAGATCTGCTGGGGTGACCACTTGGCCTCGAGCTTGCGCTCGACCACCCCTCGGAGCCGGCGGCACTGGGCGAGCTTGGCCCGCTTCGGTCGCAGCGCCCGCCGGCAGGCCGCCCGGTCGGCAACGAGGGCCCGATACTTCTTGGGGCCGCCGTTGGCGTTGACCTCCCGGCACACCGTCGAGGCAGAGCGGCCCAGGGCCTCGGCAATGGCGCGGATCGAATAGCCGGCTGCCAGCCCCCTCGAGATCTCCTCACGCTCCTCTAAGGAGAGCCGCAGCTCGGAGCGCTCACGTGCAGTCGGGCGGGTTCCGCCGGCATCGGCGATGAACTTTCGCAATGAGGAGTTCTGCCTGCCCAGATGCTTGGCGATGCGTTTGACCGGCACTCCCGCTTCGCGCATGTCCCAAATCGTTTGCCTGTCCTCGGGTGAGAACCGTGCCATTCATGCACCTCCTGATCGACGACATCACTGTCCGCCAATCAGGCAGGTGTTGCAACGACCGCTTGAGGTCACAGGCGATATGGGACACTGTCGCCGCTTTTAGCCTCCGAAGGAGCCAATTGAGGCCCGTCGTCGAGTGAGGGCAGCGCTGCCTCGATCCTGGCAAAACCCGCCTCGATCCCCTCCTCACTCATATGCTCGAAAAGCGAGGTGGGACGCAGCTTGACCCTTTTTCGAAGTCCTCGGCCAGGCTCGCCGAGCGAAGCCAGGTGATCTCATCACGAGAGGCGA
>CAVSAT010000002.1:0-931341 GCA_963726005.1 uncultured Acidimicrobiaceae bacterium
GTCAACCACGTAGAGGCCGTCGTACCGATACCCGGAAGGAGGGAGAAAGCCTTCTCACCCTTGTATCCCCGGATCAGGCGCACCGGCTCGCCACTTGCGAGATTGGCCCGCATCCCTTGGTTCGCACGAATCCACTCTTGATCAGCGACCTGATCACCTGCCGAATCCTGTCCGCCGAAGCCGATATAAATCACCTGGTCTCCGAAGTCCTTATCGTCATAGCCACCGTTTAGGACGACTGATTCTGTCCCGGCCTTCCCGCCGACCATGCCAGCGTTGTGCTGGCGATGGACGTGAGCTGCGACCATCTGCGCATAGTCGTCGAAGTGAGTCTGAGGTGGGAACCCCAATATTTCGCCAAATGCCATGGCGCAAGAGTAAATTGTCTTCAGTTGCTCGGCATCTCTGCCTGGAGCAGGTCACTTCTGAGATTTCCCGATGCCTTTGGCGGCTTTGGTGTTAGCTCACTGGATTGTGCTCTGCACGGCCAGGACCGTGTCCGCCATACGCCTTCCCGCCCCCGTCGCCTGGTCGATATCGAGCCGCTCGTCCCCGACGTGCAACGTGAAGCTGGTGAAGTTGTCGTCGTAGTCGCATAGGCGGCTAGGCCGCCGGGCTGAGCGGCCTCCTCCTTATGGAAATTGTCGAAAGCGTTGCGCACGTCGATGACACCCGGGACCTCCGACTGAAACGCCTCCGCAGCCTCGTGGACGGCGCCCGAGTCGTCTAGCTCTTCGGCGGCCCAGCACCCTCGAAGAAGCTGGCGCAGGGCGTAGACGTACAGCACAGGATCGGCCCATCGTTCGGGTCGTGAATCCTTGAACCCCACCGGGATGCGCTCTCGTTGGGCCTGCACGCCCGCCACCCAAGTCTTGATGTGCCCCTCAAGAGCACGGGCCAGCGCCGGTCGGTCTGGCCGGGACAACTCTCCCTCTGGCGTCTAACACAGCACAGGATCGGCCCATCGTTCGGGTCGTGTCTCCTTGAACCCCACCGGGATGCGCTCTCGTTGGGCCTGCACGCCCGCCACCCAAGTCTTGATGTGCCCCTCCAGAGCGCGGGCCAGCGCCGGTCGGTCTGGCCGGGACAACTCTCCCTCTGGCGTCTCGGTCGGGTCGTAGTCGCTGCACCGGTCCTGGGCCACGCCTTGACCCTAGGCACCGACTCGCTTCGACCGTCCGCGATCCGGCGAAGTGGGGCATCCGCACCTTCACGGTCGGACACCTCAAAGGACGAAGATTCACTGGGCCGGCACGCCAGCTATTCGAGCCGGTCTTCCGTGTCCTCATCCGCGTCCGGAGCATCCGCGTCCTGAACATCGTGACCTCGGTACCGAGTGTTGTCTGAAGGACTCCCCTCGGAGTTGCGAGCAAGGAGGACAATGCGCTCGCCGGCGAGCAGCAGGGCCTCGGTTCGAGGGGGCACGACGAGCTCGTGATTTTCGGAGACCGCTACAACCACCGATCCAGGTGGCCACTCGACCTCAGCGACACGCCGATCCACGATCGGGGACGATGCACTGATTGGAATCTCGAAGACGTCGAAACCGTGGAGGGGCTTGGACGGCTTGTGAAGGCGAGCCACCGCGTCGGTCTCTGAGAACTCGGCGGCAAGTGTGCCCCGTTCCGCTTCGCGGGACGCAGAGCCCAGCCGCTCATTCACGGCTTGCAGGACATTACGGCGCGTGATCCACCCTCTGAGGTATTGCTCGTCGGAGGAGAGGACGGGCAGCCCCAGTCGGCCGTAGAGGACGAGCTGGCGTAGCGCCTGGTCAAGAGTTTCGTCGCTGAAGAGGATCTGTGGTGGTCCCAGGTCTGTTGCCTGGCCGAGCACCGCGGCCCAGTCGTCCTCGTCGACGCGATGCGATTCATGCGGCGAGGAATCAAGGTCGAAGGCCGCGGCACCGATCCCAACTGGCTGCATGACATCGGCAACCGTCAAAGTATGCAGGACATTGGTCGGGAGCGGGCGCTCGATGTCGATGCCCCGGCGCAACAGCTTCGTGGTGTAGATGCTGCCGTAGCTGAGATGCTTCGAGATAGCAGTGGCAACCCCGACGACGAGCATGACTGGAACCGTGAGGGTGAAGTTCCCGGTCATCTCCAGGGCGCTGGCGATGGCGGTCAGGGGCGCTTGGGCCGCCGCACCGAACACACCTCCCATCGCCACCACCGCGAACACGGCGGGCGTGCTCACGACGTGTCCGAAAAGGTGCGGCACGATGGCGCCGAACGCCGTCCCCTCCATCGCCCCGATGAACAAGGAGGGGGCAAAGATCCCCCCCGAACCGCCGATCGAAAGCGTGAGGCTGGTGGCGAAGATCTTGGCAAAGAGGAGGACGATCAAAAACCACAAGACGTAGTGCCCCGCAACCGCCTTCGCCATCACGGGGTAGCCGACGCCGTACATCTGGGGGATCAAGAGGAGAAGCGCGCCCAGGGCGATGCCACCCACGGCCGGGCGGGCCCACTCCGGCCGCTCTTTCCACAAGGCATCTGCGATGTCCTCTAACCTGTAGAGAAAGGTCTTGAATCCCCAACCCAGCAGGCCCGAGGCGACACCGAGCACAACCATCAACAAGTAAACGCCGTCGTGATTGACCACCAGGTTGTGGGGGAGATTGGAGAAGAACGGCGCGGAGCCGAAAACGGCCCGGCTCACGAGGTCGGCGGCGACCGCCGAGAGGATCGTTCCGAAGAGCGCTTCGATGGAGAAGTCCCGCAAGATGATTTCGAATCCGAAGAAAACCCCCGTGAGCGGAGCGTTGAACGTGGCCGCGATCCCTCCGGCCGCCCCACAGGCGACGATGGTGCGCAGTCGGGTCTCGGACATCCGAACCAACTGACCGAGCGTCGACGCGAACGCCGACCCGATCTGCACGATCGGGCCCTCCCGCCCAACGGATCCGCCGGTGCCGATACAGATGGCGGACGCGAGAGCCTTCACGACGGTTACCTGGGGCCGGATGCGCCCGCCGTTCTCTGCCACGGCAAGCATGACCTCGGGCACACCGTGGCCACGTGCCTCTTGGGCGAAGCGCTGGACCAGCGGACCGTAGAGAATGCCGCCGACGATCGGGATCAGGAGGAGGAACCAGATCCCGAGCCCGGGGAAGTGCAGGCTCGGTACCCGGCCCTGCTGTCCGAACTCCCGGTAACCCGTGGCAAGCCACGTGATGCTCAAGATCAGCCAACGGAACGCCACGGCCCCAAGGCCGGCGCCCACCCCGACGACAAGGGCCATCACTACCAACCCCAACTGGGACGATCGCAGCGTCGCCGCCACTGATCGGATGAACAAGCGGAGCCTGCTTTCAGGGTGCGGGTCGGTCGGCACCTATCGGCCCCACGTACGGGGACCAGTCGGTCCCTCGCTCCTCCCGGGCCTTCGTACCCGGTGCGGTAAATGATTCGACCACTGAGCTGCGATTCTCGGCCCGTCCCTTTCGGCCAAGTCCAAAGGGACGTGACCGATGTCGACGCGATCAGCCGGTAGCTTCAACTCCGTCTCACCGACAGCAAGGCCCGTGCGCTCGCGCTTGGGCTTTGGCAATCCAAACAAAGCTCATGCTGTGGGCTGTGTGGTGGTGGTGGTGCTCGTCGGTACGGATACACCGCATACGACATAGGGCTTCATGGTCATTGAGGCTCCAGCCCCGAGCGATCCGGTCACTATGGCGACCGTCTGCCACTCCGTTGCGCTGAGGGGAAATGAGGAACGCAACACCACATTGCGGTCAGCTTGCGCGCCAGGAGCAGAGACCTGAGCGCCACCGTTCAAGAGGACCTTGCCGGCCGGACATGATGTCTTGGCCACGATGACTGTGCCCACCGCTGGGTCCGCCGCCGAGGCGAGAGCTGTACCAGTTACGATCGAAGTGGTGGCGATCGTCCCGGCGGGACCGACTGGTCCGCTTTGTCCGGTGGTTCCTGGCACTCCTTGTGGTCCCTGTGCTCCTCGAGGGCCCGCTGGCCCTTGGGGACCGGACGTCTTGGCCGGCATCGTGGCGACCGCGTAGGCGCCAGTCCCGAGTCCGACAAGACCGATTAGGAGAGCTGCTGCCACGAGGGGCACGACCCACCGCGGTGCTGTGTCGTCCCAGGGCCTGGGCGACTCTTGTGGCGTCGCTGGCGTCTCGGCCGTCCGCATCTCGGGCGTAAAAGATGAACTCGACATCGTTCTTCCTCCTGTTCTTTCCTCCTTCCACCACCCGAACGGGTCGTGCTGGGGATCAATGTTTGATTACCCATATAGTACGAGTCATCAAACATTATGTCCACTGGTACGATCGTCCCGGACCCCATCCCTCCGCCGTCCGGAGGCATCTGAAATTGCTCAGAACGACCCCGACAGACCAGTTCACCGAGGACCTGCTCCGGGCGACCCGCATTTTCGTGGCGGTTGCCGCAGACTCGCACTCCAGCGAAGAGGACGGGCTCTCACTCCAGCAATATCGAGCGCTCGCCCTCTTGGCGTCCCAAGAGGGTCAACGGCCGGCAGATCTCGCGCGGTCACTCGGTGTGACTCCCTCGACGACGACAGCGCTCTGTGATCGCCTGGCTGAAAAGCGACTGATCTCCCGGCGGCGTCGCGGTACCGACCGTCGTTCCATTTACCTCGTCGTCTCCCCGAGGGGTCATATGCAACTTGAGAAGATCGCCGTGCGGCGTGCCAAGCTCCTCGAGAAGATCCTCGTCCGTGTCCCGATGGCAAATCAGGCGCAACTCGCTGAAGCTCTACCAGCTTTCGTCAAGGCGGCTGGTGAAGTCGGAATCGACGAGTGGTCGATCAGAGGTCTTTAGCGGGTTGAGGCTCCGGCCGGGGGCGAACCCCGAGCACTGGCTCAATGGTATCGAACTCGTGCCGAACTGAGCCAGAACTCCGGGTACGGAACTCACGCACCCGACGCCTCAGCGCCACTTCGTCCCGCGTTAAATTCACACTGGTGACCGAAAGGACGCATCGCGTGTTCTGGAGACTGAGTATCGCCATCATTTTTGTCATCACTGGTGCAGACGCGCTCCTCGGGTCCCGGGTCATCCTGATCGGCCTGCTCATGGTCGGGCCCTGCTGCGCGCTCTTCAGCGCACGGCGGGTCTCGACCGCGCAAGCCGGGGGCATCGCCGTCGGCCTGGCGTTGTTGTTGGCCCTCCCAGACGGAATCTGGGGTACCGCGGCGCAGTTCGCCTTCACCGGCGCCGTCTTGATGGTTGCCATCGCCTGCACCTGGGCGGCCTGGATCATCGAATCGGCGACCAGACGCTGAGCCCGTTGCGTGCCGTCGTGGAAGACTGGGGACAACAGATCGAAGCGAGGTAGCCATGGAGAAGCTCCGGCTTCACCGAGACCAGATAGCCCTCGTCGCAGCGCTTGTTATGCCGCTTGGCGTGGCGGCCATTCTCGTACCATTCCGCTCAAGTTTCGCCAACACCGCATCTGCGCTGATCCTCGTGGCAGTGATCGTGGCGGTCGCGGCTCTGGGCAACCGGATCTCGGGGTTCGTGGCGACGATCTCTGCCACGGTGTGGTTTGATTTTTTCCTCACCCGCCCCTACGAGAAGTTCGCCATTACTCATCGACCAGATATCGAGACCGCCGTGAGCCTCTTCGTGGTCGGGATCATTGTGACCGAACTCGCGGCCCGTAATCGCCATCATCACGAGACAGCGATTCAGGAAGCTGACTTCGTCGGTCTGATCCATGACGTCTCTGAACTCGCCACATCGGGTGCGTCCTCCCGTGAGGTGGTCGAACGTGTGCGAAGCGAACTCGTTACCCTGCTGCACCTCCGAGCCTGCCGTTACGAGTCCGGCTCGCCCGACGAACCTATGATGCAGCTCGAACATGATGGACGGGTCTTCCTCGGGGGTCGGGTGTGGAGTGTCGATCGCATGGGGCTCCCCGGCCCAGAGATCGAGTTGCGGGTGCAAAGCCAAGGCCGGACCCTGGGCCGCTTCGTCATGACACCGACGCCGGGGTACGAGGTCTCCTACGAGCGACGCGTAGTGGCCGTCGCGATCGCCGATCAGGTCGGCGCGTCGTTGCGACCCCTCTTTAGTTCCCGTGTGTAACAAACCGCACGAGTCGCTACCCAGAAGGATCCCACGCTCTAGCTGGTGACTAGAAGCAGGATCACGAAGAGGGCGTAGGCCGCGATGATCAACCCGCCTGAGCTGCGCGCCAGTCCGTGTCCGGAGTAGGCGAGCACCAACGTCACGGCCGTGAGGCCCACGTACCAGCCAGCGACGAGGAGGCCTGATCCCGACGGCTTGGCCAGGCCGATGACGGTGGCGGGGATCAAGAGACCGGCCGTGACGTTGAGCGAGTTCGAGTTGAGCGCGGTGCTCAACGTCGCCGCGGCACGACCTCGCCGGGCCAAGTAGATGGCGGATACCGCGTTGGGGAGGCTGGTCACGGCGGCCAACACGAGACCGCCGACGATGATCTCCGGTATAGCGAAATGGACGCCCAGTGAGGAGGCCCCTCGCTCCATGGCAATGCTGGCCGCAACGACAACGACCAAGGCTCCACTGGCCATGAGCGCGTCACCTCCCGTGCCTCTTCGAGGGTGAATGGCTTCTTCGAGTTCGCTCTCCTCTTCGACGATGGCTGCGCGCATCCATGCCGTCCACCTTGTCGCCAGCCCGAGGCCGCGTCCAAGGATGCTTCGGTGCGCGCCGAGCAGGACGATGTAAGGGACCAGAATGGCCAGGACGACGGCCAGACCTGCTCCCGCTGAGAGCTGGCCTCCGACGCTCAAGAGACAGGTCATAGCGACCAGCATGGCGACCGTGCCGCCGAGCACTACGACCTTTCGGTGCAGGCTGATACGACCGGCGACGAGCGCTCCGAGACCTAACAGCGCTGCGAGGTTGAACACGTTCGAGCCGAGGACGACGCCGGCGCCGATCGTTGCTTGGTGGTGCGCCAACGCAGTGATGGAAGCAGTGATCTCGGGTGCATCGGCCGCGATAGCGGCCACGATGCCGAGCAGGGCTTCAGAGAGCTTCAGGCGCTCACCGACACGTTCGAGGCGCGAAACGAGCACCCAACTGGTGGCCAGGCTCACGGCAGCCCCGACCACAAAGGCGAAGAGGGACAGTCCTACGGTCATCGCTCAGTCCCGCCCAGACACGTTGCGCTTGGGCACGGGTGCGGCGACGAGAACCTGTTTGATGGTTCCTGGTGACACACATCCAGCTCCTCGCGGCGTGAACCTTCAATGTGCCGACCAGGCTTCCCGGCTCTCCGCCCGCCAGCGTACCGCTCGCCCAGTGCGCCCCCAGACCCTCAGCAGAGCAACAGAGGGGTCGGTTGTGATCCCTCATCCAGTCTTCGGATTCAGCTGAGCCAGGCGACTATCCCGGTCGTGGGCCGAAGTCTCCCACTGTCCCGGCGTTATGGGGCAGTCCTCCTACCGTTCATGGCAGTGGGCTTCAGCGTTCCCATGGAGCTAATCTACGAGTGGCATCTGGGCTCCATGCTGAGATTGCTGGCAATCCCAGCGGGGCATCCGTGGGTCGTGCCGATGAGATCGACCACCGATGAGGGACATCGTCTGCGAGCAGGGTGACCGAATCCACGACCCTCATGACACTGGTATCGAGCTCGATGTCGTAGCGGACACCACGGTGCACTGATGCCGCCTGCTTGCGAGCTATTCCTGGTGGCCGGTCACCCCGCTCTTGCTCTCTCATGGCCGCCGTCTCCGGATCACAGTGCACGGCCACCCAGCACACCGGGAGATCGCCCAGAGCTTCGTCCCAGCGCCGTTGGTCCTCGATGCCATCGAGCAGGACCTCGTCAAGGATCACGTCGATTCCGCCGGAAATCAGGCTGGCGACGGCTCGCTGGAATCCCGTGTACAGCCTCATGAAGTCAGTCCCGCGCTGGATCTCGCCGTCGATGATCTGGATTCCACTCGGGTCACCGACCATCTCGGCTGGAAGTGCCCAGAACAGCAGGTCGACTCCGAAAAGGAGCCATGGACCGTCGAGGCTGGACTGGAGCTTCCGGGCCAGCGTCGTCTTTCCGGCGCTCGATCCGCCATTGAGAGCCAGTAGGTGCCCAGTGGGCATGTTGCTACCCATGTCGGGGTGTGACGCTAGTTCTCGGAGGAGAGACGCCTGCGTCTCCAATCCGGTGCGTGCTGGGGCAGTATGAACCCGCGGACTCTGCGAACTGGGCAGGCGACGGCGCTTCGCTAGATTCACGATGTGTGGCCTCGAGTCGATGGCCTTCGTGCGTTCTCTCTCGGTAGCCCCGGCCCGATGCGTGAACGCCTTACTGCGCTGGCCCTGAACGGCAACAAGGTGGCTACTGGCGACCTTCTGCGACGTGAGTACGTGGACCAGGGCGAGGATGTCGAGCACGTAGGCGAGGTCCAGGTGTTGCTTGGTCCGGATGGGCCTGTGGCGCTAGTAGAGATCACGCGAGTCGAGACGCATCGCTTCATCGACGTACCGTGGGAGTTCGCCTACGACGAGGGCGAGGGGTCCACGTCCATCGAGGATTGGCGAGAGGGACACCGGAGCTTCTACGGACAAGAAGGGGTCATCGTTTCCGACGACACCCTGTTCGTATGTGTCTGGTTTCGGATCGTCGCAGACCCGAGGTGTCCGGCCTAACCGGCGTACTGGGGCGCACCCTAAGAGTCAGCCCGCGGCTCCGCAAGCGCATCGTGTGGATGCACGTCCATCATCCAAGAGCAGTGAGCCGACCTCGGCGATGGCTGTGAACTTGGGCTCACTCATCTGCCGATGGCAAGGGCGAGAAGGGTATTGACGGCAGTCTCGAACGGACGGGGACTCTGCTGTACCTGGGCGAGTAGAAGTCCCCCTTGGAGCGTGGCGAGCAGAGTAGTGGCGAGGTCGTCCGGGTCGATGTCCGACGGGAGCTTCCCGTCGGCATGAAGGGATCTCAGCCCATCGCCGATTGCGGCTGCCCACTGATCGAACCCTGCCGCGATGAGCGCTCGGGCCTCAGGGTCACTCTCGGCGAGTTGACCAACGAGCGAGCCAAGTTGGCAGCCCCCCTTTGCTTTGGTGCGCTTCGCTGCGGTGATCACCATGTTCCGCCAGGCTTCGACTCCGTTCGCGCTGCTGAGCGCGTGCCGCTGGCGATTGACGATGGTCTCGGCCTGGTAGTCGATGACCGCCTTCACGAGTTCGTTCTTGTCGGGAAAGTAGTGGTACATCTGAGAGCCGCTGACTTCCGCCGCCACCTTGACGTCCTCCAAGGTGGTGCACGCGACCCCGCGTTCATGGATCAGGGCGGCGGCCTCCTCCACTATTCGTGCCCGGGTGCGTGCTCCCTTTGGGGTGAGCTTCGGCCGGTCACTCGTCTCGTCGACCATCCACAAATGTTAGCAGGATTTTGGGTTTGACAACCCAGTACCGAACTGTCAGAGTGAGTTGCACCACCCAGTTTCTGCGAGAGGATAAAGCGACGTATGACTGATCTAAAAGGCAAGACTGCTCTGGTTACGGGCTCGACGAGCGGGATCGGCCAGGCGACGGCCATCGCCTTGGCCGCCCGTGGCGCTCACGTACTCGTAGTGGGACGCAACGAACAACGAGCAAAAGAGGTGGTCGCCGAGATCGAAGGCAGCGGCGGCAGCGCGACGTTCCGGCTCACCACGTTGAGCGATCTGAAATCGGCCCAGGACCTGGTCGAGTGGGCCACTGAGGAAGGCGACGGTCACGTCGACATCCTCATCAACAACGCTGGCGTCGCCTTGCTCGGGCCAAGCATGGCAGCCACCGAGGCAGAGTTCGACGAAACCTTTGCACTGAACGTCAAGGTTCCGTTCTTCCTCGTCGCGTCACTCGCGCCAGCCATGGCCGAACGCGGATGGGGTTCGATCGTCAACGTCTCCACGATGGTCGCGAGCTTCGGACAGGCCGGTATGGCTCTGTATGGCGCCAGCCGAGCGGCTCTCGAACTGTTGACTAAGGCCTGGGCCGCCGAATACGGCCCGAGTGGTGTTCGGTTCAACGCCGTTGCCCCCGGCCCGACGCGCACCCGCATGATGGAAGCAGTCCCCGACGAGATGGTGAATCAGCTCGCAGGACTAGCACCAGCAGGTCGCGTAGCTCAGCCCGAGGAACTTGCTGCGGCGATCGTCTTCCTCGCAAGTGATGATGCCAGCTTCGTGCACGGCGTCACTCTTGCGGTCGACGGAGGCCGGGTCGCGACATAACTCCAGATCCCACCTGCTCGTCGACCCGCAACGGGTCTATAGCAACCCGGGAGAACCGGTGGACGCAACCCGCCAAGAGCTGTCCTGCCTGACTAGGCCCGCAGAAAACGAGAGGAAGTACCAATGAGCACACTCCCAGGAAAGACCGTGCTGATCACGGGCGCCAACGCCGGGATCGGCAAGGACGTGGCCCGGCAACTGGCACAACGTCCCGAGATGGCGCGCATCTACCTGGCGTGCCGAAACCGAGATCGGGCGATTGCGGCAAAGGCCGATCTCGAAGCCGTGGCCGGCCGGCACATCTTTGACATCATTCTCATGGACGTCGCCGATCTGGATTCGGTCCGCGCCGGCCTTGACGCCATCAACGGATCCGTCGACGCGCTGGTCATGAACGCTGGTGTCATTGGCCCGCAGACGTTGGAATTGACCACTGACGGGGTCACCACCGTGTTCGCGACGAACGTCCTCGGCCACGTCGTCCTCCTCGAAGGGCTCCTGAAAGAAGATCGGCTTGGCGAGGTTGCGGTCTTGTCAGGAAGTGAAGCAGTCAGGGGGGTCCCGAAGTTGCGGATGAAGGGGCCATCGTTCGTCTCACACTCCGCCGACGAGCTCGCCACTGTCATCGACGGCAGCTATTTCGCCGGCAAAAAAGCTGACTTCAACCTAGCTTTCGGGCAGGCCAAGTACATTGGCGCCCTATGGATGGCCTACATGGCCCGCCAACACCCCGACCGCCGCTTCATCACCGTGAGCCCCGGCAACACCACCGGCACCCAAGCAGCCAGTGACCTCCCATTGCCGATGCGTATAGGGGCCAAATACATCATGCCCACCCTGGGTCTCTCCCACAAACTTGACGTGGGCGCGAAGCGACTGGTCGAGGGCGTCACCGACCCGACCTTGTCGAGCGGCGAGTTCTACGCCAGCGCGGCCAACACGCTTAAAGGTCCCATGGTCAACCAAGCAGACTTCCTCCCCGACCTGGCCAACCCGTCGTTTCAGGACCACGCCAACGAGGCCATCCACTGCTTCATCACCGAACGTTGTTCTGAGCCTCGTCGATTGGAGTCCGATCGCTGAGCGGATCTCTCGCCTTCGTCATCCACAACGCTGGGCTCAGCGAGCCGAGCGTGCGTGAAGAGCCAGTTTCGTCGCTCGCATGGACTACCCGGACACTCGTCTTCCGGCAATCTCGGAGACCAGGATGGGTATCCCCATGGTGCCTGCTTCGTTAGGGGCTAGGCCGCTGCGACTTCGAGCGCAAACGGCAGCACCAAACGTCGGTCCCCCTCGGTACTCGGCGTCTCAGCCATCACGTCCGGAACCGAGCCGACGATGAGCCAGGGGAGTGGCCTGTTGCGCTCAGGCTCATGTCCCCGTAGACGGCCGCATAACCGGCGATAGGGGACACCCTTCGCATCCACTCGGTACGACACTTCCAGGATGGCCGTCGCTCTTGCCAACAACCGGCGTTCCGAGGTCCGTCCGCCGGCAATGGTTTTCCCCGACCCGCCCCGCCAAAATCCGTTGACGGATTGCTGTCGTCGCGACATCTGAGTCAGTAGCCGTCGAGCAGTTGACGTATCCAGTCGCTCACTGCGGCGGCTCTAACGGTCTTGCCTTTGGTGTCGAGATCGTTGGGGCTGGCGCCGTGTTCTAGCAGGAACACGATGATCCGATATTGGTCCTCCTTGGCCGCGTCCGACCCAGAGTGGCTCTTGCCCGTATTCTGGACAGCCAGGTGAAGCGGGGTCGAGCCGCTCTTGTTCATCTGTAGCGGGTTGGCACCCTTGTCGATAAGTGCGCTGACTCCACCCGAGCATCGGTCCCTTACGGCTCGATGCAGCGGAGCAACACCGCTCTTGTCGAGTGCGTTGGGGTCCGCGCCAGCATCGATGAGAAAAGAGATCAGTTCGCGCTGCGCATTCGAATCCGCTCCCGGACCTCCATCTGCAGCGTAGTGGAGCGGTTCGGCTCCTCTTCGGTTGTGCGCGCGAACAGCGGCACCTTGTACGACCAGTGATTCGGCTATTGCCCGCTCATGGGCGGCGGCGGCGACATGCAGTGCCGTGTCGCCTGCGTAGACGTAATGACGAATGGGGATGAGGAAGTAGGGTCGTGGATCTTGGCGACTCGCACCGACCCGAAGCGGAAGCGTGACCAGACCGGGCGTTTGATCGAGCATTCGCGTGACCGCGCCGTGGTCACGCGAGGCGATCGCGGCGAAGAGCGCACGCAGGGAATCGTCCAAATCATCGGGTCCCCGACCTGCCTTCATCACGGCTACAGATTGTCAAATCTGCGACCGGGGCGCTCTGAACGGGGCTTGCACTTTGTCGAGCATCGTGAGGCGAACGCGTGCAGCGCACGGCTCAGGGATGCCGGATACCGAACGGCTCGCAGTCATGTCCGTGACCCCAATGTGCCTGCTTGTCCCGGTCCCACCGTCCCGGCGAACGGGGGCACCCCTACCCCGGCGTACGGGGGCCCCCGATCCCCGCTCCGTGGTGTTCAACTACGTGAGCGTCGTTAGCCACTCTGTGGGGTTACCGAACAGTGCTTGCCGAGTCCGAACCACAGTGTGTTCTCGCGAGCCCGCGAGGAAAACGTCAGTGGTACGCACGCGCGAGAGGCTCGGAGGTAGAAGCCGCCGGCATAGGCATTCCATGCACCTGCTGACGTGCTGAGTCCACAGCCGCTGAACCGGAGTGTACTAACGATTGGAAGACCGCCCCAGGTGATCGCAGCGCGCGATCGCCATCCCGGCGGTACGCGCACGGTCACCGTGATGCTGCCCCTTTGCACTGCGACACCCGCTTTGCGCCAGTACTTCCATTCTCGATGGCCACTGACGGGTAACACCTGCGGGTTGTAATCCGGAGGGACCGAGATTCTTCCAAGTACGAGACGGTAGCCGGAAATAGCGGGGTGCTGGGTCACGCCGATGGAGTCCGTGCATGGCACAACCGGGATCGTCGGGCGAGTGGCCCCGGCAGGGTCCGACCCACAGCAGGTGACGAAGGCGGCCAGCAGAATGAGACCCCGAAATCACATACAGACCGTGCAGAGCACATTGACACGGCCCCCTGATCCAGCCGGAATGATGGTCGCCAAAGAAGGAGAACACCTCCGTCACCATGTGGACGTTACAACCAGCCATGCCACGAGACCGGCGTACTGGGATGCCCAAGACTGCCGGCTAGCTCCGCCAGTCAGGCGAGGAACGTGGTCTCATTTGCAGAATGAACTCAAGCCGAAGCGAACGCCTGCGCACGCGAGGCATCCGGCTCGAGTGGGCCACCTCCCAACAGGTTCGGCCTACGCTGAGCGAATGTGCGCCGAATAGATGTCGGAGACGGCCATGCCCGAGGAAGGTACAGCAGAAACCGATCACGGCGGAGCAACGCTGCGGCTGCCGAATGATGCGTCACTCGGCCGCGCGCTGGTGGAGGCCATCCACGCCGGTGAGGTCGAGCGTGTAAGAGAGCTGGTCACGGAGAACCGAGATCTCGCCTCAGCTCGCCTGGTTGATCACAAAGGCGGCTCTGGTACCTCTCTGCACGCCGCGACGGATTGGCCCGGATACTTTCCCAACGGACCACAGATCGTCTCGGTCCTCATCGATGCAGGCGCGGATCCAAACATTCCCGTGGAGGGGAGCTGGCACGCCGAGACGCCGCTGCATTGGGCAGCCAGTAGCGACGATGCCGAGGTGGCCCGAGCCCTGATCGATGGTGGCGCCGATATCGAGGCGATGGGGGCGTCACTCGGAGGCGGGACACCCCTCGATGACGCCGTTGGCTACGGGTGCTGGCAGGTGGCCCGTCTCTTGGTCGAGCGGGGAGCGGCGGTCGACCTTGGGCAAGCGGCAGCCCTGGGTCTGATGAGACGAGTCGAGGAACTACTTGCAGCCGATTCACCGACCCCACAGGAACTCACTGACGCGTTCTGGGGGGCATGCCATGGTGGCCAGCGACGGATGGCGGAGTTCCTGGCGGATCTCGGTGCAGATGTAAATGGCACCCCGTCGTGGGGGGACAGCATGCCCTTGGACGCCGCTGACTCCCTAGATACGGGTCGAGAGGCGCTCGTGACCTGGCTCCGGGAACATGGCGCTACGAAGGCGTCCGACTCAGCGACGTAACCCAATCGGGATCGGGGACCATGGCCCGCTCACATCCGTCACTGGGGCATGGCAGAGGTGCCGGACGGTGGCACCCCGTCCTGGCGAAGTGGGGCACCCAAGACACTCACAGCCAAGCTCGGGACCTTTGGCCCTAACTTGCGGTCGATGGGTTCACAACGATGGATGTGTGGCTCTGCTTGCTGCAGGCATTTCCAAGACTGTTCTGAGAGCCATAGCGGAAGCGGCTCCAGAGGCCGGTCCTGGGGTGGTCACAGGTGTCACCATTCGCCATGGCTGGGGAGACGTTGTCTTCGTGGAGGTTGCCGTCGGCCGAGAGCGGCACACCGGCCTCCCCTTCGACCGTGAAGAAGTAAGCACCCTTCGCTCCCGTGTTCAAGACGCACTTGGTCCCGAGCGTCACAATGTGTGGGTCATCGAGTCCTTGTTATGAGTCGTCGCCGTTCCGGAGAGGGCGGCTGACCCCGGAGAGTGATGGAGCCCAGCCTCATACCGGCGTACGGTGGCAGGTCGGTCTTCTACTTCGGAGGTAGCGATCCAGCGAAGGTCAATCCGCGCTCAAGCCAGTCCTCGAGGTCCTCATCCTCTGAAATGCCATCTTCCGATACGAAAACCATGCCCCGCATGGACCGGCCTGTGAAGTCCATTTCTCGTGCATGGGGCAGAGCCAGCGCCTCAGGGTAGGCATCGGGGCCGACGCGAACCATCAGTTCGCTTCGAACGACCCCAAAGCTCATGTTGCCGTCCAGCAAGAAGCAGAGCCCGCCGAACATCTTGCGCTCCGACAATCCTTCCTTTGAGCCCGTGAGATCTCGCACTCGCTCCGCCAATCCCTGATCAAAGGCCATGTACAAAGCTAAACCACGGGGTGGACGCATGCCGAGGTCCGGCCTCTGCCAGCGGTGGCTCCCTGTTATGCCGATCAGTCCCGCCTATTGGAATCGGGATGCATCTTTGGGTCCTATGTGCGAACCTGGCAGTCAACCCAATACGCCGAGACATCCAATCAAGGAGAACTGACGTGGCGAAGTTCGTGCTGATGTTCCATGGTGGCGAGACGCCCGAACAACCTTCCCCCGAGATCATGGACCGCTGGATGGCGTGGTTCGGAACGTTGGGCGATGCCGTGATCGACATGGGTTCGCCCTTCATTGACTCTGCCACCATCGCCTCGGATGGAACTCCCAGCCCTGGGGCCGGGCCGGATCCGGCGACCGGCTATACGGTCATTGAGGCGGCCAATCTTCATGATGCTGTCGAACTGGCCAAGGGATGTCCGGGGCTGGGTGGCGGTGGCTCAGTCAAGTTGTACGAGGCCGCGCAGATGGGCTGAGGTGGCCAAGCTGCGGAGAGCGGGGCATGGGACACCGAGAACTGAATCGAGTACGTCGGATCGCACTCTCGTTTCCCGAGGTGAACGAACGGCTGAGCCACGGAGAGCCGTGCTTCTTCGTGCGAAACCAGCGGCCCTTGTGCTATTTCCACGACGATCACAACGGCGACGGTCGGATCTCGTTGTGGTGCCCTGCCCCTCTTGATTTACGGGAGGAACTTGTAACGACAGAGCCGGAACGGTTCTTCAAACCCCCGACCTCGGCGCGAGGAGTGTTCTCGGACTGGCTCGGAGTATTCCTCGACCTTCCTGGCGGCGACACAAAACGCTGGAGCGAGGTCAGGACAATCTTGGAGGACGCGTTCCGTATCGTCGCCCCTAAAAACCTCGCCGCTCAGCTCGATCGCAAGTAGCCCCAAGGTGCCGAAGGGTGGCGGGCCCCATGATGAACCTGTGTGGAGGCCCCTACATGGCGGGACCCAACGTGCGGCGTTGCACTACCCCTACCGCAACGGCTTAGCGTCAGGTTGGGTTGGGAACACGCGTCCTTCTTTACCCCCCACGCGTGATCACTGGCCCCCGGGGTTTCGTTCATCCGATACGCCCCGACGAAGTTACCCCCAAGGACACCCGGGCGGTCGGGGGGTCCCGGGGGTTTCTTCGTGTTTGGACGAAAAGTGCGGCCATGGCCCGGGTCGGCCTAGAAGGCCTTGGCGTCCGACGAGGTCACGGCTAGTTCCCGCGACTCAACCCCGGAAGCGGAGTACGGGGTCGAGTCGGCGTCACCTCACCCCCGAGGTCGGCCGTTGGCGATCGGCCATCGGTGACAACCACATTCTGATCCAGGGCTGCGGGGTCGACAAGCGCGGCACCCGGATTCTACCGAGCGTTTGTTCGGCGGGCCGACGACCTGTGCCATCCAACCGGCGAACGGGGGTACCCCTTGTCGGGCCAACCTTCTTGGCGGATAACGAGAAACGGCCCGCCTTCGAGCCGGGCCGTCAATTCCGAGGCCCGCGCAGTTCCCTGGACATAGACGATGGTCGGCAGTTCCGCCGGTTCCGCTGGTCCTTCCAACTCAGCATTCCTCTGCACGATGACCGTTTCGCCTTCTCGGTCCGTCGAACCCATCCAGTAAGCGCCACCCCGGTAACTGCTATCCCGCAGAGTGAAGGCGGCTCCAAGAACCCGTTCAACCTCTGATTTGGCTTGGTCAACCGCTGCCGAAGAACCAATGACGAGTGTCACAAGTTGCTTCGCCATGAGCGCACTGTACGCCGTCGGTCTGCCAAGACAGTCCGTCGGATGGGGTGCCCTACTCGTGCCTGCTTGAGACTGGTGGAAGATGCTGCGTCCGATTCGTAGCATTATGAGGTCCCTGCGGCCTGGCTCTCAAGTGCCTGCCACTGGCGCAAGCGAGTTGGCTTACTAACGAACAGCCTCCCGCTCGGACTTCGCCACGGAGTGGCTCAAAAGAGGATCGAGCACCGAACGTCCGCAAGCAGGAGTGCCCCCGTGGTTCCTACAACCAAGGAGGCATTCATGAATGTGATTATCGGAGTCGACCCCCACAAGGCATCGCACACGGCAGTGGCGATCGACCGGGACGAAGACCAGATCTCCAGCGTCAAGGTGCGGGCAACGCTCCGACAGGTCGACCAGCTCTTGACCTGGGCTGAACCTTTCGAGAAGCGAACCTGGGCCATCGAGTCGGTGGGCGGGTTGGGCTATCTGCTTGCCCAGCAGCTGGTGGCTCGCGGAGAAGACGTGCTCGATGTGCCCGCCACGTTGGCCTCGCGCATCCGGGTGCTGGCCACAAAGCGCTCCAACAAGAACGATCCCAACGATGCGCACTCGATCGCCGCCGCCGCCTTGCGGGCCCCGACGCTGCGCCAGGTCGAGCCGGCCGATCACGTCGAGGTCCTCCGGCTTCTCTCCAAGCGCAACAGAGATCTTGGGAGGCAGCGGTCCCGAGTCGTCTGCCGGATGCATTCCCTCTTCGCCGAGCTCGTACCGGGCGGAATTGCCAAGGAAATGTACGTCTCTGACGCCGAAGCGCTCCTTGTGAAGCTCAGTCCCGAGTCTCCGGCCCAGCTGATGCGCTACGAGTTGGCCCTCGAGCTGCTCGACGATGTCCGCCGTCTCGATGCCCAGATCAAAGACTCGCATTGCCGCATTCGCATGGCGGTGAAGACGTCTGGGGCCTCGGTCACTGACGTCTATGGAGTAGGCCCCATCCACGCCGGCACGATCGTCGGCTACTCAGGCGACATAGAACGCTTCGCCAACCGCGACGCCTACGCCTCCTACAACGGCACGGCTCCGATCGAACGTTCCTCAGGTGGACGGGTGGTGCACCGGTTGTCGCTGCGGGGCAACCGCAAGCTCAACCACGCCCTCCACATGATCGCCCTCACCCAGATCCGCAATCCCGACACCGAGGGACGCATCTACTTCGAGCGAAAAGTGGCTGAGGGCAAGACGAAGAAAGAAGCCCTCCGGGCGCTCAAGCGTCAGGTCTCCAACGCCGTCTACCGCCAGCTGCTCCTCGACGCCCAATAAGGGGTCCGGGAGGACACCCAGGGACGACTCGATGCCTGCGTGACCGGCTCTACACCCTGCCGCGACCGGCTCTTCGGCAAAGTCACTCCCGAACCCACTAAAACCCTACGCCTTCGCGCACTTCCAAGACGGCTCGATTCGCCGCGCCCAGCGGTCTCCGAAATTGGGGTCTTGACACAAAGAGGATTCGTTAGGGGCTAGGCCGCTGCGACTTCGAGCGCAAACGGCAGCACCAAACGTCGGTCCCATCCGGGACACGGCGCCTCAGCCATCATGTCCGGAACCGAGGCGACGATGAGCCAGGTGAGCGGTTGGGGAGCGGGGGAACTGGCCTGATGCGCTCGGGTTGATGTCCCGCCAGATACCCCCGTTCCGTACGGGGGGCAGTGTTAAGGGTCCTTCGGCCTATGGCTTGATGTGGTCAAACGTCCGAGAATTGCCTTAGGTCGGCTGGCGTCAGAACGCGCTTTGGGGTGAGGTGGAATTCGAGATGCGACCCAGGATTTTGTTCGCCCTACGCGACACCTGGCGTGAATGGATGCGCCTAGCCCGCGGCTAGAGAGTTTCACCCCAAGATCATCGCACCGTGGGTGTCCCCCAATACCGCGGGAATGCCCGACCATTCCGACGACAATGTACCGGGGGTAGCCATCACCATGCGTGCAGTGAATCCGAATCTTTCTCTTGACATCTCGATGGGGAATGTTATCTTGATATCAAGATACTTGTCCTCAAGAGAATGGGGATAACGGGAGAGAGAGGTGCACACATGGCACAGGCAACTTTGCTGGTTCAACATGAGGTCGAGGACTACGCGGCCTGGCGCTCGGCGTACGACAGTGTGGACGGGCTGCGCAAGGAGCATGGCTGCACCGATGCCGAGGTGCTGGTCGACCCGTCCGACAAGCAGGACGTGTACGTGCTGCACCGGTTCCCCACCGTGGAGCAGGCCCAAGCCTTCGCCGGCAGCAACGAGCTGCGTGAGGCCATGGGTCGCGCCGGGGTCAAGGGCGCACCCCGGATCGAGATCGCGGTGGAGGCTTGAACTGAGCCCGTCTCCGCCCAAAAGCCGAGGTGGCGCCCGGAAGGGCGCTGCCTCGGCGCGGGCACCAGAGGCAGCAGCATTCGAAATGGAGTTTCCCGGTGCGTCCTGGCTGTCTGCCCAGGTCTTCCGGAATCTCGAAGTGGTCGGAGGGCATGCCGAGGCGCTCATCGCGTCGGTGGCACGTCGTCACGGCCTGTCGCATGCAGCGCTCAATGCCCTGGCCGTCATCGAGGGCAACGGAACTCCCATGACCGCCGGCGCAATCGGCGCCCACATGCACATCACGAGCGGGACCATGACCAGCGTGCTCGATACCTTGGAACGCAAAGGGTTCATCAGGCGACTCACGGATGCCGACGACCGCCGCCGAGTCCTCGTCGACGTGACGCCGGAAGCCCAAGCGGTGCTCAATCGACTGCTACCCGAGGTCGTCCAAACCACGACCGTGGTGATGACCGGGATCGACGACACCGAACTCTGCGAGTTCCTGGGCACCCTGGCACGTATCCGCGTTGCGATCGCTGCCGCCCCAGACGACTTGCCTCCCCCGACCCCTCGTCGAACGCCCCGCAACCTGAAACGTTCCTGAAAGGAACACTGAAGAGCATCGCGCTACCGATCCGACGTTCGGAGGCACCCCGGTACCAGATCTGAAATCCGTCAGCCGAACACGCCGAGCTGCTGCATCATGGCGATGGAGTCTCCGACGCCCCAGCGCTCGACGGCCTGACGGTCAACGAAGCGAAGGCATCCCATTGCCTGCCACTGGGCTTTTCGCCCCGTTGGCTTGATCCCCTGGAAGTTGCCGAGGTGAGTGCCGCTCCTTTGAACAAACGACACAGCACGATCGCCTTCGCCGACGAGCCAGATGATCTCTTCCCGGTAGTCAGGGAAGGCCTCACGGATCAGTTCGACCGAGGCCCGGTAACGCTTGCGTCCGGTGCTCTCTAGTCCTGGCATTTCGACGTGATCGATAAAACCATCCGAGACGAGCTCGTCAATGAGCTCGAGACGCCCTCTGGTCCATATCTCATCGGTGATTTGGCGCAGTAGCGCCTTAGATTCCTCAGTCTCCTCGGCCATTGGCACCCCTTCGACGTACATCGTGCGTGCACCATCATTCCTGACGGCTGCAGGTTGCGCCCAGGGCCGGCGGACGCGGACACGTCAGCTCGGTCCCGTAGGACCCAGTGGGAACGCCGAGATGTTGGCGGCAAGTTGTGTGCAACGGCTCGGACGATTAGGTCTGAAAGCCCTATGTACCGTGGTCGCCAAGTGCCTGATGCTTGAAGAGGGCTGCGCAGGCCATGTCTTCGTGAGGCTTGCGCGGGTAAGAGGGGAGATCAAATGTCGGAAATGTTCATGAACGCGTTTGTCGCATTCAGGACTGGACGTACCGAGCGCGGCGCCTCGATGGTGGAGTACGCCCTACTCGTCGGCCTGATCGCTGTGGTGGCCGTGGTGGCCGTTGCGGCGCTCGGGGGAGGCATCTCCGGCTTGTTCAGCTCCGCCAATACGTGCGTCGGAGGCCTGAATAGCACTACCTGCTAGCCGAGGCGGCACCGGCCGCTCAGGGCAACGCAATGCCTTCCCCAATGAAACTTCCCCGAGTCCTAATGGCAGGCCGGGCTGGGCGCACGGGGTCCGGAGCTCAAGCCGGGCCCCGGGCGCGCCCGGCGGACCTGAACATCGCTGCATTCAGATCGCGACAGCCCGGCCCCTGTTTCCCGCGCCGACACTCGAAACACTCGACCACCCACCGTCCATCCTGTCGCCTCGAGAGCTTCGAGTGATGGGGACGCTTCATTGTTTTGCTCCTACCTTCTCCGACCGACCTTCAATACCCCGTCCTGAGCGGCGCCCACGCCGCCAGATGGCCGTTGAAGCCGGAACATCGGCACTGTCCGAGCGAGCTGGGCACCTCGTCCCGCCGAACGGGGGCACCCTGTTGATGAACCGAGTAGAGAGGTTCTACTTATACGACCCTGATTGGTCGAGTCACGGACCAGCGAGGCGAAGATCCACCCAGGTCATGATCGCAGCAAGGTAGTTGGAAGGACTAGCCGGGTCGGAGTTGGTCAACCCTGCATGTGGCGTAACCACGTGAAGCGAGCAACTAGGCGTGCCGGGCAATTGAACGCAGAGGGGGAGGTTCTCGGAAGTGGAATTGGGACCCTCCGCTGTGATCGCTGCAGCCAAGGGCTGATGGTCACAGTCGGTAGCCCCCATGGTGACGACAGACCCGTCCCGTAACGGACACTGCATCGGCGTGCTGCCACAGGTATTCGTATCAGCATGATTCCAGATGTGCAGTAACGGCACCGTGAGCTGACCGCTGGTCACGAGCTTGTCCACTTCGTTGTTGACGTCGGCGATCTGGGGATCCACCCGCTGGGAGATGATCGGCTGGGCGTTCGGGTCGAAATTCCCGTTCCGACAGACGCCCTGCTGGTACGCCGCGGTTCCTTCCTCAACGTTCACCACACTGGCGTCACCGATCACACCGGCCGGCGGATTGTTGGACTGCTGTTGCGCCCAGGCCACATAGTAGGCACCGGCCGATCCGGCACTACCCCCGGCCAGGAAATACTTGGAGGTCGGGTACGTGGCCTCGGTGAAGGCGATGGCCGCCTTGGTGGCCTGCAGCCCGTTGGTGGTCCTGGCCGATCCGTCGGCGTTCTTGTTGGGGTTGTTCGGATCGGTCTGGCCGGTGCCGCTGTAAATGTCGCGGTTGCAATAGGACACTGCCAGCATGCGGAACCCAGCGGGATCGGCCTGAACGTTGGCCGAAAGCCCGGCGTTGGTCAAGCTGGCCTGGAGTGACGACGCCGAGTTCTCAGTCATCTGCGTTCCGTCGGGCCGTGGAGTTCCAGAAGTGTCGAAGTAGCCCACCCCGCCCCCATGCATCCAGACCCAGAGTGGCGAGCTGGCCGTGCCCGACGATCCCACCTTCGTCCCCACCACGAAGGTCTGGTATCCGCTGATGCTGCACGGGTAGGCCATGTTCCGGTAGAAGTCGTACTTCCACCCGCTCACCGTGGAAGAACTGACGAGGGTGATCTGTGAGGTATCGCCCGGCAGCACCAGGCAGGCGGTGTTCGCCACGGCGAGAACGAGAAATCCAACTGTCACGCTAATCACGCGTCGCAAAGGGTTTCCTTTCCAGTGCTGGTGTCTTTGATACACGAAATGTGTGAGAAGAGTATGAGTTTGACCAGATTCTGATCGCGTCCACCACGCTGGAGGACCGCTGGGCGGCCTATCACCGTACTGCTCCACTCGCGTCGCAAGTTGGCACCCGTATCCGGCGTAGGGGCACCTGACGATGTCCGTGCTGAGACTGGTTAGACCTCTGAACCCGACCCGCTTCGCTCACGGAATGTTGATACGTTCCTGATCCTTTGGGATCACGATTACTGCAGTGAACAAGACCGCGGGAGGTAGCGAGATGGGCCGAATGTTCAAGGTGGTGGTCGTCCTGGCTGTCGTGGCGGGAGTGGCAACGGCATGCCAGACGGTACCGGCCCAACCCGGCTACAAGCCGCTGCTGGTCGGCCTGATCGACAAGGGCAACGCCGCACCGTTCCAGGTGGGCCAGCCGTTCCCCGTGATCGACCTGTCCAACGAGGTCGGCAGCTCGCCCGGACTTGCGGGGGTCGTCGTCAACGTCTCGTGGTCACAACTGGAGCCGACCCAGGGCACGTTCGACTTCTCGACTCTGGACGCCTCGCTCAGTGCCGTCCAGACCTACGACAACCAGCATTCGAAGGCTCAGCTGGGCGTTCGGCTCCGCGTCTTCGGAGCCGACGATGCTCCCGACTGGGCCAAGAACCTGAATGGCACACCAATCAGCATCACCGCCAACGGACAAAGTCGCGGCACCGATGGCCAGTGGTGGAAGCCGGACTACCGGTCGGCGTGGGCCGCCTTCCAACAGGCGCTCGCCCAGCGCTACGACAACAACCCCTTGGTGCGCGAGGTCGTCGTCGCCTCCTGCGCGTCACTCACCGACGAGCCGTTCATCATGGCCACCACAAGCAGCGACAAGACCCAGCTGCTGGCCGACGGATGGAGCGACATGGCCCAGCAAGCCTGCCTCGACGGGGCCCTCAGCGACTACGCGCCTTGGCGCCACACCGCCGTCTACTACCCGTTCAACCCCTTCACCACCATGACGAGTGCGGGAACCGTCGGCATCGACGACAGTGTCACCGACGAGGTCATGCAGCGCTGTGCCAGCTCGGCCAGCTCAGGCGGACCCTGGTGCATCCTGGGCAACAACGCCATCAGCTCGCCCGCTACGCAGCCTGCCGGTTCACTGGCGGTGTACGCCGAGATGGACACCCTCTGGCAGGCGAATCAGAGCGGGACCCCCATCTCATTCCAGATGAACTCTCCAACCGCTTCGATCCAGTGCGCTGCACTCGATGCGGCCGTTTCGCACCACGCGTTGTCGGTCGAGTTGTGGCCTATGGGCATCACCGGAGAGACCACCAGCACGCTCAGCACCTGGAACACCGACCTCGCCGCCGGCGTGCAGCCGACCTGCTGATGCCCCATCAGCCTGCTATGACCCACTGGCCCGATGGTGCGATTCGATAGGGGCTAGGCCGCAGCGACCTCGAGCACGAACGGCAGCTCCAGACGTCGGTCCCATATGGGACACGGCGCCTCCGCCATCACGTCCGGGACTGAGCCGACGATGAGCCTGGTGAGCGGTAGGAGAGGGGGCGTGATGCGCTCGGGCTGATGTCCTCGCTGGTGCGGCCATAGCCGGCGAAGTGGGGCACTTCCTGCGCTCAGAGATCCGCCCAACTGCTGCGAGTGACACTCGGTCAATTCATCGGTTTAGATCGGGCCACGGCTAAAGACGGAGCTGATGCACCCCACGGGAACTGCGGCCACCTCGAAGCAGCCGCAGTTCCCGTGTACGTGCGTGTCTCATTGAGATTGAGTCGAACTCAGTTGAGGCAACCGCCGATGGTGTTCAACGGTTCGCAGTTGTCCGGTGCGTTCTTGGCCACCAGGGTGAACTTGAGAGTCACCGGACTGCCGGCGATAGCGGAGATACCGCCACCACCAACAAGGGCGCTGTTGCCCGTCACAAGGCTGCCATTGAGGGCGAGGGTGTTACCGGGAGCGGTTCCCGTTGCATCAGATTCGACTATTCCGCCACCGACACCAGAGGCCGAGTTATTTCGGATCTGGGTCAAATTCACGGTCAGCACCCCACTGGTGGCCGGTGGCGGGGAAAGGACGGTGGTGAAGTCCAAATTCGCGATGCCACCCCCGAAACCAGGATCGCCGTGTCCATCGCTGGGAACGGTGTTGTTGTTCACCTGACTCAGGTTGATCGTCATCGTGCCGTGGTTGAGGATGCCGCCACCAGAGGCGCCAGGTGCGCTATTGCCGTTGACCTGGCTCAGGGTGATCGTCGCGTTGCCACCGCTCGCGATGCCGCCGGCACCGGCCATCGGGCCACCGTTGGACGTGTTGTTGTCCACCTGGCTGAAGAAGAGGTTGAGCGTGCCGAGAGGAGGAGGACCCGCGCCCCCCATGCCGTTACCGCTGGCGATGCCGCCGCCCCCGTTTTGCGCGGTGTTGTTGTTCACCTGGCTGAAGTTGACGGTGACCGCACCCCCGAGATTTGAGATACCGCCCGCGCTACCAGGGGCCGTGTTCCAGTTCACCTCGCTGCCGTTGAGGACGACGGTGCCGGACTTGTCGAAGATTCCGCCACCCGAGCTGGGGAAGTTCATACTGCCGCCGGAAACCGTATTGCTGTTCACCTTGCTGAAATTGAGGGTGAGGGTGCCGGCAATGGCGGTCGATTTGCCCAGGTTCCCCGAGGCGATGCCACCGCCCCCACCGACAGCCGTATTGCCCGTCACCTGGCTGTGATTCAGTGTGACCGTGCCCGCGTTGTTGGCGATGGCGCCACCGATGGAGGAGCTCGACCCACCGGTGATGGTCAGGCCCTGCAGCGTGAGGTTCCCGCCCGGACCATCGACCTCGAAAATGCGGAAGGGCGTCGCGCTTGCTGGGTTTCCGGCGATCGTGGTGTTGACGCCGTTGATGGTGATTTGATTCATCACCGCGGGCAGGCCGTTTGCCCCGACCATTGGGTTCGGGTTTATGGGGAGGTTGGGACCAGTGAGGGCGTAGGTGCATCCCGGGGCCAGGTTGATGGTCCCACCCGCCACGTTGGCCGCCGTGATCGCAGCAACCAACCCTGCGCCTCCACTCGAGCACGGGACGAAAGTGGCCGGTGAAGCAGAGGCCGTCGTTGCCGGAGCGACGGTGAAGACCAGCAGCGCGGCTCCGGTCCCCATTGCCATTTTCAAAAGCGAGGTCAATCTCATGCGTTACTCCCTGGTCGTCGATCCCAGGATGTACCCCCTCGTCTTCAACCCCGGGCGGAGACCGCCTTGGTTACTCCGGCCTCCATCCTTTCACCAACCTGTAGGCGATGCATCGGGGGTTTCAAGAAAACGGCCGTGGGCCCGGAGTCCACAATGGTTGGTCCGATCTTTTGTTCGTCCGTTGTGAGAGCCCCCGCCAGATGCATCAAGTTGCAACTAGACAGTCGTCGCAGTGTGGGATTGCAGTCGTCGTTCTCAGGATAGGGACGGGCCTTCGTCCCAATTCTGCGCTGCTCCACTCGTAAGGTTAGGGGCTGGGCCGCTGCGACCTCCACTTCGAACGGCAACTCCAAACGTCGGTCCCGTCCGGGACTAGGCGCCTCAGCCATCACGTCCGGAACCGAGCCGACGATGAGCCAGGTGAGCGGTTGGGGAGCGGGCCTGATCCGCCCCGGCTCATGTCCCCGTAGATGGCCGCATAACCGGTGTGGCCTCAAGCGGTCAACGCAACAGCCTCGGCGAACGCTTGAGATGGTGTCACCCAGCCGAGCGTCTGTCGAAGCCTCGTGTTGAGCGAGCGGGCGATGGCGTCGAGCTCTCGTTGGGTGCACTGCGAAAGATCCGAGGCCTTCGGCAGGTATTGGCGGAGTAATCCGTTGGTGTTCTCGTTGCTCCCGCCGGAAGCGAACTCCGCCCAAGGCCTCGACGTCGAACAAGGCAATTTCGGCCCGTAAGCCACGGCGAGGGTAGCGTCACCCACCCGGCGGTATGGGGCACCCTTGGTCATCATCCGCGGAGACCCGGTCAATCAATTATTCGTTGGGTGTCGGCGAGAGCAGAGATGGACTTTCAGCCGGTGCCGTGCCGGGCGATCAAGATATTGGTGTCCTACACCTCAACCGACGTCGGCTTGGAACGGAAGGTCATCTTCGGTCGACCCGGTGTGCGGATCGAGGTTGCGGGCGGCTCTGACCGCGGCGCGCCCTATGGCGTTGGCGTAGGTGGGGAATGAGAACGGGACCAGGGCGAGCTGCTCGATTTTCATCCCCGAAGCCATAGCTACTGCCGCCAGTTGGGCTAGTTCGACGGCGCGCTCGCCCACGATGTGGCAGCCGAGGATGGTGTGAAGCTGTCGGTCGACGACCAGTTTGCAGAAGCCGGTGGGGCGGTCGTCGATGATCGGTCGGGCGAGGGAGTCGAACCGCTCGGTCGCGACGATCACATCGCCGCTGTTGCGGGCTTTCGCCTCGGTGACCCCGACCGAAGCGTATTCGGGGTCGGTGAAGCTGCCGATGGGGCTGACTTCGGCGGGCAGGATGCTGGTACTCCCGAGCACGGCGTTGGTGGCGGCCAGGTAGCCTTCGCGCACTGCCTCATGGACCACCATCAGGTGCCCGGTGATATCGCCAGCGGCGAAGATGTGTGGCGCGGTGGTGCGAAGCTGGGAGTCCACCTGCACGTAGCCACGCTGGTCGGTCTGCACCCCGGCGGCGGCGAGGTCAAGTCCCGCGGTGTTGGCGACCCATCCGGCCGCCACGACGGCCACCGTTGCGTCGATGTGCTCTCGGGTGTCACTTTTGGTGTAGACGAGCCGGACGCCGCTGGGGCAGGACTCGAAACGCTCGATGGTCCCGGCCCCCTCGAGCACCCGGATCCCCGACGCTTGCAACGCACTGCTAACTGCAGTAGCGACGTCGCGGTCTTCGCTCATGAGGATCCGTGGCGCCGCCTCGAACAGCGCCACTTGTGACCCGAAGGCGTTGAAGATGGAAGCGACCTGCACACCGGTCGCACCGGCGCCGATCACCAGCATCGACGGCGGAGCCGAGGAGAAACCCCAAGCGTTGCTGTGGGTGCAAGTCAAATCGAAGCCGGGCAGATCCAGTCGCCGTGACATGCCACCGGTGCAGATGATGAACTTCTCGGCGCGAACCGGTGGTGCATGCTCGCTTTCGATCAGGTGCGGGTCGACGAACCGGGCTGCTCCGGCGTGCTCGTAGATATCTATCCCAGACTGCTGGAGCTCTTCCCTTAGTACCGAGTGGGCCCGCACGTCTTCGGTGACCTCCCGGACGCGATCAACCAACCGCTGGTAGTCGAGCGCAGGTTCACCGGCGGTGATGCCGTAGCGCGGTAGTTGCCTGGCCTCGCGGATCAGGCGCGCCGCGTGGGCCAGGGTGCGCACCGGGATCGGTCCGTCGGTGGCGGCCGTTCCGCCCAGCCCATCTCCCGTTATGAGCGCGGTTCGAGCTCCCAGTCGCGCCGCACGCAGCGCCGCGATCACACCGGCCGGGCCCCCGCCGACGACCACCACATCGAGGCTGTCGTGGCTCAAGGAGGCCATCCCAGCGATTATAAGGACGCCAGAGTGCTCGTCTCCAACTCCCGCGGTAGCGTCGGCAGAGTATGAAAGATGTGGGCTACCGGCAGTTCCGGCGAGACCAGCGGCGAAGCCAGGCCTTGGCGCCGGCGGTAACCGAGCGGGCTAAGAAGGCGCCCCGGTGAACTACAAGTCGCTTGACATCTACTGGGTAATCGACACGTTCTTGCTCTTATTGATCGGGGTGGGACCGAAGATCGCCCTGGTGCCTTTCCTAGAGATCACCGCTGCCCTCGATAACAAAACCAAGGCCCTCGTCGTCCGCAAAATGCTCACCACCGCTGGCGTGGTCTCGCTCCTTTTGGTCGGACTGGGCGAGCTACTGGCACGACTACTTCACTTCTCGACGGGATCGCTTTCGGTCGCCGGCGGCCTCATCCTGGTCATCATCGCAACCACCATGGTGCTCGGCACAGCCGAACCAAAGGACAGTCAGGCCATAAAGGGACGCGATCCGCTTCGTGTCGCCACCTTCCCGCTCGCTGTTCCCTATCTGCTCAACCCTGCGGGCATCGTGACACTGGTGACCCTCTCAGCCGAGGCGGACTCGGTGGGCGTTTTCGCCATGGTGCTGGTCCTGCTGGGCGTAGTGCTCGCTTTGGACGTCGCCGTATTCCGTTGGGCCAACCGGGTCAGCGACCATCTCGATGAGAGCCGCATGCTCGTGACCGAAAAGGTCTTCGGGATCCTTCTGGCCGCCCTGGCCGTTCAACTCATCCTGGACGGACTCCACAGCGCCGGCGTCATACACCTGACCACGCACTGAACCGGTAGGCGAGCAGCGTTCCCGCGACCCGGTCGCACGGCTCGATCGGCTGGCCCTGTCCATCGGTCCGGAATCGTTGCTTTGGGTGTGCGATGCTGGGCCGCGGTATGGGGCGCCCAGTATCGGTTGAGGCGACCCCTTCGCCGGGGTTCCTGCGGTGACGAGCGACGCGGTAGCCTGCACGACCACTCAGGCTCAGCTCGGCGAAGGTCTTCGCTGGGACGCTCGCCGCGGTGAGTTGCTGGCGGTGGACATCCTGGCCGGGCGTGTTTACCGCGGCTCGGATCGACGACATAGGTGGTCTCAGTCTGGTCCGGGACTACCGGGTGCCCGGCACCGTGGGCGCCATCGTGCCCGTGCAAGGCGACGAGGGGTGGCTACTGGCCTCCGGACGGGGCTTCGTCCACCTTTCGCCGGATGGTTCGCTAAGCCCCTTGACCCAGGTCGCACCGCCCGGGACGCGGATGAACGATGGTGCTTGCGATCCGCAGGGCCGGTTCTGGGCCGGGACGCTGGCCGACGACTTCCACGCCGGGGGTGGGGCGCTCTACCGGCTGGATGGTGACGGGCGCATTGAGTTGATGCTCGGCGATCTGACCATCTCCAACGGGCTGGGCTGGAGCCCCGACGGGGCCACTATGTATCTCGTCGACAGCGGCCCGCGTGTCGTGCACGCCTTCAGCTTCGACGCCGACAGGGGCACGATCGCCGATGGGCAGATGCTGGTCACGGTCAGCGAAGAGGTTGGGGCACCCGATGGCCTGACTGTCGACGCCGAGGGTGACCTGTGGGTCGCGATCTACGGGGGCGGACGGGTCCAGCGCTATTCCCCCGACGGTGTACTGCGCGAGACCCTTCTGGTGCCAGCCACGCAGAGCACCTCGTGCGCCTTCGCCGGCTCGGGGCTGCACCGCCTTTACGTCACCACCGCTACCGAAGGCTGGAGCGACGACGAGCGTCGCGCCCAGCCCGAGGCCGGACTGGTGTACCGATTCGAGACGGACGCAACCGGAAGGCCGGCTGAGCCGTTCCGGCCCGACCCACCGTGGTGGGCCAAGGTAACCGCACGTCACTGAGTCGGTGGCGCCCCCAATCCGCTCCCGAGGGCGAAAAGGGGGCTTCTGGCCCTACGACTGCACCAAAGGCCACCGAGGCGAGTCCGGCGAGAACGATACCGGGCAGTTGGATGGCTGACGGGGCTCCTCCGGTCTGAAGCCCATCTGCCGGTGAGTGCCCACCCCTGCCCGGCAGATATTGGATCGTCAATCCGACCAGGACACCGGCCCTCATCTGATCTCGCGCGCCTGCCACCGAAGTGCCGGTAGGCGCCAGGCCGCTGCGAACTCAAGAGCGAATGGCAGCTCCAGACGCCGGCCGCGTCGCGCCCACGAAGAGCGGGCCGCCGAAGGACGCGCCGGGCGTCGCCGAGAAAGGGTCCGCCCGCACGTCGGCCCCGGTGTAGGGCGCGTCGACCATGACGTCGCGGCCGCCCACGACGCCGACGAAGAGGCCGACGTGGTCGATGCCCCCCGGACCGCTGCCGAAGAAGACGAGATCGCCGGGCGCCAGCGGCGCGCCGGCGGCCAGCTTCGGCGTGGCGTCGTACTGGTCCTGGGCGACCCTCGGCAGCGACACGCCTGCCGCGCGGAAGGCGGCCTGGGCGAGGCCCGAGCAGTCGAAGCCCGCCCCGGGGCTCTCCCCTCCCCAGACGTAGGGCGTCCCGATCTGGGCCAGCGCCCACCGCACCGCGACGGCGCCGGCGTCACCCGGGGTCCCCGTGGACGAGGCCGCGTAGGACTGCGCCAACGCCAACACCTGTGCCACGTAGGAGGCGGAGTGGTTGTAGGCGTACACCGCGGCCGCCGGGTCGGCGCCGCCCGCGGCGCCGTTGGTGCACAAGAGGCGGGCCGCGGCGTAGACGGCGTCGGCGGGGTCGTACGGGCTGGGCGGCGTCGCGCCGCCGGGCGGGACCGGCTCGTCGTAGGCCGCGAACGTGGCCGGCTCGAACTGCATCGGACCCTCGCGCGCCCGCCGCATTGGCGCCGGCGTGCACGCCGGGCAGCGTCGACTGCCCGTTGTCCGACTCGACGGTGCCGATGGCAGCCAGGATCGTCCAGGGCAGACCCGGACAGGTGGCGGCGGCCTGCTGGTAGAGGGCGATCATGGCGGGGGGGACCCGGGAGGCCGCGGCCGAGCTGGCGGAAGGGGCGCCGCTCCCGACACCGAGCAGGGCGGCGGCCGACGCCACCACGGCCGTGCCCACCAGGCCCGCGGCCAGCACCAGGCCCAGCCCGAGGGCGGCGAGGCCCTTCACGCGCCGGACCCGCTGCGGTGCGGGGGGCGCTTTGACACGTCGGCCATGACAGCGAACGGTCGTGCGGCGACGGCGCTGGGCACGTCAAGGGCGCGCTCGCCATACTTGGGCCATGAAAAGCACCATGCAGGACGCCCCGCTCCTCATCAGTGACATCCTCCGCCACGGGCAGCAGGTGCACGGGGACAGCACCGTCATCACCGTCGAGGCGGGCGGGCACCGCGCCGCCACCTTTTCCGAGGTGGCGACCAGGGCAGAGAGGCTCGCGGCCGCCCTCACCCGCCTGGGGGTCCAGCCGGGCGACCGCGTCGGCACGTTCTGCTGGAACAACCAGGGCCACCTCGAGGCCTACCTGGCCATCCCCTCCATGGGGGCCGTCCTGCACACGCTCAACGTCCGGCTTCCCGCCGACCAGCTCGCCTACGTGATCAACCACGCCGAGGACCGGTTCATCATCGTGGACGCCTCGCTCATCCCGCTGCTGGCGGCGATCAAGGACGAGTTGAAGACCGTCGAGACCATCATCGTCGCCGGCGAGGGGGACACCTCGCCCCTCGGCGAGACCCTCTCCTACGAGCGGCTGCTGGCCGCCGAGGAGCCCGGCTTCGCGTGGCCCGTGCTCGACGAGCGGTCGGCCGCGGCGATGTGTTACACGAGCGGCACCACCGGCAATCCCAAAGGCGTCGTCTACTCGCACCGCTCCACGTGGCTGCACACGATGGCCGAACAGGCGGCCGGTTCGGTCGGCATGACCGAGAAGGACCGGATCCTGGTCATCGTGCCCATGTTCCACGCCATGGCCTGGGGCACCCCCTACGGCGCCTGGATGGCCGGCACCGACATGATCATGCCGCAGATGTTCCTCATGGGCGACGCCCTGGCGGCCGTCATCAACGAGCATCACCCGACCCTCGCTTGCGGCGTGCCGACGATCTGGAACGGCCTGCTCGCGCTCGACACGCCGATCGACTTCTCCACCATCCGCGCCATCACGGCGGGCGGCGCCGCCGTGCCGCAGTCCCTCATCGAGGCGTTCGAGAAGCGGTTCGGCGCGACCATCATCCAGGGCTGGGGCATGACCGAGACCAGCCCGCTGGCCGCCTTCGGGCTGCCGCCCGCCCGCAAGCTCGATGGGCACGACGACATGTACTACAAGGTCAAGGCCGGGCGCGTCGTCGGCGGGGTCGAGGTGAGGGTCATGGCCGAGGACGGGACCGTGCTCCCCAACGACGGCCGATCGGTGGGGGAGTTCGAGATCCGTGGCCCGTGGGTCACCGGCTCGTACTACATGGACGAGGACCCGGGGCGGTTCGACGACGGGTGGCTGCGCACGGGCGACGTCGGCACGCTCGACGGCCAGGGCTACATGACCATCTCGGACCGGACGAAGGACGTCATCAAGTCGGGCGGGGAATGGATCTCCTCGGTCGAGCTCGAGAACGCCGTCATGGCGCATCCCGACGTCTTCGAGGCGGCGGTCATCGCCATCCCCGACGCCAAGTGGTCCGAACGCCCGCTCGTCGCCGTGGTCGCCAAGCCCGGACGCTCACCCGCACCGGCCGACCTGGTCGCCTTCCTGATGGACCGCGTCCCCCGGTGGTGGCTCCCCGATCAGTGGACCTTCATCACCGAGGTGCCGAAGACCAGCGTGGGCAAGTTCGACAAGAAGGTGCTGCGTGCCGCCTACGCCGACGGCGCCTACAAGGTGCAGAGCACACCGTTGCCGAAGTGAGCGGCCCCACCGAGGCCATGGCGGACCTCGCCGGGCGGCTCGAGAGGGTGCTCGAGGAGCTGACCGACATGGCGATGGACGCGTTGCGGCGCGCCACCTCGGGCGACCCCGATTCGGCGGAGGCGGGGGAGGCCCTGGCCCTCGAGCGCCGCATCCTGAAGGCCCGCCGTGCGCTCGAGCGGTGCATCGTCGCGTTGAACGAGCGCCCCGGCTCCGGCCGCACGCCCTTCGACGACGGCGCCGCCTGAGCACCGGCGCGCCGTGCGCCTGTTCGTGGCCGCCTGGCCCGACGCCGCCACCCGCGACCGCCTCGCCCTCCTGGCGCTGGGCCGGGCCAAGAACCTGCGCCTGGTCGGCCCCACACGCTGGCACGTGACGCTGCGTTTTCTGGGCGAGGTGGCCGAGGATCGGCTGGCGCCGCTCGGTGACGCCCTCGTGGCGTGCGCCACCGCGCAGACGAGGCCCGTCGTGTGCCGGCTCGGCCCCGCGACCGGGTGGTTCACGGGCGTGCGGGTCTTGCAGATCCCCGCCGCCGGCCTCGACGGGTTGGCGGAGGCGGTGCGGGTCGCCACCGTGCCCGCCGTGCCGCCGCCACCCAAGGGCGAGCCGCCCTTCAACGGCCACCTCACGTTGGCCCGGGCCAAGGGACGGCTCGGTGCGGCTGCGCAGGCCGACCTGGCCGGGATCCCCTTCGAGGCAGCTTTCCCCGTCGACCACGTGGACCTGGTGGCTTCGCAGCCCTCGCCCGCCGGTCACGTCTACGCCACGATCGCCCGGGCCCGGCTCGGCGCCGCCTGACCCTGGTGGTCGGCCGTGTCGTCGGTCAGCCGGCGGGACCGGTGAGGAACGCGGTGATCGCCTGGGAGATCGCGGCGGCGGCAGATTGTTGGAAGGCGGGCGTGACGAGCAGGCCCGCGTCCGTCGCGTTGCGCATGTTCCCGCACTCGATCAGCGCCTTGGGGACCGTGGTCAGGTTCAGCCCGGCGAGGTCGTTGCGGGGCTGCAGGCCGCCGCCGCCGTAGTCGCTCGCCGGCATGGGCGTGGCCGCGGCGAAGGTGTCGCGCAGCACGGAGGCGAAGGCTGAGGAGGGCGCGATGACGGCGTCGTTGGGGCCGTCCGCCACGGGCTCCAAGACGGTGAAGCCACGGCCGTCTGCGGGGCCGCCGTCGGCGTGGATGTCGACCGAGACGTCGGCGTGGGCCGCATTGATGATGGCCGCCCGGGTCGTCACGCACGGCCCGACGCCGTTGTTGTCGGGCCGGGTCAGCACGACCCGCGCGCCCTCGTCCTCCAGGTCGGTCACCAGGTCCGTGGCGACGTCGAAGTTGAACTGGGCCTCGGTGTACCCGTCGTCGGTCGCCGTGCCCGTGGTGTCGCACGGCTCGTACCCGGTGCCGTTGAAGACGGGCTGGTCGACGACCGCCGGCGCGCTCTCGTCCAAACCGTTGTGACCGGGATCGATCCCGACCACCTTGCCCGCCAGCGGCTCGGAACCCGAGCGCGAGCCAGTAGCCGCCACCCGCCGGCACGGCGGCCATGCCGACGACCGGCCCGGGCAGGGTCGTCCCCCCGAGCGAACCGAAGTAGGGAGCGCCGCCGTAGCTGAAGAGCCCGCCGTCGCGCGCGACGAGCCAATAGCCGCCGCCCGGTGCCGCCGCCAGGCCGGCGATCGGCGCGTTGAGCGGGACCGAGCCGGCCGAGCCGGAGAAGACCGCGTCGCCGTAGGTGAAGACCCCGCCATCAGACCCCACCAGCCAGTAGCCACCGCCGTCGGGGGTGGCGGCCATGCCCGCGACCGGCGCGTTGAGGACCAGCGACCCGGTGGAGCCCCAGAAGCGGGCGTCGCCGTAGCTGAAGATGCCCCCGTCTGCGGCGACGAGCCAGTACCCCCGGCCGTCACCGGTCGCGGCCATGCCCACGACCGGCGCGTTGAGCGTCAGCGAGCCCGCCGAGCCGAAGAAGGCGGCGTCGCCGTACCCGAACACGCCGCCGTCGCGGGCCACCAGCCAGTAGCCGCCGCCGTCGGGCGTCGCGGCCATGCCCACGACCGGCGCGTTCAGCGGGAGTGCGCCGGCCGAACCGAAGAACCGGGCGTCGCCGTACCCGAACACGCCGCCGTCGCGGGCCGCCAGCCAGTAGCCGCCGCCGTCGGGCGTCGCGGCCATGCCCACGACCGGCGCGTTGGGGTTCGTCACCGCGTTGGCGCCGACGGTCGTCGCCCCGAAGGGCACCGCCGAGTCGGGCGAGGGACCCGTGGCCGACGCCGGCGTTGCGGAGAGCCCGCTCCACCCCAGGGCCGCGAGGGCGAGCAGCGCGGCCAGGCCAGGCCGAGCCCGCGCCGCGATTACCCCGTGCACTCGTTGAGGGCGTCGATGAGTTGGCGCAGCCGGGAGTAATGCCAGCGGTCGAAGCGCAGCGCGAGGCGGGGCAGCTCGGGGTGGTCGTCACGCTCGGGTGGGAACGGGCTCGCGGTGCGCATGCTCCCACGGACGATGATGTCGGCGAAGCGCCGGTTGAGCTCGGCCAGCTCGGCCTTGCTCGGTTGTCTCTGGACGCGCAGGACGAGCAAGTCGCCCACCCACCGGCACGAGTGGTAGTTGCGGTAGAAGCCGAGCACCTCCTCGGCGGCCTCCTCCATGGTGTTCGTCACCTTGAAGAGGGCGCGGTCGTCGGGCGAGACCCAGCCGGCCGCGATGGCCTCCTCCTCCATGAACCGGAGCCAGGCGTGCCAGTAGGTGCCGCCGGGCGTCTCCACCATCACCACCGGCGCCGGCTCCGCCTTCCCCGTCTGGAGCAGCGTCAGCAGTTCGAAGGCCTCGTCCTGGGTGCCGAAGCCGCCGGGAAGGACCGCATAGGCGTGCGACTCCTTGATCAACATGAGTTTGCGGGTGAAGAAGTAGCGCATCTCGACCAGCTTGGGGTCCTGCGCGATGAACGCGTTGGCGTCTTCTTCGTGGGGGAGCCGGATGTTCACCCCGAACGTGTGCTCGCGCCCCGCGCCCTCGAGGCCCGCCGCCATGATGCCCGGACCGGCACCCGTCACCACCATCCAGTCGGCGGAGGCCAGGCGCGCCGCCAGCGTGCGGGCGAGGACGTAGACGGGATCCTCGGGCCTGGTGCGCGCCGACCCGAACATCGTGAGCTTGCGGATGTGGCGGTAGGGCCGGAAGACGCGGAAGGCCTCGGCCATCTCGGCCAGCGCGGCCTTGGCGATCTTCAGGTCGCCGACGGCCGTGCCCTCGCGCGCCATGTCCCAGAGCGTGCCGATCATCGCATCGAGCTCGCGGGCCTGCGCGGACGAGAGCGAGTGCCGCGCGAACAGCGCCTCGAACGCGTTCAGCCGTGCGGCTGCTTCGGCTTCGGCGTCGAGTGCGGCGCCGTCGTCGGTCACGCGCCGCGGGAGCGCCCGCCAGCGCGTACAGCGTGGAACGCTGCACCAGCGGTCGCCCGAGCGGCGCCACGATGGCCTCGAGCTCGTCGACCCCCATCCGCTGCCCGTGCTGCGCGCCCGCCGCCCGCGAGATGTTCTCGTCCATCAGCGTGCCGCCCAGGTCGTTGGCCCCGGCGCGCAGGAGCTGCCGTGCGCCGGCGGCACCCATCTTGACCCAGCTGACCTGGATGTTGTCGATGTCACCGGCGTAGACGATGCGGGCCACCGCGTGCATGAGCAGGGCCTCGCGGAAGGTCGGTCCCCGCCGCGCCTTGCGTTGGAGGTAGATCGGGGTGGCCATGTGCACGAAGGGCAACGGCACGAACTCGGTGAAGCCGCCGGTCTCGCGCTGGAGGTCACGGGTGCGCATCATGTGGCGCGCCCAGCTGAGCGGCTGCTCCACCGAGCCGAACATGATCGTGATGTTGGAGCGCAGGCCCACCGAGTGGGCGGTGCGGTGCGCCTCGAGCCACTCCTCCGTGTTGACCTTGTCGGGGCAGATGACGGCGCGCACCTCGTCGTCGAGGATCTCCGCCGCCGTGCCGGGGAGCGTCTTCAGTCCGGCCTCGCGCAGCCGGGTCAGGTAGTCGGCCAGCGGCACCCCCGAGCGCCGGGCCCCCTCGGTCACCTCCAAGGCGGTGAAGCCGTGGATGTGGATGTTCGCCGACCCGGCGCGCACGGCGTCGAGCACGTGGAGGTAGTAGTCGCCGTCGAAGTCGGGGTGGATACCGCCCTGCAGGCACACCTCGGTCGCACCCTCGGCCTCGGCCTCGGCGACGCGCCGCGTGACCTCGTCGAGCTCCAACAGGTAGGGGGCGCCCCGCAGGTTCAGCGACAGCGGGCCCTTGGAGAACGCGCAGAAGCGGCACTTGAACGTGCACACGTTCGTGTAGTTGATGTTGCGGTTGCGCACGAACGTCACCGCGTCGCCCACCGCCTGGCGCCGCAGGTCGTCGGCGACCTCGGCCACCAGGTGTACCTCGGGTCCCCGGGCGGAGAACAGGTCGACGATCTCCGCCGTGCCCACCTCCTGGCCGAGGGCCACCCCAGCCAGGACCTCGGCCACCGCGCCGCCCCGGCCGGGCCGGTGCGTCGATCCGCGGGCGCGATCCCGTCGGGCGCCCCGGGTGCGCCGAGCAGGTCGGGCGGGAGCATCTCGCCGCCCGAGCACCACGAGGAATCGCGCGCCAGCCCCTCGGCGTCGGAGGCGTCGAGCACCGGGAAGCGCTGCGCCGGATGGAGCCAGCGCTCGGGGTCGAGGGCGAAGGTGGGGTACACGGTGAGCCTGGGCGCCGAGCGCGTGGCCCGCCGCCTCGGTCGCCTCCCGCAGCACCGCGAGCGCCGGCCAGGCCCGCTCGGGGTTGACGTGGTCGGCGGTGATGGGGGAGACGCCGCCCCAGTCGTCGATGCCGGCATGCAGCAGGGGTGCCAGGTCGTCGGAGAGGTTCGGCGGCGCCTGGACGTGGATCTCGGGCGGCAGCACGAGCCGGGCCGCCGCGATGGCCCACTGCAGGTCCTCGGGCGGGCAGGGCTCGGCGCGGGCCATCGCCGTCCCCGGCTTGGGCAGGAAGTTCTGGACGATGACCTCCTGCACGTGACCGTGGCGGGCGTGCGACGCGGCGATGGCGCGCAGGGCGGCCACCTGCCCAGGGCGGTCGTCGCCGATGCCGACCAGGATCCCGGTGGTGAACGGGATGGCGAGCTCGCCCGCCGCCTCCAGCGTGGCCAGCCGGCGGGCCGGCTCCTTGTCGGGTGCGCCGCGGTGCGCCGCCAGCCCCTCGGCCAGCGACTCGAGCATCATCCCCTGGCTCGCCGTGACCTCGCGCAGCCGGGCCAGCTCGTCGGGGAAGAGCGCGCCGGCGTTGGCGTGGGGGAGCAGCCCCGTCTCCTCCACCACGAGGCGGCACACGTGGGCGAGATACTCGACCGTCGACGAGTGCCCCTGCGCCTCGAGCCACTGGCGGGCCGCCGGGTAGCGCAGTTCGGGGCGCTCGCCCAGGGTGAAGAGCGCCTCGTGGCACCCGGCCGCACGTCCGGCGCGCGCGATGGTGAGGACCTCCTCGGGGGTGAGGTACGGCGCGGCGACGCGGCCCGGCGCCTTGGCGAAGGTGCAATAGCCGCAGCGGTCGCGGCAGAGCATGGTGAGCGGCACGAAGACCTTCGGCGAGAAGGTGACCCGGCGCCCGTGCGCCCCGTCGCGCACCACCCGGGCCAGGGCGGCGAGCTCGGCCAGGGGGGTGCGCAGGAGATCGGCATCGGGGAGCATGGTGGCCAATCTATGGGGCGCCCGCGGCGGCGGCGCGGTCGACCAGCCACAGCGTGCGCCCCGCGTGGACGCGGGCGGCCGGGATGTCGTCGCCACGCCGCAGCGCCGCCACGGCGGCCGACTTGGACGCGCCGGACACGGTGAAGATGGCCTGCCGTGCCGAGTTGATGGCCGGCAGCGTCAGGGTGAGGCGCGGGTGCGGGTTGCGCCCGTTCGGGTCCTCGGTCGCCCGCACCAGCTCGCCCGGGTCGGCCTCGAGGCTCGCATCGCCCGGGAAGAGCGACGCGGTGTGCCCGTCGGGCCCCATGCCGAGATGGATGACGTCGATCCCCGGGCCCGTCACCAGGTCGCTCATGATGCGCTGGTAGGCGGCGACGCATGCCTCGAGCGGTCCCTCCGTCGGCATCGGCCGGAAGGACCCCACGGCGCCGACGCGGTCGAGCAGCGCCTCCTTGATCAGCCGCTGGTTGGCGTCCTCGTCGTCGGGCGGGACGACGCGCTCGTCCCCGACGTAGACGTCGACCACGCGCCAGTCGACGCCCCCCGACGTCGCCAGCAGCTCGTAGCACGCGCGCGCCGTGGGGCCGCCCGAGAGCACGACCGCGAAGCGCGGCCCGGTGCGCGCGCCGAACGCCTCGACCACCGCGTCGGCGAAGGCGCGCGGGACGTCGTCGACGACGGTGATCAACTCAGGGGACCGGCGTTTCGGTCTCCAAGCCCTGCTCGCCCGACTCGAGCGTCACGGCGTGGCCCCCGAACTGGTTGCGCAGCGCGGAGAGCATCTTCAGCTGGAGCGAGTCCTGGTTCTGCGAGGCGAAGCGGGTGAACAGCGACGTCGAGATGACCGGCGCCGCGACGCCACGGTCGATCGCCTCCTGCGCCGTCCAGCGCCCTTCGCCCGAGTCGACGACCACGCCCTTGATGTCGTCGAACCCCGCGCCCGGCCGCAGCGCCCGCTCGGCCAGCTCGAGCAGCCAGCTGCGCACCACGGACCCGTAGCGCCAGATGGACGCGATCTCGTGCAGGTCGAGGTCGAACTCGTTGGCCGTCCCCATGATCTCGAAGCCCTCGGCGTAGGCCTGCATGAGCCCGTACTCGATCCCGTTGTGCACCATCTTGACGAAGTGACCCGCACCGACCGGCCCCACGTGCGCGTAGCCGCCCTCCGGGGCCAGCGTCAGCAGGGCGGGCTCGACGAGGGCCACGGCCTCCTTGGTGCCCCCCACCATGAGGCAATAGCCCTCGGTGAGGCCCCAGACGCCGCCCGAGGTGCCGGCGTCGACGAGGCCGACCCCGGTCTTGTCGACCTTCGCCGCGAGGACCATCCATTCCTTGTAGTTCGAGTTGCCCCCGTCGACGATGACGTCGCCCTTGGAGAACAGGCCGGCCAGGGCCTCGACGGCGGCGTCCGTCACGTGGCCGGCCGGGAGCATCAACCAGGCCGCCCTGGGTGGCTTGAGCTTCCCCGCCAGGTCCTGCAGGGACGTGGCGGTCTCGGCGCCCTTGGCCGCCGCCTGCTTCAACGCGTCCGGGTGCAGGTCGTACGCCACCACCTCGTGCCCGCCCTTGAGCAGGCGCTCGGTCATGTTGGCACCCATCTTGCCGAGGCCGATCATGCCGATCCTCATGCGCCCTCCTCTCGGTTGCCCTGCGGGATCAGAAGGTAGCGGCTTTGTCGGACAGCGCCTGCAGCAGCTCCTCGAAGGACTTGGCGAACCCGTGTACGCCCTCGTCCTCGAGCGTCTGCTCCACGTCCTCCATGTCGATCCCGGCCTCGCGCAGGCGGTCCAGGGCGGCCTCGGCGCCGCCGGGGTCGGCGTCGACGGTCCGCTTCAGCGTGCCGTGGTCCTCGAACGCGCGCAGGGTCCCCTCCGGCATCGTGTTCACGGAGGCCGGCCCGATGAGGTCGTCCACGTAGAGCAGGTCGGGGTAGGCCGGGTTCTTGGTCGAGGTGGACGCCCACAGCGGCCGCTGCACGCGGGCGCCCTTGGCCCGCAGCGCCTCCCAGCGCTCGCCGGCGAAGGTGTGGTGGAAGTGCTGGTAGGCCGTCTGGGCCTGGGCCACCGCCGCGGTGCCGCGCAGGCCGAGCACGGCGGGGTCGCCCGACTCCCCTCCGGCGAGGGCCTCGAGGCGGCGGTCGACCTCGGTGTCGACCCTGCTGACGAAGAAGGAGGCCACGCTGGCCACCCGCGGCAGCTCGGCCTCCCGATGGGCCGCGACCAGCGCCTCGAGGCCCTTCAGGTAGGCCTCCATGACCTCGTCGTAGCGGTCGAGGCCGAAGATGAGCGTCACGTTGATGCTCCGCCCGCCGCCGATCAGCGTCTCGATGGCGGGGACGCCCTCGCGGGTGGCCGGCACCTTCACCAAGAGGTTGGGCTGCGCGATCGTCTCGTGGAACTTCGAGCGCGTCGCGCACGGTGCCCTCGGTGTCGTGGGCCAAGGTGGGCGACACCTCGAGGGAGACGTACCCGTCCTCGCCGTCGCTCTCGTCGTAGAGGGGGCGCAACAGGCCCAGCGCGCTCTTGATGTCGGTCGTCGCCATCTCCCAGTAGGCGGCCTCCACGGTGTGGTCCTTCATCAGCGCGCGGAACTGGTCGTCGTAGTCCGCCTGGCCCGTCATCGCGTTGGCGAAGATGGTCGGGTTCGACGTGATGCCGCGCACGCCCAGGGTGAGCAACTCGGCGAGCTTGCCCCCCTCGATCCAATCGCGGCGCAGGTTGTCCAGCCAGGGGCTCTGGCCCCCGATGGCGTAGAGGTCCTGGAGTCGGGTCATCGCGACAGCTCCCTTCGTCGATCGGCCGCGTCAGCCACGGTCGCGGGCCAGCAGGGCGCGGGCCCGTTCCACCACGTGCTCGGGCGTGAAGCCGAACTTCTCCATGACGACCGCCACCGGGGCGGACGCCCCGAAGTGGTCGATCCCGATGGCGTCGTCGGCGTAGCGGTCCCACCCGAAGGTCGAGCCCGCCTCGATGCTGAGCACCGGCACCCCCGGCGGGAAGACGCTCGCCCGGTAGCCCTTGTCCTGTTGCTCGAAGCGGTCCCAGCTCGGGAACGACACCACCCGCGCCCGCACGCCGGAACCGGCCAGCGTGGTCGCGGCGGCCAGGCAGTGCTGGACCTCGCTCCCCGAGCCCACGAGCACGATGTCGGGGGTGCCCTCCGAATCGGCCAGGACGTAGGCGCCTTGCGCCACGCCGGCGGCGGCCCCGTCGGCGGTCTCGGCCAGCACCGGGACGTTCTGGCGGGTGAGGGCGAGGCCGACCGGCCCGTCCGCCTCGACGGCCAGGCGCCAGGCCTGCGCCGTCTCGTTGGCGTCGGCTGGGCGCACCAGGCTGAGGCCGGGCATGGCGCGCAGCGAGGCGAGGTGCTCAATGGGCTGGTGGGTCGGACCGTCCTCGCCGAGCCCGATGGAGTCGTGCGTCCACGAGTAGATGACGTGGGCCCCGCCGAGCGCGGCCAGCCGCACCGCGGGACGCATGTAGTCCGAGAAGACGAAGAACGTCCCGCCCACCGGAAGCACGCCGCGGTGCGCCGCCATGCCGTTCATGACGCCGCCCATGCCGTGCTCGCGGATGCCGTAGTGGACCTGCGTGCCGCCGGGGCTGGTCCTCGCCTGAATCTCGGCCCCTTTCACGAGCACGCCGTTGTTGCCGGTGAGGTCGGCGGAGCCGGCCACGAGGCCCGGGATGCTCCCGACCGTGGCGTCGATGCACTGGTTGACGGCGTGGCGTGTCGCCAGCATGGTCCCGGACTCGAAGCGCGGCAGGTCCGCGTCCCATCCCGGGCTCCCGTGCCCCGCCTCCGCGGCGTCCCAGCCGGCGCGGTCGCCGTCCCAGGACTCGAAGCGGGCCGTCCACTCGGCGTGCGCGCGCTCGCCGCGCCGCGATCTGCTGCGCGTAGAAGGTGCGGACCTCGTCGGGCACCCAGAACGTCTCGTCGGGCGGCAGGCCCAGGATCTCCTTGGTGGCGCGGATCTCCTCCTCGCCGAAGGGGGTGCCGTGGGCCTTGGCGGTGTCCGTGAGGTGCGGGGAGGGCCAGCCGATGTGGCTGCGCAGGACGAGCAGGGTGGGCTTGGCGTCGGGGGCGTCGGGTGGCTGCTCGAGCGCCTCCCCGATCGCAGCGTCGAGCCCGTCGACGTCGTTCGCCATCTCGCCGAGGTGGCGCACCCGCCAGCCGTAGGCCTCGAAGCGCGCGACCACGTCGTCGTCGTAGGTCAGCTCGGTCGGCCCGTCGATCGTGATGTGGTTGTCGTCGTAGACGGCGAGCAGCCGGCCCAGTCCGAGGTGCCCCGCCAGGGAGGCGGCCTCGTGGGAGATGCCCTCCATCATGCAGCCGTCGCTCGCGATGACATAGGTGCGGTGGTCGCAGACCTCGCGGCCGAAGCGCGTCCGCACGATGCGCTCGGCCAGGGCCATGCCGACGGCGTTGGCGAAACCCTGGCCCAACGGGCCCGTCGTGACCTCGATGCCGGGCGTGTGGTGCACCTCGGGGTGGCCGGGCGTCTTGCTGCCCCACTGGCGGAACTGGCGGAGGTCCTCGAGCGAGAGGTCGTACCCGGTCAGGTGCAGCATGGCGTACTGGAGGATGCACGCGTGGCCGCACGAGAGGACGAAGCGGTCCCGGTCGGGCCACCCGGGGTCACGTGGGTCGTAATGCATGACGCGCGTCCACAGGACGTGGGCGAGCGGAGCCAGCGCCATCGCCGTCCCCGAGTGCCCGGAGTCCGCTTCCTGCGGCACGTCCATGGCCAGGCCCCGGACGACGTTGATGCCCAGCTCGACCAGCCTCGGGTCCTGCACGACCGGGGTGGATGTGTGCAACGTCATGGTCAACCCTAACCGTCCGTCCCGGCCCGTCGTCGGTGCCGTCACGTACTCTTCACCTCCATGGCTTCCCGCATGCAGGTGCCGCCAAACAGCGACCTCACCCTCGGCATGACCTGCGTCGACAAGGCGACCCCGGGTCGCTGCACCTGGCGCATGAAGGCGGACGAGCGCTTCGCCAACCCGGCCGGGATCATGCAGGGGGGCTTCCTCGGGGCCTTCGCGGACTCCGCCATGGGCGCGGCGGCCGTCACCTACGTGGAGGGCCGGCGGGTCTTCGCCTCCAACGCCGAAATGAAGATCAGCTTTCTCGGCCCGGTGCCGCCCGGCGCCGAGCTCACCTGCGCGGCCGAGGTCGTGTCCGGGGGGCGCCGCGTCGCCTTCGTCGAGGCGGGCGTCGTGGCCCGGGTCCCCGGCGAGGAGGCCGAGCGACTGGTGGCCCGGGCGTCGTCCACCTACCTGTTCAAGGAGCGCGACTGACGCTCTCGCCTGGGGTGTTTGCATGCCGACGGCCCAGGTACCAGGATTATCCGCCACATGGCACCACGGTCAGACAACGGCAGTCACGGGCTGCGCCACGCCGGGGACGACGCGTTCCAGCTCACGGTCGACTACCTCAAGCAGGAGACGATCGCGCCCCTCAGGGGCCTCGGGCGCTTCCTCTACATGGGGATCGCGGGCTCGTTCTGCTTGGCCTTCGGGATCCTCTTGATCCTCCTCGGGGTGCTGCGCCTCTTGCAGACCGAAACGGGGACGGCGCTGACGGGGGACTGGTCCTGGGTGCCCTATGCCGCGGTGGCCGTGCTCGGCCTGGCCGTCATCGGCGTGGCGGCATGGCGCATCACCGCCGGGCCGGGGCAACAGAAGCTGCCGGCGGTGGTCGCCCGGCGTCAATTGAGTGAGACGGAGTCACGGGAGGAAGCGAGCTGATGCCAAGCACGACGACCAAGGCGGGGAGCAACGGGCGGCTCATCACACGCCAGGACCTCCAGGCCGCCTACGCACAGGTGATGGGTGAGGGGGAAGCGACCGCACGCGCCGCCGCACCGCGCGGCCTCGCCGTCGCGGGAGCGGTGGGCATCCTGCTCCTCACGCTGGCCTTCCTCGCCGGCCGCCGCCGGGGCCGCGCCAAGTCGGCCGTGGTCGAGATCCGGCGGCTCTGACGTGGACGTGCTCCTGCGGCGCTTCCTGCGCGCCGGGGTGCGCCGGGGGCTCGCGGGGAATTGGTACTGGTTCCTCCTCGCCGGTGCCACCTTCTTCCTGCGCCGGGTCCTGAACGACCGCGCCGCCGTCGTCTCGACCGTCACGGTCTCGCCGGGCGAGCAGGTGCTCATCACGGTGCGCGACCGCAGGGCCGCCCCAGTGCCGGCGGCAGCACCCACGCCCGCGTCCGTCGAAGCCTGACGCCCGTGGAGGGGCCGTTCGCGGCGGGGGAGCGGGTGCTCCTCATCGACCCCAAGGAGCGCCGTTACCTGCTGTCGCTGGTGGCGGGTGCGACCTTCCACACCCATGCCGGGGTGCTGGCCCACGACGACATCATCGGGGCCACCGAGGGCTCCGCCGTCGCGGGCTCCACGGGGCGCAGCTTCCTGGCGCTCCGGCCGACGCTGAGCGACGTCGTCCTGAAGATGCCCCGCGGGGCCCAGGTGATCTACCCCAAAGACCTTGGCGCCATCCTGATCGCGGCAGACATCGGGCCGGGCCAACGGGTGCTCGAGGCCGGCGTGGGCTCGGGCGCCCTGTCCATGACCGTCCTGCGCGCCGGCGCGTCAGTCGTCGGCTACGAGCTGCGCGAGGACTTCGCGGCGCGGGCCCGCGCCAACGTGGAGGCCACCCTCGGTGCGGGCACGCCCTACCGGGTAGAGATCCGCGACGTGACCGAGGGCATCGACGAGTCGGGCCTCGACCGCGTCCTGCTCGACATGCCCGAGCCCAACAAGGTGGTGCACGCGGCGGCAGCGGCCCTGCGGCCCGGCGGCATCCTGCTGGCCTACCTGCCCACCATCAACCAGACCGCGCTGCTGCACCAGGCGCTCGCCGAGGAGGGCGTCCCCTTCGGCCTCGCCGAGACGCAGGAGATCATCCGGCGCACCTGGCACGTCGAGGCCCGCTCGGTCCGGCCCGACCACCGCATGGTCGGCCACACCGGCTTCCTCACGACGGCGCGGCGGCTGGTGCCATGAGTAGCCATGAGTGAGCGACGACGTGGGCGTGCGCGCCTCCATCGAGGCGATCGGTCCGGAGCTGCGGGCGCTGCTCGATGGCGCGCCCGAGCCGTCGGTGTATCGACCGGGGAGGCTTGCTCAGTCCCGCTCGATGAAGATGCACTCGCCGGGGCACTCCTCTGAGGCCTCGACCACCGCGTCCTCCAGGTCGCTCGGCACCGCGGCCATCCCCGCCGAGCCGCCGGGGTCGCTCTTGACGTCGCTGTCTTCCTTCACGTAGGCGAGGCCGTCGTCGAGGAGAGTGAAGACGGCCGGCGCGATCTCCTCACAGAGCCCGTCGCCCGTGCAGAGATCCTGGTCGATCCAGACCTTCATGTATCTGATTCTCCCTTGTCGAAACCGCCCGACGGGCCACGAGGGACCGTAGTGAGGCGTCACGCGAGCCGTCAATCCGGCGTCACGACCTCCTTTCATCGTACTCGTCCGGGCCTGCCTTTCCGGCGCATCCCCGGTGCGCGCACGTTGCGGGCAATTCCCGCCGAGTCGAGGGCTAGGGTGACGACTGGTGACCGCGACTCCCGATGAAGCCGCTGCCCAGCTCGAGGCGCTGCGTGCCGAACTGGCAGATGCCGAGGATGAGATCCACGCGCTCCGGCGGCGGCTGCAGGAGAGCCCGGGCCGGGTGCAGGCCCTGGAGGAGCGGCTGCTCGAGTCCAAGGGGCAGCTGGCGCAGGCCACCTCGCAGAACGAGAAGCTGACCTTCACGCTCCAACAGGCCAAGGAGCAGCTGGCCGCCCTGCGCGAGGAGGTCGAGAAGCTCACGCAGCCGCCGGCGGCCTACGGCACGTTCCTCGGCGTCAACGACGACGGCACGGTGGACGTGTTCTCGAGCGGGCGCAAGATGCGGGTGAGCCTGCACCCCGACATCGACCCGGGTGTCATCCGCAAGGGGAACGAGGTGGTCCTCAACGAGAGCCTGAACGTCGTGCTCGTCCGCGACGGTGAGTTCTCCGGCGAGGTCGTCACCCTCAAGGAACAGCTCGAGGACCGTCGCCGCTGCGTGATCTACGCGCGGGCCGACGAGGAGCGGGTCGCCGAGCTCTCCGAGGACATGATGGGCACCAGGCTGCGCGCCGGTGACTCCCTGCTGATGGACGCGCGCACGCAGCTCCTCATCGAGAAACTGCCGAAGCTCGAGAGCGAGGAGCTCGTCCTCGAGGAGGTGCCCGACATCACCTACGCGGACGTGGGCGGGCTCGACACGCAGATCGAGGCCATCACCGACGCCGTCGAGCTGCCGTACATGCACCGCGACCTCTTCGTCGAGTACTCGCTGCCCGCGCCCAAAGGGATCCTCCTCTACGGCCCGCCGGGCTGCGGCAAGACCCTCATCGCCAAGGCGGTGGCCAATTCCCTGGCCAAGAAGGTCGCCGAGAAGACGGGCAACGACAACGTCCGCAGCTTCTTCCTCAACATCAAGGGGCCCGAGCTCCTCAACAAGTACGTCGGTGAGACCGAGCGACAGATCCGCCAGGTCTTCCAGCGGGCCCGCGAGAAGGCGGACGAGGGCATGCCGGTCATCGTCTTCTTCGACGAGATGGAATCCCTCTTCCGCACCCGCGGCACCGGCATCAGCTCCGACATGGAGTCGACCATCGTCCCGCAGCTCCTGGCCGAGATCGACGGCGTGGAGTCCCTGCGCGACGTCATCGTCATCGGCGCGTCGAACCGGGAGGACCTGATCGACCCGGCCATCCTGCGCCCGGGGCGCCTCGACGTGAAGATCAAGATCGAACGCCCCAACGAGGATGCCGCCGGGCAGATCTTCAGCCGCTACCTCACGCCCGACCTTCCGCTCGACACCGACGAGGTCCGCCGCCTCGGTGGGGGCGATGCCCACAAGGCCGTGCAGGCGATGATCGAACAGACCGTGGTCGACATGTACCGAGAGGACGACGAGAACCGCTTCTTGGAGGTCACCTACCAGAACGGCGACAAGGAGATCCTGTACTACCGCGACTTCGCCTCCGGGGCGATGATCGAGAACATCGTGCGCCGGGCCAAGAAGCTGGCCATCAAGCGGGTGATCGCGGGCGAGACCGGTGGCATCCGGACCGCGGACCTGCTGGAGTCGATCCGCCAGGAGTACAAGGAGAACGAGGATCTGCCGAACACCACCAACCCCGACGACTGGGCCCGGATCTCCGGCAAGAAGGGCGAGCGCATCGTCTACGTCCGAACCCTGCTCAGCGAGGACCTCGAGGTGCACGGTGGCCGCTCGATCGAACGGGTCGGAACCGGCCAGTACCTTTAGAAGTTAGGGTCGCACCGTGGCCACCACGAAGGTCTGCGGCATCGAGACCGAGTACGGGATCCATTCGCCGGGCCCCGAGCAGAACCCCATCGCGGCGTCGTCGGTGCTCGTCAACGCCTACGCGGCGGACGTGGAGCAGAAGATCGGGTGGGACTTCGAGGACGAGACGCCCGGGAACGACGCCCGTGGCTTCGCCCGCGAGGGGTCGCTGGCCCCGATGGTGGAGACGCACCTCGCCAACACGGTGCTCACCAACGGCGCCCGCTTCTACGTGGACCACGCCCACCCGGAGTACTCGAGCCCGGAGTGCCTGACGCCCCTCGAGTGCCTCGTCTACGACAAGGCCGGCGAGGAGGTGCTGCGGCGGGCCATGGTGGCGGCCTCCATGCGCATGCCCGAGCAGCCGGCTCCCGTCGTCCACAAGAACAACTCCGACGGCAAGGGCAACTCCTACGGCTGCCACGAGAACTACATGATGGACCGGGCCGTTCCCTTCGCCAGGGTGATCGAGGGCGTCGTCCCGCACTTCGTGTCGCGCACGATCTTCACGGGGTCGGGCAAGGTCGGCACGGAGACGCCGGCGCTGGACTCCGAGACCGTCGAGTACCAGCTCTCCCAGCGGGCCGAGTTCTTCGAGGAGATCGTCGGGCTCGAGACGACCCTGAAGCGCCCGATCGTCAACACCCGTGACGAGCCCCACGCCGATCCCAAGCGGTTCCGGCGCCTGCACGTGATCGTGGGCGACGCCAACCTGGCGGAGATCGCCACCTTCTTGAAGATCGGCACGACCGCCATCGTGCTCGCCATGGTGGAGGACGACGCCGGGCCGACCCGCGACCTCTCCCTGTCCGACCCGGTGCGCGCCCTGCACCAGGTGTCGGCCGACCTGTCGCTGGCGCGCCCGCTCTCCCTCACCGACGGCTCCACCGCCACCGCGCTCGAGCTCCAGTGGGAGCTCTTCGGTGCGGCCCGCAAGTACGCCGAGGAGTTCGGCCTGACCGCCCTCGGCGACGAGGGTGCGACCGGGGCGCTCGTGATGGAGCACTGGGAGTCGGTCCTGGGCGGGCTCGAGTCCGACCCGGCCTCGCTGGCCGACACGCTGGACTGGGTCGCGAAGAGGGAGCTCCTGCTGGCCTACCAGGAGCGGCACTCGTGCGGGTGGAGGGACCCGCGGGTCGCCGCACTGGCATTGCAGTACCACGACCTGCGACCGGACAAGTCCGTCTTCCGGCGCCTCGACATGCGCACCCTGGTCGAGCCGGCCCAGGTGACGAACGCCGTCAGCGAACCTCCCGTCGGCACCCGTGCCTGGTTCCGGGGCAAGTGCCTGGCCCGGTGGCCCGACGCCGTCGTGACCGCCAACTGGGATTCTCTCGTGTTCGACATCGGAGCAGACCCGTTGCGGCGCGTCCCTATGATGGACCCCCTGAAGGGAACAGCCGAGCACACCGGAGCGCTCCTGGCCGAGAGCACAGGACCGGCTGACCTGCTCAACCGGCTCAACTCCTAGGCGAAGACTCGAACAGAGGACGGGACTGGAACGATGGCAGAACAGGAACAGAAGAAGAAGGGTTCGGCCGCCCGCTCGACCGAGACCGAGGTGGAGGTCGACGAGGCCACCCCCGCGACTTCGGAGCGGGGCGAGAAGATCAAGGCGGAGCTCGACGACCTCCTGGACGAGATCGACGAGGTCCTCGAGGACAACGCGGAAGAGTTCGTGCGCAACTATGTGCAAAAGGGCGGGCAGTAACACCCGGTGGCGCTCCCGCTCTTCCCCCCGGAGCATGATCCGGGTCCGGACTTCGTCGGCCTCCTGCGCCTGACCGCGGGCCGGGCCGAGTCGATCGCGCGCGTGGCCGAGGCAGGTGCATCCTCCGTGGCGCCCCACGGCACCACCGTGGTGGCCCTGCGCTACGCCGATGGCGTGGTGATGGCCGGGGACCGGCGGGCCACGGCGGGCAACATCATCGCCCACCACGCCATGGAGAAGGTCTTCCCCGCCGACCGCTACTCGGCGGTGGCGATCGCCGGGACGGCGGGGATGGCGATCGAGATGGTCCGCCTGTTCCAGGTGCAGCTCGAGCACTACGAGAAGGTCGAGGGCTCGACCCTCTCGCTCGAGGGCAAGGCCAACCAGCTCGCCCAGATGGTGCGCCAAAACCTCCCGCTGGCGATGCAGGGACTCGCCGTGGTCCCCCTCTTCGCCGGGTACGACACGGCCCGCGGGACCGGACGCATCTTCAATTACGACGTCACCGGCGGAAAGTACGAGGAGACCGACTTTCAGGCCACCGGCTCGGGCGGCCGCGATGCGCGCAGCACCGTCAAGCTGGGCTGGCGCGAGGGCATGACGACGGACGCCGCGGTGGACCTGGCGATCCAGTCGCTCTACGACGCGGCGGACGAGGACTCGGCGACGGGCGGCCCCGACCCCGTGCGCGGCATCTACCCGATCATCGCCGTCGTGGACGCTGCGGGCTACCGGGAGGTGCCCGAGCAGGAGGTCGCCGAGCGCTTCACGACACTGATCGCTCTCAGGCAGGCGGAGCGTGCCCAATGAGCATGCCCTTCTACGTCGCACCCGAGCAGGTGATGAAGGACCGGGCCGAGTACGCCCAGAAGGGCATCGCACGCGGACGTTCGCTCGTGGCCACCACCTACGACGTCGGCATCGCGATCGTCGCCGAGAACCCGTCGCGGTCCCTGCACAAGATCAGCGAGATCTACGATCGCATCGCCTTCGGCGGCGTGGGCAAGTACAACGAGTACGACCAGCTCCGCGTGGCGGGGGTCCGGCACGCCGACACCAAGGGCTTCGCCTTCAGCCGGGAGGACGTCGACGCACGGTCGCTGGCCAATCTCTACGCCCAGTATCTCGGCAACGTCTTCACGCACGAGATGAAGCCGCTCGAGGTCGAGATCCTCGTGGCCGAGCTCGGTGACAGCGAGAACCAGCTGTACCACATCGCCTACGAGGGAACGATCACCGACGAGGACCGCTTCGCGGTGCTCGGCGGTGACGCGGAGACCATCACGGAACGGGTGGCGGCGGCCTGGCAGCCCGACTGGGACATGGCCACGGCCATCAAGGCCGCCGTGGCGGCGCTGGCCGGTCCCGACCGCACCTTGGCGGCCGGCGACCTGGAGGTCGCCACCCTGAGCCGGGGGAATGGCCGCCGCACCTTCCGCCGGATCGAGGAAGAGGAGCTGGCACAACTGCTGGCATAGACAGCAGTACGGTTGGCCTGGTGGAGCGGCGCATCTTCGGAGTCGAGAACGAGTACGGGGTGACCTTCACCCTGCGCGGCCAGCGCCGGCTCAGCCCGGACGAGGTGGCGCGCTACCTGTTCCGGCGCGTGGTGTCGTGGGGCCGCTCGTCCAACGTGTTCCTCGAGAACGGCGCCCGCCTGTATCTCGACGTCGGCAGCCATCCCGAGTACGCCACGCCCGAGTGCGACCGCATCAGCGACGTCGTCGTGCACGACAAGGCGGGGGAGTGGATCCTGGCCCAGCTCGTCACCGGCGCGCAGGCACGCCTACGCGAGGAGGGCATCCGGGGTGAGGTGTATCTCTTCAAGAACAACACCGACTCGGTGGGGAACTCCTACGGCTGCCACGAGAACTACCTCACCGAACGCAACGACGAGTTCAACCGCTACACCGAGGTCCTGATCCCGTTCCTGGTCTCCCGGCAGATCTACGCCGGCGCGGGCAAGGTGCTCCAGACGGCGCGGGGGGCGGTGTTCTGCCTGAGCCAGCGGGCGGAGCACATCTGGGAGGGTGTCTCGTCGGCGACCACGCGCAGCCGCCCCATCATCAACACCCGGGACGAGCCGCACGCCGACGCCGAGCGGTTCCGCCGCCTCCACGTCATCGTCGGCGACTCCAATATGAGCGAGTACGCCACCTTCCTGAAGATCGGCACGACCTCGATCCTCCTCGCCATGCTCGAGGACTCCTCAACGGTGCTACGCGACCTGACGCTCGAGAACCCGATCCGGGCCATCCGCGAGATCAGTCACGACATCACGTGCCAACGCCGCGTGCGGCTCGCCAACGGCCGCGAGATGCGGGCCCTCGACATTCAGGTCGAGTACCTCGAGCGGGCGCTGAAGTTCCGCGAGCGGCGCGGCCTGTCCCCCGAGGAGGACCGCGCCCTCGACATGTGGGAGCACTGCCTCAAGGGGCTCGAGGCCGACCCGACGTCGCTGTGGCGCGAGTGCGACTGGGTGGCCAAGTACCGGCTGGTCGAGCACATGCGGGCCCGCCACGACGTCTCCCTCTCGCACCCCAAGGTGGCCATGATCGACCTGATGTACCACGACGTCGACCGGAGCCGCGGGTTGTTCTACAAGTTGCAACAGCGCGACGAGATGGACCGCACCTGCACCGACGAGGACATCACGGAGGCCATGACGAAGCCGCCGGAGACCACGCGCGCCCGCCTGCGCGGCGCCTTCGTGAAACGGGCCAAGGAACGTCGGCGCGACTTCACCGTGGACTGGGTCCATCTCAAGCTCAACGACCAGGCGCAACGCACCGTGTTGCTCAAAGATCCCTTCAAGTCGCACGATGAGCGGGTCGAACGGCTCATCCAGTCGCTGTAGCCGCACCGTAGAGTGAGAGCACATGTTCAACCTCGACCCAGGCAAGTTGATCGTGATCGCCGTGGTCGCCATCGTCCTCCTGGGCCCTGATCGCCTGCCCCAGGTGGCACGCCAGCTCGGCGGTGCGTGGCGCTCCTTCAACGAGTTCCGTCACCGCATGGAGTCCGAGGTCCGCAATTCCATGCCCGACCTGCCACCGACCTCCGAGATCGCCCGGCTGGCCCGATCGCCGTCGGCCCTGCTCAACCATCTGTCGACGATGTCCTCCGACGAGGCACCCGACGGCTCCTTCCAGCCGCCCACGGCGACGAATGGGGGCGTCGAGGTCCCCGGCGCGACGGTCGACCCCACGGCCACGCCGGCGCCCGCACCCCATCCGATCCGGGCGGATGGCCCGCCGCCGACGCCCGCGTCCGAGGTCATCGTCCCCGGCGACCCCAGCCTCAACTGAGCGGCCCGCCACGTGGTGACCCTTCCCTTCACGGCAAAGCGGAAGAGCCGGCCGTCGCCGGACAACATGACCCTCGGGGAGCACCTGGGCGAGCTCCGGCGCCGGGTGATGATCTGCGTGATCGCCTTCGTCATCGCCGCCACGGTGGCCGTCTTCGCCTACGAGCCGATCCTGCACTTTCTCCTCCGCCCCCTGTGCACGGTCGACGCGTCGACACTGCACCACACGCGGCCGGGGAGCGGGTCGCTGATCGTCTCGTCCAACGGCACATGCAACCTGTTCGTGACCTCTCCGCTCGACGGCCTGTCGCTGCGGGTGAAGATCGCCCTCTTCGGAGGCCTCGTGCTGGCGTCGCCCGTGATCCTGTTCCAGGTCTGGCGCTTCGTCACCCCGGGCCTGAAGGCGTCCGAGCGCCGCTATGCGGTCCCGTTCGTGCTGAGCGCGTTCGTGCTCTTCCTGTGCGGCGCGGCCACCGCATATCTCACCTTGCCCCACGCACTGGGCTTCTTGAAGTCCGTCGGTGGCCCCAACCTGCAGGCCATCTACGACCCCATCCCGTATCTGGGCCTCATCCTGCTGATGATGACGATCTTCGGGCTGACCTTCGAGTTCCCGGTCGTGCTCGTGTCGCTCGAGCTCGCCCGGGTCGTCACGCCGGCCCGGCTGCTCCACGCCTGGCGCTGGGCGGTGATCATCATCACTGTGGTGGCCGCGGTGTTCACCCCGAGCTCGGATCCGTTCTCGATGTTCGCCCTCGCCATCCCGCTCGTGGTCTTCTACTTCCTGTCGATCGGCATCGGGAAGCTGCTCGGGCGTTGACGCCCTCCTCGTGGCCCGTCGAGGAGGCGGCCGGGGCGCAAGCGTTCGAGGCTGGCCTGCCCTTCGCCCTCGACGACTTCCAGCACGAGGCGTTCCGCGCCCTCGATGCCGGGCACTCCGTCCTCGTGTCCGCTCCGACCGGATCGGGCAAGACACTCGTCGCGTCCTACGCCGTGCACCGCGCGCTGTGTGCGCGTGGCAAGTCCTTCTACACGACGCCGCTCAAGGCCTTGTCCAACCAGAAGTACGGGGAGCTCGTGGCGGCGTACGGGGAGGACCACGTCGGCCTCCTGACGGGTGACACCACCGTGCGCCCGCGGGCACCCGTGGTCGTGATGACAACCGAGGTCCTGCGCAACATGCTCCTGGCCGGCTCCGACCTGCTCGAGGGGCTCCACACCGTCGTCCTCGACGAGGTGCACTTCATCCAGGACCCGTACCGGGGCGGGGTCTGGGAGGAAGTCCTCGTCCTCTCACCGCCCGAGATCCGCTTCGTGTGCCTCTCGGCCACGGTGAACAACGCGGACGAGCTCGGCGGATGGCTGCGCTCAGTGCGGGGTGACACGGCGGTGATCGTCGAGCGGGAGCGGCCCATCGTGCTCCGCCATCACTTCGCCGTCGTCCGCCGGGAGGACCAGGCGATCCTGCTGCTCCCGCTGCTCCAGGACCGCGGCCGACCCGGTGAGGAGGGGCTGCGGGTCGACCAAGCCGTGCGCCGGTCGCTGCAGGGACGACCGGCGCACTGGCAGGTCCGTGGCCGAGGACCTCGACTGCCCTTTCGCGCCCCGCGCCGCACCGAGATCGTCGACGAACTGGGCCAGTGCGAGATGCTGCCGGCCATCGTCTTCATCTTCAGCCGTGCCGCGTGCGACGATGCCGTGCGCCAGGTCGTGCGCGATGGTGTCCGCCTGACGGACACCGCGGAACGCTCGGCGATACGAGAGATCGTGGAACGCAGGGTCGAGCCACTCGGCGACGACGACCTCGAAGTGTTGGGCTACGCCGAGTGGCTCGAGGGCCTCGAACGCGGAGTGGCCGCGCACCATGCCGGCCTGGTCCCCGTCTTCCGCGAGACGGTGGAGGAGTGCTTCGCGGCCGGCCTGCTGAAGGTCGTCTTCGCCACCGAGACGCTGTCCCTCGGCATCAACATGCCGGCGCGCTCGGTGGTGATCGAGCGCTTCACCAAGTACGGGGGCGCCGGGCGGGCCACGCTCACGTCGGGGGAGTACCTCCAGCTCACCGGGCGTGCCGGGCGGCGTGGCCTGGACGAGGAGGGGCACACGGTGGTCGAGTGGTCCACCGAGATCACCTTTGCGGAGGCCGCCCGCGTCGCATCGGCGCCTCCGCCGGACCTGCGCTCCTCGTTCCGGCCGACCTACAACCTGGCGGTCAACCTCGTCTCGCGGTTCGACCGCGAGACGGTGGGCCGCGTGCTGGAGCGCTCCTTCGCCCAGTGGCAGGCGCGCCAGCCCGACCTCTTGCAGCGGCAGCTCGGTCATCGCCTCGCCGTCCTGGAGCAGATGGGCTACGTCGACGGCTGGGCCCTCACGCCCGCTGGCCACCGCCTGGCCCGCATCTACCACGAAGCCGATCTGCTGATCGCCGAGGCACTGGGCAGCGGCGCGCTCACCGGAGCGGAGCCCGCCGCGCTGGCCGGGGTGCTCTCCGCGGTGGTGTTCGAGCCGCGCCGGGCCCGTCGGGCTGCCCCCCAGCACGGCGCGCGGCGGGGGAAGCGGCGGGCCGTGCTCCAGGACCGCCTGGGCGACAAGCGGAAGGCCGAGCTGGGGTGGCGCTGCGAGGCCCTCAACGCCATGGCGGAGCGCATCCGTGCCGTCGAGGAGGCGCATCTCGTGCCCCGTTCGCGGCAGCCGGCGCCCGGCCTGGCCACCGCGGTGGCCTCATGGGCCCGCGGGGCGTCGTTCTCGACGGCCCTCGGCGTGGCCGCCCGCGACGTCGGGCAGCTGGCGCCGGGCGATTTCGTGCGCACGATGAAGTCGGTCGCCGACCTGGCGCAGCAGGTCTCGTACACGGCGGCGGACACGGAGGTGGCGGCGGCCGCCCGCGAGGCCGTCTCGCTCCTGCTCCGGGGCGTCGTCGCCGGCGGCCTGCCGGGCGCCTGACCCTATCCGCGACCGTCGCGTCACCCTCGTTCTATGGTTGGCCGGCCATGTTCCCGTACTCCGAAGAGCGCTTCACGGCGGACGAGGAGGCGGTTCTCCGCCGCTACGTGACCAACCTGGACCAGCCGGTGTTCGCCCTGGTCAACCTGCCTGAGGTGGTTAAGGGGGCGCTCTTCGCCCGCTACTCGCGCTCACCCAAGAGCCTACGCCGGCTGTTCCTCGACGAGTTCGTCGGGGACCTGGACATCTCGGGCGACGCGTCGGTCGACGCGACGGTCGGCCTGGAGCGAGCGGAGCAGCTCTACGAGAAGGTCTTCGTCGAGTACGGCGACGACTCGGTGGCACAGCTGGGCGGTGTCCACCTCGCCTGCGAGCAGTCGTCCAACGTGCTGTCGAAGGTGCTCGAGTGGGGGCGACTCATGGCCTACCTCGAGCAGTCGACCCGCTACATCGCGTACAATCAACGGTTGGACAACGGCCAGTACCGCTACCACCGCCCGCCCGAGATCCTCGACTCGCCGCACGGGGCGCGCTTCGTCGGCGAGATGGACCGGGTGTTCGACACCTACGGCGCGCTGCTCCCGCGCATGCAGGCCTGGGTGGCCGAGCGCTTCCCGCAACACGCAGGGGACAGCGACTTCGTGTACCGCCAGGCGACCCGCGCCAAGTCGCTCGACGCCCTGCGCGGACTCCTGCCGGCGGCGTCGTTGTCGAACATCGGGATGTACGGGACCGGCCAGTCCTACGAGCAGTTGCTGCTGCGCATCGCGCGCGCACCCACTGCCCGAGGCCCGTCACTACGCGGACATGATGCTCATCGAGTTGCGCAAGGTGATCCCGTCGTTCTTGCAGCGCGTCGACGTCCCCGAGCGGGGCGGCGACTGGTCCGCCTACCTCGCGACGACCCGGGACCAGACCGCACACGTGGTCGCGTACCTGTGGCCCGAGCTCGGAACGGAGTGCCGCCCCCACCGCGACGACGCGGCAGCCGAGGTGACGCTGCTCGACTTCGATCCGGACGGCGAGGAGAAGGTCCTGGTGGCGGCCTGTTTCTCCCACCTCGGCTGCTCCGAACGCGAGGCGGCCTACCGGGTACGGCGCCTCGGCCACGAAGACAGGGTCGCGTTGTTGCAGGCCTACGTGGGGGAACGCCGCAACCGCCGGCACCGCCCGGGCCGCGCGTTCGAGCGTACGGACTACCGCTTCGAGCTCGTCACGGACTACGGGGCGTTCCGCGATCTGCAACGCCATCGCATGCTCACCATCGAGTGGCAGCGTCTCGGTATCTCGCTCGGGTACGACATGCCCGACCTCGTCGCCGAAGCGGGAATCGGGGAGCACTACGACGAGGCCATCGGTCGGGCCGAGGAGCTGTACCGCTCGCTGCGGGCCGACTTTCCCGAAGAGGCTTCGTACGCGGTCGCGCTTGCCCACCGCATCCGCTACGTCATGCAGCTCAACGCGCGCGAGGCGATGCACCTCGTCGAGCTGCGCTCGGGGACCCAGGGCCACCCGGCGTACCGGAGGGTCGCACAGCAGATGCACCGGGCGATCGCCGAGGTCGCGGGGCACCGGGCGCTCGCCGAGGCGATGTCCTTCGTCGACCACGGCGCGACGGACCTCGAACGCCTCGAGTCCGAGCGGCGGGCGGAGCGCCGGCGTTCGGAGAAATCTGCAACGCATTGACCAGGAACTACCCTCGTTGTCCCTGGTGGTGGGGCCTTTGCACTTCTTGACGACCCCACCCCCGATTTGCCTAATGTGCGGGGCAGTCCCCGCGCCCCTGACGTTGCTGAAGAGGAGGAAGCACTGAAGCAGCAGGGGGGGACGTGCTGTGAGAGGCGGTGATTGGCCCTGGGGGTCGAGTAGAGAACGTGTTGCTAGCCCGGCTATCCGGGCCGGCGAGATGGCGCCAAAGACCCCAGGGCCCGCCCGCCCAGGCCCCCCGACTCGGTTCGATCGAACCCTGACCGGGGGCCGCTTCACAGCGATTGAACGGTCCCTCGAACCGTCTATGCTCCCGCGGCACAATGGCCACCAAGAAGAAAGCCAAAGTCGAAGACGTGGCGACCGAGGCCCCCGAACTCGAGGACGATGAGGCCGTCGCGGAGGACGACCTCGACGTCGACATCGACGCGGACGCGCTGGAAGAGATCGAAGTCGACCCGCTCGCAGACGACGATGACGATCTCGTCGTCCTCGACGAGGAGGACGACGAGGCGGAAGCCGACGTCGACGAGATCCTGACCGCCTCCCCGGCCGCGGTCGTCGAGAAGTCGGGTGAGGGCGACGAGGAAGAAGAGGAAGAGGAGCCCGACGACGAGGACGTCGAGGCCAGCCTGGACGTCATCCTCAAGGAACGCCTCGTCGTCGAGGACGAGCCCGAGGACGAGGAGGCGACGGACCAGGAGGACAAGACCGAGGGCAACGAGCGCGTGTTGCCCAAGCAGCCCGACGAGTTCGTGTGCCGCTCCTGTTTCCTGGTCAAGCACCCGAGCCAGCTGGCAGACAAGAAGAACATGCTCTGCCGAGACTGTGTCTGAGGAGACGGGCGCCGACGACGAGCGGGCCGGGACGAACCCGCTGCGACGCACCCTCGATCTGTGCCTCTTCGCCCCGGTTGGCGTCGCCGTCACCGTCGTCGAGGATCTCCCCGAGCTGATCGCCAAGGGGCGGCGGCGGGTCGAGCGGGAGCTCGGGAACGCCCGCGTGGTCGGACGGTTCGTCGTTCGCAGCGGCCAACGACAGGTGTCGGAGCGTCTCGACGACCTGTGGGGCAACGGCGCGCACCCAGGGCCCGGTGCCGACGAGGACGCAGAAGGGGCGGCCGAGACGTCCTGGGACCGGCCACCGCCTGATCCGGCGGCCGAGGCCATCGTCGGGGGTGCCCTGGCCGACTACGACACCCTCAGTGCGTCCCAGGTCGTCCGGCGACTCGAGAGCCTGGGTCCCGAGGAGCTCCGCGCCGTCCAGCGCTACGAGGCATCGACCCGCAACCGACGCACCATCCTCAACCGGGCCGGCCAGCTGCTCGACGAGCGGCCGCTGGGCTCGCCCTCCGAATAGCGGGATGGAACTGGCCCGTCCGGCCGGAGCGGCGGACCGCCAGGCCTGTACGCGCTTGCTCTCCCAGGCCCTGGTGGCCGCGGCGTCCATGCGGGGTGGGGCCGCGCTGGTGGGAGACGCCACACCGGTGACGCTGCTCGAGCGCTGGAGCCGGCCCGGCTCGTCCACCCACCTCGTGGTGGGGGAGTACGAGGCGGTCGTGGTCGGCCTCCTGGCTGTCGCCGCGACCGAACAGGCCGGACGCGGCCAGACCGGCCTGGTGGAGTGCTGCTACGTGGAGTCGGGAGCACGGGGCGTGGGGGTCGGGACGGCACTCATGGATTCCGCGGTGGAGTGGTGCACGGCGTGGGGCTGCTCGGAGATGGACGCGCTGGCTCTCCCCGGCGACCGCACCACCAAGCAGCGCCTGGAGGCGTCGGGCTTCACCGCCCGCCTGCTGACGCTCAGCCGCCGGTTGGACTGAAGCGGCGCTCCGTGTTCACCCGCCGCGGCGGCGGGGGTGGGATGCGCAGCCCGAGCAGTTTGGCCAGGGCCGGGACCGATCCCGCCGCATGGCGCGCCGCCTGCCGGGCCACCTCGTCGTCGGGGATGCCCGCCGGCTTCACCGTGCGCCGCACCGGGGACGCCACAACGGCATCGAGCAAGCGCATCCAGTCCTCGGGGGGCACGTCGGCGGTCATCGCCTCGCCGGCCGCGCCGGCCAGCCGGACGGCCAACTCGGCCGGGCAACGGGTGCCGGGCTCGGGAGGCCGGATGGAGGCCTCGACGGCCTGGAGCACCCTCCCGTCGTTCAGGGCGTTCGTGATGCGTGCGAGCCACTCCTCCCGCAGGGCCGTCGTGCGCTGGTCGAGCGACTCCTGGAGCGCCTTGGCCATGGCGCGCGCTTCCTCGTCGAGGTTGACGGTGCGCGACGCGGTGACGACGGCGCGGAGCTCTCGCAGCCGGTAGTCCTTGCCCGCGCTCTGCGCGACCGAGGCGCGGTCCTTCCAGTCCGCCAACCGGACGGCGGGGAGGAGCTCGTCGGCCATCGCCATGAGGGCGTCGCCGGCGGCCGGAGGCTTGCGCGCCGCCTTCGCCGCCGTGTTCTGCGCCTCGATCGCCTGGCGCACGGCTTGCAGGCCGCCGCGCAGCAGCTGCTCGGCCACGGGGATCTGTTCGGGCCGCAGCGCGGCCAGCATGGCGTTGCGGTGGACGGTCGACGTCGGCGTGACGGGACGCTCGCCGCGTGGTGCGCGACCTTCGCTGTCGCCCGGGCGTCGCCCACCGGGCCGGCGCGGCCCGGTCCCACGCGCGGTCGCGGTCGCCGCGCTCCGTGCGCGGGGCGGCCTCGCCGTCGGAGGCGGCAGTGCGCCGGCCTCCGCCGCGCCGCTCCCGGCGGTCGCCGCTTTCGCCACCGTCGTCGCGTGAGCGCTTGCCCGATCCGGGAGCGAGGACGACGGACACGTCGGGCGCGCGCTTCGGCGTGCCCTTGACTTCTATCCGGCCTTCGGTCTTCTCGGGCGAACGGGCGGGCTTGACCGCGGTGAGGGACAGGATCTCGATGCCCTCGAGACCGACGTCGACGTCCGCCCGCAGCACGGCGCCCACCTTCTTGCCGGCCGGCACCAGCGCGCCGTCGACGGTGCCCTTGGGCTGGCGCGCGCCAGCGGCGCGCCAGGTCCACGACCCGTCGCCCGTCTGGCTCGTCAACTCGATGTCGATCCGGCGTGACATGCGGCGGACACGCTACCTCGCCGGGCCCCAGGGCCCGATGCCGGAGGTCGACGGGCGTCCCGTAACATGGCAGGGACGTCCGCCCGAGTGCCGGAGCCGCCGGGACGGGGACCACCCCACCGTTGTGCGGCGTGACGGTCCATGTCCCGTTCAGGAGGATCCACATGAGTGAGGACACCGAGCAGCCAGGGACCGAACCCGCAGCCGGCACGCCCGAAGCGCCGCGTCGAGTCCTCTCCTTCACCCCCGGCGTCGCCCTCGCCCGTCGGCGTCAATCCCTCGTTGGACCGCTCGGGAACGGGGAGGTGGCACCGCCGCCACCGCCGCCGTCGTGGTCGCCACCGGCCGCGACACGACACGGAGCCCTCCACCCCGGTGATTCCCGTGGCGATCCCGTTCTCCTATCCGCCACCCTCCGACCCCACCGTGCCCGGTGGGCAACCGCGACACGGCGCGCCCGGGGGCGGGAAGCGCCCGGAGGATCCGGGCCTGGCTCCCCGTGGCGCTCGTGGCCGCCCTCGTCGGCGGAGCCATCGGCGCCGGCGTCACCGCCGTGGCCGACAACCAGAACGGCAGCGGGAACTCTAACGCCGTGATCCACGAGAGCACGGCGGCGCCCGGCGCGGCGGTCCTCAGCGGCAACGTGACCATCCCGCAGCTCGTCGACCGGGTGATCCCCGCCGTCGTGTCGATCGACGTGAAGTCCAACGGGTCCGAGGACCAGGGGACCGGCATGATCATCACCTCCGACGGTGAGGTCATGACGAACAACCACGTGATCGAGCTCTACAGCCAGGGAGGGAACACCGGCTCCATCACCGTGACCGAGTACGGGCAGACTAAGGCGCTGCCCACCTCTCTGGTCGGCTACGACCAGTCCAAGGACGTGGCGCTGCTCAAGATCAACAACGCGTCCAACCTCCCCACCGTCACCTTCGGGAACTCCTCCAAGGCGGTGGTGGGTGATGCCGTGGTGGCCATCGGCAACGCCCTGGGCCTGGCTGCCGGCACGCCCACGGTCACCCAAGGGATCATCTCCGCCCTGGGCCGTTCGGTGACCGCGGGAGGATCCGGCACGCAGACCGAGACGCTGCAGAACATGATCCAGACCGACGCCGCCATCAACCCGGGCAATTCCGGGGGTCCGCTGATCGACACCTCGGGGCAGGTCATCGGGATGAACACGGCGGTGGCGGGAACCTCGAGCGACGGGACGTCCTCGCAGAACATCGGCTTCGCCATCCCCGTCGCCACCGTCGAGACCCTCATCCCCGCCCTGCAGAAGGGCGGGCAGTCAGGGAACGGCGGCGGGTACCTGGGCGTCGACATCACGACGCTCACCCCTGCGTTGCGCCAGCAGTACGGGTTCACACCCACCACGGGCGCCGTGATACTGAGCGTGGTCTCGGGGTCACCGGCGGCCAAGGCGGGCCTCGTGCAGGGCGACGTCATCGTGAACATCGCCGGCACCCCGATCAACACGGCCGACGACCTCCAGAAGGTGATCCAGAAGTCCAAGCCGGGTCAGACGGTGACCATCACGTACTACGTGGGGGACAGCAAACGGACGACGTCGGCCACACTGGGGAGCCAGCAACAGGCCCAGGCGCAGCCGAGCACCGGTGGCACCGGTGGCACGACGAACCCCTTCGGCGGGGGAGGGTTCCCGGGCCTCGGGGGCTCCGGCAATACGGGCGGGACGCCCTAAGCCCGGCAGCGCCCCCGGCGGAATGTCGAAGTTCCGGTCCGGGTGGGCCGGCGGGAGGTTCATCTCCCCGCCCTTCGGCTGCCACCCACTGGCCTCGATGTCCTCGAGGACGTGGGCCATGTTGTAGGTGTCCTCCTCGTACGAGAACTTGCCGTTGCCGGCGTAGATGAGGCGCGAGTAGCCGGACTGACGGTAGGGGGTGCCGTCCGGCCTCGTCCGCGGCATGATCTGCGTCCACTTGACGACGACGTCGTCCCCCTCGATCGCAGTGAACTCAATGGGGAACTTCCAGTCCTCCATGCCCAGCATGGAGTCGACGAGCCAACGGGCGATGTTGTCGCCCCCCTCGAGGCGACCCCAGGCGCCGTCGATGTAGACCGCGTCCTCGGTGTAGAAATCGGCCAAGGCCCCGAAGGCGTCGGACTCGAGCCCCTCGTCGATCCGGCTCCGTAGCTCGTGATAGCGGTCCACGGTGGCCCGGACCTCCTCAAGTGGAAACGGCATGGTGTGCTCCCTCCGTCCTCACGCCCCGACGGCGCGGTAGGCATTCCGGCATGACTCGAGCTCGGCCAGCGCGGGCGCGGTCGGCGAAGCCCTGGACCTCGGTGGACTTGTGCGGCTCGAGATCCTTGTAGATGCTGAAGAAGTGCGCGATCTCATTGCGTAGGTGCTCGGGCACGTCGCCGATGTCATGGGCCTCGTCCCACTGCGGATCGTGCTCGAGGACGCAGATCAGCTTGGCGTCCACCCCCTTCTCGTCGCGCATGGAGAACATCCCCAAGATGCGCACCCGCACCACGCAACCGGGAAAGGTGGGGTCCGCGACGAGTACCAAGGCGTCGAGCGGGTCACCGTCGCCCGCCAGGGTCTCGGCGACGAAGCCGTAGTCCGCCGGATAGGTGGTGGCGGTGAAGAGGCGGCGGTCCAGCCGGATGACGTGCTGCTCGTGGTCGTACTCGTACTTGTTGCGGCTCCCCGTGGGGATCTCGATCACCACGTCGATCGCCTCGTCGGTGCGGTCCTTCATTGGGGCGACGGTGCCTCGCTACGGAAGGCGTCGTCCACCGGGCTCATGATGCCGACCGCGTTGCCGTCGGGGTCGCTCACGACGGCGTAGCGCGCACCCCAGAAGGCGTCGTACGGATCCTGCTGGACCGGGACGCCCGCGGCCGACAGCGCGGCCACGAGGTGGTCGACCTCCTCGCGGCTGTCGACTTTGAAGCCGAGGACGGCTCCCGTGCCACCGGCCCAACCCCTGTCCCACTTGGTGGCGAACGCAGCGCTGTCGAGGTCGAAGTCGATCGGCGCGTTCTCGACCCGCCGGGCCGAGACGTGGTGCGCCGACCAGATCGGGTCGTGCTCGGCCCCAAAATCGAGGCCGAGCCGTGAGTAGAAGGCGCGGCTGACGGCCACGTCACGCACGACGAGGTTCACCTGGTCGAGACGGATCGGCGACACGTCGCCACCGTAGTGCGCACGGCCTCTCGTACGCGTTGTGGGGGCGTCGCAGGCCGCCAGCGTCTCGGCGAAGGTCGGGGGCCGCTCGCGCCGCGCCCGACGCCTCGGCCGGCCGACCGGCATCCTCGCGCTCAGCCGCGGACTGATACTGCGCCGCCTGGGCCAGGAGCGCCCTTGAATTGAAAGGCGCCGCCACCGTTCCCGAACGATCCGCCGCCGAAGCCGCCGAAACCGCCCAAGGTGTTGGTGTTGGAGGACGGTACGGGCGCGGCGTAATCGGCCAGCACGACGCTCTGACCCACCGCCAGACCCGACAGCACCTGGGTGTAGGTGTCGCCCACCATGCCGACCTTGATCAACTTCCGGATCACGGTTCCGTTCGAGAGCACCTCCACGTAGGAGCGCGACCCCAGCGTCTGCACCGCCGAGGTGGGCACGGCCACCACGTTGCTCAGCCCGCCCGTGGCGACGACGACGTTCGCGCTCGAACCCGAGTACAGCCCGCTGGTCGACGTCGGCAGCGCGACCACCAGCGGGAAGCTGTAGCCGGACTGGCCGGACTGCACCGGGCCCACCTGGGAGACGGTGCCGACGATGGTCCCGGAGAGGCCGTCGACCTGCACGCGGGCCGAGTCGCCGGTCTTGACCGACGGGACCTGGGAGCTCGAGAGTGTCCCGACCACCTCGTAGGAGTGCGTGCCGATGATCACGATCACCGAGGTGCCGGAGCCGGCGCTGACAGTGTCGCCCACGTTGATGCCCACCGAGACCACCGTCCCACTGATGGGGCTGGTCAGATTCGCTTCGGTCAGGGATTGCTGGGCGACGGTCAGGTCCGCCTGCGCAGAGTCGATCGCGGCCTGGTCGGCCGCGATCTGCTGGGGCGTGTCAGAAGAGGCACCCGAGCCCGAGCCGTTGCCGTTTCCCGAGCCGGAACCGTTGCCGGCAGCGTTGCTGGGGCTCGACCCGTTGCCGGTGGGGTTGCTGTTGGGGTTGCCGTTGCCGGTGTTCCCCGTCCCGGACGGCGTCGCCGCTGCGTCGGCTTTCGGCGACTGGACTGGGGAGCCACCGGACGCGCCGGGCGTTCCCTGCCCCGTGCCGGGCGTTCCCTGCCCCGCGCCGGGGGTTCCCTGCCCGAGGGCCTGGGACAGAGCAGCCTCGTCCTTGGCCACGGTCGCCTGGTCGGACGACACCTGTTGCTGGTCCTTTGAGACCTGGCCGAGTGCGGCCTCACAGTTCGCCGGCGTGGTCGTTGTCGTCGTGGTCGACGTGGTGCCTGTGGTCGCGCCGGCGCCACACACATGCTGTGCCTGAGTGAGGTCCGCCGCCTCCTGTTGCTGATCGGCCACCGTCTTGGCCTCGTCCTGAGTCAAGGTGTTCTGCGCCTGGGTGATGGCGCTCTGTCCTGCGCCCGGCGACCCACCGTGCGAGGCGGGAACCGTCGTCGTCGTGCTCGCCGGAGCCGACGGTGACGGGGAGTTCGATGCTGAAGAAGACTGGCTGTTCTCGTCCTGCACCAGCTTTGCCTCGTCCGCGTTGAGCGTCGACTGCGCAGAGGAGACCGCTTCGCTCAATGCCGTCGCGTCGAGCGTTCCCAACGACTGTCCGGCCGTGACCTGTTCGCCCACGGTCGCCGCGACGGTGGCCACCTTGCCCGCGACCTGGAACGACGCAGACGCGTCGCTCACCGGCTGAACGTTGCCGACAATGGTCATGGTCTGCTGGATGTCGGCCCGGGTCACGCGCGCCATCCGGTATCCCGAGCTCCCCGCGGCGGTGGCGGCCCAGGCGGCGGCTCCGCCGCCGAGCACGAGGAGCACGACGAGGGTACCGGCGACGACCGCGCGCCGGTGCCCGGTACCTCCCCAACCCGACCGGGCGGCACTAGGCACTGCCACCGCCCGCACTCCCGAAGAAGGTGCCGCCTTGCGGCCCACCCCGGAAACCTGCGCCACAGGACGTTGCACCGGTCGCGGTGATCCTGACGGTGGTCGCCGTCACCGCCCCGTTTGACGCACCGGGTCCGAAGGCGCTGACGCAGTCACCGACCGCGAGATCGGTGGAGGCGGCAGACTTGGTCGCACTCACCGTCGTGGACCCGGATGTCGTGATCTTCAGGCCCTGCGTCTTCGGTGTCGTGGGCTTGGAGCCCTTGGAGGTCCCGGACCTGCGCCCAAAGGTGCCGGGCTTGAGCTCGAAGCCCGACACCGAAACCGTCGAGCCGTTGACCGCCGTGACCTTCCCGGTCGCCAGCGTGAGCGAACCAAGACCACCAAATCGTGCCCCCGACCCCCCGGGGAACGGGGGTCGTTGCCCCGGGGAGTTGCCGTTGTCCCCGGTCCGGAAGCTGAAACCGCCGCCGGGGCCACCGACGGGGCCCGCGCCACCGGGCGGGGTCCCGGCGCTCGACCGGGCGGGCCCGGAACAGGATCCCGACGTCGAAGCGGGCGCAACCGAGATGCTGCGCGCCGCGATGGTCGTCTTGGAGGATTTCGACGGTGTACCCGTGACAGTGACGCAGTCACCGGCCGTCAGGACACTGACCGCCTCTGACACTGTCTTCGAGAACTGCGTCGTGGCCGTCCAGCTCACCGTGGTCTGGCCGGTCGCGGGGTTCTGGACCTCCATACTCGATCCGGACAAGGAGGCCACAGACCCGCTGGCGCCGAGCGGGGCCGGGGTGTTGGTCGTGGCCGCTCCTGCCGCGGCCGAACCGATGATCATCGCGGCGACGAGCGCGGTGGCGCCTGTGCTGCTGCAACGGGCCCAGCGTCCGGGGCGAGCCCGTCGGGTGGTCAGGGTCTGCATGTGAAGTTCCTCATCTCCTTGCTTTATTCGCTTCGTAGAGCGTCGATCGGCGCCAGGTGCGCGGCCCGACTGGCCGGGTAGACGCCGAAGGCGATGCCGATGCCGAGTGCGACGACGAGTGCCCCCGCCATGGCTGTCGGGCTGATGGTGATCGGATCGCCGACCACGCCGGGGAGGAACGTCGCTCCAATGATCCCGAGCAGCACCCCGAGAGCTCCGCCGATGAGGCCGAGCACCGATGCCTCGACGAGGAACTGGCGCCGGATCAATCGCGGCGTGGCGCCCAAAGCCTTCCGGAGGCCGATCTCGCGGATGCGCTCGGTCACCGAGACCAACATGATGTTCATGACCCCGATTCCCCCGACGAGAAGCGAGATGCCTGCGACGCCGGCGAGCAGGATGGTGAGCGTACGGTCGACCGAAGTCGCGGTCGAGATCAACGATTGCTCGGACGTGATGGTGAAGTCGGCGTTGGTCGGGTTCGTGATCGCGTGGAGCTGCAGGAGGAGATGGTCCGCTTCCTGGTAGGCGGCGGTCAGGTCCGCCGACGAGCGCGCCTGGATGGCGATAGAGCTGACCGAATTGCGGGTCGTGCCACCGAAGATGCGCTGGGCGCCGGTGGTGATCGGGATGATCACCAGGTCGTCCGGGTTGGACGCGCCCGATGACGACGACGTCCCGGTGGAGGTGAGCACGCCCACCACTGTCAGCGGCACACCGTTGACATCCACCGTCTGCCCGACCGGATCGGTGCCCCGGAAGAGCTCGGATGCCGTCGTGGCCCCGAGGACGGCGACGGCCGTGTGATCGGCCACGTCCTGGTTGTCGAGAAACCGTCCCTGCGCGAGGGAGCGACCCCTGACCGGGAGCCAGGTGGGAGTCGAGCCCTGCACCGAGGTCGTCCACGTACTGGAGCCGGCAGTCAGGGTCTCCGATGACGAGGTGATCGGGGCGGCAGCCTTGATGTCGGGGGCAACGGTTGGGTTGGACAGCGCAGCAACGTCGGACAAGGTCAGAGTCGACGCTGTGCCGAGCGCCTGACGGATTCCGGCGCTCGATGTCGAGCTGCCGGGGGTGATGGTGAGCACATTGGAGCCGAGTGCGGTGATCTGCGACGTCACCTGGGCCTGGGCACCCTCACCGAGCCCCACGGTAAGGATGACAGCGGCGATGCCAATGAGGATGCCGAGCACCGTCAGCGCCGACCGCAGGCGGTGGCTGCGCACGCCGTTGACGCCCGTCCGGAACGTCTCGAGCCAACTCATCGCACGCTCTCCAGATAGCGTTCGTCGTTCTCGACGAGCAGCCCGTCGCGGATGCCGAGGACACGCTCGGAAGCAGACGCCACCTCGGCGTCGTGGGTGATGAGCACGAGCGTCCGGCCGGACTCGTGGAGCTCGTCCATGAGGCGCAGAACGTCGGCCGCCGAGACCGAGTCGAGGTTGCCGGTGGGCTCGTCAGCCAAGATCAGGTCGGGCTCGGTGACGAGGGCTCGGGCCACTGCCACACGCTGTTGCTGCCCGCCGGAGAGCTCACCAGGGCGGTGGTGCACCCTTCCCGCGAGTCCCACCCGCGCCAGGGCATCGAGGGCCCGCTGCTTACGCTCAACCCGCGGCACCCCCGCGTAGACGAGCGGGAGCTCCACGTTCTGCCACGCGGACATGGAAGCAAGCAGGTTGAACTGCTGGAAGACGAAGCCAATGCGCCGGTTGCGCACCTCGGCCAGGGCGGCCTCGCTCATGCCGCTGACATTTTCGCCGGCGAGCCGGTAGGTGCCGGAGGTCGGCGTATCGAGGCAGCCCAAGATGTGCATGAGGGTGGACTTGCCCGAACCCGATGGTCCAATGACCGCGACGTACTCGCCTTGTGCGATGGTCAGGCTGATCCCGCGCAGCGCCGCTACCGCGATCGATCCGGTGCGGTACACCTTCGTCACCCGTTCCAGCTCGATCACCACGCCGCCCGAGGTCCCCGGCAGGGGACTGGCCCGGGGGAGCTCGCTCATCCGCCGCCCGCCCCGTTGAACGTTTGTGGGCCGCCGCCACCCACCGGGAGGTTGCCGCCGAAGCGACCGCCGGGCCCTCCGAAACGACCCCCCGGAGTGCCGCCGAAGAGTCCTCCGCCCGGGCCGGCTGTGCCGCCCTTGAACGAGATCACCTGCTCCTGGACCTTGTCCCCGGCCGCCACGCCACTGGTGATCTGGGTCTCCCCGTTGGCTGCTGCGCCCACGGTGACTGCCTTGACCACATGCGCGCCGTTGACGACCTGGGTGACTGTCGCCTGCCCGCTGGAGCTGTACGAGATGGCGGCCGTCGGGACCTCGGTGACATTGTTGAGCTGTTTCACGATGATGTTCACCGCGGCACTCGAGCCGGCAAAGAGGCCAGACGGGTTACCGGTGATGTCGATGACGACGGGAAAGGTCGTCACGTTCGAGCTCTGGGTGCCGATCAGGCTGACCGAGGCGACCGTTCCGTAGTCCGTCGTCGAGGAACCGGTCGGCACGATGGTGGCCTGGTCACCGTCGGCGATCTGTCCGATCTCGGTGTCGTCGACCGTGGCGTTGACGATGTAGGAGTTGGTGCCGACGACGACGATCTGAGCGCTCGATGATCCGGAGCCGCTGCTGCCCGACCCACCGGCGCTCACCTGCTGGCCCACGGTGAGGCTTACCGAGGCGACGGTCCCCGAGATGGTCGACGTCAACGAGGCGTCGTTCAGCGAAGTCTGCGCGCTGGACAGCGAGGACTGGGCGGAGGTGACCGCCGCCTGGTCGGAGTCGATCTGCGTCGTACTGGCGCTCGCCGCCCCGTCGGCGGCGAGGCGGGCATTCGCCGAACTGAGCTGGGCTTGGGCGGCGGCGACCTGCTCCGCGAGGGCCGTCGTGTCCAGGGTCGCCAACACCTGACCGTTGGTGACCGTCTGACCCGCCTTGACATTGACCGCGGTCACGGTGCCCGCCACGGCGAAGTTGAGGCTGGCCTGGCTGGCGGGTTGGATGGTGCCCGAGCTCGCCACCGTCTGCTGGATGGTGCCGGTGGTCACAGACACGGTCTCCGTGGTGACGACGAGGCCGGTGGGGCTCGAGGAGCCCGAGGTGAGCCAATAGGTAAGGCCGCCCGCACCAGCGAGCACGACGACCACGATGACGACGATCACAGCCCGACGCCGGCGCCAGAAGGAGATCTCAACGGGGGGGAGCTCGCCCTCGTCGCCGAGGAGCAGTTCCTGGGTGACGTCGACTGGAGTGTCCGTTGCCATGGTCGACCCTGTGCGCACCATCGCCCCACTTCAGTGCGGACAAGTCACGACCAGCCGAACGCCAGCTGTGAGCCCGCTTGGTCTTCCGCGCCTGGGCACGGAAAGTCCCCTTGTGGGAAAGGGCGCCGCATTCCCAGAGGGTGCCCAGCGGGCCCTGGCCTGCCCCACATGGCGGCGGTGCAGGGTGTGCTCACAGCTGATCCCGGAGCGGGGAGGCGCTTGCGAGCCCCTCCGCAAAACCCCCCGGTCTCCCTGCACCGGGTCGGCTTCGGTGTCACCGTCGGCGGGCGACAGCGCGGTCACGAGCGCATACCGTGGCGCGGATGCGGCACGCGACCCCCGCCGACCTGGAGCGCATCGACGCACTCCTCGAGTCGCTGCGCTCCCTCAGCGCACTCGTCGAGAAGAGTCCCGGCGTCTTCTACCGACGCGCCCGGGCCTTTGTGCACTTCCACGCGGACCCCGCCGGGGTGTTCGCCGACGCCAGGCTGCACGACGACGACGATTTCGTCCGGCTGCGGGTCACCACGCGGGCCGAGCAGGCGCGCTTCCTCCGCCAGGTGCGCCGGGCAGTGGGGGAGGGGCGGTAGCGCTTGGGGTCGGACCCACGGGTGCCTTCCCTCACAGCCTCGTGAGCCGCGGACAGGTGTCGCTGGCATCCGTGAGGCTCATTGGCGCTCGGTTCAGGAGCCGTCGCTGCTGATACGCGCTAACCACGCCTCGGCTGTGGGGGGCTCGAGGTTAGTGTCGAAGCGCACTGGTTCGATCGAGTCGATGACCCAGCCACTGGCAAAGGCATCTCGCAGTTCGGCTTGCCGGACGCGGCGGGGTCCCCAATCGCCGGGCTGACGATCGCTGAAGCACACCAGGAACAAGCGCCCTCCGGGTCTGACGACAGCCGCGAGGGAGGCGACGTAGCGTGCCCGCCGTTCGTCGTCGAACACGTGAAAGAGCCCGCTGTCGAGGACGGTGTGGAACTGTTCGTTGAGATCGGCCAACGCCAACGCGTCCCAAACGACGAAGTGTGCCGCGACACCTCGGTCGGTCGCCTTGCGCTTGGCGCTCTGGATGGCCTTGGGCGATGCGTCGATACCCGTGGCATCTAGTCCTCGAGCCGCGGCCATGAGCGTGTGCTCGCCGGTCCCGCAGCCAGCGTCAAGTACGCGACCACGAATGGCGCCCTCCTCCACCAGCGCGGCAAACACGGGCTGGGGGCGGCCGATGTCCCATGGCGGTGTCCCGTCGTAGCTGTCATCGAAGTCTTCGGGGCTTCGGTCGACGGCCCGACCAGGAATTGCTCCGCGCGGCAAGTCACTCATTTCCTTGACGATATTGGATCATCTTGCAGGCGCACCGTTTGTCGGCGCCCGATGGCTCGTCCCAGGGGTATCCTCCTGGAGCGTCCTCTCAGGCTCAGCAAGTCTCGCCCGTCCGCACGGGGGAGTGCCGAATATGCCCAGGTCCGCGATCAAGTATCGGGTCATTCAGCCGGTCGAGAAGTTCTTCGTGACCCTCCAGTCAGGCTTGCCTGGCGACTCGGCTTCGGACCACCGGGCGACGCGTTGCTCGAGACGATCGGGCGACGCACCGGTCGAATGCGGCGAACGCCAATTTGCGATGGCCTAGAAGGCGATACCAGGAGCCCACATGCGCAGGTGACGGCCCGGACTTGTCGGTGACCGCCTTGTCGGTCAGTCCCGCGCTGATTTCTCATGTTCGTGAGCGCCGAAGAGTTGCCACTCGCCTTCCAGTCCCTTGAGCACATGGGTGCCTCGGTCGTGGAAAACGAACTCCGAGTTGTGGGCAAGCGAGCGAGTGGTGTCTGAGACCAGGATGTCATCCGCATCCGCAACACCGAGGATTCTTGCGGCTTCATGCACGGCGATACCTCGAACATCAGTCCCTACGAGCTCGACCTCTCCGACGTGGACACTGGCACGGATGCGCAGACCTTCGCCTGCGGCGGTCCGTCTGATCGCCACCGCGCAGCGGAGCGCAGCTGCCGGTGCGTCGAATGTCGCCAGCATGCCATCGCCCGTCGTATTGACCTCGCGGCCGTGGTGTCGCTCAAGCGCCGCCCTCGCCGCCTCGTAGTGCGTCGATAGCAGCTCCCGCCAGGCCACGTCGCCCAGTCGATTTGCAGTCACGGTCGAGTCAACGAGATCGGTGAACAACAGCGTGACCAATGCTCGGTTGTGCGTCCCGATCAGGCGGAACCCTGCGAACGCTCGAAGGCCCGACCACTCGATCTGAACGCACGGCTCGTCACCGACGGTGTACCCGTCGTGGCCCGGCGGGATCTCGAAGGCATCGAGGGGCCCGAACTGGAGCCTGGTCCCGTCGCGCATCACCACCTCGAACCGACCAGACAACACCACGCCCACGTGGCGTGCCTCGCACCAGTCCCCGCCGACATGAGGGCGCACGTGCGCCGACCACCGCCAACCCGGCTCCATCACGATATGCCCCACCGTCAGGTCGCCGAGGTCGACCTGACGGACCTTGATGAAAGGGAACTCGAGCGTCTCGTCCGGAATCGTCAAATTTTTTGCACGAGCCTCGGCCATGGTCACATCCTCACGTACCGCCGTATCCACGGTCAATGTTCGACGTGACGGGACTCACCATCCCCGGATCGGCCGACACCTCCTTGCCATCGCAGTCATCGACGCCGTCAACGTTCATCCAATGACGAGCCGAGTCGGACGCAAGAGTCAGTCACGTCGCCAGCCGCGCACCTTCGATATCCACATCGGGAAGGACACGGGCGATCCCACCCGGCAGCCACCACGCCGAGCGTCCCATGAGCGCGAGTGCCGCGGGCACCAGGGTCATTCGGACGAGGAAGGCGTCGATGGCCACACCCAGGGCGAGCGCGAAGGCGATGGTCTTGGTGATGATGTCTTCCGCTGAAATGAAGCTGGCGAAGACGAAGATCATGATCACGGCGGCGGCGGCCACCACCCGGGCGCTCTTGGTGTAGCCATTGATCGTCGCGGCAATGGGGTCGGCGCCGTGCGTGTACTCCTCGCGGATCCGTGAGACGAGAAAGACCTCGTAGTCCATCGCCAGCCCGAACAACACGCCGGCGAGGATCAGGGGCACGAAGCTGACGATGGGCCCGGTGGCGGCAATACCGAGGAGCCCGGTGACATGTCCCTGTTGGAAGATCCATGTCGTCACACCCAAGGACGCAATCACGCTGAACAGATAGCCGATCACTGCTTTGACGGGCACGAGGACGGAGCGGAAGACCAGCATGAGCAAAAGAAGGCAGATGATGGCGACAGTGACGAGGTAGGGGACCGTCGCGGCCGACAGTTTCGACGACACGTCGAGGTTCAGGGCCGTGGTCCCCGTCACGAGAACCTCGACACCGGTCGACGTGGTCGCGGACGCGGCCTTGGCGCGAATCGTCGACACCAGTGTTTGGGTGGCCGGATCATTCGGCCCGGTCTTCGGTATGACGGTGACAAGGGTGAGGGTGTGCGCAGGGTTCTGCACCGGGGGAGTGACGAGGAGAATGTCGGGGATCCCCCTGGCTCCCTGGGCCAGTGCTTGGGCGACCACCTGGGCGCTGGCCGCTTTCGGGGTATCGACGACGACCAGCAGTGGCGAGTTGAACCCGGGCCCGAAGCCTCGAGAGACCAGGTCGTAGGCTCGGCGGTCCGTCGATGTGGCGGGATAGGTGCCGGCGTCCGGCAGCCCGAGGTGGATATGCCGCGCCGGAAGGGCGAGCACGGCCAGTACGGCGATGCCGGCCACGAGGACCGGAAGGGCTCGCCGGGTCACGATCCGGACCCAGCGCTGCCCCAACGACCGGTAGTCGGAGGCGGTCGACCGGGTGGTCTGATGCTGCGCGGCCCTACCGCTGATGATCCTCGGCCCCGCCGCCGCCAGCAGAGCGGGGACCAAGGTGATCGCCGCCGCGGCGGCGACGATGACCGCTCCGGCCGCGGCGATCCCCATGACGGTGAGGAACGGGATCCTGACGATGGCGAGCGCGGCGAGGGCAACGACCACGGTGGTGCCGGCGAAGCACACGGCACTTCCCGCAGTGGCCACGGCCGTGGCGATCGACGTGTTGGGGTTCATGCCGGCGATCAATTGCTGTCGATGTCGGGTGGAGATGAACAGGCCGTAGTCGACGCCGACCGCCAGGGCCAGCATCGTGGCGAGGATCGGCGCAGTGGATGAGAGCACGACGACCGACCCGACGGCCGTGATGGCGGCGAGGCCGGTTCCCAGCCCGACCAGGGCGCTGAGCAGCGGGACACCGGCCGCCAGGGCGGAGCGGAACGTCAGAGCGAGGACGATGAAGGCGATCACGATGCCGACGATGTCGCTCTTGGGGGCGGTGCTCGGCGCCGCGAGCGCTCCGCCGATGTTCACCTGCATGCCTGCCGCTTTGGCGTGGCCGCCGGTGTCCAAAAGGGCTGTCTTGGCGGACGCGGTCACCTCGGCGACGGGGACGGGGTAGGCCACGATCGAGAAGGCGATCTTGCCGGAGGGCGAGACCGTCCCCGTCGTGAAGGGGTCGGACACCGAGACCACCTGGGGGGCGCGTCGGAGTTGGGCCAGGCTGGCCTCGATCGCCGCCTTATCGGCACTCGACGTGACCGGTGACGCCCCGGATGTCGAGAAGACGACCTGCGCCTGCGCGCCGCCCGCACCAGGGAAGCGACTGTTGAGCAGATCGAGCGCCTGCTGTGACTGTGTCCCGGGGATGGTCAGGTTGTTGCTCGCCGGCCGCTGGACCACCAGGACCAGGACCGACAAGCCGGCCAACAGGACGACCCACCCGACAATGACCTGCCAGCGGTGCCGGACCGTGAAGGCACCGATCCGGTACAGAACTGATGCCATCGGCATGGCCTTTCTGGGAAGGGTCGGAGCCGACCGGACAACCCGACCTCACGTCACAATCGCCGGCCCGGGACGCACAGATGGACGCTCCGACTTCGAGGCCATTCCTGTCGGCGCACCCTGCCGCCAGGTTGAGCGACGGGCGGACAGGTGGAGCGCCCGCTGACCTGGCCTTCGGCTCCCCTCAATCCGCCGATAATGTTCATTATGTTAAGTCAGAATCAAGTGCGGGCCGGCGTCGTCTCCCCCCGGGCCGGCCCCACCCCTAGCGTGGGTCGTCGACACCGGACTGAGCCGGACTGGGAGGTCTCCGAGAATGGCGGCGGAAGACAGCGCACACGAGCTCGTGTCGGCGATCCACTCGGGTGATGTCGTCACAGTGGGACGGCTGACACAGGAGCGGCCCGAGTTGCTCTCGGGACCACTGGGCGGAGGATTCGGGACGCGCACCGCGCTGCTGGCTGCCACGGACTGGCCCGGGTACTTCCCCAACGGTCCTGAGATCGTGCGCATCTTGATTGCAGCGGGCGCCGACCCCGACAGACGCACTCCCGGCGACGAGACACCGCTGCACTGGGCCGCCAGCAGCGACGACGCCGAAGTGGCGGCCGCGCTCATCGACGGAGGGGCCGACATCGAGGTACCGGACGGCTCCATCGGGACGCCGCTGGACAACGCCATCGGCTACGCGTGTTGGAATGTGGCCCGACTGCTGGTCCAGCGGGGCGCTCGAGTGGACAAGCTGTGGCACGCGGCCGCCCTGGGACTGCTGCCAAAACTGCAGGAATTGGCCGAGACCCAGCCCCCCCGGAACAGGAGGCGATCTCACAGGCCTTTTGGCACGCCTGTGCCGGCGGCCAGCGGCGGGCCGCGGAGTACCTGCTCGGGCGTGGCGCCGATCTGAACTGGGTCCCCGACTACGCCCGCGTGGACGCCGCCAATGGCCTGGGAACGCGGCAGGAGAACGTCATCTCCTGGCTGCGGGCCCTGGGTGCCCGATCCGAAGAATCCGAATGACGCCCCCTTCGCGACGAGCCGCTCCCCCACCCGCACGCCTTGGATCTACCCAAAAGAGGCTTGCTTTTCCAGGCGGTGATCTGTAAAGTGACAGGCGATAAGTCCCCTTAGTTAAAGGTTCAAAGTCCGGACGGATGAGAAGGGGAACTTCCAGGTAGAAGCCTTGTAGTGGCTCCCAAAATGAAGTACTATCCCCGGCATGTCCGGGGCTTTTTGCGCGTCTGCTTTTACGCGTGATTTACCGGGAGCGCGGACCAGGTGACCGTGGCCGCCCCCCACCCCGATCGCGAGCTCGAAAACGAGCAGGCCTATCTCGACCACACGCTCGGAGCGCTGGCGGCCATGCGGAAACGGGCTGAACAGCTGCGAGACGAGCTGGTCGGAGCAGGAAACCCCGACCTTGACTACGTCGCCGCCTTGTCGAGACGGGTGCGTCTGCTGGCCGACAGCCCCCGGCCCCTCCTCTTCGGACGCATCGACGACGAGACGGGAACGTCGTGGCACATCGGGCGGCGCCACGTCGAGGACGTCCGGGCGGACCCGGTAGTGGTCGACTGGCGGGCACCCGTTGCTGTCCCCTTCTACCGGGCCAGTGCCAAGGACCACCTCGGGTTGGCGCGGCGGCGCCAGATCATGGTGGACCGCCACGCCGTCGTCGCCGTGGCCGACGACCTCTTCGGTGGAGCGGGCGGCGGCGGCGATGCCACGACCACGCGCCTGCGAGGCGGGGATGCCCTGCTGGCCGAGCTCGAGCGCGCCCGCACCGGCGAGATGCTCGACATCGTCGCCACCATCCAGGCCGAGCAGGACGATATCATCCGTGCCCCGCTCGACCAGCTGCTCACCGTGCAGGGCGGACCGGGCACCGGCAAGACAGCGGTCGGGCTCCACCGTGCCGCCTTCCTGCTCTACAACCACCCAACGTTGAGTCGCGAAGGCGTCCTGGTCCTGGGTCCGAGCCGTGCCTTCATCCGGTACATCGCACAGGTCCTCCCCTCTCTCGGCGAGGAAGCCGTCGTGCAGACCACGATTGCCGACATCGCGCCCAAGGCCAAGGTCAGGGTCGAGGAGCCGATGGACGTGCGGCGGATCAAAGGGGACGCGCGCATGGGCGAGCTCCTGCGACGCCGCGCTGGACGGGCGTCGGCGCATGCTCGACAACGACGTCAGCCTGCGTGTGCGGTTCGCCCGAGCCACCCTCAGCGCGGAGCGGGTCAACCAGCTCGTCTCGTCCATCGAGGCCCGTCCTGGACCGTACAAGGCCGGTCGTCTGGCCCTGCGGGCCCGGCTCGTCGGCGAGGCGCGGCGCGTCTTCCGTTCGTCGGCCCGGTTGGGCGCCGACGAAGCCTGGTTCGAGGGCGAGCTCACGTCCTCCCAGGAATTCACGGCCCTCTTGGACACGCTGTGGCCGACGGTCTCTCCGACCGCGCTCGTGCGTGACCTTCTGTCATCTCGCTCCCAGCTCCAATTTCACGCGGCCGGACTCTTGTCCCACGCAGAATGGGAACTGCTCCTGCGCCCCAAGGAGGTCCGCGCATCCTCGACGGCGTGGAGTGCCGACGACCTGCCCCTGCTCGACGAAGCCACGTTCTTGACCGGTGGCCGGGCGCGCTCCTACGGACACATCGTCGTCGACGAGGCTCAGGACCTGACACCCATGCAGTTGCGGATGATCGCCCGGCGTGTCCCGTCAGGATCGATCACCGTGCTGGGCGACCTCGCCCAGGCCACGGGACCGTGGACCTATGCCGACTGGGGGGAGATCCGCGCGCACCTTCCGGAGACGGCGCCCTCCCATCACGCCGAGCTGACCCTCGGTTACCGGGCCCCGGGCAAGGTGCTCGATTTCGCCTCGCGGTTACTGCCTATCGCCGCTCCCGGCATCAGCCCCACCGCGTCCATACGCCGAGGCCGGAGCGAGCCGATCGTGCACACCGTGGAAGCCGGGGCGCTCGGCACCGCCGCGTTGGCCGAGGCCCGCACGCTCTCGGAGGAGCACACGTTGGTCGCCGTCATCACCCCGGACGAGCTGACTCATGCGCTCACACACCTGGTCGGGAGCGACCCAGACGTCGGGGTCCTGGAACGCGACGGGATGACCCGGCGCATCACGATCGTCCCTGCCCGAGCCACCAAGGGCCTCGAGTTCGACGCCGTTGTGGTCGTTGAGCCCTCGAGCATCGCCGGGGAGGATCAGCGCGGGCTGCGGCTGCTCTACGTCGCCATGACCCGCCCCATCCAGCACCTCAGCATCGTGTGCGACCGACCCCTGCCCGAACCCCTCCTCGCCTGAGGAGCGCCTTCCTCTACGATCCAGGGCATGGCAGCGGACGTGGAGGGCAAGGTCGCCCTGATCACCGGGGGGAGCAACGGGATCGGGGAAGGAGTCGCCCGCCATCTCGCCGGCCGGGGGGCACACGTGGTGATCGCCGACATTGACGTGGCGCGGGGCAAGGCCCTGGCCGACGAGCTCGATGGTCGCTTCGTCCACACCGACGTGGCCGATCCGGCCTCCAGCACAGCCGCCGTGGCGACCGCGGTCGACGCGTTCGGTGGCCTGCATATCGCGCACCTCAACGCCGGCGTCACCTCGTGGTGCGGCATGGGCGACGATTTCGACCCCGAGGCCTATCGCCGTTCCATGGCGATCAACCTCGACGGCGTCGTGTACGGCATCGCGGCGGCTCGACCCGCCATCAAGGCAAGCGGAGGCGGGACGATCGTGGCGACCGCCTCCATGGCGGGACTGGTCGCCACGCCGTTCGACCCCATTTACGCGGCGAACAAGCATGCTGTCGTCGGCCTGGCGCGCTCGCTGGGTCAGGTCTACGAACCCGATGGCATCCGAGTGCACGCGCTGTGCCCGTCGTTCGCCTACACCAACATCATCAAGGGCTCTGAGCAGACACTGCTCGACATGGGTTTCCCCATCATCGACGTCAGCGCTGTCGTGGCGGCGTTCCAGCGCATCCTCGACTCGGAAACCACGGGTCAGTGCTGGTACGTCGTGGCCGGACGGGAGAGCGAACCCTTCCAGTTCCGCCGAGCCCCGGGTCCCAGGCTGGACTGATCCGTCCGCGGGTGTCCGACGTGCCCGCGCGGGCACCCGGTACGCTCGCGGGTTGCAGCGACACGACCGGCGATGGGTCCCGCCGGGGGGCGAAGGCCCCGAACCGCCGGAACGACATGGCTGATGGCTCCTGAGGCGGCACGGGAGGGCCGAACCATGGAGGACCAGCAGCCGCCGCAGACCACCTCGAGCCAACCCGAACCGGCCTCTGATGCACCGAAGGGGCTCTCGGGTGAGCGGGCGCTCTCCGCACAGCGTGAGCACGATCTTCTCGAGGCGCCCCTCGTCCCACTCATGGGACTTTCCGCCACGACGATAGCGGCCGTCTTTGTCGGTGGGGCGCTCGGCACGGTGGCCCGGTACCTCCTCGAAGCGCACCATCCGCTCGCGCCCGGCGACTTTCCCTGGGTAACGCTCCTGGTCAACCTGACCGGTTCGTTCGCCATCGGCCTGGTGCTCCCGCTCACCGAACACCTCACGCACCGCTTCCCGGTCGCCCGGCCTCTCGTCGTCGTCGGCTTCCTGGGAGGATGGACGACCTACTCCACGTTGGCGGTCGACGCCGTCCTCCTCGCCCGGCACGGTGACGTCCTCACCTGCCTGGCTTACCTCGTTGCCACGGTGGCCGGCGGGCTGGCGCTCGTGGTGGCCGGCCATGCGCTCGGTCGCAGGGTGGTGCCGGCGTGAGCTCCTCCCCCACCTTCGGCCTCGCCCTGCTCGTCGCCGCGGCAGGCGGTGCCGGTGCCCTCCTGCGCGCGCTGTTCATCCATCATCTCGGCCTTCGGCGTTCCGACCCACTGCCGGTCGGCACCCTCGTCGTCAACGCGTCCGGATCCCTGCTCCTCGGGGTGCTCACCGGGCTCTCGCTGTACCACGGCCTCGGGCCTCACGTGCTCGCCGTCGTCGGCATCGGGTTGTGCGGTGGGTACACGACGTGGTCGACGGCGAGTTGGGAGACGATCCACCTTCTCCACACCGGTCATCGCACCGACGCGATCGTCTACACGCTGAGCTCTCTCGCCCTCTGCCTGGTGGCCGCGACGGCCGGCATCGGGCTCATGGCACTCGCGTAGCCCTCAGGAGGCGAACGCCTCCGGAGGGGGGCAGGTGCACATGAGGTGGCGATCCCCGTAGGCCTGGTTGATCCGCGCCACGGGCGGCCAGTACTTTCCCGCCGTGACCCCGGCGGGAAAGACCGCCGTCTGCCGGTCGTAGGGTCGCTCCCATTCCTCGACGAGAGCCGCCGCGGTATGCGGCGCGCCCCGCAGCGGACTCTCCTCGATCGACCAGCGGCCCGCCGCCACCTCGTCGATCTCGCCCCGAATGGCGATCATGGCCTCACAGAAGCGGTCGAGCTCCCCCAGATCCTCGCTCTCCGTCGGCTCGACCATGAGGGTTCCGGCCACCGGGAAGCTCACGGTGGGCGCATGGAAGCCGTAGTCGATCAACCGCTTGGCCACGTCGTCGACGGTGACACCGGTTCTCTTGGTCAGCGGCCGCAGGTCGAGGATGCATTCGTGAGCCACCAAGCCGCTCTTGCCGGTGTACAGGGTCGGGAACGACCCCTCCAAGCGCGCCGCCACGTAGTTGGCGGCCAGGACCGCCGACTTGGTGGCGTGGGCCAGCCCAGGACCCGAGAGCAATCGGATGTAGGCCCAGCTGATGGCGAGGATCCCCGCGCTTCCGAAGGGTGCGGCGCTGATCGGTCCGATTCCGTCGCGCTGTTCGGGCCGGGGGTGCATCGGATGCGAGGGAAGGAACGGCACCAGGTGTTCTGCCACCGCGACCGGCCCGACGCCGGGTCCTCCCCCACCGTGCGGGATGCAGAAGGTCTTGTGGAGGTTCAGGTGCGAGACGTCGCCGCCGAATTGACCGGGCTGGGAGAGACCGAGGAGGGCGTTGAGGTTCGCCCCGTCGATATAGACCTGGCCTCCGTGCTCGTGGACGAGGGCGCACATGTCACCGATGCCCTCCTCGTAGACCCCGTGGGTGGACGGGTAGGTGACCATCATCGCCGCTAATTGGTCACTGTGCTGCTCGCACTTGGCGTGGAGGTCGTCGAGATCGACGGTGCCGTCGTGCAGGGCTGCGATGACTACCACGCGCATGCCCGCCATCACGGCGGACGCGGCATTCGTGCCGTGCGCGCTCGAGGGGATCAGACAGATGTTCGCGTTGGGCCTCGCCACGGGACCGGTGGTACGCCCGGATGGCGAGGAGCCCGGCCAGCTCCCCCTGGCTTCCCGCGTTCGGTTGGACCGAGACCTTGGCGTAGCCGGTGACGCGGGCGAGCCACGTTTCGAGGTCGTCGATGAGCGACAGGTACCCCGGCGTGCTCTCGAGCGGCGCGAACGGATGGACGTCGGCGAAGCCCGGCAACGCCACTGGCTCCATCTCGGTCGTCGCGTTGAGCTTCATCGTGCACGAGCCGAGGGGAATCATGCCGCGGTCGAGCGCAAAATCCCGGTCCGACAACCGGCGCAGATAGCGCAGCATGGCCGTCTCCGAGTGGTGCTCCGAGAACACCGGGTGGCTCAATATGGGTCCGCGGCGCACGAGCTCGGCCGGCAGTGCCGCGTCCGCGCCAGCCTCCCCTTCCCCGCTGTTCGCTACCCCGAATGACTCGAGCACGGCCGCCACGTGCCCGACGGTCGTCGTCTCTCCACAGGAGATGCCGACGTGGTCGTCGTCGACCAGGCGGAGGAGCACCCCGCGCTCGCGCGCGTCGGCGACGATCTCCCCGGCCTGCGCCGGTGTGTGCACGAGCACTGTGTCGAAGAACCGTCCATGCACGAGTTCAAAGCCCCCGCTCTGGAGTGCAGTGGCCACAGCGAGCGTCCGCTCATGAACCCGGCGGGCGATGCCGCACAGTCCCTCCGGCCCGTGGTACACCGCGTACATGGAGGCAACCACGGCAAGGAGGACCTGCGCCGTGCAGATGTTGGACGTCGCCTTCTCCCGCCGAATGTGCTGCTCCCGCGTCTGCAGCGCCAGGCGGTAGGCGGGCTTGTCCTCGGCGTCGATCGACAATCCCACCAGGCGGCCCGGTAGATCCCGTTCCAGTCCTGTCTTGACCGCCATGAAGGCGGCGTGCGGCCCTCCGTACCAGAGTGGCACGCCGAAGCGCTGTGACGACCCGACGACCACGTCGGCGCCCCACGCTCCCGGCGGCTTCAGCAGGGTCAGCGCCAGGAGGTCCGCGGCCACGGACACCAGCGCACCACTGGCATGTGCCTCCTCGGTCAGCGCCGCGAAGTCACGGATGGCGCCCGAACACCCCGGGTACTGCTGGACCATGCCGAAAAAGCCGCCGTCGGGCAACCCCGCATCGAAGTCCACCACGGCGACCTGAATGCCGAGGGGCTCGAGCCGCGTCTCGAGCACCGCGATGGTCTGCGGGAGGCAGTCTGCGTCCACGAGGACCCGGTTGGACTCGACGTCAGTGCGACGGCGCATGAGGGTGACGGCCTCGGCGACCGCCGTGCCCTCGTCGAGCAGCGAGGCATTGGCCACATCGAGTCCGCTCAGGTCGGACACCATGGTCTGGAAATTCAACAACGCTTCCAGGCGCCCCTGGCTGATCTCGGGTTGGTACGGGGTGTAGGCGGTGTACCACGCCGGGTTCTCGAGCACGTTGCGGCGGATGACGCCCGGCGTGATCGTTCCGTGGTAGCCGAGCCCGATCAACGACTCGGCGATCCGATTCTCGGATGCGAGCCCTCGCAACTCGTCGAGGACCTCCTGTTCTGACATCGCCGCCGGCAGGTCGAGTACGTGCAGGCTCCGGACGCTGTCGGGAACGGCCGCATCAATGAGGGCATCGAGGGTCTCGTACCCGAGGACCTTGAGCATGGCCGACTGCTCTTCGTCCGATGGGCCCACGTGGCGGCGCACGAAGTCCTCGAAGGGCTGGAGTGCGCCTGATCTGATGACTGGATGCTGCTCGCTCACGGAGGCCTCCCTACGTGCCCCGCGCTGCGTGCGGAGCTGATCGGATGTCCTCCCCGCTCTGTCATCAGACCTGAGAGCCTCGCCGCCACCAGCGCGGCTTCCACCTTCGGTGCGGGCCAGAAACGCTCGCTTTCCAGAGTTGCCTCACCGGAGCGGTATGTCGGCCTGAGAGTTTCTCGGGGAGAGTTGCTCCTCCGGCGTCCCCTCGCCTACCAACTGCGGGGACTCTGGCGCTCCGGTTCAAACGGCGTATTCAGTTGTGCGGTCCACTATAGGGCACCAACGACGCCAGCTCGCCGAGCCTGGGACTATTCGGTGTCCTCGCGCACGGGCCACAGCGGCGGACGAACCAGGTGCGCGATTAACTCGCGACCGCGCTGGACCACCATCACTTCGTCGCCGTCGAGCAGTCGCGCGTCGGCATCCACAAAACCCAGCCCGATGCCCCGCTCGCGCATTGGTGAGAAGTTCCCGCTGGTCAGGATGCCGACTCGGTCCCCGCCGGCGCAAACGTCCGAGCCGTCCCGCAACGGCTGGCGGCCCGTGGCGACGAAACCCCGGAGTCGGCGGGAGGGGCCGTTGGCGCGTTCCTCTTCGAGGGCGGCCCGACCCGTGAACTCATCTTTGTCCCAGCCCACCACCCAGCCCAGCCCGGCCTGCAGGGGCGTGATGCCCGGACCCAGCTCGTGGCCGTGCAGGGGCAGTCCGGCCTCGAGTCGCAGCGTGTCGCGCGCTCCCAACCCAGCCGGGGCAATGCCCTCATCGAGGACGGCCTGCCAGAATTCCAGCGCCATCTCAGCGGGCACCGCGCACTCGACACCTTCTTCACCCGTGTAGCCGGTGCCGGCGACCAGGCAGGTCGTCCCGCCCCATTCGAACCGCTCGACGGTGAAGCGGTGCACGGCCGCGGCCTGCGGCGAGACCTTCGACAGGCGCTCCCGGGCCTCCGGACCTTGCACCGCGATGACCGCCCGCTGGTCGGTGACGTCAACCCCGCCGATGGCTGCGAGCACGTCGCTCGTGTTGGAGGCGTTGGGCATGACGTCGAAACGCTCGTCATCGACCCACCACACGATGATGTCGTCCACCACGAAGCCGTCCTCGTCGAGGAGATGCGTGTACTGCGCCCGGCCGGGGTGGATGCGCCGCAGGTCATTGCTGAAGGAATGTTGCAGGTGTCCGAAGGCGTCGGCGCCCAGGACGCGCACCGTGCCCAGGTGGCTCACGTCGAAGGCAACCGCCGACGACCGGCAGGCGCGGTGCTCGGCCACGGTACCCGACGGGTAGGCGAGGGGCATCTCCCATCCACCGAAGGGGACCATCTTCGCTCCGAGGGCAACGTGGGCCGTGTACAGGGGTGATACCCGGAGCCCACCCTTCCCGCCGTTGCCGGTGTTCACCCGGCCAGACTACGCGGCTCCGGCCGTCTCGCGAAGAAGGCCGTGCGAGGCAAGAAGCGCCGTGAAGTCGCGCTGGTACACGATGCGGATCGGCACCTCGGGATAGAGCTCCCGCATCCGCCGCACCTTACGGTTCTTGCGCGTCACGAGCCGCTGGTCCGCCGTCGTCAGCTCGATGAACACGCCGAGGCGCGGCAGATAGAAGTCGGGGCGGAACCCAGCCACCCGCGAGCCGTGCCGATCCCACTCGAGCGGGAACTCCACCGGCTCGTACTGCCACGTTTCGCCCGACAGGTCGAGCAGGGTGGCGAAGAGACGCTCGGAGGGATGCGCGAACCGGACGTTCCCGGCAGGCGCACAGGCCGGATGGCGAGTGCGCCCGACGAGCGCGGGGTCGATCTCGCTCACTCCCCGGCGGCCCGTGCGCTTTGCACCCTCGTGGGCCGCCCCTTTGCCGATCCGTCCGGGGCGGCGGTGTCCATGCGGACGATGTCGGCGTCCAACTCCCCCACGACACCGGCCAGTGGCACGATGTTGAACACGCCCTGGCCGCCGGCCAACAGGTCCACGACCTCGCCGTTGGAGCGGGCCAGAACCGAGCTGGTACCCGTCAGGACCAGATTGGCGGACGCGAGGTCCGAGCCCAGGTCCTCGCGAAGGCACTCGACGGCGCGCCGGGCGGACTGCAGGGAGACGCCGGCGTCGAGCAGCTGTTTGATCACCTTGAGCTCGAGCACGTCGGAGTACGAATAGACGCGCCGGGAGCCACTCCCCGTGGCGGCTGCCACCGACGGTTGGAGCAGCCCGGTACGGGCCCAATAGTCAAGTTGTCGGTACGAGATTCCCACCAGACCGCACACCTGCGGCCCGTGAAACCCCCCGACGCGGGTCACGGAATCGTCGGCCATCCCACCTCCCTCTCTGCGCTGCCACTCCGCCAATCACTCTAGTGCAACCGGACGACACTGGCGTAGTTACGCGAGCGTTATTCCGAGCTTTCCCGGTCGCCGAGCCTGGCGGGCCAGGCCACGACGGGCCCCAGCACCGAAAGCCCGATCCGGCGCCCCGGCTCGAGCGGGGTCCCGCCCGTGACCCGGACGACCAGCTCCGGGAGATCCGCCGAGCTCGGCCGGACCCGCACGACGGCATCGTGGCCGAAATACTCGTAACTGGCCACGGTCCCATCGAGCGCCCCGGTGGCCGACTCGCCCACGATGATCTGCTCTGGGCGGACCATGACCTTGGCCACTCCGCCCCCGACTGGCCCGCCCCACCCGTGCAGGGTCAACCGGCCGAGCCCCGTGGTGACGACCCCGTCGCGGACCTCGCCTTCGAGCACGTTGGACTCGCCGAGAAACATCGCCAACTCCGCGTCCCGCGGGTGTCCGTACAGCCGCGTGGGTGTGTCGAGTTGGGCGATCGACCCGTTCCTGAGCACGGCCACCTGGTCGGCCATGGACAGGGCCTCGTCCTGATCGTGGGTGACCAGTATGGAGGTGGAGCCGGCATCGCGGAGGACCTGCAGCACGTCGGCACGGACAGAGGCGCGCAACGCGGCATCGAGCGAGGAGAACGGCTCGTCGAGCAGTACGACCTCGGGTTTGATGGCCAGGGCCCGAGCCAGGGCGACCCGCTGCTGCTGCCCGCCCGAGAGCTGATGCGGGTAGCGCCGGCCCAGGCCGGACAACCCGACGAGCTCGATCAATTCGCGGACCCGGGCCTTGCGCTCCGGGCCGCGGGCGAGCCCAAAGGCAATATTTCGACCGACGTTGAGGTGCGGAAAGAGCGCGCCCTCTTGGGGCACGTAGCCGATGCGCCGGTGTTCCGGGGGGACGAACCGGTGCCGCGCGTCGTCGACGATCTCGTCGCCCAGCGCGATCTGGCCGTCGTCGGGGCGCTCGAACCCGGCGACGATGCGCAACAGGGTCGTCTTGCCGCTGCCCGACGCGCCGAGGATCGCCGTGAACGACCCGTGCGGCACGGTCAGGTCCACGCCGCGCAGGACGCGCTGGGCACCGAACGATTTGGTCAGGCCGTTGACACGGAGGTCCTTCACGCCGGCACCATCATCTGCGGCACCGGGATGGCCGCGCCAGCGATGGTGGCGCGTGCGGGCTGGCGGTCGAACCAGCGGCCCAGCACGTAACCGGGTACGGCGGCGATGAGCACCATGACGCCCGCGTACGGTGCGGCCTGACTGTACGACTGGTTCTGCTCGTAGGCCCAGAACTGGGTGGCCAGGGTCTCGACGTTGGTGGGATGGAGCACCAACGTCGCCGTCAATTCGGTGGCCGTCTCCAAGAAGACGAGCGCGAACGCTGCGGCGAGACCGGGACCGATGAGGGGCAGGGTTACTCGCCACAGCACCGAGCGACGACCCACGCCGAGTGAACCGGCCACCTCCTCGAGCCCCACCGGGGAGCGGGCGACCGCTGCCCGCACGGACACCACCGCGAGCGGGAAGAACATGATCGCGTAGGCCAGCACGAGCAACGGCGAGGTCTGATAGAAGCGACCGCTGAGGAAGTGCTCGGTCAGATACGTGAAGCTGAGTGCGATCACGAGGCCCGGTACGGCCAGCACGAGCATGTTCACCCGCTCGAGCGCCATCACCCTGGGCCGGGCGAAACGGACCGACAGCAGGCCGATCGGCAGCGCGGCCAGGGTGGCCACCACGCCGGCGACCGCCGCGTAGCCGAAGGTGTTGGCGGTCGCGATCAAGAGGGACGCGGGTGGCAAGGTGCTGTTGCCGCCCTGGACGATGAGGGAGATGATCGAGCCCACGGGCACCCCGAGGGCGAGGGCGACCAGGAAGACCGCACCGCCGAGCACGGCCGGACGTGTCCGGCCCAGCGCCACCGGTCGGTTCTGGCGCGCGGCACCCGCGCCCACGCGTGCCGTCCGACCCCGGCCCTGGACCAGGCCTTCGCTGGCCAGGAGGAGGGCGCCCAGAAGGACGAGGATGAGCGAGAGCGCGCAGGCGGCGGGCTGGTTGAACCCGACCTCGAACTCGTTGTAGATCTCGGTGGTCAGGGTCTGGAAGCCCAGGATCTCGAAGGCACCGAACTCGGCCAGGACCACGAGCCCAACCAGGAGGGCTCCGCCGAGGATGGCCGGCCGGGCTTGCCCGACTGTCACGGTCCAGAAGGTGCGGACACGCCCGAGACCCAGGCTGCGCGCCACCTCCTCTTGTGCTGGATCCGCGGCACGCAAGCTGGCCGCGACCGGCAGGAACACCAGTGGGTAGACGGCGAGCGTCATCACGAGGGCGGCCGCCCAGAAGCCGCCGATCGAGGGGAAGATCGCCCGCCAGCCGAAGCTCACGACGAAATCGGGGATGCCGAGCGGGATGACCAACACGATGGCGAAGAAGCGCCGGAAGGGCAGGTCGGTGCGCTCGACGAACCAGGCGGCCAGCGTGCCTACGACGGCGCACAGCACCGTGACCACGACGACGAGGGACACCGTGTTCCAGACCAGCATCGCAGTCAGCTGTCGGAACAGGAGACCTTTCAGTCCCGGGCAGGTCACACCCCGTGCGCAGACGGTCTGTGCCCAGCCAACCTGCGTCGCCTGCACCACCAGGAAGACGAGCGGGAGCACGACCACGGCCGAGACGAGGATGGCGGCCAGGGCGAGGGGAGGCGGAAGGCGAGGGCGCCCAGGCCGCTGCACCTCGCCGCGCACGCCGTCGCTCACAGCAGCTGTGCCTCCTGCAACAGCCTGATCGCCTCGGCTCCGGTGCCCAGATCCGCGATCGTGATGTCGTTCGGTTGGAGTTGGTCGAAGGGTGTCTCGGGCTGTGCCGTCGTCACACCGGAGGCGATCGGGTACTCGAAACTGTCGCTGTGGGCGACGATCTCCTGCCCCTTCGCCGACGTCAGAAAGGCCAAGAAGCGCTGGGCAGCCTCTTGGTGCGCGGACGACTTGAGGATGCCCGCGCCGGAGATGTCGACCACGTAACCGACGTCGTGCGGGGCGAAATACGCGATCGCTGTGTGATTGCCTACGGGCCCGGTCTGCGCCCGCAGGCGGTACCAGTAGTACTGATCGATCAGCCCCAGGCCGACCTGGCCGCTGTTGACCTGCGCGATCATGGCCTCATTCGAGGGGTAGTCGTGTCCCCCCGCGTTGGCTTTGACGGCCTCGAGCCAACGCAACGCGGCGTCGTCGCCGTATCTCCGCGCGATGCTCGTCACGATCGGCTGAAAGTCGGTCTCGCTCCCCGCCAAGCCGATGCGGCCGCTCCACTTGGGGTCGGCCAACTCCATGGCCGAGGTGGGCAGGTCGGCTGGCTTCAGCAACGACGTGTTGTAGATCATGACGCTGACGCGGGCCGACACGCCCACCCATTGCCCGTCGGGCGAGTTGTAGCGCGACGGCGTGTTCGCCAGGGTGGAGGGATCCACGGCGGCCAAGAGGCCCTTCGAGGACAGATACTGCAACGGCGGAGAGTTCTCCGCGAAGAAGACGTCGGCCGGCGAGTGTGAGCCCTCGGTCACGATCTGATCGGCGAGGACTCCCTCGTCGTCGGAGCGCAGGTTCACGGAGATCCCGGTCTCCCGCTCGAACGCGGTGGCCAGGGCCTGTGTGGTCTGGACGTGCTGGCCGCTGTACACGGTCAGGTCCCCCGCCCCGGTCGCGCTCCCTGCTCCCTGCGCGCATCCCGCCAGCACGACGGCACCGAGGCCGGCTGTTGCCGCAGCCACGAGGACGCGTCGAGCCGTCCGATCCCCCACCGTCGACCTCCGTCCGCGCATCGGATCCCGGCACCTCTCCGACCTGCCTCACCTAAAGTTAGGCTACCCTAACTTTAGGTGAGCCTCAGAAAGGCGTCAAGGGGGCGCAGTGGTCAGCCCGGGTGCGACGACCCCCCGGCCACCAGGTCGGCCCGGCCCTCGAGGGGGCTCGAGGGCTCGGCGTGAAAGCGAACCGGGATCCGACCAGCGCGGCGTGCCTGCAGCCCGGCCTCGACGGCCAAGCGCATGGCCCGAGCCATGGCGACCGGTTCATGCGCCCGGTTGACCGCCGTCGCCACCAGGACGCCGTCACAGCCGAGCTCCATGGCGAGGGCCGCGTCGGATGCCGTGCCGATGCCCGCATCGAGGATGACCGGAACGTCGACGGCGTCCCGGAGCAGTGCGATGTTGTGGGGGTTGCGGATGCCAAGCCCGCTCCCGATCGGCGACCCGAGGGGCATCACCGCGGCGCAGCCGGCCTGTTGGAGGCGGAAGGCCAGGACCGGGTCGTCCGACGTGTACGGCAGGACCACGAAGCCGTCCTCGGCCAGCTGCTCGGCAGCGGCCAGGAGCTCCACGGCATCGGGAAGGAGGGAGCGGTCGTCCCCGATCACCTCGAGCTTGACCCAGTCGGTGCCGAACGCCTCCCGCGCCAGCTTGGCGGTGAGCACCGCCTCCGAGGCGGTGGCACACCCAGCCGTGTTGGGCAGGACCCGGACGCCGAGCTCGTCGAGCAACCGCAGCAGAGAGCCCTTTGCCGATGCTTCCACGCGCCGGACCGCGACCGTCGCCATCGCGGTGCCCGATGCTTCGAGCGCGGCGCGTAGCCCATCGAGGCTCGTCATACCCCCGGTGCCGAGCAGGAGACGTGACCCCAGCACCTCGCCGGCGATGCAGAGACCGTCCTCTGCCGATACCGGCGTCGCCTGGGTCACGTCGTCGCGTGTCACCGCACGACGATACCCCGATGCCCGCCTATGGTGACTCGGTGCCGGGTCCGACTCCACCCACGGCGCTCACCATCGCCGGTTCCGACTCGGGCGGCGGTGCGGGCGTGCAGGCAGACCTGAAGACCTTCGCGGCCTTCGGCGTGCACGGCGCGTGCGCCCTGACCGCGGTGACGGCGCAGAACACCGTCGAGGTGCGCGGTGTCGTGGCTCTCGAGCCCGCGTTCGTCCGTCAGCAGGTCGAGGTCGTCCTCCAAGACTTCGAAGTTCGAGCCGTCAAGACGGGCATGCTGGCGAACGCGGGCATCGTCGGCGAAGTGGCAAGGATCGCGGCCCAGGGATCGCTCCCCCAGCTGGTCGTCGATCCGGTCCTGGTGTCCTCCAGTGGGCATCGGCTCATGGAGCCCGAAGGGGTCGCCGCCTACCAAGAGCTCCTGTTGCCCCATGCACTCGTCGTCACCCCGAACCTGCGAGAGGCAGCGGTGCTCGGCGGCACCGACGTCGAGTCACTCGTCACGCTCGAGGCCCGCGTCGCCGTGGCCGAACGCATCAGGGGGACGGGCGCCCGCTATGTAGTGGTCAAGGGAGGCCATCTGATCGACTCCGCCGATGACGTCGTCGCAGGCCCCGGTGGAGTAGAGGTGCTCGCGGGAGACCGCGTGACCACCGGCAACGACCACGGCACCGGGTGCTCGCTCTCGGCGGCCATCACAGCCCATCTCGTCAGGGGTGCGGCGGTGCCCGATGCGGTCAGGCAGGCCAAGGCCTTCGTGGCCCGGGCTTTGGCAGGCGGTGCCGGCTGGCGGCTGGGCTCGGGGCACGGACCCCTCGACCATTTCGGATGGTCCGGGCCGCCGTAGGCTTGGTGCCACATGACGCTGCACGACGCCGACACAGGCCTCCGGCCCGACCAGGCCGTCCCGCCCGAGCCGCTCCGACCCCCGACCCCCGGTGGGATCTCCATGCGGCCGGCGATGATCGTGCTCGGGCTGGCCGTGTTCATCCTGGTGGCGTTCGTCGCCATCGGGGTGCTCTCGTCGCATTCCCCGGCGCCGGTGACGCGCAGCTCGGGTCCGTCCGCCGTGCCCGGGGTGGCGTTGCCGGCGGTGTCCGCCGCCCGCTTGCTCTCGCCGATCGTGCAGTCGGGCGAGCCACCGACGAACATCCTCAACGCCGTGTCCGTCCCGGTGGGCTCGGTGCGCCTTTCGCATCGCGACAACAGCGGACAGGCAGCGCAGTTCGACGCGCAGGTGGCGTTCCGTTCGGACGACACGCAGGGCGCACTGTTGGCCTTCTTCGCAGCGGACATGAAGCTGCAGGGCTGGCAGGTCTTCGACCGGGGACCCGCGGCCAACAATCCAGGTGCTCTCGAAGTGTTGGGCAAGCTTGCGGGGTCCGACGGCTACTACTGGGAGATGGGCGCCGTCATCCCGCCCACGACATTCAGCGCAGGCGGTCCCGCCCACGGGCAGACGGACTACACGGTCCGGCTCTTCCAGGTGAGCGACGCGGCCTGACCACGTCCACTGCGTTCCTGGCCACGCGGCGGGCCGGGGGCTGAGACTCGTTCAGCGCACGTTGACGGCGCCGGTCCCCGCGGCCGGGACCACGTCAAGCAGTCCGTCGGGGGCGTCAGTCGGCGCCCTGAGCAGATAGGCCCAGACGAAGAAGTTGATCGGGTAGAGCAGATAGCCCACGCGCGGGTTCGGAGCCAGCAAGATGAGCGCCGACATCACCACGCCGGCGATCATGCAGACCTCGGCCGTGGTCTGCGGGGTGTGGCGGTACAGATGGCGAGCCAGGAGCACCGCGAGCACGATGCCGACCGAGAGGGGCAAGGCCCGGCTCAGCGACGGGAACGCGGACACGAGCACGTGACCCGGCAGCGCGCTGGCCGCCGTCGACGGGAGGGCGCTCAGGCCGAGCGGGAAGAGCACGACGTCGTCGATCAGCGCGAACGGACCGCGCAGGGCGAACGGGAAGATGGTCGGGACCGCCACGACGACCATCCCCGCCAGCATCGAGAGCGGGCGCCGCTGCCCGTCACGGCCCCGTGCCGCGAAGAGCGCCAGAGCGGCCAGCGGCCAGGCGGTGAACTTCATGGCCGACGCGATGCCGAACACGACACCGGACGCGAAGGGGCGCCGACGCTGCGCCAGCACCATGGCAAGGAGTAGGAAGGCCGCCACCGGGATGTCGTCGCCTCCCGTCGCCAACGGCAGGGACGCCAGCGGGAGGATGACGAGGGCTTGCAGCGCGCGGATCTTGCGCCGCCCGTCGGCTCGGCACAGGTAGAGCGCCACCGCGGCCACGGCGAGCGTGGTGAGGCAGAAGAAGATCCGGGCGTCACTCAGCCCGTTGTTGGGCCAGATCTCGCTCGGAATTCCCGCCACAGCCATCAGAGGCAGATAGGGCAGAAACCCCGCGAAATCCGGTTGGCCGGGAGCGTGGTACTTGACCGCGTGCGGAAGCTTGACAAGCGGGTGGTAGGGGTCTTGGCCGCGGAGGAGGTCCTGGCCGCCGACCTCGACGGTCACGACCTCGGGCTGCTGGTGGGACCCCGCGACGCCGTCGAAGCGCCAGAGGATCTCGAGGCCCAGAGGAATGGCGAGGCTACCGGCGAAGACGCACAGGGCGACTGCGATTCGGCTCAGCCAGGCGCGCCTGTGCTGCACCTTCGACAGGGTGTGGCCGGGGCGGCGCTGGCGGGCGCGTCGCACCAACCACGCCAACACGACCGAAGCCAGCGCGCCGAAGACGAACGGCGAGAGTGCCATCCGGCCCCAGACCTGGTACAGCGCGTTGGTGGACGTGTAGATCGTCAGAAGGGCGAACAGGGCGCTGGCGCCGTAGAGCAACGCGTCGCCGGCCTCGGGGGAGATCCGATTCGCCCTGCCCAAGACCCGCTGCCACGCGGCGCTGGACCAGATCGGGATCGTCGTCGCAGGAGTCGTCGGCATGGCGTCTCGAAAGCCTCGCACACGGAGGAAATCGGGGAGGGCACCCCAGGTGAGTCTAGAGGCGAAGCTCTTGGAGGTAGAAGGCAAGCTCGGCTTCGAGGCAGGCGGTGAGGGTGTCGGCCCGGCGGAAGCCGTGTCCCTCTCCGTCGAAGAGCCGCAGTTCGCAGCGGGTTCCTGCCTCGTCCAGGGCCTGGCGCATGGCCTCCGCCTGCTCCAGCGGCACGACGGGGTCTTCCCTACCCTGCAACAGGAGGACCGACCCCGCCATGGATCCGGCACGGCGCACCGGCGACCGCTCCTCGTAGAGCGAGCGCGCCTCGGGCAGGGTGCCGATCAAGCGGTCGGTGTAGTGGGCTTCGAAGTCGTGGGTTGTGGCGACGAGGCCCATCAGGTCCGTCACCCCGTACCACGATGCGCAGGCGCCGAATCCCTCCCCCGCCGCCAGCGCGTTGAGCGCAGTCATGCCGCCCGCGCTGCCACCGCGGATGGCCATCCGGTGTGGGTCGACGTCGCCGCGCGCCGCGAGGTGAAGGGCGGCGTCGAGACAGTCCTCCGAGTCCGCGACGCCCCACCGACCCCACAGGGCGCAGCGATACGGGCGCCCGTACCCGGTGCTCCCGGCGTAGTCGACGCACGCCACGGCGAAGCCGCGGGTCGTGAAGAACTGGAGGGTCAGATCGAGTCCCGCCTGGCACGACGACGTCGGTCCTCCGTGGCACCACGCGACCAGCGGCGGCGGGCCGGGGCCCGGCGCCGCTGGTCCGCCCAGTGCCGGACGGTACAGCGTGCCGTAGACCGGGCGGCCTGTGCGCCCGGTCAGCGTGAAGGGTTCTCCAGTCGCCACGTCGGCTTGCCCGAGAGCCACCTTGGGACCCGGGCGCACCGTGCGCGCACGCCCGTCTGGGGTCAGGACCCAGACGTTCGCGGGTGATTCCGGTGTGCTCCCGATGAGCGCCAGGTCGTCACCGTGGGCGCAGAGCGCGCTGATCGACACGCACGGCTGCTCGAGGAGAGCCGGTGGTGGTGACCCGTCCGTCCATCCGTCTCGGGCCAGCCCGACGAGCGCGTCGCGGCCGGCCGTCGTCATGCGTGCGACCACCGTGCCGTCGCCGAGCTCGGCGATGGTCGTCTGATTGAGCACCCAGTCGGGGCCGTGGAACTCGGCCGCTGCATCCGTGAGCGCGGTGGGCTCCCCCTGTTCGCCCGGGAGCCCAGGGTGAACATAGGGCTGCCACCACCCTCGGCGGTCCGAGACAAAGCGGAGTGAACCGTCGCGCGCCCAGGCGGGCTGTCCGACTGACTCCGCGGGCCCACCCGCCACCCGCCAGGGTGCCCCGGCCGCCTCGAGCGCATCCGCACCGATCGTCGCACGGGCACCGCGCGCGAGCGGCAGCACCACGACGGCCGAGGCGTCCCACGGCATGTCGGGATGATCCCAGACCACCACGACCAAGCGGTCGCCGGTCGGGCTGACCCGGGGTGTCCCGAAGAAGTCGTGTCCGTCGAGCAGTGTGGTCTCGCTCGGCCGCGCGCTGCGCGTCGAGAGCGCAACGACACTCCGGATCGGCCGTCCGGCGCCCTTCCGGTGGACCTCCCGGACCGCCAGGACCCAGTCGCCGTCCGACGTTGCACTGAGCCCGCCGTGGTGGTGCACCTCGCCCTCGGGCGGCGGTGCGGTGACCGGCTGCGGTGTCGCCCGACTGGCGGGGCCGTCGCAGAACCACACCCGTTGTGCGACATGATCGACGTAGGCGACGGCACCCGCCGATCGTCCCGGCACCAGGCACATGGCGCCGCCGCCGTACTCGTGGACGCGGCTGCGCACGCTCACTCCGTCGGGCGAGTGGTCGGCCAGACCGTCGGCTGCGCACCGGACGATCACGACCCGTCCGCTCTCGGCGGGACGCGACTCCAGCCAGTACAGCGCGTCGCCGTCGGAGCACAGCTCGGAGAGGGAGACTTTGGCGCGGGCGACGTCGCCGGCCGCGAGCGTCGAGGCCCACCGCCCATAACCTGAGGTCGTGGCCACGGTCCGAACGTACCCGGTGCGGAGACCCGAGCCCGGAGAGAGCCGTGCTGCGCTCTACAGTGAGTCTGTGCGCTTCCCGGCCTACTTGCTCTCCAAGGCGGGCGAGGTGATCCGACCAGCGGTGGTCGAGCTCGCGGACACCGACCTCCCTCCGGGCGATGTGCTCGTCAGGGTCGAATGGTCAGCCGTCAACTTCAAGGACGCGATGGTCACCCGGCCGGGCAACCGCGTCGCCCGCGGGTTCCCGCTCGTCCCGGGGGTCGAGCTGGCGGGGGCCGTCGAGGAGAGCACGAGCCCGGATTTCACGGCCGGCCAACGGGTGCTCGTCCAGGGGTACGACCTCGGCGTGGCCCGCCACGGCGGCTTCGCCGCCTACGCCCGGGTGCCGGCCGACTGGGTGGTGCCCCTGCCCGACGCACTGAGCGGCCGCACCGCCGCCATCATCGGCCTGGCCGGTCTCACCGCCCTCCTCTCCCTGCGCCGGCTCGTCCAACACGGGATGACTCCCGAGGACGGACCGGTCCTGGTGACGGGGGCTTCAGGCGGTGTCGGCAGCGCGGCGGTCGCGCTGCTGGCCAACGCCGGCTTCGACGTCGTGGCCTCCACCGGCAAGACCGCCGAGCACGACTACCTCAAGAGCCTGGGCGCGGCTCAGGTCGTGGGACGCCAGTTCGTCGAAGACGACGGACGAACGCTCGGTCCCCAACTGTGGGCCGGCGTCGTGGACTGTGTCGGAGGCACGGCGCTGGCCCAGGCGCTGCGCACGGTCCAATACGGAGGCGCCGTGGCCGCCAGCGGGCTGACGGGTGGCAACGACCTGGCCACGACGGTCTACCCGTTCATCGTGCGTGGGGTCGCCCTGTTGGGGATCGACACCGTCGCCACGCCCATCGCCGAGCGACGCGCCCTGTGGACCGACATGGCCGAATCGTTTCCGCTCGACCTCTGCGAGGACATGGTCAACGAGGAGATCGGCCTCCATGGCTTGACCGAGGCACTCGGCCGCGTGCTCGACGCGGCGGTCCGCGGGCGCATTCTCGTGAATCCCGGCGGCTAGGGCCGCAGCGCCCTCAGCCGGCGTAGACGGGCGAAACCCTGACCGTTCCGTTGTTGCAGGGTGCGATCGCCAGTGCGAACGTGGGCGATGGCGTCGTCGCGCCAGGCAGGTTCACGGTGGCCGACTCCGAGCCGGGGCAGCTCGTCTGTGCGCCGACCGGCACGTCGGAGTACTGGTAGGCGAACTGCGCCGTCGACGACGGCGCCAGCGTCACCGTCGAAGGGGGCGCACTCGCCGCCGGCGACAGCGAGACTGACAGCCCATTCACGATCGTGACCGTCAGCGGCGCCCCGCTCCCGGAGTAGAGGGCGATCTTCGGGTAACCGTCGGCCGTGCACGACGTCGTCCCCGTGTTGGTGATCGTCACGGTGCCGGTGATGGTGCCGGCCGCTCCCTGGCCCTGACCGGGCGAGGCCGTGATGTGGTTGCAACCCGTCGATGCGGCTGTGGTCGACGTGACGGTGGACGTCGTCGACGTCGTGGTCGATGACGAGGAGGTGGTCGTCGTCGCCCGGTGGCTCGTCGTCGTGGTGCTCGTCTGACTGCTGGGGTTGCTGCTGCAGGCCGCGAAGACGATGCCGGCGCACGCCACCTGGGCGAGCGCCCAGCGAGGAGGCGTCACCCTTCGAAGTCCTCCGGTCGCACGGAATCGAGGAACTGACGGAACTGGCCCACCAGTTCGTCGGGCGTGTCCTCCTCCTCGTCTTCGGTGTCGAGCGCCAGGATGATCCCTTCGGACTCCATCAGCTCGTCAGAGACGAAGAGGGGCGTCTCGGTGCGCACGGCGACGGCCACCGCGTCGGACGGCCGACTCGACACGATCGTCCGCTCCTCACCGCGGACGAGGTGCATCTCGGCATAGTAGGTCGAGGACCGGAGCTCGGTGATGATGACGCGCTCGACGTTGATATCGAGCGCACCCAGCATGTCCTTCATCAGGTCGTGCGTCAGTGGCCGGGGCATGGTCACGCCCTGGAGGGCGTAGGCGATCGCCGTCGCCTCGGGGCTCCCGATGAAGATCGGCAACGTGCGCCCCTCTCCCTCGGTCTCCTGCAGCAGGAGCACCGGCGTGTTCGACTGCAGGTCCACCCTGACCGCTCGGAGTAGCACACGGACCATGACAGAAATGTAGCGCCCGATGCCGGCCTTGCGTCACCCCCCCAGATGCCGCCGGAGCGACAGGCGGAGCAACGTGGCTCGCATCGATTGGCCCAGCGCCGCCAGCTGTTCGGCCCCTTCGACCGCTCGCTGGCGTGACTCGGGGTTCCGCTGGCGCAGCAGAGGGATCACGACCTGCTCAATCAGGCCCATCTCGCGCTCCACGGCGTTCCTGTAGAGCCGTAGGTGGCGTGGCTCGATCCCGAAGGCCCGGAACGCAGCGGCCAGGTTCGCCACGGTCAGTGCGTCCTCGTCGTAGGTGGCGATGCCCGCCACCGCGACACAGTCGATGAGGCCGAAGCCCTCGAGGCCGGCCACCTCCTCGGCCGTCAGGCCGCTGGCCGCGCACAACTCCTCGAGCGACAGACTCGCGCCCGTCGCCATGCCGGACATCGGGTCTGGAGTCCGGCCGCTCGGCGCGCCGCCGGCGGCCTGGGTCGCGCCCTTGCGTGCCTTTGCTTCGGTGGGCGGCGGCGGTCCGGTCCGCGCTTCGGCTGCAGCCGGCTCCGCCCGCGGGAGGGAGGTCCCGTTGGCAGGTCGGGCCCCCTTCGATGCGGCGCCGCGAGGAGCACCCGCGGATCGCGACGCGTCGGCGTGCGTCGAAGCAGCCGGCTGCGCCGAAGCGGTCGGCTGTGCCGCGTGCGCGCGTAGCGGCGCGCCGGCCGACCCCGCAGCGTCGCGACTGTGCTCGACCGCGGCGGTTGCCGCTGTCTCGGCCTCGACGACCACTTGCAGGCCGCGCCGGGTCTGGACCTCTTCGGGCAGCCGTGCCGCCCGTCGAGAGGCATCCTCGAGGATGCGCGCCATTGCCTCTTGGTCCGCCTTCGTCGGATGTTCTTGGGTCTGCGCCGCGGCCGGCGCGCCGGCGGCGGCGTAGGCGGGCTCCGACGGCTTGCCGTTGCCCATGTCGGCGCCCGGGTCGTCGAGCTCGCCGTCGGCCAGCCGATCGCGGATCACCTTGAGGGGCAAGAAGTGCTCACGCTGCTGGCGCAGCACCCAACGGAGGCGCTCCACGTCGTGATCGAAGAACTTCCGGTACCCCGAAGGCGAGCGCTCGGGGTTCACCAGCCCCTGGCTCTCGAGGAACCTGATCTTCGAGATGGTCACGTCCGGGAACTCCTCCCGCAGCAGCGTCAGGACGTCCCCGATGGAGAGGTACGTGCGGCTCGTCATTCGTTCCCCGCCACTAGGTAGACGAGCTTGAATTTGCCGATCTGAACCTCGTCGCCCGGGGCGAGCCGCACCTCGTCGATCCGCTCTCTGTTCACGTAGGTGCCATTCAACGAACCCAGGTCCCGGAGCGAGTACGCGCCCCCGTCCTCGGGAGTGATCTCCACGTGGCGGCGTGACACGGTGATGTCATCGAGGAAGATCTCGCTCTCGGGGTGCCGACCCGCCCGGACCACCTTCTCGCCGAGGAGGTATCGCGCCCCGATGTTGGGTCCCCGGGTGACGACGAGAACTCCGGCGCCGTGCGGGACTTCCACGAGGGTGACATCGGGGTGGTCCTCCGAAGTCTCCGCCTCGTCGGTCGGGTGGAGAGTGATGGTGGCGTCATCGCCGTCTGCCAGTAATGCATGACCGCACGAGGAGCAGAAATTGACTCCCTCCGGGTTCCGGTGCCCGCAGTTGTGACAGTACACGGCGTCCACGGTACCCCACCCCACGGCACGGTTCTCCTGCCGTCATCAGACGCCCGAACACCTGCTCAGTCGGAGGTCAGGTCACGGTAGGCGGCGGCATCGAGGAGAGCGCCGGGGTCCGCGCCGGGCGCGAGCTCCAGCTCGCAGATCCACGCCTCGCCGTAGGGATCCTGGTTCAAACGCTCCGGGGCTCCGGTGAGCGCGTCGTTCACGGCCGTCACCGTGCCCGCCAATGGCGCATAGATCTCCGACACCGATTTGGTCGATTCGACTTCGCCAAGCTGTCCCCCCGCTTCGACCTCGCTCCCCACCGAGGGCAAGTCGACGAACACGATGTCGCCCAGTGCGTCTTGCGCGTAGTCGGTGATGCCGACCCGAACGCGCGTTCCATCGACGCGCACCCACTCGTGCTCCGGCGAATACCGCAGATCCTCGGGGATGTTCATGGGAGGCGACCATACCGGACGACGGGCACGACCCGCAGACTGCGAGCTAGGCCATCATTCGCGTGATCCGTTGCGCGTAGACGGATGCCAACGCCTCGGAGTGCGCCAGATCGGACGCCTCCGCCCACACGTGGGTGACCGGGTTCTCGGGATCCGGGACGACGAGGACCCATCCCTCCTCCGACACCACCTTGATCCCGTCCACCAGGACCGGCTCGGCCCCTTCCTCGGTCAGCTGTTCCATCAGGGTCCGCATGATCAGGCCCTTCTGCTCCATCGGCGTGGCCACGTCGTCATGCACGATGGGCATGGGCTCCGTGGCGTCGACGATCTCGGCCAGGGCAGCGAGGCCCTGCCCGAGCAGGGACACCAGTCGGACCAGGGCGGCTGCGGCGTCGAAGGCCGGCATGAACGCCGGAAAGACGTAGCCTCCCCGCCGATCGGCGGCGAACGAGACGCCCCCCGATGCCGCCGCCTCGAGCAACCCTGACGAGGAGAGCGGCGTCAGAATCAGATCCACGCCGCGCGCCGCGCAGAAGCACGCCACGCGGTCACTCGCGGTCACCGGGAGCGCGACCCGGTCCAACTGGCCCGCGGTAGTCAGCAACACGATGAAGGCCATGATCGCCTCGTCGTCCGTCAGCACACGTCCGGTGTCATCGATCAGTGTGATGCGCTCACCACCGGCATCGATCACCGCACCGAGGTCTGCTCCCGAACCGCGCACCGCGTCGGCCACCCTCGCCTCGCTCACGAAGCGGTCGATGGCGATCATCCCGGGCGTCTGCGCGTATTGGTTGATGCTGAGCACGTCGGCGCTGACCTTCGACAAGAGGTTGGGCATGACGAAGCTGGCTGCGCCGTAGGAGAGATCGAGCACCAGCTTGACTTCGCGTCCGGCGTCACGGCGCAATCCGAACGCGTCCACGACGTCAGCCGCGTAGAGCTCGATGGTTCGGGGAGAGAAGTCGATGTCACCCATCTCACCTGCTGTCACCCGGCGGAACTCCTCGCGGTGGTACATCCGTTCCACCCGCCGTTGGTCGCTCTCGGAGAGGTCGATACCGCGTTCGTCGAAGAACCGGATCACCACCGACTGCGGGTCGTCCGGGCTGAGACGTACGGTCAACCCCGCCCGGTTCCCGCGGACGCGGAGGTCGTGACGCGTGAGGGGAACCGTCGCCAGCTCGAGGTCGCTGACGTTGACCCCCACCGAGTTGCACCCCACCATGAGGGCGCGCTTGAGCACGCGCGCCACCCGGCTCGTGTCGCGAGATGCGGTGATGTGCGAGCCCTTCTCGAAACCCGACGCCCACGCCTTGGCGAGCCGCACCGCCAGTTCGGGGCTGATGTCGACGTTGGCGATGCCCTGGACGCCCTCGCGCCCGAACAGGGTGCGCGCCCCGCCGGACTCCCACACGATGGATGCGTTCACCTGGGCGCCGGCCTCCACCACCTTGGCGGGGTAGACCTTGACGTCGCTGCGGATCTCGGCGTGGGCCCCGATCAGGCAACCCTCGCCGACCACCGCCCCCGGCTCGACACGGGCCCCCACCCGCAGGTCGCAGGACCGGCCCAGGACCGCTCCCTCGACCCTGACGGCGGGCCCGAGGTAGGAGTTCTCGCCGATGACGGAGCGCTGCAGCTCGGCTCGCTCCTCTACCTGGGTGTTTGCCCCCACGGTCGTGTAGGACCCCAGCACCACGTCCTGGTCGATGGTGCAGTTCTCCCCGACGAACGACGGTGTGTCGATGCGCACCGACGGGTCGATCGACGAGCCCTTGCCCACCCAGATGCCCGGACGGAGTTCGAAGCCCGACACGTCGACCTGCACCTTCCCGTCGAGGATGTCCTCGTGAGCCTTGAGGTAGGCCGCCGTGGTGCCGACGTCCTCCCAGTACGCGTCTGCCACGAACCCAAAGAGGGATCTGCCCGCCTCCAGCGCCGCCGGGAAGACTTCGCTGGAGAAGTCGACGGATCGGCCTTCGGGAATGAGCTCGAAGATCTCGGGCTCGAGCACGTAGATGCCCGTGTTGATGGTGTCGCTGAAGACCTGCCCCCATCCGGGCTTCTCGAGGAACCGCTCGACGCTCCCGTCCTCCCGCGTGATCACGATCCCGAATTCGAGCGGGTTCTCCACGGCGCACAGCGCAATCGTCGCCAGCGCCTCGTTCTTCTCGTGGAAGGCGATCACCGAGGTCAGGTCGATGTCGGTCAGGACGTCGCCCGAGATGACGAGGAAGCGTTCGGTCAGCTGCTCGCGTGCGTTGCGCACCGAGCCGGCCGTGCCGAGGGGTGTCTCCTCCGTCGCGTAGACCATGCGTACGCCGAGCTCACTGCCGTCTCCGAAATAGCTGCGGATGGCATTGGGCAAGAAGGCGACGGTCACGACGATGTCCGTGATCCCGTGCCGTTGCAGGAGCGACAGGATGTGCTCCATCATCGGCCGCCCGACCAGAGGGAGCATGGGTTTGGGCAGGTTCGATGTCTGCGGGCGCAGGCGGGTGCCCTCACCGCCGGCCATGATCACCGCCTTCATACCGCACTCCTGCGAGCCGCCCTGCCCGCGCGCGAACGCGCGCCGAGCCGGGCCGATATAGCTCCCCGCCGCCCACCACGCCAGCGCGAGGCCGACCAGGCCGGTCACCCAGCCGATCGCCCGAATGGGCTCCTGCCAGGACGCGGTCCCGTCGCCGAGGAGGAAGGTCGGGTAGGCGAACATCAACCCGAATGTGCCCGCCTTGCCCACCCACAGCACATCGATCCGCGCCGCGCCCAGCACCGCGAGCAGCACGACCATGGCCGAGACGAGCACCTCGCGCGCAATGGTGGCGATACCGAACCAGAGCGGCACGGCTCCGTAGATCATGATGGCGATGACCGCCGTGCCGACCAGCAGACGGTCGGCCGTGGGATCGAGCACCTTGCCGAAGGTCGACACCTGCCCGTAGCGACGGGCCACATACCCGTCGACCCAGTCGGTGGCACCGAGGACGGCGAGGAGGACGGCCGCCGCCGTCTGCCGGTGCGCCACGAACAACAACCACAAGAAGATCGGGATGCACAAGAGCCGTAACATGGTGATGACGTTGGGAGCGGTGAGGATCCGGTCCAACCCTTCGTCGTCCACGCACCGATTCTAGGGAATGACCCCCGACGGACCCGTCTTCGGTGTGCCAGAGTGGCCCGGTGCCCCGTTTCGAACCGTTCAAGGGCCTGCGCTACAGGCCCGAGGTGGCGCCCATCGCCCAGGTCATCGCCCCGCCCTACGACGTGATCTCTTCGGCCGAGCGCGTGCACCTGGCCTCCCGGCACCCGGCCAACGCCGTCCTGGTCGAGCTGCCCGAGGCGGATCTCGCCGGAGGGCGCGACCGCTATGCCGTCGCGACCGACCTCTTCACCCGCTGGCAGGCGGAGAGGATCATCGTGGCCGAGAAGGAGCCCAGCCTCTACCCGTACCGCATGACGGACACGTCGGGTCGCGCCACGACCGGCGTGATCGGGGCACTGGGGCTGGCCGCACCGGGCGAGGAGAGCGACATCCTCCCCCACGAGCAGACCCTCCCGAAGCCGAAGAGCGACCGGCTCGACCTGCTGCGCGCCACACGGGCCAACCTGTCGCCGATCTGGGGCCTCTCCATGGCACCCGGCGTGACGGCCACCTTCGATCCGACGGACGACGAGCCGGTGGCCGAGGCCTACGACGACGACGGGGTCCGCCACCAGATCTGGGCGCTCGCCGACCCCGATGCGCTGGCCGCGGTCGGGGCCGCGGTGGCCTCCGCGCCGGTCGTCCTGGCCGACGGGCACCACCGCTACGAGACGGCCCGGGCGTACCAGGCGGAGTGCCGCGCCGCCAACGGCGGAGTGGCCGGACCGCACGACCTGGTGATGGCGCTGGTCGTGGAACTGTCCGAGACGCAGCTCACGGTCGGTGCCATCCACCGCACGATCAGCGGGCTCCCGGAGGGATTCGACCTGGTCGCGGCACTCTCGCCGTGGTTCGAGGTCGTCCGCGCCGGAGGGGCCGACGACCGCACGCTCGGCGCGCTCGCGGATTCCAACTCGCTCGCGCTCGTCACGGGGCGCCGGGCCTACCTGCTCCTGCCTCGCGACGAGCTCCGGGATCAGGTGGGGATCGACCTCGACTCGTCCCTCATCGCCACGGTGCTCTCCGCCCTGCCGCCCCACGAGGTCATGCACCGCCACAGCGTCCGTGAGGCGCTGGAGGCACTGAAGCACGGCGAGGGGCAGGCGGCGTTCCTCCTGCGGCCGGTGACGGTCAAACAGATCGACGAGTGGGCCAACGAGCGCCGTCGCATGCCGCCCAAGACCACCTACTTCAGCCCCAAACCCCGGACCGGCATGGTGTTCCGGTCTCTCGACCTGCCCTGAGGTGACCGCATGCACGACTCAGTGACCGTCCACATGGCGGCGCCACCCGAACGCGTCTGGGACCTCGTCAGCGATGTGACCCGCATCGGGAGCTACAGCCCCGAGACCTTCGAGGCGGAGTGGATCGAGGGGTCCACCGGTCCCGTTGTCGGGGCGAGGTTCCGGGGTCACGTGCGGCGCAACGGGCACAAACCGCTCGTGTACTGGACGAAGTGCACGGTCACCGAATGCGAGCCAGGCAGGACGTTCGCTTTCGGGGTGGGAGCAGCAGACAAGCCACCGCTCAGCGTGTGGCGCTACGACATCGCGCCGGCGGGCGGCGGCAGCGACGTGACCGAGTCCTTCCGGTTGGCCCCCCTGTGGTGGATGCGCCTCTACTGGGCGTTGCTCGGCTGGTCCCGTGGCAAGACCAACCGCAACGGCATGCGCACGACGCTCGAGCGCATCCGCGATGAGGTCCAGGCGACGGGCGCCGCTGACGCGGGGCCGGCGGCCTCGGCGCGCGAGTGAGTCGTTAGTTCACAGTCCAGCTCGAGCCCGAGCGCAGCAACGCGGCCACGTCGCCCAGCCCGCGTTTGGCCTGGGCGTCGGTGATCTGCTCGGACATCTGTGTCCCGTACTCGGGCCGCTCCACGGCACGGAACACGCCGATCGGCGTCGGCTCGTAGGGGCCGCGGGCCAGGCGGGAGAGCGCGAAGGCCAGTCCCGGGTCGTCACGGGCCTCGTCGTGCACCAGCAGCGTGTCGACGCCGACGTCGGCGACCGACACGATCTGGAGGCTCCCGTCGGGGCGCTGCACCACACCACGCTCGGTGCCTTCGGGGCCGAAGACGATCGGCTTGCCGTGCTCGAGCGGGATCAGCATGCTGGCCCGCACGTCGCGCCCGGTGACCTTCTCGAACGCGCCGTCGTTGAACACGTTGCAATTCTGCAGGACCTCGACGAACGCGGCACCGTTGTGCCGGTGGGCCCGGCGGAAGGTCTCCTGCATGTGCGCCCGGTCCATGTCGTGGGTGCGGGCGACGAAGGTCGCCTCGGCGCCCAGCGCGAGCGACACGGGGTTGAACGGTGCGTCGACCGAGCCGAAGGGGGTGGACTTGGTGACCTTGGCCACCTCCGACGTGGGCGAGTACTGGCCCTTGGTCAGCCCGTAAATCTGGTTGTTGAACATCAAGATGTTGAGCCGCACGTTGCGGCGCAGCGCGTGGATCAGGTGGTTGCCCCCGATGGACAAGGCGTCCCCGTCGCCGGAGATGACCCAGACGTCGAGGTCAGGGCGTGTCGTGGCCAGCCCGGTGGCGATGGCGGGGGCCCGACCGTGAATGGAGTGCATGCCGTACGTGTTCATGTAGTACGGGAAGCGGGCCGCGCACCCGATGCCAGAGAGGAACACCGTGTTCTCGCGCCGCACGCCGAGCTCGGGCATGAGCATCTGGACGGCGGCCAGGATGGAGTAGTCCCCGCACCCAGGGCACCAGCGCACCTCCTGGTCGCTGGTCCAGTCCTTGCGGGCGGTAACCGGAACTGCGGTGGCGACGGACCCGTTGGAGCCGTTGGAGCCGTTGGAGCCGTTGGATTCGCTCATGACTTCCCTCCGAGCAGCGCGGTGATGGCTGCCTCGATCTCCCCGACGCGGAACGGCACGCCCTGCATCTTGGACATGGTCTGCGCGTCGACCAGGTACTCCGCCCGCAGGATCCGGCTCAACTGTCCGAGGTTGATCTCGGGCACGAGGATCTGCGTGTAGCGGCTCAGCACCTCACCCAGATTGGACGGCAGCGGGTTCAGGTGACGCAGGTGGACGTGGGCCGCCTTCATGCCGCGGGCGCGTATCCGCTTGACGCCGGCCGCCACCGCGGCGTAGGTCGAGCCCCAGCTCACCAGGAGCACCTGGGCGTCCCCGGTCTCGTCGTTGACCTCGACGGGCGGGATGTCGGCGGCGATCCCGGCGATCTTGTCCCGCCGCAGGTGGACCATGCGCTCGTGGTTGACCCCCTCGTAGGAGACGTTGCCGCTGCCGTCGGCCTTCTCGAGGCCGCCGATGCGGTGCTCGAGGCCGGGCAGGCCCGGGGGGGCCCAGGGGCGAGCCAGCGTCTCGGGGTCGCGCAGGTAGGGCCAGAACGTCGGCTTGCCCTCGTCGTCGACCTTGTTCGGCTCGGCCGCGAAGCCGGGCTCTATCGGCTCGAACGTGTCCAGGTCCGGCAGGCGCCACGGCTCGGCCCCGTTAGCCAGGTAGCCGTCGGAGAGCAGGATCACGGGGGTGCGGTACTTCACCGCCAGCCTCGTCGCTTCGATCACCGTCGCGAAGCAGTCGCTCGGCGTCTGGGGGGCCAGGATCGGCAGCGGTGCCTCGCCGTGGCGGCCGTACATGGCGTGGAGCAGGTCGGCCTGCTCGGTCTTGGTGGGCAGCCCGGTGGAAGGACCGCCGCGCTGGACGTCGACGATGACCAGCGGCAGCTCGAGGTTGATGGCCAGGCCGATGGTCTCGGATTTGAGGTCGAGGCCCGGGCCGCTGGTCGTGGTCACCCCGATCGCACCCCCGAAGGACGCGCCGAGGGCGGCGCCGATGCCAGCGATCTCGTCCTCGGCCTGGAAGGTGCGGATCCCGAACTCCTTGCGCCGGCTGAGCTCGTGCAGGATGTCCGAGGCCGGGGTGATCGGGTAGCTGCCGAGGAAGAGCGGCAGCCCGGCCAGGCGCGAGGCGGTGATCAGGCCCCAGGCGAGGGCCTGGTTGCCGGTGACCTGCACGTACTCGCCCGGCTCGAAGGTCGCCGGCCGGATCTCGTAGTTGGACTCGAAGAGCTCGGCCGTCTCGCCGAAGTCGTAGCCGGCCCGAAAGGCCCGGGTGTTGGCCTCGGCCACCTGCGGCTTGGAGGCGAAACGCTCGGTGATCCAGTTGACCGTGGACTCGACGGGCCGGGTGTAGAGCCAGCTCACCAGCCCCAGCGCGAAGAAGTTCTTGGAGCGCTCGGCGTCGCGGGGCTTGACGCCAGCCTCCTTGCAGACCTCCTGGGTGATGGAGGTCATGGGGACCTCGTACACCGTGTACGCGCTCAGCGAGCCGTCGGTCAGGGGATTGGTCTCGTAGCCCGCCTTGGCCAGGTTGCGCTCCTCGAAGGCGTCGCTGTTGACGAGGAGGATCGTCCCCTTGGCCATCAGGTCGATGTTGGCCTTGAGCGCCGCCGGGTTCATCGCCACCAGCACGTTCGGCGAATCACCTGGAGTGAGGATGTCGTGGTCGGAGATGTGGACCTGGAAGGCGGAGACCCCGTTCAGCGTGCCGGCGGGGGCGCGGATCTCGGCCGGGAAGTCCGGGAACGTGGACATGTCGTTGCCGAGCAGGGCGCTGCTCGTCGTAAAGCGGTCGCCGGTCAGCTGCATGCCATCACCCGAGTCCCCGGCGAAACGGACGATGACCTGGTCCAACTGTTCTGTTCCGTGCTGCGGTCCCGATGCCACGGGCGGCCTCGTCTCATGTCGTGGAGCTGGGAGAGCCCTGGCTCACTGCAGCGGGCCTGCACGCACCCCCGCCGACACGGCACGCGGCACTCTCCGTCCGAATTGCTCGTTCCCACCCGATCCTACCCCCGGAGCAGGCGGGACCCATCTTCATACGCCGTTCATGCGCCGTGAAGCGGTTGGCGTCGTCGGGCGACCGTCTGGCCTCCGAGGAGAAGGGCGCAGAACGACGAGGTGGACCCGTCAGGGGGTCAGGCGATGGTGACCTCGGGGTTCAGATAGACGTCCTGGACGGCGTGGATGAGGGCGGCCCCCTCGGCCAGAGGCCGCTGGAACGCCTTGCGGCCCACGATGAGGCCCATGCCGCCGGCCCGCTTGTTGATGACGGCGGTGCGGACGGCCTGGGCCAGGTCGTTCTCACCCTTGGACTCGCCGCCCGAGTTGATGAGGCCGATGCGGCCTGCGTAGCAATTGACGACCTGCCAGCGCGTCAGGTCGATCGGGTTGTCCGTCGTCAGCTGTTCGTATACGAGGGGGTCGGTCCGGCCGAAGCCGATCGCCGTGTAACCACCGTTGTTCTCGGGCTGCTTCTGCTTGATGATGTCGGCCTCGATGGTGACGCCGATGTGGTTGGCCTGGCCGGTGAGGTCGGCCGAGACCTCGTAGTTGACGCCGTCCTTCTTGAAGGCGGGGTTGCGCAGGTAGCACCACAGCACCGTGAACATGCCGAGCCGGTGCGCCTCCGCGAAGGCCTCCGCCACCTGTTGCAGCTCCCGGTCCATATCGTCCGACCCGAAATAGATGGTGGCGCCGACTCCGACGGCTCCCAGGTCGGCCGCCTGGCGGACGGAGGCGAACATGATCTGGTCGTACGTGTCCGGCACGTGCAAGAACGCGTTGTGGTTGAGCTTGACGATGAAGGGGATGCGGTGCACGTATCTCCGTGAGGCCAGGCCCAGGGTGCCGAGCGTGGTCGCGACGGCGTTGCAGTCGCCGGCCAGGGCGAGCTCCAGCAGGTTCAGCGGGTCGAAGTACGCCGGGCTCTTCGAGAAGCTCGCTGCGGCCGAATGCTCGATGCCTTGGTCGACCGGGAGGATGGAGAGGTATCCAGTGCCGCCGAGGCGGCCGTGGTCGAACACCCAGCCGAGATTGCGCAAGACGGTGGGATTGCGGTCGCTTCCGGTGAAGACGCGGCTCAGGTAGTCGGGTCCCGGGAGGGTCAGGTGTTCGGCGGGAAACGCCTTCGCAGTGTGGCCGAGGAGGGCGTCCGCGTCCTGGCCGAGGAGCGCATGGAGATCGGTGCTCGTGCTCATGCCCGTGAGCCTACCGGAGGGTCAGCGCGGCCCCATGTGGCTGCGACGTGTGGGGCGAGTGCTCAGCGGCGGGTGGGCGCAGCGACCCGTCGCCCGCAATCTTCGGCCCGTTTTCCGGCGTCCCGTCGGCGTTCACGTTCCGGTCACGCTGGTCGCGTACCGAACCATCGGTGCAGGTGTCGGCGGTGGTTCGGCGGAGGTGCCCGGACAAGATGTGGACATTCCGTCACCCCTGACGCGTCTCCGGTGGATCTGACCCGTACGCTGGTGTCGTCTGATTGCGAGTCGGCAACGTCTTGAGCGGAGGCCATGAACGTTCTCGAATCCAGGGGGGGCAGGCCCTTACGCTTGCGTCCGTGGGTCCTTCTGGGCGGCGCGGTCGTCGTCCTGGCCGCCGTGCTCTTCTTCACGAACGGATCGGCCGTGCCAGGCCGCTCGGGATCGACGAACGCGTCGACGAACTCGCACGCGACCTCGTCGGGCTCACGGTCTGCGCGCCGGGGCGCGACCGGGTTGTCGCTGCGGACGACCACGCCGATCGCGGGCGCACAGGGCGTGGCGCCGAACACCACGATCTCGGTGACGTTCTCCTCCCCCGTCTCGGCCAGCACGGTGACGCCCGTGCTCTCGCCGGCCGTCGCGGGCAAGTGGGTCCGGACCAATGCGACCACGCTCTCGTACCAGCTCGCCTCCCCGCTCATCCCGTCCTCCAAGGAGCTGCTCACCATTCCGGGCGGTTCGCAGGGCGTCCGCGGGAGCAATGGCGCCACGCTTCCGACGTCCCAGACCGTCTCCTTTGCGGTCGCCGCCGGGGACGAGCTCCGCCTGCAGCAGCTGCTGGCGCAGCTGAACTTCCTCCCGGTCGCCTTCGTGCCGAGCGGCCCGGCACCGTCCGCGGCCGACCTCGCGCAGGATCAGGCGGGGAGCTTCACCTGGCGTTGGCCGGGCCAGCCCGCAGAGCTCACGTCCCAGTGGACGCAGGGCACCGACAACATGATCACCAAGGCCGCGGTCGAGGCCTTCGAGACCCAGAACGCGATCGGGGTCGACGGGATCGCGGGGCCAGCGGTCTGGACCGCTCTCATCAATGACACGATCAACCACAAGGTGGACACCACGCCGTACGTGTTCGTGCTCGTGAACAAGGTGGTCCCGCAGGGTCTCACGCTGTGGAACAACGGCACCGCGCAGTACACGGGGATCCCCGTCAACACGGGCGCACCCGGCGCGGACACGGTCGACGGCTCTTTTGCCGTCTTCGAGCACGTCCGGTACTCGGAGATGAAGGGGACCAACCCGGACGGCAGCACCTACGACGACCCCAATGTCCCCTACGCCAGCTACTTCAACGGTGGCGACGCGCTGCACGGCTTCGTGCGCTCCAGCTACGGGACCCCCCAGAGCAACGGCTGCGTCGAGATGACCTATGCCGATGCTGCGCTGGTATGGCCGCTCACGCCGATCGGCACGCTGGTCACGGTCGTCGGGCCGAACCTCGGTGTCAATCCCCCGGCGACGACGACCACGACGGCACCTCCGCCGGCGGCGACCACGACCACCGCGCCCCCGCCGCCGGCTCCACCGCCGCCGACCACCACCGTGCCGCCGGCGCCGGCAACTCCCACGACGGCTGGATGACTCAGACGGCCGGGGCTCTTGCCTTGGCCGGCGTGGCCGGCCTGGGCCGCTTGCCCGGCCTGGCCTGCTTCGGCCGCTTGGGTCGCGCCCGTCGTTCGACGCCCAGGCCGCGCAGGCGATCCGCCACGTCGTAGGCCTCGGGGTCGGCGCGGAGGATGCGCTCGAAGTACTCGCGGGCCCGTGGGACGTCGCCGGCCCGCTCGTAGAGGTCCGCCAGCAGGTACCACTGCCGGACGTGCCGGTCGGATGGGTTGCGCAGGGACTTCGTCGCGCCCGCCGTCGCCAGCATCGCGATGGCCCCCTTGAGATCGCCGGTCTCCGCCAGCGAGGCCGCCGCAACGATCCGCCCCTCGGCCAGGACGTCGGGATCGGGTGAGCTCTGACGGAGCTCAGCCCACAGGTCGGCGACCTTCTTCGGCTTGCGCAGCGCCCGCTGGCAGTCCATGAGCACCGGCAGGTGCTCGGCCGAGTCGCCGAGAACCCCGAAGGCCTGCAGGTGGCGAGCGGCGTCGCGCCAACGCCCGCTCCGGTAGGCGGCGAGGCCGGCGAGCTCACGCACGGCCGCTACGCCGGGTGCCTCGTCCGCCACGGGCTTGATGGCCCGGAGCGCATCTTGGTAGCGGCCGCGCTCGTAGGCGCGGTACGCCGACTCGGCCCGCTTGACCAGGCCCTCCCGGTGCAGGGTCGTGGCCGTGGCCGCAGCCTTGCGGATGTCCGTTGCGATCTCCGGCGGGAGCGAGTGGCGCGTTGCGAGGCCGTCGGTGGCCGCGTTGGCGCCGGAGGTGACCTTGACCTCCGTGCCGGCCCCGGCCTTGGCCCTGCCGCTTCTGTTCCGTTTTGCCGACGGCGCATCCTCCCATTCGTCCCGCGCCCCGTCGTCGCGTATCCAGGCTGCCGGCTTGCTCGGTCGTGGTGTCGTCCGACTTCGTTCCCGGTCGTCGAAGGGGCGCGCGTCCGCCTCGGCGTCCTGTCGCGCCACCGCTCTGGCGCCGCGACGGGCCACGTTGCCCCATTTCCGGGCCTGGCCCGGGAGGGGGCGCTCTCCGTCGCGCGGGGGTCTGGCCGCAGGCCTCTCTCGTTCTCCCTCGCCCGTCCGCGTGCTCGCCCGCCGCGGCGCTTGGCCGCTGCCCCGACGTGGGGGGGCTCCTGTCTCGGAGCCGCGTTCGGCCCTGGACGCGCCGGTCCTCGTTCCGCCCGTCCTTGGGGCGCCCGTCCTCGGCGCGCCTGGCCTCCGCGTGGCGAGCTGGTCGTCTCGAGCCCGTCCACTCCCCTGCCTGGGGTTCTTCCGCGGTGAGCCGGCGCCCCGCACGGGCGCTCCCCCACTCGACGCAGATCGGCTCGACGGAGTGCGGCTCGATGAAGTACGGCTCGATGTCCCGGCAGTTCCGCTCGGCTTACGGCGCGGCCCTCCTGAGCTGCGGGGATCGGCAGCAGACCCGGAAGCTCCGCGTGTCCGCGGTCGTCCCTCGCCTCCGCGCTTCGCCCCCTTGGCCGGCCTTGGAGGCCGTGATCCTTGGGCGCGACGATCTGGCCGCGACGAATCGGGAGGCATGCGCGGATTCTACGCCCCGGACGCGTGCAGCCCGGGTCGACAACACCGCGAGCGCGTCGACGATGTTGAGTGCGGGGACCATCACGGCCGTGAGCAGTGCACCACCCTTAGAGCGAGCGCGAATCGCATGGCGCTGTCACCACGTAACGCCCGAGCCCGGACGCGACGAGATCCCCGGAGCCGAAGCTCTGAGGGGATCTCGTCTTAGAAATCCCGGCGGCGACCTACTCTCCCAGGGGGCCTCCCCCCAAGTACCATCGGCGCGGGCGGGCTTAACTGCCGTGTTCGGAATGGGAACGGGTGTTTCCCCGCCGCTATGGCCACCGGAAACCGTGCGCTCGGCGGCTCACCAACCGTTCACGGCTGGGAGCACGCCTGTGGCCGCGTCACCGCAGCCCCTGAGCGTTCCAAAGCGAGCACGAGCATGAAGATGCCTCCAAGCCCTCGGCCGATTAGTACCGGTCGGCTGAATGCATTGCTGCACTTACACCTCCGGCCTATCAACGTGGTCGTCTAGCCACGGGCCTTACCAGGTTAACCCTGTGGGAGATTTCATCTCGAAACGGGCTTCGCACTTAGATGCTTTCAGCGCTTATCCCACCCGTAGGTCGCAAACCAGCCGTGCCCTTGGCAGGACAACTGGCACACGAGAGCTACGTCCGTCCCGGTCCTCTCGTACTAGGGACAGCCTTTCTCAAATCTCCTACGGCTGCATCGGATAGGGACCGAACTGTCTCACGCATGTTGATCCCGTATTACTACGGGCACAGACTATACCTTCACCCTATTTCTAGGGGCTGGCGTGTTATGGCTTCCGCAGGGGTCTGCGGATCGAAGTCTCGATCTAAAGAAGCCATCTCTTCGCTGTTGCTGGCGAAGAAGTCGTTACAGGGGCACAACACGCCCTTGCTACGCAGATGTTGCTCAACATCTGCGGCGGAAATCCGCTTCGTCTTCGAATAGTTTAGGGTTGCAAATGCATCTACTTGGCGTGCCAGATGCAGGAACACTTCCGGATTCTTCACTCGTTCGAGCTGAGGAAGAATCGCAAGCGCTCGCCTCACGTGAGCTTTCTTGAAGATCACGTACGGCTCGACTTCCTGGAGGATGCGAAGGAGTAGCGGCCGACTGGTGATCACGAGATCACTCATGCCGGTTCCTCGGTCTCGTAGGTAGCCACCCCCTCCGAGCAGCGTCCGGATCTGTTCCAGACGCTGCCGTGCTGAGGTCGACTGTGAGAGTGAGAGGGTGGCTCGGATGTAGAACCCGAACCGATACTCCTTCTGCTTGACGAGTTGGAAGTGAATACTTCCATCCCCGTCCAGGAATCCTGCAATGTAGGACGCCGTAGATACATCCATTGTGTTGGCCTTCCCTCGGTATTGCCCTGAACATAACGTTCGGTTGTTTCATTCAGGGTTTCACCGATATGAGCCAGTGAGCACCCAGGAATTACTTCCTGGGGACGCAGTGTGTTCTACGTTCTAAACCCAGCTCGCGTACCGCTTTAATGGGCGAACAGCCCAACCCTTGGGACCGGCTTCAGCCCCAGGATGCGACGAGCCGACATCGAGGTGCCAAACCTTCCCGTCGATATGGACTCTTGGGGAAGATGAGCCTGTTATCCCCGGGGTACCTTTTATCCGTTGAGCAACGGCGCTTCCACAAGCAACCGCTGGATCACTATGCCCTGCTTTCGCACCTGCTCGACTTGTAGGTCTCGCAGTCAAGCTCCCTTTTGCCATTGCACTCGACAGCTGATTGCCAACCAGCCTGAGGGAACCTTTGGGCGCCTCCGTTACGTTTTAGGAGGCGACCGCCCCAGTCAAACTACCCACCTGACGCTGTTCCTGATCCGGATCACGGACCGAGGTTAGAGGCCCGGCACTAAAAGGGTGGTATTTCAAGGTTGACTCCACACTGGCTGGCGCCAATGCTTCAAAGTCTCCCACCTATCCTACACAAATAGTACCAAACCTCAACATCAAGCTGTAGTAAAGGTCCACGGGGTCTTTCCGTCCTGATGCAGCTAACGAGCATCTTTACTCGTACTTCAATTTCGCCGGGTCTGTGGTTGAGACAGTAGGAAAGTCGTTACGCCATTCGTGCAGGTCGGAACTTACCCGACAAGGAATTTCGCTACCTTAGGCACATTTGTTACTACTCAAAGATGGCGCTTACTTTCTCGCCAATTCCCTTTGAGCGGCCAGGTCATTTCTGCCTAGCTCCTCATGTCGCCATGAGGGTCGGACTATATCTTCACCCCGTGCCGGCTCTCACCGGTGAGGGGTGCCCCGCGTGCAGTCTCTGAGGATCCTGCAAGTACCTGCTCCAATGTCCGGGCTCGCTGCTTTCCATAGGCATTCATCCCATAGGCAACGCGAACCAGACGCTCGAACCCACCTGGCGTCAGATGCTCCTTTCGCCGCATCGAGCGAACGATGTCGGAGAAAGCTGCAAAATCCTGACGCTTGACCACCGGCGGATGTTGTTCGAAGAACGGCAGCACCGCTGCCTCCAGTTGACTCAGTCCGTCGACAGCAAACGTGCAAACGCTGCTGTTCGGACCCTTGGGGCGAACCCGCCCGCAGCCGAAAATGGGAATCATGGCCTCGAGAACATCTCGATGGTCTTGGTGTTGGTAGATGTGGAAGACCGGTTGGAGCTGCCACCCGCAGTGCCGTTGCATCATCGAAGAACGATGCACTGACACGCAGAAGCAACCTTCGCCGTCCACAAACCCAACGATCCAGTTGGGATCGAGCACGAAGCAAGGACTGGCAGTTTCCTGCTGATTGTCCGCACCGGACGGATTTTCACTTTCCACGCCACCACCCAAGCAAAGGGTCGTGACAGGGACGAGTACCGCCGGATACACGGATGTTCCAGCATATAGCGGGGTTTTACAACAGCCAGGTATTAACTAACCGTTATAGTTACGGCCGCCGTTTACCGGGGCTTAGGTTCAGAGCTTCGTCCGAAGACTAACCCTTCCCCGTAACCTTCCGGCACCGGGCAGGCGTCAGAGCGTATACATCGTCTTACGACTTCGCACGCTCCTGTGTTTTTAGTAAACAGTCGCTTTCCCCAATTCTCTGCGGCCCCCTCAGGCATCAGGACGCGAAGTCCATCACCCTATCGGGGCCCTCCTTCTCCCGAAGTTACGGAGGAATTTTGCCGAGTTCCTTAACCACAGTTCTCCCGATCGCCTTGGTATTCTCTACCCGCCCACCTGTGTTGGTTTGGGGTACGGGTACCGTGTCAGCTCGCTAGAAGTTTTTCTAGGCAGCATAGAATCAGTGACTTCGCCTGGAACGGCTCGGCATCGCGTCTCAGGATTCATGGGATCCGGATTTGCCTAGATCCCTCCCTACACGCTTACCCCAGGACAACCAACGCCTGGGCTCACCTATCTTCCTGCGTCGCTCCCTAGCTGTCCGCCCCAGGGTTTGTCGGCTCGACCCGAAGGTCATCCCCTTAGTACCCCTGGCTTGGAATGGGCGCGGACACGGTAGTACTGGAATATCAACCAGTTGTGCATCGACTACGCCTCTCGGCCTCGCCTTAGCTCCCGACTTACCCTGGGAGGATTAGCCTTCCCCAGGAACCCTTGGGCTTACGGCGGAGGAGTTTCTCACTCCTCTCTCGCTACTCATACCAGCATTCGCACTCGACCACGCTCCACGACGGTTCACACCGCCGCTTCTCCGCGAGATCGACGCTCCCCTACCACTCCCGTCTAATGACGGAAATCCGCGGCTTCGGCTCTTGACTTGAGCCCCGTTACATTATCCGCGCAGGACCACTCGACCAGTGAGCTATTACGCACTCTTTTAAGGATGGCTGCTTCTGAGCCAACCTCCTGGCTGTCTTTGCGTTCCCACATCGTTTTCCACTTAGTCAAGAATTTGGGGCCTTAGCCGGCGGTCTGGGCTGTTTCCCTTTCGACCAACGAAGCTCATCCCTCGTGGTCTCACTGCCGGGTTCTAGAGCATCGGCATTCGGAGTTTAGTTGGGGTCAGTAAGCTTGTAGGCCCCCTAGCCCATCCAGTGCTCTACCTCCGATGCTGAACACCCGACGCTGCACCTAAATGCATTTCGGGGAGAACCAGCTATCACCGAGTTTGATTGGCCTTTCACCCCTTGCCACAGGTCATCCCCCCAGTTTTCAACCTAGGTGGGTTCGGCCCTCCACGAAGTCTTACCTTCGCTTCAGCCTGCCCATGGCAAGCTCACTCGGCTTCGGGTCTACAGCATGCGACTCAACGCCCTATTCAGACTCGCTTTCGCTTCGGCTACCCATCGCTGGTTAACCTCGCCACACACCGTAACTCGCTGGCTCATTCTTCAAAAGGCACGCCATCACGGCTGACATCCACCATGCGTCACCAATCTCACCCGAAGGGATCATGGCAACGGTGGAGCAACGACGCTTTGACTGTTTGTAAGCCAACGGTTTCAGGTACTATTTCACTCCCCTCCCGGGGTACTTTTCACCTTTCCCTCACGGTACTAGTTCGCTATCGGTCGCCTAAGAGTACTTAGCCTTACGAGATGGTCCTCGCAGATTCACGCCGGCTTTCCCGGATCCGGCGCTACTCGGGTGCTCAAGCGGAGTCCAATGCGTTTCGTGTACGGGACCATTACCCTCTTCGGTTCAGCTTTCCTGACTGATTCCACTAGACATCGGATTTGTAACTCCGTGACGGGTCTGGTGTCCCGTCTCTCGAGTCCCACAACCCCATACCGGCAACGCCACCAGGCTTTGACACCGGCACGGTTTGGGCTCTTCCCGTTTCGCTCGCCGCTACTCAGGGAGTCACTGTTGTTTTCCTCTCCTCGGGTTACTTAGATGTTTCAATTCACCCGGTTCCCTCGCCCCGCCCTATACATTCAGGCGGGTGTAACACCTCATGACAGGTGCTGGGTTGCCCCATTCGGACATCCACGGATCGACGCTTGGTAGACAGCTTCCCGTGGCATTTCGCAGTCGCCCACGTCCTTCTTCGGCTTTAGGCGCCAAGGCATCCACCGTTGGCTCTTTGTAGCTTGGAGAACAAAGATGCTCGTGCTCGCTTTGGAATTCTCAAGGGGCAACACAGCGCACGCCTGGGCCGGACACCACCGCCGGACGAAACAACGACCAGCGAGGACACCGCCCGACCGGGGCACGCACGGGGTGAGTGGTCCGCCGGCGCAACGGACGGGAAGCGAACCCGGCCTCGAGGAGCCCAAAGGCTCGACTCGGAAGGTCTGGCGCACGAACCCCGCCCGCGGACACGCCGGAGGGACGTCACCGGGATCGACCCGATTGGGCCGCTCCCTCAAAACGGAATAGTGAGAGGCCGGCAGCTTCCGCAGGGACCGGTCCGTGATCGGCGGGCTCAGTTCGCCGTGCAGCGCACAGCAAATCAAAGGCGGCCAATCATCTGCCGGTATACGAGAGCTACCGAATAACCAGTGTTCAACTGGGTAGTGGTCGACATTGAATAGCCGACAGCACTCCTTAGAAAGGAGGTGATCCAGCCGCACCTTCCGGTACGGCTACCTTGTTACGACTTCACCCCAATCACCAATCCCACCTTCGACGGCTCCCTCCTAAAAGGTTGGGCCACCGGCTTCGGGTGTTACCGACTTTCGTGGTGTGACGGGCGGTGTGTACAAGGCCCGGGAACGTATTCACCCCGGCGTTGCTGATCCGGGATTACTAGCGACTCCGACTTCATGGAGTCGAGTTGCAGACTCCAATCCGAACTGAGACTGGCTTTTGGGATTGGCTCCTCCTCGCGGATTAGCAGCCCGTTGTACCAGCCATTGTAGCATGTGTGCAGCCCTGGACGTAAGGGGCATGATGACTTGACGTCGTCCCCACCTTCCTCCGAGTTGACCCCGGCAGTCTCCTACGAGTCCCCGGCATTACCCGCTGGCAACATAGGACAAGGGTTGCGCTCGTTGCGGGACTTAACCCAACATCTCACGACACGAGCTGACGACAGCCATGCACCACCTGTGTAAGGCCCCGAAGGACACCGTATCTCTACGGCTTTTCCCTACATGTCAAACCCAGGTAAGGTTCTTCGCGTTGCCTCGAATTAAGCCACATGCTCCGCCGCTTGTGCGGGCCCCCGTCAATTCCTTTGAGTTTTAGCCTTGCGGCCGTACTCCCCAGGCGGGGCACTTAATGCGTTAGCTGCGGCACGGAAACCGTTGAATAGTCCCCACACCTAGTGCCCAACGTTTACGGCGTGGACTACCAGGGTATCTAATCCTGTTCGCTCCCCACGCTTTCGCTCCTCAGCGTCAATATCGGCCCAGACCACCGCCTTCGCTGCTGGTGTTCCTCCTGATATCTGCGCATTTCACCGCTACACCAGGAATTCCGTGGTCCCCTACCGAATTCTAGTCATGACAGTATCGAGTGGCGGCTCCAGGTTGAGCCTGGAGGTTTCACACCCGACTTATCAAACCGCCTACGAGCTCTTTACGCCCAATAAATCCGGACAACGCTTGCACCCTACGTATCACCGCGGCTGCTGGCACGTAGTTGGCCGGTGCTTCTTCTGCAGGTACCGTCACTATCGTCCCTGCTGAAAGGAGTTTACAACTCAGAAAGCCTTCGTCCTCCACGCGGCGTTGCTGCGTCAGGCTTTCGCCCATTGCGCAAGATTCCCCACTGCTGCCTCCCGTAGGAGTCTGGGCCGTGTCTCAGTCCCAGTGTGGCTGATCGTCCTCTCAGACCAGCTACCCGTCGATGCCTTGGTGAGCCGTTACCTCACCAACTAGCTGATAGGCCACGAGCCCCTCCCGAAGCGGAATCCATTTCCTTATCAGATCATGCGGTCCGATAGGGATATCCGGTATTAGCACCGGTTTCCCGGTGTTGTCCCGGTCTTCGGGGCAGGTTGCTCATGTGTTACTCACCCGTTCGCCACTCGCTCTTCATCAGTATTGCTACCGAATGGAGCGCGTTCGACTTGCATGTGTTAGGCACGCCGCCAGCGTTCGTCCTGAGCCAGGATCAAACTCTCCATCGAGACTCACGGCCGGGCGGACCTCCAGAGGAGGCTCGAACGACCAAGAATCAGAAGAGTCACCATGTTTGACTCAAAATCATGGTAACCACAGGCCTTCATGCCCCGAGGGGCCGCCCGGCCTGCGTAATGCTTAATTGACGTACAACCCATCCGCTATTGAGTCACGGATGAATTGCCCGCACTGGCTTTTGGCTCTCACTATTCCGTTTTCAAGGAGCGACCGGGCACACACCAGTCCTGCCGGTGTTGGTGCCGGGTGTCCCGAAGGACTGTTCCGGACGAATTGCTTCGCCGGAGAGTCTCCTTCGGTTGTCGGAGGGCCAGGGGAGGCCGTTCCGACGGGTGAGTCACTCTAGCAGGCGTCCGACCGAGCGTCAACGCGCTGCCGCGGCCAAACGTCTCCGGGCCGGAGCCCGGAGGAGCCGCTCCCACCGATGCTAGCGAGGCATCCGCCGGCCGACGCGGATGCCCGCCCACGCCTGTTCGCTCGACCCGCTTCGCTCGACGGCGGCCACCGGGATGCACCGTTCGGTGGCATACGGTGAGCCACCCGGCCCTCCGTATGCCACCTGGTGCCCGAAGCTCAACGGGCTTTCCGCCCCCGCCCGGTCGCCATCCGGCCGCCGGGAGGCGTGCGCCGCCTGCTGATCTCCTCGATCTAGCACGGACTACGTAGTCCGACGCCAGCATGATGGACTGCCGTTGTTGCACGGTTGTGGCAGCCCGGTGACACCCCCGCCCAGGCACGTTTGCCCGGGTCAGGGCCTGGACCGGTAGGCGCTGTCAGGCACCCAGAAGCGCCAGCGCTTCTCCGTAGCCTCCTTTATGCCGATCCGCGTCCCCCGGCCGGGACGCCGCGGCGGCGGTGTCCCGTCGTCCGCCAGGCGGATCGCTCCCCCGCCCCGACTCTGGGCACCCTGGCGGGCGCGCCCGGCGGAACCGGCCGGTGCCAGGAGGTCGACCCCGCTGTCGGACCCGGTGATCCCAAGGGCCTGGCAGAGCTTGGCAGGGCCGTTGCACAGGTCCCGATCGAGTCGGGCCGCGGGACGGGCGTCCCGCATCGCCTCCAGGCCGCTCGTTGGCTCGAGGGCCCGGATCAGTACCGCCGCCGCCTCACCCGCACGCCCGCACACCACGTTGGCGCACCAGTGCATGCCGTAAGTGAAGTAGACGTAGAGGAAGCCCGCCTCGCCGAACATCACCGCCGTCCGCGGCGTGAGTCCCCGATAGGCGTGGGACGCGGCGTCGTTGGCGCCGTGGTACGCCTCGACCTCCACGATCCGCCCCGCACGCTCGCCGCGCACCAGCTGTTTGTTCAGGAGCCACGGTGCCACCGAGACGGGTCCACCCTCCAGGTCCGACCGCTGCACGGGGACACCCTGGCGCAACGCGACGGTGTGGTGCCACCCGGCCCGTTCCGCCGCGCGCCGCGGGTTGTATCAGGGGTCGGCGGTGGGTGGCGCGCCTGCGACGGGTGGCACGCCTGCGGCGGGCGGCAGGCCTGCGGTGACGGCCCACGGGTGCGGCTCCGACCGCGGCACGGTGAGGTGGCCCCCCGCGGAATGACGGTGACGCGACCCGGGCGCACTCCTCCGCTCGCCCGCACCTGCCGCCATCCGGCACAACAGGGCCAACTCTGCCGGCATGGCCCGCGCCAAGTCGGGCAGGTCCCCGACGGCACTTGCGCACGCGTTGATCCCGACGAAGAGCGAGTCGCGGTAGCTCTGCACGGTGACGTTGAGCGCGACGCCGTCGACGACCGGTCCGAGCGGGTACACGCCACGAAGCTGCATGCCCGCGAAGTAGAGCGGAAAGGCCGGGCCGGGCACGTTCGAGATCATCAGGTTGCCGGCGCGCAGCTTGCGCAGGATGCCCGAACGGACCCCGAGCTGGATCACCGGCCTGGCCAGTGCGGGCGGGATGGCATCGGCTAGGAGTGTCGCCATCGGGCCGTAGCCGACGGCGCGTTCTTGGCCCTTGCACGACGCGCTCGCCGCGGTCACCGTCCGCAGGCGCTCGAGTGGGGTCTTGCAATCGTTCGAGAGCGGCACGAACATGGCCGAAAGCTGGTTCCCGGGCCCCGCGCCATGCTCGTCGCCGCGCACCGACACGGGGACCACGGCGACGAGCGGGCTCTCGGCTTCCTCACCCTGGGCCGCGAGATGCGTGCGGAGCGCGCCCGAGCACACGGCGAGCACGACGTCGTTGATCGTCGACCCGAAGCGCTCCTTCAGCATGCGCACCTGAGCCATCTCGAGCTCGGCGAAGGCAACCGCCCGGCGGGCGCCGACGGGTGACTCGAAGGTGGCGGGAGCCCCGAAGGGCAGCGACACCGGGCCGATGCGGTCGCCGACGACGCAGCGGGCCAGCCTGACGGCGGTGTGGCCGACTTCGCGAACGGCGCGCAGCGCCCGCACCGGGCTCTTGATGAAGCTCGGCAGCGCGTCCGTCACCAACTCCGTCTGCGAGGGCAGGCGAGACGGGACCCACGGCGGGCACGGCGCCGTGACGGCACGGCCCTCGGGCGCGAGGTCCAGCAATTGCGCCAGCATCTGGGCGCCGGCCACGCCGTCGATGACGGCGTGGTGCACCTTTGCGATCAGGCCGATCTTCCCGCTGGCGAGCCCCTCAATGACGTGCATCTCCCACGGCGGCTGGCCGGGCGTGAGGGGCCGGCCCATCACCTCGGCGACCAGCGCGGTGAACTCGGCCTTGCCGCCAGGGGCCGGGAGGGCGCTGCGGTGGAGGTGGTTGTCCAGGTCGAAGTCCGGGTCGTCCACCCAACGCGGGTGATCGAGACCGAGCGGGACGGGCATGAGCCGGCGCCGGAAGGGACGCAGGTCGGGGATCCGCGACGTGAGCAGATCGGTCACCCGTTGGAAGCTGTAGCCACCCTCGGCGGTGGCCGGGTCGAAGATGCACGCGTAGGCGATCTCCATCGGTGTCTCCGGTGTGTCGGAGTAGATGAACATCGGATCGATGCCGGTCATTCGTTCCATGTGCGTCTCCACGGGGTCAGAGGTGCGGTGGACTCGACTCGGCGACCAGACGTGCAGCCCGTCGGACCCTCCCCCTCTACTCCCCGGAGGTCCGGCCAGCGCTACCGTCGGATCGGGGCCCGTCCGTCATTCGGGCTCCACCTACAGCGTGCGCGCGGCGGGACCCGAGATACAACCATTCCGGCGAATCTTTATGCTGCGTTTACTTGCCGGTTACCGGCACAGGGGTTTGCATCGCAGAATTCACAGAAGCCACCTCGTGGGGCCCCGCCATGTCGGTGCCTTCCTCACCCCCAAAGAGGGGCTTGCGCGGGGAAACGGGGGTCACGACTCGAGTCAGGACGCGGACCCCTGGGGCCGCCACTGTGCCAAGCGCGTGCGGTCAACCTCGCGGCGGCGGACGAAGCGCTCCGACTGCTCGGCGACCGGTCCCGGGCCGGCCCCGCCGGGGGTCCGCCGGCGGGTCACCGCCACACCGGGCTCCAGCAGTTCCACGGCGGCCTCGCCCAATTCCGGGTGCGCGGCCACCAGCTCCACCAGCGGCACGTGGCGCTCGAGCGATTCGCGCACCAGTCCGCCGATGAGCGCGTGGGCCTGGCGGAAGGGCGTGCCCTGCTCGACGAGCAGCTCCGCCAGGTCGATGGCGGAGGCCGCCGGACCGTCCGCCGCCTTCTGCATGCGCTCCTCGTTCCACGAGGCCGTCTCGTAGACCCCGCGCAGCGCGATGAGGGCACGCGAGACCTGCACCACCGCGTCGAACAGCGGCTCCTTGTCCTCTTGGAGGTCGCGGTTGTAGGCCAGTGGGAGCCCTTTCAGGGTCACCAGCACCGCCGTGAGGTGGCCGATCAGGCGACCCGACTTGCCGCGCGCCAGCTCGGCCACGTCAGGATTCTTCTTCTGCGGCAGCATCGAGCTGCCCGTGGCGTACGCGTCGTCGAGCGTGCAGAAGCCGAACTCCTCGGTCGACCACAGCACGATCTCCTCGCCCATGCGGGACAGATGGACGCCCAGCAGGGCGAAATCGAACAGCGCCTCCGCCACGAAGTCGCGATCGGCCACCGCATCGAGGGAGTTCTCGAAGCGGCCGTGGAAGCCGAGCTCCGCGGCGACGTAATCGGGGTCCAGCGGCAGCGACGATCCGGCCAGCGCCCCCGCGCCGAGCGGCGAGGTGTTGAGGCGGTCGACGGTCGTGAGGAGCCGGTCCACGTCGCGGGCGAGCGCCCACCCGTGCGCCAGCAGGTGGTGCGCCAGCAGCACCGGTTGTGCCCGCTGCATGTGGGTGTAGCCGGGGAGGTACACGTCCGCGGCCTCGCGGGCTCGCTCCGCCAGCACGTCCTGGAGCGCCATGATCTCTTCGGCTACGCCGAGGAGGGAGCGCCGGCACCAGAGCCGCAGGGCGGTGGCGACCTGGTCGTTGCGGCTGCGTCCGGTGTGGACCTTGGCACCGACATCGCCGATCAGCTCCGTGACGCGCCGTTCAATGGCGGTGTGGATGTCCTCGTCGTCCGGCGCGAACACGAAGGAACCGAGGTCGAACTCCTCTTCGACGATGCCGAGCGCGTCGACGAGGGCGGTCGTCTCACTGTCGGTGAGGATGCCCACCTTCCCGAGGCCCTTGACGTGCGCGCGCGAACCGGCCAGGTCGTCCTTCGCCAACATGCGGTCGAAGGGCAGGCTGACCGTGAAGTCCGCCACGGCGTCCGCCATGCCGGTCGAGATGCGACCCTCCCATAGCGTCATGGCTGGCCCCCGCTTCCTGGTGCAGCTGTCTCCGATGTGCTCATGCGCCCGTCTCCGCTGCGTCGGCGCCCGGTCCCTGGCGGGCCGACCACGTGGCCACCCCGAGCCCCCACAAGCGGACGAAACCCTCCGCGTCGGCGTGCCGGAAGGTGTCCGACGCGTCGTAGGTGGCCAGCCCGTGGTCGTAGAGCGCCACCGGGCTGCGGCGACCCACGATGGTGCACGTGCCCGGTGGGGCGAAGCGCAGCCGCACCTCGCCGGTCACGTGACGCTGGCTCTCGGTGACAAATTCCTGGAGGGCCGAGCGCAGCGGCGAGTACCACAGCCCGTCGTAGACCAGCTCGGACCAGCGCGGCTCCAGGCGCGCCTTCTCGTGGTGCAGGTCGCGCTCGAGCGTCAGGTCCTCCAGGTCGGCGTGGGCGAGAATCAGCGACAGGGCGGCGGGACACTCGTAGACCTCCCGGCTCTTGATGCCGACGCGCCGGTTCTCCACCATGTCGAGACGTCCGAAGCCCCGGCTTCCCGCCACCGCGCCGAGGCGAGTGATGAGCTCGAGCGGGTCGAGGGCCGTGCCGTCGAGGCTGACCGGCACCCCCGCCTCGAAGCCCACGATGACCTCGACGGGATCGCTCTCGGTCACCCGCGTCAGCGTGTAGACGTCGTCGGGCGCCGGTGCCCAGGGGTCCTCGATCGCACCGCACTCGATCGCCTTGCCCCACAGGTTGTCGTCAATGGAGTACAGCTTCTCCTTGGTGACGGTGACCGGGATCTCCCACTTGGCCGCGAGCTCGACGCAGTCCTCCCGGGTCAGGCCCCAGACGCGGGCGGGGGCGAAGATGCCCAGATCAGGCGCCAGGGCGCGCACGCCGACCTCGAACCGCACCTGGTCGTTCCCTTTGCCCGTGCACCCGTGCGCGACGCCCGTCGCGCCGTGGCGCCGCGCCTCGTCCACGAGATGGCGCACGATCACCGGGCGCGACAGCGCGGAGACCAGAGGGTACTTGCCCTCGTAGCGCGCGTTGGCCTGGAGCGCCGGCACGCAGAATTGCTCTGCCATCTCGCGACGGGCGTCCACCACGACCGCCTCGACCGCGCCGGCGGCGAGCGCGCGCGCCCGGATGGCCTCCCAGTCCTCTCCCCCGCTCGGCCGCCTGCCCGACGTTGACCGCCACCGCGACGACTTCGACGTCCTCGTTCTCGATGAGCCACCGGACGGCGACCGACGTGTCGAGTCCTCCGCTGTAGGCCAGTACCACCCGCTCATGCATGCTCGTCCCCTTCCTTCCCATTCAATGCCATCTTGTTGGTGGCGGCAATGCCGGCGACATCACGCAGGTGGTCGGCCATGGCGTCCCCGCCGAACTGCTCCGCGACGACGACCAGCACCGTGTCGTCTCCCGCCACCGTGCCCACGACCTCTTCCAGTCCGCTGCGGTCCAGGGCGGAGCCGACGACGTGCGCGGAGCCCGGGGGCGTGCGCAGCACCACCAGGTTCCCCGAATGCGCCACCTCGACGACCCATTCGCCGAGCACACGCCGCAGGTGGTCCTCGGGCGCGAGCTGGTGTGTGGGCAGCTCCGGGAGCGCATAGGCCGTCTCGCCCCCCGGCAGGCGGACCTTGACGGCGCCGAGGTCATCGAGGTCGCGCGAGACCGTCGTCTGGGTCGCCTCGACGCCCTGCTCGGCCAGCAGCCCCACCAGCTGCGCCTGGCTGGTGACCGGTTGCGTCTCGAGCAGCTTGGTGATGCGGTGCTGACGCTGGTTCTTGGTCAGGCGGCCCAGGGCGTACCCGCTCATCGCGGACCCCCCACGGCCCAGGCCAGGATCCCCCGCATGGCCGTCCGGCGGTGGGCGGCCTGGCGCCAGACCCACGACCGCGGACCCTCCAGGACGTCGGCCGCAATTTCCTCGCCCCGGTGGGCGGGCAGGCAGTGCAGCACGACGGCCTCCGCGCTCGGCGAGGTCGACCAGCGCCTCGTCGACGGTGAAGCCCTCGAACGCCGCGAGGCGGGTCGGCCGTTCCTCCTCTTGTCCCATGCTGGTCCACACGTCGGTGTAGAGCACGGCAGCGCCCTTGGCCGCCTGACGCGGGTCGGTCGTCAGCTGCATCGTGCCGCCACGTCCCGCTCCGTCGGCGAACACCTGTAGGGCGTCCAGCTCCTCACCCGAGAAGGCGTACCCCGCCGGGGACGCGATCCGCACCTCCATGCCCTCCAGGAGGCCGGCCTTGGCCAGCGAGCGCGCCATGTTGTTGGCGTCGCCGACGTAGGTCAAGGTGAGCCCGGCGAGCGGGCCCAGCGCCTCGCGCATGGTGAGCACGTCGGCCACGGCCTGGCAGGGATGCGCGGCGTCGGAGAGGAGGTTGACGACCGGCACGTCGAACCCGCTGCGTTCCAGGGCCCCGGCCATCCGCACTAGGACCGCGTGCTCGAACACACGGGCGCAGAGCACCCGGTGATAGCACCCCAGCGTGCGGGCCACGTCCTCGGCGGTCTCGCGCTCGTCCAGGCCTACCTCGGCGCCCTGGATGTACACCGGGTGCCCGCCGAGGTCGACCACCGCCATCTCGGTGGAATTGCGCGTGCGCGCCGACGGCTTCTCGAAGACGAGCGCGACGCCTTGGCCCGCCAGGTCCTGCCGCGGTGGCGGGTCGAGCGCCCGCGCCAAAACCCGCTCCCAGTCGTCCGGGTCGATGTCGTCGAGGTCGAAGAAGTTGGCCATGTGTCCTGTCCCTGTCCCTGTCCCTGTCCCTGTCCCTGTCCCTGCTCTTCAGCCGGAACGGCCGTTCGTGCCGGCGCGCACGTCTCCGAGGGCGCCGGCGAGGATCCCGAGCGCGGTGTCGATCTCGTCGTCGCGCACGAGCAGCGGTGGCGCCACCCGGATGGCATCCGGTCGGACCGCATTGACGAGGAGGCCTCGCTCCAGCGCGAGCGCCGCGACGTCCTTGGCCACCGGCGCCTCGAGCTGCGCCGCGAGCAAGAGGCCCGCCCCGCGCACCGAAACCACCCCGGGCAGCTGCTTCAGGCCGGCGACCAGCCGCGCGCCGCCGGCGCGGGCTCGTGCGCACACGTCCTCGGACTCCATCACGGCCAACGTCGCCTTCACCGCGGCGAGCGCGAGCGGCTGCCCGCCGAAGGTCGAGCCATGGTCGCCGGGACTGAACGCAGCCGCCACCTCGGCCCGCGCCCAGCAGGCCCCCACCGGCATGCCGTTGCCGAGCGCCTTGGCCATGGTGACGACGTCGGGCTCCAATCCCTGGGCCTGGAAGGCGAACCAGTACCCGGTGCGCCCGAGCCCGGTCTGAATCTCGTCGAGCATGAGGAGCACGTTGCGCTCCGTGCACAGCGAGCGCACGGCGCCGAGGTAGTCCGAGCTCGGCACGACCACCCCGCCCTCGCCCTGAATCGGCTCGAGGAGGACGCCCGCCACGGTGTCGGGATCGAGGGCGTCGTCGAGCGCGGCGACGTCGTCGTAGGGCACGTGCACGAACCCCTCGGGGAGCGGGAGGAACGGCGCCTGCTTCTCCGGTTGGCCCGTGACGGTCAGCGTGGCCAGGGTCCGGCCGTGGAACGCGTTGTCGGTGCTGATCACGACGTAACGGCCGTCGCCGGCCCAGCGCCGGGCGAGCTTGAGCGCGCACTCGTTGGCCTCCGCCCCGGAGTTGGCGAAGAACACCTGCCCGCCGGCCTGCCCGCTGCCGCCGTTGATCAGCCGGTCGATGGTGTGGGCCACCTCGGGCGCCAGCGCGTTGCCGTAGAGGTTCGAGACGTGGCTGAGCGTCCGCGCCTGCTCGGCCACTGCATCGGCGACGGCGGGGTGGGCGTGGCCGAGCGACACGACCGCCAAGCCGGTGATGAAGTCCAGGTACTCCTTGCCGTCGGCGTCGAAGAGGACGGTGCCCCGGCCCCGCACGAACGTCGCCGGGGGCTCGGCGTAGGTTCGCATGAGCGCGTCGCGACCGGATGGGACCGCCGGGACCGGAGCGGGGGTCGTCACGGCAGCACCATCGTGCCGACCCCGGAGTCGGTGAAGAGCTCGAGTAGGAGGGCATGGGGCACCCGGCCGTCGAGAATGTGCGCCCGGCCGACGCCGCCGCGCACGGCGCTGGCGCATGCCTCGACCTTGGGCATCATGCCGCCCTGCGCTCCTCCGCTGCGGATGATCTCGTCGATCACCTCGAGCGACGCCTGGTGGATCACGGTCGTCGGGTCGTCCGCGACGACGCGCAACCCCTCGATATCGGTCAGGAAGATCAGCTTCTCGGCTTGGAGCGCCGCGGCCAGCGCGCCGGCGACGGTGTCGGCGTTGATGTTGTACGCCTGGCCGGACTCGTCGGCCCCGATGGTGGCCACCACCGGGATCAGCCCCTCGGCGACCAGGCGCTGCAGCATGGTGGGGTCGACGAGTGACACGCTGCCGACGAACCCGAGGTCCGCATGGCTCGGCGCGGCCGTGATGAGGTTGGCGTCCTCCCCCGACATGCCGACGGCCAGCGGTCCGTGCACGTTGATGGCCGAGACGATGTCGCGGTTGACCTTGCCCACCAACACCATCCGCGCGATGTCCAGGGTGTCGGCGTCGGTGACGCGCAGCCCGTTGCGGAACTCGGTCTGCTTGCCGAGCCGCGCCATCAGCTCGCCGATCTGGGGACCGCCGCCGTGCACCACGACGGGCAGGATGCCGACCGCCCGCATCAAGACGACGTCCTGCGCGAAGGAGGCCAACGCGGCGTCCGCGTCGGCCGCACCGTCGGCGCCGGCATCACCGTCGGCCCCGCCGGCGCGGACGTCAGGGGCTGCCGCGTGCAGCGCGTTGCCGCCGTACTTGACGACCACGACCTTGCCCCAGAAGCGACGGATGTAGGGCAGCGCCTCCACCAGGACCGAGGCCGTCTTCGCCGCCGCGGCCTTCTGGGCCCGGGTCACCTTCGGTGGCACCGGCGGCGCACCCGGCACCGTCACGACGTCGTCCTGTTCTCGTCGATGTACCCGTAGCCCAGGTCCGTCCCGAGGACCACCGCCTGTCCCGCGCCGAGGCCCAGGTCGCAGTCGAGCTCCACGTGGCGTCCCGCCATGTGGGTCGCCACCGCCGCCTCGTCGTGCGCCACGGCCACACCGGCGGCACAGACCACGGTGCCGCCGTAGGCCACGGACACCCGGTCGATGTCGAAGGGCGTGCCGGCCGAGCCGAGCTCGGAGACGATGCGCCCCCAGTACGGGTCCTCGCCGAAGAGGGAGCACTGGACGAGCATGGAGTCCGCCACCTTGCGCGCCGCCGCGTGCGCGGCCTCGTCGCTCGACGCGCCGCGCACGTACACGTGTGCCACCTTGGTCGCGCCCTCCGCGTCCTCCACCATCTGGCGGGCGAGGGATTGGCAGGCCTCGGTGAGGGCGGTCGTCAATGCGATCGGCGAAGGGCGGGATCCGAGCCCGCTGGCCAGGACGAGCACGGTGTCGTTCGTCGACGTGCAGCCGTCGACCGTGATCGAATTGAACGAGGCCGCCACCGCCTCGGCGAGGGCCTTCTGGAGCGTGCCCTCGTCCACCGCGGCGTCGGTCGTGCACACGGCCAGCATCGTTGCCATGTTGGGCGCCAGCATCGCCGCACCCTTGGCCATGCCGCCCACGCTGAACCCGTGGCCCGCAACGACCACCTCCTTGGGCACGGTGTCGGTCGTCATGATGGCGCGGGCGGCCTTGGTTCCCGCCTCCGGGCCGCCGGTGCGCGCCATCACGATCGGCGCGATCTCGGGAATGACCGCGTCGATCGGGAACGGGATCCCGATGAGCCCGGTCTGGCACACGAGAACCTCTTCGGCCGTGCAGCCCACGTCGCCCGCGACGGCGGCGCAGAGCCGCTGCGCGGCGGCGTGGCCGGCGGCACCGGTGGCCGCGTTGGCGTTGCCGGAGGTGAGGATGACGGCCGCGGCGCGACCGTGCGTCGCCGCCAGGTGGGCGCGGCTCACCTGGACCGGCGCCGCCGCCGCCAGATTGCTCGTGAACACCCCCGCCGCGGGGACCGGGCGCCCGTGCGCGGTCGCGACGACCGCGACGTCGGGCGCGTAGGCGCCCTTGATCCCGGCGAAACCTCCGACGGCCTCGAACCCCTTCGGCGCGGTGACGCTCACGGGTACACCCCGGCCACGGGTAACCCGGTGGTCTCGGGCAAGCCGAGCGCCGCGTTGGCGCACTGGATGGCCTGGCCCGACGCCCCCTTCACCAGGTTGTCGAGGGCGCACAGGGTCACCACCCACCCCGTTCGGGGGTCCATGCACGCCGTCACGTGCGCCGCGTTGGAGCCCGCCGTGGCCTTGGTGGAGGGGGGGTCGTCGCGGACCACGACGAACGGTTCGTCGTCGTACGCCTCGTGCAGCGCGCTCATGACCGTGTCGGTCGACGGTGCGGGCTTCCCCGCCGCGGGGCGCGCGTAACAGGTGGCCAGGATGCCGCGCACCATGGGGGCCAGGTGGGGGGTGAACAACACCTGTGCCCCGAGGATCTGCTCCATCTCGGGCGTGTGGCGGTGCGTCAGCAGCCCGTAGGCGGTGAAGTCCTCGTCCACCGTCCCGAAGGCGAGCGACTCCTTCGGGCCACGGCCGGCGCCCGACACGCCCGATGCGGCGTCGACGATGATCCCCATCGGCTCCACCAGGCCCCGCCGCACGAGCGGGGCGAGCGCCAGTCCGGCCGCCGTCGGGTAACAACCGGCGGAAGCGACGAGCGTGGCCCCGACCAAGCCGTCCCGGAACAGCTCGGGCAGGCCGTAGGCCGCCTCGGCCAGCAGATCGGGCGCACCGTGCGCCGCGCCGTACCAGCGCGGGTACTGCGACGCGTCACGCAGCCGGAAGTCGGCTGCCAGGTCGACCACCCTCCCCACGCCGCCCCGGAGCTCGGGCACGACCCGCTGCGACTCGCCGTGCGGGAGGGCGCAGAACACGACGTCGAGGCCGTCGAGCCGGCCGGGGTCGTTCTCCTCGTACACCAGTCCGGGGTAGGCCGCCGCCAGGGAAGGCGTGTGTCCCGCCACCGGCTGACCGGCGTGGCTGTGCGCCGTGACCACCGCGACCTCGAGGCTGGGGTGCCCCGTCAGCAGGCGCAACAGCTCGGCGCCGGTGTAGCCCGACGCCCCGAGGATCCCGACTTTCATCGCATGAGTATACACAATTCTGCATAATCATGCGTCCAGGTTCTTCTGCCAGAAGTGGCCGGCCCCGGCGACCAAAAACCCCATCATGTCGTTGACCGCGATCATCGGATCGTTCACCGCGGCGTTTCCCGTCGTGATGCGGCGGACCGCCGGGGCTGCGCCCGCCAGCGCGTCCAGGTTGGCGAGCTTGACCGCAAGTCCGAGGCGTCTGCCCCGGTGCGCGGGGAGGACCAGCGTCTCGAGCTGCCACGCCTCTGCGGGCACGTCCGGGTCCACCAACAGCTCGGTTACCGCGACGAGTCGCCCCGACGGGATGTGTTCGGCGACCGCCGCTTGCTTCCACACACCCCGCGCCGCCAGGAGTTCGTCGCTCTCGACGACCCGCGCCCGGTCCCACACCTCCTCCTCCTTGGCGCCGTCGCCCGCAGGCTCGTCGGTCGACATGCGCCGGTAGAGCTCACACTGGTCCTCGAGGTACGCCTCGGGCCACGGCGTCGGGAAGGCGAAAATCCGGTAGTCGGCGGCGTTCCTGGAGCCCCGCACGGTGGTACGGAGCTCGTCGAGCCGGCCCGCCTCCAACGGCAGCGCGAGGTAGCGGCTGTTCCCTGGCATGGTCGCGACGAATCCCAGCTGGCGCGCAAATGCGGCCGACGGATGCGTGGGCGCGGCGGCAACGGGTACATCGACGAGGGAATTGAGGACGCGCCGCCCCTGTGCCCTTCCGAGCGCAGCCATGCGCTCGACGAGCGCCGAGCCGACGTAGCGCCGCCGGTGATCCGGGTGCACCATGACCATCACCTCGGCGCTATGCAGATTGTCCCGCAGGGGGAACTCCATCGTCCCGGTGCCGAGGACGGTCCCACCCTCGTCGCGCGCGGCGAGGAGCATGAAGCGGCGGGACGTCCCGGCGTGCGCGTGGAAGGCACGGAAGTCCCGTTCGCTGAATCCGGCGCGGTCGGGCCACAGCTCGTGCTCCACCCGGTGCCACACCTCGAAGCACCGCACGAACACGTCGTCATCGCCGGCACCGACCTCGTGTACCTCCACGCCGCCACGATGCCACGCACCGTGGCGGCGCGCTCAGCGCAGGCTCGCCCCGAACTCCTGCTCGACGGCCTCGATGCCGCGGGCGCGCAGGACGCCCACCTCCTCGTCCGTCAGCGTCCGCTCCGGCGAGCAGAAGCGCAGCCGGTAGGCCAAGCTGCGGGCACCCTCGTCCATCCCCGGCCCGCGGTACACGTCGAACAGGGTCACCGACTCGAGCAGGTCGCCACCGGCCACACGCAACGTGTCGGCGACGGCGTCCGCCGGGTGGCGGTCCTCCACCACGAAGGCGAGGTCGATGTCCGACGACGGGAAGCGGCTGACGGCGCCGCCCACCGTGACCCGCCGGGGCACCTGCCCCTCGTCGAGGAGCAGCCCGAGATCGATCTCGAGCCAGCCCACCCGCCGTCCCGTCGCGGCGCCCGAGGCGCCCGAGGCGCGCGTGAGGCCGAAGCGGGCCGCCACGTCGGGGTCGATCTCGCCGACCGAGCCGATCGGCACGTACGCGCCGTTGCCGCCTCGGGCCGCGATGTGGGCCGAGCGGGTCGGGTGCAAGCCGGGGATGGGCGGGAACCCGTCGCCGGGTCGGACGAGCCGAACACCATCGAGGTGGAGCGCGCCGACGATCACGTGCCACGAGGCGACCGCGTCGCGGGCGTCGTCGTCGCCCCGGGCGAAGACGGCCGCCAAGATCTCACGCTCGCCGGGCAGGACGGCCGTCCCCGTGCCACCGGCGCCGGCGCGCTCGACCACCCGCGGGACGCCCTCGTCGGGGTGGGAGAAGACCACGCCCACCTCGAACAGACGCACTTCGGGCTGCCGGCGGCTGGCGTTGTAGGACAATGCGTCGAGGAGACCCGGCATGAGCGAACGCCGCAGGAACGGCTTCTCCGCGTCGAGGGGGTTGGCCACCCGCACCGCCTGCCCCGTGAGGCCGACGGCGTCGTGCGCCGCGGCGGAGACGAACGTGTCCGTCCACCCCTCCGACGCACCGAGCCCGACCAGGATGTCCTTCATGGTGCGCCTCGACAGCTGCCGTGACGTGAGACGCCCCGGCTGGGGCCACGTCGGGACGTGGCGCGGCACGTTGGCGTAGCCGAACGTCCGCGCGATCTCCTCGATGACGTCGTCCGACCCGTAGGGCTCGTGGCGCACGTCGGGCCGGTTCGTGGGCACGACAACTTTGAGCGTGCCCGGGTCATCGGCCTGCTCGAGGATCTGGAAGCCGATCGGCTCGATGAGACGCTCGATCTGGTCGCGCCCGAGCTCCACCCCGATCTGGCGGTGCACGCGGGCGATGGGTACGGAGACCACGAAGGGCTCGGGCACCTCGCCCCGGACGTCGAGCATGCCGTCGGCCACGCGAACATCCGGGACGCTCTCGGCCAGCAACTGGCAGAAGCGCCAGACCGACGGCTCGATCCCCCACGGATCACAGCCGCGCTCGAAGCGCGCCGACGCCTCGCTGCGGAGGCCGAGGCGCTTCGAGGTGCGGGCGATCGCCATGGGCGAGAAGTAGGCCGCCTCGAGGAGGACCTCGGTCGTGGCCGCGCCGATCTCCGACGAGGCGCCCCCCATGATGCCGCCGATCCCGACCGGCGTCCCCTCCGCGTCGCAGATGAGGCAGTCCTCGCCGGTGTCGCCGAGGCTCCGCCCCCGGACACCGGTCGTGCGCTCCACCCCGTCGAGCGTCACGACCGTCTCACCCGGCCGGGCCCGTCGGACGGTGAGCCCCCGGCCGGGGAGCAGTGAGAGGTCGTAGGGGTGGGTGGGCTGGCCCATTTCGAGCATGACGTAGTTCGAGGCGTCGACGACGTTGTTGATCGGCCGCATGCCGGCCAGGAGCAGCCGCTCGGCCAGCCAGCGCGGGACGGGCCCACCGTGACGTGGTCGAGCACCGTCGCGGTGAGGCGGGGGCAGAGGTCGGGTGCCGCGACGGACGCCGTCGCCGCCGACTCGACCGGCCAGCCGCTCGCTGCGGGCTCCGGCGGCTCGGGCGCGGAGAAGGGAAGGCGGAGGCGCCCCGCCAGGTCGCGGGCGATCCCGACGATGGACCACGCATCGGGCCGGTTCCCCTCGACCGTGATGTCGAAGACGATGTCGGGCCGGAGCCCGAGCGCCTCCATGAGCGGCGTGCCCGGCTCACCCGGCGACTCGTCGCCCAGGACCAGCAGGCCGGCCCCGTCATCGGACAGCCCGAGCTCCCGGCCCGAGCACAGCATCCCGTTGGACTCGACGCCACGCAACGTGCGGCGGGCGATCTCGGTGCCGTCGGGAAGGATGGTCCCGACCGGAGCGAGGGGGACGCGATCCCCCACCTCGAAGTTCTGCGCGCCGCAGACGATCACGAGATGTTCGGCCCCGGCGTCCACGACGACGCGGCGGATGCGGTCGGCGCCCTTGATCGGGCTGATCTCGGTGACCCGGCTGACGACGACCTCGCCCAAGCCCTCGCCGACGTGCTCGACCGCCTCGACGACCAGGCCCAGGTCGTCGAGCGCGGCGCGCAGCTCCTCGACGTCGTCGGGGAACGGGGCGAAGTCACGGAGCCAGCTGAGCGGAGCGCGCACGAATCTCTTTCTCGTTGGCGGGCGGGGTCAGAATTGCGAGAGGAAGCGGATGTCGTTCTCCAGGAACGAGCGCATGTCGGGGACCGCATGTCGCATCTGCGCCAGGCGGTCGATGCCGAAGCCGAAGGCGAATCCCGACCATTCGCCGGCATCGATCCCCACCGCGGCAAACACGGCGGGGTCCACCATGCCGCAACCGCCGAGCTCGATCCAGCCCGTGTGCGAGCAGGTGCGACAACCCTCGCCCAAGCAGATCGTGCAGGTGATCTCGAACTCGGCGGAGGGCTCGGTAAAGGGGAAATAGGCCGGGCGCAGGCGTGACTGCATGCCCGCACCGAAGTAAGCCTCGGTGAAGACCTGGATCGTGCCGGCGAGGTCACCGAAGGTGACCCCGCGGTCGACCACCAATCCCTCGATCTGGTTGAACACCGGGAGATGCCGGGCGTCGGGGGTGTCGAGACGGAAGCACTTCCCCGGCATCACCGCATGAATGGGCAACGAGTCGTTGCGGACGGCCTCTTCCATCAGATGGATCTGCACGGGCGACGTGTGCGTGCGCAGCAGCACGGTCTCGGGTTCCCCGATGTCGAGGTACATGGTGTCGTACATGCCCCGCGCCGGGTGGGCCGGGGGCATGTTGAGCGCCTCGAAGTTGTACCAGTCCGTCTCCGCCTCGGGTCCCTCGGCGACGGTGAAGCCCATGCCCACGAAGAGGTCCTCGAGCTCGGCGCGGGCCTGCGTCACTAGGTGGAGGTGGCCGCGCTCGGGCGGAGAGAGCACCCGGGCCGGGATCACCTCGGTGAGGTCGAGGCGGTCGGCCCGGAGCGCCTCGGCGCGCTCGTCCTGCGCCAGGGCGCCGCGGCGCTCGTCCAACTGGGACTCGAGCCGGCTGCGCACCTCGTTCAGTCGCCGCCCGGCCTCCTTGCGTGCCTCGGGATCGAGGCCGCCCAGGCTGCGGTGGGCCCGGGTGAGCGCGGAGCGCTTGCCGAGGTACTGGGTCTCCACCTCGGACAAGCCCTCCGTCGACGACGCGCCCGCGATGGCCCGTTCGCCGTCGCCGGCGATCGCATCGAAGTCGAGATCCACGTTTTCAGTCACCATGGTGTGCCTTGTCGCCGTCCGAGATGCTACGTGCCCCGGCGCCTCCGCCCCGGCGCTGGCGGAACGCCTCGAAGCAGACGACCGCACAGGCCACGCCCACGTTCAGCGATTCCGCCCGCCCCGCCATCGGAACGGCGAGCGTCCCCGCCAGCGCGGCGCACAGGTCGGCCTCGAGCCCCGAGGATTCGTTGCCCAAGAACAGCGCCGTGGGCACGGACCAGTCGAGGCCGGCGTAGTCCTGGCCGTCGCGCACGACGGTCGCGAGGGTGCGGAAGCCCAAGGCGCCGAGCCCCTCGCCGATGGCGTAGGGGTCCTCCCGCACGGCGAGCGGCACGTGGAACAGCGACCCGGCGGAGGCCCGCACGGTCTTGGGGTTGTAGGGGTCGACGGAATTGCCGGCGAAGACCACCGCCGTCGAACCCGAGGCGTCGGCCGCTCGCAGGACCGTGCCGGCATTGCCGGGGTCACGCACGTCGACGAGGACGACGATCAGCGAACCGGGCGCGGCCGTCCAGGTGTCGGCGTCGGGTGGCGGCTCCTCGAGCATGGGCACCACGGCCACCACGGGCTGGGGCGTGACGGTGTCGGCCACACGTTCGAGGACGCCCGTCGCCAGGGGAAACACCCGTGCTCCCGCCGCGCCGGCCCGCCGGCACACCTCCTGGGTGGCCCGGTCGTCATCCCCGGCCGGTGCGACGTAGAGGGACTCGACGGGGCTGCCGGCGTCGAGTGCGCAGCGGACCAGCTCGGCGCCCTCGGCCACGAAGGCGCGCTCGCTCCAGCGCGCCGAGCGCTTCTGCAGGAGCCCGCGCAACCGGCGGACCCGCCGGTGCGTGAAGGCCAGCCGTTGGGTCAGGAAGCGACCTCTGCGACGGGCACGTCGTTGAGGGCACTCCGCGCCGTCGCGACCAGAGCGGCGAACGCCTCGGGGTCGCTCACCGCGAGGTCGGCCAGCACCTTGCGGTCGACTTCGACGCCGGCCAGGTGCAGGCCGTTGACGAGGCGGCTGTAGCTCAGGCCGTGCTGCCGGGCCCCGGCGTTGATGCGCTGGATCCACAGCTTGCGGAAGTCACCCTTGCGGGCGCGACGGTCCCTGAAGGCGTACTGCATCGAGTGCATGAGCTGCTCGTTGGCGGCCCTGTAGGAACGGCTCTTGTTGCCGTAGTACCCCTTCGCCTGCTCCAGGACAGCGCGGTGGTGCTTGCGGCCGTGGACGGCACGCTTCACTCTGGCCATGGGGCTGCTCCTCTCTAAGAGATCGGTCGGTGTTCTGGTCTGGCCGGCGCGCCGTCAGGTCGGCGCCCGGGAGCTGCGCTCAGATGCCGAGCATCCGGCAGCGTCGCGCGCTCGTCCGCCTTGGCGATGTCCGTCTCGCGGCCGAGCCGGCGCGTGCGCACGCTCTTCTTCTTCTCGAGGAGGTGGGACCGGAACGCCTTGCGCCGGCGCAACCGGCCGGTGCCCGTCACCTTGATCCGCTTGGCGGCACCCCGGTCCGTCTTCATCTTCGGCATTGCGTCATCCCTCTTCGGCTGATGCTGCGACTTCGGTGACTCCACTGGTCCCTGCGGCCGGCGCACTCCCGTTCCCCCTAGGCGGGGAGGCGACCGGCTCGCTCGAACCGTCGACCGCTGCGCCGGCCCTGTCGGGGGCCTCCGCGTTGGCGGTCGCGCCGCCCTTGTCGGAGCGGTGTTGGTTCGAGGCCCTCGACTGGGCGGCCTGGCGGGCCCGCTTGTCGGGGGCGAGCACCATGATCATGTTGCGATTGTCGAGCTTGGGCTCGGCCTCGACCTTGGCGATGCCCTCCATCTGCTCGGCGATGCGATCGAGGATCCGCTTCCCGTGCTCGGGGTGGTAGACCTCGCGGCCTCGGAACATGATCGTGATCTTGACCTTGTGACCTTCGCCCAGGAACTTGGCCACCTGCCGGGTCTTGGTGTCGAAGTCGCCCGAGCCGATTTTGGGCCGGTACTTCATCTCCTTGATCCCGACGTGGACCGCCTTGCGCCGGCTCTCCTTGGCCCGCTGGGCCTCGTCGAACTTGAACTTGCCGAAGTCCATGATGCGGGCGACGGGCGGATTCGCCATCGGGGCCACTTCGACCAGGTCGAGGTCGAGTTCCTTGGCGATCGCCAGGGCCTCGGGGAGCGGCTTGATGCCTAGTTGCACACCGTCGGGGTCCACGAGCCGGACTTCACGGGCACGGATTCGGTCATTGATCCGATGCTCAGTTGTGGTTTCAGCGACGATGCGTCATCACACCTCTCACTCGGGCCCGCGGTCCTTCCGCAAGCCAATCGGTGGAGCGGGGTCGACCTGCGGGCAGTGCCCGCGTCCGAAGGACGATCGACCTGGCGCACGAAGCTCCCCTCAGCGTCGGGGCGGTGGCCAGGTGGAGGCCGCTCAGTGGGGGCCCCGCTTCCATGTAGTCAAGATGCATACAGTACCAGGATGAGCAGCATCTGGACACCGTCAGGCGAGCATTTCCCCAAGGAGGACGGCCCCGGCGCCACCTCGCCGCCACCCACCGGGGCCGGCGACAGCGACGTCACGGAGCCGTCACAGGACCAGGCCGAGGCCCAGGCCGCCGTGGAGGAGATGCGCGCCCAGCTCGCCAACACGCCCGCCGAGGTGGTGCTGGCCAACCATTGCTACGGGCTCTTCGAGCTCGCGGCCATCTACCTCTCGCAATCGCCGCCGATGCTCTTCCAGGCCCGCCTGGCCATCGACGGCCTCGGCTACCTGCTCGACGGCCTCCGCGGTCGACTGGGCGAGGCCGAGCCGTCGCTGCATGAGTCGCTCTCACAGCTCCGCCTGGCCTTCGTGCGCCTGGAAGGCTCCGAGCACGCCGGCGACGGGTCCACCGCCGGCACCGCCCCGGCCTAGGGCCGGCGCACCCGGTCGGCCGCCGCGGCCAGCCCCGTCACCGTTTTGCCGATGAAGTCGCCCAGCTGGCGCCGGTAGAGCCGTCCGGTGCCGGGGACCTTGGCCCGGAAGGTGGAACGCCAGTTGATGGACGTGCCCCCGCTCGGAGTGGGCGTCAGCGTGACGACGGCACGGTAGCCCCGCAGCGCCAGGCCCGCCTCGAGCACGTAGGCGAAGACCTCCCCGGGCCGGCACGCCACGACGCGCTCTCGGCTCGTGTGCCGTCCCGTGGTGAACAGGCGCACCGCGCCCAGCCCCTCGGGTGTGCCGTCGCCCGGTTCGACGAGCACGAACGAACCGAGGGGCGACCACTCCGGCCACGTCGAGCCGTCGGCCAGGAGCGCGTAGACCGCCGAGGGGTCCGCGTCGGTCGTCACCGTCCGGTCGATCACCTGCTGTCCCATGGCTGCCTCCTCTCTCGGCCTAATGTACCATTTGGTACATGGAAGGACAACCGCCCGGCCAATCGTCCCGGGAGCGCCTCCTCGACGCGGTGGTGGCGCACTTCGCAGCCGACGGCCTGGCCGACCAGAGCCTGCGCCGCATCGCGGACGCCACCGGGACGAGCCACCGCATGCTCCTGTACCACTTCGGCTCCAGGGACGGCCTGCTGCTCGAGGTGGCCCGCGCCGTGGAGGCACGGACCCGGGACCGCTTCGCTGCCATCGGCGAGGACGCCGGAGGCGACACCGACGAGCTGGTGCGGCGCATGTGGGCCTACGTCGCCGACCCGGCCCTGGCCGACTTCGAACGTCTCTTCTTCGCGCTCTACGCCCGGGCGCTCCAGGGCGAGGCGTCGATGCTGCCCCTGCTGGAGCGCGACCTCCAGAGCTGGCTCGACGCCAACGTCGCCTCCTCGCGCGCGGTCGGGATACCCCCCGACGTGGCCCGGGTCCATGCTCGCCTCGGGCTGGCGGTGACGCGCGGTCTGCTGCTCGATCTGCTCGCCACCGGTGACCGCGCCGGCACGGACGCCGCCCTCGAGGTCTTCGCCCGCCGCTACGCCGGACAGTGGTGGGAGACTCAGCCCGTCGGCAGCGACACGAGCGACCGCGCCTCGTAGAGCCCGCGGTGGCCCGGAGCCACAAGGAACATCACCGCGGCACCAACCTCGATGCACCGGGACCCGTCGGCGATCGCGGTGGCGTGGAACCCGTAGCTCGGCCCGGCGTCGTCCACGACGGTGCCCAGGCCGCGGCGGGGGTCGAAGGTGGTGACGCGCCCGTGGTGCAGTCCGGCGGACGGGACGGGGCCGTCCACGTCAGTGGACGATCTTGGACAACGGCAGCTCCAAGATGTCGCTGGCGCCGTGGTCGCGCAGAGCCGGGATGAGGATGTTGATGTCGGCCTTGGCCACCACGGCCTCCAACGCGAACGCGCCGCCGCCGGAGAGCTCCGAGACCGTGGGGGCGCGCATGGACGGCAGGACGTCGAGCACGGCATCGAGGTTCTCGGCAGAGACGTTGAGCTTGACGAGCACCTTGCCCCGCGCCTCGAGCGTGCCCTGCAGCAGCGTGAGGATCTGCTCCATGGCGTGTCGCTTGTCGGGCTCGGCCGCCGCGGCCGGGTTGGCGATGAGCTCGGTGTGCGAGACGAGCAGTGTCTCGATGATCCGCAGACCCGCGGCGCGCAGCGCGCTGCCGGTCTCGGTCATGTCCACCACGGCATCGGCGATGTCGGGCACCTTGGCCTCGGTGGCCCCGTAGGACAGCGCGATGTCGGCCTCGATGCCGTGGGCGGCGAGCGCCTTGCGGGTCAGCTCGGGGTACTCGGTGCTGACGCGCAGACGGCCGGGGCGATCGGCCGCGAGCGCCGCCAGCTCGGTCAGGTTCTGCACCGGGGAGTCCGCCCCGACGGCGAGCACGATGCGGGCGGGGTTGGCGGTGGCCTTCGAGTAGGCCAGCTTGCCGAGCGACACCACCTCGCTCCCCCGTTCCTCGATGCAATCGCGCCCCGTGATGCCGAGGTCGAACAGGCCATCGGCCACGTAGACGGGGATCTCCTGTGGTCGCAGGATCCGCACCTCGCTGATGCGGGGGTCCGCGATCGAGGCGCGGTAGGCCACGTCCGAGGCGCGGTTGACAGCGAGGTCGGCGTCCTCGAACAGCTGCATGGTGGCGCGTTCGAGCGAGCCCTTGGGCAGGACGAGGCGGAGCATGGGGCTAGATCTTCGCAGACCGGCCGATGGTGGTCGCGCTGCCCCGAAGGTGCCCGCCCGGGCAGCGCTGGGGCAAGCTGTCGTGGTGCCGCCTCCCTACGACGTCTTCAATTTCTTGAACCTGCTCGGGATCGAGATCCCCGATGCCGGGACGCGGCGTGACCCGATCGCCCGACTGACGGTGCGCCACGAGCTCATCGCGGGCACCGGCTTCTTGTGGGCTCCTGTGGTGCTCACGCTGGCCGACGCCCTCTGCGCCTTCGGCGTGAACCACCACTGGCCCGAGGGGGCCAGGGGCTTCACCACGGTCGACTGCTCGGCCAACTTCATCTCGAGCGCCAAGGAGGGCCACCACATCATGGCGACGGCGAAGCCGTTGCACACGGGGCGCACCACACAGGTCTGGGACGCCACGGTGACGAACGAGACCACCGAGAAGTTGATGGCCTCGTATCGATGCACCCAGCTCATCTTGTACTGAGCTCGGATCTCCCGGGTGGCAGCGGCGAACACGGCTGGGGCCGTGCGGTGGCGGCTGTCCGGTGTGTCAGTACGCGCGCTGTGCCGGCGCGGCGGGTGACTCCAGGAGCGTGAGCCCGGACGGGCCCGGCGCCGGCGACCCTGGCGCATCCTTCGCCGCGTCGTGCTCCTCCTCGTCGGCCGATTCCACTTCTGCCGTCGGGTCCGCCTCCGTGGCGTCGGTCACCGGTGGAGGCCTCATGCCATGGAGCAACCGGCGCCTCCATTCATCCCGGTCGAAGCGCGCCGGAGACGTGCACGCGACGAACTCCTGCAGGACCCTGGCGAACCGCACGGGGTCCGTGTGGTGCGGGAAATGACCAGCGTCGTCGAAGATCTCGAGCTGGCTCCCTGGGAGGGCGGCGTGCGCGAGCCGCCCGTGCCCGAGCGGGATGATCGCGTCGTGCCTGCCCCAGACGATGAGAGTCGGCATCCCCTCGGCCAGGTAGGCCCGGTCCAGCATCGTGATGACCTGTCCCTGCCAGTCCACGCCCGACCGCAGCGTCCGCAGGATGGCGCGGCGCGCCTCGGTGTCGGGGAGCGCGTCGAAGACGGCGAGGATCTCCTCCGCGTCCCGCCCGAGTGCCGTGTCGAATACGCGCAGGAGCTCGGCTCCGATGCGACTCGCCACGCGCACAGGGCCGAGACCGAGGATGGGCATTAGTGCCCCGATCCCGGGCACCGCCGCCACGCGCAGCAGCGGGCTCACGGTGCGCCCGACCCCGCCGCTCCCCACCAGGACCAGCCGCTCACAGCGCTCCGGGAACTGGTACGTGAATTGCGCCGCGACGCCGCCGCCGAGTGAGTGACCCACGACGGTGGCGCGTTCGACCTCGAGCACGCTCAGGAGATCACGCATGCCGTTGGCGAAGCCGGCGATCGTGTAGTCCGCCCGCGGCTTCTCCGAACGCCCGTGGCCGAGCAGGTCCGCCGCGATGACGGTGTGGTTCTCCGCGAGCTCCTCCACCACGGGGCGCCACGTGTCCGAGCTGTCGCCGATGCCGTGAATCAGGAGGAGCGCGGGGCCCTCTCCGGCCTTGACGTAGGCGCGCCGATACCCGTGGATCGTCACGTAACGGATGCTGAAGGCACCCTCGCGGCGGATGCCCGGGCGAAATCGGATGGTCGCCGGATCGACGGGAGCGTCCGCCACTCGAGGCGTGTCATCCATGCGGACCTCCACTGGCCGGCCTACTCGGTAGGCATCTCGCGCCAACGTACGAAGTTGAGGTGTCAGCGCGGTATCGGCCCTGTGAACGCTCGATGAAAGAGGATGGCGGCCGGGCGGGCGGCGCCGCCGTGGTTCAGGAGAGCGGTCCGCTGCGCAGGAGACGGACCATCTCGATGCCGGTCAGGGCCGCCTCGCGACCCTTGTTGGTGTCGTCCGCCTCCGAGCGCTCCAGTGCCTGCTCGAGCGTCTCGGTCGTCAAGACACCGAAGACGACCGGGATCCCGGTCGCCAACTGCACCCGTTGGATCCCCGACGCGCACTCCCCCGCCACGAGGTCGTAGTGGCCGGTCTCGCCCCGGATGACGGCGCCGAAGCAGAGCACGGCGTCCACCTTGCCGGCGTGGGCGAAGGCCCGGGCGACGAGGGGTAGCTCGAAGGCGCCGGGTGCCCACGCCACCGTGATGTCGCGGCGGTCGGTGCCCGCCTCACCGAGTGCCTGGAGCGCCCCGTCGAGCAGGCGAAGCGTGACGCCGCCGTTGAAGAGGGCGCACGCCATCCCGAACCGCAGCCCCGTGCCGTTGTGCTCCCCGCGCAGGCTGGCGCCGACCCGGGCCTGCACGTCGTCGAGGGCGCCGTCGGGTAGCGCGATCAACTCCGAACCGGCCATCAGGCGCGCGCTGCGTCGTCACAGGACGTCGTCGAGGCCGTGCAGCAGGTGACCCATGCGCTCCCGCTTGGTGCGCAGGTACGCGATGTTCTCGGGGTTGGCCGAGGTCTGCAGCGGGACCCGCTCGGTGATATCGAGGCCGAAGCCTTCGAGACCGCCGTACTTCACCGGATTGTTCGTCATGAGGCGCATGGTGGTCACACCGAGGTCGACGAGCATCTGGGCGCCGATGCCGTACTCGCGGCTGTCGACGGGCAGCCCCTGCTGCAGGTTGGCGTCGACGGTGTCGTGCCCCTCCTCCTGCAATTGGTAGGCCCGGATCTTGTGGCCGAGGCCGATGCCCCGGCCCTCGTGGCCGCGCAGGTAGATGAGCACGCCCCGCCCCTCGCGCTCGATCAGGTCCAGTGCCGCCTGCAGCTGCGGCCCGCAGTCGCAGCGGAGGGAGCCGAACACGTCGCCGGTCAGGCATTCGGAGTGCACGCGCACCAGCACGTCCTCGGTTCCTGCCACATCGCCCATGACCAGCGCCAGGTGCTGCTCGTTGTCCAGCACCGACTCGTAGACGAAGGCGCGGTACTCCCGACCCTGCGCGGGGATGCGCGCCTCGGACACCAGGCGCACGAGCTTCTCGTTCTGACGCCGGTAGCGGATCAGGTCCGCGATGGAGATGAGGGGGAGATCGTGCTTCTTGGCGAAGCGTTCCAGGTCGGGCAGCCGCGCCATCTCGGACTTGTCCTCGGTGACGATCTCGCAGAGGACTCCGGCCGGCGACAGTCCGGCGGCACGGCTCAAGTCGACGGTCGCCTCGGTGTGCCCGGCCCGCTTCAGCACGCCGCCGGCGCGGTAGCGCAGCGGGAAGATGTGCCCCGGGCGGTTGAGGTCGTTCGGCCGGGTGTTCGGGTCGATCAGCGCCGCGATGGTCGAGGCCCGGTCCGTGGCCGAGATGCCGGTGGTCGTCCCGTGCCGGGAGTCGACGCTCACGGTGAACGCCGTGCGCTGGGCCTCGGTGTTGGCCGTCACCATCAGGGGCAGGTCGAGGGCGTCGGCGCGCTCCGGCAACAACGGGACGCAGATGACGCCCGACGTGTGGGCCAGGAAGAACGCGATGTTCTCGGGCGTCGCCGCCTCGGCGGCCATGACGAGGTCGCCCTCGTTCTCGCGGTCCTCGTCGTCGACGACGACGGCCATGCCGAGCCGGCCGATGGCGTCAATGGCCTCCTGCACCTCCGAGAAGCCCATCAGGCCGCCACCTCCACGCGCAGATCATCTCCGAGCTTCTCGACTGACACCAACCTGCCTCTCCACACGTCCCCAATTGTGCCAGCCCCGGGGCCCGCGAAAAGCGGGCGTCCGTCGTCGCCCCCGAAGAACACGGGCGCAAGGTAGAGGACGTACCGGTCCACCAGGCCGGCGGCATGGAAGTCATGGGCCACTGTCGCCCCGCCCTCGACCAGCAGCTGGAGGACCCCGCGCCGCCCGAGCTCGGCCAGGACATCGGTCAGGTCGCCGGTCAGCTCGAGGGCCGGCCGCACCCGGGCGTCCGCCGGCGCTTGGCCCAGGACGACCCGCAGCGGCTGGGCGTGGTCGACCCCGTCGTCCAACCGGACGGTGAGCGCGGGGTCGTCCGTCCGGACGGTTGCCGCCCCCACCAGGACGGCATCGGAGCGGGCCCGCAGCAGGTGCGCGTCCTGGCGGGCGGCTTCGCCCGTGATCCAGCGGCTGGTGCCGTCGGGGGCGGCGGTGCGGGCGTCGAGGCTGGCCGCCATCTTGAGCACCACCCACGGGTGCCCCGTGGTGCGGTGCTTGAGGTACGGGGCAAGCTGCTCGGCGACCTCTTCCGCCGCCACTCCGACCGTGACCTCAATCCCCGCGTCACGCAACGCGGCGATACCTCGACCGGCCACCAGCGGATCGGGGTCCTCCACGCCGATCACGACCCTGCCCACACCCGCCGCGATGATGGCGTCGGTGCAGGCCGGCGTCCGCCCCTGGTGGGCGCACGGCTCGAGCGTCGCGTAGAGCGTGGCGCCGCTCGCCAGCGGGCCCGCGGCGGCGAGCGCATTGGCCTCGGCGTGCGGGCCGCCCGGTGGATCGGTGGCGCCCTCGAACGTCGTCGGGGCCGCCGTGGCGCCCGGCGGGGGGACGATCACGGAGCCCACCCACGGGTTCGGTGCGGTGGCCGAGCGGACCGCCGCGGCCAGCGCCATCGCCCGGCGCATGTGCTCCGCATCGTCCATGGGTCACATCCTCGTGCGGGGTGGATCCCCTGCCCTGTCCTGTGAATTATAGAACACGTTTCAGTTTCTGTCGAGAGTGCCTGGTCAGAGAGCTCAGCTGTTCTCGAGCACGTCGAGCAGACCGGTGACGTCGGCGATGATCGCCGTGTGCGGCGCCGCGGCCAGCGTGGCCTCGTCGTGGGCGCCGCTGAGCACGCCGACGACCGCGCCGGCACCCGCCGCCGAACCGGCCTCGAGGTCGCTCACGGTGTCCCCCACGACGGCGACCGTGAGCGGTTCCGCCACCCCCAGCCGCGCCATCGCTCCGAGGACCAGGTCGGGTGCCGGGCGGCCCCGGCCCACATCGGCCGGCGAGAGCGCCAGGTCGATCTCGGCGCGCCAGCCCAAGGCGCCGAGCAGCGCGTCCCGGGTGGAGGGGGCGAATCCGGTGGTGAGGCACACCTTGACGCCACGGGTGCGGAGACTGCGCAGCACCCCGAGGGCGCCGGGCATCTCCGTCACGTCACCGGAGGCCACGAACGCCTCGTAGGACGCGGCGAAGTCTTCGGTCGCCCGCCGCGCCGCGGCGGGCTCCAGGAGCGCTGCGAACACGTCGGACTTGGACCATCCCATGGTCTCGCGCACGAACGCCTGGGCCCTCTCGTCCTCCCCGCTCCCCGGTGCCACCCCGGCCGCCGCCAGCGCCGCGGTGAACGCCGCTTCGACAGCGCCGTCGTCGCGCACGGTCGTGCCCGCCATATCGAGGCAGGCGAGGGTGAAGGGCCCGATCACGCGACGATCTCGGCCGCGGCCAGCGTGTCCGCCGCGATGGCCGGCGCGCAGGTCATGCCGCGCCCACCCGGCCCGGTGACCATCCACACGCCCGGTCGGATCTCCTCGCGCAGGCACACCCCGCCGTCGGTACACTGGGCGTACACACCCTCCCAGCGACGGCGCACCGGCGGAAGTTGCGCGCCGAGGATCCTTCCCGCCCGGACCAGGAGCTCCTGCGTGGGGTCCTCGCACAGGGCGAAGTCGAACGGCTCCTCGTAGGCGTGGGTGTCGCCGATGGTCAGACCCCCGTCGGGGCGTTGGACCAAAAGCAGCTGCAGGTGGTGCGCTGCCGCGAGGGCGTCCTGCTCCCCGAGCCGGGTCAGTGGCGCGACCTCGTAGGCGGGGTAGTAGCGCAGCGTGTCCGCATCGGCCAGGGAGGTCGTCAGGCGAGCGGCGAACGGAGCCGTCTCGAACATCTGGAGCCTGACGCGCCGCAGTCGCGACCCCTGCGGGGCGGTCCCGGGGAGCTGGTCGTAGGACGCACCCGTGGCGACGACCGCGAGGTCCGCCTCCCAGCGGGTGCCCGACGTGTCGACGAGGGCGCGTGGCTCGGCCGTTACGATGCGGCAGCGCGGGTGGAAGCGGTAGCGGTCCGGTGCCCGCGCCGTCAGGTACGCCCGCAGCGCGCCGAGGGCGAGGCGCGGCTCGACGACGGCGTCCTGCGCGCAGTACAGCGCGCCCGCGATGTCCCCTCGTACCGCAGGATTGCAGGCCCGCACCTCGTCCGGCTCGAGCGCGGACACGCCGCGTGCGGCGGCGTCGGGGTGGCGAGCGAACGCCTCCATCACGGCGCGCTCGTCGGCGGTGCAGGCCACGGTGAGCGAGCCCGCGGGGCGGAATCCCACGCCCGGTACCGCGGTGCCGATCTCCTCCCAGCGGCGGCGGGCCCGGAGAGCGACATCGAGCTCGGCGCCCGAGCGCCGGCCGCTCACCCACACCAGCCCGAAGTTGCGTATGGAGGCGCCGGAAGGGGCCGGCTCGGCCTCGAGGTGCTCCACCGTGAAGCCGGCCTCGACGAGCTCGAGGGCGTGCCAGGCCCCGAGGATGCCGCCGCCTGCCACGATGGCTCGCGCGCCGGTACGGCTCATCGCCGGGTGGGCATCACGAGGCGACGTTGCGGGCGTGCGCCGATCGATCTGGTACGCACCCGCCTCGGGCTCGGGCCTGCTCTCGGGCTCGGGCTCGCGGGACGCCGGCGCCCGACCGGCCGGCCGTCACCGTGCGGCGGCCGCCGCACGCACCGACGCACGAATGGCGTCGGCAGCCTCCCAGGGCCGCTCGTGCCCGAAGATGGCGCTGCCCGCCACGAAGACGTTCGCACCGGCGGCGGCGGCGACCGGGCCCGTCGTGATGTCGATCCCACCGTCGACCTCGATGTCGAGTGCCAGCTCGCTCGCCTCGACCTCGGCGCGGGCCTCTGCCACCTTCGGCATGACGTCCGCGATGAAGCTCTGGCCTCCGAACCCGGGGAACACCGTCATGCACAACAAGAGGTCGAGATCACGCAGGTACGGTCGCACGGCGTCAAACGGGGTGTCGGGGTTGAGCGCCAGTCCGGCCCGCAGTCCGAGGCTCCGCATCTGGGCGATCAGCTCGGCGGTGCCCCCCACCTCGACGTGGACCGTGCACCCGTCCGCTCCCGCGTTCGCAAAGTCCTGCAGGTACCGGCCGGGGTCGGTCATCATCAGGTGACAATCGAAGAACAGTGGCGTGTGCCGGCGCAGCGAGGCCACGACCGGCGGCCCGATCGTGACGTTGGGGACGAAGTGCCCGTCCATGACGTCGACGTGGAGCCAGTCGGCCGACGGGGCCACCTCACCCACCTGTTCGGCGAGCATCCCGAAATCGGCCGACAGAAGCGACGGCGCGACGCGGAGGTCTCCGAACTTCCCTGGGTCGTGGCCTTGCATCGACGGCCCTCCCTGCCTACGGCCCGCGTCGTCGCTCAGCTGAAACGCGCCCAGCACAGGATGCGCTTGAACCCGTAGAAGTATGGCTCGCGCTCCCCGAGCTCCTCGATCAGCCGCTCCCGGTAGCGCTCCACGAAGGCGTCGAACATCTCCGGGCTGAGCCGCTTGCGGTACGGCGTCAATAGGGTGCCCATGACCCACTCGACCACCTCGCCGGTCGACTCCAGCTCGTGGCCGTAGACCTCCATGCGTACGACCTGTTCCTTGGCCCCGAGCTCGTAGAGCAGGTCGGCATACAGCTCGGGCGAGAGCACGAAGCGCCCACGATCCTCGGGGACGTCCCCGTAGAGCGCATCGATGAAGGGGGGCTCGTTGGCCACTTGCTGCGCCAACAGGTGAGAGGGGTGGCGGTAGTTGGCCGGCACCTGGAAGGCGAGCTGCCCGTTCTCGCCCAGCGCGGTGCGCATGCGAGCCAGGAGGTACAGATGGTCGTCGACCCACTGGAGCGAGGCGTTGGCAAAGACGAGATCGAGCCCTTCGTCGAGCCAGGTCGCAATGTCCCCCGACGCGAACGAGAGGCCCGGGACGTCGGCGTGCGCGGCCTGGGCTCGTGCCAGCATTGCCGGTGACGCGTCGATACCGACCGTCTCGTCGGCCTCCGATGTCTCGTGCAGGATCTTGGTCAGGTCGCCGGTGCCGCATCCGAGATCGACGACGCGCCCGCCGGGCACGGGGCCACAGAGACGTAAGAGATCGTCGAACGGTTGCTGACGCTCCGCACGGAACTGCTCGTACTGGTCGGGGCTCCACCCGTCGATCGGCGTCACAGTCACTGCTCTCATGTCTAGTCCGTCCCGAGGCGCTCGCCCGTAGCGGGCCGTACGCCACGTAACCACTCGTCGGCTGACATGGGCGAACGACTCTCCGGCTGCACCCTGCGCAGGACGAGGGTGCCGTCGCCGGTCGCCACCTGGGGGCCGTCGAGCGAGCCGGACGGTCCGACGCTCACGCCGGACCCGATCTCGCCCACGGCGGCCTCGAGCACGGTCAGCCGCTTGCCACGGAACGTCGTCCAGGCCCGGCCCAGCCGCACGACGCGCGCGAGCTGCGTGGCGGCCCGGGCCCAATCGAGGTGGAGATCCTCCTTCGAGATCTTGTCCGCGACGGTGACCTCGCCGCGCTGGGGAACAGGAATCGGCAAGCCCGACACTCCGTTGGCCAGGTTCTCGACGAGCAGCGCGCTGCCGACCGCGACCAGTTGCTCCCTCAGCTCGGCCAGCGTCACCTCGTCGTCGAGCGGCACCGACCGCGCCGCGTAGACGGGACCCGAGTCGAGCCCCTCCTCCACCTTCATCAGGCTGACACCGGTCTCGCGGTCGCCCGCGAGGATGGCCCGCTCGACCGGCGCCGCGCCGCGCCAGCGTGGGAGCACGGAGAAGTGCAGGTTCACCATCGGCACGGCGTCGAGGAGCCGGGCCGGGATGATCCGGCCGAACGCGACGACCACGCCGAGGTCCACCCCCGCCGTCGCGAGGTCGTCCATGTCGTGGGTGACCGCGATGCCGAGCTCGGTGGCCGCCTGTTTGACCGGGCTCGGCGTCGTCTCGGTGCCGCGACCGCGCCGACGATCGGCCCTGGTGACGCAGAGGGTGACCTCGTGGCCGGCCTCCACGAGTGCGCGCAGCGGTGGGACGGCCAGTTCGGGGGTGCCGAGATACGCCAGGCGGTTCACCCGCTCACCGTAGGACAGAGGCGGTGACGGCGGAGTGGCGGATGGTTGGCCAGTCGGGGTCTGTCGGCGGTGTCAGCGCCCGCGGGTCAAAGCGAGAACAGTTTGGAGAGCCCGTCGGGATCGGATGGGGCCAGGTCGAGCGTGCGACTCCGCAGGATCCGGAGCGCCTCCTTGCGCTGGTCCTCATTGAGGCGCTCCACGAGCAAGATGCCGTCGAGATGATCGATCTCGTGCTGGAACACACGACCCTCCAACTCGGTGGCCTCGATGGAGACCTCGTTCCCGTCGAGGTCGAGGCCCACCAGGTGCACGGCGTTGGGACGCACGATCTCCCAACTGAGCCCAGGGACCGAGAGGCAGCCTTCGTCGAAGACCCACTGCCCCTCGCTCTCCACGATGCGCGGGTTGATGATGGTGCGGGCTCCCTCGCCCACGTCATAGACGAAGATGCGGCGCTGCACGCCCACCTGGTTGGCCGCCAGGCCGGTGCCGGGGGCGGCGTACATGGTCTCGATCATGGAATCGACCAGGCTGGCCACTGATCCATCGATGTCCTCGACGTCGCGGGCGCGCTCCTTCAGCACGGGGTCGCCGTATTGACGGATGGTGAGGCCGGGCACGGCACCATCCTACCGGGGAGGCCTTCACGGCCCGGCCCGGCGGACCGCCCGAGTGCCTCAGAGCGTGGCGGGGTCGACCTCGACCCGGAGCCCCCGTCCGGGCGGCCGCGGCGTCCGGGCCAAGAGGTCACACAGCGCTTCGTGGACCGGGGCTTGGACGAGGAACCGGCCTTCGCCCACCGCTGAAACCGAGACCTCTCCGCCGGCCTCGGACGACGCGCCCTCCCGGGACAGCGCCTCGGCGTAGGCCGGCGCGAGTGTGCCCGACACCAACGCAAGGGCAGAGAACGGCGGCAACGACGACGCGCGGCGCAGGGCCACATCCTCGGCCAGCACCGCGGCCGGTTCTCCACGCGCGACGGCGGTCAGCACCGGGTGCCCGGGAACCCTCGTCTGGACCTGCACCCGCGCCCACGGCGGCCGCGTGCCGCGGCCCCCGACCAGCCGCGCCGAGCGCACGAAGAGCGCCAGGGTGTCCTCCGTGGCGGAGAGCCGGGGGGCGAGCAGGTGCAGGTCGATGTCGAGGAAGGCGACCGCGGCGGCGCGGCGCACCCTGTGCAGCACGGCCTCGGTGCCGACCAGGACGGGTTGCGAGTGCGGCTCCGGCTCGTTCGCCCCCGCGCCAGGACCGGCCACCTCCCCCACCTCCACGCCGAGCAGTGCCGCCAGCTCCTCGCGCAGCCGGCTCACACCCGCCCGCAGCGTCTTCATGCGCAGTCTCCCGCAGGCAACACAGACGACCGGCTGCGTCTCGCCGCAACGCGGGCACCGAAGCACCTCCTCGTCCCGCGGCCGTGCCGCCGCGGCACCACAGCGGGCACAGCGGGCCAACTCCCCGCAGTGCCGGCAGGCCAACAAGCGTGCGCCGCCCGTCCGGTTGTACACGCACACCAGGGGGCCGCTGGCCTCGGCCGCCTCGTTGCCCAGCACCGACCGGGCCAGGCGCACGAACTCCTCGGAGAACATTCCTGTGCGCGGGTCTGCGCCACGGCGGTCCACCTGCTCGAACGCGGGCCAACCCGTGCGCTCCCGCGGGGCCGGGGGTGCCACGATGCGGAGTCCGGCATGCACCGTCAGGGCGGCGGGCGGCACCGGTGACACGAGCACGCACGGGGCGCTCTCCCGCTCGGCGCGTTCCAGCAGCACCTCCACCGCGCTGTAGGTGGGCGCACTCTCCTCGCGATAGGCCGCGTCGTGCGCGTCGAGCACGACCGCGGCGGCTAACCGCGGCACCGGTGCCCAGGCACCCGCGCGGCTCCCGACCACCACTCGCCATCCCGCCCGCGCCTCCACCCATGAGGTCGTGGCCGGGTAGCCCCGACGCACGAGGCGCGCGAGGAGCCGCTCCGCCCACCCGGTCGACGGGACCAGGACGACGGTGCTGCCGTCGCGGGCGCGGACGGCCGGGTCGTCGACCACTGACAGGACGAGGTCGATGAGGTCGGTGGCCGGTGGCTCGCGCACCATGGTGAAGCCCGGTTCGGCCAGGGACAGGGCGACACCGGATTGGCGCGCGCCGTCTGCGCCGTCTTCGCCCCAACCCGCCGACGGTCCGACGTCTCGTCCAGGCGGCACGGGCAATGTCCGCACGGCGGTCGCGGGAGACGACACCCCGAGGAAGAAAGAGGCCGGGCCGGCCCAGCGCCAGGCCGCCCACTCGGCGAGTTGGACCAGCGCGGGCGGCGGTCCCCACCCGAGCCACGACTTGAGGGGCAACGGGTCGACTCCGACCGGTGCGGCCGTGTCCACTTCGACGACCCAGCCCCGCACGCTGCGGCCGTGGAGCGGGACGCGGACGCGCGTCCCGACCTGCACGTCGTGATTCCACTCCGGCGGCACTGCGTAGTCGAACGTCTTGGGCAGTGCGGCCACCTCGGTCCGCACGCGTACCGCACGCCCGACGTGCGCCGTCGCCTGCTCGTGAGTCATGACGTCGCGGACGTTCGTCACCACTCCCCTCAGGGGAGCCGTCGCGCGATCAGAGTCCGAGGGCGGCCCGCAGGTCGTCCACCCGCGGAGTGGCCTCCCACGTGAACTCCTTCTCCGAGCGACCGAAGTGGCCGTAGGCAGCCGTCTTCTTGTAGATGGGCCGGCGCAGGTCGAGGTCGCGAATGATGGCTGCGGGGCGCAGGTCGAACAGTTCGCGCACCGCGGTGGAGATCGTGTCGGGATCCACCGACTCGGTCCCGAAGGTGTCGACGAGCAGCGACACCGGATGGGCGACGCCGATGGCGTACGCCACCTGTACCTCGCAGCGCCGCGCTGCGCCCGAGGCCACGACGTGCTTGGCCACCCACCGCGCCGCGTACGCCGCCGAGCGGTCGACCTTCGATGGGTCCTTGCCTGAGAACGCCCCGCCGCCGTGGCGGGCCATGCCGCCGTAGGTGTCCACGATGATTTTGCGGCCCGTGAGACCGGTGTCTGCGTGGGGGCCCCCGAGCTCGAAGATGCCCGTCGGGTTCACGTAGATGCGCAGCTCGTCGCTCTCGAGGTCCGTGGGCAGCAAGGGCTTGATGACGTGCTCGATCAGGTCCGGGCGGAGCTGCTCCTCCAGGTCGATCCCGCTCGCGTGCTGCGTGGAGATCAAGACGGTGTCGATGCGCACCGGGCGCCCGTCCTCGTAGACCACGGAGACCTGCGTCTTGCCGTCCGGGCGCAGGTACGGCACCGTGGCGGCCCGGCGCACCTGGGCCAGGCGCTCCGAGAGGCGGTGTGACAGCCAGATTGGCAGGGGCATCAGGTCCGGTGTCTCGTCGCACGCGTAACCGAACATCATCCCCTGATCCCCGGCACCCTGCGCGTTGAGCAGGTCCTCGCCGCCCTTCCCGCTGCGTAGTTCGAGGGCCGCGTCGACACCCTGCGCGATGTCCGGGGACTGCGCGTCGAGCGACACCAGCACGCCACACGTCCTGCCGTTGAACCCACAGGCGTCGTTGTCATACCCGATGTCGCACACCGTGTCGCGGACGAGCGACGGGATGTCGACGTAGGTCGACGTCGTGACCTCGCCCGCCACCACGACGAGCCCGGTGGTCAGGAGCGTCTCGCAGGCGACCCGGCTCGAGGGATCGCCCTCGAGGATCGCGTCGAGGACGGCATCGGAAACCTGGTCCGCCATCTTGTCCGGGTGGCCCTCGGTGACCGACTCCGAGGTGAATGTCGTCTTCACGTGCCGCTCCGCTTCTTGTCGTGGTGGGCGATCACCATATCCAATAGGGCATTTGCCACTGCATCCTTGGAGGTCAGAGGGATTTCGGTGCTGCTCCCGTCCGCTCCGAGGATCACGACCGCGTTCGTGTCGTGGTCGAAGCCGGCGCCGGGTGCGCTCACGTCGTTCACGACGAGCAGGTCCACGCCCTTGCGCTCGAGCTTGCGTTTGCCGCGTGCGAGCGCATCATGGGTCTCCGCTGCGAACCCCACGAGGACTTGGCCGGGGACGCGATGGGCGGCGAGTCCGGCCAGGATGTCCGGCGTCGGTTCGAGCACGAGCTCGGGGATCCCCTCCTCCTTCGAGAGCTTGGCCCCCGCCGCGCGCTTCGGTCTGAAGTCGGCCACCGCGGCAGCCATGACCACGACGTCGGCACCCTCGGCGGCCGCGCCGACGGCGTGCTCCATGTCGGCGGCCGTCTCGACGTCGAACCGGGTCACCGTGGCAGTCACATCGGCCGGCAGGGCCAGCGGTGACGAGGTCACGAGCGTGACCGCGGCGCCGCGTCGGGCCGCCGCGACGGCGATCGCATGCCCCTGTTTCCCCGACGATCGGTTCGTGATGAAGCGCACCGGATCGAGGGGTTCCCGCGTCCCACCGGCGCTGACGACCACACGGGCGCCGTGCAAGTCGCGCTGCGTGGCGCGGCCCAGTCGTTCGAGGACACGCTCGACGATGACGCCCGGGTCGGCCAGCCGCCCCTCGCCCGAGTCGCCGCCCGCAAGCCTCCCGCTCTCGGGCGGGATGATCTCGACGCCTCGGCGTTCGAGGGTGGCCAGGTTGTCCCGAACCGAGGCGTGCTCCCACATTTCGGTGTGCATAGCGGGGCACAGGATCACCGGCGCCCGCGTCGCCAACAACGTGGCACACAAGAGGTCGTCGGCGAGCCCGGTGGCGTAGCGGGCGATGGTGTGCGCCGTGGCCGGCACGACCACGATCAGGTCGGCGGCCTGCCCGAGCCTCGTGTGGGGAATGGGTGAGGATTCGTCCCACAGCGACTGTTGCACCGGCTCGGACGCCAGAGCGGAGAACGTCACGGCACCCACGAAGCGCGTGGCGTCGTCGGTGAGCACGGGCGCCACGTGCACACCGGCGTCGACCAAACGTCGGCAGACCTCGACGGCCTTGTAGGCGGCGATGCCCCCGCACACTCCCAGGACGACTCGTGCCGGGTGCACGGCGCGCTCAGTGTGCACCGGTGGGCTCTCGGTTCCGGGTTGTCCGGCCATCGGCGGTGCCCGCCGCGCCTCTGCCGGGCTCCTAGCTCGCGGTCGGGTCCTCGTCCCCGACGTCGAGCGCCTCGATCACTTCCGCGCCCTCGCTCGCACTCCCCTCGGAACCCAGCAGCCCGGCCTCGGCGGCATCGGCGATGGCGGCCGCCAGCGCGGCCTCTTCCTCGGGGTCCGGGCGGGTGTAGGTGGCCTTGCCGGCCGCAATTTCCTCGAACGCGATGGAGACGGGCTTGCCCGAAACCGATGCCACCTGGGGCGGGACCACCTTGCCCAGCCCCTCGCCCAGGCTGTTGTAGTACGAGTTCACCTGCCGGGCGCGGGCGGAGCCCAGCGCGACCAGGGTGAACTTCGAGTCCACCTTGTCCAAGAGATCCTCAATTGGTGGGTCCATGAGCGTATGGCGGCCTTGGGCCATCAGGATTCCTCCGGGTTCTCGGCGCGGGTGGCAGCCGATCGGGTCCGATCAACTATAGCCGTCAACTCGGCCATGGCCCGCTGCAGGTCGTCGTTGACCACCGTATGAGCTGCGATTTTGGCGCCGCGCTCCACCTCGGACCGCCCCAACTCGACCCGGCGGCGGATGTGCTCCTCGTCGTCCCCGCGCGCCTTCAGGCGCTCGGCCTGTACCTCGGACGACGGGGGGAGCAACATGATCACCGTGGCATCGGGGCGTTGGGACAGGACCTGTTCTGCCCCCTGGACGTCGATCTCGAGCAAGACATCGGCCCCCGCCGGCGGGTCAGGAATGGGCGTCCCCATCAGGTAGCCGAGGAACTCAGCCCACTCGAAGAATGCGCCCTGGGCGACGGCCTCCTCGAAGGTGGCGCGGTCCACGAAGACGTATGCGCCACGCTCGCGCTCACCGGGGCGCGCCTCTCGGGTGGTCCAGCTCCGGCTCAGCCAGAGCGACTCGTCGCGGGCGACAAGCTCGGTCGCAAGGGTGCCCTTGCCGGCCCCACCGGGGCCGATGAGCACGAAGATGCGCGGCTCGTCGGTGTGCGGTTCAGCGCGCAGTCTCTTTGAGCAGCGCCTCGCGCTGCTTGGCACCGAGCCCCTGGAGACGTCGGCTGTCGCTGATGCCGACCGTCTCCATCAGGCGGCGTGCCTTCACCTTGCCGAGCCCGGGCAGGGACTCGAGCACGGAGACCACTTTCATCTTGCCGATGGTCTCGTTGGAGTCCGCCTGCGTGAGGAGATCTGCCAACGACAAGGAGCCCATCTTGAGCTTGTCCTTGACCTCGGCCCGCTCACGGCGAACCCTGGCGGCCTTTTCGAGTGCAGCGGCGCGCTGCTCGGGAGTGAGTGCGGGAGGTTGCGGCATGGCGAGACCATAGCGCCTCGGCCAGGAGCGTTCACACCCATTCTCCCTCTTCAGCCCATCAGCACCGCCAGTTCGCGGGCCAGCGACTGCGCGCTGCGCCGCAGGTCGTCCGGATCGGGTCCGGTCGTGAGCAACCCCCGAGAGGTGCTGGGCAACACGGTGCCCGGGCGGCATCCGGCGAACCGCTTCGCCACGTCTGCGGGGCCCGCGCCCTGAGCGCCGAGCCCGGGCGCCAGAATTACGCCTCCGAGCTGGGACAATTCGAAATTCGAGGGCTCCAGCGTGGCCCCGATGACGGCTCCGACCGTTCCAGAAGGGACCCCGGTCGACCCGTTGAGCGCCGCCACCTCGGCGAGCAACATGTCCTCGACCGCCGCTCCTCCCGACGTCACCGCCTGCTGCAATACACGACCCTCAGGGTTGGAGCTGCGGGCGACGACGAGGACGCCCCGCCCGTTGCGGGCGGCGAGCCTGACGAGCGGCGCGAGCGCTCCCAGGCCGAGATAGGGGTGGGCGGTGACGGCGTCTGCGGCAAGCGGGCTCGCATCGCCCAGCCATGCGTCCGCGTACGCCTCCGCGGTCGAGTCGATGTCGCCGCGCTTGGCGTCGGCGATCACGATCAGTCCCGCCGCCGTCGCTCCGGCCACCAGGCGTTCGAGTTCCTTCATCCCCGCCGAACCGTGCCGCTCGAAGAAGGCGACCTGTGGCTTGATCACCGGCACCACCCCTGCGAAGGCCTCGACGCACCTCGTGCAGAAGGCGCGCAGCCCCGTGACATCGTCGGTCAGGCCCCACGACACCAGCAGCGATGCCGACGGGTCGATGCCCGCGCACAGCGGCCCCGTCGCGCGCACCGCAGCGGCCACGCGGTCACCGAAGCTGTCGGTCATCTCGTCCTCCTTCGTTGAGCAATGGTACGGATGCGGCGCTCGGACCAGCGGGCGAGTCGCCCGCGCCAGCCGAGCCGGCGTCGCGGGCCGAGCCGGCGTCCGCGCCAGCCGAGCCGGCGTCGCGGGCCGAGCCGGCGTCCGCACCACCCTTGGCCCGGCGCCGCGCGTCGTCGCGGATCTGACCCACCGTCGTCCCGTGGGCGTCGCACCAGCGCGCCAGTTGGCGGAGGACCTTCCAGGGCGCCCTGGGGTCCCGGAAGATGGCCGTGCCGACCTGCACGGCATCGGCACCGGCCAGAAGCAGCTCGACCGCGTCGCGGCCCGAGGCCACCCCGCCCACCCCGACGATCGGGACCTCGGGGAAGGCGGTGCGGCACTCCCAGACAGCCCGCACTGCGACCGGGTGGACGGCCGCGCCCGAGAGGCCACCCCCGCCCGCGCCCAGCAGGGGCTGACCCGACTCCACATCGAGGGCCAGCCCGAGCAGCGTGTTGACCAGGGTCAGCCCATCGGCCCCGCCGGCGAGTGCCCCCGCAGCGATCTCCGCGACGTCGGGCACGTTCGGGCTGAGCTTGGCCCACCGCGGGAGGCCACACGCGGTGACCGTCATGACCCGCTCCGTCGCCTCGGCCGAGTGGGCGAACATGCGCGACCGGTCCTCCACGTTGGGGCAGCTGACGTTGACCTCCACCGCCACGATGCAGGCCCCCGCAGCCGTGGAGGCGGCGGCCGCTACGAGCTCTGTCGCTCTCTCGTAGTCGGACACCGAACGGCCCCAGATGCTGACAACGACCCGGGCGCCCGACGCCTCGAGGGCCGGGAGGTCGTCGGCCACCCACGCGGCGAGCCCGGGGCCCTGCAGTCCGACACTGTTGAGCATGCCGGCGCCGACCTCGTGCACGCGCGGCGCGGGGTTGCCGGGCCAGGGCTCGACGGAGAGCGACTTGACCACGACCGCGCCCAGGTCTGCGAGCGCTCCGTACTCCGACAACTCCGTGCCGTGCCCCGACGTCCCCGACGCCGTCATGACCGGGTTCTCGAGCGCGACCACGCCGACACGCGTCGCCAGCGTCGCGGCCCCCCGCGCGGTGGCGCGCCCGCTCATCGCCCCGAGCCCTTCGGGGCCGGATGCAGGTCCTGGAGGGCACGCACGACGAGCGGGTGCGATCGCGCGTCCGCCATGCCCGCCGCGGCCGCGCGCGCCGCCGCCAAGGTCGTGAGACAGGGCACCTTGTAGGCCACCGACGCGGTGCGGATGTGCTGGCCGTCCGCGCGCGGCCCCAGGCCGCGCGGCGTGTTCACGACGAGCTGCACCTTGCCCTGCGCGATCAGGTCCACCGCGTCGGACGCCACACCCTGCTCCCCCACTTTGGCCACCAGCGTGTCGACCGTCACGCCTTTGGAACGCAGGTAGCCCGCCGTGCCGAGCGTCGCCGCGATGGAGAAGCCCAGCGCGCTGAACGCCCGCGCCACGTCCAGGCCGGCCGGCTTGTCCCGGTCGGCCAGCGAGAGGAACACCGTGCCCGAGTCGGGCAGCCTCGTTCCCGCCGCCATCTGGCTTTTTGCAAACGCCAGACCGAACGTGATGTCCACGCCCATGACCTCGCCGGTCGAACGCATCTCGGGGCCGAGCAGGGTGTCGACACCGGGAAACCGGTCGAAAGGCAGCACGGCCTCCTTGACGCTCACGTGGTCGAGGACCCGCACCTGTCCGATCGCGTCCTCGGGCAGCAGCCCCTCCTTGCGCAGCTCGGCGAGCGTCTGGCCGACCATGACTCGGGCGGCCGCCATGGCAAGCGGCACCCCGGTCGCCTTCGCCACGAACGGGACCGTCCGGCTCGCCCGCGGGTTGGCCTCGAGCACGAAGACCTGTCCCTCCTTGACCGCGAACTGCACGTTGATCAGGCCGCACACCTCGAGCGATTCCGCCAGCGCACGGGTGTGGACCTCAAGCGCCGCGAGCACCTCGTCGCTCAGGGACTGCGGCGGCAACGCGCAGGCCGAATCACCCGAATGCACCCCCGCCTCCTCGACGTGCTCCATCACGCCGGCGATCAGGATCTCGCCGGCGCCGTCACGCACGGCATCCACGTCGACCTCGACGGCGTCCTCGAGGAAGCGGTCCACCAGGACGGGGCGCTGTGCGGTCACACCCCCCTCGCGGGCGAGGGCACCCGTCGTCATCGACTGCATCACGCGCCGCACCCCGTCGTCGTCGTAGACGATCTCCATGGCCCGGCCGCCGAGCACGTAGCTCGGGCGCAGCAGCACGGGATAGCCGATCCGTCCCGCGACGACCAACGCTTCGGCCGTGTTGGTCGCAGTCCCGCCCGGTGGCTGCGGAATGGACAAACGGTGACACAGCGCGTTCCAGCGCTCACGATCCTCGGCCAGGTCGATGGACGCCGGGCTCGTCCCGAGCACGAGCTCGGGGGGCAGGGACCCGGCGAGCTTGAGGGGCGTCTGCCCACCCAGGGAGACGATGACGCCGGCCACCGTCCCGCCGGCCGCCAGCTCGGCATCGAGCACATTGGCCACGTCCTCGTCCGTGAGCGGCTCGAAATACAGGCGGTCCGACGTGTCGTAGTCGGTCGACACGGTCTCGGGGTTGCAATTCACCATCACGGTCTCGTAGCCGGCGTCGCGCAAGGACATCGACGCGTGCACGCAGCAGTAGTCGAACTCAATGCCCTGACCGATGCGGTTGGGTCCCGAGCCCAAGATGATCACCCGGGAGCGCTCGGAGGGGCGGACCTCGTCCTCCTCCTCATAGGTCGCGTAGTGATACGGCGTGAACGCCTCGAACTCCGCCGCGCACGTGTCGACCGTCTTGAATGTGGCCCGCACACCATGGGCCAGGCGCGCCGCGCGCACCTCGCTCTCGGTCCCGCCGCGCAAGTAGGCCAGCTGGGCGTCGGAGAAACCGAGCCGCTTGGCTCGACGGAGCTCGGCCGCACCGAGCGCGGGCGCGGCGACGATGCGTTGGCGCTCGGCGGCGATGCGCGCGAGCTGGCGCACGAACCACGGGTCGATGCCGGTACGCGCCACAACCTCGTCGACGGCCGCGCCGCGGCGCAGCACCGACTCGAGCTCGAAGACGCGGTCCGGGGTCGGAATGGAGGTCCGTTCCAACATGTCGTCGACCGGCACGTCGTCGAACGCCGCCTCGGCCGGGTCGGCGTTGAGTCCCGCCCGGCCCTGCTCCAGGGAGCGCAGCGCCTTTTGGAGCGACTCGCAGAAGGTGCGACCGATCGCCATCACCTCGCCGACCGACTGCATCCGGGTGCCGAGCCTCGGGTCGGCGCCCGGAAGCTTCTCGAAGGCCCAGCGCGGCACCTTGGTGACCACGTAGTCAATGGTGGGCTCGAAGGAGGCCGGCGTCGCCTTCGTGATGTCGTTGGGAATCTCGTTGAGCAGGTAGCCGACCGCGAGGCGGGCGGCGATCTTGGCGATGGGGAACCCCGTGGCCTTCGAAGCCAGCGCGGACGAGCGCGACACCCGCGGGTTCATCTCGATGATGACCCGCCGCCCCGTCGCCGGGTCCACTGCGAACTGCACGTTGGAGCCGCCGGTCTCGACGCCCACCCGGCGCAGGCAGGCGAACGCGTCGTCGCGCATGGCCTGGTACTCCACGTCGGTCAGTGTTTGCGCCGGGGCCACTGTGATGGAGTCGCCCGTGTGCACGCCCATGGGATCGAAGTTCTCGATGGAACAGATCACGACGCAGTTGTCCGCGGCATCGCGCATCACCTCGAGCTCGAACTCCTTCCACCCGGCGATCGACCGCTCCACCAGGATCTGGCCGATCGGGCTTGCCGAGAGGCCGTCCACGGCCAGTTGCACGAAGTGCCCGGCATCCTCGGCGATGCCGGTGCCCTTGCCGCCGAGGATGAAGCTGGGTCGCACCATGATCGGAAATCCGATCTCCCCGGCGATCTCCTCGGCCTCCTGCAACGAGTGGGCGAAACCCGACTGCGGGACCTCGAGGCCGATGTCCTCCATGGCGACCTTGAAGCGGTCGCGGTCCTCGGCCGTCACGATCGCCTCCGGGCGGGCGCCGATCACCTCGACGCCGTAGCGCTCGAGCACGCCGAGCTCGACCAGGCGCATGGTCAGGTTGAGGGCGGTCTGCCCGCCGAGCGTGGGCAACAGGGCGTCGGGCCGCTCCTTCTCGATGATCGCCGTCAGCACCTCCTCGTCGAGCGGCTCGACGTAGGTGCGGTCTGCCGTGCCCGGGTCCGTCATGATCGTGGCCGGGTTGGAATTGGCCAGGATCACCCGGTACCCCTCTTCGGCCAGGACCCGGCAGGCTTGCGTGCCCGAATAGTCGAACTCGCAGGCCTGGCCGATGACGATCGGGCCCGATCCGATGACGAGGATCGATTGCAGGTCGTCGCGGCGCGGCACGTCCGTGTCCTCCTCCCGCCCGCTCAGCGCATCCCGGCGCTGGGTCGGGCGGGGTGAGCGAGCATCAGGTCGCGGAAGGCGCCGAAGAGGTAGCGGGCGTCGTGTGGACCCGGCGCCGCCTCGGGGTGGTATTGCACGGCGAAGGCCGGCGCCGTGAGCGAGCGGAAGCCCTCGATCACGCCGTCGTTGAGGTTCACGTGCGTGGTCGCGGCGTTCGGGATGGAGCCCCCGGCGACGGCGTAGTTGTGGTTCTGGCTCGTGATCTCCACGACGCCGGTCTCCAGGCGCTGCACCGGGTGGTTGGCCCCGTGATGGCCGAAGGGCAACTTGTAGGTCGAGCCGCCGAGCGCCGTGGCGAGGATCTGGTGGCCGAGGCAGATGCCGAAGATGGGTACGCGACCGACCAGGTCGGCCACCGCCGCCGCCGGGCCGGGCAGGGCAGCCGGGTCGCCGGGACCGTTGGAGAGGAAGACGCCGTCGGGCTCGAGCGTGCGCACCTCTTCCGCCGTCGTGGCGGCCGGAACCACGGTGACGGCCCCCAGCGTCGACAGCAGCTCGACCATGGTGGCCTTCACGCCGAAGTCGTAGGCCACGATGCGCAGGCCGCTGTTGGCGCCCGCGCCAGTCCCGACGTGGACGCTGGGCTCCGTCGCAGTGACGCCGGACACAAGGTCCATCCCGTCCGTGCCGACGGCGGACGCGGCGGCCGCCCGCAGCTCGTCCTCGGGCGCCGTGCCGAACGCGCAGGGCACTGCGCCGGCGTCACGGACGTGGCGGGTCAGGCGCCGGGTGTCGACACCGGTCAGGGCGGGGACGCCGTGACGGCGCAGAAAGGGCTCGAGGGCCTCGGTCGAGCGCCAGTTGGAGGGTTGGTCGGCCAGGTCGCAGACCACGATCCCGCGGCAGCGCGGGACGGCCGCCTCGTCGTCGCGGGCGTTGGTGCCGTAGTTGCCGATGTGCGTGCTCGTGAAGGCGATCACCTGGCCCGCATAGGACGGGTCGGTGATGACCTCTTGGTATCCGCACATGGAGGTGTTGAACACCAGCTCCCCGGTGGCCACCGGCACCAGCGCCCCGGCTGCCTCGCCCGAGAAGACGGCGCCGTCCGCCGTCACGAGCAGTGCCGCGGCCCGGTCCGCGTCGCCGTGTGCGCCCGCCGTCACCGTTGCGCCGTCGCGTCGACCACGACCGCCTCTCCCCGCGTGACGGTGTGTCGAACGGCGCCTGTGAACGTGCGCCCGGCATACGGCGTGTTGCGGCTGCGGCTGGCCAGCCGCGCCGGGTCCACCACTGTGGTCGCGGCGGGATCGAAGACGCACAGGTTGGCCGCCGCGCCCGGCTCGACCGGCCCGCCCTGCGCGCTGTGACCGGCGTGCCGCCGGTCGGTGACCCGCAAACGGGCGATGGCGGCCGGCTGGGCGCTCATGAGCGCGAACAGCCGTTCGGGGCTCAGATGCGGCGAGAGCACTTCCCACGCGATCGGCAGCGCGGTCTGCAGGCCAAGCATGCCGGGCGGGGCCTGGTCGAAGGGAACGTCCTTGGTCTCGGGCGCGTGGGGGGCGTGGTCCGTGGCCACGGCGTCGATCGTCCCGTCGATCAGTCCCGCCACCACCGCTGCGACGTCCTCGTCGGTTCGCAACGGCGGGTTGACCTTGAACACCGGGTCGTACCCCTCTACCACCGCGTGGGTGAGGAGCATGTGGTGTGGCGCAGCCTCGGCCGTGACCGGGAGCCCTTCGTGCTTGGCCCGCCGTACGAGCTCGACCGACCCGGCCGTCGAGAGGTGGAGGAAATGGACGGGTGCGCCCGTCAGCCGCACGAGGGCGATGTCGCGGGCAACCATGGCTTCCTCGGCGGCGGCCGGCACGCCCGGGATCCCGAGTCGGCTGGACCAGCACCCTTCGTGCATGGCGCCGCCGGCGGCCAGGCAAGCGTCCTCGCAGTGCTGGGCGAGCGTGACGCCGAGTCCCTTGGCGTAGTCGAGCGCACGACGCATGAGCGCCCCGTCCTGCACGCCTTCGCCGTCGTCGGTGAAGAGCGTCACGCCGAGAGCGGCGAGTTCGCCGAGGGGTGCCAGGGCCGTCCCGGCGCGCCCCGCGGTGATGGCCCCGGCCACGGCGACCTCGGCCAGGCAGCCGGACCCGAGGGCGAGCACCTCGGCCGCCACTCCGGCGGAGTCGATCGGCGGGTCGGTGTTCGGCATGGCCACGACGGCCGTGTAGCCACCGAGCGCGGCGGCCCGGGCACCGGACTCGATCGTCTCGGCCTCCTCGCGCCCCGGCTGGCGCAGGTGGGTGTGCAGGTCCACCAGGCCCGGGCCGACGAGGCACCCGCCGGCATCGAGGACGAGCGCGCCGCCCGGTGCGTCGACGGACTCGGCCAGGCCGACCACGACCCCGTCGCCGACCGCAACGTCGAGACGGGACAGACCGGCGGGCCCGACGACGGTGCCGCCCCGGATGACGAGGTCGACGTCAGGCAACGGCCGGCACCTCCGCGGCGCCCGGCAGCTCGCCCCCGAGCAGCAGGAAGAGGATGGCCATGCGCACCGCCACCCCGTTGGCCACCTGCTGGGTGACGACGGTCCGTGGCATGTCGGCCACGTCGGAGGCGATCTCGACGCCGCGCACCATCGGCCCGGGGTGGGTGACGATCGCGTGCTCGGCCAGGCGCCCGGCCCGGCGCGCCGTGAGGCCCCACCCCGCCGTGTACTCGCGCAGGCTGGGCACGAACGACCCGCTCCCGCGCTCGGCCTGCAGGCGCAGGAGCGAAACGACGTCGGCGTCGCCGAGGGCGTCATCGAGGTCGGCCGCCACCTCCACGGGCCATCCCTCGAGCGAGGGCGGCAGCAAGCTGCCGGGTGCGGCCAGGGTGACGTGGGCTCCCAGTGCGGTGTAGGCCAGCACCTCGGAGCGGGCCACCCGGCTGTGGCGGATGTCGCCGACGATCAGGACGCGCAGACCCTCGAAGCAGCCGACGCCGAGCTCCTCGGGCGCGACGCCCTTGCGCTCCGCCAGGACCTGGCGGACCGTGAAGCAGTCGAGCAGCGCCTGCGTCGGGTGCTCGTGCCAGCCGTCGCCCGCGTTGACGACACGGGCGCGCTCGACCCAGCGCGCCACCTGGTGTGGCGCCCCCGCCGACGAGTGCCGGATGATGACGGCGTCGATGCCCATCGCCTCCACGGTCTCGACCGTGTCGCGCAGGCTCTCGCCCTTCTTCACCGACGAGCTGGCCATGGCGAGCGAGAGCACGTCGGCCGACAGCCGCTTGGCGGCTGTCTCGAACGAGAGCCGGGTGCGGGTCGACTCCTCGAAGAAGAGCGTCGCCACCACCTTGCCGCGCAGTGTCGGCACCTTTGGCATCGAGCGGCGCTCGACCTCGGCGAACGCCTCCGCGACGCGAAGGACCTCGGCGATGCCGGCGGGCCCCAGGTCGGCGACCGAGAGGAGGTGGGGGGAGGTCACTTGTCCTCGAGGGTCCCGATCCAGACGCCGTCCTCGCCGACGTCGACCATCTCCTCGCGGCGTGTCGGGAGGTTCTTGCCGACGTAGTCGGGACGGATGGGCAGCTCACGGTGGCCGCGGTCGATCATGACGGCGAGTTGGACGGCGCGGGCGCGGCCGAAGTCGTTGAGGGCGTTGAGGGCGGCCCGGATGGTCCGCCCCGTGAAGAGGACGTCGTCGACCAGCACGACCACCCGGCCGGCCAGGTCGGCCCGGATGTCGGTGACGGCCTCGGGGAGCACAGGACGCAGCCCGATGTCGTCGCGGTAGAAGGCCACGTCGAGGCTCCCCAGGTCGATGGTGTCGGTGCCCTCGATCTGGCGGAGCATCTCGGCCATCTTGGTGGCGATGGGGACCCCGCCGGTCTGGAGCCCCACCAGGACCACGTCGTCCACCCCGCCGTTGCGCTCGACGATCTCGTGCGACATGCGCGTGAGGGCGCGCTGGACGTCGGCGGAGCTCAGGACCTGGGCATGGGCAACGAACACGCCCCCGAGGGGCCGCGTGTGACTGCGTTCGCGTTCGGCCACTGTTCCTCCTGCCGTGTGAGCCTCACGGGACTCACTTCACGGTCGGAGCACCACTGTAGCGCGCTCGGGCGTCGTTCTTGCCCGGCCGGCCGTGATCTCTGGCCCGACCTCGAGCTCGGGATCAGGCCTCGTGATCAGGGCGAGGACGGTCCGATGTCGGCGGCGATGGTCGACAGGATGCCGTTCACGAAGCGGCCCGACTCGTCGGTCGAGTAGGCCTTGACCAGCTCGACGGCCTCGTCGATCACGACCGCCACCGGGGGTCCCTCGGCGTCGAGCAGCTCGGCGACCGCCATGCGCAGCACGATGCGGTCGATGACCGCCATGCGCTCGAGCGGCCAGCCGACCGACGCGGCAGCGATGCGACGGTCCGCCTCCTCCCTGCGTGCGTCGACCTGCTCGATCAGGGTGCGGACGAAGGGGTCGGGCGGCAGGGGCAGGGCGTCGACGACCTGGAGCGGGGCCTCACCCTTGAGCTCGGCCTCGTAGAGCAGCGAGAGCGCCCGCTCCCGCTGCTGGTGGCGGGGGGCGGTGTCCGTCATCGGTCGTGGTCTTCGTCCCGGCCTCGGCCGACTGCAGACATCGGCGAGACCGGGGCCCTCAGGCCCGGGTCAAGTACTCGCCGGAGCGGGTGTCGACCTTGATCACGTCCCCGATGTTCACGAAGAGAGGGACCTGGACCACGAGGCCTGTCTGCAGCGTGGCCGGCTTGCGGGCGCCCGACACGCGGTCACCCTGGATGCCCGGTTCCGTCTCGGCCACGGTGAGCTCCACCGAGGCGGGGAGGTCCACGCCGACGATCTCGTCGTTGTACATCTGCAGGTTGGCCTCGTCGCCTTCCTTCAGGTAGTTCGGAGCGTCGCCGAGCAATGCCGGCGTCGCCGTCATCTGCTCGTAGCTCGTGGTGTCCATGAACACGAAGTCGGCACCGTCGCGGTAGAGGAACTGCATGTCGCGCTTGTCGATGATCGCCTGCTCGAGCTTCTCGTCGGCCCGGTAGGTCCGCTCGATCACGGCACCGCTGCGGACGTTCTTCAGCTTGGTGCGCACGAACGCGCCACCCTTGCCCGGCTTCACGTGTTGGAACTCGACAACGTTGAACAGGCCCTCGGGGAGGTCGAGGCTCATGCCGTTCCTCAGGTCATTGGTCGAGACTGCCATGAATATCCTTTGTGAATCGGGTCAGGGGGCGTGCACCGTCCTCGGTCACGACCAGGGTGTCCTCGACACGGACGCCGCCGTGCCCGGGAACGTAGACACCGGGCTCGACTGTGACGACGAAGCCGGGGGCGAGGATAGCAGTGCCCAGCTGGCTGACCGTCGGGGCCTCGTGGATATCGAGGCCGACACCGTGCCCCGTGCCGTGCTCGAAGCGCTCGGCCCAGCCCGCCTCGGCGATGACCTGGCGGCAGATGTCGTCGACCTCCTTGGCGCTGATTCCGGGGCGGACGGCCTTCGCGCCGGCCGCCTGCGACTCGCCGACGACGGCGAAGATGCGGGCCAACTCGCCATCGGGCTCCGCGTCGACGCAGAAGGTGCGCGTCATGTCGGAGCGGTAGCCCTCGAAGGTGGCGCCGAAGTCGACCACGACGGGGTCGCCCCGGTTGATGGTGCGAGAACCGGGGTGGTGGTGGGGTTTGGCCGAATTCTCGCCCGCCGCGACGATCGTGTCGAAGGCAGTGCCCTCCGCCCCGCCGCGGCGCATGGCGGTGTCCAGCTCGAGGGCGAAATGCTCCTCGGTGACGCCCTGGCCCATGAGCGGCAGCACCTCGAAGAGGGCGGCGTCCGCGATGGCGGCGGCGCGCTCCATCCGGGCGATCTCGGCGGCGTCTTTTCTCTCCCGGAGCGCCTCGACCCCGTTCGACGTGGCGACGAGCCGGTCGGCATCGAGCAGTTCGGCCCAAGTGCGCTGTGCGCTCCACGACACGTTGTCCGCCTCGAGGCCGATGCGGCCGATTGCCGCGGCGGCCAGCGCCGCCTGGGCGGCCTTGCGCTGTTCGGTCCCCGGGCCGATGGTGATGTCGACCTGCCCGGCCGCCCCCGATTTCTCGACCTGCTCGGCCGCCTGCGTCCGGTAGCGCCCGTCTGTCGTGAGCACCGCGATGTCGCGGGTGACGGTGAGCACGCCCGCCGAACCGGTGAAACCCGTCAGGTAGCGGATGTTGGCGAGCGTCGTCACGACCAAGGCGTCGATCTCGTGCCCGTCGAAGGACTCGCGCAGGCGGTCGAGGCGCCCGGTGACGCTGATGGCGGGGAGGGCAGCGGGGGCCGGCGTGTACGGGTTGGCCCGGGCGGTCGTCGTCATGGCTCTGCGGCTCCCTTCAAGAGTGCTGCGACGGCGTCGATGGCGAGCTCGTAGCCGATCCCACCGAAGCCGGCGACAACCCCCGACGTCACTGGGGCGAGCACCGAGGTGTGTCGGAAGGGCTCGCGGGCAGCCGGGTTCGACAGGTGCAGCTCCACGACCGGTCCGTCGAATGCGGCCACGGCGTCGTGGAGCGACCACGACGTGTGGCTCAGCGCGCCGGCGTTGATGACCAGCGCGTCCGCCCGGTTGCGGGCCGCGTGGACGGCCTCGATCAGCTCGCCCTCGTGGTTCGACTGCAGGTGCTCGAGCTCGAGGCCGTGCCGCCCGGCCGCCACCTCGGCCCGTTTCACGTGGACGCCCAGCGTGTCGGTCCCGTACACGTCCGGCTCCCGCTCGCCGAGCAGGTCGAGGTTGGGCCCCGAGAGGAGCAGGACGAGGCTCACGAGCGTGCACCCATGTCGGCCAGGGTAGCGACCACGTCGGCGGCTGCCACACCACGCACCGCCTCGACGCCGTCGGGGCCGTCGAGCACGAAGGTGAGGTCCTGCTGTGCCTTCTTGTCCCGGCCCATGAACGTCAACAACTCGGTGGCGTCGGCGCCGGACGGGAGCTCGGTCGGGAGGTCGAAGCTGGCGATGACCGCGCGGTGCTCGTCGACCCGTGCCTCGTCGATGCGACCGAGACGCTGTGCGAGCTTGGCGGCGAACAGGAGCCCGATGGCGACGGCCTCGCCGTGGCGCAGGTCCCAGTCCGCGTGGCCGGCGAGCGCGGCGCCCTCCAGCGCATGGCCCAGGGTGTGGCCGTAGTTGAGGATCACGCGCCGCCCGCCCTCGCGCTCGTCCTCGGACACGACGGCCGCCTTGATGGCGACGCAACGGGAGACCTGCTCCTCGATGGGCTGGTCGGCCAGAGGTCCGTCACCGAGGAAGGCGTACTTGGCGATCTCTCCCCGGCCGCAAGCCCATTCGCGGGGGAAGGCTCGCCAGCGTCTCGGTGTCGCAGAGCACGGCGTTGGGCTGCCAGAAGGCGCCAACCAGGTTCTTGCCCTCGGGGAGGTTGACCCCGGTCTTGCCGCCGATGGCCGCGTCGACCTGGGCGAGCAGCGAGGTGGCGACGTTCACGCACGCCGTGCCGCGGTGGTACGTGGCGGCGGCGAACCCGGCGACGTCGGTCACGATGCCGCCGCCGACCGCCACGACGACGTCGAGTCTCGAAAGGCCGGCGCGGGCGAAGCAACGGGCCAGCTCCTCCACGGTGGCGAGGGTCTTGGCATCCTCACCGTCGGGAATGGTGCGGACCTCGGCGGGAACACCGGGGTCGAGGCCCTCGACCCAGCCGGCGTCCCTGATCGACTCCTGTGTCACGATCACCGCGCTTGGCCCCAGGCGGCACGAAGCGGGCCGTCTCATGGCGCGCCCCCGACCCGACCAGGACGGGGTACGAGCGCTCGGCCAGGTCGACGGAGAGGGCGCGCACGTTCTCGTGACTCCCTACTCCGACTCGGTCGGAGCGGCGCTGTTGGCGGCGCGGTTGTCCGCGGTGTCGGCGTCGCGGTTGTCCGCGTTGTCGGCGGCGCAGGCAGCTGAGTCTGCGGCTCCCACGGCCTCGAGGATCAGGGCGGCCACGGCCTTGGGGGACTTGTCGTCGACGTCGATCACGAGGTCGGCAACCTCGGCGTAGAGCGGGGCGCGCACGTCGTTGAGGCGGACCATCGCCTCCGCCGGGTCGTCGCCGAGGAGGGGGCGTCCGGCGCCGTCGCCGACACGTCGCGCCAGGGTCTCGGGCTTCGCCCGGAGCCAGACGACGGTGCCGCTCTCCTTGATGAGGCGGCGGTTGTCTGGGCTGAGCACGGCACCGCCCGCCACCGAGACAACCGACGGTGCGGCGTCGGCGCAGGCACCGGCGAGGACCACCGCCTCCGCCTCGCGGAAGGCCGGCTCTCCGTCGCGGGAGAAGAGATCGGGCACCGTGAGGCCCGTGGCCGCTTCGACGTCGGCGTCGGAGTCGCGGTATCTCCAGCCGAGGCGCCGAGCCAGCAGCTGTCCCGTCGTCGTCTTGCCGGCGCCCATCATCCCGACCAGGAGGATGCGCGTGGTCATCCCCGGCTGCCGGCGGCGGAGGACGGCGTCGTGCCGAGCGAGTCCACAAAGCCGTCGCGGTTGCGCACGACCTCGGCGAGCGAGTCGCCCCCGAATTTGCGCAGCGCCTCGGAGGCCAACACGAACGCCGTCATCGATTCTGCGACCACGCCCATGGCCGGCACCGCGGTCACGTCGGTGCGCTCGCGGAAGCTCAGCGTCGTCTCCTTCGTCACCACGTCGACCGTCTCGAGTACCGGGCGGTTGAGCGTGGCGAGCGGCTTCATGGCCACCCGCGCCACGAGGAGCGCGCCGTTGGAGATGCCCCCTTCGATCCCGCCGGCCCGGTCGGTCGGCCGCACGTAGCCCTCGTCGGGGTCGTAGCCGATGGCGTCGTGCGCCTCGGAGCCGCGACGGGCCGCGTTGTCCCACCCCTCGCCGATCTCGACTGCCTTCACCGCCTGGATCGACATGAGCGCCTGGGCCAGGTTCGCATCGAGCTTGCGGTCCCAGTGCACGTGGCTGCCCAGGCCGACCGGCACGCCGTAGGCGAGGACCTCGGCCACACCGCCGAGGGAGTCACCCTCCTTGGCGGCCGCCTTCACCTCGGCGATCATCGCCTCTTCGGCTGTCCGGTCGAAGCAGCGCACGGCGCTCTCGTCGACCTTGTCCAGGTCGCTCGGGCCCGGCCGGGGGCTGTCGGGAGGAGTGGTGACAGTGCCCAGCGCCACGATGTGGCTGATGACCGAGACGCCGAGCTGGGTGAGCAGCAGCTTGGCCAAGGTGCCCGCTGCCACGCGGGCGGCCGTCTCGCGGGCCGAGGCCCGTTCCAGCACGTCCCTGGCGTCTTCGAAGCCGTACTTGAGCATCCCGGGCAGGTCGGCGTGACCCGGCCTCGGCTGGGTGAGCACCTTCGACGGCGCACCCGGCTCGGGTGACATCTCCTCGGTCCACTTCGGCCACTCGGTGTTGGCGATCTCGACCGCCACCGGCGATCCGAGCGTGCGCCCGTGACGGATGCCGCCGAGCAGCGTGATCTCGTCTGCCTCGAAGCGCATGCGCGGGCCGCGGCCGAAGCCGAGCCGCCGCCGGGCCAGCTCGTCGGTGATGTCCGATGCCTCGACGGGCAACCCCGCCGGCAACCCCTCGACGATCACGACCAGGGCGCGACCGTGCGATTCACCGGCGGTTAGAAAGCGCAGCACACAGCAACGCTACCGGACGGCCGACGCCGTCCTTGAGCTGCGAGGGCCCTGAAGACTCAGGTGTAGAAGGGGTTATCCCCGCTGCCGTGATCGGTCACGTCGAGCACACGGGTGAGCTCGGGCACCTCTTCGAGCAGCGTCGTCTCGATGCCCTGGCGCAGCGTCATCTGCGACATGGCGCAACCCTGACAGCCCCCGGAGAGCCTCAGGTAGGCCGTGCCCTCGTCCTCGTCGAGCGCGACGAGATCCGCCCGGCCACCATGACTGGCAATGGACGGGTTCACGGCCTGCTCGAGGACGGCGGACACCCTCAGCGCCAGCGGCCCGGCGATGCCCTTGGCGAGAACCTCGGGTGGGACCCCCGGGGAGGCCTCCTCGGGGGTCGGCGAGTTCGGGTTGACGAGGACCAGGCCGCCCCCGCCCTCTTCGGACCACTCGAGTCGGGCGCCCCGGAGCCGGTCGACACTGCCCGCCGGGATGACGATCTCGAGCTCCTCTTGGACATGACGGACATCGCCCTCGTCGGCGTCGGAGACGGCCTGGAAGTAGAGGTCGTACACGAAGGAGCCGGCCTGGACGCCGCGTACCTCCAGCCAGAGGGCGAGGGAGCCGGGATCGGGCTCCTGGCCGATCGCGTCCCGCACGATCTTGTGTGCCTCCGGGGTGAGTGTCACCACGGGGGTCGTGGCCTGGAGATCTTCGGTGGTCGTTGCCATGGCGTCGAGTCTACGGCGTGGAGGGATGCGGCCGGTCATCCTGTCTCGCCGGCGTCCCGCCTGCCCGTTCGGGGCGCCACCGACTGCTCCCTGGCGCGCTCGGTCACAGGCCTCCCTGGCGCCTCCCCGGCGTCGCGGGTGGCGCGCGGGGGTTTGGGTCCGGCGGGACCGGTCCCCTCCCCCGTGTCGGGCGGAGTGGCGGCCGGCGGGGCGCGGCGCGCTCGAACCGCGTTCGCCGCGTCGACGAGTGCCGGTCGGATGCCCACACATGCGAGTGCCTGACGATGCCGCGCTCGTGCGCCTGAGCGTGCGGGGGGCCCCGCCGCGCAGCCTGTATCGTCCTGGCCGTGGCGCGCCTACCTATCGACCCTCACGAGTGGATCAGCTTCGAGGACGAGGACGAGGAGCGAACGTGGGTGTTCGACGCCACGTTCTTGACGAGCAACTGGACCTGTATCTTCGGCAACGGGTGCCAAGGTGTGCTCACCGGCCCCGCGCCAGAGCTCGTGCAGGGCTGTTGCAGCTACGGAGCGCACCTGGTGGACAAGAAGGACGCCCGGCGAGTGGAGAAGGCAGCCGCCACCCTCACGGCTGACGAGTGGCAGAACCACGGCACCAAGAAGAGCGTGATCCATGTGAACAAGAGCGGCGAGACCGTGACGCGGCTCGTCGACGAGGCCTGCATCTTCCTCAACAAGCCCGGGTTCGCCGGCGGTGTCGGCTGCGCCTTCCACATCGCGGCGATGAACCGGGGTGTCGACCATATGACGCTCAAGCCGGAGGTCTGCTGGCAGCTCCCGCTGCGCCGGGAGGACCAGGTCGATGACGAGGAGGGGCACGTCACCTCTGTCATCCGGCAATGGGACCGGCGACACTGGGGCAAGGGCGGTCGCGAGTTCCACTGGTGGTGCACCGAGGCGCCCGACGCCTTCGTCGGGAAGAAGCCGGTCTACGAGGAAATGCAGGCCGAGCTCACCAAGATGGTGGGCCCGAAGGCCTACGAGCAGTTCGTGGCCCTCGTGAAGGAGCGGGACCGTCGGCGGAGCCACGGTGTGGCGCTCCCCCACCCTGCAGTTCGAACCCGAGGGACAGATGCGGTCCCCGCGGAGGTCGTCGCCGCAAGTGTGGCCACGGTCGGCGGGCCCGGAGCGGAGAACGGCGGACGCGACTCGCTGGGCTAGTTCTTCTCGTTCGGCTAGTGCTTTGGTGGTCCTAGTCCTTCAGGGGGTCGTCGTCCGAATACGAGGGCGCCGGCGTAGAACCGAGTATCCGGTCGTACTTGTCCTCTTCAGCCAGGCACCACGACGCGTGGACGTCATCGGGTTCAGCCCCGCATTCGACGCAGCGCCCTGTGGACTCGCTCGAAGACCGTTTCAGGCTGCGCGCCTCTTCGAAGCGCCGATGGCGTCCCTTTTTCACGAGAACTCCTTGTCACACCCGGTCCGCACCTTCGCGTTCCGCCCCCGGCGGCCAAACCGCACAGGCCGTTCGACCGCGACGCCATTGTAGTGGCTTCGAGCGGGGCCTCGGCCCGGGACCAGGTCAGAGAGCCAATTCCGCGGCCGGTCTGTCCTCGTAGCCGCGGATGTCGGTGACGCCCTCGGGCCCGACACGCAACACCTGCCAGCGCTCCGCACCGCCCTCGAGGCGGAGGCCGACCAGAAGGGCGTCCCCGTGGACCTCGAGCGCGGTGACGTTGGCCCGGCGCCCCTCGGCCCGCCCGCGTTCGTACCACCGGAGCACCTGGCGCCGGTTGCGGCACGGCGGATTCGAATCGCCCGGCGCGCCCCAGTGCACGTCGGGGCTAAGGAGGTCGCCGAACCCCTCGACGTCGGCGGCCTCGAGCGCCGCGGCGCACCCGGTCGGCGATGGCGGCCGCCGTGAAGGGCCTGGGGGGAGGCGTCATGTCGTCACTCATCGAGCTCCAGTAAACATCTACGCTGACCGCCGTGCCGGCGTTCGACCCGCAGGAGATGGTGACCCGGTTCCGCGAGCGGGCCGAGGCGGTCCGGACCCGGGGCATGCCGCCGATCGAGGGCCCCGAGCGGCAGCGCTTCCGCGAGCAGGCCCAGCGGGACTTCGCCGACTTCGCCATGATCGGCGACGCCGAGGCCGAGCTCGTCGACGGGGTGCTCACGCTCCGCATCGATCTGCGGCCCAAGAACGAGGAGGGTAGCTAGCCCCCGTAGTGCATGCGGGTGTCCTCCATCCGCAGGACCTCGTCCGGCTCCCCGCCCACCCCGGTCACCTCGCCGATGTAGAAGATGTGGCTCCCCAGTTGCTCGGCGCGCGTCACGGTGCAGGCGAGATGGCCCGCCGCCGCCGAGAGCACCGGCAGCCGCTGCGAGCCGACCTCACGGACGTGATGACCCGCCATTGCGACGATGACCCCGTCCGCGGCGCGGTTGATGTCGGTGACGGGCTTGACGAAGCGACGCACCACGTCGCGATCGCCGCGTTGCAGCAGAGAGATCGTGAAGGCGCCGCTCGCCGCCACGAGTCGGGCCGTCATGGACTCGCGTTCGAGAGCCACCCCGACCAGCTTGGGCTCGAGGCACACCTGGACCACCAGGTTGGCCGTCATGAGGTTGGCCTCGTCGCCGTGGCGGCTCCCGACCAGGTACAGCCCTGTGGGGAGCGCCCACAGCACACGGCGACGATGGCGGTCGAACTCATCGTCACGCTCGCTGTCCACGTTCTCGTCCACGTTCGCGTCTGTCGTTCGCGGTGTCGTTGTCGGTGGCGGTGTCGTTGTCGTTGGCGGTGTCGTTGTCGTTCTGGTCCGTCGCGGCGTCACCGGTGCCGTCGCCCGTCATCCGAAGATGCCGCCCGTCGAGTTGTCGGTCGTGGTCGTCGTGGAGACGACCTTGCCGTCGACCTGGCGGATGCGCTCGAGGGTCTGGGCGTAGAGCGCCTCGGCCTTTATGGAATTGCGCCGTGACTGGGCCAGGAGCTTCTGGTTGGTGGCACCGGCATTGAAGCACTGATTGCCCGCCACGCCCTCGAGCCCATAGGCCTGGGTGAGGAGGTCGGTCACCTCGGGATCGGGCGAGGGCAGCGAGGAGTTCGCCATGTCGGCGTCGTTCACGATCGTGCTGCAGGCGGCGTGCACGGCGCCCGTGCCATTGGGCACGTCCTTGGCGACCCGTGCGTTGTCGGCGATGAGGGTGCCGATCTGCCCCCCGAAGCCGGTCCCGCTCACCCAGACCGACATCCGGTGCGCCGACGTGCCCTGCTGGTCCGCCCCGGCGCACGAGGCGAGGGCGATGGCGGATCCGGTCATGAGCACGAGGAAGACGAGCAGTGGCCGGCGCTTCATGTGACCCGGACGACATGGACCCCGCGGGGGCCCTTGCGCAGTACCAGGTAGCGGTCGTGCAGGAGGTCGGCCGGGCCGATCGTGCGGCCCGAGTCGGTCTGCCTGACGTTGTTGACGTAGGCCCCGCCCCCGTCGATGGTGCGGCGCGCCTCCTTCTTCGAGTTGGCCAGGCCGGTGCGCTCGAGGAGGTCGACGAGCGTGAGGCCGTCATCGAACAGCTCGGTGCGGCCGACGCTTGTGGTCGGCGCGTCCTCGGTCACCGCCAGCAACATCTCCTCGCTGAGGCCTGCTATCTCCTCACCGAACAGCGCCGCCGAGGCCTCCTCGCACTTGGCAACCTCGGCCTCGCCGTGCACGAGCGCGACGACGGCCCGGGCCAGGGCTCGTTGCGCGGCGCGACGCTGCGGGTGCGTCACCGTCTCGGCGTCGAGGACCTCGATCTCGTCGTGGTCCAGGAAGGTGAGAGAGCGGACGAGCTCGCCCACCTGGTCGTCGGGCGTGTTGACGAAGAACTGGTACATGGCGAAGGGGCTGGTCAGTTTCGGATCGAGCCACACGGTGCCGGACTCCGTCTTGCCGTACTTGGTGCCGTCTGGCTTGACGATCAGCGGCGTGGTCAGGCCCCACACCTCGTCGCCGCACACCTTGCGAACGAGATCCACGCCCATCGTGATGTTGCCCCACTGGTCGCTGCCGCCGATCTGGAGATCGCAGCCGTGGTCGACATGCAGGCGCAGGAAGTCGTACGCCTGGAGCAGCATGTAGCTGAACTCGGTGTAGGAGATCCCCTGATCGGGTCGTTCGAAACGGGACCTGACGGACTCCTTGGCGACCATCTGGTTGACGGTGAAGTGCTTGCCCACGTCCCGCAGGTACTCCAGGGTCGAGAGCTTGCTGAGCCAGTCGGCGTTGTTGAGGAGCAGGGCCCGGTGACCGTCGAGGTCGAGGAATTGCGCCAGTTGGGGTCGAATCGCCTCCAGGTGGCTCTCGATCGTCTCGAGGTCCAGGAGCTGGCGCTCGTCCTGCTTCCCGCCGGGGTCGCCGATCATCCCGGTGCCACCCCCGGCGAGGGAGATGGGCCGGTGGCCTGCCTCCTGGAACCTCCGCAGTGTGCAGAGCTGCAGGAGGTTGCCCACGTGCAGGCTGTCCGCAGAAGGGTCAAAGCCGGCGTAGAGCGTGAGACCGGGCTTATCGAGCAGGTGCGGCAGGCCGGCGTCGGTCATCTGGTGGATCAGGCCGCGAAACGCGAGATCCTCAGAGAGCGTGGGCATGCCGCGACTTTGCCATACGCCGGTAGGTTGATCGGCCTCGCGGCGGCCGACGGAGCGATCGGGGTGATCGTGTGAACAGGGACATCAGGTGATCGGGGTCGAGCAGGCGCGACCCTTGCCGATGGAGGGGTCGCTGCCTCCCGACCTGCAGGGGACCTTGTTCCGGATCGGGCCGGGGCCCTGGGTGGCGGAGCGTCGGCCTGCCGATCGCGAAGGGGGCGGTGGAGACGATGAGGGTGAGGGAGCAGCGGGGCCCGAGGTCGTGCGCCGGCGAGGGGCCCTTCACGCTGTCGAGCTGCGTGACGGCAAGGCCGTCTCCTACCTGCGCCGGGACTCGGACGCCGATGCGGGCGTCTTCTGGCACGCGGGTTCGGTGCTCGCTCTGCCCGAGGTCGGGCTGCCGTCCAGGTACTCACGGCTTCTCGAGCCCCAGGAATTTGCCGGAGGCCTCACCGTGCCGATCGCGTCCCATGTGCCCCTGGTGGCGTCCGACGGTTCGCGCGTCCTGTTCGCGGTCGACGATGGTGCGGGTGGCGCTGGTGACGGCGGTGCGGATGCGGCCGAGGGGACGTTCCTGCGCATCGGCGAATGGGACGCGACCGGTGACCTGCGGACCGCCCAGTCTGTCGAGTTGGAGCGGGCGACCTGGCAGCACGACATCGGAGTCACCGCGCATCATGTGGTGTTCATCGAGTCCCCGACGACGCGGATCGCCGGCGCCGACAACAGCGCGGTGCCCTTCGGATGGGTGCCTGGTAGCGGGGGCTGGATCGGTGTCGTCAGCCGCGGCGGGGACGGGACGGACGTCCGGTGGTTCGGACTCGACCCCTGCCTCGTGACCCACGTGCTCGGTGCGTACGAAGTGGATGAGACGCGGGTCGCCGCGGGAGGCGCCGCCATTGCCATCGTGGTGTACGTGTGTCGCTACACGGCGCCCGAGCCGGGGCAGCCCGTCGACCTGTCGTCCTCCGTCGTCGGTCCGGCGGGAATCGGTCTCACGACGATCGGGGGCAGCCTCGGGGTGCTCGAGCGGTGGCGCATCGTCGGCACGAGTGTCGAGCGGGAGGTCGTGGACGAGCGCTACGTCGAGTATCCACGGCTCGACCCGACGTGTGCGGGCGAGATGTTCCGCTACGGGTATTGCCTCGAGATGGATTGGGGCAGCAGCACGTGGGAGACGCGGCGTTCCCCCACACCGGGCGGGCCGGACGTCCACGCGCACCCGGCCGGACTGTTGAAGTTCGACCTGCATCATTCGTCGACCGCGGCCTGGAATCCCGGCCCGGGATGCACACCCAGCGAACCCGTCTTCGTCCGCGCGACCGATGGCCACAGTGACGACGAGGGCTGGCTCCTGACGGTCGTCGACGACGCCAATCGGGGCGCCAGCGATCTCTACGTCCTCGACGCGTCGTCGATGGGACGGCGTCGCCCGGAGGCGATCATCCACCTGCCCGAGCGCCTACCTCCCCGTAGCCATGGGGAATGGGTCCCGGCCGATCGCTACCGCTGAGAACGCCGACGCCGCACGGGGTTGGTGCCCTTCTCGGGAGTTCGGAGACCGTTCATGTTCCGCATGGCGCCCTCAACCCTCCGAGACGGACCCCGGCCCGACACGGTGTCGCGGCGAACCGAGAACCTGGTGGCCAGCGTCACGCAGCACCACCGGGCGATCTCGGCCCACCAGAGCCAGCTGCTGGCGGCCGTCGTGGAGCTCGACCGCCGCAAGGCCTGGCGCGTGGACGGCGCGACGTCCATGGTCGCCTGGCTCGTCCAGCGCTGTGGCGTCACCGCCGCCACGGCCCGGGAGTGGGTGACCGCGGCGGCCAAGCTCCATGCGCTGCCCAAGATCTCCGACGCGCTCTCGCAGGGCAAGCTCTCCTTCGACCAGGTGAAGCCCCTCGTGGAGGTGGCCAGGCCCGAGACAGACGCGACGTTGGCCGAACAAGCGACCCGCTGGTCGGCCAAGCAGGTGCGGGAACTGGCCACCGCCGCTCGGAACGAATCAGACGAGCGATCCACTGGCTTCTACGCCCGCCGCTTCCTGCGCTTCGACGATCGCCGGCGAAGCCTCACCGGCATGCTCCCCAAGGAGCAGTACGCAGTCGTCAAGAGCGCCCTCGTCGCCCGGGCCAGTCGTCGGCACCGGGATCACACGCCGTTCGATCAGCGGATGGCTGACGCTCTGGTGGGTGTGTGCAAGGGTGACGCCGCCGGTCCGAACCGCGAGGCTTCGGCCGAGGCCCGCGCCGGCGGCCTGCGCCGCAACCGCCCCACCGTCGTGGTCCACGCCGACTACACCTTCCTGGCCGGGGGCGAGGGAGGCGCCGAAGTCGACGTGCTGGGGCCGATCTCCCGCGGGGTCGCCCGACGGCTGGCCTGTGACGCCAAGATCATGGTTTCGGCCGACGGTCCACGCGGGCAGAGCCTCAACCTCGGAAGGACACGGCGCGACCCCAGTGACGCCCAGCGGATCGAGATCAGGCGCCGCGACAAGGGATGCCGGTTCCCCGGCTGCACGCACACCGAGTTCACCGACGTGCATCACGTCGTCCACTGGGTCGACAACGGGCCAACCGACCTGTGCAACCTCGTCGAGCTCTGCGACCAGCACCACCGTTGCGTCCACGAGATGGGTTGGAAAATGTCAGGGGACGCCAACGTGGAGCTGACCTTCCGGAGCCCCACCGGTCGTTTGTCCACCTCGACCCCCTCCCCCGCCTTTACGTCAGCGCGAGACGGACCGCCTCATTGATCGCGTCGTGCAGGGCGACGTTCTCCTTTCGCCCTGGCACCAGCACCCGTACCAGTGCAGGAGCCGGCGCGGCCAGCGCGGGATCCAGTTCGGACAACGAGGTCACGACGTGGACCGGTAGACCGAACCCGCGCGCGACGGCTCCGATGTCACTGGTCGGTGGGGTGCCGAAGAAGCGCTCGAACACCCCAGTCTCCATGGACGTGGCTTGTGGCAAGAACGAGAAGATCCCTCCCCCGCCGTTGTCCACCACCACGAACGTGCAGGGGATGTCCGGCATATTGACCAATCCAGAGACGTCGTGCAGGAAGGCGAGGTCGCCGAGCAGCGCGATGGTGTGGCGGCCCCGTCCCGAACCGGCCTCCGAAGCGGTGACCCCGAGCGCTGTCGAGACCACGCCGTCGATCCCGTTCACCCCTCGATTGGCCAGCACCTGGGGCGGGACCGCCTCGGCCGTCGCGAACCACTCGAGATCCCGGATGGGCATCGACGCCGACACGACGAGGGTGGCGCCGTCGCTGGCGGCGTGTTGATAGACGGCTCGAGCGACCTGGGGTTCGCTGAGATCCGATCCGAGCACGCCGTCGATGGCCGACTGGGCCTTCTTCTCGCTCGAGCGCCACGAGGCGGACCACTCTGCGTCACACGACGAGGCTCCTTTCATCGCAGCCGTCAGCCATCGGTCAGTGGCACAGCGATGGAATTCCGTCGCCACTCGGTTGGGATCCGCCCACCACCCCCACGGATCGACGACCACCACCCGCGCCCCGGCGTGGGCGGCATCGGAGACGTATTCGCCGAGCGCTCGCGAGAGCCAAGGTGCACCGAGCATCACGACGGTCTCCGGCAGCGGTGGCTTGGTGCGCACGATGGAGTCGGCGGCGGCGATCGTCCCCACCACCCTGCTCCCCGAGCGCGGATCGGCCAACACCGGCCATCGGAGCCGTTCCGCCAGTGCGAGCACGCGGTCGCGGTCCGGGGGTCTCGGCGTGTCGCCGCCCACGATGATGATCCCCCGGCCATGCAACGGCTCCGCCAGCTGCAGGGGAGGCTCGCGCTCGTCGACGATGACCGCCGGACCGGGGCGCAGCGGCAGGGACCCAGGTGACCCGGTCAGGGGCTCGCGGAACTCGAGGTTGAGGTGCACCGGGCCCGGGCCTCGTGGTCCTTGGATCGATTCCGCAAAAGCCCGGACGGCGAGCGGTCTCCACGTTGCTTCCTGTCCCTCGGCGGGCACACCGGGTGCCGAGGACCAGCGCGTGGCCGCTGCGAAGAGGCCCACTTGCTCGATGGTCTGGGGGGCGCCGGTGTGATGGAGCTCAGGCGGCCGGTCCGCGGTGCAGACGATCAGTGGGACCCTGGCGTGGTGTGCCTCGACCACCGCGGGATGCAACTCGGCCGCGGCCGTCCCGCTCGTGACGCAGATCACGCTCGGTCGGCCGGTCGCCATCGCGAGCCCCAACGCGAAGAAGGCCGCGCTGCGCTCGTCAAGGCGAACGTGGGTCCGGAGCCTCTCGCCGAGGGCCACCGCGAGGGGGGTCGACCGCGATCCGGGACAGATCACCGCGTCGGTGACACCCAGCCGTGACCACTCGTCGACCAAGGTGGCGCTGAAAGTGGCCTGTACGCTCACCCGTCGTGCCACTCAACGTCGAAGTGCGCGGTTCGGGGCCGCCGCTGGTCGTGTTGCACGGATTCACACAGACGGGAAGGCTCTGGGGCCGCTTCGGAGAGCACATCACCGGATCGCACACAGTGGTCGCGCCGGACCTTCCTGGTCACGGCGGTTCTGACTCCGTACGAGCAGACCTGCCCACGACCGCTGACCTCGTGGCCGAAGCGGTCCGTACGACCCTCGGCGACGAGCCATTCGACCTGCTCGGATATTCGCTGGGTGCACGGGTGGCGCTTCATGTCGCGACCGCAGCCAAACTGCCTTTGCTCCACACCGTGTTCATCGGCGTCACCGCGGGTATAGAGGATCCGGCGGAGCGTGACCGCCGGCGGCAGTCGGACGAGTCCGTCGCCGACGAGCTCGAATCCTCGGGCGATGTCGGACACTTTCTCGACGCGTGGCTGCACGGCCCCCTGTTCGATCGGTTGCCGCCCGAGGCCGCCGGGCGTGACGAACGACTCCGCAACAGCGCGCCTGGACTCGCATCGAGTCTCCGGCTGTGCGGGACCGGGACCCAGGTGCCGCTCTGGGACCGCCTGCCGGCGCTGGGCTCCCCGGCTCTCGCCCTCGCAGGATCGGATGACATCCGCTTTGCGGCGCACGCCCTGAGGGTCGCCCGTCTCGCGCCGCATGCGGTCGCATCCCTGGTTCCGGGTGGGGGCCATGCCGTGCATCTCTCGCAGCCCGATCAGACGTGGCGGATCGTGCGTCACTGGCTGGAGTCGGTGGAGCCCGCCCTCATATGAGCAGGCCGACCGTCAGGAGCGCGCCGGTGACGAGTTGGAGCCGAGCCGTCGCCCCCAGCATGGGCAACAGGGCGCGGCCGCTGCGATCGCTCAGGGCCAGTCGCACCGGATAGAGCGCGAGCGGGATTGCCAGCAGCGCCAGCAGCGACCACCCCCGGTAGTTGTGCAGGATGCCGATGGCCAGGGCCGCGGCCATCAGCGTGAACGAGTAGAGCAGCCCTGCGTTCCGCCGCCCGAGTCGCACGGCAAGGGTCTTCTTTCCCGACTCGGTGTCGGTGGCGATATCGCGCAGGTTGTTGGCCTGCAGCAAGGCCGCGGCAAGCAGGCCGACGGGCACGCCCGCCCAGAGCACAAACCCCCAGGCGTAGTCATACGAGAACAGGTGGCCTCCAAGCGTGGTGACGAACGGGGCATGCTGCACGTACGCCGAGCCCGCCGTCGCCACCAGACCGAAGAACACGAAGACGAACAGTTCACCGAACCCGAGGTACCCGTAGGGTCGCGGACCGCCCGTGTACGCCCATCCCGCCAGGCCGCAAAGCAGACCCAGCGGGATGAACCACCAGGTGACCCGTGCGGCCAACACGAGGCCGGCCATGCCGGCCAGGCCGAAGGAGATGAGGGCTGCGGTCTTGACCTCGCGCACCGTGGCCAATTGGCCCGCCACGAGCCGGACCGGGCCGACCCGGCGTGCGTCCGTTCCCCGCACCCCGTCCGCGTAGTCGTTGACGTAGTTGGTGCCGATTTGGATACCCAGTGCGACCACGAGTGCCAGGAAGGCGTTGAGCCAGGAGAGCTGACGGTCGAAGTTGCTACAGACTGCCGCATGACACGTGCTGCTGATGTGCGACGTGGTGATGACGAGCCGGCCGCTCGAGAGGTAGCCGGCGGCCGTGCCAACGGCCACAGGCACCACCGCAGCCGGAAGTGTGCGCGGGCGCGCGCCCGCGACCCACAACTTGAGCGGCGGACTCACGGGCGGCGCGGGAAACGGGAGAAGTCGGGAGCGCGGTGTTCCACGAAGGCGTTCCGGCCCTCCTGACCCTCCTCGGTCATGTAGAACAGCATCGTGGCGTCGCCGGCGAGCTGCTGAACCCCTGCCAGACCGTCGTCGGCGGCGTTCATCCCCGCCTTGATCATGCGCAAAGCAATAGGCGAGAGGGTCAGCATCTGCCGGCACCAGGCCACGGTCTCGCGCTCAAGGTCGTCCAGTGGGACCACCGTGTTGACCAGGCCCCACTCGAGGGCCTGTTCTGCCCCGTACTGGCGGCAGAGGAACCACACCTCCTTCGCCCGCTTCAGCCCGATCGTGCGGGCCAGGATGGACGATCCGTAGCCTCCGTCGAAGCTCCCGACCTTGGGTCCCGTCTGGCCGAAGCGGGCATTGTCGGCGGCGATGGTCAGGTCACAGACAAGGTGCAGGATGTGCCCACCGCCGATGGCGTAGCCGGCGACCATGGCGACGATGGGCTTGGGGAGGCGCCGCATCAGGATCTGGAGGTCGAGGACGTTGAGGCGCCCGATACCGCGCTCGGCCACCGCGTCGTCACCGATGTAGCCGTCGTCGCCTCGGATCTTCTGGTCCCCGCCCGAGCAGAAGGCATCCGGACCCTGGCCGCAGAGGATGATTACACCGATGTCCGGGTCGTCGCGAGCGATCGTGAAGGCCTCGGTCAGCTCAAAGAGGGTCTGCGGCCGGAAGGCGTTCCGCCGCTCCGGGCGGCAGATCGTGAGCTTCGCGATGCCTTCGCCCACCTCGTAGCGGATGTCCCGGAACGAACCTCGCTGCTCCCACGCGGGGAGGGGCAACGGACGGAGATCGTCGAGGGGATCATGGGGTTTTCCGGTGACCACGGTCTGCACGGCGTCCTACGCTACTGGCCGGTGCCTGAGCTCGTTGCCCTCGACCTCCCTGGTGGCATGGGGTTTGTCGACGCACTCCAGGCCATCTGGGACACCGGAGACGCTGCGGCCCCGCTCGATCCGAGGCTTCCACTCTCCGCCCGCAACGCGATGCTCGACGCACTTCGCCCCACCCGGATCGTTCGTTCCGACGGCGAGCAGCACGCATTGCCGGACGGTCTCCCCGTCGAGGAAGGCGATGCCCTGGTCGTCGCAAGCTCGGGTACGTCGGGCCAGCCGAAGGGCGTCGTCCTCACGCACGACGCCGTCACCGCGTCGGCTCGCGCGACATCGGCGCGGCTCGGGGTCGATCCCGCACGGCACACATGGCTCGCCTGCCTGCCATTGGCTCACATCGGTGGTCTGTCCGTCGTGACACGCTCCATCGTCACCGGAACCCCGCTCGTCGTCATGCCGGGATTCGAGGCCGAGGCGGTCGAGCAGGCTGGACGGTCGGGACGCGTGTCGCACGTCGCGCTGGTCGCGACGGCGTTGCGGAGGATTGATCCCTCAGTCTTCATCTGCGTTCTCCTCGGCGGCAGCAAGGCGCCCGACGCGTTGCCTCCCAACGTGGTGTCCACCTACGGCATGACAGAGACGGGATCGGGGGTCGTCTACGACGGTTTCCCGCTCGAAGGAGTCGAGGTCTCCGTGCGATCAGCGGACGGGAATTTCTCCTCGGCGGGCGACGAGGCCGCGGTCGAAGGCGAGATCCTGATCCGGGCGCCCATGCTCTTTCGTTCCTACCGCGACGGAGGCGACGGCCGCGTCGAAGGACCCGATGGACTCGCAGACTGGTTCGCCACGGGCGACGGTGGACGCCTCAATGCCGACGGGACGCTCGTGGTCTCGGGCCGCATCGACGACGTCATCACGACGGGGGCCGAGAAGGTCTGGCCCGATCTCGTCGAGCGGATTCTCAGCGCCCATCCCGACGTGCTCGAGGTGGCCGTCTGGAAGCGCTCCGACCCCGAATGGGGCGACAGGGTCGTCGCCTGGGTGGTGCCGAGCGATGACGCTCCATCGCTCGAAGACCTGCGCCAGCTCGTCGCGGAGTCCATCGCACCCTGGGCGGCGCCCAAGGAGCTCGTCATCGTGGACGATCTTCCTCGCACGGCAGCCGGCAAGGTCCGTCGACGGGAGCTCGAGACGTACCGTTCCTAGTCGGACCCATTGGCCGACCCACTGAAGAGCTGGCTGTTGAGCCGTGCGAGCTTGTCCGGGTTCGAGATGACGCGCACCCCGACGATTGCACCCTCCATGATGTCGAGTACCAGCGCCGCCACCACCCTCCCGTCGTCCACGAAGACGTTTGCCGGCTGGCCGTTGAGCACTGTCGCGAGGGGAACGCCCTGTTGCTTCTTCGCCACGTTGATCAGGAAGCGTGAGCTGCGGTGCAGGCCAACCACGGGCCGCAGCGCAGCTCTGACCTTCCCTCCCCCGTCGGTCCAGACAACGACGTCGTCCGCCAGCATGGAGAGAAGGCCCGTCAGGTCGCCGGTGGCACAGGCGACGAGGAAGCGATCGGTCAGCTCACGACCGTGGCGTAGATCGGCGTCGAAGCGCCGACGGCGCTCCTCGATGTGCTTCCGGGCCCGCGCAGCGAGTTGGCGGCAAGCGCCAGGAGACCGCCCCAACGACCGGGCCACCTCGTCGAAGGGATAGCCGAAGACGTCATGGAGGAGATACGCGGCACGTTCGAGTGGTGTGAGCTCCTCCAGGAGCACGAGAAAGGCCAGCGACAGCGAATCCGCCGTCTCTGCCGCCGAGTGGTCGTCGACCACCACCGGCTCGGGCAACCACGGACCCGCATAGCTCACGCGCTTCGCCCGGGACGAGTTCAACTGGTCGAGGCAGAGCCGGGTCACGATCGTGACGAGGTACGCACGGACCGACTGGACCGGCTCGTCGCCCCGCCGCAGCCAGCGGATGCACGCGTCCTGGACGACGTCTTCGGCGTCGGTGGCGCTTCCGAGCATCCGATAGGCGATGCCGAACAGGAGCGAGCGCCACTCCTCGAAGACGGCCGCATCGGCCTCTGCGTCAGGCAACCGCGTCCGAGCGAGGTCCACTCGAGTCCCTCATCGGGATCTCGCACGAGTCGGAGAACCCTTGGCTGCGCAGGCCCAGGCCGGCATTGAAGCGCGAGCGGAAGTTCTCCAGCGCCGCCCAGGCCGCCAGCTCGACGAACTCGGCGTCGCTGAGGTGGGCGCGCACCCGCGCCGCGAGCTCCTCGGTGACCTCGGCAGGGCAGCCGGAGGCCGCTTCTGCGTACTCGAGGACCACTCGCTCCTTCTCGTCGAAGAGGTCGCTGGACCGCCAGTCGGCGGCGGATCGGACCTTCGCCGGGTCGATCCCCTGATGCATTCCCTCGTAGTAGCCGAAGTCGATGCACCACGAGCAGCCGATCCGGGCGGAGGCCGCTTCGATGGCAAGCCACCTGAGCGTGGGATCGAGCTTCTTCCACCCCAGCTGTACCGCCGTCTCGAGACCGCCCATCGCGATGAGCACACCGGAATTGTGTGACGCGGCGGCGACGGGCTCCACCATTCGCCCGAAGCGGCGCTTGGAGTACCAGTACGCAAGCCGGGGAATCACACCACGCGGTGCATCGTGCAACGGGACATGGGCCATCGCGCCCCACCTCACTTCCGTTCGTTGGACCAGATACCCCATCAGACGGGACAGACCGTCGGCGTGTGACATGACGGCCGCCTCCGTCTGGGGCACGGGCCCGCCCGACCCACCGCGTGCGCTCAGCCGACGCGTGCTCAGCCGACGCCACCCGAAGGCTGGATCGTCGTGCCGCCGTCGACGACCAATGTCTGGCCCGTCACCCACGACGAGGCGTCGGATGCCAGGAAGAGGGCCGCCGTCGCGATGTCGTCGGGCAGTCCGAGCCGGCGCAGCGGAACGTTCCGGGCGATCCGCTCCTCGCCGAGGCCCTCCCACAGTGCGGCCGCCAGCTTCGTCTTCACCAACCCGGGAGCGAGCGCGTTCACCCGCACGTCGGGTGCGAGCTCGAATGCGAGCTGGCGGGTGATGTGGAGCACGGCCGCTTTGGTCACGTTGTACCAACCGATGTTCGGCTCCACCTCGAGGCCGCCCACCGAGGAGACATTGATGACCGAGCCCCGCAGCCCCGACTTCACCGCGGCGGCGGTCCAGACCACGATCGAGAGCTGGTTGACCTCGAACGTCTTCTGCGCCCGGACGACGTCGATGTCGATCATCGGGCCGAAGTACGGATTGGTCCCCGCGTTGTTGACCAGGATGTCGAGGCCCCCGAAGCGGGCCAGCGTGGAAGCGACGCACGCTTGGGCGTCTTCTGGCTTCCCGACGTGGGACGCCACCCACCCCACTCGTTCAGGGGGAATTCCCAGGGCAACGAGCCCGGCAGCCGCCTCGGCCAGGTCCTCCGCCGTTCGAGAGGTGATCATCACGTTCCCGCCCGCTTCGGCGAAGCGGGTGGCGATGCCCAGCCCGATGCCGCGGCTGCCGCCGGTGATCAGCGCCGTCTTTCCCGTGAGTGAGAGCTCCATCGCCCGAGCCTTGCACGGGCACCGCCCGTGCCGGGTTTGCACCAACCGCGCCCTAGCATCCGTCCTGTGAATCACCTGGCCGACGAGACGAGCCCGTATCTCCGCCAGCACGCCGCCAATCCGGTGGAGTGGTTCCCCTGGGGAGACGAGGCCTTGCGTCGGGCCACCGAGGAGGACAAACCCATCTTTCTCTCGATCGGCTACGCCTCATGCCACTGGTGCCACGTCATGGCCCACGAGAGCTTCGAGGACCCGGCAACGGCGGCCGACCTCGCCAAGTGGTTCATCTCCATCAAGGTGGACCGCGAGGAGCGACCCGATCTGGACACGGTCTACATGACGGCCACCCAAGCCTTGACCGGGCAGGGCGGGTGGCCGATGTCCGTGTTCTGCACTCCCGACGGTCGCCCGTTCTATGCCGGGACGTACTTCCCGCCCGTGGAGCGCCACGGCATGCCCCCGTTTCGTCGCGTCGTGCAGGCACTCGGCGAGGCGTGGGTCAACGAGCGGGCGCAGGTTCTCGCTCAGGCCGACGCGCTCGTCGGCGCGGTGCGCAAGGAGCTCAGCCTGGCGGAGACCATGAGTGAGGCTGCCACAGCGGCCGCGGCTACGAGCGGGGGTGGCGCTGATGGTCAAAGCGACCCGTTGTTCGGAGCGGCGGCCACGAAAAGTCTTGACCCTGAGGCCGCCCTCTCGCATGTCGTCACCGGACTCGCGGCCGGCTTCGACCCCGAATGGGGCGGCTTCGGCCCCGCGCCCAAGTTTCCTCGCCCGACTCTTGTCGAATTGTGCCTCCGCCGGGCGCGTGCGCGCGGCGCCGATGCCGACCAGGCGCGCCAGATGGCCCTGCGGACCCTGGACGCCATGGCCGCCGGCGGTATCTACGATCACCTCGTCGGCGGGTTCTGCCGGTACTCGACCGACCCACACTGGCTCGTGCCTCACTTCGAGAAGATGCTCACCGACCAGGCGCTCCTGGCCCGGGCCTACCTGCACGCATGGCAGGACACAGGGCAACGTGACTATCTCGGCGTGGTGACCGAGACCCTCGACTTCGTTCTCCGCGATCTGTCGACACCCGAAGGAGCGCTGTACTCGTCCTTCGACGCCGACGCCGGGGGGGTGGAGGGCGGGCATGCAACCTTCACACTCGAAGAGTTGCATCAGCTGCTGCCCGGGGAGCTCGTCCGGCCGGCGGCGCAGTGGTACGGGATCACCGAACAGGGCAACTGGGAGGGGCGCTCCATCCCCGTGCGCCCCGTTGGTGCACCCCTCGGGCGCCCTCCCCTGGTGGAAGAGGCCCGTGCCATGCTGGCGGCGGCCCGGGCGAAACGCGTGCAGCCGGCACGCGACGAGAAGGTGCTGACCGAATGGAATGCGATGACGGCGTCCACCCTGGCGGAAGTCGCGTCGGCCACCGGCATCGACCACTACGGCCGCCGGGCCGAGGAGATCGTCGACTTCCTCTGGGAGTCCATGTACTCCGACGGGCGGCTGATGCGCAGCTGGCAGGGTGGCCGGGCGAGGCACCTGGCGGTCGCCGCCGACTATGCCTGGCTTGCCGACGCCTGCACCCGCCTATCCGAATGGAGCGGCAGGGCCCTTTGGCGCCGGCGGGCGCTGCACGCGTCCTCACAGTTGGTCGACCTGTTCTGGGACGACACGTCGGGCGGCTTCTTCACAACGGGCAGCGACGCGGAATCCCTGGTCGTCCGGCCCAAGGAGTTTCTCGACGGCGCGGTCCCGGCCGGCAACTCCATCGCGGTCGCCGCGCTGCTCCGCGCCAGCGCCCTTGGCGGCGAACCGCGGCTCGACGAGTGCGTCGAACGCACTATCGCGCTGGCTCGACCGCTCATCGACCAGCACCCGGCCGCGCTCGCCGACCTGGTCGCGGCCCTGCCCATGTGGAGCCGGCGCAATGAGATCGTGGTGACGGGTGACCGCTCGGACCTGCTCGCCGAGGTACGAACGCGGTGGCTCCCAGCCGCCGTCGTCGCGTGGGGCGAGCCCGACGACGGCCCCCTCTTCCGAGGGCGACCACCTGAACCGGGCTTGGCCTACGTCTGCCAGGCTCGCTCGTGTCAGACTCCGGCGGCGGACGCCGAGACCCTGGCCGCCCAATTGGAGGCGCTCGTCGGATGAGTGCAAATGTCGTCGATCCCGGGACTGGGGGCGGCAACGGCTCCGGGCACACGAAACACCATGCGGATGCCCCGCGACCCAGGCGCAAGGACACGGACACTGACACTGACACTGACAGGGACCTAGTCACGGACACAGACACAGAAGTCGACAACACCTTGGACACAGGCGCGGACATGCACACGGAATTCGACAGCGGCGCCGCCACAGACCGACGTCTGCGCGGAGAAGGCGGCGACACGGCCGACGACGACGAGACCGAGTCGGGCACGAAGCTGGCCGACCGGCAGCACGCGACGGGCGCCCCGACCGACCCCTCGCGCCTACTGCGACGCTCCGCCCGGCGCAAAGAGCGCGTGCCCACCGCTGGCGGCTCCACGCTGCACCTCCTCGTCCTGTCCTCCACCGCGGAAGACACGACGGTTGTGGACCTGGCCACGCGCACGGTCATGCGGGTGCGCGTGCCGTGGCCCGAGGGACACGAACCCGACATCAGCACCTTCGACGTCGTGGAGGTGACCTTGGCCGACGATCCCGAACGCGACGACCTCGCCCAGCCCGAGGCGACCACGGTCGCCGACCTCCCCCGCCACGTCGGCACGCTGCGTGGTCGGCACCTGCGCAAGCTCCTGAGACGACTGGTGGCGACTCCGGACGGCCCGTTGCTCGGCTTCCCGGGGCCCTCGGCTCCCTACTGGGAATTCCGGGGCTTCCGGCCGTCGGTGGCGCTGATAGAGCCCACCCGGCGACCCCAGCTGATCCGGCGCCAGGCGGACGGCACCACGTGGGTCCGTTTCGGGTGGGACCGGGACGACGTTTGGCTGCCGGTCGAGGACCGCAACGCCGCCCGCGCCCTCGACGCCGCTCGACGTGAACGCCTGAGCGGCAAAAGTCTGTCCACCGCGCTCGGGTTCGAGCCGCAGTACCTCTTGGTGACGGTCAGCCCGCCACGGGACGGCCACTGCTACAAGGTGTGCGCCGCGGTCCTGCCCCAGGGCTGATCAGCGCGTTCGCTCCGGTCGGCCGACGCGCCGCAGACGTGCTTCAGCGGCCGAGCTTGCCGCCTGCCAGGTCCTCGGCCATCGCCCAGCCGAAGGCGACCAACCGGTCACCCCGGATGGCGTCGCAGCTGTCGAAATGGGTCTCGACCCCCTCGGGGATCTTGACCTTGGGCGCGAAGAAATCGAGCCCGCCGGCCACCGACCCGTCCCCCTTCACGACGAAGGTCCGATCGTCGAGCTTGTTCTCGCAACCGAAGCGCTTCGAGAGGCGACGTGCCCAGGCCCGCTCCTCACCGGAGGACTTGTGGCCCGGGAAGGGCACGACGTCCTGAAGCCCGTTGAAGGCCCGGAACCCCTCCGGCGTCAGCAGCCGCGTCCCGAGGAGGACGTCCTCGTCCGGGAAGGCGAGCAGGGCGCGGCGGTACTGGTCCGCCATGATGCCCTTGAGGGCAGCCTCTGCCCGCGACGTGCGATCGACGAGAGCCAACCCGACGAGCAGGGAGGGTGTGCCCCCGATGCGTTCCAGGGTGCAGAACGAGTACCCCCGCAACTTGTTCCCTTCCCGGGCTTGGGTGATGAGCACCCAGGCCTCCCGCTCCTTGGAGAGGAAACCGATGTCGAAGCCAGGCGGGCGGTCCGCGGACAGATCCGCCATTTCGACGAGCTCAGCGTCGCTGAGCGCAGTGCAATCCTTGGTGCTCACTACGATCGGCATGGGTTGAGTCTACTGGCTGCGCCGGGCGCTTTCCCAACCGGCCGGACCCCGCCAAGGGTCGCCGCCGCCCGACTGGCGTTCCGTCACCGCAGGTCACAGACGGAATCTGCCACCGGCGCACGGCCTCAGGACAAGACCGCACTCTGCCCGAGCAACCGCTTCAGCTCGCCGACGAGCCCGTTGCGACAGTCCACGTTGAACTCCGGCGGCAGCCGAAGGACCTTGGCGCCGACGTGGAGCAGGACCGGGGACTGGCCGGGGTGACCGCTCAGGACCTCCTTCAGGCCGTCCACCTTGGCGTCGGTGAGCACCCCGAGGGGCAGCGTGATGTGGAGGTCCTCCTGGCCCCGCGCCAGCAGCGGGCGGGAGACCTCCATGCACACGATCTTCGGCTCCTCCTCCCGGGTGTCGAGCCGGCCCCGCACGACGAGGATGGCGTCGTTCTCGATGAGTGAGCCGTACTCGGCCATCGTCTTCGGGAACACGAAGACCTCCATGGCCGCCTGCAGGTCTTCGAGAACGAAGCGGGCCATCAAGTCTCCCTTCTTCGTGTAGGACCGTCGGAGGTCGGTCACCACACCCCCGACCATCCGCACAGGCGAACGGTCCCCGGCCGCTGGATCCTCCTCTCGCATGTCCGAGAGGGTGCTGTCGGTGTGCTTGGCCAGGGCCCCCTCAAAGCCCATGAGCGGGTGGTCGCTCACATAGAGGCCGAGCATCTCTTTCTCGAAGGCCAGCCGTTGCCCTTTGTCGAACTCTGTGTCCGGGATGGCGACCTTGGCCCCACCCCAGCCCGGGTCGGCCTGCTCCTCCTCGAACGCGGCGAAGAGGGTCGTGATGCCCTGCTCCTGCTCGCGACGCCGCTCCAGGGTGCGATCGACGACGGCCTCGAGGACCAGGCACAGACCCTGGCGTGGGTGGCCTTGCGCGTCGAAGGCGCCCCCCTTCACGAGAGACTCCATGGTCCGCTTGTTGAGGACGACGGGGTCGACCCGCTGGCAGAAGTCGAAGATGTCGGCGAAGGGCCCGTTGGCGTCACGTTCGGCCACGATGCGGTCGACGAGGCCCTCGCCGACGTTGCGCACCGCGGCCAGCCCGAAGACGATGGCCGGCCGGGCCTGGTCCCGCTCGACGCTCCGGTCCGGCGCGAATTCGGCGACCGAGCGGTTGACGTCGGGCACCAGCACGTCGATCCCCATGGAGCGGCACTCGGAGAGATAGACCGCCGTCTTGTCCTTGTTGTCCTTGACCGAGGTCAGCAGTGCCGCCATGTACTCCACGGGATAGTGGGCCTTGAGCCAGGCGGTCTGGTACGCCACCAACCCATAGCCGTAGGAGTGCGACTTGTTGAACGCGTAATCGGCGAACGGCTCGATGATGTCGAAGAGCTGCGTGCCCAGCTGCTCGCCGTAGCCCTGCGTGACGCAGCCCGCGACGAACTTCTCACGCTCGGCGGCGATCATGGCCCGGATCTTCTTGCCGCACGCTTTGCGGAGGTTGTCGGCCTCCTCGAGGGAGTAGCCCGCGAACTTCTGGGCGACCCGCATCACCGACTCCTGGTACAGCATCAGGCCGTAGGTGTCCTTGAGGATCGGCTCGATGTCGGGGTGCAGGTACGTCAGCTCCTTCCGGCCGTTCTTGAGCTCGGGATAGTCGCGGTGCATGTTGGCGGCCATCGGCCCGGGCCGGTAGAGGGCCACCAGCGCGGCCACGTCGTCGAAGCTGGTCGGCGCGAGAGACCGCAGCGTCTGGCGCATGGCGCCGCCCTCGAGCTGGAACACGCCCACCGACTCGGCCCGCCGGAGCATCTCGAGCGTGGGCTCGTCGGCCAGGTCGACGTTGTCGATGTCGGGCCGCTCACCGGTGACCTCCTCAATCAGATCGAGCGTGCGCTCGATCACCGAGAGGTTGCGCAGGCCGAGGAAGTCCATCTTGAGCAGGCCGAGGTCCTCGACGCCGTGCATTTCGTACTGCGTCACGATGGGGGCGTCGGCCGGGTCCCCTCCCGCGTCGGGCTTGCGCTGGATCGGCAGGTAGTCAGTCAGCGGATCGCGCGAGATCACCACCGCCGCCGCGTGGATGCCGTCCTGGCGCCGTAGGCCCTCGAGGCCGAGTGCGACGTCGATAACCTCCTTGGCGTCAGGGTCCGACTCGTGCATGGTGCGGAGCTCGGCGGCGGCCGCGAAACCGTCCTCGTGCCCCTCGATCTTGATGAGGCATGCCCGCAAAGGCGTGTCTCGGCCCATCACGAGCGGCGGCATGGCCTTGGCGATGCGGTCCCCCACGAGGTACGGCTTGCCGAGCACCCGGGCGGCGTCGCGCACCGCCGCCCGGGCCTTGATGGTCGAGAACGTGATCACCTGAGCCACCCGGTCGCTGCCGTACTTCTCCGCCGCGTAGCGCATCACGTCGGCGCGGTAGCGCTCGTCGAAGTCCATGTCGATGTCCGGCATCTGCTTGCGGCCCGGGTTCAAGAAGCGCTCGAAGAGGAGGTCGTAGCGGATCGGGTCGAGGTCCACGATGCGCAGGCAGTAGGCCACGCAGCACCCGGCGGCCGAGCCCCGGCCCGGGCCGACGCGGATGCCTGACTCCCGGGCGAAGCGGATCAGGTCCCACACGACGAGGAAGTAGGCGGCGAAGCCCATGTTGCCGATGACGCCGAGCTCGTAGTCGAGGCGCTCCACCACCTCGGGGGGCAGCGGCGAGCCGTAGCGCTGCCGCGCTCCCTCCGCCGTCAGGTCGCGCAGGTAGGCGAGGGCGCGCTCCTCGTAGGTGTCGCCGCTGAAACGGTCCGGCACCGGGAACTCCGGCAGGCTCGGCTTGCCGAGCTCGATCTGCACGTCCGCGCGTTCGGCGATCAGCAACGTGTTGTCGCACGCCTCGGGCACGTCGCGGAACAGGTGGCGCATCTCGGCCGCGCTCTTCAGGTAATGCTCGGTGCCCTCGAACTTGAAGCGGTTGGTGTCGGCGAGGAGGGCTCCGGTCTGCACGCACAAGAGGGCGTCGTGGGCCACCGCGTCCTCGCGGTGCGTGTAGTGGCTGTCGTTGGTGGCGAGGAGCGGCGCATCGATGCGCCGTGCGATCTCGATCAGCTCCGGATTGGTCCGGTGCTGGTCCGCGATCCCGTGGTCCTGCAGCTCCACGAAGAGGTTGCCCCGGCCGAAGATGTCCTGCAGCCGCGCCGCCCGGCGTTCGGCCTCCGCCACGTCTCCCGCCAGCAGGGCCTGGAGGACGACGCCGCCCAGGCACCCCGTGGTGGCGATCAGGCCGGTGTGGTGACGCTCGAGGAGCTCCCAGTCAACCCGCGGCTTGTAGTAGTAGCCCTCGAGGTAGGCGGCCGACGACAGCTGCATGAGGTTGCGGTAGCCCTCGACGGTCTCGGCCAGGAGGGTCAGGTGGTAGTAGAGCTTCTGGCCGCCCTCGACATCGCCGCCGGTGTCGTCCATCCTGCCCCGGCGCACGGGGCGCTCGTGGCGCGATTCGCCGGCCATGTAGGACTCGGTGCCGATGATCGGCACGATGCCCTGATCGCGGCACGCCTTGTAGAAGTCGAGGACCCCGTACATGTTGCCGTGGTCCGTGATGCCGAGCGCCGGCTGCCCGTCGGCCACCGCCGCCGCGACGAGGTCCCCCACCCGCGCCGCGCCGTCGAGCATGGAGAACTCGGTGTGGGTGTGCAGATGCGTAAACGACCGCTCCGACACCGGCCCTCCTTTCGCCACGGAAACTTACACCGGTGTGATTCCTCCCGGGCTCAGCAATCTAGCCCGCCGGGCGGACGGTGAGGACCACCGATCCAGCCTCTTTGTAGGCGGCCGGACCCACCGCCGGGACCGAGGAAGGCGGCCCTCGTCGCGCCTTGCCCGGCAAGGCCGGCGGGCCCCCGTCACCGCATCGCCTCGGGCGGGAGCGCCCAAATCGGCGTCTGTCACGTCCCGGCCGTGCCGTCACCCGCGCCGTGGCCCTCAGAGGTAGGCCCCGGTCCGGCCGCCGGACTCGCCGGCGGAGGGCAGTCCCCGCTGGCGCATTTCCTCGAGCTGGGCCCGGGCGGCCATCTGCTGGGACATCAGCGTCGCCTGGATCCCTTGGAACAGGCCCTCCAGCCACCCAACCAGCTGCGCCTGGGCGATGCGCAGCTCGGCGTCGCTCGGCGCTGCCGAGTCGAAGGGCAGCGCCATGCGGTCGAGCTCTGCCACCAGGTCCGGCGACAGGCCCTCCGACAGCTCGTGGATCGACTGCTCGTAGATCTCCCGCAGGCGCACCCGGCTCTTCTCGTCCAGCGGGGCCGCCCGCACCTCGTCGAGAAGTGTCTTGACCATGGAGCCGATACGCAGCACCCGTGCCGGCTCTTGCACCGACTCGCCCGACCGCTGCTCGGGGGCGGATCCGTCCCTGTTTCCTTCGAGCACCTCGTCGGGGGCGACCGCCGCCGGCTCACCCGCTCCCGTGTCGCTCCCAGTCAAGTCATTCGTCACGTCATTCGTCTGGTCATCCATGGTGCCTTCCGTACCCGTCGCGTTGCGTGCCCAGCCGCTGGTGTGCCCTTCTGCGGCCCAATGTTGCCATCGGTGTCGCCCCTGTCACGTGGCCGACCAACCGAGCAGGGGAACCATCATTTCCGCCGAGGTCAGGGACCCGTGGCGGGCCTTGAGGCGGAGCTCCCCGGTATCGGCCGGATCGAGGAAAGCCGTCGGGGCGAAGGGCACCAGGACGATGTCGCCCAGTCGAGCCATGACCTGGGCCGAGGGCACGCCGCCGAGCCAACCTGCATCGACGATCTGCTGCCTGGTGCGGACCCAGGCCACGTCACCGTGGAGCGCCGTCGCGGCGGCGAGAACTTCCGATTCCGCCCCCGGGCGGACGTGCAGCCAGCGAAACCGCCCCTCGCCACTGATCAGGGTCACACATTGCATGATCTCCGGGCCGAGGACCTCGACGGATCTCCCGACGTCCACCTGGCCGTGATCCGCCGTCACGACCAGAACTGCGCCGGGCGGCAGGACCTCGAGCACGTCGCCGACGAGCCGGTCGGTGGCGCGCAGTTCGTCGTCGTAGTACTCGTTCAGGCCATGGGCGTGGGCGATGCGGTCGATGCCTTCGTAGTAGGCGTAGACGAACGGAGAACCGGCGGCGGTCAGCTCGCCGACCGCGGTCACCAGCCCGGCTGGCGTGTGCCAGCGGTGGAGGTCCACGTCCCCCAGGTGCGCGGCAGTGAAGCCGGTCGGGCCGTAGTCGTAGCGCGTGACGACGGGCACCCGGCTCGTGGCACCGGGGAACGACTCGAACGGCTGGAATACGTGCGCCGGCACCCGAATCCGTGCGTCGGAACCATGGACGGACCACTGCAGGACGTTCATCACCTCGCCGTCGAGAGCGACCCTGTAGCCGACCACCCCGTGCTCGGCCGGTACCCGGCCAGTGACGAGGGTCGTCAGGGCGCAGGCCGTCGTGCTTGGAGCCACCGACGTCAGGGCGGTCCCGACAGCGGCCTGCAGTGTCGGGGCGAGCCCGGCGCGCTGGTGCAGCTGCTCCGCGCCGAGGCCGTCGAGCACGAGGAGAACGATCTGGCGTGCCTCCGCCACCGGAGCCGGGAACCATGGTGGGAGCGGTGCGGCGCCCGGTAGCGCGAGATGGCCGAGCAGGGTCGGGACGACGTGATGCAAGCAGGGCCCGTTCCAGTTCGGGAGGATCGGTTCGGGCGGATCCCCGGAGGCCACTGCCCCGGTCCCGGGGTTTGCCACCGTCGCCTGGGCCGTCGCGCCGTCGTTCACGGAGGCACACCCTACGACCCACGCACCCCCGCCACCCACGTGGGGGCCGGTAGCATTGACTGATGTGAGAGTTTCAACACGGGGTGACTACGCCAGTCGGGCCCTGCTCTCGCTCGCCCTCCGCGGCGCTGAGACACCCACCTCGGTGCGGGACATTGCTGTGCGCACGGGGCTCCCCCAGCCCTACCTCGAGCAGATCCTGCTGGCCCTGAAGGGGGCCGGTTTGGTCCGCTCCAAGCGAGGTGTCGGTGGCGGCTACGTCCTGGCCCGCCCGCCCGAGGCGATCTCGCTGGCGCAGATCGTGTCGGCCGTGGACGGCCCCATCGCCGCAGGCGACTTCGGGGAGCCCCACGCCAACGGCGCCTGTGACCACGAGGGGCAGTGCGTACTCCTTGCCGTCTGGGCCGACGTGGGAGAGACCATCCGCACCCACCTGCAGTCCTACAGCCTGGCCGACATGGTCGATCGGGCCCGGGGGAACGTGGCGGCATCCGTCTGAAGGCGGTCGCTGGCTACGGCTGCGGCTGCGGCTGCGGCTGCTGGTGCGGCTGCGGCTGCGGCTGCTGGTGCGGCTGGGGACGACCCCACCCTTCCCTCAAACGGAGGGCCCGAATCAAACGGTTGACGGCAGGTTCCAGACCTCGATGGCGGGCCATTCCCAATCCCAACCGAGCACGCTGATCGCCCCGGCCCGCAGGAGCAAGAGCCGACCGGCCACGGGCGGCAAGCCGATCCAGCGGGCCGCCAGCACCCGGAGCAGATGGCCGTGGGCCACGCAGAGGGTGTCACCCTCAAGTGCCCGCGCCCGTTCGATCACCCGATCGGCGCGACGGCCGACGTCGGTCACCCGCTCGCCGCCGGGAACGCCGTCTTGCCACAGGTCCCAACCCGGTCGTCGTTCGCGTATCTCGGCCGAGGTGAGGCCCTCGTAAGCCCCGTAGTCCCACTCCATGAGGTCGGGGTCGATCTCGCACTGGAAACCGGCCAGCGCACACGTCTCGGCTGCCCGTCGAAGGGGGCTCGAGAGTACGAGTCCGAAGCTCGCGAAACCATGCGCACGCAGGATCTCGCCCGCCTGCTTGGCTTGCTCGCACCCCTCATCGAGCAAGGGAATATCCGTTCGTCCCGTGTGTTGACCAGATTGGGACCATTGGGTCGCGCCGTGCCTGAGAAGCACCATCCTGGCCGCCATCGCCGTAGACCACCACGCGGTCCCCGTGGGCGCAATTCGGTGCGAACACCCCGATGGAATGATCCGGGCGGTGGTCGGGTTGTATTTGTCAGGTTCATCCCGGAAGCCTCCGGGTACGTACGACTGAGAGCGAGCAAAGAAGCGTCTGGAGCGAACATGAAGAGCGCTGTGAACACATCGGACACATTGGGCCTGATGTTGCGCGACCTCGACCAGTTTCCAATGCCCGACCACGAGCAGCAGGTCGAGCTGGCCAAGCGAGTGACGGCCGGTGACGAGGCCGCGCGGAAGCAGATGGTGGCCGCCAACCTCCGGTTAGTGGTGCACTGGGCCAGGCGCTATCAGGATCGCGGCGTGGACATGGCCGACCTCGTGCAGGAAGGTACGTTCGGCCTGATGCGCGCCGTCGACAAGTTCGACTGGGAGAGAGGCTTCCGGTTCTCCACCTATGCCACCTGGTGGATTCGCCAGGCACTACAGCGTGCCGTCCAGCAGCACGGCCGCACGATCAGGATCCCCCTCGAGGTCGGAGAGCAGATCCAGCGCCTGGAGCTCACGAAGTCAGAGCTCGCGAGCACGCTGGGCCGCGCGCCGACCGAGGCCGAGCTCGATGAGGCGACGGGACTGACCGCCGACGAGCGGGAGGGGCTCGAGGATGTGGCCCGGGTGACCGCGTCGCTCGACCAGCCCGCAGCCCTCGAGTCATCCACGACGCTGGGCGAGCTCGTGGCACCTGACGATTCGGACTTCGTCTCCGATGTGGAGGAGACAATGGTCTACGAGCGGGTCCGCGAAGCGGTCGAGCGGCTGCCGGGCCTCCAGCGCGACGTGCTCCGTCTCCGCTTCGGCTTCGACGGCGACTCCCCGGCTTCGCTGCAGTCGACCGCCGAGCGCCTCGGCGTCGGCGTCCGTCGGGTGCGGCGTGCAGAGGAGGAGGCGCTGGCCGCGCTGTCCTTCGACTCTGACGTGCTCGGCGTCCACCAAGCCGCCTGAACTACCCCGGGTAGCCCTAAGGACCAGGGGCTACCCCAGGTAGTCCTTGAGGTCACCGGGCAGCGGGGACCTAAATTCCATGCGGGCGGCCGTTCCCGGGTGCGTGAACGCGAGCTCAGCCGCGTGCAGGAAGAAGCGACCGGCGCCCAGACGCCGGTCGGGCACCCCGTAGCGGGCATCACCCACCACGGGGTGTCCGATGGCTGCCATGTGGACGCGTATCTGGTGGGTCCGACCGCTCTGCAGCGAAAGTTCGAGCAGCGTCGTCGGTGAGGACGCCCCGTCCCCGTCCCGTCGCTCCACGACGGTGTAGGCGGTCCGGGCCGGCTTTCCACCGGCGGTGACGGCCATCTTGGTGGGTGTACGGGTCGACCGGCCGATCGGGGCTTCGACCTCCCCCCGGTCCTCCGCCACTTCACCTTCCACCAGCGCGAGATAGCGGCGCTCCATCGTCCTCGTGGCGAGCTGCCCGACAAGCGCCCGGTACGCCTCTGCAGTCCGCGCCACGGCGAGAAGCCCCGACGTCCCCTTGTCGAGCCGGTGCACGATCCCGGGCCGGTCGGGCGCGCACACACCCGAGGCCACGAGATCGGCCAAGTCGGGAAAACGGGCCAGCAGGCCCCCGACCAGGGTCCCAACGTCGTGCCCCGCACCCGGGTGGACGACGAGTCCCGCCGGCTTGTCCACGACGGCCACCAGGTTGTCAGCGTGCACGACCTCGAAGAGCACCCCATGCTCGGGCGCGACACGGTCGTCGGGCGCCCCTCGCAGCCGAACGGTCAACGTGGTCCCCTCAATGAGCAGGGTGCGCCCGACCGAGACGGGCGTTCCGTCGATCAGCACGCGGCCGGCCGCGATCAGCTCGCCGGCCATAGCTCGCGAGACGTTGGCCGCCATCGCGACGCCCCGATCCGCCCGAACGCCGGCGAGCAGTGCGGGGACCTCGGTCGAAATGATGTCCCCATCCACGACCCCGTCGTCGCCAGGTCCACCGTCGTCGCCGGGTCCACCGTCGTCGCCACGTCCCCCGAGTCCCCCGTCGCCACCCATCCCGGCCCTCATCGGGCCTCCCCGGCCCGCACCGCGTCGCGGCCGCCGAAGAGCAGGCAGGCCACAACGACGATCACACCCACGGTCACGCATGCGTCCGCCACGTTGAAAGTCGGCCAGTAGTCGAGCGTGATGAAGTCGGGCACCTGGCCCCCGTTTGCCCCCACGATCCGTTCGCTCAGGTTGCCGACGGCGCCACCAAGGACCAGTCCCGCCCCGATGGCCACCGGCACAGTGCGGACCTGGGCCACGACGAAGGCGAGAATCACGACACCGATGCACAGGAGCACCGTCACGGCGACGGCCCGACCGCTAAAAAGGCTGAAGGCGAAGCCTGAGTTGTAGGTGAGCGCCAGTCCGAACGGCCCCCAGACGTGGCGGGCATCGTGAAGGTGGTCCACGGCGAGCGTGGTAGTCACCCGATCGGCCACCACCACGAGGGCGGCTATGGCGTACGCCAGGACCCGGGGTCGGGTCAGCGCCGCGACAGCCCTCCGCTCTTGCACGCCACGCAGAGACGGGCGTAAGGCAGCGCCCGCAGGCGGGGCTTGGGGATCGGCTGGAAGCAGCGCTCGCAGTACCCGTACGTCTTGTCGTCGATACGCCGCACGGCGTCATCGATCTCCTCGACCGCAAGGGTCGCCTGCCCGGACAGTGCGAGGTTGCGCTCGCGGTCGACCGTGACCGTGCCACCCTCACCCGACTCCTCGTCGAATTGCACATCGCCCGGCTCGCGCTCGAGCGCGAGCGAGTCGGCTTCGGCCCGGAGTGACGTCGCCTGCTCCTGGTAGACGGCACGGTCGGCCTGCAGCAGCTCTCGCACCTCGTCGAGGAACTTGGTGTCCTTGGCGTAGGGGCCGGTCTTCGGCCGCACTGGCGCGGGCGGCTTGGGCTTGGGCGTGAATGTCGTGCGCGCCGGCGCGGGAGCGCCCGCTCCGTTGGCGGCAGCCGTCGCGGCCCGGGATCCTCCCGGCGACGCGGCCTTCTTGGCGGCGGGCTTCTCGGCCGCCTTCTTGGTCACGGCCGGCGGCGCGGCCTTCTTGGGAGCGGGCGCCGACTTCTTGGCGGCCGGGGCCGACTTCTTGGGGGCCGGCGCCCCCTTCTTGGGGGCAGCGGACTTCTTGGCCACCCCTGTGGCGGTCTTCTTCGGCGCCGTGGACACCGCCTTCTTGGCTGTAGGTACGGGCTTCTTCGTCGGCGTCGCTACCTTCTTCACAACGGGGGCTGCCTTCTTTTTTGAGAGAGCTGGACGTTTCGTGGCTGTTGCAGCAACCTTGGCCGGCGGCTTTTTGTTCCCGGTCCGTAGCGGTGCTTTCGCGGTCGAACGCGGCGCAGGCAACTTCTTGACCTGGGAGCCCTTGCTCGCTGGGGTCATCGTTCCCTCCTTCGGACCACTCGTCGTGGCCGGATTCCCTGACGACGACCTCGTCCGGGGAGCGGGTGACGATACCGGACCGCGACGATGAGGGGCAACATCCCCTAGGCGGCTCCAGCGGGTGGGATCAGAGAGGTCGGGGGGCCCCTGACACTGCGGCGCCCGGTGCGCTCTGGAGGTTCAGCGTCGGCGCACCGTCGTCCGCCTCGGGGAGACTGCCCGAAGCGGTGGCCATTTCGCCCTGACCCCCGGGAGCCCTGGCGGGCGGAGCCTGCTTTGGCTTCACGCCCATCAGCGAGTTGGCGGGCTGAACGTTCTCGTCGACCCACTTCAGTATCTCGGAGAGTGCGCCACGCAAGCGGTTGCGCTCCGACTCGAGGTGCCGGGCCATGCTCTCGACGTCGGTCGCGAGCTCGGTCCGCGTCGACTCCAGCCGTGAGACCTCCTCGCGCAATTTCTGGTGCGTCTCCGCCTGCAGTTGTGCAGCCGTCGCCTCCGCTGCCGCAATGGCGGCGCGGGCCGACTCCTCCGCCTGCGCGACAACCGCCGCGGCCTCCGCCTCGCTCTCCCGCTTCGTCTGGTCGACGAACTTCTGGGCCAGGAGGAGAGTGCGCTGGAGCGTCTCGTCCGACAGCGCTGCCGCGTCGGCGCGGGGCGGCGGCGGCGGCACCCTCGTTCACCTCGGCCGCCACGGGCGCCGCACGCTTTTCCCTCTCGAGCTGCGCGATCCGATCGCTCGCCTGGCGGAGTCGCTCGTTCAGCTGTCGGACGTGCTCTTGGAGTCCCTCGGCCTCCTGGGCGGCCTTGTCCAGGTACTCATCGACCTCATCGACGTTGTAGCCCTTGAGGCCGAGACGGAACTCCACGGTGCGAAGGGTGTCGAGAATCGATGCGGGCGCTTGCGAGTTGTCCATGGAGGCCGAGTCTAACCACCCCTTCCTGCGGTTCCTGGAATAGCGTTCAGGCCCTCAGCACGGGAATCAGCACGATCTGCGCTACGAGGATGACCACCAGAAAGGAGAAATCCAGCCCGGCCATCGGCCGGATGACCCGTCGCACGGGTCGGAGCACCGGTTCGGTCGCCTGGTACAGGAAGTACTGCACCCGGGCCAGGGTGGTCCCCTGTCGGATCCGGAACCAGCTCAGGATCGCGTAGGGGAACATGACCAGCCAGATGTAGGCCTCGATCAGCCACGCGAGCAGATGGAAAATGTTCACCAGCTGGGAGAGTAGTGGGTCTAGTCGCGGCCGAAACCGCGCTCAACCAGTCGCTGTCGCTCCTCGTCAGAAACCTTGACGTTGGTGGGTGCCAACAGAAAGACCTGGTCTGCCACCTTCTCCATTTCGCCGCTCAGGGCGTAGGTGACCCCGCTGCAGAAGTCGATCATCCGCCGCTGCAGATCACGGTCGGCCATCTGGAGGTTCACGATGACCGGCCGATTGTCCTTCAGGCGATCCGCGATCTCCTTGGCGTCGCCGAAGCGGGACGGGGCCACCACGTGCACCTTTGCCGAGGCGGGGACCGCGGCAGGGCTGATGGAGGGGTCGACGGGCACGGCCCTCACGGCGCTCGGCCGGGGGGCGACGTTGCTCGGCGCCGGCCTGGGCTGGCTGGGAACGGCGGACTCCCGGGGGATGGTGCGCACCCTGCTCATGCCGCCGCTGAACTCCTCGGCCTGCTCGTAGTCCTGTGTGCGGGGCTGGGGCTCGACCCGGGTCGCCGCCGAGAACCCGCGGGGAGCCCGGTCCTCGAGGTCGTCGTACTCGTCATACTCGTCGTCGAGCAGGCCGAGATACACCATGGTCTTCTTCATGAACGAGGGTGACATTCCTTCTCCTGTCATCGGACAGCGTAGTGCCTGCTCGGCCGCACCTGCGGGTCCCGGGACGGGTAGCCGACCACCCACGGCAGGGTCAGGCTCCCGACGAGCCTGACGATCCGTTCCACCAGAACCTTGCCCTCAGCCTCCACCTGAAGCGGCCCCGGCGGGGGGCCGCTCTCCGAACAGGGCCCGACCGACACGGACCATCGTCGAACCAGCCGCCACGGCGGCTTCGAGGTCGTCGCTCATACCCATGGACCGCTCGTCGAGACCCAGCTGGTCGGCCAATCGGCCGACCGTCGCGAAGGCAGCCGGCGCGGCGGTCGGACCTGGCGCGGCCACCGTCATGAGTCCTCTGACGTCGAGTCCCAGGTCCACGAGGCGCCGGACCAGCTCCCCCACGCCGGGCGGGGGGCACCCGTTGCGGCCGGGCAGGCCTGTCGTGTCGACCTGCACCAGCACCCGGGCGCCGGGGGCAAAGCGGGCAATCCGCGCGCCCTCGGTCTCCCGGGCCACGCTCTGCCAGAGGCCGACGAGCGGGGCCAGCACCGCGACCTTGTTTCGCTGCACGGCCCCGAGGAAGTGCCAGACGACTGCGTCTTCGACGACCGGGGCCTTCGCGACGAGTTCCCCCGCATAGTTCTCGCCCAGGTCACCGAGCCCGGCCTCCCACGCCGCGCACACCGCGTCGCTCCCGAACCCCTTGGTCACGCCGACGACCCGCACCAGTGCGGGGTCTCCGCCGGCGCGCTCGATCCGCTGCCGGACCGCGACCAGCCTCCGCGCGACCTCGCCGCTAGCGGAGGAAGGAGGGGACGTCGAAATCGTCGTCACCCAGGTCGAGCTCTTCCTCGGTTCCGGTGGCGTCGGCGAAGATGTCCACCGGCTCGGGTGTGGCGAAGATCGTCGACGTCAGGTCGGCGGACCGCGAGGTTGGGGCTCCTTCCTCCCACCGCTCGAAGCCGGCCGCGATGACGGTGACCCGGACCTCATCGCCCATGTTGTCGTCGATCACGGCCCCGAAGATGATGTTCGCGTCGGGATGTGCCACGGCGTGGATGATCTCCGCCGCCTCGTTCACCTCGAAGAGCCCGAGGTCCGACCCGCCGGCGATGTTGAGCACCATGCCGCGGGCGCCTTCGATCGATGCCTCGAGCAAAGGCGACGTGATGGCCGCCCGTGCGGCGTTCGCCGCACGCCCCTCGCCGATGGACGAGCCGATGCCCATGATGGCCGTGCCGGCGTTCGTCATGACCATCTTCACGTCGGCGAAGTCGGTGTTGATGAGCCCGGGCACCGTGATGAGGTCGGTGATGCCGCGCACGCCCTGCAGGAGGACCTCGTCGGCCATCCTGAACGCGTTGACCATGCTCGTCTTGTCGTTGGACACCGTGAGGAGGCGGTCGTTGGGGATGACGATGAGCGTGTCGACCTTCTCCTTGAGGAGCTGGATCCCCTTCTCGGCCTGCATGGCACGGCGCCGACCCTCGAACGTGAAGGGGCGGGTCACCACGCCGATCGTGAGCGCACCCAGCCCTTTGGAGACCTCGGCCACCACCGGCGAGGCGCCGGTCCCGGTGCCCCCGCCCTTGCCGGCGGTGATGAAGACCATGTCGGCGCCCTGGAGGGCTTCTTCGATCTCGGGGCGGTGCTCCTCGGCGGCCAGCCGTCCCACTTCCGGGTCGCTGCCGGCACCCAAGCCACGGGTGAGCTGTCGACCGATGTCCAGCTTCAGATCGGCGTCGCTCATCAGCAAAGCCTGAGCGTCGGTGTTGGCGGCGATGAATTCGACGTTGCGGAGGCCCGAATCGATCATCCGGTTGACGGCGTTGACCCCTCCGCCTCCGACCCCGACCACCTTGATGACTGCCAGGTAGTTGCCCTGAGAAGGCACGGTCGTCATGAACTCCCTCGTCTTCGGGTCGATCGCCGACCGGTCGCTCTCTGGTTCGTTCCGCCAGACGTCACCGGGGACCAGTGACCAGGAACCAATCCCTGAACCTTTTGGGAAGGTTGATGTTCACAGTACGGCAACGTGACCCCACCATACGGGGGGTGTTCTGGCCGGTCAAGCATCCTACGTCACCCTGGCGTCACCGTTGGCGCCTTCGGGATGCTCACGTCGATGACATCCCCGTTGTGCAGGGTCGCCGCCGCCAGAATGGAGGAAACGTCCTCGTACTTTGCGGAGAGCTGCGAGTCGGACCCGAGGTCGACCACGATCGGAGTCGTCATGGTCAGTTGCACCCACCCCGCGGGCTCGACCGTGACCCCCGTCACCTGCGCAGCGAAAGACGGGGGCAGCGTCGCCGCCACCTCGAGCGCCGCGGTGTCCCTGCTCGGCAGCACGGAGCCTGGAGAGCCCGGTGGCTGGGGAACCGTCAGCAAGAGCATTCCCGGCGGGCGGGCGGCCGACGTCGCCAGCACACGACCGTCGCCGCTCAGCGTGTCCCAGGTGCCGGTCGGCGTGCTGATGGCGAAGCGCGGCGTCTCCTCGGTGATCGAGATGTGGACCCCGTCGGGCCACGACACGTGCACTGTGGCGGTGCGCACCCACGGCAGCTGCTCGATGCGCGTCTCCGCTGCGCCGGCGTTGACGTCGAGGAGAGGGGGATGGCCGGCGAGACCCGCCTCTGCCGCCACCTGCGTCGCCGTCTCGTGCGCGTTCCCGAGCACCGTGATCGATCGGGCCGAGAACAGCGGTGTATGGAGCAGGAGCCAGACTCCGACGAGGCACGCCGTGCCCGCAAGGCCGATGGCCACCACCCAGAGACGGCGCCGGCCCTGCTCCCGCAGGACGGCAGTCCGGCGGGCTGAGATGCGCGGGTCTATTCGGCCCCGGCCACCGCCGGCGTTTCGGCCGCCACCACCGCCTCGGCCTCCGCCACGGGTGCTCCCCTTGCCGCTCGCGCGACTCTTGGCGCTCCCCTTGCGATTGCCGCTGCCCCAGCGTCGTCCGCCGCCTCCACCTCCGGCACGACCGCCACGACGAAGCTCACGGCGCGTCGGCACCTTCACCTGGACCGAAGATCCCTCCGGGGTCACCGCCGCCCACCGGTCGCGCTCTGGCCATGGTCGCGTCGCGGCGCCTCGGTGGTGCGCAACTGGTTCTCCGGCACGGGACCAGTCTTCCCGTCGTCGAAGCCCAGGAGGCGGACCTCGGTCCGCAGCGTCACCCCGCACCGCTCGGCCACCACGCGACGCACGTGCTCCATGAGCGCGTACACGTCGTCCGCCCGGCCGTCCCGGTCCGCCTGGATGAAATTGGCGTGCTTCTCGGACACGTGCGCGGTGCCGAGGCGGAACCCCTTCAAGCCGGCGGACTCGATCAGCCTCCCCGCCGAGTCGTCCTCCGTGTTGGTGAAGACCGAGCCCGCGTTGGAGCCTCCCGGCTGATGCTCGCGTCGCCATCGGACGATGGCGGCCACCGCCTCCTGCTCGGCCTCGATCGATCCCGGGGTGACCTCGAGCTCCGCCGCCAGCACCAGCTCGGTCGCCCGCACCGACGACGAGCGATAGCCGTACGCCAGTCGGCTGACCGCGTCGGTGCCGCCGTCGTCGCTGAAAAGCTCGACCCAGGTGTAGCGGACCAGACACGAGGCCATGTCCGACCCGTGACCACCCGCGTTCATGCGCACCGCACCGCCCACGGAGCCGGGCACACCCACGGCCCACGACAATCCCGACCACCCGGCGTCGGCGACCCGCCGCGCCAGTACCGGCAGAGCGAGCGCGGCGCCGGCCCGCACAACGTGGGCCGCGTCCGCAGCGGGCGCGCCACTCGAGCGGCCCCTGCCCGCGGTCGCCGGTAGTTCCAATCCGGCAAAGCCGGTGCCGAGGTGCAACACCAACCCGTCGAAGCCCGCATCCGAGACCAACAGGTTGGAGCCCCGCCCGATGACGAAGGTCGGAACGCGATCGGCCCCCGGTCCCCTCCCCTCCAGGGTGTCACGCAGAGAGCGGCGGACGGCGCTGAGGTCGTCGTCGTTCTCCACCTCGACGAAGAGTGCGGCGGGTCCGCCGACCCCGTACGTGGTGAACGGGCCGAGGGGGCGCATCAGCGTTGCCCGCTGGCCGAGCGCGTCCGCCAGTGCTCGCAGCGTGTTGCTCGGCGTCACCACGCCGACTCGAGCAGGTCGTCCGGCAGCGTGGTCAGGTCGCCGGCACCGAGGGTGAGACAGAGGTCGCCCGGGCGGAGCTGGGCCGCGACGGCTTGGCGGAGCTCCTCCCAGCCCGCGACGTAGATCACCGGCAGCCTCGGGTCCTGCGCCCGTACCGCGTCCGCCACCAGCCGTCCCGACACCCCGGGGACGGGTCGCTCGCCGGCGCCGTAGACGTCGGTGACCACCAGGACGTCCGCTTCGCCGAAGGCGCTTCCGAACTCCTCAGCCAGTGCAGCAGTCCGCGAGTACCGGTGCGGTTGGAACACGACGACGACGCGGGACCAGCCGCCGGTCCGCGCCGTCGCCAGAGCGGCGCGGACCTCGGTCGGGAGGTGGGCGTAGTCGTCCACGAACGACACGCCACGGGACTCGCCGCGGAACTCGAAGCGGCGGGTGACGCCGGCGAAACGGGCGAGCGCAGCCTGGGCGGCGGCGAACGGCGCGCCCGCCTGCAGTGCCGCGACGGCGGCGACCGCGCCGTTGCGCGCGTTGTGCAGGCCCGGCACGCCGAGGTGCAGTGTCCCCAGATCGCCGTCGGGCCCGCGCAGGGAGAACGAGACCGAACTGCGCTGCAGCTCGACGTCGCCCATCCTGTACGTCGATCCCTCGCTCGTCCCGACGGTGACCGCCTGGTGCGCCGCGCCGATGGCCGCCGCCTCCGGGTCGTCGGCGCACACGATGGCACCCCGGGCGGCAGCGGACAGGTACTCGGAGAAGGCCTCCCGCAACGCGGCGAAGGTGCCGTAGTAGTCGAGGTGGTCCGGCTCGACGTTGGTGAGCACGGCCAGGTCGGGGCGGAGGGCCTGGAAGGTCCCGTAACTCTCGTCGGCCTCGACCACGAGCCACTCGCCCGAGTCCCACACCGCGTTGGTCCCGATTTCGTTCACGTCTGCCCCGATCACGAACGACGGACGCAACCCGGCCTCGACGAGGATCAGCGACAGCATGGAGGCCGTCGTGGTCTTGCCGTGCGTCCCCGCCACGGCCAGGCATTGTCGGGTGGCGCAGATGGCGGCCAACATCTCGGAGCGGGGCACGACCCGGATGCCACGGGCGCGTGCCCCTGTCAGCTCGGGGTTCTCCGCCCGCACGGCCGGCGAGAACGTCACCGCCGCGGCACCGGCCACGTTCTCGGGTCGATGCCCCACCTCCACGGTGATGCCGTAGGAGCGCAGGCGCTCGGCGACCGGCGAGTCCTTGAGATCAGAGCCCGAGACCGTGTGCCCCATCGCCCGGAGCACCAGGGCGATGGCACTCATGCCCGCGCCGCCGATGCCGACGATGTGGATGCGCCGGGTGCGCCCGAGGTCCAGGGTGCCGGCCTCGCCGTCGGGTCGGCCGACACTCGCCGAAGGCCTGGTCGTGTCAGCGGGCATGGGCATCGACCAGCTCGGCGACACGGCCCGCCGCGTCGGGGTGTGCGTGCCGCCGCGCGGCGGCGCGCATGGCGCTGAGGCGGGCGGGATCGGACAAGAGCGCATCGAGCTCCAACGCGAGCCGCGGGCCGTCGCACTCGGGGTCGGGCACGTGGACCGCCACTCCCATGCCCACCAACGCCTCGGCGTTGCGGGTCTGGTGGTCGCGCGGGGCGCCCGGCAGGGGCACCAGGATGGCGGGGACTCCGCTCATGAGGAGCTCGGCCACGGTCATGGCGCCAGCCCTCGTCACGCACACGTCGGCCGCGCTGTAGAGCAGCGGCATGCGGTCCTCGAAGGGCACGACGCGGTAGGACAACCCGTCACGCACACCATTGTCATCCCGGTCCGCTGCGTTGTCCGGTGGGCCGGAGAAGGCCTCATAGTCACGCCGCCCGGTGACCTGGTACAGCGAACGGCCCTGACAGCTGGCCCAGGTGCCAGCCAGCTCCGCCACCGCCCGGTTGATCCGCAACGCACCAAGCGAGCCGCCGACGGTCGCCACCGTCAGGCGGTCGGTGGGCAGGCCGAGTGCGGCCCGGCTGCCGGCCCGGCCCTCGGGGGTCTGGTCGAGTGTGGCGAGCTCGGGCAGAACGGGCGTGCCGGTGACGTGCGCCCGGGGCAGGTCCGTTCCCGGGAAGGCCACCGCGTTCGCAGCGGCGAAACGACCGAGGAAGCCGCTGACGGCGCCCGGTACCGCATCCGTGGTGACCGAGACGAGTGGCACCCGGGTGAGCACGGCCGCCAGGCCGGCCGGGAAGCTGGCGTAGCCCCCGACGATGACGACCACCCGGGGCCGGCGCGCGACGAAGGCGCCCACGGAGCGGGCGCTGGCCCACACCAGTCCGGCGACGGCGCCCACGTTGTCCCACCAGGCGGAGGGCCGCATGCTGCGCCGGATCCCCCGCCCCGGAAGGAGGGTGTGCGGGAACTCGAGGGACGGCCACGTGCTCGCCTCCTGGCCCCGGCGAGATCCGTAGAGCTCAATCGTGTCGGGTGCGTGGCCGCGTTCGACGAGCGCCCGTGCGATCTGCAGCGAAGGGACGATGTGGCCGCCGGTCCCGCCGCCCGCGATCACCGTGACGCGCCGGGCGCTCACCGACCCCTGGGCGAGCGGACCTGCCGGCGGTTCGACCCGGCGATCCGCAATGTCCCCTCGGCTTCACCCTGGCGGGCCACGTTGACGAGCACCCCTGCGGCCGCCATCGTGATCACGAGGGACGACCCGCCGAAGGAGATGAACGGCAGCGGAATACCGGTGACGGGCAACACTCCGACGACTGCCCCGACGTTGATGAGGGTCTCGGCCCCGACCCAGGCCACCAGCCCCAGCGCGAGCAGCGCGCCGAACCGGTCCGGCGATTGTGTGGCGGCCCGGATCCCGAGCCACATGAAGCCGCCGAGGAGCGCGAGCACCATAATGGCTCCGGCGATGCCGAGCTGCTCGCCGATGACCGAGAAGATGAAGTCCGTGTGCGCGTTCGGCAAGTAGCCCCATTGGGCCTGCCCGCCACCGAGTCCGGCGCCGACGAGGTGGCCCGATCCCAGCCCGATGAGCGACTGCACGACCTGGTAGCCCGAACTCGAGCCGTGGGCCGACGGATCCATGAACGACAACAGCCGGGCCCGGCGGTAAGGAGAGGCCACCGCCACGATCAGGCCCAACCCGACCAGGGCGGCCACCACCTTCATGACGGGCCCGAGCCGCACGCCCGAGACGAACAACAGGGCCAGCGCGATGAAGACCAGGACCATGGCCGTGCCCATGTCCGGCTGGGCGAGGATCAAGACGCAGGCGAAGCCGGTGACCATGAGGAGCGGGCCGATGATGCGGCGGTCGGTGGCGTCCTCATCGAGGCGGCGGGCGATGAAGTCGGCCGCAAAGAGCGTCAGGGCCAGCTTCATGAGCTCGGACGGCTGCAGGCGGAACTGCCCGAAGCCGACCCAGCGGCTCGACCCCATTGCGTGCACGCCGAGGCCGGGGACGAGGACGACGAACAAGAGCCCGAAGGTCACCAGCACGAGGAGCGGGCTGACCCGCCGCAGCGCGCGGTAATCGACGCGCAGCGCCAGCCAGAGCACCACCAGCCCGATCGCCATCCACATCGACTCGCGGATCAGGATCGCCCACGGCGAGCCGTAGGTCGCGATGGAGACCACCGAGGAGGCGGAGCCGACCATCACCAGCCCGATCACGCACAGGAGCGCGACGTCCACGAGGAGCACCGTCGAGATCGGGATCTCGCGTCCGGCGATGCGCACGCCGGTGGCGGGTCCATGGGCCTGGCGGTGCGTCGAAGACCGTGACGTCGAAGACCGTGACGTCGCCGGGCGCGGGCCGGACCGTGTCGCGGCTCCCGCAGTCAGCCGGGCCACCCGGTGCCCGCCGGTCGCCGTCGCGCCCGCACTCCGCTCCGGCGTCATGCCCACCGCCCCCCATGGGCGCGGACGCGCTCCTTCGCTCGGTCCGACACCCGACGCACGACGCCAGTCTCCCGCACCGGGCGACGAAAGTGGCGGATGAAGCGGCGCGCGGTCACGTGAATTTCGCGACCGTCAGGAAGTCGCCGTAGAAGATGCCGAGGCCGAGCGCACAGAAGAGCCCACCGAGGATCCAGAAGCGAACGATCACCGTTGTCTCGGGCCAGCCGCCCAACTCGAAGTGGTGGTGGATCGGGGCCATGCGGAAGATCCGCCGATGGAACACGCGGAAGCTGATGATCTGGAGGATGACCGACACGGTCTCCATGACGAAGAGGCCACCGATCACGAGCAGCAGCAGGTCGAGGTTGAGCAGCAGGCATAGTGCGGCCAGCCCGGCGCCGATGGCGAGCGATCCGGTGTCGCCCATGATGATCTTGGCCGGCGCCGCGTTCCACCACAGGAACCCGATGCACGCCCCGGCCAGCGCAACCGCGACCAGCGACAGGTCGATGGCCGACGCGGGGAGCACGTGGTAGATGGCGAAGTGCCGGAAGATCCAGTACCCCATGATGGAGAGCACGGCGAAGCAGAACGTCCCTGCTCCAGCCGCGAGTCCGTCCACACCATCGGTGATGTTGACGGCGTTGGACGCACCCACCATCACGAGCACGGCGAAGATGACCCAGACCACCTGACCCAGGTTGATGCCCAGGGCCTGGGCTCGGGTGAACGACAGCGCCGTCGAGGTGTGGGCCCAGTGCACGGCGAGCTCTGCGAAAGCGAGCGCGCAGACCAGCTGTGCCGCCGACTTCCCCCTCTTGTTCAGCCCGAGGCTGCGGCGGTGGTGCACCTTGATGTAATCGTCGACGTACCCGATGAGCCCGAAGGCGACGACGGCGCCGATGGCGAGATACCCGGTGCGCGAGAAGCGGATCTCGGTGCCGATGTGCCCGATGGCGTAGCCCGCCACCACCGAGCCCACGATGGCGATGCCACCCATCGTCGGGGTTCCCGCCTTTGCGACGTGGGTGGCTGGACCGTCTTCCCTGATGTGCTGTCCGATCTGGCGCTTTCGGAAGTAGCGGATGACAAAGGGGGTCGACAGGATGGCGATCCACAAGGCAACGCTCCCCGAGACGAGCAGTCCGAGCACGTAGCGTCAAGCTCCCGGATGGGAACCGCGGCGAGCCGAGCGGACGGAGGCCGCCGGCGCGACCGTGACCCCACCGGGTGGTGCCGTCGCCGCACTCCGCCCCCAGGTGCCCGGGTCCGACGCGAAGCGCAGCGACAGGGCCCGGCGCGCCTCGACCGCGTCGTCGAAGGGCAGACGCTCTCCCGCGATCTCTTGATAGGCCTCGTGGCCCTTGCCGGCGATGAGAACGACGTCGCCGAGCTTCGCTTCGTCCAGGGCACGGCGGATCGCGACACCGCGGTCGAGCTCGACCACGATCCTCGGATTGTCGCTCCCACCGGGGACCCCGCTCAGCACCTCGGCCGCGATGGCGGCCGGATCCTCGTCGCGCGGGTTGTCCGACGTCAGGAACGCGACGTCGCTCAGGCGCGCGGCGACACCGCCCATCACGGGGCGTTTGACCCGGTCTCGGTTTCCCCCGCACCCGAAGACGCACAGGACCCGACCGCCCGGCGCGAGGGTTCGAGCCTCGCCCAGCACCAGCTCGAGCCCAGCGGGCGTGTGCGCGTAGTCGACGAACACGGTGAAAGGAGGACGCTCCCCTGCGCCGCGCTCGGCCACGCTTCCTTCCCCCCGCCGCCCTCGTCGGAGACCCGGGGCGTCGGCGCAGCGATCACCTGCAGCCGGCCCGCGACCGGTGAGAGGTTGCCCATGGCCCGCGCGATCTCCACCGGCCCAAGACCCGGCTCGTCGAGGGCGAGGGCAGCCTCGGCCGCCAGCAGGGTGTTGTCAACATTGATGGCGCCGGTCAGGGGCGTCGTGATCCGCTGACCGCGCCAGGTGAACTCGGTGCGGCCCGGTTCCAGCACGATGTCGGTGACGTCCGCGCGACGGACGCCGACCATGGGGATGCGGGCGCGTTCGAGGAGTCGCCGGCCCCACGGATCGTCCGCATTGACGATGCCGCGCAACGCATGACCCGGGGTGAAGAGCCTGGCCTTTGCCTCGAAGTACTCCTCCATGGTGCCGTGGTAGTCGAGGTGGTCGTGGCTGAGGTTGGTGAAGACGCCGACGTCGAAGTGGATGCCCTCGACCCGCGATTGGACGAGCGCGTGGCTCGAGACCTCCATGGCCACCGCGTGGCGCGCACCATCCGACTTCTGGCGGTCCCGCACGCCGGCCAGGACCCGCTGGATCTCGGTCGCCTCGGGCGTCGTCCTGGCGCCCGAGAGGGTTCCCATCACGTTGGTCGGGCGGCCCGCCGCGGTGAGGATGTCACCGAGCAGCTGCGTCACGGTCGTCTTGCCGTTGGTGCCCGTCACACCGATCATCAAGAGGTCCCGTGCCGGGTGCTCGTAGAAGGCTGCCGCCAGCCGGGCCATGACGGGGCGCATCGTGCCGGGCGCCACCCGTGTCTGCACGACGTCGCGGTCGAGCAGGTCTGGGATGAGGTGCTCACACAACAGGCCGATCGCCCCGCGCTCCACGGCCTCGGCGGCGTAGACGTGCCCGTCGCTCACGTGGCCGGGAACACAGCAGAAGAGGTCCCCCGGCACGACCCGGCGGCTGTCGTGGGAGATGCCGCCGACGTTGACGGTCGCGGGGTCACCGACCGACTCGATCACCTCTATGTCGTCGAAGAGGAGGTTCATAGGCACGGTTCGCATGATCGACCCGACAGCGTTGCATGCCTCAGGCACCCCCGCGGGACGACCGCAACGGGTGTGTCGGCGAAGATCACGTGATGTCCTGGGCCTGGTCTGCCACCTTGGGGGTCGAGCCGGGGGTGGGGGTGGTCTTGGCTCCGGGGGTGGTGGGGATGTCGTAGCGGTGCAGCGCGTAGCTCATGATCTGGGAGAACACCGGTGCGGCCACGGTGCCGCCGAAGATCGGGGTCGGCCGGTCGAGGACGACGATCATGGAGAAGGTCGGGTTGGCGGCCGGCGCGAACCCCACGAACGAGGCCATGTAGGCGCCGGTCACGTACGAGTCCTTGCCCTGTGTGGGGATCTGGGCCGTCCCGGTCTTTCCGGCGACCGTGTACCCCGGGATCGCGGCACTCGAACCGGTGCCCTGGTTGACGACCTGCTGGAGCATCGACGTCAGCTCGGCATCGATCGAGGTCGAGAACACTTGGTGGGTCGCGGACGGAGCAGTCCTGGTCACGGTGCCCGTCGGGCTTACCGTCGCCTGGACCAGCTTGGGTGCGACGAAGACGCCACCGTTGGCAACGGCGTTGTAGGCATCGAGCACCTGGAGTGCGCTGACAGCGTCGACCTGCCCGATGGGGAGCGAGACCAAGTCGGTCGGCTCCCACTGGGCCGCGGTCGCCAGCAGCCCGGGAGACTCGCCGGGGAAGTGCAGCCCGGTCGGCTGTCCGAAGCCCAGCGCCTTGACCTGGGCGAGCAGGCGCTGCTCGCCCACGCCCTGCGCGATCTCCGAGGTCCCGATGTTGGAGGACTGCGCCAGGATCTGCGTCGCGGTCAGCGTCTCGGTGGGGTGCGGCTCGGCGTCGTGGAAGGTGGATCCGTCCAACTTGATCTGGTCGGGCACGGTGAAGACGGAGTTGGGGTTGATCAGGCTGTCCGCCAGCGCCGCCGAGAAGGTGACGAGCTTGAACACGGACCCCGGCTCGTAGAGCTGGCTGACGGCCAGGTTGTTGGGCGCCTCGTCGACGGCGTCGTGCGGTCCGATCGGCACGACCCCTCCTGGTGCGGGAGGGGTCGTGCCGGTCGTCGCGGCAGGTGCGTTCGGGTGGGTCGCCGTGAGATTGGCCATGGAGAGGACCTGGCCCGTCTTCACGTCCATCAGCACCGCAGTGCCGCTCACGGCGTGGGACGATTCGATCGCCTTGGCCAGCGCCTGTTCCGACTCGTACTGGAGCTGGGTATCGAGCGTGAGCTCCAGACCCGTGCCGGGTGACGTGGCGACCTGGTTCGCCACTGGTGACTGCGGCAACGCCACACCTCCGGGCGACTCAATGATCGTTTCCTTGCCGTCGGTTCCCGCGAGGATGGGGTTGTTGCCGTATTCCAGACCGGCGGCGCCATGCCCGGCCGCGTTGGTGAACCCGACGACGGGTCCGGCCAGGTTTCCGTTTGGCACGATGCGCTTCGAGTCGGCGATCATCGTGATGCCGGGAAAGGCGTCCGCCGATATCTTCTGCCGCGACCGACTGGGGCAGCTGACGGGCCAGCACCACGTAGCCCGAGGGGCGGCGCAATTCGGAGGCGAGCGTCGTGGCCGGGACGTTGAGGATCGGCGAGAGCGCCAGCGCCGTCTGCACGGGATGAGCGACCTGGAAATCGTCGGCGACCACGTCGTCCGTCGGCACGGACATTGCCAGGGGTGCGCCGTCCCGGGCGTAGATCCCCCCGCGCAGCGAAGGCAACGAGACGGTGATGGAGGACTCCCCCCGTGCCGCGGCCTGGTATGCGCCGGCGTGCAGCACCTGGACGTCGACGAGGCGCGCCACCAGGAGCAATATGGCCGCCACGAGGACGAGTCGGACGAGACGGATCCGGCGCTGGAAGGTGCCGCCCGCCCAGGCGCGACGCGGCCGGGAGACGGGCAGCCGGGTGACCTGCGCCCGCGGCTGGTGTGGACGGGGGCGAGCGCGGGTGCTGGCGGATTTGGAGGCAGCCGGTCGGCGCCGGGGGATGGCGGGTTGTGAGCGGACCGGCCGTAGTGGACGGGTTGTGCGGACCGGTCGTGTGGTCTGCGCCGATGGCTTCTTCGATCGCTGGGCGGTCCTCGTCGACCCCAATTTCGTGGGCGTGCGCCGGCCGGAACCAGCGCGCGCGCGGTGAGGGTCGTGTCGGGTGGTGACGCTCATGGCGTGGACGTTGCAGTCGTCGTCGACGCGCCGCTGGCGCTCGGTGCACTCGGCGCTCCGGCTCCTGCGCTTGTGCCAGTGGCGCCTGTTGCCGTGGCAGCGCCGGTTCCCGTCGCCGGCGTCGTCGTCGCTGCCGGCACTGTCGTCGTCGTCGCCGCCGGCACGGCCGGCGCCGCGGTCACCTTGGGCGTGGGCAGCGGAACCGACAGGGAGACGTAGGGCAGCTCGACGATGTTCGCCGGCCGCACCATGTGGAGCTGACCCGACGCGGCGGCAACGATCCGGGACGGTGTCTCGAGCTGGGCGACGGCCAGTTCGCTTTGGCGGTGTGCGCTCTGCTCGAGCGCGAGCTCGTGCTGGAGCGAGGACAGCCGCACCTGGCCGTTGGCGAGGAGCGCCTGGCTCACGACCACGGCCAACAGCGCCGCCACCACCAAGGAGATGGCGATGATGTTCAGCGGCCGTGAATGACTGCCGGGGGCACGCCTCTGGCGGGTACGGGAGCCGGAACGGCCGGGGATGACGCGGAGCGGCGCCCGGCGTGGCGTCGGGGCGACGGCACGGCGACCCACACGGCGGGCCGGTGCTGCCGTCGCAGCGGAGGGCGGGGCCATCAGCGCTCTCCCCTGTCCTTGTCCTCTTTCTTGTCCTCTTTCTTGTCCTCTTTCTTGTCCTCTTCCCCGGTCTTGTCGGCCTCGTCCGCTTCCGTGCGGACGATGGCGCGGAGTCGAGCGCTCTCGGCGCGCGGGTTCGCCGCCACCTCGGAAGGTGACGGCTTGCGGGCGCCTCGGAACACCAGCGCGTGACGGGCAACGGCGCCACACACGCAGGGCAGCCCGGGGGGGCACTCACACCCGCCGGAGGCGGCGTCGGCGAACATTTGCTTCGTGAGGCGGTCCTCGCCCGAGTGGTAGCTGATCACGGCACAGACGCCCCCGACCGCCAGGTGCGACAAGGCGACCGGCAGCGCGGCGCGGAGTTGCCCCAGCTCGTCGTTGACCTCGATACGCAGGGCCTGGAACACCCGGCGCGCCGGGTGCCCCTTGCGGCGAACTGCTGCCGGTACCGCCGATGACACGACTTCGGCCAGCTGCCTCGTGGAGGTCAGTGGCCGGGATCTCACGATGGCCCGGGCGATGCGCCCGGACAGTCGACCCTCTCCGTTCTCCCGGAACAGCGCAGCGAGGGACTCCTCGGGCAGGCTGTTCACCAGGTCGGCTGCGCTCAGGCCGGTCGTCGGGTCCATCCGCATGTCGAGCGGCCCGTCGACCCGGAACGAAAAGCCCCGCTCCACCCGGTCGAGCTGGGGCGAGCTGACACCAAGGTCGAAGAGGGCTCCCGAGAGGCGTCCGAACGAAGGGGCCGAGAGGATCTCGGGAAGCGACGAGAACGGTGCTCCCACCAGCGAGACCCGGTCTCCGAAGATGGACAGGCGGGCCCGCGCCGCCTGTAGCGCCGCGGGATCACGGTCGAGCCCGACGATCCGCAACGCTGGATACGCCTCGAGCAGTGCCGCCGCGTGCCCTCCCCCGCCGACCGTCGCGTCGACGACCGCGCCGGGGGGAACCGAAGCGAACAGCGAGACCACCTCGTCGCGCAGCACGGGAATGTGTTCGAACGAGTGGGCCATCTGCAGCCCCCCGGCCGGTGGGTCGAGAGGGAGGTGGAGATCCGGACGACCAGCTAGGAGGTGGGTGGAGTGGCCTTCCAGCGCGCCGGTCGAGGAGCTGCACATGGTCCATTGCGTTCCGTGTGTCACTGTCGTGGTCCTGCGGTGTGTCCTTTCGTTGCTCCTTTCGTCGGTCCCGTCCTTCGTCCTTGCGTCGATCTGCCCATCCGCCCCCGGCGCTACTCCTCGTCTTCCTCGAGGAGCCAGCTCTCCTCCGGCAGCACACGCTCGGTCCACGCCGTCGGATTCCAGAGTTCGACCCGGTCGATCGCACCATGTACGAGCACCTCCGTATCGAGATGTGCGAACGTCCGCAGGTGTGCGGGGATCGGCATGCGGCCTTGCCGGTCGACCTCGACCTCGGCTGAGTTCGACGCCCAGATCCGCGCCCGGTTGCGGTCGGCGCGACCCGAGCCTGCTCGCTCCTGCATGTGCTCCATCTGTCGTTCGAATTCGCCGGGCGTCCAGAGGGCGAGACAGCCCTCGGAGTTCTGGGTCAGGTAGCCACCCCGCTCGAACTGGGCGCGGAACTTCGCGGGCAGGATCACCCTGCCCTTCGTGTCGAGCGAGTGCTCGTACCTTCCGACGAAGCCTGCCACCAGCTGTGTCTCCCACGTCGCTCCCTGGCCTGCGTCCTTTGACGCCCCCTTACACCACTTCGCACCACTCTACGCCCTTTTCCTCCACTGCACAACCACTTCGACTCCCGGGCAACCCAAATGCAACCCCCGGCCGCCCACACATCCCCCGGGCCCGCGCGGAGACACCCCCGGGCGCCTCGTGGCCTGCTCGCCGCCGCGCACCTCTTGAACCGCTCAGCCGGTCGCCGGACCGTTCTCGCACACAGAGTCCATGGAGACCGGCCTGCCGCCGAAGAACAGAAGAAGAGGAAAAAGAAGAGGAAAAAGAAGGGAAGAAGAAAAGGAAGAGCGACGGCGGAGCGGACGGGCTACTCGCCGCGGGCGCCGGCACCGGCGCCGAAGGCATGGAACGAGCCGAGCAGCCGGTCTCGCAACGGACCCAGGTCCGCCACCGCCGGGTCGAGCTCACCGAGACCCACCGCCACCGCCATCAGGTCGCGCATCATCGCCACGTGCAGCGGTGGGTCGAGGAGCATGACCTCGAGCAGCGCCGCCGGCTCCCAACGCAGGTACGCGCACGACGAGAACAGGGCGCCCTCACGGGCCCGCCACTGCGAGAGGCCAACCAACTTGCGCCCACCGTAGAAGACCTCGCCGGGACCCCGCCCGGCGAAGCACACCAACTCGCCGAGCCGGCCCGGCGACGCCCGGCCCGTGTGCACGTGGAAGCCGTCGTACCCGAGCCCGAGTCCGAGTCCGACCAATGCTTCTACCCACCATCTCCCGATCCACTCGGCCGCTGCGGACACGTCGACACGCCACATGGGGTCGTGCCTCGGTATCCACGCGTCCAGCCAGAGCTGCGCCCCGGGCTCGAGATAGACGGCTCCTCCCCCACCGCGGCGACGGGCCAGGTCCATGTGCCGCCGCCGCAGGGCGTTCCCATCGACCAACTCCGCCGGCTGCGTGCTGCCGAGCACCAGCGTGGGCCGGGTCACCGCACGCGCCAGCGCGACCCGACGTGGTTCGGGGCGGAACTGCTCGACGTCGAAGGGGGATGGTGGAGAGGTCAACCTCAGGAGGCGGCTGCGAGATACGGCGCCCACAACGGGTCGACGTCAGAGAGATGGCGCAGCCGCCAAAGGTGCCCGTCGGGTGGGGCTGGCTTCACCCGCAGCGTCCACCCCAGTTCGGAGAGCAACTGATCGGCCTTGACCAAGTTGTCGCGCTTGCACGCGGCAACGACGTTGAACCAGTCGTGGGTGCCGCCCCGGCTGCGCGGGATCACATGGTCGATCGTGTCGGCCGGCTGCGAGCAGTACACGCAGAGGCCACCGTCCCGCCGGAGAACAGAGCGGCGGGTCACCGGCGGTGTGCGGGCCCAGCGTGGGATGCGGACCATATGCGACAGACGCACGATCGACGGCACCTCGATCTTGAGCCTCGCCGAGTGGAAGACCTTGCAGTCCTCACGGATAGCGACCGCTTCGGCGCGGCCTCCGAGGATCAGAACGACGGCACGACGATCCGAGACGAGGGCAAGCGGCTCATAGGTCGCATTGAGGAGGAGCACCCGCTCCATACCCCAGAGAGGCTATCCGCGGCCGGGACGAGACCTCTTGCACCATCGCAAGAAGGCCACGACGTCCGAGGGGGCGACCGCCCTGTTGTCTCCGTCCCCGCCGTACGCGGTGACGAGCCGGAACCGCCAGTACTCCTCTCCGGGCAACGGAAGGAAGGGGGCGCGATGCCACCACCCGCGCCGGGCCATGCGGCGCACCGCGCCGATCGAGGCCCACCACAGCCCGGGGTGGGGCAAGACCGCCCGCGTGACGACGGATGCGTCCCGGGCCCACCCGGCCCGGCCACCACGACCGGGACCGATCGGCGCGCGCACGGCCGGCGTACTCGCCGTACCGCCGCTCACGTCGCGCCGCCGCTCACGCGGGGACCGCCCCGCACAAGCCGACCCGGGCCGCACCGATCAGCGGGCCCCGGTCGCCGAGACTGCCCGGCACGACGAGCGCACCTCGGGCGAACTCGAGCCGGCACAACTCGTCCATCTCCGCCTGTGCGGCCCCGAAGAACGGGTCGCCGAAACCCAGCGCGACCGATCCACTGACGACGGCCAGCGGCAGGTCGAGCAGGTTCACCACGGACGCGATGGCCCGACCCACCAGCGTCCCCGCGTGCTTCACCACTGCCGGCGGGGCAAGCCGGGCCGGCTGTCCCGTGATGGCCGCCAGCGCAGTCCCGGAAGCCTCCGCCTCGAGGCAACCACGGCCGCCGCACTGGCACCTCCTCCCGCCGGGAACGACGATGACGTGACCGATGTGGCCCGCGTTGCCGAGCCGTCCGGAGAGCAGTCTCCCTCCGAGCACGATGCCGCCCCCGACCCCCGTCGACACCACCATGGCGATGTAGTCCCGTTGACCCACCGCGGCTCCGACCCAGCCCTCACCCAACGCGAGCGCCTTGGCGTCGTTGTCGACGAAGACGGGGAGTCCGGTCAGCACACGCAGTCGGGAGCGCAGCGGGAAGGACCGCCATGCCGGGATGTTCAACGGCGACACCTCTTCGCCGCCCGGGGTCATCGGCCCTCCGCATCCCACTCCGGCGACGAGGACGCGGTCCCCGACGCGCACCGCCGCGGTGACGTCCTGCACCAGCCCGGCCAGGTCATCCCACAGGGCCTCGGCCGCTTCCGCCCGGGAACCGGGTCCCTGCCCGGTCTCGGCGTCCGCCACGACCCCCGACGGCGACACCGCCCGCGTGGGTCGCATCGCCCGTTCCACCAGGGAACCGTCCAGAGTGACCAACCCGGCTGCCATCTTGGTGCCACCGATGTCCACGGCCAGCGCGAGATCTGCCACGGGACGCGCGCTACCTCGGACTCGGTCTCGACAAGGGTGCCAACGGTGTGTCGCGGCTCAGCGGGGCCGCACGCAGCCCCGCGCGATGCTCAGCCTTCGCGCCGATGGAAGCGGGAGCGGAACCAGTCGCGCGCCTCGGTGACCGCGCCCTCGATCCCGCTCGTTGCGCCACTCGGTTTCGACTCCCCGTCCTTCGTCCGGGTCAAGTCATGCCAACCCGCGCGGCCCATGCGTCGCAGGTTCCGTTCGAACCAGACCGCCGAGGCGAACATGATGACCACGCCGACGAAGCCGGCCGGGACCGACTTGCTGTAGAAGGCGACGAGAATGACCACACCGAGCACGAAGGACACGGCGGCCCACTTGCAGTAGCGGCCGGCGTGCCGGTAGACGGTCTCCGACCGCACCCGTTCCGCGAACTCGGGGTCCTGCTTGACCAGCGACTCCTCGAGCTCGGCCAGAATTCGCTGTTCGTGGTCGGAAAGCGGCACTACCACCTGCCCCCTGGGATCTCCACATCCATCTGCCTGCCATGTTTGCACGCCCGGACGGCGCGGACAACGAGAATGTGTCCCCTCGTGCCTGCCCTCGTGGCGTTCTCCACCACGGCTCAGCTTAGAACCCGAACCGGCGGGGTCGAACGCGGGCAGGGGCTCCGAGCCGCCGGCCCGACGGCCCCATCGGGCGGCCAGGACCGCACGTCGCCCGCGCCCACGGGCGGGTCGCGGCCTGTCCGGCGGCCCGAGCGACCGTTACTCCTTGGGCTTGCGGCGCATGACCAGGGCGGTGATCAGCGCTCCGAGCAGGCCGGAGATCACGATGACGAGGATCAACGGCGCCTGCCGGTTGAAGACCCAGAAGTCGATCCGGACCCGCCTCAGGTTGGCCAGCGCGAACCAGGCCAGGAGGATGACCGCCACGGCCACCCCGACCAGCCTGGCTTGATGCCGGCGGTCGACCCCCCGGTCGCCACCGCCCTCCGACGACTCCACGGGATGGGGCTCCGAGTGCACCGGGCGTCTCGCCACGGGCCCATTCTGCCCCGTCCGCGTCCCGGGGACGTGCCAGCGAGCGCGCCACGGCCGGCAGGCGGCCGCCAGCTGCTATGAGAGGGGTCCCGGAAGGAGAGGCCATGACCACGAGCGAGATACTCACCGGCGCCCGCACGATGTGGGAGCTCGTCGACCGCCGCGCCGAGGCGTCGCCCGACCACCCCATGCTGATCGCAGCCGACGGCGAGACGGTCACGTTCGGCCAGTTCCGCGACCGCGCCGAGCGGGTCGCCGCCGGACTCCACGCCACCGGCGTGACGACGGGCTCGGTCGTCTCGTGGCAGCTCCCCACCCGCATCGACACGGTGGTGCTCTCCATTGCGCTCGCCCGCCTCGGCGCCGTCCAGAACCCCATCATCCACCTCTACCGCGAGCGCGAAGTCGGCTTTGCACTGCGCCAGACCGGCGCCGCCCTCTTCGTCATCCCCGGCACCTGGCGCGACATCGACTTCACCGCCATCGCCGAGCGCGCCCTCGCCGGCGCCGCATCGCCGCCCACGATCCTGACGACGGCGGGAGGCCTTCCGGATGCCGACCCCGCGCTCCTGCCCCCACCGCCCCCGGGGACCGACGCCGCCGACGCCCCCATCCGTTGGATCTATTACACCTCGGGATCCACCGCCGACCCCAAGGGCGTGCAGCACACCGACCAGACCCTGATCGCCGGCGGCTGGGGCCTCGCCCGCGCCCTCGATATGCGTCCCGACGACGTCGGCTCCATGGCCTTCCCCTTCGCCCACATCGCCGGGCCCGACTATCTGGTGACGATGCTCTCCATCGGGTTCCCCGCCATCCTCGTCGAGGCGTTCTCGGCGCCCGACGTCCTGCCCATCTTCCGCAAGTACGGGGCCACCATGGTCGGCGGGAGCACCGCGTTCTACGTGGCGTACCTCGCGGAGCAGCGCAAGGCGCCGGCGGACCCGATCCTCCCGGCACTGCGTGTCATGACCGGGGGTGGAGCGGCCAAGCCCCCCGAGATCCACTACGAGGTGCGCGACGAGATCGGCGGGCGCGGCGTCGTGCACGGCTACGGCATGACCGAGGTGCCGATGATCTCGAACGGTTCGCCGCACGACACCGACGAGCAGCTGGCGAACACGGACGGCAGGCCGGTGGAGGGCGCCGAGGTCCGCATCGTGACCCTCGGCGGCCGGCCGGCGGGGCCCGACGAGGAGGGCGAGGTCCGGGTCAGGGGCCCGATGGTGTTCCACGGCTACACCGATCCCGCGCTGAACGAGGATGCGTTCGACGAGGAGGGCTACTTCCGGACCGGCGACCTGGGCCGGCTGCGGGCCGACGGGCACCTCGCGCTGACCGGGCGCCTGAAGGACGTCATCGTCCGCAAGGGCGAGAACATCAGCGCCAAGGAGATCGAGGATCTGCTCTACACCCACCCCAAGGTCATCGAGGTGGCCGTGATCGGGCTGCCCGACCCGGAGCGCGGGGAGCGGGTGTGCGCGGTGGTGCAGCTCGCCGAGGACGCCCACGGGCTCGAGCTCGCCGAGGTCAGTGCCTTCTGCCGCGATGCCGGACTCATGACGCAGAAGATCCCCGAGCAGCTCGAGATCCGCACCGAGTGGCCCCGGGCGGGCACGGGCAAGATCGTCAAGAAGTCCCTGCGCGACCAGTACGCCGAGACGTGAGCCGCCCGGTGCGAACCCGGGCGGGCGGGGTCGTGGTGCCGCCGGAGCCGATCGGGAACCGCCCCTACTGCATCGTCTTCGTCTGCACGGGGAACATCTGCCGCTCGCCGATGGCGGAGGTGATCACCCGGTCGCTCGCCGCGTCCACCGAGCTCGGTGACGGCACAGTCCTGGGAGACCATCTCGACGTCCGCAGCGCCGGGACCGGTCCCTGGCACGAGGGAGAACCCATGCACGAGCTGGCCTCGGAGTCGCTGGCCCGCGCCGGGTTCCCCAGCCATGGGCACGTGGCGCACCAGGTCGTGTCCTCCCAGCTCAGGCGCATCGATCTCGTCGTCGCGCTCGACCGCCGGCACCAGCAGACCCTGCGCAGCCTGGGCGCCGACCCCGACCGCCTGGTCCTGCTCAGGCACTTCGACGCCACTGCCGGCGCCGCGGCCGACGTGCCGGACCCCTACTACGGCGACCACGCGGTCTTCGACGAATGTCGCGACATGATCGCCGCAGCCTGCTCGGGCCTCGTCGCCTCCCTGGCGACCCACTGGGACAGGCTCTGGGCCGCCTAGCGGTGCCTTCGGTCCTCACTGAGCCATGAGCGCCAGCCGCGCGAAACGGCTGGTCAGCGTGCCTCCCGCTGGGGTTCGATCGCCGGACCTGTGCCATAGTGCCCCGTGGTCTCACGCAGGGTCATGCGGCGACGGCGCCAATTTGCCGCCGGCGGAGCGCTTCTCCTCCTCGTCCTGATCTATTTCGCGTTCATCTCGGGCGGCTCGGGTAAGGCGCCTCCGCCGCCCTCGACGACGCGGCACCAGACGACGACGGCGGCAGCCCATTTTCCCGCGCATTCACCGCTCAACCCCGCTTGGAAAGGCAGCGGCCATCCCGTCACCCTGGGCTTCGGGGGCGACGTGCACTTCGAAGGCGTCGTGGGCTCGAAACTCGCTCAGGACCCCTCGACGGCCCTCGGCACGACGATCCCGCAGCTGTTCGCAGGGACCCAGGCCAGCATGGTGAACCTGGAGACGGTGGTCACGGACAACACCTGCCCCGAGCCGCAGTCGAAGCCGTATGTCTTCGACGCACCGGCGTCGGCGATCACCGCTTTGAAGAGCGCCGGCATCTCGCTGACCACGGAGGCAAACGACCACGGCCTGGACTGCGGACCGCAGGGACTGTCCCAGAACCTGACCATCGCGTCGCAGAGCAGCTATCCGATCATCGGTATCGGAAACACCGCGGCCCAGGCCTTTGCCCCGTACCGGGTCACCATCGCCGGACAGCGCATCGCGATCATCTCGGCGACGCAATTGATCGCCGACAACCTGGTGAGCACCTGGACCGCTACTGCGACCCAGCCCGGCGTCGCCTCGGCGATCGACCCGACCGAGCTGGTGCGCGAGGTGCAGCAGGTCCGCCGCACGGCCGACACCGTGATCGTCTACGTGCACTGGGGCACCGAGACGCAGGCGTGTCCAAACCCGCAGCAGGAACCGCTCGCGCAGCAGCTCGTCAAGGCCGGCGCGGACGTCGTCATCGGTGCCGACGCCCACGTCCTACTGGGGGGCGGTTACCTCGGCAGCGCGTACGTCGACTACGGCCTGGGCAACTTCGCGTTCTACGACAACACCGCTCCCGAGACCGACAGCGGTGCGCTCATCATCACCGCCGAGGGCCGCCACGTCACCCAGGTGGTCTGGCGCCCCGCCACCATCGTGGCCGGCTTGCCCCAGCCACTCACCGGTGCGTCGGCCGCCGCGGCGGTCCAGAGCTTGAACGCGGCGCGGGCATGCACCAACCTCACGGCCGGCCCCTCGACGAGCCTCACGACAATGCACGGCGAGACGGTGCCGTTCGTCGCCCCGCCGGCGTCGGCGACGACCACGACGACCACGGTCCCCTCGTCCTCGACGAACGGCGGCGGTACCACCACGTCGAGCGCTGCGACGGGTTCCTCGGGAGCCGGATCCGGCAGCGCCTCCACGACGACCACGACGCGGCCGACCACCACGACGGGCCCGCACTCGACGAGCACGACCGCGCCCCACTCGACGACCACGTCCCCGACCGACAACGCAGGAAGCGGCTGACGCGCCACCGCGCTGCATGCGCACGCTCCTCGGTCAGGGCAGGTCGATCTTCGACCAGGTGTGCGGCTGCTCCTTGAACGCGTCCTCGCCCGGGATGCGCCGGTAGCGGAAGCGGATCTCCTCCAAGTCGTTGGGATTGGTTACGGATTCCTCGGACAGCCGGAGCACCATGTCCGCCTGGCGCCGGAGCACCACCCGCTGCTCGGCCGACGTGGTGTCGAGCATGATCGAGCCGAGCGAGTCGATGAGCCGGATGAGCACGGCCGGCATGCCTCGAGACGACTGACGGATCTTGTCGAAGGCGCGGTTGACCATGCGGGCGTACGACGGGTCGAACTCAATCAGGCGCACGTTCCCGGTTCCGTCGCGGTAGACGCCCTCGTCGAGCACCCGGCCCGAGACCCGGCCGAGCCCGGCGGACAGCCAGTCGATGCAGGTGAGCGCCGTGAAGGTGTCGTTGACCGCGGCGGACAGCGCCCGGATGGCGATCTCGACGAGCTGGTCGATGGCGAACACCGGATCTTGCACGAGCGTGCGGTGCGGGCCCGTGACATGGGCCTTGGAAAGTGCCTTCGCCACTTCGGCCGCCGCGCCGCGCGGCCAGACCATGGCGAGCGGTCGGCCGGTGGCGAGGAAGTGGCCCGGCCTGTGCTCCAGGCGGACCACCGAGTCGGTACGGGTCGCGATGGCGATCAGCTGGGAATAGCCGACGTACTGGATGTAGCCACTCACCTGCGATGGGACGATGGCCCCCCGCTCCTCGATGAGGTTCAGCAGTTCGGGGACGGAATTGCCCGCCTCGAGCGGCGAACCGAACTCGCTCCTCCGACCGACAACCTCCGGGAACTCGGCATCGATCGACTCCATCAAGTCGTCGGCGATCCCGGCGATGACCTCCGGCAGCTGAATGGACTTGGCGATGTGGTGGATGAAGTAGATGAGGACGGCGAGGTCGACGAGCAGGAGAGCCTCCGCCACCGACGTGGACAGGTGGGGGACGAACCTCGGGGTCACACTGTTGATGGAGCCGAGCGCGAGGACCGAGAACACAAAGGTGCCGACAAACACACCCAGCGTCACCTGGTTGCCGATGTCGCGGACGAAGTTCCGCATCATGCGTGGACCGAACTGCTGCGACGCCAGCGTCAGCGCAAGGATCGTGATGGAGAACACCACGCCGATGACCGTGATGACGGCGGCTGCGATGGCAATCAGGACCTGGCGCTCCGCGTCGGCACTCCCCGTACGGATCCAGAACGGCAGCAGCCTGGGATCGTGGGACGCCGCGAGGTCGATCTCGAACGTCACGATGAACAGCAAGGCCGAGACGACGACCAGGATGCTCGGGATGACCCACAGCGTCGTCCGCAGCTCCTCCCAGCGCCAGCTGGGCAGCTGACGTCGGTCCTTGTTGATGCGCGCCGGCTGCGGCGCGACCACCTCGTCGTGGCCCGTCATGAGGTGATGGCTGCGGGGTCGGTCATTGGGGAGGATGTCACTCGTCGCCGACCAGTCTTCCCGGCACACCGCACAACTGCGCACTCACACTACCCGCCTGGCCTCGTCCTCCCCTGCGCCCGTTCACGACGGGAAGAAGCGGGGCAGATGGGCGCGGTTGGCCGCCAGCAGCCCGTCCGCCAATTCTGCGGCCAGCGGATACTGCCCGACGAGCGGGTTGGCCAGGAGCGCGCGCACCACGTCGTTGCGGCTCCCCGAGCACGCCGCCTCGACGGCGAGCCGCTCGTAGGCCTTCGCGTGCTGGACGAGGCCGAGCATCTCCGACGGCATGGATCGCTGGGGCAGCGGGCGGGCGCCGTGCGCGTCCACGACGGCGGTCGTCTCCACCACCGCGTCGTCGGGCAGGCCCGGGATGGCGCCGTCGTTGCGCATGTCGACGACCTGTACGTCACCGGTCCCGTCGTGCAGGGAAGCCATCAGGCGCACCGCCGCCAGCGAGTAGTAGGCACCACCCCGGTAGGACAGGGCAGCCGGCTTCGTTGCCAGTGCCGGGTCGCGGTATTCCTCGAGCAGTTTGTTCTCCAGCTCCGCCACGACTTCGGCTCGGGACCGGTGGCCCGGCGCCGACTGCTGCGCCACCTCGGCGTCGTGCCCGTAGTAGTAGTGCACGTAGTACGACGGGAACGCATGTTGAAGTCGCAGGACGTCGATGGGCATCCCACTCTCGAGCTCGAGCTCGGGCCCGAAGCGCTCGAAGAGCTCGAAGAGGCGATCCTCCCCGCCGACCGTCTTCTTCACCCGGGCCGACCGGATCCACGTGAGATGGTTCAGCCCGACGTGCTCGATCTCGACCTCATCGGGCTCGACCCCGAGATAATGACCGATGCGACGCTGGGCCCAGATGGCGACGTTGCACAGTCCGACGGCGCGGTGGCCTTCGTCGAGCAGCGCCTGGGTCACGATCCCCACCGGGTTGGTGAAGTCCACCAACCACGCACCCGGGTTGGCCCGGGCCGCCATCTCCTCGGCCAGCCCGAGCACGACGGGCACCGTGCGCAGCGCCTTGGCCAGCCCGCCCGCGCCGACGGTCTCCTGGCCCAGGCATCCGTACCCCACCGGCAGCGTCTCGTCGACGTGGCGGGCCGCCTGGCCGCCGATCCGCAGCTGGACGACGACGAAGTCGGCTCCTTCGAGCGCGGCATGCGGATCGGCCGTCGTCCAGAACGTCCCACCCCATCCGCGCTTCCGCAGGATCCGCTCGGAGAGGCCACCCACGACCTCGCGCCGGAGGTCGCTCGGATCGAGCAGGACGAGGTCGTCGACGACGATCCGGTCTTCGTGATCACACAGGCCGTCGACCAGTTCCGGCGTGTACGTGCTCCCCCCACCGACGACGGCCACCTTGGTCCCCACGAAGCGCAACGTAACATCCGAGCGTGTCCGATCCCTCTGCCGTCGAGCCCGCTGTGTTGGCCTTCGACGGGGGCAGCACGAAGACCGACGTCGTCCTCGTCGCGCGCACCGGCGCCGTCATGGGTCGGGCCCGCGTCGGCCCGAGCAACCATCAATTGATCGGCGTCGAGGGCGCCATCGATGCGCTGACACAGGCGGTGGCCGAGGTCCTGGACGACGCACACCGGTCGGGCCGGGACCGGCCCATCTGCCCGACGGGGGTGTACTGCCTCGCCGGGATCGACCTGTCCGTCGACGAGGACACCCTCGGTGCCGCGATCGGCGCCAAGGGATGGACGACGGACACCATCGTGCGCAACGACACGTTTGCCGTCTCACGGACGGGCACGACGTCCCCGTGGGGTATCGGCGTCGTGTGCGGCACGGGAATGAACTGCGCCGGCGTCGGCCCCGACGGCAGGACGGTCCGCTTCCCCGCGCTCGCCGAGCTGTCCGGGGACTTCGCGCCGGGCGGCGCGTGGCTGGGGGTGCGTGCCCTCGGGCTGGCGCTACGTGCCGGCGACGGCAGGGGGGCCGCCACCGTGCTGCGCGAACGGGTGCCGGCCCACCTGGGCGAGCCCGATGCGGAGGCGGTGCTCACCGGCATCTACACCGGCGCCATCGCCTACCCCCGCCTCTTCGAGCTGGCACGCGTGCTCCTCGACGCCGCGGCTGCCGGCGACGCCGTGGCCCGCCAGGCGGCCGACGCCCTGGCCGACGAGGTCGTGGCCTTCGTCCGCGCCGCCGTCGTCCGGCTCGACCTGCAGGACGAGATCGTCGAGGTGGTGCTCGGCGGGGGCGTGTTCGACACCGGCGATACCGCCTTCCTCGACCGCGTCGCCGACGGAGTGCACGCCGCAGCACCCCGAGCCGTCCTCGTCCGGCTCGACGCCCCTCCCGTGCTCGGTGCCGCTCTCATCGGGCTCGATGCGATCGGGGCGCCCCCGCACGCCCTGGCCGCCCTCCGAGAAGCACTCGGCGCTGATGCCGCAGCCGCGACGGATACCCCGTCCGCGCCGGCAGGGAGCAACTCCGGACCGTAGCGAAACGGCGGGGTGAGCTCAGTCGCCGGACACCCCGACGGCGCCCGCCGCGGCCGGAGCCTGGGTCATCGCGTCCGCCACCATGCGCTCGTCGTCGGCCAGCAAAGAGTGGGCGAGGTTCTTCACCATCTCGATGATCTCGGGGTGCTCCTCGGGGTTCCAGCCCTCCAGCAGCTCGGTGAGCCCACTCCGCCGCGCCTCGGTCAGCTTGTCGAGCGCGGTCGTGCCCTTCTGCGTCAGGTACAGGTCGCATTCGGCGCCCCGGCGCCGCTCCTCGACCATGCCGGCGGCGAGCAGACCCTCGACCCCGGGCTGGATCAGTTCGGGGTCGATCTTCAAACGGTCCGCCACCTCGTTGACCGTGCAGGCGGGTCGGTCGGCCAATCGGTAGAGCAGCCACACCGAACGCGGCGGCAGGTCGATTCCGGCCCGCTCGGCCAGTGTGCTGTACAGCTCCGCCCGGTTCTCACGGGCCGACACCCTCTGGAGCGCCAGCTCGATCTCCTGCAGGGACGACCGGGGCTGCGGTGCGCCCTGTACCTCGCCGACGTCGACGGTCTCGACCGTCCTGCGCAGCGGCACCTCGGGCAGCAGGAAGCTGAGCAGGAAGGCGACGAACGAGATCGGCACGGCAACGAGGAACACCGTCTGCACCGAATGCGTCACCGCGTCGATGTACTTCGTGAAGAAGGCGAGTCCCACCGCGGTCGACTTGAGCTTGGCGAGCACCGCCGGGTCCAGCGTCTGGGGGTTGAAGTTCTTGAGGAGGGTGGCGGGCACCTTGGCCAGCGTCGGGGCGATGGTGTGGTTGAAGGTGATGGCGTAGATGGCGCCGAACACGGCCGTGCCGAAGGAGCCACCGATCATGCGGAAGAACGTGGCTGCACTTGTGGCGACGCCGAGATCCTTGTACGACACCGCGTTCTGCACCGCCACCACGAGCACCTGCATGATCAGGCCCATGCCCACCCCGAAGATGAACATGTAGAAGGCGAAGACCCAGCTGTTGATCGAGGCATCGATGAGCGACAGCAGGTACGCGCCCAGGGTCATCATCGCGGTGCCGAGGATCGGGAAGATCCGGTAGCGGCCCCACCGCGTCACCAGCCGGCCCGAGATCACCGAGGCGGCCAGCATCCCGAGCATCAGCGGCAAGATGCGCAGGCCCGACGTCGTCGGGCTCACGCCCTTGACGTTCTGCAAGAAGAGCGGCAGGAACGTCAGCGCGCCGAACATGGCGAAGCCCATCACGAAGCCGATGGCGCTGGCCGCCGTGAAGACCCGGATCCGGAAGAGGTTGAGCGGGATCACCGGCTCGACCGCTCGGTGCTCGACCAGCAGGAAACCCGCCGCGAGCACGACGCCGAGACCGGCGGTGAAGTAGCTCGGCGTCGACCTCCAGGGCCACGAGATCCCGCCCAGGCTGCAGAAGATAATCAAGGAGGTCGTCGATCCGGCCAGCAACGCGGTGCCCAGGTAGTCGATCGTGTGGTGCACCCGGCGCAGGTGGCCCGGCAGGACGGTACCGGTGACGAAGAGCGCGAGGACGCCTAGCGGCAGGTTGATGTAGAAGACCCAGCGCCACGACAGGTAGGTCACGCACAGCCCCCCGACCAGCGGCCCGATGACCGTCGCCACGGCGAACATGGCCCCGAACAGCCCCATGTAGCGGCCGCGGTCGCGCGGGGAGACGACGTCGCCGATGATGGTCTGCGCGCCCACCATCAACCCGCCACCGCCCAGTCCCTGCACGGCGCGGAAGGCGATGAGCTCGGTCATGGTGTGGCTGAAGCCCGACAGCGCAGAACCGATGATGAAGATGACGATCGCGGCCTGGAAGAAGATCTTCCGCCCGTACTGGTCGCCGAGCTTGCCCCACAGCGGTGTGGACACCGTCGACGCCAGCAGGTAGGCGGTGACGACCCAGGCGAGGTGCGACCCCCCGTGCAGGTCGCCGACGATGGTCGGCAGCGCGGTCGAGACGATGGTCTGGTCGAGCGCCGCCAGCAACATCCCCAACAGGAGCGCGCCGAGGATCAGCCAGAGCCGGCGACCGGTGATTCGCTCGGCCACGGGGGGGGCTTCGCCGACGCTCACACCCACCTCACCGACGTCTGCCACGATCGGTTCAGAGTAGGAACGTCCTGCTCGAAATGCAACCATGGGCAGGTCGCCGCCTCTCTCCGCCGGACCGGGTCGCTGCGGGCTCCACCCCGGACCGCGCCAACTCCAAGCCGCCGCCTCCCGCGCTACGGTCCCCGCGGCGGATGCGGCTGACGCACCACACGACCAGAGAGAACCAGACGGAACCCAGAGAGGAAGGCTCCGACTCATGCGAACGCGCCTCACCGAGCTGTTGGGGATCGAGCATCCCGTCATGCTGGCCGGCATGGGGGGCGTCTCCTACTCGGCGCTGGTGAGTGCCGTATCGGCCGCCGGCGGCTTCGGCTGCCTCGGCGCCGGCACCATGAGCAGCGCCATCATGGAGGCCGAGATCTCGGCCGTGCGCAAGGCCACCGACAAGCCCTTCGCCGTCGACCTTCTCACCGCCATGCCCGGCAGCATGGCGGAGCAGGTGCAGATCATCATCGACGGCGGCGCCACTGCCTTCGTGGCGGCGCTCGGCGTCCCCACGGAAGTGATCGACCAGTGCCACCGCGCCGACGTGCTGGTCGTCAACATGTGCGGCAAGGTCGAACACGCGGTGCGCGCCGTCGAGGCCGGATGTGACCTGGTGGTCGCCCAGGGCACCGAGGCCGGGGGGCACACCGGACAGGTCGCAACCTTTCCCCTTCTCCCCCAGGTCGTCGATGCCGTCGGCGACCGGGTGCCCGTGGTGGCGGCCGGGGGCATCTTCGACGGCCGCGGACTGGCCGCCGCCCTGGCCCTGGGCGCGGACGGGATCTGGGTGGGCACGCGCTTCATCGCCACGCCCGAGGCGCGCGGCGTGCTCGGCTACAAGGAGAAGCTGCTGGCGAGCCGGGAGGACCAGACCACCGTCAGCCGCGCCTATTCGGGCAAGACCATGCGCGTCGTGCGCAACCAGTACACCGACTACTTCGACGCACACCCCGAGGAGCTCAAGAAGTTCCCCGAACAGCTGAGCGTCTCCTACGGGAGCGGGACCATGCACCTCGGGGGTGACTCCTTCACCGATGGCGTGGACGTCGACAAGGAGTGTTACCCGGCCGGCCAGGGTGTGGGGGGCATCACCGAGCTCGTGCCGGCGGGAGAGCTGGTGGGCCGGTTCGTCGCCGAGGCCGAGGCGGTCCTCGACCGCCTCTCCGGCGTGCGCTGAGCGGATCTCGGCGGCGCGACGACGCGGGCGCGCAGGGAGCCAGGAACAGCTCGATGACGGTCGGACCCGCCCCCGAGCACCCGGTGGCACTCGTCACCGGCGCCAACCACGGGATCGGGGCCGCGACGGCCAAGGCCCTCGCGGCGCAGGGCGCGGCCGTCCTGTGCACCTACTTCCGCAGCGAGCGTCAGGGTGGACTCCACGACCCGTCACTGCCTGCCGCCTACAGGGCAACACGCATGGCCCGGGCTGACTTCGTGGTCGAGTCCATCAGGGCGGCAGGAGGCCGCGCCGCCGCGCTGGAGGCCGACCTGTCCGACGCGTCGAGCATCCCGGAGGTGTTCGATGCCGCCGAGGCGCAGTTCGGCCCGGTGCAGATCCTGGTCAACAACGCATCGGGGTGGATCGCGGACACCTTCGTCCCCGCCGCGACGGATCGATTCGGTCGCGTCCAGGCCCCTCTGAGCGAGCGCTCCCTCGATCAGGTCTTCGGGGTCGATGCCCGGGCGGCGGGTCTCCTCATTGCGGAGTTCGCCCGCCGCCACGTCGCCCGGCAGGGGCAGTGGGGACGCATCATCGGGCTGACCTCGGGTGACGCCCAAGGCTTCCCCGAGGAGGTCTCCTACGGGGCGGCCAAGGCGGCCCAGGTGCACTTCACCCTCAGCGCGGCCACCGAACTGGCTCGCTTCGGCGTCGCCGCCAACGTCGTCCACCCCCCGATGACCGACACGGGGTGGGTCAACCAGCACACGGCCGCGCTGGCCCAGTCCTCCGGGGGGAGAGTCGCGACACCGCGGCAGGTGGCCGAGGTGATCGCGTATCTCGCCTCCGAGGCGGCGGGGCTCGTCACGGGGAACGTGATCCGGCTCCGCTGACGCGACGTGGTCGACCCAACAGCGGCGACACAGCAGCGGCGACACCGCGGCGGCGCACTGCGTGTCCTCTCGGTTGTCGCCGCTCAGCCCGTTTCTGCGAGCCCGACGGGGCACGCCACGCCGGTGCCGCCCAGTCCGCAATAGCCACGGGGGTTGGCGGCGAGGTACTGCTGGTGGTACGGCTCGGCGTAGTAGAAGGCCCCGGCCGGTGCGATCTCCGTGGTGATGGAGCCGTAAGCGGCTTCGCGTAGTGACGCGGCGAATCGCTCGGCCACCCGCTGGGCCGTGGCGGCCTGCTCGGGCGACGTCGTGTAGATGCTCGAGCGGTACTGCGTGCCGACGTCGTTGCCCTGTCGCATCCCTTGGGTGGGGTCGTGGCCCTCGAAGAACACGCCGACGAGTCGCTCGTAGGTGATCACCGCCGGATCGAAGACGACCAAGACGACCTCGGCGTGGCCGGTGCGCCCCCGGCACACCTCCCGGTACGTCGGATTTGGCGTCATCCCGCCGGCATAGCCCACCGCCGTCGCCGAGACCCCGGGCAGCCTCCAGAACTTCCGCTCGGCACCCCAGAAGCACCCCATCCCGAACACCCCTTGCTGGAGCCCATCGGGGAATGGAGGGGTGATCTTCGTGCCGAGCACCCGGTGGGGTGCCGTGACAAGCATGGCCTCGTCCCGTCCGGGCAGCGCCCGGCCGGCGTCGACCATCCGCGTCATGTGCCAGGTGAACAACCCCATTGCGGCCTCCTCGGAGAACCCGTTCGCACCGTGTGCACGATGCCCTGCTCTCAGTATGGGCACCCGGTGTCACCGGCCGTGCAGCGCCCGGATCCGCCCTCCGATGCCAAAATTTGTGAACGGTCACGGAATATTCTGATATATCATTAGCGTTACATTACGAGAGGGGCCAAGAGACGGCCCGGCCGAAGAGGAGACACCAATGGCGCACGAACGACACCAGCACGATCAACAGCATGACCAGGAGCATGATCACGGACACCGGCACGAGCATGACCACGACCACCTGCACGAACACTTCTTCGGCGGCCGGGGCATGCGGGGACCCCGCGGCCGCTGGGCCGGCGGGCGTGGTGGGTGGGCCGGCGGGCGGCGCATGCCCCGCGGTGCCATCCGCACCGCCATCCTTGTTGCCCTGCGCGACCAGCCAGCCCACGGGTACGAGGTCATGCGTCGCCTGGAGGAGCTGAGCGGGGGCCTTTGGCGCCCCAGCCCGGGGTCCGTCTACCCGCACCTGCAGATGCTCGAGGACGAGGGCATGGTCCAGTCCTCGGAGGTCGAGGGCAGTCGCACCTACACGCTGACCGAGGCCGGGCGGGCCGAGGCCCAAAAGGCAGCGCTCCCCTGGCAGTCGGGCGGCGAGACCGACGACGAGGTCCGGACGCTCCGCCTCGGCGTGGGCCAGCTCATGAGTGCGGCGAAGCAGCTCGCGGGCGCAGGCGAGAAAGCGCAGATCGAGCGTGGCATCGCCGTGATCCAGCGGGCTCGCAAGGAGCTGTACCAGATCCTGGCCGAGGACTGACCTCTCCTGTGCGGAGGACGCGGACGCGGGGCGCCGGCCAGAACGGACGCTGAGAGTTGTGCCCGGTACTGTGCAGACGGAGCCATGACGACCACGACCGCCACGACGTCGCTCGACGGGGCGTCTGCCCTCCCGAGGGCGCCGATCATCGAGACGGTGGGTCTGACCAAGACGTACCGCGGCACGGACTTCCGCGCGGTCGACGAACTGCACATGCAAGTCGGGACCGGGGAGGTGTTCGGCCTCCTCGGTCCCAACGGCGCGGGCAAGACCACGACGGTCGGGGTGCTCACGACCCGGGTGATCCCGACCGGCGGACACGCCTTCGTCGGAGGACTCGACGTCGTCGAACACCCGACCCTCGTGAAGCAGCTCATCGGCGTGGTGTCCCAACAGAACACCCTGGATCGCCAGCTGACACCGTGGGAGAACCTGTACTGGCACGGCCGCCTTTTCGGGATGGGAGCGAAGGAGTCGCGCGAGACGGCCAACGACCTGCTCGAAAGGTTCCAGTTGACGCGCTTCGCGAAAGCCTCCGTCTACGCCCTCTCGGGGGGCATGGCGCAGCGCCTGATGGTGGCGCGTGCCATCTTCCACCGGCCGGCCGTTCTCTTCCTTGACGAGCCCACCGCGGGGCTGGACCCGCAGGGTCGCCTCGCGCTCTGGGAGCTTCTCGAGGGCCTCAACCGCGAGGGGCAAACCATCATGCTGACCACCCACTACATGGAGGAAGCCGACAAGCTGTGCGGCCGCGTGGCGATCATGGACCACGGAAAGATCCTCGCGCTCGATACCCCGGCCGCCCTCAAGCGCAGCGTGGGGGCCGACACGATCGTGACGGTCAAGGCGGCAGGCGACACTGACCGGCTGGCCGAGGCGTTTCGATCCCGGCTGGACGGACTCACGCGGACTCGCACGATCGCCGATGGTGTCGAGCTCCAGATCCGGGGATCCGAACGGCTCGTCCCCCGCATCGTCGAAGCCGCGGAATCCGGCGGTTTCTCGCTCGCCGATCTGTCGGTGGCCGAACCGACGCTCGAGACCGTCTTCATCGGGTTGACCGGCAAGGACCTCCGCGACTGATGGCGGCCACGACGTCACCCGCGCTGTCGTCGTCGAGCTTCGGGGCCGGCTCGCACCCTGTCGAGCTGAAGCCCACTCGATCGGCCACGGTCGCCAGTTGGACCTCCCTACGCGCCCTGATCCAACGCGACATGGTCGTGCTCTGGAAGCACAAGATCGAGTTCACGGTGCGCACCCTCGTGCAGCCGTTCCTGTTGTGCTTCGTCTTCCTCTACGTGTTTCCCAAGATCGGTCAGGGCATCGGCGCTGCGAGCGGCATCCCCGGTGCGGAGTCGGCCTTCGCGACGGTGTTGGTTCCCGGCGTCGTCGGCCTCTCGATCATGTTCCAGGGGATCCAGGCCGTGGCCATGCAGCTGGCACAGGAGTTCGGCTTCACCCGGGAAATCGAGGACCGTGTGCAGGCGCCCTGCCCTATTTGGCTGGTGGCGATCTCCAAGGTGATCTCAGGGGGCGGCCAAGGTTTGATCTCGGCGGCGATCGTGCTCCCCATCGCCTCGGTGGTGCATGCGGCCGGCGTGGAGGCCCAGATCAATCTGCACTGGCTGCTCATCGTCACCCTGGTCCCGCTGTCCTGCGTGTGCATGGCCTCGTTGGGTCTGCTTCTCGGGACGGCGTTCGAACCACGCAACCTGGGCCTGATGTTCGGCTTCATCGTGCTCCCCATCACCTTCTTGGGGGGCACCTACTATCAGTGGACCCGGTTGGCTCCGGTGAAGGTCGGCGCCGTTCACTGGTTGCAGATCATCGTGCTGATCAACCCGCTCATCTACATCAACGACGGGATGCGGGCTGCGTTCACCGACGCCGCCCACATGCACCTCTACATCATCTATCCCGCCATCATTGCGTTCAGCGTCATCTTCCTGGCACTGGGCCTGCGCAACTTCCGCAGCAAAGTGCTCGCCTGATCGCATCATGATCCGCCGCCCCGGGGCGCCAGCACCAAGGCGGCGCCCGCGGCGTCGTCCCAGGCGGGGCTGGGGAACCGCCGAGTCGACCCGCAGAACGTCGGGACAACCCGCCCCACCAGGGTTTCTGACCTTTGCGCGAAATGTGTGACAAACGCGCCGGTTCCGGGTGGCATCTGGGTAGGGTGATCGGAACCGTGCAGCCAGCGTGAGCAAGCGCTCAGGGTGGAATGGCGAAGGGACGGATCTGATGGAGACGACCGGTCGTGAAGTGCCGTCCGACCTCCTGGAGGCCTACGCCCGGGTTCGCGCCACCACGGAGCGGCTCGCGTCGGTCCTGAGCGGCGAGGATCAGACCGTCCAGACCATGCCCGACGTCAGCCCGACGAAGTGGCATCGGGCGCACGTGACGTGGTTCTTCGAGACGTTCATCCTCGGCGAGTACGCCACCGGCTACCGAGCCTTCGACGATGCGTACGCCTTCATCTTCAACTCGTACTACGAGGCTATGGGGGCGCGCCATCCGCGGCCCGAGCGCGGCTTCCTCTCGCGTCCCGGCATCGAGGAGATCGCGCGCTATCGCGCCCATGTCGACGGTGCAATGGAGGCGCTCCTACGCGATCCGGGTCAGCCTGGGCTTCCCGAGCTGATCATCTTGGGACTCCATCACGAGCAGCAGCATCAGGAACTTCTCCTCATGGACATCAAGCACGTCCTCTCGCGGAATCCCCTGCATCCGACGTACCTGGCCGGCGTGCCGGCGTCGACGGGCATCCATCCGCCCAAGGCGGGATGGCTGGAGCACGACGGAGGGCCGGTGGAGATCGGCCATCGCGGACAGGGGTTCGGCTTCGACAACGAGTTCCCCGTTCACACCGTGCAACTGACCCCGTTCGGGTTGGCCGACCGGCCGGTCACCTGCGGGGAATGGCTCTCGTTCATGGAGGACGACGGCTACCGCCGGCCCGAGTTCTGGCTCTCCGACGGGTGGGCGGTGGTCAACGCCGAGCACTGGGACGCCCCCCTGTACTGGTGGCGCGACCCCGACGACCCGGAACGGTGGCTCCAGTTCACGCTGGCCGGTGCCCGCCCGGTCGATCCGGACGAGCCCGTGTGCCACCTGAGTTACTACGAGGCGGACGCGTTCGCCCACTGGACCGGCATGCGCCTGCCGACCGAATCGGAGTGGGAGACCATCGCCGTGGCGCACGGAGAGGGCGACAACTTCCTGCGCGACGACTTCCTCTCCGTCGGGGCGCCCCATCCGCGGGCGGCCGTCTCCACGAATGCCATGTACGGCGACGTGTGGGAATGGACCTCGAGCGCGTATTCGCCCTATCCCGGTTTCCGGGCTGCCCCCGGAGCCGTGGGTGAGTACAACGGCAAGTTCATGGTGAGCCAGTACGTGCTGCGCGGCGGGTGCTGCGCGACGCCTGACGGGCACGTGCGCGCCACGTACCGCAACTTCTTCCCACCGGGCGCTCGGTGGCCCTTCGGCGGGGTTCGGCTGGCGAGGGACCCCTGAGCCATGGCGTACACAATCGACGTGCACCTCTCACCCGAAGAGGTGCGCAACCAAATGCGCTCCGATGCGGTCGCGGGGCTGCAGGGCAAGGAGAAGTCGATCCCGCCCGTGTGGTTCTACGACCAACGGGGAAGCCGACTGTTCGAGGTGATCACTCAGCTTCCTGAGTACTACCCGACCCGGGCGGAGCGGGCGCTCCTGTTGGAGAACGCCTCTGCCATCGCCGAGCTTTCCAAGGCCGACACGCTGGTGGAGCTGGGCGCCGGAGCGTGCGACAAGACGCGTGTCCTGCTCACCGCTCTCCAAGAAGCCGGCACGCTGACGAGGTACGTGCCGTTCGACGTCAGCGACGAATTCCTCCGGGGCGCCGCCACCACGTTGTCGGAGGAGTTCGACACGCTTGACATCCATCTGGTCATCGGCGACTTCCATCACCATCTTGCCGAGATCCCGACGGAGGGGAGGCGGATGATCGCCTTCCTGGGCGGGACGATCGGCAATCTCACCCCCGCGCAACGCGCCCGGTTCCTGTTCGACCTCAACTGCACCATGTCGAGCGACGACTCGCTGCTCATCGGCACTGACCTGGTCAAGGACCGCCAGCGGCTCGTGGCGGCGTACGACGATGCCGCCGGCGTCACGGCGGACTTCAACCGCAACGTGCTGCGGGTGCTCAATGATCAGCTGGGGGGCGACTTCGATCCAGAGCTCTTCGGGCACGTCGCACTGTGGAACGAGGGCGAGCAGTGGATCGAGATGCGGCTCCGCGCCGCGGAGGCGACCGAGGTGTCACTCACGGGTGCCGGCATCACCGTCCGCTTTGACGAGGGCGAGGACCTCCTGACCGAGATCAGCTCCAAGTTCACGCCCGAGCAGGTCGAGAACGAACTGTTCCAAGCCGGTTTCGTGCTCGAGGGAATGTGGGGGGCGGAGGAGGGAGAATTCCTGCTCTCCCTGGCGCACCCGATCTGTTGACGGGGCCGCCCTCTCTGTCATGACCACCTAGCCGACGTGCTGCGGCACCTCGGCGCCTCTCGCCGTCACCTCGGGCCGTGCCGGCGATTGTTGCCCGTTCACTGGCCGGCGGCGCCGTACGAGCCACACGATCAACAGCGCCACCAAGAGCGCGCTGGCACCGAGGCTGAGGGCGCTCGCCACGAGGAAGTGCGGTGGTCGGTAGTGGAAGGTCACCAGATCGTTCCCGGCCGGGATGCGGACGCGCTGGACGAGGTCGAAGGAGCCGACCGGGATGTTCTCGGCCCTTCTCTCCGTTGACCGAGACGGTGGCCGACCATCCCGAATCCCAAGCGACCGAACGGACCAGAGTTGAGGCCGAGGGGGCATCGACCCGGATCTCTTCGGACTTCGTTGAGCTCGAGACGACCACGATACGCAGTGGCCGGCCAGCGGTCGTGGAGGCCGAGATCGGCGCGGGGGGCGTGCGCAAGGTGAACACCGCGTAGCCCTCGGAGAAACCGGCCTGCTGCCATTGGCCCGGCACGAGCACCGACGACAGTGATCCTCCCAGCTCATAGGGGCGGCCACCCGCCGTGATGACCGCCCGCTGCGCCGGGAGGGACCCGATGACCTGCACCGACAGGCCCACGGCCGCCCCCGTCGGGAGGCGACCTGTCACGCTGGTGGCTCCGGTGCGGACCGGCAGCGTGCTGCCCCAGTGCGTCGACCCATCGGCGGACAACGCACCGAGACGCACGAGCGTGCCGGGACGCGCGCCCTGCGCGAGGACGAGGGTGGCAGAGTTGAGTTCGAGGGACTCGCCGAAGAACCACGCCGACGTCTGTCCCGTCCGCAACGGCGGTCGGGGCCCGGGGTAGAACGGGTAGGCGGTGGCGTTGAAGTTTGCTCCGTAGCCCCGGAACAGGGCGGGGTCGCTGCCGTAATTCTCGCTCAACTGGTGGACGTCGCCGATGGAACGCGGCATCGACGCGAGCGGAACGAGGAAGTACTCGGGCACGGTCACCACCTCTCGGAGGTCCAGCCGGTCGAGCGTTCCCGAGGCCAACTGCCCAATGTCGAGGTTGTACTGCTCATGGGTGTGGGTGGCGGACTCGTAGCTCCCGTTCACGATGGAGGCGTAGCCGGACACCGATGGCAGCTTGGGGACGATATTGAGGTCGGGCACGCCCTGGGGACTCCAGGGATAGCTGGCGTAGGCCTGGGGGTCGTAGTTCACCATCCGCCCACCGGGTGCGAGGTGCGCCGCAGTGAGCTGCTGCACGGGTGTGGTCCCGCTGACGAGGTCGTTGGGTGGCGGCCTCGACAGCTGGCTGGTGATCCCCATCAACCCGAGGTCGACGGCGACGAAGACCGCGGCCAACCGCGCCCAAGGGACGGTGCCGAGCCTGGGCCGGATCCAGACCAATGCCGCCGCGACCGCCGTGAAGACGACCGCGAAGACGGTGGCCTCGCGCACGGTCCCGACGACGTAGGCGTTCGCCGGCACGCCGGCGAACACGTGGAGGACCGAGGCGGGTGCGGCCGCCGCCCAGATCGCCAAGGCCGCGGCGACGCCGAACGGCAGGAGAGCCGTGATTCGGTCCCAGCGCTTCATCGGGTCGTGGGCCCGCTGCGCCCCCGCGTCCGTGCGGTCGATCCAGCCTGCGAACAGCACGCAGATGGCGGTGGCCACCGTGATCAAGTTGCGGCTCTGGAGGCGCTGGTGCCCGTAGAGCGGGACGCTGTTGAACAGATGCTCGAGCGGCGTATTGGAGCCAAGGGCAAGGAGGAAGCCGAAGATCCCGACCACGTACCACGTGAGCCGGTCACGAGCCGGGAGCCGGCTCGGCCAGCGTCGGTGCACCAGGGTGAGGATTGCGATGAGGGGCAGCACACCGAGGTACAGCCCGACCTCCGGCAGGTTGTACTGGCTGAAGAACTGCTGTTCGCCGAGTCGCCCGTACCCACCGTCGAGGTACGGGACAAGGGCGAGGATGCTGAACGGGCGTGGGGAAGCTCCCGGCTGCGGCGAACACGCCGCTCCCCCGCTGTGAATTGCGGATCGCCTCGAGACCCGGCAGCCACTGAATGGCGGCCAGGGAGAGGGCGAGCGCGATGCCGGCCGCGCCCCTCGAAAACACCCGCCACCATCGCTCCCTGTTCACCCCGGCCGACATGACCGCAAACGCGAGGACGAGGAAGGCCTCGTCGAGCATCGCCTCGGGCGCGCCGCCAAGGATGACCGACGCGTAGGCGATGCCGAAGACGATGGTCCAGCGCCATCGGCCGTCGCGGACGATGTGCAAGACCGACAGCAGCAACCACGGGATGGCGACGAACCCCTCGGTCATGTCGACGTGGTTGACCTGGCTGAGTACGGGTCCGGCGAACGCGAAGGTCGCGGCACCGAGGACGCTGGCGGCCGTCGAGAGTGCGAGCGCCCGGAGGAAGACGTACATGCCGATCGCGATGGCGGAGAAGAGGATGACCTCGGTGGCAATCCAGGCGGCACGGTCCGGGAGGACCACGAAGAGCCCCGTGAGGGGGTGGAACGCCCCGGCGTTGAAATCGGCCATCAGGGGCGTGCCGCTGAAGATGTACGGGTTCCAGAAGGGCAGCTGGCCATGGCGGTACATGGAGCCGACCAGGACACGAAGCGGATAGTTCTGCTGCAGGTTGTCGCCGGTGAGGAGGAGTCGGCCGCCGATGAGGTCCGGGAGCACGAACGCAGCCGTCGGGATGATGATCAGCACGAGGTAGGGCCACAGGGGCCCGATGTGTGCTCGGATTCGGTTCACTGACGAGGAGCTACCTTCCGGATACCTGAGTCGGCACTCTCCGCCGAGGGCCGGCGCGGCGCAATCGGCGCAAGCTAGCCCTCCACTCCTCAGAGGGTCAGGCGGGGTGCTTCGAAGTGGACTCTTCCGATTGGGACGGCGTGGTGCGGGTGATCGTCGCTCGACGTCGAGCGCCACATGACCTTTGGCTCGAGGGCGCTCCGTTCGAGTCGAACGAGATTCGCCCGGGCGATGGATACCAGGTCGGCGAGCAGTTCGTCACCGAGCAGGAAGGGCAGCAGTCCCAGGTCGAGGAGCTTCGTGTGCGCCGCCCGGTAGTAGTGCTCCTCCAGCTCCACTCGGGGGTCGTCGAGGTGGATGATCTCGGCGCCCCCCACGGCATCCGAGACCTTCTCCGCCAGCTCACCGACGGAGAAGGACTCGGTGAACTGGTTGTAGACACGGAACTCACCCGCCTCGCGCGGGGTTCCGGAGCGCCAGCTCGACGCACGCCAGCGTGTCGCGAATATCGAGAAACCCACGGGTCTGGCCACCCTTCCCGTAGACCGTCAGTGGCTCACCGGCCGCGGCCTGAATCACGAACCGGTTGAGGACCGTGCCGAAGACGGCGTCGTAGTCGAAGCGGGTCGCCAGGTCGGGATGCAAGGTGGTCTCGGGGGTGGACTGTCCGTAGACCACCCCCTGGTTGAGGTCGGTCGATCGCAGGCCCCAGGCCCGGCAGCAAAACGCGATGTTGTGGCTGTCGTGGACTTTGGACAGGTGGTAGAAGCTCCCCGGCTGCTTCGGGAAGGGTAGGACGTCGGTGCGGCCACGATGGGTGATCTCGATGTAGCCCTCTTCGATGTCGATGTTGGGTGTGCCGTACTCCCCCATGGTCCCCAGCTTCACGAGATGAATCGACGGGTCCACTTCCGCGATGGCGTAGAGCAGGTTGAGCGTGCCGACCACGTTGTTCACCTGGGTGTAGACGGCATGCTTGCGGTCCACCATGGAGTACGGGGCGCTCCTCTGCTCGGCGAAGTGGACGATGGCGTCGGGCCTGAAGCCCGCAACCATGTCCGAGACGAACATCTCTTCGGTCAGGTCGCCGATGAAGACGTCGATGCGCTTGCCCGAGACCTCCTCCCAGCAGTCCACCCGACGGTGCAGCGAGGCGATGGGCACGAGGGAGTCCACCCCCATTTCCAGGTCGTAGCCCCTCCGGGCGAAATTGTCGGCCACCCCGACCTCGTGGCCCGCCCTCGAAAGGTGCAGCGCCGTGGGCCAACCCAGATAGCCATCGCCCCCGAGGACCAGAATCCGCACCCGACACCTTCCGTTTCCGTGACAGCCAGATTTCACATACGTGACACCCAAAGTCTTCCCATGTAGCCTGGGACAAGCCTGAGAATCCTGTTAACGAACGTTTCGGACGCACAAAACCGGCCTCAGCTGTGACAGAATCACTGCAGTTTCATGAAGATTTTGTCCCCCGCGGTGGAGCACCGCTGGGTTGCACGTAAGGAATCCCCGATGGAGCTCGTCTCATCGAGCACTGGCACCCCCTCCACGACATTGCCCGAGACCGACGACACAGTGACTCAGGCGCCACCCGCGACCCGGCTGAGCGTCGCGCGCACGGCGGTGTTAGGACTCGTCGGTACCACGGCGATCGTCGTCGGGTCCGTCCTCGGTGGCCAGTCCTTCGAGACCCACCTGCCGGGAGCGTGGTTCTTCGGCATGCCGGGCGGGCTGTTCGGTTCTGCCGGCACCACTGATTCGCTGCCGCCGGTCGCCGCCCTGGCGCTGGTGTTCGGAGGGCTCATCCTCCTCACTCGAGTGTGGCTCGGATTCCTCCGCCACCTGAACCGGCACAACGGCTTCCCCGTCAAGCGGGTCGTGCTCGTGGTCACGATCTGGGCGGTGCCGCTGCTGCTCGCGCCCCCGCTGTTCAGCCGCGACGTGTACACCTACGCGGCACAGGGCGAGATGATGAGCCACCACATCGACCCGTACGCCTACGGGCCCGAAGTACTCGGCGCTACCCCGTTCAACACGATGGCCGACACTGTGTGGTCAGGCACCGAGTCCCCCTACGGCCCCACGTTCCTCGCGGCCGACGGCTTGGTCGACCAGGTCTCCGGGCACCAGATCCTGGCCGACCTCGTCCTCCTTCGCCTGCTCGAGGTCGGCGGCATCGCGCTCATCGTCGCGGCCACGCCCACGCTGGCCCGCTCGCTCAAACGCGACCCGGCGCACGCAGTCCTTCTCGGTGCGGGCTCGCCCCTGGTGCTCCTGTCCTTGGTCGCCGGTTCTCACAATGAAGCGTTGATGATCGGGCTCCTCATGGCGGGGCTGGCCGTCGCCAAACGCTTTGGCACGGTGCCCGGCATCATCTTGTGTGCGCTCGCCGCCGGAGTGAAGTCGCCGGCCGCCCTTGGTGTGCTGTTCCTCGGATGGGTCTGGGCGGGTCCGGGCACGCCCACGCGTCGCCGCATCGGGCACACGCTTGGTGCCGGACTGATCGCGTTGGCGACGATGGAGGTGATGTCCCTCATCTCGGGGACGGGCTGGGGGTGGCTGCGCACCACCACCACAGCCAACGCCTCCTTCACCGGTGTCACACCCGTGAACATCGCAGCGAGGGCGGTCTCCATCGCTAGTCACGTGATGCAGGTTCCGGTGTCCACCATGGACGTGCGGCCCGTCTTCAGCGTTCTCGGACTCCTCATCGCCATCTATGTCGGGTACCGGCTGCTGCTCCGATCGCCCGACGAGGGCGTCGTGCGCTGTCTCGGCCTGACCTTGCTCGTCCTCGCGCTGCTCGGGCCGATCGTCTGGTCCTGGTACGTGACGTGGGGCGTGGTCGTGTTGGCGCCCGTCGCCCTTGGCCGCCTTCGTACGGCCCTCATCGTCATCAGCACCTTCTGGGCCTTCGTGGGGATGACCGCGGTGCACGGCATCTACCTGCGGCTACTCCACACCTTCGTCCTGACAGACCTGCTGCTGATCGCAATGCTCCTCGCCACGGCCATCATGCCGCTCGGGCAGTTCTCAACCGGGCGGAGCCGGGCCCGACTGCCACGAATGACGCCGGGCGGGGGCGTGTTGGCCGGATCCGGTGCGCACGCCGGCGCGGGTGCCACCACCTGACCACCTGACCCACCCTTCTCCACCTCGTCGAGCGAAGTGCGACGTGATCAGTCGGCCAAATTGAACGCGGAGACGACGTTGGCCGGGCGCAAACGCACGACCCACTCGCCCGACACCCCGTTGCGGGAGCCGTACTCCTCGGCCCGCTCGGGACCCATGTAGCGACCGCCGATCCGAGTGGCCCAGCGGCGTATCTCGTCGAGATCCTTGCTGATCTCGACGACGCCCTCGACGACGACGAAGCTGAAGGGTGGCCGCTCGTCGTCGACACAGAACGACGCCCTCGGGTCACGCGCGAGGTTGCGACCCTTCACCGTCGACTCGCCCGTGTTGAAGACCACGGAGCCGTCGTGGTCGACATCGAACCAGACAGGCGCCACATGGGGCCGTCCGTCGGCACGGACGGTGGCCAACTTGCCGGTGCGGGGCGGGACCGACGTCAGGAACGCTTGTACCTGCGCCTCGGTCATGGAGCGGTACGGCAAGAACCGGGCCCCTTGCCGCTCAACGGGTCATCCCTCCGCCGCGACAACTCACGAGGGCGTCCCCCCGTTGGCCGCGTACGCGTCGGACCAGGACTCGATCATGGGGCCGAAGGCAGCCGGGTTGTAGGCGTCCTCCTCGTAGGAGAACTTCATGTCGCCGGCGTAGTGCAGCACCGTGATGTTGTGGGCCTGGTGGACCGAACCGTCGCCGGGATCCTGCATGCGGTTCTCAATCCGGCAGACCCACCAGCCGCGCGCTTCGTCGCACACACACCACACGTGGGGGAAGGAGTTCATCAGCCGATTGGGCCATTCCGCCATGAGAGGGGCGATCCATGCGTAGATCTCCTCCGGCCCATGGAAGGTGCCGAACGTGTGCTCCAGGTACTCGGCGTCGTCGGTGAACAGGTGCGCCCAGTCGCGCCAGTCTCCGCTGGCCGCACAGCGGTTGGCGGTCTCGACGTAGTGCTGGTGTGCCCGCTCCAGCTCGTCCCGGCTCCATTTCTGCGTCACGACTTGAGTATCCACTCACTCATGGTGACACTCCGGAGGGTGTCGAGCTCGACGAACGCGGTGATCTCGTCGATCATCTGGGTGACGTGGGCGTTCATGCGTTCCGGATCACCGTCGGCGCAATAGAACAGCATGGGGTCGGTCACATGCTCCAGTGAGGGCCACGCCTCCTCCACGATGCCGGCCAGCGGCGGAGCCCCGGCGGTGAGGGCACGGAACACGGCGTTGCGGACATAACGGCTGCGGGGCTGGATCGCTTCGGTGATCGGCGAAATCCGGGAGTGCCACCGAGCCATCCACTCGTCGAGGGTCTGGTCCGGATGTTGCTCCAGGAGCGCAACCGTGAGCACCCCGGGTGAGCGCCGGCCATCGGGCCAGTCGCGCGGCGTCGACCAGCGGTTGCCCCCGTAGTCGCGGTAGAGGGACTCGACGACCGAGTAGCCCGCCAGGCGTTCCGTCGCGGCGGTCAGCACCTTCTCGAACGGCGCGCGGACGTCGACCGCATCCACCCAGAGCGACACCAGCGCGTGCAGCGGCGTCTCCCCCTCGGGTGTGGGCACTGGAGACGGGATGTCGCTCTCGGGGTCCCGCACGTCGATGGTCAGGCGCAAGGGGTCGAGGGTGAGGAGCGCCTCGGCCACCGGACCGAGCACCACCTCTGCCACCTCGGCCCGGCTGCTCCCCGGCCCGAGCCACGCGAGGTACATCAGCTTCTCCACGGCACCATCTCCCTCACCAGGTCAGCCCGAGCGCGTCACGCATCGTGGCCTCGAACTCCGCGTCACTGAGCGTCCGCCGCAGCTCGAGCACCATCGCGGCGTCCTTCCCGACCTCCACCCGCAGCGGGGTGGTCGGGTCCTCGAGGGCATCGGCCACGGCGGACCCGACGACCGCTGGACCCGGTCGCCCGGACGGGCCGACCAGGGTGGACACGGTCCCGGCCCATTGCGCATGGAGGTCGGCGTACACGGGCGGGCCGGGATGGTCCGATTCATGCTTCATCCCCGGGGCGATGTACCCCGGCTCGATGATGACCACCCGGATCCCGAAGTGCCCGAGCTCGAAATGGAGGGTCTCCGAGAGCGCCTCGAGAGCGTGTTTCGATGCGGCGTAGGCGCCCTCGAGCGGCGTCCCGATCCTGCCCTGCACCGAGCTGATGTTCACCAGCACCCCGCTCCCACGCTCGCGCCGAGCGCGGCACCACGGCCTGCGCCAACCGCAATGGGCCGAGCGCGTTGACGTCGAGCACGCGAGCGAGCGCTTCGAGCGGGTAGGACTCCAACGGGCCATGCCCTGTCAGGCCGGCGTTGTTGACCACGGCGTCGAGCTCTCCGGCCTCCGCGACGGCGCGGCGGACCGACTCGGGGTCGCTGACGTCGAGCGAGAGGATCCGGGTCGCCGGCAGTCCGGCCAGCAGGCTCACGTCCCGCGCCGTCGCGACCACCTCGTGGCCCCGATCGGCCAGCACTTCGACGGTGGCGCGGCCGATGGCCCGCGCCGCGCCGGTGACGAGCACACGCACGCTCAGGTCTCGCGCGGCGAGGTGAGGCCCACTAGCTCCTCGCTCACCTGCCACAGCCGCCGTGCCGCGTCGGGGTCCTGCGCCCACGGCTTGGGCCGCTTGGGCTTGCACTTGACGAAGTACTCCCCGGTCACGCCGGCCACCTCCGGGGACGACGACAGATACACCGACGTAAGGGCGCCCTTCGCCGGCGAGAGGAAGAAGGGACTGCTGACCTTGATCCCGAGGGCGAGTAGACCCCGGGCGTCACCATCTGCCCCGTAGCCGGTCCGAACGGTGCCGGGATGGAGCGAGTTCGCGGTCACCTCCGCGCTCCCGAGCCGCCGCGCCAGCTCCAGGGTGAACAGCATGTTGGCCAGCTTCGACTGCCCGTAGACCCGCATGGGGCGGTAGCGCTTCTCGGACTGGAGGTCATCGAAGGGAATTCCCTTGCGGGCCGAACCGTGCGCGGTCGAGGCCACGTTGACGATGCGGGAAGGGGCGGAGGCGCGGATCCGGTCGAGAAGGAGGCTCGTGAGGAGGAAGGGCCCCAGGTGGTTCGTGGCAAAGGTCGCTTCCAGCCCCTGGGCCGTCTCGGCCCGCTGGGTCAGCACGAGGCCCGCGTTGTTCACGAGCACGTCCAGCCGGGGCGCCTGCTCGAGGATCTCGTCCGCACCCCGCCGCACGGAGGAGAAGTCGGACAGATCGAAGGTCACGAGTTGAACCTGACCGGCTCCGTCGACCCGCTGCCCGATCGCCGCCACTGCCGCACGGCCCTTGTCGGCGTTGCGAGCGGTCACAAGGACACGGGCGCCCATCCCAGCCAGCGCCGCGGCTGTCTCGAACCCGATGCCGGAATTGCCACCCGTGACGACGACCGTCTTTCCCTGCATGTCCGGCACCCACAGCCTCCTCGTGACGAGCAGGCGTCAGCATTCCACACCCGCTCGCAGCGGAGTCAGGAGCCGATCGGCGCCCGGTCAACGCCAGGTGTCGCGAGTCTCGACGAGTCCCCGCTCGGGATGGAGGAACGAGCCGCTCAGTGTCCGCTCCGCCGTCCGCATCTGCCACCGCAGCAGCTCCTGGGTGGCCTCCCAGGCGGCCTGCGTCGCCACCGCGCCCCCCTCCACCAGCAGGTTGTGCGTCTGATCCGCGTCGTTGGACAGGTCGATCAGCAACGGCGGGAAGACGCTGGCGTCGCATGCGAACTGGACGTACTTGTACCGCTGTCCACCGCGACACCGCCAGCGCGCAATGGGACATGGGGATCCCGAACATCGTCTCGCCCCGCCGGTGCACCGGGTCCGCGAAGCTCCATTCGAAATGTGCCGTGTCGCGCCAATGCTCCGGCCGCGACTCGCCGCGCAGGAAGGGCGCGACCGACCAGCCGTCCGCCTGCAGCGGCACCTCGGCACCGATGAACTCGCAGATCGTCGGCAGCACGTCGACCGACTCGGTCACCGCCTCGACCACGGTGCCACGGCTTGCGTCCGCCTCCGCGCTCGGGTCAACCACGATGAGGGGGACGTGGTAGCTCTCGTCCCAGTAGCCGAGTTTCTCCAGCAGCCAGTGGTCGCCCCCCATTTCCCCATGGTCGCTGGTCAGGACGATGAGGGTCGACTGGGAGAGCCCGCTGCGTTCCAGGTAGGCGAACAGCGGCGCCAACCCGTCGTCCACCTCGCGCTGTGCCCCGTAATAGGTGGCGCGGATCTGCCGCCGCTCCCGCTCGTCGGGGGGGACGCCCACGCCGGGGATCGCCATGGCCAGCGCACCCAGCGGGTGCAGCGCGGCCTCCTCCTCGGGCGTGGGGCAGCCGGTGAACGGTCCGACGGCCTCCGCCGGGTAGAGGTCGTGGTACCCGATCGGGTTCCGCCGCGGCGGGTGGGGACGGATGAAGGAGGCGTGCACGAAGAACGGCCCTTCGCCGTTGCGCTCCAGCCACTCGATCACGGATTCGGAGAGGAAGGTCGTCTGCGAGAGCTCCGCCGGGAACCGTGCCGGCGCCCACGTCGACCCGTGGTCGTCGGCGCCGGGGAAACCCTCCATCGGCAGGTATAGGTCGTGCGGGTTCGAGGGGACGTCGACACCGTGCGCGGCGAGCCAGCGCCCCCACGCCGGGCTCCCCTGTTCCCAGGGGTCCTCGACCAGAGCCCGAAAGCCCGGCAGCACGCCCTCGTAGCTGAAAAGCCGCGTGTCCTCCGGTGGCACCATGCGCGGATCGACCGAGGTGTCGGTGTACCCGAAGAGGACGGGGTCGTAGCCGAGGGCGCGCGCGAGGAGCGCGACGTTGGTGAACCGCGCGTCCAATGGTGTGCCGTTCAGAAGGGAGCGGTTGTGGTGCTGATAGGTGCCGGTGTAGAGGCAGGCTCGCGAGGGCCCGCACGGCGCTGCATTGGCCCAGTGGTTGGCGAACAGCACGCCCCTGGCGGCCAGATCATCCAATGTCGGGGTCTGGAGCACACGATGGCCCAGGGCGGAGAGGCAGTCGCCACGCCACTGATCCAGCGTGATGAACAGCACGTTGCGGGCCGGCGGCACGTCGCAACTCTTGCTCATCGCGATCGCATGCCGGGCGCAGCGCGCTCACATGAGCCCGGGGCGGCCGAACCGGATGGCGCGCTTCGGCCGACCGCCAACGGGCTCAAGACGTGCGGATCGAGGCCCCTCCGAGCTTCGTTCCGAACTCGATCAGCCAGGAGCCGATGCGGGGTGCCACCGCCCGGCGCACGGCTCGGCCGCCGATTACCGGGACTCCGGCGGCCGAACGCTGCGTCGGCCTGTGGTCGCTCGCCCGCTGCACGTCCTGCCGTGCGGCACGCCGCGACCCGGCCGAGGCCAGGAGATCGCGTCGATGGGCTTCGGCCTGGGACTGCACTGCCCTCGCATCGATCATCGGGTTCACCTCACTCGCCCCGTATCCAGATCAGAAGCACAACATCCGACCAACAAGCAACGAGCTTACCGGATGTTTGACAACAATTCAAGAATATCCTAATATAGCTGTATGCCTATGTTCACTGATCAGTCGACCCAAACAAGCCGGAGATCGGTCACCTCCGGTCCTTCGTTGGCCAGCGACCTCTCTTGGCTCCTGTCGGTCGCGGCCCGACCTTCGATGCAAGCCCGGTACCCGCAGCTGGTTGAGATGTTCAACGGCCGCGAGAACCTCGCGGATTGCGTCCGCAACTTCTGGCGCGACGAGCCGGACGAGACCTGCTTCACCGAGATGCAGGTCCTCGCCCACCACGCGGGAGCTCTCGGCGAGACATCGGCCGAAGCCCTCTGGGAGGCGATCGAGATGGCCGTCGCGACGGTCTCCCTTGACCTGGACATGCCGTCCGAGAGCCCGGCGGAGCGCGCCATATATGTCGACCGCTTCCGGAGGCTCAAGGAGTCGCCCGAACTGCTCCGCTCGTACCTCGAGCTCCTCAAGGAGGTCTGGGGGCCCGTGGACGACATTTGGCAACAGGCGCTGCCGGTCATCGAGGAGGCCGGACGCCATGTGGTCGCGCAGTCTGACGGTGGTCGGTCACTGGAGACACTCATAACTCCCGGGTGTGACATCTTGCGGGACAACCTGCCCCGGATCGTCTCGGATGTCGAGGCCGGGAAGCCGCTCCTCTTCGTTCCGTGCCTCTTCTTCGGGTCGAGCATGTACCTCGAGTTCCCCGACCTGGTCGTGATCGGGACCGGCGTGGGTCAGGGCGATGCCGTGGCCAGGGCCAGAACGGAGTCGGTGGCGCGGCGGCTCAAGGCCGTCGCCGATCCCACCCGCCTGGCGCTGCTCCACTCCCTGGCGACGGCCCCGAGCAGCGTCGGTGAGCTCGCGACGCTGTTCCGGCTGGCCCAGCCCACCGTGAGTATGCACGTCAAGGTGCTGCGCCAAAGTGGGCTGGTGCGCTCGCAACGCCAGGGCGGACGGCTGCGGCTCAGCGCCGATCCCGTGGCCGTCGAGTCCCTGCTGGGTGAGCTCCGGCTGGCCGTCCTTGCGGGCACGAGTACGTCCTTGTCTACCGACGCCGACGCCGACGCCTTCGCCGACACCGACGCCAGTACCTGGGCGCCGGCGAAGGCCGCCACCGCACGCGCGGACTAGGTACGCCCCACTCAGGCCAGCAGTGCCGACCGGGGCGCCAGCACGACCGGCAGACACCTGATCCCCGCCACGGTGGTCGAGAGCACCCGCACGACCGGACCCGTCACTGCATAGGTCGGGAATCGGGCGAGCAGCTCCTCCAGGAAGATACGGGCCTCCAGACGGGCGAGGCTGGCTCCGAGGCACACGTGCTCACCGAAGCCGAACGCGAGGTGCACCGGATTGGTCCGGCGCGCGACGTCGAAGCGTGAAGCGTCGTCCCCGAAGACCCGCTCGTCCCGGTTGCCCGAGGCGTAGAGCATGCACAGGTAGTCACCTTCGGCGACCTGGGTGCCGGCTACTTGCACGTCCTCGGTGGCGGTGCGACAGAACGCGTGGACCGGGGTGACCCACCGCAGGCACTCCTCGATCGCCCCCGGCACCAAATCGGCGTCGGCGGCCAACAGGGCACGCTGGTCTGGATGCTGGTCCAGCACGACGGCGGTCCCGGACAGCAGCGTGCGCGTCGTCTCGTTGCCGGCGACCAGCAGGGTCAGAAGGAACATGAACAGCTCGTCCTTGGAGAGGGGGCAGCCCTCGACCTCGCTTCCCACGAGCAACGACACGAGGTCGTCACCCGGTCGCTCGCGCTTCGTCCGAATGTGCTCCACGATGAAACTCGAGAGCTCCCCGAGCGCCGCCATCGTCTCGTCCGGCGGGAGGTCGGGCGACTCGATCGCTGCATCGGACCACCGCCGGAAGTCCTCACGGTCCGCCTCGTCTATCCCCAGCAGCTCCGCGATCACAGCGAGCGGGAACGGGGCGGCGAGTTCCGAGACAAAGTCGATCTCCCCGTGTGCCTCGGCGCCGTCGAGAAGGCCAGACGCGGTCTTCCGCACCGATTCCGCGAGGTTCGAGAGGGCCCGTGGCGTGAACCGCCGGTTGACCAACCCGCGGAAGGCCGCATGCTCCGGCGGGTCCATGTGGAGGATCGATGGGGCGCGCATCGCCTGACCACTCTCACGGATCGGGTCGTTGGCCAGCGCGCCCCGGCCCGAGCAGAAGTGGTGCGGGTCGCGGCTGAGGTCCCTGATGTCCTCGTAGCGAGTCACGGCCCAGAACCCCGGTGCACACTCGTGCACTGGATCCTCGGCACGCAGCCGCGCCAGGACCTCGTAGTAGTCGTCCCGTACGAAGAACACGGCATCGCGTGGGTCGACCGGCAGTGGGTCGACCGGCAGTGGGTCGACTGCCGGATCGGTCGGCGGATCGGTCGCCGGATCGACCCGCCCGTCGTTGCGCTGGTCACCGACCACGGTGCGAGCGTACTGTGCTCGGCGATGCGGACCGAGTACGACAGCCTCTCTTTCGGTGGCCAGTGGCGCCCGCATCCCGGAGCGCCGTCAGACGAACTCCAGAGCTCCCAGAGCTCCCAGAGCTCCCGGAGCCAGTGGAGCGAGTGGAACCGGCGGGACCAGTGGACAGCCAGAAGCCGCCCCGCGTCCCGGCGCATCCCCGTTCCCGGCCTCCGACGAGCACGCGCCTCTCAGCGGCCTCGATGAGTTCCTGATCCACAACTCGCCGCACCCGGTGCGCGTCATGTGGACGCCCGACGCACAGGCCTACGAGCGAGTGTGGTTCACCTGCCAGGACAAAGTGGGCGAGCTCCTTGTCGTGGTCGGCCTTGCCTTCTACCCGAACCTCGGCACCGCCGAGGCGTTCGCCATCGTCAACGTGCGCGGCCGCCACACCACGGTGCGAGCCCACCGGGCGTTGCCCACCGACCGCATGGACATGGCGCTCGGACCCTTCAGCTTCGACGTCGTCGAACCCTTCCGCCAGTGGCGCCTCCGTCTCGCCTCAGACACCTCCGACGCCTCAGACCACGGCATTGCGTTCGACATCACCTGGCACGACACCAAACGCCCGATGTTCCGCCAGCTTGGCGCCGGCATGATCGTCGGCGGCCGCGCCGTCAGCCCCATCGCGGGGTACGACGGCTTCGGACGCCAGCAGGGCTGGGTGGAGTCGCAGGGCGAGCGCTTCGAGCTCGGACGTGACACCCACCTCGGCACCCGTGACCACCACTGGGGCGTCCGCGACGGCGTCGGCGGCCCCGGTCGCTACATGGGAATGCAGCATCCGCACAGCGGCGAGTGGGTCGAGTTCGAGGACTTCGGCGTCTGGGGCGATCACGTGCTCTACAACATCGGCGACGCGCGCAAGCGGAGCGCCACCCTCGCCAAGCGCCTGCATCGCATGCGCTTCGAGCCCCAGACGCACCTCCTCGAGAGCGGAGAGGTCGACCTGGTGTTCGCGGACGGAACGGTGAAGACGATGTCCTTCGAGCGGCTCGGCCACCAGATCGCATTCCTCCGCTGCGGCATGTACGGCGGCCCGAACGGCGGCACGCCCGACGGCGACCTCTGGCATGGCATGAAGGTGGCACCCGACGGCGAGGTCGTGGTGCACACTGAGACGTTCGATGTCACCGATCCCGAGGTGCGCAGCCGGTTGGCCGGACTGGACCAGCATCAGTGCCGGATCACGTGCGACGGCGAGGTCACGTACGGACTCGTCGAACCCTACGACACGCTCTGCTACGAGGTGGCCAAAGCAGGTGTCATGGGCTTCTCGCTTCTCGACGCCGCCCCCTGAGCTCGGGTCGTGACAACGCGAGTCCGCCATCAGGGCGGACCACCGCGCGTGTCGCCGCCGGACCCGGCGCGGCGGGCTCAACGGTATCCCTCCATCCGAGATGCCGCCTCGAGGCGGGCCAAGAGGATGTTGCCCATCGGGTTCTCCCTCCGGCGCGCGTCGCCGGTGATGCGTTGGTGACGGTCGTTGATGGCCAGAGCGCGCACCAACGCGAAGACCTCGTGCCAAGCGAGGTCGGTCACCTCGTGTCCACTCCGTCGCTCGTAGCGCTCGATCACCTCGAGCGTCCCGGGGAAACCGGGCACGCGTCCTCCGAACAGCGCCTCCATCATGAACTCGAGACCGAGATGCCAACCGAGGTCCATCTCGGGCGGACCGAGGGAGGCCAGGTCCCAGTCGAGCACCGCGCGCACCCTGCGCTCGCGGTCGAACACGAGGTTGCCCAGGCGCACATCGCCCCAGAGAAGGACGGCCTCCCGCTCGGCCGGTCGATACCGGGTGCACCACTCGAGGGCCTCCGCCAGTGCTGGCAGGGGGTCGCCCCCGGACGACCAGGTCACATAGGCCGCCCAGTGGTCGACCGCGTCGCGCAGGGTCACCCCGGGCAACTGGTCCTCCAGAACGGTGCCGCGCCACGGCACGGCGTGGACGTCCGCCAGCGCGTCGATGAGACCGTCGTGCATCAACCGCTGCAGCACGGGCCCGGCCTCGCGCACGTACGGATCGAGCAAGGGCGCCGGCCCCGGGACGTCGCCACGTACCCGGGGCATCACGAGAAAGGGCGCGCCCACCCAGCTCGGATCGTGCTCGACGACCGCCGGTGCCGGTGCCGGCACCCCAGCTGCAGCCACGGCATTCTGGACGGTGGCCTGCGGGCCCAATTCGTAGTCGGGGAAGGTGGGCTCCAGAGGCGGCAGGCGCACCACCATCCCCGGAGACGACGGTCCCAGGTCCACCAGCACGGTCTCGTTGGCCATGCCTCCCCCGGCGTGCTCGAGGGCGGTGACGCGCGGTGGCGCCTCGTCGGAGCCGGCCGCCTGGAACCCGCACACCCGCTCGGGATGCGCGGCGGCCCATCGGTCCAACCCTTCCTGCAGTGCTGCGTCGTCGCGCCGACCCCCGGTGGCCACCCACGGAAGGTAACTCCCCTCGGTCCGATGTGCCCTGTCCGTCTCGGTGGTCCCTGGTCGCGTGCACTCCGTCACTGGCTGCTCGACCACTTTGTCCCCGCTTGTTGCCGGGTCAGTACCCGCTTGTTGCCGGGTCAGTACCCGCTTGTTGCCGGGTCAGTAATTGAGTCGAGCGGCACTTGACTCGGGCGGCACGTTTGTCGGCGCCAGCGGGGCAACAGGGGGATTGACAAGGCCGAGTCACTCTCGTACAAATGCGCTCACCGATCCTGAGAGATTCCTGAGTTCAGGTTTTTCTCAGTGAGAGATCCCTTCTCGACCAGGCGGCAGGCGCGTGCACCAACCAGATATCAGGACGAGTGCGTGTCCATGAGTTCCGCACTGTCATGGCTGCGTCCGAATAGGGCTGCGCCAACAGGCCCCGGCTCGTCGTGATGAGTGCAAGGAGAAAGGCGCGCCGGTACGCGTGGGATCGCATCGGCCTTACCGTGCTCTTGGTGACGATCGCGGGCGGTATTGCCGGACGCACCCAGTCGGCGGCGTCGAGCACCCAGCCAACTGGTATCCACAAGATCCGCCATGTCATCGTGCTGATGCAGGAGAACCGCTCGTTCGACAGCTACTTCGGCACATTCCCCGGAGCGGATGGCATTCCGTTCGCACATGGAGCACCCGCGGTGTGCATCCCCGATCCCACGACCAAGCAATGCGTCGCACCGTACGTGAACCACGCGGATGTGAACGGCGGAGGTCCCCACTCCGCGCTCAAGGCCGTAGGAGATATCGACGGCGGCAAGATGGACGGCTTCATGACCCAGTTCCGACAGAGCATCATCGGCGGTTGCGGGTTCGCCGAACCGCGTTGCGACGTGTTCATCAAGCATCCCGACATGATGGGATACCACACGGGTACGGACATACCGAACTACTGGACATATGCCAAAGATTTCGTGTTGCAGGACCACATGTTCGAGCCGAACGCGTCGTGGAGTCTGCCCGCCAGTCTCTTCAAGGTGTCGGAGTGGTCGGCGTACTGCCCAAAGCACAACCCTGCGACGTGTATCAACTCGCTGGACAATCCCGCCCCTACGAGTGCCAACGGAACGTGGTCTCCACCGATATTCGCATGGACCGACCTGACCTATCTGCTGCACAAACACGGAGTCAGCTGGGGCTACTACGTCGTCAAGGGCACGGAGCCTGACTGCGAGGATGCGGCCGCATTGACCTGTGCACCCGTTGCCCAGAACCCGAGCACCGAAGGGATCTGGAACCCGCTGCCCAACTTCGACACCGTCAAGGCGGATCATCAGCTTGGAAACATCCAGTCGGTTGACCGGTTCTATGCCGCGGCCAAATCCGGGACGCTCCCCGCCGTGTCGTGGGTCGAGCCATCGGGTGACGTCAGCGAGCATCCGCCGTCGCCGGTCAGCTTCGGTCAGAGCTACGTCACGAGCCTTGTCAACGCCGTGATGCGCAGCCCAGACTGGAGCTCGACCGCAATCTTCCTGGCCTGGGACGACTGGGGAGGCTTCTACGACAACGTCGTACCCCCGGTCGTCGACGCAAACGGCTATGGACTGCGGGTGCCTGGGATCGTCATCAGCCCGTATGCCAAGACCCACTACATCGACCACCAGACCCTCAGCTTCGACGCCTACAACAAGTTCATCGAGGATGACTTCCTCGGCGGTCAGCGGCTTGATCCGCGGACCGATGGTCGGCCCGACCCCAGACCTGATGTACGGGACAGCAACCCGATTCTCGGCAATCTTGTTGCTGACTTCGCGTTTGACCGAGCGCCGCGCGCTCCCGTCATCCTTCCGGTGCACCCCAAGACGACACTGACCGGCACACCCAAACGAGGCCCACCCAAGGGCTGAACGAGCCCCTGAAGCTGGTTTCGAATACTGTCGTCATCGGCTCGGCCGTCTGTGCGCCTCCTCGGGAAGGTAGATGACAGCGCGCCACTGGCCGGTCATGTCGGCGCGGCACAATGCGGTCCCGGCTCGTACGCACCAGGTGACGACGTCGGACTCCCCGGCACCGACCGGTGTTCGCAGGACCAGCCCCCTCCGAACGTGGTCCTGGCGCACCACCCAACCATCGGGCACCGTCACTCCGACCTCGGCCAGGCGCGCGATGGCCTTCGCACCGGTCGGGTGCATGAGCCCGACCGTCATCCCCTCGGCCTCGCGGCGCTCACGCTTCGGCGGCATGATCGTCGCCATCGTGACCGGAGGAGCCCGGTTCCCGAAGAAGGCGAACAGACCTGCGGGGGGATCGACGTCGACGGCGTCCTCGTCGATCCCGGGCTGGAGGTTGACCCAGCCGCTCCCGGCCGCCCGGAGTTCTGAGAGCGCGCGGGCCACGCCGACAACGTCGGGCGGCGTGAACTCGAATGTCTTCGTCTCGCGCCGGCTCACCTGCGCAATCCTGACACCAGCCGCTCCACCACCTCGCCGGCCGGCCGCGCCTCGGCCAGGCGGAAGGCCGTCCCCGCGTAGAGGCTCATGTGCTGTGTGTCACCAGCCTGTGCCGCGGCGGCCCGTACCGGGCGGGTGGCGTTGTTGATCTCGGGGTACGCCGCGGGCGCCCCGGGATGGGCCCGGACCATCGCATTGACCAATGCCCGCGCCCGGCGGCCGCTGAAGGCCCGTGTCATCGCCGTTCGGTCGAATGCCGGGTCGGCCAGCGCGTCCTTGTACGGCTGTGGCGCCCCACTTTCGGGACAACGCAGAAACGCCGTCCCGGCCTGGACCAAATCTGCGCCAAGCGCCAGGAGCTCGGTGACATCGTCGGGCCCGCCGACCCCGCCCGCTGCCACGAGGGGGAGCAGGGTGTGCTGCCGGACCGAGGCCAAGAGGGCCCGCACGGGCCGGTCCTGGTCGGGAGCGTCGTCGTTGGCCAGGCTGCCGCGGTGGGCCCCCGCCTCTGCACCTTGGAGGCAGAGTGCGTCGGGGCCGACCCGAGCGGCCTGCGCCGCCTCCTCGGGCGTCGTCACCGTCAGGAGCACGATCGACCCCGCGGCCTGCAACGAGCGCACGACCCCCACGTTGGGAATCCCGAAGGTGAAGCTCACGGCGGCCGGGGGCTGGGCCACCAGCGCGTCGACCTTGCCCCCGTAGTCGTCGTCGTCCCACGTCGGCGCGCCCGCTGTGGCGCCCAGTGGGACCGCGTTCGTCTCGAGCGAGACGACGTACGCCTCCAACCGACCCGGGTCCGCCGCGGGGCGCCCGGGCACGAAGACGTTGACGCCGAAGGCGCCCACCCCCGCGTCACGCAACGCTGCCATCTCGGCCACCATGCCAGCCGCCGTCTTGTACCCGCCGGCCAGGAAGCCCAGCGCGCCTGCGCCCGCGGCCGCCACGACGAGCTCGACCGTGGTGGGTCCGCCGGCCATGGGCGCCACCACGAGCGGCAGCGACGAGAGGTCCCGAAGCGCCGTCGGGCCGCTGGGGGAGCGATCGGTGTGGGTGGCGAACGTCACACCCCACACTTAGCCACCGGCCGCTACGGTGGGCAACTCGTGGACCTCGACCTCGTCGACACGTTGCGCAGCACCGGCGCAGTACGCCAATTTCAGCCCGGGCCGGTCGCGGACGATCTGCTCGAGCGTCTCCTCGACACGGCACGGTTCGCCCCGAGCGGCGGTAACCGCCAGGGCTGGCGCGTCATCGTGGTCAAGGACACGGCGATGCGCACCGCCCTGCGCGACATCTACCTCAGCGGCTGGTACGAGTATCTCGCCATGACGTCCGCTGGTCTGGTGCCCTGGGCGCCGGTGACCGATCGCGCTGCCGAGGCGGTCGCCATCGCCGACGCGGCGAGGTTCGCCGAAGCGGGCGCCTCCGGGCCGGGCTTCGCCGAGACATTGGACAGGGCCCCTGCCCTGCTACTCGTCCTTGCCGATCTCTCGGCACTCGCCGCGGTGGACCGCGACCTCCCGCGCTACACGCTGGCCGGCGGCGCCTCGATCTACCCCTTCGTGTGGAGCTTGTTGCTGGCCGCCCGGACCGAGGGCCTCGCCGGCGTCATGACCACCATGCCCGTTCGCCGAGAGGATGAGGTGCGGGAGCTCTTCGACATCCCCGACACCGTGGCGGTCGCCTCGTTGGTGGTGCTCGGCCGCCCGGTTGCGACCCCGCGCCGGTTACGGCGGGCACCCGTCGGCTCCTTCTCGTGGGTCGATCGCTACGAGGGGACCCCACTCGGGAGCACGGAGCGCACATCGGGCTGAATCACGAGTCCTCGCCGATGCGAGTGGCAGCCTGCGCCGTGGTGAAATGGGTCATGGCACAGAACGTTCTCGGCGAAGACCTTCAGCCCTGCAACTACGAGCCGCTGACCGGCTTCTACCGTGACGGTTGCTGCAACACCGGCGCCGATGACGTGGGCGTCCACACGGTCTGCACCCGGGTCACGGAGGAGTTCTTGGCCTTTTCGGCGACGGTCGGCAATGACCTCTCGACGCCGCATCCTGAGTTCGGCTTCGCCGGGCTCGCGCCTGGTGACCGGTGGTGCCTGTGTGCACCGCGTTGGCAGGAGGCGTTCGAGGCGGGAGTGGCGCCCCCGGTCGTGTTGGCCTCGACCCACGCGGCCACGTTGGAATGGGTGCAACTCAGCGACCTGGTCGCCCATGCCATCTAGTCTCTGGCCGGAGCCTGGGCCAACGGAGGTCGCGCCATGTCAGAGAACACGGTTGTCAGTGTCGATCGGGTCATCAACGCGCCGGCGGCCGATATCTTTGCCGTCGTGGCGGACGCCTCTCGCCACTCCGAGATCGACGGCTCGGGCACCGTGGTCAAGCCGAAGGACGGCGCGGCGCAACGTCTGACGTTCGGCTCGACGTTCGGGATGTCCATGAAGTTGGGCGTGCCCTATTCAACGGCGAACACCGTGATCGAGTTCGAGCAGGATCGCCGCATCGCCTGGCAAACCTTGCTCTCGGGGCCACTCGGTCGTTTCATCGGCGGACGCATATGGCGCTACCAGTTCGAGGACGTCGAGGGAGGCACCAAGGTGACGGAGACATGGGACATCAGCCAGGACAAGCAGCGGTTACTGCTCAAGCAAGGCAAGGTCGGGCAGCACACGGCCGCTTCGATGTCCAAGACCCTGGGTCGCTTGGCCGAGATCACTGAGCCGTGATCGACTCCGCCTGGGAGGAGCGGGTCCTCCCCGCTCTGAGCGAGTACACCCGCATCCCGTGCCTCTCCCCTGCCTTCGATCCCGATTGGGCCGAGCGGGGCTTCATCGCAGAGGCCGCGGAACTCCTGCGGGCGTGGGTGCGGGACCAGGAGCCGGCGTTGCTCACCGAGATCGTCGAGCTCCCGGGCCGGACCCCCGTCCTCCTGATCGAAAACGGCGGCACCGGCGACCCCATCGTCATCTACGGTCATATGGACAAGCAGCCACCGCTCGGCGAGTGGCGTCAAGGGCTCGGGCCCTACGAGCCGGTGCGCGACGGCGACCTCTTGTACGGCCGGGGCACGGCGGACGACGGCTACGCGACGTTCGCCGCCGTCACGGCCCTGTTGGCGGCCGGCGGGGGGAACGGCCGCGTCCTCATCCTCATCGAGGCCAGCGAGGAGAGCGGGAGCCCGGACCTGCTGGCCCACCTGGCGAACCTCGAGGAGCGCATCGGCACGCCCCGACTCGTCATCTGCCTCGACTCGGGCGGGCTCAGCTACGACCGTCTGTGGCTGACCACGTCGCTGCGCGGGAACCTGGTGGCGACCGTGAAGGTCGAGGTGCTCACCGAAGGCATCCACAGCGGCCAGGCCGGGGGTGTCGTCCCGTCCTCGTTTCGGATCCTGCGCCGAATCCTCTCGAACATCGAAGACGAGGCGACTGGCCGCATCCTCCTGCCCGAGCTCCGAGGGGCGGGGATCCCCGGAGAACACCGCGCCAACCTCGAGTCGCTGGCGGCCGAGTTCCCCGACAGCACCGCACCCGTCGTCGACGGCCTACACCTCCTCACACCCGACCCTCTCGATCGTCTGATCGCGCGCACCTGGGGTGCTGCCCTCGAGGTGACCGGCGCCGACGGGTTGCCCAAGCCGCGCGACGGCGGCAACGTCCTTCGCCCTTCGACGACGCTGAAATTCTCTCTACGCCTGCCGCCCGACGTGGACGCGCAGATCGCGACGGACGCGCTCATCTCGGCCATCCGCACGGACGAAGGGGCGCACGTCACCATCGACATGGAAGCTGCCGCACAGGGATGGGTCGCCCCACCGCTCACCGGGGCCGTGGCCGCCACGCTGTCGGTGGCCTCGATGGAGCGCTTCGGGCGCGCACCGGCCTTCGTCGGCGAAGGCGGCTCCATCCCCTTCCTGGCCGACCTGCAGAGGAAATTTCCTGGAACGCAGTTCGTGGCCACCGGGGTCCTGGGGCCCCGCTCGAACGCGCACGGACCGAACGAATCGCTCCACATCCCGATGGCCAAGGCGGTCACCCATGCCGTCGCCGAGCTGCTGAAGGAGGCATGAGTGGTGAGCACCCCACCAAGGGACACAACTCTCGCAGGTAAGGTCGCACTCGTCACCGGCGGCAGCCGCGGGCTCGGACGGGCGATGGTGCTCGCCTTCGCCGACGCCGGCGCGGACGTTGTCATCACAAGTCGCAAGCTCGATGCCTGCAAGGCGGTGGCGGCTGAGGTGGAGGCGATGGGCCGACGGGCTCTCCCCGTGGCCTGTCACGTGGGGCATTGGGACGAGATCGACGGATTGGTCGAGCAGGCCTACGACACCTTCGGTCGCGTCGACGTGCTGGTGAACAATGCCGGTATGTCCCCGCTCTACCCCGACCTCGAGTCGGTGACCGAAGAGCTGTGGGACAAAGTGCTGGGCGTCAACTTGAAGGGGCCGTTTCGTCTCACTGCGCTCGTCGGCACGCGGATGGCTGGCGGCCCTTATGGTGGATCCATCATCAACGTCTCGAGCTCCGGATCCATTCGCCCCGGCCCGACCATGCTGCCCTACGACGCCGCCAAGGCCGGCCTCAACACGCTCACCGAGGGCTTTGCACAGGCCTTCGGGCCGACGGTGCGGGTCAACTGCATCATGGCCGGGCCGTTCCTCACGGACATCTCCAAAGCCTGGGATCCCTCGGTCCGGGAGCACGGAATGCCACGCCACGCGCTGCGGCGGGCTGGGCAGCCCGATGAGATCGTGGGCGCCGCGCTCTACTTCGCGACGGACGCTTCGTCATACGCGACCGGGGCCATCCTGCGTGTCGACGGCGGGATTCCATGACCGGCACCGTCGACTTCTGGTTCGACCCGCTGTGTCCCTGGGCCTGGATCACGTCGCGGTGGGTGCTCGAGGTTGAACGCGTGCGAGACGTCGGCGCACACTGGCACGTCATGTCGCTCGCCATCCTCAACTCGGGGCGTAAGGAGCTCTCCCAGGAGTACCTGGACCGCATGGAGCGGGCCAAGGGGCCCGTTCGGGTCTGCATCGCGGCCGAGCAGATGAAGGGACCGGACATCTTGCTCCCGCTCTACACGGCACTCGGCAGGCGTATGCACGTCGAGCAGCGCGGCCGCGGACAAGGTGAGGCCGAGGAGGTCATGGCTGAGGCGCTGGCAGAGGTGGGGCTTGCGGCGTCACTGGCCGATGCCGCGACGTCGAGCGACTACGACGACGCGTTGGCCGCCTCGCACCATGCGGGGATGGACCCCGTCGGCGCCGACGTGGGCACGCCCGTGATCCACGTCAACGGCAGGGCCATCTTCGGACCCGTGGTGACCCCGGCGCCCAAGGGCGAGGCCGCCGGTCGGCTCTGGGACGGCGTGCTTCTCTGCACGGGGACCGAAGGCTTCTTCGAGCTCAAGCGCACCCGGGACCAGCGCCCGCGCTTCGACTGAATGCTTCCTCGCCGTCGCAGCACATACTGGCTCGTCGGTGCCGCTCTCGCCGCGGTCGGTGCGCTGATGCCCACCGCGGCGTCGGCGGCTGCCACCAACGTGCACGTCGACACTGTCAACGCCTTCTCCACCTCCTTGCACAAATTGGTGGCGATGCCCGGTGGACCACCCGGCGCCGTCGCGATCGTGCAGGTCGGACCGGCGGTCCATGTCATCGTGGCCGGAACCGGCGACGTCGCGTCCTCCCAGCCGCCGACGGCGGACGACACCGTCCGCATTGCCAGCGTGTCCAAAGCGTTCAACGGCGCGGTGACCTTGGCCTTGGTAGGCAGGCACAAGCTGTCGCTGAACGACACCGTCGGAAAGGTGCTTCCCACCCTCCCCCACCTGTGGTCCGCGGTGACGGTCACGCAGCTCCTCCAACACACCAGCGGCGTGCCCGACTACATCAAGGATCCCGTCTTCTTGAAGCAGCTCCAGGCGGACCCCCTACAGTCGCTGACACCCACACAGCTCCTGGCGTTCGTGGCCAACGACCCCCTGCTCTTCGCGCCCGGCTCCAAGTACGACTATTCGGACTCGGACAACATCATCTTGGGGCTGATGGACGAGACCGTGACCGGCGGCACCTACGAGTCCGCACTCGCGACGTTCGTCACCGAGCCGCTGTCATTGACGCGGACGGTGCTGCCGGCGAACGCGAACCTGCCCACGCCGTACCTCCACGGCTACGACGTCAGCGGTGGTGCGGCCCCCGACGACGTCAGCACGTTCCTGAACCCCGGCCTGGCCTGGGCGTCTGGGGGAATGCTGTCGACCCCCAGGGAGCTGAACACGTTCATACGCGCCTATGCCTCCGGGGCGCTCATCCGGGCCTCCGCGCATGCCCGCCAACTCACCTTCGTGCCCGGCGAATCGGGCCCACCGGGGCCTGGCATCAACAGCTCGGGACTTGGCATCTACCGCTACGCCACACCCTGCGGCACGGTCTACGGCCACACCGGAAATTTTCCCGGCTACACCATCTTTGCGGCGTCCACGCTCCGCGGGACTCGCTCACTCGACGTGATCGTGAACACACAGCTGCAAGCCACACCGCCCCGTCCGCCCTACGCGGCCCTCCGCGCCGCGGAGGCGCGCGGCGTCTGTGCGGCACTGCACTCGTGAGCGGGCCGTTCAACTCCACCCCTGCATCACTCCGGTCACCCGCCCAGGGCCGATGGACGTCGCCGTCGGACCGTTGTCCAGCGTGGCACGGCGACCGAAGGCTCAGGCGCGGACCAGGTACTCGCCGGGGTGGAAACGCCGGGTCAGCCGGCGGAACTTCCAGGTGTGGTACGGCCACAAGGTGGTGTTGCGGCCCCGGTGGTCGAGATACCAGCTACGACAGCCCCCCTCGACCCAGACCGAGTGCTCGAGCCGGTGCTGGAGACGATCGTTGTAGCGCTGCTGCACAGCCTGCCTGACCTCGACGGTCCGCACGCCCGGTCGGGCCATGAAGGCGAGCGCGCTGGCGACGTAGTTGATGTGCGACTCGATCATGTAGATCATGGAGTTGTGGGCCAGCGTCGCGTTGGGCCCGATCATCAGGAAGAGGTTCGGGAAACCCGCCACCGCAGCGCCCGCGTAGGCCTCGACGCCATTGGCCTTCCAGACCTCGGAGAGCCGGGCCCCGTCCCTCCCCACGATGTGCTCGGCGTAAGGGGGCTCGGCGGCCTCGAAGCCCGTGCCCATGATCACGACGTCGACCGGGCGGGCGATGCCGTCCTGACCCACCACCTCGTGCGCGGTGAACGAGGCGACGGGTGACGCCACCACCTCCACGTTGGGACGTGTGAGCGACGGGTAGTAGTCGTCGGAGAGAAGCAGCCGCTTGCAGCCCGGCTGGTAGTCCGGCGTCAGCTTGGCTCGCAGGGCCTGGTCTGGCACTTGTTTGGCGAGGTGGTCGAGGGCTCTCTTGCGCACCACCGCTCTGCGTCGCTCGCCGCCGCCGACGAAGACGGAGAGCAGCGACTCGAAGATGGCGTAGATACGCAGCCGTGACAGGCGCTGGATGGCGGGCACCTTGCGATAAACGAGCTGGCGCAGGCGCGAGACCGGCCGGTCGCGCCGGGGGACGATGAACGGCGGCGTCCGCTGGTACAGGTAGAGGTGCTCGACGACCGGGGCGATCTGGGGCACGAATTGGACCGCGGAGGCCCCGGTGCCAACGACGCACACCCGCTTGCCGTCCAGGTCGAACCCGTGCTCCCACCGGGCCGAGTGAAACACCTTCCCGCGGAACTCCCCCAGGCCGGGGAACTCGGGGATGGAAGGCTCGCTGAGGGGGCCCGTCGCCCATACCAATACCGGCGCCGTGTACTCCTCGCCCCCGACCAGGCTCACCGTCCAACGCCCAGCTCCCTCGTCCCAGCGCGCCTCTTGCACCGCGTGGCCAAAGCGCAGCTGGCCTCCGACCTCGAAACGGTCGGCGCAACTGCGCATGTAATCCCAGATCTCGCCCTGCGGGGGGAACGAACGGGACCAGTCGGGGTTGAGGGCGAAGGAGAAGGAGTACAGGTTGGACGGGATATCGCAGCAGCACCCGGGGTACGAGTTGTCCCTCCAGGTGCCCCCGAGATCGTTTCCGCGGTCGAGCACGACGAAGTCGTCGATGCCCATCGACCGCAGGCGGGCCGCCATCCCGATGCCGGAAAACCCGGCGCCGACGACGACGACTTGGTGCTCGTGGGTCACGAGGTTTCTGCGACGAAGGACACGACCACCTTGGCCAACTCCTCTCCACAGTCCTCTTGGAGGAAGTGCCCGCCGCCGGCGATCGTGGTGTGGGGTTGGCCCTTGGCTCCGGCGATTCTCTCTTTCAGGGTTTTGTCGGCCCCTCGGGTGATGGGGTCGCCGTCGCTGAACGCGCACAGGAAAGGCCGATCGAACGTCGCCAAGCTCGTCCAGGCCGCCACGTTGGCGTCATGCGCTGGGTCGTCGGGCCGTGACGGGACCAACATCGGGAACTGCCGCGCCCCGGCCTTGTAGGACTCGTCAGGGAAGGGCGCGTCGTATGCCGCCTGCACCTCGGGGGCCATTGGCTTGACGCACCCGCCCGCGACGATGACGCCGGTGGGGAACTCGTCGACCTCCTGGGAGAAGCGCTGCCAAGCGAAGAAGGCGTCCCCCGGGTCGGTGTCGCCGGTGGGAAGGAACGTGTTGGCCGCCACGACCCGGGCGAAGCGGTCCGGATGCTCGCCCACCAGGCGCAGGCCGATGAGCCCGCCCCAGTCCTGGCACACCAGCGTCATGTCGCGCAGGTCGAGCCTGTCGAAGAGGAGCTCACGCATCCATTCCACGTGACGGCCGAACGTGTAGTCCGCGCGCTCGGTCGGCTTGTCCGAGCGCCCGAAGCCGATCAGGTCGGGGGCAATGATCTGCAGTCCCGCTCCGGTCAGGACCGGGATCATCGTACGGTAGAGGTACGACCAGGAAGGCTCCCCGTGCATGAGGAGCACGACCGGCGCCGACGGGTCGCCTTCGCGCAGGTAGTGAACCCGCAGCATGCCTCCCTCGGAGTCGGCGATCTCGGCGTAGGAGGGGGCGAAGTCATAGCCGGGCAGTCCGACAAAGCGTTGGTCCGGGGTCCGGAGCGTCTTCATGGGGCGGGAGCCTACGCCGTCGCCCCCCAAGTCGCCGCCGCTGCGAGGCCTGGGGTGCATGCCGTCGCTGCGGCCCGTAACCTGACGCCAACGTCACCCATCGCACCCCGTGGGGAGGGAGCCTCGACATGGCCACATCAGACGCCCAGGAGTACGACCCGTTCGCCGCCTTCGATGACGTCATCGCCGGGACCACACGCGACCCGTACACCCACCTCGCGGTCAAGCGCCGCGAGACTCCGGTGAGCAAGGGATTCACCATGTCCCCCGAGGCCCTCCCCGAGGGCTTTGACGTCGAGCCGGGATGGATCGCCTACCGCTACGACGACTGCTCGCGCATCTTGCGGGACGCGAAGACCTTCACCTCGACCGGCTACGACGTGACGATCGGCATGGTGATGGGCCACATGATCCTGGGCATGGACGACCCCGAACACCGGAGGCACCGCAACTTGGTGGCCCATGCCTTCCGCGAGAAGGCATTGGCGCGTTGGGAGCCCGAGTTCATCGGCCCGATCATCGACGAGCTGATCGATCGCTTCGTGGCCGACAACCAGGCCGACCTGGTGCGCCAACTCACCTTCGAGTTCCCGGTGCGGGTCATCGCGCGCCTACTCGGTCTTCCGGAGGAGGACTTCCCACAGTTCCAGCGCTGGTCGGTCGAGCTCATCGGGCTGGTAGCCGACATCGACCGCGGGCTGGCTGCCTCCGAATCGCTCCGGGAGTACTTCGCCAAAGTCGTGGCGGCGAGGCGGGCCCAGCCGGCCGAGGACGTCATCAGCGACCTGGTCACGGCCGAGGTCGACGGCGAGAAGCTCACCGACGAGGCCATCTACGCCTTCCTCCGGCTCCTGCTGCCGGCCGGAGCGGAGACGACGTACCGCTCGTCGGGCAACCTGCTGTACTTGCTGCTCACTCACCCGGACCAGCTGGAGGCCGTTCGCGCCGACCGCTCGCTGTTGCCCCAGGCCATTGAGGAGGGGTTGCGCTGCGAACCGCCGCTGCTCAGCATCAACCGGACCACTACCTGCGAGGTGGAGATCGGGGGGATGACCATCGGTGCCGGGGAAAGCATCACACCACACATCGGCTCGGCGAACCATGACGAGACGCGGTGGGACGACCCTGAGACGTTCGACATCTTCCGTCCCGCCATTCCCCATATCGCCTTCGCCCACGGCCCCCATATGTGCCTCGGGATGCATCTCGCCCGCCTTGAGACGCGCGCGCTGCTCAACCGCGTGCTCGACCGCCTCCCGGACCTCGCTTTCGACCCCGGCGACGGAGACCCTCACATTCAGGGCGACGTGTTCCGCTCACCGACCGCTCTCCCGGTGACCTTCGGGAAGGTTGGGTGAGCTTCCCGAAGGACATCTACACAGAACCCGAGCCGGATCCGGACACGCTGGCCAACCTGGGCCCGTTGCGCACGATGGCCGGCACGTGGATCGGCACCGCCGGCAAGGACTCCCACCCCTTCGTCGACGGAACCGAGGCGAACGCCTACGTCGAGCGCTACGAGCTCACGCCGATCGACGCGCAAACCAACGGGCCTCAACTCTTCTACGGCATGCACTACCACACCCGAATCACCAAGCCGGGCGAGATTGAGGCGTTCCACGATCAGACCGGCTATTGGCTATGGGAGCCGGCCACCGGGAACATCGTGTTCACGCTCGCCATCCCGCGGGGGCAGGTTGCCATGGCCGGCGGCACGGCGACGGCTGACGCGTCCACGTTCGAGGTGGCGGCCCGCCTCGGGGACCCGCACTTCGGCATCATCACGAACCCGTTCCTCGATTACGGCTTCCACACGGTTTCCTTCACCATGACGGTCACCGTCACCTCCGACGACGAGTGGTCGTACTACCAGGACACGCTCTTGGAGGTACATGGGACGTCAGGGCCCTTCCACCACACTGACCGCAACACTCTCACCCGGGTGGAGGCCCCGACGCCCAACCCCATGGCTCAGACGATCTGACGCTCCTCGACCTCATTTCCTCGACCGATCAGGACGGTGGTCACCATGGATGGAGGGAAGAGGCCGTGCGAGACGACACCCGGCACGGCGTCGAGCACAGCGGCGAGGTCGGCCGGGTCGTCGAAGGCGGCGTGGTAGTCGGCCAGGACGCCGGCGTCGGGCGTCGGGGGCGCGTCGCGCAAGACCGCGCTCGGGAGCGCGTACAGCGTGGCCGCAAGGCCGAAGACCAGCAGCTCGAGCGGCACAGGCGGATGGAGTCGTTCGACCGGCTTGTCGGACGAGACGATGACCACGAACCGATCGGCTGCCGCCGCCACGATTCGCTCGCGGGTGTGGGCGCCGCCTCCACCCTTGACCAACCAGCCGAGCGGGTCGACCTGGTCGGCTCCGTCGATGGCCAAGTCGAGGCGATCGATGTCGGTGAAGGGCCGCACCTCGAGCCCAAGCCCGCTGGCGAGCTCTGCCGTCGCCGGCGACGTCGCCACACAGGTGATGGTTCGCCGCCGCCGGGCGATCTCCGGCACCAGCTCCGCGACCGTCGTACCGGTGCCCAGGCCGACAGACATGCCATCTTCGACCATCGCTGCGGCGGCGGCGGCGGCGGCGCGCTTCTCGGCCAGTGTGTCGGGCCCGGTCACGTCGAGGTCGCGCTCAGCTGCGAGGGACGTCCTTCCAGGCCAGCTCTTTGTCCGTGCGGACGTCGCCCGGGAGGCCGAGCACCCGCTCGCCGAGGATGTTGCGCATGACCTCGGAGGTGCCGCCCTCAATGGAGTTGGCCCGCACGCGCAGGAAGAGCTTGCGGGCGTCAGGCGAGCTCATGCCGACCTGGTCGGGCCGGACCATCGGGTAGCCGGCCGGGAACAGCATGGCCTCGCTGCCCAGCAGGTCCATGCACAGGTCGTAGACGCGCTTGTTCTCCTCCGCGAAGGCCAGCTTGGCCACCGATCCCTCGGGCCCGGGCGTACCCGCCTTGCGCGTCTGTGAGGCGCGGGCGTTGGTCATGGAGAACGCCTCGGAACGGATGTAACTCGACACGAGGCGGTCGCGCAAGGCGAGGGCGTGCGGGGACGTGTCCCCAAGCCAGCGCTCCTTCCAGATCCTGAGGGCCTCGGCGATCGGTCCGCCGCCACGCCGGGTCACCGCTCCCCCGATGGAGACGCGCTCGTTCATCAGCGTGGTCACGGCCACGCGCCACCCATCCCCCTCCCCGCCGATCCGGGCGCCGTCAGGCATCCGGACGTCGGTGAAGAAGACCTCGTTGAACTCGGCCTCACCGGTGATCTGGAAGAGAGGCCGCACCTCGACCCCGGGCGACCTCATGTCGACGAGGAACGCGGTCATCCCCTTGTGCTTGGGCACGTCGGGATTGGTGCGCGCAACGAGGAGTCCGTACGAGGAGATGTGGGCCAGCGTCGTCCATACCTTCTGCCCGTTGAGCACCCACTCGTCGCCGTCGCGCTCGGCGCGCGTCGACAAACCGGCCACGTCGGAGCCTGCTCCCGGCTCGCTGAACAGCTGACACCAGATCTCTTCGTTCGTGAAGAGGGGTCGCATGTAACGCTGCTGCTGCTCGTGCGTCCCGTGGGTGACGATGGTGGGAGCACACATGCCGTAGCCGATCGGGTTCTTCACTCCGGCAGCGGGGGCGCCGCCCGCATGGAGGCGGGACTGGGCCTGCTGCTGGTCCTTGGGGGTCAGGCCGAGGCCGCCACAGTCCGGAGGGAAGTGCAGCCAGGCCAGACCGCGGTCGAACTGCTCCCCGAGGAACTGTTGCACCGGCGTGGTAGCCGGTGGACAGTCGGCCAGGAGGCGGTCCACGAGTTCGTCGACGTTCGCACTCATGCCCGCACCCTATAGCGTGCTCTCGTGCGGGCACCTGCTCACCAGCGACTGATCGGGCTCCCGGCTGCCCGCGGCGCCGGGGAGCATGGAGCGGCGCGCGCGTGACCGGCTCCGTCGAACTGCCCGACGGCAGAGCGCTCGCCTACGAAGAGTACGGCGACCCGGCGGGTTTCCCCGTGCTCAGCTTCCACGGCGGCCTGAGTTCCCGACTCGACGCCGCGCCGGCACACGAAGCAGCGGTCGCCAAGGGGGTCCGGCTCGTCTCGCCGGACCGGCCCGGCATGGGGCTTTCGACCTACCAGCGCGGGCGACGCCTCACCGATTGGCCGGCCGACGTCGAGCGTCTCACCGAGGCGCTGGGGATCGAGCAGTTTGCCGTGATGGGCTGGTCGGCCGGCGGAGCCTATGCCGCCGTGTGCGCAGCCAAGATGGGCGGCCGCGTCACAGCCGCCGCACTCCTTTCGAGCGCGGTGCCACTCGACGTCTACGGCACCACCCGCGGGCTCACGGCGGAGGACCGCGTCCTGCTCCTGCTGACACGCCACATGCCGTGGCTCGCCTCCGTCGTAATGAAGGTGAGCATCGTGAACGCCAGCAACGCGCGACTCTTCCGGGCTGTCATGCGCACGTTCCCAGCCGCCGACCGGACGGTCCTGACCGAGTGGGGCCCCCCCGACCTCGCCCTCTCCTTCGTGCGTGAGGCGTTGCGCCAAGGCACCGAGGGCTGCGTGCAGGACTACCGGATCTTCGGAGATCCGTGGGGTTTCTCGCTCGAAGAGATCCGGGTCCCGGTCCAGATCTGGGAGGGCGCCGACGACCGTACCGGGCCGCCCGGCTACCGCGCCTTCCTGCAGCGGCACATCGCGCAGGCGACGGTCACCGTCGTCCCTGACGAGGGCCACCTCTCACTGCTGCCGCATCAGGCCCCGGCAATCTTCACCGCGCTGCTGGGGGGCGACCACAACGCCGAATCGACGGCGCGATGGAACGTGGGGTAGGCGAAGATCATCGACCGCATCGTGTCGAGGGGAACCCGGGCGTGGATAGCAAGCGTCAACAAGCCGAGCACCTCACCACCGGTCGGGCCCATGGACGTCGCTCCGACCAGCAGGCCGTCGCGGGCAACCAACTTCACGAAGCCCTCGCCACGGTGAATCCAGCCGCGCGCTGATGCAGCGATCGATTCGTGGAGCACCGTGACGTCCCCGCCCTCTGCCCACGCCTGGGCTTCGGTGAGACCGACCGACCCAATCTCCGGGTCGGTGAACGTCACCCGGGGGAGCGCCCGGTAGTCGGCATCCGGGAGTGGCCGGCCCAAGACGTCCGCGACGCACAGCCGAGCCTGGTACACCGCGACGTGGGTGAAGGCGCCCTTCCCCGTCACGTCGCCGACGGCCCACACCCCCGGCATGACCCGCATCCGTCCGTCCACCGGGATGCTCCCGGCCTGCTCGTCCAGTCCCAGCGCCCCGACGCCGAGGCGCACCAGGTCGCTCCTGCGCCCAGTGGCCACCAGCATCCGCTGGCCGCGGAGCGCCGTCCCGCCGGCCGGGTACACCGTCGCGCCCGTCTCGCCCCAGCGCTCGACGCGCTCGATGGTCACGCCAGTATGCGCCACCACACCTTCGCGGTAGAGCAGTTCGGTGATGAGTGCGGAGGCCTCGGGCTCCTCGGAGCCGGCCAGGCGCTCTCCCGCCTCGACGATGGTCACCTCCGCGCCGAAACGACGCATGACCTGCCCGATCTCGAGGCCAATGGACCCGCCCCCGATGACGAGCAGGGACGCCGGCACCACCTCGGCCGCAATGGCGTCCCGGTTGATCCAGTGGGGGGCATCCTCGAACAGTGGCGGGACGAAGGCCCGCTGCCCGGTGGCGAGCACGAGGGCGCGACGGGCCGTGAACGTCCGGCCGCCGACTTCGACCGAGTCCGCCCCCGTCACGCGAGCCTTGCCTCGGACGAGGCGGCCGCCCTTCCCCTCGAAGCGCTCGACTGCGGCCGTGTCGTCCCAGGTGTCCGTCGCCTCCTGGCGGATCCGCCGGGCGACCGGCGACCAGTCGGGGGTGATGACCGAGCTCCCGGCCATGCCCGGGATACGTCGGCCCTCGGCCAGGAGGTCCGAGGCGCGAACCATCATCTTGGACGGGATGCACCCCCAATAAGGGCATTCGCCACCGACCAGCTCTGCTTCGATGCCGACGACGTCGAGACCCGCATGCGCCAGGTCCCCCGCCACCTGTTCCCCCCCGGGTCCGAGGCCGATGACGATCGCATCGACCTCCACGGGAGCTAGAGCCCGCCCCAGTTCGTCACCTTGACCGGGGCGACGATCGGGGTACCCACAACGAGCTGGATCTGGTAGTGGTCACCGAGTGGCAGGTTGCGCGGGTTGCCCGTGTAGAGACCCGGCTGCTTGCCAGGCGAGGTGAGGAACACCGTTACCTTCCCGGTGGCCGGCCCGACCTGAGTGCTGCTCAGCGGGATACCCCATTCGTCGAAGAATTGGCCGAGTGTGAACCCCTGCGAGGTGGTGGGCGACTCGACGTGGACGATGCCGTCGTAGGCGTGCACGTGCAGCCAGTAGAAGCAGCTGCCGCTCTGGACGAACGGCCCGTTGGCGGTTTGGACCGCCTGAAAGCCGGGAACGCCGATGCCGTAGGGGATGACCTGTGCCTTGCCGTTCACGAAGATGGTGAGGTGGGTGTGGACATGGACGACCGTCTGCTCCCCGGCCTGGCACTGCACGCCGTCAATGGTCTGCCCCGTTGCCGCGTTGACGAGCGTGGCCAATTTCGGCCCCGACGGGACGCCGATGCCTTCGGGGCCCGGGCTGGTGGCGGGCGGCTGGACCCAGGTGGAGGACATGGAGGCCGGTATGGGCTCGAGCGCGACGTGGGGGTTCGTGAACTGCGGCGGCGGGGCGCCCGACCCCCCACCGCCGGTCACCTGGGTGATGACAATGACGACCAGCGCGACGAGCACGACGAGGCCGCCCACGCGGACGGCCATGCGCATCTGCTTCTGGCGTCGCTCGGCGGCACGCTTCTCGGCCGCACGGCGCTGGCTGTCCGCCCTCCGTTGTGCCTTCGACTTGCTTCCACTGGTCATTGCGGCGTCAGCGTAGCGAACCAGTCCCAGCGAAAGGCATCGACACGTTCCAAGGGGCCTGCCCACTCGGGCGGCCCGTCTCGCACGACCGTGCGCCCGAGCGCGGACGACGCCTGCCAGAGGTCGCCGTCGACGAAGGCCACCGTAACCAGGCGGTCGCTCGAGGCGTCGGCGAACTGCCAGACGCCGGCCACGCCGGTCTGATCGACCAGCGCCGGTCCGTCGACCTCCGGTCCGACCACGACGTAGACACCATGAGACGGCCGGAACGGTACAGCGCCCCCGGAGACGGCGACGCGCGGGGCGGCCCAGCGGCCCACCACGTCGAACGGGCCCGACAGCAGCGCGCGACGCGCCGCGAAGAAGCGGTCCTCGGCGTGCAGCCGTTCAGCCAGGGCGAAGAACTGGGGCAACACCTCTTCGCCGCGCATCAGGTAGAGCGTCATGTAGTGGAAGCGGTCGAAGAGCGTGCTGGTCGAGGCCTCGGACGCCTGGCACCGGGGAGACCGGACCCAGCGCTGCCCGAAGGTGATGCCGTCGATCGTGAACTGCTCAGGCAGGTGGTCGAGCTGATGCCACGCGTTGTATGCCTCGTGCGCCGAGGGATCTGTCACCTCGGTGAAGGAGAAGAAACCCAGCACCCGATGAGGGTAGCCGCCGGCGAGAATGCAAGACTCTGCGGCCAATGACAACGGCAACCATGTTGCTCTCGGGCTTGCGGGTGCTCGACATGAGTATCTGGAGACCCGGCCCCTACGCGACGTCGCTCCTGGTGGCCCTCGGAGCCGACGTGCTCAAGGTCGAGCCGCCGGGCGGCGACCCGATGCGCCACTACGCAGGGCTCTTCGCACCCCTCAACGCCGGCAAGCGGAGCGTGGAACTCGACCTCAAGGATGGCGACGGACGTGACCAGGCGCTGGCGCTGGCCGCAGGGGCCGACGTGCTCGTGGAGGGGTTCCGCCCCGGAGTGATGGCCCGGCTCGGCCTGGACGACGCCACAGTCAGGGCCGGCAACGCCGCCATCGTCTATTGCTCAATCTCCGGCTACGGCCAACGCGGAGCGCGGGCCACGTTCCCGGGCCACGACGTGAACTACCAGGCGTGGGCGGGTGCGCTGACTCCCGAGGGCGGGACGGCCGTCCTACCGCCCCTGCCGACGGCGGACCTGGCGGCGGGCATGACCGCCGCGTTCGGGATCTGCGCCGCCGTCATCGGCCGCGGCACGAGCGGAAAGGGGACCTACCTCGACATCTCCATGACGGACGTCATGGCGACGTGGACCGGGCCCTCGGGCGCTGGATCGACCGATCCGGCCGAGACCCAGTCCGGCCCCGTGCCCGGCTACGGCATCTTCTCCACCGCCGGCGGCGGGCAGATCTCCCTGGGCGTGGTTAACGAGCAGCACTTCTGGTCCCGCCTCTGTGCCCATCTCGGGTTGGGCGAGCTGGCGGGCCTCGGCTTCGACGAGCGGTGCCGACGGGGCGCGGATATGCAGCGCGCCATTGCCGCCGCTGTCGCCACTCATGAGCGCGATGCCTTGGTCGCCGATCTTGCCGCTGCCGGCGTCCCGGTGGCCCCGGTCCTCGACCGGCAGGAGATGCTGGCCAGCGGACCGTTTCCTCCCTTCCCCGTCAGGCTCTCCCTGGCCGCCACCGCCGGCGCCGTCCCGGCGCTCGACCAGCACCATGGGGAGGGATTCTGCGACCGCACCTGACGACCGGGAGACCGAGCGGTCCCTCTCACCTTGCGGGCGACCCGATGCCATGACCCAGATCAACGACCTTCTCAGCGCCAACAAGGGCTACGCCGCGGCCCGCGCCAACGTGGCGGACCCTCGTCCCGGGCGCCACCTGGCTGTCGTGACCTGCATGGATGCCCGCATCGACGTGTACGCCGTGCTGGGGCTCCATCTCGGCGAGGCCCACGTGATCCGCAACGCCGGCGGGCGGGTGACCGACGACGTGCTGCGCAGCCTTGCGCTCTCGAGCGGCGTCCTGGGCGTGCACACCGCGGTGGTGATGCAGCACACGAAGTGCGGTCTCGCCGGCGTGACCGACACCGAATTACCGCGCGTTGACCGGGGCCGACCTGGGTTTTTTCCCCATCGACGACCACGCCGCCGCCCTGCGCGAGGACGTGGAGCTGCTGGCGAGCACGCCGTACCTGTCCCGGCTCACGATCATCGCGGGCTTGATCTACGACGTCGAGAGCGGTCATCTTGAGGACGTCGTCCGCTGGGAACGTCCGGACTGAGGCGGGGCGGCGCGTCCGGGATCTCCGTCCTGGCCGACTGGTTCGACACGATCCCGCCGCGCTCCGTGACCCGCCCACCCTGACCCGACCATGGAAGACGTGGTCGGGACCGCACATCGGCTCCGTGGCCCGCGAAGAGTGGAGATGTACAGTTCGGCGACGAATTCGACCGGATCAATGCCGGGCGGAGAGCAAATCGATCAACGTCGTCAACCCCGGGGTGCTGACACGCCCGGAGTTGACCCAAGGAGTCCCCCATGCCGGTCCATGATCACGCGTCCCCAAGGCCCGCCACCCGCGGCCAGGCTCGCCTCTGGCGCGGACGACGTCGCTCGTTCCTGACCGCCCTCGTGGGCTGCATGACCCTCGTCCCTGCGTTGCTCGCCGTCACACCCGGCACCGCATCCGCCGCCTACCCCGACAACCCGGCGCAACCGGTGAACTTCGGTAGCGCCGGGTTCTTCGGTCCCGCGGGCGGGTTGCAGCTCAATTCCCCGCCGGTCGCCATGGCTTCTACCGCGAGCGGCAACGGCTACTGGATCGCAGCCGCGGACGGGGGGATTTTCAACTACGGCGACGCCGGATTCTTCGGTTCGGCCGGAAGCATCGCCCTCAACAAGCCGATCGTGGGCATGGCCGCCACGAAAGACGGCGATGGGTACTGGCTCGTGGCGTCGGACGGGGGCGTGTTCACATATGGCGACGCTGTCTTCCACGGCTCTGCGGGAAGCCTGCCGCTCAACCAGGCGATCGTTGGCATGGCCGCCACACCGGACGGGGGCGGCTACTGGCTCGTGGCCGCCGACGGGGGCATCTTCTCCTACGGTGACGCCGTCTTCTACGGCTCGACCGGATCGATCCACCTCAACCAGCCCGTCGTGGGCATGGCGCCGGCGGCGGGCGGCACCGGCTACTGGTTGGTGGCCTCCGACGGGGGCATCTTCAATTACGGGACCGCGCCGTTCCTCGGTTCGATGGGCGGCACCCCACTCAACGCCCCCATCGTCGCGATGGCAGGTACCGCCGGCGGCTACTGGCTCGCGGCCAGGGACGGCGGGGTGTTCAACTATGGCGTCCCCTTCTTGGGCTCCATGGGCGGGCAGTCGAACGCCAATCCCATCCGGGCCATCGCCGCCACGCCCAACGGCACCGGCTACTGGCTCCTGCCGACTTCTCCCCCCCGCTGCCACCGACCATCGGGCCCGGGGCCAGTGGTGCTGCGGTCGTCCTGCTGCAGCAGCAATTGACCGCCCTCGGCTACTGGGTGGACACCACCGGTGGCTCGTTCGACGACAGCACGGAACAGGCCGTGTGGGCGCTCCAGAAGGTGGCCGGGCTGCAGGTCGACGGTGTCGTCGGGCCGACCACGTGGGGCGCGCTCAATGCGGGTGTGGTACCGCAGCCGCGCAGCACCTCCGGCTACGTCATTGAGGTAAACCTGGCGAACGACGTCGTCATGGTCGTGAACAACGGCCACCTCTTGTACACACTGAACACGTCGACCGGAGGCGGCTACACCTACACCAGCGGAGGCGTCACATCGGTCGCCATCACCCCGACCGGGATCTGGCACACGTTCCGCGTCGTCAACGGCCTCGACATCAGCCCCCTTGGCGAGCTGTGGCGACCGAGGTACTTCACCGGCGGCTATGCCATCCATGGCGACACGGCCGTCCCGCCCTACCCGGTGTCGCACGGGTGCGTCAGAATCAGCAACGAGGCCATCGACTGGATATGGGCCAACAACATCGACCCCATCGGGACCACCGTCTGGGTGTACTGAGTCGACTCGCCAGCGAGCGGGTTCAGATCAGATGTCGTAGTAGAGCATGAACTCCCATGGGTGGGGCCGGAGCCGGACGGCGTCGATCTCCCGGGAGCGCTTGTAGTCGACCCAGGTCTCGAGCAGGTCTTCGGTGAAGACACCGCCCACCTTCAGGTAGTCCTGATCGGCCTCCAGAGCGTCCATCGCTTCCTCCAGCGACGATGGGACTTGACCGACCTTGGCCAGCTCGCTGGCCGGTAGGTCGAAGAGGTCCTCGTCGACCGGCGCCGGCGGCTCGATGCGGTTGACTACGCCGTCGAGGCCGGCCATGAGGATGGCCGAGAACGCGAGGTACGGGTTGCAGCTCGGGTCGGGGCACCGGAACTCGACGCGCTTGGCCTTGGGACTCGGCGAGTAGACGGGGATCCGGCACGCGGCCGAGCGGTTGCGCTGGGAGTAAACCAGGTTGACCGGTGCCTCAAAACCGGGGACGAGACGCTTGTAGGAGTTCGTGGTCGGGGCGGCGAAGGCAAGCACCGATCTCGCGTGCTTGATGATGCCGCCGATGTACCAGCGGCCGATGTCCGACAGACCGGCGTACGTACCTTCTTGGTGGAAGAGCGGCTCACCGCCATTCCAGAGGGACGAGTGGACGTGCATGCCCGAGCCGTTGTCGTCGAAGAGCGGCTTGGGCATGAAGGTCGCGGTGAAGCCGGCCTGATTGGCGACGCACTTGACGACGTACTTGTAGAGCATCAACTTGTCCGCCATGTTCAGAAGGGTGTCGAAGCGCATGTCGATCTCGGCCTGGCCCGCGGTGCCCACCTCGTGGTGCTGCACCTCGATCTCGATGCCCATCCTCTCCATGACGAGGATCATCTCGGAGCGCAGGTCCTGGAAGTGGTCCATCGGCGGAGTCGGGAAATAGCCCTCCTTGTAGCGTGGCTTGTACCCGAGGTTCGGCCGCTCGTCGCGGGCGGAGTTCCAAATGCCCTCAATCGAGTCGACCTGGTAGAAGGCGGAGCGCTGGTCCTGGGAGAAACGGACGTCGTCGAAGATGAAGAACTCCGCCTCGGGACCGAAGTAGGAGGTGTCGGCGATCCCGGTCGACGTCAAGTGGGCCTCGGCCTTCTGTGCCACGTACCGCGGGTCGCGGCTGTAGTGCTCGAGGGTCAGCGGGTCGTGCACGAAGCAGTTCAGATTGAGCGTCTTGTGCTGGCGGAAGGGGTCGACCACCGCCGTCGAAGGATCGGGCAGCAGGATCATGTCGGACTCGTGGATCTGTTGAAACCCTCGGATGGAGGAGCCGTCGAAGCCGTTCCCCTCGGTGAACGTCTCCTCAGTCAGCGCGTGCGCGGGGATGGAGAAGTGCTGCATCAGTCCCGGAAGATCACAAAAGCGGAGATCGACGACCTCGATCCCCTCGTCCTTCACGAGGCGAAGGACCTCGCCTGGGGTGCGCTCTTGCATATGACGACTCCCTCTGAGATCTCACGAGCAGCCGCCTCGTGCGGGCTCGAGGCCAACGAGATTCGTCTGGTGCCTATCACAGGGGATGCGGTAACTGGGCAGCTGAGAGCCCGAGTTCACCAATTATTCACAATGGGGCAAATCGCCCGGGACCGAGCCCCGGAAGGCCCGGTGCGTCGCCGGGCGGCATCGCGCCGCAGTACGTAGGATGCGCGTCGTGGTCCAGGTCCTCGGCCACCGTCAGCCGATCAACGAGAACCTCGCCGTCGGCACGTCCTTCGGCAACCGGTACTGACCAGTGGCGTTCCAAAAGGGCCTGCATGAGGTGGCCGACGGTGTCTGGGCCTATCTGCAGCCCGACGGCGGTTGGGGCTGGTCCAATGCGGGTCTGGTAACCGGAGGCGGTCACTCGTCGCTGCTCGTCGACACGCTCTTCGACCTTCGCCTCACCGCCGAGATGCTCGAAGCGATGCGCCGAAGACAACCGCCTCGGCCGAGCGGATCGCCACCGTGGTGAACACCCACGCCAACGGGGACCACTGCTACGGCAATGCGCTCGTGGCCGAATCGGAGATCATCTCCTCGGCGCGGTGCGCCCAGGAGATGGAGCACCTGCCACCGAGCGCGATGGCCGCCATGGTGCGTTCCGCGCCCTCGCTCGGTCCGGCCGGGGATTTCCTCGCGCGTATCTTCGCACCTTTCTCCTTCGACGACGTGCCACTGACCCTGCCCTCGCGGACATTTGAGGGCCGGCTCGACCTCAAGGTCGGGAACCGCCCGGTGTCCCTGATTGAGGTCGGCCCAGCGCACACCGCGGGGGATCTCGTCGTCCATCTGCCCGAGGATGGCATCGTCTTCACGGGCGACATCCTCTTCCACGGTGGCCACCCCATCGTGTGGGCCGGACCGGTCGCCAACTGGATCGCGGCCTGCGAGCGCATCATCGAACTCCGACCGACCGTGGTGGTGCCGGGTCACGGACCTCTGGCCACGCCGACTGCCGTCGCGGAGCTGAAGGGCTACTTCGAGTTCTTGACGACCGAGACCAGAATCCGCTTTGACGCTGGGCTGTCGCCGATGGAGGCGACGCGGGACATCGATCTGGGTCCCTACTCCGCTTGGAGTGAGCCGGAGCGCGTCGTGGCCAACGTCCACGCCCTCTACCGGGACTTCGGGAGCGCGGTCCCGGGTGACGCCCTGACACTCATGGCCGAGATGGCGGTCCTGGCGGATGAGGCCTGAAGACCGTGGATGACCCAGTCCCCAATTGGCGGGCGCTCAGGGCCAGCGGGATCCCGCGCTGGATCAGGACTAGGGAGATTTGGCGCTGGGTATCCAACCGGAGTGGACACGCGCACAGCGGCTGCGGTGATCGGCGGTCGCTACCGCCTCCACGGCCTTCTGGGCGAGGGCGGCATGGCCCGCGTCTACGACGGCTTCGACCAGCGGCTCGAGCGCCCCGTGGCGGTGAAGATCCTCAGGCCCCAGACGCGGGCGCTTCCGAACATGTGCAAACGGTTCCAGCAGGAGGCGAGGATCGCCGCTCGGCTCGTCCATCCCAACATCGTCGCCGTCTTGGACTACGGGGAGGATGACTCCTCCTCATACCTGATCATGGAGAGGCTGCCGGGCACCACGTTGCGAGACGAGATCATCAGAGGTCCGCTCCCCAGGCAGCGGGTGATGTCCGTCATGGTGGAGACGCTGGCGGCCTTGGCCGCCGCCCACAAGCTCGGCGTCGTGCACCGCGACATCAAGCCGAGCAACATCCTCCTCCAAGACGACGGGCACGCGAAGATCACCGACTTCGGCATCGCAAAGAGCTTCGACGTCGGGGGCGCGCCGGATCGTGTGGCCGACGACCTGACGATGACGGGCGTCGTGCTGGGGACGCCTGGCTATCTGGCTCCGGAGCGCAGATCTGGACAGCCGGCGACCGTGCAGTCGGATCTCTTCGCGGTCGGCGCAGTCATGGTCGAAGTGTTGACCGGAAGACGCCTTGTTCCCGGTCCAGAAGCAACCGAGCAGCTTCCTCTGCCGTTCCGCGACGTCGCGCGACGCGCTCTGGCCGTCGATCCACAGGATCGGTTCACCTCGGCGACCGACATGCTGCATGCCATGAGAACCCAGCGGGCCGACGCGGCACTCGTCCCGCCGCCGCTCCCAACCACGCCGATGTCATCGGCGGCGGCCACCCCCCCGGTCGCTGCCCCCAGGGCTGCTAGCGCGACCGAGGTCTTGTCATCGCCTCCTCCGGCGCGAGCCAGAAGCGAGCACACGCGGCGGCGACTCCGGACCCTCGTGGCCGCCGCCGTGGTGGCGGCTCTCGTCGTCTCTCTGTACCTGTTCTTGGGCGACGGCGCCCAACCCGGTGGACGGGCCGGCCTGGCCTCCTCGCATCACCATGCGGCCTCGCACCACACCGGTGCGGCACGACCTCCGGTCTCCGACGCCCAAGGCGCGGCGATCACAACTCTGGCGGCGTCGTTCGCGAACGCCGGGTTCCCCGGAGACGCGGTGATGGCCGCCGCTCTCTCTGCCGTAGGTGCCCAACCGCCCGGGGCCGGCCGTCAGGAAGCGGCGCAACAGGCTCTGGCGCTGGCCCAGGTGCTCCTCGCGGGCGGAGGCATTACATCGGCGCAGTACCAGGACGTCGTGAGCACCCTTGAGCCGACCGGTGCGACGGTGCCGGCGACGAGTCCAACCGCTCCGGCGCCATCGTTTCCGGGATCACCCTCACTTGGCCGCGACCATGGCCATGGCCAAGGGGGCGACCAGGGGGATCAGAGTTAGGACCGCACCGTCCCGTCCAGCCCGGTCATGGCCCGGAAGTCAGAGGTCGTATTCAGGTGCGGGAAGGGTTCGGACGGCTCCTCCATACCGAGAGCGGCGCACAGGGGGCCCCATCCGTCGCCCGGGCGCCACTCCACGAGACGGTCTCGTGGCGCTTCAGAGCGGACGCGCGCATTGTGCGCCTCGTAGGCTGCGATGGCGCCGTCCCGGTCGCGCCAACTAGGCGTGAAGCGCTGTTCGATCAGGGCCTTGATCATCTCCAATTCCTCGAGCCCCGCGGGGTCATCCGGCGCAGCACCTCGCGCCAGGACGGCGAAGATCGTCTCTGAGGCGCTCTTCCACCACGCGTCGCTGTCGCGAACCGACAAAACGACGACCGCCTGCGGGGCCGCGCCGCTGATCTCCCTCCAGAACGCGGCGGCCGGCCAGTCCACCGTGGCCCGGTACGGAGCGAGGAACGTCGCCCAGTCGACCCGCTCGCCTCGGGTCGCCGCCGCCCACGTGTCGCGCTGGTCCGGCCGGCCGAGCACCTCGAGCATGTGATAGCAGGGCCCTCCGAGGAGCTGCTCGAAGGCCACCTTCAGGGAATGCGTGCCTGTTCTTCCCAACCCTGCACCGACGACTCTCAGATCCATGGCGTTCGTTTATCACACAGACGGTTTCGATGCCGGCGTTCGCGATCGACGCGTCCCGAGCGGAGCGGGGCACGCTCAGCGCGTCCAGAGGTCTATCGTCAATACTGCACAACCGGCGGAGTGTCCACGGATCCGGCGAATCCGAAACGCGGCGCTCATTAGGGAACGGAGTTGCGATGAAGACCGTGGTGATCCTCGGTGCCGGCTTCGCAGGATTGGAGCTCGCGACGAATCTTTCGGAAGAACTGCCCGAAGAGGTCGATGTCACGATCATCGACAGCAGTGACGCCTTCGTGTTCGGTTTTTCGAAGTTGGACGTCATGTTCGGTCGGCAAGAACTGAGCAAGGTGCGGATTCCCTATACCAAGCTGAACAGACCGGCCGTCAGATTCGTGCGAGAGACCGTCGAGTCCATCGACCCCGAACGCAGGCGAGTCATCACGAACGCCTCGACCTACGAGCCCGACATCTTGGTGGTCGCCCTGGGAGCGGACCTCGACCCCGCCGCGACGCCGGGCTTGGTCGAGGAGGGAACGGAGTACTACTCGGTTGCCGGGGCACAACGCGTCAGTCGTCGACTGCCGGACTTTGAGGGAGGCAACGTCATCATCGGCGTGCTCGGACCCTTCTTCAAGTGCCCGGCGGCGCCCTTCGAGACCGCTCTCTTGCTTGACGACTATCTCGCACGGCGCGGGCGGGAGGCGTCCACGACGATCAAGGTCATCAGCCCGATGTCGACCCCGATCCCCATCTCACCCGAAGCATCGGCGGGCATCCTCGCGGCGCTGGCCGAACGCGGCATCGAATGGTGGCCGGAGTCGAAGGTGACTTCGCTCGATCCCGGGTCGAAGGTCGCCACGCTGGCCAGCGGGGAGACGACGCCCTACGACCTCTTCCTCGGCATCCCGGTGCATCGGGCTCCTCGTGCGGTCGAGGAGTCGGCTCTGGCCGAAGATGGTTGGGTGCCCGTCGATCACACGACGTTCGCCACCAGGTTCGAGAACGTCTACGCGGTCGGCGATGTCACCAGTGCTCCCGTTCCCCGGGTCGGCGCCATCGCCGAGGGCGAGGCCCGCACCGTCGCCGAGGTGCTCGTCCATCAGATCCGCGGTGGCAGCCCTCCTGAGCCCTACCGGGGAATCGCGACCTGCTACGTCGAATTCGGCGGCTCCAAGGTGGCGCGCTTCGTCGCCAATTTCCTTTCAGGCCCGACACCGTTCGGAACCTTTGACGAAGCCTCCGAAGCGACCGCCGCGTCAAAGGTTGAGTTCGGCGCGACGCGCCGACGTCGCTGGTTCGGTATGGAGGACTGACGTCGATACCCTCGATGTCCTAGCCCAAATGCGTCTTGGCCACGTCGATGGTCGGTTCGTTCTGCGTCATCTGCCAGATGCCCGCGGCCAACGTGACCAGCCCGACGAGGCTCAGGGCGATCTTGAAAGGCTGGTGGCTCAGCTGCTCGTCGAAGAGCCAGAAACCAAGCACGATGCTGAAGATCGGATCGGCGGCAATCATGAGGGGCGACGAGACGTGAAGTGGCCCCTGGTGCACCGCTGCCTGCATGACCACGTTGCCGACGATGCCGCCGACGATCACGGCGTACACCGGCCAGTGAGCGAACATGCCGAAGAAGCCGTCCTGAGCCAGTGTGTCGGTCATCGACTTGATGTAGGCCGCCTCCAACGCCCACACCATGCCCGTCGCCGTGCCGTAGAGCGCAGCCTTCCTCGTCGGTGTCCCCCACCGTGCCGCCGCCACCATGAGCAGTGCGATGGCGCCGAGCACGACCGACGCCGACAACCACTCGGGGAGGGACGCCGTCATCCCGCCGCTGCTCGACTCCGAAGCGACGATGAACAGCGCCAGGCCGGCACAGGTGATCACCGCCGCCCGCCAAGCTGCTCCAGATACGCGGTGGTGGAACCACAACCGCCGGATGACCAATGCGAACACGAGCTCGGCCACCAGGATCGGTTGTACAACGGAGAGGGCGCCGACGTGGAGCGCGACAGCATGGAGCAAGAAACCAACCAAGAGCGCCGCCCATCCGAACAACCACATCGGCTGCCGGACCAAATAGACGACGAGCTTCAACGGCTTGGTCCCCTCCGGAGCGCGAGTGCTCGAGACGTGCTGGGTCACGAGATTGCCGGCGTTGGCCAGGGCGGCCAGCAGGGCAAGAAACTCGGTCATGTGAGGGCCGCGGCCACGGGGGAACGGTAGTGCGTCCCGTCTGCCAGTCCCTTACATCGAAGACGCTCTGAGGTCGGGTCAGCCATTTGTCAAGCGGGTCCGAAAGGGACATGCGGAATATCTCTGGAGTTCGATGCTCGTGGTCGGGTCCAGCGCGACAATCCACTGGCTGGCGCCGATTGCCGATGACCCGGACGCGTCCCCGTGAGCCCGTGCCGGTGAGCCGGCAACCTACTTGCGCGCGTTCAGTGCGTTGACAACTCGATGGAGGAGGGTGCTGGCCGTCTCCATGTCGGCCGCGGCGGAGTCTGCGGGGTCGGACACCGCCGCGTTATTCGCCTCGGTTGAAGGGCTGACCAGATAGGCGTTCTGTGCCAATGCAATGGCATCGCAACCAAGGGTCAGGTCGTGCAGCGCGGTGGACATCAAGTTCTCCGTTTGCACCAGGGGAATCGGGCCGTCTGACCGCACCGTCCCGACATCCATGATTGCCCGTGGGCAGTCCTGACTGGTGCGCATTGCCCAACTACCGGGATCGCTGCTGACACCCTGACAAGGCTCGGAGCTTCCCGGATCGGGCCCATCGGTGCCCGAGCACGTCTGCATCTCTCCGTAGACCACTTGGAAGTCTGAAAGGAGCGCGCCCACGTCTCGCGCGTTCTTCACGAGCCAGGCCTCGGCCTTGGGGTGAGCCCACCTTGGCGCGGAGGCCTGAGCGGAGACGGCAAAGGTGAAGCTCGACATCGAAACGACCGCGACTGCGACAACCCCCAACAAGTGTCACCCCCAACCTCGAGGCCATTGTAAACGAGAGTTCCCCAATCGTCGACGTGAGCCGGCGGGCTCAGCCACTCGACACTCCGTCGCCGCTCCAGGGCAACGCCGGCCCGGGTCGCCTCGAGCTCCGTCAGGATCGGAGGCTGGTGGGGCGTTTGGCCCTCGCTGAACAGCGCCTCGTTCATCGAGATCCGAGGGTATGACCGGCCGCGGCCGCGCGGGTGGACCATCAGCCAGGCGAGCAGCGCCTCGTTCACCCAGACACCGTAAGAAGGCGCTGTATCAACACGGGACATGCGGACCTCGTATGAGAGTCGCCGTCACTGACACAGAACCGACCGCCAATCTACGGTTCTTCCAGGGGGTGAGGTGAGGTGGCCGGCCCCAACCCCTGCACCGCCTTGGGGTTGGGCCGCGAGCTCACTACGTCTACCGTCGTGCCGTGAGCCCGATGCCCCAGCCCGGCGACCGTCACCCGGGCTTCGTCGTCGAGCCGATGAAGTGCTGGGCCATGGTGTACGACGGCACGATGCAGGCCGGCCATTGCGCGGAACGGCCGAACTGGACGGGGCGATGGTTCAGCCCTAAGGGCGATCGCTGGTGGCGGGTGTGGAGTTGCGCGGACCACCTCGAGGGGCTGACGGGCCTAAGGGAGTTCGGGCGCCGCAACTTGCGTTGTTGACCACCGAATCATCTGATTCAGCGTGGAGAACCTTCGCCCAAGTGGCGAATCACCGCTACGAGATTTTCGCCAAGAACCCAGGTAATCTCAACCGTAGCGAAGTTAGGGGGTGGCCATGGTTGGGCGACTTCTTCGGGTGACCGGCATGGTTCTGGTGATCGCCGTTGCATTTGTCACACCGGTCTTAGCTACTTCTACGCCAGCAGCCGCCGACACGGTCGTCAACGGCTGCACCATCGTGGCCAACCCGACGCCGATGAACTTCACGAACTGTCCCAACACCAACTTCGCAGGTGCCGACCTCGCTTCTCTCAACCTCTCGTACGCCAATCTGACGGGAGCTCAGTTTGTCTTTCCGTTTTCCCTTCCCCCCGAGTCCGCGAATCTGTCCTCTGCCAATCTCTCCTACGCCAACCTGGCGGGAGCTCAGTTCGTGGGCTGCGCTCACCCAGGCGTCTGTGTAAGTGCCAGCGTGCAGGGCGCGAATCTGACCAACGCCAATCTCAGTTTCACGACCCTGGCTGAGTGTGTCTTTTTTCAGTTCTTTGCGTGTGGAGCGGTGGACTTAACCGACGCCGTGATGCCGGGAGCGAATCTCTCGTTTGCGGACGTCCAAGACGGGATCATGATCAGTGCAGATCTCGCTGGCGCCAATCTGACCGGCACCAATCTCGGGGGTGCAGCTCTTGGTTTTGCCGATTTGAGCGGCACCAACCTCACCGACGCCAACCTCATCGCCACGGTGCAACCTATAGGCCTACTGATGTACGCAAGCTTGAACGGCGCCAATGTGACGGGCACGCTTCTCGTTCCCTCGGACCAAAGCGTGACAGCGACGAGCCGGGCCGGCGCGCTGGCGAGCTGGTCGACACCGCCAGCCATTCCGGGCGCGGCGCCCGGCAGCTGTACGCCCACGTCGGGGTCGACCTTCCCGGTGGGTACCACCACCGTGACCTGTCGGGTCGTTGACCACTTTGGCGAGATCGCGACCGGGACCTTCACTGTGACCGTGCGGGGCGCTGCCGAACAGCTGGCATCGCTGTTGGTAACGGTGACCAACATCGGTCCGGGCACCAGCCTCGCTGACAAGGTCCAGGCTGCTCAGGCCGCCGTCGCAGCCGGCCTTCCTGCCCAGGCAATAGCGGACCTGAACGCTCTCATCAACGAGGTACAGGCCCAGGCGGGAAAGAAACTGACACCGACTCAGGCGACTGCGATCGTCGCTGCGTCGACACGCGTCATCAACGTGTTGAGCACTTAGGCTCCCTGGCCGAGCCGACCATCCCGGCCTCTACGGGTAGGCCCACCTATCCGGGCAGCCGGGCGGTGGCGCTCACCGAGTGGCGAACGCTGGTAGGTCGTGTGGGCCTGCCCCGACCACCTCGAGGGCTGACGGGACTGCGCGAGTTCGGTCGCCACCGGAGGGCGAATGGATAAGCGTCGCAGCGTTGCGGCCCCGCTTCGACCGGGTCGTTTCGCGTGTGGCGCAATCCCATGTTGCACCCGATTGGGTGATTTTCAAGGCCCCGCCCGACGATTAGGTTGCCACTAGACCACCAAACAATCGTGTTGGGGGAATGTGGCCGGGCGACACCCTGGCCCCGCAATGGGTACTAGGGCATTGCGCCGCCGCTGGTGCGATTCGACCCCGCTTCGGCGGGGTCGAATCGCGTCTCAGTGTGGTGCTGTGCACGGCACGCGCCGCTATCCCATACCGGCACGACTGGGGCACCCCGGTGGGTCAGGTGGGTACCGTCTGCGACGGGGGGTACGTCGCAGTCGCGAAGACCGTCGTACCGAAGAGCACCAGCGTGAGGACATGCACCGCCGTGCACCACAGGCAGATTGCGTCGACGGCGAAGAGCTCCGCGTACAGCAGGTAGAAGACGCTGCAGAGTCCGATCGCAGCCCACGCCAACCGGCCGACGCGCACCGCCCGCTCGGGCCGGCGCCACATCAGCGGAAGCTGGAATACCAGCATGACGGCGAAGAAGACAACGCCGAGTACGGCCACCGGCACACCCACCACTGCCGAGTACGAACTCGTCGTGACCTTCAGGCAGTTGATGACGCCGCTGTCCGAGCAGGCCAGGGAACTCGACGAGGTGAAGTGCTCGTAGGTGAGGTAGGAGGCGACCGCGAGTCCGGCGAAGCCGGCCGCCGTCCCTACGAGACCCGGCCAGCGCGGCATCTCCCAGCCGCCGGCCGCCGCAGGACCCGCCGGCCTGGGCAGCCAGTGGCTGGTACGGCTCAGGCTGCTCACGGGGAGCAGACCGCAGCGGGCTGGCCGTGGGAAAGCGAGCCGCAGATCGTCTTCACGAGCTGGGCGGCGCTGGCGTCGATGTTCGCGCCGATCGTGGTCGTGTTGTCACCCACCTGTGCCGCCACCGACGAGAAGTGCAGGTTCTGAAGGTCGGCGAACGAGTACTGAGCTCCGGTCAGCACCTGCTTTCCCCCGAGGTCGACGAACGGGAAGGTGCCGCCGTTGGAGTTCTGCCACAGCTGCAGCTGGCTCGGCGTCGGCGTCTGCAAAGCCGTGTAGCCATTTGCCGACGGATGGTTCGTGTACACCTCGACCGGCACGAACGAGAGATAGGGGCTCGAGTACGTCGTTCCGTAGAAGGTCAAGGTGGGCACGTTCCCATCCCGGTTTGCCGAGTGAATGCGACCAGGTGGCGGACTGAACGTCCCGAACTTGGAGAGTGCGAGGTAAAGCGGCCACCGTTCCGCGGCGCAATGCGGGCACCACTCGGCGCCGATGTAGAGGATCTCGGGCTTGCCGTTGGCGGTCAGCGCTGGGTTGGCGACGGCCTGCGGAGCATTGAGGATCCCGCCGGTGGGTGCAGCGTTGAGCGTCGACACCGGCACCGAGGCCAGCTTGGACAGCGTGGCGGCCGGGATCGGCGTGCCCGCGGGCGGTGACGACTGGTCGACGACCCCCGATCCGCTCTCGCTTCCGCCCGTGACCTTGACGATCACGAGGACGGCGACGATGCAGATCACGAGGGCGATCGTGAAGATGGCGTAGCGCCGATTGCGCGTGCGCTTCGCCTCGAGGGCGACCTGTTGCTTGCGGCCCTGGCGTTCGGCGTAGCGGCGGTTGGCTGCGGTCTTATTCGGGTTTGTGTTGGCATTTGCCTGCTTGGCCGCGTTCGTGGAGGCGGCCGAGGAGGGTCGGGTCTGGGCGTGGCCTGTTCCCCTTCCCTTCTGCGCCGCCGCCAGGTTGCGCGTGCGCTTGTTCGACATGAAAGGTCTCCGTTCTCTACCGTGAGGATTCGAGGCAGGGGCCGCCACTCGAGGATGAGGGCAGCGGCTGCCGGGAGGCGTCCGGGTGGCGCCGTTGTTCCTTTATTGTCGGCGCGTCGGCGCCGGCGGTTTACAGCGAGAACGTCAGCTGCGGCGGGCGCAGCAACCGGAGGGGGTTGCCATCGGGGAGGGCCTTCGCCGTCCTCCGGGCCCGGCGGACCATGTGTGTGAGTAGGAAGAACAGGGCTCCGGCCGCCAGAATCCCGGCCACGGCGCCTGAAGGAAGCGGTAGCGGCGCGGACGTCGAGCCACGGTTGCAGGCCACGGCGGCACACGCGCTGCCCGAGGGCGCGGACGCAGCAGCCTCGATACTGGCCGTGCGGGAGGCCCAGGGGGTCTGCGACACCATCGAACCTGGCACGAGGCAGCCGACGGTCACGGCCGCCAAGGCCACCAACAGCCAGCGCCACCTCAGTGCCACGGCACCAGGCTACCGCCGCCCGCGTCGCCCGCATCCGCGGGGTGCGTGCCTCTCGAGTTACTTTCAGCAACCGTTTGAGGCCCCCACAGGACGGTCCGCTCTGACATTTGGCGACTATCCGCGAACGCCGGTTCGGTGGGGCAGTTCGACTGCATGAGGGCAGGCCACGGTTGGATCGTGGACCGGCCATCATGGTCATGTGGGAACGAGGCTTCACCGACGCCCATGGTGGCCAGGCGGGACTGCCGCCACGGTTCTCGTCCTCGTCTATGGCCTCTGTGGCGTTTCTGATGCCAGCGGTTCCCTCACTATTGTCGGCACACCTGCGCACCCCCAGCTCCTGACCTGTGCAGAAGAAGCGACGCAGTTCACCGGGACTTTGCCCCCCATTGGGCCACATGACATCGGATTCGGCCCGGGGTATTTCCCTCAGGCGCGCCGGCTGGCCACCATGAATCCGCCGTACTCGAGTCGAGTGGCTCAACTCACCGGGTACAAGCTCCCTCCGGTGGTCGATCCTGGAGCCATGGTGACGATGACGATCGCTCTTGGCGCTCGGTCCTACGTCGTGCAACAGAATCCGTGGTCACCGCCCCAAGGGAGCCAGTCGGTCACGTACCGAGCCTGTTTGCACAAGCGTGGATTCTTTCCCCAGAGCTTTCGGTTCACCGATGGTCGACGACGGGGCTGCGTTCCCCTCGACGTGCGTGTCAATGGGCAGCGCAAGACGAGCCGCATCGTTCTCTCGCTCTTCGCTGGACCCTGTAGAACCTCGACCTGATCCGTCGCTAGTGCCTGGCCGCGGGGCTTGGCCGGGTGCCGACAATCACCACGAGCGATCACGCCTCGGGAGTGCCCCAGAACGCATCAGGAGTGGGATGGTTGACGAAGCTTCGTCTTGACGGACTTCGGCGGCGCTGAATCAAGAGAGATAATGGGCTGCAGTGACAAAGGACGGCCCCGAAGATTCGGCCGTGTACGATCGCCTTGGCGTCGGTTATCAAGATGTACGGCGTCCGGATCCTCGCTTAGGGAGGATGATTGAGGAGGCGCTCGGCGACGCCGAGACCATCGTGAATGTGGGGGCCGGAACCGGCTCGTACGAGCCCGCGGACCGCCAAGTCGTCGCGATCGAGCCTTCTGCAATCATGCTTGCCCAACACGCCGGTTCCCGTCGGGTCCGAGGAGAGGCCGAGAGTCTGCCCTTCCCCGATGTCAGCTTCGATGCGGCGATGGCGATTCTCACCGTCCACCACTGGCGAGACCTCTTGCGAGGACTCAGGGAAGTGAAGCGCGTCGCTCGGCGTCAGGTGATCTTCACGTGGGACCCGGATCACGATCGGAGGCTCTGGATCGCCACGGAGTACGTCCCTGCGATTATCGCGATGGAGACGGCCCGCTTCGCTACGCTCCCGCGAATAGTCGAGGCGCTCGACGCTCACACGGTGCACCGATTTGAGATCCCCCACGACTTCATCGACGGCTTCCAGGCGGCGTTTTGGCGGAACCCAGAGGCGTACCTGGACCCACGAATCAGAGCAGCCAGCTCGACGTTCGCGTCGTTGCCGTCAGAACTCGTTGAGCCTGGAATCGCTCAGCTTCGTCGCGACCTCGAATCAGGCGTGTGGGCCAGCGAGCACAGCGATTTGTTGGGGTTGGACAGCGTGGACTACGGCTACCGAGTCGTCGTGGCGGGCTGATTGTGTACACAGATTGACGGTGCCCCAGTTCGCCGGTACGTAGGCGCCGTCGGTCCATGAACCCGGGCACTGAGGCACTGCCTCGGGCACGGGTTGCTGCACAAACTCGCGCACTGATGCGACAGCTGGGCGGAGCGAGCGCATATTCGGCGCATAACTGCTGCTCGGAAGGGTGGGCCGTAGAGGACTCGAACCTCTGACCCCTTGCGCGTCATGCAGGACCACGGCTAACACCGGGTCACACGAAACCCCATCTACCTGGGATTTTGTACAAACGTGTGATACCGTGTGGGTCCAAATGAGCCCCGAACTGCTCCCCGAACTGCTCCCCCAAATCAGACTTGCTTGCTTTGCAAGGGGTCAGCCCCTCGGTGCCATGGGTCAGGGGAGCAAAGGGAGCAATCTCGACCGAGGAGGTTGGAGCGATGGCTAGGGGCAGGAAGCTCGGCTACGGCGAGGGCTCCGTCTACTTCGACAAGTCCAAAGGCGTCTGGCGCGGAGCCGTGACCATCGACGGCCGGCGTCGGAAGGTCTCCGGGTTCACGAAGACCGAGGCTCAGGACGCGCTCGGCGCGCTACGGAACGCCGCGAACAGTGGATTGCCCACCGATGGCACAACGGTCGGCGAGTGGGTCGCCTGGTGGCTCGAAAACGTCGGCGCGCCGAAGGAGGACTCAGGCGAGTCGACCCGCGAGAACTACCGCTGGGCACTCGATCAGACATCGACCATCTCGACCATCAAGCTCCGCGATCTCAAGGCCGCAGACGTGAACCGGATGCTGGGCCATCTCGCCACCCGCAAGCCCGCTAAGCCGGGGAGCCGGGGTGGCCGTCGCGGGCCATTGGGTGAGTCTGCCCTGCGCCGGGTGCGCTTCGCTCTAGGGGTGGTGCTCGACGCTGCCATGGCGGATGGACGCCTTACCGTGAACGTGGCACAGCCCAAGCTCGCCAGGATTCCACGGAGCGCCACGCAGGTGCGCCCCAGGCGGTCCCTGACAGTCGAGGAGGCCGAGTCACTGTTGTCGGCGGCCGAGGGCCACAGACTCCATGCCCTGATCGGCACGATGCTCTACTGCGGGCTGCGACCCGGCGAGGCAACGGGACTTACGTGGGACTGCGTCGACTTCAAGAAGAAGACGCTCGCCATCCGGCAATCGCGCAAAATAGCCCCGGACGGCACCATGACGATAGGCGGGACGAAGGCCAACTCCGACCGGACGATCCGCCTCCCCGATGAAGTCGTGACCTTGCTAGTCGAACACAAGAAGCGTCAGAAGCCGGAGCGCCTCGCGGCGCGGGTATGGGAGCACGAAGACCTCGTGTTTACCAATGCCATCGGCGACTACATCGACCCATCAAACCTTCGGCGCGAGGTGGCGGGCCTCTGTGAGGACGCCGGGATCTCCCCCACCATCAGTCCAAACGAGCTGCGCCACTCCTGTGCCTCCCTCCTGCGACATCTTGGGCTACCCCTAGCGCAGATTGCCGACTTCCTCGGTCACAGGGACACGCGGATGTTGGACAAGCACTACGGGCACCCCGTCACTCCGGTCATCGACATCACCGAGGCTCAGGGGCGGATGCTGGGCGACTAGGTGACCTCCTCGGTCGTCCGTCGTCCGGTTAACGATTTGTGCCAACTAAGAACCCCCGTCCCCGCGGGCCTCGTCCGGAGTGACTCCAGTTACCGTCAGAAAGTCCTCGGGCGTTTCTGGAATCTCGATCACCTGAATCGCGCCCTTTTGGGCCAACTCACTGAGCAGCGGCCGGATTTCCTCCGGGTCGCTTCCCAGGTTTCGTGCGATGGTGGCGACCGAGACTTCGCCGCTTTGCTGATCGAACCATCCCTTTAGCCACTCGCGCACCACGGTCTCGGAAAGGTGCACATCCGAACGGCCGTCATACGGTTCCGCGGAGTCATACGGCTCGGGAGAGTCGTAGTTCCTCGTGATCAAGTCGTCCGTTCGCGCTTCGTCACGCACAGAACGGCCTTGAATCTCCGCATTTAGAGAACTGACTCCTTGCGCGTCTGCAGTTAGTCCCACCGTGGCTGGGACGCCGTCACCGCTCCCCGATGCTGGCTGTGGCTGAACCGATAGGCGTGCGGTCGTAGCCATCGCCTCGGAGGTCTGTGTCGGCTCACCGAACTGCCGTACAAGGGCTACTCCGACATAGATGGTGAGTTCGTCCTCCGTCGCCCACTTATCGACCGACTCAGCCCGTGACTCGTGCTTGTCCTTTGATGTCCTTGAGTCGCTCTACCGAGTACAGGCTGGGTTCGAGTTCGTCGATGATCGTGTGACTCGTCGGACACATGACGACGAGATTCGAAAAGTCCCTCCGCTCGTCATCGGTCATGGAGGGATCAAACCGCGCCGCGGTCTGCTTCTCGCCTGCGATGTGACAAACCTCGGCCTTGATGCCGTCCCACTTCCTGTCGAACAGCCGTTCCTCGCATCCCGGAAGCGCGCACGTGTTCCCGCACAGGCTGAACAACATTTTCAGAGTGCTTCGGGTGGGTTCCGAGGTCATCCTGGCCGCGGCCCCTCATCGATTCGGACAACGGACACGCCGACCCTCAGAAGCCGACCGAGGCGGCGGCGTTCCGCTCGAACGCCGTGGCGAGCCCGGCCCGTAGGGAATGGCCGGCGAACTGGGTGGTGGGGTCGAACATCGGAGCCCAGCGTACGAGCCGGGTGTCTCAGATGCTCAGGCCGGGCCTCGTAGTACGTTGCCGAACCCACGGCCACCGCATCGACGTAGGCCGAGCGCCGGGGTCCCGCCCCTCGCCATCCATCGGCGCCCTCACGCGCCTGGGTTCACCCTGAAAGCGCAGGGAGGCGCTGTATCAGCGCCGGCCTTGCAAGCCTCGTATGAAATGTCACCGCCACCACCCGACCGGGACCGCCACCTCGGTCAGCGGGGGGTGAAGTGAGGTGGCCGGCCCGACCCCGCGGCGGCAGTTGGGGTTGGGCCGCGTGGCGCCATCTTGGTATCAGCTAGGGATATGCGGACCTCGTAGCAACGAGGGGCGGCGGTTTGTGCTCCCGAAGCCCCTACCGTCCGTCACCGGACAAAGGAGCGGTTTACAACGCACCCATCGTTGCGAACGGAGTGCTTTACTCCAGTTCACACACCAGGCTCAAGCCCGGCGCAAGGTGTCAGGCTGGGGATCGTGCAGGACACCGTTGGGGAGATCATCGTTACCCTCCCGAAGCCACGCCGCGAGGGGGCGTGGATCTGGTGCCGCTATCACCTGATCCGGCTTCGTCGATGCTGGGACGGCGAGCCGCACACCTGCAAGGTCACAGGTTGTCCACACGCCCCCGCGTCGAAGTATTGGGCCGGCGTCTGCAGGCTTCACATGACTTCAGAGGATGGGGCTCGATTCGACAAGCTCGTGGCGGAGTCGCGAGCAGCGTTCGAGCGAAGGAAGGCAGCTGGTGAGGTGCCGAGGCGCACGTTCTGTCAATGGCTGGGGATCTGACCTGAACGTCTGACCTGGGGCACGCAACCATCCCCCAGCGGTGGAGTCCTCACGGTCACCACTCCCCGCCATGTCAGCAGTCATCCACACGAACCCCAGTCACCCGACACCGCACGAGCGAAGCCATGACGACCGCCGACCGATGGCGAAACCCACTATGTGTCTGCGATGTGCATTCTGCTTAATTCGTGCCACCCTGACGATTTTTGACCTCTCTCTCGGTCAGCTGTTCGACCGCCAAGACGTGAGCGAACCGGCCCCGGCCTGACTTCAGGTGCAGGACATCGAATGTCCCTTGAGATCCATCTGTCACTGGGTCGTTCGGCCCGCCGAACGCCCCCATCCCGGCGATAGGAGGCATCCTGTCAGCGCTATCTCAGCAGTCATGGTCAAGGCTCAGGGTTCCAGTGTCACGGGTGATTCTTTAAGCTGACTCTGACGCTCCGGCTGTAGCTCGTCTTACCGGCATAACCGTAAGCGACGCTCCGGAGTTCGTAACTGCCGTTGGGGTACTTGGTGGTGTTCCAGAAGGCGAACCACCCGTAGAAGGCGCGCTTGCCAGCGCCTACGAGCGCATCGTGCACTCCGTCGCCATTGAGGCGGAAATCGACTTTGGTTACACCGCTAGGGTCCGACGCAAATGCGCCAAGCAAGCTGGTGCCTTTCAGTGTGGCACCGCGTACAGGAATGGCGACTCGGACTTGGAGTACTGTCAGTTCAGGCAGGAGCCCGATTCGTGAGTAGTAGCCGACAGCACCGGTGGCAAAAAGGCTCATCCGATAATTCTTCATCGCCTCCAGCTGTTGGCGAGAAGACTGTATGAGTTCGCTTTCCAACAACGGCTTCGAGGCCTTATCGGCCTTATCGACGTTCACGATGATGTCCGCTGCCTCTTTCTGGTTTTGGGACCATGATTTCGCCGAAGCGAGACCATGGCCGTTGCCAAAGATCACCTGGAGGCAAATCACCACTGCCAGGGCGATCCAGATGACGGTGTTGGCAATGACGGCTCGTCGTTCGGGCTGACCTTCTGCGGTTGTCGCTCGAAAGGCGAGGCGATTTCGGGCCGGCGCTCGCTCCAGTACGACCAGATAGCACCCGGCCAGTATCAGAAGACCACACGTTGAGTAGCGGGTTGGAGCCCACAGCCCAAACACTCCCCCCGCTCGACCCTGAGTGACGGTCGCGGCAAAGAGGACCCCGTAGCAGATCAAGGCCACGCCGATGAGGCTGCCGCTTTGTTCGCTCCGCTGCCGATGCTTAACGACGAACAACATGGCGATCGTCAAGACGATCGCTCCGAACGCGATCACGGGCCAGGGTGAATTGGTGAGCTGGACGCCCAGAACGGCGCCGATCAAGAATAGGAAGAATTTGATCGCCTCGATCGGGTGGGTAAATACATAGGTCTGATTTGAATACGGCGGGTTCAGCTGGTGGAAGTACACCGTTGCGGTTATCAGCGCGCACGCGATCCAGATCAAGAGAGAACGACGCGGTCGGCGGTGGACGTAAAGAACCAAGAGTCCAACCGGCCAGATGAGAAGCCCTTGCAATGAAGAGAAGCTCCCGACAACTGTCGCGGCGATGGCTCCAGCGAAGACCCAGCCCGTCAGCGCAGGCCGGTCGAGAAGAAAGAGCGCGAGTGCCAACGCAAGCGTGACCAGATACCAGGCGATCTGGAATCCCCACAGCGTGTTTTCGTACTGGACAAACGAGAACAACAGCAGCGTGAGCGGGGTGTAGTAGACAAAGGGCGTTGACGGAGCGCGACGCCTATGGATCAAAATGAAGAGGCCCGTTGCCGTGACCAGCATGGCGCCACTGAGATATTCCTCGAATACCACATTGAAATGGGTGAACTGAGCGAGAGCGATCACGATCAGATTTGGGAAGAGGATTCTGTGATCGCCGTGCGGTGCCCATAGGTTGCTTAAGGTGAGAGTTCCTGTGTACCAGTGCTCGAGCAGCGTGACGTCGGCCCATTGATCCAAGTAGACGACATTGACCGAGTACTGATGAATAAGCCAGAAATATGCCCCGATTGGCAACAACGGGCCAAGAACACCCAAAGATGCCAGTCTCGTTCGCCCAGTCGGAGGTGCGGAGTTGAGCCGATTGGAGTCAGCTGCCGCTTTAGACCCCGTGTCGGAGAAAGGTGCATCACCCTCTGTGTCCGCTATCGCGCAAGACAAGATTCCATCACCACTCATTCAGGCTGATAGCTCACCAGAGTTCTAACAGCCTCCCGAGCCCATTGAACTGGCCGGTTTGTGCTCTCCCCGCCTCTCCACTCGACTGGCACAGTTCCATTGAATCACGGCCTTAGACTGCCACCGTTGTGCTTGTCTGTCGGGTGCTGGTGGTACAATTCACTTTAGTTTCTTCCTTCTTGGTGGGGGAAACTTCGACCGATTCGCTTAGGTGAGCGTGGTCTCGGGATGCGGGCCTTCGGGTCCGCATTTCCGCGTTTAGGGAATGTGGACCGCCTCGTCGTCGTTCACGACGCCGCCCGAAGTGCCGCCGCGACTCATGAGAGCTTCAATGGCGGTCCTCGCCACGAGTACTCGCCGGCCTACGCGGAAAGACTCCAGCTCTCCCCTAGCGATCAGGTTCCTCACCGTGTTGGGGTGGACGTGGAGTTCGTACGCGGCCTCGGGAATCTCGAGGGCCATGCGGCCGGGCTCGGGCGCGACGGCCTGAACGGGCTTGCGTCTCCGACGTGATCGGCGGTTGGGCGCGACGGGCGCGACGGGGCGCTGCTCTTGAAGCAGTTGCTTCGCCACTGAGGGGGCCTCCCGACTTCGGAAAGAACCACAAGAAGGACTTTCCTTCTTGTGCCCTTGGCGCGCTTTACGTCGCCGGCCTGGGGGGTGGCCCTCTGGTCCCCATCATTCCACGGCGCTGTCGCGCCGAGTGGACTCATTGGTGCGCGGTGTGTTCCCGAAGCGGTACTCGGAACAGTCAGACACAACGGCGTCGTGCGCCCACACGTCGGGGTCTTGGCTCAGGGGGGCGTACTCCGGAACATTTGCTCCCCCAACTGCTCCCCCTGCCCAGTTCCGGTCTTTCCGGTTCCCTCAAAAATCCCCTCTGAACTGGTGGGCCGTAGAGGACTCGAACCTCTGACCCCTTGCGCGTCATGCAAGTGCGCTACCAACTGCGCCAACGGCCCGTTCGCAGAGACCCTACCACCGGGCCAAATTCGCCCCGGCCGTGGTCGGACGGCAAGAAGGTGCCCCACGGCCGTACCATTGACCCAGTGACACAGAGCACCGGCACCACGACCAGTCCCCTCCCGGAGCTCGCCGAACATCTGCGGCGGGTGGCCGAGGACGGCTACACGGTCCTCCCGAACGCCATTGAGCCGCAGCTAGTCGACGAGATCGGCGAGGCCCTGCTCCGGCTAGAGCGCGATCTCGGCAGCGTGCCGGCCGACAACCTCTTCGAGGGTGTCCACACGACTCGGGTGTACAACCTGCTGGTCCATGGGCCCACCTTCCAGAAGATCCCGGTGCATCACAACGTACTCCCGGTGGTCGAGGGCGTGCTCGATCCCGGGCTCTTGATCTCCTCACTCTCGTCCATCGCTATCGGGCCCGGCGAGCAGGCACAGCCGATCCACGCCGACGACCAGCTCATCCCGCTCGCCCGCCCCCACAACCCGATCATCTGCAACACCATGTGGGCGATCACGGACTTCACCGAGGAGAACGGCGCCACCCGCGTCATACCGGGCAGTCACCTGCGCGACGAGCCGCCCAACCCGCTGGAGCTCTACGACAGCATCCCGGCCGAGATGGCCAAGGGGAGCGTCCTCGTTTGGGTCGGGAGCCTCTGGCACGGCGGGGGTGCGAACAACACCGACCAGCGACGAGTCGGTATCGCGATGAATTACTGCGCCGGCTACATCCGCCAGCAGGAGAACCAGCAACTGGGCGTGCCGCCCTCGCTGGTCAAGACCTTCCCCCGTCGCCTACAGGAATTGATCGGCTACTCGGTCTACAACGGTCTTGTCGGTCACATCGACAAGAAGCATCCTGCCAAGGTGGTCCTCGCCGAGAACGAGGGTGTCGAGATGGTCTGGGACCTCCTCAAGACCTGAGGGCTCCCTCAGGCCGCCTCGGAGAGGACGGCCGGTGCGACGGGCCACCGATAGTCGCGGGGATCGACGGCGACCATCCCCTTCGACAACCGCCACACGTCGTACTCCTCCGTCCACTGCTGGTGCCAGAGGACCTGCTCGTCGTACAACTGGGCGAGATCGAAGTTCGACAGCTCCACGTAGCGCTCTGCCAGCGCGTAGACCACCTCAAGCGAGGCGACGGCGTCCGCCGACGCGTCGTGCGGGTGGCTGATGTCGATGCCGTAGTGCGCACAGAGGTCGACGAGAGTCCGCCGGCCTTGGCGGTCCGGGTCGAAGTGGCGGTCGATCACGACGGCATCGAGCAATGGCCCGCGCCAGCCGCGCTCGAGAAATCCAGTGCCCCACAATTGCCGGGCTTGCATCTCCAGGATGGTCAGGTCGTAATCGAGCTTCATACCCGCCAGCGGCACGCCGCGCGCCCCGGCCGAGACGACGGCGTCGGTCACCAGACCGATCGCCTCGGACAGAGGCATGCCTTCGTCGCGGGCACGCTCGGTGGTGATGCCGTGGACAAGCGTCGCGTCAGCGGGGATCTCGCGTCCCGGGTCGATGAGGCCCGACCAGCTCCGGAGCACGACACCCCCGACCACGTGCACGAGAGCGTACGAGACCGGCACGTCGGCGAAGCGGTCTACTCCCGTGGTCTCGAAGTCGAACCCGAGCACCTCACCAGAGGTCCATGCACCCACGGCGTCGAGCATGGCAGCAGGGTGTGACAGAACCGCGGATACCGGTACGCGACAGGATGGCCTGCAGATGGTGGCCCAGCGACGTGCGCGACGCGGCTACCAGGCGTCCAGCGTCTGCGAATGGAAGTCGATGACCGCCAGGAGGAGTCCGAGCCGGCCCATCGCCTCATCGACGTCGGCCGAGCGATCCGTGAGGGCCCGCTGCGCGGTGAGCGCGACCTCCATGCACGTGCTCAACATCCAGGCAACGTGCGTCCCCAGCTTCGCGTCAGGGCAGGGGTTGGCCAATTGCCACACCGTGGCATCGCGGGTGGCCGCCTGGAGCTCGTCTGCCGCCGCCAACATGGTGACCTCGTTGCTCAAGGTGATCGATTGGGAGAACCGACGCTCGGCGGCGGTCGCCCGTTCGAGCTCGACCATCGCTTTGGTACGCCATTCGTGTGCCGTTGGTGTTCGCTCTGTGTCCATGGTGTCTATGACGTTCCGCCCGAAAGCCCCTGGGTCCCGCTCAAGAGCCGGCCCCGCCTACGGCGATTCTGGCGACCGCACCCGCTGTCCCATAGAGCCATTCGGACCGAAGTGCGCCAACGTCCCAACAACAAGCACCGTTCGAGACGCGGGCCGGGCGACGCATCGTCGTCAGATGGTGATCGTCTTAGTCGTTGCGGGTCGCGTCGTCGTGCTTCGGGCCCGCAACGCAGACCGGCAACACCCGAAATGGAGTGGCACGCCGGCGGCGCTAACCAGGTGTTCTATGGTCATACCCGGCGCGCGCACTGGCTCGAATTCCCGTCCTGGCCGTCGACAGGAAGCTCTCTGAGGCGGCGGGCGGAATCGGAGCGCCGTACGGGTTTGCAGGAGCTCTGGCGGGGCCTGTAGCGGTTCAAGCTGGGACATCCGTCCAGGTCGCAATACAGGGGCGTCCAACCTGTCCATGCCGGATCAGGTGTGTTGTGGCATCAGGGTGGCTAACCAGACCTGTCAAGGGTCGCCGAACGCGGAGCAAGGACGCGGAGCGAAGCGGCGTATGGGGGGCACCTCTGGACCGCGGCAGAGCAGAGCCTCCGGGAAACCCAGGCCGGCTCACAGGGGAAAGCAAGGGATGTTGGTACAACGAGGGACCGGACAGATTCCCCGACACTTCCAAGTCGGGGCACCTTTGCCTGCTGGCGCTGGACCGATGGTTTCGGAACTGGTAGTTCCGGGGCCTCTTGACACAGAAGGGTTCGGGCAAACCTCCTCAGCTGGGTCGCTCGGTCCTTGCCCTAATCAGCTCCATAGATATCCTCGGCAGGCTCGTAGAGGTCACCGCCGACCTAGAAACCGAAACGTTCGAAGAACAAGTCCACCAAGAACGCCAAGACGTTCGTTGGTTCGGACACATGCGCGCTCGAGTCCACGATGGTGGTGGATCCGCCCACATCGCCAATGTGAACGATGACAGGGTAATTCCCGTCCTCTTGGTAGGTGTGGCTACCACCGATCGTGAAGCCACTCCCTGACGTTCCGACCGCACCGGACGAGGAAGTGCCGTCTCCCCAGTCGATGGTGGCGGCATAGTCGGTCACCGTGCCACCCGGGTCTGCGTCAGTGAAGCTGGCGACCACTCCGGACACGGGAACCGCTTGGGCAAAGAAGGGAACGCCTTCGCCCCCTTGGAGCGGGGCCGATGGTGACTGGCCTGAGAGCGCAGCATCGGTCACGGCGATGGTCTGAGTGGCGTGCGAGGGAAGGAAGTTCGAGTCCCCGGTGTAGACCGCTGAGACCAGGTGGCTTCCCTCCTCCGGGAACACTGGGTTCAGCGAAGCGGCACCGCCACTCAATTGCACGCTCCCCAGAAGTGAGCGTGCAGTCCAATCGATGAATAGGACTGATCCTGTCGGTGTTCCACCACCTGAGACAGGTGCGACCGAAGCAGTGAGCGTGGCGGTCTGGCCCTCGACGGCCGGAGTCGAGGTCAAGGTGGTGACCGTGGGTGACCTTGTGAGGGTGCCGTGCTCGGCCAGGGTCTGGGGGACGCCGCCGCCCTGCCCACCGCCAGCACCCCCCACAGCCCAGCAGTCAGAAGCGTCAACACAAACCACTCCGGCGAGCCCGCCTCCCTGGACGGGGTTTGGGGTTGGGACGATGGACCAGGTTTCGCCGTTCCACTGCTCAACCAGGGTCTGAAAAGGTGGGCGACTGCCGTCGCCACCGACCGCCCAGCAGTCAGAACTGTTGACACAGACCACTCCCTCGAGCGAACTTACCTGCGTCGAGATCGGATTGGGTGTGGTGACGACGGACCAATCCGTGCCGTTCCAGTGCTCGACAAGATTCATAAAGGCTTGGCCATCGGGCGATTGAGCCCCCACCGCCCAGCAGTCAGAACTGTCAATACAGCTCACGCTGACGAGGTCGTTCTCACTCGCGGAGTTGACTCCGTTGGGGGTGGTGACTATTGACCAAGCCGTACCGTTCCAGTGCGCGGCAAGGGTCACGAAAGCGGAGGTGCTATTTATTTGCCCCACCGCCCAGCAGTCAGACACGCTTGTGCAGGCGACCGCATTGAACTCGTTGTTCTGCGAGGAGCTGGTATTTGGGGTTGGCACGATGGACCAAGCACTACCATTCCAGTGCTCGGCGAAAGTCTGGGCGGCTGCGCCATTGCTTCCATACCCCACCGCCCAGCAGTCAGAGCTGCTTACACAGCTCACGCCGCCGATAATCGGAGAGGCGCTCGGAGTGGTGACGTTTGACCAAACAGTGCCGTTCCAGTGGTCCGCCAGCATCTCACCTGAAGCGCCTCCCACCGCCCAGCAGTCAGAGCTGCTGACACAGCTCACGCCGCGGAACTCAAAACCAGTGCTGGGTGTGCTGACGATTGACCAGGCGGTGCCGTTCCAGTGCTCAGCCAGGGTGTGCGCGTTGGCATTCGGCCCGCCTGGCCCCATGTTTCCCTCCCCCACCGCCCAGCAGTCAGAGGCGCCGATGCAGGTGACTGCACTGAGAACGTTGGTCTCCGTTGGACTTGTGTCAGGCGTGGTGACGATTGACCAGGTGAACCCACTGGCCCCGGCAGGAGCGCTCGCCACGATTGCGCCGAGTCCTACTCCCGTCACGAGGAGTGCCCCAGCACCAGCCAATCGGATGAACCGTCGGATCCTAAGCATGGCATCCCCCTTCCCGAGTGCTTGAGTTCCCTTCAGTTCACACTCGCAGGATCGCTGCGGCAGCCTAAGCACGGTTTACCTCGGTGTCGAGTGGTCGGAGTCCACCATCCGTCTCGTGGTCTGGCCGTCGTGTTCGACAGGCCTCCGAGCACCACTTCTTCTGCCAGCGGCCGACGATGGGGTTACGGCAGCCTGGTGCGGCTTGCTAGAAAACTCGACTTCGTCCGCCGCCGTCCGCAGCCGTACCTGAGGGTTGTGGCATGGGTGTGGCATGGACCGAGAAGGCGCGAAACGACGGATCAAAGAGTCGTGCCCCCAAGGAGGGACAACACGTTGAGGCGGCGGGCGGAATCGAACCGCCGTATGGGGCTTTGCAGGGGCAAAAACGAGGTTCGCATCGGTGCGTCGCCGTGCATACATCCAGTTCAGGGTACGTACGAGTTCGAACCGATTCGCACTCATCCGAGGTATGCCGCGGTATCTACGCGGTATGACTCTGACTAACCCTCTCCCGGCAAACTACCTCAGGGGCGACGTTCAAGATCGCACAGCCATGTTCTGGGGACAACGGAAACACTGTGAGCCACGGCAACATCAGTAGGTCTCGGTCCGTCGGGGTAAACCCAAATTGCTGCTCGCTAACGAGATCCCATACCAACGCCACCTGCGCTGCGGTGGACGCCTCATCGCTGACGTCAGGGGTCACCTTGCCGGCGGTAGGTGACACCCTCAGCGGAGCGAAGGCCGCGTGTTATGGGACACTCTTGGACACCAGCTCAGTTTGAGGTGTCCCATCCGCAGCTGGATGTGCGGTTGATCTGACTGACGTAGTTCTGCCGCTCGCGAGGAGCAAGCATTCGGCCGTCCGACTCAGAATGATCGCGTCCTCGACCCAGCCGATTGGGATACCCCGGAACCTGCCCTGCGCCTCACAAAATCCCCTCCTGGAACTAGCGGAGGGAGCGTTGGCGCCTTCGTCGTTTCGATCTTGGCGGTCATCGAGATGCCCGAATCGAGTCATCCTGGGATTCACCGTCGCTCATGTTGATGCTGCGCCCCCGGAGGACGAGCCAGAGCGCGAACACGAACTCACCCATGCCAGTGATCGCCGAGACATCCGACGAGGAGCCCCTGACGATCACGCGGATAACGGTGTCGAACGCGTAGCCCAATCCGGCGAAGGCAAGAAGTAGGCCCAGCAGCTTAGGGACAAAGCCCGACCTGTAAGCCAGGTAGGCCAGGACGAACAGACTCAGACCGAAGAGGACGAGCGCGGCATCCCAGATGTTGGTGAATGAGTTGATGTGCGCAAGCGCTTGAGTGTGCAGACGGAGCGCTCCGATCAGCTGGCTGATGGCGACCGTGAACACTGCTGCGTACGCGGTTCGGAGCCACGCCGCCAACTTCGACAGAGCGGAATTCACGGGCTTGAACACGCGGTACAGCGCCCACGCCACGACGACATCGAGGACGGCCACCAGGTACAGGCACAGGATGCCGAAGCGGAAGATGTTCTCGTGGTCCGCGACGTTCTTGGGCTGTCCGTGCGGCACTTCCCGGAATCACGAGCCCCTTTACAGCAACGAGGTAGCCAAAGCCCGAGAGCACTGACATGACCAGGAGTCCGACTCCCGCAATGGTGCTGGCCGTGCGGATCGAGTGGTCCTTCTCGGCGCCCCCTTGGAGGGCTTGCGCGGGTGCGGGACCAAGATCGTGACCCGCTGCAGCCATCGCGCCGGCGCCGAGGGAGGCGCTTCTCGGGTCCGTGGGCCGGGTGAGCATTGCGTTCGTCATGGTCCCTCCGATGGTCTGTACTTACGGTGTAAGTCATCCTATACTTACGATGTAAGGGAGTCAAGGCGTACGTAGCGAGGAGGCAAGCAGATGTCCCAGAAGACCCAGCCGGCCACAAAGCCGCGAATCCCTCTGAGTAGGGAGAGAGTTCTGCTTGCTGCCGTCGCCTTCGCTGACCAGAGCGGGATCGCAGCGCTCAGCATGCGCAAGCTGGGCGAAGCCGTGGGTGTCGAAGCCATGTCGCTGTACAACCATGTGGCCAACAAGGACCAGCTCCTCGACGGCATGGTCGACCTGGTCTTCGGCGAGATCGAGCTGCCCGCGGGTGGAACCGACTGGAAGACGGCGATGCGTGAGCGGGCGCAATCCGCCCGAGAGGCGCTGCGGCGTCACCCGTGGGCGATCGTCCTGATGTCGACACGGACCTCACCCGGACCCGCCACGCTGCGCCACCATGACGCCGTCATCGGAAGCCTGCGTGCAGGGGGCTTCTCGATCCCGCTGGCCGCCCACGCGTTCTCCGCCCTCGACAGCTACATCTACGGCTTCGCGCTCCAAGAAGCCACCTTGCCCCTCGGCGATACCCCAGAGGAGACGGCGGAGGTGGCAACGATAATGATGGCGCAGGTCCCCGCGGATCAGTATCCCCACCTCACCGAGTTCACAGTCGAGCACGTCTTGCGGCCCGGTTATGACTATGGCAGCGAGTTCGGATTCGGACTGGACCTGATCCTCGACGGCCTCGAGCGAGCCCGCGACTCCATCTGAATCCTCCACCTGTCCACCTCGGGGCACCTCGTACCCGTCTTCGGGAGTGATCGGTCCGCCGCCGGCCATCCCATGGCCCTCCTGAACCGCCCTTGACAAACTTACGTCGTAAGTCTACGCTACTTACAACGTAAGTTCACGAACGGAGGGACCATGAAGACAGCAACGCTGGACCGATCCATGCAACAGACACATGCGAGAACCGTGGCGGCCAAGGCCTCTCCGACGCCGAGCGCGACACCAGCCAGAAAGACCGCAGTACTTGTCGGACTGTGCTTCCTGATCGCCACCTTCACCTTCGCAATCGGCAACGCGCTCATCCACTCCTATTTCTCGAGCGCAACTGCACAAAACAGCGCCCTCATCGCTGGCGTGTTTCTTCTGGGATGCTGCGGCCTCGCGGTCGCCACCAACGGCGCGGCCATGCGGCGAGTACTCACCCCGTATGCACCGATTCGCTCGCAGGCCTACTTCGTCCTCAGGGTCACGGAGTGCCTCACGCTGGCGGCAGTAGGCGTGTACTTCCTGACCAGCCACGCGCAGTGGAATGCGTACGTGCTCGCGATCTACGCGGTATCTGGCATGGCGGGCCTCGTTCTCTCGTCTGCCTTGCTGACATCGAGGATTGTGCCCAAGAACCTGTCCATGCTGGGTGTCGTCGGCTACCCGATCTTCTTGGTGGGAAGCATCCTGGCCATGTTCAACCTGATCGACGTGACGCACGGCGCAGGGATGCTGGCGCTGGTCCTCGGCGGCCTCTTCGAGCTGATCTTGCCGACCTGGCTCTTCACCAAGGGATTCACTTTCAATCAGATCGAGCGCTGATCGAACCCCCTCAATCCCGGAGAGACGACTTCTCCGGTCGCAACCTCTGTTCCTCACGTCGTCAGCCCAAGCTTCATTTCACCTAATCCACAAAAGGAGCCATCGTGTCCACGTCTACCCCCTATCCCGTCCAGCTGGAGTTCCACGCCGACCGCCGCATCACTCGGTGGCGGCCCTTCGTGCAGTGGCTACTGGCCATCCCGCACCTGATGATCGCCTGGACACTGCGCTCCCTGCGCCAGGTTCTGACCCTGATCAGCCTCTTCCTGGTGCTCTTCACGAAGCGCATCCCCAGACCGATCTTCGATGCCATCGTCATGACCTACCGCTATGAATGGCGCGCCATGAGCTACGCCTTGTTCATGCACGAGGACTACCCCCCGTTCGATTTCGACCTCTCATCCGATGACGACGGGATGGAATCGCACACATCTCTGCGTCTGATCTACCCCGAGCACCTCGAGCGGTGGAAGCCGCTATACAAGTGGTTCCTCGCCGTTCCCCAGTACTTCGTTCTGGCCGCCCTCTTCGTGGCCGCGTGCGTGGGCATAGTCGTCGGGTCGTTCGCCGTGCTCGTCACCGGGCAGTGCCCCGACGTGATACGAGGCTTCCTTGTCGACGCCTACCGCTACGCGCTCCGCGTCGAGGCCTACGTCGGCTTTCTCACCGATCGGTACCCGCCGTTCAGCCTTGCCGCCTGAAAGGACATCGCCGATGTCTGAGCTGAAAATGACCCGAAACGGAGCACCGAACAGAAGCCGACTCCAGACCGCGACACTGTCCCAATCGGGCCGTTCCCGGGCTGGCAACAGTCGCGAGCGGTCCAGCCAAACACACGGTTGCTGTGCGGTGCCGTTGGCCAAAGGGAGGGACGCCCGATCGTGCCGGCCAAGAGCTCACGCTCCATCGACAAAGTGCCCCAAAACGCGCAGGCGACTTCGGGCCGACGCGTAGCTCCCATGTGCCGTACGTGGGCAGGAATCATGTCGCTGCCACGTTGAACGGATCGGGCCGCCCCGTAGTCCGACACCTCAACCTCGGCCGCCCGGCAATCTCATTCGCCCACATCTGGACATGACGGGGCGGCCTCCCCGGTCATGGATGATTGAATACCCGGGGGGGCATCATGCTATAGTTTCCTCTATACCCCCCTGGGTATTCGCCGGACGCTCTTGCTGGTCAAGATGCGCCTGCCGGTCTGACCAAAGGATGGCCTGATGGCAGCGTCCCACGGAATCGGTTTGGACTCACCGCACGTGGCGGGCCGAACGGCGCTGGCGGACCCTCCGGCCGGGATCCCGGCCAACGTGCGCGGAAGCAACGACGCCCCCGGCGCCAGGCCTCCTGCCCCGTTCGCCCGTCTTGGCACATGGGCCGCCACCCACTTTCGGAGGGTGCTCATGGGATGGGTCCTGGTGGTCCTCGTGTTCGGTATCTTCGCCATCCATGTCGAGAACGCACTCGCCGGTGCCGGGTGGCAGGCATCGAACAGCCAGTCGGTCGCGGCCCGGGCCATCGTCGAGAAGCACTTCTCAGGGCTCGGCGCCACCGGCTTGCAGGTCGTCGTCGTCGATCATCACGGTCCGATCGCGGCGGACCCCAAGGCCCAGGCCGCAATAGTGAGGGCGACCCATGTGCTCCGCGGCGATCCGCGGGTCTCGATCGTCGTGCCACCTCAAGCCGGCGTCTCGGTGTCGCGCGACGGTCGGACGGCAATCATCACCGCCGGATCCGCCGCCAACTCCAACAAGATGGTGCAAGCGGCCGACTCGGTGCAGCCGAGGTTGGCGGCTCTGTCCTCGTCCGGCGTCACCGTGACCCTTACTGGCAATAGCGCCCTGTGGGCGAACTTCAACACCGCCAACCGCTCGGCCATGCTGCGCTCGGAGATGCTGTCGTGGCCAGTGACGATCGTTATCTTGGTGATCGCCTTCGGGAGCCTGGTGGCGGCCGGGCTACCCCTGCTCTTGACCATGGCCGGACTACTGGTCGCGGCAGGCGCTCTGGTCATCACCACCAAGTTCGTGCCCGTCTCCATTTGGGCGCTCAACTTCGCACTGATGTTCGCCCTCGCGCTGGGCATCGACTACGCGCTCTTCTTGGTCATGCGCTTTCGTGCCGCCCTCAGACGCCGCGACGCGACGCCCGGCGACCGCGAAGCGATCGTTGCGTCCGTGGCCGAGACGGTCGACACTGCCGGCAAGGCGGTGGCGTTCAGTGCGCTGACGGTGCTCGCATCACTGGCGGCCATCATGATCGTGCCGAGCCCAGCGTTTCGGTCGATGGCCTTTGGGATCATGCTGTCTGTCGTCGCCGTGCTCGCAGCCACCCTCACACTCCTGCCCGCCGTGCTCGGCAAGCTCGGGACCAACATCAACAAGGGCACGATCCGGCTGCGCCGAGGCGCTCGGCCCGAGGGTGAGGGCTCGCTCGACCGGATCCTGCACCGGTGGGGCAACTTCTTGTGGCGTCATCCCTTCCCCGCCGGTGCCGCAGCGCTGGTCCTACTCCTTCTCGCCGCCGCGCCCATCATCGGCATGCGGACCAACATGCCTTCGATCACGATCGTGCCGGCCAGTGCCAACGCCCGGATCGGCTACAACGAGGTGACCAGTGCATTCGGACCCGGCGCTCCGGGCACACTGCAAGTTGTGGTCCCTCGAAGCGAACAGGCCCGCGCCCTTTCCGTGCTGGCCCACGCGTCCGGTGTGGCCCGTGTCGTGCCAGGACCGACCAGGGCCGGGTGGACTCTCGACCAGGTGGTCCCCGCGACGGGGCCCTCGACGCCCGCGACCGGGACGACCATCGACCACCTCCGCTCCGTTTTGCCGGCCGGGACGATGATCGGCGGGGCGGCGGCCGAGAACCACGACCTCCAGCAAACGCTGGCGTCATACACGCCACTCGTCCTCGCCATTCTGGGCGTCCTCGGGTTCTTGTTGTTGCTGATCGCCCTCGGCGCTCCACTGATCGCTGCACTCGGCGTGCTGATCACGGCCCTCTCAGCGGCCGGGGCCTTCGGCATCGGCCGGCTCATCTTCCAGAACGGCTACCTGTCCGGAGTCCTCGGATTCCAGCCCCAGGGTTTCATCGACGCCTGGGCCCCACTCTTCTTCGGAGCCATGGTGTTCGGGGTTGCCATGGACTACACGCTGTTCATGCTTTCGGCGGCCAAGGAGCGCTACGAGACGCACCCAGAACCTGAGCACGCCATGGTCGGGTCGATGCGCTCATCGGGACGCGTCGTGCTCTCAGCGGCCGCAGTCATGATCGCGGTGTTCTTGACCTTCGCCCTCTCGGGACCTCTGGCCCCCAAGGAGATGGGCGTGATCTTGGCCATCGCGGTTGCGCTCGATGCCCTCGTGGTGCGCCTGGTGGTGCTGCCGGTCGTTCTGCGGTTGAGCGGGCACGGGGCCTGGCACCAGCCGAAATGGCTTGGGCGGATTCTGCCCAACGTGAAGTTCTCGCACTGAGCGGTCCCTACGAGCCCGAGATTTCACCTGCGACGAAAGAGGAGTGGCCATGCAACTACCTGACGAGGTGGTCGGAGACCTTCGCCTGCGGCTCAAGCGTGCCGGCGGCCAAGTCCAAGCTGTCGAGACGATGCTCGCTGACGGCCGTGAGTGTCGAGACGTCGTGACGCAGTTGAGTGCTGCCATCAAGGCACTGGAGCAGGTCGGCTTCCGCCTGATCGCCAGCGGCCTGACCTACTGCCTCGAGAACCCTGATGAGGCTGCGGAGTCCGGCTATCCGCTCGACGAGGTCCAACGACTCTTCACGAAATTGGCGTGAGCAGTGATGGGGATCCCGAACGAAGGGGCGACGGCTGGGAGCACGAGACCGGGTCCTGTCATGGAGGTCTTCGCCGACATCTGGTGTCCCTTTGCCCACGTCGGACTTCACGCGATCCAAGCCCAGCGCGCCCGCGCCTGCCGCACAGACGTGGCGATCTGGGTCCGAGCTTGGCCGCTCGAGCTGGTGAACGGCACGCCACTCGACCCGTCGGTTACCACCGAACACGCCAACGAGCTCCGGACGCAGGTCGCGCCGAACCTGTTCCGTCACCTCGACGTCAATCGGTTCCCGAGCTCGACGCTCGATGCCCTCGCACTGGCCAATCGGGCCTACCGCAGCGACCTCGAGGTCGGCGAGCGGGTCAGTTTCGCGCTCCGAGACGCTCTCTTCGAGTGCGGCCGGGACATCTCAGACCGGGGCACGCTCGAGGACCTGGCGCGTGACCTTGGAGTCGTCATGCCGGACGAGTCCGACCGCGCCAGCGTCGTGGCGGACTGGCACGAAGGCCAGCGGCGCGGCGTCCTCGGCTCGCCGCACTTCTTCTGCGGTGACGACGACGTGTTCTGCCCTTCGCTCGACATCTCCAAGGACCCGGTCAAGGGCATCTCGATCGTCAGGGACACCTCCCGCCTGACGGATTTCCTGGCGCGCTGCTGGCCCAGCGTGGACTCGAATGAGTCGTAGCCCCGAAGTACAGATCGCGCCCCGATTCCGACGATGGTCATCAGCGGAAGGGACCTTTGGCCCTGACCACGGGCAGCGCTGGGGCGTTGACTGGCAGTGATGGCACATCGAGTTGTGATCCTGGGCGGGGGAACGGGTGGGACGTTGACAGCGAATCGGTTGCGACGTCTCTACTCCGATGCCGAGGCAGAGATCACCGTCATCGACCAGGACGACCGACACGTCTATCAGCCGGGCCTGCTCTTCGTGCCGTTCGGGCTCGCCAACTCCGACGACATCACACGACCGAGGGGTCGCCAACTTCACCACGGGATCGATTTCGTGAGCAGTGCGATCGACCGCGTCGATCTCGGAGCCAACCAGGTCGTACTCGAGAACGGAACGACCCTCGGGTATGACGTCCTCGTGGTGGCAACCGGGGCCGTGCTCGTCCCAGAGGAAACCGACGGCTTGACGGGTGCTGGGTGGATGGACAAGGTCTTCACCTTCTACTCGCTCGAGGGCGCCGCCGCGCTGGCCCGGGCTCTGGCCGCCTTCGAGGGTGGCCGCCTGGTCGTCAACGTCGTGGACATGCCCATCAAGTGCCCCGTCGCCCCTCTCGAGTTCTGCTTCCTGGCCGATTGGTACTTCCACGAGCGCGGCATCCGTGACCAGGTGCAGTTGACCTACGTCACCCCGCTCGACGGTGCCTTCACCAAGCCGGTGGCAGCCGCGCGGCTCGCAGGGATGCTGGCCGACAAGGACATCGACTTGGTGACCGAATTCAACGTAGGGGAGGTCGACGGGCACGACGGGCACCTCGTCGCCTACGACGGCCGTTCGGTCGATTTCGACCTGGCGGTGGTCGTTCCTCTCCATGGTGGAGCTCCCTACGTCGGCCGATCTCCGGGTCTGGGCGACGAGTTGAATTTCGTCCCCACCGACGAGCACACCCTCCAATCCAAGGCCGCACCGAACGTCTTCGTGATCGGCGACGCAGCGAATGTGCCGGCCTCAAAAGCTGGATCGGTCACGCACTTCGAAGGTGAGGTGCTGGTCGAGAACATTCGATGCTTCCTCGCAGGGGAGCCACTCGATCAGAGCTTTGACGGGCACACCAACTGCTTCATCGAGACCGGATTCCACAAGGCTTTGCTGATCGACTTCAACTACGACACCGAGCCGCTCCCCGGCCACTACCCGGGCGGCGTCGGCCTGCCGTTGCTGGCCGAGTCCCGGCTCAACCACCTGGGGAAACTCATGTTCCAGTGGTTCTACTGGCACGGTCTGCTCCCAGGACGAGATGTCCCTGGGATCAGCTCGGCCATGCCCTCTTCCGGGAAGATCCCCGCTCAAGCCAGCGGATCGAGAAAGGACTGAACTATGTCGACTCTGACGATCGCCGCAACCGACGTAGAACTCAACGACGAAGGCTTCTTCGTCCGACCCGAACAGTGGACCGAGGACATGGTTCCCGAACTCGCCGGCCGGGAGGGAATCGACGAACTCACCGATGCGCACTGGCAGATCATCCGCTTCATGCGATCTGAGTTCCTCGCCAAGGGGACCGGTCCCACGGTGCGGGTCCTTGGCAAGACCTCCGGGGTGTCGATCAAAGAGCTGTACCAGCTCTTCCCCAAGGGCCCGGCGAAAGTGGCCGCCAAGATCGCCGGCATCCCCAAGCCACGCGGCTGCATCTAAAAGGAGCGACCATGCCCGACCCGATCGAAAAGGTCTCGATCATCATCTCCAAGGGCTCCCTCGAGGGCGTCTACCCGGGATTGATCATGGCTAACGGAGCCCGTGCGGAGGGGATCGAGGCGAATCTCTTCTTCACATTCTTCGGCCTCGACGCCATCCACAAGGCGCGAAACGAGCACATCAAGCTGGCGACGGTGGGCAATCCTGGCCTCCACTTCGCAACGATGGCCGGCGGACTGCCAGGTGTCTCCTCGGCCATGACCCACTACATGAATCACAAGATGGAGAAGCTCGACATCCCGTCCATCCCAGAATTTGTCGAGATGATCGCCGACACCGGTGCGGGGATGTTCGCGTGCAAGGCATCCGTCGACCTCTTCGGCTTGGAGAAGAACGACTTCATTGCACAGGTGCAGGACATCATCACCGTCGGGGAGTTCTACGAGAAGGCCGCCGGGGGCCAGATCATCTTCACTTGAGGGGCGTGGATCGCCGCTCGCGCCGCACGGGGCACTGAGCCGCCTTGAATCCCCAAGGCGTTGGTGTTCCCCACATCAGTCGCGGAGGTGATCCGCTAGAGGCTCGACGAACGACCAAGGTACGCCCGAAGGCGCACTTCGTCCCCCGCGTCCAGCGCGTCGAACAACGCGCCCAGCGCCGAGAACGTCGGGTCCCCGAGTTCGGACCTCAGTTCGTCCTCGATCTTCCGGGCCGCTGCGCTCTGGCGTTTCAGGTAGTCGGCTCCCCGTGAGGTGAGCACGACCGACTTCTCCCTCTTGCTGGTGGTCGAATCGGCCACCACGACATAGCCACGATCGTTCAGGTGCGTCACGACCTTGCTGGCACCCTGTCTGGTAATGCCGATCTCTCGTCCGATGGCGGAGATGGTTGCTCCCCCATCGCGTGAGCACGCACGCAACACGCGACCGTCGGGGAACCTACGGTCGCCGAACCCCGCTTCGGCCATGGCTCGATCCAATCGAAGCTGGTAGCCGAGCCAGGCGCGCCGCAGCGCAGCGCCGAGTCCCACTGGCGCAGACGGAATCCTCGATGTGCCGGCGTCAGCAGCCACGGCGAGATGTTAGCGAACTGTAAACTCGGTTGACAGTTACCGACCCAAGCCCGATACTTCGAGCATGCGGCGGCGCTGGCACCACGAGTTACCAGGCCGTCTTGCGCCCCGGTGTTGCCACCCGTGGACGTTTCGTCCGTGGTGATGCGGCGACACAGGCCTCCCATCGCACCGGCCCTTGGCATCGCGATGATCGTGTGCGCCCAACTGGTCGGCGCGGTGACAACTACAGCGTCGGCAGCGATCGCGGCCCGAGGTCTCGGTGCGTCCTACTCCGTGCCAGCGCAGCGCCAGGCCCTGACCACGAACGTGAAGTCACCCGTGGCACACGACACTGAGACCGAGGCACTCGTGGCCCAGTCGGGTCGCCTCTTTGCGGCAACGGGCCAGTGGGAATACTCCGGCCCGTCAGCGTACGGACAGGTCCTCGTGAAGACGTCAAAGTCCAGTCCGTGGGCGGTCTTCGAGCAGACGCAGTCCCTACGGGTCCAGGCGTTGGACTCCTTCCCGATCCCGAGCGACCAGGGGCTCGGACCCGGCCATTCGCTCCTCGTCACCCAAGCGATCGTTGCCGGGCAGTCGAGGATCCAGTGGTTGCTCGACGGCGCCAAGTCCTTCTCCCTTCGCAATTCGTAACGTTCTCCCGTCGGGCGCCGACGTCCGTGCCTTCGGTGCGCACGAGGCGAGCGGGGTGTGGTCCGTCTACGCCGGCGTTCGCCCGACGGGGGTCCTGCAGGGAGTCTGGTCACCGACTCGCCGCACCCTTGTGTTCAACCCCAAGCCCGAGCTCACGGTTGCTCCGCCAGGATCTCCGGGTGCGGTCACGCAGAAGGTCACGGGCTTCGCGAACTGTGCCGGAGCCGAGTACTCGACCATCAACACGACCCTGTATCGACGCAACGACGGCACTCTGCCCCCGGGTATTCCGCGGTGGGTCCCCGTCTACCGTGCGCCGCCGGTCGGGCCCCACAACAGTGGGCTCCGGGGCATCACGTGCCTCACCCACGACGGGTCCTCGTCGCTGCTCATCTCGACGGAAGGCAGCGGCAACGTGTACCGGTTCGACGATCTGCCACGAGGTCAGCTCGATACCACAGCGCAACCGAACCCGCGCTCGGGCGCCGACGGGCTGGTGCGGACGCTCGAGTTCCAGCCGGTCCCCGCCATCCGCCAAATGTTGGCGTCGCAGGGAACGATCATTCCAGCCACGGGACGCGGCTCGATCGTCTACGTGATCGCCGCCTACAACAACGCAGACTTCCGGAGCATCAAGATCGGAGGGGTCAGCCGGCAGCTGTTCGGATTCGAGTGGGGCTATCAGGGCCTCTGCCCAGCGACGCAGAAGTGCGGACCCATCGCCTCGGGCGTGGTGCACTTCAACGCCAGCGCCTGCTTCGCCGCCCGCACCGATCAGGGGCAGTCGCTGAGCTACGCGTTGCGTTGTCTCCGTGGGCCAACGGTGAACCCCGCGGCACAGCTGTCGAAGCCCATCCGCTCTGGGCAGGCCTTCGTCTCCATCAGGAGCATCGTGCCCTCACTTTTTGCAGATGGCCGCATCTACTACGGCGGCTATGACTGCAACTTCTACCCCGCCGACGGCACGGCGTGGGTCGCCACGTCCACGACCAGCTCTCTCAACTTCTCCTTTTCGTCGAAAGGACGCGGATGAAGCGACACAGGAGATCCCGAACACGCGGTGCGGTGTTCGCCGTTGCCTCGGGCTGCATCGCCGTCCTGGCCCTGGCCCTTAGTGCCTGCAGCAGCTCGCCCTCCCAGCCAGCCGCCTCTCGTGAGCGGGTGAGCGGCGGCCCGACGGGTCACTATGTGGTGGCGTCAGGCATCCACAAGATCAAGCACATCATCGTGATCGAGCAGGAGAACCGATCGTTCGACAGCTACTTCGGGACCTACCCGGGCGCCGATGGAATACCGACGAAGAATGGCGTCCCGACTGTGTGCGTGCCCATCCCGACGGGAGGATGCCAAGCGCCCTATCACGACACGGCTGACGTGAACGGCGGCGGACCGCACAACGTCGGCAGCGCCCGGGTCGACGTCAACGGGGGGAAGATGGACGGGTTCATCAAGCAGGCGACCAAGGGGAAGAAGGGGTGCGGAGCGAATACGGTCGACAATCCTGCGTGCTCTAACTCCGCGACACCCGACGTGATGGGCTATCACACGACTGCGGAGATTCCGAACTACTGGGCCTATGCCAGGGACTTCGTGCTCAACGACCACATGTTCGAGCCGGTGGCATCGTGGTCGCTGCCCGACCACCTCTACCTGGTGTCGGGCTGGTCGGCCCAATGCTCGAACCGCGACCCCAAGAGCTGTGTCGACGAGACGCGGGGGCCCTACACGCCGGCCCAGATGCAGAAGTACGTGGACCAGGCCATCAACACCGGCACGGCCGACGTCACCAACGCGTGGACCGACCTCACCTGGCTCCTCTATAACAAGCACGTCTCGTGGGCCTACTACGTGCAGACCGGCAACCAGCCGGACTGTGAGAACGACGCAGCCGTGACATGCCCGCCGGTAGCGCAGAGCTACCTCACCCCGGGCATCTGGAACCCACTTCCCATCTTCGAGGACGTGCAGAAGGACCACCAGATCCGCAACATCCAACCGCTGAACAACTACTTCACCGACGCCAAGAAGGGGACCCTGCCATCGGTCATGTGGGTCACTCCGTCCCAGGCCGACAGCGAGCACCCGCCAGCCAGCGTGCACCAGGGCCAGGCGTACGTCACCGCAGTGATCAACGCCGCCATGAAGAGCCCGGCCTGGGACTCGACCGCCATCTTCCTGCAGTGGGACGACTGGGGTGGCTTCTACGACAACGCTGTGCCACCCTCCGTCGACCAGAACGGCTACGGGCTGCGCGTGCCGGCTATGGTGATCTCGCCATACGCCAAGCAGGGCTTCGTCGACAACCAGACCCTCTCGAGCGATGCGTACCTCAAGTTCATCGAGGACGACTTCTTGGGTGGATCACGGCTCAATCCCAAGACCGACGGGCGCCCCGATCCCAGGCCCGACGTCCGTGAGGAGGAGACGATCCTGGGCAACATGGTCAACGATTTCGACTTTAGCCAGACACCTCGAGCTCCGGTCCTCCTCCCGACCAATCCAGCTACCGACTCGCCGAGCATCCCGACATACTTCAATGGCTTCGGCCCGTGCGTCGGCTGCACGGCGACTCCACCCAGCACGTAAGCGCCTCGAACGCAGACCCGGGTGCTCAGTGCGAGAACCGGACCTCGGGCACAATCCGCACCGGACCGGCGCGGCGCGGCGCCAAGGTCTCCTAGCCCAAGCGACGCTACGCGGGCGGCGAATCCTCGAGGACGACGTGGAGTGCCAAGATGTGCGCTCGTTGTGTGCATGAGCATTCTCGCTACCGATAACCGACCCAGAGACCTTGCGTGAAATCGCTAGCGAGAGTTCTGTTTTGTGTCTATTCGGTCATCCTGGCATGGCTCATCCTGTTCAAGTTTTCGGTTCATATCGCTTCCGTGCTGCACTATGACAAGAGAAGCTTGAACTTCGTGCCATTCTCAAATTCTTCTGGAAGCTCCAGCGAGACCTTCGACAACGTTCTCGTCTTTATCCCGTTTGGGTTGTTGATGAGCGTCAACTTCAAGCGCCTCAGCTTCTGGAGCAACTGCTCGTTGTGCTCGGCGCCAGCATTGGGGCTGAGACCATCCAGTACATCTTCGCGATTGGGGCGACGGATATAGCTGACGTGATTACCAATACTCTGGGCGGATTGATTGGGCTAATTGCTTATGACCTCAGTAGCAGGCACGTTGGTCAAGAGAGCCTGGATAAGTTCATCGTCGTAGCAGGCTCAATGATCCGGGGGGCGGGCGTCGAGCACGCTCCAGAACGCCCAATGCTCGCCACGACGACCGTCCTCGAGCTCGCCGGGTCAATCGGGCCGAGGCTCAGGTGCCTCGTGCTGCTCGGAGGATTCGGCGGGCTGCGGACCGGGGAGCTGCTCGGCCTGCGGCGACGCGACATCGACCCACTGCACGGCACGGTGGCCGTCGTCCGCCAGTCGAATGAGATCACGGGTCAGGGGCGCATCTTCACCGCCCCGAAGAGCGACGCCGGCTACCGGACCATGGCCCTCCCTTCCCTGCTCCTCGCCGACATCGAGCAGCATCTGTCCGACTACGTGGAGGTCCGATCCGACGCCCCCCTCTTCACCCGCCCCTCAGGCCTCCCCCTCCGTCGAGCCGACCTCTCGCGGGCCTGGAGGGACGCCTGCGACGAGGTGGGCGTGACCGGCGTCCGTCCGCACGACCTCCGTCACCACGCGGCGACGGTCATCGCCCGCAACCCCAACGTGACCCTGCGGGAGCTGATGGCGGCCATCGGCCACTCGTCGCCCGTGGCCGCCCTGCGCTACCAGCACGCCACGGCGGAGCGGAGCAAGGCGATCGCCAGCTACCTCGACGACGTGATCGAGTCGGCTCGGAGTGCGCACGAGTCCGCTCGGATCCCCCGTCGTCCGTGAGGAGCCGCGGTATATCCGCGGTATCCGGCAGCGACTCGGCACAGGGCAAAACAGTCTGCAGTAGCGCTCACCTGCACCAACAAGAAGAGGCGGCGGGCGGAATCGAACCGCCGTACGGGGCTTTGCAGGCCCCTGCCTAAACCACTCGGCCACGCCGCCGCGCGCTCGCACGAACGGGGGGCCAGCCTAACGGCCGGCGCTCCCCGGGCCGAGCCTCAGCCCGAAGCAGTCCGAGTGCGGCTGTCTAGCGCCGGAAGCGGGAGACCAGCCAGAACACCCCGGCGATCAGGGCGATGATCACCGCCATCTTCACGAAGAAGAGAATGATGCCGGCCAGGCTGCTCAGAATCCAGAAGGCCACGATGATCCCGACCACACCGACCGCCGTCATGGCGACGGCGTGCGTGAAGGTCATGGGGGCCTTGCCCTCCTTGCCCTGCCTGCGTTCAACGTCTTTGCTCACAGACCCAATGCTACGTTCCCGCCATGGCCGCTGAAGCGTCACTCCGTGACCGGCGGAGCAGGTTGTTGGCCGAACCGGGCCTCAAAGGTGAGGAATTCTGCGCGCGCTACGCCGCCGAGGCCGATACGTGGCTCTCGGGCCTGGCCGAACGGGCGGCGGGCGACAACAGACGACATCTGGCCCTGGTCGCGGTGGGCGGCTACGGCCGCCGGTCGCTGTGCCCCTACAGCGACCTCGACGTCATGCTCGTCCATAACGGCTACCGCGATATCAAGACCGTCGCCGACGGCATCTGGTACCCGGTGTGGGACGAGGGCGTGCACCTCGATCATTCGGTGCGCCGGCCCTCGGAGGTCCTGAGTGCCGCCGCAGATGACGCCCGGGTCGCCCTGGGCCTCCTCGATGGTCGCCTCGTCTGGGGAGAGGCCAAGGTGGCCGAGCCACTCCTCGTGAAGGCACGGGCCGCCTGGCGCGACCGGCTCGCCTCCAAGTACCTGCCCCTGCTCGAGCTGCAGATGGCCGAGCGGCGCGCGACCGCGGGAGATGTCGCCTTTCTCCTCGAGCCCGATCTCAAGGAGAGCCACGGCGGGCTGCGCGACGTCATCGTCATGCGCGCCATCTCGGCCTTCGCTCCACTGTTGGCCGACTATGCCGACCTGGCATCGCTCGAGAGCGCGACCGCGCTGCTCACCGACGTCAGGGTCGAGCTCCACCGCCTGGCCCGACGTGAGCACGACAAGCTGCTGCTCCAAGACCAGGATCAGGTGGCGGACGCGCTGGGCTTCACGGACGCGGACGCACTCATGCTGGCCGTCTCGACGGCCGGCCGTCAGATCGCCTGGGTCAGCGACGACGTATGGCGCAGGCGGCGGCTCTGGGACCCGACCCCACCCGCGAAGCGTCGCTTCCGCCGCGGCGCGCCCGACGCGCGCCGGCCGCCCGCACTGGTCCAACTCGGTCCCGACATGGTTGAGGTCGACGGCGAGATCGCGCTGACGCCTCTCGCGCCGGTCTCCGACGACGCGTCGCTGCCACTGCGCCTGGCCGCGACCGCGGCCGGGCTGGACCGGGCGATCGCCAGAGGCTCGCTGCACCGCCTGGCCGACCGCATGCCCCCACCGAGCGACCCGTGGACCGACGAGACACGCGAGGCGCTCGTCGCCCTGCTCGGGTTGGGTCGTCCCGCCGTCGACCAGATCGAATCGCTCGACCAGCACGGGCTCCTGGTACGCCTCATTCCCGAGTGGTCGGCTGTGCGCAACAAGCCTCAGCGCAACGCCTACCACACGTACACCGTCGACCGGCACCTGCTGGAGGCCGCGGCGCTCGCCGCCGAGTTGACCGGCCGGGTCGAGCGGCCCGATCTGCTCCTCGTCGGCGCGCTCCTGCACGACATCGGCAAGGGGTTCCCGGGCGATCACACCGCCGTCGGTATGGAGGTCGTCGAGCACATCACCACGCGCATGGGGTTCGCGCCCGCCGATGTCGACATCCTCGTCGACCTCGTGCGCCTCCATCTCCTGCTGCCCGACGCGGCCACGCGTCGCGACCTCGACGATCCCACCACGATCACCCGTGTCGCCCGCGCCGTCGGCAACCGGCTGACGCTCCACCTCCTGGCCGCCCTGACGGAGGCCGACAGCCGCGCCACCGGGCCGTCCGCCTGGGGCGACTGGAAGGCCGGCCTCGTGGCGGACCTCGTGGTGCGTGCGGACCACGTGCTCCGAGGTGAGACGGAGACGGCCCGCCCGGATCGCATCGTGGAGGCCAACCGCGACCTCACCGACGAAGTGCACCAGACCGGACTTCCGTCGGTGTCTCTCCAGCCGCCCCGGGTGATCGTGGCGGCACCGGACCGCCGCGGCCTCCTCTCCTCGGTGGCCGGCGCGCTTGCCCTCAACGGCATGGACGTCCGGGCCGCCAACGTGAGCGGCGAGGACGGCGTTGCCGTCGAGGTTTTCACCGTCGAGGTCGCCCGCGGCACCTGGCCCGACACGGCCAAGCTGCGCGCGGACCTGTCGGCCGTGCTCTCTGATCCCACGGCCGTCGGCGAGCGCCTCTCCGAGCGCGAGCGGATCTATCCCCACCGGCGCCGCTCCGCCGCGCACCCTCTGGGCAGCGAGGTGAGCGTCGACAACGAGGCGTCCGAGACCGCCACCGTCGTGGAGGTGCGGGCGCCCGACCAGATCGGGCTCTTGCACCGCATCACCCGGACCCTGTTTGAGGCGGACCTCGATGTCGTCTCGGCCCGGGTCTCCACGATCGGCGAGATCGTCGTCGACGCCTTCTACGTGCGGGAGTCCGATGGCACGAAAGTGACCGAAGAGGGACGACTTTCCTCGATCATCGCGGCAATTGGAGCCGAATTGGGACTTTAGGCCTGGTCATCCCAAGTACAATTCCGCTGCCATGACCGGGGAGCACGTCCGCAGCCGCAGCGGCAGGCGATGGTGGGTGATCCTCACCGTGGGCGCCGCCGTGCTCGTGGTGGCCGCCGCGGCCGTCGTCGTGACCAACCTGCACTTCAACCAGGCTGCGGCCACTCCGACCGCCCCGCCTCCCGCGCTCAGGGTCGTCTCCGTGTCGCCGACGGGGAGCAACGTCGCTGCGGGTTCCACCATCTCGGTGCAGTTCTCCACCGATCTCGGGCCCGGGAGTCCGATGCCGACGGTGAGCCCGCCGGTCGCCGGTACCTGGGCCGTGCTGTCACCGTCGGTCCTGCAGTACCAGGCCTCGGGGCCGCTCGTGCCCGGGGCCACCGAGACGGTCACCGTCCCGGGCGGTCGGGCCGGCGTCGTCGGCTCGCGGGGCCAGCACCTGGCCCAGACGGTGACCTCCCAGTTCACGGTCGCGCCCGGTTCGACGCTGCGGCTCCAGCAGCTGCTGGCCGAGCTCGGCTACCTCCCGCTGACCTTCACCCCGGCCTCGCCGCTGACGTCACCCACCCAGGAGGGCAACGACCAGGTGGGCTCGTTCACCTGGCGCTGGCCGAACCAGCCACTGTCGCTCCTCACGCTGTGGACGCCAGGCACCAACAACGTGATCACCCAGGGTGCCGTGATGAACTTCGAGGCCCAGAACGGGCTGAAGAGCGACGGGGTCGCCGGCCCCCAGGTGTGGACCGACCTTCTCGCCGACGTGCAGGGCGGGCACGGTGACGCCCTCCCATGGGACTACGTCGTCGTGAGCCAATCGCTGCCCGAGTCGGCGACCCTCTACAAGGACGGCGTCCTCGTCTACAGCACCCCCGTCAACACTGGGGTCGCGGGAGCGACCACCGAGAACGGCACCTGGCCCGTCTTCGAGCGGTTCACGGTGACGACCATGAGCGGCACCAACCCCGACGGCTCCCACTACTCGGACCCTGGCATCCCCTGGGTCAGCTATTTCCACGGCGGGGACGCGCTGCACGGGTTCGTGCGCGGGTCCTACGGCACCCCGCAGAGCGACGGGTGCGTCGAGATGCCGCCCGCCAACGCCGCGGTCGTGTACCCGCTGACTCCGCTCGGAACCCTGGTCACGGTCCACGCCTAGAGCCAGGCGAACGGGAGCGCAATCCCTGCCGCCCTAGTGTCTTTCCTCGATGTCGCGCTCTCTGCCCCTGTTGTCACCGGCATTCCGCCGTTCCATCGACATCATCGGGCGGGTCCTCATCGGAGCCGGCGTCTTGCTGCTCCTCTTCACGGCGTACCAGATCTGGGGCACCTCGTTCCAGGAGTCCCACACTCAGGCGGGTCTGCGCACCCAACTCCAGGCGGAGTCCGGCAGCGCCCGGGTCCGCTCTGCCCTGGTCCAGGCCGCCGCCCTCGACGCGTTGCCGACGGGACCGCCCATGACCGCGCCACGCACCCAGGACCCGGCCGAGGGCGACCCGATCGGTGACATCCGCATCCCCGTGATCGGCATCAACCAGGTGGTCGTCGAGGGCACCAACACGCCCGACCTGCGCAAGGGCCCGGGCCACTACATCGGGACACCGCTGCCCGGGCAGGGGGGCAACGCCTCGATCGCCGGGCACCGCACCACCTACGGCCATCCCTTCTACAACCTCGACTCGGTGAAGGTCGGCGACCCCATCGTCCTCACGACGCTGCAGGGCATCTTCGTCTACGACGCGACGAAGAGCTGGGTCGTGTCGCCCAGCGACACCGACGTGATCAAGAACGTCTTCGCCGACGTCCTCACGCTCACGACCTGCAACCCGCGCTTCAGTGCGTCGACCCGTCTCGTCGTCCAAGCCAAGCTCGCGCACTCCCAGCTCTTCCCCAACTCCTTGCCCGTCGCTGCGTTGCACGCCGACCCGAAGAGCCAGGGCCTCGCCGGGAACTCGCACATCGCGCTCACCGACGCGCTGTTCTGGGGCTTCGTGACCCTGGCCGTCGGCGCCGGCGTCTTCTACGGGGCCTTCCGCTTCCGGCGCCAGCGCTGGATGATCTACGTGGTGGGCGCGGCGGGGGTGCTCGTGTTGCTCTGGTTCTTCTTCGGGGCGGTCAGCCCGCTCCTCCCGGCCAGCTTCTAGAGAAGTGCTCGTCGAACAGCCCCTGTCCGATCACTTCCGGGGCTTCGCCGCCGTCGCCGAGCGCGACGGGGGCACCACCTACGCCGCCATCTGCCGGGGAGTGGCCGACGACGACGGCATACTGTCCCTTCTCGACGGGGCAGCCCTCCCCCAGCGGCGGCCCCTGCTCCTGCTGGCTGCGGTGCACGACCTCCTCCTGGCGGGCGCCGAGCACCCGCTCTCCGCCTCCTACGACACCGTCGCCGCGGTCCGCGGCGCTGCGGACCGTCCGCCCGTGGCGCCAGACGTCGTCGCCGCCTTCGCCGACTTCTGCTCGACCCACCGCGCCGAGCTGGAGCAACTGATCGCCACCCGCGCCACCCAGACGAACGAGGTCGGGCGCTGCACGGCGCTGCTCCCCGGTCTCTGCCACATCGCGTCGCTCTATCGCTGGGAGGTCCCGATCTCCCTGCTCGACCTGGGCACGTCGGCCGGCCTCAATCTGCTGTTCGACGACTACGCCTACACCTACATGGCCGATGGTGGCGCCAGCCTGACCGCCGGCACCATGGACTCCGCGGTGGCCCTCGAATGCGTCACCCGGGACGACCTCACGCACCTGCCCGAACTGCGCATTCCGGCGATGGCCGACCGGGTGGGCCTGGACCTCTCGCCCCTCGACCCGTTCTCCGACGACGCGGCCCGGTGGTTGCTGGCCTGCCAGTGGCCGGACAACCCGGTCCGCTTCGGCCGCCTGCGCGCCGCGCTGGCCAACGTGCGCGCTGCGCCAGACCCTCCCCGGCTCGAGCGCGGCGACATGGTGACCGACCTGCCCCGGGTGGCCGCCACCATCCCCGGCGACAACCCGCTCGTCGTCTTCCACTCCTGGGTGGCCGCCTACCTGGACGAGGCGCAACAGCGCGCCCTGGCCGCGGGGGTGCGGGCGCTCGACGGGGACCGGCCCGTCCACCACCTCTACTGCGAGACGCCCTTCGAGACGCCCGGCCTCCCGACGCCCCCCTCGCCGCTGCGGCGCGAGGGGCCCGACCTGGCGACGGCCCTGGTCCACATCGGCCCGCGCGGTGCGCCGCCGACCCGGCTGGCCGACACCCATCCGCACGGGTACTGGCTCCGCTGGTGGCGTGCCGCCGCGGCGCCGGCCTGACCGCCGGCTCGAGGGCCGCCGCCCGCTCCTCCGCTCCCCCGCTCGGACCCGCCTACTCGTCGGGCCCCCACGGTGCGTCACGCCGGGCGGGCACCTGGACGCCCTCGTCGGTGACCATGGCGACCGAGCCCACCGCGCCGCGGCCGAAGCGGCCCCGGATGGCGTCCACCGCGGTCGTCACGTCGTGCCACGACTGCTCGCGCGCCGCCGCACTCTGGTTGTCCACGTCGAGCCCGTCACCGAGGTCGAACGAGAGCTGGTCCACGCCGTCCGCGCTCAGGCCCGAGGCGCTCACCCCGAGGAGCCGGATGCCCTCGCCGGGGTCGATCCCGGCCAGCAGTGCCGCAGCCACCTGCCCGATGGCGCCCCCCGTCGCGATCGGACGCCCGAGCGTGTGCGAGCGGGTCTGCAGCGACAGGTCCTTGTACTTCACCTTCACCGTGATCGTCCGGGCCGAGGTCGCCGCGCCGCGCAACATCGTGGCGACCGATTCGGCCATCCGCAGCGCGTGGCGCTCCAGCTCGTGCGGGTCGACCAGGTCCTGGCTGAACGTCTCCTCGTGCCCGATCGACTTGTTGGGTCGGTTCGGGTTGACCGGATCGGGATCCTCGCCACGGGCGAGCGCGGCCAGGTGCGCGCCGCTCGCCTTGCCGAGCCGGCGCGTCATCGTGTCCAGCGGCAGGGCGGCCAGGTCCCCCACCGAACGGACGCCCAGGTCGTGCAGTCGCTTCGCCGTGGCCGGCCCCACGCCCCAGAGCGCTTCGACCGCATGACCGTGCAGGAAGTCGAGCTCGTCGGCCGGCTCGACCAGGTAGACGCCCGGGCCGGGCACGAGCCCCGCCCGGCTCGCCCGTGGCTTCGCGGCCCGAGACGCCAGCTTGGCCAGCATCTTGGAGCGGCCGATCCCGACCGCGCAGGCCAGTCCGAGCTCGCTGCGCACGCGGCGGCGCAGTCCGTGCGCGATCTCGGCGGGGGGCCCGAGCAGGCGCACCGCGCCGGCGACGTCCATGAACGCCTCGTCGAGCCCGATCGGCTCGATCATCGGCGTGACGTCGCGCAGGATCTTGTGCAACTCTGCGCTCACCTCCCCGTAGCGGCCGTGGCGACCCGACAGGAAGATGGCGTCGGGGCAGAGCTGTCGCGCCCGCATGGACGGCATGGCCGAGTGCACGCCGTAGACGCGCGCCTCGTAGGTACACGAGGCGACCACGCCGCGCGCGCCGGCCCCGCCCACGATCACCGGCTTGCCGGCCAGGGAGGGGTCGTCCAACACCTCGACCGACGCGAAGAACGCATCCATGTCGACGTGGAGGATGGTGGGGACCGACGGCCGCTCCGCTGGCGGCTCAGGCACCGAGGTTCAACCGGCGGAACCCCTCGGCGTAGGCCACGCCGGCCCTCCGGCCCTCCTCGGCCGCCCGGCTCCGCACCGTCTCGCCCGCCCAGCCGCTCTGGCCGGAGAACTGGGTCCGGTGGCACTCGACCGCTGCGGCCTTCGTCTCGATGGTGTCGGTGACGTCGACCCACTCGTCGGGCTCGAGCGTCCCGGACAAGAGCACGGTCGACACATGGTGGGGTGGGCCGGCGTCGGGGAAGTAGTGCGGGAGCGCCGCCGCCGGCGCCACCGCGTCGAGCAGCGCGGAGCCGGCGATGCGGTGATCACGGTGGTTGAAGTAGTCCTGCCCGAAGAAGACCGCCGTGGGGTCGTGGCCGCACACGACCTCGGGTCGCAGCGCACGCACCCGCGCCACCAGGGTGCCGCGGAACCCGTCGGAATCGGTCAGCTCACCGTCGGGGAAGCCCAGGTTCTCGACGCTGGAGAGCCCGATGAGCGCCGACGATGCGTCGAGCTCGCCGGCGCGCTCGGACGCCAGCTGCGCGGGGACGACGTCGGGGTCGGCGGTCCCCTTGCCGCCGTCGGTGCAGACGACCAGGTGCACGGCACTGCCGCCCTTGGCCCAGCGCGCCAGCGCGCCGCCGCAGCCGACGTCGGCGTCGTCGGGGTGGGCGTAGACCGCGAGGACGACGCCGGGCGTCTCGTCGATCACTTGCGCTTGGGCTCCGTCGTCTTGGTCAGCAACCCCGCCTCGCGCTGGAAGTCGCCCGCTTCCTCGAAGCCCTTGTAGACGCTGGCGAAACGGAGGTACGCCACGTCGTCGAGGCCCTGGAGACGCTCGAGGACGGCGACGCCGACCTGCTGGCTGGTCGGCTCGGTCGTCTCCGCCCGCAGCGCGTCCTCCACGGCCTGGGCCAACTCCTCCATGTGCTCGGCGCTGACGGGCCTGTTCTTGCAGGCGGACCGGACCCCCGCGACGACCTTGGCCCGGTCGAAGGGCTCACGGAGCCCGCTGCGTTTCACCACCCACAGTGGGACCTCTTCCACCCGCTCGAAGGTCGTGAAACGGCGACCGCAACCCAGGCACTCGCGGCGGCGGCGGATGGCACCACCCTCTTCGGCCTGGCGTGAATCGACGACGCGGTCGTCATCGACACCGCACCAGGGACACCGCACACCGCCGACGTTAGTCAGGGAATGAAGACGCGCTCCCCTGGCACCACGACGCTCGAACCGACCTCGCGGGCGAGTCGGTCGCTCAGCGAGGTCGCGCCGCGGGGTCCGCCCGGGTGGCGATCGAGGCCAGCGTGTCGCCGGCCTTCACGACGTACTCTTGACCCTGGGCCGGCGCCGCCTGCGCCAGGGTGCTCCCGCCGAGGGCCCGGATGGGGAGGGCGAGAAGGAGGAGCAGTGTCGCCACCGCCAGGCCCAGGACCACCCGGCGGCGGCGCACCCGGGGGGAAGGTGCGGTCCGCGCCGGCTGGTCGGGCAAGGCGTGCAGCCGGGGCCGGCACGCCTCGAACTCGAGTTCAAATGCGACTGACATGGCGTCCTCCCTAGCCGAACACCTGTTCGCTCTTGGCCATTGGACCACGAACACCTGTTCGCTGTCAAGCCGCTGAGCGAACGACTGTTCGTGACCCCTGCAACGTACCGATCTGGTGTGACAGCGTCCTGAACAGGGATCTCGTTGCTCAGGCCGACGGCTCCGGCCGTACCGGCCCCGGGCGCCCGCCACGGGATCCCTGTCATATGGCCGCATCCGACACTCAACGAACAGGTGTTTGCTTTCGCCGGAAACAGGCGCTATCTTGGTCCGACACGAACGGATGTTCGCCCCCGGAGGGGGCCCGGCGGAACGGCCGGGGTGAGCACCACGAAATCGAGAACCACCACGAAACCGAGAACAAGGAGACACCGATGTCCGAGGTCCTGAGCGGGAAGCGGCTGCAGATCCTCAACTTCATCGCCGACTGCCAGCGCGAGCGGGGCTACCCCCCCTCGGTGCGCGAGATCGGCGAGGCGGTGGGCCTCACCTCCTCGGCCACGGTCCACACGCACCTGGGCGTGCTCCAGCGCGAGGGCTACCTCTCGAGGGACCCGAGCAAGCCCCGGGCGATCCAGGTCCATTTCGACCCCGACACGACGAGCCGGCTCCCGGCGTCGGCGGTGCACAACGTGCCGCTCGTCGGCGACGTGGCCGCGGGGACGGGCGTCCTGGCCGAGGAGAACATCGAAGAGCTCCTGCCCATGCCCGAGCAGTTCACCGGGAGCGGGCCGTCGTTCATGCTGCGCGTGCGCGGCGACTCCATGATCGAGGCCGGGATCTTCGACGGGGACTACGTCGTCGTGCGCCAGCAGCCCGAGGCGGACAACGGCGACGTCGTCGTGGCCGGCATCGGTGACGGCGAGGCCACCGTGAAGACGTTCAGCCGCAAGAGCGGCCGCGTCGTGCTGACGCCGGCCAACGCCGCCTACGAGCCGATGGTCTTCGACGGCCCCGAAGAGGTGACGATCTTCGGCAAGGTCGTCACCGTGGTGCGCCAGCTCAATTAGTCGGATCCGGGTCCCCGCCGCCCGCTACTTCAACAGGCGGGAGAGGCGGCGATCGGCCAACTTCTTGCCGCCCGTCTGGCACGTCGGGCAGTACGCCATCTCGTAGGACTCGAACGAGACGCGCGCCAACGTGTCGGCGCAGTCCGGGTCGGGGCACGGCTGGCCGAAGCGGTTGTGCACCGCGAAGCGGCCGCCGAGCTTGCCCTCGGAGAGCCCGCCCTGGCGTGTGCGCTCAAGCTCGAGCGCGTCCGCGAGCACCTCGGACACGGCGGTGAGCAGGTCCTCGCGCTGGGCGGGGCTCAGAGAGCGCAGCGAGGCGAAGGGCGAGAGCTTGGCCCGGTGCAAGATGTCGTCTCCCCAGCCGCGACCGATGCCCGACACCACGTGCTGGTCCCGCAGGTCCGTCGTGAGGTGGCGGTTGGAGTCGCTGGTGCGGATGAAGGCGGCGAACTCCTCGCTCCCCGGCTCGGGCCCCAACCCGGCCAGCGGTCCCTCGTCACCCGGCGCCAGTACCCACCAGGACGCCTTGCGTTGGGTGCCGTGCTCCCGGACGAGGATCCCGATGCCCTCGGTATCGAGCCCGGCGTCGCCGCGGCCGAACACGAAGCGCGCCACGGACCCACGCGGCTTCGTCTTCTTGGGCGGCTCCTCGATGTCGAGGCGGCCGGCCTGGGAGAGGTGCAGCACGACGCGGACGCCGCCGTCGAACTCCCACACGAGGTACTTGGCCCGGCGGCCGACCGAGAGGAGCCGGCGCCCGCCCAGCGAATCGGGCGAGGGGTCGTAGGTCTTGAGCGAGGAGAAGCCGAGCAGGTCGGCCCGCCGCAGGGTCGTCCCCGCCAGCAGGGCATCGAGCCGCTCGGCCAAAGCCTGCATCTCGGGCAATTCGGGCACGCCACAATGTACTGATGACCTACACGCACGGGCACCACGAGTCAGTCCTGCGCAGCCACACCTGGCGCACGGCCGAGAACTCCAGCGCCTACCTCCTGCCCCACCTCGCGCCCGGTCAGGACCTGCTCGACGTGGGCTGCGGGCCCGGGACCATCACGACGGACCTGGCCCTCCTGGTGGCCCCCGGCCAGGTGGTGGGGCTCGACGCCGCACCCGACGTGGTGGCCCGGGCGCGGGAGCACGCGGCAGGGACTGGGCCTGACCAACGTGCGCTTCGAGGTGGGCGACCTCTTCGCCCTCGGCTACCCCGACGAATCGTTCGACGTGATCCACCTGCACCAGGTGCTCCAGCATCTCGCCGACCCGGCTGGTGCGCTGCTCGAGCTCCGCCGGGTGCTCCGCCCGGACGGGGTGCTCGCCGCCCGGGACTCGGACTACGGGGCCTTCACCTGGGCCCCGGCGGATCCGATGCTGGACCGCTGGCTGGAGGTGTACCTCGCGGTGACGGCGCGGAACGGCCACGACGCGCGGATCGGGCCGCGGCTTCTCGGGCTGGCCCACGAGGCGGGCTTCTCCGACGTGGTCGCCTCCAGCTCGACCTGGACCTACGCCGACCCCGAGGCACGGGCGTGGTGGGGCGGCCTGTGGGCCGACCGGGTGCGCCTCTCCCGCTTCGCCCAGCAGGCGACGGGGTACGGGCTGAGCGAGCCGGCGGAGCTCGAGGCCATCGCCGACGCGTTCACCCGCTGGGCCGCGTCACCCGACGCCGTCTTCGTGGTCCCCCACGTCGAGATCCTGGCCCGGGACTGATCACAGGCGGATCGACGCGGCGCGGGCCGGCCCGCCCGGACTCAGTCCGCCCAGAGCTTGTCGGTGTAGGTGTCGGTGCCCACGATCGTCGGGATGAACGGGAGCGCGGCGACGACCGTGCCCTTGCCCGCGCCCTCCAGGCGGCGCCGGTGTTCCGCGATGACCGGCTCCCAGGCCACCTCGGGCGGCGTGTTCAAGAACCACAACAGGACGGTGCGGTCGTCGTTGGCGGCCTCGCGGGGTACGTCGCCCGGTGCGTCGACCTCGAGCGCGATCGGCGTGAACGCAGCCACCAGGTCGGCATCGGTCCCCGGCAGCAGCGCGGGCAGATGCTCGGTGCGCAGCCAGGACCAGAGCTGCTCGTTGGACACCGACTCGTCGCGATCGATGAAGACGGCGACGAAGCCGCGGTAGGGGTGGTCGAGCGCGAGCTCAACGGGGACACCGTCGGGGTCGCGCCGGTGCTCCCACTGGAAGTTGTAGAGCAGCGTGTGCACGTGATCGCGCTCTTGGAACATCCGGCCCGCGGCGTGGAGCGCATTCACCTGGCGCAGCGCCCAGCGGTTCCACACCTCGAAGTAGCCGTCGAGCACCCAGTAGAGCGCGACGTAAGAGCCCCGAGCCGGCTCGCCCGTGATGGCCGAAGGGTCCGGGTCGCGCAGGGCCTTGAGATCGGCCGTGGCGACGAAGCGCCGCCCGGCGAAATTGTAGGGGCCCACCATGCAGCCGGCGTAGAAGTGGTCCCGCTCGTACCAGCGGTTGTAGGCGACCTCGTGTCCCCGGTGGGGCTCCACCAGGGTCAACAGCATCGAGCCGAGCTTGACGGGCTCGGCCTCCGCGCCGATCTCGATGGGGCGGCGCTGCTTCGGTGTGTCGTGCTCGGGCATGAGGTGCGAACCTAACAGCTGTCGCCCTCAGAGACTCCCGGTGGCGACGATGGGGGTCGTCGGGGCAACGGAGCCTCCCGTGGGCTCGGCGGTGATGCTCAGGTGCGAGGGTCGCGCCGAGCCCGCCATGGTGAACGCGGCCTGACGCGGCGCGCGGCCGAGCAGGCCGAGGGAGATCGGTCGTCCTCCCTCAATCGCCCAGAGCTGGTACGTCCGGTCGTGTCCCAGCGCCGGCAGGTTCGACGACACCAGGTAGCCCTGTCCCGATGGCACGACGACGACCCGCGCCAACTCCGCGTGGGTGCTCGTGTCGAGGTTGACGACCCGGTGCCCCGGGGCGTGCAACGCCGTCGTCACCGCTGAGGCCGACCTGGCCGCGGAGGCCTGGAGGTCGGAGACCTTGTTGTCCGCCTGCACCAGGGAGATGCCGAGCACCACCGCGACGGCGGCGGCCGCCACGGCGACGGCGCCGATCGTCGTGAGCACGCTCCGCCGACGACGCCGGCGGCCGTCGGGACGCCTCCGGAAGGGCGAACGACCCTCGGCGACGAGCTGCGGCATCGCCGGCGGCTCTTCGTCCGACTGGTGCTCGGGCAGCCGGCAGGCGATGTCGGACCAGAGTGCCTCGGGCAAGGGCTCCACCGAGTTACCCATGGCCGCGGCGACCTCTCGCAGGCCGTCGAGCTCGGCCCGGCAACGCGGGCAGGACTCGAGGTGCTCTTCGAGCTCGGCGAACTCGTCCCCGTCGACGGCGTCGAGCGCGTACGCGCCCAGGAACTCGACGGCATCCTCGTGCGGCATCACGCCTCCACGCCTCGCACCCCGGCGTCGGTGAGGACCGCCCGCATGCGCCGCATGCCGTTGCGGATGCGGCTCTTCACGGTGCCCTCGGGTTGGTCGAGGAGCTGCGCCACTTCGCGGTACGTGTGACCGTCGAAGTAGGCCAGCTCGATGGCGCGACGCTCCTCGTCGGGGAGCTCACCCATCGCCCGCGCGACCTGGTCGGCCACGGCCAGGTCCCACACTTCGTGCTGCAGGTCGTAGCCCGCCCCCGCGGTGCGCACGGCGTCGCGGGCCTCCCGCTGGCGCCGGGAGCTCGAGGAGCGCACCGCATCCACCGCCCGGCCGTGCGCCTGGGCCAACAGGAACGAGCGCAGGGAGCCCCGGGCGGGGTCGAAGCGCTCGGGTTGGTTCCAGAGCCGCAGGAAGACCTCCTGCGTCACGTCCTCGGCCTCGGCGGGGTTGTGCAGGACTCTGTTGGCCAGGCCGTACACCGCTCCACCGTGGCGCCGGAACACCTCGGCCAGCGCCACCTCGCTGTAGCGGGCGACCGAGGTGACCAGCTGGGCATCGCTGCTTTCGTCGATCTGCGGCATATCCGAGCTGTTCGGGCCCGCTCCCCCCGGTGGATGTCTCGACAGCGCCTGTTGGGCGTCGCCTGTGTTTGCGGATAGTAGGCGGTCTGCGTACCGGCCTGTCGATCTTCGGACTCCGCGATCGTCGTCATGTCGTCGGTGGCCACATCGGTGCCGTCGAGACAGGAGGTTCGTCATGCCGCATCCCGTGATCCACGCTGAAATCCGCTCCGAGGACCCGGACCGCACCCGGCGGTTCTTCGGCGACCTCTTCGGCTGGAAGGTGGCGTCCGAGGGAGGCCTCCCCGGGTACACGTTCATCGACACAGGCGTCGAGGACGGGATCTACGTTGCCATCAGCCCCCGCCAGACGGGCCAGGACGAAGTGCTGTTCTTCGTCGGAGTCGAAGACGTGGCGGCGACGTTGCGCAAGGCCGAGGAGCTTGGTGGCACGATCATCCAGCCCGAGCAGAGGGTGCCGGGAACGAGCTTCGGCGTGTTCGCGGATGCGCAGGGCCACAAGGTTGGCGTCGCCGCAACGGGGTAGCGCCGAGCGCCTCAGCTGATGACGGACGACAACACGGCGCGGGCGCGTTCGAGTTGGGCGGCCGTCACCCGCTCGTCGGGATGGTGCGCCAGCAGGGGGTCGCCCGGGCCGAAGTTCGCGGCGGGTACTCCGTGCTCCCAGAACGACGCCACATCCGTCCAGCCGACCTTCGCGGTGGGTGGACACCCGCTCTTGTCGACCAGCGTCTTCAACAGCGGGTGATCGAGGGAGGGCGGCGCGCCGTCCCCGCGTCGAGCAGCTCCCAGGTATCGCCCTCCTCCGGCTCGAGTGTCGCATCGAGGAGACCGTGCAGGAACGCCTCGGCCTCGGCCTGTCCGCGGTCGGGTGCATAGCGGTGGTTGAGGATCACCACCGCCTCGTCGGGCACGACGTTGCTGGCCACTCCCCCGTCGACGGCGACCACCTGGAGCTGCTCGGCGTAGGTGCACCCGTCCAGTGTCACCTCGCGTCCCTCCCAGTCCGCCACGGTCCGGAGCAGTGGGACAAGGCGATGGATCGCGTTGCGGCCGGTGAAGGGCCGGGCGGTGTGCGCCCGCACGCCGCGCAGCGTGACGCGCACCCGCATCGTTCCCTGGCATCCGGCCTCCACGAGCGCGCTGGTGGGCTCCCCCAGCACCGCGGCGTCGCCCTCGAGCAGTTCGGGTCGCGTCTGCCACAGCTCGAGCAGGCCGCTCTGGTCGCGGCCGATCTCCTCCCTGGCGTAGAAGCACCACGTCACGTCGACCGCGGGTTCGGGCACGGTCGCGGCCAGATCCAGCATGACGGCGAGGCCACCCTTCATGTCCGACGCGCCCACCCCCCACACCGTGTCGCCGTCGAGCCTCGGCACCGCGTTGTCGCCGGGCGGCACCGTGTCGAGGTGCCCGGCCAGCACCAGGCGTTGTCCCCGTCCCTGCGCCGTACGGGCCACGACGTTGTCGCCGACGCGCTGCACCTCGAGCCAGGAGCAGCCGGCCAACGCCTTCTGCACCAGGTCGGCGAGCGGCGCCTCGAGACCGCTCACCGAGGGGACGGCCATCAGGTCGGTGGTGACCGCCAGCAGGTCGCGCATCGGCTCAGGTGCTGGCGCCGTGGTCCCGCAGGACCTGGGTCAGCTGCGCCTTGTCGTGGCGCTCTCCCTCGCCGAGCCGCTTGATCACCAGCACGCACGGGACGAAGAACTCCCCACCGGGATACTCCCGCCGGCGGCTCGCCCGGATGGCGACGCACCACGGCGGCACGACGCCGCGTGAGATCTCCTCGCCCGTGTCGGCGTCGATGACCGGGATGGACGGGTCGAGAAAGCTGCCCGCCCCGAGGACCGATCCCCTGCCGATGCGGGCCCCGCCGGTCACCATGCAGCGGCTGCCGACGAACGCGTCGTCCTCCACGACCACGGGCACCGCGTTGGGCGGCTCGAGCACGCCGCCGATCCCGACCCCGCCGGCGAGGTGCACCCGTTCGCCGATCTGCGCGCACGAGGCCACCGTGGCCCAGGTGTCGACCATGGACCCCGCCCCCACCCAGGCGCCGATGTTGACGTAGGAGGGCATGAGCACGACGCCACGCCCGAGGAACGAGCCCCACCGTGCCGACGCCCCGGGCACGGCACGCACGCCCGCCTCGGCAAACCCGTGCTTGAGGGGGAGCTTGTCCGCGTACTCGAACGGACCGAGCTCTATCGTCTCCATCCCGCGCAACGAGAACAACAGGAGGATCGACTTCTTCAGCCACTCGTGGACCACGACCTCGTCGCTGACCGGGTCCACCTCGGCCACCCGGGCCTGGCCCGTGTCGAGGAGGTCGATGGCCTCCTCGACCAGCTTCACCGCCTCGGTGTCGGCCGGCGACACTTCGCCGCGCCGCTCCCAGAGCTCCTCGATGGACGCCCGCAGATCAGCCATGGTTCACCCTACCGAGGCGCTCCCCCACCAGCGCCAACCGCTCCATGGGCTGGACCACCGCGACGCGCACGTGCGCAGCGCCTCTCTGCCCGTACAGGTCGCCCGGGCTCACCAGCAGCCCGCCGTCGCGGGCCAGCGCCTCGGCCATCGCCCACCCGTCGGGCCAGCGCTCCGCCGGGACCGGGACCCACAGGTAGAAGCCACCCTCGGGAAGCTCGACGGGGCACCCGTAGGCACCGAGGACCCCGGCCGTGTAGGACAGCCGCTCCCGGTAACGCCCCCGCTGTTGCGCCACGTGCTCGTCGTCGCCGAGCGCCGCGACGCCGGCGGCCTGGGCGGGGCCCGGGACCATGAGACCCGCGTGCTGGCGCACGGCCCGCAGGAACTCGACCAGCTCGGCGTCGCCGGCGTAGAAGCCGACGCGCAGGCCGGCCAGGTTCGAGCGCTTGGACAGCGAGTGCACGGCCACCACCCCGTCGAGGCCGTGCTGCAGCACCGAGCGCGGCGGGCCGTCCCAGGTGAACTCGGCGTAGCACTCGTCGGAGAAGACGGGGACGCCGTGGGACCGCCCCCACGCGGCCTCGGCACCGAGGTCGCCGAGGCCGCCGGTCGGGTTCGAGGGAGAGTTGGACCAGAGCACCAGGGCGCGGACCGCGTCCCCGGCGTCGACGGCGGCGAGGTCGAGCCCACCCAGCCGTCCGGGCGGGGGCGGGACGGCGACGGCGCGGCACCCCGCCAGCTCGGCCCCCATGGCGTACGTCGGGTAGGACACGGCGGGGTACAGCACCGTGTCCTTCTCCGGCTGTCGCAGCCGGAGCACGTGGGGCACGGAGGCGACCAGCTCCTTGGTCCCCACACACGCCGCGAGCGAGGTTGCCAGTGCGGGAACGGCGCCGAGGCCGAAGCGCCGGATCAGCCAGTCGGCGGCAGCCTCGCGGAGCTGCGGGCTGCCCGCCGAGGCCGGATAGCCGTGCTCGGTGCCCGACGACGCCAACGCGTCGACGACCGCGCGCAGCGGCGGGTCGCACGGCGTCCCGATGGAGCAGTCGACGATGCCGCCCGGGTGCGCGTCGGCGAGCTTGGCCAGGCCAGCGAGCCGGTCGTAGGGGTACGGGGGGAGGCGAAAGCTCACCGGGCCGCCACGAATTCGGCGAAGCGCGCCCGGCCGACATCGTCGAGCACCACCTGCAGCGTGGCCGACTCCTCGCCGTCGCTCTGACCGACGACCTCGCCCTCGCGGTGGATGGCCGCCAGGACGTCCCCGCGCGACCAGGGCACCACGAGCTGGACCACGCGGTCCGATCCCCGCAGCCGGTCGCCGAGGACGCTCAGGAGGTCGTCGACCCCCTCGCCGGTGCGGGCCGAGATGAGCACGGACCCCTCGTTGGCGTGCGCGAGCGCCTTGGCGGAGTCCGGCGCGCCGTCCGCCTTGTTCACCACCACGAGCTCGGGGACGCCGGCGGCACCGATCTCACCGAGCACCTCGCGCACAGCCGCCATCTGGCCTTCGGGGTGCGCGGCCGTGCCGTCGACCACATGGACGATCAGATCGGCCAGGCGCACGGAGTCGAGGGTGGAGCGGAAGGCCTCGACCAACTCGTGGGGCAGTTTGCGCACGAAGCCGACGGTGTCGGTGACCAGGACCGTCTCGCCGCCGGGGAGGGACAGTTGGCGGGTGCGCGGATCGAGCGTCACGAAGAGGCGGTTCTCCGCCGGCACCCCGGCGTCGGTCAGCCGGTTGAGGAGCGTCGACTTCCCCGCATTGGTGTAGCCCACGAGGGTCACCTCGCGGTGGCGTCCACGCGCGCGGCTGCGCCGCTGCAGCGATCGCGTGCGCTCCACGTCACGCAGCTCGGCTTCCAGCTTGTGCATGCGGCGGACGAGCCGGCGCCGGTCGACCTCGAGCTGCGTCTCGCCTGGCCCGCGGGTTCCGATGCCACCGGCCTGCTGGCTGAGGGAGGTGCCGCGGCCGCGCAGCCGCGGCAGGCGGTAGCGCAGGAGTGCGAGCTCCACCTGCGCCTTGCCCTCGGGACTCCGGGCGTTCTGGGCGAAGATGTCGAGGATCACGGCGGTCCGGTCGATGGCCGTGCGGCCGAACAGCTTTTCCAGATTGCGGTGCTGCGCGGGTGACAGCTCGTCGTCGAAGACGACGGTGTCGGCGTCGAGCGTGCGGCTGAGCTCGGCGATCTCCTCCGCCTTGCCCCGCCCCACGAACGTCGCGGCATCAGGTGCGTCGCGCCGCTGCACGACGCGGTCCACGACATCGGCACCGGCGCTGTCCACAAGTTGCGCCAGCTCGTCGAGGTTCTCTCCCACCATCTCGTTGGTCAGCCCGGGGAACACGACGCCGACGAGGATGATCCGCTCCCGGAACGTGCGCTCGATGAGCGTCCCGGGCAACACGTTGCTCAAGACAACAGCCCCGGGTGGATGTCGACGTCGGCCACCTTGCGCACCGGACCGGCCAGGTAGGTGGTCGCCTGGTCATCCGCACCGAGGGTCACCTCGAGGATGCCGCCGGGATTGCGCACCCGCACGGTCCCGTCGCTCCCCGCCACGCCCCAGCTGCGTGCCGCGGCCGCCGCGGCCACACTCCCGGTGCCGCAGGCGAGCGTCTCGCCCACCCCGCGCTCCCACACCCGGAGGTCGAGGAGTTCGCCCGCCGCGTCGCACGCCACGGTGATCCACTCCACGTTGATGCCTCCGGCAAAGCCGGCCTGCAGCTTGGGACCCAGCTCGGCGATGTCGACGCCGGCCGTGTCCGGTCCGAGCAGCACCAGGTGTGGATTGCCGACGTCGACCGTGCGAACCCGGCGGTCGTCGAATTCCTGGGGTTGGTCCGGGCCCAGCCGGGCAGGCCCCATGTCGACCCGCGCCGTCGCCCATCCCGAAGCATCCCCCGGCGCGTACTCGACGGTCCGCCGGCCGCCGGCGGTCGCCACGGTGAAACTCGGCGGGGACACGAGGCCGGCGCCCACGGCGGCCTGGGCCAGGCACCGGATGCCGTTGCCGCTCATCTCGGCCTCGCTGCCGTCCGCGTTGTGCAGCTGCATGGAGAGGTCACATCCGCCGTGGCCGGGCCCCACCCGGATGATGCCGTCCGCTCCGATACCGCGGCGGCGGTCGGCGAGCAGGCGGACCTGGGCCACCGAGAGCCGGAGGGCGTCGTCGGGGTCGAGCACGACCAGGAAGTCGTTGCCCGCGCCCTCGTGCTTGGTGGCGTGCACACCTCCATTGTCGCAGGTGGCGCCCGTCAGCCGTGCACGGCGAGAGCCCGGCCCAGCAGCTCCTGGGCCTCGGCCGCGCTGGCGCCCCAGGTGATGCGCGGGTCCCGGCGGAACCACGAGGCCTGGCGGCGGGCGAACTGCCGGGTGCGCCGAACCGCCTCCTCGGCGCATTCGTCCAGCGGCACGCCCTCCTCCACGTGCGCCAGGATCTCGCGGTAGCCGAGCGCCTGGCGCGCGGAGCGCGACATCCGTCCCGAGGCGAGCAGTGCGCGCACCTCGTCGACCAGGCCCGTCGCGAGCATCGCCGCGAAGCGACGCGCGATACGACCGTCGATCTCCTCGCGTGGGAGGGAGAGCCCGACCTGGGCGACGCCCGCGGCGGGGTAGGTCTCGAAGCCCGGGCCGAAGTCGGAGAACGGACGGCCGGCTCCGAGCGTGACCTCCAGGGCGCGGACCACCCGCCGGCGGTTGGTCGGCTCCATCCGTCGCGCCCCCACCGGGTCGAGCACGGCCAGGCGGGCATGCAGATCGGCCGGCCCCGCCCGGCCGTCGTCCAATTCGGCCTCCAGCGCCGCCGCCACGTCGGGGTAGCGCCCGGGAATGGTCAGATCGTCGACGACGGCCCGGAGATACAGCCCGGTGCCCCCGACGAGCAGGGCGTGGTGCCCGCGCGTCGCGATGCCGGCCAACGCGTCGCGCGCCGCCCGCTGGAACCGCGCGACGGTGAAGTCCTCGCTGGGATCGACGAGGTCCATCAGATGGTGCGGCACGGCCGCCCGTGCCTCCCGCGACGGCTTGGACGTCCCGATGTCCATGCCCCGGTAGACACACATGGAGTCGATCGACACGATCTCGCAGTCGCCGCGGCGCCTGGCCAGGTCAAAGGCCGCCTCTGACTTGCCCGAGGCGGTGACGCCGACCAGGGCGACCGCGGTCAAGCGCCTGCGACCGGGATGCGCACGCGATGTCTGGGTGGTGCCGTGACCTCCTGCAAAAGGCCCGAGAGGTGGTGCGGATGCCCCGCCGTCACGAGGACGCGGCCCAGCGCGCCGGGCGGCGGGTTGCCTGCGGGGCCCGCAGCGGGAAAGTGGACCAGCTTCCCCTGGCGGGTGCGGCCGCTCAGCATCGTCTCGTCGCGGCGGCTGACGCCCTCGACGAGCACCTCCTCGCAGCGGCCCACCCGAGCCTGGTGGCGGGCCAGGGCGGACCGGTCGATCACCGTCTTGAGCCGCTCGAAGCGCTCGGCGATGACCTCGGCGGGCACGAAGTCCGCGTCCATCGCAGCCGCCCTCGTCCCGGGACGGGGGGAGAAGATGAAGGTGAACGCGGAGTCGTACCCGGCCTCGGCGCAGACGGCGAGCGTGTCCTCGAAGTCCGCCTCGGTCTCACCCGGGAAACCCACGATGACGTCGGTGGTCACGGCCAGGTCCTCGACGGCGGCGCGGGCGGCGGCCAGGCGGTCAAGGTACCGCTGCGCCGTGTACCCCCGCCGCATGGCCCGCAGCACCGTGTCGCTTCCCGACTGGAGCGGGAGGTGGAGCTGCTCGCAGACCTCGGGGGTTCCGGCCATGGCCGCGATCGTCTCGGGCCGCAGATCCTTGGGGTGTGGGCTGGTGAAGCGGATGCGGCCGATGCCCTCCACCGCGCCGACGGCGCGCAACAACGCCGCGAAGAGCGGACGTCGCCTCGTGATGTCACGGCCGTAGGAATTGACGTTCTGCCCCAACAGGGTCACCTCGGTCACGCCGCGGCGGGCCAGGAGCTCCACCTCCGCCACGATGTCGTCGAGGGGCCGGCTGACTTCAGGCCCGCGCACGGATGGCACGATGCAGAAGGCGCAGGAGTTGTCGCAGCCGGTCTGGATGTTGACCCAGGCGGAATACGGCAGCTCGCGCACCGCGGCGGGGCCCAGCAGCGGATCGGCAGCGGCCTCGGGCGCCGGCGCGTCGAGGATCTCCATGACGGGCCCCTCGGCGCGCGCGCGGCGCAGGAGCCCCGGCGCGCTGGTGAGGTTGTGGGTTCCGAAGACGACGTCGACCCACCCCACCTTCTCCTGGATGCGCTCCCGGTCCTTCTGGGCCAGGCACCCCCCGACCGCGATCTGGAGGCCGGGCTTGGCGTCGACCAGCTCCTTGAGCCGGCCCAGCGTCCCGTAAAGCCGTTGATCTGCGTTCTCCCTGATGCAGCAGGTGTTGAGCACCACGACGTCGGCGTCCTCCATGGCAGGCGCCGGCGTCATGCCCTCGGCCACGAGCAACCCTGCGAGCCGCTCGGAGTCGTGCTCGTTCATTTGGCACCCGAAGGTGCGGATGAAGTAGGTCCGCGGCATCCGGCAAAGTCTACGGAACGGGGCCGCCTACGATTCCGACCCGTGACCAGCGGCAAATTGCTCCGCCTGGGCCCGTGGGCCCTGGTGCCGGTGGCCCTCGCGCTGGCGTCGTGCGGTTCGGGCCCGGGCACCGGTACGGGCTCTTCGGCCCCGTCGGTGGCGCCGGACACCACGCTCAAGACGGCCGGCGCGACCGTCCTCGCCCAGGTCGGCGGCTACCAGTCGGTCTCCCGAGGGTGCGCGGCACAGGCCAACCCCGTGGTGTGCCTCGAAGCCGCCGACCGCAAGCTCGGGGGCCAGATCCACACCTACGCCAACGTGCTCGCGGTCGGACACGGGTTCACACCGCCGCAGGCCGACCTGACCGCGGCGCGCAACAAGGCCCAGACGCTCGCCAACAGCCTCGAGATCCTGGGCGACGCGCAGCCGACGCAGGCGAACTACGACCAGGTGCGCAACACCTTCAACGTCAACGACGCGATCGGCCAACTGCAGCGCGCCGTGCGCACGGTGAACGACACGATCGGCCACTGATCGCCCGCGTGCCCTACAGGAGGACCTCGGCGTCGTCCCCGTAGGCGATGCCGCGGCGGTCGGCCCGCAGCGCCAGGACCCGCCCGGGCACGCCGGACGCGGCGAGCGCGACCTCGGCCCCGGCCCGCACGGCGTCCACCGACCCGGAACGCACCATCCCGATGAGCGTCGGCCCGGCGCCCGACCAGCTGGCGGCCAGCGCGCCGGCCTCGACGAGGCCGCGCAGGAGCTGCGGCGCCTCGGGGAACAGGGCCGTGCGGGCCGGTTGGTGGATGCGGTCGTCGGTGGCCGCGGCGAACAGGTGCCGAGGATCGGCCAGGCCGGCGACCAGCAGGCCCATCCGGCCCAGATTGAACACCGCGTCGGCGCGCGTGATCGTCTCGGGCAGCACCTGCCGCGCCTCGGGGGTGGCGAGATCGCGATCGGGCACGATGGCGACGAAAGCCAGGTCGCCGGCGAGGGGCAGCGGCACGTGCACGGGCCGGCCCTCCACGGTGGTCGCGGCGACGAGGCCGCCGAACACGCTGGCGGCGGCGTTCTCCGGATGACCGTCGTACGCGGCCGCGACGGTGAAGGCGTCGTCCGCACCCGCCGCGGCGGCGGCCGCGGCGGCGAGGGCGGCGGAGGACCCCAACCCGCGGGCGAGGGGGATCTGCGAACGCACGGTCACGGCGATGCGGTCGTGCCCGAGGACCTCGGCCGCCACCCGCGCCGCCAGGTGCGACGCATCGTCGAAGAGGCCGGACCCTTCGCCCTCGCTGTGCACACGGAGCGAGGGCGCGGGCTCGACCTCGACGCTGACGTAGCAGTCGAGCGCGACGGCGAGCGTGTCGAACCCCGGGCCGAGGTTGGCCGACGACGCTGGGGCCCGGGCGCGCACCGTGGTGAGGCTATGCGCTCAGAACAGGCGCTGGAAGAACGACGGGCGCGGCGTGTCGCGGCGGAGCCGCACCGGCACCGCGACGTGCTGGGTGCCGAGCGTCACCTCGACCGTGCCGACGCTGGTTCCCCGACGGGCCCGGTCGGTGAGCCGTTGCCGCGGCCGGAACGCCCGCTGTGCGGTCACCCCGGGCCAGGTCAGCACGGCCGCGGGCGCCGCCGCCTCGGCGTCGACCGTCCGCCCGGCCTGGCTCACGTGGGCCACCACCTGCCCGCCGTCGAGCACCCGAGTGCTCCCGATCACCGGGGCGGCCGCGTTGACCAGGGCCAGCCCGTGGAGTCCCGCCTGCGCCAGGACGGTCACGCCGGTCTGCCCCGTCACCGCGGCGAGGAGCAGCACGGGCCGGCCGTGCACGTTGCGCACGGCGCCGACCACGTCGCAGCCGCCGGCGGCCGTCGTGAAACCGGACTTCACGCCGACGACCCCCTGCAGGCCGATCAGCGGCGTGTAGGTGGAGATCGTGCCCGCCACGGGCAACGTGACCGACGTCAGCTTGACCATCGATGCGAAGTCGGGGTTCGCCATGTCGGGCGCAGCCACCTTGAGGATGTCGGCCGCGGTCGAGACGGAGCCGGTGCTCACACCGCTCGCGTCGGCGAAGTGTGACTGGCTCATGCCGAGGTGCGCCGCCGCCGCGTTCATCTTGACCACGAACGCGGGAAGGCTGCCCGCGTCCCAGCGGGCGATCAGGTCCGCGTAGTTGTCGGCCGAGTGCACGAGGAGCCCACCCAGCACCTGCCGCTCGGTCAATTGCTCGCCGATCACGACCTGGGCGTTGGCGTCGTCCGAGACGGTGTCGATGTTGTAGTCGTCGACGTCCGCCTGCGTCACGGCCATGGTGGGACCGGAATCATTCGGCACCAACGGGTGGTCGTGCAGCACCACGTAGGCGGTCATCAGCTTGGTCAGGCTGGCCACCGGCACGGGCTGCTCGGGTCCCGACGCCATGGCGACGCCGACGGCGGGGATGGCGATCGCACCCTGCCCCGTGGCCGGCCACGGGAGGGTCACGGCGTGCGCCGGAACGGCGACCGTTCGCTGCAGCACCGATGTCACGGCGGGCGGTGGATCCGGTCGGCGCAACCGCACGGCCACGAAGGCGCCCGCCCCGGCGACGAGGACGAGCAGTGCGACGAGGACCACGATGCGGCGGCGCCAGCGGGGGCGCCGGTGCGCGTGCACGCCATGGCGCCCGTGTCCACGCGGCGGCGGCGCCGGAGGCGGCGGCGACCCGCGCAGCGAGTCCAGCCGGAACGGCGCCACCATGAGGGGCGCCGGACTGTCCTCGGTCACCTCCTGCTCAGTGCGTCGAGCTCTTCGGGGGTCATCAGCACGGCCCGGGCCTTGGACCCCTCGCTCGGCCCCACGACGCCGGCCCGCTCGAGCAGGTCCATCAGGCGACCGGCCCGGGAGAAGCCGACGCGCAGCTTGCGCTGCAGCATGGATGTCGAGCCCAGCTGGGAGCGCACCACCAGGTCCCGCGCCTGGGCCAGCAGCTCGTCGTCGTCCTCGTCGACGCCGTCGCGGCCCGCGGGCCCGTCCTCGACACCCTCGATCCCGACGATCGCCTCGGGCTGGCCCCCCTGGGCCTGCCAGTGCCGGACGACCTCGCGCACCTCTTCCTCGGAGACCCAGGGCGCCTGGAGGCGGCGCGGGATGTTCGACGAGGCGGTGAGGAGCAGCATGTCCCCCTTGCCGATCAGGCGCTCGGCGCCGGGTTGGTCGAGGATCACCCTGCTGTCAGCGAGCGACGAGACCGAGAAGGCCATGCGGCTCGGGATGTTGGCCTTGATCACGCCCGTGATGACGTCGACCGAGGGACGCTGGGTGGCGATGACCAGGTGGATGCCCACGGCGCGGGCCATCTGCGCGATGCGCACGATGGAGTCCTCGACGTCGCGGGCGGCCACCATCATCAGGTCGTTGAGCTCGTCGACCACCACCAGGATGAACGGGAGCGTCTGAGGCGGCTCCGGCGCGTCGTCGACGTCGGCCTCGTCCTCGACGGCCGGATGGTTCTCGCCGAGCGCGCGGGCGGCGACGTCGCGCGCGCGCCGTCGGTCCGACGCGGCGGCCGGCGCGATGAGCCCCTCCGCCACCAGCTGGTTGTAGCCGGTGATGTCGCGCACGCCGTTCTCGGCCAGAAGGTCGTAGCGACGCTCCATCTCCTTGACCGCCCAGGCGAGCGCGTTGGCCGCCTTCTTCGGATCGACGACCACCGGGTTGAGCAGATGGGGCAGGCCGTCGTACTGGCCCAACTCGACCCGCTTGGGGTCGACCAGGATGAGCTTGACCTTGTCGGGGGTGTCGCGCATGAGGATGGACGTGATGATGGAGTTCATGCACGACGACTTCCCCGACCCCGTCGCACCCGAGATGAGGATGTGCGGCATTTCGGCCAGGTTCGCCATCACGGCCCGTCCGGCGATGTCGCGGCCCATGGCCACCTCCAGCGGGTGGGAGGAGGCCGTCGGCCGCGTCTCCTTGGCCTCGAGGATGTCGCGCAGGGAGACGAGCTGGCGGGTCCGGTTCGGCACCTCGACGCCGATGGCCGACTTGCCGGGGATGGGTGCCAGGATGCGCACGTCCGGCGAGGCCATGGCGTAGGCGATGTCCTTGGAGAGGCTGGTGACGCGGGCCACCTTGACCCCGGGGCCGAGCTCGATCTCGTAGCGGGTGACGGTCGGCCCCACCCGGCTGCCGACCAGCCGCGTCTCGACGCCGTGGGCGGCCAGCGCCCGCACCAGGTCGTCGCCGGCGGCATCGATCTGGCGCTGGTCCTGACGCAGCTTCTTCGACGCCAGCAACAGGGTCATGCTCGGCAGCACCCATTCCCCCGGAGCCCGCGGCGAGGCGGCCGCGACGGGTCGCGGGGCAACCGCCACCGGATCGGGCTCGGGATCGAGCGGGATGTCGATGTCCGAGTCCTCCTCGTCGGGCGGGAGCTCGTCGTCCATGGCCGTCTCCCTGGGGACGGCGGGGACGGGGGCCGCGGCCACCTCCGCATCAACGGCCCCCTCCGTGGCGATCACGAAGGGCTTGCCGTGCCACAGCGCGGTGGCGCTGCGCCCCGCCGCGGCACCGGTCGCGGCCAACGCCCGGGCCACCGAGGCGAGCGGCACCCCCGTCGCGATGAGCATCGCCACGATGACGACTGCCACCAGCAGGACGGCGGCGCCGGCCGGGCCGAGACCCGCATGGAGGGGGCGGCCGACCACCGCGCCGAGGTACCCACCGGCGTCGCGCAGCGAGGGCGAGGCCGACAGGCGCGGCGTGCCCTTGGCCAGCTCGGCCAGTCCGCAGACGCCGAGCAGGCCGAACACCGTCCCGACGGCCAGCCGCCACGGATCGGCGCCGTCCTCTCGCTCCCGGTCGTCGTCGCGGCCACGGTCGACGAGCAGCGCCGTGCCGGCTCCGACGGCCACCAGCGGGAGCAGGACGCGGGCCCAACCGGCGAGGAGCGCCAGTCCCGTGTCGGTGCCGTGCCCGACGGGGCCCAGCTGCTGGCCCCACAGCGCCAACGCGAGCAGCACCCCGAGCGTGACCAGGCCGACGGCCCAGAGGTCCCGGGCCTGGACCCGCCAGAACGGCGCCCGCGCGGGTGCCGACCGCTTCGCCCGTGCGGCCGGCTTCTTGGCCCCGGCACGAGAAGGCGCACGGGTGGAGGTGCCGCCACGGGTCTTGGTCACCACAGTGAGGCTGAGATTACTGCCTGACCTGGTCCTCTTTGCGGACACTCGACCCGTTGAATTACGAACATGTGTTCGCTATCCTAACCCGGATGGCACTCCGGTGGGCACTGGCCGAGAGCGAGGAGGGACAGACCCTCTTCCCCGACGAGCGCGTGGCGGAACGCCATGTCGGCAAGGGCGCCTACGCCGGCATGGAATTCCTGCACGTGAACGCCCGCACGATCATCAACACCGTGCCGCCGGAGAGCGTGGTGCCGTTCCGGCACACGATCAACCCGTATCGAGGCTGCAGCCACGCCTGCGTCTACTGCTTCGCCCGGCCGACCCACGACTATCTCGGGCTCGGGATCGGGACCGATTTCGAGCGCAAGATCGTGGTCAAGGTCAACGCCGTCGAACGGTTGCGGGCCGAGCTGCGCTCGCCCAAATGGGGCGGCGACAGCATCGCCATGGGCACCAACACCGACCCCTACCAGCACGCCGAGGGCAAATACCACCTCACGAGAGGCATCGTCGAGACACTGTCGCGGGCGCGCAACCCGTTCAGCATCTTGACCAAGTCGACGCTCGTCCTGCGCGACGCCGCCCTGCTCGCGGCGGCATCCGAGCGCACCGAGGTGGCGCTGAGCTTCTCCATCGGCACGCTCGACCGCTCCGTGTGGTCGCTGACCGAGCCGGGCACACCCCCGCCGGACCGGAGGGTCGAGGCGCTGCGGCGGCTGACGGACCTGGGTATCCGGTGCGGGGTCCTGGTGGCACCGGTGCTCCCGGGGCTCTCCGACTCCGAAGGACAGCTGCGCCGGGTCGTCGAGGCGTGTGCGGAGGCCGGCGCCGTCTCCGTCCACGGCGTGGCGCTGCACCTGCGGGGCCCGCTGCGCGCCCACTACTTCGACTGGCTGGAGGGGACGCGGCCCGACCTGGTCCGACTCCACCGCGGGCGGTTCCGGCGCGGCGCCTACCAGGAGGACGCCGAGCGTGAGCGCGTGGAGGGCATCGTGCGGGAGGCGGCGCTCACCTGTGGCGTGACGGGACGGGACCGCTACCGGGCCACGACGCCGGTGGCGCCCACGCCCGCACCGGCACCCGACGGCGGCCAGCAGCTGCGCCTTCTCTGAGGAGGCGCGTGGTCGCGGCACCCGCCGCTCCCTATGATCTGGCACTCATGCCGCGAGCGGGATCCTTGACGTGGGGAGCCGGCCGACGTGCCGCTCTCGGCATGGCGGTGCTCCTCGCTGCCTGCGCGCTCGCCATGGCTCCCCCGACGGGACGGGGCACCGGGCTACGGGCGGCCGCGGCGACGCCCGGCGCCACCGACAACTCCTACGCCATCGTCGATGCGGCAGGTGGGGTGATGACCTTCGGGGGAGCCGGGTACGACGGCGACACCCTCGAGGTGCCGCTGCAGAAGCCGATCGTCGGTGGCGCGGCCGACCCGAACGGCGGGTACTGGCTCGTCGCGTCCGACGGCGGGGTGTTCACGTTCGGCAACGCCCCCTTCTGGGGATCGGCGGGCGGCATCCCGCTCAACAAGCCGATCGTGGGCATGGCCCCGACCGCCGACGGCGGCGGCTACTGGCTCGTGGCGTCCGACGGGGGCATCTTCACCTACGGCGACGCAGCGTTCTGGGGGTCCACCGGGAGCATGACGCTCAACAAACCGATCGTCGGCATGGCCGGGACCAAGGACGGTCGGGGCTACTGGCTCGTCGCGTCCGACGGGGGCATCTTCACCTTCGGCGACGCACCGTTCCTCGGCTCGGCGGGCAGCCTCGCGCTCAACAAGCCGATCGTCGGCATGGCCCCGACCGGCGGGGGCGGCGGCTACTGGCTCGTCGCGTCCGACGGGGGCATCTTCACCTACGGCGACGCACCGTTCCTGGGGTCGACGGGCGGCATCGTACTCAGCGAGCCGATCGTCGCCATGGCCGCCACCCCGGACGGGACCGGGTACTGGATGGTCGGGCAGGACGCCGGTGTCTTCGACTACGGCGACGCCGGCTTCTCGGGCAGCGCGCAGTCGCCGCTGCACCCGCCGCTCTTCCCCGCGCCCCTGACGATCCCGATCCCACCGGTGGTGACCATCATCAACGACGTGCCCGGGCCGCAGGCCACCCACCAGGGTCCCCTGCGCGTGGCCTTCGCCGGGGACTCGCTCTCCCTCTACGAGGGGAGCTACGTGCAGCAGACCGCCCCGCCCTACGCCGTCGACGACGGCGCCGCCGCGGGGTGCGGCTTCACCAACGGCGCGCCCACCCTGCCCTGGAGCGACCCCCGGTCGCTCTACCTGAGCTCTCCGGCCTGCGCGCTGTGGGCGCTGCAGCTGCAGTGGGTCGTGACGCGCTTCCACCCCGACGTGACCGTGATTCAGACGGGGTACTGGGAGACGCAGAACCGCCAGTTCGGCGGGGGCTACGTCTCCCTGGCCAACGCGGCGTACTCCGCCTACATCCAGACGAACCTGGCCGAGGCGGTGCAGATCGCCCACTCCGACGGCGGGGCGGTGATCCTCTCGACTTCGCCCTACTTCGCCGACGGGACGCCGTTCAACCTCGTCGACGCCTACAACCAGATCGTGCACGCGGTGGCCGCGCAGTACCCGTACGTGTCGATCGACGACCTCTACACGGTCCTCGACCCCGGTGGGACGTACGCGTCGACGGTGGACGGGATCCCGGCGCGCGCAGCGGACGGCGTGCACATCACCCAGCCTGCGGTGGACAGCCTGATAGAGCCGGCGCTCAACCAGATCATCGCCAACGTGGCGGGAGCCGTGTACGCAGACGGCGCCTAGCGTCGCCGCCATCGCGCACCGGGGCGACCCGGTCGGCGAGCGGGAGAACACGCTGCGGGCCTTCGCCGCGGCCGTGGCCCTCGGGGCGGACATGGTCGAGCTGGACCTGCGCCGGACCCGGGACGGGGCCATCGTGGTGCTGCACGACCAGCTGCTCCAGCGTCTCTGGGGGGTCGACGCCTCGGTGGGTGACCTGGACCTGGCCGAGGTCGCGGCGATCGGCGACGGCGACCTGCGCATCCCGACCCTGCGCGAGGTGCTCGACGTGGTGGCGGTGCCGCTGATGGTGGACTTCACCCGGCGGGAGGTCGTCCACGGCGCGCTGGACGTGGTGCTCGACGCGGGGGCGCTGGACCGCTCCCTCTTCGTGACGGGCAACGTCGAGGCGCTGCGCATGCTGCGGGAACTCTCGCCCGAGGCTCGCATCGGCCTGACCTGGGTGGAGGGGCCGGAGCCTCCGCTGGCACTGCTCGAGGAGCTGGCGGCGGCGTACTGGAACCCCATCTTCGGTCTGGTGACGCCCGAAGGTGTGGCGGCGGTGCACGGCGCGGGGGTGCGGGTGTCGACCTGGACGGTGGATGCCGTCGAGGACATGGATCGCGTGGTGTCGGCGGGCGTCGACGCGGTCGTGAGCAATCACGTCGCCCGGCTGGTCGCGTTCCTCCGTCCGTAGCCGGACGGCGCGAGGCGGCCCCGTCTCCCCCTCAATCGTCCTGGGCCGGCGGGGGCATGCGTGCGGCCCGCAGCGCGCTCCGGCGCAGCTTGCCGGCGTCGTTGCGCAGAGGCGCGTCCGTGTACTCCATGGAGCGTGGGACCTTGTAGCGTGCCACCCGCTCGGCGACGAAGGCCAGCAGTTCCTCCCGGGAGACGACTTCGGGATCGGCCTCGACAATGGCGTGGACGATGTTTCCCCTCTCCTCGTCGGGGAGGCCGATGACGGCCACCGACCTCACGGCTGGATGTTCCTGCAGGGCCGCCTCGACCTCGGCGGGGTAGACGTTCGCGCCACCGGTCAGGATCATGTCCTGGAGGCGGTCGCCCAGGTACAGATAGCCCTCTTCATCGAGCCGTCCCATGTCACCGAGCGACTCCCACCCGCCGGCGCGGGTCCGTGCCGTGGCGCCGATGTAGCGGTAGGAGGGCCTGTCGCGCGGGGATCGCAGCCACACCTCGCCCTCCCGGCCGGCCGGCAGCTCGTTCCCGTCGGGGTCGCAGATGACCACCGTGCCCGGCGGCGCGCGGCCGACCGAGCCACGGTGCGCGAGCCACTCGGCGCCGGTGATGATGGTCGCCGTCTGCGCCTCGGTGCCGGCGTAGAGCTCGAAGATGCGGTCCGGACCCAGCCAATCGATCCAGACCTGCTTGAGCCACTGCGGACAGGGTTCGGCGAGATGCCAGACGGCGCGCAGCGACGACAGGTCGTAGGAGTCGCGGATCTCTTCGGGGAGCCGCCAGATCCGCTTCATCATCGTCGGGACCAGGTAGACGGTGTCGGCGCGGAAGCGGTCGACGGACGCGAGCGTGATCTCCGCGTCGAAGCGGGGAAGGAGCACGACGTGGCTCCCACCCAGCAGCGCCGTGCAGGACCACACGATGGGACCGTTGTGGTACAGCGGTGCGGGTACGACCATGCAGCCGTCGGCCTTCCCGAAGATCGGCGCTGCATCCTGGTCGTAGAGGGCAGGGTCGCCGGTCACGATCAGCTTCGGCCGGCCCGTCGACCCGCCCGACGTCGGCGCCTTCCATGCCGGGGAGGTGACGTCCGGGAGCGGGCGGTCGGACAGGTCCGGGTCGGGTCGGTACCCGGTCGGCAGGGTCCGACGACCCGGCGCGTGCTCGGGGGCGACGCCGATCACGGCAGCGGGGTTGGCCAGTTCGAGGATGGCCTGCAGCTCCCGCTCGGGCAGGTGGGCCGACACCGGCTGGGGAATGGCGCCGATCTTCCAACAGGCCGCGACGGCGACGAACCACTCGGTCGAGTTCGCCAGCGCGATGGTGACCATGTCGCCCAGCCCGGCGCCCCCGGCGGCCAGGTCGCGCGCCAGGCGGTTGGCGGCCGCGTCGAGCTCCGCCCGCGTCAGGCTGTGCTCGCCGCAGGTGACCGCCGGACGGCCGGGGTCCTCTTCGGCCAGAACGCTCAGACGGCGGCTGTAGGAGACCAGGTCCACGAGGGGGAGACTATGGCTCGGCTCCGGCCGCAGTGCGCCGAGGTCATCGTGCCGCATGGCGCAAGTCTCAGCGGACGGGCCGACGGGAGGATTCTTCAGCGACGCCGGGCCAGTCCCGTGGCGACCATTAGGGTCCCTGTGCCCGGTGCTGCATCGACGAACCGGGGCTCTGGGAGGACGGGGTGGAGATACGTGCCGTGATGTTCGACTTCGGTGGCGTCATCTCGACGAGCCCCTTCGAGGCGTTTGCCCGCCTCGAGGCCGAACACGGCCTTCCCTCTGGTTTCATCCGCACCGTCAACGCCTCCAACCCGGACGACAACGCCTGGGCCCGTTTGGAACGCAACGAGATCGGCATCGACGCCTTCGGGGTGCGGTGGGCGGAGGAGGCGCGCGCGCTCGGCCACGAATTGGACGGGCGCCTCGTGCTCGAGCGGCTCGCCGGCGAGATCCGTCCGCAGATGGTCGCCGCCGTCGAAACCTGCGGGACGACCTACAAGACAGCGTGCCTGACCAACAACTTCTCGTCGATGGCGCGTGTCGTCTCCGACGAGGTCGCCGCCGTGTACGCCCTCTTCGACGCCGTCCTCGAGTCACGCGTCCTCGGGGTGCGCAAACCCGATCCCCGCTTCTACGAACTCGCCTGCGCCACGGTGGGTGTGGAGCCGGAGGAATCCGTCTTCCTCGATGACCTCGGGATCAATCTCAAGCCGGCCCGTGCGCTCGGCATGCGCACCATCAAGGTGACCGACCCTCACCAGGCTCTCGCCGAGCTCGAGGACATCACCGGGCTGTCCTTCGAGCGCTGACCGGTCCGCTCCGCCGCGCCCGGGTCGGTCGTCGCGCGCAGGGGGAGGCGCTCGAGTGCTTCAGACGATGAGCACCACGGGCACGATCATCGGCCGCCGCCGCGTGCGCTCGCCCACGAACTTGCCCAACGCCTTGCGGGTGTGGCGGCTGAGGACGTCGATGTCATGTGCCCCGTCGCGCATGGCCTGGGTCACGGCTGCCGCGACCACCTCGCTGGCCTCCTCCAGGAGCTCCTCGGCCTCGGGTGCGTAGACCCAACCCCTCGTCTCGATCACCGGGGGGCAGCTGAGCTTGCTCTGCTGGCGGTCGACCGTGACGACGGCCATGACCACGCCTTCCTCGGCCAGCTTCTTGCGGTCGCGCAGCACGCCGTGCTCGATGTCGCCCACCGTGCCGTCGACGTAGACGTAGCCGGCCGGCACCCGGCCGTCCCGGGCGATGCCCTTGGCATCGAGCTGGATCACGTCACCGTCCTCGCACAGGAGCACCTTCGCCGGGTCGAGGCCCATGGACAGGGCCAGGCGGGCATGGTGCACCATGTGGCGGAACTCGCCGTGCACGGGGACGAAGCACTCCGGCTCGGTCACCGCGATCAGGGTGCGCAGCTCCCCCTGGCGGGCGTGCCCGCTGACGTGGACGGCCTCGGCACCGGAGTGCACGACCTCGGCTCCCCGGCGGTGCAGGTCGTCGATCACCTGGCCGACGGACCACTCGTTGCCCGGAATGGGGTGGGCGCTGATGATGACAACGTCGTCCTCGCCGATGCGCAGCCACTTGTTCTCGCCCGTGGCCATGAGGGACAGGGCCGACATGGGCTCGCCCTGGGAGCCCGTCGAGATCACGCAGACCTCGCCGGGCGGGAGGTCGTCGACGTCCTCGATGTCCACCTGCACGCCGTCGGGGATGCTGATGATTCCGAGCCGCGTCCCAAGCTCGACGTTCTTGCCCATGGACCGGCCGAGGGTGGCCACCTTGCGGCCATTGGCCACGGCGGCATCGATGATCTGCTGCACCCGGTGCATGTGGCTGGCGAAGCAGGCCACCACGATGCGCTTGCCGGACTGGGCCGCAAAGACCCGGCGCAGCGACACGCCCACCGAGGATTCCGACTCGGTGAAGCCGGGCTCCTCCGCGTTGGTGGAGTCTGACAGGAGGAGGCGGATGCCCTGGGTCTTGGCCAGCTCCCCCATGCGGGACATGTCCGTGCGTCGCCCGTCGACCGGTTGTAGATCGAGCTTGAAGTCCCCCGAGTGGAGGATCACGCCCTGCGGGGTGTGGAACGCGATGGCCATCGCCTCGGGCACCGAGTGCGTCACCGGGATGAACTCGACGTCGCAGGCGCCGATCTTCAGCCGTTCCCCGTCCGCCACCGGGATGAATGTGGTGTTCCCCGCCAGCCCAGCTTCGTCGATGCGGTGCCGGGCCAGACCGACGGTCAGCTCGGAGCCGTAGATGGGCGCGTGGATCTCTCGGAGCAGGTAGGCGAGTCCGCCCGTGTGGTCCTCGTGGCCGTGCGTGAGTACGATCCCGTCCACCCGGTCCTTGCGGTCGTGCAGGTACGTGAACTCGGGCAGGACCAGGTCGATGCCCGGCATGTCGGGCTCGGGGAACATGATCCCGCAGTCGAGAATGACGATCCGCCCTTCGACCTCTATGCAGGCACAGTTGCGGCCGATCTCGCCCAGTCCGCCCAGGAAGACGACCCGGACCGGCTTTGGCTTGCTGCGATCAGCCAAGCGGGGCGACCGTGACCGCGGGAGCGCCGACGGCGGCGAGGACCTTGGCCGCTTGGGCGTCGAGCTCGGGGGTGGCCGCGCCCATCGGCAGGCGGCACTGGCCGACCTTGAGGCCCAGCGCGCGCATGGCGGCTTTGGCCGGCAGCGGGTTGGGGTAGTCGGGGGTGGACTCGAAGTCGAAGGAGTCGAGCAGCTCGGCGTTGCCGGCGATCGCAGTGTCAAGATCGCCGGCGAGGAAGGCGTCGATCACGGCGCGCAACTGGGGCCCGACCCAGTGCGACGCGACACTGATCAAACCCACGGCACCGACGGCGAGGAGGGGCAGCGTCATCACGTCGTCTCCGCTGTAGATCTCGAAGCCCGCCGGCACCTGCGCCGCCAGATGTGCCGTCGTCGGCGCGTCGCCCGCCGCGTCCTTCAGCGCCACGATGGCGGGTACCTCGCGCGCCAGGCGCAGCATGGTCGGGGTGGCGATGCGCCGGCCGGAGCGGACCGGGATGTCGTAGAGCACGACGGGCAGGCTGCCCGCGGCCTCGGCCACTGTCCGGAAGTGCTCGTAGAGGCCCGCCTGCGACGGCCGGTTGTAGTACGGGGTGACGACGAGCACACCGTCGACCCCGCAGGGCCCGGCCTGCCGCGTGCAGCGCGACGGAGTGTGCCGTGTCGTTGGAGCCCGTGCCGGCGATGACCGGGATCGTGACGGCCTCCGCCACGGCACGCCACAGCGCGATCTTCTCGTCGTCGCTGAGCACCGAGCTCTCGCCCGTGGAGCCCGTGAGCACCAGCCCGTCGCTGCCGTGCGAAGCGAGCCAGCGCGCCAGCGCCACGGCGGCGGGGAGGTCGAGCTCGCCGGCGTCGTCGAAAGGGGTCACCATGGCGGTGATCACCCGCCCGAAGCGAGGCGAGTCCTGCGCGGGGCTCATTGCCCCCTCAATCTACCAGCAGTGCGTCGCGCTCAGGCGACCTGCCGATCAGCCGGCGATCCGTCGGCGAAGGCGTCCTCCTCCTCGGTGGAGTCGCTCAGGTTCTCGAAGGCGATCGCTCCCATTTCGGTGAACTTGGTGCGCAACCAACCGTCGGCGGCGTCGAGCAGTCCGAGCTTCTTGAGGTTGGGGACGATCTTGGAGAACAACAGGATCTGAAAGTCGTCCCGCTCCGGCGCCGCCGACATGACCTTGACCACGTCTGCGGTCGGGACCTCCAAGCGCTCCCACACCTCCTGCATGGCCATGCGGTCCTTCATCCGGATGGCGGCCTCGAAGGCGAACTCCTGGCGCTCGCGCAGTTCGGCGGCGCTGAGCTCCTTGTAGTACTCCTGCAGGCTCAGCACGCCGAAGGCCACGTGGCGCGCCTCGTCGGCCATCACGTAGCGCAGCAGCTTCTTCAGCAGCGGCTCGGTCGTCAGCGTGTGGATGAACCCGAAGGCGGCCAGCGCCAGCCCCTCGACCATGATCTGCATGCCCAGGTAGGTCATGTCCCAGCGGGAGTCCGACACGATGTCGTCGAGCAGGAGCCCGAGGTGGGCGTTCATCGGGTAATGGCCCGACAACTTCTCGTCGAGGTACTTGGAGAAGACCTCGACGTGGCGCGCCTCGTCCATCACCTGCGTGGCCGCGTAGTACTTGGCGTCGATCCACGGGACGGTCTCGACGATCTTGGCCGTGCAGAGCAGCGCGCCCTGCTCGCCGTGCATGAACTGCGACAGCAACCAGTTCTGGTTCTCGATCCCGAACTGTACGAAGCGCTTGTCGTCCCACTTCTCGAGCACGGTGCCGGCTAGGGCGGCCTCGTCCCACTGCATCTGGGCGGGGTTGGCCTCCGCGTTGGCGATCACGACCTGCTCCTGGTCGACCTCAATCGACCAGTCCAGATCGGTCTGTGCGTTCCACTGCGCCTTCTTGGCCTTCTCGTACAGCTTGTCGAGCTGCGGCTTGGCCCCTTTCTGGTAGTCCCAGGTGAACTCGGCCGGGCAATTGTCGGGCACGCGGTGGAAGCCCTCGACGTCGTAGTGGCCGACCAGGCCCAGCACCGCCTCGAGGTCGTCGATGCTCTCCCGGCCGATCAGCTCGAGGTTGGACCTCAGCTGCTCGTGGTTCTCGTCGAGTGTGGTCATTGCGCCGCCCCCTTGGTGGTTGGTCGCGTCGGTTGGTTGGGTCTGCATGCACGGTTGGAACTTGAGATGGATCCGGACGAAGAGCCGGCATCGTTGCGCAGGGCGAGGATGCCGGGGAGGACGAAGGCCCGCACGAGGGAGCGGGTGTCGGAGGGACGGGTGAGATCGGCGTAGGGCGAGGGGTCCGAGCAGTAGGCCAGGACGATGCGCACGGCCCACTCGGCTGCCCTCGAGGCCTGCTCGGGCGCGAGCCAGCGGGCGAAGAACGGCGCCGCCAGGTCGCCGGCGACGAGCAGGACCCGATCGAGCTCGCTGAACGTGAGGAAGGGCAGGATGGCCCCGGGCTCGTGCTCCAGCAGGTAGCCCAGGGCCCCGTGCGACCGGAGCCGGCGGGCCCCCTCGACCATGCCGGCCACGAGCACGTCCTCGAGGTCGGTCGCCTCGCCCATGGCGACCGCCAGCGACGAGAACAGCCGGGCCACCTCGGTCTCGACGACCGCGGCGAGGATGCCCTCCTTGCCCTGCGGGAAGGTCCGGTAGACGGTGGCCCGGGACAGGCCGGCGGCACGGGCGATGTCGTCCACCGTGGTCTTGGCGATCCCCTGGCGGGCCAGGCAGCCCAGCGCCCCGTCGACGATGCGGACCCTGGTCGACGAACGGTCGTCGGCGCCCAGGTGGCGGACGACGCCGTCGCGCCGTCCCGTCAGGGTGCGAGTTCGACCTGCCTCAAGTGGTGTCGCAGCGGTAGCCACCGATGACACAGTATGGCGATTTTTGTCTCACTGTCAACCAATGGTGGCTCAACTGAGGCTCACGTGGCCCGGGGCGACGCCCGTGATCAGGAAAGCCAGCAGGGCGACGGTCGCCGCACTGACCCCGATCGTGACGGCCAGCTCGGCCGTGCGGTCCCGCAGGCTCCCGGCGTAGTCGTAGGCGAAGGCGAGCACGCCACCCGTCACCAGCCCGCCCAGGTGGGCGCGCCAGTCGATGTTGCCCGAGAAGCCGATGAGGAAGTTGAGCACCAGCAGACCGACGACCGGGGCCATGGGCAGGCGGCGGCGCGCCGCCAGCACCACGTAGGCGCCCATGACGCCCATGATGGCGCCGGAGGCACCGATGCCCGCCGCGTTGGGCTGGCTGAGGAGGTAGGAGGCCACGCTCCCGCCGAGACCCGCGAGCAGGTACAGGACGAGGAAGCGGGCCTTGCCGAGCAACACCTCGACCGCCGGACCCACGATGATCAGGGCGATCATGTTGAAGAAGATGTGCAAGAAGCTGGCGTGCAGCCACATGGCGGTGAAGGCCCGGTAGTACTGGCCGTTCACGTGCACCATGAGCGGCCACATGGCGTAGCGGTCGACGACCCGCAGGTTGTTGCCGAAGTCCTCGAGGAAGAACACCACGACGTTGACCGCGATGATGGCGAGCACGATCGGTGTCGGGTTGGTGGAGCCGACCGCGCCGGTCCGACCCGGGCTGCTGTGCGTGAACGCCGGGACCTGGCGCGAGCGTTTCGCACCCTCGGACGTGCAGGCCGGGCACTGCCAGCCGACGGAGGCCTGCACCATGCAGTCCGTGCAGATGGGGCGGTCACAGTGCGCGCAGGCCACCGATGCCGCCCGGTCGGGGTGGCGGTAGCACGGTGGTGGCGGCGCGGGCTCGGGATGCGGGCCGCTCACCGGATACCGGCCAGCAGCTCGGACCGGACCAGGAGCGACACCTGCTCGGGATCGTTGAGATCCCAGCGCCCGGGCGAGCTGAGGTACGACAACGCCATCCGGGCCAGGAAGTCCGACGCCACGTCGAGATCGCGGCCCTCGGCCACTCCGTGCCGGACGAGGTACGGCGCGAGGAAGTCGGCCACCAGGGTGTGCGTCTGGTCGGCCTCGGTGGTGAGCCTCGGCAACAGGACGTCGGGCTCCGTCACCAGGATGCGCTGGAGCACCTCGTGCTCCACGAGGGCCCGGTGGGCGAACACGAGCCCGCGCTCCATGACCTCCTCCAGGGTGTCGGCGTCGGAGACCTCCTCGTAGAGCCGCAGGAAGAAGCGCGCGAACTCCCACCCGACCACGGCTGAGATCAGCTCGTCGCGGCCCCCGGGGAAGTAGCGGTACACCGTCGCCCGCGAGACACCCGCCTCGCGCGCCGCGTCCTCCACGGTGGTCTTGGCCAGGCCCCAGCGAGCCACGCAGGCGTAGGTTGCCTGGAGGAGCCGCTCGCGGACGTCGGGGTTCACAACCCGAGCAAGGCCTCGAGGCCCACGGTGAGGCCCGGGCGGCCGGCCACCGAGCGGACGGCCAGGAGGACGCCCGGCATGAAGGAACGACGGTCGTAGGAGTCGTGGCGGATGCTCAGGCTCTGACCCGCCGCACCGAAGATGACCTCTTCGTGCGCGACGAGGCCCGGCAGGCGCACCGAGTGCAGGCGGACACCGTCGGGGCCTTCGGCGCCACGTGCGCCCGGCAGCACGACCTCCGTGGTCGGGTCGGGGGGTAGGGGGCCGCTGCCGGCGGCGCGGCGGGCCGCCGCGATGGCCGCCGCCGTGTGCATGGCCGTGCCCGAGGGTGCGTCGCGCTTCGCGTCGTGGTGGAGCTCAATGACCTCGACGCCCTCCATGTGCGGCGCGGCGATGCGGCACAGGTGCATCAGCAGGACCGCGCCGACGGCGAAGTTGGCCACGACGATCGCGTTGGCGTCGCTCCCCTCGAACTGCATGGCCACGTCGGCCAGGTCGGCGTCGGAGAGCCCGCTCGTGCCGATGACGGCGTGGATTCCCTGGTGCGCGTAGTGCGGGGCGTTGTGGCGCACCGCCTCCGCGATCGTGAAGTCGACGACCACGTGGGCACCGAGGTCGGAGAGCGCGTTGACCTCACCGACGATGGTGCGGCCGTTGGCGTCATCCCCCACGTGTGCGGGGTCGACCGCTGCCACCAGCTCCATGTCGGGCGCGTCGGACACGGCTCGACACACCTCTTGGCCCATGCGACCGCCGGCGCCGACCACACCGACCCTGTGCATGGCCTGCAGGCTACCGGGCGGCCAGCGCGGGCAGGTGCGACTCGAAGTCGCGTGCGTCGAAGGGACCGACGGCGCTCAGTGCGCGCGGCGACTGCACGAGCTCGACCGCGGCCTGGAGTACCTGCGCGCCGTCGACGGTGTCGATTCGCGCCAGGATCTCGTCGACCGAGAGCACCTCGTCGTGCAGCAGGAGCGAGGCGCCGATGCGGCTCATGCGTGCGCCCGAGTCCTCTCCCGACAGCAGCATCTCGGCGCGCAGGTTGCCCTTGGCCACCGCAAGCTCCCGCTCGGTGATGCCGTCGGTCGCGAGCAGGTCGAGCTCCTCGTTGACGATGCGCAGGACCTCGTCCACGTGCTCGGGTGCCGTTCCCACCACGACGGCCAGGGAGCCGGCGTCCGCGTAGGCGGCCCGCTCCGACCACACCGAGTACGCGAGGCCGCGTTGCTCGCGTACCTTCTGGAAGAGCCGGCTCGAGAGCCCGCCGCCGAGGACGTGGTTGAGGACGGCCAGCGACCACCGGCGCTCGTCGAACCGGTCGACCGAGCGGGTCCCGTACACGAGGTGCGCCTGCTCGGTGGGCCGGCGCAGCACGTCGAGCGCCACCACCTCCGGTCCCGGCGCGGTGCGGGCGGGCACGTCGCCGCCGGAGGTCCCGGCGAAGCGCCGCTCCAGGTCTGCCGCGACTGCCTCGTGCGTGCAGTCGCCGGCGACGGAGACGACCATGTTGGCGGGACGGTAGTGGTGCTCGAAGAAGCGGCTGATGTCCTCGCGCGAGATGGCCTGCACCGACGATGCCGTCCCGAGGGTGTCGCGCCCGAGCGGGTGACCGGGGAAGAGCTCGGACTGCCAGTGCTCCGACGCCAGGTCCGCCGGCTCGTCGGCGTGCATCAGGATCTCGTCGAGGATCACGGTGCGCTCCGCCTCGATGTCCTCGGTCCGGAGTGCGGGCTGCCACATGATGTCGCTGAGGATGTCCAGCCCGAGCGCCAGGTGCTCGGAGAGGAGCCGCACGTAGAAGGTCGTGTACTCCTTGGTCGTGAAGGCGTTGCAGTCGCCGCCGACCTCGTCCAGGTCCTCGGCGATGGCCGCGGCGGAACGGCGCTCCGTTCCCTTGAAGAGGAGGTGCTCCAAGAAGTGCGACGCCCCGGCGAGCTCGCCGGGCTCGTCACGCGAGCCGGTGCCGACCCAGTAGGCGACCGCCACCGAGCGGACATCCGCCATGGTCTCGGTGACCAGACGGATGCCGCACGGCAGTGTCGATGTCTCGATCAACGACGGCGCGAGCGTCCGCGTGAGGGGCGGCGGTCATTGCCACGGTCGCGGTCCCGGTCGCCGCCACGGCCGCCCTCGCCCTCGACCGCGCCCGGGCCCAGGTCGCCCAGGTCCGCCACCAGCTCGGCTTCGAAGGCGTCCTCGAAGGAGGGGCTGGCCGAAGTGGGCGCAGACCCCCCGGTTGCCGACGACGGTGCCGCGTCCCCGTTCCCCGAGTCGCGGCCGGCGACCCGCTCCGGTCCGCCCTCGGGCACCGACGCCAGCGAGAGGGACACTTTGCCCTGCGGGTCGATGTCGTCGACGCGCACCTCGACCGACTGCCCGAGGACGAGGACGTCCTCCACGTTGTTGATCCGTTTGCCCCCGGCGAGCGAGGACAGCTTCGAGATGTGCAGCAGACCGTCCCGGCCCGGCAACACGTTCACGAAGGCGCCGAACTTGGTGATGTTGACGACCTTGCCGCCGTAGACGGCTCCCACGTCCGCCGTGGGCGGGTCGAGGATCAGCGCGATGCGGCGCCGGGCCTCCTCCACCGCGTTGCCGTCCTTGGCCCCGATCGTCACTGTGCCGACGACGCCGTCGTCGTCGACCGCGATGTCGGCCCCGGTCTCCTGCTGCAGGGTGTTGATCACCTTGCCCTTGGGCCCGATGACCTCGCCGATCTTGTCGATCGGGATCTCCATGGAGACGATCTTGGGCGCGCTGTTGGCGACGTGGTCCCGCGGCTCCGCGATGGCGCCGTTCATCACGCCGAGGATGGTCAGGCGCGCCTCCTTTGCCTGCAGGAGCGCCCGCGCCAGCACGTCCGCCGGCAGGCCGTCGATCTTCGTGTCGAGCTGCAGCGCGGTGACCGCGTCGGCCGTGCCCGCCACCTTGAAGTCCATGTCGCCGAAGGCGTCCTCCGAGCCCAGGATGTCGGTGAGCGTCACGTAGGTTCCGCCGTCGTAGACGAGGCCCATGGCGATGCCCGCCACCGGCGCCTTGATCGGCACGCCGGCCGCCATCAGCGACAGGGTCGATCCGCAGACCGAGGCCATGGAGGTGGAGCCGTTGGACGCGAGCACGTCGGAGACGACACGCAGGGTGTAGGGGAACTCCTCCTCGCTCGGCACCACCGGCAGGAGGGCGCGCTCAGCCAGGAGACCGTGCCCGATCTCACGGCGCTTGGGCCCGCGCATGAAGCCCGTCTCTCCGGTCGAGAAGGGGGGGAAGTTGTAGTGGTGCATGTAGCGCTTGTGCTCGACGGGTGTGATCGTGTCGAGCAGCTGGTTCATGCGGGGCATGCCGAGCGTCGTCACGTTGAGCACCTGGGTCTCGCCGCGCTGGAACAGCGCCGAGCCATGGGCCGTGGGGAGCAAGTCGATCTCGGCCGACAGCGGACGGATGTCGCTGGTGCCCCGGCCGTCGACGCGCACGCCCTCCTCCACGATCCGCTTGCGCACGAGCTTCTTGGTGAGCGAGCGGATGGCCGCCTTGACTTCGTGCGTCCGCTGGGCGAACTCGTCGCCCAGGGCGGCGCGGATCTCCTCGCCGGCCGCGTCGAGCGCGGCGTTGCGCTCGGCCTTGCTCGTCACGAGGTTGGCCTTGGTGATGGGCTCGGTCCCGACCGCCTCCACCCGGGCCCACACGTCGTCCGCGTAGTCGGTGAAGGTCGAAAACGGGACGGTCTCGATCGGGCCCCGCGCCGCGGTGTACGCCTCGACGAGGCGGCGCTGCAGGTTGATGGACTCGCGGATCCACTGCTTGGCTGCCTCGAGGCCTTCCGCCAGCACCTCCTCGGTGACCTTGGGTGCGCCCGAGTCGTAGTAGGACCACGACTTCTCGGTCCCGCCGGCCTCCACCATCATGATGGCGATCTCGCTGTCCGCGTCCCCGGTGAGGGCGCGCCCCGCCACGACGAGCTCGAAGGTCGACTCCTCGCCCTCCTGGAAGGTCGGATGCGGGATCCAGGTGCCCTCGGTGGTGTAGGCCACCCGCACCGCACCGATGGGGCCGTCGAAGGGGATGCCCGAGATCATCAGGGCCGCCGAGGCGGCGTTGATGGCGAGCACGTCGTGCGGGTTCACCTGGTCGGCACCGACGATCGTGCCGACGATGTGCACCTCGTTGCGGAACCCCTCGGGGAACGAGGGCCGCAACGGGCGGTCGATGAGCCGGCAGGTCAGGATGGCCTGATCCGAGGCCTTGCCCTCCCGGCGGAAGAACGAGCCCGGGATCTTGCCCGCGGCGTAGGCCCGCTCCTCGATGTCGACGGTCAGGGGGAAGAAGTCGGTCCCCTCCCGTACCGAACGGGCGGCGGTCGCCGTGGCCAGCAAAACGGTGTCCCCGATGCGCGCCACCACGGCGCCGTCGGCGAGTTGGGCGAGTTTGCCCGCCTCGAAGGACATGGTGCGGTCGGTCCCGCTGATCGGGCCCGACAGGAAAATGGCGTCAGCCATGATGCTCCTCGTAGTTCAGGGGCATCTCCGTTGCTGGTTCCCAGTGGTCGACCACCTCGCACCCGAAGTGACCGGCGACTGGCAGCCATTGGCTCGAGACGCCCGGTTCTGTGGTGCTCCCGCTACCTTCGAATGCCGAGACGGCTGATGATGGTGCGGTAGCGCTCGACGTCGTTCTTGCGGACGTAGTCGAGCAGCCGGCGGCGCTGGCCGATGAGCTTCATCAGACCGCGCCTGGTGTGGTGGTCCCCCTTGTGCTCCTTCAGGTGGTCCGTGAGGTGGTTGATCCGTCCCGACAGCAGGGCTATCTGCACCTCGGGAGAACCGGTGTCACTGTCGTGCAGCCGGTACTCGGCGATGGTGGCCTGGGTGTCGGGCATGAAGAAAGAACCTCGGAGACGATGTTGGAGTGCGCCGGGGACCTTCTCCCGGCCGCGCAATATGGTAGCAGCCGCCCGCTGATCAGGGAAGATCGGCCGACGCGAGCACCCGCTCCGTGGCCGCCACGTCCGCCCGCATCTGGGCCACCAGGGCGTCGATGGAGTCGAAACGCTGCTCGTCGCGCAACCGGTGGGCGAAGGACACCGCTGCCGGCTCCCCGTAGAGATCCCCCTCGAAGTGGAGGAGGTACGCCTCGACCAGCACGGGGGCCGTGCCCGGCTCGTAGAAGGTGGGACGACGCCCGACCGAGATGGCGGCCCGGTGCACCGAGCCGTTGGCCCGCCGGAAGTGCCCGGCGTAGACGGCGTCGGCGGGCAGCACGATGTCGTCGGGGACGGCCACGTTGGCCGTCGGGAACCCCAGTTCGGGGCCGCCCCGGCCGTCGCCCCGGACGACGGGCCCGCGCACCTCGTGCGGGCGGCCGAGCAGGCGGGCCGCACCCTCCACGTCACCGTGCGCCAGCAGCGCCCGGATACGGGTGGAGGACACGGGCTCGCGCTCGTCGCCGGTCAGGCCGACGCCGACGACCTCGAACCCGTACTCGGCGCCGAGCCGGCGCAGGAGCTCGATGTTCCCCCGGCGGCCGTGCCCGAAGTGGAAGTCCTCCCCCACGACGACGAGCCGGGCCGACAGCTCGTCGACGAGGACCTCCTTGACGAAGTCCTCGGCGGACTCCTTCGCCCGGACCTCGTCGAAGGGCAGCACGAGCGTGCGGTCGATGCCGCAGTCGGCCAGCAGTTCGAGACGTTGCTCGAGCCCCGTCAGCTGCTTGGGGGCCGACTCGGGGCGCACGACGGAAGCCGGGTGGCGGTCGAATGTCACCACCACGGTGGCCAGGCCGGCCGCCTCCGCCCGCCGGCGGAGGTCACGCAGGAGCGCACGGTGCCCGAGGTGGACACCGTCGTACGCCCCGATCGTGACGGCGGTTCCCGGTCCGGACATCGCGACCGAGGGTAGTCCGGCGCCCGTCACTCCCCGGCCAGCACCACGGCGGGTCGGATCCGGTCGGTGTCGGTGGCCTCGTAGACGGCCAGCAGGATCCCGGCCCCGTCGAGCAGGGCCCACGGCCCGTCGCCGGTCGCTCCGAGCGGCACCTTGTCGAGGGGGAGCCCCGTGCGGATCGACGCCACGGCGTCGGGCGCGACCGTCACCGCATCGAGGTCGCGCATCGCCTCGGCCGGCGTGAGGACGGCCCCGGGGCCGATCTGGTCGAGGGTGCGCATCTCGGCCGGGCCGAACGAGCCGATGCGGGTACGTCGCAGGTTGGCCAGGTGGGCCCCCCCGCCGAGGGCCCGCCCCAGGTCCTGCGCCAGCACCCGGACGTAGGTCCCCGACGAGCACTGCACCTCGGCCCGGTACACCCCCGCGCGGTCGGGGTCGGGCTCGGTGTCGAAGCGGTAGACCCTCACGGCGCGTGGCGGGCGCTTCACCTCGATGCCCTGGCGCGCCAGTTCGTGCAGCCGGCGGCCGCCCACCTTCACCGCGGAGACCATGGGTGGCACCTGTTCGATCTCGCCCGTGAGCGCCGCCGCGGCGGCTCGCACCATCTCCGGCGTCACGTGGGTCATGTCGTAGGTCCGGAGCACCTCGCCCGAGGCGTCGAGCGTGGACGTCGCGGCGCCGAGGACGATGTCGGTGGTGTACGTCTTGGGCAGTGCCGTCAGGAAGCGCAGGAGCCGGGTCACCCGGCCCAGCCCGACCAGCAGCACGCCCGTGGCGTCGGGGTCGAGGGTGCCGGCGTGCCCGACCCGGCGCTGCCCGAAGATCCGCCGGCACCGGGCGACGACGTCGTGCGACGTCCAGCCCGCCTCCTTGTCGACGGCCACCACCCCGCTCACACCGGGGGTCGGCGTCGCTCCCTGCCCGGCCGGCGTCACGACTCGTCGACCGGCGGCTCCCCCTCGTGCAACCCGCGCAGGAGCTCTTCGACCCGGGAACCGGCGACGATGGCCGGGTCGGCCCGGAAGGTGAGCCGGGGCGTGCGCTTCATCGTCATCTGCGCGCCGACGATCCGCTGGAGGTGGATCCGGCGCTCCTCGAGCACGACCGACGTCGCCTCGTCCAGCGAGGCGAGGTACACCACCGCGGTCCGCATGTCCGCCGCGGTGTCGACCGAGGTCACCGTGACCATCGGCAACTCGTCGGCGTCGACCAGCCGCTCGAGCTCCTCCGCCACCACCTGGCGCAACACCTGGTTGACCCGCAACGCACGCGGGTATGTCGCCGTCCGCCGTCTCACAGCGTCAGCTCCTCAGCTCGTCCAGTTCGAGAGCCCCTCAGCTCCTGGCGATCTCCCGCTCCTCGTACGTCTCGATCACGTCGCCCTCCTTGAGGTCCTGGAAGTCCGACAGCCCGATACCGCACTCGAAGCCTGCTGCGACCTCGCGTACATCATCCTTGAAGCGGCGGAGGGAATTGATGGATCCCTTCCAGATCACCGTGCCCTCGCGCAAGAAGCGCACCTTCGAGCCACGGGTGATCCTGCCCTCCCGCACGTAGCAGCCGGCCACGGCGCCGATCCTCGGCACGCGGAACACCTCGCGCACCTCGGCCTCGCCCGTGACGACCTCCTCGTAGACCGGCGAGAGCAGGCCGAGCATGGCCGCCTCGAGGTCCTCGAGGAGCTTGTAGATGATCTCGTAGTTGCGGATCTCGACGTCGGACGCCTCGGCCAGATCACGCGCGCGCTTGTCGGGGCGCACGTTGAAGCCGATGATCGTGGCGTTGGAGGCCGCGGCCAACTGGACGTCGTTCTCGGTGATGCCGCCGATGCCCCGCAGGACGAAACTCAACTTCACGTCGTCACGCTCGAGGCGCTTCAACGACTCGGTCACGGCTTCCAGCGAGCCCTGCACGTCGGCCTTGAGCACGATGTTGAGCGTGGCCGTCTCGCCCCGGGAGATCTGCTCGAACAGGTCCTCGAGCTTGGCCCCGGTCGCGGCGGCCACCGGCTTGTGGCCCGACAGGCGGAACCGCTGGGCCCGCGCCTCCCCGAGCGTGCGGGCCCGGGCCAGGTCCTTGGCCGCCCGCATCTCGTCGCCGGCGTGCGGTGGCTCGGAGAAACCGAGGACCTGCACCGGCGTCGAGGGCAGCGCCTCCTTGATGTGGTCGCCCCGGTCGTCCACCAGTGCCTTCACCTTGCCCCAGGCCGCGCCGGCCACCACGGGGTCACTGACGCGCAGCGTGCCCTGCTGCACGATCAGCGTGGCCACCGGGCCGCGCCCGGCCTCCAGGTTCGCCTCGAGCACGACGCCGCGGGCCTCGCCCTCGACGCGCGCCGTGAGCTCCTCGACTTCGGCCACGGTGATGATCTGCTCGAGAAGGTCCTCGATCCCGGTCCCCTGCAGCGCGGAGATCTCGACGACGATGGTGTCGCCACCCCAGGCCTCGGGTACCAGCTCGCGCTCCGAGAGCTGCTGGAGCACGCGCTGGGGGTCGGCGTTGGGCCGGTCCATCTTGTTGACCGCCACGATGATCGGGACATCGGCCGCCTTGGCGTGGTCGATGGCCTCGACCGTCTGCGGCATGACACCGTCGTCCGCGGCCACCACGAGGATCACGATGTCGGTGACCTGAGCCCCCCGGGCCCGCATGGCGGTGAACGCAGCGTGACCCGGCGTGTCGATGAAGGTGATGGGGTGGCTCTGCCACTCCACCTGGTAGGCGCCGATGTGCTGGGTGATGCCACCCGCCTCGCCCGCCACGACGTCGGTCGAACGGATGCGGTCGAGCAGCAGCGTCTTGCCGTGGTCGACGTGCCCCATGACGGTGACGATGGGCGGTCGCGGCCGCTGGTCCGACTCGTCCTCCTCGTCGTCCTCCTCGAAGTAGCGCGCCAGCAGCTCCGCCTCTTGCTCCTCGCCGGGATCGACCAGGCGTACGTCGGCCCCGATCTCCGCCGCGAACAGCTCGATCATGTCGTCGCTCAGGGACTGGGTCGCCATGACCATCTCTCCCTGCAGGAGCAGGAACCGCACGATGTCGCCCGCGCTGCGGTTGAGCTTGGGCCCGAGGTCGCGCGCCGTCGAGCCGCGCTCGATGATGACCTCGCCCTCGGGCACCGGGGCCGTCGAGGGCTGGTACGTGGTCAGCTGCGTCGGCTCGAGCTCTTCCAGGTTGCGCCGGCGCCGGCGCGCCCTGCGCTGCGGCGGTCGCCGGCCGGGCATCCCGCCCCGTCCCCCCTGCGGTGGTGCACCCGTCGGCGCGCCCGCGCCGGAGCGGCCCCCGAAACCTCCACCGGAAGGCCGGCCTCCGAAGCCACCACCCGTCGACGGGCCTCCGCCCGGACGGCCGGCACCCGAGGGTCGCCCTCCGGTGCGTGGCGGGTAGGTCCCACCGGGCCGGGCGGCCGACGGTGCGGCGCTGGGCCTGCGGCCGCCCATGCCGGGCGGAGGTGGGATCGGTCGTCCGCTCGGGCCGGTGGGCGGGCGTTGTCCCGGCGGTGGGGGGACGGGCCGGCCCGAGGGGCTGAGGGGCGGACGTGGCGAGCGCTGGGGCGCGGGCGGTGCCGCTGTGTCGGGCGCCTGCGCCGCGGGTGCCTGCGCCGGTGCCTGTGCCGCCGGAGGAGAGGCCACCGGAGCCGATGCGGGAGGGGCCTGGGCCGCCGGGGCCTGCGCCGGCGGAGCCTGCGCGGCGGGCGCCTGGGCCGCCGGGGCGGCGGGGGTGGGCACGGGCCGGCTGCTGCTGACCAGGCGCGACGGGCGGGCGGGCGCCTCGGGGGCGGGGCCGGAGGCCGGTGGCGCGGCCGCGGCCGCGGCCGCCGCGCTGCGGGCCGGTGCCTTCTTGACCGGGGCCGCGGTCGGCGCGGCCGAGCTCGATGCGGACGCGACCCGCTTCCCGGTCGGTGCGATCGTGGTAGTGGCGGCCGACGCGGCGGCCGACGTTGCGGGCGCCGACTTCACGGCTTTCTCGGCCTTGGCCGCCTTCGCCGCGGGGGCGGGCTCCTCGGGCTGGACGGGGCGGCGGAGCCCTTCGGCGTCGGCCTTGCGGCGGACGCGGTCGGCCTGCGCGTCCTCGATGGAGGACGAGTGGCTCTTGACCCCGATGCCCAGGGAAAGGGCCAGCTCGAGCCCTTCCTTGTTGGAGAGTCCTAGCTCTTTGGCCAGCTCATAGACGCGTATCTTCTTCGGCAAGTGGTTCTCTTTGTCCTTGGTTCCTCTCGGGGGCCGGCGTCAGCCCAGCCCCCTATCCTCGCACATCAGGCTCGCGGCGCTCCTACGCCTCGCCCAACTGTGCACGCAACTGCTGCAGGTCGGCGGCCCCGACGGGGGCGGCGAACGCTCGGTCGAAGCCTCGCCGGCGGACCGCATCGTCCAGGCAGCCCGGCGATCCCGTGCACAACCAGGCTCCGCGCCCCGCCCCCTGGCGGTCCACCGACAACGCCCCGCCCGGCAACCGGACGATCCGGATCAGCTGGTCGGCTGGCAGGGCTCTCCGACATCCGACACAGGTCCGTGTCGGCGTTATGTCTCGGCCTCCTCGGACACCTCGACCACCACGACGGGCTCGGCCGCCGCAGGCTCGGCCTTGCGGCGGTTCGACCTCGGCTCCGCGTCGCCAGCCCCGCCGGCCTTCCCCGCCTCCGCGGCGGGTGCCTCGCTCTGGTCCTCCGCCTGGTGGGACCATTCCTCGGCCGACATGGCCTCCCCACCCTCGGCGGGTTTCCAGACCAGGTCGCCGCTCTCGTCCTCGACCCATTCGCCCTCAGCCCACTCCTGGTCGGCGTACCCCGCCTCCTCCTCGGCCAGCTGCGTCTCGCTCTTGATGTCGATGCGCCACCCGGTGAGACGGGCCGCCAGGCGGGCGTTCTGCCCCTCCTTGCCGATGGCGAGGGAGAGCTGGAAGTCGCTCACGATGACGGTGGCGGTGCCGGTCTCCTCGTCGAGGCGCACCTCTCGCACCCGGGCCGGGGCCAGCGCGTTCTGTATGAGCTCGACCGGATCGTCGGAGAAGGGCACGACGTCGACGCGCTCGCCGCGCAGCTCGTTCGTCACCATGCGCACCCGCGAGCCGCGGGCGCCGACGCAGGCGCCGACCGGGTCGACGTTGGGGTCGTTCGACCACACGGCGATCTTGGTGCGGTGGCCCGGTTCGCGTGCCGCCGCCTTGATCTCGACCACACCGGAGCCGATCTCGGGCACCTCGAGCTCGAAGAGCCGCTTGATCAACCCGGGGTGGGTGCGGCTGACCACGATCTGGGGGCCCTTGGTGGTCTTGCGGACCTCGACGATGTAGGCCTTCAGGCGCGCGCCGTGCTCGTAGCGCTCGTAGGACACCTGCTCGGCCTGCGGCAGCAGCGCCTCGACCTTGCCCAGGTCGAGCAACGTGTAGCGGTTGTCGGTCTGCTGGACGATCCCGGTGACGATGTCACCCTCTCGGCCCGCGTACTCCTCGTACTTCATGTCCCGCTCCACCTCGCGGATCCTCTGGAGGATCACCTGCTTGGCGGTCTGCGCGGCGATGCGGCCGAAGTCGTCGGGGGTGTCGTCCCACTCGCGGATGACCTCGCCCTCCTCGTTGAGCTCCTGCCCGTAGACGCGGATCTCGCCCGAGTCGGGGTCGATGGTGACCACGGCCTCCTCGGCCGCGTCGGGGCGGCGCTTGTAGGCCGCCACCAGCGCGTTGGCCAGGGCGTCGAGCAACGTCTCGACCGAGATCCCCTTGTCGCGGGCGATCTGGCCCAACGCGTCGAGAAACTCGAAGTTGGTCTTGCTCATGGCCGCTTCACCCTCTCACGTTTCGATCCCTGTGATGCCGGCCCCCACTCGAACACCGTCCGCGCCCGCTCAATCTGGTCGTACCCGACGCGCAGCTCCCCGTCCGGCACGTCGGGCCCGGCCAGGGTGCACCCCGTGTCGTCCGCCGCCGCGAGCGTTCCCGTGACCCGGCGGACCTCGGAGGTCCCCGAGTCGATCCGGATGGTGACGGTCTCCCCCACCGCTCGGGCGAAGTGCGCCGGCGTGCGCAGACGCCTCTCGAGTCCCGGGCTCGAGACCGACAGGGTGTAGCGCCCCGGCATGGGGTCGAGCTCGTCCAGCGCCGCCGAGACGTCGCGGGTCGCCTCACCCAGCTCATCGAGGCCGACACCCCCCTCCTTGTCGACGAAGACGGTCAGCTGGGCCCCCTGCATCTCGACATCGACCAGGTCCAGGCCCCTCGCCTCGAGGAGCGGCGACAGCGCTCCCGTCAGGTCTGTCGTGTCCCTTCTCATCGCCGTCACCTCCTCTGGTCGTCTCTCCGTGCCCCCGCAAAGTGAAAGCGTGGGCCGCAGCCCACGCTTCAACGAGGTACTGATCTAAAAATGGACAGCTGCTGAATTATAGCAATCCCAGCGTTAATAGGACCGGCCCACGACGGCCACGAGGTCCTTCTCGTGGTCGCCCGGCTCGGCCAACGACCCGTCGGGGCGCTGGAGGCAGCGCACGGAGACCGCTTGGTGAGCCAGCCGGTCCTCCCCGTCGGGCCCGAGGGCTCCGAGGCGGACCCGGGCGAAGCCCACCTTTCCCGCCTCGACGGCGTCCTCGATGGACGCCGCGTCCACCGTCCGGGCCTCCAGGGCCGCCGCCGCCTCGGCCAGCAGCTCGGCCCCTGCCGTCGCCAGCACGGTCCCGACGGTGTCGGCCACGGCGCCGAGGGGGACGTTCTGCTTCTCCCGGCGGTGGCGTACGACGACGGTGACGTTGCCCTCCGCGAGGTCACGCGGGCCCACCTCGACCCGCGCCGGTACGCCCTTGAGCTCCCAACCCACACTGCGGCGGCCGAAGGACGTGTCGGTGCGGTCGTCGAGGCGCACCCGGTGCCCCGCCGACCGCAGCTCCGCCACCAACGTGTCAGCCGCCGTGCGCACCTCCGGAGCGTCCTTCACGACGAGCACCACGACCTGCACCGGCGCCAGCGCGGGGGGGAGCCGGAGGCCGAAGTCGTCGCCGTGGCCCATCACGAGTGCCCCGACGAGGCGCGTGGACACACCCCACGACGTCTGCCACACGTACTCGAGCGCGCCGGACGCGTTGGAGAAGGTGATGTCGAAGGGTTGCGAGAAGTTCTGTCCCAACTCGTGGCTCGTGCCCATCTGCAGCGCCTTGCCGTCGCCCATCATCCCCTCGCACGTCCAGGTGCGGTTCGCGCCGGCGAACCGCTCGCGCGCCGTCTTGTGCCCGGTGAGCACGGGGACGCGCAGCACGTCGACCATCGTCGAGCGGTAGACGTCGTTCAAGATGCGCAGTGCGTAGGCGCGCGCGTCGTCCTCGGTGGCGTGCGCCGTGTGCCCCTCCTGCCACAGGAATTCGCTGGTACGCAGGAACAGCCTCGGGCGCAGTTCCCATCGCACGACGTTGGCCCACTGGTTGATGAGCAGCGGCAGGTCACGGTGGCTCTGCACCCACTTGGAGAAGAAATGGTTGATCACCGTCTCGCTGGTCGGGCGGACGACGAGCGGCTCGTCCAACTCCTTCCCGCCGGCGTGGGTGACCACCGCCAGCTCGGGGGCGAAACCCTCGACGTGCTCGGCCTCGAGCTTCAGGAACGCCTCGGGGATGAACAAGGGAAAGTAGGCGTTCTCTGCGCCTGCGTCCTTGATGCGCCGGTCGAGCTCGGCCTGCATCAGCTCCCAGATCCCGTACCCCCACGGGCGTATGACCATGGTGCCACGGGCCGGACCGTTGTCCGCCATCTCGGCGCCGGCGATCACCTCCTGGTACCAACGCGGGAAGTCCTGCTCCCGCGTCACGATGGCGCCCTTGGTCATAGGTGCGCAGGCTACTGGTCGGCGTGGCGCCTGATGATCTCGATCTTCTCCGAGGTGTGGTTGGGATCCTCTCCCGTTGTCTGCAGCAGCGCGCGGCGGTCGGCCTCGGCCTCGGCCTCGGCGCTCTCGTCCGCGGCGGCGATGCGCGCCTCGACGCCCTCCGCCACGAGGCGCTCGGCCTCGTCGACGAGCGCCTGCACCATGTCCGCCTCGGGTACGACGCGGATGATCTTCCCGCGGATGAACAGGTGGCCCTTCTGTTTGCCCGCCGCGATGCCGAGGTCGGCCTCGCGCGCCTCGCCGGGGCCGTTGACCACGCAGCCCATCACCGCGACCTGAATGGGCAGGTTCAACTTCTCGAGTGCCTCCTGGGCCGCGTTGGCGACCGCGATGACGTCGACCTGGGCTCGGCCGCACGACGGGCAGGCGATGAGGTCGAGGCCCTTGCGCTCACGCAGCCCGAGCGACTCGAGCAGCTGGCGTCCGGCTCGTGCCTCCTCGACCGGATCGGCGGTGAGCGAGAACCGGATGGTGTCGCCGATTCCCTCGGCGAGCAGGGCCCCGATGCCGGCGGTGCCCTTCACCAACCCGGCGGGCGGCGGTCCCGCTTCGGTCACACCGAGATGGAGGGGGTGGTCGAAGGCCTCCGCGGCGAGCCGGTACGCCGCGATCATGAGGGCGACCGACGAGGCCTTGACCGAGATCTTGACGTCGCTGAAGCCGACCTCCTCGAAGAGGGCCAGCTCGTTGCGGGCGGACTCCACGAGCGCCTCGGGGGTGGCACCGCCGTACTTCTTGTAGAGGTCGGGGTGCAGCGACCCCGCGTTGACCCCGATGCGGATCGGCACGCCGCGGTCGCGGGCCTCGGCCGCCACCTGCTTGATCTCGGCCTCCTTGCGCAGGTTGCCCGGGTTCAGCCGCAGACCCTGCACGCCGGCCTCGAGCGCAGCGAGTGCCATCTCGTGGTGGAAGTGGATGTCGGCCACGATCGGCACCGGGGAGCGCGGCACGATGTGGGCCAGGCCCTCCGCGGCCGCCTCCTCGTTGCAGGTGCAGCGCACGATGTCCGCGCCCGCCGCCGCCAGTGCGTAGATCTGCGCCAGGGTCCCGTCGACGTCCGCCGTCTTGGTCGTCGTCATCGATTGCACGCTGATCGGCGCGCCGTCGCCGATGGCTACGCCGCCGAGCGTGATGCGGCGGGTCGGCCGGCGGGGCGACAGCAGGGAGGAGGACAGCTCCACGGCGTCAGTGCGGGATCTGCAAGGGGTGGGTGATGTCGAGATAGATGCCGGCGAAGACGAACAGGGCCAGGAACGAGATGAAGATGGCGGCCACCGGGAACAGCTTGGTGATGTCGGCCCGGTAGTAGGGCTGGCCCTTCTTCGTGCGGACCCACTCGTAGGCGGCGATGGCGACGTGCCCGCCGTCGAGCGGGATCATCGGCAGCATGTTCAGGATCCCGAACACGATGTTGATCGCGATGAGCAGCATCAGGACCGAGGCCAGGCCCGCCTGTTCGGATTGCGCACCGAGGTTGGCGATGCCGACGATGGAGACGGGCCGCGGCGCCGAGCCGGGGTTGTTCACCGCGGACTGGGCTGCCTTGGGGCTGGTGACCTGGTGCAGAACCGACGTCAGCCCGTGGGGCGAGAACGTCTGCGCAATGCCCGTCACCTCCTGGTCGGTCACCTGCCACATCGTGGTGAAGGAATTGCCCACCGCCGACAACAGCCCGACCGGCGCCGTGGCCTGCTTGATCTCGACACCGAGGTAGCCCCGGTTCCCCAGCGGCTGCCCGCCGACCGTGATGCCCTTCCCGTTGGCGGGCGTCGCCGTCACGTGGATCAGCCGCCCGCCGCGCTCCACCCCGAGAACGAGCGGCGTGCCGGCTGAGCGCTTCACGATGTCGGTCATCGCCGTCGGGCTGCTGAAGGTCTTGCCGTTGATGGAGACGATGGTGTCCCCGGGCTTGATCCCGGCCAGCGCGGCCGGCGTCTGCGTCCCCTTCCAGTGTTCGACCGCGGCAACCGAGTAGTTGTTCGTCGCCTTCCCGAAGCTGAGGACCAGGATCAGCGCCAGGACGAAGGCGATCAGGAAGTGCATGGCCGAGCCCGCCGACGCCACGATGATCCTCTGGTGGAACGGCTGCTGGCGGTAGGCCCGGGGCTCGTCCTCGGGCGCCACGTCCTCGGTGGAGGTGAACCCGGTGATGCGCACGTACCCGCCCGCGGGGATCGCCTTGACGCCGTACTCGGTTTCGCCCCGCCGCACCGACCACAGCCGGGGCCCGAAGCCGACGAAGTACTCGGTCACCTTCATCCCGGCCCGCTTGGCCGTCACGAAGTGGCCCAACTCGTGCAGCATCACGATCGCGATGAGGATGGCGATGAAGAGCAACAGGTAGCCCCAGCCGAGGGCGATGAACGCCACCGAGGCGAAGGCCACGGCGACCAGGAGCTGGACGACGCGGACCGGGCTGCCGCCCGGAACGGGATCGGCCCCGAGGGGCGGTTCCGCCGCCCGCGCCTCCTGGTCGGTAAGGGTCATGGCTCTTCCAACGCTACCGTCCGACCCCACCCGGTGAACGGCGGGCCACGATGTCCCGTGCCCGCGCCCGGGCCTGTCCGTCCGCCGCCAACACCCCTTCCACCTGGTCGACGTGATCGTCGACCCAGGCCTCGAGCGTCTCGGCCACCACGTCCGCGATCGCACTCCACACGAGCGCGCCGTCGAGGAACGCCTCGACCGCCACCTCGTTGGCCGCACTCAGCCAGGCCGGGGCCGAGCCTCCCTGACGTCCGGCGGCGTAGGCCAGGTCGATGCACCGGAAGACCGACCGGTCCGGGGGTTCAAAAGTGAGGCTCAGCGGGCGCGACCAGTCGAGCGCTCCGAAGGGCGCCGCGGCGCGGTCGGGCCAGCCGAGGGCGTAGCCGATGGGGAGGCGCATGTCGGGCTCGGACAGTTGCGCCAGCGTCGACCCGTCGCGCAACTCCACCATGGAGTGCACGATCGACTGCGGGTGCACCACGATGTCGATCCGGTCATAGTCGACGCCGAAGAGCTCGTGCGCCTCGATCACTTCGAGGCCCTTGTTCATCAGGGTTGAGGAGTCGATGGTGATCTTCGGACCCATCGACCATGTCGGATGCGCCAGTGCGTCGGCCACGGTGACCGAGCCCAGCCGCTCTGCGGGCCAGTCCCGGAACGGGCCACCCGACGCGGTGAGGAGCAGCCGGGCCACGTCGGTCGTCCCCTGCACCGAGGCAAGGCACTGATGGAGCGCACAGTGCTCCGAGTCCACCGGGACGATCTCCGCTCCCGGCGTGCGGCGGGCCTTCTGCACCACGGGCGCCCCGGCGATCAGCGACTCCTTGTTGGCGAGGGCGAGGCGCTTGCCCGCCTCGAGCGCCGCCATGGTCACCGGCAGGCCGGCGAAGCCGACCACCGCGTTCAGCACCACGTCGGCGCCGCGGGCAGCCTCCATCATCCCCTCGGCCCCGACGGCGACCTCGGTGCCCGCGGGCACGCCGGCGCGCACCTCGTCGTAGAGGTCCGGGGCGCAGATCACGACGACGTCGGGCCCGAACTCGACCGCTTGGGCCACCAGCGCGGCGGACGAGCGTTGTGCCGCCAGCGCGTGGACCCGGAACCGCTCGGGCTCCCGGCGGATGACGTCGAGAGCCTGGGTGCCGACCGAGCCCGTGGAGCCCATCAGGCTGATGGTGCGCATCAGCTCACCCGAGGTGCATCGCCTTGACCACGAAGTACGTGGCGGGAATGACGAAGAGCAACCCGTCGACGCGGTCGAGGATGCCACCGTGCCCGGGCAGGAGCCGGCCCATGTCCTTCAGGCCGAGATGTCGCTTGATCATCGACTGGCTCAGGTCGCCGAGCGGCGCCACCACGGCGACCACGACTCCGTAGACCGCCGCCTTGCTGATCGTCCACGGGTGGATGAAGTGGACCACCACGACGGAGACGACGATGGCGGCCACGGCGCCGCCGATCAGCCCCTCCCAGCTCTTGTTGGGACTGATGGATGGGGCCAGCGGGTGGCGGCCCATGGCGGACCCCACGAGGAGGGACGCGACGTCGTCGGCCACCGTCACGATGACGGCCGCGAGGATGAAGGCGATCCCGTGGCGGTTGGGGAACAGGTTGGGATTGAGCAAGAGAGCGGCGAAGGACCCGAAGGCGCCCACCCACACGAAGACGAACACCGTCGAGCTGATCCCCGACACCGGCTCCGCCGCCGGCTCGACCCGGGCCAGGTACCAGATGAAGGAGCCCGCGACGAGCAGCACGAGCACAAGCGGGAGCGCGGCGACACCCTTGTTGTACGTCTCGACGAGCAGGGACAGGACGGCCACGAGCCCGAGCAGGGTGGCCGGGTGGTACTGGGCACGCCGGAAGGCGGCGTACGCCTCGGCCGTGGCGAGCAACACCACGATGCACACGATGACCATGCTGGCCACGGTGCCGGCCGCGAAGCAGATCAGCGCGGCGATGCCGAGCAGCACACCGGAGCCGACCGCCACCCGCATGTCGCGGCCGCCGGTGCCCGCGGTGTTCACGTTCCCGGTGCGCACGTTGGCGCTCCTGGTGGTGCGCGCGGAGCGTGGCTTCGGCTCGGGCGGCGCGGGCGGGCTGAGGCGTGATGCGGCAGCCACCGAGGCGGCCGCGGTGGCCGGCGACGCGACCTGTGGGGAGACGTCGGCCGGCTCGTCGTCGGGCTCGTCCGGTGGCGCCTGTGCCGTGACGGGTTCGGGCTCCCGCACCGCCGGCGGGGGCTCGGGTTCGCTGCCGGGCTCGGGGGGGATCACCAGCGTGTCGTCGGATTCGAAGTGCCAGGGCTGGCGCTCGACGTCGTAGTCGTCGCGCTGCTCGCCCAGCAGCGCCCCGACGGCCGGCAGGTCGTCGGACAGCATGGCGGGCTCGAAGATCTCCTCTTGGGCCTCCCAGTCACTCTCCTCCTCGCGCCATGTCGGCGGCGCGACGAGTTGCTCCTCGCCGGTGCTGCGGTCGAGCACCGCGGGGACCTCGCCGGTCGGTGCGTCGTTCCAGTGCGGGAGCTCGGGGTGCTCGTCGGCCACGGGGCCCGTCACCTCGCGGACGGTGTCGCCCGCCGGCTCGGCGCCGATGATGCGCACCCGGCCCGAGTGGTAGCTCGGCGGATCCTCTTCGATGCCCTCGGTGCCCGGTTCACCGTGGGCGGTGGGGGGGCCGTTCACATCTTCGTAGTCGTCGGTGCCGTCGGACATTGGCGTGTCGTTCCTCAGACCTGTAACAGCTCTTGCTCTTTGTGCGAGAGCAACTGGTCGATCAGCGCGACCTGTTCGTGGGTGATCTTCTCGAGCTCCTTCTCGACCCGCTCGAGCTGGTCGGTCGAGAGCTCCCCGTCCTTCTGCAGCTGCTCGAGCTCATGGCGTCCGCCGCGGCGCAGGTTGCGCACCGCCACCCTCCCCTCCTCTGCCTTGTGCCGCACGACCTTGACCAGCTCCTTCCGGCGCTCCTCGGTCAAGGGGGGGAAGGCCAGTCGGATCACGGTGCCGTCGTTGGTCGGATTGATGCCGAGGTCTGACGCCATGATGGCCTTCTCGATCGCGGCCAGCGAGCCCTTGTCGTAGGGCGAGATGACCAACAGCATGGCGTCGGGCACGCTGAACCCGGCCAGCTGCCGGAGCGCCGTGGGGGTCCCGTAGTAGTCCACCATCAGCGTCTCGATCAACGCGGACGAGGCACGTCCCGTGCGCACGTTGCCCATCTCGTGACGTACGTGGTCGATGGCCTTGCTCATCTTCTCCCTGGTGTCGTCCTTGACCAGGGCGCCGAGGTCATCGTCCATCAACGGACCAGCGTACCGATCTGCTCGCCACTGAGCGCACGAGGGATGTTCCCGGGGATCATGAGGTCGAAAACCCGGATGGGCAGGTTGTTGTCCTTGCAGAAGGTGATGGCGGTGAGGTCCATGACCCGCAGGTCCCGGTTGATGACCTCCATGAAGGAGATCTCGTCGTAGCGGGTGGCGGTCGGGTCGAGCTTCGGATCGGCGCTGTAGACGCCGTCCACACCCGAATGGGTGCCCTTGCAGAGCAGCTCAGCCCCGATCTCGGCCGCCCGGAGGGCAGCCGGGGTGTCGGTCGTGAAGAACGGGTTCCCCATGCCGGCGGCGAAGATCACGATGCGGCCCTTCTCGAGGTGCCGAATGGCCCGGCGCCGGATGTAGGGCTCGGCCACCTCCGCCATGGAGAGGGCGCTCAAGACCCGGGTGGGCTGGTCCTGCTGCTCGAGCGCGTCCTGGAGCGCCAGCGCGTTGATCACGGTTCCGAGCATCCCCATCGTGTCGGAGGTCGCGCGGTCCATGCCGCCGCTCTCCCCGGTCGTACCACGCCAGATGTTGCCGCCGCCGACCACGACGGCGAGCTCGAGCCCGCCACCCTCCATGGCACGCGCCATCTCCTTGGCCATGCGCTCGACGGTCGCGGCGTCGATGGTCTCGTCGGACGCGGCGGAGGCAAGGGCCTCCCCCGACATCTTGAGGACGATGCGGCGCGGTTCTCCCACGATCCGGGCGCTCAGGCGCCGAAGTAGACCTGCGCGAATGACACGATGCGGGCCGAGCCGAGCATGCCGGCGATCGTCTGCTTCTCGTCGCGCACATAGGCCTGGTCGAGCAGCACCCGCTCCTTGTACCACCCGTTCATGCGGCCCTCGACGATCTTGCCCAGCGCGGCCTCGGGCTTGCCCTCGTTGCGCGAGATCTCCTCCAGCGTGGCGCGCTCGGCCGCGGCGTCGGCCTCGGGCACCTCGTCGCGGCTGAGATAGGTGGGCCTCGTGAAGGCAATGTGCACCGCGATCTCGTGGGCGAGCTCCTCGGAGCCTCCCTCGAGCACGACGGCTACTGCGTTGACGCCGCGGCCCGCCTGCCGGTGCAGGTAGGTGTCGAGCACCTGGCCGGGCTCCGCGACCAGCCGGCGCACCTGCCCCACCGAGATGTTCTCCTTGAGCGTCGCCCGGAGCCTGTCGATCTCTTCGGCCACCTCGTCGGTGGCGTCCTCGCCCTTGGCCGCCACGAGTGCGGCCAACTCCTCGGCCAGGGCGACGAATTCCTCCGCCTTGGCGACGAAGTCGGTTTCGCAGCGCAGCTCGACGACGGCGGCCGCGTCGCCGGACCGCGCGACCGCCACCGCGCCCTCCGACGCCTCCCGGTCGCTCCGCTTGGCCGCGCCGGCGAGGCCCTTCATGCGCAGGAGCTTGGCCGCTTCCTCCATGTCGCCCCCCATCTCCTCGAGGGCGTTCTTGCTGTCGAGCATGCCCGCGCCGGTCATCTGGCGCAGCGCGGCGACGTCCTTGGCGCTGTACGAGGCCACGGTCAGGCCACCTCCACCGGTTCTGGCGGGCGCGTGCACCCGGCGGGGCCGCGGCGCAGGGGAGGCGCCGCCCTCCTCGCCCGGGGCGGCCGCGGGCGCAAGCTGGCGCCGGTGCTCGGCGATGAAGCGGCCCTCGGCCACGGCGTCGGCGATGACGCGGCACATCAGCGAACCCGAGCGGATGGCGTCGTCGTTGCCAGGGATCACGTAGTCGATCACGTCCGGGTCGCAGTTGGTGTCGACGACCGCGACCACGGGAAGCCCCAGCTTGCGCGCCTCGGTGACGGCGATGTGCTCCTTCTTGGTGTCGATCACGAACACCGCATTGGGCAGGCGGTCGAGGTCGGCGATGCCGCCCAGGTTGCGGCTGAGCTTTTCCAGCTCGCGCGTGTGCTGCAGCGCCTCCCGCTTGGGCATGCCGTCGAAGTCGCCGGCCGCCTGCATGGCCCGCAACTCCTGCATGCGCTTCACCCGACCCGACACCGTCGCGAAGTTGGTCAGCATGCCGCCGAGCCAGCGCTGGTTGACGTAGGGCATCCCGCACGCCTGCGCGAACTCGGCCACCGGGCCCTGGGTCTGCTTCTTCGTCCCCACGAAGAGGACCGTGCCACCGTTGGCCACCAGGTCCCGGACGAACGAGTAGGCGGACTCGATGCCGCCCAGCGTCTTCCGCAGGTCGATGAGATAGATCCCGTTGCGCTCACCCAGGATGAAGCGCTTCATCTTCGGGTTCCATCGCCGCGTCTGGTGGCCGAAGTGCACCCCGGCTTCCAGAAGCTGTCGCATGGAAACGACGGCCATAGATACGTCCTCCAGTCGGTTGCTCCCCTGGCGCAGCGCCGCCGGAAGGCGACGACCGTGGAAGGCGCGCAGGTGATGTTGGTTGGTGTGGCTGCCCACCCCTGTGGTGGGCCAAGCCATGTTAGCCGCTCAGTGCACGACCCTCAGGCCCTGGGGTGGGTGTCCCCGTACACCGAGCGCAGCCGCTCCTTGCTGACGTGCGTGTACACCTGTGTGGTGGCCAGGCTGGAGTGCCCCAGGAGTTCCTGGACGACCCGCAGGTCCGCACCCCCGTCGAGCAGGTGGGTGGCGTAGGTGTGCCGCAGGGCGTGCGGATGCGTCGGCGAGACGGCGCGCCTGTCGAGGATGCGCCGCACGTCCCGCGGGCCGAGACGGGTCCCGCGTCGGTTCACGAAGGCCGCCTCGGCCGGCCCGTCCATCTGGTCCCGCCCGTCGTCGAACCAGGACCGCAAGGCGTCGGCTGCGGCGTCGTGCACCGGCACCCGGCGCTGCTTGCCCCCCTTGCCGAGCACCGTCACCGTCCGGTGCCGCAGGTCGACGTCGCCCCGGTCGAGGCCGCACAGCTCGGACACGCGCAGGCCCGCCGCGTACAGCAACTCGAGCACGGCGAGGTCACGGCGGTCCACGGCGGTCTCGGCGCCGACGTCGAGCAGGGAGTTCATCTCTCCCTTGGACAGCACGCGCGGCAGGCGCCCGCCGCCCGATGGTGCGCGCAGGGTGCGGGTCGGGTCCGAGCCGAGGCGACCCTGCCGCACCAGCCAGGAGTAGTAGCAGCGCAGTGCCGCCACCTTGCGGGCGATGGTGGCCCGGGCCAGCTTCCGCGTCCCGAGGGAGGCCAGGTAGCGACGCAGGTGCATGCGATCGACGCCCTCGGGGCTCTCAATCTGGCTGCGCGCCGTCCACGCCGCGAACGCGTCGGACGTCGCTCACGTAGGCCTTCTGGGTGGCTGCCGCTCGCCCACCCAACCAAGCAGAAAAGCCAGGTAGATCCCAGTCTGGCCGCACGGAATTCAACGGTACCGCCTCCACGGAGGGGGACTTGGGCACTAACGTCGCCCGCGAACCTTCGGGGGGTCCGCTGGGTTCGGGGAAAGGGAGGACCGATGGTCTCGAAATTCGATCGGCGCACGCTGCTGGCGGGCGGGGCCGCCGCGGCGGCGGGCATGGCGGGGGCATCGGCCATGGGGTCGGGCTGGGACACGCTGGCCGGGGCAGTCACCAACGGCCCCGGGCGCAACGGCGTCACGAAGCAGACCCCGAAGAAGGGGGGCTCACTGACCTTCGGCGTCGACGCCGAGGAGCAGGGCTTCGACCCCACCCAGGCCCGCTTCGACGAGGTGGGCGTCATGTACGCCCGCACCGTGTTCGACCCGCTGACCATCGTGCTCGCCAACGGCGACTGGGCCCCCTACCTGGCCGAGTCGGTGGTGCCGAACGCCTCGTACACCACGTGGACCGTGACCCTGCGGCCCAACCTCGTGTTCCACGACGGGACGCCGTGCAACGGCGCCGCGCTGCTGGCCAACTTCGAGGCGCACGCCAAGTCACTGCTCACGGGCGTCGTCATCAACCCCACGCTGCAGTCGATCACCCAGACGGGCCCCCTCTCGGTCGCCATCTCGTTCAAGTCGCCGTGGGCGCCCTTCCCCTACTACCTGGCCGGGGGCATCGGCGGCCAGATCGCCTACGTCGTTGCGCCGTCGATGCTGGCCAACCCCAACGGCACCTCGCACCCGGTGGGGACGGGGCCCTTCGTGTTCAAGGAGTGGATCCCCAACGACCACTTCACGGCGACCGCCAACCCCAGTTACTGGCGCCCGGGTTGCCGCTACCTGTCCCAGATCACCTTCAAGCCGATCCCCGACGAGGCGGCACGCGCCGAGGCGCTCAAGTCGGGCACCATCGACCTCCTGGTCACCGACACGCCCCAGCTCATCGTCCAGTTCCGCGGCAACCGCAGCTACTCCTACATCGACGACAGCACGCATCTGGCCGGCGAGCCCGACATGAACTGCGTCCAACTCAACTGCCTGGCGACGAAACCGTTCAACAACCCCTCGCTCCGCCGCGCCGCGGCCATGGCCATCAACCGCAACCAGTACGCCAGGGTCATCGACCAGAACGTCCTCCCGGTGAGCAACGGCCTCTTCGTGCCCGGATCGCCGTACTACTCGACGACCTCGTATCCGGCCTACAACCCCACGCAGGCCAAGAGCCTGGTGCAGCAGGCCGCGAGGCAGAACGGAGGCCCGATCTCCTTCACGCTCGCCGGCGACCAACTCACCGGCGGCCGTCCGGGCGCAGGAGTACCTCCAGCAGGCCTTCCAGTCGGTCGGCTTCCAGGTGAAGGCGACCATCTTCGAGCAGAACCAGCTCATCAACAACGCGCTGGCGGGTGTGTACGAGGCGACCGGCTGGCGCCAGTTCGGGGCGGTGGACCCGGACCTCAACTACATCTTCTGGAGCACGACGACGGTCACCGGCGCGTTGTCCATCAACATGGCCCGCAACGCCGACTCGACGATCGAGACGGCGCTCCTGGCCGGGCGCGCCAGCACCCAGGCCAGCACCAGGGCGGCTGCCTACAAGACGGTCAACAAACGTCTCGCCCTCGATCTCCCGTACCTGTGGACGGACCGGGCGGTCTGGGCGATCGTCGAGCACCCCGAAGGTGCAGAACTTCAACAACCCGACCACGCCGCAGGGCCAGCAGGCCTTTGGCATGATCGGGGGTTCCATCTGGCCCACACAGATCTGGATCAGCTGAGCGGGAGGCTGATGAGCGGGCGCATCCTGGTTGTCGAGGACGATGAGCGCATCAGGTCCTCCATGCGGCTCGCCCTGGAAGGCGAGGGCTACGAGGTAAAGGACGCCGCCAGCGCCGAGGAAGGCCTCGACTTGTTCGCCGAGGCGCCGACCGACGTTGCCCTGATCGACTTGATGCTGCCCGGCATGGACGGCTTCGAGTGCTGTCGGGCACTTCGGCGCAGCAGCGCCGTGCCCATCATCATCGTGACGGCGCGCTCCGACACCCACGACGTCGTGGCCGGACTGGAGGCGGGGGCCGACGACTACGTCACGAAGCCGTTCGTCGCCAAGGAGCTGGCGGCGCGCATCCGCGCCCTCCTCCGCCGCGCCCGGCCGGCCGAGGAGGAGCCCGGGGCGCTCACGTTCGGGGATCTCCAGCTCCTGCCCGAGCAGGGGGTGCTCCGACGCCTCAACGGCGACGAGGTCCACTGCACCCGGACCGAGTTCCGCCTGCTGTGCGAACTGGCGGCCAGCCCGAACAAGGTGTTGAGCCGCGAGCAGCTTCTGGACCGCGTCTGGGGTTACGACTACTTCGGCGACGGTCGCCTCGTGGACGTCCACATCCGGCGCTTGCGCACCAAGGTCGAGGCGGACCCTGCGGTGCCTCAGCACATCCTCACGGTGAGGGGCATGGGCTACAAGCTGGTGCCCTGACATGAAGCTGGGCATCGGCGCCCGCATCACGGCCGTCTTCGGCCTCGGGGCACTGATGCTCTCCATCTTGATGGGCGGGCTGGCGTACTTCACGGTCCGCCACTTCCTCCTCGCCGGCCGCGAGTCGGCCGCGCAGCAACAGGCCTTCGCCAATGCCGTGCTCGTGCGGAGCTACCTCCAGTCCGGCGAGACCCGGTACGTCACGCTCCTCACCTCCATCGACGCCGGGACCAACGCCCACTCCGTCCTGTACCACCAGTCCAAGGCCTACGTGTCCTCCTTGTCGGTGAACGCCTCGTCCCTCCCCCCCGAGCTGCGCAAGGTCGTGCGGGCCGGCACCACCGCCACACAGACCTACCGCACGCCGCAGGGGACGGCCGAGATCGTGGTCGGGGTACCCGTGCCCTCCGAGCACGCCGTCCTACTTCGAGGTGTTCGACCTGTCCGACCTCGACCACACGCTGCGCGTCCTCGGGCTGACCCTCTTCGGAGCCGGCGTCGTCACGACCCTCCTCGGCGTCGCGACTCGGCCGCTTCGCCAGCGTCCGCTCGCTGCGACCGCTGGCCGACGTGTCGCGGGCGGCCGGTGCGATCGCCGGTGGCGACCTGGACACCCGCCTCGACCCCGACGCGGCGGATCCCGACCTCGAAGGCCTCACCAACTCCTTCAACACCATGGTCGACCAACTCCAGGAGCGCATCGAGCGCGAGGCACGGTTCAACTCCGACGTGAGCCACGAGCTGCGCTCCCCGCTCACGACCCTGGGTGCCTCCCTCGAGGTGCTCGAGGCGGACCGTGACAAGCTGCCGGTCCGCTCGCAGCGGGCGCTCCAGCTGCTCGGCGACGACCTCCGGCGCTTCCAGCGCATGGTGGCGGACCTGCTCGAGATGTCGCGGGCGGATGCGGGCTCCGTCGACGTCTTCCTCGAGGAGGTGAACGTCTCCGAGCTGGTGCAGCGCTCGGTCGAGACGGGGATGGGGCACATGGACGGGCAGCGCCACGGCGCGCCGCCCGAGGTCTGCATCGACCCCGCGGTGGGCACGTGGCGGGTGGGCGTCGACAAGCGTCGCTTCGAGCGTGTCATGGTCAACCTCATGGAGAACGCCGACCACTACGGGGGCGGGGTGACCGAGATCGCGGTGGGGCCGGGCGGCGGCGAGAACGTCGACGTGAGCGTCGACGACGCGGGACCCGGCATCGACCCCGCCGAACGGGCCAAGGTGTTCGAGCGCTTCTACCGCGGCTCGGCGTCGGGGCGGCGCGGCACGGGCACCGGCAGCGGCTTGGGCCTCGCGCTCGTCGCCGAGCACATGCGGGTCATGCACGGAAGCGTCCGCGTCGAGTCCTCCGCCGCGGGTGGCGCGCGGTTCGTGCTCACGCTCCCGGTGCTCCCGAACGGGAACGGGCCCGAGGGTGATGAGGCGTGAGGCTCCGCATCGCAGTGCCCGCCTTCCTCGTTGTGGCCTTCGTCGCCGCGGGCTGCGCCATCCCGACGCAGAACGCGCCGAGCCCCATCCCCTCGTCGAAGGTGCCCTTCGACCTTCTGAATCCGCACCCGCCCACGACCACGACGACGCAGCCGAAGGCCTTTGTGCCGGTCAAGGTGTTCTTCCTCAACTCGAGTAACCAGCTGGAGCCGGCGGCGCGCGTCGTGGCCTCGCCCGCTCCGCTGAGCTCCATCATCACGGCCATGTTGGCGGGCCCGACGAGCGCCGAGGTCGCCAACGGCGTCGTCACCGCCATTCCGGGCAACGTCACGGTCCTGTCGATCACGACGCAGGGCAGTGTCGTGACCGTGAACATGAACACGGCCTTCGGGCAGATCACCGGGAACAACACGGAGTTGGCCGTGGCGCAGATCGTGGCCACCGTCGCCACCGAGAACGGACTGGCGACCGGCGTCATCTTCGAGATCGACGGTCAGCGCACCAGCGTCCCGATCGCCAACGGCTCGCAGGTCGCCGGACCCGTCTACCTCATTGAGTTTCTCAACGTCGCGCCCTGAGCGGGGCGGCGGACCGGATCAGCCGGCGTGCTCGACGTCGCGGCGCCAGGGCACGCGTGGCGCGCCCGACCAAAGGTGCTCGAGATCGTAGTAATCGCGTGTCTCTTGCAAGAAGACGTGCGCAATGAAGTCGCCGTAGTCCATCAGCACCCAGGTGGCGTCGGCCAGCCCCTCGGTCCGCAGCGGGGCGACGCCGTGGGCCTCCTTCACACCCTTTTCGATCTCCTCGACGAGAGTGCGCACGTGACGCGTGTTCGATGCACTGGTGATGACGAACGCGTCGACGATGCCGAAGAGCTCCTCCATCGCGAGCACCACCGTGTCGAGCCCGAGCTTGGCATCCGCGGACTCGGCCGCGGTGGTCACGGCCGGCGGCAGCTGGACGTGCACGTCCAACCCTGGGGTCAATGGAGCACGTCCAGGATCCCTACGGTGAGCCCGAAAGCGCCGACGAGGAGGGAGCACGCTGCGACGGCCCAACGCTGGCGAGACCGTCGCGCCAGCTTCTGCTCCGCCCGACGATCGGCCCGGCGCTGGACGCGGTCTGGCGGGGCGCCCGCATTGGGACTCTCCGACAGCTCCGTCCACTCGGCCGGCATGGCGCTCATCTAGGAGACAGCGTACAGACCGCGGCGGTGGATGCAACGGATCACCGCCTCGGGGACCATGCCCTCGACCGACCGGCCCGACGCCAGCAGGTCACGAACGTCCGAGCTCGAGACCGCCACCTGCGGGCCGTCGACCCGGACCACGCGCCACCCCGGACCGGGCGCGGGGGCGACGCCCGTCGGACGGGACACCACCGCCAGGGTGACCAGCCGCCGGAGATCCTCGACGCGGTGCCATGACGCCAGCTCGGGGACCAGGTCGGCGCCCACGACGAGGAACAATTCGGCCGCGAGCCCCGCCTCGAGCGTGGCGGCCCGGACCGCCTCGGCCGTGTCGACCGAGTAGCTCGGGCCACCCCGGTCGATCTCGAGCCGGCTCACCTCGGCACCCGGGATCTCGCCGGCCAGGGCCTCGGTGAGGGCGTACCTGTCCTCGGCGGGGGAGATCGCCCGCTGCCCCGACTTCTGCCACGGGTCGTTGGCCACGACGAGCAGCAACCGGTCGAGGCCGACCTGCTCGATGACGGCCCGCGCGGCGGCCACGTGCCCGGCGTGCGGGGGGTCGAAGGTCCCCCCGAGGATCCCGATGCGGGCGGGGGGCTCAGGTGCCGGCAAGCTGTGCGATCACGGGCGCCAATGCGTCCATCTCGGGCTCGTGCACGACGATGTTGCTGAAGCCGAGCGCGTGACGCCGCTGCTGCAGCGTGTCGACGATTTCGCTCGCCGAGCCGATGAGGGCGATGGGCGCGGCGCGCAGCTGCTCCGGCGTCAGAGCGAAGAGGGCGGCGAGCGACGCGGACACCTCGGCTGCGTTCGGGACGACCTGGACCGTCGCGGTCCAGCACTGGAATTCGAGATCATCGGCGCGCTCGCCCGCCGCGTCCCTGGCCCAGCGGACCCGGTCGGCGTACTTGTCGACCACCGACTCGGCCGCCACCTCGGGACCGACGGAGCCGGCGGCGAGGCTCGGCACGATGCTCACGGTCGTCGGCGTAGCGGCCGGCCAGCGTCAGGATGCGTCGGCTGCCGCCGCCGATGACGAGCGGGGGGCCCCCAGGCGTCACGGGCGCCGGCGATGCGACCGCGTCCTCCACGCGGTAGTGCTCCCCGCTGAAGGTGGCACTCCCGGTCCGCCACATGGTGCGCATGATCTCGAGGCTCTCGGCCAGCCGTGCCACCCGCACCGACGGCGGCTCCATCGGGATCCCCGAATGTGCATAGTCGGTCGCCAACCAGCCGGCGCCCATGCCGAACTCGAAGCGGCCGCCGCTCACCACGTCGAGGGTGGCCGCCTCCTTGGCGAGGACCAGCGGGTGCCGGAAGTCGTTGTCGAGGACGAGCGTCCCGACGCGCAGTGTCGTCGTGGCTTCGGCCGCGACGGTGAGGGCGACCATCGGCGCCCATTGGTCGTCGAGGTGATCGGGGACGTAGAGGGTCGAATAGCCGAGATCTTCGGTCTTTCGCGCCAGATCCCGCCACGCAGCAGGGGAGGCTGCCCCCGAGGCCTGGAGGGCGAACCTGAAGGCGGCCATGAGGGGCGATCCTACGGCGTTAACCTGGTGCGGTGACGAGCCACCCCGACGACGCCTCTTGGAGCCCCGCGTCCTGGCGGATGTTCCCCGCGGCGCAGCAGCCGGAGTGGCCCGACGCGGACGCCCTCAAGAAGGCGGAGGCGCGGCTGACCACGCTTCCTCCCCTCGTCTTCGCCGGCGAGGCGCGCCACCTCACCGCGCAGCTCGCTGACGTGGCCAACGGCAACGCCTTCCTGCTCCAGGCCGGTGACTGCGCCGAGTCGTTCGCCGAATTCACCGCCGACTCCATCCGGGACAAGCTCAAGATCATTCTGCAGATGGCGGTGGCCCTGACCTACGCCGCGGGCGTGCCGGTCGTGAAGGTGGGCCGCATCGCCGGGCAGTTCGCCAAGCCGCGCTCGGTCGGCACGGAACGGGTGGGCGACCTCGAACTGCAGTCGTTCCGCGGCCACATGGTCAACGACGAGGCGTTCGAGGTCGAGGCACGCAGGCCGGACCCTGACCGCCTGGTGGCCGCGTACCAGCAGTCGGCCTCGACCTTGAACCTGCTGCGCGCCTTCACGAAGGGCGGCTTCGCCGACCTGTCGCAGGTGCACCTCTGGAACCAGCAGTTCGTCGCGTCGTCCGCCGAAGGGTTGCGCTACGAGCGGATCGCCTCGGAGATCGATCGCGCCCTGCGCTTCATGGCCGCCTGCGGCATCGATCTCGGTGCCGAGGAAGGGCTGCACGAGGTCGACTTCTGGACCAGTCACGAGGCCCTGATCCTCCCCTACGAGGAGTGCCTCACCCGCGTGGACTCCCTCACGGGCGACTGGTACGACTGCTCGGCCCACATGGTCTGGGTGGGCGACCGCACCCGCCAGCTCGACGGCGCCCACCTCGAGTTCCTCTCGGGCATCAACAACCCGGTGGGGGCCAAGGTCGGGCCGACCTGCACCCCCGAGGAGGTCGTGGCGATCTGCGGGCGCCTCAACCCCGATCGCCTCCCGGGCCGGCTCACCCTCATCACCAGGTTCGGGGCCGACAGGATCGAGGCCTCGCTGCCGCCGATCGTGCGGGCCGTCGAGGCCGAGGGCCATCCGGTCGTGTGGGTCTGCGACCCGATGCACGGGAACACCTTCACCAGCGAAGGCGGGCACAAGACCCGCCGCTTCGACGACATCTTGGCCGAGCTGCGGTCGTTCTTCGACGTCCACCGCGACGAGGGGAGCTGGCCCGGCGGGGTGCACGTGGAACTGACCGGCGACGACGTGACCGAGTGCCTGGGAGGTGCCGAGGAGATCCTCGAGGGCGATCTCGGCGCGCGCTACACGACGACGTGCGACCCGCGGCTCAACGCTCGCCAGTCGCTCGACCTAGCGTTCCGCGTGGCGGAATTCCTGCAGAAGTTGATCCGCCGCCTCGCTCTCGCCGTGCTGGTGACGGCGCTCCCACTTCTGGCCCTCATGGCGAGTGGCCGTCACCACGGGCGCCCCGCCGGCGGCCGCCGCCACGCACGACCACGGCGTACTGGTTCGTTGCCACGGACGGAGGGATCTTCAGCTTCGGCGGCGCGCCGTTCTACGGGTCGACGGGCAGCATGGTGCTCAACAAGCCGATCGTCGGCATGGCCGCCACCGCCCGATGGCGGCGGGCTACTGGCTGGTGGCCTCCGACGGCGGGATCTTCTCCTACGGGGACGCTCGGTTCTACGGCAGCACGGGCAGCATGACGCTCAACAAGCCGATCGTGGGGATGGCGTCCGACGCCCGATGGCAAGGGCTACTGGCTGGTGGCCTCTGACGGCGGGATCTTCAGCTACGGCGATGCCGCGGTTCTACGGCAGCACGGGCAGCATGACGCTCAACAGGCCGGTGGTGGGGATGGCCGCGACCCCCAGTGGCAACGGGTACTGGCTCGTCGCATCGGACGGCGGGATCTTCAGCTACGGCGACGGCCGTTCCACGGGAGCACCGGCAGCCTCGTGCTGAACAAGCCTGTCATCGGCATGATCACGGGTCCGAGCGGAGCCGGCTACTTCCTCGTCGCCTCGGACGGAGGGATCTTCAGCTTCGGCACCGCGCCGTTCTTCGGGTCGCTCGGCGGCCTGCCACTCAAGCACCCCATCGCAGCGGCAACGGCTCTCCCCGACGGCAGCGGATACTGGTTCTCCGACACCGCCGGTCTCGTTTCCAACTTCGGCGCGGCGAAGTACTTCGGCTCGGCACCCTCGCCACTGAACCGACCCATCGTCGGCATGGCCGACGCGCCGGGCAGCGGGGCCTTCGTCGGGGGCACCTACCCGTCGGGTGCGTACGGCTACGACATCAGCGTCTACCAGTGTTCGACCTTCCCACTCGGGGCTCCACGAGATCGGCATCGTGCAGGTGGACGGAAGCTCGTCGGGCAACACGAACCCTTGCCTGGCCCAGGAGGCGTCGTGGGCCGGTGGCGGGTTGAACCTCTACACGTACCTGACCTACGGCACCTCGACCACCAGCGAGCCGGGATGCAACGGCGACACTTCCTGTAACGCCGGCTACCAGGCGGGCCTCTCCGCCTACAACGATGCGCAGACCGCGGGAGCCGGCTCGACCACCATTCCGTGGTGGCTCGACGTGGAGACGGCCGGCGCCAACTGGTCGGGCAATCTGACCGAGAACGCGCAATTCGTCCAGGGCGCCCTCAACGCGCTCCACGAGTCCGAGGGGATCCCGAACGTCGGCATCTACGCCAGCCCGGCCGTGTGGAACACCATCGTGGGTGACTACACGCCGTCGGTGCCCTACTGGATGGCCGACTACCTCGCGTCGCCGAGCGGGCCGGGCTCGTGTGCGGATTACCAGAACTGGGTGACCAACCACGGCGCCCAGTTGCCGGGACCCCCCCAGATCGTGCAGTACGACAGTCAGCAGTACGACATGGACTACGCCTGCTAGGTCGCAGCGAGGCCGTCTGAACTCGGTGCGTCGCTGTGCCCGCTCGGGGCCGACGCGACGTCTCGGAGATCGGACGAAGGGGTCTGCCAGAACACCTCCAGGCGCGAGATGACACCGGACTCGTCGATATGGAACGAGTACGCCTCCTCGAGGTGCAGCTCCCGCTCGGGATAGGCCAGATGCTCGGTGACCCGTGCAAACGCTGCGCGGCCATCGGAGGCATACGTGACACGGTGGACCTCGTTGCCGTAGCGAGCCGGGACGACGCCGGACAGCAGGTCGAGGTAGCGCCGGCGCCCGACGACGCGATCTCCGAACGGGCCGACCCGCTCCACCCCCAGGGCCAGCACCGCACCGAGCGCCTCCCAGTCCCGGGCGGTCAGGCACTCGAAGAAGCGCTCGACGATCCCACCCTCATGCTCCGCCATCGGACCTCCCGGCCGCGATGACGCGGCGCAAACGGTCCGCGTTGTCTTCCACCCGCTCGGAGCACTCGAGGAGCAGATCGACGCCACTCGGCGCGGTCCACGAGGCCCTGGCCGCGCTCACGTGATCCCAGTCGAGCTCGTACCAGTTCGGGATGTGACGCCGTCGGCCCTCGACGCGGGCCCGATGGGTGTCGAGGTCGGCGCAGGCCGTCATGACGACGAGGCAGTCCGCACCCTCCTCGGTTGCCACCACGCGCGTCCCCTCGACCTCGGGCTGGCGCGCCACGCCGTCGAGCACGACCGAGGAGCCCATTCTCAGCTGCGAGCGCGCCAGCGCCCACAGGAGGGACCATCCCACGGCGCGATGCCCCGGGGGCCGCATCGCATCGAGGGCCCGCTCGATCTCGGGATAGGGCCGGAGCCCGCTCATGACCCAGTCGTGGCTCAGCGCGGGAGCCCCGAGCTCCCGCGCGGCGACCGCGGCCATCGTCGACTTGCCGGTCGCCTGCAGACCGGTGACCAGAACAAGGAGCATCGCGGGTCTCTGCGCTGTCGGGGAGCGTACCCAGGCGCGCCGCCGCACGCCCGGTGTCGCTTGCCCCGCGGCCGCCGTGCGTGTGTGATGCACTCCGAAGCCCAGCCGAGGAGCCTCATGGGGACAGTCGCACGAATGGCCACGAGGGAGGACGTCACGGCATTGGCCCAGCTCCGGCACTCGTGGACCACCGAGCTGGGCTTGGCGGTCGAGGACCCCCGGTTCGCGGCGACGTTCGCCGCGTGGCTGACCCGACAACAAGGACACCGCGCCTTCTGGATCGCCGACGACCAGGGTCACCCCGTGGGCATGGTCAACCTGCTCACGATCGACCGCATGCCGAGGCCGGGCCTGCCGACGAGCCGTTGGGGCTATCTCGGCAACCTCTACGTCCTCCCCGACCACCGGCTGACCGGCGTCGGGACACAGCTCGTGACCGCCCTCCTGGCGACCGCCGCACAGCGTGGGCTCGAGCGCGTCCTCGTGCACCCGAATGAGGGGTCGCTCCCGTTCTGGCGCCGCTCCGCGTTCGTGGGGGCGTCGGACCTCCTGGTCCACGAGCCGGGTGATCACGCCACGCCGTGACGGCTAGGACGCGGGCTTCTGCCAGACCGACACGTGCGCCGCGCTGTCGCTCGTGAACGGCTCGCGGCGCCAGCCGGCCCAGCGCTCGCGTAGGTGCAGGCCGGCGATGCGCGCCATCAGGTCGAGCTCGGCCGGCCATGCGTAGCGATACGGCATGGAGAACGTCTCGGCACGCCCCGCCCCGAAGAAGTAGTGGTGCGACACGCCCGACTGCCGGGCGACGTCGAGCTCGTCGAAGCCCACCCGGGTCGGTGTCGCCAGGAAGGCCCGCACCGTGTCGCCCGGGGGGAGGCGTCGGATCGGCGGCACCTCGACCTCTATCACGAAGCAGCCACCGGGCTCGAGGTGGGTCGCCACGTTGCAGAAGCACGCCACCTGCTCGTCCTGGGTCGTCAGGTTCTCGATCGTGTTGTACACGAGGTAGGCCAGCCGGAAACTCCGTCCAACGGTGGTGACGGCGAAATCGCCCACGGTGACGCCGATCGCCTCCGCCCCCGACTTGGTGTGCAGCTGGGCCACCATGTCATGGGAGAGGTCGATGCCATGCACCGGCACGCCACGCCGCGAGAGCGGCAGCGCGATGCGGCCGGTCCCGATGCCGAGCTCCAAGGCGGCGCCGTCGCCCGCCAGGTCGGCCAGGAAGTCCACCGTCGCCCCGACGAGGCCGGGGTCGAACATGACGGTCGAGTCTGCGTCGTAGCTCGCCGCGACGGACGCGCCGAAATAGTTCGCCTTCACGAGCCCACTGTGCCAGGCGGGCGCCGGCGGCGCTGTGCCAGGCGGGCGCCGGCGGCGCTGTGCCAGGCCCGCATCGGGTCGCACCTAGGGCAGCGCAGCGCGGAGGCGGGCCAGGAGCACGTCGAGTGCGACGGGTCCGTTCGTGTCGACCTCGACAACGGGCCAGCCGCCTGCGACCGGTTGTGTCACGTCGTCGTGCCAGATCTCGGCATCGGAACGCTCGGCGTCGAAGTGGCCCGCGGCGCGCCGGCCCGCGCACGCCCGGTACCGCGCGAGCGCGACCTCCCGATCGCAACGGCAGAAGACCTCGACCGTCGAACCGGGTAGCGCACGGATGGAGTGCGCCGCGACGGACCGGTGGAAGTTGGCTTCCAACACTGCGCCCGCGGGCGTCTCCCCGGCGAGTGTGAACATCGCCTCCATGGCAGCCCGCCCGATACGGCGCGAGTCCTCCACATCGGCCACGGCGTTCCGTCCGAGCAGTGCCTCCTTGATGCTGTCTTTGGCGAACAGCGGGAGCGCAAGCTCGCCCGCAACGGTGGGCGCCAAGGTCGACTTGCCGCTGCCCGGCGGCCCCGACACGATCACATAGCTGCGGTCGGCCACGGGCGTCCGGCGCCGACCGGCCCGCTCTAGGCCGTCTTCACCACGAGCACGGCGCAGTGTGCGCCGTGGGCCACCGAGTTAGGCACGCTGCCCAGATAACGGCGGGCGCCGCGCATGCCCTTGCTGCCCACGACGATGAGGTCCGCCCCGACCTCGACCGCGGTGTTGAGGATCACGTCGTCCGGGTTGCCCTGCGCCGCATGGGCCTCGATTTTGAGGCCGTCCCCGAACTGCTGCATGGCCGTCTCGCCCACCGCCTTTGCGGCCTCTTCGACCAGGGCCTGCCCTGCGCCGGAGTCGACGAGCGGAGCGCCCGTCGCCGAGGCCATACCGGGCCGCGGCGCCCGAACCGCCGTCACGACGTGCAGCTCGGAACCCCACGACCGCGCGATGTCCGCGGCCGCCCGGACGGCCTGGTCGGCGGTCGAGGAGCCATCGGTACCGACGACGACAATCTTGTACATGGTTTCGTCCCCTTCTCCGCCGGAGCGCTCAGCGTACTCGTCGTGGGCGGGATCTGCCCCCGGGTCAACCCGCCGTCGCTGCGTACGCCGCCTCCCAGAAGTCGACGAAGTGGCGCGGCGGTTCGGGTGAGGTCATTGCCGTCGTCGTGAGAAGGATCCCGGTCAGGCCGCGTGTGGGGTCCGAATACCACGTCGTGCCCGTGCCGCCGTTCCAACCGAACCCCCACGGTATCGGTGGCTCGCCGTCGACGGGGCCCGGTGCCGCCATGCAGTATCCCCAGCCTCCGTGTTCGCCGAGGAAGAGTTGCGCCGAGGCGCGCTGGCCCGGGGTGAGGTGGTCGCGCGTCATCGCCGAGACTGCGCCGGGCGACAGCAGCTGCTGCCCCTCGTGCCGGCCGTCCGCCAGCAGCAACGACACGAACGCCCACAAGTCGTCCAGCGTGGAGACCAACATCCCGCACGCGTTCGCCATTGCGGGGGGCTCGGACCACCATCCGCCGACGGGAGAGTCGAGGACGCCGAGGGTGCCGGTCTCGCCGTCGGGCAGGTAGGCCGTCGTGAACCGCGCCTGCTTGTCGGCCGGCACGCTGAACGACGTGTCCGCCATGCCGAGCGGGTCGAACAAGCGTTCGCGCAGGAAGGTCTCGAGCGGCTGCCCGCTGGCCCGTTCCAGCAGGACTCCGAGCACCTGTGCCCCGGTGTTGTAGCGCCACTCCGCACCGGGTTGGTGCAGGAGCGGCAGCGTGGCGAAGCGGGCAATCCACTCGTCCGAACCGAAGGGCGGCGGCGGCCACGGTGGGCCGAGCGTCATCAACCCCAGTCCGGCCTCCGCCTCTTGGATCGGGAAGGTGCCCGGAGGCGCCATGACGGCTCCGAAGCCGAGACGGAAGGTCAAGAGGTCCTCCACGGTGATGGCCCGCTCGGCGGGCACCGTGTCGTCCAGCGGGCTCTCGAGGCTGCGCAGGACGCGCCGGTCGGCCAACTCGGGGAGGAAGGTGTCGACGGGGTCGCCGACCGACAGCACGCCGTCGTCCACCAACATCATGGCGCCGGCGGCGGCCATGGGTTTGGTCAGCGAAGCGATCCGGAAGATGGCGTCGCGGGGCAGCGGGGCGGAGTCGTCGAGCGACAGGGAGCCGAGCACCTCGGTGTGCACGTCGCTGCCGCGTGCGACAAGGGCCGCAAGCCCCGGGACCTCCCCACCGTCCACGTACGCAGCGAGGCGTTGGTGCAGCCGGCGCAGCCCCGTCGCGTCGAGCCCCCCGACGGTCACACCGGCAGCCGACGCGAACGGGTGGCCATGGGCCAAAACGCTAGCGGTAGGGTGCCGGTGTGGTGACCCTCGACGACGTGATCGGCATCGTGACGGCCCTGCCGGAGGTGACTGAGGGTGAGCGCTTCGGCAACCGAACCTGGTACGTCGCGGACAAGGCGTTCGCATGGGAACGCCCATTCTCCAAGGCCGATCTCAAGCGCTTCGGCGACACCGAGCCGCCACGGGGCCCGATCGTCGCCCTGCGCACGGCGGACCTCGTCGACAAGGAGGCCGTGCTGGCCACCGGGGCCAGGGGCTTCTTCACCATCCCCCATTTCGACGGCTACGCGGCCGTCCTCGTCCAGCTGCAGGCCGTCACGAAGAAGCCCTTGCGCGAAGCGATCGAAGACGCCTGGCTGGCCTGCGCGCCGGAACGGCTCACGAGCGCCTGGCTGGCCGGCTCGTAGGATCGCCCCCGCGCTCAGTCGCGCGGCACCCCGCACGAGTCGTTGAAGCGGAGCAGGATCCATCGGTCCTCCGCCGGTACCCACTCCCACTCGGTCATGGACGCGTGCACGATGCGCACCCAGCCCCGTCGGTAGATCTCGGGGGGCACGCCCAAGAACGCGATCATGCACGCCTCGATGACCCCGGCGTGCACCGCGGCCACCACCAGCTCACCCGGGTGCCGCGCGACAATCCCGCGGACGGCGTCGGAGGCGCGCACCACGAATTCGGACCAGCTCTCGCCGCCCGGTGCGATGGGCTGGCTCGGGTCGCGATCCCAGTCGGGCACGCCGAAGAGATCGATCACCTCGGTCCAGGCCATGCCGTCGCACTGCCCCGGATGGAGCTCGCACAAGTCGCAGCGCTCGATGACCGGCCCCAGCGCGGTGGGGCCGGGCCCCACCACCGGCCGCAGCCGCTCCGCCGTCTCGATCGCCCGGGGCAGGAGCGAGGAGTACAGCGCCGTCGCGTCGCGCAGCTCACCACTCTCGTAGAGGCGGTCGGCCAGGAACGCCACCTGCCGTCGCCCCAGGTCCGTCAGGCCCGTGCACCCCTTCAGCCCGCCCACCACCCGGCTGACGTTGCACTTGGCCTCCCCGTGGCGGATCAGCACGATGCGCGAGGCACCCTCCTCGGGCGGGAAGATGCGCAGCACCCCTGCCGCCGAAACGGGGCGGTCGTCCTCAGCACCCACCTCCCCCGCGCTCACGCCAGGTTTCCGACGAAGTGTTCGAGCTGGCGCAGCGTACGGCACTCCACGACCTCGTCGCAGTGTGCGGCGTACTCGCCCACGATGGAGTCGCCCGATCCCCAGTAGTCGCGCGGCTCGGGGTTGAGCCAGTAGACGTGGCGGGCCATCGACTGCAGGTCTTCGAGCACCCAGGATCCCGAGGCGTGATAGTTGTTGCGCGCGTCGCCGAGGACCATGATGCTCGAGCGCGACGTGACCTGGTCGCCCCAGCGCCGGTGGAACTCGGTCAGCGCGTGCCCGTAGTCGGAGTGGCCGTCGACCCAGATGACGTCCGCCTCCAGGTTGATGCGGGCCACGGCCTCCGCGGGGTCGACCACGCCCTCGAAGAACCGCGTCACCTCGTCGATGCCGTCGACGAACACGAAGCTGCGCACCTTGGAGAACTGCGAGGAGATGGCGTACACCAGGTGCAGCGTGAAGCGCGCGAAGCTCGCCACCGATCCCGAGATGTCCGCGATGACGAAGATCTCCGGCTTGGCCGGGCGGGGGTGGCGGAAGCGGGGCTCAATGGGCACGCCACCGGTCGAGAGCGAGCGCCGCATCGTGGCCCGGAAGTCCAGGGGGCCCTTCCGGCCGTGCCGGCGCTTGCGGGCGAGGCGCACGGCCAGCTTGCGGGACAGCGGATGGAGCACCCGGTGCAACACGGCGAGCTCCTCGCGGGTCGCGTGCATCACGTCGATGTCCTCGGGCAGCGGCTTGCGCACGGAGCGGGCGAGGGCCTCGGCGCCACGGTCCTCCACCAGCCGGCGGCGGATCTCCGTCTCCACGGCGCGGCGGAATTTCTCGATGCGCGCCTTGAACTCGTCCGCGGCCAGCCGCTCCTCCAGCTCCGTCAGGGAGCCGCCGGCGGCGCCCGCCTGCGTCTGGCCCATCAGGCGCTCGAGCACCCCGTCGAGATCGAGGTTCCGCAACGTGCGATACAGGTAGTACGTCCCGCCGACCGGACGTCCCGGTTCCATGCCGGCGTAGCGGTCGACCGCGTTGCGGGCCACGGCGTTCATGAGCGCCGCGTCGGCCGACAGCAGCGACTTGAAGAGCAGCTCGGCCAGCTCCTCGGGCGTCATACCCTCGCCGGCGCCGCCCCCTTTCCAGGAGCGACCCTGGCCCCGCGCACCGCCCTGACCGGCCTGCTCCCCCGACTGCTCGGTGTCCTCCCCGCCCGGTTCCTCGCTCTCGGCCCCCGGGGCGCCGCCGGTCCGCACGGCGAAGAACACCTCGAAGGCCGTTTCGAACGCCCGCCAGTGCGAGGAGGACTTCACGAGCGTGGCCGCCAACGCGTACTTCAAGGCGTCGCGATCCTCGAGGGGGATGTGCTTGACCGCCTCGGCGGCGTCGAGGTGCTCGGTCAGGGAGACGGGCAGCCCGGATCGGCGCAGCTCGGTGACGAAGCCGGAGAGAAGGTCGAGCACGCGGACGCCTCAGCCGGACGAGGCCGACAGCAGCTCCTTGGTCGCCCGCTCGATGTCGGCCTGGTACTTCAACAAGATGTGCAGCGTGTCCTTCGCCCCGGTGGCGTCGATCGTCTCCACGCCGAGCAGCACGAGCGTGCGGGCCCAGTCGAGTGTCTCGGAGACCGACGGTGCCTTGCGCAGCTCGAGCGTGCGCAGCGAGCGGACGATGCGGGCGACCTGGTCGGCCAGCTCCTCGCTGATGCCGGGCACCTTGGCCCGCACGATCTCTCGCTCGCGGTCGAGGTCGGGGTAGTCGATGTGCAGGTAGAGGCAGCGGCGCTTGAGCGCCTCGGAGAGCTCGCGCGTGTTGTTCGACGTGAGGAACACCATGGGCAGCTGGGACGCCCGCACCGTGCCGAGCTCGGGGATCGACACCTGGTACTCCGAGAGGACCTCGAGCAGGAGCGCCTCGGTCTCGAGCTCGACCCGGTCGACCTCGTCGACGAGGAGCACCACCGGCTCGGTGGCCCGGATCGCCTCGAGCAGCGGACGGGTCAGCAGGAAGTCCTCGGAGAAGATGTCCTCCTCGAGCTCCGACCAGCTCGGGCCCTCCTCCTCGGCCTTGCCGTGCTCGCCCGCCTGAATGCGCAGCAGCTGCTTGCGGTAATTCCATTCGTAGAGCGCCTTGGACTCGTCGAGCCCCTCGTAGCACTGCAGCCGGATGAGCCGCGCCCCCGTCAGCTCGGCGACCGACTTGGCCAGCTGCGTCTTGCCGGTCCCGGCCGGTCCCTCGACGAGGACCGGCTTGGCCAGCCGGTCGGACAGGAACACGACCCCGCTGATGGAGTCGTCGGCCAGGTAGCCCACCTCGGCCAGGCCGGCCCGCACCGCGTCCAGCGAGGGGAAGCGGGGGGGACCGCCCTCCGGGAGCCCCAGCGCAGCGCGCCCGGCACGCGCTGGCTCGGTCACCGGCGCACCTGCCCGTCCCCGCGTACGACCCACTTCAACGTCGTCAGCTCCTTCACTCCCATGGGGCCGCGGGCGTGCAGCTTCTGGGTGGAGATCCCCACCTCCGCGCCGAGCCCGAGCTCTTCGCCGTCGACGAAGCGCGTCGACGCGTTCACCAGCACCGCTGCCCCGTCGACCTCGGCCACGAAGCGGTCCGCGGTGGCCACGTCGGACGTGACGATCGCCTCGGAATGCCCCGAGCTGTAGCGCGCGATGTGCTCGATGGCGTCCCCGACGTCGTCGACCATCGCGATGGCCACCACCGGGCCGAGGAACTCGGTGGCGAAGTCGCCCTCCAACGCCGGCACGGCCTCGGGCACGAAGGCACGCACGCGCTCGTCGGCCCGCATCTCCACGCCCGCCGCCGCGAGCGACGCCGCCAGCCTGGGCAGGAAGGCGGCCGCGACGCCCGTATGGACGAGGATCGTCTCGACCGCGTTGCACACCCCGAAGCGGTGCGTCTTGGCGTTGACCGTGAGCTCGTGCGCCATGGCCAGGTCGGCCGCGCCGTCGACGTAGATGTGGCAGTTGCCGTCGCCGTCGAGCACGTAGGGCACGGTGGCGTGCTCGACCAACGACGCAATGAGCGCCTGTCCGCCGCGTGGGATGAGGCAGTCGACGTACCCGCGCAGCCGCATGAAGGCGAGCGCGGTCTCGTGCGAGGTGTCCTCGACGAGCGCCACGGAGTCCTCGGGCAGCCCCGCCTTCCGGGCCGCCCGGCGCAGCAGCCCGACGACGGCCCGGTTGGAGTCGATGGCCGAGGACGAGCCGCGCAGGAACGCCGCGTTACCGGCCTTGAGGCACAGGCCGGCGGCGTCGCTGGTCACGTTCGGTCGGTTCTCGTAGATCACCCCGACCACTCCGAGCGGCACCCGCACCCGCGTCACCCGCAGCCCGTTGGGCCGCACCCAGCCTTCGGTGACCTCACCGACGGGATCGGGCAGGGCCGCGACCTTGCGCAGGCCGTCCGCCATGCCCCCGACGCGCTCGTCGGTCAGGCGCAAACGGTCCCGGGCGGCCTCGACCATGCCCGTGGCCTCCGCCCGGGCGAGGTCCGCCCGATTGGCCTCGACCAGGGACGCCCGCTCCGCTTCCAAGAGGTCGGCCGCCAGCCGGAGAGCGTCGTCGCGCACCGAGCTCGGCGCCCTCGCCACCACCCGGGCCGCCGACCGGACGCGGCCCGCGAGCTGCTCCAATGCGGGCGAGGTCATCGGGTCAGGTTACAAGCACCAGGTCGTCACGGTGGACGACGACCTGGCTGCGACGGCCCATCCATTCCGCGGCGCGATCGGCGTGCACCCGGACCAGGCCCTTGGCGAAGACCTCGCCGTCGGGTCCGGTGATCTCGACCGCCTCCTCGGGGCGGAAGCTGCCGGCGACGCCCGTGACGCCCGCCGCCAAGAGGGACCGGCCCCGGTCGGTCAGCGCCGACCGCGCCCCCTCGTCGACCGTGAGGCTGCCCGAGGCGCCGAGGGCAAAGGCGATCCAGAGCTTGCGGGCAGGGAGCCGGCCCTCCCGCGGACGGAACGCCGTCCCCACACCGGGCTCCCCCGCGAGGGCCGCCGCCAGCACGCCGGGACGTCCGGCATCGGCGATCAAGGTCTGGACGCCCGACCAGGTGGCGATCTTGGCCGCGGCCAGCTTGGACGCCATGCCGCCGCTGCCCGCCACGCTGCCCGGACCACCGGCGAGGCGCTCGAGCTCGTGGTCGATCTCGACTACCTCTTCGATGAGCGAGGCCTCCGTGTCGCGCCGGGGGTCGGCGGTCAGGAGCCCCGGCGCGTCGGTCAGCAGGACGAGGAGCTGCGCGCCGATCAGATGTGCCACGAGCGCGGCGAGGCGGTCGTTGTCGCCGAAGCGGATCTCTTCGTCCGCCACGGCGTCGTTCTCGTTGACCACCGGGACCACGCCGAGGTCGACGAGGTGGCGCAGCGTCCCGCGGGCGTGCAGGTATTGCGTGCGGTGGACGAAGTCGAGCGGCGCCAACAGCACCTGTCCGGCCAGTGTGCCGTGCGGCTCGAGTGCGTCCTGCCACATTCGCATGAGCCGGTGCTGCCCCACCGCGGACACGGCCTGGAGGACGGCCGGGTCCGCCGGCCGCTGCTCGCCACGGTCCAGCGCGCCCCAGCCGGCTGCAATGGCGCCGGACGTGACCACCACGATGGTGTGACCGGCCCGCCGCGCCGCCACGATCTCGCCGCAGAGGCGCACCACCGTCTCCTCGGTCACCGAGGACGACCCGAGCTTGACGACGGCGATCACGCGTCCTCGCCCCAGGTGAACGTCATCGCGCCCACGGTGACCTCGTCCCCGTCGCGGACTCCCGCCCGAGCCAGGGCGCGATCGACGCCGAGGCGCCGGAGCCGCCGCACCGCTTCGGCCTGCGCCCCGTCGTCGTTGAGGTCGGAGAGCGCCACGGCCCGCTCGGCGACGCGCCCCACGACGACCCAGGCACTCGTGCCCGCCCGCCGCACGTCCACCCCTTCGGGGACCGGACGGTGCACGACCACCTCACCGGCGACGGCCGCAGCGGCGTCGGCCCGCGCCTCTTGCACCATGGGGCCGAGTCGCTCGACCAGCGCGCCGACGCCGGTGCCGGTCGCGGCCGAGAGCACCAGGTCGCAGAGCGCCTCGTCGTCCGCTGCGACATCGGCCTTGCTGCCCACGACGACACGGGGGCGCTGGAGCAGCTCGGGCCGGTACGAGGCAAGCTCGGAGAGCAGGACGCGCAACTGCAGCTCGGGTGTCTCGCCGCCGACGGCGGGCGCGCCGAGATCGAGCAGCACCACGAGCACCCGGGCACGCTCGATGTGGCGCAGGAACTGGTGCCCGAGGCCTTTGCCTTCCGCGGCACCCTCGACGAGGCCGGGGATGTCGGCCATCACGAACTCGGTGCCGTCGCGCACGGAGCCCAGCCGGACCACCCCGAGATGCGGCTCGAGCGTGGTGAACGGGTAGTCCGCGATCTTCGGCTTGGCCGCCGACACCGTCGAGATCAGCGTCGACTTCCCCGCGTTGGGAAACCCCACCAACGCCACGTCGGCCATCAGCTTGAGCTCCATGTCCAGCCAGAACTCCTGTCCCTTCTCGCCCTGCTCGGCGAACGCGGGCACGCGGCGGCGGTTGGACAGGAAGCGGGCGTTGCCCCGCCCGCCCTGGCCGCCCTCGGCCACCATGAAGCGAGCGCCCTCCGTTGTCAGGTCGCACACCACGGCGCCGTCCCGGTGGCGCACGACGGTGCCCACGGGCACCGGGACCACCAGGTCCTTGCCCCGTGCCCCGTGCCGCTTCGACCCCGAGCCGTGCGTGCCGTCGGTGGCGCGGCGGAAGGGATGGTCCCGGAAGCCGAGCAGTGACGACTGGTTCAGCGACGCGGCCAGCCACACGTCTCCGCCGTGGCCCCCGTCACCGCCGTCGGGGCCGCCCCGGTCGACATGGGCCTCGCGGCGCCACGACACCGCCCCGGCTCCCCCGTCGCCGGCGCGCGCGTGCAGCTGGGCCTGGTCGACGAATCCGGGCATGGAGAGAAAGCCTAAGAGCCGACGAGTCGGCGGGCGCGCCGTCCTACCTCGGCCCGGGCCCGTTCGCCGTCGACCGTCGTGCAGCGGCCCGCCTCGACGACGCGCTGGCCGCCCACCCACACGTCGGTCACCAGGTAGCCCGCGCCGGCCCACACCAGATGCCCGAGCAGCTCGGTGTCCCTCACCGAAGGGGTGAACCGGGCGTCGTCGGTGCGGAGGCGGACGAGATCCGCCGGGCGTCCCGCCTCGAGGGCGCCCACCGGGAGGCCGAGCGCCTCGCCGCCGCCGCGGGTCGCGAGACGCAGGGCCGCCGCGGAGCTGACCGTGCCCGGGTCCGTCGCCATCGCACGAGCCAGCAGCGCGGCGAGCCGCATCTCGTCCCACAGGTGGAGATCGTCGTTGGAGGCCGGTCCGTCGGTCCCGAGCCCGACGCGCACGCCACGGTCCAGCAGGTCCCGCAGCGGCGCCACCCCGGCCCCCAGCTTCCCGTTCGACCCAGGGCAGTGCGCCACCGCCACGTCGTGCGCGGCGACGAGGTCGAGGTCGGTGCCGTCCAGCCACACTGCGTGGGCGGCCAGCACACGGCCGTCGAGAGCGCCCGCCTCGGCCAGCAGCGCCGGCGCGCTCACCCCGTAGCGCTGCTCCACCATTGCACCCTCCGCCCGCGTCTCGCACAGGTGAATCTGCAGCAGCGCGTTGCGCCGTTGCGCCTCGGTGGCGATGGTGCGCAGTCCCTCCGGCGGCACGGTGTAGGCCGCGTGCGGGCCGAAGCCCAGCTCGATCCGTCCCTCCCTGCCCACCCTGGAGTCGAACAGCACGCACGCCTCCTCGAGGAGGTTCTCCCAGGTGACCCCGCTGCCCGAGCCCGGTACGTCGAAGATGCCCGGTGTGTACACGGCCCGGATGCCCGAGTCCACGAGCGCCTCGACGACAGGACCGGGATGGCGGTACTGCTCGCAGGTGGTCGTGGTGCCGTTGCACAGGAGCTCAACGGCGCCGAGGAGCATGCCCCAGTACACGTCCTCGTCGGTCAACAACGCCTCGCGCGGCCAGACGGTCTCGCTCAGCCAGCGGTCGAGCGGCAGCCCGTCGCCCGCACTGCGGACCAGCGTCATCGGCGAGTGGCCGTGGCAGTTGACGAGCCCCGGCATGAGCAGGCCGCCCAGTTGGTGTACCTCGGTCCCGGGGGCCGGCGGCACCTGCCAGGGATCGCCGACCCACGAGATGAGGCCGTCGTCGATCTCGACGGCGCCCGGCAGCCACATCGTGTCGTCCGCGTCGACGGTGAAGACGGCGTCCGCCTCCAGGCGGAGGGTCACAGCGCGGCGACGAACAGGCGGTCGGACAGGTCACGCGAGACCCGGATGGCCCCCGTGCCGCCCTCCACCGTCAATTCCATGGTGCCGTCGGGTTCACGGCCGCCCACCTCGGCCACGGCCCCCGGGATGAAGCCGCCCCTGTCGAGGAGGGTCAGCGAACCCAGGTTCAGCTCGACCTCCTCGCTGATGCGGAGGAGCCGCACCCGCTCGCCCTCGCCCGCCTCGGTCAGCGGACGGGTCGGGACCGACGGCGACGGCGAGTGTGACCCCGGGATCGGGTTGCCGTGGGGACAGGTGGCGGGGTCGCCCAGCAGTTCGACCAGGCGCGCCTCGACGTCGTCCGAGATCACGTGTTCCCACCGCCCCGCCTCGCGGTGCACCTTGTGCCATTCCAGGCCGATCACGTCCACCAGCAGGCGCTCGGCCAGGCGGTGCTTGCGCACGACCTTCTCCGCCAGCGCCCGACCGCTGTCCGTCAATGAGAGCCGGCGGCGATCCCGGGTCACGTACCCGTCCTCGATCAGACGGTCGAGCATCTCGGAGACCGAAGGGGCGGACCGGCCGAGCCGCTCGGCGATGCGCGCCTGAATCACCGGCACGCCTTCCTCGGCCAGTGCGAGCATCGTCTCGAGATACTCCTCGACAGGGGGGTGGTACTCCTGGGGCGTGTGGGAGTGCGCCCCGTGTTCAGCCATCGCAATGCTCGGCTGCGGGGGGCACGTCGAGGGCCGGGTTGGCGTCGAAGAAGCCGAAGGGCATCAACATGAAGCCGGTCGACTCCACGGGCATGACCGGCCAGTCCTCGGGCCGCGGGACATGGGTGACCCCGAAGGAATGCCACAGCACGATGTCGGTGTCCACCACCGAGCGGTCCCGGGCAGTCCAGGCCGGCAGCCCGGCGCCGCCCGCGTGCTGGTTCGGGTAGTCACCCGCGGCCCGCCGTTCGTCGGGGTGAAAGGGAGTGACCCACAAATTGTGGGCGGCGAAGGCGGCGCGCCGGCCGATGCTCGACTCGGGGCCCGCGAGCAGCGTCGGTGTCGAGCCGGGCACGAGCTTGTAGGCCGTCGGCTGGCCCACGCCGTTGCGCCGGCTGCGATTGGCGATGCGCCAGGAGCGCGAGCGCGTGGGATCCACGTCGCGACGGGCGACCAGCTCGGTGTCGAGCAGGGTGGCGGCGGTCCCGAACGCGCTCCCGACGGGGTTGCCCTCCCCCGGCGGCGCAGGGACGGCGTCGACCTCGAAGACGGCGTTGTCGGCGCCGTCGACCTCGACGTCGAGCCGCACGTTGAAGAGGTGCTGATGGAGCGGAGCGGCCAGGCCGGGGGCCACCATCCGGGCGTGCTCGCCGGGGTCGTCCCCGTCGACCGCCATGGTGGACATGATCCCCGTGAGCTTCACCTCGAGCTGCATGGTGCCGTCCAGGTAGAAGTACCAGTAGAACCCGTACTCGTAGTTGCCGACGGTGGCGATGGAGCTGATGACCAGCCGCCGCGACCGTCGCACCTCGCTGCGCCCCGACATCATGTCGAGGTGCTTCCAGAGGATGGAGTAGTCCTCCTCGTGCATGCAGATGGCGTTGTGCTTGGTGCGTGGCTTACCCCGTTCGTCGGCGAAGACGTCGTCGAAGTAGTGGATCTCCCCGAGGCAGTCACACCCGAGGGTCAACGAGTTCGCCATGCGTCCCAGCCCCCACTCCCCGGCGTCGAACGCGCTCTTCCACTGGTGCATGGGGCTCGGGTGCCCGTAGGGCACCACCATCTCGCTCACCGAGGCCCGGTAGACGATCGGCCGCACCCGGCCGCCGTCCTTGTAGCCGATCGTCGAGAGCACGAGCCCCTCCAATGGGTCCATGGCGATGCGCAGCGTCCACTTCTGCCAGCGCACGAGGTTGCCTTCCACGACGAAGCTCGGGCCTTCGGGTTGGGTGATCACCAGCGGCTTCAGGTCCGCGCGCAGCGGCCCGTTGTGCTCGGGGTAGTAGCTGCCCGACGTCGGCGGGATGGGGACCGTGCCGAAGTCGAGCACCTCGAGCACCTCACCGCGCCCCATGTCGACGATGGCCAACAGGCCCTCGATCGGGCGGGCGTAGCCGTTGTCGTCGGCCGCCGCCCGCAGGTAGGGGATGCACTTGGTGATCCGGCGCCCTTTCTCGTGGTCGAGCCCGAAGGTGCCGGCCGGCCAGGGGTCCACCTGGACGAGAGACCGGTCGCTGATGCCGCGCCGCTCGAGGGCGGCGTTCCACTCGGCGCACTCCTGCAGTGCGAGCTGGGCCGCGTAGGCCTCCTCCATCTGCAGCGGCGGGCGGACGTCCTCGACGGCCTCCCACCGGAGGACCTCGCCCCGGGTGACCGAGACGATGGCCTCGACCACGTCGGCCTCCGGGCCCTGCAGGAGCACCATGCGCAGCTGGCGGTCGACCACCGCCGGCTCGCCCCGGTCGACCGCCCGCACCACGTCCTTCGGCGGATCGCACAGGCCCACGTAGGCGAAGCGCAGCGCCTCGTTCGCCACGGTGGCGCGGCCGCTGTCGAAGACGATCTGGCGGGCCGCCTTGATCTCGTCCCCGTTCAGGGGCGACAGCGGGTGCAGCGACGGTGGGGCCGGGACGGTCGTGGTCGACATCTGGGCCATGGTACGTGGCGCACGGCGACAAGCCGCCTAACCTGCCGCTCATGCACGATCCGGGCGACCTGGCGGCGCGCAGCGCCCGGGAGCTGGCCCGGCGCATCGGGACCGACCACCACGACGTGCTGGTCGTGCTCGGGAGCGGCCTCACGGGGGTCGCCGAGGAGCTGGGTGCGGGGGAGGAATCGCTCCCGCTCGACACGCTCCCCTCCTTCCCGCCCTACACCGCAGGCGGGCACCGGGCCCACGGGTGGTCGCTCCCGGTGGAGGGGCGCCAGGTCCTGGTCTTCGGCGGGCGCTGCCACCTCTACGAGGGAGTCGACCCCGCTGAGGCCGTCCACCCGCTGCGCACGGGCATCGCCGCCGGCTGCGCCACTGTCATCCTGACCGCGGCCGTCGGGGGCATCCGGCCCGACCTCACGACAGGGTCCCTCATGGTGGTCGAGGATCACCTGAACCTGAGCGGGCACACCCCCCTGAGCGGCCCGGTCCACGTTGACATGGTCGACGCCTATTCGCCGCGGCTGCGGGAGCTGGCGCTGTCGACACCCGCGCCGGCGGGCAACGCGCTCTCGCCCGGACCGGGCGTCTACGCCCACGTCGCGGGACCGCAGTTCGAGACGCCGGCAGAGATCCGCATGCTGCGCACCGCCGGAGCCGACGTGGTCGGCATGTCCATCGCGCTCGAGACCATCGCCGCCCGCGACGCCGGCGCCGAGGTCCTCGGTCTTGTCCTCGTGACCAACCTCGCGGCGAGGGCGGCGTCGCCGATCGACCTCGCGGCCATCGAAGCCGTCGGTGCGGCTGCTGTCCCGGCCATCGCCGCCATCGTCCGCCACGTGGTCGGGTCACTCGACTGAGCGATGTCGCTGGACGCCCAACGGGACCTGGCCCCAGGACGAACGCGTCGATGGCGGAAAGCGACGCGGCGCCATAGGGTTGCTCACGTGCCGTTCCAATTCGCGGACCAGGTTGCGGCTCTGTACCGCGACGGTTCCTCGGCGGTCCTGCCGGTAGGGCCCGACGGACCGGTCCGGGTGGACGGCCTCTCCGTGGGAGCGCCGAGGATGACCAGCAGCGCACCGCACCGAGGTGAGATGCATCCCGATGGTGACGAGCTGCTCTACCTCATCTCGGGCCGCGTCGACGTGATCCTCGAGGAAGGCGGCGACGTGGAGACCGTTGGCGTGGAACACGTCGAGGCGCTGCAGCCGGGCGACGCCATCGTGGTGCCACGAGGGGTGTGGCATCGGGTCGACGTCCGTGCGGCGAGCCACCTCGTCCACGTCACACCGGGACCCGGCGGGGGACACCGACCTCTGTAGCGCGCCGGCGGCGGGCGGGCCGACCACCTCAGTGGGCGGCGTCGAGGTCCACCGGTACTCCGTCGGGGTCCCGGACCTGTGCGTCGCACTCTCCCCAGAACGCGTCCCAGGGCTCCTTCCTCGCCCTCGAAGCCGGCCTTGGTCAAGGTCGCGTCCGGGCGCGGGCGGCACGCCGGGCGCCCGGAGCCGTAGAGTCGCGCCGTGACCGTCTCCCCTCTCGGCGTGGACCACGTCGCCCTCAACGTCCCCGATGTCCCGGGCGGCATCACCTTCTACACCGAGACGCTCGGCCTCGTGCAGAACTTCACCCGGCCCGACTTCGGCTTCCCCGGCGCCTGGCTCGATACGGCCAACGGCCAGCAGGTCCACCTCATCGAGGCCACGGTGCCCCAGAGCGTCGGCCAGCATTTCGCCCTGGTCTTCGACGACCTGACCGCCACGGTGGCCGAGCTGCGTGACCACGGTCTGCTGGTGTCGGACCCGGTCCCCGTGGGCGAGACCGGCCGGCGCCAGGCGTTCATGAGCGACCCGTGGGGCAACGGGATCGAGCTGCACGAGAGGCCGTCCCCGGGCTGAACGCGGGGCCCGTCGCCCTCGAGGGCCTACGCCTCGTAGTGCCTGATCTCGATGAGGTGCTGACTGGGATCGAAGAAGTACAGCGCCTTCCCCGGGCCGCGAGCGCCGGGCTCCTCTCCGGGCCCGCGCTGGTTGCCGACGTCGTGGAAGGAGTCGCCGTAGGGGATGCCGGCGGACCGCACCCGCGCGAAGACCTCGTCGAACTCGCGCCGCGTCAGCGCGAACGCCAGGTGCTCGCCCCCGGAGGTGCCCCACGGGGCCACCTGCAGGGTGAGGTGCTCCGTCACCCGCAGCACGTCGAAGGGAGGGACCTCACCCTCGTGGGTCAGGCCCAGGACGTCGGTGTAGAACGCGACGGTCTCGTTCCGGTCGTTGACCGCGAGGATCAGGTGGTCCAGTTCGATCGGCATCGGACCAGACCGGAGCGGGCCTGCTAGACGGTGACGATGCTGACGTGCTTGCGGCCGCGGCGCTCGCTGAACTTCACCGTGCCGTCGGCCGTCGCGAAGAGCGTGTCGTCGCCGCCGCGGCCCACGTTGGCGCCCGGGTAGACCTTGGTCCCCCGCTGGCGCACGATGATGGAGCCGGCGGTCACCGCGGCCCCGTCGAAGCGCTTCACGCCGAGGCGCTGAGCGTTCGAGTCGCGCCCGTTGCGGGTCGACCCGCCACCCTTGGTCTTTGACATGTCGGACTCCTAGCCTGCCGCCGTGATGGCGGTGATCTCCAGCGTGGCGTAGTGCTGGCGGTGACCCCACCGGCGACGCTGGTTCGACTTGTTCTTGTAGGTCATGGCGTTGATCTTCGGTCCCAGCTCGGAGCCGACGACCGTGGCCGTGACCGAGGCACCGGCCAGCTGCTCGGGGGTGGCCAGCACCCGGGTGCCGTCGACGACCAGGACCGGCTCGAGGGACACCTCGGCGCCGACGGGTTGGCCCAGCAGCTCCACGCGCACCTGCTGGCCCTCGGCGACGCGCTCCTGCTTTCCTCCGGACCTGATGACGGCATACATAAGGGCGAGATCCTAGCGCAGGACCGAGTCGTCCAGGGTCACGCCCCGGCCACCGCAGACGGCGCATTCGCTGGACAGCGTCTCGAGCAGGCCCTCCGAGACGCGCTTGCGGGTCATCTCGACGAGGCCCAGCTCGGAGATGTCGAAGACCTGCGTCCGCGTCTTGTCGCGGGCCAGCGCGTTGCGCAGTGCCGCCGCCACCTTGTCCCGGTTCTCGCGGATCTCCATGTCGATGAAGTCGATGACGATGATGCCGCCGATGTCTCGGAGGCGGAGCTGGCGCGCCACCTCCTCGGCGGCCTCGAGGTTGTTGCGGAAGACGGTCTCCTCCAGGTTCGTCTTGCCGACGTTCTTCCCGGTGTTCACGTCGATCACGGTCAGCGCCTCGGTGCGCTCGATGATCAGCGAGCCCCCCGACGGCAGCCAGACCTTGCGGTCGAGCGCCTTGTGGAGCTGCTCGTGCACGTGATAACGCTCGAAGATGGGCAGGCCCTCGACCTCGGGGTCGTAGTACTCGACGCGGTCCGAGAGCTCGGGGCTGACCGCACGCACGTAGTCGCGCACCTGCTCGAAGAGCGCCAGGTCGTCGATCACGACGCCCCGGTACTCGGCGTTGAGCTCCTCGCGCAGGATCCGCACCGACAGCTCGGGCTCGCGGTAGAGCAGGCCCGGGGCGTCCGACCGCTTGGCCTCGGCCTCAACGGCGTTCCACTGCTCGAGCAAGGAGGTGACGTCGCGCTGGAGCTCCTCCGCCGTGACACCCTCGGCCGCCGTGCGCACGATCATGCCGTGGCCGGACGGCTTCACCTCGTCGATGATGCGGCGGAGCCGCCGGCGCTCGGTGTCCCCGAGGCGCTTGGAGATCCCGAAGGCGCTGGAGTTGGGCACCAGAACGGCAAAGCGCCCCGGCAGCGAGACCTCCTGGGTCAGCCGGGCGCCCTTGGCCCCGATGGGGTTCTTGGTGACCTGGCACAGGATCACCTGCCCGGCCTTGAGCACGTCCTCGATGCGCGGCTGCTGGGACGCCCCGCCTTCGATGTCGTCCCGGTCGTAGCGCACGTCGCCCCGGTACAGGACCGCGTTCTTGGGAATGCCGATGTCGACGAAGGCGGCCTCCATGCCGGGCAGGACGTTCTGGACCCGTCCCCGGTACACGTTGCCGTCGATCTGGTTGGTGTCGTCGGCGGCCCGGGACACGTAGTGCTCGACCAGCGTGCGACCCTCCAGCATGGCGATCTGGGTCATGTGGGGCTGGACGTGCACGCACACCAGGTACCGGCCCACCTGCTTGGAGCGCCGCTCCCGCCCCGAGCGGCGCCGGCCGCGCGCCGGCTTCTCCGGCTCGTCGGCACTCTCACCGGCGCGTCCTTCGGGCCCGGCCACGACGGCTCCCTGCTCCCTCGGCGCGGTGGCACCGGGGCGCACGAGCGGCACGACAGGGGCCGGTGCGTTCGGGAGCGGGGGTGCGGCGGGCGCGGGCCGCGTGTCCCCGATCTTGGGCTTCGGCCTGGGCGGGCGCGCCGCGTCCGGCGGGCTACCGCTCCCCGCTGCCTCCGGTGGGCGACCCTCCGGGGTCTGGCTGATTTCCGTCTCGGACATGAGGGAAGTCCCTCCTCGCGTGCTGTGTCGCGTCCGCACAGGTCCCGGGCTCGCTCACGGGGAGCGGCTCGAACCGTGTGCCGTTGCGTTCGATCCATTGATGCGTTCGACAGGCCCGTCCGGGCACCGTGCCGGTACCCAGGGCCGCTAGCAGGTCAACCGGGCGGACGCCACGCGGATGCGTGGCCAGTTCCGCTCGGAGATGACCGTTGGGGCTGGTCACGGACAGTGCCAAGATGGCCGGTCGGATGTCGTCCTCGACTTGACGACCCTTCCGTTCCCGCCTGACCATGAGGATTGGAGCAGCGAGCGTCTCTTCGACCCGCTCCCGCAGCTCCTCACCTGGCACGCCGAGCACCTCCAGCTCCCAATCACACGATGCTACCTCTTGCTGGAGCGATCCCTCCGCTTTGCCGACCAGCGCGACACCGGTGACGTCGATCCCCGCCGGGAGCAGGCTGGTCAGCGTCCCCGGCAGGCGTGCCGTCGGGATCTCCTCGGGAGCCGCCGGTCCCAGGCGTACGTCCAGGTACTCGCCGTGCGACTCGCAACCGGTGGGCAGGGCCAACCCGAAACTGACGAGAGGGTGGGGCGAGAACCCCTGCGAGTAGGCCACGGGGAGCCGGCTCCGCCGCAATGCCCGTTCCCACATGCGCGCCACGTCCCGGTGGCTGGTGAAGCGGATCTTGCCGGCCTTGGTGAAGCGCAGGCGCAGGCGGCGTTCCTCGTCAGGAAGCACGGCTGACCAGGCGGACCGGAATCCGGTCCCCGCCGCTGAGGTCCTGGCCGGTGCCCTGGCTGCCACCCGCGGGTGGTACCGGCGACGCCACGACGTGCTCCAGGCCGAACCCGGTGCAGGCGCCGCAGTCGTAGCAGGGGGTCCAGCGGCAGTCCTCGACGGCCACCCGGGCCAGCGCGTCCCGCCAGTCGCCCCAGAGGAAGTCACGGTGCAGCCCGGCGGAGATGTGGTCCCAGGGGAGCGGCTCGTCGCCCGCCCGCTCCCGGTGGCACACCTCCTCGGTGCTCAGGCCCTCGGCCGCCAGGGCCGATTCCCACAGCGACAGGGCGAAGCGCTCCGACCACTCCTGGAAGGTGCCGCCGGCGCGCCAGACCCGCTCGATCACGGCGCCCATGCGCCGGTCGCCCCGGCTCGCGAGTCCCTCCGCGACGGAGGCGGCCGGGTCGTGCCAGCGGATGGTGAGGCCGCGTGTGCGACGGGCCTGGTCGCGCAGCAACACGACCTTGCGCTCGAGCTCGGCCGCCGTGTCCTGCCCGAACCACTGGAACGGCGTGTGCGGCTTCGGCACGAATCCCCCCACCGAGGCCACCACCGTCACCGACTTCTGGTGCCGGCGGCCGATCTCCACGCAACGCGCCCCGAGCTCGGCGATGCCGAGGACGTCCTCGTCGCGCTCGGTCGGCAGGCCGATCAGGAAGTAGAGCTTCACGCGGCGCCAGCCCTGGCTGAAGGCGGCGTCGACCGCGCCGTAGAGGTCCTCCTCGGTGATCAGCTTGTTGATCACGGTGCGCATCCGCCAGGTGCCGCCCTCGGGGGCGAAGGTGAGGCCGGTGCGCCGGACCTTCTGGATCTCTGCCGCCGTGCCCACGGTGAACGCGTCCACCCGCAGCGACGGGAGGCTCACCGAGACCTGCCCCCCGTGCACCGGGTCGTCGACGATGTCGCGCACCGTGTCCTCGATCCCGGAGAAGTCCGCCGACGACAACGAGGTCAGCGTCACCTCGTCGTGCCCGCTCCATTCCAAGCCGCGTCGCACCATGTCGCGCACCTGGGCGGCGGGACGCTCACGCACGGGGCGGGTGATCATGCCGGCCTGGCAGAAACGGCAGCCCCGCGTGCAGCCGCGGAAGACCTCGACGTTCAGGCGGTCGTGGACGACCTCGGTCAGGGGCACGAGCGGCCGGGACGGGTACGGCCACTCGGCCAGGTCGCTCACGGTGCGCTTGGTGACCTCGGGCGGGACGCCGTCACAGGCGGGCACCGTGGAGACGAGGCGCCCGTCCGCGTACGACGGGGTGTAGAGCGCCGGCACGTACACGCCCTCGAGGCGCGCCAGCTCCAGCCGGAGGGCGTGGCGGTCGCGCCGTTCCGACGGTGCGGCATCGAGCCAGGCGCCCACCACCTCGTTGACCTCGCTCACCACCTCCTCGCCGTCGCCCAGCACGAAGGCGTCGACGAAGTCGGCCAGCGGCTCGGGGTTGAAGGCGCAGTGGCCGCCGGCGACGACGAGGGCATCGGCGCCCCGCCGGTCGGCCGCGTGGAGCGGGAGGCCCGCCAGGTCGATCAGGTTCAGCACGTTCGTGTAGACGAGCTCGGCAGAGAGATTGAAGGCGAGCACGTCGAAGGCTTCCGCCGGCAGGTGCTGCTCCACGCTGAAGAGGGGGACGCCGGCCGCCCGCATGGCGGCCTCCATGTCGACCCAGGGGGCGTAGGCCCGCTCGGCGAGCGCGTCCGGGCGCTCGTTGAGGATTTCGTAGAGGATCTGCAGCCCCTGGTTGGGCAGGCCGATCTCGTAGGTGTCGGGGTACACCAGCAGCCAGGCCACTGTGCCGGGTCCGTGTTCGGGGTAGACGGACCCCTGCTCGCCGCCGATGTAGCGGGCCGGTTTGGACACCGTGGGAAGGAGGCGCTCGATCTGCGGCCAGAGGGTCTCCACGACCGGCAACCCTACGGGACGGACGGTCAAGGGCCCGGTTTCGTCGTGCTGGTCGTGCTCGTGCCGGCGGTGCCCGTCGTGCCGGGCGTCGTGGTCGTGGTCGACGTGGTCGGCGTCCCGAGCGGCGCGTTGGCCGTCGGTGCGGTCTGCCGGGGCGGGGCGGCCGGCGTCGGCGTCTTCACCTGCGGGCTGAGGGGGTTGGCCGCGAGGTAATTGAAGATGTTGCGCACCAGTGGCGCCGCGGCCTGGGCGCCGTAGCCACCCTGGTCGATCACCGCCAGCACGAGGTACGTCGGGTTCGGGTTGGGGCCGAAGGCAACGAACCAGCTGTTGGGCTCGAGACCCTGCTGGTTCGAGGCGGTGCCCGTCTTGCCGGCCAGGTTCCACGACGTCGGGAAGCCCTGAAAGTCTCCGTAGGCGGTGCCGTTGGGATTGGAGACGACGCCCTCGAAACCCTGGAGCATGGCCGAGTAGTTGGCCGGGGAGATGCCCACGTGCCCGGTCACTTGCGGCGCCAGCTTCTTGATGACCCTCCCGGTGAGGGGGTCGACGATTTCGCTGGCCACCTGCGGGGCGTAGCGGGTTCCCCCGTTGGCGAAGGTCGAGTAGGCCACCGCCTGCTCGATGGGCGTCAGCACGGTCTCACCCTGGCCGAAGGCCATCTCGATGTTGTCACCGGTGTACCACGAGCCGGCGTAGGGAAAGGCCTTGGGGGCCTCGGCGTGGAGCTTGGCCCGGGTCAGGTAGCCGTCGAGGCGTCCCTGCGCCTCCCCGGGGAGGTCGATGCCGGTGATCGTCCCCTCGCCGTACGCGGTGGCCTCGTTCTGGATGGGCGTGTCGCCATACTGACCGCGGGCGGCCCAGAACATGTCGCCCAGGTTGTAGAAGAACGAATCGCTCGAGACCGTGAGCGCGCCCGAGATGTTGTATTCCCCGGTCCCGTCGCCGGGGTTGTCGTTCAGCACGCAGCCCTGGGTGCTGACCACTCCCGCGGCCGGGCAGCCCGGGATCTTGAAGCTGCCGGTGTCGTTGTAGTACTTGTCGACCGGCCACAACCCGTCCTGCAGGGCTGCCGTGGCCGTCACGAGCTTGAACGTCGACCCGGGGGTGTACTGGCCCTCGATGGCGTAATTGTTCTCCGCGCCGGACGCCTGCAGGGCGGTGAAGTTGGCCGAGGAGATGCCCCCCACCCACTGGTTGAGGTCGTAGTTGGGGTAGGAGGCAAGGGCGAGCACCTGGCCGTTCTGCGGGTTCATCACGACGACGGCACCGTCCTTTGCGGGCGGATACCGGTTGTCGATGGCGTCGAGCGTGTTGCGGTCGGCCATGATCTGCTGCTGGAGGTCGTTCTGCACCTGCTGCTGGAGCCCGGCGTCGATGTTCAGCACGACCGAGTTGCCGATCTGCGGGGCGGTCGTGCTGAGCGTGCCGACCACCGTGCCCTTGCTGTCGACCGAGAGGGCCTGTCGGCCGGCGACGCCGCGGAGGTAGGGCTCGTACTGGGCCTCGATCCCCGACACGCCGACCTGGCTCCCCTGGGTGTAGCCGTCATTGGGATGGGCGGCCAGGTAGGCCGGTGAGATGTCGCCGACGTAGCCGAGGATGTGCGTGCCGGTGGTCCCTCCCTGGGGATAGGTCCGCTGCGCCACCGTTTCGACGCTGACGCCGGGATACTCCGCTTGGTGCGTCTGTAGGAACTGCACGGTGGCGGCGGACACACCGACCGCGACGGGGACCGGCTCGTACGGGCTGTACTGGTTGTTGTTGACGGACGCCTGCACCTGCTTCGGCGTCTGCCCCACCAGCGCGGCCACCATGCCGATGATGCCCGGGTTCTGCGCCGCTTCGGCGCGCGAGAGCAGGATCTCCTCCTGCGGGACGTTGGACACGAGGACGGTGGCGTTGCGGTCGACGATCTCGCCCCGCGGCGCCGGGATGCTGGCTACCCGCACCTGGTTGCGTGTCACCGCCGCGGCGTAGGTCTTGCCCTCCACCACTTGGAGCGTCCACAGCCGTAGGACGAGGACGCCGAAGAGGAGCAGCACCGCGATCCCCACGACGCGCAGGCGGAGGCTCGGCCGCGAGTCCTCCTCCTCGGGCGAGCCGACGATGGAGGCGACGTTGACGCTCTTGCGCGGCCGCATGCGGGGCTGGCGCGCCGCGCTCCGCCGCGAGCGGCGGCGCGCGGTCGGGTCGAGGGCTTGGGGTGGAGCCGGTCCCCGCGGATGGGGTGGCGGAGTGTCCGCTTCACCAGAGCCTGCCGTCGGTCTGGGCCGGGACCAGCGAGCGGCGGTTGCTCTCCCCGGCGAGGGCCCATCGCATGAGCCGGGTGACCGGGAGTATGAGCACGACGCTCGAGATGCTCACGACGAGGAAGAGCGCGAGGAAGTCGATCTGCACCATTTGGTCCTGTCCGAGGATCGCGCCGAGCACGGCGAACAGCATGTCCGCTGCGACGCTCCCCGCGAGCGCGGCAACCGGCTTGAGCCAGGTCGCCCGGGGGTCGACCGGCGTCGCGAGCGACCCGGTGACGTACCCCAGCAGGCATCCGACCAGGGCGGACAGCCCGAAGGGTGTCGGAAGCACCAGGTCGAAGGCCAGCCCGGCCCAGAACCCGACGATGGCGCCCGTCTCGGGGCCGTCGATCAGTGCGGCGCTGATGGGGAGCAGCCAGAGGAGGTCAGGGTGGACGCCACCGATCCGCAACGAAATGATCACCGTCTGTTGCACCATGAGCACGACGAAGATCACCAGCGCCACGCGCGCCACGGAGCGGGCCGTCATGCCGGCGGCACCCACTGCACGACGTCGACGTAGGCCAGCTGGCTGAGGTTGGCCGCCGGATTCACGGCGATGCTCTCCTGGCTCGCCCCCGCGGCCGTGTGGAAGGACCCGACGGTCGCGACCGGAATCCCCGGCGGGTACGACGCAGCGACGAGCCCGCTCGTGTACATCTCCTCGCCCTTGTGCAGCGGCGTCCGCGGCGCCACCAGGTCCGCCGTCATGGAGTTGGAAGGGCCCTGGCCGTCGACGATGCCGGTGTACTGGTTGCGCGCACCGAACACCACGCCGACCTTGGACTGCCCGTCGGTGACGAGGCGGACGACCGACGTGTGATGGAACGCCTGGATCACCTGACCGACGAGCCCGCCCGATCCCACGACCGGGAAGTTGACATCGACACCCTCGTCGCGACCTTTGTCCAGCGTGATCGTCGCCGTGAAGTTCGACGAATACTCGTTCTGCGTCTGCGCGGTGACGATCGGCAGCGACTGCAGGAACGGGAGGTTCTGGAGCGCCGTGAGCTCGCGCAGTTGGTTCTCCTCGAAAGCCCGCTCGCTCCGCGCCGCCCGGAGCTGACCGATGGTCCGCTGCAGCTGCTCGTTCTGGGCCTGCAGCGAGCCGTAGTTGAAGGCACCGGCGAAGAAGTTGCCGACCGGGCTGATGATGTCGAGCACACCCTGGCGCAGCGGCGCATAGACATCATTGGCCGCCGACTTGATCCCCGAGGTCAGGCTGTGCGTCCGCCCGTTGAGGTCGAACGAGATGAGCGACAACGACACCACGACCAGGATGATGACCGTGAGCGTGCGGCGCGACCGCCGGGACCGGGCCACCCAGGAGAAACCGGTCGATACGTCAGCGCGTGGAGGTGGTGATCAGCACCCGCTTCAGCGCGTCGAATTCTTCAAGGCACTGACCGCTGCCCACGGCCACGCAGTTGAGCGGGTCCCGGGCCACCACGATCGGCATGCCCGTCTCGTGCTGCAGGCGCGCCTCGAGCCCGTGCAACAGCGCTCCCCCGCCGGTCAGCACGATCCCCTGCTCCATGATGTCGGCCGCCAGCTCGGGCGGCGTCCGGTCCAGCGTGACCTTGACCGCGTCGATGATGGCGGAGACGGGTTCCTCGATGGCCCGGCGGATCTCGTCGGTGGAGACGACGATCGTCTTGGGAAGCCCGCTCACGAGGTCGCGCCCGCGTATCTCGGCGTGCAGCTCCTGCTCCAGCGGGTAGGCCGACCCGAGTGTGATCTTGATCTCCTCTGCGGTGCGCTCCCCCAGCGCGAGGCTGAACTCCTTCTTGACGAACGACACGATCGCCTCGTCGAGCTCGTCGCCGCCGATGCGCACGGACTGGCTCGTGACGATGCCGCCGAGGGAGATGACGGCGACCTCGGTCGTGCCACCGCCGATGTCGACGACCATGTTGCCCGTCGGCTCGTGCACCGGCAGGCCGGCACCGATGGCCGCTGCCATCGGCTCCTCGATGATGTAGGCCCGGCGTGCCCCGGCGTACTCGGCTGCCTCCATGACCGCACGGCGCTCCACGCCGGTGATGCCCGAGGGCACGCAGATCACCATGCGCGGCTTGGCGAAGCGGCGCTGGTGCACCCGGTGGATGAAGTAGCGCAACATTTTCTCGCAGATCTCGAAGTCCGCGATGACGCCGTCCTTCAGGGGCCGGATGGCCTGGATGTTCGACGGTGTGCGCCCGATCATCCGCTTGGCCTCCGCCCCCACCGCCAGCGGGCGTCCGTCCTTGATGTCGACCGCGACCACGGATGGCTCGTTCAGCACGATCCCGCGGCCGCGGACGTACACCAGTGTGTTGGCGGTGCCGAGGTCGACTGCCATGTCACGACCAAGGAGGGAAAGACGATTTTCGGCCATAGCTGGAACTCTCCCGAGGGAATGCGGCGGGGGGAACCGGGGGAACCGGGACCCGTGATGGTGCGGCCACAGGCTATGGGACTCGGGCAGGGTTCACAAGGCGGAGCGCCTGCGACGCCTATCTGAACTGGCAATTGAGTACGCGGGACGCGGCGATCCCGCGCAACGGTCAGGTCGTCGGGAGGCCCGGGAAGAAGAGCGCGATCTCCCGCGCGGCGGACTCGTGGGAGTCGGACCCGTGCACGAGGTTCTCCGTCGTCTCGATCGCGAGCTCACCGCGGATGGTGCCCGGCGCCGCCTCGGCGGGATTCGTGGCGCCCACCATCAAGCGCACCGTGGCAAAGGTGTCCTTCGGCCCCTCGACGACCATGACGAGGGAAGGCGAGCGCGTGATGAAGGTCACCAGGTCACTGAAGAAAGGGCGCTCCCGGTGCTCGGCATAGTGCGCTTCGGCCACCTCCTTGGTGATGGTCCGGAGCTCGGCCGCGACCAGGCGCAGCTTCTTGCGCTCCAGCCTACTGATGATCTCACCGGCCAGGCCCCGCTCGACGCCGTCGGGCTTCACAATGACAAGGGTGCGGTCCACGAGGAGTCGACACTACCAACCCGCGCGCAACATGTCCGGCCGCCGTCAGCGACCGGCTTCCTCCCACGGGACGGCCGAGGCGAGCGCGTCGGCGCCGCGCCGTGCCCACCACGTAGAGCGATCCCGCCACGATGACGAGCCCGTCGGCATCGACCATCCCACGCGCCACGCGCAGCGCGTCGCGCACGTCGGGCTCCGCGTAGACGGCCAGCCCGAGCGCGCGCGCTGCCTCGGTCACTGCGGCGACCGACATCGCGCGCGGCGAGTCGGGCTCGCAGGCAACGATCGCGGTCACACCGGCGGAGGCCAACGGCGCGAGCATGGCCGAGGGATCGCGACCGGACAGCATGCCGACCACGGCCACCGCGACGCCGTCGACGGCGAACTCGTCGCGCAACGCGTCGCCGAGTGCCGCCATGCCCGCCGCGTTGTGCGCGCCGTCGAGCAGGAGAAGGGGCCGCCTTCCGAGCACCTCGAGCCGGCCGGGCACGCGCACCGCGGCCAGCCCCTCCTGCACCAGTTCGGCGGTCAGAGGTTCACCGAAGAACGCCTCCACCGCCGCCAGCGCCACCGCGGCGTTGGTGCTCTGGTGGGCGCCGTGCAGCGGGAGCAGGACGTCCTCGTAGCGCCCACCCGGGGTCCACAACGTGAGGAGACGCCCGCCGACCGCCACCTGGTTGGACGCACAGCCGAAGTCTCTCCCCGCCACCCAGATGGAGGCCGCGCCGACGTCCCGGCCGCGCCGGACCACGATGTCGAGCAGGTCAGGGGCCATTTCCCCCACGACGACCCTGCTCCCCGGCTCGATGATCCCGGCCTTGTCGGCGGCGATCCCCTCGAGCGTCGGGCCCAGGACGTCGGTGTGGTCGAAACTCACGTTCGTGAGGACGGCGACGTCGCCACGCACGACGTTGGTGGAGTCCCACGTCCCCCCGAGGCCCACCTCGACGACCATGGCGTCGACCGCCTCGGCGGCGAACCACGACAGGGCAGCCGCGGTGAGCAACTCGAAACGGGTCGGGCGTTCAGGGAGCAGCCCTTCGAGCAGGGCCAGCTCGGTCAGCACGTCGGTGAGCGACGCATCGTCGATGGGTTGCGCGTCGTAGGCCAGGCGCTCGGCGACGACGTGCAGGTTCGGACTCGTGAAGGTCCCGACGGTCAGCCCCTTGGCCATGAGCATCGTGGTCGCCATGGCCGAGGTCGACCCCTTGCCGTTGGTGCCCGTGACGTGGATGGAGGGGATGGAATCCTGGGGATCACCGATCAACGTGGTGAGCGCGCGCATGCGGTCGAGCGTCGGCAGGGCCCGGCGCGAGGGCATCTGCGCCTCGAGATTGATGTGGGAGTCGAGCCAGGCCAGCGCGTCTTCGAGCCCGCCGAAGGGCGGGGACACCGGCTCGTCCACGGCGACGGGCTCCTGTCGGGTCAGGACGCGGCGCGGCGGGAGCGGGACGCCTTGGCCGGCGTGCCCCCGAGCGGCACCAACGTCGGAGCAACCCGGTCGAGCACCACCGAGCGGTCCACCACGCACTTGCCCACGTCGGTGCGACTGGGCAGGTCGTACATCACGTCGAGCAGCACCTCTTCGAGGATGGCCCGGAGGCCGCGGGCGCCCGTGCCGCGCAACAACGCCTGCTCGGCCACGGCCTCGAGCGCGTCGGGCGTGAACTCGAGCTCAACGTTGTCGAGTGCGAAGACCCGCTCGTACTGCCGCGTCAGCGCGTTCTTCGGCTCGACGAGGATCTGCACCAGCGCGTCCTTGAAGAGCGGTGAGACCGCGCTCACCACGGGCAGGCGGCCGATGAACTCGGGGATGAGCCCGAACTTGATGAGGTCCTCGGGGAGGACGTGGCGCAGGATCTCGCCGTCATCGCGGTCCTTGCGGTGCACCTCGGCCCGGAAGCCGATGCCGCGCTTGCCGATGCGCCCCTCGATCAACCTGTCCAGCCCCGCAAAGGCCCCGCCGCAGATGAACAGGATGTTCGTGGTGTCGATCTGGATGAACTCCTGGTGCGGGTGCTTGCGCCCGCCCTGGGGCGGCACGGATGCGGTGGTGCCCTCGAGGATCTTGAGCAAGGCCTGCTGCACGCCTTCGCCCGAGACGTCGCGGGTGATGGACGGGTTCTCGCTCTTGCGGGCAATCTTGTCGATCTCGTCGATGTAGATGATGCCGGTCTCCGCCCGCTTCACGTCGTAGTCGGCGGCCTGGATGAGCTTCAAGAGGATGTTCTCGACGTCCTCGCCCACGTAGCCGGCCTCGGTCAGCGCCGTGGCGTCCGCGATGGCGAAGGGGACGTTGAGCATGCGGGCCAGCGTCTGGGCCAGCAGCGTCTTGCCACACCCGGTGGGCCCGAGCAACAAGATGTTCGACTTGGACAGCTCCAGACCGTCCTCCTGGGTCGGCGGCCCGGCCTGCACCCGCTTGTAGTGGTTGTAGACGGCGACCGAGAGGATCTTCTTGGCGTACTCCTGGCCCACGACGTAGTCGTTGAGGAAGTCGAAGATCTCGCGTGGCTTGGGCAGGTCCTCGAAGTTCAGCTCGGTGGACTCGTCGCGCTCTTCGGCGATGATGTCGTTGCACAGGTCGATGCACTCGTCGCAGATGTAGACGCCGGGCCCCGCAATGAGCTTCTTGACCTGCTTCTGCGTCTTGCCACAGAAGCTGCACTTGACGAGATCCCCACCCTCACCGAACTTTGCCACCCGATTGCTTCTCCCGTCCCGATCCCGATGGTCCTACGCGGCGCCGATGGCTTCGAGCGGGGCGACGTTCCGGGCGGTGATGACCTCGTCGATCACGCCGTAGGTCACCGCCTCCTCCGCCGTCATGATGAAGTCCCGCTCGGTGTCCTGTGCCACCTTCTCCTGCGTCTGCCCGGTGTCCTCGGCCAGCATCCCCGACAGCAGATCGCGCATGCGGAGGATCTCCTTCGCCTGCAGCTCGATGTCGCTCGCCTGACCCTCGACGCCGCCCCAGGGTTGGTGCAGCAGGATGCGGGCGTGCGGCAGCGCGAAGCGCTTCCCCTTGGCACCGGCCGCCAGCAGGACGGCGGCGGCCGACGCAGCCTGCCCGAAGCAGAAGGTCGACACGTCGGCCTTGATGAACTTGAGCGTGTCGTAGATGGCGAAGAGCGCCGTAATCTCGCCACCGGGCGAGTTGATGTAGAGGTGGATGTCCTTGTCGGGCTCCTCGGACTCGAGGAAGAGCATCTGGGCACACACGAGGTTCGCCACTACGTCGTCAACGGGCGTGCCGAGGAAGATGATGCGCTCGCGCAGCAGGCGCGAGTACAGGTCGTAGGCGCGCTCGCCGCGGTTGGACGACTCGATCACCGTGGGGACCAGGTAGTTGTACGCCTTCAGTGGGTCCCCCGCACTTTGCATCTTCACTCGCTCTCCTCGTTCTGCTCGACTGCGCTGTCCTTCGAGGCATCAACCTTGAGGTCGTCCCGGGACATCGGGTTGCCCTCTTCGTCGAAGAGATCCACGTGGTCCAGCAACCACTCCAGTGCTTTGCCCTTGCGCAGCTCCGAGCGTACCGCGCCGGTCCGCCCGGCCGTGTCGAGTTGCCCACGCAGGTCGGCGGGTGTGGTGCCCATCCGCTCGGCCATGCTGGTTACCTCGGCATTGAGCTCGTCGTCACTGAGCGTCAACTCTTCGGTCTCCACCAGGGCGCGAAGGGCCAGATCAGCCTTGACCGCGGCCTGTGCGTCCACCCGGACGGCGGCCAGCAGCTCGTCGGGCGACGTGCCCGTGGCCTGGAAGTACTCGGCCAAACCCAGCTTCTGGGCCTCCAGCCGGTGCTGGAGGTCATGGAGCCGCTCGTTGACCTCGGCGTCGACGAGGACCTCGGGAACCACCGCGTCGTCGACCAGCCCCGCCACCGCCTCGATGGTCTTCTGTCGCAGCGCCATCTGGCTCTGCATCAGCTTCACGCGCCCGATCCTGTCCTCAATGTCGGCCCGGAGCTCGGCCACCGTGGCGAACTCGGAGCTCTCTGCGGCCCACTCGTCGGTCGCCTCGGGAAGCTTCTTGACCTTGACCTCCTTGACGAGCACCCGGAACGCGACTCTCTGCTCGGGATCGTCAGGACTGGCCGTGTCGAAGGCAAGGATGGCGCCGGCCTTGGCACCGTGCAGCTCGGCGTCGAGCTCGGGAACCACCGAGGCGGAGCCGACCTCGTAGAGATAGTCGTCGACGCCGACCACTTCGGCGCCCGTCGCATCGTTGCCGTGCAGATCGATGGTCACCAGGTCGCCGTCGATGGCGGGGCGGTCCACGACCTCGAGCTCGGCGTCGTTCTCGCGCAGCCGGTCGAGCTGCGCTTGTACTTCGTCCTCGGTGACGGCCAGGCCGGGCAACGTGACGTGCAGGCCGTCGTAGCCCGGGATGGCGACCAGGGGGCGCACCTGCACCACCGCGTCGAAGGAGACGGCGCCGCGGTCCTCACCACCTGTGATGTCGATCTCGGGCTGCGCGATCGGATCGAGCTCGGTGTCGACCACGGCGCGGGCGTAGAAGTCCGGCAGCGACTCGCGCAATGCCTCGGCGCGTAGTGCGCCCGCTCCACCGAGCCGCGCCTCGAGGACCTTGCGCGGCACCTTGCCCGGACGGAAGCCCGGCACACGCACCTGGCGGGCGAGCGTGCGCACGACGTCACCGAGCGCGCGATCGAACTCGGGCTCGTCGACCTCCACGCTCAGGCGGACGAGGTTCCCTTCCATCGGCTCTGCAGTGGCACGCATCACGAACCCGTCATGCTACCGGCCGCCCCCAGGGCGGGCGCACAGCGCCTCAGAACATGAAGTTCATCGCGCCGAGGACGCTGCGGCCGACCGCCGAGTCGCCCTCGAGACCGATGCCACCGGCGGCCTCCACCTGTTCCACCGTGGCCCGGCCACACCCGAGGCGCACGAAGTCGATGCTCGACAGCGACAGCGTGACTGTCGGGTCCAACTCGTTGCCGACCTGTCTGGCCCGCCCACCCTCGACGACCACCGCGAACGAGCGCGCGTCGCTGCCCCGGCCCGAGACGTCGAAGCGGACCGCGGTGCCCTCGGCGCAGCCGGCTTGCTTGCCGACGACGAAGGGCATCGCGCCCTGGACCCGGTTCAGCGACAGCGCCGAGGCACGGTTCCCGCAGCCGCCCGGCCGGTCCAGGGCACGGCGGGCGTCCTGCTCGTGCACCCAGCTGTCGAAGACCCGCACCTCCATGAACGTCGCGTGGGGCACGTCACCGACCGGGCTCCAGCCGACCGCCGCCCACTCGTCCTCGCCAAGGGCGTCCAGCTGGGCCAGCCGGGTACGTGTCACCTCTTCGAACTCGTCGTGGACGGTCGGGCCGGGGAACGGCCGGCGCACCGCGATCCACCGCTCGTTGCGGGAGGCGAAATCGTTCTTCACATGGTCACCGAGCGGCCCGTCCCACGCCGGGTCGGGCTGGCCCATGATGGTGCGCTCGATCCCGATGAGGTGGGAGAGCTGGTCCTTGACGTCCCATCCGGGGCACTCGGTGGGCAGACTCCATTCGATGGCCGACAGCTCGTGGGTGACGTCTGAGAGGCCGCCCCACGTCTGGCCCAGCGCCGCTGTAGCTTTCAGCCCCCGTTGCAGCCAATCACCGCCCTGACCTGCGCTGTCGTCCGGCATCGCACCGACCCTATCCCCCCGCCCGTGCCTGCGGCGTCCCGGGCCGGTGCCTGTGGCCCGATGACCATCCCCCATTTCTTGTAACCCTCCCACTACGTTCGTCACCCGTCCAGGGCCATCACCGACCAGAGGAGTTGCCATGGCTAACTACGAGGGGTACTGCGTGAAGTGCCGGGAAAAGCGTGAGTTCGACGGCCAAGAGGTCGAGCTCGCCAACGGCCGCCGCGCCGCACAGGGCACCTGCCCGGTCTGCGGCACCAAGATGAACCGCATCTTGGGCAAGGCCAAGGTCTGACCCGTCCGCCGGCCCGGCGAGCGTGCCGCGGGCCGGCATGAGACGATGCACGCCATGCACGACCTGATCATCAAGGGTGGGACCCTGGTCGACGGCACCGGCGCCCCCGCGCACAGCGGATGTCGCGGTGGATTCCGGCCGCATCACCGATGTCGGCACGGTGGAGGGCGGCGCCACCCGCATCGTCGACGCCGACGGCCTGCTGGTCACTCCCGGCTGGGTCGACGTCCACACGCACTACGACGGCCAGGCGACCTGGGACTCCGAGCTCGCCCCCTCGTCGTGGCACGGAGTGACGACGCTCGTGATGGGCAACTGCGGCGTCGGGTTCGCGCCGGCCGCTCCCGACCGCCACGACTGGCTCATCGGCCTCATGGAGGGGGTCGAGGACATTCCCGGCACGGCGCTGGCCGAGGGGATCGAGTGGGAGTGGGAGACCTTCCCCGAGTACCTCGACGCACTCGAGCGCCGGCGCTGGACGGTCGACGTCGGCACCCAGGTCCCCCATGCCGCCGTACGGGCCTATGTCATGGGCGAGCGCGGGGCGCGCAACGAGGCGGCGAACGCCGAGGACATCGAGGCCATGCGCGCCATCGTGCTCGAAGCACTGCGCGCCGGGGCGCTCGGGTTCTCGACGTCACGCACCTTGGGGCACCGGGCCATCGACGGCGAGCTGGTGCCCGGCACCGACGCGGCCGAGGACGAGCTGTTCGGCATCGGGTCCGCCCTGGGGGAGGCCGGCGCAGGAGTCTTCGAGCTCGCCCCGCTGGGCTCGGCCGGCGAGATGCTCGGGGACGTCATGGACGAGGTCGACTGGATGCGCCGGCTCTCGACCGCCATCGACCGGCCCGTGTCCTACGTACTGCTCCAACAAGACGACGACCCCGAGCTGTGGCGCAAGCAGCTGGCGGTGTCACTCGACGCCTGCGCCGAGGGCGCACGCCTCTTCCCCCAAATCGCGGGTCGGCCCACGGGCATCCTCACCGGGCACCACACGACCCTGTGCCTGTTCGCCGATTTCCCGGTGTACGGAGAGCTGCGGGCGCGCCGTGCATCCCCCGCTGAGCTCGGCGCGGCCCTGGCCGATCCCGAGGTGCGGCGTTCGATCGTGTCGTGGACGCCATCGTCGCCCGCCCAGGCGGCGGCGATGGAGAAGGCATACCACCGCACCTTCGTGCTCGGGAACCCGCCCGACTACGAGCCCGGGCCGGAGCGCTCGCTCGCCGGCCTGGCCGCGGCGCGCGGCGTGCCGCCGCTGGAGGTGGCCTACGACGAGATGGCCCGCGACGGCGGACAGGGCCTGCTGTACCTCCCTATCCTCAACTACGCCACGGGCGACCTCGACCACGTGCGCGAGATGATGTTGCACCCACAGAGCCTGGTCGGCCTGGCCGACGGGGGCGCTCACACCGGGACCATCTGCGACGCGTCCATGCCCACCTTCATGCTCACCCACTGGACGCGGGACCGCAGCCGCGGTGCGACCTTGCCCCTCGAGTACGTCGTGAAGAAGCAGACGCACGACACGGCACGCCTGTACGGCCTGTCGGACCGTGGCACGGTGGAGCCCGGCGCCCTGGGTGACTTCAACCTCATCGACTACGACGGACTCTCGCTCGGCGCACCCTTCGTCCGGGCGGACCTGCCGGCGGGCGGTCGCCGGCTGCTCCAGGAGGCCTCCGGGTACGTCGCCACGATCAAGGCGGGGGCCGTGACGTTCGAGCACGGCGAGGCGACCGGCGAGCTGCCCGGGCGCCTGGTGCGGGGCGGGGCCGCTGACCTGACGGGGTGCACCGCACCGCCGGCCGGTCCGGCACGGCAGACTGCACTCCGTATGGAGGCCCCGACGACCGAGTACGCCCTGCACGACGGCGTCCACGTGGGCTTCCAGGTGTGGGGGTCGGGCTCGCCCGACGCGGTGGACGTCCTCGAGTTCGGCAGCGGGCTCATGATCTCCATCGACGAGACGCTGGACGAGCCGAACTGGCTCCGCTACACGGAGCGCATCGGTGACTTCTGCCGCCTGATCCGCTTCGACGCCGGCGGCCTCGGGCTCTCGGACCCGTTGCCCACCGGAACCGGATTCTCCATCGAGCGCTGGGGCCGCGACGCGCTGGCGGTGATGGACGCCGCCGGCTGTCGGCGCGCGGTGGTGCTGGCAGCCACCGGGGGCGCCATGGCGGCCGTCTGGCTCGCCGCCACCCACCCCGAGCGGGTGACCTCGCTGATCCTGATCAACGGCACGGCCCGCGTCGGCCGAGCCGACGACTACGGCTTCGGGGTGCCGGAGAACCTCACGGCCGCCGCCGCCGACATCGACGTCCCGCTCACCGAAGGGGACGTCCCGCAAGACATCGCCATCTTCGCACCCAGCCTGGCGCACCGTGTCGGCTTCCGGGAATGGTGGGGTCGGGCGGCCCGGCGCGGCGCCAGTCCGGCCACGGCAGCCGCCTTCAACGTCGTCACCTTCTCGGCCGACGTGCGGGACCACCTGCCCGCGATCACGTGCCCCGCTCTGGTGATCTCGCGCAACGAGGGCTTCGCCAACCTCGTGCAGCACGGCCGGTACCTCGGTGAGCGCATCGTCGGGGCGCGCTTCGTGACCTTCCCGGGCCACGACCTCCTCCCGTGGGCCGGCGAGTTCGACTCCATCGTCGACGAGGTCGAGGAGTTCGTGACCGGCGGGCGCGGCGCGCACGCGCCGACGCGGCTGTTGGTGACCGTGCTGTTCACCGACATCGTCGAGTCGACGGTGCACGCGGCGGAGGCGGGCGACCGGCAGTGGCGCGCCATGCTCGACGAGTTCGACGTGAACGTGCAGCGGTTGTTGTCCCGCCACGACGGGGTCCTCGTGAAGAACACGGGCGACGGGATCCTGGCCCGCTTCGTGTCGCCGGCGCAGGCGGTGCGCTGCGCTCTGGCGATGGTCGACGTGGCGGGGAACTTCGGGCAGGAGCTGCGGGCCGGTCTGCACGCCGGAGAGGTGGAGCTGCGCGGCGACGACATCGTCGGGCTGGCCGTCCACATCGCGTCGCGGGTCAGCGCAATGGCCGGTGCGAACGAGGTCCTCGTGACCGGCACCGTGCGCGACCTCGTGGTCGGATCAGGGATCGCCTTCGACGACCGGGGCCGCCACGACCTCAAGGGCGTGCCCGGCGAATGGCAGGTGCTGGCAGCGGAGGAGCGCTGAGCCAGCCTGTTCCCCCTGCGACGCCCCCGACCCCGACGGTGGGTCGGGGCGTGCTATTCGTATGGTCCGGCATGCCAGGTGGTGCAGCCGGTCGGGGCGTCGTTCGATGCGGGAAAGGACTTCATGGCACAGCGGACTAGGCCCGTCGGCGCCACCGGCAAGGCCCGAGCGTCGGGATCAGGATCGGGACCGGCCGCACGACGACGGCGGCGGGTGCGCTTCGACGCGCCGCCACCGCGTGCCTCCACCCTCTCCGGCTGGGCGATGCTGCCCCTGCGGGCGTTCCTCGGCTTCACCTTCTGCTTCGCGGGTCTGCAGAAGCTGGCCAACCCGAACTTCTTCAACGCGGCGAGCCCATCGAGCATTCAGGCTCAGCTGATCGCGTCGATCCGGATCAGCCCGCTGCACCCGCTCCTCGGGCACCTCCTCCGCTTCGCCGTGCCCATCGGCATCCTCATTGCCGTGGCCGAGCTGGCCGTCGGGCTGGGCACGCTGCTTGGCCTCTGGACGCGGGTCGCCGCCGCCGGTGGCGCCCTGCTCGCCCTCGTGCTCTTCCTCACGGTGAGCTTCCACTCCTCGCCGTACTACACGGGGGCCGACATCGTGTTCTTCTTCGCCTGGATCCCGCTGATCGTCGCCGGCTCGGGGGGCGTGCTGTCCCTCGACTCGGTGATCGCCTCGAGAGTGGCGGCGGAGAACCAGCTCGGACCGCCCACGGTGGTCCCGATCCCCTTCGAGAAGGTCCAGCAGGTGTGCGGCCACTACGAGCACGACACCTGCAGCGCCCAGGCGGGCGCCCGGTGCGACGTGTACCACTGCCCGTTCCTCGCCGACGCGCGCGGCAATTTCATCGAGCGTCGGGGTCCCGACGCGGTCGACCGCCGGAGGCTCGTCCTCGGAGGGACCGTGGCGGCCGCGGTGGCGGTGGTCGGCGGCGTGGCCGCGGGCGCGGCGGCCGGCCTGGGCCGAGCCATCGGGGGTGCGAACAGCCCCGGCGGCGGGGACGTCAGCCCTCTCCGCCAACACGCCCGCGGCGTCGGGCGCCACGACGACCACGTCCGCTGCGCCGGGTACCACGACGACTGCCGCCAAGGCGGCCGGCACGCGGATCGGGTTGGCGAGCCAGGTACCCGTGGGGGGCGCGGCGACCTTCACCGACCCGAAGAGCGGCGACCCCGGCCTCGTGCTCCAGCTGACCAAGGACCAGTTCGTCGCCTACGACGCCGTGTGCCCCCACGCCGGCTGCACCGTCGGCTACGCCTCGGGCGCCAAGCTCATCGTGTGCCCGTGCCACGGATCGGAGTTCGACCCCAGCACCGGCAGCGTCGTCAGTCCTCCCTCCCCGCGGGGCCTGACGCCGATCCACGTGTCGGTCACCCCGGACGGCCAGCTCTACGCCGACGGCTGACCCGGCGGGTGCCTTCGCGGGCCCGCTCGACGCGAGATCGCCGCGGGGATCGCTCGCGTGACCTCATGCGCACTTCCCGTCGCTCTTCGGATCGGCCGCGGCTCCGTTCACGGGCTCGGTCAGCCAGTAGGTATTGCCGCAGTCACCGATGGCCGTATCGGGGTAGTCGCTTGAGGGGAAGTGTGCCTGCGTGGCGTCCCAGATGTCCCAGGCGTTGTTACAGGTGTTGTTCTCAACCCGCGCGGTAGAGACCCCCGTGAAGGTTATGCACGGCACATAGATCGTATTGTCGTAGTAGTTGTACTGGGGCTCCCCGTCGTTGGCGGTGAAGAAGTTGCCGGAGATCGTCACGTCCTTGTAGTCAGCGATCTCGATCATCGAACATGCGGGTGGCGTGGCAATAGATCCCCCACAGGGGCTGTGTCCGCCACCGAACGAGACGTTGTTCTCGATGGTCAACCCGGAGTCCTGACCACACGAGGAGGATTCGCTTCCTCCGAGCACGATGGCGATCCCCGACGTGGCGGCGTCCAGCACGTTGCCCTCGATCACAATGTTCTTTTGTGGGATGCAGGTGCCTTGGATGCTCGAAATCGACAGTGCGCTTCCGCCGGTGAAGATGTTGTTCTTGACCGTGATGTTCCACTGGCCGGTCCCGGTAGGGGTGCCGTCTCCGTTGCCATCTAGGTTGTTGTCCACCTCCATGTCCATGAAGTTCCCGTCGTCCGTGAACCGGTTGGACGAGATGGTCAGTCCGTTCACGCCTTCGGGTGTGATCGTGTGATAACCGATGTTCGTGAAGGCCCCGTTTTCGAACGTGATGTTGGAATTGATCCCACAGCACGTACCGAGCTGGGGATAGATGGCGAGACCGTCACCGTCGGTGTTCGCCACGGTGACGCCGTTGAAGGTGATGTTGGTGTTCCCTGGCGTTGCCTGTCCGAGCAGGATGCCGTAGTCGCCTTCGTTGTATGCACCCCCGCAATTGCCGGGCGCGTCGATGGTGAGATCGTTAACGGTGATGTTCGTGTCGCTGGTGAGCTTGAGCACCGGCTGAACATTGTTGTTGCCGCATTGTCCACCCTCGTACACCGACTGGCGCAAAGTGGCGCCATCCCCGTTGATCGTGAGGCCGTTCACCTTGTTGATCCTCAGGGTCGTCAACGTGTTCGACACTGCGTAGCAGGCGTTGGCGGGCAGGTCGACCACGGCACCCGATGGCAGATGTTCGATCCAAGAGTTGAGCGCGCGCTCGTCACGTCCGATGAGCAGTCGTCGGCGATGGAGCTCGGCACACTGAGGGCTCCCGGCTGGGTTGTGGTCGTCGCGGTCGACGGGGGCGCCGTCGTCGTAGTCGTCGATGAGGGGCTCTTCGTCCTGGAGGGGGCGCTCGTCGTCGTGGCGGGGGCGCTCTTTGTGGGCCGGGCCGGGGGCCCGAAGCTTTCGGCCTTCCCGGCTGCGGTCACCAGGTCGTAGCCGGCGGTGCCGGGAGTGACGACGATGCCGTCGACCTGGGCCGACCCGCCACCCAGCGACCCGTAGAACGGTGCACCGCCGTAGCTGAAGAGGCCCCCGTCGGAGGCCACGAGCCAATAGCCGGTGCCGTCAGGGGTGGGCTCCATGGCCACGATGGGCTGGATGAGGTGGATCGAGCCGGTCGAGCCGTCGAACTGGGCATCGCCGTAGGAGAAAATCCCTCCGTCGGCGGCAACCAGCCAGTAGCCCGCTCCATCGTGGGTGGAGGCCATGCCCACGATGGGCTGGTTCAAGGGGAGCGAACCGGTCGAGCCGTAGAATTGAGCGTCGCCGTAGGAGAAGATGCCGCCGTCGGCGGCCACCAGCCAGTAGCCGCTTCCGTCGGGGGTCGCCGCCATGGCCACGATGGGCTGGTTCAGATGGAGCGAACCGGTCGAGCCGTAGAATTGCGCGTCGCCGTAGGAGAAGGTGCCGCCGTCGCGTGCCACGAGCCAGTAGCCCTTCCCATCGGACGTGGCGGCCATCGAGACAATCGGTTGGTTGAGCGTCCCGCTCACACCGCCGAAGTAGGGAGCTCCGCCGTAAGGGAAGACGTGGCCGGCCGGGTCAGCGAGCCAGTATCCCCCGGCGGGGTCCGCCGCCATCAGCCGTCCGTTGCCGTAGTCCGTCGTTCTCGAAGCGGACGCAGCCGCGGTCGACGCCGTCGCGGTGGGCGCGGCCGTCGACGTCACCACCAACGTCATCAAGACGAGTGCGACGGCGACCGGAACTGCCAGCTTGTGGCGAATCGAGCCCGTGGGTTGCCCGCGCATACCGGTGGTATCGACCCGACTCGGTCACCGCCGACCGCTCGGGGCGCATTTTGCCGGGGAATTGCGCGACGCCGGCGTATGATGGATCGAAACGGAAGATGCAGGGCGGTACCCCGGTGGAGCGACTGCTCTCGGTCAAGCTCCACGCCGCCACCGTTATCCGCGTCGTGGGCCGCCATCACCGCGATTCCTCGCGAACTGCAGGTAGGTGACGCTGAATGGTGGCGTGGACGGACTCCATAAACGGCCCAGGCAATCTGGCTTCCGTTGGGCACGTCGACTCGGTGGGGAACGCCAAACATTGGCCATCTTCGCGACATTCGGGTGGGCAGTAGCGGCCCGCCGGTATCCGCCATGATCGTGCGGCCGACGAGGGGGTGGTCGTCATCCAAGGATTGATCGGACGGGAACGGAACCGGAGGCAGGGCCACTCGAGACTAAAAGGCACTACCCGTTTCCGTAGGATTGCCAGGCGCCTCTGGTGTTTGCCTTGTTGGCCGCATTGTCCAACGCTCTCAACGTCGTCATGCAGCACGTTGCGAGCATCGGTGACCCCGAGCACTCCAAGAGCGGAGCCATGTCGGTGGTGCAACCGCTCCTGGTCACCGAGCTCGTTTTTGCGCTGGTCCTGCGGTGGCTCTGGCTCCACCAGCGATCCGCCCGGTCACCTGGTGGGCCGCGGCCCTCACCTGCGTCTCGCTGACGCTGTTCATCGCCATGGCCGAGCCCAGCGGCGGGAGCGCCCTGCCCACGAGTGGGGCCTGGGCGTCGGCTACCGCCGCAGTGGCCGGCACGGCGGCGCTCCTGGCGCTGTTCGGGCGGAGCGGCTCTGCGGGAAGGCGGGCGGCGCTGCTGGGGGCCTCAGCCTCCATGCTCTGGGCCCTCGTGGCCACCTTCATCAAGGCGACGACCGACACGTTGACGCAATTCGGGTGTCCGGCCTGTTCACTCACTGGCCGGTCTACGCGTTGGCCGTCGGCGGCCTGGCGGCGGAGCTCTTGAACCAGGCCGCCCTCCACGTCGGCCGGCTCAGCATCTCGCAGCCGTTCATCGTCATCGTCGACCCCATCGTGAGCATCGCGTTGAGCGTTTGGATCTTCGGAGAGACGTTCAACCCCAGCATCGCCCGGGCTCGCCGTCGGATCGTTCGCCTTCGCCGCCATGTGCGTCTCCGTCACCGTGCTGGCACGCACCGCACCGGCGACGATGGACCCCGCCTCATAAGACCGCCACCGTGGGACCGTTGCCGCCAGCTCTCGAAGGAGGCCGATGGCAGCGGTCGAGAAGGGCCAGCAGCGACTCCGACCCCCGTTAGTGGTCGACGCGAGTGTCGACGGAGCTTGACCGCGCAGGCCTCAACAAGCCGTCACGCCAGACGACCGGTGTCCGCCGATCCCCGATCGCACGTGGGGTGGTCGTCGTCGTGCCTCCGGCCGCTTGTTTCACACCTCCCCGATCGCCGCGATCGCGGCCTCGAGGGAGGAATAGAAGCGGTCACGATCGAGCGTCTCGAACAACCCGTACCGAAACACCAGATCCTGCAGCCGGGTTCGCATCTCCGCGAACGCCATGCGAATACCCATGGTATTGAGCTCACCGTCGAGCTGTTCGAGCATCCGGGCTGCGGATACGTCGACGTCGGTTATTGCCTGGCACTGGACGACGACCCATGACGGGTGGCGGTCACGGACGATGCGACGGATCTGGGTCCGAAAGGCTGAAGAGTTTGCGAAGAACAGTGGAGCCTCCCAGCGATAGACCACAACGCCCGGGACTTCGCGCGCGTCGGGGTACCGCCTCACGTTGTGCCACCCTCCCACTTCCTCCACCTGGCCCAGGACCGCTCCATGGGGTTGCCAACTGCGGCGGAAGAACAGCAGCACCGCCAGGGCCACGGCGATGACGATCCCCTGGAGGACGCCAAGCACGATCACGCCCAGGCTGGCGACCACCGACAGGGCCAGGGCGCTTTTCCGAACCCGGTAGTAGCGCACCAGGGCTTCCAGGTCGAGCAGCGAGAGAGCGGCGGCGATCAGCACGGCGGCAAGAGCGGACTGGGGGAGGTCGGCCAACAGCGAATTGAAAAACAGCAACAGTGACACGACGATTCCGGCTCCGACCAACGACGCGAGTTGGGACTTCGCCCCCGCCTGCTCGACCACCGCCGTGCGCGACCCGCTGGTCGACACGGCGAAGCCCTGGAGGAAGCCCGCGGCGAGGTTGGCCGCTCCGATACCGATCATCTCCTGGTTGGGATCCACCTCCTCCCCTCGGCGGGCCCCGAAGCTCGAGGATGTCGCGATCGTGTCCGCCAGCGATACCAGCGTGATGCCCACGGCCGCGACCATCAAGGGTCCGACATCGGCGAACTTCGTCCAGGGGAGGGAGGGCGCAGGGACCCCCTTGGGGAGCGTGCCCACGGTCGACACCCCGTGCGCGTGCAGGTCGAGGACGGCGGAGACGGCGGTGGCCGCCACGATGCCCACGAGGACGGCGGGGACGACCTTGGTGAATCGGGGCAGCACCAGCAGAATGGCCAGCACGCCCAGGCCGATCACGAGTGCGGCCCCGACGGTGCCGTCGAGCCCGAGAACGAAGGCCTTGCACTCGGGACCGAAACCCTCAGCGTCCGTCGAGAACCCGAAGAGCTTGGGCAGCTGGCCGACGATGATGATGAGGGCGAGGCCGTTCATGTAGCCGACCTGCACCTCGCTCGAGAGCAGGTCGGCGACGAAGCCGAGCCGCCCGATACCCAGCCCGATCTCGATGACGGCGACGATCACGGCGAGCATTCCGGCCAGCGCAATGGCACGGTGCATGTCTCCGCCCGCGACCAGCAGTGGCATGAGGGCGGCAAAGATCATGGGTGATATCGACGAATCTGGACCCAGGACGAGGATGCGGGACGGCCCGAAGACCGCATAGCCGACGAGGCATCCGATGGACGTGTACAAGCCGGTCACTGCGGGGAGCCCCGCTAACTCGGCGTACGCCAACCCCTGAGGCACCAGGATGGCCGCGAGCACGACACCTGCGACGAGGTCGGAGCGCAGCCACCGCCGATGGTACGTCCGAGCGACCCGGAGACCCGGAATCCACCTGGCAATCCCCGAGGGCTCTTCGCTCACCGTACTCCCGTTCGATTTGTGACCTTCGGCCATGTCACCCCGTTCGTCGCCGAACCTACAATGCCGCGGAGCGAGGAATGAGGAAATGGTGCACGGTCATGACCACACCCGAGCGGCATCGGAGGCTCCATCGACCCAGTGACGTGAGCACCAGACGATCTCGTGGTGTGCTTCGGGGAGCGGCGACACCACATGCGTGACTGGGGTGGCGCCTCCACGGCTCGACAGCGGGCGCTGGCGATCGTCTCGCTCGTCGCGGTCGTGCTCCTCGCGGCCGCGCTGCTCGGCTTCCTGATCCGCAACGGCGTGTACGTCCTTGTCGGAACGGTCGGCTTCGCGCTGGCAGTCGCCGGCGGGTGGTGGGCGATCACGAAACGGGCTCCGCGGCGTGGATACGGAATCATCGGGATGGTCCTGGGTGCGGCACTCCTCGTCACCGCCTTGCTGGTAGCGGGGAACGAGGACTGGGCATCCTTCGTCCGAACGGTCATCTGCCTCGCGCTTCTCGCCATCGCCGTTCTGGCGGCGCGGGCGGCGTTCGGGTTGAGTCTCCGGACCAGCGCCGCAGGCCAGATACGCCACGTGAACCGACCGTCACACCCGGTCCTGCTGTGCAACCCGTGGTCGGGCGGTGGGAAGGTCCAGAAGTTCGAGTTGGTGGAGTTGGCATCCTCACTCGGGGTCGAGACCGTGATGCTCGACCACGGGCTCGACCTCGCACAGTTGGCGCAAGACGCGATCTCCCGGGGTGCCGACTGCCTCGGGATGGCCGGTGGAGATGGCTCACAGGCGCTTGTGGCCTCCATCGCAGTGGAGCACGACCTTCCCTTCGTGTGCGTGGCCGCTGGCACCAGGAACCACTTCGCCCTTGATCTCGGGCTGGACCGCCGAGACCCGCGCCAGAGCGTGTACGCGTTCCGCGATGGCCTGGAGCGCCGAGTCGACTATGCGACGGTGAACGGCCGGTTCTTCGTCAACAACGTGTCGCTGGGCGTCTATGCCACCATCGTGCAGCAGGAGGGCTACCGGGAGGCCAAGGTGGCCACCACGAAACAGCTGCTTCCCGAGCTGGTGGGCGAGACACAGAAGCCCTTCGATCTGCAGCTTGTGACGCCCGACGGCACCGAGGTCGACGGATCCTTTCTCGTGATGGTGTCGAACAACCCCTACGTGCTCGCGGCGTCGCCCAGCACGTCCCAGCGCCTCCGTCTCGACACGGGGCTGCTCGGTGTCTTCGCCGTCACGGCGAAGACCGCTGCGCAGGCCGCCGAGGTGGTCGCCCTGGCCCTAGCCGGACAAGGTGGTCGGAGCGGTCACGCCTTCGAGTTCAGCTGCCCGAGCTTCGAGATCACCTCCCGCTCCGGCACGGCCTTCGCGGGCGTCGACGGCGAGGCCCTCGAACTGGAGACACCGATGACCTTCTGCGCCCACCCACAGGGCCTGCGCATACTGGTCCCGGAGGGCAACATCGAGATCGCGCTGAGACGTCAGTCCCGCGGTGTGCACGTGCGCGATCTTGTCCTCCTCGCGAAAGGCATGCAGCCCGCCTGAGCTCAGAACCGGTTCGGCACCTCGTGCCGATGCGCACGCGGCTCTCGGTAATCGCCCTTCTTCTGGCGAGGCGGCAGGACCACCTGCCTATGCTCCTCGCGCTGGTAGGGGACCACCTCGAGGACGTGGCTGATGATGTTGAGGCGGGCCCGTCGCTTGTCGTTGGAGTCCGCCACGTACCACGGGGCGGTCGGGTTGTCTGTGGCGTCGAACATGGCGTCGCGTGCCCGGGAATAGTCGTACCAGCGGCCGTACGAGTCCAGATCCATCTGTGAGAGCTTCCAGGTCTTGCGGCCGTCATCGATACGGGCCGTCAGCCGACGGGTTTGCTCCTCCTGGCTGACTTCGAGCCAGTACTTGAGCAGGATCACGCCGGAGTCGACGATTGCCTGCTCGACGAAGGGAACGAGCTGGAGGAACCGGGCCGTCTCGCCTTCGGTGCAAAAGCCCATGACCGGTTCGACCCCGGCCCGGTTGTACCAGCTTCGATCGAAGATGACGACCTCACCGCCCGCGGGGAGGTGCGGGATGTAGCGCTGCAGGTACATCTGCGAGCGTTCACGGTCGGTCGGGGCCGGCAGGGCGACGACCCGGAAGACGCGGGGGCTCACTCGCTCCGTCAGCCGCTTGATGACCCCGCCCTTTCCCGCGGTGTCCCTGCCTTCGAACACGATGCACACCTTGGCACGCTCTTGCACGATCCAGCGCTGCAGTTGGACGAGTTCGGCCTGCAGGCGCCGGAGCTCCTTCTCGTACTCCTTGCGTCGCATCTTCTCGGGAGGCTCTGCTCCGCGACCTGTCCCATTCATGGGCAACCTCCCCCGCGGGATTGTAAAGCCTTGACCCTCCCGCCCGCATCGGCCGCCACGTCTTGCCGGGCGTGCCGGCTCGGCCACGACCCCAGTGGTACGTTCACGTTGTTCTCGTTCCGGAAACGACCGGCGACGGAAGGGGCCACCGTGCAAGTGGCCCGTTCCGGCGTCCGACTGGAGGTGCGGAGGCAATGAAGGCATGACCGGCCCGAAGTCGTGATCCCGGCGAAGTCGTGACCACCCAGACGACGGCGCCCGGCGCGATCTCCCCAATTTCCCCCGCTGGTACGCCCGGAGTGGGGAGGATGTCACGGCCGCGTTCGGCGTTGATCCGGCGGTCGGCCTTTACTCCCCGCGGGCGGGAGAGCTCCTCCGCACCAATGGGCCCAACGCACTTCCGGAGGAGAAGCCGAAACCGGGCTTTCTCCGCTTTGTCGATCAGTACCGCAGCTACATGCAGCTGATCCTCGTCGGCGCCGCCGTGGTCTCGTTGGCCATCAAGGAGTGGAGCACCGCCGTGCTCCTGGTCATCATCACTCTGTTGAACGCTGTGGTGGGTCTTCGCCAGGAAGGCAAGGCGGAGAGCGCGATGAACGCACTCAAGTCGATGATGCAGGTCACGGCACGAGTGAGGCGCGACGGGATCGAGTCCGAGATCCCCGCTGAGCAGGTGGTCACCGGAGACGTGGTCCTTCTAGCCGCCGGTGACGAGGTACCGGCGGACGGCCGGATCATTGAGGCGAGCGCGTTACAGATCGACGAGTCGGCGCTCACTGGTGAGAGCACGCCGGCGCAAAAGGAGACCACGACGCTGGCCGACAGCGTCATGAGCCCGGGCGATCAAGTGAACATGGCCTTCATGAACACCCCGGTCACGCACGGCAGCGGCGTGATGATCGTCACCGCAACGGCGACGGAGACCGAGCTCGGGAAGATCTCCGGAATGCTCTCGGCCACGACCAGGGAGCAGTCCCCGCTGACCAAGGAGCTCAACCGCCTGACGCTGTGGATCGTCGCGGCTGCGGGCTTGACGATGGTCGTCATGTTCGCTCTCGGGCGTTCGAGGGGCACGGCCTGGGACGTCCTCTTCGTCAGCGCGATCTCGCTAGCAATCGCCGCTATCCCCGAGGCCCTCCCGACCGTGACGGAGGTAATCCTCTCGCTCGGCAGCGTCGAGCTGGCCAAGCGCAATGCGCTGGTCAAGGAGCTCCCCGCCGTCGAGACCCTCGGGTTCACGTCCGCGATCAACTCGGACAAAACGGGCACCCTCACCCTGAACCAGATGACCGCGGTCGAGGTCATCGATCCGACCGACCGCTACACGATCAGCGGTTCGGGTTACGGGCTCGAGGGCCGGGTCGAACATCCCGCCGGCTCCGGCGACACCATTGAGGACGCCATCTTGCCGTTCCTCATCGCCAACGACGCCACGCTGGTCGACGGGGCCGTGGTCGGTGACCCCACCGAGGGCGCTCTGCTGGTCCTCGGGCACAAGGCTGGCGTGGACATCGACGCCACCCGCGAGCGCACGCCGAGGCTGGCCACGCTGCCGTTCGACCCCACCTACAAGCTTATGGCCACCTTCCACGAGGTCACCGATCCCTCCGGACGCGCGCTGGTCCGTTGCTACGTCAAGGGGGCTGCGCCGGCGGTCATGGACCGCTCGGCCACGGCGCTCTCGGATGGCTCCTCCATGCCTTGGGACGCAGATTTGGCCCACCGGGCTCAGAACAACGTCGACCGGATGGCCGGACTCGGCCAGCGGGTCATGGCCGCCGCCATGCGAGACATCGATCGCGACGGGTTCGACCCACAGGGCGACCTACTCGAGCACATCGTCGACCTGCAGATGACAAGCCTGGTCGGGATGGTCGATCCGCCGCGCGACGAGTCAAAGCAGGCCGTCCGAGAGGCTCAGGCCGCGCACATCCGCGTCCGCATGATCACCGGCGACGACGTCACGACTGGTGCGGCTATTGCGGTGCAGTTGGGCATCCCCGGTGAGGCGATGCTCGGCGCCGACTTCGCGGCCCTGTCCGAAGCCGAGCGGCTGTCCCGCATCGACGATATCGGTGTCGTAGGGAGGGTCGCGCCCGAGCACAAGGTCCTCCTCGTCGACACATTGAAGAAGAAGGGCGAGGTGGTGGCCATGACGGGCGACGGCGTCAATGACGCGCCCGCCATCAAGGCTGCTGACATCGGCATCGCCATGGGCTCGGGAACCGAGGTGGCCAAGAATGCCGGGCGGATGATTCTCTCCGACGACAACTTCGCCACCATCGTCTACGCAGTCGAGCAGGGCCGCAAGATCTTCGACAATCTCACGAAGTACATCCGATTCGTCCTCGTCCTTCTCGTCGTCTTCGTCCTGACGTTCTTGGGGGCGGCTCTCTTCAACATCGCGGCCGGCGAGCCCTTCACCCCACCACAGGTTCTATGGATCCACTTCGTCGTGAACGCGGCATTCGGATTCTCCCTCGGCTTCGACAACGAGACTCCGGGCCTCATGTCCCGCGTGCCCAAGCCCCGTGGCCAGTCGGTGCTCACACCGAGCTTGCTGACCACCGTGGCCCTGGCAGGCCTCGCCATCACGATCGCCCTGCTCTCGATGATTGAGATCGGCACGGAGCACTTTCATTCCACGGCCGTCGGCACCTCCATCGCCTTCACCGCCTTCGCGCTCTGCTTGATTGTGGCTGCGCTCGAATGCCGGAGCGAGACCGACTCCATCCTCACGACCGCCACCTTCGAGAGCCGGCAGATGAACCGGACCATGATCGTCGAGTTCGTGCTGGCGGTTCTCACCACCCAGATGGATGCCCTCCGGCGTATCCTCGGGACCACGCAGCTCACATTCCGCGAATTCGCGTGGTCGCTGCTGCCGCCAGTCGTCTTGTTTCTGCTCTGGGAGCTGGGAAAGCTCCTCGCCCGGCGATACTGGTTGAGCAGTGACGACTCTTCGCCGTCGACTGTCGAGGCACAGCCGGCCGCCTGAGGACCTGGGCCGGAAAGGCCCTACTCAAGGGGCCGCTGGCTCCTCCACAGCCCCTGGGGGAAGGGTGCCGGTCGCTTTCTCCCAGCTGATGACGGCGATGCGGGCGCTCACCACCTTGGCGATGCCGAGACCGACGCCGGCCGCCGCTGCCCACAGCATGGCGTCGGGCCACGAGAAGCGGGCGCCCCTGGGGTCGAACGGCGAAGGCGCGGCAGGGTCCTTGCGGACGAATTCGAAGCCGGCCCTCATGAGCTTCCGGGCGAGCAGCCCGCCCAGCAAGCCGATGCCGGTGGAGACCGCTTTCCACATCCGCTCGCGGCTCATCATGTCGGACCCCGTCGCGTAGTCACGCCCCGAAACTACATCTCGTCTCCCGGGTGGTGCGCGTCCCTCCCCGAACTGGGCGGAATCGACGAAGGGATCATCAAGAGCATCGAAACGGACATGGAGTGCTTCGCTCCCGGCGAGCGTCTCCTCGGGCCCACGCGGCGCTCATGCCCGCACGAGCAGGGTGGCCGACCCGCCCGCCGCCGTGAGCACGGTATGAGGGCGCCAGCCGTCCGCGAGGAGGGCGCCGTAGCTCGGGTCGACGGCGAGCGGAGGCGACCAGACGTACCAGAGCCGGTGGTAACGGCCCATCGCGGCCGCCCACGCCTTGGGATCCGAACCGCCCTCGAAGTACTCCGACGGCACGATGAACACCGCGGGTCGGTGCTGACGACGGTGAAGCCGTTGGTCCAGGCGCGACCGAAGCGGAGTTCGGGCCTGGGCTCCTCGGCCAGCGCCCAGGGAAAGCGCACGAGCTCGCTCACGAACACGTGATCGCCCGGCTGCTCGTGTCGGTCGATCTGCGCGGCCAGCGCCCGCACGTCGACACCGGGATACACGGGGCGATCGGACCACGCATGGGCGGCCCACGGCCCGAGTGCCAGCCCGCCGAGCAACAGGCCGACCGCGCTGACCGCGACGACCTCGCGCCGCGGCCGTCGCGTGACGTCGCGGGCCACCGCCGCGTACACCCGGCTCACGCCGGCCACGGTGAGCAAGAGCAGCGCCGGGTAGAGGTATTGGTCCGAGCGCCCGGTCCCGAGCGGCTCCATGTGGGCCGCGCTGGCGAGCACCGCCACGACGACAGCCAGGGCGGGCGCCAGCATTGACCGGTTCTTGGAGAGACCGATCGCGACGAGAACCATCCAGAGGGTGACGAGCACGACGCGGGCGGGCTCGGTCGCGCTCCCCAGGCCGACGGCATACGCCAAGAGGTGCCATACGCCCCAACAGAGGGACGAGAACAACGACCCGACGCTGTGGTGCGCGACGAACGCGCCCTCCCTCTCCCAGAACCGGTCCTCCGCGGGGGAGATATTGGTGTAGAAGGCGAGCCCGACCGCCGCACACCCGCACGCGGTGGCGCCGAACGCAGCAACGACCGACCGTGGCCAGGCCAGTCGCCGTCCGCGCCAGAAGTGGATGGCGAGGGCGATCCAAACGCCGGCGATCACCGCGGCCAGGGAGGCCGAGCAGAGGAACGAGGCCACCGAGGCGACGGCCAGGACGGCGAGCTGCCGGCGACCCGGCGTACGCCGGGCCAGCTCCCCTGCGGCCAGCACGGCGCACGAGAGCAGGATGTCGAGCTCGTACTCCTTCACCCGGGTGGAGTAGACGACGCACAGCGGTGCTGTCGCGATCGCCGTCGCGACGAGGAGCCCGGCCAGGCGGCCGAAACGGAAACAGCGGGCCAGTGCGTAGACGGCGGGAATCGCGGCGACGCCGGCCACGAACGAAGGCATCTGGGCCCAGATCGTGGTCCCGGGGCTCAGCACGAGCACCGTGCGATCGATGAAGTCGGAGCCGGGTGTCGTGAACCACATGCGCCAGGCCTCCCCGAGGCCGACGTGGGCGGACAGCGCCACCCAGGCGTCGTCGCGCCACAGCCCGAGACCGCTCAGGCCGTGGGCCCGCAGACACGCGCCGAACGCGGTGACCACGGCCAGCGCGACGAGGGTGAGCCAGCGCCCCTGTCGTTCGGCGGGCGCGAGTGGCTCGCCCCGACCGCTCGGCGTGGCTGCGGGACCCTCCGCAGAAGGTTCAGTCTCGGCGGCCGCCGGCGGGTCGAGCACGGCCGCGTCGGAACGGCCCGTCACCTTCGCTGCCCCGGTCGCACCGAGGCCGGACCAAGACCCCGCGGGCGTGACACGACGTCTCCCACGTTCTTCTCTCGGCAGGTCGCGGCCCACGCCTGACCGGACGAGAGGCGTTCGGGTGCGGAGGAACGACTCCCGCTCCGGGCATCAGGTGAAGGCGGCGCTTCCGACCCCCGGCAGAGCCTCGAACGCCTGAGTCCGCCATCGCCGCGATTCGCTCCCGCACGGCGCGGAGGTGAGGCTGAGCGGCGCGCACCAACTACGCTCGCTTTGGGTGCCTGCCCGGAACACCCCGAAACTCGATCTTGGATCCTCCCGGGTACGCCCGAGCAGGGCGTTTTCATAGGCGAACGGGGCGCATTTCCCCAGTTCAGCACCAGTGTGCTCCGCAACAGGCAGTCACGGGATGTAGCGCAGCTTGGTTAGCGCGCCTGCTTTGGGAGCAGGAGGTCCGGGGTTCAAATCCCCGCATCCCGACGAAGTGCGAAGGGCGGGCAGCCTGATCCCCGGGGAAAGGGAGCCGGCGGCCCACGTGGGCAAGAATGCGCAGGTGGCCGCCAGGGAGCAGGGGAAGGGCTCACCGGGCGGGATCGTCCTTCTGACCCTCGCTTCGGCGCAGTTCCTCATGACGCTCGACAGCTCGGTCATGAACGTCTCCATCGCCACGGTCGCCAAGGACGTCGGGACGACCGTCACGGGGATACAGCTCGCCATCACCCTCTACACGCTCGTCATGGCCGCGTTCATGATCACGGGAGGCAAGCTCGGCCAGATCCTCGGGCGCAAACGGGTCTTCATGATCGGTTCCGTGGTCTACGGAACCGGCTCGCTCATCACGGCGCTCGCGGGGTCGCTCCCGGTTCTCCTGATCGGGTGGTCGCTCTTGGAGGGGTTGGGGGCGGCCCTGATCATGCCGGCTGTGGTCGCGCTCGTTGCGACCAACTTCGGGGCCGCGGACCGGCCCCGCGCCTACGGGTTGGTGGCGTCGGCCGGTGCGATCGCCGTCGCCGTCGGGCCCTTGGTGGGTGGGCTGCTCACGACGTATGCGAGCTGGCGCTGGGTGTTCGCGGGCGAGGTCGTCATCGTGCTGGGCATCCTGGCCCTCGCCCAGCGGATGGCGGACTCCCCCGCCGTTCCCGGGGTCCGGCTCGACCCGGTCGGCACCCTCCTCTCGGCGGCAGGACTGGGCATGGTGGTCTTCGGCATCGTCCGATCGGGGACGTGGGGCTTCGTGCAGCCCAAGCCCGGCGCTCCCCAGTGGCTCGGGGCCTCCCCCGTCATCTGGCTGCTCCTCGGTGGCGCAGGCGTGCTGGCCGCCTTTGTGTGGTGGGAGAACCGGCAGATCGAGAAGGGCGGGCCTTCCCTCCTCAATCCGCGCATGCTCCGGTTGCCCCGCCTGCAGGCCGGACTGACGGCGTTCTTCTTCCAGTTCCTGCTGCAGGCCGGCCTCTTCTTCGTCGTGCCCCTCTTCCTCTCGGTGGCACTCGGTCTGTCCGCGGTGGCCACGGGCGTGCGGTTGCTTCCCCTTTCCCTCACGCTTCTCGTGGCGGCCGTCGGCGTCCCCAAGGTGTTCCCCGACGCGTCACCACGTCGGATCATCCGCATCGGGTTTGCTCTCCTGCTGCTCGGCATCGTGGTGCTGCTCGCGGCGCTGGACGCGGGTGCCGGCCCCGAGATCACCACCTGGCCGATGCTCTTGGCCGGACTCGGTATCGGGAGCCTGGCCTCGCAACTCGGAGCGGTGACGGTGTCGTCGGTGCCAGAGTCACAGACCGGCGAAGTGGGCGGGATCCAGAACACGGTCACGAACCTGGGCGCCTCCATCGGCACCGCCTTGGCCGGCGCCGTCCTCATCGCGGTGTTGACCACGACGTTCCTCGGCGGGGCCGCCGCCAATCCCGCCATCCCCAAGGAGATGTCCTCGCAGGCCCAGGTGGAGTTGTCGGCAGGCATCCCCTTCGTGAGTGACGCCGACCTGCATGCGACCCTCGAGAAGGCCGGCGTCTCGCCCACGACCGCCGCCGCGATCGTCGACGTGAACGCCTCGAGCCGGATCAACGGTCTGCGCGCCGCGCTGGCGGTGCTGGCGTTCCTCGCGCTCGTCGCCCTGGTGTTCACGCGTCGCCTGCCGGTCGTCCAGCCGAAGGATGCCGCGGCGGAGGGCGGTCCAGAGGCGGAGGGAGACGGTGGTGGTCGTGGCGAGGGTGGAGATGCCGGCGGAACTGGCGGCGACGCCCTTCCGTCGGCGAGCGCGAACCTCAGGCCCGACGGAGGCTGACACTGCACCAGGAGCGCTTGCGGCACGTCGGGCAGGTCATACGGCGGTCGAAGCGCCCCCGGGGCAACCACACGCCGATCGGGAACTGAAAGATGAGGAGGTCCAGCGCGCCGACGTGGGAGGTCTGGCGACAGCGCTCACACACGACGGTGAACGTCCCCCGCGCGTCGAGCGGGTTCGCCGATGTCATCATGCGGCTGTCGGACTCGGGCCGCGCCCCGAGAAGAGGGCGCGCTTGCCCACGGGCAGTGCCACGGTCGAGCCCGAAGCAGGGAGCGTTCCATCGACGGACTCCCCCGACGGCACCCAGTACAGTGCGCGTTTGCCGAGCGGATCGGGTGCCTTGTCGCTGCGCGACCCCGCCATCTCAGGTGCTCTGCATGGCGTCGTAGACCGACGTCGACAGCGTCCGGTAGGCCACCGCGCCGGCGGACGCCGGGGCGTGCTGGAGGACCGACTGCCCGAGACCGGGCGCCTCGGCGAAGCGCACGGACTTGGGAACCGGGGGCTCGAAGAGCGGGAGGCCGTAGCGATCCCCCACTTCGGAGAGGACCTGCCGCGAGTGCGTCGTCCGGCTGTCGAACATCGTCGGGATCACGCCGAGGACGCGCAGCTTCTCGTTGGCGAATTGGCGCACGTCCTCAATCGTCTCGAGCAGCTGGCCGACGCCGCGGTGACTGAGTGCCTCGCATTGCAGGGGCACGATGACCGCCTCGGCGGCGGTGAGCCCGTTGATGGTCAGCACCCCGAGTGAAGGAGGGCAGTCGATGAGGACCACGTCGTACTGGTCCAGCACCGGGAGCAGCGCGCGGGCGAGCACGTGCTCACGCCCAGTGCGGCTGAGGAGGTGCACCTCCGCCCCGGCCAGGTCGATCGTCGCGGGCACGAGGTAGAGGCCATCGACCCCCGGGACTGCGTGCACCACGTCGGCGAGCCGGGCCCGGCGGACGAACACGTCATGGAGCGAGGAATCGAGGTCGTCGGGATCGAAACCGAGCGAAAAGGTGAGGCACGCCTGCGGGTCCAGGTCCACGACCAGGACACGCCGTCCCTGTTGTGCAAGGGCGACGCCGAGCGACTGCACGGTGGTCGTCTTGGCGACGCCGCCCTTCTGATTGGCGACCGCGATGACCTTGACCATCGCCGGAGTCTAGGACCGCCACCGACATGATTCTCCTGGGCCGCCGCCGGTCAACGCCGGGTCAGTGATAGGCCGCTTCCTCGCTGGCGACGTCGGCGACCAGGTCGCCGAGCGCCAGGTTGACGTCCTGGAGGTGATAGCCCCAGTTGGGACCGAGGGTGGCCGAGACCGTGGGTCGCACATCGCCCGGAACAGCCGTCGGCGTGACCTGCAGCCAGGAGGCGCCGCCGCTCCGCTCGCACTGCGCCGTATAGAGGTCCGGGTACGTCACCCACGGGGTGCTCACCGTGACATGCGGCACGGCGGAGGTGGCGCTGACGAAGTAGGGCTGCAGATCACCGCTCTGCGACGAGAGCGTCACCGGGTTGACGCAGGCCACCTCCTGTCCCTGTCTCGCCGTTTGGCCGGACTGGAGGCTGACGCCCTGCCCCGGTCGGGCGAAGAACGAGCTGACCGGCGGCGGCGACCCGAAGCTCGAATAGGCGATCACACATCCGGTCTGCGACGATGACCCGCAGGTGGGGATGTTGCGGAAGCTCCCACCCTCGTCCCGCCCGGTGGGAACCTGCACGTTCCCCCCCAGGATGATGGCGGACACCATCCGCTGGCGCAGACTCGCCGAGGGGTCGATCTGTGACCGCAGCAGCCTGATCAGCATGGCGGCGCCCTGGGAATGCCCGATGAAGACGACCGGCCGGCCGTGGTTGTCATGGGCCAGGTAGTCCTTCCACGCCGCCAGCAGGCTGTCATACGCCGTGGCGATGACGGAGGGCTCGACAGCCGCGCCCTTGTTCAGGGCCGCCAGGGTGGCCTGCCGGTACATGGGCGCCCACACGTTGCACACCTGCGAAAAGCGTGACGCCTGGACCGCCGCCACCGCCCGCTCCACCGGCTGGACCCTGAGGTCGGCGTTGTTGCTCAGTTCCCTCGAGGAGGTCGGGTACACATAGAAGCAGTCGAACCGGTGCGCAGCCGAATCCGAGACGGCCGCGGCGCGGCTCGTCGTGCCGTTCGGGGCCACAGTGGTCGCCCCGGGGCTGAACGCGCAGGGGTCGGCCGTCTGGCCGGGTTGGCACAGCCACACCGTGCTCGACGCCGCTCCGATCGCTCGCGGCGCGGCACCGGCGGACGCCGGCACCACCGCGACGACCAGAAGCGACAATCCGCACAGGAAGAGGGCAACAACTCCGGGGCACCCCGTCCAACGCGTGCGCACCACTCTGATCCTCGTCACCATCCCCACCGTCCCCATGGGTCTACTCGGACCTGTCCCGAGGCCGACGCCAGGGTAGGCGCTCGGGCGAGCGCGGAGCAGGCGCCCGGCTCGCACGGACCGGACGGGAACCCACCCGCTGTGAGCGAACGTCGCGGCCCGAGCGCATAGGGTCGGCGGACGGAACGGATCGGGACCGGCGACCCGCGCTTTCCGCTCCGCCCGGTGGCAGCACACAGCACCTTCACCCGTCCCGGGTGAAGCGGACCTTACGCTCACACGAAGAGAAGGGAAACGTGGCGGTACTGAGCTTGAATCAAAAGATCGCCGTGGGAGCCGTGTTCGTGTCCGCGATGTTCATGAACATCATGGACATCACGATCGTCAACGTGGCGCTGCCCACGATCGGCCGCGATTTCCACATCGCCCCCACCGCCGTGGACGGCATTGTCATCGCCTACCTGGTGAGCCTTGCGGTCTTCATCCCCGCCTCGGGTTGGCTGGGTGACCGCTTCGGCGGCAAGCGCGTGCTGCTCATCGCCATCGTCGTGTTCACGGTGGGTTCCGTTCTTTGCGGGTTGGCTCAGGACATGACGCAGCTCGTCGTCTTCCGTGTCATTCAGGGCGCTGGTGGCGGGATGATGGCCCCGGTCGGCATGGCCATGCTGTACCGGGTCTTCCCGCCGTCGGAACGCGTGCGGGCCGCCAGCATCCTGACCGTCCCGACCACGATGGCGCCCGCCCTCGGTCCGGTGCTCGGTGGGTTCCTCGTGACGAGCCTGTCGTGGCGCTGGGTCTTCTTCGTCAACCTGCCGATCGGCATTGCCGCCGTGACGTTCGGTGCGCTGTACCTCGAGCGCACCGGAGCGATCGACGCCGGCCGGTTCGACCTGCCAGGGTTCATCCTCGGCGGCGCCGGGCTCGGCTTCCTGATGTACGGCGTGTCGGCGGGTCCACTGCACGGGTGGTCGTCGACCGTGGTCATTGCCACGTGCCTGGCGGGCGTCGTCCTCCTGGCCGGCCTGATCGTCGTCGAGCTGCGGACCGCGCGGCCCATGGTGGACCTTCGCCTGCTGTCTGACCGGCTGTTCCGCTCCACCAACATCGTCATGTTCCTTGTCGCGGCGGCGTTCCTCGGAATGCTCTATCTCATTCCGCTGTACTTCCAGGACGCGCGGGGCATGTCCGCACTCCAGTCGGGGATCTCGACGTTCCCCGAGGCCTTCGGGGTCATGCTCGGGGCGCAATTCGCGAGCCGCCTCATCTACCCGCGCATCGGGCCGCGACGGCACATCACCGGTGGCCTGCTCGGGCTCGCCGTGTCCACCCTCCTGCTGACCCAGATCACCGTGACCACGAATCTCTGGCTGATCCGCGCCCTGATGTTCGTGCTGGGCTGGATGATGGCGCAGGTCATGGTCCCGAATCAGGCGGCCGTCATTCGCCATGATCACACCGGAGTCCATGGGGCGGGCATCGACGTTCTTCAACACGATGCGCCAGCTCGGGAGCGCGACGGGCGTCGCGATACTCTCGACAGTGCTGATCGGGGTGGGGTCCACGCAGGCCGCGGGCGGTACCACCGCTTCCGCTCCCGACATGACCGCGTACCATCTCGCGTTCTTCACGGCTGCGCTCTTCGCACTGGTGGCCGCCGTCTTCTCCCTCACCATCCACGACAGTGACGCGGCAGAGACGATCGTGCGACGGCGCCGGAAGCCCGTCGTCGCAGGAGCTCCCCGGCCAGGGGTGCCCGTCCCCGAGGGCAGCGCGGCGTGACCCCTCCCGCGACCGTCTGCGTGTTCTGTGGCTCCAGCCGCGGCGCCAACGCGGCGTTCGCGGTGGCGGCCGAACGGCTCGGGACGAGCCTCGCCCGTCGGAAGGTCGCGCTCATCTACGGGGGCGCCTCGATCGGCCTGATGGGCGTCGTCGCCGATGCCGTCCTGGCCGCGGGCGGCAGGGCGACGGGGGTCATCACCGAGTCCCTGGCCGGGCACGAGATCGCACACCTGGCGCTGAACGACCTCCACGTCGTGACGACGATGCACGAGCGGAAGGCCCTGATGTCCGAACTGTCGGACGCCTTCGTCATGTTGCCAGGAGGATTCGGCACCTGCGAGGAGTTCATGGAGTCAGTCACGTGGACCCAGCTGGGGATCCACGACAAGCGCTGCGGCATCCTCAACGTCGACGGCTTCTTCGACGAGCTGCTGGCCTTCCTGGGCACCGCCGTGGACCAGGGGTTCATCAGGGCGCGCCAGCTCGAGGGCCTCGTGATCTCCGACGACGTCGACGAATTGCTCGACGGCATCGCCGGGCCGCCGTGCGACCAGATGGCGGCGCGGTGAGTGGGGGTCGAAGCCCGGCGTCAGGCCCTCATCACGTGAGGGCGGAGGGGACGAGCAGAACGTCACGCAGCTCGTCCGTGCCCCGCCAGTCCGACAGCAGCGCCGCCACCGACGGGTAGGGCTTCTCCGCTCCGGTGGCCTTCTCCAGGACGGAGGGTGCGTAGCCGAGACTCTCGAAGTAGCCGAGGTAGTCGGCCACCGTGGTACCCGAGACGCGTCTGAGCATCTCCTCCTTCAGCTCCGTCGTGATGATGGGCCGGTCGCGCTCGATGAGCCGCGTGGCGCCGCTGACGACGCGACCCTCCGCGCCTTCCACGTCCATCTTCAAGAACCCGACCGGGCCCGCCACGAGGTCGTCGAGGCGGAAGGTCGGGACCACGACGCCCGGATGGGCCAGGAGGTCACCCTCTTCGATGAGACCACCGTTCGACCCGACATGCGTCGAGTAGTAGGCCCATCCAGTGGAACGATCGCAGGCCACGGGGATCAACTCGACGTTGGTGATCCCGCCCAACCGCAGTGAGGACAGCAGGAGGCGGCAATTCTCCGAGTTGGGCTCCATGGCGATGACCTTGCCCGAAGGCCCGACCGACTTCGACGCCAGCAGCGAGTAGTAGCCCAGGTTGGCGCCGACGTCGACCACGGTCATCCCCGGGGTGCAGTAGCGCTCGAAGACGGCCGTGAGGTGCGGTTCGTACTTGCCCGAGCGAAGCCCCGGGGTCACGGCGGCGTCGGCGGCGTCGCAAAAGATCTCGACGCCACTCACCGAGCAGCGCACAGCGTCCTCCGCGGCGAGCTGCACCGAGAACGCGGTCGGCGCGACCTGGTGCTCAATCGTCCCGAGCATCCTGCGGATCGTCGAGACCTGTGTCAGTTCTCCCGCGCCGGCTTCGTCGACCTCGGGCCGCAGCTCGTCGGGAAGGGAGGGGTACAGCAGGTGGACGAGCTCCTCGTAGGAGAGACCGCGCTCGGGCAGCACGCCCCCCATCACGTGCACGAGACGATCGCGCAGAGGCTTGAGTCTGTGTTTGACCGCCTGCGGCCAGCGGTCGTCCGGGTCGTCCATGCTCGGCCAACGGTACCCGCGACGGCACGGTCCGATCGGCGCCGGCTCGGCGCCCCGCATGTCGGCGCCCCGGGCAGGATTCGAACCTGCGTAACACGGATTAGAAGTCCGTTGCCTAAGTCCGCTCGGCCACCGGGGCAGGCCGGCCACGCCGGTCCTTCACAGCCTGACATAGCTCGCTTCGACGGGTTGCGCATGCGACTGTGGCGGCGCTCCGCGGCACACGGCGACGACCCGTGCCCGACGCCTCCGGGAGGGTGTGCCACACTTGTGCCCCTCGGTGGGCGTAGCTCAGTTGGTTAGAGCGCCAGGTTGTGGTCCTGGAGGTCGGGGGTTCGAGACCCCTCGCTCACCCCGAAGCATGCCGGGCCCGGCAGTGGGCCTGCGGCAGACACGACACGCACGGCACGGGGGAGGTTCGAGAGTGGGTCCTGCGGCGAACGGTCGGACGGTGCTCGTCACCGGCGCGTCGTCGGGCATCGGCGCGGCGGTCGCGCGCGAGCTCGCCGCCAGGGGTGACACCGTCGCTCTCGTCGCCCGGCGCGCCGATCGGCTCGACGAGGTGCTCGCCGCCTGCCGGGGGACATCGGCCGCCTCGGAGCGGTGGGCGGCCGACCTCTCGGACCCCGCCGCCGCGGCCGACCTGGCGCTGCAGATCTGGGACCACTTCGGTGGGCTCGACGTCGTGATCAACAACGCCGCCGTCCCCATGCGCCGGCACGTCAGCCGGCTGACCATGGCCGAGGTCGAGCGGACGATGCGCATCAATTACCTCTCCCCGGTGGCCGTCTCGCTGGCCGTCCTGCCCCGGATGCTGGAGCGCGAAGTCGGGGACGATCGTGAACGTGTCGAGTCTGGGGGGCCGTCTCGGCATCACGACCGAAGCGGCCTACTCGGGATCGAAGTTCGCCCTGGCCGGATGGAGCGAGTCGATGGCGATCGATCTCGACCGAACGGGTGTCTCGGTCAAGTTGATCCTCCCCGGTGCCATCGACACCGAGATCTGGGACCAGCCCGACAACGACGCGCCGCTCTACGACGGGCCGAAGGAGTCTCCCGAGTCGATCGCCGGGGACATCGTCGACGCCATCGACAGCGATCGCTTCGAGCACTACCTGCCCGACATGAAGGCGGTCATTGAGTTCAAGACGTCCGACATCGACGCCTTCATGCTCGGGATGCGCGCCCTGGCCGGGGGCAGCGGACGGCGCTGCGGAGGGGGCCGGCTCGTGAAGGCCCTGCTCTTTGGCGCGCCGCCCGCCGAGACCGAGGTCCGGCCGACACCCGCGGACGACCTGGAGACGATGCTGGCCGGCATCCCCTTCGGCCTGCACGACATCGACGACGCGCGCCTCGTCCGCCCGGACTGGGTGGTCACCCGCCCGATCCTCTCCGGCATCTGCGGCTCCGACGCCAAGCTCGTGCTGGGCGACTTCAACACCGGCGACATCGACAACCCGATGGCCGCCTTCTCGTCGCTCCCCCACGTCCCGGGGCACGAGGTGGTCGCCGAGGTGACCGCACTGGGGCCCGAGGCGCGTGGGCTCGACGTGGGCCAACGCGTCGTGCTGAACCCCTGGCTGACCTGCCGGCCGCGGGGCATCGACCCGCCGTGCCCACCGTGCCAGGCGGGCGACCTCAGCCTGTGCTGGAGCTTCACCAAGGGTGACCTGGGCCCCGGCGTGCACGTCGGTGTGATCACGGGCGCCCCCGGCGCGTGGGCCGAGCAGCTGGCCGCGCACGACTCCATGCTGATCCCCGTCCCCGACGGCATCTCCGACGAGGCCGCCGTCCTGGCCGATCCCTTCTCGGTGTCCTTCCACGCCATCGTCCGCCATCCGCCCCCATCCTCGGGGCGCGTGCTCGTCTACGGGGCCGGGGCCCTGGGGCTGACGAGCGTGGCCATCCTGCACGCCCTCTACCCCGGCGTCGAGGTCGGGGTGGTGGCGCGCTTCGAGGCCCAGCGGGAGATGGCGTTGCGCTTCGGGGCGTCGGCCGTCTTCGCCCACGAACCGCGGCTCTCGTTGGTCGAGGAGCTGGCGGAGTGGTCCGGGGCCGTGCTGCACGCACCACTCGACGGGCTGCCCGTGACCCATCCCGGCCACATCGACGTCGTGTACGACTCCATCGCCAAGGCCGAGACGCTCGAGGTGGGAGTCCGCGTGCTCGCCGAGCGCGGGCGACTCGTCTACACCGGCGTCGCCACCCCCGAGCGATGGGAGTCGACACCCATCTATTTCAAGGAGATCACCATCGCCGGGTCGAACGCGTTCGGCATGGAGGACTTCGAGGGCAGGCGCCAGCACGCCATCGCGCACTACCTCCGGCTGGTCGCGGACGGGCGGCTGGACATCACGCCCATGCTGACCCATCGCTTCGGGCTCGAGGAGTGGTGGCCGGCTCTGAAGGCGCTGGCGCGCAGGACCACAGCGGCGCGCTGAAGGTGGCCTTCACACCCAATCCTGTCGACACTTAGCCGGATTTTGAGCAATTCCGGTCGTTGTCCCGCATGCCGCCATGTCCGGAACTGGCGCACTCGCTACGCCGAGCATGCGTACCGCCTGGCCGGACCTCGCCCTGCCGACCACGCGTGGCTCGGAGTATTCCCCGGCCGATCCGCTGCGCCACGGACGTGGCGTTCCGGTTATGACGACGCCTCCGCGCCAGACCGCGAGCGTGGGCCCTACGCCCCCGTGCCCAGCTCGCTGAACCGGGCGTAGCGCGCGTCGGCGGCACGTACCCAGGCCGGGTCCGGCTCGATCCTGCGCCCCACGCCCGCCCAACGAGCCGAGTCGTTCAACGACGTCTCGAGGCCCGCGGCCATGCGGGCGAAGTACGCCGCACCGAGGGCCGCGCCCTCCGGGATGGCCACCGCATCGACGGGCAGATTGGTGGCGTCGGCCACCGCGGCCATCCACGCCGTCACGCGCGAGCCTCCACCGCTGGCCACGATCCGCGCCGCCTTCACCCCGGAGCGGTCGAGCATGCGCCGCACGACGAACCCGCTTGCCTCGTATGCGGCACGCTCGAGCGCCTCGGGCCCCGAGCCGATGTCGAGCCCGTAGAGATTCGAGCGCAGCGAATGGTCCTCGAACGGCGTCCGCTCACCGCGGACGTAGGGCAGCCAGACGGGCACCCGAGACGGGTCCCCGAGCCGGGGCGCGAGCTTCTCTCGTTCGGGACCGGGGCGAGGCATACCGCGCAGGAGCCGGCGGGCCCAGTCGACGAAGAGTGCGCCGGCGTTGCTCGGGCCGCCGATGAGGTAGCGCTCCGGCGTCGTGTGCGGGTAGCTGATCAGTCCCGGCGCCACGACCCATTCCTCGCACACCGCCCAGACGATGAGCGTGGCACCGAAGATCACCAGCACGTCGCCCGGCTCGGTGGCGCCGGCCACGATCTGATCGCACAGTGCGTCGATGGTGCCGCCCGGTGACCACGGTGTCGCTTCCGGGCAACGTTCCCGCCGCCTGGCCCATCGGCACCACGGTGGCCATCTGCGACGCTGAGACCTCGAGCGAGCCCAGCAGGTCTTCGTTCCACCGCCCGTGCATGTGGAGCGAGCCGAGGGCGGCGGTGACCCCGGTGTCGATGGCGGGCAACCCGGAGAGGGCGTACGTCGCCACGGCCTGACAGGGCCAGAAGCCCCGCGCCTCGGGGGCCGCGGAGGACGCCCACCGCAGAAACCCCTCGGCGTCGGGCATGGTCCCCGGCAGCAGGACCGTGCCTTCGGTGTCCGCCGCGGCGCGACCCTCGCGGTCGCCATAGAGCAGGCCGGGAAGCAGCGGTACGCCCTGGCGGCTGACGGCGGTGAGCGAGGGCACCATGGAGGCCACCGCCACCCCGGCCACGCTGTGCCCCTCGCCGCCGAGCTGCGCGGTCACCTCCACGAACGCCTTGCGTGGCCCGGCGCGCCAGGCCCGTTTGGCGTCATGGCGCAGGATGTCGGGCTCCGGCGCCATGACGCTGTGCGGCACCCGGCTGCGCGCGACGACCTGGCCCTCCTCGTCCACGGCGACCGCCTTGACCGACGTCGTGCCGACGTCGACCCCGACGGTGACCGGGCGCGCGGACGAGGTCACGAATCTGACACCAGTGTCATGATCACGTCATTATGGACGACATCCGCCACGAGAGGAGAGGTCCACCGACATGACAGGCTCCCGCCCGAAGGCCCTGGTGACTGCGGCCGTCAGCGGTCCCGGTCTCGATCTGCTGCACCAGCTGGCAGATCTCGTGCTCGACTCCTGGCTCGATCAGCCCACGCTGCGCATCTACAACGCCACCCAGCTGGCCGAGCGCGTGGCGGCTGAGGGTGCCTCGATCGTCATCGTCGAGAGCGATGCCTGCGGCGCCGAGCTGTACGAGCAGCCCATCATCGCCGTGTGCAGCTGCCGCGGCGACCCGACCAACGTCGACGTGGCGGCCGCCACCGCCGCCGGCGTTCCCGTGCTCCGCGCGCCCGGGGCGCAACGCGGACGCGGTGGCCGAACTGGCGGTGGCACTGCTCTTCGCTGCGACCCGGGGCGTCGTGCCGGCGGACCGCGACGTGCGGGAGGGCGAGATCTACCGCGACGGGAAGATCCCGTACCAGCGCTACCGGGCCTGGGAGCTGGCGGGGAAGACGGTCGGGCTGGTGGGTCTCGGTGCGGTGGGGCGGGCGCTGCGCTGGCGCCTGCGCGGCCTGGGCATGGAGGTGCTCGCCTACGACCCCTACGCACCGGACGCCGACGAGCTCGCTGGAGGAGCTGCTCGCCCGCGCCGACGTGATCTCCATCCATGCCCCGGTGACCGAGCGAGACGACCGGCATGATCGGCGCCGACGCCTTCGCCAAGATGCGCGACGGCGTCGTCTACCTCAACACGGCGCGGGCCAAGATCCACGACACCGACGCGCTGGTGGCCGCCCTGGCGTCGGGCAAGGTGGCGGCGGCCGGGCTCGACCACTTCGAGGGCGAGCACCTGCCGACCGACCACCCGCTGACGACGTTCCCCCAGGTGGTGCTCACGCCGCACATCGGCGGGGCGACCTATGACACCGAGTCCAACCACACGCGGACCATCGCCGAGGACCTGTGCCGCCTCATGGCGGGGGCGCGGCCACTGCACATCGTGAACCCCGAGGTCCTCGCCGGACTGACGTGGCGGCGCGCCATCCGACCATCATCGCCACCTCCATCGGGTTCCAGCCCGAGGGGCCCGACCCGGCGAACCTCCGCCCGGGACCGTCCTACCGGCTGGCGGCCGACCTGGCCGGGGCGGGCGACCACCCGCCGCGTCTGCATCATCGCCACGGCGGTGGGCGACGACTCGACCCGCCTGGCGGCGGTGCACAACGCGTTCTCCAAGGTCGGGTTCATCAGCTCGCACCTCACGCTGTTCCCGATGCCGAACGTCCCCGACGTGCGCGCCCATCTGCTGGCCCAGGACGTCATCTGGGTCGGCGGTGGCAGCACGGCCAACCTGCTGGCGCTCTGGCGCCTGCACGGACTCGACGCGATCCTGCGCGAGTGCTGGGAGGCGGGTGTGGTGTTGCAAGGGCGTCTCGGCCGGGTCGCTGTGCTGGCACGTCGGCGGCACGACCGACTCGTTCGGCCCGACGCTGCGGCCCGTCACCAACGGGCTGGCCTTCCTGCCCTACTCCAACAGCCCCCACCACGACGTCGAGGAGCAGCGCCGGCCGCTCATCCACCGGCTCATCGCCGACGGGCACGCTGCCCGACGGCTACGCCACCGAGAACGGGACCGGCCTGGTCTTCTTCGGCACCGAGCTGCACGACGCCTTCACCGAGGTCGAGGGCAAGGTGGCCTACTCGCTCACCAAGGAGGGCGAGCACGACCCGCGAGACGCCGCTGCACGACCCGCCTGCTCTGACCGCGCCGGTGCGCTGCCGGGTGGCGCGTCAGGCGGCGGCACCCGCCCAGTCGGACCCGGCGTGCACGGTGTCGGTGTCGCGTCCCGAGCGCAACACGTGCCCCGGCACGGCGCCGGTGAACGCGCCGTCGCGGGCGATCTCGGTGCCATTGACGAGGACGTGGCACACGCCGGTCGCCTCGGCGTAGAGACGGCTCGCCCCACCGGGCAGGTCGTCGCGGGTGCGCACGACGTCGTGACCGATGGCGGGCGGGGTCGAACACGACGACGTCGGCGAAGGCGCCGGGCACCAGGCGGCCGCGGTCGCGCAGCCCGTAGAGGCGGGCCGGGATGTCCGTCAGCTGGCGCACTGCCTGCTCCCAGCTGAGCAGCCCACGCGCCCGCACACCGTCCCCCAGCATGGACGTCGAGTAGATCGGCGCCGCACATCGTGTCGAGATGGGCGCCGGCGTCGGAGCCGCCCACGATGGCCCGGGGGTCCTGCCAGGTCTGGGCGCGCAGCACCCAGTCCTCCTCCGACGTCGGGATGGGCGGGCGCGAGCCCGGTGCGCAGGCCGATCCGCCACCACCACGTCGAGCAGCGCGTCGAACGGCGCGACGGCCCCGTGCACGCGCCACCTCGCCGACCGAGCGACCCTCGGCGTCGGCGTTCTCCGGCGCGAACGTCTCGTCGAAGATCAGGCGGTCCCACTGCGCGAGGTGGCGCAGGATGCCGGCCTCGTCGGACTGGGCACCGGCGTCGAGCCGTCGACGGGTCTCGGGGTCCGAGAGCGCCACCATGCGCTGGTCGACCGGGAGAGCGAACACCTCACGCCAGCCCGGGAGGCCGTCGAGGATGGCGCCGTGCTCGAAGCTCAGCCGGATCTGCATGGTGTGGGGCAGGGTCAGTGCGACCACGGTGGCGCCGCGCTCGGCCGCCGCGGTGCCCGCCGCCAGCTGGCTCCACGCCCCGTCGGGGTTCATGGCCGAGACGCCGAGCACGTTCCAGTTGACGGGCCGGTCCGCCAGCAGCGACATCGTGGTGAGGAAGTCGACCTCCTCGTCGGTGAAGCCGTTGAGGCAGCCCGCGACGATGAGCTCGACCGTGGTCCCCTCGTGGGCGCGGACGGCGGCGGCCAGGCGCTCCATCTCCCCCCGCGCCGCGGCACGGGAGGGAACGGGCTGCCCGTCCCCGTCGTTATGCGTGTGCACCTGCGACGTCGAGAAACCCAGGGCCCCGTCGTCGAGCGCGGCGTGCAGCGCCGCCTCCATGGCGTCGACGTCCTCCGCAGTGGCGCTCCCGCCGACGGCGCGCTCCCCCATGACGAGCCGGCGCAGCGTCGAGTGCCCGACGAGGAAGCCCGCGTTGACCGCGATGCGGCCATCGAGGCGGCCGAGCCAGTCCCCGAAGGAGCCCCAGTCCCAGGGCAGGCCGCTTTGCAGCGCGGGCAGCGGCATGCCCTCGACCCGGGCCATCATGCGGCTGATGTAGTCGGCGCCCTCCGGCGCCAGCGGAGCCAGCGAGAACCCGCAATTGCCGCCGAGCACCGTCGTCACGCCGTGCAACGGAGACGGGCTTGCGTTGGGGTCCCAGAACAGCTGCGCGTCGTAGTGGGTGTGCAGATCGACGAAGCCGGGCGCGACGAGCAGGCCGGTGGCGTCAATGACGGTTTCGGCGCCTCCCGCCGCGTCGGGACCGATGGCGCGCACGCGGTCGCCGTCGATGAGGACGTCGGCCCGCACCGGTGCGGCGCCGGTGCCGTCGACCACGGTCCCGCCGCGGATGGCGACGGTCACGCCGACGCCCCCGGCCCGCCGGGCGCCGGGCGCACGACCCTGACCCGCTGGCGGGCGAAGGCCTGCATGCCCTCGGGCCCGAGCTCCACCCCGAAGCCCGACTGCTTCCACCCGCCCATCGGCGCGTACATGTCGATGGCCGAGATTCCGTGGGCGTTCACGAAGACGGTCCCCGCCGAGAGGCGGGACGCCACCTCGGCCGCCAGCGCGTCGTCGTTGCTCCAGACCGAGGCGCACAGCCCGAAGGCCGTGTCGTTCGCGGCGTCGACCGCCTCGTCGATGTCGTCGTAGGGGATCACGGGGAGGGCGGGAGCGAATTGCTCCTCGCGCACGATGCGCGCCTCTCCGTCCGGCGCCACCACGAGTGCCGGCGAGACGAAGTAGCCGGCGGAACCCTCGTCCTCGGCCCGTATCCGGCCCGGGCGCAGCACCGCTGCCCCGGCCGCGTCCGCTTCGACCAGCATCGCCTCGACCCGGTCGCGGGCTCCCGCGGTGTGGACCGGACCCATCGTCACTCCCTCGGCCAGCCCGTCGCCGACCAGATCACCCGAGAGACGATCGGCCAGCGCGTCCACCATCGCGGCCATCCGGGCGCGGGGCACGTAGAGCCGCTTGATCGCCATGCACACCTGGCCGCTGGTGACGAAGGCGGCTTCGACGATCCGGTCGGCGAGGCCCTCGTCGGCCTCGATGTCGGGGGCGAGGATGGCGGCGTCGTTGCCTCCGAGCTCGAGCACGACCGGGCGGGTGGTGGAGGCGGCTGCGGCCATGACCGCCTGCCCCGTGGCGACGCCACCGGTGAACGACACCATGTCGACGTGGGGATGGGCCACCAGCGCGGCGCCGAGCGCGGCCTCGGGCCCGTTGACGACGTTCAGCACCCCGGGCGGCAGCGTCCGGGCCATCGCCGCGGCCACCAGCAGGACGGCACCCGGGCACGTCGGCGGGGCCTTGACGACCACGGTGTTCCCCGCCAGGAGCGCGGGGAGGATCTTGTTGGCCATGACCGAGACCGGCCAGTTGAAGGGGAGGATCGCCGCGACCACCCCGTGGGGCACCCACTCGACCCGTGTCGCCCCGCCGCTGAGCTCGCGCGCGGCGAGGGCCTCGGCGACGACCGGCGCGAAGGCGGCCGCCATGCCGCCCATCGTGGCCGTGTCGAAGATGGCCTCCACATACGTCTTGCCGTGCTCACGCGTCAGCAGCCGGGCGAGGTCCCCGGCCTCGACGGCGGCCACGCCGGCCTCCGCCGCGGCGACGACCCGTGCCGCCCGCTCGTCCGCGCGCAGCGCGGCCCAGGAGGCTTGGGACCGGCGGGCCGCGGCAACCGCCTGATCGAGCTGGGCGGGGGAGGTCGACGGGGCGTCGAGGACGACCTCGGCCGGCCGGGCCGGGTTCGTGACCGGGTAGGTACCCTCGCCACCGGCCACGACGTCGCCGTCGATGAGGAGGCCGACGCTGGTCGTGACGTCCTCGACGTGTGTGGTCATGCGCACCCCCGGGGCCAGCCGACTTTGCTGACGATAGTGTCACCTTCTCGTGGGAGCCGTCGAGACCGAGCAGGTGCCGAAGGGGGCGACCCTGCTGCCCGATCCCGAGCCGCGGCCCGTCCTGGTCCCCATCATCTCGGTCGACGACCACCTCATCGAACCACCGGATCTCTTCGAGGGCCGTCTGCCCGCAGCGCTCCAGGACGGGGCGCCCCGCGTCGTGGAGCAGGATGACGGCACCCAGAGCTGGGTCTTCGAAGGGAGCCACTACCCCAATGTCGGGCTCAACGCCGTGGTGGGCCGGCCCCGCGAGGAATGGAGCATGGAGCCGGCCCGCTTCGAGGACATGCGGCCAGGCTGCTTCGACATCGAGGCCCGCATCGCCGACATGGACCGGGCCGGCCTGTGGGCCTCCTTGTGCTTCCCCTCCCTCGTGTCGGGGTTCTGCGGCGCCGTCTACTCGCGCGCGCACGACGCGCGCGCTCGGCCTGGCCTGCCTGCGGGCCTACAACGAGTGGCACGCCGAGGTCTGGGCGGGGACCCATCCCGAGCGCATCATCCCGCTCCAGCTCCCATGGCTGGCCGACATCGAGCTGGCCTGCGCCGAGGTCCGGGCCAACGCGGTGCGGGGCTTCAAGGCCGTGAGCTTCCCCGAGTTCCCCGCCCAGCTCCAACTGCCCTCCATCTTCAGCGGGCGGTGGGACCCGTTCTTCGCCGCCTGCGAGGAGACCGACACCGTCGTCTGCCTGCACACGGGGGCGTCCGCCTGGGCCCCCCTCCCCTCGCCCGACCCACCCTTCGAACTGCTGCCCACCGTGTTCCCCGTCAACGCGCTGCTGGCGGCGGGCGAGTGGCTGTGGTCGGGCGTCCCGCTGCGCTTCCCGGGCCTGAAGGTGGCCATGTCCGAGGGCGGCATCGGATGGGTGCCCATGTTGATGGACCGGGCCGACTACGTGCTGGGGCACTCGGCCTCCGGCACCGAGAGCCGAGCGTGGCCGTCCGACCTTCTCCCGAGCGAGGTGCTGCGCCGGAACTTCTGGTTCTGCTCCATCGACGATCCCTCGGCCGTGGCGCAGCGCCATGTGATCGGTGTCGATCACATCATGGTGGAGAGCGACTACCCCCACGCCGACTCGTCGTGGCCCGACACCCAGCGCGTGTTGGCCGAGACCTGGGGCGCGCTCCCGGACGACGAGTTGCGGGCCGTGGCCGGCGCCAACGCCAGCCGGCTGTTCCGCCATCCGCTGCCGCCGGTCGACGACTGGCGCACGCCCGCGCCGTGACCGGCTCGGCGGGGGGAGCGGCGCCGCTCCCGCCGCGCGCCGGGCCCGTGGTCGACGCCGACGGCCACGTCGTCGAACCGATGGGGGCCTGGGAGGGACTGCCCAAGGACTTCCGGCCCCGGATCAGCGCGGACCGGTCGGGCTACGAGCACGTGGTGGTCGGGGACACCGAGATCCTGGCCGTGCCGCTCGGGAACCTGGCCCGCCCCGGCTCGACGTTCGACGACCCCGCCTCATTCCGACCGTTGGCCGAGGCGCTCCCCGGTGGGTGGGACCCGGTGGCGCGGCTGCGGGACATGGATGCCGAGGGCATCGACCAGGCCGTCTTGTACCCGACCATCGGGCTGTACTTCTCCGTGGTCGACGATCCCGCCGCGGCGACCGCGTTGGCCGCCGCGTACAACGACTGGCTGGCCTCTTACTGCGCCACGGACCCGCGCCGGCTGTTCGGGGCGGCGATGCTGCCCCTGCAGGACCCCGGGGCGGCGGCGCGCGAGCTGCGGCGGGCGGTGAGCGAGCTCGGCTTCGTGGCCGGCTTCGTCCGTCCCAATCCGTGTCGCGGGCGTTCGCTGTCGGACCGTGCCTACGACGCCGTGTGGGCCGCGGCCGAAGAGCTCGACGTGCCCATCGGGATCCACGAGGGCAGCTCGGTCATCGTTCCCACCCTCGGGGCCGACCGCCCCTTCAACCCGCTCGTGCTCCACGCCGTGTCGCACCCCTTCGAAGAGATGCTGGCCTGCGCCGAGCTCATGGCGTTCGGGGTGTTGGAGCGGCACCCCGGACTGCGCTGCATCTTCCTCGAGTCATCCGGCGGCTGGGTCCCGTTCTGGCTCGAGCGCCTGGACGAGCAGGCGGAGTCCTTTGGTGGCTTCTGCCCCGGCATGGCGCTGCGGCCGTCGGAGTACTTCGCCCGCCAGTGCGCCGTCAGCTTCGAGATCGACGAGCGCACCCTGCCGGCGCTGGCGCCCTTCGTCGGCGACACGCGCATCGTCTGGGGCAGCGACTACCCCCACCACGACGCCACCTTCCCGGGCGCGGTCCACGCCATCCGGGCCACCGTGGCCCCCTGCGCCACCGCGACCCAGGCCCGCGTGCTCGGGCTCAACGCGCGCCGGCTCTATCGGCTGCCCACGCGGCGCGCCGGCGCCGCCGGCGTGATCGACGACTATTTCGCCGCGGTCACCGCGCAGGACCCCGAGCTCCTCCGACGGCTCTTCGCCCCCGACGCGGTGTTCGACGTCGACGGCGAGTGCCGCACCGGGCACGAGGCCATCCTGGGCTACTACACGGACCACACCTTCGTCTTCGAGGACTTCCGCCCCGACCCGGGACCGCTGGACGTCGAGGGCACCACGGTGACCGTCGACATCGACGTCCATCTCGGCGGCGCCGATCGCACCGTGCGGGACGTCTTCGAGACCGACGGCATGCGGATCACCTCGCTGCGCGTGCGCGGCTTCGCCGATGTCCTGCGGGCGGCCGGGCCGCCCTGAGCTGGCCGCAGTGCAGCCTCAGGCGGCGGGCTGGGGTTGCGGGCCGCGCAGCAGCCGGCCGGGGCGCTCCCCCGTTGCCTCGTCGTGCGCGGCGCACGACCGCGCCTGATTTGACGGTCGCCACGTAGCCGCGGGCGCGCTGGATGAGCCGCTTGCCCGAGGCCGGGAGGTCGTAGACCATCTCGGGCGGCTCCAGGGTGAGCGCCCCGTGGTCGATGACGTTCACGTCCGCCACGTGACCAGGAGCCAGCAGGCCGCGGTCGCGGAAGCCGTAGAGCTCGGCGGTGCGCCGGGTCTGGAGGTGGACCACAGTCTCGATCGGCAACCGGTCGCCGCGGGTGCGATCACGCGCCCAGTGGGTCAGCATGAACGTCGGAAGGCTGGCGTCGCACAGCACGCCGCAGTGCGCGCCGCCGTCGCCCAGCCCGAGCACCGTGGCGGGGTGGGTGAGCATCTCGCGCACCGCGTCGAGGTTCTGTGCCGCGTAGTCGAGGAGCGGGAGGTACAAGAGCTCCCTGCCGTCGCGCTGGAGCATCAGGTCGTAGAGGACCTCGTCGGTCGTCCTGCGCTCGGCGGCGGCGAGGGCGGTCACGCTGCGCTCGGGTGGCGGCTCGTAGTCGGGCGGGTCGCCCAGCGGGAAGAGCTTGTGCAGGTTGGCGCGCAACAGCTCCACGAAGCCGCCGGGCCGCGGCTGCTCCGCGAGGATGGCCGCCCGCACCTCGGGCGTGCGCAGGCGCGCCACCCGCTCCGGCAGCGGCAGGCCGGCGATCTCCTCGTAGGCCCGGTGCTGCGCGAACGGATGGATCACGGACTGGAAGCCGACCATCAGTGAGGTGGGCTTCCCGGCCACCTGCGGCACGAGCCAGGCGCCGCGCCGGTTGGCGGCCACGCCGCGGTCGATCCATTCCCGCCACAGGTCCGGTGCGAAGTCGGCCTGGAGCACCTGGTAGGTCACCGGCACACCCGCCCGCAGGGAGATCTCGGACATCCAGGCGAACTCGTGGTCGAGGTCGCGCAGGTCACTGGCCAACGAGAAGACGCGGTGGCCCGCCTTGCCGAGCGCCTCGCCGATCGCCACGAGCTCGTCGGCCGCGGCCGTCGTCCCCGCCGCCAGCTCGCCGTCCTTCGCCCGGTGCAGGATCGTGCGCGTCGTGGAGGCCCCGATCGCCCCGGCCGAGACGGCCTCGCGGACGAGCGCCGCCATCTCGGCGATCTCCTCCGCCGTGGCCGTGTCGTTCGCCCGGCCCTCGCCGAGCACATAGGCCCGCAGCGCACCGTGCGGGACCAGCGACGCCACGTCGAGGACGCGCGCGGTCCGCTCGACCTCGTCGAGGTACTCGCCGAAGGTCTCCCAGTTCCAGTTGATGCCCTCGGCCAGCGCCGTGCCCGGGATGTCCTCCACGCCCTCCATGAGCTGAATCAGCCAGGCGCGGTCCGTCTCGCGCGGGCGCGAACCCGACGCCGCAGTTGCCCATGACGACGGTGGTCACACCGTGCCAGCCGGACGGCGAGACCTCGGGGTCCCAGGTGGCCTGACCGTCGTAGTGCGTGTGGATGTCGACCCATCCCGGTGTGACGAGGAGCCCGTCGGCGTCGATCTCGCGGTGCGCCGGGCCTTCGATCTCGCCGACCGCTGTGATGAGGCTGCCGTCGACGGCGACGTCGGCCGTGCGGGTCGGCCGTCCCGATCCGTCGGCGATCGTGCCGCCACGGATGATCAGGTCGTGCATGGGTGCTCCTCTCCGGCGCTCCGGTGCGTCGCCGCCGCGCCGGGTCCGTGCGGGAGGGCGCGGCGGCCTACACCCAGCTTCGCAGCTTTTCGATGAGGGCGACTGGATCGGCGCCGACGGGCGTCACGTTGAGATGGGTGACGCCGGCCTCGGCCAGGGCCGCGACCCGTTCCTTGATATAGGACTCGGGGCCGCACAGCGACGTCGCCTCGAGCAGCTCGGACGGGACCAGGGCGGCTGCCTCTTCCTTCTTTCCCGACAGGTACAGGTCCTGGATCTCGGCCGCCTCCTTCTCGTAGCCGTAGCGGCGGGCCAGGGCGTTGTAGAAGTTCTTGCCCTTGGCGCCCATGCCGCCGATGTAGAGCGCCGCCCCACTCCGGCCCAGCTCGCGGACGGCCGCGACCTCCGGCCCTTCCCCGATGGCGAGCAGCCCCCCAGCGGCGATCTGCAGCGTGCCGAGCGCCGGGTCGCGCTTGGCGGTCCCGGCCGCGAGCGAGGGCCCGAAGACCTCCTTGGCCTTGTCGGGGACGAAGAAGATGGGGAGCCAGCCGTCCGCCACCTCGGCGGTCATGGCGACGTTCTTCTCGCCGAGCGCCGCCACCCAGATGGGGATGCGGGAACGGACCGGGTGGTTGATCAACTTCAGCGCCTTGCCGAGGCCGGTGCCCATGCCGGCGGGCAGGGGGATGTGGTACACCGCGCCGTCGTGGGTCAGCGGGGCCTCCCGGGCCCACACGTCCCGGCAGATCTCGATGATCTCGCGCGTCCTGGTCAGCGGGCGGTCGTAGGGGACGCCGTGGAAGCCCTCGATCACCTGGGGACCCGAGGCGCCGAGCCCGAGGATGCAGCGGCCGCCGGAGACCGCATCGAGGCCGGCGGCCGTCATGGCGATCAGCGTGGGCGTCCGGCTGTAGATGGGCAGGATGGCCGAGCCGATCTCCACCCGCTCGGTCTTGGCGGCCAGGTAGCCCATGTAGCTCGGGGCGTCGTAGCTGTAGGCCTCGGCCACCCAGACGACGTCGAGCCCGACCTTCTCGAGCTCCACCGCCTGGCGGGCGGACTCTTCGAACCCGCCGGCGTAGCCCAGCGTCATGGAAAGCTTCATCGCGGCGCTCCCTCGCTCGGTCCCCGCCGCGGCACTCCGGTGCCGCTCTGGGCGGCAGCGAGGTGCATGGTGTCCCCTAGGGCGGCGGCGGATAGGTGCATTGCGCAACAGGGTACTGACACTGGGTGCGCTGGAGCCACGGCGCCAGCCTCGCCGTCCCCCCACCCGCGCTGTGCGCCGGGATCACCCCGACGCCGCCGATCAGGAACATCCCCGCGCCCACCAGCACGCCGATGAGGAACAGCCCGAGTCTCTTCCGGACGAGGGTGAGCAACGTCGACACCTCCACACGCGCGCGGTCCCCTCGAATTTGTTGCGGGTTCTCGTCAGCGACCGATCCCCGCGACGGCGACTGTACGCGCGCGCGATCCGACATGCCAATGCGGATCGACGCCGCGCCCGAGGGCCAACGGGCGTCCACCGGGACGCGTGTGCCAACATGCCGCCATGGTTGCCAACGGCCCTTCACTGCGTCTCCTGCCGCGCCTCAGCGACGACGTGGCGTTCTTCTGGACCTCCGGCGCGGACGGCGTGCTGCGGCTGTTGCGCTGCAACGCCTGTGGGTTCTTCAACCACCCGCCCGGGCCCGTCTGCCGTCGCTGCCTCTCGCGCGACCAGGCGCCGCAGGAGGTCAGCGGCCGCGGTCGTGTCGAGACGTTCACCGTCAACTACCAGCAGTGGATCCCCGGGAGCGACCCCTACGTCATTGCCTGGGTGTCGATCGACGAGCAGCCCGACATCCGGTTGACGACCAACCTCGTCGGCGTCGAGCCCGAGGACGTGCGCGTCGGCCTGCCGGTGCGCGTGCGTCTTCGAGCACGTCGACGACGTGTGGCTCCCGCTCTTCACCCCGGCCGACGCGGCAGAGGCGTCATGAGCCCCGGACCGGTCGAGGAGCCGCTGGAGCGGCGCGCCATCATCTCGGGCATCGGGCAGTCCGCCGTGGGCCGCCGGCTCGGGCGCTCCGACCTCGACCTGACCGTGGAGGCGGCGTTGGAGGCCATCGCCGACGCGGGCCTCACCCGCGAGGACATCGACGGGATCTCGACGTATCCCGGCATGGGGGCTGGGACGCCGGGGTTCGCCGGTCCTCCGACGCCCGACGTCCAAGATGCCCTGGGACTCTCGCTCGAATGGCACGACGGTGGCGGCGAGGGACCGGCCCAGATGCGCGCCGTGATGGCGGCGGCGCTCGCCGTGGCGGCCGGCCTGGCCCGCCACGTCCTGGTCTACCGGACGGTCAGCGAGGGTTCGGCCCAGGGAACGGGAGGCCGCCAGGGCATCGGGGTCGGCTCGGGCGGTGGCGGCGAGCCCCCGCTTCGGCGGCTTCATGCAGTGGTCGCTCCCCTTCGGCGCCGCGTCGGCCGCCAACTGGCTGGCCATGGTGGCGCAGCGGCGCGTGCACGAGTTCGGGTTGACCCGTGAGCAGCTGGGGCAGATCGCCCTCAACGGGCGCCGCAACGCCGCGCTCAACCCCAAGGCGGTCTACCGCGACCCCATGTCGATGGAGGACTACCTGGCGGCGCGCATGATCACGACGCCGCTGTGCCTCTTCGACTGCGACGCCCCCTGCGACGGCTCGACCGCGGTGATCGTGTCCCACCGCGACGTCGCGGACGACCTCGACCATGCCGCGGTGCACATCAACGCGCTCGGCACGGCGCTGCGGGGGCGTCCCAGTTGGGACCAGTTCGACGACATGACCACGATGGCGGCGCGCGACGCCGCCGCATCCATGTGGGAGCGCACCGAGCTCACGCCGGCCGACGTCGACACCGCCCAGCTCTACGACGGCTTCTCGGTGCTGACCATCGTGTGGCTCGAGGCGCTCGGGTTCTGCGGGAGGGGCGAGAGCGGGCCCTTCATCGAGGGCGGCGCCAACATCGCCCGCGACGGGCTCCTCCCGCTGAACACGGCCGGAGGCCAGCTCTCGGGCGGGCGCCTGCACGGGTTCTGGCTGATCCACGAGGCCTGCGTCCAGCTGCGCGGCGGCGGCGGCGAGCGCCAGGTCGTCCGGCCGGGCGGCCGGGTCCCCGAGGTGGCGGCGGTGGCCAACGGCGGCGGGCCGATCGCCGGCACGATGCTGCTCACCCGGGGCGTGCGCTAAGCGGTCGCGCTCAGTCCGGCTTCGTCCCCGCCAGGTGGTGCGCGGCGCGGGCGGCCAGGGCGACGAGGGTCAGCGTCGGGCCCGTAGCCGCTCGACGTGACGAACACGGACGAGTCGGCGACGACGACGTTGTCGAGCGCGTGCACCCGGCCCCAGCGGTCGACCACGGAGGTGCCGGGGTCGTCGCCCATCCGTGCCGTCCCGATGACATGGCGGCTCTCGGGCACCGGGGTGGCCCCGACCCCGTGGTACGAGACGCCGGGCGACGAGGTGTGGATGACCCACTCGGCGCCCATCTCCTCGAGCACCGACTGCAGGATCTTGCCGTGGTGCTTGGACGCCGCCAGCTCGTGGTGCCCCGGCTGGTAGGTGACGCGCGCCACGGGGAAGCCGCGCGCGTCGCGCACGGAGGGACTGAGGTCCACCGTGTTGGTGGGATAGGGCAGATCCTCGCCCTGCATGATGAACGCCCACATGCGCTCGCGCAGGTTCGCGTCGCGCATCGCCTGGGCGTGGCCCTTGCCCCAGGGCGAGTGGCGGGCCGCCATGATCGGGAGGCCGCCCCCGCTGTGCTCGACCAGGCCGCCGCGGAACCAGGGCAGCCCGGCAGCGGCCGCCGCCTCCCGCGAGCGCGTCGTCCTGCACCATGGCGTCGTCGTGCACGTGGGTGACGGACCGGCCCTTGTGCGGGTGGAGGCGCAGGTCCGGGAAGTGGCCGACGACGATCGTCTGGAAGTGCACCATCAAGTGGCGGCCGAGGGCCGGATGCTCCAGGCCGGACAGCAGCAGGAGACGCGGCGTCTCGATCGCGCCGCCGGCCACGATCACGAGATTGGCGTCCATCGTGCGTGTGACGCCGTCGGGCCCGATGTACTCGACCGCCGGTTGCGCTGCGCCCGTTCGTGACGATGCGGCTGACGTAGGTCTCGGCCATGAGCTCGGCCCGGCCGGTCGCCATGGCCTTGGTCAGGAGCGCCACCGGGTCGCCCTTGGCGTGGATCGGGCAGCCGAAGAACGCGCAGAAGCCGCAGTTGTTGCAGGCCGGGCGGCCGTCGTAGGCGATGCTGTTGGCGGCCGTCGGCGCCTCGTAGGGGTGGAGCCCGACCTTCTCCGCCGCCGCCGACGACAGCACGGCGCCGTACATGGGCGCCCCCGGCGGCATCGGGTAGGGGCCCGAGCGCCAGGCTGCGAACGGGTTGGCCCCCTCGCGGCCCGCCACGCCGATGGCCCGCTCCACCTCGGCGTAGTACGGCTCGAGCTCGTCGTAGTCGAGCGGCCAGTCGTCGACCGCCGCCTGCTCCTGCGGCCCGTAGGTGGAGCGGAGCCGGAAGTCCTCCTCCCGGAAGCGCGGCACCTTGCCGTCGGCGTGCGTCCCGCCACCACCGACGGTGGTGGGGATGGAGTTGACCTCGCCGACGTGGATGTGCTCCCCCTCGTCGGCCGAGCGCCGGAAGGCGCGCGGCTCGATGAGGGGATCGGGCCCGAGGAAGTAGCGGGAGATGAACTTGATCTCGTCGTTGGAGTAGTCGCCCGCGGGCTTGGTCGGGTCGTCGGGGTCGAGCAGGTGGTTGCGCCCCTTCTCCATGATCACCACCGACCAGCCGGCGCGGGTCAGCACCTCGGCCGCGGTGGCGCCGCCCGGTCCCGACCCGATGATCACCGCGTCGGCGGTCACGGCTGGGACACCTCGGCGTCGCTGTAGCCCCGCGGCTGCACGTCGCCCTCGTACCCGATGTAGGCCCATCCGACCCCGTCGCGGTTGCCCCCGTACTCGGGCGGCCCGTACATGCCCTCGCAGCAGTGCTCCCACAGCAGGTCGCAGAAGTCCTCGTCGGCCCGGAGCCGGCGGCGCTGCTCGCCGGCCGTCGACCTCGGCGAAGTCCTCGCCCAGGGCGGCCAGCCCCTCCCGGTAGCGCTGCTGGAGCCCCACGACCGGGCCGTTGAACTCACGCTCGGGCATCCCCTGCGAGCCCTCGATCCGGGTGCGCCAGGCCAGCTCGTCGAGCCGGGACAGCCGGTGGAAGTCGGCGAACCCCGCCACGCCGCCCATGCGCCCCGACGTCGGTCCGCCCGCCCAGATGCGGGGCGGGTCGAAGGAGAAGGCGCCGAGGAAGATGTCGATGTAGTCGGCGACGCCCGCCTCGTCGGCTCCGGGTGCACCCTGGTCGGAGGGCATCATCTGGGCGCACGCCGCCCGCAGGACGGCGTATTCCTGCTCGCTCAGCCAGACGGGCACCGGGCAAACGTAGCGTGCGCCGACCCCAATTGCTGACGCTGCTGTCAGGTTAGGATCGTGCCTCACCCGTCCCGCCGGGGGGCGGGCGGGGAGGATGGCATGGCGCAGGGTGGCTACCGGGTGGGCGTCGACGTGGGCGGCACGTTCACCGACCTCATCTGCATCACGCCGGACGGCCAGGTCGTCCTCGACAAGACGCCGACGACCCCCGACGACCAGTCGAGGGGGGTGCTGACGGGCGTCGAGCAGCTGGCCGAGGCCTTCGGCCTGGACCCGAAGCCGTTCTGCGGCGCCATCGAGGCCTTCGTGCACGGGACGACCACGGCCGACAACACCATGATCGAGATGAGCGGCGCCCCCACGGGGCTCCTCGCCACGGAGGGGCACCGCGACGAGATCGAGCTCCGGCGGGACCACAAGGAGGAGATCTGGGACCCGACCGCGCCGCCACCGGTGCCGATCGCACGGCGGCGGGCCCGCATCCCGATCCCGGAGCGCTGCGACTTCGAGGGCAACGTCGTCCTCGCCCTCGACGAGGCGGCGGTGCGCCGCGGCGTGCGGCGGCTGCAGAAGCTCGGCGTGGAATCGATCGCCGTGTGCTTCCTCTTCAGCTTCGTCAACTCCGACCACGAGCGGCGCGCCCGCGAGCTGATCCTCGAGGAGTTCCCCGACGTCGCGCACATCTCGTTGTCGCACGAGGTGCTCCCGCGGGCACCCGAATTCGAGCGCGCCTCCACCACCCTCGTCAACGCGTACGTGGCGCCGAAGATCAGCGCCTACGTCGACCAGCTGGTTGCGAAGCTGCACGGGGCCGGCTTCGACGGCCAGATCGTGCTGATGCAATCGAGCGGCGGGGTCATGCCGCCCCAGTCCGTGCAGCGGCGCGCCGTCTCCCTGCTCGGCTCGGGACCGACGGGCGGCGTCATGGGCGCGGCGCTCGCCGCCGGGCGCAGCGGCGTGCACGATCTGGTGGCCGCCGACATGGGCGGCACCTCCTACGACGTCTGCCTGGTGCAGCACGGCCAGCCGGCCGTCACCACGGACTGGAACTGGCGCCACCGCTACTACATCAACCTGCCGATGGTCGACATCCACAGCGTCGGCGCCGGTGGCGGCTCCATCGCCCGCGTCCGCCAGGGCGCGCTGCTGGTCGGACCCGACTCCGCCGGCTCGGTCCCCGGGCCCGTCTGTTACGGGCGCGGCGGCGAGCGGCCCACCGTCACCGACAGCGACGCCGCGCTCGGCTACCTGCCCGCCAAGGGCTTCGCCGGTGGGCGCATGGAGCTCGACGTGGAAGCGGGCCGGGCCGCCATCGCCCGCGACGTCGCCGATCCGCTCGGCCTCGACGTGGACGACGCGGCCTGGGCGATGCAGCGCATCGTCAACGCCAACATGGCCAACGCGGTGCGCAAGGTGCTCTCGCAGCACGGCGCCGATCCCCGCAGGCTCTCGTTGGTGGCCTACGGCGGCGGCGGCCCCGTGCACGCCTGGGCGCAGGCGCGCGAGCTCGGCATCGGGCGCGTCCTCGTACCAAAGGCGTCGCCCGCCTTCTCCGCCCTCGGCCTGCTGGTGTCCGACTACGTCGTCGACCTGATGCGCGCCTACGTCGTCAAGCTCTCCGACATCGACCTGGCGCGGGTGCGGACGCTGGCGGCCGAGATGCACCGTGAGGCGGAGGCGGAACTGGCGCCGGCGAAGCTGGGCGAGGGCGCCGTGCAGGCCGACCTCTTCGCGCAGATGTGTTACCACGGGCAGAACTTCGACATCTCCGTGCCGCTGCCCGAGGGTGAGTCGCTGATGGAAGAGCACCTGCTCGACCTGGCCGACCGCTTCCACCACCAGCACGAGGCGGCGCGCGGCTTCGCCTTCCCGACCCAGCCGCCGCTGGTCCGCGGCATCCGACTGGTGCACCGGGGCGCCACGCCCAAGCCCCCCGTGCTCGCCCGCATGGGCGAGGTGACCGAGGCCGCCGACGCCCGCACGGGGTCGCGTCCGGTCCACCTGGGCGACGGCTTCATGGAGGTGCCGACCTACGACGGCGCGTCCCTCGGGGCGGGCGCGCGGATCGAGGGACCGGCGCTCATCGAGGAACCCTTCACGGTGGTCGTGCTCGCGCCCTCCGACGTGGCGGTGCTCGACGCGCACGGCAACTACGACATCACCATCGGAGGGGCCTGAGCGGCGGCTGGTGACCCGGGAGTCGGGCGTCGGGGCGTGCGCCCTGCCGAGGGCTTGCACGCGCAGCCGAGGTGAGGTGGTGGTGGCTCAGTCGCTCCCGGGGCTCGCGGCGGCGCCGGCGTCCGTGCCGGACTCGGGGCCGGACTCGGGGCCGGATTCGGTGCCGGATTCGGTGCCGGGCAGGACGCCGAGACGAAGGGCGACCCACGACAGCGCCCGCTCGCTCTCATCGAGCACCTCGCAGACCAGGTTCCCCGCCTCGCTCGCCCCGAGGTCGACCAGGCGGCACCAGTTCACCAGGATCCGAAACCCGGGGCCCCGGTAGTGCCGCCCGGCCACGCATACCGGCGCCGCCGGCATCCGGAGGGCCCACGCCACCAGTCCCCCGGCGATCTCGGGGAACTCCGGGCGGTGCCGAACGATCTCGGAGTACTGGCCCGTGACCACGTCGGCCATGTTCTCGAGCGCCTCGGATTCCGGCTCGAAGTAGCTGGAGTGCGACTCGACCGTCGGATGGTCGGGCGCGTTGGTACTCATCCTGGTGCCGCCGAAGGTCGGCGCGCTGGGGGAGACCCGAAGACGCCCAGCTCGCCAATGACGTCGCCCGGCGCCTGCTCGGAGAAGAAGTGCGACTGATCGAGGTGGAGTTGCGCCAGCTCCTCCACTGTCATGCCCGGGCTCCCCGCCACCACGACGTCGCTGACGTGCAGGTCGCAGTCCGCCAACGCCGCGCCCACCACGATCGACCCGAAGCTGTGCGCGACCACGGTTAGGGACTGCTCTGGGTCGAGCTCCAGCCATTCGACGAACGCGGTCAGGTCGCCGGCGGCCGTCAGCAGGTCCTCGTTGCATTCGATGGAGTCCGCGGCAGCGACGAGGATGTCGGCCGGGTTGTCGTAGCCCTTCCACAGGACAACGGCGGTGGCGGGCGCTGCGTCGAAGAGGTTTCGGGCTTCGGGGATCCAGTCGTCACACAAGTTCGTGCCGTCACCCACGCCCGGGACGAACACCGCCACGTGTTTGGCCGTCTCGATGTCGCCGAAGAGCACCGCATAGTGCTGGAGCTGGGGCCGGTAGAGAAGGACCTCCCCTCCGCTGTCGATCAGCGTCTGCAGCAAGGTCACGCGGTCGGCGTCACCCTCGAGGATCGCGCCGGCCAGATCCATCTTCACCGCCGCGATGTTGCTCGCGGCCCGACGGGCCAACACCTCCTTTCCGTGCATGCAACAGGTTATGCCGCACCCACCACACTCCAGTGTGATCTCGGTAACCTTCTGGCATGGGTGCGTCGCTGGCCATCGTGGCGGCCGTCCTCTTCGCGCTCGGCACCGTCCTCCAGCAGAAGGGCACGCTCTCGACCGCGGCCGCAGCAGATGACCCGCGGTTCTTGATCCAGATCCTGCGGCGGCCCATCTGGTTGGCCGGCGCCGTCCTCCAGTCCACGGGTTGGGTCGTCCAGGCAATTGCGCTCGATCGCGCCTCACTCGTCGTGGTGCAGTCACTGACCGCCCTGAGCCTGGTGATCGCTCTGCCAATTGGCGCGTTGCTGACCGACCAGCACATCGGATGGCGTGAGGTGACCGGCGCGTCGCTGACGCTGGTGGGCATCGTGTTCTTCGTCTCCGCGGGCCAGCCGCAAGGCGGCAGCTCCCACCCCGACGCCAGCGACTGGTGGTCCGCCTGCCTCATCACGGGCCTGCTTGTCCTCGTGCTGTTCGGGGTGGGCCGGCGCTTCACCGGTTCCGCCAAGGCACTGACCTTCGGTGCCGCGGCCGGCCTCGGCTACGGCTTGCAGGCGGCGGTGACGAAGACGTTCGTCACCGAGCTCGGCGGCGGCGTCCTCGGGCTGTTGAGCAGCTGGTCGGTGTACGTGCTCGTCGTGTCCGCCGTCACCGGGTTCGCATTGCAGCAGTCATCCCTCAAGACCGGCGTCCTGGCACCGGCCATGGCATCGAGCAACTCGGTGACCCTCTTCTCCAGCGTGATCCTCGGGATCACCGTGTACGGCGAGACTCTGTCCAAGACCGGAACCTCCCACTCGGCCTTCACCGTGGTGGGCCTCGTCGTCGCGATCGTCGGGATCGCCTTCCTCGCGGGCTCCGAGGCGCCACAGGAGGCGGCGCCGCGCGCACCCGACCCGTCGCCGGCGACGTGACGCGTCGGGTGGTGTGTCTGCCGCGAGGCCGGCGCCGGTACGCCCCGGAGGCTTGAGTCCGCGCCCGTGCACACGTTGGCGGCGGCGACCATCGCGGGGAGCTGGTGGGAGTACGTGGTGCTCTTTGCCGCAGTGGCGGCGTCGTGGGCGGGCGTCCCCGTCGATCGGCGCCACCGCGCTGGGTCTGGCGGGCGTGGCCGCCAGCCAGGGCAAACTCAATCTGGCCCTGGTGATCGGGGTCGCGACGGCGGCAGGAGAGGTGGGCGGACTGATCGGCTACGCCATCGGGAACCGCTGGGGCCGCGAACTCCTCGAACGCCCCGGGAAGCACCAAGCGGGGCGGCGGCGGATCATGCAGCGGGGGGAACAGGCGTATGCCAGGTGGGGCCGCGTCGCGGTGTTCTTCACGCCGTCGATCGTCTCGGGGACGGCCAAGATGCAGCACGGACAGTTCATCCTCTGGAATCTCCTCGCGTCATTTGCCTTCTCGGTCGTCGGTGGCGCGCCAGCTCGTACGGTTTCGGGCGGATCTTCACCGGCCACTATTCGCCGCGCGACATCAGCACACTGCTCGTGGGTCTGGCGGTCGGCACCCTCGTGACCATGGTCTTCGTGCGGCATCGCCGCCGGTCCGGCGCCGCTTCGCGGCGGTCAGCGGGGTAGGCCCAGAATCCTTCCCGCGATAATGTCGCGCTGCACCTGCGACGTCCCTCCCGCGATCCCGGCCGCCTTGCTCCAGAGCCACTGACGCGCCCACGGCCCGGCCTCGGAAGAAGTCGGATCGCGTCCGGTCACCAACAACGCGGCTTCGGACAGTCCCTGCGTCATGGCGGTCCACGCGAGTTTGACCCAGCTCGACTCGGGACCCGGTTCCTCACCACGCCCGAGGCGCGTCAGCGTGCGCAGGTTGTGCAGACGCAGGACGCCGAGATCGACGAAGGCGCGCGCCAGCGCGTCGGCGACCAGAGGGTCGTCGAGCGCGCCGTTGCGCCGGGCCTCGTCGTAGAGCCGGTTGAGATAGGTCTCGTGGACGACTTGCTCCTTGAACGGGAAGTTGGTCCCGCGCTCGTGGGCCAGGGTCGAACCGGCGACGGTCCAGCCCTGGCCCTCGGTCCCCACCACCCCCTCCGCCGGCACGAAGACGTCGGTGAGGAAGACCTCGTTGAATTCCGCGTCGCCCGTCATCTGGACGAGGGGGCGCACGTCCACACCCGGATCCGACATGTCGACGATCAGGGCGGTGATGCCCTGCTGGCGGCGCGGTTCGTCCGGATCGGTGCGTGCCAGGCACAGTCCCCACGAGGCGAACTGCGCATAGGACGTCCACACCTTGCGCCCGGTGACCAGGTAGCCCCCGTCGGTCGGCACGGCGCGGCGTCGAGAGGGACGCGAGGTCGCTCCCCGCATCCGGCTCGCTGAAGAGCTGGCACCAGATCTCCGCCGCCGAGAGGATCGGAGGCAGGTAGCGCAGGCGCTGGTCCTCGGTGCCGTGCGCCAGCAGCGTCGGGCCGACGAGGTTGATCCCGACCCGGTTCACCGGCTGCGGGGCCTGCGAGCGGGCGTACTCGCTCTGGTAGAGCGCGACCTGAACCGGCGTCGCACTGCGGCCGCCGTACGCGCTGGGCCAGTGCACCCCGACCCAGCGGTCGGCGGCGAGGGTGGCCTGCCACTGCCGGCCCCAGGCCACCTCGTCGGCCAGGTCCACGAAGGCCGGCGGGCGATGGTCGTGCCGTGCGAGCCACTCCCGGAACGAGGCGGCGAACTCCTCGTCCTCCCGCCTCAGGGAGAGGTCCACATCGGCCCCGTCGTCGACCTCGACATCGGCGTCACGTTAGTGGGGCCCGGGTATGGTGCCCTGCCGTGACGGCCCACCTGCGACCGACCTGGGTGCCGACGCCTGGCCCGCACCTATCGCCGACCCGGCGGCTCCTGGGACGTGCCGACGCTCGACGCGCTCGATCTCCGCCCGTGGGGGCGAGATCGTCGACGGTGACACCCGCCTCTCCGCCGCCCAGGCGGAGAAGCTGGTGGCCGCGCTCGCCGGGGGCCTGAAGGAGCGGGGCGTGGCACAGGGCGACGCGGTGGCCTGGCAGGTGCCCAACAGCTTGGCCGCCGCGGTCCTGCCGCGGGCCTGCTGGCGCATCGGCGCGGTGGCGGCGCCGGTCCTCCACTCCTTCGGCGCGGCCGACGTCGAGGCGGCCCTCGGGCAGATCGACCCGGCGCTGGTGCTCGAGCTCACGCCCGAGGCGTTCTCCGATCCCGCGGCGTTGCTCGGCGCGGTCGGGGGCCCATCCGTCGGGGCCGGAGCCGATCCCGGCCGGGCCTCCGACATCGCGCTGGTCCTGTTCACCTCCGGCTCGACGGGCGTCCCCAAGGCGGTGCTGCACACGCAGCGAGGACTGAGCTGGAAGGCGAGCCTGATGGCCCAGGTCCATGCGCTCGGGCCGTCGCGATGCCGTGCTGATGCCGGCACCGATGGCCCACATCTCCGGCCTGCTCAACGGCGTGCTCGTGCCCGGCGCGGCGGGCATGCGCTCGGTGGCCGTCCGCCGCTTCGACCCGGAGCAGGCGCTCGGGCTGGTGGCCCGCGAGCGGATCTCGTTCCTCGCCGGGCCGCCGACCTTCTTCATCGCCATGGCCCGTGCGCTCGCTGAGGGACCACCGGTCGACGTGTCGTCCATCCGGTTGATCTCGAGCGGCGGAGCCTCGGTCACGCCGGCGTTCGTCGAGGAGACGGCGCGCACGTTTGCGTGCCGCGTGAAGCGGACGTACGGCTCCACCGAGGCGCCGACCGTGACCACGAGCACCGACGACGATCCCTTCGAAAAGGCCCGTGACACGGACGGGCGTGCCGTGGGCGAGGTCGAGCTCCGGGTGTCCGATCCCGAGACGGGGGCGCAACGCCCGTCCGGGACGCCCGGCGAGCTCTGGGTGCGCGGGCCCGAGATGTTCGCCGGCTACACGGACAGGAAGCAGACCGCCGCGGTCATCGCCCGCGGCGGGTGGTTCCGCACCGGTGACCTGGCCACGGTCGACGATGACGGGTGGTTGCGCATCGTCGGCAGGTTGAAGGACGTCATCATCCGCGGTGGCGAGAACATCTCGGCCTCCGAGGTCGAGGCGGCCCTCGAGGCGCACCCTTCCATCCACCACGCGGTGGCGGTCGGGTACCCCGACCCTCTCATGGGCGAGCGCGTCGCCGCATTCGTCGAGTCCGCCGGCCCGTTCGACATCGAAGAGTGCCGGCGCTGGTTCGCCGGCAGGGGCATGGCGGTCTTCAAGACGCCCGAGAAGGTGGAGCGGCTCGACCGGCTGCCGCTGCTCGGCTCCGGCAAGGCGGACCGGGCTGCGTTGCGCCGCCGCGCCGCCGCGACCTGAGGGCGCGTCGGACTGGGCGCTGTGCGCTGTGCGCCGATGCGCCGATGCGCCGACCTGATCCGTACCACCAGGCCGAAGACGGACCGCACTAGCGTTGCCGCGTGCGTCGCCGCCACCTGATCCCCCTCGCGCTGCTCGCCGTCCTCGGGGTGTTGACCCTCCTCTTCGCCGTGCTCGGTGCCTCGTCGGCTCCGAGCGCCGCGACCCTCACCGTGCAGAACGCCGCCGGGGAGACCTTCGGTACCCCCAGCGGGTCGACGTCCTTCGTCATGGACCTGGTCGACACGGTGACGGCCGGCGCCTCGACGAGAACACTCGCCCAGGTGCGCCAGATCGACTACGTGCCCCCGAACCGCATGGCCGTCTACCAGGTCGGCTCGAGGCCGCCGCGGCTCTTGGCCGTCCTCGGCCAGGCCGCCATCACGTGCACCCTGAGTGCCTACACGACCCTCGTCGGCGGACCCACGCCGTGGGTGCCGAGCGGCGGCGCCTATACCCGGACGGAGAGCCTGGGCGACTACTCCGCCCGAGTACCCCACGTCACGCCCAGCTCGTGCGCACCGCGTCCCTCGGCGGTGCGCGGCGAGGTTCACGAGAAGGCGGTCATCCGGGCCGGCTATCTGATCGGCGTGCGCCTGACGGTCGTCGTGCCACCACAGACGCTGCCCACCGGCGGCGCGGCGGCGCACGGGACCGAGGGCGAGACGGTGGTGATGGTCCGGATCAACGGTACGCCGGTGCGCGCGCTCGGCTCGTAGCGCAGGCGTCAGATCGAACGCGGCGTCAGGAGAGCGCTTGGCCCGAGTCCAACCGCGCCCGTAAGATGGCCGCGATCCGGTCCCGGTGGAAGGCAGCATCTCCGTAGCTGACCTGGTCGAGTTGGGCCCGCTTCACATACAGGTGCATGTCGTGCTCCCAGGTGAACCCGATGCCGCCGTGAACCTGCAGCCCCGCCGCCATGACGCGTCGCGACGCGTCCGAACACCACGCCTTGGCCATGCTCGATGCCAGCGAGCGGTCCCGGTCATCGGCACTGCCACACCACGCGGCGTAGTACACGGTTGACCGCATCCCCTCCACATCGACCAGCGCGTCGGCCAGCATGTGCTTGACCGCCTGGAAGGAACCGATGGGCTTGCCGAACTGCACGCGGTCCTTGGCGTAGTCGACCGTCATCGACAGCACGTGGTCGGCGGAGCCCAGCATTTCCGCGCTGGCGAGCGTGGCCGCGCGGTCCCAAAGGAGGTCGGCGGTGTCGGCGCCCCCGAGACGCAACGCCGGGGTGCCATCGAACGCCAAAATGCCCAGTTCGCGCGTACGGTCCATGGCCGAGACCGGAGCGGGCCGCCCTTCGCTGCGCACGTCGACCGCGTAGACGTCGCCACCTGCGACCACCACCGCCACGTCGGCCGATGGTGCGAAGGCCGTGGGCGGCGTCTCACCGCTCAAGAGCACACGCCCGTCCGATCCCGACGGGACGGCGGTGAGCCCACCCCCCGGCGACCCGAAGGCGACACAACCGACCGCGGCACCCTCCCCGAGCGCTTCGCGCCAATCCTTGGTCGCGGCGTCGGCCCGCGCCTCCGCGCCGCTGAACGCCCCGAGCGCCAGGATGGAGGAGAGGAACGGTGCGGCCACCAGGCGGCGCCCGATCTCTTCGCAGAGCACCGCGACCTCGACCGTGCCCAACCCGAGTCCGCCGTCCTCCGCGGGCACCTCGATGGCCAGCCATCCCTGGTCCGCCATGGCCGCCCATACCGCCCCGTCGTAACCGTGCGGCGCGTCCGGCGTGATCGTCACCGTCGTGCCTCTGTCCGACGCGTCCGACGTTGCGGGATCACCGGCGCCCGGCAGCGTTCCCACGACCGACCCCATGCCCACGCGCGCCCGGAGCGCATCGTGCCCGGCCAGCCGATCGAGCAGTGTGGCCGCGGCGGCGCGCAGCGCCTGCTGATCGGTCGAGAGGTCGAAGTCCACGGCGGCGCAGTCTAGGTTCCTCCCTGACATCGGTGTCACCCGTCGCGGCGGCTGTGCCATGCTGCGGCCGATGGATCTGCACACCACGGCGGAGCAGGAATCGCTGCGCGAAGCTTTCCGGGCCTGGCTCATGGAGCACCTCCCGTGGCCCTACGGGGTCGGGCTGCCGCCCCGCTTCGACGACCTGTCCGACGCCGTCGCGTTCGGTCGACAATGGCAGGCCGACCTGGCCGCCGACCGCTGGGTCGGCATCACGTGGCCCGACGCGTACGGCGGCCGCGGCCTCGGCGCGCTCGAGAACTACGTCGTCATCGAGGAGCTGGCGCGGGCCCGGGCCCCCGAGCTCGTGGGCCGCATCGGGATCAACCTGGTCGGGCCCACGCTGCTGGCCTTCGGGACGCCCGAGCAGAAGGAGCGCTACCTCCCACGGATCCTCTCGGCCGACGAGCTCTGGTGCCAGCTCTTCAGCGAGCCCGACGCCGGGAGCGACCTGGCGTCGCTCTCGACGCGCGCCGCACCGGTCGACGGCGGGTACCGGGTGAGCGGCCGCAAGGTGTGGACGTCATACGCGCAATTCGCCGACTGGGGACTCTGCCTCACCCGCACCGACCAAACGGCGGCCAAACGCCAGCTCGGGATCACCGCGCTGATCGTCGACATGCACGCTGCGGGCGTGCACGTGCACCCGCTCGTGCAGTCGACGGGAGAGGCCGAGTTCAACGAGGTCGAGCTGGACGACGTGTTCGTGCCGAGCGGGCAACGGGTGGGCGACGAAGGAAGCGGGTGGACCGTCGCCGGCTCGACGCTGGCCCACGAGCGCGGGATCAATCCCCGCCAACTCGTGATCCATACCCAGCTGATCGAGGAACTGCTCCGCCTGGCACTCGACAACGGGAGCTTCGACGACTGGCGGTTGCGCCAGCAGCTGGCGCAGGCAGCCACCGAGGTCAGGCTCTTCCAGCTGCACAACTGGCGCTCGCTCACCCGATTGTCCAAGGGCGAGTCGCCGGGGCCCGAGGGCAGCGCGCTCAAGCTGTACTGGAGCGAGATGTCCAAGCGGCTGCATCAGACCGCACTCGACGTGCTGGGGCCGGCGTCACCGCTCTGGGAGGGTGCCCCCGGGAACCCCGCCAACGGCGCCTGGCAGCGCTCGTGGCTGTATTACCAGGCGTCCTCCATCTTCGCGGGCACCAACGAGATCCAGCGGACGCTCGTGGGCGAGCGCGTCCTCGGGCTGCCGCGGGGCTGATTCCCGGGGTGGCGGACGCGGCGCGAGAGGATGGGTGACTCAGGGAGGATGGGTGACATGGCAGAGAGTTTCGAGACGATCCGCTACCAGGCGGACGGGGCGGTGGCGACCATCACCATGAACCGGCCCGAAGTCGCAAACGCCCAAAATTCTGCGCTCATCGACGAGATCGACGCTGCCTTCGACCTCGCCGACGGCGACGACGCGGTGCGTGTCGTCATCCTCGCGGGCGAGGGCAAGCACTTCTCGTCGGGCCATGACCTCAAGGCCCTGGTCAGTGGCGAGGGATCCGACCCGTGGGTGGCACAGCGCGAGACCCCCGAAGGCAAGTTCCGCCACGAGAAGACGATGTACTTCGATCGGTGCCTGCGCATCCACGACTTCCGCAAGCCGACGATCGCCGCCGTGCAAGGTAGCTGCGTCGCAGCCGGCCTGATGCTGGCGGCCATGTGCGATCTCATCGTTGCCGCCGACGACGCCGTCTTCTCCAATCCGGTGCTCCGCCTCACCGGGGCCGGCGTGGAGCTCCTGGTCGAGCCCTGGGAGCTCGGGATCCGCAAGGCCAAGGAGTTCCTGCTGACGGGCGACACCATCGACGCGCAGGAGGCATGGCGCCTTGGCCTCGTCAACCGGGTCGTCCCCCGGGCCGAGCTGGCGGCCCGGACGCGCGAGCTGGCCGATCGGATCGCCCTCGTGCCGCCGGTCACGGCCCAGACGGTCAAGGACACCCTCAACCACACCGGGACCCTGATGGGAAAGCGGGATGCCCTCAAGTACCACTTCATGGCGCACCACTGGGTCCACAACACGGCCACCGCGCTCGACGCGCTGGCGGCACGCAAGGCGAAGGGTTCGATGCGGGAGGTCATGGCCGAGCGGGACAAGGGCCACCCGGACGCGGACACGTGAGCGACCCGGCGCGCGGGCCGCTCGCGGGCATCCGGGTGATCGACGTCGGCACGCGGATCTCCGCCCCGTTCTGCGCAGGGTTGCTGGGCGAGCTCGGAGCCGACGTGATCAAGGTCGAACTGCCCGGCGCGGGCGACTTCATGCGCAGCATGGGGCCGTTCGTCCCCGTGGACGACGGGCCTGGATACTCGCTGTCGTGGGCGGTCGAAGGCCGCGGCCGGCGGGGTGTCACGTGCGACCTCCGGCATCCGGAGGGGAAGGATCTCTTCAAGCGGCTGGTGGCGACGGCCGACGTCCTGTGCGAGAACTTCCGGCCCGGCACCATGGAGCGATGGGGCCTCGGACCGGCCGACCTGCCAGACGACCTGGTGTACGTGCGGATCAGCGTGTTCGGGCAGACCGGGCCCTATGCACCCCGGCCCGGCCTCGACCGCCTGGGCATCGCGTTCGGCGGTCTCCTGCACCTGACCGGCGACCCGGATCGGCCGCCAGTACGGCCCGGCGTGACCGTCTCGGACTACCTGACCGGCGCCCTGGCCGCGTTCGCCGCGGTGGCGTCGCTCTACGGACGCGATGCTGAGTTTGGCCAGGGCAAGGCGGCGAGGGCGAGAGCGCCAGCAGTGCGGCGGGGGGCGGGGACGGACACGGAGGCGGCGAGGTCATCGACGCTCCCTTGTACGGGTCGATCCTGCGAATCCTCGAGTGGACACTGGCGGGCTACGACAAGCTGGGGATCGTGCGCCAACGCGAGGGCAACCGCCTGTCCCACTCGGCCCCGCTCGACAATTACCCGACGGCCGACGGGTTCTTCGTGTGCATCGTCGCCGGCTCCGATGCCAACTTCGGGCGGCTGTGCGCCGCCATGAGCCGGCCCGACCTCGCCGCCGACCCACGATTCGCCACCCTGGCCGAGCGCGCCGCCCGCGGCGACGAGATCAACGGCATCGTTGCCGAGTGGACGGCGGGACTGACCGCCGACGAGATCACCGCGCGCTGTGTGGAGCACGACGTGCCGATCGGGACCGCCTACAGCGCCGCCGACATCTTCGCCGACCCCCACATGACCGCCCGGGGCGACCTCGTGTCGGTCGACGATCCGGTCATCGGGCCCGTTCGCCAGCAGGCACCGTTTCCCCGCCTGACCAACCATCCGACCCCCGTCCCCGCCGGCGCACCGCGGCTCGGCGAGCACAACCACGAGGTCTGGTGCGGCCTGGTGGGGCTGAGCGACGCCGAGCTGGCCGACCTCGTCGCCGCTGGCGTCGTCTGAACGGGCGGGGGCGGGTCGCGCCCGCCCCGCGCCCGCGCCCGCGCTGCCCGGTGGTACCTACCCCTGCGTGCTGACCAGGCGGCCCATGTACGAGGCGCCGCCGAAGGTGAAGATCCCGCCGTCGGCGGCCGCCATCCAGTACCCGTTGGTGACGTTGTCGGGCGCCATCCCCACGACCGGGGCCGCCAGGGTCAGACTGCCGGTCGAGCCCTCGAAGGGGGCCTGCCCGAAGGTGAAGACGCCGCCGTCGGAGGCCACGAAGCGGTAGCCCTGGCCGTTGGGCGACGCCTCCATGCCCACGATCGGCTTGTTGAGGTTGAGGCCGCCGGTGCTCCCCAGGAAGGGTGCGTCGTAACTGAAGATGCCGCCGTCCGAGGCGACCTCCCAGTACCCGCCCGTGGCAGGGTCCGGTGCGATCCCGACGATGGGCCGGTTGAGTGGCGCTCCGCCCATGGAGCCGTAGAACGGCGCGTCGCCGAAGCTGAAGATGCCGCCGTCGGAGGCCACCGTCCAGTAGCCCTTGCCATCGGGTGTGGCGGCCATGCCGACGATCGGCTTGTTGAGCCGCAACGCGCCGGTCGACCCGTAGAACTCCGCATCCCCGAAGCTGAAGATGCCGCCGTCGGAAGCCACGAGCCAGTAGCCCTTGCCGTCGGGCGTCGCCGCGATGCCGACGATGGGTGAGTTGAGCGAGCCCGACAGCGACCCGAAATTCTGTGCGGAACCGAAGGCGGCGACGGTGCCGTTGGCCTCCGCCTCCCAATACCCCGTCCCGTTACTGAGCGGCGCGATGTCGACCGTCCTCGATGCCGACTCGACCGCGGCGGCAACCTGGCCCCAGGTCGCCGTGATGTCGCTCGGCGGGGAGCACGAGCTGACCAGGATGGCTGCGAGGGAGCCGCCGGCGTATCCCGTCGACGAGAACGCCGCGCCCATGGACAGGACCGGGGGGCCGGTCGGGCAGTTGCCGAATTGGTGCAGCATGATGTCGCGGTGACCCCAGCAACCCGACAGGTTCGCGAGGCTGCACGCCGCATTGGACGTCGATGAGCCGCCCCAACCGTCGTCGTACATCCAGTAGTAGTCGGCCTCGAGGACCGACGTCAGACCGCCCGCCCAGATGGAGCCGCCGAACGTGATGGCGGCGCCACCGGACACCGACGCGGGGAACGCCGGGTCCGTCGCCGAATTGGCCCCGCCCTGGGCGTAGGCGTTCAACTGGTTCGTCATGTAGTCGATCGGCGGCAGACCCCGGTCGATGCGCTCGTCGTTCACGACGGTGAACACCTGCTCGGGGATAGGCAGGCCGGCCAACCCGGATTCGGAGAGATTCATCGAGCCAACACTCTCCGGTGCTCGGGCATCGTTGATGGCGGTCAGCCAGTCACCGTTGTCGGGCGCGATGTTCGCCGGCGGGTTGGCCGGCGGCAGGATCCCGGCGGCGGACGCCGACGCACTGGTGAGCCCCGCGGCAATGGAACCCGTGACCATGGCCAAGACCGGCAACAGAAGCGTCGCGATACGACGACGGGCATAGCGATGCACGTTGTCTTTCCCCCTCTTGACTGCTCTTCCCGACAGACAGACAAGTATGGGGATCGAAGGTCACGAATTGAATGGGACCTTTTGACTATATGCATCACGCATGCGCTGGCAGAGACCTATGGACGCGCATCGCTGCACCGGTTGTCCGCGCATTGTCGCAACCGTGTGATGTCGTAGTCCGCCGAGACAAAGAACCGCTGTTGTGAAGCCGGTGTGCTGGGGATATCCAGCGAGCGGTGCCGCCCGCGCACCGGCCCTGGCGTCGCGGCGCAACCGGTTCGCGACGTCGTGGCAACGGGCGACGAATGGGAAGGCGCCACGGGCGCCCCAAGATCAACAAAGTCACAACAAGCGGCCGTTGCGGCCGAACTTCGAAAGCAGCGCCCTCAGCTGGAGGCGACGAGGCGCTCGAGGGCTCGCCGATCCACCTTCTCGCCGGCCGTGAGCGGCAGAGCGCTGAGCACGACGACGTCCTCCGGAAGCTTGTAGCGGGCCAGGTGCTGCGAGGCGAAGTCTCGGAGCTGCGCCAATCCGGGTGTGGGCGCATTGGGCTGCGGGACCACGATCGCCACGCCCACCTCGCCCATGACCGGGTCGTCCCTGCTCACCACGGCCACCGCCGCCACGTCGGGATGCTCCGCCAACACGCCCTCGACCTCCATCGGGTAGACGTTGTAGCCGCCACGCACGTAGCGCTCGCGACTCCGACCGGCCAGGCGCAAACGGCCGTGCTCGTCGACCCAACCGAGATCACCGGTGCGCACACTGCCGTCCTGGGTGAAGACGTCTGCATTGGCGCCGCTGTTGCGCCAGTAGCCCTCCATCACAGCCGGCGACCCCAGGCAGACCTCGCCGATCTCGCCCGGTCCGACCGGCGCACCGCTCTCGTCGATGACGGTCAGGCGCACGCCGGGCTGTGGGCGGCCGACACTGACCTCCGCGTCCTCGTCGGGATCCGTGAACCCGGTGCCGCAGCCGATCCCGGCTTCGGTGCACGAGTAACGGACGGCGAGCGGTGCTCCGATACGCGCCCGTGCCTCTCGGATGAGTGCGGCTGTAGCCGGGCCACCGCCCATGACGACCGCGCGCACCGAGGAGAGATCGGTGGTCTCGAACGACGGGTCGCGCAGCATCAGCGCGATCTGCGTGGGCACCCCACCCAGGGCTGCGATCTTCAGCTCCGCCACCATCCGCAGGGCGTCGGCCGCCCTCCAGGGCTTCTGCGAGAGATGCTGGGTGCCACCCCTCTTCAGGTTCCCGGCCAGCTTGGTGGTGGGCCCCAGGTGGGCCAGCGCGGAGCCGGCCATGGAATGGCCGCCGCCGCCCCAAGCCTCGCCCACGTCGCACTGTGTGATGAACCCGATCTGGCGGCCGCAGAACACCGCGCCTTTCGGCGTGCCGGTGGTCCCGGAGGTGAAGACGACGGCGATCGGCCGGTCCGCGTCACTTTCCAGCGGTGCGGGGCGCGCCCCGGCGCGCCGCACTCCATGGAGCACGGCGGCGGGGTGGGCCGCGGGTTCCACTACGACGCTCGTGAACCGCCCGTCCGGGTCGCTGGGCGCGAGCTCCTCGGTCGTGACGAGGACGCGCGGGTTGGCCGCCCGCAGGACAGCGGCGCGCTCGGCCTGCACCAGCTTCGGGTTCACGGCGGCCGTCAAGGCGCCGAGCTTCGCCGCGGCCACGTAGGCGACGAAATGCTCCGGCACCGAGGGGAGGAGCAGCCCGACGACGTCCCCCTCCCCCACCCCCAGCTCGGCCAGCCCGACCGCGGCCTCGTTGGCCAGCGTGTCGAATTCCTCGTAGCTGAGCGTCAGCCCCTCGTCGGTGACGAAGGCCGGCGATGGCCCGAAACGTTGGGCCGCCTCGGCCGCGATCTCTGCGAGCATCGAGCCGGCCCCTCACCCCCGGGGCAGGCCGAGCAAACGCTCGGCCACGATGTTGCGCTGGATCTCCGACGTGCCGCCGGCGATGGTCACGGAGAAGGACCGCAGGTACTGCACCGCCCAGGCGCCGTCGTAGAACGCGTTCATGGCAGCCAACTCCACGGTGTCCGGCCCGAAGTTGGTCAGGTCCCACTCCAGCAAGCGGTTCGGCCCGGGCCCGTCCAGGTCCAGCCCCTCGAGCCCGAGGGACTCGGCCGCCAGGAGGTTGGCCCGCTGCTCCGCCTCGCTACAGAAGAGCTTGAGGACGAGGTGCTCGGGGGGCATCTCGCCGCGGGTGGCCTTGGCAAAGCCGCGGTAGCCGAGGCAGCGCATCGCTTCCGTGTCGGTCGCCAGGCGGCCGATCGCCTCGGCGATCCGAGGATCGTCGCCGAGCTTGCCACCGCGTGCGTCCGGTCGTCGCGCAACGCGCACGAGTCCCTTGAGCGTGCGCTCCATCCTCCCGACGTTCATGATCCAGAGCATCCCCCGCTCGTGGCGCAGTGCCCCTTGGCTGACCGTCCAGCCGTTGTTGAGCTCGCCGAGCAGGTTCTCCTCGGGCACCTCCACGTCGGTGAAGAACACCTCGTTGAAGTCGACGTGGTGCGGGTCGGTCAGCTCCGGGAGAGGCCGACAGTTGACTCCTGGGGAGCGCATGTCGATGATGAGCACGCTGATGCCGCGGTGCTTGGGCGCCTCCGGGTCCGTGCGCACGTAGCACATGCAGAAGTCGGACTCGTGAGCGCCCGAGGTCCACACCTTCTGGCCGTTGACCACGAAATGGCCGTCGCGCCGTTCGGCCTTGGTGGCGAGCGATGCCAGGTCGCTGCCGGCATTGGGCTCGCTCATGCCCACGCACCACGTCAGCTCACCCTTGAGCGTCGGGAGGACGAAACGTTCCTTCTGCTCCTCCGTGCCGAACTCGACGATGGAGGCGGCGCAGATGGAGAGGCCCTGTGGATTGAGCGAACGCGGCACCATGCGGTCGTTGATGACCTCGAAGTAGGCCATCTGCTCCTCGGGCGTCGCGTTGCGCCCGCCGAACTCGGGCGGCCACCCGGGGACGAGGTAGCCCGCCTCGAACATCTCGCGCTGGAGCGTCCGTCCCCACTCGGGCAGGTGTGACGAACTGCGGCGCGGCTCGGCCTCCATCACGTCTTTGGACGGCAGGTACTCGTCGAGCCAGGCTTCGAACTCCCGACGGAACTGGACGTTCGCGTCGTCAGGGGTGAGGCGCATGGCTCACTATGACACGGGCCTCAATTTGCGGGCGAGTCATTGTCATCGTCTTCTTGGAAGCCCGCCGCGCCCTGTTTGAAACCGCGCCGGGCGGCGGGCAACGCCTGAATGGCCAACACGATGCCGAAGGCGGGCTCGGTGAGGAGGATCGATCCGGCGATCTCGTCCCAGGTGGCGCCGACCTCGGCGGCCAGCCGGGCGTGGCGCTGCACGCCGCCGGGCTGGCGGGCGATGACGGTGCACACCATGCGGATCAGCTCGTGGGTCTTGCGGTCGGGCGCGCGCAGGGAGTCGATGGAAGCCATCCACGCGTTCTGCGCCTGCAGGACGCCAGGGGCCCACTCGTGGAGGAACTTCTCCGAGGGGAAGGGCCAGACATCCTCCTCGACGTCGATGTCGAGTGACTCGTCGGGGTCTTCGGCTTCGGCTTCGGGACGGGGGCTCATCGGGGAGTCATCGTACCGGCGCGCCCTGGCGGGCTCGGAAGGCCCAGCTCAGGAGCGCTGGGCTCAGGAGCTCGGCTCAGGAGCTCGGCTCAGGAGCCCGGCTCGGGATCGCGGGGCTGGCCGAGGATGCGCTCGGCGATGACGTTGCGCTGCACCTCGCTCGTACCGCCCGCGATGGTGAGGCAGCGTGTGGAGAGGAAGCCCTCCTCCCAGCGTTGCGCTTTGCCATCGAGCACCGCGCCGTCGGCCCCGTAGAGGGCCATCCCCATCTCCTGCACCCGTTGCTCGTGCTCGACGCCCAGCAGCTTGCGGACGCTGGACCCGCTGCCCGGGTCGACCCCCGAGAGCGTGCGCAGCGTGGAGCGGTGGCCGAGCAGCGCCACCGACTGCGCCTCCGCGATCAAATGCCCCAGCCGGCCTTTCAGACTGGGCGGGCTGGGTTGGCCGCGCTCGGCGCGCCGGGCGACTGTCCTGATCAGTGACTCCACCCCGTTGCCGAACGAGGCGCCCGACGACATGGAGACGCGCTCGTTGGCCAGCGTCGTCCGCGCGATGCGCCAGCCGTCACCCGGGACGCCGACGACGGCGTCGTCGGGAACGAAGACGTCGTTGAAGAAGACCTCGTTGAACATGGCGGCACCGGTGAGCTCACGCAGCGGCCTGATGTCGAGGCCCTCGGTGTGCATGTCCACGATGAAGTAGGTGATACCGGCGTGCTTCGCCACGTCGAGGTCCGTGCGCGCCAGGCAGATTCCGAAGTCCGCCGTCTGGGCCAGCGAGGTCCACACCTTCTGCCCGTTGAGGATCCAGCCGCCCTCGACCCGTTCGGCCCGCGTGCTCAACGCGGCGAGGTCCGAGCCCGCTCCCGGCTCGCTGAAGAGCTGGCACCAGTTGAGCTGCCCGAGCAGGGTCGGCCGGACCCAACGCTCCTGCTGTTCCTCGCTGCCGTACGCGATCAGGGTCGGCAGCGCCCACGCGCCGACGGCCAGGTGCGGACGGACGACGGCGGCGGCGGCCAGCTCCTCGTCGATGACCAGCTGCTCGAGGGGCGAGGCGCCCCGGCCCCACGGCGGCGGCCAGTGCGGCATGATCAGCCCGGCCTCGGCCAGGGCGGCGCGCTGGTCGCCTCCCGCGGCACCGGCGACCTCCGCCACCACGGTGCGAACCTGCTCCCGCAACGACTCAGCCTCGGGAGGGAGGTCCGCGGTGAGATCGCGGCGTGCCCCGGCCACAGCGAGGGCCGCGACGTCCTGCTCGAGCCCGCCGACGTCACCACCGGCCGCCAACTGCAGATTGGCCATGGCCCGCTTGAGATAGAGGTGTGCGTCATGCTCCCAGGTGAAGCCGATGCCGCCGAGGATCTGGATGCACTGCTTCGCGCAGTGCGCGGCGGCATCGAGCCCGATCGCGCCGGCGATGCGTGCGCTGAGGGCGCGGGAACGATTCTGCTCGTTCTCGGGCCGGCGTTCGCCCTCGTGCTCTTCGCTCCACGCGGCCGCCGCGTCCCAGGCCACCGCGGCACACTGCTCGACCGCCACCAGCATGTCGGCCAGCGCGTGCTTGACCGCTTGGAATTGCCCGATCGGCCGCCCAAACTGCACGCGGACCTTCGCGTAGTCGGATGCCGTCTGGAGGCACCAACGTGCGATCCCCGCGCTCTCCGCCGCGGCCAGGGTCAGCGCGAGGCCGGTCACCTCATCGTCGGACGCCCACACCTGCTCGCCCAGCGGGATGACGAGCCCGTCCCCGCCGATCACCAGGCTCCCGATGGTGCGCGTGCCATCGAGCGCGGCCAGGGGCTCGACGTGGAGCGTCCCGCCCGATCGCTCCCGGTCGATCAGCATCCAGCCGACCTCTCCGTCGCCCCGCTCGACGGGCACCAGGAGCAGCCGGGCGTTGCCCTGTCCCAGCACCGGGCGCACCGTGCCGGTGAGCCGGATTGCGCCGGCTGCCTGGACGTCGGCGGTGTCGTCGGGGGCCGCGGGGTCGGCGGGATCGGCGGGGGAGGCGGCGAGCGGCTCGGCGCCCAGCGCCACGGCGGCCGTGATCGAACCGTCGGACAGCCCGGCGAGCAACGGACGTACCCCCTCGCTCGGGCGACGGGCCAGAACGGCGGACACCAGCACCGTGGGCAGCAACGGCCCCGGCAAGAGTGCATGGCCCAACTCCTCGAGCACCACCGCCAGCTCGGCCAGAGTGAAGCCCTGACCTCCCTCGGTCTCGGGCACGTGGAGCCCGAGCCAGCCCTGGGAGGCCATCTTCTCCCACACTGAAGGCAGTTCCTCCGTCGGCGGCGCCTCCGCCACGGCCCGTGGGACGCTCGGCGGGCAGTGCGTCTGGGCCCACCGCTGCGTGGCCTGGCGGAGGGACTCGTGGTCCTCGGTGACGGCGATCGGCACTAGCTGCCCTCCTCTATCGGCACCTCGGTGCCGTCCCGCCACAGCGAGATCGCACCCACCGGGCAGCCCTGCGCGGCGATGTGCAGGCGCTCCTCGTCGGTGGCCTCGGGGTTGGTCACGACCGCGTGGCCGTCGTCGCTCAGCTCGAACGTGTCCGGCGCCCAGAACACGCAGTTGCCCGAACCCATGCAACGGTCCCAGTCGATCCTCACCTCGAGTGGCCCGCCCATCGTCAGGCCGCCCGCAGGACGATGGCGCTGGTGGGCACGCCCTCGCCGGAGGTGACGAGACAGGTGCGCGCGTCGGCCACCTGGCTGGTCGACGTGCCGCGCAGCTGGCGGACGCCCTCGGTGACGAGATTGAACCCGTGGACGTACGCCTCGGAGAGCCCGCCGCCCGAGGTGTTGGTCGGCAGGGACCCGCCGTCCCAGCGCAGGTTGCCGTCCGCGACGAAGTCCGGCGCCTCGCCCCGCTTGCAGAACCCGTAGCCCTCGAGGGACAGCAGGATCAGCGGGGTGAACGCGTCGTAGATCTGCGCCACGTCGATCTCGTCGGGCCCGATCTCGGACTGCGACCACAGCTTCTCTGCGCACGCCCAGGCCGGGCCCATCAGTGGGTCGTCGCAGTAGTAATTGACCATCGACTCGTGCTGGCGGTGCAGTCCCTGCCCGAAGGCGTGCACCAGAGCAGGCGGATGCGGGCAGTCCTTGGCGCGCTCGGCCGAGACGATCACGGCCGCCAGCGCACCGTCGGTCTCCAGGCAGTTGTCGAAAAGGCACAGGGGCTCACTGATGTAGCGCGCCGCCATGTAGTCGTCGAGCGACATCGGCTTGTCGTACATCAACGCGGCCGGGTTGCGGTTGGCGTGGAAGCGCACGGCCGTGGCGATCTCGGCCAGATGCTCACGTCCTCCTCCGTACTCGTACATGTAGCGCCGGGCCAGCATCGCCACCTCGTCAACCGGACGCAGCAGGCCGAACGGTCGGGTCCACTGCGCCTGAATCGGGAGCCGGGACGGTGCGGTGGCCCACGGCCGCGCGGCGCGGGCTCCCCGCTTGCGCGAGCGCCAGGCCACCACCACGTCGGCCTGACCGGTGGCGATGGCCATGGCGGCGTGCCCGATCGTGGCGCACCCGGCGCCGCCCCCGAAGCCGACCTGGGAGAAGTAGGTGATGTCGCCCGCACCGATCGTCTTGGCCAGCGTGACCTCGTCGGTCGTCTCCATCGTGAACGAGGACAGCCCGTCGACCTCGGCCGGCGCGATCCCGGCGTCACGCAGTGCCGCCACGACCGCCTCAGCCGCCAGCTGGCCCTCGGGCCGGTCGATCTGCTTGGCGAACTCGGTCTGCCCGATCCCGACGATGGCCGCCGCGTCGCGCAGCGGGTTGGCTCGGCCGCCCATGTGCCAGAACCTACCTCCCGGCGGCGAACACGACGGGAAGGGAGAGCGGCGATCGGAAGGCCATCCCCTCGATGTGCGGCGGGTCCGCGTCGGGGTCGAGGGTGAACCTCCCCAGGCGGTCGAACAGCGTGTTGATCGCCACCCGCGACTCCATACGGGCGAGGTGCATCCCCAGGCAGACGTGGACGCCGAAGCCGAACCCGACGTGCTGGCGCTGCTCGCGGAACAGGTCGAAGCGGTCCGGCTCGACGTATTTGCGCTCGTCGCGGTTGGCGGCGCCGATCAGAAGCGCGATATCGGCTCCCTCGTCGATGCTCACGCCGGCCAGCTCCGTATCGCGCGTGGCACGGCGCAAGATCACGGTCACCGGTGGTTCCCACCGCAGCACCTCTTCGAACGCCTGCGGGTACAGCGCGCGGTCGTCGTGGAGTGCGTCGAACTGGCGTCGGTCGTGCAAGAGGGCGAACAGCAGGCTGCCCGAGGCGCGGTAGGTCGTCTCGACGCCCGCAGGCAGGAGCAGGCGGAGGAAGGAGTAGATCTCCTCGTCGCTCAGCTTCTCCCCGTCGACCTCGGCCCGGACCAGGTCGCTGATGAGGTCGTCACCCGGGCTCGCCCGGCGCTCCGTCATGACGTCGGCGAAGTAGTCGCGCAGCGCTACCGACGCGGCCACGCCTCGCTCCCAGTTGGCGTGGACGCTGGTGAGCTCGAGGGCCCAACGCTGGAACTTCGGGTAGTCGGCACGGGGCAACCCGAGAATCCGAGCGATAACCTGCACAGGGAAGTTGAAGGTGACGGAACGCACGAGATCGGTCCGGCCGGAATCGATGAACGAGTCGACCAACTCGTTCACGACGACGGCGACGAGGTCCTCTTCCCATCGCTCCAGCATCTTGGAACGGAAGCTCGACGCGACGAGCGCCCGGATACGCCGGTGCTCCGGCTCGTCCATCTGCAAGATGGTGCGGCCCATCACCACCTCGGTGATGTCCGCGTAGACGGCCGACGAGTACGTCTCGTTGTCGCGCAGCACCTGGACCGCTTCGTCGAACCCGAACACGGTCACCGGGGGCGGCTTGGACGGGTCGGCGATCTCCGCGCCCTCGCCGAGGTCGATCGGACCGGTGTGCACCGGCGACTGCCGGCACAGCTCGTGGAGCATCGGATACGGATCACGGATACTGCCCCCCACCACGTCCTTCAACTCGAAGGGATCGAAGGGCACCTCCGTGGAATCCGTGGCTGGAGAATCAATTGCTGGCATATCCCCCGCTCACCCCCTAGATTTAGGGTGTCGGCATGGATCGTTCTCTGACACCGGCGTCATATTACGCAAACGAGCGTTTGGCGTCGAGGGCGCCCCAGGGGGTGCCGGCGAAGGGAAACGAGCACGCGGGCTATTCAGCCCCCTCGGGATTCCCGGATCGATGGGTGGAGAAATGGGCACGGAGTGACGATCGACCACCGCTCGAACGGTGCGGGCCGTTTGGAAGCGGGCAAGATCGCGCAGGGTGAGGGATCATCGACACGGCGGCGGATCCTCCAGATCGCCCTGACGTTGATGGCGCAGCGCGGCGTCGACGGAACGAGCATGAGAGACCTCGCTTCGGCGGCCAACCTGAACGTGGCCTCGCTGTACCACTACTTCCCGTCCAAGCGAGATCTGCTCGAAGCGGTCCTGGTCGAGCAGGGATTCCTGCCGATTGAGATGGCCCGTTCCGAGCCCGACGGCAACGGAGACGGCCGGCAAAACGGAGTTGCGACTCTGGAACAGTTGCTGGCGGGCACCCTCGACTCCATGTTCGAAGTCCAGGACTTCATCCGGCTCATGATGGGCGAGGCAATGCGCGACGAGTCGACCGCCCGAGCCGTCGGCCTCGACCTCTTCACGTCGTTCCAGTCCGGGATGGAGGATTGGGTCCGGACGCATCGCCCGGACCTCGACGAGCAGTCGGGCGCTCCGGCGGTCGCACGACTCCTGAGCGCCATGCTGGTCGGGATCTTCATCCAGCACGCCGCCGGGGTGCTTTCTGACGACGGGAACGACCTCGCGGCTTTGGCGCTGCAGCGAGCCCGCGAGGTCGGGCACATCCTCGGGCCCCCAGATTAGGGGGTCTGTACCGGTAGCTCTGCCGACTCGAAATCCGCTGGGCCTCCTCGGGGTCGTCAAGGGTTTCGCCGGCTTTCGGGTCGGTGGCTGACTTTGGAGTGTCGGCAGAGGAGAACAACGAGTAGCGCGGTGGGAGCGGCACCTCCGAAGCGTCCACTTGCGTTGCGTCCACTTGCTCGCGCGCCCGACGGCAGCACACACTTGCGCCGTGCCCGCCACGGCTCCCGATGGACCGCCGACCGCGGTGGCGACAGCAACGTTCTCGGTGCCTGCCGACGCCGTGTGGAGCTATCGCCTCGACTTCGCCAACCTTCCCGAGTACAACCCTGACGTCTCCGGCGTCGAGCGTGTCACCGATGCCGCGAGTGACGGGGTGGGAGGTGTCTGTGGCACCGGTGCTCGCTACGCCTTTCGCCTCGCCGACGCGCGGCACCCCGGTGTCAGCCATCCCGTGGAACTGTGGACCGTCGACGCCGTGCAGCCCACGCTCGTGGCGGCAGGCATGGCCGGCGGCAGCGAGGCCTACGAGGAGTTCGTAGTTCACCCGGGTGAGGATGGCGGATGCGAGGTCGTCCTCACTCTGTGGGTGACTCTCCCCGACGGGCTCTCCGAGGATACGGTCGCCGCGGCGAGCGCGGGCAGCCTGGCCCAGATCACCAAGGAACTGCGCTTGATGAAGAAGGCCCTCGAGAGTCAGGCGGCCGCGCCGGCCGGACGAGGCGATGGCGAAATCTGACGCCTTCCGGGCTGATCGTCTCCTTTTCAGTGTGACCGCGTCGGCGAGGACACCTCCTGGGTCTCGGGCTTCAGTTCGTCGAAGCAGCCGCACATCAGTGCCTGGCTGAGGCAGACCGGACACTGCTCGAGATCGCAGCCATGATGATGAACGCCCCCCAGAGGCGTGCCACAGTCCCCGCATCGAGAGGTCGGTTCAGCGACACGGTAACCACTCTCGTCGCCCCATCGAACCGGCGCGTAGCCAACGCCGGCGATCCGAAGCGAGGACTCGCTGCAACTCATCCCATCCAACATCTCGTTGCCGCAGAACGTGCATCGCGCCAAGAGGAGTGACCTCCTTCCTCATGCCGGCCCTCGGCACCGATTTCTTCGCTCGTAGAGAGAACGGTCGCGCCGGCGCGTGGAGGTGTCAGTGCATGGAGCTCTTTTGTTCTCCGTTTTCTTCTCACCGTCCTTGGGTGACGTCGTGATGTGTCACACCTCCGTGATTGCATGTTGGGCGGTATGGGTTCGCTGGGCAATGGATCCTTGGCGCAGAACTTGGTCGAGTCGATCGATGCACTCGTCGCCGCCGATGTCAACAGCCTGGCTGACGCCGAGTCGATCAAGTTGCTCGAGCGGGAGCTCTCCCGCTTCGAGGCAATGGTGACCAAGGCCGTGGCGGCCTTTGATGCGTCGGGAGACTGGGCGAACGACGGGGCCAAGGGAGCAGCACCGTGGATCGCTACCGCGTGTCGGCTGCCCAGGGCGGCCGCCCGTCGCCAAGTGCGCCGGGGAAGGGTGATGCGGCATCTCCCCGAACTGACCGAAGCCTGGCAAGGCGGCCACCTGTGCGCCACCCATCTCGACCTGGTCGCGTCAGTCCGGCGAGTGGGTACCGAAGAGGCGCTGGCTCGTGACGAGGGCCTCTTGGTTCGTCAGGCCAGATCGCTTCGGTTCGAACAGTTCGCCCGAGCGGTGGCGTACTGGGACCAGATGGCCGACCCCGACGGGAGCGAAGAGGTCGCCGAGGCCCAGAGGGCGCGTCGTGACGTCTATCTCGAAGCGAGCTTCAACGGGACTTTCTTGGGCAAGATGACGCTCGACCCCATCGCCGGGGCCATCGTGGCAGGGGAGCTCGGACGCATCGAGCAAGAGTTCTTCGAGGCCGACTGGGCCCGTGCAAGGGCCGAGTACGGGGAGAGGGCCAGCGTTGCCGAGCTGTGGCGCACTCCGGCACAGCGCAGAGCCGACGCGCTGGTCGAGATGGCCTCTCGCTCGGCGCTGGTCCCTCCGGAAGGGCGCCGGCCGGCACCGCTCTTCAGCGTGTTGGTCGATTGGCCGACGCTGAGCGGCCGGATCTGTGAGCTCGCCGAGGGGATCGTCGTGACCCCGGGTTCGTTGGTCCCCTGGCTGGGCCTGGCTGATTTCGAGCGGGCGGTCATGGATTCCAAGGGACGGGTCGAGGTCAGTGCGACGTCGAGGCTGTTCTCGGGGGCGACGCGCCACGCGGTCGAGCTGCGCGACCGTCAGTGTGTCCACCCCTTCTGCGACCTCGATGGGCACCGGTGCCAGATCGACCATGTCGTGCCCTGGGCCGCCGGTGGGCGCACCACGCAGGACAATGGTCGCCTGCTCTGCGGCTTCCATAACCGCCTGCGCAATCGAGAGAGGCCGCCGCCGGACGGCTAGGAAATGGCGGGGCCACTCCCCCGTAGTCCTTGCGCACCTGCGTGACAGTTCTGGCGATCTCCTCAGGCACTCCATGCAGCGGGCAACGACCGCCCGCGACCTCGAGCCGATCAACCACCCCTTCGAAGTCGGGCTGCCCTAACATGGGTCGCCCACAGGGGGTCGGAGGGGTCGAGCGGCGATGGCGACACGGATGGAAGTGACCAGGACGCCGCTGCATGTCGCCGCCACCCTCGCAGTCGCCCTTGCTGTCGTGGCACTCACCCTCGGCACGACACGCTCGGCGTCTGGAGCGACCAGTTCTCGGGTGACCGACAATACCGACGGATTCAGCGTCGTGCTTCCACAGGGCTGGGATCAGGTCTCGTTGAGCGGCAGCGATATCGGTGCCATCGTCGGTAACGCGCACAAGGCTGCGCCTGGATTCAATCAATCGGCGATCAGCGACGCGCAGTCGGCAGCCAAACAGGGCCTGAAGTTCTTTGCCGTGTCATCCGCGGGCGAATACAGCGGGTCGTTCTTCGCGAACATGAACGTGGGCGTCTACCCCGGGTCGCTGTCGACCTCCCTCCTCGACGCGCAGGTGAAGATCCAGCTGGCCCAGACGGGTGTCAAGAACATCAAGACGAAGATGGCCAAATTCTCGTTCGGCTCCGCGATCGAGGGCACCTACAACATCGCCGCCACCGGGGGGGCGACGCTGTACGGCACCCAGTTCTATGTGCCGCACGCCGGGAACATCTACATCGTGACGTTCACGGACGCCGACCGGTCACAGGGCGCAAAATCCGCGGCGGCCGCGATGGGCTCGTGGCGCTTCACCAAGCACGGCTGACGCACGACTCCCGCTCCGGCCTCCGCCTCCAACCGCCGGGCTCCGGCTCCGGGACCCAGCCCCAGCCGCCAAACGAACACGGCCGCTCAGTCGGTGTACTGAGCGTCCGTCTCCGCCAGCCGCCCTGCGAGATACGCCAGCATCTTCACGCTGATGTTCGGCGTCGTGGCCAGCATCGAGCGAAACTCCCTGGCGTCGAACACCAGGAGATCCATGGGCGAGACCGCCACGACATCCGCCCCACGCAGCCCGCCGTGGAGCAATGCCAGCTCACCGAAGTAGCTTCCCGCCCGGAAGCGGCGCACCTCCTTCTTGCGCACGCGGCACGAGGCCACACCGTCGAGCACGAGGAAGAACTCACGCCCTGCCTCACCCTGCCGAGTGAGGTAGGCGCCCTCATCTACCCCGACAGGCGTGCCGAGCTGGGCGATCGACCTGAGCTCGCTCACCGTGCAAGCCGAGAAGAGGGGCACCGCCCGCAGGAACTCGATCTGCTCTTTGGGGATCCGATTGCGCATGGGCACTCTGCCTCCCTTCGGGCCCGCCATAACCTCGGTTGCAGGAGCGTACCGTCGTTCGTCGTCGCGGGCCCGGAAATGAGCTGCGCCGCCTGGATCACGCCCGGCTGCGGCCTGCATCACGCCCGGCTGCCGCCTGGATCACGCCCGGCCGCCGCCTGGATTCCGTCAGGTCCCGCCTATGCGCCGGCGCGCAACTGCTCCCGCAGGACGAACTTCTGCACCTTCCCCGACGGCGTCCGCGGCAGCTCCTCGACCACCCGCAGCTCCTCCGGCCACTTCTGCCGGGCCAGGCCGGACGCCTCCAAATGGGACCGCACCGCCTGGAGGTCCGGTGGCGCGCTGTCGGGCTGCATGCGGAAGAAGGCACAGCCGTGCTCGCCGAGTCGCTCGTCGGGAGCGGCCACCACGGCGACCTCCGCCACGCCCTTCATGTGGGCTAACAGCTGCTCGACCTCGGCGGCGCTGACGTTCTCGCCGCCCCGGATGATGATGTCTTTCACCCTGTCGGTGATGGTCAGGTAGCCGTCCGCGTCGATCACGCCGACGTCGCCGGTGCTGAACCAGCCGTCCGCGTCGATCGCCGTCGCCGAAAGCGCAGGGTCGGTGTAGCCGGCGAAGCGATCCGGCCCCCGGGTGAGGATCTCCCCGGGCCGGCCGATCCCGACGTCGCGGCCGTCTTCGTCGACAGTGCGGATCTCGACCCACTCCATCGGACAGCCGTCGGTGTGGATGCGCTTCTCCCGCGGCGCGGTGTGCTCGGAGCCCGTCACGGAGGGATGCTCGGTGCAGCCGTAGGCGCGCACGAGCGAGATCCCGAGCTCGTCCGCCCGCTCCGCCACCGCGTTGGGGATCGGCGAGCCGCCGAGGCCGATGTAGCGCATCAGCTCCACGTGCTCGGGCCCGAACCCCGGGCAGTCCAACAGGCTGGTGAAGAAGTAGGTCGAGCCGCTCCCGGCGGCGATCTGCTCCTCGACCATGGCACGCAGGACAGTCGGCGGGTCCCAGCCGTCGATCAGGAACAGGGGCTTGCCGCCGACGAGGGGACACATCAAGCCGCCCAACATCCCGATGGCGTGGCCGACGGGTGCGCCGACGAGGCTCGGTCGGTCGCGCATGGCCTGGTGACCCGAGAGCTGGCGCACCTCGCAACCGATCGTGCGGTGCGTGTGCACGACCCCCTTGGGGTCGGCGGTGGTGCCCGACGTGTAGGCGATCAGCGCCGGCGTGTCCGGGTCGACCGGGGCCGGGCCGTCGATGGGCTTGGCGCGCCGTAGTTCCTCGAACGGGAGCTGCCCCGTCCCGGAGCCGTCACCCACCACGATCACGTGCTCCAGGTCAGCCAGGCCGTCACGGATCGTGGCGAGCTCGGCCAGGTAATCGCGCTTGCCGTAACGGGACACGATGATCACGGCGCGGGCCCCGCTCTGGCGGAGGATGAAGCCGACCTCCTTGGGCCCGTAGAAGTGCACGATCGGCACGAGGGTCACGCCGAGCATCGCGCAGGCGTAGAACGTGATCGCCGCCTCGACCCAGTTGGGGAGCTGGAAGGCAACGACGTCGCCGGGACCGAGGCCGAGAGCGCGCAGGCCGCCGGCCACGCGGAGCGCATCGTCGTAGACCTCGCCGACCGTGCCGAGGTAGGGCCGGGTGGGCGACCAGATCCGGAGGCGCCGGCTCGCGTCCTCGAGCAACGCGTCGCTCAGGAACTGCCCGAGGGAGCGATCGTCCCACGCGCCTTCGGCCCGGTAGCGCTCGGCCAACGCTGCCGGGACCGGACAAAGCTCGAAGCGGACTGCGGTCACGCCGACTCGATGAAGAACTCGGCCAGCCGCCGGTGCTGTGCCCCTCTCCCACCGAAGAGGATCTCGTTCTGCTTGACGCGTTTGAAGAGGAAGTGGGCGTCGTTCGCCCAGGTGAACCCGACGCCACCGTGCAGCTGGATGTCGTCGCCGGTCACGCGCACGCCAGCTTCGGCGGCGTAGCCGGCGGCCATTGCCGCGGACTGGGCCCGCTCCGGCGCTTCGGTGTCCGACGCCCAGGCGGCGAACTGGAACCCGGCACGGGCCATCTCGACCTGCTGGAACATCTCGACGAGGCGATGGCGCACCGTCTGGTACGTCGCCACCGGCTTGTCGAAGACGATCCGCTCCGAGGTGTAGGCGATCGCTTCGGTCAGGGCGCGATCCGCCGCGCCGACGTTCTCGGCCGCCAGCGCGATCGCCATGTCGTCCTGGACGCGCTGCCAGACGCCCGTCTGGTTCCCCGGCGGCCCGAGTGGCACAACCGGCGCGTCCTCGAGCACCAGGCGGGCCAGCTTGCGGGTGGGGTCGAGCGACGGCACGAGCTCCGCCCGGGCCCCCGGGGCCACCCCGGCGGACTCGAACTCGAGGAGGTAGGAGCGCAACCCCTCCTCGCTCCGGGCCGCCACGATCGCCCAGTCGGCGGTGTGCCCGTCGATCACCGCGGGCTTCTCGCCGTTCAGCACCCAGCGCGCACCCTTGCGGCGGACCCGCGTCCGCACGGTGCCGACCGGCTCGCCGTGTCCCCCCTCACCCAGGGCGACGGTGCCGCGGCGGTTGCCGTCGGCGAGGTCGCTGAGGAGTTCGGTGGCGCCGAGGGCCCGCGCCGACAATGGGGCGGCCACCGCGGCGGAGAAGAACGGCCCGGGCAGCGGGATCCGGCCCATCTGCTCCAGGACGATGCACGTCTCGAGGAGGCCGGCGCCGGTGCCACCGATCTCCGCCGGCACCAGGAGCCCCGTCCAGCCCAGGTCGACGAGCGTGGACCACAGACCGGGGGTGATGCCCGTCGGGTCATCGGCCAACTGGCGCAGGAGATCGGGCCCGCACTCGCGCTCGAGCGCCGTGCGCGCCACTTCTTGCAGAGCGAGCTGCTCCTCGTCGTACGTGAAGTCCACGGCCTCCCCTAGTCCAGCGTCCTGCTACTCCAGCGTCCTGCTACTCCAGCGTCCTGCTACTCAAGCCCTACTACTCAGGCGTCCGCTCCAGCTTCCCGCCCGTACCGGTAGCGGCACCGGTCCCTGTACCTGACACCGGCGTCAGAGTACACGTCGGTCCGCTACCCTTCCCCCCGTGGATTTTGCCCTGTCGCCCGAGGACGAGAAGTTCCGCGACGAGCTCCGGTCCTGGCTGGACGAGAACCTGCCGCCGTTCCTGGAGGCCGAGTCCCTCGGGGACGATGCAAGCCTCTCCGGCGAGGCCAGCCAGCTGCGGCGCCAGAAGTGGCAGCGCAAGCTGCACGAAGGCGGCTGGGCGGCCATCCACTGGGGACCGGAGTACGCCAACGGGCGCACGATCAACGCCATGCAGCGCCTCCTCTACTCCGAGGTGATGGCCGAGTACCGGACTCCGGGCATGTTCAACACCAACGGGATCTGGCAGATCGGGCCGATGATCATCGCCTGGGGCACCGAGGAGCAGAAGGCGCAGTGGCTCCCGTCGATCCTCGAGGCCGAGGAGCACTGGTGCCAGGGGTTCAGCGAGCCCATGGCCGGGAACGACCTGGCCAACCTGCGCACGACGGCGGTCTATGACGCGGACGCCGACGAGTACGTCGTCAACGGCTCGAAGATCTGGATCAGCTCGGCCCACCTCGCGACGTGGGGCCTGTTCTTGTTGCGCACCGACCCGACCGCCATCGAGCGGAAGAAGAAGCATGAAGGGATCACGGCGTTCGTCCTCAACTTGAAGACGCCCGGGATCGACGTGCGGCCGATCCGCGACATGGCCGGAGAGGAGCTGTTCAACGAGATCTTCTTCACCGACGTGCGCATTCCCGCGTCCTGGCGCCTCGGCGACGAGGGCGCCGGCTGGATGGTCGCCATGGGGACGCTCGGCTACGAGCGCGTCGGCATCGCGTCACAGATCGCCATCCTCGCGGCCGACCTGCGTGCCGTCGTCGAGGCGGCGCGCAGCGTCAACCCCGCGGCGCTCGAAGACCCGTCACTGCGTGACCGCATCGCGAAGATCTGGACCGAGATCGAGCTCGCCCGTCTGCTCTCCCTGCGTGCGCTCTCCAAGATCATGAAGGGCGAGAAGAACTGGCCCGAGGTGCCTTTCGCCAAGCTCTCGTGGTCGTCGATGGCGCAGACCCTGGCCGAGCTGGCGGTCGACCTGCTCGGCCCGGCCGGCGCGCTGGTGCGGGGCGGCCCGGACGCGGTCGACCGGGGCAAGTGGACCCGCCTGTACGCGTTCCAGCGCTACTCGACGATCGGCGGAGGCTCGACCGAGATCCAGAAGAACATCATCGCCGACCGGGCCATCGCCATGCCCGGCAAGTCGCGCGCCTGACCGCACAACCTTGAGCGAACAACTTGAGCGAACAGCCGTGAGCGCCGACCCCCGGGCCACCTGCATCATCGGCGTTGCCCGCCACACCTGGCATCCCGACGACGCCGACGTCGTGTCCGCCGGTGGCGCGGCGCCCGAGCCGCTCGACATGTGGGAGCGGATGGCACGCGCCGCGGCGGACGATGCGGGGGCCACCGCGGCGGACGGGGCGGCCATCCTCGGCGGCCTCGAGAGCATCGACGTCGTCTACTCGCAGTCCTGGCAGTACGACGACGCGGTGGGCCGGCTCGCCGGGCGACTGGGCGCGTCGCCGGCGCGGCGGCGCTACTCGGGCATCGGAGGGTCGGTGCCCCACGTGCTGGCCACCGAGGTGGCCCGCGAGATCCGGGCCGGCGGCCTCGACCTCGCGCTGCTCGTCGGCGCGGAGGCCTTGGCCACGGTCCGCCGCCTCAAGAAGGCGGGCGAGCGGCCGCAGTGGTCGTACCGGCCGGCGGAGAAGCGTCCGTTCCCGATGGACATGGACTTCCACCCCTCCGAGATCAGCCACTCGGTCTTCGAGGCCTACCTGACGTTCGCGCTCTTCGACAACGCCCGGCGGGCGCAGCTGGGCCGGGGGCTCGAGGCGCATCGAGGGGCGCTGGGGCGGGTGATGGCGCCCATGTCCGTCGTGGCCGCCGGCAGCCCGGACGCCTGGTTCCCCGTGGCCCGCAGCGCGGAAGAGATCGTCACCGCGACGAGCGACAACCGCATGGTCGCGTACCCCTACACCAAGCTCATGACGGCGATCATGGACGTCGACATGTCGGCGGCCCTCGTGCTGGCCAGTGCCGAGCGCGCGGATGCCCTGGGGGTGCCCGAGGAGCGGCGGGTCTACCTGCGCGGGTCGGGCTACGCCGAGGACCCGGCGCACGTGGCCGGCCACCCCGAGCTCTGGCGCTCCCCCGCCATGGCGGCCGCCGCCAACTCCGCCCTCGAGGGCGCGGGCATCGGCGCGGACGAGGTGGCCCACCTCGACCTGTACTCGTGCTTCGCGTCGTCGGTCTGCTTCGCGCTCGACGTGCTCGGCATCCCCGAGGGCGACCCCCGGGCGGCGGCCGTGACGCAGACGGGCGGGCTGCCCTATCACGGTGGCCCGGGCTCGAACTACATGACCCATTCGCTGGCCGCCATGGCCGAGACGCTCCGCCGCGACCCCGGCGCCTGCGGGCTGGTGAGCGGCGTCGGGATGCACATGCAGAAGCACGCCTACGGCGTCTGGTCGACGGCGCCGGGCGCGCGGCCGCCGGGCGACCCGCAGCCGTACGCGGCCGCGGCCGAGCCGGTCGCGATCGTCACCTCCCCCGAGGGACCCGCCACCGTCGCCACCTACGCGGTGCTGCACGGGCGCGACGGAGAGCCGGAGCGAGCCCTGCTGGTCTGCGACCTGCCCGGGGGCGGGCGTTGCTACGCCGAGCTCGACGGCGGGGTGCCGGTCCTGGCGCAGGTGGAGGTGGACGAGTTGGTCGGGCGCTCGGTCACGCTCACTCCGCACGACCAGGTCAACGTCGCCCGGTTGCCCTGAGCCCGGCTGTGATTCGGCTCGGGTGACCGAACGCGTCGTCGGGGGCATCGACGGCTGCGCCGGTGGCTGGGTGCTCGTGACTGTCGTCGTGGCGGGGTCGACCGCGCGCCCGCGGCTCGGCCTCACGGTCGTCGAGACCCTCGACGCGGTCGTCGCCGACGTGAGGTCGGGGCGGATGGCGTCCGCCGCCATCGACATCCCCATCGGGCTCGCCGCCCGCGATCCTCGTGCCTGCGACCTGGAGGCCCGCCGGATGCTCGGACCGCGGCGGAGCTCCGTGTTCCCCGCCCCCGTGCGCAGCGTGCTCGGCGCCGGAACCTACGTGGAAGCGTGCGACCGCTCCCGCCGCGCCTGCGGCAAGGGGATCTCGAAGCAGCTCTTCAACATCCTGCCCAAGATCGCCGAGGTCGACGGCCTGCAGTCACGTCGGCTCCAGGCGCAGCTGTTCGAGATGCACCCCGAGCTCAGCTTCACCGTGCTCGCCGGCGCCCCTATGCGCTTCGCCAAGCGGACGGCGGCGGGCCGGGCCGAGCGGATCTCCGCCCTGCGGCCTGCGTTCGGCGACGCGGCCTGCCTCGTCGAGCACCCGCCAGCGGGTGCGCAGCGAGACGACGTGCTCGACGCACTGGTGGGGGCGTGGACCGCGCTGCGCCACGCGGCGAACCGCCATCTTCGGCTCGGCGGCCAACGTGACGGGCGCGGGCTGCGCATGGAGATGATCGCCTGACCACCCGGCGCAGTCTCAGACGGCGCGTCGGAAGTCCAGGAACTCCGAGACCCGCAGCAGGTGGAGGAGGCCGCGGAGCGGGAGTGGGACGTGCTGGCGGTGCGGGTCCGTCACCAGCTCGGGCTCGGTGAGCTCGTACACGCGGTGCCCAGTGATCAGCCGGACGGCGCCGTGGGCGATCGCATTCTTCACCCAGTCCGAGGCACGACCGTAGGTCAGCGCGATCCGGAACCCGTCCTTCGTGCGGAACACGATGACCGGGGTGCGATAGACGTTCCGGGTGCGGCGGCCAACGTGGATCACGATGCCCATGCCGGGTAGGAATCCAGCCAGGTGGATGGAGACCTTGTTCGTGGCCGCACGGTTGAGGCGGGCCGTGCGCCGTCCCAGGCGCGGCGCCGGGGCCTGCCGGTGCGCCGCCGACGCCCGATGCGCGGAGTGGGGGCTCATACCAGCGTCAACCCACCGTCGACCGCGATCACCTGCCCGGTGACGTAGCTCGCCTCGTCGGAGAGCAGGAACACGGCAACTGCCGCCACCTCCCACCCCGTGCCCTGGCGGCCGAGCGGCACCGGCGTGCGGGTGCGCGAGGGCCGGCCCGCGGAGGCGGCCCGGCCGAGGGGTGTGTCGATCAACCCGGGCGCAAGCACGTTGGCGCGGATGCCGCGGCGGGCTCCCTCGACCGCGACGTGGCGGCTCAGGCCGATGAGCCCGGCCTTGGAGGCGTCGTACGCAGGGATGCGGCTGCCAGGACGGAGGCCGGCCACCGAGCCCATGAAGACGATCGACGCGTTGTCGCGCAGGGTGACGAGGGCGCGGCGCACCAGCATGAAGTGGGACCGCAGGTTGAGCGCGAACGTCCGGTCCCACTCGTCGGGTGAGGTCCCCGCGACACCCATGCCGAAGCCCGTGCCCACGTTGAGCACAAGCCCGTCGGGCGCGAGGCCCGGTTCGTCGGACAGCGCGAGGCGGCAACCCTCCTCGGTCGTGACGTCGGTGACGACGATGGCCGCCTTCCCGCCCTCCTCGGTGATCATGCGCCAGGTCTCTTCGACCGCCGCCTCGTCCCGGTCGACGCAGACGACGGATGCCCCCTCCCGCGCCGCGCGCACCGCGATGGCGCGGCCGTTCCCGATCGGCGCGTCAGGATCGCGCGACGGCTGGGTGCCGGCGCCGACCACGGTGACGCACCGGCCCTGCAGGAGGGGGGTCATGGTGGCGGTCCCCTTACGCCGCCGGGCCGCCCGGCACGCGCTCGGCGAACGCCTCCGCCCGGGGCTCGAGCTGGATCTGCAGCGAACGCAGCACGGTCGTCAACATCATGTAATGGGCGATCAGCATGAGCAGCTCAATCAGCTCGCTCTCGTCCAGGTGGTTCGCCAGCTCGGCCCAGGTGGCGTCGGACACCGCGCCTACGTCCGCCGTGTCGTCGACCGCCCGCAGTGCGGCGTCCTCCAACGGTGTCCACGCGCCGGTGCCGAGGTCGCCCCCCAACGCGGTGAGCTCGGCTTGGGTGACCCCCGCCGCCTCGCCCATCTCGATGTGGTGGGCCCACTCGTAGCGACCGCCGAAACGGAAGGCGGTGCGCAGGATCACCAGCTCACGGAGCCGGCCCGGCAGCCGGCCGGACAGGAGCGCCCCGCCGAAGGCGAGCCAGCGCCGGAACAGCTCGGGATCGGCGCGGCCCAGGGTGGCGAAAATGTGCATCGGCTCCTCGATCCCGCCGGGCGAGAGCTCCAGCACCCTGGTCAGCCGCTCGTCCCACTCGCCGGCCGGGAGGGGTGGAATGCGGGGACCGGTTTCGACCATCGCCGCATCGTAGGTCCGAGGTCCCCACCGGGTCTTCTGCATCGGCGTGTGCATCGGCCCGCCGGCCGGGCGTCAGCGGAGCGGACGGAACCCCATGGGCGGCGACCCCGATCCGGGCAGGCCGTGCACGGCGGCGTCGGGCCGGGACACTTCGTCGAGGAGGCCGTACCCGACCGCCTCGGCTGCGCTGAGAAAGCGCCCGTGCTCCATGTCCCGCTCGACGTCGGCGGCCCGCTTCCGGGCAGCGGCGCCGACGCGCTCGCAGAAGCGACGACGCTCGGCCGCCTGCAGCTCGACCCACTGGGCCACGTTGCGGACATGCGCCTCGTGCTGGGTCTTGGGCTCGCAGAGTGAGAACCGGGTGCTCGGCATGGCGGACCGATGGTCGCAGACGGCCACGACCCCGATCGCGCCGGCGGCCACCTGCCCCAGGCACAGCGCCCGCACCGGCACGCCCATCAGCTCGATCACATCCATCAGCGTGAGGGCGGGCGCGAGGCCAGCCTCGCCGCAGTCGACGCGGAGCGTGACGGGCTCATCGCCCTCCGCGTCGAGCGTCATGAGCTCCGCCGAGACACGGGTGACCGACAGGTCGTCGAGGGGCCCGTGGACGAGCACCACGCGCTGGGCCAGGAGCCGGCGCGCCAGCGTCTCGGAGAGCGGCTCGGGCCCCATCCCGACGCTCGTGCCGCCCGGCCCGGGCGGGGGCAGCCACGGCCACTCCTGCTGACGATCACCCATGCTCGATCCTCCATTCCAGCCTGGCCCCGAGCGCCGTGCTGTAGCGGTCCAGCGTCGAGAGCCGCACGTCGAGGTCGCCGGCCTCGAAGCGGGCCACCGCCGACTGCGACGTCCCCATGCGCGCCGCCACCTCGGCCTGGGACAGGCCCAGCTCCCGCCGGAGCGTGGTCAGCTGCCCGGAGACCGAGCGCCTGCGTTCGGACATCTCCTTGAAGCCGGGGAACACGGTCGGATGGCGACGCTCGGTCACGGTGACAGATTATCTCACATCTGATATAACGTCGGAACGGCCACGACGAGGACACGAGGAGCACATGCCATGAGCGCCACCACGAGGAGCCCCCTGGACCGGCTGCACCAGGACCGGCTGTACCAGGACCGGCCGTACCAGGACAGGCCGTACCAGGATCGCCCGCACCAGGTCCTTGTCCCCACGGTGATCGAGGAGGGGAACCGGGGTGACCGCGCCTTCGACATCTACTCGCAGCTCCTGCGCGAGCGCATCGTCTTCCTGGGCCAGGAGGTCGACGACCAGGTGGCCAACCTCATCATCTCGCAGATGCTCTTCCTGGAGGCCCAGAACAACGAGCGGGACATCTACCTGTACATCAACTCGCCCGGCGGCGTGGCCTACGCGGGGATGGCGATCTACGACGTCATGCAACACGTCGAGCCCGACGTGTCGACCATCTGCGTCGGGATGGGCATGTCCGCTGCCGCCATGATCCTCTCGGGCGGCGCCACGGGGAAGCGCTTCGCGCTGCCCAATGCCCGGATCATGATCCACCAGGGTTCGGCCGGCACCCGCGGCGCACCGTCTGACATGGAGATCCAGCTGCGCGAGGTGCTGTCGCTCACCCGCCGCATGTCCGAGATCATCGCCCACCACACCGGCCGTCCGGTCGATCAGGTCGCGCTGGACATCGACCGCGACCGCTACATGACCGCCGACGAGGCCCGGGACTACGGGATCATCGACGAGATCATCCTCCCGCGCCGCGGCCTCTGTGCGCCGGAGCCCGGACTGCAGGTGGCAAGCGCGTAGTCGCGGCCCCACAGCATCTGGCGACCGGGCCGGACCGGAGGGTGGACGTGCGCCGGGGCGACCCGCGGAAACGGACGACCGGCACCCTCCACCGGGGTCTTGCCCATCCCGGCGCCGACCCCGAAAGGCCTATCCGTCCACCGGGCCACGCCTCGGCGCCCGACGCCGCACCGAAGACGAGCCCGGCTCTCCGGGGGGCGCCCGGCGCGCGCTCGACAGGCTCCTCGGCCCCTCCTGCTTCGCATCACCTCCGGAGGGGCGCATAAGGTAGGTGACACGAGTGTCAGGAAAGTCACGGCACCGTAGGGCAGAAGGGGAGGACCGAATGCGCACCGAGGACCTGATCCTGGTCAGCGTGGACGACCATGTCATTGAGCCACGTGGCATGTTCGACGGGCTGTTGCCGGCCAAGTACCAGGACGCGGCGCCCAAGCTGGTGCGCCGCAACGACGGCACGGACGTCTGGGTCTACGACGGCAATCAGATCCCCAACGTCGGCCTCAACGCCGTGGTCGGCCGTCCGCCCGAGGAGTACGGGATCGAACCCACCTCGCTCGAGGACATGCGGGTCGGCTGCTACGACGTGCACGAGCGCGTGCGCGACATGTCGGTCAACGGCGTGCTCGGCTCGATGTGCTTCCCCTCGTTCCCGCAGTTCTGCGGCCAGCTCTTCGCCCGGCGCGAGGACAAGGACGAGGCGCTCGCCATGGTGCGCGCCTACAACGACTGGCACATCGACCGCTGGTGCGGCGCCGAGCCCGGCCGTTTCATCCCGCTCTCCATCCCGGTCATCTGGGATCCCGAGCTCGGCGCGGAGGAGGTGCGCCGGGTGGCCAAGAAGGGCTGCCACGCCGTCACCTTCTCGGAGAACCCCGAGAAGCTCGGCTGGCCCTCCCTGCACAACGAGCACTGGGATCCCTTCTGGACCGCCTGCGCCGACGAGGGCACGGTCGTGTGCATGCACCTGGGCTCGTCCTCGCAGATCCTGATGACGTCGGTCGAGGCGCCCATCGACGTGATGATCAGCCTGCAGCCGATCAACATGGTGCAGGCGGCCGCCGACCTGGTCTGGTCGCCCATCCTGCGCAAGTACAAGGACCTGCACTTCGCGCTGTCGGAGGGCGGGATCGGCTGGATCCCCTACGCCCTCGAGCGCATCGACTACGTGTACGAGCACCACCACAAGTGGACGGGTCAGGACTTCGGCGACCAGCTGCCGAGCCAGGTCTTCAAGGACCGGGTCATCACCTGCTTCATCGACGATGCCTTCGGCGTACAGAGCCGTGAGTACCTCAACATCGACAACATCACCTGGGAGTGCGACTACCCGCACTCGGACTCGACGTGGCCACAGTCCCCCGAGGCCCTCATGAAGTATCTCGATGGCGTGTCCGACGAGGACATCGACAAGATCACCCACCTCAACGCCATGAAGCACTTCCAGTTCGACCCCTTCAGCGTGCGGCCGCGCGAGAAGTGCACGGCGGCGGCGCTGCGGGCCGAGGCGGCCGACGTCGACACCTCGCTGGTCTCGCGGGCGCGCGGGCAGACGAGCGTCAACGACAAGGGCATCGTGAGCGTCAGTAGCTTCACCACCCGCCTGAGCGACGACGACTGAGTTCCACGCTGGCGTCGGGCGGCGTCGCCTTTCCCGCTGTGTCACATCCCACCACCTGATATCCGGAGCCCATGTCCATCGACTACGCCCTCGGTGACGACCACGTCGTCACGATCACCATCAACCGCCCCGAGGCCCGCAACTCGCTGGACATGGAGCACTTCTTCCACCTGCGGTCTGCCTGGGACCGCTTCGGGGACGACGACGACGCCTACGTCGCCATCGTGACCGGCGTCGGGAGGGACTTCTGTGTCGGCGCGGACCTCAAGACGTACATCCCCCAGATCACCGAGCTGCAGAGGAAGATGCAGTCGGGTGAGGTCACCGAGATCGGGGGTTACCGCCTCGACGACGGCGTCAAGGCGGTGCTCCGAGGCACGAAGCTGTACAAGCCGATCATTGCCGCCATCAACGGAACCTGCGTGGCCGGCGGCATGGAGATGCTCGGCGGCACCGACCTCCGGGTGGCGAGCGACACCGCCACGTTCGGTGTGATGGAGCCCAAGCGCGGCCTGTTCGCCGGCGGGGGCACCACCGTGCGACTGCCGCGGCAGGTCCCCTACCCCGCCGCCATGGAGCTCCTGCTGTGCGCCGACCAGGTGCCGGCGCAACGCGCCTACGAAATGGGCTTGCTCAACGAGGTCTGCCGGCCGGCCGACCTGATGGAGCGGGCTTACTCCTACGCGTACCGCATCACGGCCAACGGACCCCTCGCCATCCGCAAGACGAAGGAATCGGTCCTGCGTGGCATGGCCACCGACATGAAGGAGGCCTACCGGATCGAATCGGAGATCTCAGGTGAGGTCTTCAGCAGCGAGGATGCCAAGGAGGGGCCGCGCGCGTTCGCCGAGAAGCGCACGCCCAACTGGCAGAACCGCTGATTCGGCGGCTGACCAGCGCGCTCGCATCTGGTCGCCCCACCCGGTGACCGTGGGAACCGAGCGCACCCGCTCAGGCGAGTGCGGCCATCGCGGCCGCGTCGAGTTCGACCTCGACCGCCGCCAGGTTCTCTTCGAGGTGGCCGAGCGATGACGTCCCCGGGATCAGCAACACGTTGGGCGAGAGGTGGAGCAGCCACGCCAACGCCACCTGGGCCGGCGTGCAGCCGAGGCGCTCCGCCGTCGCCCGCACGGCCGGATGGCTCAGCACCGGCTTGTCGGGCATGAAGGCGGAGCCCAGCGGGAAGAACGGCACGAAGGGCACGCCGTCGGCCGCGCAGGCGTCGAAGACGTCCTGCCCCGAGCGGTCGGCGACGCTGAACGAGTTCTGCACGCAGGCGATGGTGGTGGTCGCCGCGCCGTGGCGGTACTCCTCCTGGGTCACGCTGCTCAACCCGATCCCGCCGATCAGGCCCTCGTCACGCAGGGCCACCATGGCGGCCAGCTGCTCGTCCAGGGGCACCTCGGACCCCGGGAAGCGGCGCAGGTTGACCACGGGCACCTGCTCCACGCCGAGCCCAGAGATGTTGGCCTTGACGCCGGCCCGGAGGTCCTCCGGCCGCTGCGCCGGCAGCCACTGGCCGCTCTCGTCGCGCGTGCCGCCGACCTTGGAGACGAGGACGAGGTCGTCGGGGTACGGATGCAGCGCGGCGCGGATGAGCTCGTTGGCGACGTCGGGGCCGTAGTACTGCGCGGTGTCGATGTGGTTGACCCCGGCGTCCACCGCCCGCCGCAGGATCGCCAGCGCAGCATCACGGTCCTTTGGCGGCCCGAACACGCCGGGCCCGGGAAGCTGCATTGCCCCAAACCCCATGCGGCGGACCGGACGTCCGGCGAGCGAGACAGGAGCGGTGTCGGTATCGGGCATGCCGACAGCATGCCGTGCCGGCTCGGGCGTCGCCGCACCCGGGCCCAATGGTGGGGTCCCCGGACTCAGGCGGCTCCGGCCCGGCGCAACGCCCGGAGCGACGGGAAACCGACGATAAGCGTCTGCAGCCGCCACCCCCGAGCCGGCAGGCCGCGCCGCCGGGCCATGCGGCCCGCGGCGACCGCCTCGGTGGCATGGATGAGGGCGGTCCCCACCAACATCACCTGCAACACCTCGCGCGGCGGAAGCGCGTCCCCCGTCCTCTCGCCCGCCCGCTCGTAGGCGCTCTTGCTCAGAGCCAGCTTCGTCAGGATCACGATGCCACCGTCGAGCAGGAGGAACCACAGCCACGCGGGTCGGACGACGCCCGGTCGTCTGGTCGTGGCCACCGCCATGTTCTAGCGACCCCGGGCGCCGTGAACCAGCCGGACGGGGTCGGACGCCGGCGTCGCCCCCGCTGTCACCGCCCCGGGCGCCTCGGCCGCCAGCTGTCCGCAGGCAGCATCGATGTCGGCTCCCCGAGTGGCGCGGATCGTGGCGTTCACCCCCAGCGCGACCAGCTTGTCCCGGAATCGCCGCACCCGATCCGGCGGTGACCCCACGACGGGATAGCCGGGTGTCGGGTTGAGGGGGATGAGGTTGACGTGGGCGCCAAGCGGGCGGGAAAAGTCCGCGAGCTCGACGGCGTCGCTGTCGCGGTCGTTGACGCCGTCGATCAGGGCCCACTCGATGGAGAGACGGCGCCCGCTCGCCGCCACGTACTCGGTACACGCCGCGGCGACCGCCGCCAGCGGATAGCGCCGATTGATCGGGACCAGAACGTCCCGCAGGGCGTCGTTGGCGGCGTGCAAGGAGACGGCCAGGTTCACCGGCAGCGTCTCGGTGGCCAGCCGGCGTATGCCGGGCACCAGACCGACCGTGGACAGCGTGAGGTGGCGAGCGGAGAGGCCCATGTCCCGGTGCAGCCGGACGACGGCGCCCCAGACCCTGTCGTAGTTGGCCAGCGGCTCCCCCATGCCCATGAAGACCACGTTCGAGAGACGGCGCGGCCTGGCCTCGCGCATCGCGACCGCCACCTGCTCCACGATCTCGCCCTGGGTGAGGTGGCGGCGGAAGCCGGCTTGACCGGTGGCGCAGAACTGGCACGCCATGGCGCACCCGGCCTGGGTGGAGACGCACACGGTGACCCGGTCCGGATAGTGCATGAGCACCGTCTCCACCCGCGCGTCGTCATCGAGCACCCACAGCCATTTCGTCGTCTGCCCGCCGTCGGCCACGCGCCGCGAGGTCTCGCGCAGGGCGGGGGGCAGGGCCGCTGCGAGCGTCTCACGCAAGGTCTTCGGGAGCTCGGTCATCTCCTCGGGACGTTGCACCCGGTCGTGGAGGCCCTCCCAGACCTGGCGGGACCGGTACGCGGGCTCGCCGTCGAGGAGGACCGCCAGCTGCTCGCGCGTGAGGTCGTAGGGCGCCGGCACCGCCCCAGGCTAGGGGGAGGTGTCGGTGCGCCTAGTCGCGCCCCAGGATGACGGTGCCGGCGGCGGTGAACCAGCCGCTCGTCCCGTTGACGCACGCCAGCTGGGCGTCGGGCACCTGGCGCGGGCCGCATTCGCCCCGCAACTGCTTGACGGCCTCGATGAGCAGGAACATGCCTCGCATCCCCGGCTGGCACGCCGAGAGGCCGCCACCGTCCGTGTTGGTCGGCAGCGCACCACCGACGCGGAGCTTGCCGTCCTCGACAAAGGGCCCGCCCTCCCCTTTCTTGCAGAATCCCAACCCTTCCAGCGTCAGGATCACCATGGGCGTGAAGGCGTCGTAGACCTGGACGGTGTCGATCTCCTCCGGTGTCACGCCGGCACGATCGAAGGCCAGCTGTCCCGAGCGGACGCACGGCGACTCCGTGAAGTCCTCCCATTCGCTCATCGTCGTGTGAGACACGGCCTCGCCGGTGCCGAGGATCCATACCGGCGCCTTGGCGCAGTCGCGGGCCCGTTCCTCGTGGGTGAGGACGATGGCGCCACCGCCGTCGGAGCGGATGCAGCAGTGCAGCTTGGACAGCGGGTCCCACACCATCGGGGAGCTCAGCACCTCGTCGATCGTGATCGGATCCTGGTAATACGCGTCCGGGTTGAACCCCGCGTTGTAACGGGTGGACACCGCCACCTCGGCCAGCTGCTCGAGCGAGGTGCCGAATTCGTGCATGTGCCGCCGGGCCACCATGGCGTAGTGCGACCCCACGGGGTGACCGAAGGGGGCCGCGAACTGAATCGGCCCGCGCGTCCCGAAGGACAGGTTGGCCATGCGCAGCTTCTTCTTCAAGTCGGCGCGTTGGGTCGAGCCGTAGGTGAGCACCACGACCTCGACCAGTCCCTGGGCGATGGCGGCGGCCGCGTGCTCGACCATGAACTCCCAGATGCTCCCTCCGTGGCCGGTGGAGTCAACCCAGTTGGGCCGGATGCCGAGATACTCCGCCAGCTCCACCGGCGGCAGCGCGCCCGTCAAGGACATGAAGCCGTCGATCTCGGACTTCTCGATACCGGCATCGGCCAGCGCACGCGTGGTGCCCTGGAAGTTCAGCTGGAACGCCGTCTTGTCGTCGACGCGCCCACAGTCAGACGTCGATGCGCCCACGATCGCCACGCGGCGGTTGGCCATGGTGCTCCTGCTCTCCTTCGTCCTTCGGTGTTGCGCTCTGGTGCTCTGGTGCCGTGCTCTGGTGCCGTGCTCTCGTGCTCTGGTTGTTGCCCGGTCAGGTTACGGCCGTGACCTGGCGGGTCATCCGCCGCCCATCTTGAGTCCCGGATGGCGGGAGTGGAAGACCTGTGCGTTGACCTCGGCCGCGATGTCCGCCGGGTCCCACTTGGCCTCGCCCTTCGGGTTGTCGACGGCCGACCCCAGCCGCCATGGCTCGTAGTGGGCGATGTTCGCCCCCACGGCGCGGAACACCTGGCCCGTGACGTGCTGAGCCAGGTCTGACGCGAGCCACGCCACCATCGGCGCCGAGTTCTGCGGGTTCAGGCGGCTGAACTCCTCGTCGCCGTACGCGTCGGGCTCCTTGAGCTCCATGTCCTTCACCACGCCACCCGTCAGGCGGGTGACCCCGCCGGGGGCAACCGCGTTGGCGCGCACCCCGTACCGTGAACCCTCGAGCGACGTGATGATCGTCAGCGCGGCGATGCCGGCCTTGGCCGATCCGTAATTGGCCTGGCCGACGTTGCCCTGCAGGCCCGCCGACGACACCGTGTTGACGATGGCGGCCCGGACGCCCTCTCCGGCCTTGGAGCGCTCGCGCCAGCGGATGCAGGCGAACTTCGTCGCGGCGAACGTGCCCTTCAGGTGGACCCGGAGCACGGAGTCGAAGTCTTCCTCGGACATCGACACGATCATCTTGTCCCGGATGATCCCGGCGTTGTTGACCACGACGTCGAGTCCGCCGAAGGCGTCGTAGGCCGTGGCGATCAGGTTCTCGGCCCCGCCGAAGTCCGAGACGTCGTCGTAATTGGCGACGGCCTCGCCGCCGCGGGACTTGATGACCTCGACCACCTCGTCGGCGGGACGTTTGTCCGACCCCTCGCCACTGGCCGTCCCACCGAGGTCGTTGATGACCACCCGGGCGCCCTGCGCCGACAGCTCCAGCGCCTCACCGCGGCCGATGCCGTGGCCCGACCCAGTCACGATGGCGATTTTCCCATCCAAAATGCCCATGAGGCCCCCGATCCGGAGAGAAGACTGACACGTCTGTCACCTACCGTAACGGCGGCGGCGGAGGCCCGACAATTCGGCTGAATTCGGCCTTCACCGGGGACGATCGGGCGTCGACCCGGATCGACACTGACACTGGCGTCATATACGGTGAAGGCCCCCGCGGGCCCTCTCCGGGCGGGGCGGGACTGCGCCGGGCCAGGTTGGGGATGGCCACGGCCGCAAATGTGAAACTGCACGGGCGTACCGGCCCGGCACGAGGGAGGGACATGGCACCTGGGACCACGGACAACGGAGGCCGGCTGGATATCACCGGCCGTCCCACCGCCCTCCGCTCCATCGATCTGGACACCTTCTTCCGCCCCAAGCGAGTGGCCGTCGTGGGCGCGTCCGACTCCAATGCACGACCCAACACCGCGCTCACGCAGAAGATCACCGTGTGGGCCGAGGAACGCGGTGCCACGGTGCACTTCGTCAACCCCAACCGGCCCATGGTGGCGGGCCGGCCCTGCGCCAAGGCGCTGACCGACATCGAGGAGCCGCTGGACCTGGTGGCCATCCTCGTCGGCGAGCCGCTGCCCATCTTGCGGGACGCGGTCGCCGCCGCGAGCCGAAATTCGCGGTGGTGTTCGCGGCCGGCTTTGCCGAGGTCGGGTCGAAGGGTGCGCGCCTGCAGGACGAGATGGAACAGATCATCGCCAGCGGAGAGCTCCACGTCCTCGGCCCCAACACCAACCTCAACGCCTTCGAGGTCTTCCGCGAGGACCTGCCCGGCAAGGCCATCGCTCTCATCACCCAGAGCGGCCACCAGGGCCGCCCGGTGTTCCAGGGCCAGGAGATCGGGATCAAGCTCTCGCACTGGGCGCCGGCGGGCAACGAGGCGGACATGGAGTCGGCCGACTTCATCAACTACTTCTCGAGCCTCGAGTCGACGGGCGCGGTGGCCTGCTACATCGAAGGCTTCAAGAACGGGCGGACCCTGCAGCTGGCCGCCGACGCGGCGGCCCGGCGCAAGGTCCCCATCGTCGCCGTCAAGGTCGGCCGCACCGACGAGGGCAAGTCAATGGCCAAGGCGCACACTGGCCACCTCACCGGGTCCGACGACGTGATATCTGCCGTGTTCCGCCAATACGGCGTGCAGCGCGTCGACGGCCTCGATCAGCTTCTCGAGGTCTCGGCCGCCCTGGCCCGCACCGAGGCGCCCGCACCCGACGCCGTCAGGCGCCTGAGCCGCGGCGCCGGCGGGCGCGTCTGCGTCTATTCCATCTCGGGCGGCACGGGGGCGCACATGGCCGACATGGTCGCGGCGGCCGGGCTCGAGCTGCCGTCGCTCACGAAGGCCTCGCAGACCGAGCTGCACCAGTGGATCCCGCCCTACCTCCGCGTGTCGAACCCGGTGGACAACGGCGGAGCCCCGGTGCGCGACTGGCGCGGTCCGAAGATCATCGAGACGATGCTGGCGGACCCCAACGTGGACCTCCTGTTGTGCCCGATCACCGGCGCGCTCCCCTCCATGGGCAACAAGCTCTGCGAGGACCTCGTGGAGGCGGCCGGAAAGACGGACAAGCCCATCTTCGTGGTGTGGGGCTCCCCCGTCGGCACCGAGGAGGCCTACACGAAGACGCTCCTCGGGAGCACGGTGCCGACCTTCCGCACGTTCACCAACGCGGTCATGGCCGCCAAGGCCTACTTCGACCATCACCGGTTCATCGCCTCCTACGAGTCCGCTTTCAGCCACCCCGTCCTGCGCGCCAGCCCGGCCCGGAAGACGGCCCTCCCCGTGATCGCGGCGCCAGGCGGCGACCGCCGCGGCGGCGAGAGCCTGTCGGAGCAGGACTCCAAGGCCTTGCTGAAGGCCTACGGCATTGCGCTGCCCAAAGAGCGCGTCGCCACGTCGGCGGCCGAGGCGGCCAAGGCGGCGAAAAAGATCGGCTACCCCGTGGTGATGAAGATCGTCTCCCCCGACATCCTGCACAAGTCCGACCTGGGGCTGGTCGCAGTCGGTGTGCGTGACGAGGACGACGCCCGGCGTACCTACCGGCGCCTCCTGGCGACCGCCAAGAAGGCGGCTCCGAAGGCGACGATCGACGGTGTGTTGGTGGCCCAGATGGTCCAGGGAGTCGAGACCGTCGTGGGCATCGCCCAGGACGAGCTGTTCGGACCGGTCGTGATGTTCGGCGTCGGCGGGGTCTTCGTGGAGGTGCTCCACGACGTGACGTTCCGCGTCCCCCCTTCACGACGCGCGACGCCACGGCCATGCTCGACGAGCTCCGTGGTGCCGCGCTCCTGCACGGGGTGCGCGGACAGCCGGCCGCTGATCGGGCCGCCCTGGTCGACGTGTTGATGAAGATGCAGCGGCTTGCCGTCGACCTCTCGGGCGAGGTCGCAGAGGTCGACATCAACCCGTTGGTGGCCGGCCCCAGGGGTGCAGTTGCGGCGGACGCCCTCGTCGTGCTGGCCTGAGCGCCGTACCGACCACGGCCGACGACGGCCGACCTGAGGCCGACCCGAGGCAAGGAGACCGATGAGCGACACGACCGAGGACCCGGTAGGCGACGACCTCGTCCGGCGGATTGAAGACGGGATCTGCTGGATCACCCTCAACCGACCAGACGCTGGGAACGCCATGACCCAGTTCATGCGCGACCGGATCGCCGATTGGGTGACCGACGCGTCGGCCGATCTCTTCGTTCGGGCGGTTGTCATCACGGCCGCCGGCGACAGGGCGTTCTGCACCGGGGCGGACCTGCGCGGTGGCCGGCTCCCCCCACGCCCCAAGCCCGACGGCACGCCCGACAGCGTCGTGGGCGAGGGCTCCCGCATGATCCGGGACGGCTGGCAGCGCCTCGTCAGCTCGATCCTCGACTGCGAAAAGCCCGTCGTCGCGGGTGTCAACGGCACGGCCGCCGGCGGCGGGATGCATCTCGCCCTTGCCTGCGACATCGTCGTGATGGCCGAGGAGGCAAAGTTCGTCGAGGTCTTCATCCGCCGCGGCATCGCCCCTGACGCGGCGGGGGCCTGGATCCTCACCCGCCTGGTGGGCATCCAGAAGGCCAAGGAGTTGTTCTTCTTCGGCGACGACGTGCCCGCCGCCGAGGCCTACCGGATAGGGCTCGTCAACCGCCTGGTGCCCCGGGCTGAGCTCCAGGCGACACTCGAGGAGCTCGCCGGCCGGCTGGCCAAGGGTCCCACCAAGGCGATCTGGATCGCCAAGTGGCTGACCAACCGCGCGCTCGATGTCGACCGTGCCACCTCGCTGCACGACGAGGCGATGGGACAGGAGCTCCTCACCAACACGCTCGACTCCAAGGAGGGCGTCGCCAGCTTCGTGGAGCGTCGCCCGGCCGAGTTCAAGGGCTGGTAGGCAAGCCCGGCCTCCCACGGCGGGGTCAACCTGCTGACGTCGTGGTCGTCCCACCCACGCCCAGGGTGGTGGTCGTGCTCGAAGTGCCGGCGGCGGTCGTGGACGTGGTCGTCGAGTTCCCGGTCGGCGCCTTGGTGGCCGGGGTGGTGCTCGTCGACGTCGTGGTCGACGTCGTGGTCGACGTCGACCTGGGTGGGGTGGTCGTCGACGTGGTCGAGGACGTTGATGTCGTCGTCGACGCGGGCGACGGCGGAGGCGACGGCGACGGCGACGGCGTGAAGATGTCGTGCACGCTGGTCCCGGTGCCTCCGTTGCCGTAGACGGCCGAGAGCGGCTGCCCCGAGATCAGCTCGATGGCGGTGACGAACAGGAGGGCGATCACGAAGACGATGGCGGCCGTGCCGGCGATCGTCTTCCAGCTGAATGTGGGCAGCACACCGGGCGGGCCGGCCCGGGACGTTCCCGCCGGCGGCATCGGCACGGTGGTGGCTTCAATCCGCTCGGTGGCCGGGGCGGCGGACCCGGGGGACCCGGCGGAAGCAGAGGTGGCCGCCGAGGTCTCCACGCGCTCGGTCTCCCCGGTCTCCCCGAGCGGCCCCGCAGGCGCCGGCGGAGAAGAGACCTCCTCCGACGAGGCCACGTCGCCGCTCACAACCGTCGAACCCAGCCTGCGAAACAGGGTGGACGAGTCGGGCGCCCGCACCACCACCTGCTTGACCGCCTCCTGACCGCGCTCGATCGACTGGGCCACCAACGCAGTGGCGAAGGTTGCGGCGGCGGACCCGATGGCCACCCCGACGACGGTGCCCTTGACCCCGAAGGTCGACGCGATGACCGCGGCGATGACCGCGCCCACGGTGGAGGCGAGGATCTGACGGATGGAGAACTTCACGCCCGGGCTGGTGGTCCGGCCGCCCCGGCGTTCGTTGCGCTCACTCCCCCACGGCGCCGTCGATCTGCTCGCGCAACAGGTCGGCGTGACCGTTGTGGCGCGCGTACTCCTCGATCATGTGGAGCATGATCCAGCGCAGGGAGTACGGGCCCTTCCCCGCAAACGCCGAGGGCACGTCGAAGCTCTCGGCGTCGGCGACGATGGCCCGCGAGACGTCGCACACGGTCTGGAACAGGTCGAGGTCCGCCGTCGCCCGGGCCGGCTCGATGTCGTTGAAGTCCGCGTCCCGATCCTCCTCGGTCGAGATCGGCTCGGGTGACGAGCTCCCGGCGAAGATGTGGTCGAACCACCACCACTCGACGATCGCCATGTGACGGACGAGTCCGAGGAGGGTCAGCGCGGACGGCGGCACGCCCTGGCGCGCCAGCGCCGTGCCGTCGAGCCCCTCGCACTTCCACAACAGCGTGGCGCGCTGATAGTCCAACCACGTCGTCAACATCGTCCGCTCGTCGCCGGTCAGCGGCGGGTCGGGACGGGTCACCGCGGAGAGCATCGTGCCAGGCTAGCGGCGGGCTGATGCGTCGATCGGAGGCCGGTAACATGGCCCGCGTGCGTGAACGGTGGTTGTCCGGAGGGGCCATCTCGCTGCACGTGGCCCTCCTCGTGGTCGTCCCCGGCTGCGCCATCGCAGCCTGGTGGCAGATCAACCGGGCCCAGGACGGGAACCAGCTGAGCTACCTGTACTCGGTGATGTGGCCGGCCTTCGGAGTCCTCGCCCTGATCTTCTGGTGGATGCTGATCCACACCGACTTCGAGAGCGTCGGCCTCCGCGGCATGCGGCGACAGGCCCTGGAGGCCACTGCGAACCCGACGGCGGGTGAGGTCACCTCGCGGCCGTCCGCCACCATCGCCCCGGAGGCACCGGCCGCGTCCGCCACGGCGGAGGACCCGGAGCTCGCCGCCTACAACGCGCGGCTGGCCGAGCTGGCCGCGCAGGGTCCCAAGACGTGGCGCCGACGCGAATCGGTCGTCGTGCGCCGGGCCCAATGAGACGGCTGACCGAGCGCGGCCTGAGCGGAGCGCTCTTCCGCTACCAGCTGATGGCCAACATCGTCGGCGTGCTCATCATCCCGCTGTTCTTGTTCTTCTTCCTGCACCTCGGTGGCGCCGGGAGCTTTAAGCTCGAGCTCGCCGTCTTCGGTGTCGGCCACGGCTACCTCTACATCGTCTATCTGATCACGGCCGGGTTCCTCGCCCTCAAGGCGCGGCTCCATATTCCCTGGATCCTCCTGATGTTTGCGGCCGGCCTGGTGCCCGGGTTGACGTTCGTGGTCGAGTGGTTGGTCGTGACGCGCAAGATCCAGCCACTGCTCGCCGAGCAGGCTGCGCAGGCCGATACGGCCGTCAGCCCAGCCGCTCAATGACGGTGCCGTTGGCCTGGCCCCCGCCCTCGCACATCGTCTGATACCCGTAGCGGCCGCCGGTCGCCTCCAGGTGGTTCAACAGCGTGCCCATCAGGCGCACGCCGCTCGCGCCCAGGGGATGCCCGATGGCAATCGCCCCGCCCCGCGGGTTGAAGCGCTCCAGGTCGTAGGAGAACGCCTTCTGCCACATCAGCGCGATGGCGGCGAAGGCCTCGTTGCACTCGACCGCGTCGAACTCGTCGATCTTCATCCCGGAGCGCTCGAGGAGCTTGTGGGTCACCGGCACGGGGGCGGACAGCACGATTGCCGCGTCGTCCGCCGTCACGGCGAAGTGGGCGAAGCGAGCGCGTACCGGGAGGCCAAGGGCCTCGGCCACCGAGCGCTCGGCGATGAGCATGGCCGCCGCGCCGTCGGTCGTCTGCGACGAGTTGCCTGCCGTGATGTCGGGCGCCGTGTCCGGCTCCCAGTGCTGCGCCGGCGGCAGTGCGGCGAGCGCCTCCGCCGTCGTGGTGCGCCGGATGCCCTCGTCGGCCCGGAGGAGCTCCCCCGTCAGACTCCCGTCCTCGGCCTTGATCGGTACCGCCACGGCCTCCCGTTGGAAGTGCCCGTTGTCCCAGCTCTCGGCGGCCCGGCGGTGCGACGCGAGGGCGTAGGCGTCCATCTCCTCCCTCGTGATCCCGTACTGGTCGGCCAGGACCTGGCTGACCCGGAACTGCGTCCAGAGGCGTCCGTCCACCGCGTCCATGAAGGAGGGCGGGAACGGCCCGGTCCCGCCGCGTGCGTTGGAGGCGAGCGGCACCCGGCTCATGACCTCGACACCGCACGCGATGACCAGGTCGTAGTGACCTGCGGTCACCCCGGCCGCGCCGAAATGCACGGCCTGCTGGGACGATCCGCACTGGCGGTCGACCGTCGTGGCCGGCACGCCCTGGGGCAGCCCGGCGGCGACCCAGCCGTTGCGGGCAATGTTGGTGCTCTGCTCGCCCACCTGGCTCACGCAACCGGCAATGACGTCGTCCACGCGCACGGGGTCGACGCCGGTCCGCTCGACCAGCGTCGTCAGGGCGAAGGCGAGGAGGTCGGCGGGATGCCAGTTCGACAGGGCGCCGCCGCGCTTGCCGAACGCCGTGCGCACGACGTCGACGATGACCGGCTCTCTCATGAGTTTGCGCCTACCCTTCCGCCTCGGCGGCGCCTGAGGCCGCCGCCTTCTCGCGACGCTCCATCAGCGCCTCCACCGATTTGCCGGCGCCAGCGGGCTCGCCCTCGTAGACCACGGATCCATGATCGAGCACGATGGCCCAATTGGCCAATTTGAGTACTCGATGGACCTGCTGCTCCACGACCACCAGCGTCGTCCCGTTGCGGTTGATCTCCTCCAGACCCTCGTAGACGGTGTCGACCACGACCGGGGCGAGGCCGAGTGACAACTCGTCGGCCACGAGCACCTTCGAGGGCACCACCAGCACCTTGGCCAGGGACAGCAGGCGCTGCTGGCCGCCCGACAGGGTGCCCGCCATCTGGCGCCGCCGTTCCCCGAGGATGGGGAACGCACTGAAGCTGCGCTCGAGGTTGTCGCGGAGCCTTCCGCGCCCGTCCCGCTGGCGGAAGGCCAGAGTCAAGTTCTCCTCCACGGTGAGGCTTGAGAACACGCCTCTCCCCTCCACCACGTGGGCCATCCCGAGCCGCGCGATCTTGTACGCGGGGAGGTTGGTCACGTCCCGTCCGTCGAAGAGCACCTGGCCGGCCGACGCCGTGACCAGGCCGGTGACCGTCCTCGCCACGGTGGACTTGCCCGCACCGTTGGAGCCCACCAGCGCCACCACGCCGCCGGCAGGCACGCGGAACGAGACGTCGAACAGGGCGCGGTACGGACCGTAGGCGGAGCTGACGTTCCGCAGCGACAGGACGTCGACGTCGCCGCCTCCGGACGCCGCCGCGCCCGCGGTCCCGCCCACCCGGTCGGTCGCGATCGTCACAGCATCCCCATCTGGCCGAGATAGGCGTGCCGGACGGCCGGGGTCGCCATGCATTCGTCGAACGTGCCCTCGGCCAACATCGCGCCGAGGTCCATTACGATCGTCCGGTCGACCACCTCTGCCACCATGGAGAGGTCGTGCTCCACGAGCAGCACCGCGGTACCCCGTTCCCGCTGCACGGTGCGCAGGACGGCCGCGACTTCCGACGTCTCGTGCAAATCGAGCCCCGACGACGGCTCGTCGGCCAGGAGGATCTTCGGTTCGGTGGCGAGCGCACGTGCCAGTTCGACCAGCCTGCAGTTCCCGAGGCCGAGGGCGTTGACCGAGGCGTCAGCCATGCCTGCAATGCCGACCAGCTCCAGACAGGCGTCGACCCGCGCCATCTCGTCCGGCGTCGGCTTGCTCATGTTCAGTAGGTCCCGCCACAGACTGCCGTCACCCCGGCGTGCCCGCTCGGCCACCAGGAGGTGGTCCCGGACCGACATGTCGGTGAACACCTCGACCTTCTGATAGGTGCGGCCGATCCCGAGCCGCGCCCGCTTGAACGTGGGCAATCCGTTCAGCGGCGTCCCTTCGAAGAGGATCTCCCCCGACTCGGGGCGCAGTTGCCCGCACACGCAATTGAACAGCGTGGTCTTGCCCGCACCGTTGGGGCCCACCAGCCCCACGCACTCGCCCGGCCGCACGTCGAAGCCGATGCTGCTTACCGCCTGGATCCCACCGAAGGACTTGCTCACACCGGTCAGCCTCAGAAGAGGCGCGGTCTCACCCATTGGCATGGGAGGTCGAGATGGCGCCTGCCGTGCCATCCTTCTGCGCGGCAGCCCCACGGGAGAAGAACAATCGCTCGAAGCGCTGGGTGCCCTTGCGCTTCTGGTATTCGAGCACGCCCTCCGGGTGCTGGGCGTAGGTCAGGGCTCCGAACGCGAACAGCACGACGGTCAAACTCGACGCGCCGATGCGGGCCGGTAGAATCGTGGTCAGGATCTGCTCGGTCACGAAGAAGCCGACCCCGGCCTGAATGGCTCCTTCGACCGTCGTCACGCTGGTCGTCACGACGAGGACCACGAGGACGATCGAGAAGTCGGCGTTCCACGCGTTGGGATCGACGACTTGCTGCTCCAAGCTGTGCAGCAGCCCGCCGATGCCGGCGATGGCGCCTGAGAGGGCGAACACGAGGATGCGTTGCCTCGTGGGGTTCACGCCGAGACCCGCCGTGGCCGTCTCGCTGCCTCGCATGGCCGCCAGGTTCCGACCCACGGTCCCTTTGCGCACCAGGAGGACGACCACCACCACGACGACGAGAGTACCCAGCGAAAGCAGGAACATGGCATGCCCGTTGACGTTGAAGAACTCGCTGGTGCCCAGCCACTTGCTCTGGATGCTGAGGCCCCCCTGACCACCGGTGATGTACGTCTCGTTGAAGAAGGTCGCGTCGAAGGCCAAGGCGGCAGCCAAGGTCATCAACGCCAGGCCCAGTCCCCGCAGCCGCAGCGAGAGGACAGCCAGAATCACAGCGACGATTGCCGCCAACGCCGCGCCGACGAGTCCGCCGACGAATATGTTGAGACCGAGGTGGTTGGCCAGCTGGGCGGCGGTGAAGGCGCCGATCCCGGCCAGGCTGGCCTGGCACAACGAGAGCTGGCCCGCCATGCCCGTGATGAGCGTGATCGAGAGCAGCACGATCGACAACGTCAAGCCGTTGTTGAAGACAGTGGTCCAGGCCGGGAACGAGCCCGGAATCCAGGTCAGCATGGACGCACAGAAGCCGGCGAAGAGGATCCACCACAGCACGCGGATGATGCGGTCCATCGTCGGGGCCCGCGTCGTCGCAGCCATGGGCGGTGGCGGCGGGTCGATGGTGGCGAGTGGGTCGCGGCTCGCATCCAAGCTGCGCATGCCCGGCAGGATGAGCAGGGCGACGACGATCAGGATGAACGGAAGGGCCGGCACCATTGCCGCGTTGAAGAAGCTGTCGGGCGGGATGTAGCCCTGCAACACCGTGGTCGTCACCCCGATGAGGACGCCGACCAGTGCGGCGATCGGGATGGAGCGGAGCAGTGCCCACACCGCCGCCGCGATGGCGGCGACCGTGATCGTCACGTAGTTCTGGGCTTGGAACGCACCGAAGTTCGGTGCGAACAGGACGCCTGCGAGGCTGGCCATGAAGCTTGACACGACCCACGCCACGGCGACCACGCCATTGCCGTTGACCCCGTCGAGCTGGACTAGGCGGCGACTCTCCACTGCCGCACGCATCTGCAATCCAAGGTTGGTGTACCGCAACAGGATGGTGAGGAGGACGAGCACCACCGCTGTCACGGTGACCGTCGACAGGTAGATGCCGTTGATGGGTGTCCCCCAGATCGTGAAATACACGACGTTGGGGTTGAAGAACGGCGCGATCGTCGCGGTGGCGTCGAGGTTCTGATTGCCGAAAATGACCGGGAGCAAGGACGGTATCCCGACGAGCAGCGCGAGGCTACAGACCATCTTGGCGACCGTGTTGGAGTTCGCGATGTGTCGGAAGATCAGCCGGTCGAAGGCCCAGCCCATCAGCGGGCCCAGCACGACGACCGAGACCAGGAAGGCCTCCCATCCGGACCAGTTCTTGTATTGGGTGAGGTACGTGAAGACGAAGGCCGACGCATACGCCTGCGCGCCGAAGGCGAAGTTGAAGACGCCTGTGGCCTGATAGGTCAGGACGAGACAGACCGCGACGAGCGCGTAGGTGCAGCCGAAGGGGACCCCCGGAAGCGCAAAGCCGACGAATTGCTCCATTCCTACGCCCGCCTACCCCGAGCCTGACCCTGGCCTCCCCCGCCCGATCAGGCGGGAGCGGGCGTGCCGGGCGGGACGGGGAAGACGGGCCCCTTCTTCGGGTCGATCGACTGGAAGCAGTTGAACACGTTCTTTCCCGTGTTGAGGGACGGCTCGTACTTGTCGCCGACCACCTTGATCACAGCACCGCAGTACGGCGGCGAATGGCCTGCGTGCCCTGCGTTCTTCCAGTTGACCGGGGCCGTGAGTCCGCCGGCCGTGAAGGCCGTCAAGGAGTTGTCCGCATTAATGACGTTGGCCTGTGTCAGGTTGTTCCCCGCCATCTTGACGCCCTGCACGAACAGGGCCGCCGACTCCCAGCCCTGTATGGCCAGCTCGTTGTAGACGTAAGCCGGCGCGTACTTCTTCATCGCCGTCAGGTAGACCTTCAGACCCGGGTAGATCGACGTCGGCGCGGTGAAGGGCACGTGAGCGACGTAGAAGTACACGCCCTGCATCAGGCTCTGGTTCTGGTCCAACGTGGACTGGTCGTTGCCGTCCAGCCACAGCTGGGTCATGTTCACGCCATACTGCTTGATGGCCCGGGCCATGTTGACGTTGCCCTGGACGTCCATGCAGCTCACCACGAAGTTCGAGCCCGCCTGCTTCATACGTTGGACGTCTGTGGCCACCGTCGTGCCCGGGTAACTGACCTTGAGGTCGACGTAGCTGACGTTGTAGCCCGCGGCGGTCAATGAGGTCTGCGTCGCCTGGCACGAGTCGGCCGATGCCGCGATGCCGTAGGCGATGAGTGCGACCGAAGGCTTGGCCTGGCTCTTACGAGCCACGAAAGCAAACTGCGGGGCGCCGGCCGGGTAGTACTGCACCGAGCCCCCTGCAGCGAACAGGTTCGGCTGCGGAACCCAGTTGCCCGTCACGTTGTAGCCGTAGGTCGGGATCTTGGACTCCACGAACAGGTTGGGGGTGAAGAACGCCGTCGCCACGCCCGTCACCGCGAAGACGTGGTCCTGGTTGATGAGGGTGTTGGCGAGTTGGTTGAACGTCGTCGGGTTGCCACCGTCGTCCAAGGCGTACTTGTAGTCGATCTTGCGGCCGTTCACGCCGCCCTGGGCGTTGATGTAGGCGTAGTAGGCCTTCTCGCCGTAGATCAACGAGGAGAAGTTCGAGGCGAGCGTCCCCGTCTGGGTCGAGATCGTCCCCACGGTGATGGAGTTCGACGTCACCCCGGGCGCCGTGCTCGCCGATGCCGCACCGGCAGCGCCGGCCGACATGAGCACGATGCCACCTGTCAGCATCGCCCCCGTGAGCACCGTGGCCCCCAGCGCCTTGAATCCCCGTCTTACTTGCATTCCGTCCCCAATCATCCGTCGCGATGCATCCCCCCCGGGATGCCGGTCACTGTAGCTGTAGGGCCTCACGCCCATTGCTTCACCCCTTGTGCTCTCTATCACTTCTGGGAACTGCTTTTCCTTCACCCTCATCGGGCTTGTTCAGCATTCACCGCCTTCGCTTCACGAACCTCGTTTCGTCACCACTCAAGCCAAGAACAGCCTTTGGCGGTCGAACTCTCGCAGAGCCCGGACCTCGTCGGGTCTGACCGCCGACAGCTCCTCGACCTGGCGCACCACATCGGGCTCGTAGCCGCACGACGAGACGAACGCACGCACCCGTTCGTCCGGCGTCCCGTCCCCGTCGGGCACCGCGGCCACGCGCAGCACACCGTCGTCGCGGCGCAGGATGCCCTTGTCGGTGACGACGCTCACGACACGTTGCCCGGGCGACGTCACGTAGGCGACCGTGGCCGGCAGCCGCTCCGGGCGGGCCAGGGTCACGACGACGCACGCCGTGGCGCGGCTGGCCACGTCGTTGGCCCCGCCCGACCCGACCAGGAACCGCCCTCCCGCCAGCTCCGTAGAGTTCAAGCTTCCGTCTCGGTCGACCTCCGCCGCGCCGAGGCAGCCAACCGTGGTCGTGCCCGGGCCGCCGATCACCATGCCGAGGATCGCGGAGGCGTCCGAGAGATACGGGGTGGACGGAAAGACCCGCTGGTTGAAGATGTACGGGTCCGCCGGCGTGGGCTGGTAGCCCCACAACCCGAGCTCCGCGGTCAGCATCACCTTGCGCCCGGCGGCCCGCGCCCGGGCCACCGCGACCCAGGCGGCCAGGTTCGCCACACCCGCCCCGGCGAGCACGGCGTCGGCATCCACGGCGGCGACGACCCGTTCCACCTCACGCGCCCCCAGGGAGGCCGCCTGCTCCCACGGAGTGATGGTGGGATCCTCGACGAGTGGGTTGGCGTCGGCGTCGGCTTTCCACGACATCGGGTCGGAGCGACCCTCGAGCCACACCAGCCGGTCCGAGCCCACGAGGTTGAGATAGTCCTCGTGCGTCGCCGGGCCCAGCACCCACCGCTCCGCGTAGTCGTCGAGCTCGTCATGCGCCGCAGCATCGGCCACTGCGCTCCAATGCGCGATGTCCTCGCCGTAGCTGCGGACCGGCAGGCCCGGCGCGTAGCAACCGCCCGGGTGGGCGCCGTACGGAGCCTCGACCACGGCCAGGACGCGGTGGCCGGGCAGGCGCACACGGTGCCCGAGTCCCTCGAGGTCGTCAACGACACGCTCGACGGTCGCCACGACGCCCCGGCGACGCGGCCCACGCGCCCCACACGCCGTCGAGCAGGGGCTCGGAGAAGACGAGATTCCCCGCTGGGTCGGCGGCGGCGGCGTGCACCAGGGCGACGTCGGGAACCAGGGGCTCGAGCAGGCCGAGTGGGCCGAACGGGGAGTCGACGACGGCGAACGCCTCGTTGTCGGCCATGGACGACCCCACGAGCGACCCGGTCACTGCCGCTGGCAATCCCCGAGCGGCCGCCTCCAAGCGCTGGGACAGAGTGAGGATGGACCAGTGCTCGACGTCCACCTCGCCCGACTCGTAGGCCACACGGAAGACCGGGTTGGGCGAATACGTCGGGAAGCTGTTGCCCGAATAGGCCGTGACCACCTTCCGGACCAGGCCACCGCGGAAGAAGAGGGCGCCCAGCGCGCCCAGGCTGGTCATGACGAGGGTGAAACCGGGGTCCTTGTCCCAGTACAGCCGGGCGAGCTCGCGCGCGGCGGCCGTCCACCGGCTGTGTCCGAGCATCACGTGGATCGTGTCCCCCGGCCGGACACTGCGCACGACCGCATCTTCGAGTGATGTCACGACCGGGCCGTCCGATGTCGAGACGGCAGTCATCAAAATTTCCGCTTCCGGTGCGGCCCCAGAACGCGAAATACCTGCTCCAGGGTCACTTTTGCGCCTCGCCAAACCTGACCACCGTGTCAGGTTAGCCATTTCGACCGTGCCCGGCACTACCATTCACCGGGCATGGGATCGCCGAGAGGGCAAGGTGACCCGGCACCCGTGACGAAGAAGCCCGGCCGCACGGCGGCGGCGAAGTCCTCGACGTCGAGGGACCGCAGCAGCCGGGTCGCCACGAAGTCGCCGCCCAACGGGCGTAGCCGTCCCGACGTCGCTTCCTTGCCCGACGCGGACTCTGTGGGGGCTCCGGCCAGCAAGCGGGTCCTGCGCAGCCAGGGCCGGCGCACCATGCGCAAGCTCCTCGATGCGGCCATGGTCGCCTTCGACAAGCGGGGCTACCACGCCACCCGGGTCAACGACGTGGTCGAGATCGCTAAGACGTCGCACGGCACGTTCTACCTGTACTTCGCCAACAAGGAAGATCTCCTCCGGGCCCTGGTGGCGGAGGCGGCCGGCGAGGCGCAGAAGCTCTACGACGCGCTGAGCATGCTCCCCGCGGAAGGCGGCGCCCCGCAATGGGGGGACGTGCACGGCTGGGTGAAGGCCTACTCCGAACTGTGGACCCGCTACGCGCCGCTCTTCCGGTCCTGGACCGACCTGGCCACGATCGACCCCGAGCTGATCGACGTCATCCGCCACACCTTCACGGTCATGTCGGGCGCGCTCTCCAACCAGATCGGCCCCGACTCTTCGGGCCACATCATCGATCCCGACGCGGCCGGCATGGCCACGCTGGCCATGCTCGACCGCTTCCACTACCTGCGCGAGTTCGTCGGCCAGCCCATCGACGACGTGGCGCTGGAGACGATCACGACCATGGTGTACCGGGCCCTCTACGACCCGAACGCCTGAACGCTCCGCACGGGACTACGCGGGAGGGAACACCCGTTCGAAGATCCCGTCGACCCCGGAGCCGTGCAGGGTCAGTCCGCCGTCAACGACGATGTTCTGGCCGGTCACGAACCGGGCGAGGTCGGAGCACAAGAAGACCACGACGTCGGCCACGTCCTCGGGCTCGCCGATCCGGCCGACGGGCGTCCCCTTCTCGAAGCGCTCCACCTGATCGGGCATGAACTCGAACCAGGGGGCCGTCATGGCCGTGCGGATCATGCCGGGAGACACGGCGTTGACCCGTATGGAGGGGCCGTACTCCAGGGCAGCCGACGCCGTTACCGCCGCCACGCCCGCCTTGCTGGCGGCATACGGCCCTTCTCCCGCGGCAGGCCGCGTCCCGCTGATGGACGCGGTGCTCACGATGCACCCGCCGCCGCCCGCCAGCAGGTGGGGCACGGCGGCGCGGATACCGGCCCAGACACCGGTGAGGTTGACCCGGAGCACGCGATCCCACTCTGCCGGGTCCAGCTCGTGCAGCCGGCCGAAGGCGGCGGTGCCGGCGTTGTTGTAGATGACTGACAGACCGCCCAGTTGGGCTGCCGCCGCGTCGACGGCCGTCCGGAGCGCGTCGGGATCGCCGACGTCGACACCGAACGCGATCCCATCGATCTCGCCGGCCACCGCCGCCGCCGACTCCTCGTCGACGTCGACGACGGCCACCCGCGCGCCCTCTTCGGCCATGCGCCGGCAGGTCGCCCTCCCGATCCCCGAGCCGCCTCCGGTCACGACCGCCGCCCTGCCGTCAAGCAGACCCATCGTTCGCTCCTGTTCTGCGATCCCGCTTCACCCACGGCGGCGCCGTGAACGTCATCGGTTCGTCCAACTCCCGGATGAGCAGCTCCTGCGCCATGCTGAGATGCAGCGAGCCATCCTCGCCGTGCATCGTCGCCCGGATGGTGGACCGGCCGCCCGCGTTGACGAGTGTCTGGAGGTCGAAGATGCTCCAGGTGTCGGCCCGCCACCGTCGGTGGAACCACACGGCGTGATCGAGGCTCGCGTCGGTGTGGGTCCCCCAGGAGCCGAGGCTCAGGGGCCGGAAGGCCGCCCCGGTCATGTCGGAGAAATAGGCCAGGACGCACGCGTGCACCCCTGGGTCGTCCGGCAGCGGCTCGCGGGTGCGGAACCAGCAGCGCCGCGTGGACAGGTAGGTGCCGTCCTCCCGCCGCTCGGTCGGTCCGAGCTCTCGGATGTCGAAGGGGAATGGCGCCTCGAAGCCCTCGACCTCGCGCGGCGGCGGGATGTGCGGGCCCGCGGGCAGCTGGTAGTCGTCGCCGTCCTCGGGGGCATGGAACGAGCAAGTCATCCGGAAGGTTTCCTTGGCCTCCACCGTGCTCACGACTTCCCGCGTGCTGAACGACCGGCCGTCCCGGACGTGGCCCACCGAGTGGAGAGCCTGCGACCCCGGGCGCGTCGGACGAAGGAAGTAACCGTGCAGCGAGTGGACGTCGAGATCGGCGGGCACGGTCTGCAGGGCCGCGCTCAGCGCCTGGGCCACCACCATGCCTCCGAAGGTCCGACCGCCGACCCACCAATTGGGGCTCGTGGTGGTGAAGGTCGCCCTCCCTTCGTCATCTGGTTCCGACGGTCGGGCCGTGATGGCTTCCACCAGGTCGGCCACGCTGGCCGAGACGACCTCGGCTTCTTCGGCCTCGTCAAGTTCCACGTCCGCCTCCCGTGGCCGCCCTGCCGGCTCCGACCGTCACGCGAGTTCCACCTCGACCGACAGGCCCTTGGCGGCCAGGTCCATGCACCGGTTGTCCTCGGGATAACGGAGCCCCTGGACGTTGAACAGTCGCACTTCTGGCCCCTCGACCGGGAACGGCCCCCAGTGCCAGGTGCCCCTATTGAGCACCAGGGCTTCGAGGGGATCGATCCGAAAGGCGCGGATGGACTCCACATCCGACGCGTCCGCGAACTCGACGCCGGCGGGCGCCACCACGATGACGGCCGGGACGTTCAGGGGCATCACGGACTGCGTGTGGCTGTCGTGGCGGAAGAGCATCTCGCAGCGCAGGCCGCGAGCGGTCTCGGGCACCTCACTGCGGAAATGCCCGATGAGGTTCACGTGGGCGTCGCCCCAATCGAACGTCATCCGGTGCTGACCGTCCCGCGGATCGGTGTCGGCGACGGGGAGCCAGCCGAACGGAGACCAGTCGGCCTCCGTCAACGGACCCGGGACCACTGCTCGTGCTGTGGAGGCTGCGTCTGCGGACATCGCTCACTTTCGTCTGCGTCGACCCATGTCACACGGCGACCCATGTCACACGGCGGTGCGCCGGGGCAACCGAGCCGCCTAACCTGACACCGCAGTCAGTCTAGGAAAACTTGGGAGGCCCTCAGAATGGACGTGCGAAGCATTGAGGCGAAGGCGCCGGTCGTGGAGCACAACGGCACCGTTCCGGTCTGGTGGATGATCGAGTCCCGCGAGTTCAAGGACATCACCGACGGGGGCTACCTCGAGCTGGTCAACGAATTCGAGGTCCCAGGTGGGGGCCTGGTCGACCCGCATTCCCATCCCACTCATGAGTTCTATTACGTGATGAACGGCAAGGGGATGATGACGATCGACGGCGAGGATCGACCCATCTCCCAAGGCGACCTGGTCTACATCCCGCCGAACAAGGTGCACTCACTGCGCCCGATCAGCGACAACGCACCGATCCACTGCTTCTGCTTCGCCATCGGCGTGAAGGGCGCCGGGGTCATCAACTACACGACGCACTAGGTGGCTCGCGTCCTGGTCACCCGCCCGCTGACGGAGGGCGGGACCGATCCCCTCATCGAGGCGGGCCACGAGATCGTGGAGCACGGCGACGGCGGTCCGTTGTCGCCGGACGAATTGAAGGCCCTCGCGCCGGACTTCGATGGGATCGTCTGCCACCTCACCGATCGCATCGACGCAGCCGTGCTCGAGGTCGGACGAGCGGGCCGGCTTCGAGTGGTGGCGAACGCGGCAGTCGGTTACGACAACATCGACGTCGTCACGGCGTATTCCCTCGGGATCACGGTCTGCAACACGCCGGGTGTGCTCGATGACACCACAGCGGATCTCGCGTTCCTCCTGATCCTGGCGGCCACCCGCTTGACGTCCGATGCCGAGAGGGATCTGCGGGAGGGCCGATGGAAGGGGTGGGGGTTCGGCACTCACCTGGCGCGCGACGTGCACGGATCGGTGTTGGGGCTGGTCGGATTCGGACGCATCGCGCGAGCGGTGGCGCAGCGGGCTGGCGGCTTCGACATGGATGTCATCCACACGGCACGCCACGACACGGGGCTTCGGGGCTTCGTGCCGACACTCGACGAGGTGCTCGCGCGCTCCGACATCGTGAGCCTGCATGTTCCGCTTACCGAGTCCACCCGCCACCTGATCGGCGCGGCGGAGCTCGCCCTGATGAAGCCGACGGCAGTCCTGGTCAACACGGCGCGCGGTCCGGTGGTCGATGAGAACGCGTTGGTCGATGCGCTGGAGGCGGGCACGATCTTCGCCGCGGGCCTCGACGTCTTTGACGGAGAGCCGTCGGTGAATCCACGGCTGCTCAGTGCGCCGCGGGCGACGCTGCTTCCTCACATCGGTAGTGCAACTATCGCGACGAGGACGCGGATGGCCCGGCTGGCTTGTCAGGGCGTCTCCGACGTCTTGGCTGGGCGGACACCGCCGAATGTCGTGCTTCCCGCGCAGCAACCCACCTAGCAGCGACCGTTCCACCCGAGGTCCGGGGTCCCAAGTGAATCCTCGTCGGTCGAGGGATACGATCGGCTCACTGCTCGGGAGGGCTCCTGTCAGGGAGGGAGGTGAGCGTGCGTACGGTCCGAAGTGTCGCCGTTACCGCGCTTGCAACGGTGATGAGCCTTGCCCTGACCGGAATGATCGCAAGCCAGTTCGCGCCGCCGCCCGCCTCCGGAGCAACGCCGACGTGGCACACCGCGGCGAGCTACCCGCCATTGGCGAACGTCAGCGCAGTCTCCTGCGCCCCTCTCTCGACCACGTGTGTCGCCGTGGGCGACGACGGTGGGCATGTTGCATCCATCATCGTGACGAACAACAACGGTTCTACGTGGTCCGATGCAACTCCTCCCGGGGGTGTCACCAGCCTCTCGACCGTTTCGTGCCCGTCTGCCTTGGTCTGCTACGCCGGCGGTGGTTCGGGAATCCTGAAGTCGAGCGACGGTGGGTCGACCTGGATCGTTGAGGACTCGGCCTTTCCGGCTCAGTCCATCTCGTGTTTCACGATCGATGAGTGCACGGCTGTGGGCGGATCTACAGATCGTCAAGACAGTCGATGGGGCAACTTGGACATCCGCAGACTCCGCCAGCCGGAACCGACACTCTTGACCACTGTGTCATGTCCAAATGCCATAACTTGCGCTGCCAGTCGGAGTGCGTCAATGGCAAGCCATCAATAGTCGGCACTCAAGGTGGCGGCATCATGGTGGACGCTGGTTGACCAGCCTCTCGTCAATCTTCTGTCTGCCGTTTCTTGCTCCGACGTCTCAGACATGCGTTGCTGTGGGGGTGGCGCCAAATGGTGGCGGCGCTACGGCCTCAACACGGTAACCGCTTGGCGACTGGCAAATCACGATCTCCATTCCGCTTTGGTTCTCCTGGCAACAACTCAATCGAGCTGTCTGCGGACGAGACCACTTGCATACGCCGTAGGCACCAACCTCAGCTCAGCACCGTACGTCATCGGCACTTCGAACAACGGCACGACTTGGTCACTCCAGCATCCCGCCTTCCAACGCCGTCGACCTGACCGGCATCTCATGTGCGACTGCGGTGGATTGCATCGCCGTCGGAAACAACGGCAACAGGGGAGCTGGATCAACCATCATGGGAACAACGAATGGCGGATTGTCCTGGGCGACGCAGAATCCGCCGCCCGGTGCTGGCGACCTGAGCGCTGTCTCGTGTCCGAGCACAGCCGACTGCTTCGCTGTGGGAGTCGACTCCGTCTTGACCTCCGTCAACGCTGGATACGCGTGGAGCGCTGCCGATATTCCGACACAAGTCAGCGGCTTGAACGGGATCTCATGTGCGACAACCAGCGACTGCACGGCCGTCGGGTTCGGCATCTTTGGGAGTCCGGTCGCCATTAGCACGACCGACGGCGGCCTGACTTGGACACCCGGAACTGTCCCACCTGGAGTCGGCGTCTTGACCGCCGTCTCTTGTGCGAGCACTTCGATCTGCCACGCTGTCAGCGACTTCGGCTCGGCTTCGCCGAGCATCATCGTCTCGACCGACGGCGGCACGGTGTGGTCGTCCGAGACGTTCCCAGCGACCGTCAGCAATTTCACGGGAATCTCCTCCGCGGATTCGACGCATTGCACTGCCGTGGGTTCCTCCGCCGGCGGCCCCGGAGCAGCGATTCTCAGCACCACTGACGGGGGCGGAACCTGGGTCCCGCAAACTGCCCCGTCCGGGAGCGTCCTCGACGGCATCTCTTGTTCCACCGACACGACCTGTCTGGCGACCGGATCCCACGCGATCGGCACCAACAACGGCGGCTCGCAATGGAACGACCTTGGAACTCCAGCCGGTTCGACCACCTTGGCTTCCGTCAGCTGCATCAATGCGTCCACGTGCACGGCGGTTGGTGGGACGAGCATCGTCAGCACGAGCAATGGAGGAGTCTCTTGGACCTCCATGGCTCCACCATCTGGAGTTGGGTCTCTCTCAGGTGTGTCGTGCGTCACCACGGCCAACTGTGTTGCCGCCGGAGTTGCCTCGAACTTCGGCGGCACCATCGCGACCCTGTCGGCGCCACCCAATATTTCGACGACGGGCCTTTCGGTCGGTACCATCGGCTTGCCATACGCGAGCGCTCTGGCCGCGAGCGGTGGATTAGCTCCCTACTCGTGGTCCGTCGCCGCAGGCACGCTGCCGCCCGGTCTACACCTCGCACCGAACGGCACCATTAGCGGCATCCCGACGATCTCCGGCCAGTATCCGGTCACGTTTTCGGTGACTGACGCGAATTCCCTATCGAGCGATGCGGTCATGGTGATCTCAATTCGCCCAATCGGCGCGCCCGGATACTGGGAGGTTGCCAGCGACGGCGGAATCTTCAGTTACGGCGGCGCCCAGTTCTACGGCTCCACTGGAAGTCTGCACCTCAACGCGCCCATCGTCGGGATGGCGGCGACGCCGGACGATGCCGGCTACTGGTTGTTGGCATCCGACGGAGGGATCTTTGCGTTCGGCGACGCCATCTTCTACGGATCAACCGGGGGAATGCACCTCAACGCACCGATCGTCGCCATGTCGCCCACTCCCGACGGCGCGGGGTACTGGCTGGTTGCTTCCGACGGCGGAGTGTTTGCCTTCGGGGACGCCGGCTTCTGGGGCTCGGCCGGATCCCTCCCACTGGTCAAGCCGATCGTCGGCATGGCCTCGAGCATCGACGGGCTTGGCTACTGGCTGGTCGCCTCGGACGGGGGGATCTTCACGTACGGAGACGCACCATTCTCCGGATCGGTTGGAGGGTTGCCGCTCCCAACGCCCATCGTGGCCATGACAGCCGCACCGGGTGGTGGAGGGTACTGGCTGTCTGCTTCGGACGGAAGCATCTTCAACTTCGGCGGCGTCAATTACTACGGGTCCACAAGTGGCATGCCATTGAGTGCGCCGATCGTAGGCATGGATCGGACGGCAGACGGACAGGGCTATTGGATGGTGGGGCGTGACGGGGGCATCTTCAACTTCGGCGATGCCGGGTTCTTCGGATCCGCAGGCGGCCTGAAGCTCAACCGGCCCGTAGTGGGCATGGCAGCCATCCAATCCCTCTCCGCTGGATCCATTCCCCTCGACCTCCCTGCACGAACGAGCGAACTCCCTCGCGTCACCCAGCAACCCCTCGACCAGCCCGCCCTACCTGGAGCCTCGGCAACCTTCGATCTGGTCGCCTCGGGGGAGCCAGCCCCGACGGTGCAGTGGCAGAAATCGACAGACGAGGGACAGACTTTCAACAACATCGCGGATGCAACGTCACCCATGTTGACCGTGACGTCCGTCAACTCGAGTGAGCAGTGGTACCGATACCGCGCCGTGGTCACCAACATGGCTGGTTCAGTCACCTCAGCGTCGGCTGCGTTGGTGGTCGGGGGCGAACCTCCGGCCTTCAGCCCTCCCCTTCTCAGACCGATTGCGACAGCCGGTCAACTGCAACCCACGACGGGCGCCGCTGTCTCCCCGACCGATTCCGGTGTCACGGGGTCGGTGCCGCAAGTGATGGATCAGCCGCTCGACCAAACAGTCGGATCGGATGGCACCGCGACGTTCGCGGCTCTGGCATCGGGTGAGCCGGTCCCGACGGTGCAGTGGCAAGTGTCGACCGATGGCGGGAAGACCTTCAGCGACATTGCCGGGGCGGCTGGCCCATCGCTCACGTTGAACCCCGCTGTGACGAGCGAGCCGCTCGATCGCTATCGCGCCGTTTTCACCAACTCGGCGGGCTCAGACACCTCGGCGTCTGCCAGTGTGATTTTCGCCTCGTAACTGCACTGGGTGCCCTTGAGTTGGTCGTGGGCAAGGATGGAGACGACCTCCCACCGCCACGTCGCCGTCAGGACGACATGGCGTCATCGGATTCCGAAACCAGCGCGGCACCCCATTTCTCCTCGATCCTGGCCAAGCGCCAGTACAGGAGCGCCACCACCCACGTCGCAACGAACAAGCCCACGATCACAAAGCCGGCTGCGTTTATGTTGAAGCGCCGGAAGAAATCCCAGAAGGGCGAGCTGAAATTCGCCTCCTGCCCGACCAGCCCCAGGATCTCAATGGTGCCGACGAAGAACGCGACGGCGACGGACAATCCCGTGATCGTCAGGTTGTAGAACACCTTGCGCACGGGGTTGGCAAAGGCCCAGTCATAGGCGAAGTTCATAAAGCAGCCGTCAAGCGTGTCGAAGAGGCACATGCCGGCGGCAAAGAGCACGGGCAGGGAGAGGATGGCGTAGATGGGAAGGCCGCCGACGACCGCCGAACCGGCCAGCACGATCAGCCCCACCTCCGTCGCGGTGTCGAACCCCAGGCCGAACAGGACTCCGACGGGGTACATCTTCCAGGAAGTGTCGATGTGCCGGGCGTAGCCCCCGAGGAGCCGATTCATGACGCCCCGCTTGTCGAGCTGTCGCTCGAGCTCGGCGGCGTCGTAGTGCCCGGATCGCATCTGGCGGTACAGCTTCAGGATCGAGACCAGCACGACCAGGTTCAGGAGCGCAATCAGATATAGGAAAGTCCCAGAGATGGATGTCCCGACGACGTTCGTTGCGGAGTGCAGGCCCGAGGACTGCTGGCTGACCTGCAGATTCAGGGCACGGATGCCGAAATTCAAAAGGAGGGCGAGGACAAACACCACGCTCGAATGGCCCAACGAGAAGAAGAAGCCCACGCCCAACGGGCGCTTTCCCTCGCCAACCAGCTTCCGCGTGGTGTTGTCGATGGCAGCGATGTGGTCGGCGTCGAACGCATGACGCACTCCAAGGGTGTAGGCGAGCACCCCCGTCCCAAGGCCGAACAGTTTGGTCTGGGAGATGTGGAAGTGATGCCCGACGGCCTTGGCCAGAAGGGCCCAGCCGACAACGTTCAGCAGGACCACGGTTGCTGCCATGCCTGTGACCCTGGCCCACTCCCCCGAGGTCAGCCTCGGCCGCACGGTTGCGGTACTGCTGGGCACCACGGCCATTCGTTCGCACCTCCCGGCTCGCCGAATTTTTCGCACTGTACGGTTACTGCGATCTATTCGCAATAGACCCGTCGGGCGGATGTTTGGCCTGCGGCAAAAGGGGATGGTCACCGCTCGCCGGTACGATCTCGGCCATGGGCAGCCACTCCCCGAGAGATTCCGGGGAGCCGGCCGAGGCCGCAACGCTCGAGGGCGCACTTGACCTGGTGCGCCAACACGGGGGGCGGGTGACGTCGTCACGGCGCCTCCTCCTTCGGGCACTCTTTGCCTCAAAGGGACATCGGACCGCCGAGGAGCTTGCCGGTGAGGTGCAGGCCGAGGCGCCCGACGTCCACATCTCAACCGTCTACCGCAACCTCGATGAGCTGGAACGCCTGGGGGTTGTCGTCCACTCCCACTTCGGCCACGGTCCAGCGACCTATCACCTCGCGACGTCGGTCCACGGGCACTTCGTGTGTGAGGAGTGCGGAAAGCTGATTGAGGTGCCCGACTCGCTCTTCGACGGAGTGGCGAAAGAGGCCCTCTCTCGTTTCGGGTTCACCATCGACCCGCACCACTTCGCGATGTTGGGGCGCTGCGCGGACTGCGCCTAGCGCGTATCGCGGAGCGCCTCAGCCGCGGTCCGCTCGGGATCGACCCTCCCGGTCGCTCGCCCGGGTCCCATCACCACTGCGTCGAGTGGGCCAAGGTCCGCTCGAGAATGCCCAAGGTGGCGCGCAACGCCGACTCGGGGATCACCGGGAAGATATTGGCCTCCTTCCATTGCGGGTCAATGTTCGACCAGTCGTAGTAGGAGGTGACGAGCGTCCCGTTCTCGGCCGGTTCGAGCGTGTAGCCGTACACGTGGCCGATCTGGGGCTTGATCTGTCCCAAGATGGTCCAGGCGATCTGCCGGTCAGGCTCGAACGTGGTGATCGTCACCGTCACGTCGTAGCGGCCCATTGGATAGTCGTTGAGGGCCTCACGATCCATGTGGATGACGAACTCGTCGCCCACCTTCGTGGCCGGTTCGCCGGTCGAGTCCAACAGCATGCCGGAGCTGTCGATCATCACGTGACCCTTCGGGTCCCGCAGCAAGTTGAAGATCCGAGTCGGATCGGCTGGGATCGTCCGCTGCACCTCCATACGCTCGGGGTTTGTGGGCTCTGCCGCGGATGCGTCGGTCATGCCTGCATTGTGCCACCATCCCCTTCAAGCGCCCTGGCCGGCGGCGGCGAACATCGGGGAGACTCGAGCGTCCGCGCCGTCCACGGAGCGCCGGTGGCCCTTGTGCTCATGCCTTGGTCACCGCCGACGGCGGGGGGATGGTGCCGGCCCCGCTCGACAGGCACCCTGCTTTGACCGTCGGGTCCGCGGCGGCGGGCAATCTGGGCGGCTTGAGGAAGGCCGGCTTGGCGTCGAAGTCCAACATGTCGAACAAGGTGTTGGCGTTGGCGTCACGGCGGGTGAGTGCAGGCAGATTCCACTTCTTCTCGACGGTCCGGAGAATCGACGTGTGGTCGTAGATCGTGTGGGAGACGAAGTCCCGCTTGGCGTAGGGGCTGACGACGGCGCACGGGACTCTGAAGCCGTACCGGTCGAAGGCTCCCGGAGGGTCACCCGCTTTCAACGCCGGTAGCACATCGTCCGGGGGCACGGCGGCGGGGGGCGGTACGTGGTCGTAATAGCCGCCGTGTTCGTCGTACGTCCAGATGAGCATTGTCTTGGGCCAGTTCGGACTGGACATCACGGCATTGACCACCTTGCTCACGAACTGATCGCCGAATTGGATGTCCTGTGGGTTTTCCTCGGACTGCCTCTGAAAGTCGGGTTCCACCACACTGAATGCAGGGAGGTTTCCGGCTGCGGCGTCGACGTAGAACTGGTCGATGTGGGCGAGGCCGTCGGAGATCGACGGGTCAGAGAGCAGGGGCAGGAAGACCCCGATGCTCGGAACGGTCGAGTAGTAGTCCTTCCAGCTGATGCCGTGCTTGTTGAACTGGTCGAAGATCACGCCATTCGATGGAAGTTCCGATGGAAACGAGTCGTCAACCAGGCCGAGGGAGGTTCCGGCGTAGAGGAAGCGACGATTCGGGTCGGTCTGGGCCATCGCCGAGCAGAAGTAACGGTCGGCGATCGGAAAGATGCTGGCCATGCCGCAGCTGAACGGAAGGTCGTCCTTGGTGAAGTAGCCCATGGCCTCGGCCGAGGTGCTCGTCACGAACCCCTGACACGTTCCTCCGTCGTAGGCCTCGTGGGTGACCCTCCAGTCGTTTCCGACGCCGTCGGTCTGGCACTCCGTCGGCATGTGAAAGGCGTGGACCACGTTGCCCCGACCATCAGGATTCTTCGCCGTCGGCTCCCCTTTGGATCCGAGGGTGAACCCGTCGCCTCTTCCGATCAGCCCGAGAATGTTGTCGAAGGAGTGGTTCTCCATCATCACGACGACGAAGTGGTCGATCTCGGGCAGCTGATCGGTCCCCGCAGCGCGCTTGGGAAAGGGCAGCGTTCCAGGTTCGAGACCGGTCTTGCGTGTCAGGACTGTCGTGGCGGCAGCGCTCGCTCCGGACGTTTGGCCGAAGGCCCCCAGCAGCGTTGATGCGCCCGTCAATCCGGCCCCCAGGAATTGTCGTCGGTTCAGGTGCACTCCGCCCGCCCTTCCTTTCCTCGACTCGCGATCGCGTCAAGATTAGGTGGGACCGCCATGCGGCGTGCCGAGAACGACGGTCGTTTCGTTGCCCGTCACGAGCCCTGGTTCAGCGCGTCCTGAGCGTCCTTCAAGGCTTGGAGGCCGTCCTGGGGGCAGACGTACTCGGCAGCCGAGATCGCCACCAAGTCGGATTCGAACTCGGTGAGCCCGCGGCCGGTCAGGGAGGTGATCAGCTGGTTCGCACCTTGATGGTGGTCCAGGCCGTTGCACGCGAGTTGGGCGTCCGCCACGACAGCCCGGTCCGAGTCGTCCGAAAAGGCGCCCCGGACCTTGTGGATGAGAGACAGGAACGCCTGGGTGGGTTGGGCCGGCACGTTCGGGTCCCCGTAGTAGAGAAGTGCTTCCGCGAGCGCAGCCGATGGGGCCCGGGGAGCGACCCGCGGCGTGTGACCGCTTGGGAACGCGACGAGGTCGACGTACAGCCGTCGTTGGGCTTCGTCACCGCTCTGTCCGGGCGCGAGGCCGTGATGCACCATCCAGATGAGCCCGCCGACTTGGAAGAACTCCTGACCCCCCGGCCCGGGGTCGCTCTGGCTTCCGTTGCCCTCGGAAGAGAGCCAGGCGTGGTCGAGCGGTTTGGTGCACGGGCCGATGACCGAGGCGCAGCTCGCCACTCCAATGCCGTAGGCGCCGGTGCCCCAGAGGTTGGCCGAATAGAACAACCAGAATGAGCTGCCGTTCTGGATCATCGAGGGCCCTTCGACCAGACCCCCCTCCCAGCTCTGCGACGCCCCGATCAGCCGGTGTGGCGGCCCCACGACGGAGAGACCGTCGGCCGAGAGTTGTTGGGAGTAGATGGAGGTCGGCAGGTTGCAACAGTCGCCGTCGCTCTTCCAGAGCAGCCACGGTGTGCCGTCGGATGTGACGAACACGCTGGGGTCGATCGCGCCTCCCTGCGAAAGCGGGCACACGAAGGCCGACGACGAGTCGTCGACAAAGGGGCCGGCCGGACTGGAGCTGGTCGCACGCGAGATGCACATTGCGCTCGAGCGGCCATTGGTCGTCGTGACGCATCCGTGCGGCGGTGACGTCGCGAGACAGCCCAGTGGAATGGTCGCCGGCGTCGAGTAGTACATGACGTAGGTGCCGTCGGGTCGCGTCCAAACTGACGGTGCCCATTGGAAGCCCGAGACGGTCCATTTGGGGAGGGTGGGCAAGGCGTCGCCGAGGTAGCGGCCCTCGAATCCCGAATCACACGACAGCGCGATCGCGGGCACGTGCGCCCCGTCCGAGTCAGCGCGTGATCTCAGTGTTGGAGGCATAGAGGTAGAGGCCATCGGGGGTTCGCAACGCGAACGGATCGGCGAAGTCGCCGTTGAAGATCGGCGCGTCGTCGAGCAACCCGCTGAGGACATCGAGCTGGATGCCGTCCGCCTTGGAGGGATCGAACCCGATCGGCCCCTTGGTCGCCATCCGTCCGATCGGGATGGGAAGTTGCCCGGCCCGTGCGGACGGCTCCGGCGCAACGCGCAGGGTTGGCCGAGTCGTCTGGCCCGGTTCGCCGCTGCTGCACCCGGCAAAGATGACGAACACGGTCGAGAGCAAGGCGGCAATGGACTTGATCGTGGCAGACCCACCGCGAGCCGTTCTCCGTTGCACGATCCGATGCAGCGTACGCGGCCGAATCCGTTTCGTCGGGGACCGATCGACACGGAACGCGCGAGACGTCGCGGCATACATGCCGCCGCGGGCTGTTCTCCGACCCGCCGAGAGACATCTACTTCTCCGTCACCAGCGACGCATCAAGCCCGAGCAACTCCACGGTCGTCGACCCCGACAGCAACGACTGGAAGAAGCCCATTTCCTTCGCCACGCGCGCCTGTCCCGCGGCCAGCACGTCCCCGAGGGCCGTGCCCGGCACGAACGTCACGCCGTCGACGTCTGCGACCACCCAGTCCCCGGACGCCACAAGAACCCCGCCCACACGCACGGGAACGCCCACGGTGCCTGGCTTGTCCTTGGTCGCACCGGTCAGCGCAATGGTGGACGAGAACACCGCGAATCGGTGACCCGCCAGCGCGGCGACGTCGCGTACGCCCCCGTCGATGACCAATCCCGCCAAGCCGGCGGCCTCCGCCGCGGTTGTGAGCACCTCGCCCCAGTAGCCACGGTCGGCCACCTGCCCGACGTCGACCGCGAGCACACTCCCGCGTGGCGCTCTCGTCACGGCCACGTGCACGGCCAGGTTGTCGCCCGGTGTGCAGCCGACGGGATAGACCGGCGCCGCCACGGCCGCTCCGGGCCAGGCCGGCCGGAGCCTGCGGTCGGCCGCCTTCCCACCGGATTCACCCAGCGTGGCCGAGCCCAGCTCGGCCAGTGCCGCCGCGGTCTCCCCGGAACTCGTGCTCCCATTGCTCACGTCGTGTCCTCCTCTGTCGACTGGCCGGTGCATTCGACCACCCGAGTGGACCGCCGCACCAGCCCTACACTTCCCGCGTGGCCGACACCATGCTGATCGTGACGCAGGTGGCCCCCTACGTCGACGGGCCGGCTGGTGTCCACGGCGTGCTGGGCCAGGCCACCACGGGCCTCGTGGAGCTGGCCGAACTGTCGGGCCTCTCCCCCGTCGTGGTCGACGACGTGCGCGACCTCTCTCCGGATCAGGTGGCCGGCGCCCGTGTGCTCGCCCTGTTCACCATCGGCGAGACGCCCTTTTCCGCCGGACAGAGGACGGAGGCGGTCGGGGCATGGCGGACGGGCGATCTCCGCGTCCTCGGCGTGCACTCCGCCACCGACGCCTGCCACACGTGGCCCGACTACGGGTCGGTGTTGGGTGCGCGCTTCGACGGCCACCCATGGACTCAGGACTTCACCATCGACGTCGTCGACCGAGACCATCCCGCCACTGCCCACCTCGGCGATCGCTGGCAGTGGCACGACGAGGTGTACCTCTTCCGTGCGCTGCGACCCGACGCCCGGGTGCTGCTCCGCCTCGCAGAGGACCAGGTCGACCTGTCGGCGCCCGGCGGCCGGGTCCCCGAATGCGGTTTTCCCCTCGCCTGGACCGTGCAGGAGAGCGCCGCCCGCAGCTTCTACAGCGCGCTCGGCCACTTCCCGGGAGCCTGGGAGACGCCTGCGTACCTCCGCCATCTCTCCGGGGGCCTCGCTTGGCTGCTCTCGAGCGCCTAACCTGACGCCCATGTCAGGGTCATCGGGGGGTTCGGACGTGGGCCTACTCCCAGACGTCATGTCGGCCGCGGTCTACCAATCGCCGGGGTCGGTCACCGTGGAGGAGCGCCCGGTCCCACGTCCGGGACCGGACCAGGTCGTCGTGCGCATTCACGCCTGCGGCATCTGCGGGTCCGACATCCACCAGCTCCGCGACGGCTGGGGCTTCAAGCCGGGTGCTGTGGCCGGACACGAATGGAGCGGCACGATTGCCGCGGTCGGCGACGACGTGACCGACTGGTCGGTCGGTGAGCTCGTCGTTGGCGGCGCCTCCCCCAAATGCGGCACCTGCCGACGCTGCCGCGAAGGCAAGCCGTCTCAGTGCGAGAACCGGCAGAGCATGACCGGCGAGCACACCGACGGGGCCTTCGCTGAGTTCATACTCGTGCGAGCAGCGGGTGTGCTGCGGCTGCCCGATGGTCTGCTGCCACGTCATGCCGCCCTCGCCGAACCACTGTCGGTGGCGCTGCACGGCATCACACGCTCGGGCGTGGCGCCCGGCGACACCGTCATGGTCTTCGGGGCCGGGCCCATCGGCGCCCTCAGCGTCGCGGCGCTGCAGTCGATGGGCGTCACGGACATCACGGTGGTCGAGCCCCACGGGGGCAGGCGCCGCCTCGCCGCCGACCTCGGCGTGTCGGCCGTCGTCGACCCCGCCGACCTCGAGGCGTTCGCGTCCTGGGAGCCGGAACGCATGTCAGCACGCGCTGTTCACGTCGTGCTTGAGTGCTCGGGGCACCGGGCGGCGATCGAAGCGGGCTTCAATCAGCTCGCACGTGGTGGCATCTTGGTCATGGTCGGGGCCGGCATCGACCACCCGACCTTCGACATCAACCGCATGATCCTCAACGAGCTGACCGTGACCGGATCCTTCGTCTACGACCTGGACGGCTTCGAACGGGCGCTCGACTTGCTCGCCTCCGACGGCTTCCCGGCCGATCTCCTGATCGATCCCGACGACGTTCCGCTCAACGGCATCAGCGAGGCGCTCGAGAACCTTGCCCTCGGCCGCATCGCCGGCAAGGTGATGGTGGTCCCCGAGGTGCGGTCCTGATGGCACACCCCTTCTACCCGTCGGGCAATCCACGGTTCAACCACGTCGCCATGTCGCTGCCGGCCGACCTCCTCAGCGCGGAGAACCGGAAGGACGTGTGTGGCTTCTTCCACGAGGTGCTCGGCTTCGAAGAGATGGAGGTGATGACGGAGGACCGGCGGCGCCTCATCCTGAGCTGCGTCCATTGGGATCAGTTCATCTTCCTGATCGCCGAGGACGACCCGATGCGCTGCCCCCGCATGGACCACTACGGGTTCGCCGTCGGCTCACTCGACGAGTTGCGGGGCATTCAGCAGCGAGCCGAGGCGTTCCGCAAGGCGGACGACCGCATGGAGTTGATCGATCTGCACATGGACGACCAGAAGGTGGTCAAGATCCACTCGGTCTACGTCCGTTACCTGCTCCCCCTGACGATCGAGTTCCAGTACTGGGAGTTTCCCGAGACGGCGGTGCCCGCGGCCACCTGATCGTCTTCCGGCGGCATGCCGTTACGGTGCAGCTATGACCCCCGACGCTTCCACACGACAACGAGCCGAACGGTTCCGCGCCCTGCATGTTCCCGGGACACCGCTCCTCATGCCGAACGCCTGGGATATCGGGTCCGCCGCGTTGTTCGCCACTCTCGGCTTCGAGGCGATCGCCAGTACGAGCGGCGGGTTCGCCGCCACCCGAGGTCGCCTCGACGGCGCGATGTCCAAAGACGAGGTGCTGGCCCATTCGGGCGAACTGGCCCGAGCGGTCGACGTCCCTGTCTCCGCCGACCTGGAGAACTGTTTTGCGCACGATCCCGAGGGTGTTGCGGACACCATCGCCGCAGCCATCGACAGCGGCCTCGCCGGTGGCTCGGTGGAGGACTTCACGGGCAACCATGATGACCCCATTTACGAGCTGGTCGAGGCCACCGAACGCGTGCGGGCGGCGGCGGAGGCTGCGCATGCCGGCGAAGTGCCCTTCGTCCTGACGGCGCGGGCGGAGAACTACCTGCACGGCCGCGTGGACCTGCGGGACACCATTGCGCGCCTAGAGGCATACCAGGAGGCCGGGGCCGACGTGCTCTTCGCGCCGCGGGTCGTCGATCCGGGCGAGCTGCGCCAGGTGCTCGCCGCGGTGGACCTCCCCGTCAGCGTGCTCGTCGTGCCCGGCGCACCGACCGTCGGCGAGCTGGCCGATCTCGGCATCAGCCGGATCTCGGTCGGGGGTGCGATCGCGGTCGCCGCCTACGGGGCGGCCATCAACGCGGTCACCGAGCTGCGGGACAAGGGCACCTGCGGGTACTGGGACCTGGCTGCGCTGGCCCGGCCGGTGATTGCCGACGCCTTCAGTCGCTGATCGCGACCGTCACCTCGATCTCGACCGCCCCGTTCCGCGGAAGGGCGGCCACGCCGACGGCCGAGCGCGTGTGACGACCTGCGTCGCCGAAGACGTCGGCCAGGACCTTGCTCGCCCCGTCCACCACCGCCGGCTGCTGGTGGAAGTCCGGAGCCGACGACACGAAGCCGGTCACCGTCAGTACCCGCTCGACGCGGTCGAGGGAACCGAGTGCGTCCTCGAGCACGGCAAGGGCGTTCAGTGCGCAGACGGCGGCGGCCTCGGTGCCCTGCTCCACCGTCACCGTGTCGCCCAGGCGCCCGAGGCACGTCAGCTGTCCGGCGATCCGCGGCAACTGCCCCGACGTGCGCGCCACGCCGTCGTGCACCACGACCGCATCGAGCGGGTCGTGTGGAGGATGTGGCCCGTGCAGCGTCAAGCCCAGCTCGGCCAGCCGGGCGCGGATTCTGCCCTCGCTCATGGCGCCTACCGCATGTAGGGCCAGTAGCTGGCGAAGGTCGCGTTGACCTTTTCCGGCAACGGGAAGATGCCGCCCAGCTGCTTGGCTCCCCAGATGATCTTGGCGGACCGCTCGACCAGCGCAGTGTTGTGCATCGCCCTCTCCATGGTCGTGCCGATCGCCACCATCCCGTGGTTGGCGATGAGCGCCGCGCTGCGGCTCTCCAGGGCCTTGACCACCTGCTCGGCCAGATCGGGGGAGCCGCTCGCTGCGTATTCCGAGCAGCGGATGTCCCCGCCGAGATAGACGGTGAACTCGTCGATACAGCTCGGGATGTCCTCGTGGGCGACGGCGAACATGGTGGCATGCACCGCGTGCGAGTGGATGCACACCGCGAAGTCCTCGTAGGCCGCCTGGACCGCCATGTGGAGGTACTTCTCCGAGGTCGGGCCGCGGTCGCCCGAGACGACGTCGCCGGCGGGGTTCACGATCACGATGTCGTCCACCCTCATGACCCGGTAGTCGAGCGAGGAAGGGGTGACGGCGATGTTGCCGTCCTCCATGCGCGCCGAGATGTTGCCCGAGGTCCCTTCGACCAACCCCTTCTCGAGCAGCTCCTTCGCGGCGGCGACGATCTGCTCCGGTGCGTTCTCAATGAAGGTGGCCATGGCCGGGTGCTCCTCACCGCTCGGTGGGCGACGTGCTCGCCCGGTGGTCGTCCAGATCGTACAGCCCCGGCGACCATACCTGACACTGCTGTCAGGGAACCCGGGGCGGCGCCAAGGTACTGTCTGCCTCATGGGACTTCTGGACGGGCGTGTGGCGGTGGTCACGGGTGCCGGTCGGGGGATCGGGCGCGACATCGCCCTGTGCCTCGCCGGCGAAGGGGCCAAGGTGGTGGTCAACGACGTGGGCGTGACCCTCGGCGGGGAGGGCACCGCCGAGGACCCCGCCGCGGTGGTGTGCAAGGAGATTGAAGCGACCGGCGGCGACGCCGTGCCGAACCACGACTCGGTGAGCGACTTCGAGGCGGCGGGCCGGATCATCGCGGCAGCGGTCGACAACTTCGGCCGCATCGACGTGGTCGTCAATAACGCTGGCATCGTCCGAGACCGCACCCTGGTGAAGATGGACGAATCCGACTACGACGCGGTCATCGCTGTGCACCAGAAGGGCACCTTCAACACCGTGCGACACGCGGCGCCGTTCATGAAGGAGGCGGGCTACGGGCGCATCGTCAACATCACCTCCTCGGCCGGCCTCAGGGGCAACTTCGGGCAGACCAACTACGGCGCAGCCAAGGCCGCCATCATGGGTATGACCTTCGTATGGGCCCTTGAGCTCGGCAAATACGGCATCACGGTCAACGCCGTGGCACCAGCGGGTTACACCCGCATGACCGAGGGGCTCTACGCCGGTGCGGAGCCGCCGGCCGACCAGGACCCCGCGCTCAACGCCCCGCTGATCGCGTTCTTGGCCAGCGAGGACGCCTCCTACGTGAACGGACAGGTACTCGGGCGCACGGGCTTCGCCTACACGCTGTTCCAGACGCCGCGCCAGATCGCCACCATGTGGCGCGACGGTGGCTGGACGCCGCAAGAGGTCGCCGACCATTTCCACGAGGTGCTGGGTCAACACCTTCAGCCCGTGGGCATGGGTGAGCACCCACTGCTCGGCAAGAAGGGCTGAGAGGACCCGACACCGAGAGGTCGGCCCGGACTGCTAACCTGCAACTTGACGCGTCCGTGGTGCTTGGTGCATCACAGGCGACCGGCGGGATTCCACCCTGAGGTTGCGGTGCGTGACCACAGAACGGAGTTTCACCTTGTCTTCTCCCACGCTGGGCCTCGATGTGCCCGCGACCACTTTCGGTGACTTTGCCCTACCCGAGGCGCTGATCGAGGTGCTGGCGACCCAGGGCATCACCGCCCCCCTGCCGATCCAGGCGATGACCATCGCCGACGCCCTCGCCGGCCGCGACGTGTCGGCCAAGGCACCAACCGGATCGGGCAAGACGCTCGCCTTCGCCCTTCCCGTCGCGGCGACGGTACGGCACTGCGCGCCGAAGAAGCCCCAGGCCCTGATCCTCGTGCCCACCCGCGAGCTGGCCCTGCAGATCTCCGATGTCCTTGCCCCGCTGCTGAGGGCGCGAGGTCGTCACGTCGCGGTCGTGTACGGCGGCGTGAGCTACGAGCGCCAGCGCAAGGCGATGCGCAACGGCGCGGACGTCGTCGTCGCCTGTCCGGGTCGCCTCGAGGACCTGATGCAGGCTGGCACGATCCGGTTGTCCGAAGTCAGGACGGTCGTTCTGGACGAGGCCGACCGCATGGCGGACATGGGCTTCTTGCCCGCCGTGCGTCGGATCCTCGATGCCACGGCGTCGCACCGCCAGACTTTGTTGTACTCGGCGACGCTCGACGGCGATGTCGACGTCCTCGTGCGCCAGTACCAGAAGGACCCGGTCCGGCATGAGGTCGTCAACGACGCCGACGACCTCAGTCGCGTCACCCATGCCTTCCACCACGTGGCGCATGCCGACCGGGCCGATGCTCTCGCGGAGCTCGCCGGCGCCTCCACGTCATCAATTATCTTCGTGCGCACCAAGCACAGCGCCGACCGGGTCGCGACCAAGCTGGTCCGCGCCGGGATCGCCGCCCAGGCCATCCACGGGGGTCGCTCGCAGGCCCAGCGCGAGCGGACGCTCAAGGCGTTCCGGGCGGGCAGGGTCCACGCTCTCGTGGCGACGGACGTCGCAGCACGGGGCATCCACGTCGACGACGTGTCGACCGTCATCCACTACGACCTCCCGGAGAGTTCGAAGGACTACGTGCACCGCTCGGGAAGGACGGCGCGGGCGGGGGCCGACGGGTCGGTCATTGCGCTCGTCACGCCGGAGCAGCGGCAGACGGCCGACGGCCTGCTGCGCACGCTCGGCCTCGATGTCACCGACGCCGACGGTGTCCGCATCACTGCCGACGCGGGCAATCAAGGTGCTCGTTCGCCCGGCGACGGCCAGCGACGCCGGGGGCAAGCCTCGGGCACCAGCAGGCATCGGCGCCGTCCCTCGCAGACAGCCGGCGGCCGACGATCCCCGCGGAACCGCTGACGAGGCGCCGCCGACCAGGCTGCACCAGGTCGACCGACTACCAGACACAGCGTCCGGTGACCTCTGTAGGGTAGGAGGCGCGGAAACGCAGCCACCGTCTGATCAGGGAGGGACCATGGACGTCCGAGACAAGATCTACATCAACGGGGCGTGGGTCCCCTCGACCGGGACAGGCACACTCGAGGTCATCGACTCGGCCACCGAGGAGGTCTTCGCCACCATCCCGGAGGGGACGCCCGAGGACGTGGACAAGGCCGCCGAAGCGGCGGCCGCCGCGTTCCCCGGCTGGGCGGCGACCTCGCGAGAGGAGCGCGCCAAGCTCCTCACCCGCATCGGCGAGGCCCTGGCGGCCCGTACCGACGAGATCGCGCAGGTGATCAGCCACGAGGTCGGCATGCCGATGACGCTGTCGGGCTCCATTCAGGTCGGGCTGCCGGCGGGCGCCTTCGCCGACGCCGCCCAGGCGGCCGAGTCCTTCGCATGGGAGGAGGAGGTCGGCAACTCGCTGGTCGTGCGCGAGCCCGTCGGCGTCGTCGGGGCCATCACACCGTGGAACTTCCCGCTCTACCAGGTCGCGCTCAAGGTGGCCCCCGCCCTGGCCGCCGGTTGCACCGTCGTCTTGAAGCCGAGCGAGGTGGCACCCATCAACGCCTTCATCCTGGCCGAAGTCATCGACGAGGTCGGCCTGCCACCGGGCGTCTTCAACCTGGTGAGCGGCGTCGGGCCGGTCGTGGGCGAGGCCATCGCCGCCCACCCGAAGGTCGACATGGTCTCGTTCACCGGGTCCACCCGCGCCGGGCGGCGGGTCATGGAACTGGCGGCCCAGGGGATCAAGCGTGTCTCCCTCGAGCTGGGCGGCAAGTCGGCCAACATCCTGCTCGACGACGCCGACTTCGCCACCGCCGTCCCGGCCGGGCTGTTCGGGTGCTATCTCAACTCGGGACAGACCTGCTCCGCCCTGACCCGCATGCTCGTCCCGCGCGACAAGCTCGCCGAAGTAGAGGAGCTGGCGGCCGGCGCCGCGGCCGGATTCGCACCGGGCGATCCGTTCGAGCAGGGGAAACTGCTCGGCCCACTCGTCTCCTCGGTGCAGCGCGACCGGGTGCGCAACTACATCAACAAGGGGATCGAGGAGGGGGCCAAGCTGGTCGTCGGCGGGCCGGACGCCCCGGAAGGCCTCGACAAGGGCTTCTACGTCCAGCCGACGGTGTTCTCGGAGGTGACCCCGGACATGACCATCGCCAAGGAGGAGATCTTCGGCCCGGTCCTGTCCATCATCCCCTACGACACCGAGGAGGAGGCCATCGAGATCGCCAACGGCACGCCCTACGGGCTGGCCGGGGCCGTCTGGAGTGGCGACACCGCCCGGGCCGAGCGCGTCGCGCGCGAGATGCGCACGGGCCAGGTCGACATCAACGGCGGGCAGTTCAACCCGAGCGCGCCCTTCGGTGGCTACAAGCAGTCGGGCATCGGCCGTGAGCGCGGCAAGTACGGTCTCGAGGAATTCGTCGAGACCAAGTCGATGCAGCGCTGAGAGCGCGCCGGCGGCGGCGCGCCCGCCGCATGCGCTTGACGGTGGCGGTTGTCGGCCTTGCCGCGGCCGTTGCCGCCGTCATCTACGTCGCCCTGCCGTCGCCGTCAGCGCCGCCTTCCCGTACGACACCGGCGCTCGGCGCGGCCGCGGCGGCCAGGGGCGGCGCCACGACCACCACGGCCATCGCGACCACCTCGACGGCACCGCCGACGACCACCGCCACGACGACCGATCCGGGGACGCTGCCCCAGACCGCCGGGTTCCCGGCCTCGGGCTCGCCGCAATTCAACGCCGAGATGGCGGCGCTCTGGCAGGGCATCGTCACCGGGTCGGTGACCCCGGCTCTGCCCGCCTTCTTCCCGCGCTCCGCCTATGTGCAGCTGAAGACCGGGCTCGGCGACCCCGCCGGGGACTGGCAGAACCGCCTGGTCGCCGACTACGCGCTCGATCTTCAGGCGGCGCATGCACTCCTCGCCCCCGACCCGGCGCAGGCGTCGTTGGTCACCGTGTCGGTGCCCGAGCAGTACGGCCACTGGATCCCGTCGGGCGTCTGCGACAACGGCGTCGGCTACTTCGAGGTGGCCAACTCGCGCGTCGTCTATCAGCTCGAGGGGCAGACCCGGTCGTTCGGCATCGCGTCCATGATCTCGTGGCGTGGCACCTGGTACGTCGTGCACCTGGGCGCCATCCTGCGCGGGTCTGCGGCCGGCGTGGTCGACGAACCGGCATCCGGTCCGGGCACGTCGGCCCCTTCGCACACCTGCTGAGCTCGCGCCGGCCGGGACCACCCCGAGCCGTGGCGCATCACGGTGGGACGACGGTCAGCGACGGCGAGCTTGGCGGCTCCAGCGCGCTCACCACCGCCGAGGAGCTCGGCGTCCGCGGCTCGAGCGCCAACTCCAAGAAACGCGTCGTCTCCTCCCGCATGCCGGCCGCGGCCGGGGTGTCACCGACAAATGAACCCAGGTGGTCGCCGCCCTCCTCCACCACCATCGCCTTGGAGGAGGTCTCCGCCGCGTTGAAGACGTCCGTGGTGAGCGGGTAGAGCCCGTACTCGTCGGCCGAGCCCACCGCGACGAACAGCGCGGCACGGGAGGGCGCGACCGTGAAGGGCGCGACCCCCGAGGGCATCTCACCGGAAAGGCAGACATAGGCGCGGACGCGACTGTCCGCGTACGCCGGGTCGAGAGCCAGCACTGCGACGTCGGTACCGCCGTCGGAGTGGCCGGCCACGGCGACCCGTGCCGGGTCGATCGCCAACCCGTCCACCTTGGCCGGCAACAACGAGCTGATGACGAACGAGATGTCCAGAGCCTGGTCGCCGTAGTTGCTGACGGGAGAGCCGGCGTAGAGGTCCGTCGAGTCCGGGAAAATCGGTGCCGCCACGAGGAACCCCGCCTCGGCCCATCGCTCCAGCAACGGTTGGTAGACCGCCGGATCGCTGTTCCACCCGTGCGCGAAGACGACGAGCGGGAGTGGCGCCCGGGCGCCGTCGGGCACGAAGAGATCGGTGGTCAGGATCCGGCCCTGGGTGGCCGGGACCGAACCGCGCGCCGGCGTGGAGCGGGTGGGGTCGACCAGGTTGAGCGACTCCTCGTGGACGGCGAAGGGTGGCCCGAGCCCCGGCGGGAGCTGTGGCGGCGCCGGGCGCGGCGTCGTCGAGACGGCCGGGTGGCGGTGGACCGGCGCGTCCCCGTGGCGACCGACATGCTGCGCGCCGATGACGGGCGGCGCAGCGACGGCCGCGACCCCGAGCGCCGTGACGCCGGCGAGCGCCCCCATCGCGGTGGCCAGGGCGGATCCACCGCGTCCCCGTTGCCGCATCAGCCTTCGGAAACGCACGCCGTGTACCGCTCCCTCCGCTCGGCCTGCCCAGAGATCTGTGACCAGTTGACCAGTGACCTGTGACCAGCGACCTGGGATCTGAAACCCGCACCCTGGCCGGCCCGGCATTTGGCCAGCTCGGCTGCTCCTGCATTCTCCCACTTGCGGAATGCCGCTCGACCCCGCCTCAACCGCCTTCCGGTACCACCGGTGGTACGCCGCCCGGGGTCAGCGCCTCGATACCCGACGACGGCGCCGATGCGGTCGTGCCCACGCCGAAAACGAGGGCGTTGCCCACCGTCGCGATACCCGACCAGTTGAACTGGTCCAGGCCGATCTGCGTGAGCAGGCGCCCCGTGGACGCGTCGCGCACCTGGATCGCCTTGGCGGCCAGGGCAACGCCGCTGAACACCATGCCGCCGGCCACCGTGGTGGAGGAGAACGACGCCGCGTTGTCGGCCTGCCAGAGGACAGCTCCCGTCGCGGCGTTGAAGGCGTGGTCGCTGGGTTGCTGGTTCGCAACGTCGCGCGGGTCGGAGGGGTCGCAGACGGGCAAGATGCCGTGCGAGGTCGGGAGGAAGTCGCCGAGGGCGGTTGCGCCCAGGATGCGGCGGCCGTCGTAGGCGGTGGTCCCGATGAAGCCGCCGGACGACCCGCCGAAGACGACGTTGGTCGCCCAGCGCAAGCGCCCCGTGCGCGGGTTCAGCGAGTAGTAGGTGCCGTTCTTGCCGCCCTCCCCGAGGAATGTGGTCTTGCCGCCCGCGCCGAACCCCGCATTCGCGCTCGCCCCGAAGTCGTCGTCACAGGCCGGCGTATGGACGAGCGGGTGGTACTTCCACGCCAGCGTCCCGTTGGAGATGCGCAGCGCGATGACCGAGTCCGCGTAGAGCGCCGAACCACCGAACTTGCAGTCGGCGGTGCCGAAGACGACCAGGCCAAGGTCAGGCAGGACCGTGCCGGACGACCAGACACTGCCGCAACTGTCCAAGAGGACCCGCTTGGGCGCTGACGCGCTCACGTCGGTCTGGAGCTCCCAGATCGGCTTGCCGGTGTCGAGATCGGCGGCGACCACGTAGCCGGCGGACCTCTGCTGGCCGTCTTCGTCGACGCCGACGATGACGCGGCCGTCCACGACCACGGGCGACGAGAAGACCCGGGTGCTGTCGTTGTTCGGGTCGGGTGGCCCGGGCAGGCCCGGGTAGTCGTGCTTCCAGTAGACCGCACCCGTAGCCGCTCTCAGTGCGTACAGGGTGTAACCCCCCGAGACGATGACGAGCGCCGGCCGCTTCCCCGACGCCGGCTCGAACCAGGCGGACGAGGTGACGAGGCCGCCGTCGGACGTGGCGTCCCGGGGTAGCTGTCCTGGATACGGCGTGATGGCGTCCTGCGCGGCCAGCGGGACCTTCCAGCGCAGCGCACCCGTCCGCAGGTTCACCGCATAGAAGTAGTCGTCCCACGAGCCCACGTACACGGTGCCGCCCGCCACGGTCGGCGCCGCGGTCACGGCGTCGCCCGTCGGGAAGAACCACGCCTGGCGCAGGGTGCGGACGGAGGACTTGGTCAGCGTCGTTCGGCCGTGGAAGGTGTGTTGGGAGTCGTGCCCGTATCCGGGCCAGTCCCAGGGGCTCACCGACGCCGGGACGATTCCCGATCCGGAGCGTCCCGCGGCGCCTGCGGGTGCCGCCGCACCACCGGCGGCCAGCACCGTCACGCCGAGCACGAGGGCCCTCACCGCCCGACGGGTGCGTCCGGTCCGCGGGCGCGTGCGCAGAGGCCACGCGGGCCACCTCGGGCGCAATGGTTCAGCCGAAGCCGGCGGTCGCCGGAGCGTTCGAGGCGGGACCCTTGTCGGGGACCGGGTTCTCCGACGGTCCCGACAGCGGAGCCTTGATCGTTCCGGACGGGTACGGGCAGCGCGTCCGGGCCGGGACGCACACGGTCACACTGGTCGGGAAGTCGAAGCCTCCTGCCACGGTCACCGGCGCGGAGGGTTGGCCCTTGGCGAATGTCACCTGCATCACCCGGCCCCCGTAGTCCGCCGGTCCGCAGCCGGTGAGCGGGCCGGAACACGCGATGTGGATGTCGACGAAGTACAACGTCCCGTCCGGGGCAAAGGCCATGCCGAACGGGTTGTACTGCCCAGGGCTCTTCCCGAGGTTGGCCACCGTGGTGCCGGGCACGGAGCCGCGCCCGGGTTCGGGTTGCCCATGGGCATTCACCCAGACGATGGAGGGATCGCCGATATAGCTGCTGACCGCGTAGCAGCCACACGTCGGATCCCGTGCGATGCCAGCGGGGAAGGAGACCTTGAAGAAGGTCGACACCCGGACCTTGGGACGCGGGTACACCCCGCCCGGACACTGGGACGCGCTGGTCGGGAGCGACGAGTGGGCGACGCGGAGCACGCTGGAGGTGCCGACGTTGGGGATCAGAACGTCGCCGTCGGGTGCCACCGCCATCATTCCCGGTTGTTCGAGCCCCCCGGTGCCGTCGGTGTGGTGCGGCCCCACCCCCCCGGCGTCGGGGCCGTACACGATGCAGTCCGTCGTGTAGTTGGGCGCGAACCACTCCACGAGCCGGCCGCTGCTCGGCGGCGGAAAGTCGCCCTGCGCCGTGGCGATGTCATTGCCGAAGATGTTGCGGTGGCCGTCAATGGCGCACCCCGTGTAGGTCTGGTTGTTGTTGAACACGCCGTTGGCCGTGGGGGGTGAATCGCTCCCGACGGACTGGCCGGGCAACTTGTACGGGCCCGGCACATAGAGGGTCTGGCCGCTGAACGATCCGTTGGGCTCGACGAGCTCCTCACCGTCGGGGGGTTGCTTGTAGGGCTTCAGGCCCCCGAGGTTGTGCTGGTTCGGCAGCGTGGGGTCGTAGCCGCCGACGAAGCGACCGTCGGGCAGGACGCACACCTGCCCGTTGAGGTCCCAGGCCGGGAGGAGCTGACCCTGCGTTCCCTTGGGCATGGACAGGAAATCGACTTCCTCGTTCTGGTCCCAGTAGACGAGGTACCCGGGTTGTCCCTTCACGCCCGCGGCGACCGTCGGGACGCTGTTACCCGGCGTCGACGAGGACTGTGCCCCGGACGGCGAGGAGCTCGCGACGCCGACGCTCAGGAGGACGCCGAGGCACAGCGCAGCCCCGAGCCGCGCGACCCCTGCGTTGATGTGCCCCATCGAATCCCCCCGATGCCAAGCCTGACGCCGCCGTCATAGTAAGCGCACCCGCAGCGCGGGTGCCGGGCGAGCTGGCGGGACGACCAAGCTGCGGGCCGAATCAGGCCAGTGGTTCCCTCCAGCCGGGCGACCCGGTCCGGGCCCCTGCGGAGACACGCAGCCCGATGAAGTTGCGCTGCGCCTCCACCGTGCCGGCCCCGAAGCACAGGCCCCGAATGTCCCGGTAGGCACGCTCGAGCGGGTACTCGCGCGAGTACCCGTAGCCGCCGTGGATCTGCATGGCCTCGTCGCACACGAACTTGGCCGCCAGGTTCGCCGCCGTCTTGGCCAACGCCGTCTCCAGCGGCGGGGGTGTCCCGCCCGCTCCGGCGAGGTGCACGGCCCGCGCCAGCAGCAGCCGCGCCCCCTCGAGCTGCACCGCCATGTCGGCGAGCTTCCACTGCAGGCCCTGCAGGTCCGCCAGCGGCCGTCCCCCGATGACGCGCTCGTGCATGTAGCGCACCGAGTGCTCCAGCGCCCCCTGCGCGGCGCCGATGCACATCGACGCGTTGCCGCAGCGCTCGTGGTTGAGGTGCGAGAGCAGCACCTTGAACGCGTCAGTGTTCGCCGGGTTCCCCGCGATGAGCACGTCGTCGGCCGTGATCTCCACGCCGTCGAACGCCAGCTCGGCCTCGGTCGCGGCGTGGATCCCCATCCCCTTGTGCCGCCCGGTGACCGACACGCCCTCGCGATCGGTCGGCACGATCACCGCCCCGATGCCCTTGGCCCCCTCGCCGCCGGGCCAGCGGCACCAGACCAGCACGCCCTGGGCGACATCGCCCAGCGTCGAGTAGTTCTTGTACGCGTTGAGCCGCCAGCGCCCTGGCCCGTCCTCGACCAGCGAGGCCCGCATGTTCTGCACGGCCGAGCCGGCATCGGGCTCCGTGATCCCGATGCTGATGAGCGCGTCGCCGTCCGCGGCCGCGGGCAGCCAGCGCTCCTTCATGGCCTCGGGACCGAGGTGCTCGATACCCCGCGGCGGCCCGTTGAAGTTCAGCTGGCAGCAGATGGCCGAGGACACGTCGGCCCGCGCGATCTCCTCCAGCACGATGGAGGCCTCGACGTCCCCGAGGCCCATGCCGCCCCAGCGCTCCCCCACGGTGATGCGGAAGAGGTCGGCCGCGGCCAGCGCCTTGCGCAACTCCGACGGCACCACCCCCTCCTCGTCGGCCTGGTGCGCCCGCGGCGCCACCTCGCGGGTGGCCACGTCGCGGGCCAGCTGGCGCAGCGCCGCCTGGTCCTCGCTCTCGGCCAGCAGGTCGACGCCCGGGTCGGCGGCCTCCGGACCGCCCATCAGCCGAGCTCGGTGCCGACGATGCCCACGAAGCTGACGCCCTCGCCCGGTGCCCCCCCGAGGTTGTGCGTGAGCCCCAGCGTCCGGCCCGGCCCGACGGTGTTGATCTGGCGCTCTGGCGGCGCCTCGCCCCGCAGCTGGAGCCAGCACTCGAAGAGCATGCGCAGGCCCGAGGCCCCGATCGGGTGCCCGAAGCTCTTCAGGCCACCGTCGGGGTTGACCGGCAGGTCTCCGTCGCGGTCGAAGGTGCCCTCGAGCACCTCCTTCCACGCCGTGCCGCGCGGCGCGAAGCCCAGGTCCTCCATCAGGACGAGCTCGGTGGGCGTGAAGCAGTCGTGCACCTCGGCCATGGCCAGCTGCGCGCGCGGCTCGGTGATCCCGGCCTGTGCGTAGGCGTCGTCGGCCGAGCGCACGACCTCCTCAAAGGTGGTGTAGTCGTAGGCCGGGTCGATCGGTCCCGCAGCCGGTCCCGCCACGAAGGCGAGCGCCTTCACGTACAGCGGGTTGTCGCAGTACCGGTGCGCGTCGGAGGCCCGGCAGATGATGGCCGCCGCTGCGCCGTCGCTCACCCCGCTGCAGTCGAAGACACCGAGGTCGCCCGCCACCAGCGGCGCCTTGGCGATGGTCTCCATGGAGACTTCCTTTTGGAACTGCGCCCGCGGGTTGCGCGCCCCGTTCTGGTGGTTCTTGTAGGCGATGCGGCTCATGACCTCCTTCATCTGGTCGCGGTCCACGCCGTACTTGTGGGCGTACGACGGCGCCAGGAAGGAGAAGGCGGCAGGTGACGACAGTCCCGGGTCGGTGCCGTCGCCCACGGCCCGGATCCCGGTCAGTCCGGAGTAGCCGGTGTCCTTGAGCTTCTCGACCCCGATGGCCATGGCGGTGTCGTAGGCGCCCGACGCCACGGCGTAGCAGGCGTTGCGGAAGGCCTCCGACCCCGTGGCGCAGTAGTTCTCCACGCGGGTCACGGGCTTGTAGTCCAACTTCAGGGGGCGCGACAACGTCACGCCGCAGACGCCCGAGGTCATGGTGCCGAGCCAGAAGGCGTCGATGTCCCCGAGCGGCACCCCGGCCGAGGCCACCGCGTCGGTGGCCGCGTCGGTCAGCAGGTCGTCGACGCCCTTGTCCCACAGCTCGCCGAAGCGTGTGCAGCCCATGCCGATGATGGCCACCTGGTCGCGGATCCCGCTGCTCGCCATCGCTCTACTCTCCTCGCTTGCCCGCCGGACGGGCCTTCCAGAAGTAATTGTGCACGCCCTGCGCCGTCCAGACGCGCCGGAACGTCATGGTGACCCGGTCGCCGATGGCCAGCTCCGACGCCACGACGTCGGTCATCTCGCAGCGGTAGCGGCCCCCGCCGTCGAAGTCGACGATGACGCCCACGACGGGCGGCGAGAGGCTGAAGGCCAGGTGGTCGACGGTGAAGGTGGCCACCGTCCCGGGGACATCGGCCAGGCGCTCGGCCTGCATCTGGTCGATGGCGTGGCAGGACAGGCAGACCCGGGTGGGGGGCATGTGACGGAAGCCGCACACGAGGCACCGGCTTCCCACGAAGGCGTACTTCCACTCCTCGGAGCGGTGCACGTTCGGCGCGCCGGGCCGTTCGGGATCGGGCCGTCGCGGCGGTTCCCGGCGCAGCTGGCCGCGCCAGGTCAGGAACGTCGCGTACGGGAGGTCGTCGCGTCCCGCGGCCACCTGCTCGGCCACCGAGGGCACGCCGGCCTCCGCTCGGGCCCGCCGCGCCGCGACGAGTGCGTCGGTCGTGCGCAGGACCAGCGCGTCGGCCCCGTCGGCCAACGACAGCACGACGATCACCTGCCCGGGCTCGGCCCGCTCGAGCACGTCGCACAACACGACGCCCGCCTGGGCCGCGCCGAGGTTCCCCACCGCCCCGGTCAGGTCCGGGGCGAGCACCCCGTCGCGGACCCCGAGGCTGGCCGCGGCGGCCCGCACCGCCCGCACGTGCAGGCCGGTGACGATGGCGTGGTCGACGTCGCCCTCGGCCAGCCCGGCGTCCTTCAGCGCCGCCGCGAAGGCCTCCCGGGCCAGCGGTACATAGATCTCCTCACCGAAGCGCTCCTCCCAGACGTGCGAGCCCGTCTCACCCGGGACGCGCCAGCGGTCCAGGAACTCGTCGCTCGCGGCGCCGCGGCCCACCAGCTCGGCGACGGCTCCGTCCGGCGCGCACACGAAGGCGGCCGCGCCATCCCCGCTGTCGCGCTCCTCGGCCGAGCCGGCCAGGCCGGTGCGCAGGTCGGAGAGGACGGCGAGCGCGGTGCGGCCACGGCCGCCCCCGCCGGCGGCTCCCAGCCCCTGCAGCAGCGTCCCCACCGCCGAGCGCGACGACCCCGCGAAGTCGTAGGCCCCGCAGCCGCGCCCCAGACCGAGCGCGGCGTGCACCGTCGTGGCGCTCGTCTTGTCGAGGTACCCGGGGTCCGGCGTGGAGAGGAAGAGGTCCTGCGCCGACCGCGGGCCCGGGCCGACCACCAGCGCCCGCCGCCCCGCCTCCACCGCCAACGTGGTGGTGTCCTCGTCGTGGGAGGCCACGGCACGGGCCCCCTTGCCGCCGCCGCTCTTCAGCACCCCGGCGATGGCCGGTCGCTGGAGCCGCCAGAAGGGCAGGTACGTGCCCCATGCCGCGATGCCGCTGCTCATGGACCGATCATGACAGACGCGCCCGGGAGCTCGACCCGGGTCGACCCGTTCACGCCGCGGGCGCCGACCGTTCGGCCCGCATGTCCGCCCGCCGGGCTTCGGTCGCCGCCTCGTCGACCTCCAGGGTCAGCTCCTCGAGCGATCCGACGAGGACGACGCCGTAGTCCCGCCGCCGCGCCCTCCACGCTCACGTACTCGTCCAGCACGTCGTCCAGCACGGCGGCCGCCGGGCGCGCCAAGGGGTCGCCCCAACCGCCGCCGCCGCCGTAGTCGAAGTTGATCCGGTCTCCCGCCTCCATGGGCACCCAGTCGGCCGTGTGCTTGACCACGAGTGCGCGGTCGGTCCCGTACCGCAGCGTCAGGCGGTTCGGCGCGCCGGGACCCCCGCCGGCGATGCCCGGCATGGGGTACTTCATGCCCACCACGTAGGTGTAGACGTGCGAGGGGACCCGCACCTCCTTGATGTAGTGCGAGCCACAGCCGCCGCGCCACTGCCCCGGCCCGCCCGAGTCGGTCCGGTAGTCCCGGCTCCACTGGAGGTGCGGGTACAACGACTCGTTGATCTCGGCCGTCGCTTTCCACAGGTTCCCGAACGACGCTGACACCGCCCCCCAGGCGTCCATGCCCTTGGCGGCGTTGCACCAGCCGGCGTAGACCTCGGCCGACCCGTCGACGAACGTCGCCCCGCTCCGGGGGTCGACGCCCCGGATGGTCGTGGGGATCCCGGTCTTGTAGGTCTGGGGCACCGCCCGGTCGGGCAGCACACCCGACAGGGCGACGGCGATGACCTCGCCGACGTCGGCGCCGGGGTGGTGCGTCCCCGCCGACACCGGCTTCCCTGGGTGAGGGTTCATCACGCACCCCTGGGGCACGATCAGCTCGATGGAGTTGAAGAACCCCTCGTTCTTGGGGATCTCGGGGTCCATCATGGCGGCGACCTGTGCCACCGTGTAGCCCCGGGTGTTGCCATAGGTCGACCAGGACTGGAGCTCCTGGCGTTCGTCGCTCCCCGTGTAGTCGATGGTCAGCTTCGGCCCGTCGACGGTGACCTTCACGTGCAGGTGGATGTCCGGGTTGCCCAGCGGGTCGTGGTCCACGTAGGCGTCCCCCTCGTAGACCCCGTCGGGCCAGGCCGACACCTCCTCGGCGAAGCGCTTGGCTGCGTAGTCGATCATGTGGTCCACCGCGGACTCGATCATGTCGACGCCGTAGCGCTCGACGAGGCCGACCAGGTTGTCGGCCGCCTGCTTCGCCGCCCCGATCTGGGCCCGGATGTCGCCGAGATACCCGTCGAGCCGGTTGTTCACCTGCAGGGCGTAAAGCACGTCACGCCGCTCCACCCCGCGGTCGAGGACCTTGATGACGGGCCAGCGCACGCCCTCGCCCCAGATGTCGGTCGCCGTCACGTTGTAGCCCCCGGGCACCGCGCCACCCGTGTCGCCGTGGTGGCATTGGATGGACGCGATGAGCACGAGGTGGTCGTCGACGACGACCGGGGCGAACACGTTGTAGTCCGGCAGGTGACCACCCCCGTGGTACGGGTCGTTGGCCACGAAGACGTCGCCCTGGTGGAACTCGTCGACGCCGAGGAAGTCGAGGGCGAAGCGCACCGGCAGCGTCGAGGTCAACATGAACTGGGGGATGCCGACGCTGAGCGCGGCGAGACGGCCCTTGCCGTCGAGGATGGTGGCGTTGCGCTCGTTGGACTGGTTCAGGATCGGCGTGGTGGCGGTCCGCGAGACGTACATCGCCATCTCGAAGCAGACGGTCTCCATGGTCCCGCGGATGACCTCAGCGGTCACCGGGTCGACGGCGCCGCCCACCATGAGGCGGTCCCTGGGTCCTGCCAGCGCCTCCAGATCGACGTTCATGGCCCCTCCTCGGACCCCGCCCGGCGGCGGGCCCAGTGCGGTGTTGGTTCTCGGCCACGAATGCCCGCCACCAGCCGCGGCCAGGGCATTCTGGGCGACCGATTGCTGACAGCCGTGTCACCTTTCACTGTACACGGCAGTCCGGGCGGCCCCCTTCCGGGGGGCCCGACCGCACCGTTCCGATCTGGCCCGTCCAGGCGGGGCTACCCGGCGATCCCCACGATGGGCTTGTTGAGCACGATGGACCCGGTCGAGCCCAAGAAGGGCGGGCCGCCCGTGGTCGGGTAGGTGAAGACCCCGCCGTCGGAGCCGCTCAGGTAGTAGCCCCCGGCCACCGTCGTCATCCCCACGATCGGCTTGTTGAGCACGATGGACCCGGTCGAGCCCAAGAAGGGCGGACCGCCGCTGGTCGGGAAGGAGAAGATGCCCCCGTCGGTCGCCACGAGGTAGTACCCGCCGCCGACGGGTGCCGCCATGCCGACCACGGGCTTGTTGAGGACGAGCGAACCGGTCGAACCCGCGAAGGCGGCGTCGCCGTAGCTGAAGATGCCCCCGTCGGAGGCCACCAGCCAGTAGCCCTTCCCGTCGGGGGTCGCCGCCATGCCGACGATCGGCTTGTTGAGCTTGAGGCTCCCAGTCGAACCATAGAACTGGGCGTCGCCGTAGCTGAAGATCCCGCCATCGGTGGCGACGAGCCAGTAGCCCGCCCCGTCCGCCGTGAGCGCCATGCCCACGACGGGGGCGTTGAGGTGGATGGACCCCGTGGAGCCATAGAACTGGGCGGAGCCGTAATTGAAGATGCCGCCGTCTGAGGCCACGATGTCATAGCCGTCGCCGCCGGGCATGACCGACATGCCCACGATCGGTTTGTTGAGCGCGATGGACCCCGTCGATCCCAAGAAGGGCGCCCCGCTCCCGTAGGAGAACACCCCGCCGTCGGAGGCCACGAAGCGGTAGCCCGATCGCGCGATGGGGGCCGACATGGCGAAGCCGGTCAACGTCGCGGGGGCGGTGTTGGAGTCGCCCACCGCGATGCAGGCCCAGTCGGTCACGCATGACTCGCCCGCCAGCGTGGTTCGCAGCGTGCCCTGGTTCGGCGTGCCGCTCACGATCGACCACGACGTGCCGTTCCACGAGAGCGCCAAGGTCGCGGGCGAGGGCCCCGAGGCGGCCGTAGCCGAGCCGACCGCGCTGCACGTCGTCTGACTGAAGCAGTCGACGGCCGTGAGGCCCTGGTTCTGGGTCGGCGAGGTGTCGGGGACGTTCGGGACGATCGCCCACGTCGAGCCGTTCCAGTTCTCAATCAGGTTCTGGTTGTGGGTGCCATTGACCTGGCCCGCGGACTCACAGAAGGAGGCGCCCGCGCACGAGACGGAGGCAAGGAAGCTGCCGGTCACGCCACCGCCGGTCGGCATGGCGACCGTGACCAGGGACCACGAGGATCCGTTCCATTGCTCGCTGAACGGCGTCGCCGTCGCGCTGCCGACGTTGGTCGTCCCGACGGCGATGCACGAAGTCGTCGTCACGCAGTCCATCCCCGTCGCTTCGATCACCGGCGGGCTTCCGGATGCGCTCGGGGTCGCGGCGGACACGAGCGACCACGCCGTCCCGTTCCACTGGTTGCCGAACACCTCCGGTGTGCCCACGTTGAACCCCGTTCCCAGCGCCTCGCACACGGTCGTCGAGACACACGAGACGGACCAGAGCGCGGCCCCTCCCGTGACGTTGGACGGGACCACCGGGCTGGCCAGCGTCCACGCCGTCCCGTTCCAGGTCTCGGCCACGGCTCCCAGGCCGGACGACCCCACCGCCATGCAGAACGAAGGTCCGACGCAGGACACGGACACCAGGTTGTCGTCGCTCGTCGCGGCGACGTTGACGCTCGGCACGACGACCCATGACGATCCGTTCCACTGCTCGACGAGGGTTCCTCCCCCCGCACCGCTGTTCTGCTGCCCGACCGCCACGCAGAACGACGCGGTCGTGCAGGAAACGTCGTTGAGGAGGTTCGACCCCGAGGCCGACGGGGCGTGCGCGTTCGTCCACTGCGACGCGCCGACCGTCGGGGGCGAAGAGAGGGTCGCGGCCCCACCGGACGGGGCTGGTCCCACCACGAGGCCGAGCGCGGCCACGACGACACCCGCAATCACGGGTGTGAGTGTTCGAGTCATGCCACGCATCCTCGCCTCCTTGCACGTCAATTCCTGTCCGGTCGCACAGGGTATGCCTGGGGGTCGGCGGCGTCGAGCGCCTCGCCTCAGGCCGTGGCCGCCACGACCATCTCCCAGCTGTCGATGTCGAGCGGACCACCGCGCCCGGCGCGGAACGTCACGTCGCGAAAGCCCGCTGCCTCGAGCCACACCACCCACTCCGGGGGCGTCGGGAGCCGGATGAAATAGGACGCACGGCGGACGGCGCCGTCCCGGTGGACGGTGCGCTGCACAACCATCCGGCCGCGTACCGAATCGAAGGTCGAGACCTCCACCATGGTGTCGTCACCGAGTTGCACGACCACGGCATCGGGTGCCGGCGTGAAGTGCCGGACGCCGCCGTCGTGGTGCATGGTGTCGATCGCCACCGTGCCTCCGGGCCGGAGCACGCGGTGGAACTCCGAGAGGACCCGGTGGCAGTCCGCGTCGTCGTAGTAGCCGAACGAGTTCAGCCAGCACACGACCGCATCGAACGGACCGTCGACCGGGAGGTCGCGCACGTCCCCTTCGATGTACGAGACGGCGTTGGCTGGGAGGTCAGGGTCCGCCCGCGCCAGCGCGAGATAGTCCGGGGTGAGGTCGACGCCGGTGACGTCCATCCCGGCGGTGGCCAACCGCCGGGCGATCCGGCCGTGGCCACAGGGCGCGTCGAGGATCCGGGACCCGGCCGGTAGGTCGAGCAGTCCCAGGATCTCGGTGACATCGGCGTCCGAGTGCTCGCTGTCGATCGAGTCCTCGTAGAAGTAGAGGTAGTCGTCACCGAACGTGCCCTCCATGTCGAACGTCATGCGTCATCTTCGCCGCCGGTAGGGTCGGCTCGCATGCCGGATTCCGGGGACCTGTCCTTCGACGCGACGACGGCGGTGCGTCCCACGCCCGATCCTGGCCTGTTCGAGGCGGACGTGCACGAGCTCTGGACGGTGGGTGGCAAGCCGAACGGTGGCTACCTCTTGGCGCTCCTCGGGCAGGCGGCGCGCGTCATCGGTCGGGCGGGCGGTGGGTCGGGCTGGGAGGTCGTGTCCTCCGCCATCACCTACCTGCGCCCGCCCGACATCGGGCCCGCCACCATCCGCACCACGCTCCTCCGGCAAGGGCGATCGGCGTCCCAGGTGCGGGCGGTCCTGGCCCAGGACGGCCACGATCAGGTCGACGCCGTGTTCGTGCTCGGCGAACTGCCCGCCGAGCCCACGGCCCGCTACGACGGCACAGCGCCGCTCGACGCACCACCGCCCGAGCAGTGCGTGCGCCTTGCCCCGCGCATCCCCGGCGGCGTCTATGTGGGGATCATGGACGTCCTCGACCTCCGGCTCAGTCCGGACACGCTCCCCTTCACCGACTCACCCCCACCTGAGGGTGCTCGGGCGGAGCTGCGCGGCTGGTCCCGCTTCGCCGACGGCCGGGAGCCCGATCCCCTCTCACTGCTGTTCTCGGTCGACGCCATACCGCCCGCCACGCTCATGATCGGCTCGACCGGCTGGGTGCCCACGCTGCAAATGTCGGCGTATGTGCGCGCGCGTCCGGCGCCGGGCTGGCTCGGCATCCGCATGTCGGCCAACCTGGTGGGCGACGGCATGGTCGACGAGACCTGCGTCGTGTGGGACAGCCGGAGCCGGGTCGTGGCGCAGTCCACCCAACTGGCGCGGTTGCGCTTCCCCGACGAGCTCGGCTGAGCGGGCGACACCGGCCCTAGCCTGTCGCGGTGCTCCCGAGCGCGGCAGGCGCCGCCCGCCCATCGCCGTGACCGAGCTGGCGCGCCTCGGCCCGTCCGAGCGCGAGGGCATCGCGCGGCTGTGCGGCCGAGCCATGGCCGACCCGCCGTCGCTGGACGAGCTCGACGGCTCCCTGTTTGCGCCGGACCAGCCCGCCGCCCTCTTCGGCGACCCTGCCACCGGCGTCGTGGCCGTGGTGCAGTGCGACGACGGCGCGCACATCCGCCTGCTGGCGGTCGACCCGGCGCACCGGGAGCGGGGACTCGGGCACGCGCTCGTGCAGGCGGCGGAGGACTGGGCCGTGGCGGCGGGGCACCGGAGCCTCATCACCGGGGCCGACCCGCCCTACTTCCTGTGGCCCGGTGTCCCCAGTGGCGAGACGTCCCTCGTGTGCCTCTTCGAACGCCGGCACTACCGCCGCGCCGACACGAACTTCAACATGGACGTCGACCTGCACGCGCTCCCGGTCGACCCAGGGGGCCACCGCATGGCCGGGCCCGACGACGCCGCCGAGCTCGACGAGTGGATGGCGACCCACTGGTCCAACTGGCGGCTCGAGGTCCTCCGCGCCCTCCGCAAGGGGAACCTCGTCATCGGCCGCGCGGACGGCGAGGCGGGCGAGGTCACCGCGTTCTGCGCCTTCGAGGTGAACCGGCGCGGCATGCTCGGCCCGGTGGCGGTGCGCCCCGACCTCATGGGCCGCGGCGCGGGCAAGGGCGTCCTCCTCGGCGCCCTGCACGAGCTGCGCCGCCGCGGCGCCGGCCGGGTGGCGGTCGTGTGGGTGGGGCCGGTCGTGCCGTACGCCGCAGTCGGCGGTCGGGTGAGCGACGTGTTCTTCGTCTATCGCAAGGAGCTCAGGTGAACCTTCTGCCGGTGCCCCGGACCCTCGAGCTGACCGAGGAGATGGTCCCGAACCGCCCACCGCGCCGCCGACTCGACGGATCGCTGCCAGCCCAGGGCTACGAGCTGCACATCGACGGGTCTGGCGTCGAGCTGGTCGGGGGCGACGACGCCGGCGTCTTCTACGGGGAGGCCACCCTGGCGCAGCTGGCGCGGCTCCACGGCGGCGCCCTGCCGGCCGGCCAGGTGCGTGACCATCCCGACCTCCCCGTGCGCGGCGTCATGCTCGACGTCTCGCGCGACAAGGTGCCGACCATGGCCACGCTGACGGCACTCGTCGATCGCTTGGCATCGCTGAAGGTCAACCAGGTGCAGCTCTACTCGGAGCACACGTTCGCCTACCGCAACCATCCCGAGGTCCACGCAGCGGCCAGCCCCTACGACGCAGCGGAGATCAGTGAACTCGATGCGTTCTGCCGCGCTCGGCACGTCGAGCTCGTGCCCAATCAGAACTGCCTGGGCCACATGAACCGCTGGCTGGCCCACGACCGCTATCGTCCGTTGGCGATCGCACCGGGCGGATTCGTCGACCCGTTCGGCATTGCCCGGCCGCCGATGACGATCGAACCGGCGAATCCAGGCTCGCTCGCTCTGGTCCGAGAACTCCTGGCGGAGCTGCTCCCGCTCTTCTCCAGCCGCAGGGTCCACGTCGGGCTCGACGAGGCGTGGGAGCTGCCGGCGAGCCGCATCGACGACTTCTTGTCCTGGGTGGCCACGCTCCGCGCGCTGCCGGAGCTCGACGAGCGGGAGATGTTGATGTGGGGCGACATGGTCTCGGGACGGCCGGACCTGGTCGCGTCACTCCCCCGGGGCGTGACGGTCTGCGAATGGGGCTACGACGACTGGTATCCCTTCGACGAGCGCTGCGCCGTACTGGCCGAGGCGGGAGTGCCGTTCTGGGTGGCGCCGGGAACCTCGAGCTGGATGAGCATCCTGGGCCGTCTCACGAACGCGCGCACCACCTGCCGCCGCGCCGCGGCGGCCGCGTTGGCCCACGGAGGGTCCGGGTACCTCAACACCGACTGGGGCGACCTGGGCCACCTGCAGCAACCGGTCATCAGCGAGCCGGGAACCGCCTACGGCGCCGCCGTCTCGTGGTGCCTCGCCGCGAACGGGGATCTCCATCTGGGAGCGGCGCTCAGCACGCACGTCTTCGGCGACGGCACCGGCGCCCTCGCCGATGCCGTGCTCGCCCTCGGCGATGCCCATCGCCTCGTCACGCCGCAGTTCCCCAACATGTCGGCGCTGGTCATGAACCTCTACTACCCGCAGCTCCCCGTCGGCCGCGGCCTCACCGCGGGGCTCACGTCAGCGGAGCTCGACGCGGTCGACGCGTGCCTGGACGGCGCACGCGCCGCTGCGCGGGCCCGGCCAGACCGCAGCGACGCCCGGCAGCTGATCGACGAGGTCCTCTTCAGCATCGATCTCGTCGGCTTGTTGACCGACGATGCCCGGGCACGTCTCGGGGGCGACGGATCGCTCAGCTCGGTGCCGGCAGAGGAGCGAGCCCGCCTGGGCGCCCGCCTCGACGTGCTCGTCGACCGCTACCGGGTCCTCTGGAACAGCCGCAACAGGCCGGGTGGGCTCACGGACAGCCTCAGCTGGCTGCACAACCTGCGAGCCGCCTACGCATCGGGGCGTCCGGATCCACGCTGGGGAGGCCTGTCGGCCCGGACCGGCACGTAGGCGACACCCGGTACGGACAGCAGGCCGGCACGATCACGCCGCCTTGTCACCCTCACCCTCTTCTGCCTCCTCGTCGTCGTCGGCGTCGTGGCAGTCCCACGAGCAATAGCCCGCGATCCGCGGTGACACCGGGTGGAACCGGCAGCGCCGGCACAGCTGTGTCGTCATCGAGGTGCTCGCTTTCGAACTGGCGATCTCATACATGGTCTGCTTCATTCGGTCTGTCCCTGCCTTCATTCGGTCTGTCCCTGCCTTCATTCGGTCTGCCCCGCCGCAGGGTCGCACCTCGAACCGGGCGGCACCTGGAGCCCAGCTGCCTTCCAGCTGGGGCGCTCCGAGCGGGCTTCGGTCGGTCGGGCCGATCTCGGGGCGCAAAAAAGCCGCTCCCCTGGGGAAGCGGCTCCTCGACGTCCGGACTGTGTCAGCGTCCTTCTACGGCGTCGGGGCCACCTCCTGCATGCGCAGCTTGGGGATCCCGCAGATCTGTACCTCTGTCATGGCGGCACGCGACTGACCGAGGGAGTTCCCTTCGTGTTGACAGAGAAGAAGGCGGCGGTTCGTCATGGTCGTATCAGTATACGACGGCCCAGTGCGGCCCCGTGACCGATGGAGGCCCCGTCCGCGAGAGTTCATTCTCGCGTCACATACCCGGATGGGAGCCCCGCGCTCGATGCCAAGCTCGAGCAGGTGAGCGGAGGAGCCGGCACGCGGATACGTTGCACGTATGGCGCTCGCCCTCGGCATCGTGACGCCAGTGCTGCACATGAACCCGCGCTTCGACCCTCCGGAGTGGGAGGTGACGGCGGGAGTCGACGACGCGGTCCGGGTGGTCCAAGAGGCGGAGAATTGCGGCTTCGACTGGGTGTCGTGTTCGGAGCACATCGCGATCCCTGCCGCGGCGTCCTCGGTGCGCGGCGGCCGCTACTTCGACCCCTTCTCGACGCTCGGCTACTTCGCCGCCAAGACCGCGCGGGTCGGCCTCCTCACCCACATGGCCGTCCTGCCCTACCACCATCCGCTCGAGCTCGTGAAGCGGCTGGGAACCCTTGACGTCTTGAGCGGCGGACGCGTCATCGCCGGCGTGGGCGTCGGGTCGCTCCAGCCCGAATTCGAGGTCCTCGGGCACGCGTTCGCGGGTCGGGGGGAACGATCCGACGACGCCGTCAGGGCCATCCGTGCCGCATGGGGCCAGCGGGTGCCCGAGTACCACGGGACGCACTACGACTTCGAGGGATTCATCGTCGAGCCGTCCGGCCTGCCGAGGGAGGTCGAGGTCTGGGTCGGGGGGCGGACGCGCCGCTCCCTGCGCCGCGCGGTCGACCTCGGCGACGCCTGGATGCCGTTCGGCTTCAAGCTCGAAGAGCTCGCCGAGCTCCTGACGAGCCGCAAGGTCCGCGACGACCTGTCCGTCTACGCCGAGGGGCGCGGGCGACCGCTCAAGCTGGTCCTGGCCCCGGAACCTCCCATCGACCCCCTGGGGGAACCGGGTCAGACGACCGAGTTCCTGGCTTCCTACGTTGCCATCGGGGCGACCGGCTTCAGCGTGCGCTTCGACCACCACTCGCCGGCGCACTTCTGCGAGCAGATGGCGGCCCTCAGGTCCGTGGTCGACGCCGCGGGCTTTTGAGCGGGCCGTCAGGCCTGCGGGACGTCAGGCGAGCCGGGCGTCAGGCGGGCGCGCCCGCCAGCCGCGCCCGCAGCTCGGGCTTGATCACCTTGCCCGTCGGGTTGCGCGGCAGCTCGTCGACGAAGACGAACTGGCGGGGCACCTTGTAATCGGCCAAGTGCTCGAGCCCGAAGGCGCGCAACTCCTCGGGGTCGGCCCGTGTGCCCGGTTGGAGCACGACGAAGGCGACGACGTCCTCACCGAGCACGGGGTGCGGCGCCCCCACCACGGCGATCTCCTTGACCGCGTCGTGTTGCACGAGGGCGTGTTCGACGTCGGTGGCGTGCACGTTGTTGCCACCGCGGATGATCACATCCTTTGACCGGCCGACGATGTAGAGGTAGCCGTCCGCATCGAGCTTGCCGAGGTCGCCGGTGACCAGCCAGCCGTCGCGCCAGATCTCCGCCGTCGCGTCGGGGTCGTTGTAGTACTCGCGTTGGCGGCCCGGCATCTGCAGCCGCACCTCACCAACGACGTCGGGCGGCAACGTCTGGTCGTGCTCGTCCACGATCCGGACGACTGCGGGCGGCGCGATCTGGCCCACCGAACCCGGGCGCTTGACCGCCTCGCCCTTCGGCATGATGCAGTAGGCCGAGCCCGCCTCGGTCATGCCGTAATTGTTCGACACGAGGGCGTCCGGCATCTTGTCCTGCAGCCGCTCGAGCACGTAGGGAGCGAGCGGCGCGCTGCCCACCGAACACATCTGCACCGACGAGAGGTCCGCTTGGGCGAAGCCCGGATGGTCGATGAGCAGGTGCGCCATGGCCGGGACGAGGAAGACGGCCACCGGGCGCTCCTCCGCGACGACGCGCAGCCACCGCTCGGCCGCGAAGCGGGGCTGGTAGATCACCTGCAGACCCAGCTTCATGGGCGTGTAGACGAGCGCGATGCCGGCGAAAGTGAACAAGGGACTGGCGTGCAGCCACCCACCGCCCGTCCAGTTCGGCTCGACCGCGCCGATCATGGCGCCGTTGGAGTGGCGGACCGCCACCCCCTTGGGCCGGCCGGTAGTGCCCGAGGTGTAGAGGATGTCGGCGAGGTCGTCGGACTGGCGCGGGGCCTGGAAGGGCGAGCGGTCGCCGGCGACGGCCTCCGCCCAGCCCACTACGGGGCCCTGGGTCCCGTCCGGCGTCGCGGTCCCGCCCTCTGTCCCGGCGTCGATCAGCACGACGAGGCGGCCCGCCGCCGCCTCCAGGTCGCTGCCGACCAGCTCGCCGTCGGCCACCACCGCGGTCGCGCCCGAGTGGGCCAGCACGTGTCCCACCTCGGCCGCGGCCAGGCGGGGGTTCATGGGCACCGCCACCCCGCCGGCCCGGTGGGCCGCCGAGTACGAGACGAGCCAGCGCAAGGCGTGCTCGGGATGCAGGTGGATGCCGACGCGGCCGCCCGGCTCGAGGCCGGCATCGAGGAGGCGTCGCGCCAGGGCATTGGCGGCGCCGTCCCACTCGGCGAACGTCATGGTCCCCACGTCGACGACCGCGAAGGCCGTCCGGTCGCCGAACTCCTGGGCCATACGGGCCAGGTGGTCGTCCATCAGCATGGATGCGGATCCCCCAAGTGGCTGGTCGGTGCGACAAGTTGACGCCGGTGTCAGGTTCGTTGCAGCATGGCCGATGCGACTCCGGGGGTCAATCCCGGGGTGACCATCGAGTTTTGCATGCCGCGGGCGCGGGCCGCCGGGGCACGAGCCAGGGAAGAGGCACCATGACGACGGTCCGTTTCGACCTCCCGACACCGGAGGGCGACACCATCGAGTTCTGGGAGGCCGCCAAGGAGGAGCGCCTCCTCATCAAGCACTGCCTCGACTGCGGCGCCTTCTCCTATTACCCGCGTCCGTTCTGCCCGAAGTGCTGGAGCGAGCAGGTGGAGTGGCACGAGGCCAGCGGGAAGGCGACGCTCTACACCTGGTCGGTGATCTACAACAACGACCAGCCGCCCTTCCGCGACCGCGTGCCCTACGTGGCCGCCATCGTGGACCTGGCCGAGGGGCCCCGCATGATGACCAACGTCGTCGACTGCCCCTTCGACGAGCTGGCCGTCGGCATGCCGCTCAAGGTCACGTTCACACCGATCTCTGACGAATTCACCATCCCCGTCTTCGTGCGGGCCTGAGGAGGGACATCATGAGCGATGCCAACGACGCCGTCATCGTCGCCGCCGTCCGCACCCCGATCGGCCGTTCCGGCCGGAGCCTGGCGGGCCTGAGCCTGCAGGACATCGGCGCGCAGACGGTGGCGGCCGCCATTGCGGCGGCCGGGCTCCAGACCGATGCCATCGACGACCTGATCCTGGGCGAGGTGCTCCAGGGGGGCGGGTGCACCGCGCGCTACGTCGCCAACGCGCTGGGCCTGCCACCCGACACGCCGGGCGGCACGGTGCAGCGCCAGTGCGCCACGGGAATGATGGCAGTGCAGGAGGCGGCGGCGAACATCCGCTCGGGCATGGCCGAGGCGGTCATCGCCGGCGGCGTGGAGTCGATGACCCGGTCGCCGCTCATGTTCGAACGTTCCCCCTTCCCCTTCGGGGGCGCCGAGCGGTTCATCCCGCCCAGCCATCCGGATTCTCCCGACGCACCAAACATGAACATGCTCATCACTGTGGGCGAGAACACGGCCCGGGAATGCGGCATCACCCGCGAGGAGTCGGACCACTGGTCGTACCACTCCAACATCCGCGCCGTCGCCGCCGCCGACGACGGGCGCTTCGCCGAGGAGATCGTGCCGATGACGGTGCCGGCGGGCCGGGGCGAGACGGTGACGGTGAGCCTCGACGAGCACCCACGCCGGGACACCACGCTGGAGAAGCTGGCCGCACTACCGTCGTTGACCGGGCCGAACGGGCAGATCACGGCCGGCAACTCGTCGGGCATCGCGGACGGGGGGGCCGCACTCGTGGTGGTCGCCCGCGCCTTTGCCGAGGCGAACGGGATGGAGCCGTTGGCGACGGTGCGGTCGTGGAACTCGTGTGGGATCGAGCCGGCCCGTACCGGCCTGGCGCCGACCGTCTGCGTGCCCCGGGCCCTGAACCGAGCCGGGCTCAGCGAGTCCGACGTGGACCTCGTCGAGATCAACGAGGCCTTTGCGACAATGTCGGTCGCCTGCGCCCGCAAGCTCGGCTTCCCGCACGACATCGTCAACGTCAACGGCGGGGCGGTCGGCATCGGGCACCCCGTCGGCGCCTCGGGGCGCGCATCCTCGTCACGCTGATCCACGAGCTGCGCCGGCGCGGCGGTGGCATAGGTGTGGGGACGCTGTGCGCCGGCGGCGGCATGGGGTCGGCGACGGTCCTCGAGGTGCACCCGCCGGCCTGAGGTCACGCGGCCTACCTATTCCGTGTCGTCACCACCCTCGCCGATGTGGGCCTTGATGGAATTGACGACGGTCGGGTCGAGCAGCGTGGTGACGTCCCCGAGCGGGCGGTCGTCGGCGACGTCACGTAGGAGGCGCCGCATGATCTTGCCGCTGCGCGTCTTGGGCAGCTCGGGAGTCAGGATGATCTGGCGCGGCTTGGCGATCGGCCCGATCTCGCGTGCCACGTGGTCGCGCAGCTCGCGCACCAGCTGCTCCCCCGCCTCGCCGTCGACCGTGTTGGCTGCCTTGACCGTGACGAAGGCGACGATGGCCTGACCGGTGGTGGCGTCGGCGGCGCCGACCACCGCCGCCTCGGCGACGGAGGGATGGCCCACGAGCGCGTGCTCGACCTCGGTGGTCGAGATCCGGTGCCCCGAGATGTTCATCACGTCGTCCACGCGACCAAGCAGCCACAGGTCGCCGTCCTCGTCCCGCTTGGCGCCGTCACCCGCGAAGTAGCGACCGGGAAAACGCGACCAGTACGTCTCCTTGTACCGCTCGTCGTCCCCGTAGATCCCGCGCAGCATGCCCGGCCAGGGCTCGGTGAGGACGAGGTAACCGCCCTCGCCATTGCCCACGGAGCGCCCGTCGCCGTCGATCACGTCCGCCGACACGCCGGGGAACGGGGTCATGGCCGCACCAGGCTTGGTGGCGGTGATGCCGGGCAGCGGTGAGATCAGGATCCCGCCCGTCTCGGTCTGCCACCAGGTGTCGACGATGGGGCAACGGCCGCCGCCGATGTGGGTGCGGTACCAGATCCACGCCTCGGGGTTGATCGGCTCGCCGACCGAACCCAGCAACCGGAGACTGGACAGGTCGTGCTTGGCGGGGAGGTCCTCGCCCCACTTCATGAACGTGCGGATCGTGGTGGGGGCGGTGTAGAGGATGTTGACCTTGTAGCGCTCGACGATGTCCCACCACCGGTCGCGTGTCGGCGTGTCCGGTGTGCCCTCGTACATGACGGAGGTGGCGCCGTTGGCCAGCGGGCCGTAGACGATGTAGCTGTGCCCGGTGACCCATCCGATGTCGGCCGCCGTCCAGAACACGTCCTTCTCTGGCTTGAGGTCGAAGATCAGGGAGTGGGTCGCGGCGACGTGGGTGAGGTAACCGCCGCTCGTGTGGAGGATCCCCTTGGGCTTGGCCGTCGTCCCACTGGTGTACATGATGTACAGGGGCTGCTCGGCGTCGAAGGCCTGCGCCTCGTGATCGGTCGGCTGCCGATCCACCACCTCGTGCCACCAGACGTCGCGCGCGGCGTCCCATGCGACCTCCTGCCCGGTGCGCCGGACCACCAGCACGTGCTCGACGGCGGGGCAATCCCGGACCGCCTCGTCGACGGCGGGCTTGAGCGCGCTCGCCGCGCCGCGCCGATAGCCGCCGTCCGCCGTGACGACGAAGTGGGCGTCGCAGTCGAGAATGCGGCCCCGGAGGGCGTCGGAGGAGAAGCCGCCGAAGACCACCGTGTGCGGTGCGCCGAGGCGGGCGCAGGCGAGCATGGAGATCATCGCCTCGGGGATCATCGGCATGTAGATGGCCACCTTGTCCCCGGCCGCGACACCGAGCTCGGTGAGGGCGTTCGCTGCCTGGCAGACCAAAGCCCGCAGTTCGGCGTAGGTGATCGTGCGCGTGTCGCCCGGCTCCCCCTCCCAGTGGAAGGCGACCCGGTCGCCGAGTCCCGCCGCCACGTGGCGGTCGACGCAGTTGACGGCGACGTTGAGCTTGCCGCCGACGAACCACTTGGCAAAGGGGACCTGCCACTCCAGGACCTGCGACCATGGCTCGGCCCACGTCAACCGCTTCGCCTGCGCCTCCCAGAAACCGAGGGGGTCGGCCTGCGCGTCGGCGTAGATGCCCGGCTGTGCGTTGGCGTCCTTGGCCAGACTCTCGGGGGGCGGGAAGATCCTGGTCTCGTGCAACAGGGCCGACAGCCCCCGCTCCTGGCTCTCGCTCATGTGGTCTCCTCGTGCGCGTCCGGCGAGACCTCCCTGCCTAGCAGAAGGCCGAGCCACCGGTGGCGGCTCACCTCGGCCCTCGGAGCTCGAAACCCTCGAACGTGAACGCAGGGGTGACGGTCGCCCCGACGAGCGAGTAGTTTCCCAACGGGCGGGCCGACTGCCACACGCCCGCCTCCACCACCGTCTGCGGTGCTTGTCCGGACGCGACATCGGGCCCAACGACCTGCGCCGCGCGCCTGCCGTCCGGCCACTCGAGGGTGAGCTCGAGCGGGTCGCCCGCGTAGAAGTGCCACAACTCGGTGGCGTCGATGCGGTGCGGTGCCGAGACCTCGCCGTCCAGCAGGAGGTAATAGATCGCGCTGCCGCAGGGCCGCTCGCCCCGAGTCGCGTCGGCCACCCAGGTCCGGCGGTACCAACCACCTTCGGGATGCGGGGCCAGGTCGAGGGCGGCGATGAGCCATTCGCCCGGTCGCACCCCGCCAGTGTGCCCGCTCAGGCGGCGCTCACCCCGAGGCTGGCGGCGATGGCGACCGAGTGCTGGGCGGAGCCGCCGAGGAGGGTGCCGCTCGTCTCGGCGCGCTTGATGAAGAGGTGCCCGTCGTGCTCCCAGGTGAAGCCGATGCCGCCGAAGGACTGGAACGAGTCACGGCACACCAGGCGCTGGCAGTCGTCGCTGGCGGCCTTGGCCATGGAGACAGCGGTGGCCCGGGCGGGAGTGTCCTCGTCGATGGCGGCGACGGCGAAATAGCAGAGGGAGCGGGCACGCTCGAGGGCGAGGAACATGTTGCTCATCTTGTGCTTGACGGCCTGGAAGGAGCCTATGGGCACTCCGAACTGCTTGCGGTCCTTGACGTAGTCGAGGACCATGCGGAAGAGCGCATCGGAGGCGCCGACGGTCTCGAGCGCGAGCGCGACGGTCGCCTCGTGCAGCGCACGGGCGACGCCGAGCGTGGAGGCCGCGCTCCCGGGCTCTCCGAGGGCGCGGTCGTCGGGGACGAGGACGCGGTCGAGCGTGGCGGTGTGGAGGGGTCGGCTCGCATCGAGCGAGTGCACGGGGGCAAGACGGGCGTCGACCGCGGGGACGACGAACACACCGACGCCTTCTCCGACGCGGGCGATGACGGCGATCTCGCTCATCCCGGCGTCGGCCAGGAGGCCGAGCTTGGTGCCGTTGAGGACCCAAGCACCCTCGGCGCGCTCGGCGACCATGGTCACGTGGTCCAGGGCCCATCCCCGCGGGTGGTCGGCCAACGCCACGGATCCGGTGACGGCGCCGGAGGCGACCTGCGACAAGAAACGCTGCCGCTGTTCGGCTGTGCCGACCTCACGCACCATGGGCGCGAACTGGGTGACGGTGGCCAGCAGCGGCCCCGGCGCGATGGCCCGGCCCAACTCCTCCACGACGACGGCCATCTCGACGAAGGAGAGACCGATGCCGCCGTCCTCCTCGGGGATGGTCAGGGCAGGCCAATCAAGTGCGACCATTGAGCCCCAGAGCTTCTCGGGTGGTTCGCCCGTCTCCACCACGGCCCGGACGAGCTCGACGGGACACTCCTTCTGGAGGAACGAGCGGACCGAGGTGCGTAGCTCTTCCTGCTCGGTCGTGAACTCGAGCTCCACCGCACTCCTTTCACGGCATGGCCGGTTGCCGGATCGATCGCCGTTCCACGTTGCCGCGCCCGGCAGACCGGGGCGAGTGTACCTGACGCCCATGTCAGCCTCCCCGCCTCTGTGCTACCTTCACGGCGCTCCGTTTTCTGGGAAGCAGGGCATCGGGTGCCCCTGGGGGGGTCGCCGGTCCGGGGCGCAAGCCCGGGCCGGCGATTTCGGGGGGCCTCATCAGGGTGTCCCAGCCGGACCGCCGACTGTGCTGCGTCGGAGTAGGAGAGGACCACTCGCCTACACTCTCCGGTGCGCCTCTAGCTCAACGGCAGAGCAACGGACTCTTAATCCGCAGGTTTCGGGTTCAAATCCCGAGGGGCGCACTCTGTGGGCACTCTTTGGGTGTCGTTCCGGATGAACACCGTCATTTCGGCTCTTCGGAATCTGGCGGGGAGCTGACGCTCATCGGACGACGATCGAGCCCAGCACACGCCAGTTCGGGCGGCCGGCGTAGAGCAAGGCCCTGATCCGGTAGTTCTCGAAGTTGCGGAACCCGAAGCCGATGCGCTTGATCCGCTTGATCAGGTTGTTGAGCGCCTCGGTGGGGCCGTTGGAGACCCGGGCCAGGTGACATCTCAGGTTGCAATGGGTTCCCCCGCGGGAAGGATGTCACCCGGCAGTGATAACGGCCTTTCTCGACGCATCAAACGGTATGGTCAGCGGGTGGTTGATCTCTCCGGCTTCGCTGACGTGGCGTCCCAGGATCACGGGCTGTGCGTGATCAGCACGCTCCGGTCCGATGGCAGTGTCCAGGCGTCTGTGGTCAGTGCCGGAGTTCTGTCGCACCCACTCACGGGTGAGCAGATCGTCGGGCTTGTCGCCGCCGGCGGCTCTCGCAAGCTGACCAATCTGCGCGCTGATCCCCGGACAACGATCGTCGCGCGGGCGGGCTGGCTCTGGGCCACCGCAGAGGGAACCGTCGAGATCATCGGCCCCGACGACCCGCATCCCGACGTCGATCCTGAAGGTCTGAGACTCCTCCTGCGAACCATCTTCCGGTCTGCGGGAGGGACACACGACGATTGGGACGCTTATGACCGCACGATGGCCGATGAACGTCGAGCTGCGGTACTGCTCACACCCCTCCGCACCTACACCAACCCGAACCCGTAGCGGTGGTGTTGGTTCGCGTCCGCCATTTGGGTGCACGTCCGACCGGAAAACGAGCGCCGGGCGCGAAACGACCCCGCCGAAGCGGGGCCGCTCGCCGCAACCGGCTCCCGGGACCTTGTTGACGCGATTCGGCCGACGCCGCCTCCGGGGGGGATAGGGGGGACAGGGCGCCGGCCGTTTCGCTGTCCGAAACCTAAGGGCGCAACCTGTGGTCCAGCTGCGAACCGCGTTACGAACTCGTGGCGGGTTGCATGTCGTCTGTGAAGGATCCGTAATCTCGCGGCGCCGCGCGTGACGATTGCGCGAATCCGTCGATCACGCGTCGGGTTGCATGACGTCGATCCCGCCGCCCGAGTTGATCGGCGTGATCGAGAAAGCGGCCGGACCAACACACGAGAAACCGCGGATGTCTATGTGCCTCGGACCAGCTCGTAGGTAAGGAAGACGAGGCCGTCGCCGATGGTTTTGGTGTCGACGAGTCGCATGGGCTTCTTGTCGCTGGTCTCGCCGAAAATGCGCTCGCCAGCGCCGAGTACGACCGGGAAGACGACCAGCCGCAGCTCGTCGACGAGGTCGTGCTCCATCAGTGTCTGCCCGAGTTGATAACTGGCATAGACCACGATTTCCCCGTCCAGCTCCTGCTTCAGCTTCGAGACCTTGTCCACCATGTCGCCCTGGAGGACCGTTGCGTTGCTCCAACGGGGGTCTTCGAGGGTGGAGGACACGACGTACTTGGGCAGGCCGTTCAGCCTGTCCGCCCACTCGCCACCCCGGGCAAGCCACCGCTCCGCGAACCACTCGTCGCTCCGGCGGCCGAGCAGCAGAGCCTCGGTGTCCAGCGCCTCTTCGAGCGAGACCTTGGCCCACGCTTCGAGGTCCTTGCCGCCGAACTGGCCGAACCAGCCGCCCAGCCTGAAGCCCTCCTGACCGTCGGGGTCCTGGACCACTCCATCGAGCGAGACGTTCGTGCTGATCACGATCTTTCCCATTTCAGTTCTCCTTCATCTGTCGTTGGCATTGTCAGTTACCACGCATGTAGACACTCCAAGATCCGAAATTGGGCGCCCACCAACCGCCCAGTTCAGCCCTCGCTCGGTGTCTACATAAGGATGGAAGTGCGGCAGAGCGCGGAAGGCAGGAGACAGTGACGACAGTGACAGCCGACTTGCTGGCGAGAGCCCGGGCCGGGGACGGCGATGCGTTCCGCCAGCTGACCGAGCCCCTGCGGCGCGAGCTCCAGGTGCATTGCTACCGGATGCTCGGATCCTTCCAAGATTCCGAGGACGCCCTCCAAGAGACGCTGCTGGCCGCTTGGCAGGGCTTCAAAGGATTCGAGGGACGCGCCTCGCTCCGCACCTGGCTCTACCAGATCGCCACCAACCGGTGCCTCAACGCGCGTCGGTCGGCCAGCCGACGCCCGGCCAAAGAGTGGGACGTGCCCAAAGTTGATCCGCCCGAGCCAACCCGCCTCGGCGAGGTCCTCTGGCTCGAGCCGTATCCCGACGCCCTTCTCAAGGGTGCGATCAACATTCCGCTCGGCCCAGACGCCCGCTACGAGCAGACCGAATCGATCTCCCTGGCCTTCGTGACCGCCCTTCAGGTCTTGCCGCCCCGCCAGCTCGCCGTGCTTGTCCTGCGCGACGTCCTCGGTTTCCGGGCCAGCGAGGTCGCCGACATGCTGGGCTCGACCGTCGAGTCGGTCAACAGCGCGCTCAAGCGGGCCCGCGCCAGCTTGGAGCGACGGTGGCTGGACGTTGCCGCTGTCGAACCGCCTCCCGCGCCTGACTCACGCTCGGAGGACGAAATCGTGACGAAGTTCGTCAGCGCGTGGGAGTCCGCCGATCTCGACGCGCTGGTGGCCCTTCTGACCGACGACGTCTTCATGTCGATGCCGCCTATGCCCTTCGAATACGAGGGCCGAGACTTGGTGGCACGCTTCTGCGCCAGCATCTTCGACTCGGGCCGGAGGTTTGACCTCGTGCCGACGCGAGCGAACGGTCAGCCGGCGTTCGGAGCATATGTGCGCGCGACTGACGGCATCAGCCACGGGGTCGGCCTCTACGTCCTCGCCCTTACCACCGACCGGATCTGCGCCTTGACACGTTTCGAGAACAGCGTGCTCCCATGGTTCGGGCTACCGCGATCGCTCACGAGCCCATAGCCAGAAGCAAGAGACCACCACGGGATGCCAGCGCTGCTCAGCCGAACTCGTCAACGTGCTGGACGCGCCCCCCACTCCTGGTGAACAGCACGTCGTTGTACCCCTGCCCGGGGCCGACCATCTCGAAGGTCAACGGGGGCACGAACGACAGGTAGAGCGCGCGCCTGCCTGGCGCGTCCGGGTCATTCGGTGGTGGCGCGGCGTGCAATGTGTGGCCGAAGTGCACGGTGACGTCACCCGGCTCAGTGGTGAGCGCGACGACCGTCTGATGCTCGGCTTCGTGTGCGCTCGGCAACCTGGAGGTTCCTCGGTGCGATCCAGGGATCATCTGGAGCTGCCCGGTGTCCGCCGTGGCGGCATCGAGCTGGATTCCCACGTTGAGTAGGGGACACTTCACGGGGTGTCCGCCCATGCCGCAATCACGGTGCCATGGCAGGTCGGCGAGCCCACCCTCGGACCCGGGCACTTTTATGACGACACTGTTTCCATCGAGGCGATCCTGGGCATCCCGGAGGTCTGCGCCGCCCAGCGCGGCGATGTCGAGGAACCGGGGATCGGTGCCGAGCGCGGCGATTCGGGGAGACCCGTCGTTGAGGTAGTTCACCCGGTTGCACACCTCACGCCCGTTGACGGTGGTCCACCAGGATTTCCGGTCGTCGGGCCGGGCCCGACCGAGGGCCTCACTGACGTCGGACTTGAGTGCGTCGATCTCGACCGCGTCAAGAACAGCCCGAAAATGCACGAAGCCGACCCGGTGGAGGAAGTCCCTCGTCTCAGCCTCCGAGTCCCCGAGGGTGAAGCTCTTCGTGAGATCGATGTCGCAACCCTGCTCGTCGTCGATGCAGCCTGGATGGTCGATGTCAAAAAGTGATTGATTGCTGAAGGCGACTCGTAGGGGCGGCTCCCGAGCGCGCCATCTGACCGAAACCCCCACGACGGACCGCCAACTGATCGGCGTACAAGAGAGCGAAGCAGGTCTTGAGCTCCCATGCGAAGGCACACCATGCGCCGAAGGAGAGCTCGACGAGAGTCTGCGCGGTGTTGGCGCCCGGCCGAACTGAGAACGTTCTTCCCTCGGGCACATATGTGTAGGCCCTTCCGTCCGAGAGCTGGAATCCCAGCGGGCGCACGACCCTGGCGTCGGTGTCGGAAAAGATGGCTCCCCGGCTCTCGAGGAGCACTGGTAGCTCCTCTTGGTGGAACCAATCGAAATCAATCGGGCCGAATCGTTCCTGGTCCACGGTCGAAATGTAGCAGTGTGGTTCTTCTTTCGGGTCCCTCGAGAGCGACCAGTTGGCAGAGTGTTTTGTGGAGCCTCGCGAAGATGAGCAACGCTCACACACTCCGTCCTCGGTCCAACGACGTCAGAAACCAACCCCTCCCCCACCCGGAGACGTGGTCGTGGTGCTCGGCGGTGAGGTCGTCGGCGTCGTCGTCGGCGGACTCGTGGTCGGCGGCGCAGTCGGCGGTGTCGTGACCGGCGGCGCTGTCGGGGGTGTCGTGACCGGCGATGGCGGCGGAGCGTTGGTGTTCGATGTGGTGTTCGGATTCATGGTGCTGGGGGTCGATGGAGCGTGCGGCGTCGATGGCGTCGTGCTGCCCTGCGGCACCGTGGAACCGGTCAGAGGAGCTGCACCGGCCGGACTCATGACCACGACGGACCACGTGCCCCATTTGTCACTGATGTTCCCGTTCACTTGACCCGGAGCGGTGTCCTTGTAGAACCAGTAGAGGGGCTTGCCGGCATATGTGACCTGGACTGAACCACCCTTGTGCATCACGGTGCCGAGAGCGGCCCTGTTGACCCCGGATCCGGCGGTGGCCTTTGTCACACCCTTGGGCAACAGAAGCGCTGGCCAGATCTTCAGGCACTTGCCGGTACATGGAAATTTGCTGGCCGACTTGATGATGTACAGCGTCTTGCCGCTAACCAGGATCGTCCCGTACTTGGAGGTCCGTGTCGAGACAACGACATGCTTCACCTTGTGACTGGAGACCGCAGCGGCAATGCCGCCAATGAGCACAGAGGAAGACAGTGTTCCAACGGCCAGGGTGACCGCCGCCACGCGAAGGGAACTGCGGCGAGTTGGGAATCGGCCACTTTGCAGGCCACCGTGCATGCTTCGCTCCAGTCTGATCACAATCGGGTTCGTGCCTGTTCTACGGATGAGGTCCAGGATTGGATTCCACGGCCACCCCTCCTTCGCCCTTTTCGCCGGCTGGCGCGGCCGACGCCTCAGGGGGCGGCCCCCGCGCCTCATGAGCGACTCCCGCGCCTTCTGGGCAGGCACGGCACCTCCCGAGCAATCCCGTCCGCCGCCCGCGCCGTATTGACTTCTAACGCCACGGAAAGAGAACCCAGGTCCGAGACGCTCTGTGGAACGAAGCGTTACTCTCGGGCTGTGGCCGGTGAGAAATCGGCCAGCCTCATCCCATGGTGGTACGACGAATCGAGGAGATGAGCTATATGAACGGTACGAAGCCGGCGATTGAGGTCGTGGAGTCCCGCAGGGTCCCTATTCTGCGGATGGCGGGCGCCGTGTTGGCCGCCGGCGGTCTTTCCGCCGCCGTTCTGGCCGCCGATACAGCCGGTGCGGCGACGAGCAGCGTCGTCAGCACGACCAAGACCTCCAAGTACGGGACCATCCTGGTCAGCGGCAAGACGGTGTACACCCTCAAGGCCAGCACCGTTGGCTGCGGGTCCGGTTGCCTGAAGATCTGGCCCGAAGTCATGCTGCCCAAGGGTGTGACAAAGGCCACCGCCGGACCAGGGGTGAACGCGGCCAGTCTCGGTACCGTCGCGGGGACCGGCGGTGCCCGCCAGGTGACCTATGGTGGGAAGCCCCTCTACTACTTCTTCCTAGATACTGCTCCTGGTCAGGTGAAGGGAAACATCACTGACAAGTGGGGCAAGTGGTCGGTCGTGGTGACCGTGAAGCCGGCCCACGCGAGTTCCGGTTCCGGCTCGGGTGGAACGAACGCTGGTTCAGGAGGAGTCTCGTTCTAGTGCCACAGCCCGTTCTCGTTCTCATGTCACGGCCCACGCCAGCACCACGACAAGAGACCGGGCCGCGGCTGTGACGGCGACCCTCGTACCCCCCGCGCCGCCGGCTACTCCTCTCGCGTCGGGACGAACGAGCCAGGACATACGAAACGCACGCGCCGCCCTCTCGTCGAAGGTGTACCTCCCTGCCCTCAGCATTCCCGCGGCGGCCGGGGTGCTCGTGGGCATCGGATGGTCCACCGGCTGGGGCGGCGCGGCGTTCGCAGGGTCCTTGACGAGCCTCCGCGTCGTCGTGATCGGCCCGTTGGCCCTCGCATTCCTCGGAGTCATCCTCGTGGCGGAGCGGATCTGGCCGGCGCAACAACGACCGCTCTTCGCTCGTGGCCATCGACATGACCTTCTCATCGCCGTGATCCACGCGACCCTGGTCCTGCCGCTCGTGACGGCGCTGACGCTCTCTTTCATCGAAGTCCTACGCAGGCTCCTGCCGTGGATGGTCCTGCCGAAGATGGACACCGTGCCCCGATGGTTCGCGATCGCCGCCATCATCGTGGCGATGGACGGGTGCAACTGGGCTGTGCATCTCGCCAATCATCGGATCCGAATGCTCTGGCGGTTCCACGAGCTTCATCATTCGCAGGAGGACATGAACGCCCTCACGGTCTTTCGCACCCATCCGCTCATTCATGTCTCCTACCTCTTGGCCCTGATCCCGGGTGTCGTGCTCCTGGCCAACGGTGCACTCACGTTGACGGTGCTGGCTGTCTACGGGGGGATCGTGGCCTTCGCCCATTCGAATACCCGCCTTGGCTTCGGACCTTTCGGTCGTATCGTGGTCAGTCCGAACTTCCACCGCATCCACCACAAGTTGGATGGACCTCAGGATGTCAACCTCGGTTTTGCCCTGACCATTTGGGATCAGCTTTTCCACACCGCGGTCTTCCCGACGAAGGATTCGGTGCGGATCGATACAGGGCTGCCAGGCCGGCCGTTGACCGTTGAACAGGAAACGTCAAGGCCGCGCCACCTTGCCGTCCTCGCCGCTCAGTTGATCGCGCCCTTCCGGCCGCTCGGAGAGCGCCGACAGCCGGGTCTGCTTTCGGCGAGACAGAACTGGTCTGGTCCAGCGTCGAATCCGACGCCGGGTGAGTGCCCCGACGGACCGCCCGCGGCCGTGCGAACCCTCGAAGACTGCGGGGTTTGGTGATGGTCACTGCGACGGTCCAGGCGCCGCGGCACGCCGGCCGACGTTCCGCTCGTTCGTTGTTCTCGCTCGTCGTCGCAACCCGAACGGCAGAAATTCCCGCCAGTTGTGCGCTGCTGGCTGCGCGCATCGCTCTGGCCTGGATCTTCATCTACTACGGCGCGGGGAAGCTGTTCGGGGCGTTCAATGGACCCGGAATCCATCGGACCGCCATCTATTTCTCGGAGACTGCTCACTTGCATCCAGGTGGGTTCTTCGCCGTCCTGGGAGGGATCATTGAGTTCGGGAGCGCCGTGGCGCTGGCAGTTGGCCTCTTCTCGCGCCTCGCCGGCCTCGCTCTCTTCGGGGACATGGTGATGGCGATGATCACCGTCACATGGGCGACCGGGATCAATGCGTCCGCACCTCCTCCCGGCTATCAGTTGAACATGGCGCTCGGAGTCCTCGCGTTGGTGGTCGCCGTGTTCGGGTCGGGGCGGTTCAGCCTCGACGCCCTGATCGAGCGGTATCTCGGCGCTCCCGCGCCGTCCGCCGCCACCTGATTCGCTCTTCTGAGTCTTCTTTGTCTCGGGATCAAGAGCCCGGTCCCCCGCGTTGCAGCGGGCTTTCGGCATCGGCAGCCTCCCCACCCGACGCCGCGTCTGACCCTTCCGGCGCCGATTGGCTGGCCTGTGGGTACGGTGTGGTCGGTGACACCGAAGGCCTCGGAGAAGCGTCCGGGAGGGACCGGCAAGAAGCTCGACACGTACCGGGCCAAGCGGAACGCCCGTAAGACGCCCGAACCCATGGGTCGACGTCCCCTGCCTCGGGAAGGACGCCAGAGGTTCGTGATCCAAGAGCACCATGCGCGCAGCCTGCACTGGGATCTTCGACTCGAGCGTGATGGTGTGCTCGTCTCGTGGGCCATACCCAAGGGCCTCCCTGAATCCCCCGACGAGAACCGCCTTGCCGTGCACACCGAGGACCACCCCCTCGAGTACGCCACCTTTGAGGGGGACATCCCCCAGGGCGAGTACGGAGGAGGCCGGATGACCATTTGGGACAGAGGCCACTACGAGGTGGAGAAGTGGTCCGACGCCGAGGTCAAATTCGCATTGCACGGCTCCAAGGCAAAGGGCAGCTTCGTACTCTTCCAAACGAGAGACCGCAACTGGATGATCCACCGTCACGGCCCGTCCACTCGCACCGACCCGCTGCCGCATTCGGTCAAGCCGATGCTGGCGGTGGCCGGTGACCTGCCCAAGGACGACCGGAACTGGGCCTTCGAGATCAAGTGGGACGGGGTCCGGGCCATCCTCTTCGTCGAGGGCGGAAGGGTGCGCGCGCAGAGCAGGAACGACCTCGACGTCACCGCGTCGTTCCCCGAGCTGGCGGACATCGGCGACTTCCTGGGCATGACCACCTGCGTGCTGGACGGAGAGGTCGTCGCGCTGGGTGAGGACGGCCGACCCAGCTTTTCGAGGCTGCAGCGCCGCATGCACGTGGCGAACCAGCGGGAGGCCCGCCGGCGAGCGACGACGGACCCCGTCAGCTTCGTCGCGTTCGACCTGTTGTACATCGAGGGTCACTCGCTCCTGGCGCTGCCGTATGACGAACGGAGGGCCCGGCTCGAATCGTTGCACCTCTCGGGCGAGACCTTTACCACCACGGAGGCCTTCCGGGACGTATCGGGGCAGGACATCCTCGCCGCAACCGTGCAGAACGGTCTCGAGGGTGTGATCGCGAAGCGACGCGACTCCCCCTACCGACCGGGTCGGCGGCACCCGGACTGGACCAAGGTCAAGTCCTTCCGGACGCAAGAGGTCGTCATCGGCGGGTGGACCGAAGGGCGGAGCGGAAGGGAGGGAAGCCTTGGTGCGCTGTTGCTGGGCATCCCCGACCAGGACGGGCTGCGCTATGTCGGCAAGGTGGGGACCGGCTTCAGCGACACCGTCCGCCAAGCCCTGCTCGAGGATCTGCGGCCGCTCGCGCTTCGACACAGCCCTTTCAGATCACCGCTGCCTGCGGGAGAGACGGCCGCCGCGCATTTCGCCCGGCCGGTGCTCGTCGGGGAGGTGGCGTACGGTGAATGGACGACGGCGGGTCGACTCCGGCATCCGACGTGGAGGGGACTGCGTCCCGACAAGGCGCCCGAAGACGTCTCCGTGGAATGACACCAGGACGGCACGGCGAACGGGGTAAGAATCAAACCGTGGTCGCACTCGAGCGGACAGCCTGATGGCCGCAGCGGGGACCTCCACGCGGACAACGATCGGGGGGCGGGAACTGTCCGTCTCCAATCTGGGCAAAGTGCTCTTCCCCCAGATCGGCTTCACCAAGGGTCAGCTCATCGACTACTACGTGCGCATCGCCGAAGTCATGCTGCCCCACATCCGCGAACGCCCACTGACGATGAAGCGTTTCCCGGACGGCGTCGAAGGCAAATCGTTCTTCGAGAAACACATGCCTTCACACGCACCCGACTGGGTCCACTCCGTCAACGTTCCGGCCAACGATGGGAAAGACCTCATTCCCTACGTGATGGTCAACGACCTGCCGACGTTGGCCTGGGCCGCCAACCTCGGGACCATCGAACTCCATGTGCCGTTGTGGCATGTGGGCCGGCGTCGCAAGCTTCCCGCTCGACCCGACTTCATGGTCTTCGACTTGGATCCGGGGGAAGGCACGTCCATCGTCGAGTGTTGCGTGGTGGCGGGATATGTGATGGACGAGCTCGACAAGGACGGCCTGGAGCCCTTCGCCAAGACGAGCGGCTCCAAGGGACTCCAGTTGTACGCGGCGGTGGGGCAGAAGACGGATTGGGATGGTGTGAGGTCCCATGCCTACGACATCGCTCGCAAGCTGGAAACGGAGCGCAGCGACCTCGTTGTCTCCAACATGCGCAAGTCGCTGCGCCGGGGCCGAGTGCTCATCGACTGGAGCCAGAACCACCCGGCCAAGACCACGGTCGCGGTGTATTCGGCCCGGGCGATGCCATCGCCCACGGTCTCGGCGCCGGTGACGCGGGAAGAGGTGCACCGGTGCGCCACCCGCGAGGACCCGCGGCTGCTCAGGTTCGAGACGGAAGACGTGCTGCGCCGAGTCGAAGAGGATGGCGACCTGTTCGCCCCGCTCGGTTTGCCCGCACCTTGAAGATTCTGCCGTCGTACGCCACGACTTCACCCGACGACCGTCGGTGGGGGAAGTCAGCGCGAGGAATCGGCGCGTAGACGGGCCAGGACCTCGTCCACCACCCCCGACGTCGATGCCTCGCCCCCGAGGTCAAAGGTGCGAACACCGTCGGTCGCGGCACCCAGCGTGGCGCGGCGGATGGCGGCCGCCGTCCCGGCAACCGCCGCATCGTCCCTCGCCGCGTAGTCGAGCACTGCGGCGCAAGCCAAGAGCATTGCCATCGGATTGGCGACGTTCTTACCCATCAGCGAGGGCGCGGTTCCGTGCGGAGCCTCCGCCATGGCCACCACGGGCATCATCTCGTCGTCGAGCGCCAGCAGCACGGACTCGGCACCTGCGATGGAACCGAAGAGGGCGAGCACGAGGTCCGAGAGGCAGTCCCCGTCGCGATTCAGAGTCGGCACCACGAGGGCGCTCCCACTGGATTCGGTCACGAGCCCGGCATACGTAGCGTCGATCAGCGTCGGACGGTAGGGGACGTCGGGGTAACGGATCGCTGCGCCGTCCATCTCCTCCTTCAGCATCGCCTCGTAGACGGTCGAGACGGTCCACTTCGGACCGCCGTAGACGCACGCGCCGAACTGAACGGCGGCGCGGAAGGAGAATTCCGCCACCGAACGACAAACGGAGCGCTCGATGCGCTCCGTCCGCCACGCCTGCTCGCCGGTGCTGCCCGGGACGCCGGCTCGACCCTCCTCAGCGCCGTACGCGTCTCCCACGGCCATGCGGACCACGACGATTGGATGCACGACCGAGGCCGGTGGTGCGACGCCGGGAATGCGGCGTCCCGTGCGGACGATGACTGACCCGCCGACGCCCTCCCGCAGGATGCGGTTTGGACTACCGACGTCGCCCGTCTGCTCCGGAGTGATCGTGGCGGCCTTCAGCCCCAACCCCGTCTCCCGCATGGCCGCCGCGGCCTCGTGGACAACGGCGTTGCCGGTGGCGCGGCGGTTGGCGAGGGAAAGGTCGAACCGCACCAGCTCGAGGTCGAAACCGAGGACGTCGGGGTCGAGGACCCGTAGTGCCTCCAGAAGCAACTCCTGGCCCGTCTCGTCGCCTTCACACACGACGATCTGCCGACCTGGGGACATGGGGTTCAGGGTGGCACGAACCGCCCGGCGGATGCCAGCGAGAGCACCGACCCGGCAGAGGAGTGTCACGCTGGCCACGGTTAGAGATCGCGCGAAAACGGGAAGAATTGCGGGCCGGTGGTCCAATGACGGATGGGCAGGCGCACGAGACGCCTCAGGGCATGCCAGGTCGACGCGCGCTCGGGGCCATGGAGAGCGCCGTCCTTCGGGCCCGCGCCGCCCAGGGCGGACCTCCCCCACCGTCGCCACCTCGACCCTCGCAACCCCTGGACCGCGACCGGCAGGTCAAGGTCCGAATGCACTCAGGGGCGAATGATGACGACCCGGCGCAGCCCGACCGCTGGTTGATCATCTCGGTCGCCGTCGTGGGGGCACTCGTCATCGTGGCGGCGATTGCGCTCGCCGTCTCACTGACCGGAGGTCGCGCGCGGACGGCAACCCTCCCGTCGACGACTCCCCCGCCGAACCACGCTGGGGGAGCACCGGCGCCGGGACAGTCCCAGGAAAACGGCCGTCACAACCCTGGGGGCACCTCGGGTACATCGACGAACACTTCGACCACGGCGACGGCGGCGACGCCCGGGGGGCCACCGGTCATCAGCTCGCTGACTCCGTCGAGCGGGAGCGCCGGCCAGAGCGTACAAGTCGTGGGCGCCAACTTCCTCAGCTCGAGCGGCCAGATCGTGGCGATGTTCAACGGCCAGGTGGCGCCGACCAGCTGCCCGGCGCAGAACACATGCACCGTGACGGTCCCGCCATCACCCGGCGCGGCCACGGTTCAGGTGACGATCACCACCGCCGGCGGCACGTCCAATGCGGTGAAGTTCGTCTACCACTAGCAAGCAGCGCCCTAGGCGTCGCTCGGCCACAGGGACTCGGGCTCGCGGCCCATCGTCTCGGGCACCAGCCAGAAAAGGGCGGCGGCCGCGGCGGTCGGGAGGAAGATCAGGTCGGCGGCGGAAGCGAAGCGATTGCCGACGTCGGCGATCGCGCCGAAAGCCACCAGGCCGCCGACCGCACCGAGGACTCCGGCCGCCACGCACCACCCGGTGGCCGATGCCCGCACCGATGTCGGGAAGAGCTCCGCGAGCAACGCGCCGGCGGCGGGAGCGAGCAGCGAACCGCTGAACACCCCGACGGTGTACCCGACGACCAGCGCCGGACGAGTGCCCGAATAGGCGAGCGCCCCGCTGCCCGCGACGGCGAGGACGCCCCCGCTGCAGGTGAGCCGACGGCCCACGTGGTCGGCCAACCACCGTCCGGTGAGCAGCCCCAGCAAGCCTGTGACGCCGGCGCTGGCAACCATGAGGGCGGTGACCCATCCCAGCTGGTGCAGCACGTCCTGCGCGTAGAGAAAGATGAAGCTGTTCGCTGGTCCCGTGATGACGGAGACCGCGAACGTGACGAGCGCCAGCACCATCACCCGCTTGCGGAAGCGCGGCCCGACCGCGCCGAGGACTGGTGTCGGATGGTCCGCCTCTGCCTCCGCCACCTTGAACCGGCTCGGTTCCTCGATCCACCCACGCACGGCGAAGACGACGGCCAGGGGCACGACGGCCAGGGCGAAGATGCCTCTGAAACCGAGCGCTCCCGACGCGAGGCTGTGGACGATGGCAGCGGCACCAGCCCCCACGCCATACCCCGCCGCGATCAGCGCAATCGCCGAGGCCCTGTCAGTCGACGCGGTCTCCTCGGCCGCCATCACCTCCGCCAGCGCGTTGGTGGCGCTGAGGAGCGGGCGCCCAAGGGCGAAGATGGTCACGAACCACCAATAGCCGGGACTTGCGGCTGCGGTCACCGTCAGCACCAGGCCGGCGATGGTCACGGCGAGGATCGTGCGTCGCCGGCCGAAGCGGTCCGCGATCCCGATGAGCGGCAGGCTCGCCAAGGAGGCGAGGCGTATGAAGGCGAGACCAACCCCGAGGCTGGTGCCCGACAGGCCCACCTTGTCCGCGATCGAGCCTCCCGACGCGACGTGACCCAGCTGTGTGGACACGTCGCCCAGGGCGGCAACCACGCCAAATTGCCCGAACCCGGCCGCCAGCGCGGTGATCGCAATCGCGACGACCGCACGATCGGTCCAGCGATGGAACTGCAGGCGCACCGCCTCGGGGGCGGATTCGTCGGGGACTAGGGATGACATCGACGTCGTGTCGGTCGAAGGACGAACAGAATGGGCCCCGTTGCGATCGAAATCCGTGGATCGTGAGAGTCGATCCTGAGCGGCATAGGAAGTGGCGAAACCAAAGCTAAACCTCACATCCCGAGAGTGAACCAACGAGGTTGCGTCGGATAGATCGGCGCTGACTCAGGGTAATGGGCGCTCACCGCCTCCCCCCGGTGCAAGAGCGGGACCCCTTCGGCGCTTCTCGGGTCCGACCCACAGCCCAAAGCGAAGGCGTACCGTCTAACCGGACGTGACGCCCAACTTGGTGCTGAACCAGTCACGTGCGAGCACCGCGACCGCCTCCAACGTGCCTGGCTCTTCGAACAGGTGAGTGGCGCCCGGGACGATGGCCAGCCGGCTCTCGCAGCGCAGCTCTGCCTGCGCCCTCCGGTTCAAGTCCAAGACGGCCTCGTCGCAGCCTCCGACGATGAGCAACGTGGGAGCCGTCACTGCGGCCAACAGTGGTGCTGCGAGGTCAGCCCGTCCGCCTCGCGACACAACCGCCGAGATGCCATTGTCGGGTTGCGCCGCGGCCCACATGGCGGCGGCCGCGCCCGTACTCGCTCCGAAGAGACCGATCCTCGTCGACTCCAGCTCCGGCAGCGCGTCTGATCCACCGCGTGACATCACCCAGCCGTTCGGCGAGCAGGCGGATGTCGAAGACGTATGCGCGCTGCAATTCCTCCGCCGGGTCCAAGAGGTCGATCAGCAAGGTCGCGAGACCCGCCGCGTTGAGGACGCTCGCGACGTAACGGTTCCTCGGGCTGTGACGGCTGCTGCCGCTCCCGTGTGCAAAGACGACCGTGCCGATCGGCGTACCCGGGACGGTAATGCGGGCACAGAAGTCGACCAGGCCCGCACGGACCTGGATCTCCTCGTCGCGCAAGGGCCGCTCGGCGCTCCCCGGTCCGGTTGTCCCCTCGTCTCCGGAGGCCGCAAGGCGGAGCAGGTCGACCACCTGATCGTCGGACGCCTGCGAGAAGTCTCGATACCACTCGCCGACCGCGTAGAACTGTTCGGGGACTTCGACGCTCAGGACCTCGTCGCAGACGTCGCATAAGGCGGCGACAGCCTGGCGCGAGGCGACCGGAACGGCCGCCACGATACGAGCGGCGCCGAGAACGCGCGCGACCTGACACGCAGCGCGCATGGTGGAACCCGTTGCGATCCCGTCGTCGACGATGATGGCGCACCGACCACGCAGATCGAGCCGAGGGCGCCCCTCCCGGTATTGCTCGGCACGTCGACGCAACTCGGTGCGCTCACGCGCCTCGGCTGCATCGAGGTCAGACGACGTAAGCGCGGTGCTCTGCAACACGTCCCAGTTCTCCACCCGGACGCCTTCCTCACCGATCGCCCCCATCGCGAGCTCGGGCTGGAAGGGGACGCCCAACTTCCTGACCACGATGACGTCGAGCGGCGCCCGGAGGGCCCGCGCGATCTCGAACGCCACCGGCACTCCGCCGCGGGGCAACCCGAGCACCGCGACAGCTCCGCCGCCGAGGTCGGCGTGCCGGACCATCTCGGCCAGGCGACGACCGGCGTCTCTCCGATCGCGGAACCTCATGTCGACCTCCTCGGCCATCTGCAGTGTGTCCCTACCCCGTTCTCGCCACTAGAGCCGATGGTCCCGATCATGTGCCCGGGAAAGGGGAGAGATCCGACGTGAGCAGGTGGAGCGCAACGGCGGCGACCCGTCACATTCGAGTCCTTGGTCGCCAACGGCAACCGCAACGGCTCAACCCCACCCGGCGGCGATCTCCGCGCCAACGCTGCCAGCCGATCGCCTCCGAGAGAGGGGCAGCGGGCGCGCCATCACCGGTGGTCGGGCGCGAAGATGGGCGGGCGAGTGCCCTCAGCGCCGCACGAATCGAGGGGAGCCTTGTGGCAGAACCGGAACACCTGAACAGCCATCATCGGGACACCCTGGCCCAGATCTTCCGGCACCCGGCCAGCCACAACATCGAGTGGCACTTGGTGCTGTCCCTGCTCAATGCCGTCGGTACGGTCCACGAGACCCACAAGGGACACCTCATGGTGACCGTGGGAACCGAGACCGAATCTTTCGAACCACGCCACAAGGACATCGACGCCGAGCAACTGGCTACCCTCCGCCGGCTGCTCCGAAAGTCGGGTTACGACCCTGCAGGGACGTCCACGTAAAGACCGCCCAGACCGAGCACCATCAGCACGGCGGTCGCCCCAGATGAAGACCGTCTACATGAGTAAGCCTTGGTGACGACGCCACTCTTCCTCACCGCCGGACGTGGGTGGTACGCAGATGCGCGCGGCCCGGGTGGACGCCCGGGTCGCGGTGCTGCTGAGGGATTCGGCAGCCATACGGGGCGAGGCCGACGTGCCCGCCGCACGAGAGGAGCTGGGATCCGGCAGCGGCATCGCGCGCCGAGCGAGCGAGGCGGGTCTCGCGGCGGTCGACGCCCGCGCTGTGCAGGCGGCAGCTCGTGCAGGAGATCACAAGGCCAAGGAGATCCTCGACGACGCGATCACCGCCTGCGCCGCCTGTGTCGCCGGCCTGGTCTTTTCGTTCTCTCCCGACACCGTCGTGATACGGCGTAGGCCGGCTCTTGTGGGCGCCGCACATCCCGGCGCGGTGGACAGCAGCACTCGCCCGCGAGCCGCTGCCCGGCAAACGGAGGTTTTGGTTCTATAAAGGTTCTTGAATCTGCAACAAAACTGCAATGAACCACCCCAAATGCGTGTAGAAAACAAGTGCAGATGAAGGTGCAGGACAGTGACAAGCCGGTCCGCTTGACCGAGCGGGCCAGAACCTAAGGAGACAATGTGCGTTTCAGCAGGGCAGGCATGCTCGGGGGGCTCTCCCTCGCGGTGTCGTCGATGCTGGTAGGTGCTGTGGGGGGAGCGGCTTCGGCCTCACTCCGCGCCAGTGGGCCATCCAACATCTCGACCAGTTCGTTCAACAACAGCTTCAGCGTCATGAGCCAGTTCAAGTCGCTCGCGTCCGCGGGCCACGGGAAGGTGGCAGCGATCCTGCCGGACACGGTGAGTTCGACGCGCTACGTCGAGTTCGACCAGCCCGACATCACAAAAGCCCTTCAGAAGGCAGGGCTGAGCTCGTCCCAGTACGTCGTGCAGAACGCACTGGGCAGCGACGCCACGCAGTTGACGGACGCCCAGACGGACATCGCCAACGGCGCGACCGTCCTGCTGGTCGACCCCCTCGACTCGGGTGTTGGCGCGCAGATCGAGAGCTACGCCAAGACGCGAGGCGTCAAGGTCATCGACTATGACCGTCTCACCCTGGGTGGGAGCCGCTCGTACTACGTCAGCTTCAACAACGTGACGGTGGGCAAGACCATGGGCGACGGACTCGTGAGCTGCGTGAAGGCCTGGCACGTCTCGAAGCCTCAGGTCGTCGTCATGCACGGCGCGGTGACGGACAACAACGCGACCCTGTTCGCGCAGGGGTATGACTCCGTGATCAACCCGTACTTCAAGTCGCACGGGTGGACCGCCGTGGCCCACACTGCGGGCACGTGGGACCCACCGACGGCGGCAACCGAGTTCCAGGCCGTCTACACGGCGCACCCCAACGTCAACGCGGCGCTGATCCCGAACGACTCCACTGGCGCCCCGATCATCACGTACCTCCAGTCACTGCACGTCAAGCCCAAGTCTTTCCCGACGACGGGTCAGGACGCGTCGCTGACAGGTCTGCAGAACGTGCTCGCCGGCTACCAGTGCGGCACGGTGTACAAGCCGATCTACCTCGAGGCACAGGCCGCGGTTGCGCTCGCGCTCTACCTCCGCGCCGGGACCAAGCCGCCAGCGAGCCTGGTGAACGGCAAGACCCAGGACACGACCGCCAACGTGAGCGTGCCTTCGGTCCTCGAGACGCCGAAGTGGGTGACGACCGCCAACATGAACTCGACGGTGGTCAAGGACAACTTCGTGCCGGCCGCCCAGTTGTGCGCCGGTTCGTACAGCTCCGATTGCACCGCGGCGGGTATCACGCCGTAGTCGTTGGCCGACGGTGCCCGGCTGGGTATTGTCGGCCGTAAGACAAGTCGGTCCAGGCCGGCTCCCCGTGACAGGCGGGGGGCCGGCTTTGGGTCGACACTGACCGTCGCAGCACTACTGGGGGTAGCGAGATGGCCGAGGATCCACCACTGCTGGAGTTGCGAGGGGTCAGCAAGGTCTTCGGGGCGGTGCAGGCCCTCAACGGAGTGAATCTCACCGTTCCGCGCGGCAAGATCACCGCGCTGGCCGGCGACAACGGTGCCGGCAAGTCGGTAACCATCAAGACGATCTCGGGGCTGTGGACGCCGACGCAGGGAGAAATCTACTGGGAGGGCAAACCAGTCCACCTGCACTCGCCCAACGATGCCGAAGCGCTTGGGATCACGACCATCTACCAGGACCTCGCGCTGTGCGACAACCTCGACATCGTGCAGAACATGTTCTTGGGCCACGAGAAGCTGCGCCACCGGCTTCTCGACGAGACGTCCATGGAACTCGAAGCGCGGAAGATCCTGGCCGATCTCCAGGTGACCACTGTCCGATCCATCCGCCAACCGGTGGCCTCGCTCTCCGGCGGTCAACGCCAGTCTGTCGCCGTGGCCAAGGCGGTCATGCAGGCGGCCAAGCTCGTGATCATGGACGAGCCGACTGCCGCACTGGGTGTCGCCCAGACGGGCATGGTGCTCCAGCTCATCAAGCGGCTGTCGACCCAGGGCACCGCGGTGCTCCTCATTTCGCACAACCTCAATGACATCTTCGAGGTGGCCGACCGGATCGTCGTCCTCTACCTGGGCCGGATGGTGGCGCAGGGTCCCGCCGAGGAATTCGACCGCCAGGTCATCGTCGAGTACATGACAACGGGCGAGTCGCTGCGGGCCGCGGGATGACGGACACGATCGACGAGCCCGTCGCACCGGGCGAGAGCCCCGGCGGTCAGCCCGCCGACCACGGCGAGACGGCAGCCAGCGCGCTTGCCCCCGACGAGCTGGTCGTCCTCGCCCCTGACGTCCTGGCGCAATCCCTGGGCGACTACCTGAAGGCCTGGGCGAAGCGCATCCGAAGTGGCGAGAGCGGCGCGCTCCCCATCATCGTCGGCCTGATCGTCATCTGCATCTTCTTCGAAGTGCAGTCGAGTGCGTTCCTGACGGCGAACAACATCGTTAACCTCTTCGTCCAGGCGACGTTCATCATCCTCCTCGGAATGGCCGAGCTCTACGCCCTGATCCTCAGCGAGATCGACCTCTCCGTCGGCTTCGTGGGCGCGGTCGGTGCCTCCATCTCCATGGCCCTCATCGGCGCCCCCCAGAACTGGGTCTGGTGGGCCGGGATCATCGTCGGGATGATCGCCTGTCTGCTCATCGGTGCTTTCCAAGGGACCATCATCACCAGGCTGAAGATCCCGTCTTTCGTCGTGACCCTGGCCGGGCTCCTGGGCTGGCAGGGCGTTCTGATCTACGTCTTCGACGTCGACAAGGGTGCCGTCGGAGGCGTGATCACGGTGTCGAACAACGTCATCGACGACCTGGTCAGCGGCACCATGAGCCCCGTGGCGGGGTGGATTCTCCTCATCGCGCTGGTCGCTCTCTACGGCATCGGCGAGGTGTTCCGCGTTACACGACGACGCGCCCGAGGGCTGACGGCGCCTCCGCTGAGCATCACGCTCCTCACCGTCGCCGCCGTGGCGGTCGCCGGCGTCGTGCTGGTGTACGTCTGCAACTTGAACCGCGGCAGCCTGTCCCCGGTCGAAGGCGTCCCCTGGGTGATCCCCTTCGTCCTCGTCGTCCTCGTGGCACAGTCGTTCCTGCTCGCCCGGACGCGGCTCGGCCGGTATCTCTACGCGATCGGCGCCAGCCCAGAAGCAGCCCGTCGAGCCGGCATCCACGTTGCGCGGATCCGCACCGTCGGCTTCGCCCTGTGCAGCTTCACCGCCGGCCTGGCCGCGGTGGTGTACGCGTCACGCCTGGGCTCCATCTCCGTCGGGTTCGACGGCGGCACATATGTCCTCTACGCGGTGGCCGCGGCTGTCATCGGTGGCGCCAGCCTCTTCGGCGGGCACGGCAAGCCCATCCACCCGCTGTTGGGTGGCCTCGTCATCGCCACGCTCACCAACGGCCTGGCCCTGCTCAACATCAGCACGGCCGGGACGGACATCGCGACGGCCGCCGTCCTCCTGGTTGCGGTCGCTGTCGACTCCACTCTGCGGCGGCGCGGCCGTGGCGGCGAACAAGTCTGAGGTCCTCCCGGTCCTCGAGCGCGACGGCGGAGTGAAGCGGGCAAGGCGGATCCGGAGCGTCACGACGTACGCCGCGGTGGCACTGCTCTCCGTCCTGAGCAACACGGCGGCGGCGTCCGCATCCGTCGCGGCGGGCTCCGCCGCGACGGGCAGCACGTCGTGGACGGTGTACCACGGCAACGCGGAGGGGACCGGCGTCGCGACGACCGTCTCATCGGTCGACCTCTCCCGGCCGGCGTGGACCTCGCCCGCGCTCGATGGCCAACTCTACGGCGAGCCCCTCGTCTCGGGTGGGCACGTCATCGTCGCCACGGAGAACGACACCGTCTACGCGCTGTCGAGCGCGACGGGTGCGGTCCAGTGGTCCACCCACCTCGGCACGCCCGTTCCCGCGGGTTCGCTCCCGTGCGGCAACATCTCCCCCACCCTCGGGATCACGGGCACCCCCGTGATCGACGAGGCGCGCTCGGAGGTCTTCGTGGTGGCCGACGAGCTCGTCAACGGGGACCCCGCGCACCAGCTCGTCGGGCTGGACATCGCGACCGGGAGGTCGAAGCTGAACCAGGGCGTCGACCCCGCGGGCTCGACGCACGCCGCCCTCCTGCAGCGCACGGGCCTGACGCTCGACGCCGGCCGGGTCGTGTTCGGCTACGGGGGGAACTACGGCGACTGCTCCCGCTACCACGGATGGGTGGTCTCGGTGCCCGAGGGCGGCGGCACCCCCGCCGAGTTCGCCGTCGACGCGGCACCGGGCGAAAGCCAGGGTGCCATCTGGATGGGCGGCGCTGCCCCGGTGGTGGACAGTAGCGGCAACATCTGGGTCACCGCCGGCAACGGGTCGGTCACCTCGTCCGGCCACCCCTACGACGACAGCGACTCGGTGTTGGAGCTCTCACCATCCCTCACGCTCCTGCAGTATTTCGCGCCGTCCTCGTGGGCCGCTGACAACGCGGGCGACCTCGACCTGTCCACCGCCCCTGCGCTGCTGGCCGACGGCCACGTGGTGGCTGCCGGCAAGTCACGGATCGTCTACCTGCTCAGCGGGTCCAGACTGGCCGGGGTGGGGGGCCAGGAGGCGGCGCTCGGCGGTGCCTGCGGCGACGACATCGACGGTGGCGTGGCCTTCGTGGGCACGACGGTCTACCTGCCCTGCCTCAGTGGCCCCATCGCGGTGACGGCCTCGTCGTCCCCCGATCGGCTCCGCCTCCTGTGGAGCGCGACCGCCGGCGGCGGGCCCCCGGTGGTGGCGGCCGGACAGGTCTGGACCATCGGCCAGGACGGCGTGCTCTACGGCCTCAACCCTTCGACCGGAGCAGTGCAGGACCGGGCGACCATCGGCGTGCCGGCCAACCACTTCCCGACCGCATCGGTAGGCGCGGGTCTCCTCCTCGCCCCGGCGACCGACCGCGTGGTCGCGTTCTCGGCGCCGACGGCCGGGGCAACCGCTCCCACCACCACGACCACTGCTCCTTCCACGACGACCTCCGGCGCGCGCGCCACGGCGACCTCGGCACCGGCTGCTCCCAGAAACGGAGCGAGCCCATGGGGCATCGCGGCGGCGGTCGTCGGTGCGCTGGCCGTCGTCAGCGGGGTGGGCTGGCTGCTTCTGCGCCGCCGGCGCACCGTTGGCGGTCCCGGCCGTCAGTGAGCGGACAGCAGCAGCTCGAGGATCGTCCCCAACCCGGCGACCACCAGCGAGATGGAGACGATGACGGCTGTGACCTTGACCAAAGGCCGGTGCATCGGCTCCCACTCGCCGACGTCATCGAACTCGTCGAGCACATACAGCTCGTCGGCGTCCGCCCAGCCAGGCTCCTGCGGCACGTGCGCGCGCTCGTCGATGGGCCGAGGCTCGCGCGTGGCCAGGTAGCCGATGAACGGACCCAGCCCCTCCGGAAAGTGAGGCTGGGGAGGACCTGGGAGATGCCCTTGCATCGCCCGCCACGTTAGCCCTGTGCACCCCGCCTCGAGCATCCGACCGTCTACCCTCTCGGACCATGGACGAGCCTCAGCAGATCGGCTTCACCGCGGCCGACTCGGTGCCGCGTTTCCCTCACGACCCGAAGCCGCCACCGGGCGCGCCGAACGTGATCGCCATCGTGCTCGACGACACCGGCTTCGGCCACCTGGGCTCGTTCGGCTCCGACATCGGCACGCCCCACCTGGACGCGCTCGCGACGACGGGCGCTCGCTTCAACCGCTTCCACGTCACCTCGCTGTGCTCGCCGACCCGGGCGTCGTTCTTCACGGGGCGCAACCACCACGCCGTCGGGATGGGATTCCTGGCCGACATCCCGCTCGCCTTTCCGGGCTACCACGCCCGATTGCCGAAGACCGCCGCCACCCTTCCCCGGCTGTTGCGCGACGCCGGGTATTCCACCCTGGCCGTGGGCAAATGGCACCTGACGCCGCGTTGGCAGCGCTCGGCTGCGGGACCCTTCGACACCTGGCCGCTCGGCCTCGGGTTCGAGCGCCACTACGGCTTCCTCCAGGGCGACACCAACCACTGGACACCGAACCTGGTCTGTGACAACCACTACATCGAGCCGCCGCGTCGGCCCGAGGACGGGTACCACCTGAGCGAGGATCTGGCCGACCAGGCCATCCGCATGGTCCAGGACCAGCAGCAGGGCGCGCCCGGCAAGCCCTTCTTCTTGTACTTCGCCCTCGGAGCCATGCACGCCCCCCACCACGTCGCGCCCGAGTGGGTCGACCCGTACCGGGGCGTGTTCGACAAGGGGTGGGACGCCTGGCGCGAGGAGTTGTTCGCCGCGCCAGGTGGCGACCGGCGTGGTGCCCGAGGACACGGTGCTCACCGCGCGGCCAGAATGGGTGCAGGCCTGGAGTGACCTCTCGGCTGACGAGCGCCGCCTCCTCGCCCGCCAGCAAGAGGTCTTCGCCGGCTTCCTGACCCACACCGACGCCCAGATCGGCCGCGTGCTCTCCTCGTTGGAACGGCTCGGGACAATGGACAACACGATGGTGCTGGTCTTCTCCGACAACGGCGCGAGCGCCGAGGGCGGCAAGATCGGCAGCTTCAATGAACACCGGTTCACGGCACACCTTCGGGAGAGCGTGGCCGACAACCTCGCCCACTACGACGACTGGGGCGGATTCAGCACCTACAACCACTACTCGTGGGCCTGGGCATGGGCCGGCAATACGCCGCACAAGCTCTGGAAGCGCTACACCTGGCTCGGCGGCACCCGCACACCCCTCATCGTGCACTGGGCGGACCGCATCGCGCAGCCCGGCACCGTGCGGACCCAGTTCGCGCACGCCATCGACCTGATGCCGACGATCATGGCCGCCGCCGGGCTTGACCTGCCCGACGAGGTGGACGGCGTGCCCCAGCAGGTGGTCGACGGGACCAGCCTCGTCCCTGTCCTGGAGGACCCGGCCCGAGCGGAGCTGCATCACACGCAGTACTTCGAGATGATGGGCTCGCGCTCCATCTACCACGAGGGCTGGAAGGCGACGACGAACCACATCAGCACGGGCGTGCTCGACGAGGAAGAGTTGGCCGTCGGCAGTCGCACCTTCGACGACGATCGCTGGGAGCTCTTCGACCTCTCGGTGGACTTCTCCGAGGCGGTCGACCGCGCGGGCGACGAGCCCGAGCGGGTCCAACGCCTCACTGAGCTCTGGGCGGCCGAGGCCGGACGCAACAACGTGCTGCCGATCTCGGACGGCTTGGTCGACCGGTTGGCCGGGTTCATCCCGCCCACCTGGCCTCCGGGTCCGTTGCGCACGTACCGTCCGGGCGGCGGTCCCGTCGCCGACGAGTCACTCCCTCTTTTGTGGGGCGGCTTCACCATGACCGCCGAGATCGACGCGGGTCCGGACGACGGCGGCGTCGTCTTCGCCGTCGGCGACTGGTTCGGTGGCTATGCCCTGTACCTGGTCGACGGGCGGGCACATTTCACCTTCGCGCGGTCGGCCGACACTCTCGAGCTGGCGGCATCGTCACCGTTGGCGACCGGCAGCCACGCGATCGCGGTGTCCTATGCCCTCGGCGCCGATGGAGCACCGGGACGCATGGTCCTCGTCGTCGACGACGCCACTGTCGCCGAGATCCCAGTCGAGGGGATGCTCCCGGTCGCCCTCCAGCACGGGGGGGCGGGCCTACGCCTCGGTCGAGACACCGGCTTCCCCGTGTCGCCGCGCTACGCGCCTCCGGCGCCGTTCAGCGGCAATGTGCACCAGCTGCACGTCGAAACGCCGAGTGGGGCCCGGCGCGACCCGGGCGACGAAGTGCGGAGGGCACTGCACGCCGACTGAGGTCGTGGTTCTCGGGCCGGCGCTCACTCGCCGTGGCGCACCCCCGCCAGCTCGCTGAGCTCCTCGATACGCCAGGTTCCCGGGTCGGCCCCGTCGGCGGCGGCGCGCACCGCGAGGCGCTGCAGCAGCCCGTTGACCGGAGTGGGCACGTCGTGGAGCCCACCCAGCAGCACGATCTCCCCGTTGAGGAACTCGGCCTCGATCGACCCGGCGTGCCGGGCGAGGCTCTGCCAACTCGAACCTCCCTGCCACTCCCCCGATGCCGTGGGCGACAGTTGCAGGTAGTCGCCGCGCCGGACGCGATCCTCCTCCGAGGTCGCGACGTCGATCCCGGCGGCCGCCAGCACGTCCTTGCCCTCCCGCTGCGCCTCCCGCGCCAGGGCACTGAATCTCGCCTCGGACCCGCAGAGCGCCTCCACGGCGTTGGCGAGGTTCATCACGAGCTTGCGGTATTTCCAGCGCATGATGTCGGGTCGGCCGACCGACTCGAAGGTCGTCGAGGCGAGGGCGTCCGCGATCGCCTCCCCGCGCTCACCCAAGCCCCGCGGGTAGCGCCCCAGGTCGAGCAAGCCGCTGACGGGGGACGAGTGCACCTGGACGACGCCCGGTCGCAGCTGCGTGGCCGGGCACATGACGCACATGCCATACGTGGAGGGGAAGTGGCGCAAGATCCTGCGCTCGTTCTCCACTCCGTTCTGCATGGAGACGACCGGCGTCGAAGGCGGCGCGACGCTGAGCTGCGTGAGCGCCTGATCGGTGTGCTGGCCCTTCACGGCGAGCAACACGACGGTGTTGCCGTCCGCGTCGCCGGCCCAAGAGACCTGTGCCGGGTCGGAGACGACCGGAATCGGCAGGGTGACGGTCTCTTCGGGGCTCTCGAGGACGAGGCCCGCCTCGAGCGCGCGGCCATGGGCGCCCCGGGCGACGAGCGTCACGTCGTGGCCCTTCTGGAACAGACCGCCCCCCACTGCGCCGCCGATGGCACCGGCCCCCATGACGACGAAGCGCACGGAGTGCACTTTGCCACGTGTCAAGCTCTCCGTATGACCTCGTTGAACCCGGTCGAGCGGGCGGCAGCCCTGGGCGGCACCGTGGCGACCGCTCCCCTGCGCCTGGTCGGCGGGTTGACAACGCCCGCGCGGGGTGACTTGGCGCGCTCGGTGCGGCGCGCCATCGGCATCAGGGAGGAGCCGCCCCGGATCGCCAACGACCCCGACGACGCCTACCTGCCGCCTCACGGCATGGCGCGGCGGGTGCACGGCGACCTGCCCACCATGCTCATCGGCGGAGTCAGCGCGCTCCTGCTGCAGTCGCTCCACCCGCTCGCCATGGCGGGCGTGGCGGAGCACTCGAGTTATCGCGAGGACCCACTGGGCCGGCTGCGCCGGACCGCGGCGTTCGTCGCCGCGACCACCTTCGGGACGGTCGCCGAGGCCGGGGACGCCATCGCCCAGGTGCAGCGGGTCCACCGCCGGGTCAAGGGCACCGCGCCCGACGGGAGGCCCTACTCGGCGGACGACCCCGAACTGGTGACGTTCATCCACGTGGCCGAGGTCTCGAGCTTCCTGGCCTCGTCGCAGCGCTACGGGCCCCGGCCCCTCACGCCGGAGCAGTGCGACCGCTACTTCGAAGAGGTTGCGCCCGTGGCGCTGGCCCTCGGGGCGAACTGGGCGCCGCGCTCGTCCGACGAGGTCCGCAGCTACCTGTTGCGGATTCGGCCCGAGCTCTACGCCGGTCCACAGGCCGAGGCGGCCCGTGACTGGCTGGTGCGCGGCGTGGCGCGGCGGCCCAGCGAACGTGCGGTGTACGCCCTGGTGCTGGCGGCCGCCATCAGCGTGCTGCCCGGCTGGGCCCGCCGCGAGCTCGGGTTGTCGCTCGCCGGCCCCCTCGACCTGTTCGTCGATACCGCTGCCGTGGTCCCGCTCACGCGCGGACTGACCGCCGCCCTGCGCTGGATGGTCACCCCACAGGCCTGAGGTGCTCAGGTGGCGATGGAGATCCCGCCGTCGACGACCACGACCTGGCCGGTCACATAGGCGGCGCGGGCCAGCGCCAGGATCACCTCTGCCACGTCGGACGGCTGCCCGGAGCGTTTGAGCGGTGCCACCAGCCTCACCCCTTCGCGGACCGCGTCCCAGTCTGCGGTCCAGGGCGTGTCGACGAGTCCGGGCGCCACGGCGTTGACACGCACCTCGGGCCCGACCACCTTGGCCAGGAGGGCCGTCATGTGATTGAGGGCCGCCTTGCTCGCCGCGTACGGGATGGACGAGCCCATGGGCCGGACGCCCGCCACGGAGGCGACGTTGACGACCGACCCGTGTGCCGCCCGCAAGGCCGGGAGTGCAGCGACCGTCATGGCCCAGGTCGCGAACACGTTGACCTCGAAGATGCGCCGCCACACGTCCACGGTCGCCGCCTCCACGTCGTGGTGCGGGATCACGGCGGTGGTCCCGGCATTGTTCACGAGGGTATCGAGGCGACCCCAACGCTCGAGGGCGGCCTGCACGAGGTGCCCGGGGACCTCCGGCTCCGTGATGTCGCCCTGGACGTAGAGCGCATCGGGCAGCGAGGCGGCGACCTCCTCGCCGTCGGTGACCGAGCGCGACGAGTTGACGAGGACGGCCGCACCCGCCGCCGCGAAGGCGCGGGCGGTCGCGGCGCCGATCCCGCTGGACGAGCCGGTCACCGCGACCACCTGCCCGTCGAGTGGTGCATCGCTCATGGCCGAGTCATCTGGGGACGATCCCCCAGCGGGCGGCCCATTCCTGCCCGGGCTCGAGGTCGATGACGTCCTTGCCGGTGCGCAGCGCGTTGGGGGGACAGGTCATGGGCTCAATGGCGACGGCGTGCCGCCGCCGTTGCACCTCCTGCAATGTGTCGCCGGTGTAGACCATCAGGTAGGGGAACCCGGGGTCCACCCACAACGTGGCCCCGGCGGCCCCGGCGGGGGCATCGAGCGTGGCCCGGGCCTTGCCGTCGGCGTCGCGCTCGAGGGTGGTGTAGGCCGTGTCGAGCACGGCGGGCCCGATGAAGCGCGACATCGTGAAGTCGCGCTCGGTGCCCTCGACGGGCGTGATCGCCCCGGTCGGAAGCCCGCGGTCGTCGACATCAACGGTGTGGTGGGCCGGCAGGTGCAGGATGGCGCCGTCGACCGTCTCGGGCCCGGCGGTCAGGTAGGGGTGGAAGCCGAGTCCGAACGGGATCGGCCCCTCGTCGAGCGACTGTGCCGTCGTCGTCACGGTCAGCCCGTCTCGTCCGACGTGGTACTCGAGCTCGAGCAGTAAGGAGAACGGGTAGCCGGGCGACGGGTGGAGCTGGAGCCGGAGGGAGAGCTGGTTCTGGTGCCGGGTCTGGAGCGTCCAGGGCAGCCACCGCACGAGCCCGTGGATCGCGTTGCGGCGCTCGGGCTCGTCGAGGGCGGCCTGGGCCCGCACCCCGTTGAACTCGTAGCGACCGTCAGCGAGCCGGTTGGGCCATGGGGCGAGCACCTGGCCACGGCCCGAATGGGACCATTCGTCGGCGCCGAAGCCGTCGATGACCTGGGTGTCGCCCACCGAATAGGCCCGGAGCGTGGCTCCGACCTCGCAGACGATGACCTCCTGGCGACCGTGCCCGATGCGCCACTGCTGCCCGGTCGGTGAGGCGACGGAGATCCTGGGCGTGCGGGCGGGCATTGCGAATGAATTGAAGCAGACCAGGGCCCGGACAGGGGTGAGGGGGACGATCCCGGCGGCGGTGAAGCCCCGGTAACCGGGTTCCGAACGTCGCGTGACAGCCCCTGGCGCCCGGGCCGGGGGCCGGTAGGGTGAAGGCACGTGAGACTTCTCGTCACCAACGACGACGGGGTGACGGCGCCGGGGTTGGCGGCGCTGACGAGGGCACTCATCGCCTGGGCCGAGGGCGCCGGCACCGACGGGCCCGGGGCCCCGCACGAGGTCATCGTGGTGGCCCCCAGCTCGAACTACAGCGGGGCGGGCGCCGCCGTGGGCTCGGTGACGGACCGGACCACCATCGGCTACCAACGCGCGTACGTCGAGGGCGCCGAGGGTGTGGAGGCCTACGGGCTCGATGCATCGCCGGCGCTGTCAGTGATCGCAGGCGCACTGGGTGCCGTCGGGCCCAAGCCGGACCTTGTCCTCTCGGGCATCAACCACGGCGTCAACGTGGGCCGCTCGGTGCTCCACTCGGGCACGGTGGGCGCGGCGTTGACCGCCAGCCAGCTGGGGATCAGCGCATTGGCGGTCTCCCTGCGGGCAGGAGATGAGCCGCATCCGTGGGAGTCGGCGGCCGACCTGGCGGTGGCGCTCCTGCCGATGCTCGTCGAGGCTCCCGTGCGGACGGTACTGAACCTCAACGTGCCGCACCTGCCACTGGACGACATCCGTGGTGTGCGCTGGGCCCGGGTGAGCGGGGCCGGGTTGATCAAATCGGCCCGGGGCACCGGTTCGTGGGAGGCGCCGAACCGCGAGGAGATCGAGGGCCCGGCTGCGGCCGAAGCGGCGCGATCGGTCATGGAGGGTGAGCCCGAGGAGAAGGGCGAGATCGTGCTCACCGTGGGGTCCCCCTTCCCCCACTCGGGCGACCTGGGCCTGGCTGACGCCGGGGCGGAGGACGCAACCCTTGTCGCCCAGGGCTACGCCGCCCTCACCGCTCTGCGGGGACCGCGGGCGGAGGAGGACCCCGAGCTCCTGGCCCAGCTCGATGCCGAGCTGGGCCCCGCGTTTGCGGGTTTCGGCTTCGCAGGCTGAACCGGCGGCGCGCGGCGCGCGGCGCCTCGGTCGCCTGCCGGCCCGGGGCGACCCAGCCTCAGTCGTCCTCCCCGGGGCGCCGCCGCTGCCTCTTCGTCTCCGCGCGCCGCCGCTTGCCCTCCATGCGGCGCGCCTGGGAGCTCCTGGTCGGCCGCGTGGGCGTCCGGGCCGGCTGCACCCGCAGGCCGGCATCGAGCTTGGTCGCGAGACGCGCCAGCGCGAGCTCCCGGTTGCGCGCCTGGGAACGAGACTCCGAGGCGCTTGCTCGCACGACCGGCCCCAACCTCTGGAGGAGCCTCGCCCGCTGGCGCGGGCCGAGTGTCGGCGACGCCCCAACGTCGAATTGCACCTCGACCCGGCTGAGCGTGCGGTTGGCGTGCTGGCCACCGGGCCCGCCCGACGTGGTCGCGCGCCAGGAGATCTCCGAGAGCGGCAGGTCAAGCCCGCGGTGCACGTGCAGCGTCTCCTCGGCGGCCACACGACGAGCGTAGGAGGAGCCGGGTACGCTCCGGGGCCATGGACTACCGATACCTCGGACGCTCTGGCATGCTCGTCTCCGCCCTCTCCTACGGAAACTGGATCACCCACGGGAGCCAGATTGAGGAAGAGACCGCTGCGGCCTGCGTGAGAGCCGCGCTCGATGAGGGGATCACCACCTTCGACACCGCTGACGTCTACGCCATGGGGCGGGCCGAGTCGGTGCTGGGCCGTGCCCTCAAGGGCGTCCGGCGCGACACCATCGAGATCTTCACCAAGGTGTACTGGCCCACCGGCCCCAACCCGAACAACCGCGGACTCTCGCGCAAGCACATCATGGAGTCACTTCATGCCTCGCTGGAGCGGTTGCAGACCGACCACGTCGACCTGCTACAGGCGCACCGGTTCGACTACGAGGCCCCGCTGGAGGAGACGATGCGGGCTTTCGACGACCTCGTCCGCCAGGGCAAGGTGCACTACGTCGGCGTCTCGGAATGGACGGCGACGCAGATTGAGGACGCGTTGCGCCTGGCCGACGAAATGGGCTTCGATCGCATCGTCTCCAACCAGCCCCAGTACTCCCTGATCTGGCGCGTCATCGAAGCCGAGGTCGTTCCGATGAGCCAGAAGGAGGGAGTCGGCCAAATCGTGTGGTCGCCGTTGGCTCAGGGCATCCTGAGCGGCAAATACCTTCCCGGCGCGTCCGGGCCTCCCGAGGGCTCGCGGGCGGTGGGACCGGAGGGCGGGGAGATGAGCTGGCTCCTGCGCGACGAGGTGCTCGAGCCGGTGCAGGCGTACGCGGCCCTGTGCCGGGAGGCCGGCTACACGCCAGCGGCGGTGGCGTTGGCGTGGGTGCTCCAGAACCAGAACGTAAGCAGCGCCATTGTGGGGGCCAGCCGACCGGAACAGATCGCCGAGAATGTCAAGGCGCTTGACATCGTGCTCGAGCCCGATTTCGTCGAGGCGATTGAGAAAGCGCTCGAACCGGCCACCCTGTTCGACCCGGGTTTCACGCTCAGCCCCGAGCGCCGGCCCTGACGGCGGTGGTGCGTCCCTCCAGGGTCAGCCGGCGGCGCCGAAACGCGAGGTGAACGAGCGCACCTGGAGGGTCGAGTGGGTGCGATGCTCCTCGAAAACCCGGGTATAGCCCGTGTGTGCGATGCGCCACCCCTCCCCCGTCAGCCGGTAACGGTCGTTATAGAAGGCGGAACCGGCGATCTCGATGTCGGCGCCAGGCACGATGACCCTGTCCTGGAGGTACCAGGTGCCGTCGGCGGTTGCGTCAGAGGTGAAGGTGATCTCCGGGTGGTGACCGTGGTGCTCCGTGACGATGCCGGTGTCGCCCAGCACGGACGAGAGCCACGACACGATCGCCGTGCGCCCCTCGAGCACGGTCTTGCCGTCCTCGTACGAGGAGGTGGCGTCCTCGGTCAGCAGTGCGCCGAGCTCTTCGAACTGCTTGAGGTCCAGCGTGCGGAAGTACGCGTACTTGAGGCGACGTATCGCCTCGAGCTCGGCCGCCGTGTCCATGTGCGCACCCCTTTCGGTCGGGCCGCGATGGCCCCGGCCAGGGTACTTCGGGCGGACTTGGCGGTCGGCCCGGGTGGGGACCAGCATCTTGGGCGTGCCCACGGCGAAGCAGCGCCAGCGAATTGCCGCCTACGGCGTGTGCAGGGACGCCGAGGGACGCCTGCTGCTGGCCCGGGCCTCCCCCGCGCTCAACATGCGCGGGCGCTGGTTCCTGCCGGGAGGCGGCGTCCAACACGGCGAGAGCCCGCCGGACTCGCTGCGACGGGAGATCGAAGAGGAGTCGGGGCTGACCGTGTCACTCGGACCGCTGCTCGACGTGCTCTCGGACGTGCGGACGATCCCTGACGGCACGAGCCTGCACACCGTCCGGCTGATCTACCGGGTCGACTCTTGGGAAGGGACCCTGCGACCCGAGGTCGACGGCACCACCGACGCGATCGGGTGGTTCACGCCCGAAGAGGTGCGGGACATGCCCCTCGCCCTGTATGTCCAGACGGTCATGGACCGCGCGCTGTGACCGTGGTCGACGGCGACGGCTCGCGGCACCATGTCGTGATCATCGGGTGCGGCTTCGGTGGTCTCTTTGCTGCTCGTGCGCTCAAACGTGCGCCGGTGCGGGTCACGCTCATCGACCGCACGAACCATCACCTCTTCCAACCCCTGCTGTACCAGGTGGCGACCGGCATCCTCTCGGAGGGACAGATCGCCCCCGCCATCCGCGACGTGCTGCGGAACCACAAGTCCCTGCGCGTCGTCCTGGCCGAGGTGGAGAACATCGACGTCGACGCCCGCCGGATCAGCGCAAACGAGTTCGGCCGGTCGCTGACGATCGGCTACGACAGTCTCATCGTCGCCGGCGGCTCCACGACCTCGTATTTCGGGCACGACGAATTCCGCACCGCGGCGTCGGGCATGAAGTCCCTCGACGACGCTCTGGCGCTGCGGGGCCAGATCTTCGGGGCCTTCGAGCTGGCCGAGGCAGAGCCAGATGCCGAAGCCCGACGGCGCCTGATGACCTTCGTCGTGGTCGGGGGTGGCCCGACCGGAGTCGAGATGGCAGGCCAGCTCAAGGAGCTCTCGCGGCGGGCGTTGCACCGGAACTATCGAGTCATCGACCCCCGCGACGCGCGGGTGGTCCTGGTCGAGGGCGTCGACCGGCTCGTGGGCTCCATGGGGCCGCGCCTCTCGCGCCTCACGGCGCGCGACCTCACCCGCATGGGGGTCGAGATCCATCTGAACGCCCTGGTGACCAACATGGACGACGACGGGGTCGAGATCTCCAACACAAGACGGCGATACAGAGCGGATCCCGACGGCGACCAAGGTCTGGGCCGCCGGGACCCGCGCCTCGGGACTCGGGTCCGCGCTCGCCGACGCCGCCGGCGCACCCGTCGACAAGGCGGGCCGGGTCCTGGTCGAGCCGGATTGCTCCGTCCCTGGGCATCCGGAGATCTTCGTCGTGGGCGACCTGATGGCGCTCGACGACCTTCCGGGCGTGGCGGAGGTCGCCATGCAGTCCGGGGTCCACGCGGCGCACACCATCGTGCGCCGACTCAAGGGTAGAGAACCCAAGCGGTTCCGCTACCGCGACCTCGGGACGCTGGCCGTGATCTCACGCTTCCGGGCCGTCGCCAAGGTCGGCCCTCTGCGGGTGGGCGGGTTCGTCGGATGGCTGCTCTGGCTCGTCGTGCACATCACCTTCCTGACCGGCTTCAAGAACCGCTTCGGCGCGCTCACCCGCTGGGCGGTCAGCTTCGTCGGGCGGGGGCGCTACGAGCGGGCGCTGACCGGGCGCTGGGTGGCCCGGGCGGAGCAGGCCAAAGAAACTGCCTAAGGTTCCGGACTGGACACGAACCAATCGGGGGGACCCATGCCCATCAACGTGACGCCCATCGCCGGGCTGAGTGACGACATCAACGACATCCGGATCCGCACGGCGCGCATCGTCAACGAGTGGATCTTGCCCAACGAGTCCATGTTGTGGCACGCCCGCGGGAGCAACGTGACCGAGGCCGAGCGCGCCGAGGCCAGGGCGCTGCGGCAGCAGATCCAGGACAAGGTGAAGGCAGAGGGGCTGTGGGCACCTCACCTGCCCCCCGAGTACGGCGGCATGGGCATCGACTTCATGGCCCACGCCTACATGAACGAGATCCTCGCGTACGCCGTCGGCGCGGCCTCGCTGTTCGGCGTCGTCGCGCCCAACTCGGGCAACCAGACGATCCTGGTCAAGTACGGGACGGAGGAGCAGAAGAAGAAGTGGCTGCTTCCGCTGGTCGAGGGCACGATGCAGTCCGGCTTCTCCATGACCGAACCCGAGAATGCCGGCTCCGATCCGCGCTCGATTCAGACCACGGCCATCCGCGAGGGCGACGAGTGGGTCATCAACGGGCACAAGTGGTTCACCTCCAACGGGCTGGCGGCGGACTTCTTCATCGTCATGTGCCGAGCGAAGGAGTCCAAGGACGACGAGGGGCCGGGGCGCATGGTCCAGATCATCGTGCCGACCTCGAACCCGGGCGTCATCATCGAGCGCGGTATCGGGATCTGGGGCAGCTCGAAGTCGGATCACTGCGAGGTGCGGTACGACCACGTCCGCGTCCCGGCGGAGAACCTGCTCGGTCAGGTCGGCGACGGCCACCGCGCTGCTCAGGACCGCCTCGGCGCCGGCCGGATCTTCCACTGCATGAATTCCGTGGGCCAGATGTGGCGCGCCTTCGACCTGATGATCGAGCGCCTATTGACCCGCGAGGTGCACGGTGGCCTCCTCAAGGACAAGCAGTTCATGCAGGGCTTCGTCGCCGACAGTTACATGGACCTCCAGGCCGCTCGCCTGATGACGATCCACGCCGCGGAGAAGGTGGACAAGGGCGACCCGCAGGCGCGCACCGAGATCAGTGCGATCAAGGTCTTCGTTCCGGCTGCCTACAGCCGCGTCGTCGACCGGGCCATCCAGGTCTGGGGTGCGGCCGGGGTCACCAGTGACCTGCCGCTCGCCCAGATGTATCTCGGTGCCCGCACACTGCGCCTGGCCGACGGCCCCGACGAGGTGCACCGCATCCTCATCGCCAAGAACGTGCTGCACCACTACGAGAACGGTGGCAGCTGGGACTTTGCCGGGTGAGCCCATGACCTGGACCGCAGGCCCGGCGGTCTCCGTCTTCGCCGACCAAGTGTTCGAAAAGCGAGTGGCCGTCATCACTGGCGGAGGCTCGGGGCTCGGGCGCGAGGTGGCCCACGCGTTCGCCCGCCTCGGCGGGCACGCCGTCGTCGCAGGGCGGACGGAGGCCCGGCTCGACGAGGTCGCAGCCTCCATCCGGTCGGCCGGTGGGAGGTGCCTGGCCGTGCCCACGGACATTCGCAAGCCCGAGCAGGTGGACTCGCTGTGCGACACGGTCTACGAGCGCTTCGGGCAGGTCGACTTCCTCGTCAACAACGCAGGCGGCCAGTTCCCCGCCCTGCCGAGCACGATCTCCGACAACGGGTGGCGCGCCGTGGTGGACCTCAACCTCAACGGGACCTGGAACATGACGAGTCGCTTCATGGCACCCATGGCGGAGGCGGGGTTCGGCGCCATCGTGAACGTGGTCCACACCTTCGCCCTTGAGCGGGGCGCGCCGATGTTCGTCCACTCCGGCGCGGCCCGGGCCGGCGTGGTGAACATGGTCAAGACCCTGGCGCCCTACCTCATGCGGCGCGGCGTCACCATCAATGCCTTCGCTCCCGGTATCTTCTCGACGCCGGGCATGGTGGAGGCCGAGCTGGCCACGATCGGACGCACGGAGCGGGGCTTCACCGACGAGATGGTGGCCGAGGGGACGACCGTCCGCATGGGCACGGTCGACGAGATGGCGGCGATGGTCCTGTACCTCTGCTCGCCCGCCTCCCGCTACGTGTGCGGTGCCACCGTCATCGCCGACGGCGCGTCGATGCAGACCAATTGGGTCAACTTCTTCGACGACGGTGACATGTAGCAGGCACCCCTGAGGCAACCGGGAACCTCTCCCGCGGTTCGGGTCAGGGCTGAGCGCGCCAGCGAGCGTTGGCCTCCTCGAAGAGCCGGCGCGTGCGTTCGAAGTCACGCGGCCGCTCCTCGAAGGTCTCGAAGTCCCACTCGGAACGCTCCGCCCTGAAGAAGTCCCCGCCGTAGACGTGGAGGGCCACGGCGAACTCACGACGGGAGTTGGCGACGGAGTGCACTACGTCGTCACCGAGGACGAGGACATCGCCCGCCGGGAGCTCCCGGCCGCCGGCAGGCTCGAGCCCTCCTGACACCCGGCGGTAGAAGGCGTTGTCCTCCTGGCCCCCGTACATGCCGATGACCGCCCACATCCCGTGCTCGTGGGGGTTGAGCGCCATCCCGGGCGTCCAGGCTACGTGGAGGACGGTCAGGTCGGCACGGTGGTACAGCGTGGTGATGCCGCCCGCGTCCACGGCTCCGAGCGCACCCTCGAGCGCTCGCGGATCCGCGACGATCTCGTCGAGCACATCGCGCACCGCCAAGACGGGCGTGTGCTCGTTCAGCGCGCCCAGACAGCGAGCAACGATGTCGTCGACGACGAGCGGCACGCTGTGATGTTACGACCGACTTGGTGTGGCCGGCGCTCGGGCGCCCGTCGAGCGGAGAGCTACCAGAGACCGGGAACAAGCCGCCAGCGCACGTGCCGCCGATAGTCCCCGTACTCCTCCGACGTCGCCAGCAGTCGCTCCTCGACCAGAGAACGGCCCACGTCACAGCCGATCACGAAGAGGATCACGACGACGTTCCACACGGAGATGCTCTGGAGCAGATACCCGACCAGAATCAGGAGGTACCCGGCGTAGAGGGGATGGCGGACGACGGCATATGGACCGCGGGCGACGATCCCCCGATCCGCGGCGACAGAACCGAAGGAGCGGCCAAGAGCGAGCAGGGACGCGACCGAGATGGCCAGGCCGGCCAGCTGGAGGACAAGACCGGCATCGAGGCCCCAACGGGCGTGCGCGCCGGTTGGCTGGAGCAGGACGCCACCGAATGTGCCCGCGAATGCCAGAGCCCAGTCCCCGACGCGCCGGCTGGCGGCTCGGGGCGCCCGGCGAGCGAGAAAGGCGATCATGATCCACATCTGCTGGGCGAAGAAGGCGACACCGATCAGGCGGTCCGAATGCAGGTAGTAGAGGAGGTACTTCCGCGCGAAGAGCGCCGCCAGGAGCGCTCCGCCCACGTTCACGGTGACCCGGGCCACCCGCTCACCGTTGCGGCGGGTCTTCCCGCGGTCCGTGCTCTCCACCTGCGGTGGCGGCATCGGCGTGGACTCGCGCGAAGACCTCATCTCCCCATCATCCGCCTTGCCGTCCGGGGAGTCCAGACACCGCTTCGGCAGCGCGGGAACCGGTCGCCGAGAGCACGAGAGCCATCGGGGTGCGAACTCGATTGAGCCGCCCGCTCCCGTGTCGCCGGGACCGTGCGAGGACGCACGAATCAGCTCATCGATCCCCCGGGGTCTTCAGCGTCCCCACCCCGGCTGGACGCCTCGTGTCGGGAATTCAGAACCCCATCGCGGCGATGATCGGAGCGTTGAGCTGCGTTCCGGTGATGTCCCCTTCGTTTGGGGCGTCGCCGAAGGGATACACCTTGCCCTGTGCGGTCACGACCCAGTAGCCGAGTCCGTCATTGGTGGTGAAGATGGCCGCCGCCGGATCCGAACCGCCGGCGGCGCCCGCAGGCAAACTGCCGAGCGCCTTGGCGTCGCCGTAGTTGAAGACCTGCCCACTCGCGTCGAGGATGTAGTAGCCGAGGCCGCTCGACGTCGCCGCCGCAGCGACGATGGGTGTGCTCTGCAGTCCCGGCCCACCGAAGTAGGTGACGTCGCCGAAGCCGTAGACGTTCCCGGTGGTTGTCACCAACCAATAGCCCTTCCCGCTGGCGTCGGGCACGACGGCGACTGCCGATCCCGCGCATCCCCCGAACCCGGGGCAGCTGCCGGCAAAGTGGGCGTCCCCGAACGCGAAGACCCCGCCGTCGGACGCCACCATGAAGTACCCATGAGCCGTGACCGACGGCACCACGCCCACGATCGGTGCGTTCAAGCTGTGGGGGAGCCCGGAGCCCGCGGGGTTGAGACCGAGACCCGGGATGGAGCCGTAGAAGCCGGTGTTGTAGGAGAAGATCCCCCCGTCGGAAGCAACCAGCCAGTAGCCGGAGTAGCCGGTACCTGGGGTCGAAGGTGAGATGCCGACAACGGGACGCTGGAGCTTGAGCGAGCCCGTGGACCCGAAGAACTGGGCCTGCCCGAACGTGAAGATGCCTCCGTCGCTACCGACCAACCAGTAGCCACACGGGGTCGTGGTCGCCGCGGCAACCCCGTCATACATGGGAGCGGTCAGAACCATGAGGGCGCCGATCGCAACGGCGATCCGACGGAGGCGAACGCGGCGAACGCGGCCAATAGACAATGCGAAACGTAGGGCCAAACGGAACCGCCTCATCGCCAACCACCCTTCAATACCCCGGCCCCGCCGGGCTGCGCTTGCGTTGAAACTATCAGTCCGGATGCGCGTGAAATCCATCCTGCTGTTGACGCCGACAGAGGAACCGATATCAGGCGCGTGCCGGAGGAGTTGTCACGGAGTTGTTCGTGTTAGGCCCGACCGGCTCTACCAGCTGTGGGGCATGTGACGTCAAAATCATCAGCAGGCGGCGAGATGATCGCGGTCGGGCAATGGGGCCCGGCCCGCGATCATCTCCGGGCGAAGGCTGAATCGGCCGTCGGACCGTGTCCACCATGCACTCGGACGCCGCGACCGTCAGTGGGCGCGAGCGGTACACACCCAGCCGAGGTCGTAGGTGCGCACCTCGACCGATCTGAATCCCGCAACCCCGAGCCGGGATTCCAAGCCCGTCGGGGTCGATCGGGTTGTAGGTGTCGCCCTCGTGGAAGAGCGCGCTGCCCTCGGAGTAGGCCCCGTCGGCCGCCACGAGAACCCCTCCGGGGACGAGCACCCGAGCCAGCTCGGCGAAGACGCGGTCCTGCTGTGCGTCCGGGGCGATGTGGTGCAGCATGTGAAACGAGGCCGCTCCGGTGAAATTGTCCGCCGGGAAATCCAGCGCGGCCGCATCGCCGACCACCACCTTCACACTCCCGTCGCCGATCCGCTCGGCGAGAGAAACCGCCAGCCCCTCGTCGACCTCCACTGCGGTCAGGCGCGGCGTCATGGTACGCAGCACATCGGTCGTGAAGCCTGGCCCGGGCCCGATTTCGATCGCATCGTCACCGAGATCGACGCCGCGCAGGGCGACCGGGAGAATGGTGTCGCGCACCGTCCGCCGCCATTCTTCGCTGGCACAGAACGCCATGTGCCCAGGGTTCATCGCGAGAACGGGCCGCTCAGCCGGGGGCCTGGACCTGGTACTCGTCCTTCCACCATCGCGCCGCGCGCACCTCCTCCGGGTCCGTGCGCAACGTCGGGTCCTGTCCTAGGTCGGCCGGCGTCGGGCCGATGTGCTCGGCGATGCGGCGTAGCGCGTTCAGGTCGAATCCGTAGCAGCGCGCGGCGGTCTCACCGAGCAGCTGGCGGGCGTCTTCGACGGGGATGCCGCCGAAGTCCCCTCGGAGCCGCTCCTGGGTGTGGGGCCACGTGCCTTCGGGGTGCGGGTAGTCGGTCCCCCACATCACGACGTCGCAGCCCAACACGTGGCGGCGTCGGATCTCTTCCTTGGACATCGTCGACGCCCCGATGAAGATGTTCTCTCCGAAATAGTCCGACGGCAGCTTCGAGATCTTGCCCTTCAACAGCGCGGCCATCTTCTTGGTCGGTGTGGCCCCCACCCATGTACTGGTCCCACTTCCACATCATGTCGGCGGCCCAGTAGGCGGCCGCCTCGGTCACCACGTACTTGAGGCGCGGGAAGCGCTCGAAGACGCCCGAGAAGAGCAGGTGCCACATGGGGCGGGCGGCCCACCACACCACCTCGGCCAGGTAGATCCCGATGTTGTCGTTGTACTCCTCTTGGGGAGCCTCCCCCGAGTGCGTGTGGACCGGGAAGCCGGCCGCCTGGCAGGCCGCCCACACAGGGTCGTAGTCGGGATGGTTGTACGGCACGAGGTCGTGCCACATCGTCGGCACCATGATCCCGCGGATGCCCGCCTGCTCGGCTAGCCACTCGATCTCGGCCACGGAGCGCTCGACGCCGTGTGTGATGGGGACGAGCGCGATGCCGCCGTGCCGCTCGGGGCTGCGGGCGCACATCTCGGCCAGGAACCGGTTGTGAGCTCGCGCCCCCGCGAAGGCAAGCTCGGGGTCGGAGATCGCGCCGGCGGAGAGGCCGGCGCCGAAGGGCGGCGATGCCATGCCGGTGATGGCGTCGGCGTCGGCGAACATGACCTCGGCCGTCACGCCGTCCGCATCCAGTTCCTTGTCGCGCTGCTCAATGTCCCAGGCGCCGCGCAACCCCTCCTCGTTGTCGGTCTCCCACCCCATGATGTAGTCGTAGTTCATCTGCAGCGCCTGGTCGCGGTTGGCTTGGCGTTCCGCCAGGTACTCGTCGAACTGGCGGTGGTAGGCCGCATCGAGGTAGGGCCGGTATGCCTCGCAGGGCAAACCTGCGTGGGCGTCGGCCGAAATGATGGTGTAGCGCTCGCTCATCGTTTCGCCCCGAGCACTGAAAGGTCGTCGTAGCGCTGGTGGATGAAGGGCTCCAGGCCGGCGCGCGGCACCGGCCCGATGATGCGGCCCACCTGAGTGGAGGCCCGCTCCGTCCAGTTGATGTCGACCATGCGACGTACGACCAGGTCGGCCACGGGGTCCAGTGGGGCCTCCTTCAGGATCAACTCCCCCTCGATTCCCTCGTAGACCCGGGTGCGCTCCGTCTTTTCGCCGTATACCAGCAGCGGGTCCTGGTCGAGCACCCCCGCAGCCTCCGGCGAAGGCGAGAGCTTGAACCAGAAATCCGTCTTGGCCAGCTCGTAGTTGTCGCGCGGCCCGGAGACACGCCCTGCGATCTCGCACACGACCGAACCCATGCGTGCGATGCGGGCCGACACGGCGGCGCCCTCTCGGCTGACGTCGACCTCGGCCAACTTCTTCGGCTCGCCGTTGACTTCGCGACCGCCGATCAGCGACTGCTCGGTCGTCATGGGCATGAAGATCGGGTACTCGCCCAGCCGGTCTTCGTGTCGTGCCTGCACGCCGACCCAGCCGGCCCCGAAGACCGGCAGCCCCGGCATCTCGACACGGGTGATCGTGATGCGCACCAGCGGTTCGGGGCCGGGAACGAGGGGCGGGGGGAGCACCGCGGCCACGATCTCGGGATCGGTCTCGTAGACCGCCGTGACCGCCTCCGACCAGATGTCCGCCTTCTTGGCATCGATCTCCCGGTTGACCTGAACGGCGCGGGCGCCGTATCTCACGGTCTGCATTGTTCCCTCCCTCGTCACCACGCACGCAGGATCTGCGTGGGGTCGAATGCGTTGCACGTCGTCGTGGTCGGCCAGTCCTCGGGCGCGAGCGGCTGCGCCACCTCGGCCACGAGCGGTCCGACGCGGTCGCCGATCGATCGCAGCTCGCCGAGGTCGAAGCCGTAGAAGGAGGCCGCCGTCGACTCGACCATGGCGCGAACGTCGGGCTCCGGGTAGGCGGCGAAGGCCACGCGGAGCGCCTCGGTCGTGTACGGGTAGCTCCCCTCGGAGTGTGGGTAGTCGGCGCCCCACATGACGTGGTCGATGCCGAGGTCGCGGCACAACGGCGCCTCGCTCGGTCGCAGGAAGCTGGCGCCAATCCAGAAGTTCCGCGCGAAGTACTCGGTGGGGGTCATCGTCATCTTCGCCGCGGCGGCGCCGAAGAAGTTCGCCTCGGCGGCGTTCGCCGTCGTCATGCGCCCGTAGAACCAGTCCAGCGTCTGCAGCCCACGGGGCAACCAGGCCACCCCCTGCTCGGTGACCGCGAAGCGGAGTGTCGGGTGGCGCTCGAGCACGCCGGAGAAGATCAGGTGCCAGACCGAGCGGTGGCTGAACCACGGGATCTCAATCAACATCATGGCCCGCGCCGCCTCGTGCTCCCCGTAGTCCGGGAGCGCGCTGCCCCCGTGGATGTTGATGGGCACGTCCAGCTCGGCGCACGCCCGCCACAGCGGCTCGTAGTGGTCCTCCCAGAGAGGAGGGAGGTGCGAATTGGGAGGGATGGACGGGAGGAGGATGCCGCCGAAGGGGTCGAAGGTCTCCGCGGCCCACCTGACCTCGGCGACGGCGTCATCCATGTCGTTGGCGAACACCTGGACGATCCCGGCGCGACGACCTGCTGTCCGGGCACAGAAGTCGGCCAGCCAGCGGTTGTGCGCCTGGACTCCGGCCCAACGGTGCTCGTAGTCCTCCGGGGTGGGCGGCAGAGCGACCAGGTTGCCCTCCGCGAAGAAGGGCGGGACCGTGTTGGGGAAGAGAACCTCCGCCGCGATGCCGTCGGACTCCGTCTCGGCGAGGCGCCGATCGCTGTCCCAGCTGCGGTAGGCGATGGGCGCGATCAGATCGGCGTAGGGGTTCACATAGTCGGCGGCCCAGGCGTCGAACTCGTCGTGCCAACGACGAGCCAGGTAGGGCCGGTAGTCACCGATGTCGCCGCCGGCATGGCCGTCGGCCGACACGACGGTGTAGCGCGCCGGCGCGGACGACGTGGCGGTCATCAGGTCAGTGCCGCCGGCGGGAGCTGTCCCGCCCCGATCGCATCAGCACGCCGGTGCAGCATCGCCGCCGACTCCTCGAGGCCCTTCCCGATGATGAAGTCGCCCCGCTTCACGCCCTGCACGCAGAAACGACCGAGCTCAAGGAGGTCCATCACCTCGACCGGGCGGCCCGCAGCCTCGAGCTGCGCCCTGAACTCCGCGAAGGTGGTGCCGGGGGCGGGGGGCCTGGGCTTGACCCGTGCGAGCGCGTCCGGGCGGTTGCGCTGCGCCGTCCAAAGGCCCGTCTCGAGCAGACCGCCCGAGGGATAGAACACGGCGGCTCGCAGGTCGGTGCCCGCCGCCACGAGTTGGTGGGCCAGTGCCTCGGTGAAGCAGGAGATGGCCGCCTTGCTCGAGGCGTACACCGAGGCGTAGGGGACGGGCGCGATGCCCCCGTCCATGCTCGACGTGTTGACCACCACGCCGGGCTCGCCCGACTCGATCATGCGGGGCACGAAGGACAGGACGCCGTTGGCCACGCCGAAGACATTGACCGAGAAGCACCAAGCCCAGTCGTTGGCCTCCTGCTCCCAGGGTCGCCCTCCCCCGCCCGAGGTCACGCCGGCATTGTTGAAGAGCAGATGGCAGGCACCTTCGCGGGCGAAGACGTCCAGCGCCAAGGCCTCAACAGACTCGGCCGACGAGACGTCGGTCACGACCCCGCGGACGGCCCCGGCCTCGGCGAGCTCCTTCACCGCGATCTCGAGCACCGCCTCCTCGACGTCCGCGATGACGACCCGGGCACCCTCCTCCAGGAGCGCTTCCGTGATGCCGCGGCCGATGCCTGCCGCTCCCCCGGTGACCACGGCAACCTTGCGGCTCAGATCGTTCAACCTGTTGCCCCCAGTTTCTGACGCCCCGTCAGCCGACCACCCTAACGCCCGCCCGCGCCGCCGTGTGTGGGCCCGGGGGCGACCGGTGTGCCCGCTCGAGGCGCAGTCCGACCAGCTCAGACGGATGATCCGCCGGCCCTTGTAACCGCGACGGGTGCTCGAGCGTCGATTCTCCAGTTGGGGCCCGGGAGGTGGCGACCGTGACACACCGTTCGAGGTGGCAAGGGATCTGTGTCGCAGAGGGACTGATCACTTCCTTCGCGGGCCTGGGCAAGAGTCCCCAGCTCCAGACGGACGGCGTGACCATCGCCAACTGGTACACGTCGGTGTGTGGCGGCACGCTGGCCACGTCCCCGACCACCGGACTCGGGTAGTCAGTCGGCGAGGGGGTAACCGGTGTCCGAGACAGCGCCACAGCTCAGCGTCGCACGGCCCGACGAGGCGACGCCGCTCGACGAGATGGCCATGGCGCGGGTGTGGCTGCAGCACCTGCGCGAGAGCGCCGTCTTCAAGGTCCAGGGCCTCACTGGCGATCAGCTGCGCTGGCAGCCCGCGCCGACGGCCAACTCGCTCGGGGTCATCGTGGTCCATCTGGGGTACGCCGAGCGGCTCTGGCTCCGGGCCATCTACGCCGGCGAGGCCATGGACATGGGATGGCGCACCCGCATGTTCGAATTGCCCGACGGCTGGGGCGTCGACGACGTCCTCGCGTTTTACCGGGCGGAGACCGCCCTCACCGATGCCGTCATGGACCAGGCGTCATCGTTCGACCTGCCCTCCTCGGGCGAGCTCCGCCCGACCACGTTGCGCTGGGCCGTCTACCACCTGATTGAGGAAACGGCCAGGCACGTCGGCCACATGGACATCACCCGTGAGCTGCTCGACGGGAGCGTCGGCCGTTGAGTGGCCCGACGATCAGGCCGGACTCCGTCAGCGCGACCAGATCTTCCGTGGCGTTCCGACCGGGATCAGACCTCCGGCTCGGGAGCGTCGCGTCCCTCCGCGGCCTCGGACGACTCGACCCCGGTCCCGCTCCCTGCGGGACCCCGTGACGTGGGATCCTGGTGTCCGCCGCGGAACTACCGTGACGACGTGTCCGGCGCCCGAGTGGCGTCGGGGCCGATCAATTCGGGCTGACCCCATACGGGTGCGCCGAACGCTTAAATTGGCATAGTTCAAGCTCGGGGCGTAGGAGGTCGAAATACCGGCCATGGACGTGCAAGCTGACGAAACGGGGCTCTTGCCCGACCCGTCTGCCACGGCCATTCTCGAAGGGCCGGTCACAGGTAGGCAACAGCCGGTCACAGGCGGGCACCAGCCGGTCACGGGCGGGCGGCAACAGCAGCTGTTCGCCGACTCGTACCCGACCTACGCGGACACCGACCAGATCCCGGTAACCCTCGGCGGCCGCGCCGGACGCGCCGGCCGCAGCGGCCACGGCCCACCACGCTCGAGCTGGTTGCTCCGGGCGGCGGTGGTGCTGGTCAGCCTCGCGGTTCTCGCCGCCGGAGCGGCGCTCGGCCTCGTGAAGGCCGGGGTCATCGGCGACGGGAGCAACAACGGCAATGGCAACGGGACGGCGCAGCCGCCACAGCACACCCCGGCGACCGTCCCCAAGGCACCCCTGCTGACCCAGCTCTCGACGGGGAACGGGACCGCCAGCTACCGCATCGACATCGCCGCCTACGCGGTGACCGTGGCCACGACGACCGGCCGCTCGTGGGTCGCCATCGGCATCACCGGCCACAACCCCAGCTACGAAGGCATCCTGGCCCCTGCCTCGTCCCAGAAGGAGATCCTGATCGGCTCGTCCACCGTGAACGTCGGAGCCGGTGGGACCAAGTTGATCCTCACGTCCGGTCACAGGTCGGCCACATTGACGCCACCCTCGGCGCCCTTCACGTACCAGTTCATGACCAAGGGCTGATTCCGTCGCGTGAGCAGCGCCGGGCGCCGCGACACCGCCACCTGATCGCGGTCTGAGCGCCCACACCGGCTCGCCCGCTCACTCGAGTCGCTCGGCCGCCCGTGCCAGTTTGTGGTGCGTCGCCACCGCCGAACGGTGCTCCTTTCGGGCCGAGGTCACCCGCTGCACCGCTTCGGCTTCCGCGGCTCGCAGCGAGGTCACCGCAGCCTCAGCCTCCTCAAGCCGCTGTCGGGTCGCGCGCAGTTCGTCCTCGGCCTCACCGAGCGTCGCCGACGCTCGCGCCACGTCGTCCGTCGCTCGTTCGGCCGCACGCTGCGCGGACCGTCGCTCGCGCGCCGGAGCCTGCCCACCCTGCCCCCGCACGTCCGGGCGCGTCTGCCGTGTGCTCGCGGGCGGCGTGGATTGCGCGACCTCGAACCCGAGACCCGAATACCGGAGCGCGACGGTGAGGCGACCGCGCCGCAGCGCCTCGGCGGCAGCGGGGTCCGCCAGCGCCGCCTCGAGGGTCGTGTTGACCTCCTCGAGGATGGCGTCGGAGACGGACTGGCCCGCCGCCCGGGCGAGGCCCTTCGCCTGGGCGACGAGTTCCGCCACGGCGTCGCCTCGTTGGTGTGACAGGCGGCGCAACTCGTCGCCGGACAAGTCCGCCTGGGCGTCCCGGAGCTCGGCGCCCAGCCCGAGGAGTCCCTCGATGTCGCGCGTCCGGTCGCGGGCCAGCCGGTTTCCGAGCCAGGCGGAGACGGTCGGCCGGCGGAGCTTCTTGATCCGTTCTGCCAGCTCACGGTCACCGGCGGCTCGTGCCTCTCCGGCCCGGGCGTCGCGGCTCGCCGTGAAGCGCTCGGGGGCCAGCCCGTAGAGGTCGTCGGCGATGTCGTCGAAGTCCACCGCACCAGTCTTCGTGAAATGGGGACGCCGGCCAAGCCGCAAGCCCGCGGCCGGCCCGTGGCTTGGCCCTCCGGTCAACGGGCGCCCAACTCGCAGCGGCTCAGGGTGGGCACAGCTCAGGTGGCGTCGCCGGAACGCCGACGCCTTCCCTCATGCACGGTGGTGGGTCGCGGCGCGACGTCGGTCGTGGCCGGAGGAGCGCCAACCGGGTCCGTGCCGGCGCGGCACGCGTGGCGGGCCTCGTCGTGGGAACGCTGGCCTTGGCGGCCTTCGGCGTCGGTACGACCGGGGTCGCGGGTGGAAGCACGCCGGCCGCGACTGCTCCTTCCGCGGGCATCGAGGCGCTGACGAGCGTCCCGACCGACAACTACTGGCTTGCGAGCACCCAAGGGGCAGTGTGGAACTTCGGCAGCGCCGTCTCTTACGGCTCGGCTGCGGGTCTGCCCCTCAACCACCCGATCGTGGCCCTCACCCCGACCACCGACGCCAAGGGCTACTGGCTCGTGGCCACCGACGGCGGGATCTTCTCCTACGGCGACGCCGCCTTCTACGGCTCGACCGGATCGATCGCGCTCAACAAGCCCATTGTCGGCATGACGCCCACGCCCGACGGCAAGGGGTACTGGATGGTGGCCACCGACGGCGGGATCTTCTCCTACGGCGACGCCCCCTTCTACGGCTCCACCGGATCGATCGCGCTCAACAAGCCCATCGTCGGCATGACGCCCACGCCCGACGGCAAGGGGTACTGGCTCGTGGCCTCGGACGGCGGGATCTTCTCGTACGGCGACGCCGGGTTCTACGGCTCGACCGGATCGATCACGCTCAACCAGCCCATCGTCGGCATGACGCCCACGCCCGACGGCAAGGGGTACTGGATGGTGGCCACCGACGGCGGGATCTTCAACTACGGCGACGCCGGCTTCTACGGCTCTCCGGCCGGTGGTCCGGGCCTCGACCCGACCCAGAAGGTGGTCTCGAGTCATTCGGGGCAGGGCTACTGGGTGGAGGCACAGAACGGAACGGCCTACCCGTTCGGCGACGCCCAGGGCACGCCGCCCACCGAGGGCCTGATGTTCTCGCCGACCACGCCCGGGGACAAAGCCGTGTTCTTCGCCCTCGCCCAACTTGGGAAGCCCTACATCTGGGGCGGCAACGGGCCGATCGGCTACGACTGCTCCGGGCTGGTCCTGGCGTCATGGCAACACGGACCCGGCGTGAGCTTTGCCCGGGTGGCCAACGACCAGTACAACACCGCGGGAGGCCCGGTCGCCCTCACCACGCTGGCGGCCGGAGACCTCGTGTTCTGGGGGTCGAGCCAGACCGACTGGACGAGCGTTTACCACACCGCCATGTACGTCGGCGGCAACCAGATCGTCGAGGCGACGGGCGACCACGTGCAGCTGAACTCGCTCGACCAATGGGGACTGAGCGACCTCATGCCGAACGGGCGTCGTCCGTAGCCGTCTGCGGCCAGCGGGTGCTCCTTACGAGCACCCGCTGGTCGACCCGCAGCTCCCGCACACGTAGCACGACCCGGCCCGCTGCATGGTGTTGCCGCAGCTGTAGCAGAGCGGCGCATCGAGCTGCTCCGCCCGGGCCATCGGCCGCGGCGTCGGCGAGGCCGCCGGACCACTGCGGGCCGCTCCCGCGCCCGACTCGTCGTCGACGAGGCCCACCGACGGCGTCGCCATCTCCTCGACGCCGGGCAGCGTGGGCTGGGTGCGCTCCAGCGTCGAGAGGATCCCCAGCTCGGCGCGGTCCTCGGCCGAGAGGTAGTCGAGCGCCAGGCGGCGTGCGATGTAGTCGATGAGGCTGGTAGCGATGCGCAACTCGGCGTCATCGGTGATGCCGGCCGGCTCGAACTTCATGTTGGCGAACTTGCGCACGAAGGTGGCCAGCGGCACGCCGTGCTGGAGGCCCATGCTCACGGCGATGGAGAAGGCGTCCATGATCCCCGCGAGGGTCGAGCCCTGCTTGGAGACCTTGATGAACACCTCGCCCGGCCGCCCGTCCTCGTACTCGCCCACCGTCACGTAGCCCTCGCAGTCGGCCACCCGGAAGGAGAACGTCTTGGAGTTGCGCTTGCGGGGCAGGCGCTCGCGCACCGCACCCACGACGAGCGGATCCACCGACCGCTGCCGCTCGTGGACGAGTGCCGCCTCGAGCTCGGCGATGCGGGCCGCCACCTTGCGGTCCCTCGCCTCCGCCTCCGATCCGGCCGGGGCGTCGTCGCCCCCCACCGGCGCGCCCTCCTTCTTCGTCGTCGAGAGTGGCTGCGCCACCTTGCAGTTGTCGCGGTAGATGGCCACGGCCTTGATCCCGAGGCGCCAGGCGTCGATGTGGAGCTGCTCGACGTCCTCGACCGTCACGTCCTCGGGCATGTTGACCGTCTTGGAGATGGCACCGCTGATGAAGGGCTGGACGGCCCCCATCATGCGGATGTGGCCCGAGTAGTGAATGGTGTTGTCGCCCATGGAGCAGGCGAACACCGCCATGTGCTCGGGAGCCAGGTGCGGTGCGCCGACGATCGACATGTGCTCGTTGACGTAGGCCACGATCTCGTCCACCTGCGCCGGGTCATACCCCAGCTTGGCCAGCGCCCGGGGCACCGTGTGGTTGACGATGGACATCGTGCCGCCGCCCACCAGCTTCTTCGTCTTGACGAGCCCCAGGTCGGGCTCGACGCCGGTCGTGTCGCAGTCCATGAGCAGGCCGATGGTGCCCGTCGGCGCCAGCACCGAGGCCTGCGAGTTGCGCACGCCATAGGCCTCGGCCAGATCCACCGCCTGGTCCCACGACTCCTGGGCGGCCGACAGCAGCTCGGGCGGCACGATGTCCTCGTCGATGCGCGCCGCCTCGCCCTGGTGCATCCGCAGGACGTGCAGCATCGCCTCCGCGTTCTCGTGGTAGCCCGCGAAGGGACCCATGCGGGCCGCGGTGCGCGCCGAGGTGGCGTAACCGTGCCCCGTCAGCAACGCCGTGATGGCGGCCGCCCAGGCCCGCCCGGCGTCGGAGTCGTAGGGCAGTCCCTGTGCCATCAGGAGCGCGCCGAGGTTGGCGTAGCCGATGCCGAGCTGGCGGAAGGCGCGCGTGGTCTCGGCGATCTTCTCGGTGGGGTAGTCGGCGTTGCCGACGATGATCTCCTGCCCGGTGAACACCACGGCCACCGCGGCCTTGAAGCCCTCGACGTCGAAGTCGTCGTTCTCGTCGAGGAACGTCAGGAGGTTCATCGAGGCCAGGTTGCAGGCCGAGTTGTCGAGGTGAACATATTCACTGTTGTGCACGATGACCCCACTGGTGTGAGTGGGTGCGGAGCACCGCGAAGTTGTGAACGCCTGCCAGCTCGAGGTGGTACACGGGAACTTCTCAGGCGTATACACGAAACAGATGCCGCGGGTGCCTTCGAGAAGCGTGAACCTGATACTCCCACACATCGTCAGCCTAAGACCCCCGGACACCCACGCCTTGTTCGTGTGGTGAATGAATCGACGAATGGCGTGAGTGATCTCGGAAAAAGCGCTGATGCCATCCAGCTTGCAGGAGCAGCCGCAGTTGCCTGGGCCGACGAGCTTTTGGTACATGAGCGGGCGCTCCACCGACGAGATCAAAGGCGACAGAGAGGTGACCGATGCCACCCGCTCGCTGCCTCGAGACCATGAAGCATGGTCCAGACTCGAGCGCAACGCGCCTGCACGAACTCACCATTCGCTGTCAAGAACAAATGTTCGGGTGTGCAGCGCAACAGACCTCGGTCGGTGGTGACGTCCACCAGCTCGGACGTGTAGCCGGAAACCCAGGCTTTGAACGTTTCGGGCATGACCAGTGTTCCGGCGTCGAGATCAAAGGCGACGATATGCGGCAGCTCCTCGCCGAGCTCGCAGCGGAGGGCCAGCTCGGCGATGCGAAGCCGTTTGGCGGTGACGACCTTGTTGCCGACAAGAGCACGGGTTACTGCCGTTGATCCGGCCCGTGTTCGGCGCGGTGTGCCAGCGATTGATCGTGGTGTCGTACTGCAGGCCCGGGTCGGCGCACTCCCAGGCCGAGTGGGCGATCTGGCGGAAGAGGTCGCGGGCCGGCACCGTCCGGATCACCGAGCCGTCCGTCCTCGCCGTGAGCTCCCAGTCGCTCCCGTCGAGCACCGCCTCCATGAACTCGTCGGTCACCCGCACCGAGTTGTTGGCGTTCTGGTACTGCGTCGAGTGGCTGTCCGCCCCGTCGAGGTCCATGTCGAAGCCGGCGTCGCGCAGCACGCGGGCCTTGCGCTCCTCGATCGCCTTGCACCAGATGAAGTCCTCGACGTCGGGGTGGTCCACGTCGAGGATGACCATCTTGGCGGCGCGGCGCGTCTTGCCCCCCGACTTGATGGTGCCGGCCGACGCGTCGGCGCCGCGCATGAAGCTCACCGGGCCCGAGGCCGTGCCGCCGCCCTTGAGGAGCTCGTGCGACGAGCGGATGCGCGACAGGTTCACGCCCGCGCCCGACCCGCCCTTGAAGATGATCCCCTCCTCGGTGTACCAGTTGAGGATCGAGTCCATCCTGTCCTCGACGGACAGGATGAAACACGCTGCCCCCTGCTGGGGAACGCCGTGCACGCCTATGTTGAACCACACCGGGGAGTTGAACGCCGCCCTCTGGTGGATGATGAGGAACTTCAGCTCGTGGTTGAAGACGACCGCCTCCTCGTCGTCGACGAAGTAGCCGTCCTTGATCCCCCAGGCCGTCAGCGTGTCGGCCACCCGGTCGGCCACCTGGCGCAGCGACCACTCGCGCTCCTCGGTGCCGAGCGTCCCCCGGAAGTACTTCTGCGCCAGGATGTTGGTGGCGTTCACGCTCCAGGACTCGGGGACCTCGACACCCAGCTGTTCGAAGGCGACCGTCCCGTCCCGGAAGTTCGTGATGCGCGGCGTCGCGCCGCTCCCACCGCACCTCGTCGTAGGGGTGCACGCCCTCGGTGGTGAAGTGGCGGCGGATACCGATCTCGGATCGCTGGGGGGCGATGGCCATGGCGCTGGGGTCCTCCTCGTTGGTTCGCTGCTGGGGGGTCACTGCGGTCCTGCTCTGCCTGCTCGTCGGCGCCGTCACCCCCATTCCAGTGGAGCGGTGTCTCAGGCGCGTCTCCCATCCGGCGCCCGGGAGGGGCCACGAGTCGCCCTACCACAACATATAGTGGCGGACCCTCCCCCGAGACACGAGATGCTGTGTCATTACAGCACTGTAGTTACGCCCTTGTCAAGCAAATCCACGCACCATCCGTGCAGGTAACGGGCCGCTCGCGATTGTTAGCACCACAGGCCCACGGGATCCGCGGCCGCGGCGCCGAATTGCCCGCGAGGGGTTAGCGTCAGACGCCCATGGCCAAGGTCGTCGCCATCGATGCGGGCACGACCGGCGTGCGTGCCCTCGTGGTCGACGAGCGGGGAGCGGTGGCCGACGTGGCCTACCGGGAGCTGACCCAGCACTTCCCCCGCCCCGGCTGGGTCGAGCACGATCCGGCCGAGATCTGGGGCGCCGTGCGGTCCACCCTCTCCGAGGTCGGCGCCCGCCTCGCCGAGTCCGAGGACACCGTCGCCGCCCTCGGCATCACCAACCAGCGCGAGACCCTGGTGGCCTTCGACCGCACCACCGGGCAGGCGCTGCACCGCGCCATCGTCTGGCAGGACCGCCGCACTGCGGACATCTGCGCCGAGCTCACGGAGGCGGGCCACCTGCCGCTGGTGCGCGCCACGACCGGGTTGGTCCTCGATCCGTACTTCAGCGCCACGAAGGCGGCCTGGCTGTTGCGCAGCGGCGTCCTCGAGATGGGCGCTGACGACCCGAGGCTCTCCTTCTGCACGGTGGACACCTGGATCCTGTGGAACCTCACCGGTGGGCGGGCGGGGGGTGTGTACGCCACCGACCCCTCCAACGCCAGCCGCACCCTGTTGCTCGATACCGAGACGCTGGCCTGGTCCGCCGAGCTGTGCGACCTCTTCGGCGTGCCAATGGCCACCCTGCCCGAGGTTCGACCGTCGGCCGGGCGCCTCGGCGCCGCGCTGGCCGACCTCGGCGCCGCGTCCGGTGTGCTCGACGGTGTCCCGGTCTCGGGCGTCCTCGGGGACCAGCAGGCGGCGCTGTTCGGGCAGGCCTGCTTCGAGCCGGGCATGGTGAAGGTCACCTACGGCACGGGCAGCTTCGCCCTCGCCAACGCGGGGGCGGCGCGCCCTCCCGCACCCGACGGGCTCACGGTCAGTTGCGCCTGGGACCTGGGCGAGCACGCCGACCGCGCGGACCGTCGCGTCGCCTACGCGCTCGAGGGGTCGACGTTCGTGTCGGGAGCCGCCATCCAGTGGCTGCGCGACGGGCTCGGCATCATCTCCTCCGCCGACGAGGTGGGCCCGTTGGCGGCGTCGGTCCCCGACAGCGGCGGCGTCACGTTCGTGCCCGCCCTCACCGGGCTCGGCAGCCCGTGGTGGGATCCGCAGGCCCGCGGCATCGTCACCGGCCTGACCCGCGGGGCGGGGCGCGCGCAACTGGCGCGCGCGTGCGTGGAGGCGATGGCCTTCCAGGTGCGCGACATGACCGATGCGATGGCCGCCGCCTCGGCCCACCCACTGTCCGCGCTGCGGGTGGACGGCGGTGCCGCCGCCATGGACCTCCTCCTCGAGCTGCAGGCCGAGCAGAGCCGCATGCCCGTCGCCCGGCCGCGCTCGCTCGAGTCGACCGCCCTCGGCGCGGCGATGGTGGCCGGGCTCGCCGAGGGGATGTGGACCTCGCTCGGCGAGCTGGCCGGACTCTGGGACGCCGACCGCACCTTCGAGCCGCAGCTACCGGCGGACCTGGCCGACGCGCTCCACGCCGGCTGGCGCCGCGCGGTCGAGAAGTCGAAGGGCTGGGCGGCGACCGAACCGGCCGAGTTGTCATGACCAGTTAGCCGTCTCCGCCCCTCGGGCAGGCCGGCGGGCGCACGAATGCTGCGTCACGGGCCTGTCTTGGCCCCTACCGGTCCGGAGCCCGAGGGAGCAGACTGAAGGGGAACGCTGCGCGGCGTCGACGAATGGCCGGCCCGCCACGCAGCACCGACGCTGGGAGGCATCGTGGGACCTCGCCATCCGACTCCGCGAGGCACGCGCCGCGGAGCCCACCGGCACCCGGTCCGGAGTCTCGGCGCGGCCGCGGCCAGCCTCGTGGTGGTCGCGGGAGGTCTGGCGATCTACGGCGCGACCGGCATCGGCGTCGCACCCGCAGCCGACACGGTGCTCAGCTGCACGGACACCTGGACGGGCGGCGCCGGAACGACCGATTGGAGCACCGCGGGCAACTGGAGCACCGGCGTCCCCGACGCCACCGGCGTCGACGCGTGCATCCCCGGGGGCGCCACCGTCGTCGACCAGAACGCCACCATCGTCGTCGGCGAGCTGACCGTTGCCAAAGGAAGCTCGCTGACTGTCGGCATCGGAGGCACCGCCGGGGCCGGAACCTCTGGGGCCGGATCCGCTGGGGCCGGATCCGCCGGCGCGACCCTGTCGGTCTCCGCGGGACTGGACAACGACGGCTCGCTGACCGCCGGGCCCTCGGGCCCCGGCACGGCCACGCTCACCCTCGACGGGCCCGTCACCAACACGGGGGCGTTCGAGGTGTTCGGCACGGTCACCGTCGGCCACGTCGCCGCGTCGAGCCTGACCAACGCAGGCACCGTCGGGGTCGCTCCGGGTGGCGTGATCGATCTCGAGAAGGCGTCCACGCTCACGAATGCGTCGAACGGGCTGCTCGCCTTCGGGATCAACGGTCCGCCGACATCGCCGTCGGACTACGGCAGGATCGTGAACGGGACGCTGTCGCTCGACGGGAGCACCGCTCCGGTGTTCGAGGGCGGCTTCACTCCCTCGCCCGGTGCGGAGTACGTCGTGGCAGACGGCTCCTTCAGCGGGACGTTCGCCACCGTGCGTGACGGTGCGACAGCCGACTACTCGCACACGGACGCACTCGGGCTCGTCGGCGGGGCACCGGCCTCGCCCACTGCCGTCGGCGTCACGAGCACCGTCCAGACATCGGTGTTCGGGCAGGACGTGCGGTTCACCGCCACGGTGACGAATGCGCCGGGGTTGGCACCAACGGGCCCGGTGTCGTTCACCGCCGGCGGCGTCCTCCTCGGCAGCACGCCGGTGGCGACCGCGGCCGGGGTCACGACCGCCACCTTCGACACGGCGGACCTCCCGGTCGGATCGCAGCCGGTCACCGCGACGTACGGCGGGGACGTCCTCTTCGGCCCGAGCACCTCCCCGGGCGAACCGCAGACCGTGCACCAAGACGCCGCGAACGTCTCGATCGCGGCCGCACCCGCCACCGCCGTCCCGGGCCAAGAGGTCACCTACACCGTGATGGTGTCGGCCGCCGCACCCGGCGCCGGGCGGGCGGACGGCACCGTGTCGGTGAGCGACGACGGGAACCCCGTCACGGGCTGTCAGTTGCTCACCCTCTCGTCGACGGACCCGCCACAGGTCACCTGCAGCCAGACCTACGACGCCGACGCGACCCACTCCATCGTCGCCACCTACAGCGGGAGCGCCGATTTCCTTCCCTCGACGGCGGCCCTGACCGAGACCGTCGCGCCCCAGCCGACCACGACGTCGGTCACGGCGTCGTCGCGCACGTCGACCTCCGGTGAGGCCATCTCCTTCACGGCCACCGTGGCTGCGGGCGCCGGGACGGCGAACCCCACGGGGAGCGTCACGTTCACCGACGACGGCACGCCGCTCGGCACGTCGACGCTGACGACGACAGCCGGGGTGACCACCACCAGCATGCTCCTGACCACGCTCCCGCTGGGCGTCAATTCCATCACGGCCTCCTACGGCGGGGACCCCGACTTCGGGGCCAGCGCTTCGGGCACCGCCGCGCTGGTCACGGTGAACCAGGCGCCGACCGACCTGGGCCTCGGCAGCTCGGTCAACCCGTCGACTCTGGGACAGCCGGTCACCATCACGGCCAGCGTGATCCCGGCCACCGGCTCGGGGGAGACCGGCACGGTCACCTTCTTGTACAACGGCGCCGTCATCGGCAGCGCCAGCGTGTCGAACGGCCAGGCAACCCTCACCACCGCCACGCTGCCCATCGGCACGGGCTCTCTCACCGCCGCCTACGGGGGCGACGCCAACTTCGCCGGCAGCGCCACCCCGGCCGGGTGGTCCCAAGGGGTCGATCCCGCGCCAGGCTGAGCTGTGCGCAATAAAGCAAGGAAATCCTTGTTATATTGACGTGGAGAGCGGACCCGCCGCTCGGAAGGGTGGGCAGCCATGAGCGTGGCGATCGTGACAGGGGCATCGCGGGGACTCGGGGAGGCGCTGGCCGGCGGGCTGGCGCGGGCGGGGTGGTCGCTCGTGATCGACGGACGGGACCGGACCACGCTCGACGTCGCAGCGGACCGCGTCCGCGCCCAGGCCCCGCCCGACGTCCGTGTGGTCGCGGTGACGGGCGACATCACCGACATCGAGCACCGTCACGAGCTGGTGGCCGCCGCCTTCGACCTCGGCGGCCTCGACCTCGTGGTCAACAACGCGGGGACACTGGGGGCATCCCCGCTCCCCTCGCTGGCCGACTACCCGTTGGGTGATCTGCGCGTCGCCTTCGAAGTCAATGTCGTCGCACCCCTCGGGCTCGTGCAGGACGCGCTCCCCCTCCTCCTGGACTCGCCGCACCCCCGCGTCCTCAACGTGACCTCGGATGCCGCGGTCGAGGCCTACGAGGGGTGGGGCGGCTACGGCGCCGGCAAGGCCGCGCTCGAGCATCTCGGGGCGGTGCTCGCCGTCGAGTTCCCCGCACTGACCGTGTGGTCGGTCGACCCCGGCGACCTGCGCACCGCGATGCACCAGGCCGCGTTCCCCGGCGAGGACATCTCCGACCGGCCCGAGCCCGCGACCGTCGTGCCCGCCTACCTGGAGCTGATCCGGAGCGACCGCCCGAGCGGGCGGTACCGCGCCGCCGACCTCGTGTCTGCGGGAGCGGTGCCATGAGCGCCCTGACGACGCCCGGCCCTCGAGGTCGCGGTCCCGGCCCGCCTCCCGGAGCTCCACCCCCTCACCTTCGCCTTGCCGCCCGAGCTCGAGGCGCCGTCGCCACCGGAGAACCGAGGGATGACCCGTGACTCGGTGCGCATGCTCGTGGCGACCAAGTCGGACGGGGCGCTGGTCCACTCGCACTTCTCCGAGCTGCCCCGCTTCCTCGACGAGGGCGACCTCGTGGTCATCAACACCTCGGGGACACTGGCCGCCGAGCTCGACGGCACGGCACCGGACGGCGCGGCGGTCGAGGTGCACCTCTCGACGAGGTTGCCGGCGGGCCTGTGGACGGTGGAGGTCCGCCGCAGACGGACAGGCGCACCTGGGCGCGAGCCCCGGCGACGTCATCCGTCTGGCGGACGGGGCCCACATCGCCCTCCTGGCCCCGTACTCCCCCGGCCCCGGTGGCCTGGGCGTGCGCCTATGGGTCTCGCAGGTCGAGACGCCCGAGCGCATGCACAGCTTCCTGACGCGCCACGGGCGCCCAATCCGGTACGGCTACGTGCGGGGCCGGTACCCGATCGCGGCCTACCAGAACGTCTATGTCACCGAGCCGGGCTCGGCCGAGATGCCGAGTGCCGGACGACCCTTCACACCGGAGGTGCTCACCAGGCTCGCCGCCAAGGGAGTCGGCGTGGCGCCCCTCCTGCTGCACACGGGCGTCGCCTCGCTCGAGGCCAACGAGCCGCCCTACGCCGAGTACTTCCGGGTGTCGCTGGCCACCGCGCACCGCGTCAATGACACCCGCCGCTCGGGCGGACGCGTCATCGCCATCGGCACGACCGTGGTGCGCGCGCTGGAGTCCGTGGTGGACGAGCACGGGCACGTGCACCCGAACGAAGGGTGGACCGAGACGGTGGTCACGCCCGAGCGGCCCGTCCGTTCCATCGACGGGTTCCTGACCGGATGGCACGAGCCCGAGGCCTCGCACCTCGCCATGTTGGAGGCGATCGCGGGGCGGCCCCTGCTCCAGGCGTCCTACGCCGCCGCGCTGGCCGAGGGCTACCTGTGGCACGAGTTCGGCGACGTCCACCTCATCCTGCCGTGACGCCGGAACCCACGACACCGACCGAGACGTCCATGGTGGAGTCGCCGCTGCGACAGCTGCCGACGACGCGGCGCGCCATCTTGAACCTCTTGAAGCGCCAGGGGCCGCTCGACGCGTCCGCGGTGGCTGACGCGCTGGGCCTGACTCCCGCCGCCGTCCGGCTGCAGCTGGGCCGCCTCGAGGAGGACGGGCTCCTCGCACACCACGACGAGGTCGCGCCCGGGGCGCGACGGGGACGGCCACGCCATGTCTACGAGCTGGCGGCGGCCGCCGAGGCGCTCTACCCGAAGCGCTACGGCGACCTCACGACCGAGCTCCTGGGCTACCTGGGCGGGCCGGGCGCCGCCCAGGTCGACGAGCTCTTCGAGTCGCGGCGCAAGCGACGGGTCGCCGGCGCGCTCCCCCGGACCGCCAACCTCCCCTTCGACGAGCAGGTCGCCGCGCTGACCGCCATCTTGGACGAGGACGGCTACCTCGCCGAGGCCGAGCGGCTGCCCGACGGTAGCTGGCGGATCACCGAGCACAACTGCGCCATCCTCACCGTCGCCCACGGGTTCTCGCAGGCCTGCACGAGCGAGCTGGCCTTCATCCGCGATGCGCTGCCCGGTGCAACGGTGCGCCGCGTGGCGCACCTGATGGACGGGGCGCACGTGTGCGCCTACGTCGTCAGCCCGCCGAGGTCGTAGAGTCCGCCGCCCGGATCTCCAGGACGGTGACACCGTCCACCTCGTGGATCTCGCTCTGCAGGAGCTCGATCAGGTGGTGGCCGCCGATCTCGATGACGAACTCGTCAACCGCGTTCCCGCCGTCGCGCTCGAGGATGTTGATGGCCACGATGTCGCCCCCGACGGCGCCGATCCGGCTGGCCACCAGTCCAAGCGCCCCCGGCCGGTCGGGCAGTGCGATCCGCACGATGTAGCCAGCCATGCGACAGACGTTAGGCGCTCAGTGTGAACTGCCTGTTTCGGAGTGATGACGAATCCTCTGTGCTGCGGATTCGCTCACGCGGCGGCCGCGCTCGTGCGTGCGGGCACGTACTCGTCGATGTACTCGCGCTCGGAGAGCCGGGCGATCTCCCGCATCAGCCGGTCGGTGAAGGCACGGCACTGGCCATGATCGTGGTTCTCCAGTGGGTCGTCGGGGTTCTCGGGCGGGTCCATCCGCATGGGTGCGCCGAAGCGGATGATGACGGTCTTGAACGGCCGCATGAATTTGGCATTGACCGGTTGCACCTCGACCGTGCCGACCACCCCGACCGGGATCACCGGCACCCCGCACTCGCGCGACAACCTCGTCACACCGGTTCGTCCCTTGTGCACGTACTGGTCGAGGGTGCGGGTGCCCTCGGGATACAGACCGAGGATGTTCCCCCGGCCGAGGACGTCGTTGCGCGCCGTATCGAGCGCATCCTCCGACGCGCTCCCCCCCGTCCGCCGGATCGGGATCTGGCCCGCCGCCCGGAAGAACCACGCCGTCTTCCACGAGTCGAAGTACTCCGCCTTGGCGAGGAACGTCACCTTGCGCCGGACAACGAGAGGAATGAAGAAAGAGTCGCAGAACGACTGGTGGTTGGCCGCCAGGACGGCCGGGCCGTGTGTGGGAACGTTCTCCCTCCCCTCCACCTTGACGCGGAACAGGACCAAGAAGATCGGGGTCAGGACCGCCTTGAGCACCCAATACGTCACGTGCCAAAGGTACCCCTCGGAGGCCGGCGCCGCACCGGGCGGGGGGCTGTGCTGAACTGCGGTGCCGGATCACCCTGGGAGTGGAGGTTGCACCGTGACGAGCGAGACCCTGACCGCCGAGCGGTTCCTGTCGGGCCTGTTCTTCGGGGAATGCCCGCGCTGGCACGACGGCCGCCTGTGGTACTCGGACTTCTTCGACCATGCCGTCGTCTCCGTCTCCTCGGACGGGGAGCGCCGGGTCGAAGTTGACTTCGACGGCGAGCCCGCCGGGCTGGGCTGGCTCCCCGACGGCCGCCTCCTGATCAACTCCCGGCTCGACCGCGTCATCATGCGCCGCGAACCCGACGGCTCGCTGGTGCGGCACGGCGACCTGACCCCGTGGGCGACCTGGCACGCCAACGACATGGTGGTGGCGTCCAATGGCCAGGCCTACGCCGGCAACTTCGGGTTCGACCTCGACGGGCTCTACGACGGGACGGTCGACGCCAGCGTCGTCGGCCCTGCCTCGCTCGTCCGCGTCGACCCCGATGGCTCGAGTTGCGAGGCCGCCGCCGACATTGCCTTTCCCAACGGCACGGTCATCACCGAGGACGGCCGCACCCTGATCATCGCGGAGAGCGCGGCCGCCAAGCTGACCGCCTTCGACCGTGCCGACGACGGCACGCTCGACAACCGCCGCGAGTGGGCAGCGCTCGGGAGCGTCGCCCCCGACGGCATCTGCCTGTGCGAGGACGGCACCATCTGGGTGTCCAATGCGTACGCGCCGGAGTGCGTCCGGGTCGCCGAGGGCGGCGAGGTCCACCAACGGGTTGTCACGAGCATGAATTGCTACGCGTGCATGCTCGGCGACGACGACCGCAGGACGCTGTACACGATCACGGCGCCGGTCAGCCACGCGTCAGTGGCGAGGGCGGAACGCAAGGGCGCCATCGAGAAGGTGCGAACGACCGTGCCGGGCGCCGGTCTTCCCTGAGGAGGGCGCCTACCCCAGCTTGGTGAGCGCCCCGCGCAGGTTGCGCACCGCCTGGCCGATGCGCTGCTCGTTCTCGATGAGCGCGAACCGGACGTGGCCGTCGCCGCCGGGACCGAACCCGACGCCGGGCGAGGTGGCGACATCCGCCTCGCCCACCAGGTACTTCGAAAACTCCAGCGACCCCATCTCGCGGTAGGGGTCCGGGATGGGGGCCCACACGAACATCGTCCCCTTGGGCGGCGCCAGGTGCCACCCGATGCGATTGAGCCCGTCGCACAGCGTGTTGCGGCGAGACCGGTAGATCTGGTTGATCTCCTTGGGGTAGTCGGGCGCCTCGTTCATGGCGACGATGGCGGCGATCTGAATCGGCTGAAACGTCCCGTAGTCGAGGTACGTCTTGAGCTTGGTGAGCGCCTGGACGATCTCGGCGTTGCCGACGACGAAGCCGACACGCCACCCGGCCATGGAGAACGACTTGGTCATCGTGTAGATCTCGACGGCCACGTCCTTGGCGCCGGGCACCTGGAGGATGGAGGGAGGGTCGTAGCCGTCGAACCCCAGGTCCGCATACGCGAAGTCGTGCACCAGGACAACCTCGTGCTCGCGGGCGAACGCCACGAGGCGTTCCATGAAGGACAGGTCCACACACGCGGTCGTGGGGTTGTGCGGGAAGGAGAGCACGATGACCCTCGGCTTTGGCCACGACTCCTCCCAGGCGTGCATGAGCCCGTCGAAGAATTCCTCGCCGGGATCGGGCGCGTCGTCGGATGCCACCTGGGGCCCCTGCAGGGGGACCTGCCGCACGTCGGCACCGGCGAAGAGCGGCCCCCAGATGTGGATCGGGTACGAGGGGGACGGCACCAACGCCGTGTCACCGGGTCCCACCAGCACCCACATGAGGTGCGAGTAGCCCTCCTTGGCCCCGATGGTCGTCACCACCTCGGTGTCCGGGTCGAGATGGACCCCGAACTTGCGCTGGTAGAGGTCGGTGATGGCGCTCCGCAGCTTCGGGATGCCCCGCGAGGCGGAGTAGCGGTGGTTGCGCGGGTTGTGGGCTGCCTCGGCGAGCTTGCCCACGGCCACGTCGGGCGATGGGAGGTCGGGGTTCCCGAAGCCGAGGTCGATCACGTCCCGGCCCGCCCGCCGCGCTTCCGCCTTCAGGTCGTTGATGGTGGCGAAGACGTAGGGCGGCAGTCCGTTGATGCGGCGGAACTCCATCGGGGAAGTCTACGGCCCGGCCGTCACTCGCCCCGACTCATCCTCGGCATCGGCGGCGCGCGCCGCGGCCACCAGCTCGTCGACGTCGACCGGCCATCCGAACACCGACCAGGTGGCACCGGCGCGCCGCAGCGACCGCAGCGTCGCGGGGAGGCTCGCCGACTCCGCAGGCGGCGGACCGGCCCACGTCACCTCGACCCCATCGGTGCCGGTCGCGCGGTGTGACACCAGCGAGGGCTCGGCGTCCCACACGTTCAGGGCCGCGCCGACGGCCTTGGCCTCCACGGTGCGCCCGGCGGCCCCGCCGGCAACCCACACCGTGAGCCCCGCCCGCACCAGCGCGCGCCCCAGCTCCACCAGCTCCGCCCGCCGCTCGGACGCCGACGGAAACGGGATCCCGTAGGCCCGGTTCTCCTCCTCGCTGAGCCGGTCTCCGGTCCCGAGCCCAGCGATCACCCGTCCCGGGGCCAGCTGTTCGAGGGCGACGAACTGCCCCTCCAGGACGGCGTTCGGCACCAGGCCGACCCGCGCCACGAGCGTGCCCAGGAACGGGCCCCCGCGGCTACCGTGCCGCGGCTCGAGCAGCGTGGCCAGCGCGCCCAGGAGCGGAAAGGGGGCCAGCGCCGGCCGCTGGGGCTGGCCCAGGGGCCAGATGTGGTCGTAGCAGAACACACCGTCGACGCCGGCCGCGACCGCCTGGGCGGCCGCGGCGAACGCCTCGTCGGGCGTGTCGCGGAACGTCGGCAGCACGACACCGCTCCGCATCACGACAGGCCGCCCTGGCGTGCCGCCAGCGCCGCGCCGACGGCGCCGGCCCGCTCCCCGAGGGCGGCGCGCACGATCACGGCGAGAGGGCGGCGGTCTCCTCCCTCGACCAGCTCCCCGAAGGTGGCGCGGGCGGCCTCGACGAGCAGATCCCCGGCCTGCGCCACGCCCCCACCGAGCACGAAGCATTCCGGGTCGAGCACGGCGGCCAGGTTGGCCAGGCCGAAGCCGACCCACCCCCCGACCTCCTCGATGACCCGGCGCGCCGCCGGGTCGCCGGCGGCGGCGGCGGCCGAGACGTCCTCACCACGGACGCTCTCGGGGTCGCCGCCCGCCAGTCTGACCACCTCGCCGAGGCGCCCCGCCAGCGCGGCCTCGCGGGCGAGCACACCGAGCCCGGCGCCCGAGGCGAAGCGCTCCCAGCAACCTCGCCGGCCGCAGGGGCACGGGGGGCCGGCGGGGTCCACCACCATGTGCCCGATCTCACCGGCGAAGCCCGCGGACCCGACCTGGACCCGCCCGTCGAGCACGATGCCGCCGCCGATGCCGGTGCCCAGGGTGACCATCACCACGTCGCGGTAGCCGCGGGCGGCGCCCAGGCGGTGCTCGGCCAGCACCGCGCAGTTGGCGTCGTTCTCGATCACGATCCGCCGTCCCGGGAGTCGGTCACCGATGAGCCTCGTCCAGTCCACCCCGTCGGCATGGGGCAGGTTGGGGGCGAAGCACAGTCGGCCCTGCCGGTCCACCATGCCCGGCGGGCCGACGCCGACGGGCGCATCGCGGGCGGCGCCGAGCGCTCTGTCGAGCTCGTGGACGACCTGCGCCACCGCCGCCGCGACGTGGCTGCCCACGGCGGCGTGCTCGCCGGTCGGCGTCGGGACCCGGGCCTCGGCGACCACGTCGTGGGCGGGGCCGAGGGCGACGCCCAGGACCTTGGTGCCGCCGATGTCGATGCCGTAGGTCACGTCGGCGGCCGTACGGCGGCCCCCGTCAGGAGTCACGAGATGGACTCGACCCGCGCCTTCAGCTCTCGCATGGCGGTCGCCATGATGCGGCTCGTGGCCCGCATCTTGATGAAACCGGGGATGGGCACGCGCAGCTCCGCCTCGAGGTGGTAGGTGACATCGGTGCGGTCGCCCTCGGCGGGGTCGAAGATGTAGCTCCCGTCGAGCTTGGTCGTGATGTCGCCCTGGGTCAGCTTCCACGCCAGGACGTGCGGTGCCTCCGAGTAGTCGTAGGCGAGGGTGTAGCTGGTGCTGCGGCCAAAGGCAGCGGCGCGGAAGGTCACCAGCAGCGGGCGACCCTGGTCGTCGCGCTCCTTGACCTCGATCTCCTTGATGTCGGCGGCCCACTCGGGATACCGCTCGAGGTCGGCCGCGACCTCGAAGCACCGCTCGGGCGGTGCCACTACCGAGATGTGCTCTGTGGCTTGATCGGCCACGTGGGTGCGTCCTTCCTGTCCGGACTGCCAGCGCGGCAGGTGCGTCAGATTGCCACTCCAGCCAGCGCCTCGGCCAGCCTAGAAGCGAGAACGTCGTTGTCGAAGGATTCCTTCACCCTCGAACGGGCCGCCCGGCCCATCCGGCGCCGCCGGTTCGGGTCGGCCAGCAGGCTGCGCAGCGCCTCGGCCACCGCCCCCGGGTCCCGGGGTGACTCCACGACCAGGCCCGTGACCCCGTCCAGCACGGCCTCGGAGGCTCCGCCACTGTCGCCGGCGACCTGGGGAACCCCGGCTGCCGCCGCTTCGAGGAACACGATGCCGAAGCCTTCCTGCTCCAGGCCCAACCAGCGGTTCCGGCAGGCCATGGCGAAGACGTCGGCCGCGCCGAGGAGGGCGGACCGGTCCGCGTCGCTGACCGCCCCGAGCACCTCGACGCTGAGCGGGCTCTGCCCGGCCAGGCGCCGGAGGTGCGCCAGCTCCCGGCCCTCGCCGGCGATCGCGACGACCAGGTCCGGGTAGGACGAGGCCAGGCGACCGGCCGCCTCGATGAGCACGTCCATTCCCTTGCGCGGCACCAGCCGGCTGACGCTGACCACGAGCGGCCCGTGGGCGGGGAGCCCGAGCCGGGTCCGCGCGGCGCGGCGCTCGGCCGCCTTGAGCGGGACGATGCTGCCGGTGTCCACGCCGGGCGGGATGACGACCTGTGGGCCGATGCCGTCGCCGGCAGCGTGGCGGCCTTCTGCCGCCGGGTAGCTGCCCGCGGCGACGACGAGCCGCGCGCCGCGCAGCACGCTGCCCAGTGCGGCCCGCGCGCCGGGGATGCGGCCCGGGACCGTGACCTCCGCTCCGTGCAGGATGACGCCGAAGGGGACCCCGAGGTGCGGGCCGAGGAGCCCGAGCGGGAGCACGGGGTCCAGCAGGACCATGTCGATCTCGTTGTCCGCCACGCACGTGCGCACCGCCGCCAGGGCGGCGGCGGTCGGGAAGAAGAGGGTGGTCCCGGGAACCCGCTCGATGCGGACGCCGCGTTCGGCCTGCTCGGCATCGAAGGCGGCCGCGCCGTCGTCCGAAGACGCCGTCAGCACCACATAGGACGCGGGGTCCAGCCGCTTCCACAGTTCCCAGAGGTAATTCTGGATCCCGCCCATCTTGGGTGGGAAGTCGTTGGTCACGAGCAGGTGGCGCTTCACCGGGCCTCCCCCCGGCGCGTCGCCGACGGGATGGCGACCGGCGCCGATCAGCCGGACGCCGATCAGCCGGACACGGGTCAGCCCGCCCACGCGTCGAAGCGCAGCGTCGGCACGAGCCCGGCGCGCTCGAGCATGCGCATGGCGCGCGCCTCGTCGGCGTCGATGACCACGGCGTCATCGGGTTCCCGCCCGAGGAGGAAGGTGACGACGCAGTCGTCGCAGGCCGCAGTCTCCCGGAGTGCGCAGCGGTCGCAGTCGATGGTGAGCCCGCCCTCGGGCTCGCTGTGGGTGTCCCTGGAAGTCGGCATGACGATGACCCTCTCTGTTCGGGCCCAGCATGTCGAGGGGGTGTGACACCGAGCGGGACGTCGAGCATGCGCACGGCCTAGCCGGGGCGCAGTGCGTCGAGGGCGGTGCGCAGGGTCTGGTCCAGCCCCCATGCCACGCTCTCGGTGAGCACCGCGTCGGCGGTGGCGACCGAGAGGAACGGAGGACCGCCGACCCGGTAGTCCGCGAAGGCCGGCGTGCTCATGACGATCTGGACGCCGAGGCGGTCGACGTCGTCGCCGGCCAGGACCGCGAGGGCGGCGGGGTCCTCGTCGCCCGGGGTCCTGGTCACCACGACGAGGCGCGCCGCACCGGCGAGCCCGGCGTGCAGTTGGGCGAGGCCTTCCCACAGGTCGCGGCAGCCGAGGCAGCCCGCCGACAGGAAGAGGAGCAGAACAGGATCGGCGGCCTGCTCCACGTCGATCCGGCACGCCAGGCCGTCGAGACCGACGCCGACGACGTCATGGGGTCGCGTCGTGGGGTGGTCGGTGTAGGTGGGGATGGGGCGAAGCCGGCGCAGGATCTCTGCCGGCGGCTCGCTCACGGCACCTTGGACGGAGCGCCCGGTTCCTCGAGCGTGTGGTCCTCGGCCGCAAGCTCGACGACGCTGCGCCCGTGGCCGCACCAGCGACAGACCACCTCGTCGACGTGGCGGGAGAGGATCTCCTCGTCCTCGATCACGAGGTCGCCGCCGACGGTGAAGTGGTGGAACGCTCTCGTCTGCTGCGAGACGATCACATCGAAGCGGGTGAGGTTGCCGCAGCCGTCGCACCGGTATCGAGGGAGGCTCACCCGCACCACGGTAGCCGTCCCGCGGCGCGCCCCCTCTCCCTGTCAGGCCTCAAATCGAGGCGAGCACCTCGCCCACCCGGATGCTCGTCATCTTCACGCCCGTGGCATCCCCGCCCGCTGGCGGCTTGGCTGCGTTGGCCTGCTCCTCGGTCTCGAAGAGGACGAAGGATGTGCCATGGCCCTCGTCGAGGCGGACCCAATGGCCCGACACCAGACCCGGGAACTCCTTGACCATGGCGACGACGTTCTCGAGCTCCTTGCGGGCTTCGGTGTCGTCCAGAATGTCGACCTCGACCACGACTGCGTACATGGGTCCGTCCTTCCGTCCGTCTCCGCGTGGGGCACTGCGCCCACGGAGCAGTCTGTCAGCTGCAGACGACGGTGTCCCGGGTCAGATCCGGTTCAGGAGTTCGCTCTTCTTCGCAGCGAACTCCTCTTCGGAGAGGATGCCGCGCCGGCGAAGGTCGTCGAGCTCAATCAGCCGGTCGCGGATCTCGAAGGGGAGCGCCCCCGGCGCGGGGCCGCCCGCCGGCTGGACGCCCGCCGACTGGTCGGCGGCCTGGCTCGGAGCGGTGCCCGGAGTGCTCACACCGAAGGGCGGCGTGTCCTGCTCGGCGCCGCGGTCTTCGTCGACGTCGTAGTCCCGCGCCGCGGCGCGACGGGCCTCGGCGGGCAGCATGTCGTGCGGGATGGGCTCGCGGCGGCCGCCCCCCACGATCTCGTTGATCTGCGAGTTGATGACGCGCTGGACGATCGCCGGTTTGCGCATGTACTCGAGCGTCAGTGAGTCGTCCTCTCCCTGCACGTCGATGATGAGGCTCCCCGTGCCGAGGAGCCGCTCGAGCAACGCCTGGCGGATGTTGACCTCGGTGATGCGCTGCAGGCGCAATTGGACCGTGTCGCGCCCGAGGATGCCCTGGCGCACCAAAATCCGGGTCGACGTCAGCGCCACGGAGTAGGACTTCCAGCGGACGAACCGGCCGAGAAGCCAGAGACCGGGGATGAGGGCGACGATGAGGATCGGGTAGTTGGTCCAGCCGGGCGGGTTCCGCCACAGCACGACCAGCACGATGATCGCGGCCCAGACCCCGAGGGACGTGAAGAGGGGGCCGAACAGGAAGATCCAGTGCGGGTGCAGCTCGGCCAGGAGCTCCTCGTCCTCGTTGAGGAATTTTCGAGGCAGGGCCATCGCGCGACAACAGTACCGGCGGCGCCCGGCCGCCAGGGGCACGGTCTGCCGCAGGCCGTAGGGTTGGCCATGCCCTACGCCGAGGTGGAACCCGACGAGATCAAGGCGCGCCTCGCCCGTGGCGAGGACGTGTTCCTTCTCGATGTGCGAGAGCCCGACGAGGTCGCCGCCTGGTCGTACCCCATCGGCGTGCACATCCCCCTCGGGCAGCTCGGTGACCGCCTCGACGAGCTGCCGAGGGATGTCACGATCGTGGTGGCCTGCCACGTCGGGGGCCGCTCTGCCGCCGCGGCCAAGGCACTGAGCGACGCGGGGTGGACGGCCGAGAACCTCACGGGCGGCGCGGTCGCCTGGGCGGCCGGCGAGCGCGACGAGTAGGGGTCCCACTCGAGGCCCGCGGGGTGCGGGGTCGCAGGGTCGGTGGGGCTGGTGGGGATCGAACCCACGACCGAAGGATTATGAGTCCTCTGCTCTGACCACTGAGCTACAGCCCCTCCGGTACTTTACGATCGGCTTCTGCGTTGCGTGGAAAGTGGTCCGAGGCGCGACCGTCGAGTGAGTCGCACTTCCCAATTTTGGATCAGCCAACGTTCTGCTCGCTCCGAGACGACGAGAGCGACGCGCCGTTCGCGTGGAGGCAGTCATGCATGCCGTGGGGTAGCCGGACGCCGGCGAGTGGGTTCGAAGCAGTGATGCGGGCCTCGATAGCTGAGGCGAGGTGTTCTAGCTTTGCACGTGTGCCTGGAGCCTCGAGGAGCAGAATTGCCGCTCAAGGGCGGGCACGGGCGGTTCAGTGAATCGAAAGACCTGTCGAATTCCGGCAGGGTCCGTATCCATGGATCCCGTGGGTTCGCCTGGGCGCTCGGTGGAATTGTTGTCATCGCAATCGTCGCCAGGATCCTGTTCATCTTGGGCTGGACCTGGGGCGCGCCGCTGCACGGCGATCCACTGTTCTTCCAGCAGTCCGCCGCACGCATCGCCCAGGGTAAAGGCTATGTCGATCGCTTCCTGGGTCCGGGTCCACTCGTGCCCACGGCAGAACATCCGCCGGCTTTCAGCTTCTTACTGGCCGGACTCGATCTCGTCCACATTCGATCTATTGATGCGCACCGGATAGCTCTCGCCTTTATCTCGGCCGGTGGAGTTCTTGCCATGGGGCTGTTCGGCCGAAGACTGGCCGGGCCTGGCGTCGGCCTGTGCGCGGCAGGCATTGCGGCATCGCCACGCTCACTCGCAGCGAGGCGGTCGACTTCGTATTGCTGCTCGGCCTCGTTGTCGTGGTTCTTGCCGTAGGGCCATGGCGACAACGTCTGGTTCCGGCCGTGGCGGTCCTCGCCGGTGTTGGCCTCTTCCTCGTACCCTGGCTCGTTCGCAACGACATCCAGTTAGGGTCACTGACGTTGTCGACGGATGAAGGGTTCACCCTGTCGGGGTCATACTCTCAAGACACGTTTTCGCCCTCCAGTCCCGAATACGGAAGCTTCGACGAAAACAACCAATTTGCCGCAGTGGTGTACATCCTCAAATACGGGAAACCACCCGACCACGCCAGTCACTGGACTGAAGCGACACTGAGTGATGCGATCGGCAACGGGGCGACGAACTACGCCAGAGGTCATCTGTCTGACCTACCTGGAGTGGTCCTGGCCCGAGAAGGTCGGGCGTGGGGTCTGTACGCGCCGGGCACCCAGTTGCACTACGACGTGACCGAGGATCTCAACGGTGCCACAGGACCGAAGGAGGCTGGGCAGATCATGAACTGGGTGCTGCTGCCCTTCGCGTGCCTCGGTGTGATTCAACTGGCGAGGTGCTCCAAGCGACGTCTCCTCGTCGTCTTGGTTCCGATCGTGGTCGTTGCTATCAACGCCGCAGTCTTCTATGGCAGCACTCGCATTCGCGTCGCCGCCGAACCGTCCATCGACGTCTTGGCATCAATCGGCCTCCTTTGGGCCGTGGCGACTGGCGCGCGTCGGGCCCGCGCTGTGGGTCCGGCGGTTCGCCGCGGGGCCGTCCGTGCGTAGCGGCTGGTCAGGCCGCACTATGAGGCATCTGCTCTGACCACTGAGCTACCGCCCGAGCGTGATGGGGGCGATGTGACAGACGGGCGTCGGGATGACCGTGACCGCGACGGGCCGTGCCGCACGGTTCAGGTCGGGAGCGCGGTCGGCCGGCGCGTCCGGTTTGGCAACATACCCGGGTGGTAGCGCCCGCACGAAGGCCGACGCGCCGTGGACGCCGCCAACGGTTGGCATCCTTCGCGTTCGCCCTGGGCATCGTGACCGGCGGCGTGCTGCTGGTGACGCGGCTCGGCGGGACGCACGGGCCGCCGCTCGCCGGCAAGGTCGTCGGCATCGACCCGGGGCACAACGGCGACAACTCCACGGCACCGTCCACCATCGATGCACCCGTGTTCAACGGCCGGACGACCGAGGCGTGCGACACCACGGGTACCGAGACCGACAGCGGCTACACGGAGGCGTCCTTCAACTTCAACGTCGCACGGTATCTCGCCGCGGACCTGCGCGCCGAGGGGGCACGCGTCGTCCTCACGCGCAACTCGAACAGCGGTGTTGGTCCATGCGTAACGCAGCGCGCGGCCATCATCAACGACGCGCACGCCGACGTCGCCGTCGACATCCATGCCGATGGCGGGCCACCGACGGGTCGCGGCTTCACTGTTCTCGAGCCAATGGCCGTCGGCCCGGACGACGCAATCGTCGCGTCGTCGGCGACCCTCGCCGCGGACGTACGCTCGTCGTTCGCGGCGATGACCGGCATGCCGACCAGCACGTACGAGGGCACGAACGGCCTGCAGCCCCGCGACGACCTCGCGGGGCTGAACCTGGCCACCGAGCCGAAGGTGCTCGTCGAGTGCGGGAACATGCGCAACGTCACCGATGCCGCCCTGTTGGTGACGTCCGCCTTCCAGGAGGAGACCGCACGGGCCCTGGCCCAGGCGCTCACCGCGTACCTGGTCCGGTCGTGACGCCCGCCTTGGAGGGGGCGCCCCTCCCCGCATCACCGGAGCCCGGCACCGAGGGCGCGTCGCCGTGGTCCTGGTTCGGCCCTTGGGTCGTCCTGACCATCGCCGTCGCCTGGAGTCTGTGGGAGCTCCGCCCCGAGTTGCGGGCGGTGCCGTATCTCGACGACAGCTCGCTGCACGAGCAGATGGTGCGGTTCGCGGCGGCCCGCATCGGCCAGGGCCACCTGCCCCTCACGAGCTGGTTCCCGAGCCTCGGGCTCGGGTCGCCCCAGTTCCTGCACTACCAGAGCCTGCCCTCCATGATCACAGGGTCGATCGGGACCGTGATCGACCCCGACAAGTCGTTCCGATGGTCGTTGTACCTGCTGCTGGCGCTCTGGCCGATCCCGGTGTACTGGAGCACCCGGCTGTTCGGCCTGAGTCGCTGGACCGGCGCCGCAGCGGCTGCGGTGGCACCGTTCCTCGCCTCCGCGGCTGGGATCGGCTACGAGACCAAGGCCTACGTCTGGGTGGGCTACGGCGTGTGGACCCAGCTCTGGGCGTCGTGGACCCTGCCGCTGGCCTGGGGCTTCACCTACCGCGCGCTGTCGTCGCGGCGCGGCGCGCTGCCCGCCGTCCTCTTCATCGTGCTGACTGTGGCGCTGCATTACGAGACGGGGTACCTGGCCTTCGTTCCGCTCGTCGTGTGGCCGTTCATCGTGCCCTCGGACCTGAGGCGGAGGCTGGTCCGCGCCGTCACCCTGGGCGCAGCGGCGCTGGCCGCGTCGGCCTGGATCATCGTGCCGCTGCTGGACCAGTCCCACTGGGCGGCGCGCAACCAGGTGCTCGAGAGCACGGGCCTCGAGAACGGCTACGGCGCCCGCCAGGTGCTGTCCTGGTTGTTCTCGGGCCAGCTCTACGACGCCGGGCGCTGGCCCGTCGTGACCGTCCTGGTCGGCATCGGGATCGCGGTCTGCATCTGGCGCTGGCGCACGAGCGTGGCGGGCCGCGCGCTGGTGAGCATCTGGGTCGTGACCCTGCTGATGACGTTCGGTCGGACGACCTTCGGATCCCTCTACGACATCCTGCCGGGCAGCAGCGACATCTTCATCCGCCGCTTCCAGATGGGCGTCCACCTCTCGGGCATCCTGCTGGCCGGCATCGGCATCGTCGCCGTGGGTCGGCTCGCGCTCGACGCCGCCCTGAGGCTCTTCCCAGAGGAGCGCCGGGGCTGGGCGTCCGAACCGGGCGGCCGGGGCATCGTCGCCGGGGTCTGCCTCGTGGCGCTGATCGTCGTGCTCGCACCGGCCTGGACCTCCCTGGACACCTACGACGCGCACAACGCGGCGAACATCGGGTTGCAGGCCGGCTCCGACGAGCACCAAGACGTCCAGATCGACGAGCTGCTCGCCTTCGTCCGCGCCAACCCGAGGGGCCGCGTCTACGCCGGCCAGCCGACGAACTGGGGAGCGAATTTCCTCGTTGGTGCGGTGCCCGTGTTCAAGTACCTCGAGGCCAAGGACGTCGACGAGGTCGGGTACACGCTACGCACCGCCTCGCTCATGACCGACCCGGAGTACTCCTTCGACGACGCCAACCCGGGCGACTACCCCCTCTTCGGCATCGGCTACATCCTGACCCCCGCCTCCATGGCGCCCCCGGTGCCGGCCGACAAGGTCCGCTGCACCGAGACGGCCTGCCTGTGGGCCCTCCCCGACCCGGGCTACATCCACGTGTACGACACAACCGGCGTCCTGAGCGCGACGCGGGCCGACGTCGGCTCGCAGAGCGTCACGCTCTTGGACTCACCCCTGCTCGGGCGGCAACGGGACCTGACGGTGGCCTTCAACGGGCAGGCGGGGTCCACCCCCACGGCCGCGGGTGCCACCGCGCTGCGCGGGCCGCCGGGCCACGTCCTCGTCGAGCACGCCGACCTGGCCGACGGCCATGCCGGCGCCGTGGTGCGGACGAACCGGCGCGCCACGGTGGTCCTGAGCGCGTCCTTCGACCCGGGCTGGCGCGCCACGGTCGACGGCGACCCCGCGCCGACGGTCATGGTGGCGCCCGCGCTGGTCGGCGTCGTGGTCGGCCCGGGTGTGCACACGGTCGCCTTCAGCTACGCCGGCTTTGGCGCCTACGACGCGCTCTTCGCCCTGGCGCTGGTCGTCTTCGCCCTCCTCGCCCTGGCGCCGGTGGTCTGGCGCCGGATGCGGCCGTCGACCGGGTCCGGCCAGAAGGCCTACTGGAGGTAGCCCTCCACGGTGTCCGCCGAACGCGGCTGGACCCCATCGGGATCCTGGCCCGCGTTGCGCTTGGCACGGCGCTGGCGCAACGTGTCCCAGAGCTGGTCCAGGGTGATCTCGAGCGCGCGCTTGCGCGCCACCTCGTCGTCACTGAGCCCCTCGCCGACGTGCGCCTCCTCGAGGCGCTGCTCCTCGGCCGCGAGCTCACTGATCCGCTCCACGATCTGCTTGTCGTCCATGTCCGCTCCGATCGACGGTCTCCGCGTCAGTCTGCCCGGCCTCAGGCCGCAGTGCCCAACTCGGTCCCGCCGCCCACCGCCGGGTCGACGGCGCCCGCACCGGACAGAGCCGGTGCGAGCACGTCGTCGACCGTGGCGGCGAGGTGGAACGCCATGGCGTCGCGCACCTCCACGGGGACGTCCTCGAGGTCCGGACCGTTGCGCTCCGGCAGGACGACCTCGGTGAGCCCGGCCCGGTGGGCCGCCAGCACCTTCTGCTTGACGCCACCGATCGGCAGGACCCGGCCCTGCAGGGTGACCTCACCGGTCATCCCGACGGCCGAGCGGACCGGCACGTTGCGCAACAGGCTCACGAGCGCGGTGGTCATCGTCACGCCGGCCGACGGGCCGTCCTTGGGGACGGCGCCGGCTGGGACGTGCACGTGGAAACGCTTGCCCGTGAAGGCTGTCGGTTCGATCCCGAGCTCCGCGGCGTGCGAGCGCACGTAGGAGAGGGCGATCTCGGCCGACTCCTTCATGACGTCGCCCAACTGGCCGGTGAGGGTGAGACCCTCGGGCCCGTCGGACACGCTCGCCTCGACGAAGAGGACATCGCCACCGGCGCCGGTCACGGCAAGACCCGTGACCACGCCCGGAACGGTGGTGCGGTCGGCCGCCTCGAAGAAGAAGTGCGGCCGGCCGAGCCAGCCCCGCACGTCGTCGGCTTCGACCACGACCGGTGCCTCCCGCTCGCCGGACGCGAGCTTGGTAGCCACCTTGCGCAGCAGCTTGCCGATCTCGCGCTCCAGGTTGCGGACGCCGGCCTCCCGTGTGTAGTCGGCCACGATGGCACGCAGCGCCTCTTCGGTGATGCGCACCTCGTCCTCGCGCAGCGCCGCCCGGGTGAGCTGGCGGCCCACCAGGTGGTGCTGGGCGATCGAGACCTTCTCCGACTCGGTGTACCCGTCAATCCGGATGAGCTCCATGCGGTCGAGCAGCGCACCGGGGATGGTCTCGCTGACGTTGGCCGTGGCGATGAAGAGCACCCGCGACAGGTCGAGGTCCACCTCGAGGTAGTGGTCGCGGAACGTGTGGTTCTGGGCCGGGTCGAGGACCTCGAGCAGAGCCGAGGACGGGTCGCCCCGATAGTCGGATCCGATCTTGTCCACCTCGTCGAGCACGATCACCGGGTTCATCGTCCCGGCCTCGCGCAGGGCGCGCACCAGCCGGCCCGGTTGGGCCCCGACGTAGGTGCGGCGGTGGCCACGGATCTCTGCCTCGTCACGCACGCCGCCCAACGACACGCGGACGAACTTGCGACCGAGCGCGTTGGCGACGGACTCGCCGAGCGACGTCTTACCGACACCGGGAGGACCGACGAGGGCCAGGATCGCTCCGGAGCCGCGCCCGTCCACCGGCGTCAGGCCGCGCTCGGCCTGCAACTTGCGCACGGCGAGGTGCTCGAGGATGCGCTCTTTCACGTCCTCGAGCCCGTCGTGGTCCGCCTCCAAGATGCGCGACGCCTCCGTGATGTCAAGGCGGTCCTCCGACTCGACGCCCCAGGGAAGCTCGAGCACCGTGTCGAGCCACGTGCGGATCCAGCCCGTCTCCGGGCTCTGGTCGCTGGTGCGCTCGAGCTTGTCGACCTCGCGCTCGACGGCCTTGCGGACGTGGTCGGGCAGGTCGCGCGCCTCGAGCTTGGCCCGGTAGTCGTCGGGGTCGGCCTCGTCGTCGCCACTGATCTGGCCCAGCTCCTTGCGGATGGCGTCGAGCTGGCGGCGCAACAGGAACTCCCGCTGCGTCTTCTCCATCCCCTCCTCGACGTCGGTCTTGATCTTCTCCCGCAACGCGACGTCGGCCAGGGTGTCACGCGCCCAGCCCAGGACGAGGCGCAGCCGCGCCTCGACGTCGAGCGTCTCGAGCACCTCGACCTTCTGCGTCAGCGAGAGGTCGGTTGAGTACCCCGAGACGTCGGCCAGGCGGCTGGGCTCGGTGATCTCGCGCAGCTGGGCCGCGATGCGGCCCGCCCCGCGGCTGTGCAGGATGTTCTCGAGCACGGCGCGGTACTCGCGGGCGAGCTCGTTGACGGCCGGCGTGGGCTCGGGTTCGGGCAGCGGCTCGGCCTCCACCCAGAGGGCGTCGCCCGTGCCGGGCACCGCCGTGCCGATGACGGCGCGGCTGTCACCCCGGATGGCCACGGCGGGCAGGCCACCGGGCAGGTCGCCCTCCTCCATCACCTCGGCGACCACGCCGACGCTGGCGAAGCGGCCTTCGATGTGGGGCACGAGCAGCAGGCGGCCACCCGCGGAGCGGGCGGAGTCGACGGCGGCACGGGCCTCAGCGGACTCGAGCGCCATGGTGAACACCATCCCGGGCAGCACCACACCCGAGGTGAGGGGGAGCAATGGGAGTGTCAGGTTCTCGGTGGTCATCAGGCTTCCTTTTCGGTTGCTGGAAAAATCCTCTGACTGGTCAACAATACGGGCGCGGGAAGGATTCCCGAGCGGGCAACCCACCCGTCCGACGGCCCACCCGGGAGACCCGAGGGCCGGGCACGGGGCCTACGCTGGGCTTCGTGGACGAAGCGACCCGATCGCCCGCCCCGGGGGATGCCGGGGGGACGACGCTCGCGCCGGCGCGGCCGGCGCCCGACCTCGACGAGGGGGACCACGAGCGGATGGCGCACATCGTCCTCGAGGGCTACACCCCCAAGGACGGCGAATTCGTGTCCACGGGACCGAGCGTGGTCGAGGGCATGGTGAACCGCACCCCCGTCCGGGCCCTCTGCGGCAAGGAGTGGGTGCCGGGCCGCGACCCCGCCCGCTACGGCCTGTGCCCCACCTGCAAGGAGATCGCCGAATCCATGGGGTGGCGGATCCCGGCCGGCTGAGCACCCCCCGAACGTCCCGTGCCCGGGCCCCGGCGCCAACTACCGTGCGCCTCACCGGATCGACCGTGGCGGTGGCCGCCCGAAGGGAGCACGTTGGCTGGGGTCAACTTCGACGGAGTCACCAAGCGTTTCGGCGACACGGCGGCCGTCGATGGCCTGACGTTGCACGTCCCGGACGGCGAGCTCCTCGTGCTGCTCGGCTCGTCCGGGTGCGGCAAGACGACGGCGCTGCGGCTCGTGGCCGGGTTGGAGGAGGTGAGTGACGGCACCGTCACCATCGGCGAGCGCGTCGTGAACGACGTCGACCCCAAGGACCGCGACGTCGCCATGGTCTTCCAGAGCTACGCGCTCTACCCGCACCTGACGGTGGCCAAGAACATCGAGTTCCCGCTCCGTCGAGCGCGGCGTGGACAAGGAGGAGCGGGCGACCAAGGTGAAAAGGGCGGCAGAGACCCTCGGGCTCGGCACCCTGCTCGACCGCAAGCCGTCCCAGCTCTCGGGTGGGCAGCGCCAGCGGGTCGCGCTGGCCCGCGCCATCGTCCGCGAACCACTCGTGTTCCTCATGGACGAACCGCTGTCGAACCTCGACGCCGCGCTCCGGGTCCAGACGCGGGCCGACATCGTGGAGCTGCAGGCGCGCCTGTCCACCACCACCATCTACGTCACCCACGACCAGGTCGAGGCCATGACGATGGGACATCGCATCGCCGTCATGAGCGAAGGGAAGCTGCAACAGGTCGCCGCGCCCGAGGCCCTCTACGCGCGCCCCGCCAACACGTTCGTCGCCCACTTTCTCGGGAGCCCCGGCATGAACCTCGTCGAGGGGATGCTCGTCGAGGGCGGGGCGCCCGACGCCGGCGCGGGCGACGGCACCGGGACGCTGAGCGTCGCCTTCCCGGGGGCCTCGGTGCCGCTGCCGGCCGAGGTGGCGAACGTGGTCCGGGGCGCCGGGCCCGACGTCGTGCTCGGGCTGCGCCCCGAGTCGCTCCACCTCAGCCAGGACGGTGCCATCGCGGCCTCCGTGATCATCGTCGAGCTGCTCGGCGCCGAGACGCACGTGATCTGCCACACCGAGACGGGCGCCCGCATCATCGTGCGCCAGGGGGCGTCGGCCGCCAAGCCGGGGCTGGGCGAGGCCGTGCGCATCGCCGTCGACCCCGCACCGGAGGCCTACCACCTCTTCGACGCCGCGACCGGCGAGCGGCTGGGGGGATCGTGACCGCGGTGACCGCGGCGGGCGCACCGGCGCCGGAGGCGGTCCCCGGAAGCGCGGGCGGCGGGAAGACGGGCCGCGCGCACAGCCTGCGGTCCCGGCGCCGCAAGGAGACCGGTCTGGCCTACCTGCTGCTCGTCCCGGCGCTCGCCCTGTTCGGGGTGTTCTCCTTCTATCCGTTCGTCCGCAACTTCAAATTGATGCTGTACCAGACACCGCCGGTGCCCGGGCTCCCGGCCCACTACGTCGGGCTGCACCAGATCATCCCGACCATCACCTCGACCCAGTTCACCCAGAGCCTGGTCACCACCCTCGTGTTCGTCGTCCTCGTGGTGCCGATCAGCCTGATCCTCGGCCTGGCCCTCGCCGTGGGGGCGCACCGCAAGCTCAAGGGCATGGCGGTGTACCGCATGATCTTCTCCTCGACCGTGGTCAGCTCGGTCGCCGTCGCCTCCGTCGTCTTCGGCACCCTGCTCAACCCCGTCGTGGGCCTGCTGCCCTGGCTCGGCATCAACCCCAGCCCGCCGGCCCTCGAGAGCACGACCTGGGCGCTGCCCGCCGTGGCGGTCATCACGATCTGGCAGTTCCTCGGGCTGTCCTTCATCATCATGTCGGCCGGGCTCTCGTCGGTGCCCGATGAGCTGCTCGAGGCGGCACGGATCGACGGCGCGGGCGCCTGGACGAGGTTCTGGCGGATGACCGTGCCGCTGCTCTCCCCCACCATCTTCTTCGCCGTGATCGTGAGCACGATCTACGCGTTCCAGGCCTTCGGGGCCGTCGACATCCTCATCGGACCGCAGAACGCGGTCCGCCTGCACACCAACGTCCTGATCTACAACATCGTCAACACGCTGCAAATCGACAACAACCCCGGAGCGGCCGCCATCATGGCCACCACGCTCTTCTTGATCATGCTGGGGCTGACCATCGTGCAGATGCGGCTGCTCGAACGGCGGGTGACCTATGCCAGTTGAGACCACCGAGGACGACGTGGCCACGCCCGCCACCGGGACCGCGACCCTGCCCGCGCCGAAGAAGCCCCACCGCCGGCTGCGGACCGTCGGCGCCTACGTCGCGTTGACGGCGGGCGCCGTCGTGGTGCTGTTCCCGATCTACATCACGATCGTGAACTCGCTGCTGGCGCCGGACCAGCTGGTGCAGCAGCCGCCACCGCTGGTTCCGACCAATCCCCAGTGGCACAACTACAGCGCGGCCTGGAACGGGGGCCAGATGTCGAAGTACATGGCGACCTCGGCCATCATGACGGCCACCATCGTGGTCGGCCAGCTCCTGACGTCCATCCTGGCCGCCTACGCGTTTGCGTTCTTGCGCTTCCCCTTGAAGCGGACGCTCTTCGTGCTCTGCCTGGCCACGCTCATGATCCCGCTCGAGGTCACCTTCATCACCAACCTGAGCACGATCACGTCGCTGCACTGGTTCAACTCCTACGAGGGCCTTTCCATCCCCTTCCTCGCCACCGGATTCGGCATCTTCCTGCTACGCCAGGCCTTCCTGCAGATCCCGCGCGACCTGCAGGAGGCAGCACAGCTCGACGGCTACGGCCATCTGCGCTTCATGACCCGGGTGGCGGTGCCGCTCGCCCGCCCCTCGCTGGCCGCCCTCGCGGTGTTCTCCTTCCTCGGCGCGTGGAACCAGTACCTCTGGCCGCTGGTGTCGACGGGAGGCACGACGCCGCTCGACACCGTGCAGATCGGATTGAAACAGCTTCTCGGGACGCAGGTCTCGTCGCTCCCCGTGTCACTGGCCGGGGCCGTCATCGCGTTCGTGCCGCTGGCCATCCTGCTGATCATCTTCCAGAAGCAACTCGTGCGCAGCCTGACCGCGGGCGCCGTCAAGTAGGAGGCGGCCGCCTCCTGGCCCGCCGGGGTGCTAGGCAATTCGCATGCGGACCCCCCACATCCTTCGTGTCGTCGCCGCGGCCCTGGTCGTGACGTTGGCCACGGCGGCCGGCGTTTCGACCATCGCCCTCGCCACCGCCGCACCAGCCGGCGCGGCCAGCCTGCCGAGCTGCAACCTCAACGCGCTGAGCAGCCACAAAGGCACCGTCAACATCACGTATTGGGAGTCCGCCTCGCAGGCCAACCTGACCACGCTGCAGTCGATCACCAGCGCGTTCAACTCGTCGCAGTCCAAGGTCCACGTCACGCTCGTCACCCAGGCCGGCTACGACGACACCTGGCAGAAGTACCTGGCGGGCCTCACCAACGGCCAGCTGCCCGACGTCGTCCAGCTCGAGGACCAGCGCACGCAGGCCGCGATCGACACGGGCTCGTTCCTCCCCGTGCAATCGTGCATGAACGCCGCCAAGTACTCCACGAGCGACTACCTGCCTCGCCCGCTGGCGTACTGGAAGGTGAACGGCGTGCAGTGGGCCCTCCCCTTCGCGGTCTCCGCACCGATCCTCTACTACAACCAGAACGCGTTCACGAAGGCCGGGCTGAACCCGGCGAACCCCCCGACCACCCTCCCGCAGATGCTGGCGGACGCGCAGAAGCTCAAGGCCTCCGGGAGCGGGATGGGCCTCGTCCTGGACCCGTGGCACCTCGAGACCTGGCTGGCGTCGGCCAACCAGCTCTTCGTGAACCAGAAGAACGGGCGGAGCGCGCGGGCGACGGCCGGCGTGTTCAACACCAACACCTCCGTGTCCATCTTCAACCAGCTCAACCAGCTCGTGCGGTCGGGTGACGCGACGACCAACCCGTCGAGCGGGCCCAACGCCTACGACAACCTGCTCGGGATCGGCAGCGGGAAGTACGGCATGACCATCGAGACCTCGGCTGCACTGGGCACCGTCACCCAGTTGCTCGCAGGCGGCCAGTACGCCAACGTGAAGCTCGGCATCGGGCCCTTCCCCGTCTACAGCTCGTCGGTGCAGGGCGGGATCGAGCCGGGCGGCTCGGGCGTCTACATCTCGAACAAGGCGTCCGCGCTGCACCAGGCGGCGGCATGGCAGTACATCTCCTACCTCTGCAACACGCAGAGCCAGGCGACCTGGGCGGCCGGCACCGGGTATATCCCGGTGCGCAAGTCCGCGTCCCAGACGGCCACCGTCCAACACCTGTGGGTGACCAGCCCGGGCTACAAGGTGGCCTACAACGAGATCAACAACGGGGTGAACTCGCCCGCGACGTCGGGCTCGGTCATCGGGCCGTACGTGGACGTGCGCACCGACGTCCTCAACGCCGAGATCTCCATGTACACAGGCGGCGTGTCGCCGACCAACGCGGTGAAGGCCGCGCAGGCCAACGTCAACAACACCATCTCGAGCTACAACAGCCGGCTCGGGGTGGGCTAGGAGCCGGACGCGGGCCAGCGGGCGGTCTGAGGCGCACATCGATGGCCGCGCAGCCGAACGACGCACAGACGAGCGCTCCGAGAAGCATCGGCTCGACCACACCCTGACTCAATAGAGCCAAAAGTCACAACGCGCTGCGAAAGACCACGTTTTCGACGAACGCTTGGGTATCCTCGCTCGACAGCGACGGCTCTCCGCGGTGCATGGCGGGCATGTGGGAGGAACAGCGATGGTCGTGCAGGACACCGAGACGGTCGGCCTCGCCGCCTACCGAGTCCTGTTCGAGCACAATCCCGAGGGCGTGCTCTTCTCCACGCCGGACGGCCGGATCACCGCCGCCAATCCGGCCGCCTGCGCCCTGCTCGATATGAGCGGCGAGGAGATCTGCCAGCTCGGCCGCGACGGCCTGGTCGATCAGGAAGACCCGCGCTGGACGATCGCAGTCGCCGAGAGGGACCGTACCGGCTCGTCGGTTGCGGTCGCCCGGCTGCGCCGGGGCGACGGCCGTTTCGTCGACATCGAGACGACCTCTCGCCTGTTCCGGAACGAGAACGGCTCGGTGCAGATCTTGAGCATCCTCCACGACATCACCGGCCGCATTGCCGTCGAACGCGAGATGGAGGAGCTGAGCGCCCGGCTGCTGGTGCTGTCCCAGGGCGACGAGCTGACCGGCTGCCAGAACCGTCGCGGCCTCCTCGTGGCCGGGACCAAGCTCCTCCAGTTCGCCGACCGCCAGGCCGCCGCGGTCCGGGTGCTCTTCGTGGACGTGGCCAACGTCAAGGAGCTCAACGAACGGCTCGGGCACAGTGCGGGCGATGCGGCGCTGCAGGCGGTGGCGCGGGCCCTCTCGGTCACCTTCCGCAAGAACGACGTCCTGGCCCGGATCGGCGGCACGGAGTTCGTCGTGCTGGCACTCGGCCTCGCAGAACCCGAGTGCGCCGGCGCCGCGAGCCGCATCAGCCGCCACCTCGCCGCTCCCGAGACCACCGAGTTCGTCGGCTCCCACGTCGAGGCGTCCTTCGGCTGGGCGACCCGCCAGGTGGGCGAACGCACGTCGCTCGAGGACCTGGTGGCGCGCTCGGACTGGGCGATGCTCGAGGCGAGGGACGCCCGGCGCGCCGCCGGCAGGCCCGATCAGGCCTGACCCTTCCCGGCTGGCACACCTGAACTCCCAGCGTGATGACCCAGATCCCTATTCCTGACTAATCCGCTTGTATTTAGCGTATCGCGTGGATTACAATGATTCGATGTCCACACACACCCAGTTCGTCGCGCCCATCGGCCACCCTGGATGGGCGCGGCGATCCCGCGGCATTGTCGCCGTCGGCGCGCTCGTCCTCTCGGGGCTCGCGGTCACCGCGCTCCCCGCCGGAGCCCAGCCCGGCGGCACCGTCAACCTGGTGGCCTACTCGACGCCCAAGCCCGCCTACACCGTGCTGGCCGCCAACTTCGCCAAGACCAAGGCGGGTGAGGGCGTGACCGTCACGCCCTCCTTCGGGCCCTCGGGCACCCAGGCCACCTCGGTGGTCAACGGCCTCCCGGCCGACCTGGTCAACTTCTCGCTCGAGCCCGACATGGCCAAGGTCGTCAAGGCCGGCCTCGTGTCCAGCTCCTGGGACAAGGGATCCACCCAAGGCATCGTGACGGACTCCATCGTCTCGTTCGTGGTGCGCCCGGGCAATCCCAAGCACATCACCACCTGGGCCGACCTCGTGAAGTCGGGCGTGGGCGTCATCACCCCCAACGTGTTCAGCTCGGGGAGTGCCAAGTGGAACATCATGGCGGCCTACGGCGCCGAGCTCGCGCAGGGCAAGACGGCCACGCAGGCGCAGGCCTACGTCGCCTCGCTGTTGCACAACGCGGTGGCCCAGCCCTCCAGCGCCAGCGCGGCGCTGCAGACCTTCCTCTCGGGGCAGGGTGACGTGCTCCTCGACTACGAGGACGACGCCCTCTACGCCAAGTCCAAGGGCGAAGCGGTCGACATCATCACGCCACCGCAGACGATCCTGATCCAGAACCCGATCGCCGTGACCACGACGGCGAGCCCCGCCGCCAAGGCCTTCCTCCACTACCTGCTCTCCCCCGCCGGCCAGGCCGTGTGGGGCCAACAGGGCTACCGCCCCGTGCTTCCGTCGGTGGCATCGAAGTTCACGTTCCCCAAGCCGAAGACGCTCTTCACCATCGAGCACCTCGGCGGGTGGACCTCCATCAACAAGTCGTTCTTCGACCCCCAGACCGGCATCGTCGCCAAGGACGAGCAGTCGCTCGGCGTCTCCACCGCGAGCGGGTAGCGAAGGTGACCGGCGTGGACGCCGCCGTCGCCGACCTGGGCCTCCCAGGCAAGGAACAGGCGTCCGCCGGCCGCCGCCCAGGGCGGGGGCCAGGGCACCGTCACCCCCCCACGGCGCTCTCCCCCGTCCTAGAGGCGGCGGGGCGGGTGGCCTGGCGCACCAGCGGCCCCGCCCTCGCCGTCACCTACCTGTCGCTGCTCGTCCTGTTGCCGCTCGCCGCGCTGTTCACCAAGGCGTTCAGCCAGGGGTGGGGAGCGTTCTGGGCCGCCGTCACCCAGCCCGAGGCCGTCGCCGCGCTGGAGCTGACCCTCGGTGTCGCAGCCGCCGTCGCCGTGGTCAACTCCGTGGCCGGCCTCGTCATCGCCTGGGTGCTCGTGCGCGACGACTTCCGGGGCAAGGCCTTGGTGAGCGCCGTCATCGACCTACCGTTCGCGCTGCCGACGATCGTGGCCGGCCTCACCCTGCTGGCGCTCTACGGCCCGAACAGCCCGTTCCACGTCAACCTGGCCGGCACCCGCCTCGGCATCGCCGCTGCGCTGCTCTTCGTCACGCTGCCCTTCTGCGTCCGCAGCGTCCAACCGGTGCTCGCCGAGCTCGATGCGGAGACCGAGGAAGCGGCCGCATCCCTCGGTGCCAGCCACCGCCAGGTGCTCCGCCGCGTGATCCTGCCCAGCGTCCTGCCGGCGGTGCTGGCCGGTGCCGGCCTGGCCTTCGCCCGGGCCGTGGGCGAGTTCGGCTCGGTGGTCCTGATCTCGGGCAACATCCCGTTCAAGACCGAGGTCGCCTCCTCGTGGATCTACAGCCTCTCCCAGAGCGACGCCCTGCCGGAGGCCAGCGCGGTCTCGGTCGTGCTCGTCGCGATCTCGCTGCTCGTGCTGGTGGGCATCGGCTGGGCCCGGCGCCGCTTCGAGGTTCCCGAGACCGTATGACCCGCTCGCGCTGGCGCCTCCCGCTCCGTGTCGCCGTGCTCGGCTACCTGGCCCTGCTCGTCGTCCTACCCGTGTCCACGGTGTTCTACCGCGCCTTTCAGCACGGACTCGGCGCGGCGTGGGATGCCATCACCACGCCGGACGCCGTGCACGCGCTCGTGCTCACGCTCCTCGTGGCCGCCATCGCGGTGCCGCTGAACACGATCTTCGGCGTGGGCGTCTCGCTCATCCTGGCCCGCCACCGCTTCCCCGGTGCCTGGCTGCTCGATGCGCTGGTCGACATCCCCCTCGCGATCTCCCCCGTCGTCATCGGGCTCGCGCTGATCCTCGTCTACGGCCGCACGGGTTGGTTCGGCACCTGGTTGTCCACCAACCACATCACGGTCATTTACGCCGTGCCTGGCATCGTCCTCGCCTCCGCCGCGGTCTCACTGCCCTATGTCGTGCGCGAGGTGCTGCCCGTCCTGCAGGAGATCGGGACCGAGCAGGAGCAGGCGGCCCGGACACTCGGGGCGGGGCCACTGGCCGTGTTCCGCCGGATCACGCTGCCCAGCATCCGCCGCGGCCTGGCCTACGGCGTGACGCTCACCACGGCCCGGGTGCTCGGGGAGTTCGGCGCCGTCGCCATCGTCTCGGGTGCCATCGCCGGAAGGACGCAGACCCTGACCCTGTTCATCTCCGCCGGCATCGACAACCTCGAGACCACGAGCGCGTACGTCGGCGCGGTGGCGCTGTGCCTCTCGGCTCTGATCATCCTCGTCCTGCTCACGGTGACCGACCGCAACCGCGAGGCCTGGCACGGGCGGGCGGCGGCATGAGCATCCGGGTGGAGTCGATCTCCAAGCGCTTCGGCGACGCCGTGGCCCTCGACGACGTGACCCTCGAGGTCCCGAGCGGGTCGCTCACCGCGCTGCTCGGGCCGAGCGGCGGTGGCAAGTCGACCCTGCTGCGCGTCATCGCCGGCCTGGATACGCCCGACGCCGGCACCGTCACCATCGAGGGCGAGGACCTGACCGACGCACCGGCGCGCCACCGCGGCGTCGGCTTCTGCTTCCAGCACTACGCGCCGTTCCGTCACCTGACGGTGCGGCGCAACGTCGCCTTCGGGCTCGAGGTCCGGCACCGCCCCAAGCCCGAGATCAAGGCCCGGGTCGACGAGCTGCTCGACCTGGTCGGTCTCGCCCACTTGGCCGAGCGCTACCCCTCGCAGCTCTCGGGCGGCCAGCGCCAGCGGATGGCACTGGCACGGGCCCTCGCCATCGAGCCCAAGGTCCTGCTGCTCGACGAACCCTTCGGCGCGCTCGATGCGCAAGTGCGCACCCAGCTGCGCCGCTGGCTGCGCGACCTCCACGACACCCTTCACGTGACCACGGTGCTGGTGACGCACGACCAGGAAGAGGCCATGGAGGTGGCGGACCGCCTGGCCATCGTCAACCACGGCCGGCTCGAGCAGGTGGGCACGCCGGCGGACATGTACGACAACCCTGCCAACGAGTTCGTGTTCACGTTCCTCGGCCCGGCGACACAGCTCGACGACACATGGGTGCGCCCGCACGACTTGATCGTCCACCCCGTCGAGGACGGCCGGCCGGCCGGGCACGCGGTCGAAGGGACCGTGACGCGGATCACCCATCTCGGCTTCGAGGTCAGAGTCGACATCGACCTCAGGTCCGGCGGCGACTGCTGGGTCCAGCTCAGCCGCGGTACGGCGGCCGAGCTCGGCCTCCAGACCGGGCGGCTGGTCTGGGTGGCCCGGGCCGAGACTGCGGCCGCGCGGGCTCCGATCCTCAGCGCGTGAACCGCCGCCCCCCGGCGGCGCATACACTTTGCTCGTCCATTCAGACGAGCCGAGGCACCTGGGCCTACGACGCTCACCAACCGACCTTCGAGCACGGTGGTAATGCCAGGCAATGGAGGCACCATGTCCGACCCGTACGAGGGCGTGTGCGAGCCCGCACCCGAGCTGGCCGGGTTCACCTACAGCATTTTCGAGCCCTCGGCCATCGAGGTGGTGGCCGACGCCATCTTCGTGGCCAGCGAGCACGCCACAGAGGTCTACGTCGAGCGTTTCGACGACTGCTACCGCTGGTCGCTGGTGCACAAGGGGGGCGCCTACCCGCTCCTGCGCGAGACCGCCCACTTCTTGCAGATGGACTACCACGCGCTGGCCATCGGCTTCCGCTCGGTGGTCGGGGGCTACACGGCGCTGGCGGAGTACCCGGAGGACGAGCCGACGCCCGACGCCGCCGCGGTCGTCTCGCTGCAGTACCCGACGCTCCCACCCGACGCCGTGGAGCTCGTCCGCCAGGCGGTCGGCTGAGGCGCCGACGAGCAACTCAGCCGGTCTGGGGGTGCAGCGGGGCCGATCCGTCGGGGTTCAAGATGTCGAAGCCGTCGGGGATGTTGAGGTAGCCCGCGGCCGTCCCCGAGGCGTCCGGGACGCCGTAGTTCCAGACGAGCGCCTGGGTCGTCGGATCGATGGCCGCCATCCGGTTCCGGTAGTCGTCGTTGATCATGAACACGCCGCTCGGGAGGAGCTCGACCAGCGAGGGCTGGTTGAGCTCGTTGATGCCCGACGGCGCCCGGTACTGGTAGAGGATCTGGCCGGCCCGGTTGAACTCGATGATGCCACCGGGGTGCTCGTAGTCGGCACAGAGGTAGAGGTCCGGGCCGATCTGCTGTGGATCGGAGGGATACCCGATGGCGAGGTGCGTCGTCCACACGAGTGACCCGGTCTGGGTGTACTCGCTGATGAACGAGCCGTGGGTCTCGGAAATGAGGACGTCGCCGTTCGCGAGCGGGGTGTCGCCGTTCGGGCCGCCGAGCGCCGTGGGCGGGTTGTGCACGCACGAGCCGGTGGTCCCGACCTGACTCAGGACAGATCCGCTCGGACTGATCGCGATGATGCGGCAGTTGTCCGCGTCCGCCACCGTGACGTTGCCGTTCTTCAAGAGGTAGGCGTCGTCGGGCTCGTGGAGATAGCCCGGCGATGATCCGGGGACGGACGGGTGGCCGTAGCTCCAGAGGATCTTCCCACTGGGGTACCCGATCTGGACGATGGTCTCGTTCTGCTCCTGGTTGGAGATGATGGCAGTGCCGTGATGGATGAAGAAGGCGTCGTCGGGGAAGTAGAACCCGCCGGGGCCGGGCGGTGGGGGCATGGACGGGGGATTGGGGTAGGTCCAGGTGATCGCCCCGGTGTCGTCGAGGACCAGCAGCCGGTTGTTCCCCCTGTCGGCAATCAGCAACTTCTGCCCGTAGTACGGCGATCCTGCCCCCGCCGACCCCGCGACACCGAACTTCGTGTTGGGCCTGAGCATCTGCACGGCCGTCGTCGGCGTCGTCCCGCTCTCCCCCCGATCAACCACGCCGTGTCGCCGACGGTGGCGACGGCGGCGTTGGCGACGGGTGCGATGAGCTGCCCGGCGACCAGAGCCTTGGCATGGCGCGGCATCGAAGGCGTAGATAGTCGACGCGTCCGCCGTGCCGTTGAGGCCCCCCGCCACGTACACGACACCGCCCAAGGTGACCGCGGCCGCCCCCGAGAGCGGGACCGGGAGATGGCCGACGACCGTGATCGCTCCCGATTGCGTGTCGATCCGCTGGATGGCAGTGACGGCGGTGCCGCCGACCTGCTCGCCGCCGAACACGTAGATCGCCGGCCCGACGGCGGCGACGGCGGGATAGCGCACCGGCACCGGCAGCGAGCCCACGACGCGGAAGGTGCTGCCGTTCGTCGTGGCCAGCACCTGCGGATCGGCACGGGAGCCGTCGTATCCGCCGATCACATACGCGGTGCGGCCGACGGTGACGGCGGCATCATCCGATCTGGGTTGAGGCAGCTGCCCGGTGATGCTCGCCGTGGTGCCGCCCCCCGCAGCCGGCAGCGGGATGGCCTCGACGGTCGAGAAGGAGGTGGCGGCGCCGCCACCGAAGACATAGGCGCGCCCACCGAGCACCGCTCCGGCCGCGTCGTGCGTGGCGGTCGTCAGCGACCCCGCGGCGGCGGCGGTGCCCGCCGGCACGCCGATCGTGACCACGCTTGCCGTGGATGCGTTGCCGTTCGTCAGGCCGCCCAGGACGACGACACTGCCCGATCCCGATCCCGATCCAGATCCCGGGACCACGACCTCGCGGCTGAGCGGTCGTGTCAACGTCCAGGGCAGGACCCCGGACTCGACGGCAGCGAGGCCACCACGGCCCGCGGCCCGCGTGTCGATGGCCGCCGGCGAGGACGAGACCGAGGTCGTGGTGCTGCCGTGCGGCGCGTTCGTCCCGGCCAGGGACGACGTCGTGCTCGAATTGCCGCTCTGTCCGGGTGTCGAGCCGACGTTCGCCACAATGAGCACGACGACGGCGACGAGAAGGACGCCCCCGATGACAACGGTGCGTCGCCGGCGTTGGACGGTTCGCCTCCGGCGTTCCGAGACGTGCTGGCCAGAGGGGCGGGGAGTGCTCACGGACGCCGCGTAGCATGGCCGCTCGCACCTGGGCAGGCAAGGACCCTGCCAGAAACCCAGCCCCAACGGCCACCGGGACGACGGGCGCTCGCCGGCCGGGCGGGGCGGAGGCCACGTGGCGCTTCGCTCGCCGGCTTGCTCGGCCACCCGAAAGGCCCTCACGTCGCCGTGGGCAGGCCTCGAATTGGAAGCTCGCGGGTCCGTCGACTTCCCGATCTGCGACGTCGTCGTCACGCAGGATCCACTCCCTGCGCCAAAGAGGTGGATGGAGGTCGCAAGCCATCGGCCTGTTCGGAACGGGCCTGTTCGGAACGGGCCTGTTCGGAACGGGCCTGTTCGGAACGCCCGATGCGCCGTATGGTGGCTTTCGGTCTGGCGAGCAGCCGAGAGCCACACCCCGTACGACGGTGCGCCAGGAGAGTGCCTGTGCTGCAGACAGATGACGATTTTTGAGCGAAAGGGACGACGTGAGCTCCGAGGACACATGGAAGATGATTCACAGCGAACGGGCCGACCTGGCTGGGACCCTGACGGGCCTGACCGACGACCAATGGGCGTCGCAATCTTGGTGTGAGGGGTGGACGGTGCACGACACCGCCGGGCACGTCCTGGCGGCGGCCGAGCAGACCCCGATGAATTTCTACAAGGAGTTGATCGGCTCCGGCTTCAAGTTCCATGTCTTCACCGACAGGGCGGCCAAACGCCTCGGCACCCTGCCTCCCGAGGAGCTGGTGCGCCGTCTGGAAGCCCGTACCACCACCACCAACCATCCGCCCGCTCCGGTGATGGCCATGCTGGGTGAGATCGTCGTGCACGGTGCGGACATACGCAGACCGTTGGGCCTCGAGCATCAATCTCCCGAGGCGGCACTCGTCGCCATCGCGGACAGCTGGAAGAAGTCGAACTTGCTCATCGGCGCGAAACGGCGGATTGCCGGCTTGCATCTGCAGGCGACCGACGCCGATTGGGCCTACGGAGAGGGCCCCGAGGTCAAGGGCCCCCTGGCGTCATTGATACTCGCGATGACGGGACGCAAGCAGGTCCAGGCGGACCTGTCAGGGGACGGTCTCGCCACATTGGTAGCGCGACCCTGAGGGATCCGGGTCCTCGGCCCCGGTCGACTGCCCACTGGTCGACCGAGCTCAGGCCGCGACGACCGGGCGGTTCAGGGCATGACGGCCGTCTGGGACCTCGGTGGCGGGCCGATCCTCGCACCGCTGCCGAAGGCCGAGAAGCGATCCGTGATCTCGAACGATCCCTGCTGCTTCAGCCGGCTGATCGGAACAAGGTGGAAATTGTCGATCACCGTCGTCGATGCCTGGAAGGCGTTTTCCTCGTCACCGCCGTCTGCGTAGATGGCAGTGAACAGAGGCTCCGCGGCGCTGATCCTGACGACTCGGCCGGCTCCGTCGAGCCAGGCTCGGACGGAGATGTGGATCACGTCCGCGGACGGAGCAACGGGCGAATCGTATCCGACAACGGCAGCGGGTCCAAAAGCGCGGGTCGCCTCTCGGTAGAGCTGTGCCAGGCTGATCGTGTTCGCGTATTCGGTCTCCGTTCCTCCCGAATCCACGACGCGCCAGCCAAGCGGTGCCGCCTGCAGGATCGACAGTGGCTGCGCCGATGTCATGATGCCGCGCAGGTCGCCGAAGAGTCCCTTGGTCGAGTTCTCGGCCCACGTCTTGGCGTACGGATCGAAGCCGGGCCTGGGCATGCCCCTCGCCCCGAGGATGTCTTGGAAGACGTTGCCGCCGACGAACCGGACCTTCTGCGTGTAGGTGCCCTCCCGGCATCCCTTGGTGGTCGCGGCGTAGTCCGCACTGTGTGCCGAGAGGTCGATGGTGCCGTGCCCTCGTGTCACCGGAACATTCGTGTCGGGGATGCAACCACCCATGATCGCGTTGCGGTATGTGAACACGAAGGTGGCCGAGCCAGCGTTCAGGGTCGACTGAACGGCCCTCGGTACGAACTCGCTCGGTGCGATCGGGGCTGGCGGCGGGCCACCTCGAGTCCCCCAGACAATTCCAGTTGCGATGAGGGCCAGGGCGACGAGGGCGACCGCACCGAATCTGAACCGGCGCCGGCGTTCACGCTGCTTCGCCTCCTTGAACAGGGCTTCGGCCGGCAAGCCTGAATCAGACTCGGCGCTCTGCAACTCCGGACTGGTATCCAGGACCATAAAGCTACTATCATTGGCTTTATGAGCCCTGTCAAGGCCGCCTGGCTCGATGACGAGGCGGAGGCACCGTTCGCGCTCCCTGAGGTCGATCGTGATGAGCCGATGCCGCTCCACGAACAGGTCGCCGCGAGCATTCGGCGGGCCATCGCCGAAGGCGAGGCGAAAGCGGGAGAGCGCATCCCTCAGGCAAAGGACCTCGCAGCCGTTCTCGGAGTCAACACGAACACCGTGTTGCGGGCCCTCCACCTTCTGCGCGACGAGGGGCTCTTGGAGATGGGCCGCGGCAAGGCGATCCGCGTGACGGGCGACGCAGAGCACGGGGCCGTCGTCGTGAAGGCCAAGGAGCTGATCACGCTCGCCCGTCGGAACGGATACCGCAGCGAAGAGCTGGTTGACCTCATGCAGACACTGCTGAAGGAGCGTTGGGTCTAGGCGCTTAGCGACCATCGCCGGCTGATTGCGTCGGAGTCGGGCGATTGCTTCCCGAGTGCCATCGAGCAAACCCAGCACGCATCGCCTCCGACCGACTGATCCCCCGTGGCCCGATGTCCGCGGTGTCGGTGCCGTCGTCCCGTGCGTGAATGACTGCTCGATGCCATCTTCGACGGTTTCCGCAGCAAGCTCTGAGGCGATGATTGTTGCCGGAGGTCAGCGACAAGGCGAGAGTGGCTAAAACGAGCGGTAGAACTGCCAGTCTCGAGTGTCGTGGCCCAGCTTCTCGACGAACGTCATCTGTCTCGCCAACTCGAGGTCCATACTCAGCTCCATAACTTCGGGCCGGAAGACCAACCCCGCACGTGGGATGCGTCGGACAATTGCGTTGCCAATGTGCCACTTCGTGGGCGTCGGTTGGGCTGGGATATCGCCGTAAACCCGGTAGGCACGATTCGTGACGATGTACCGGAGTGCCTTCACGAGCCCTGGCAGCCACAGATCGTGGAAGCCAATCAGGCCGCCAACATCCAGTCGCTTGTCAACCAGAATGAAGTCCATGAGCGTCAGGTCGAAAAGGTGCGACGAGTCAATGAACGCGAAGGAAGTACGCGGCAACGACGGAACGGCCTCCTCTGCGTAGGCCTCGTGGAATACAACCCGGTCGCGCAAACCGGCGCGATCGAGGCTGGTCAGACCGACGCCCTCGAAATAGCTGTTCTCGAACGGGTCGACCACGTGATGAGTGCCACACCCGTTGTCCTCGAGTGCCTGAGCGATCGCCATCGCCGAAATGCCGTGTGCAAATCCGAGTTCGACCGTGACCTCGGGCCGACGGGCGCGCACCAAGTCGTAGAGGCGTTGCGCATCTGACAGAGAGACGTTCCCTTGCAGCGGTGTCTCGACTCCATCACGATTCGACCGCGATGCCACTATCCAGTACATCCAAGAGCACCGCCGGCAGGCCCATGGGTCGCGCAGGCTACCTGGTCTTGAGTGACGGCGGAAGCGCCTCGACATTTCGGATATGCCGCGTCGCGGTTGATAACTCCTGATTTGTGGATTCCTGCCCGCACGTCAACCTGTGAATCTGATCAGAAGGCTTTGGCTCGGCCACCGGGGTAATCCGGAACGAGCCGACGACTCCAGCGTCCCGGTCAAACCCTGCCAAGTCGGGCACAGCTGGGGCAGACCCACGTTGGGTTTCGAGACGTCATCTTGTGGAAGGCAACTTCACCACGGAAGACCATGACGGCATCTGTCTAGGATTTCACCTGTGATCAGCGTCATCGTCCCGGTGCGCAACGGCATGCCATGGCTTGAGGAACAGCTTCGGGCCCTCTCCGAACAGCAGTGCCAGGAGCCCTGGGAAGTGGTCGTTGTCGACAACGGCTCCACAGACAAGAGCAGGTTGGCGGTGCAGGAGTGGGCAAATGGCTCCCAAACGATCCGACTCGTCGATGCGTCGATGGCCAAGGGAGCAGGGGCCACACGAAATGTGGGGGTCGAGGCGGCTCGTGGCGAGCTATTGGCTTTCTGTGATGCCGATGATGTTGTGCAACCGGGCTGGCTCACAGCGCATGTTTTGGCCTTGGCTGAAGCGGACGCCTCCGGGGGCGTCGTCGACTTCTGGTCGCTCAATGGGCGGCGCCGCGCCCGACCCGCCGTCCTATGCCATTCCGCCCGCCATGAGCCAATTCGGCTTCCTGCCTGCGGCCATGAGTTGCAACCTGGCTCTTCGGCGACGCGCCTTCGAGGATCTCGGCGGCTTTACAGAAGATCTGATGACCGGAGAGGACTACGACCTGTGCTGGCGCTTACAGCTCTCGGGACGTCGCTATGTTCTGAGCACGAATGCCGTGGTAGCCAGACGGGATCGGCGAGGCTTCAAAGAGCTATTGAGCCGGTTCACCGCCTACGGACGGTGCGGCCCCGTCCTCTACCGTCGGTACAAGGCCGACGGTCTCCGACGCGATCTGACTCTCGCTGCAAAGGCGTGGGTGTGGTTAGCTCTGTCCTCGCCACGACTCTTGCGGCCCGAATTTCGCGCTCGTTGGGCCAGCATCGCCGGATGGAGAATTCGGTCGTCTCGTGGAGTCGGCGCGACAGAGGGTGCTTTTCCTCTGACGGTGTCGCGCGAAGCCAAACGGTCGCTGATTCAATAACAGTTGGAGCGGGACGCGATCCTGCGATGACCATCCACGACCCCCGGTTGTCGGTTCCTCGCGCACGAATCGCGCCGGCCGCTTGACTCTTCTCACGCTCCAATCCGGTGGTTGAGGGCGATTAGGTCTTCTTGACGAGCGGGATGTCGTAGAGCGCCGCCCAGTTCGTGCTCACGGTCCGGGCCTTGCTCGCCTCGGCGAGTGGGAGCTTGTCGAACGTGCTCACGGCATGCGGGTACTTGGAGTCACCGTGCGGGTAGTCGGTCGAGAAGATGAGCCGCTCGTCGCCGAAGGTCTCGACGAAGTGCGGCACCGTCACCTCGTCGGCCTCCACAGAGATCCAGCAGTTGCGCTTGAAGTACTCCGAAGGCGGCATGGTCAATTCCGGCGCCTCGTACCAGCCCGTCCACTCCCAGTGCTCATCGAGCCGGTAGAGGAACCACGGCGCCCATGAGCAATTGCCCTCGAGCAGAGCCACCTTCAGCTTGGGAAAGCGCTCGAGCACGCCACCACCACAGAGGCAGGCGGTGACGAACTGGATCCCCAGGGGCTGGCTGAAGGTGTGCCACAGCATCAGACGGTCCAGCACCTCGAGCCCGAAGTCCGGCGTGAGGTAGGTCTGGCCGCCACCGTGGAAGGCCAGGGGGACGCCGAGCCGTTGGATCTCCGCCCACAGCGGGTCGTAAGCGAGGTGGTGCCACGGCCGCCGGTTCACGGCCGCCGGCGCAAGGAAGATCGCCTTGAAGCCGAGTTCCTCCACGCACCGCCGGGCTTCCGCGACCGCGCCGGAGACATCGTGGGGCGCGACCATCCCGGCGCCGAACATCCGGTCGGGGGCGTGATCGCAGAAGTCCTTGAGCCAGTCGTTGTAGGCGCGGGCGATGGCCGTTGCGAATTCGGGCTCCAGTCCGTCGCCGCCGATCTGCTCGGACGAATCGATGCCGAGGACGAACAAGCCGCGCGACGGGTAGAGCACGGCGAGGTCGAGTCCCTCGGCGTCCATGGCGTCGATCTGCGACTCCGGGTCCCAGCCCCTGGCCTCGGACTCGGCGTACACGGTGTCGTGGTCCTTCTGCCACCCGGTCTTCCGGCCGTCGACATGCATCGGGCGGGTGGCACCCAGCCGGAGCACGACGCGGTTCTTGACCCGCACCCGCATGTCCCGGGGGATCTCCGAGAGGCCACGCGGCGCGGCGTGCCTGTAGGCAGGATCGATATAGCGCTCCCAAAGGTCGGGCGGCTCCATCACGTGGAGATCGCTGTCGCAAATGACGTGCTCGCGCAACCCCATGACCGACCCCCAGGTCTCCCACGCTCGAGTGCCTCCCACTATACGCTCGACCCGACGAGCGCTCGGAGGCTCGGGCAGGGCGTTCGGAACACCGGGGAGGAACGATGCGGATCGGCGTGATCGGGTTGGGCAACATCGGCGGCGCGATCGCGGCAAACCTGGTGGCCGACGGCCACGAGGTAACGGTGCACGATCTCGACGCGTCGCTCGCCGACGCGGTAACCGGTGCGTCGGCTGCCGGGGACGTCGGCTCGGTGGCGCGCACCACCGACATCGCCCTGCTCTCGCTCCCGACGCCCGACGTCGTCGCCGCCGTTGCCACCGACTGGGCGACCGCGGCCAAGCCCGGCTCGGTTCTCGTCGACCTGTCCACCAACAGTCCCGCCGTAGTTCGCGAGCTCGGTGAGCGCTTGGCCGGCTCAGGCCATGATCTCGTCGAGGCGCCCCTGACGGGCGGCGCCATCGGTGCCGAGCGCCGGATGCTCGTGTTCATGATCGGCGGCGGCTCCGACCCTGTGGCCCGCGTTCGACCGGTGCTCGATGCCCTTGGGCGTGCCACGTTCCACGTCGGGGGTCTCGGTCTGGGCAACACGATGAAGCTGCTCAACAGCCTCATCGCCTTCACGACGACGTGGGTCAGCCTCGAGGGCCTGTCGATGGCCGCCAAAGCGGGGATCGAGGTCCGTGACGCGGTGGAGATCCTGCGTACGGCTGGGGCGTCGAACTTCTACCTCGATCGCCAGGTCGAGACGATCGACGGGCGGGGCCGCCCGCCGCAGTTCGCCCTGGCCCTCGCCGCCAAGGACGCCGGGCTGATCGTCGAGACGGGCGCCACCTTCGGCGTCCCCACGCCGGTCGCGTCGGCCGTCCGCGACGTCCTCACACAGGCGGTCGCTCAGGGGCTGGGTGGCGCCGACTGGAGCGAGCTCGTCGCGTGGGCCGAGCTGCAGGCCCACGTGGCGCTGCGCTGGGGTCCGGATCCCGGCGACCGCCCGTAGCCGGGACGGCCGAACCCGGAGGAACCCCTCCTCAGCTGGAACCACGGGCCATGTGTTCCTCGTTTCAGACGGCCGGCCCTGACGAACGGTGCTGCCATGGTCACGCCGGATGTCGCGGCCCGCGTCCATCCCAATTGGGGCATGATCACCGGGGCAACCCGAGGACGTGCTCGGCGACGATGGAGCGGTTGATCTCCGTCGTCCCGCCGGCGATCGAGGCCTGGCGGACCGCCAGCAGATTCTCCCCCCAGCGATCCCCGAGCGCCTCGGGGCCAATGAGGTCCACCGCCACGTTCGCCAGCTCCTGGTCGCAGTGGGCCCAGGCCAGTTTGGCCAGGCTGCCCTCCGCCCCGGCAGCAGACGGGTCGGCCAGAGATCGTTCGGTGAGAAAGCGCATGCACGCGATGTCGGCATAGATACTGGCCAGGCGCTCCCGTAGACGGGGGTCGCGCAAACTCTCGCCGGCCCTCGGATCGGCCAGGAGCTCGTCCAGCTTGTTGGCCAGGCCGAGGTGCAGTCTCGCCACACCAGCACGCTCGTAGCTGAGCGTCGTCATGGCCACCCCCCAACCCTCGTGGAGCGAACCCAGCATGGCCGAGCGGGGTATGCGCGCGTCGGAGAAGAAGAGCTCCGCGAAGGACTGCCCACCTGTGATGGTTGTCAGCGGCCGCGCCTCGATGCCCGCGGTCGTGAGGTCGACAAGGAAGCACGTGATCCCCCGGTGCTTCCTGGCCGACGGATCCGTCCGCACGTATAGCTGGCACCAGTCGGCGAAATGGCCCATCGAGTTCCAGGTCTTCTGCCCGTTGACTACGAAGTCGTCGCCGTCCTCGACGGCCTGGGTGCGCAACCCAGCGAGGTCCGAGCCTGCATCGGGCTCGGACATACCCTGCGACCAGATTTCGTCCCCGCGCAGCATCGGCGTGAGGAATCGCTTTTTCTGCTCGGCGGTGCCGAAGTGCATGATCGCCGGTGCGATGTTGGAGACGCCGATCACGTTCACCGGGCCCGGCGCCCGCACCCGGTTCATCTCCTCCAGGTAGAAGAGCTGCTCATCAACGTCGGCACCGCGCCCGCCGTGCTCGACCGGCCACGATGGCGCCGCCCACCCGCCGTCGGCAAGGGTCCGGTTCCACGAGCGCAGCACCTCGAGGTTTGCCCCCTCGACGGGACGGCTGCCGGCCCGGACCACCTCTTCGGTGAGGTGGTCGCCGAGCCACGAACGCAGCTCGTCCCTGAAGGCGTCCACATTCGTTCCCCCCTCGGCTTTCCGCATGGCGACCCCGTTTCTAGCGCGAGGCTGAGTCCTGTACAGCCAATGCCCTCTTCGGACCTGCAATAGCCATTCTCGACGGCGTTTGACCGAACGAGACAGATCGCCCGCCAAGCAACTACGGGTTGGTGCGAGCTGCGCCGCCCGCAGGGTCAATCGAGACAGTGTCCACGGTCACCGTGATGGTCATGCCCTCGCAGGCGGCCTGCACTCGTTCGCTTTCAGCTCCCCAGCACCTCCGGGCATCGGCAACCAGTAACTCCAAATCGTCGTCGGTGTGGTACGGATCGTGGTGAAAGAGGAGCAACCGATCGACGTCAGCCATGCGCGCAAAGTCGACGACGTGTGCGATGGCCGAATGGCCCCACCCGACGTGTCGGGGATATTCGCCATCGCCGTACTGGGCATCATGCAATAGCAGATCGGCGAGGTGGGCCAGGTGGTAGCCGCTCACCCATTCGACGGGGCGCCCGGAGAGACCGGGTCCGAGCCCTGGCTCGTGATCGGGCAGGTAGACGACGGAGCGCCCTTGTTCCTCTATGCGATACCCGACGGTGGGCCCCTGGTGGGTGACCAACGAAGCTCGCACGGTTAACGAGCCGAGGGTCATCGGTCCCTCCGGAGCGTCGTGAAATTGAAGGTGTGCCGGAATGTCGGCCAGTCGCACTGGAAAGAGTGGTGGTGACAGATACGTCGAAATCCTGTCGGCCAACGACTGAACGGGAGAGGACGGACCCCATATATGGATCTCACGACCCGGATCAAAGAGCGGGCGGAAGAACCCAAGGCCCTGCAGGTGGTCGAGATGGAGATGGCTGAGAAGGATGTCGATTCGCGATGCACCATCGTTGGCCATCGCGACTCCGAGGGGACGCATGCCCGTGCCGGCGTCGAGCACCAGCACCTCACCGTTGTCTCCACGTACCTCCACGCAGGAGGTGTTGCCGCCATATCTGAGCGTGTCGGCGCCGGGCGCAGCCAACGACCCGCGGCAGCCCCACACGCGGATTCTCATTCTTTCGCCCGCCAGAACACGGTCAGCACACCGTGCATATCCCCGACATGGCCGAACAGAGGGTATGCGGTGACCTCGAACGGATGGCGGGTCCCATCGAGAGTGGTGGCCAGGAGCGTTCGGTGCGCCGGTTCGCGCTCGTAGAAGGCGACGCCTGCCGGCGAGTCGCGACGCCTCATTGGTGTCCCGTCGACCTTCTCCAGCTTGAGCATCGTTCCGAACTCGAGGGCGGTAATGCCGCCGATTTCGCCGTAGCTCTTGCCGAGCAGGAGTTCAGCCGCTTCGTTGAAGTAGACGAGCGTGCCCCCCGCGTCGATCAGGAACATCGGCGTCGCCAGATTGGCGGCGAGTTCGCGAGCGAGGATAAGAGGCAAGCTGGGCTCGCTCGTCCCGCTCCCTTGTGTCGCCATTAGTGCAGACTACGTCCAAGCGAGCGCGCAGCACCCTAGAACAGGAAACTGCACTCGGGGTCACCACTCGGATGCTGGAGATGTGTTGTCACAACCCTGAATACAAGTCCGGCTCCGTGAGAGCCAGAGAGAGAATCTCAGCGGTAGGCAGGGCGCAATGCAACTCCTCGACGCAAGGCATGACCGAAACGGGATCCAAGCACGGAGGCGCTTCCCTCCAGACGCACCGAGTCTCCTGGATTCACTTCGACAGTCACCGGCTTGCTCTTCAGCCACCAGAGCCGTATGCGTACCGAATGCGATCCGGGCGAGACCTTCGACTGCAAGCACCGGAGCATTGGGGCCACACCGATCTTGACTCCATCTACGTAGACATGGACACGACCGAGCCAGGGATCGCCCATCCAGCGACAGCCGTTCAAGACCTCGATCCGTCCAACACTCTCAGCCATGTTCTCGTCGTCAGGCATCAGCCGCGGCTTTCCCTCTATGGAGTCCACACCTGAGCGCAGCAGCGTCGTGCGTCGTGAATCTTTGGCTGTATCCGTTGCGATGTGAGATTCCGACAATGGCTTTGCCACCGCAGACAGTGGGCACTGCAAGATGCCACGAGGAGTCAGAGCGATCCCACTTGGCCGTTGGAAGGTCGTCGTCGAGGGCACGCTGAGCAACTTGAGTCAAGGGTTCGTAGCCCACCTCAATCACGTCGGAGCAGTGCCGAGGAGTCGGTTCGGAGCACGCCGATTCCTTCCAAGCACTGGGGACTTCCACGTCGGCCGCAGCCTTATCGACAGCGGAGGCCAGTCGAGAAGGGTGCGGGGTGTGAACCGACTCGTTGCCGAGTTGAAGTTCGATGATCAGGCTGCCGCCCTCAATCTCTTGGAACTCGGCCCGCATCGCCAGCCCTACCGCTGACAACACTACCGAACGGGCGATGTCAATGGCGTGAGGCGTGTCGATGGTGGCGACTCGGAGTTTGTTGGTGGCGGGCACGGAACCTCCTGCAGTGAAACGATCTGGCCGCCGGCGGGACCATCTAGATCGGATCGTTACACAGGGCAATGGGAAAGTGGACAGACTTCTGGTGCTGCGCGAGTCCAGGCTCCTCGGCCCGATATACGGTGCAGGTGCACGAGTCATCGCGGTGAACTACAAGGCGGCCGGGGCGCATCGGCGCCATGGGGCGAGCGCACCGGGGAGGCTCGCGCTGACTCGGGGCAATAGATGCGGTCGTTAAATAGTTCATTCGCTCACCGACTTCCTGCAACCCGCACCCCTCGAAAGCCCCGACACCTTCTATTACCCGCTCTGGCGACGCTCACGCTGCCCAAGATTGGGGGCTCTCGCGTGGGGGTCGTCGGTCGCGAACGACGGCCTCAGGCCAATCAGGTTCACAGCAGAGAGCTGAGCGTTCCGGCGTAGGTTTCTGCTTCGCGATTAGTAAGTCTCAGCGAAACGGCCCCCTTCGGCGGGTCGAGACCGCGCCTTCGTGCTGGCGTTCGGGGGCAATTCGGGTAATCGGCATCTGCCGCTGCGACATGCCATCGGTGAGCCCAATGAGCGTTGGACTGGCTCCGGCATTCACGGGTGATTCCACAACGCCCCTGATTCCTCTGGGACGAGTGCTGGGCTGCGGGGTGGCTGGGAGCCACCCCGCAGCCCGATCAGATGTAGCGGTTAATCCCGATCGCCGAGTCTGGGTAGGACTTGCGTGCCCTCTTGCTGGACGGCTTGAAGCGAACTCGGAGAGAGTCCTAGAAGCTTCAAGATCGTTGGAGCGACCTGGGTCGTTTCCACCCCGTTGCTTGACTGGCCCGGCTGGACGGTGCCCGGCGCATAGACGAGGAGCGGAACGTTCCGATCGCCCGGGTTGTCACCACCGTGCTCGGCGATCTTCGTGCCGGTCGTATATATCGTGCCGATCTGCGCTATCCCGAACACGTCTGGGTGGTGCGGGTCAGAGTTCGAGACACCGAAGAATTGCGCCGACTGCTGGCCGGCGAAGATCCCCTGCAGGCCGGAGTGCTGGACGGTGAACGTCTGGCCGGCGTAGTTGACCGCCGGTGCGGTATGCGTCCACAGGTAGTTCTTGACGAAGTCAGCCGCCGCCTGCGAGCGGTCCGACAGCCACCACAGCAGCCCGTCGTCGTCAGCCACTTGGACGACCAGCGTCGGATTGCTCGGATGCTGTGCGGCCCAGGCGGCGTTGACGCCGGCAACGATCGGACCGTCGTCGATCCGCTGCAGCTGGTTATTGTTCAGCGGCGACTGGCCGTGCTTGGCCGTCAGGATGATCGCCGTCGAGCCGGACTCGCGGTCGGACTGGATCGTTTCGGACATCCGCTCCAGGGCGCCGTTGACGTAGTCGAGCGCGCTCTGGAGCAGGGGACCCGGCACCTGTTGGCCGTCAACCGTCGCGTACCCACCGGGCAGCGACGGGCCCTCCGTGTAGTTGCCTTGCGCGTCTGGGCCAATCAGCACCGCCGGGGAGCTCTTCAGCTTCTCGGCGGTCGAGACTGTTTGGAAGTTCATCCCGTAGATCGCCGGCGTGCCGACCTTCGGCCCGGTGCCGGAATGGTCGGCGCCGTTGATCCAATTGATGACCGCCTGGACCTTGTAGGAGTCGTACTGTTTGGTCGCGGCGTTGTCGGCCGTCCACGCACCGTCGACCGGGTAGGGCACGCCGTTCGGCTCGACCGCCTGCGAGTCGATCTCCGGCCCGAAGAAGTCGTTGATGCTCGAGCCGCTCGAGCCTGGGCCGTTGTACGACGTGTACACCGCGTGCTTGTCAGACCACGCCGTCCGCATGCCGGCATTGTGGATCACCTGAAAGATCGTGTTGACCCCCAGAAAGTCCCACGGCTGAATCGGCTTACAGGTCTTCGGGTCGACCGGGTATGTCGCCGGGTTCAGACCCGACTGCGGCTGCGGACTCAGGTTCATGATCAAGGCCGGGTTGGTGACAATTCCGCCCGGGTAGATCGAGCCGCCCTCATCGAACGAGGGGAAGGTATTGCCGCTCCCGTTATTCAGAAGGTCCGGCACGGCGGGAAGCTTGTCGTCCGGCGAGTCGTAGATCACGTTCCCGCCTGGGACCGGCCCAGAGCAGTTTGTCGTACCCGGCGGGAAGACCCCGTGGCTGTACTCGTCGTCGTAGTAGATGCCGAGGGCCTTCGGATCGGCGCCGGTCATCAGCCCCGTGCCGCCCGGATCGGAGTCCGACGGGTCGGGGGTCTGCGCGTCGGTGTACTCAGCGCCGCCGGTGGCCAGCCGCGCGAGCTCCGAATTGGGATGGTTGGCGATGTACCAGTCCAGATCGGACTGGTGCATGCCGTCGACCGAGATGAGGAGCACGTGCTGGATCTGGATATGGCCGTCCGCACCGGCCAGTCCGCTCGACGGCAGGGCGATCATCCCGGTCAAGCCAAGGATGGCCACCGCGCCAGCTGCGAAGGCGCGACGAAGCAGAGCATGTTTCATGTTTCCCTCCGAATCCAGTTGTGCGGGCGACCCTTCAATGAAGCGCGCTATTAACCAGCATTGTCAGCGGCTCAACTACCCAGTGGCAACCGTCCGTATGCCGTCAATCGAGGTCCCTCACGAAATGTTCACCGTCAGTTCAGACACTCTGCGCACATTCGTCACGAAGACCGGGCAGCGGGAGCCCGCCGCATCACGCGCGGGCGAGACCGGCGCGGCGCACCCGAAATTTCCTGGCACATATACACCGGGGGGCGCTTGACCGGTACTGCGGACTCGCGCATGTCCCAAATCGTCTCCTTCTCAGTTTCGCTGAACCGCCTCACCACTCAAACTCCTGGTCGACGACATCACTGTCCGACAATCAGCTGGGTGTTGCAATGACGACTTGAGGGCACAGCTCACACCTCAAACTTGAAGCACCTTCGTCGAGCCTAGGGTGACCCTGGTCAGGTCGGGGCTCCCCGTTTGAAGTCCGAAGAGCCCGAAAAACGAAGAGAGTTGCTCCGGGGGAGAGACTCGAACTCTCAACCTAGCGGTTAACAGCCGCTTGCTCTGCCATTGAGCTACCCCGGAAGGGTCGAGAAAACAGCCCCCGAACGATATCAGCGGCGTGCACGGCCATCGACGACGGAGCGTCTGGGATGCTCGTGCGATCAGGACTCTTCGAGATAGTCCCTCAGCAGGTGCGCCGCATCGGGCCGGCGGAGCTTCGCCAGCGTCTTCGACTCAATCTGGCGGACCCGCTCTCGCGTCACTCCGAATTCCTTGCCCACCTCTTCGAGCGTGCGGATCTTGCCGTCGTCAAGGCCGAACCGGAGACGCACCACGTCCTGCTCGCGCTCCGAGAGGTGTCCGAGCGCTTCGCGCACCGCCGCGTCCAAGAGTGAGCGCGTCGCCGCATCGTCGGGGACCACCGCTCCCCTGTCCTCAATCAAGTCAGAGAGGTTGAAGTCGTCCTCGTCGCCCACCGGCTGCTCGAGTGACACTGTGTCCTGGTTGATGCGCAGGATCTCGCGCACACGCTCCATCGGGAGCTCGACGCGTAGCGCCACCTCTTCGATCGTCGGTTCGCGGCCCAGCTCCTGGAGCAGCTGGCGCTGCGCCCACACGACCTTGTTGATCGTCTCGACCATGTGCACCGGAATGCGGATCGTCCGCGCCTGATCCGCGATGGCGCGCGTGATCGCCTGGCGGATCCACCACGTCGCATAGGTCGAGAACTTGAAGCCCTTCGTGTGGTCGAACTTGTCGACCGCCCGCATCAGCCCGAGGTTGCCCTCCTGAATGAGGTCGAGGAAGGCAAGCCCCCTGTTGCGGTAGCGCTTGGCGATGGACACCACCAACCGCAGGTTCGCCTCGATGAGCTCGTCCTTTGCCTTGAGCCCGCCCCGGACCAGGCGACGGTTCCGAGAAAGCGCACCGGGGTCCAGCAGGTCCTCCGTGGGCCCCTCGCCAGTCTGGGCCAGCTCGTGGGCGGCCAACTTGGCCGCCGCGGCATTCCCTTCCTCAATGGTCTGGGCGATCTCGACCTCGAGCTCGGCATTGAGCAGCGGGACCCGGCCGATCTCCTTGAGATACGTGTGGACGGGATCCTCCGCGCTGCCACCGGACTCGCCACTCGAGGCCGACCGCTTCCCGTTCGTGTCGCGGCGCAACTCGGGCTTGGAGGTGCCGTTGGCTCGCTCAGGGGACCGGTTGCCCTTGCGCGGCGCAATCTCGACAAGGAGATCCTCTTCCTCGTCCTCGACGAGCGCGACGCCCTCGGCCGTCACGCGGTCGATCAGGATCATCAACACCTCGGGCGTCAGCTCAACGGCGTGCAGCGCCTCGATCAATTGGGCCTGTGTGAGCTGGCCCTTGTCGCGACCGATTGCGAGCACCGAGTCGAAGTCGATCTGCGACACTCCCGGCGGAAGCGCGACATGCGCGATCGACGCGAGCGACTCGGGCGACGAAGACGCCGACGGCGCGTCCATTCCCTTGTCCTCGATCGCGATCGCCGAATCGTCCTTCACCTTCGCCCTACCACCGTCACTCTCTGTCTCGCTCGACCAACCACGCTACCAACCGATCGGAGGCGTCGCGCCCAGCGGTCGGATCTTCGAGTTGGTCCAGCCAGAGGCGCACTTGCGCGGTCTCTGCTGCTCGCAACTGCCACGAGTCGTCCACCGCGCGCGACTGCACCTCCACCTCGCCGAGAGCGCGTCGCACCGCTCCGCGCAGGAGTACCGTGACCACGGAGTCGACGGCATCTCCCAATTCTGGGTCGCCCGCGACCGGCTCTTCAACGATGACGCGTCGCAACAGACTCGCCACCTCCGGTGACGCCGACTCAACAGCCTCATGCACGCTGTCGTGCTCCAAGAGCGCAACAAACGCCAGGCGTTGCAGGGGGTCGCCGAAGAGTGCCGCGTGTACACGATCACCTACATCTTCGGGCCGATGGACCGACAACTTGAGCGCTTCGAGCCCAGGCCCTGGTCGTAGCGCCGCCGCCAGGCCGGCTGCCGAACGGTCGTCCGGGAAGTACGCATCGCCGTCATCCGCCGGATACTCCATGGGCGGAGGCTCCTCAATGCGTGACCTCTGGCGCCGGCCCGGGGCACTCTCGGCGGGCGGGTGCGCTCGCAGGTGGTCGATGCGCTCCCGCAGCCGGGTCGCATCGACCCGGCACCGGTCGGCCAGTTGCATGACGTACTGGTCCCGCACCAGGTCGTCCGGGTGCTCGGCGACCGCCGTGAGCGCCGCTTCCGCCGCCCGGGCCCTCCCCTCCGCCGTCGTGAGATCACCCCCGCCCAGCATCCGGTCCACCCGGAATTGGAGGAAGGGCCGGGCCTCCTTGATGGCGCGGGCCAGCGCATCGGGATCCGTGCGGGCCAGGTCGCCGGGGTCGCTGCCGCCCGGGAGATCCGCCACCACCACGTCGACCTCGTGCTTGCGCTCCCACTCATAGACACGCGACGTCGCACTCTGCCCCGCGGCGTCGGCGTCATAGGCCAGCACGATCCTCTTGGCGAAGTTGCGCAGCAACGTGAAGTGCTCCTCCGCCAACGCCGTGCCACACGTTGCGACCGCCCATGGCGCGCCGGCTTGGAAGCACCCGATGACGTCGGTGTAACCCTCGCAGACGACGACCTCCCCTTGCGCGATGATTCCCTTCTTGGCCCAGTTCAATGCGTAGAGGGTCCGGCGCTTCGCGTAGATCGGTGACTCCTGGGAGTTCTTGTACTTGGGCTCCGGACGATCCGGGGCGCGTGTCCCGCGCGTGGAGGAAGGATCCGCCCCCCGAGTGCGACCGGGCGACCGGTGGGATCGCAGATGGGAAACAAGATCCGGCCTCGGAAGAAGTCCTGGGCCCGCCCGCGGCGATTGACGAAACCCAGACCCGAGTCTGAGAGGACCTTCTCGGGGACCTTCAGCGCAGTCGCCAACGCGTCCCAGTCGTCGGGCGCCCAGCCCAGCCGGAACTCGCGTACGACGTCGCCGTCGTAGCCGCGCGAGCGCAGGTAGTCGCGGGCCGGGCCCGCGTCGGGAGACCGCAGTAGGCGCTCGTGGTACCACGCCACCGCGCGTTCCATCGCCTCGAGCAGCGCAGACCGGCGCTTGTGGTCGCGCCCCGCCTCCTGGTCCTCGTGCAACGTGATCCCGGCCCGGTCGGCCAGGAAGCGCACCGCGTCGACGAAGTCGAGCCGGTCCATGGCGCGTACGAACGTGATGGCGTCGCCCGACTGCTGGCACCCGAAGCAGTAGTAGAAGCCCTCCTCGGCGTTGACGCTGAAGGAGGGCGTCTTCTCGGTGTGGAAGGGACAGAGCCCGCTCCAGCGCCGGCCGACCTTCTTCAGCAGCGAGTGCTCGCTGATCAGGGCGACGATGTCAGTGGCCGCCCGGACCTGGGCGACTTCCTCGTCCGGTATCCCCACACCTTGACGGTACCGCGGCGTTGTCATGCTCCGTTCTGGCCTAGCGTCACGCGATGGCGGTGACCGTCTACGGCGTCTGTGCCCTCACCTTCATGATGGGCATGTACGCCCTGGAGTCCCGGGGGCGGGTGTTCGTCCTGGCCTTTGCGCTGGGTTGCGCGCTCTCGAGCTCCTACGGCTTCCTCTCGGGCGCATGGCCCTTCGGCGTCGTCGAGGCGGTCTGGACCCTCATCGCCCTCCGGCGTTACCAGGTCGCCGGCCGGAGCCCGGCCGGCTGACTGTTCACCGGCTGTTAACCGACCTTGCCCTTGGCCGCCGTCTTCGCCTTGGGCGGATCCTGGACCAACACCGCCTGCGCGGCGGACAAACGGGCCACGGGGACGCGGAACGGCGAGCAGCTCACATAGTCGAGCCCGGCGTCGTAGAAAAGGCCGATGGAGGCCGGATCGCCTCCGTGCTCACCGCAGACCCCCACCTTGAGGCTCGGCTTGGTGGATCGCCCACGTTCGGTGCCCATCCGCACCAGCTCCCCCACGCCGTCGAAGTCGACCACCTCGAAGGGGTTGCGCGGCAGCAGGCCGAGCTCGAGGTAGGCGTCCATCATCCGGCCCTCGACGTCGTCGCGCGAGAAGCCGAAGGTCATCTGGGTGAGGTCGTTCGTCCCGAACGAGAAGAAGTCGGCATCCTCGGCGATCTCGTGCGCCAGCAGAGCCGCCCGCGGCGTCTCGATCATGGTCCCGATGGTCACCTCGAGCCGGCCCGCCTTGGCCACGCTCGCCCTCGATCCCCTCGAAGGGCGGGGCGCCCGCTCCTTGTTGACCGCATCGACGGCGTCTTCCACCCACCCCCGCGCCAGGGCGAGCTCGGCCCGTGTCACGGTGAGCGGGATCATGATCTCGACGATCGGGTGACCGCCGTCTGCCACGCGCTCGGCGCGCGGCCTCCATCGAGCGCGCGCACCTGCATGGCATAGAGACCCGGCTTGATCACCGCGAGGCGGACGCCTCGGGTGCCCAGCATCGGGTTGGACTCCTTCCAGGAGAGCGCGGCCTCGTAGAGGCGGTGCTCCTCGGGGCTCAGGCCGACCGTGGCGTCCTTGTGCGCCAGCTCCTCGGTGGAGGGCAGGAACTCGTGCAGCGGCGGGTCGAGTAGTCGCACGGTCACCGGCAACCCGTCCATGGCGGCGAGGATGGCGATGAAGTCCTCGCGCTGCACCAGGCGCAGCTCCTCCAGCGCGATGGCCTCCTCGGACGGCGACTGGGCGAGGATCATGCGCCGCACGACCGGCAACCGGTCCTCGCCGAGGAACATGTGCTCGGTACGGCACAGGCCGATTCCCTCGGCACCCAGCTGGCGGGCGTTGGCCGCGTCCTCACCGGTGTCGGCGTTGGCCCGCACTCCGAGATGTCCCTCGCGGATCTCGTCGGCCCACGAGAGGACGGTGGCGAACGCCGGCGGCGGTGACGCCGCCGTCAGCGGGACCTGGCCCGTCACGACGACACCGGCGCCACCGTCGAGGGAGATCCAGTCGCCCTCGGACAGCGTGACGTCGCCCACCGTGACCTGGTGGTCGCCCAAGCGCAGCGCCTCGGCACCAACGACGGCCGGCTTGCCCCAACCGCGCGCCACGACCGCGGCGTGGCTGACAAGGCCGCCGCGGGCGGTGAGGATCCCCTCCGCTGCCAGCATGCCGTGCACGTCCTCGGGCGACGTCTCGTTGCGGACCAGGATCACCGGCTCGCCCCGCCCGGCCGCCTCGGCGGCATCGTCGGCGGTGAAGAAGATGCGACCTACCGCGGCGCCCGGGCTCGCGCCCAGACCCTTGACCCACACCTCGTAGCCCGAGCTGGCGAACTGAGGATGGAGGACCGAGTCCAGGTGGTCCTCGGTGACGCGCAGGACCGCCTCGGCCCTGGAGATCCCGAGGTCGCTCGGTCGCGTCATGTCCACCGCCATGCGCAGTGCGGCGGCCCCGGTGCGCTTGCCCACCCGGGTCTGGAGCATCCAGAGCTTGCCCTGCTCAATCGTGAACTCCGTGTCGCACATGTCGCGGTAGTGCGACTCGAGGCGCGCGAAGATCTTGAGGAGCTCCGCGTGGACCTTGGGGAACTGCTTCTTCAGCTCCGAGATGGGCTCGGTGTTGCGGATCCCGGCCACGACGTCCTCGCCCTGTGCGTTGACAAGGAAGTCCCCGTAGGCGCCCTTGGCCCCCGTCGCCGGGTCACGGGTGAACCCGACGCCGGTGCCCGAGTTGTCGTCCCGGTTGCCGAAGACCATCGCCTGCACGTTGACCGCGGTGCCGAGGTCGTGCGCGATGCGCTCGCGCTCGCGGTAGGCGATGGCGCGGGGCCCGTTCCAGCTGCGGAACACCGCCTCGATGGCGCCGCGCAGCTGCTCTGCCGGCTTCTGGGGGAACGGCTTGCCGGTGTGGCGTTCGACGATCTGCTGGTAGGAGTCGACGAGGTAGCGCAACAGCTCGACGGGCACCTTGGCGTCAGAGGTCGTCCCGGCCAGTTCCTTGGCGGCGTCGAACAGCGAGTCGAACTCGTCGCCGGGCAGCTCCAGGACGATGCGGGCGTACATGGCGATGAAGCGCCGGTAGGAGTCGAACGCGAAGCGTTCGTCGCCGGTCTGCTTGGCCAGTCCCTCGACGGAGTCGTCGTTGAGGCCCAGGTTGAGGACGGTGTCCATCATCCCGGGCATGGAGAACTTCGCGCCCGAGCGCACCGACACGAGCAGCGGGTCGGCCGGGTCGCCGATGACCTTGCCCATGGCGGTCTCGAGCCGCCCCCGGGCCGACGCCACCTCCGCGTCGAGGCCCTTCGGCCATCCGCCCGCCATGTAGGCGCGGCAGGCGTCGGTCGAGATGGTGAAACCCGGCGGCACCGGGAGCTCGAGTACCGACGTCATCTCGGCCAAGTTGGCACCCTTGCCGCCCAGGAGATCCTTGAGCTCCATCGGCGGACGGGCGTGCGAGTGGTCGAAGTCGAAGACGAACGGCATCGGGCCTCCTTGCCCTGAACGGGCGAACCGCGTCGGCGGGCGCGGTCACGTGGTGGTCACTCCCTCCCGATCTGGGACGGGCCAAGCCAGCCTACTTTCCCCCCGGCGACCGCTCGGAGCGGACGTTCAGCTCTCGGGGTCCGCGTGCGGCTCGGCCGCAGGCGGCTCCGCCTGCCCCCCGGCGCCGCCGAGGACCTGGCGTTGGAAGACCTCCTTGGCCTGGCGCATGAAGTCGCGCACGATGGCCAACTCGTCCGCCTTGAACCGCTGAGCCACCTGGCGCATCTCCTCGGCCACCGGCCGCTGCAGACGCTCGAGCCGCTGGCGGGCCTCGGGGACGATCTCGACCCAGACCCGCCGGCGGTCCTCGGTGTCGCGCCGGCGGGTCACCATGCCCGCCTCCTCGAGCCGGTCGAGGATGAAGGTCACCGCCCCGGTCGTCAGCCCGATCTCTTCGGCGAGCCGGCCCGCGGTCATCGGACCGAGGCGACCAATAAGGTCGAGGCAGCGCATGTCGGTCCTGCTCAGCTTCAGCTTCTTGGCCAGCCTGTCGTCGAATTCACTGGCCGCGCCCAGGTATCCCATGATCTCGCTGCGCAACTGCTGGCCCAGCTCCATCCGTGACCATTGTCTTGACACGTAAGTAACTTTACCACTAAGTTTCTTTGCCAATGACTCTTTCTTCGAATTCTTCACTCGCCGTCGAGGTCCACGACCTCGTCAAGGTCTTCGCCAAGGGCCAGGTGCGCGCGCTCGACGGCGTCTCCATCGAGGTGGAGGCGGGCACCGTCCTCGGGCTGCTCGGCCCGAACGGCGCGGGCAAGACCACGGTCGTGCGCATCCTCTCCACCATCCTCTCCCCCGACGCCGGGCAGGCCTCCGTGCTCGGGCACGACGTGGTCACAGAGGCCGAAGCGGTGCGCCGCATCATCGGTCTCGCGGGGCAGTACGCCGCGGTGGACGAGAACCTCACGGGCCGGGAGAACATCCACATGGTCGGACGCCTCTCCCACCTCAGCCGCAAAGTGTCGTCACGCCGGGCGGACGAGCTCCTCGAGGACTTCGGCCTGTCCGGCGCGGGTGATCGTGTGCTCAAGACCTACTCCGGAGGCATGCGGCGGCGGCTGGACCTGGCCGCGGCCCTGGTGGCGAATCCGCCCGTCCTCTTCCTCGACGAGCCGACGACGGGCTTGGACCCCCAGAGCCGCCAGGCCCTGTGGGTCGCCATCGAGGAACTGGTCCGCGAGGGCACGACGGTCCTGCTGACCACCCAGTATCTCGAGGAAGCGGACCGGCTGGCGAGAGACATCGTGGTGATCGACCACGGGCGCGTCATCGCCGAGGGGACACCGGCGCAGCTCAAGGCCAACCTCGGGACATCGGTCGTCTCCGTCACGCTGGGCGACCGGGACGCGCTGGATCGGGCAGTCCAGCTCCTCACGCCGCTGTCGGAGAAACCGCCGGTGGTCGAGGACCTCGTGATCGAGCTGACCGTCACGGACGGGCCCAAAGTGGGCGCCGATGTGCTCCGCTCGCTCGACGCGGCGCAGGTCGTCATCGCCGGACTGGCCCTGCGCGAGCCCAGCCTCGACGACGTCTTCCTCAACCTGACGGGCCACAAGACCATGATCGAAGAGGAAGCCGAGGAAACGGCCGCGAAGCCGAGGCGGGGCTTCGGCCGGACGCGCCGGAGCGACGTGGCCGACGGAAAGGATGCCGCATGACGACCACCACCATCAGCGCACCCGTACCCGTCCTGCAGCCGAATCAGGGAAACCGCCTGTCGTGGGTCGTGGCGGACATCGCCACGATGACGAAGCGCAATCTCCTCGCGCTGACCCGCACCCCCGAAGCCGTCTTCTTCACCACGCTGCAGCCCATCATGTTCACGCTGCTCTTCACCTACGTCTTCGGTGGGGCCATCCACGTCCCGGGCGGCCACTACATCCAGTTCCTGATGCCTGGCATCTTCGTGCAGACGGTCATCTTCGGCGCCATGAGCGCGGCGGCGGGGCTCTCCGAGGACCTGCACAAGGGCCTCATCGAGCGCTTCCGCGCCCTCCCGATGAGCCGCTCCGCCGTGTTGGCCGGACGCACGACGGCGGACGTCGTCCGCAATGTCTTCGTGGTCGCGCTGATCACGATCGTGGGCTACGCCATCGGCTTTCGCATAGGGACGAACGTGGCGCTGTTCCTGTGTGGGGTGCTGGTGATCCTGTTCTTTGCCTACGCGTTGGCCTGGGGCTTCGCCATCATCGGCCTGTCCGCCCCCAACGCGGAGACGGCCCAGGTGATGGTCTTCCCCCTGGTCTTCCCGCTGCTGTTCGCCTCGTCGGCCTTCGTCCCCGTGGCCACCATGCCGGGCTGGCTGCAGGGGTTCGCCGAGCACCAGCCCGTGACCCAGGTGGTCGACGCGGCGCGGTCGCTGATGGTCGGCGGCGTGCTGCACAACTCGGGCGCCGTGGTGGCCGCGCTGTTGTGGTGCGCCGGCCTGCTGGTGATCTTGGCGCCGGTGGCCGTGCGCAAGTACCGCAAGGTCGCCTGAGCGACCGGCTTCCCTACTCCTCGCCCGTGCGCCGGCGCAGCTCGGCCAGCAGGCCCGTAATGGGCACCCTGACCTGTTGCGTGGTGTCGCGGTCACGCACCGTGACGGCGTCGTCTTCGAGGGAATCGAAGTCGACCGTCACGCACCACGGCGTCCCGACCTCGTCCTGGCGCCGGTAGCGGCGACCGATGCTCTGGGTGATGTCGTAGTCGACCATGAAGTGCGGCTGCAGCAGGGCGAGCACCTTGCGGGCCAACGGCTCGAGGGTGTCCTTCTTCGACAGCGGGAGCACGGCCACCTGGTACGGGGCGAGGCGCCAGTGCAGGCGCAGCACGGTGCGGGCCTCCCCCCGACCTCGTCCTCGGCGTAGGCGGCGAGGAGGAAGGCCATCATGGTGCGGGTGGCGCCGGCGGCCGGCTCAATGACAGAGGGCGTGTAGCGCTCGTTGGTCTGCGGGTCGAAGTAGTCCAGAGGGATTCCCGACTTGGCGGCGTGGGCGGTGAGGTCGTAGTCGCCCCGGTTGGCGATGCCCTCGAGCTCGTCCCAGCCCCAGGGGAACAAGAACTCGACGTCCGCCGTGCCACGCGAGTAGTGCGACAGCTCGCTCGGGTCGTGGTGACGAAGCCGGAGCTTGTCGGCCGGCATGCCGAGGCGCAGGTACCAGTCCATGCGCTCGGCCAGCCAGTAGTCGAACCAGCGCTGGCTCTCGTCCGGCGGGACGAAGTACTCCATCTCCATCTGCTCGAACTCGCGGGTGCGGAAGACGAAGTTCTGGGGTGTGATCTCGTTGCGGAACGACTTGCCGACCTGTGCGATGCCAAAGGGCGGCTTCTTGCGGGTGGTGCCGAGCACGTTGGCGAAGTTGGTGAACATGCCCTGGGCCGTCTCGGGCCGCAGGTAGGCGACGTGGCCCTCGTCCTCGACCGGGCCGGCATGCGTCTTGAACATCAGGTTGAAGGCGCGGGCCTCGGTCAGGTCGTGGGAGCCGCAGTTGGGGCAGACGCCGTCGATCTTGTCGGCCCGCCAGCGCTCGTGGCAGTTCTTGCAGTCGACCAGGGGGTCCGTGAAGGTGGCCAGGTGCCCCGAGGCCTCCCACACGGCGGGAGGGCCGAGGATGGCGGCGTCGAGCCCGACCACGTCGTCGCGCTCTTGCACCATGGCCCGCCACCAGGCGTCCTTGACGTTGCGGAGCATGTTGACCCCGAGCGGGCCGTAGTCGTAAGTGGAGCGGAAGCCGCCGTAGATCTCCGCCGAGGGGAAGATGAAGCCGCGGACACGGCAGAGGCGGACCACCTTCTCCATCAGGTCGTCGGCGGCGTCCTCGGGAGCCTCGGCGGTCTCGCTCATCGGTGCAGGATACCGGAGCGGATTCTGGCGCTGACCTCGTTGGCGAGCAGCCGGCCCCTGACGGTGAGCACGGCCCGGTCGCCCGCGCGGGCGACGAGGCCCTCGAGCTCGTCGTGACCTTCGAGGCAATCCCACGGCACGCCGCGCGGCGTGCGCAGCGAGAGCGAGAGCGCCTCGAACTCGCGTTGGGCGCGGGTGAGCACCTCGCACCCCGCCCGGGGTGAACGCCGAGCCTCGACGGCGTCGATGTAGCGGTCCGGCGTGCGCACGTTCCACCACCGCGTGCCGCCACGGTGCGAGTGCGCCGCCGATCCGATGCCCACGTAGTCCCCCTGCTGCCAGTACAGGTGGTTGTGACGGCACTCGTGGCCGGGCCGGGCCCAGTTGGAGATCTCCTCCCAGGCATATCCCGCGGCGCGCAGGACCGCGTCGGCGTGCTCGTAACGCCGGGCCTGCGCGTCCTCGTCGGGGTGGCGCGTCGGGTCCTTGGCCAGTGGCGTGCCGGGCTCGACGGTGAGGCCATAGGCGCTGAGGTGCGGCGGCGGGCATGCGAGTGCGAGCACCTCTTCGAGTGTGGCGGCCCAGTCGGCGTCGCTCTCCGTGGACGCGCCCAGAATGAGATCGAGATTCCACGTGGCGAACCCCGCTGCCGTCACCGCGGCTGCGATGGCCTCGGCGGCGCCCTCCACGTTGCGGCGGCCGAGACCGGCCAGCACGTGCGCCTGCGTCGACTGCAGCCCGAACGAGACCCGGGTCACCCCCGCCCTGCGGTACGCGCCGAGGTGGGCGTCGTCGGCGTCCTCGGGATTGCACTCGACGGTGACCTCCGCACCGGGGCCGCGCGGGATCGCGTCGAGGATGCGGCACAGCGTCTCGGGGTGCAGGCGGGACGGGGTGCCCCCTCCGAAGAAGACGGAGGTGGCCGGCGCGAGGTCGGCTGCCCCGAAGGCGCGCTGGAGGTCGCGGACGCAGGCGTCGGCGTAGCGCTCCATCAGGTGGTCGCGGTCGGTGTAGGTGGCGAACGCGGAGTAGTCGCAGCGCTCCCGGCAGAACGGGACGTGGACGTAGACGCCGAACGGGCTCAAAGGCTGGCGGTGGAGCGCACCGAGCGGATGCGCCGATCGAGGTGGGCCTCCATGGCCTCGGTGGCCAGCTCCGCCACCTCGTCCGCCCCCGCCGGCGGCGGGCCCGCGAGCACCGACGCCAGGCCGCCACCGAGGATGCGGCGCAGCAGGGTGAGCGCGGCGGGGCTCATGGGGCGGCCGCTGCGATGGGCCCGGCACAGCGTGCCGCCGGCGACGAGATCGAAGGCCACCAGTTCCACGGCGCCGTCGGGCTCGCGACAGGCGGCGCACTCGTCGAGAACGGGCCCGGCGCCCTCGAGGACGAGCGCCTTGAGGAAGAAGGAGGGCGCCAACAACGTCGGGTCTGCCCGCTCGTCTGCGAGCGCGCCGAGCGCGCCGACGAGCATCGAGTAGAGCGCGGGGTCGGGGTGGCGCTCCTGGGCCATCTGATCGGTCACTTCGAGCAGGGCGATGCCGCTCGGCAGGCGGTCGAGGTCCTCGCGCACGACCCGGTACGAAGACACCACTTCGACCTGGTTCACGATGTCGAGCTCGCTCCTCCCCTGCCACAGGAGCAGGTCCACGTGGGTCAGCGGCTCCAGGCGGCCGCCGAACTTCGAGGTGGTCTTGCGCACGCCCTTGGCGACGGCGCGCACCTTGCCGTGGCGCTCGGTCAGGAAGACGACGATGCGGTCTGCTTCGCCCAGGCGGTAGCTGCGCAGGACGACGCCGCGGTCGCGGAAGAGGCTCACCGATCGATGCCCGGCCGCTTGGGCGCCGGGTCGAGGGGGCAGTAGCGCTCGCCCCGGCGGGCGGCCTCGGCCACGGCGCGGCGGGCGTCAGCGGCCCGGTCGGCGGCACGGTCGTGCGCCTGCTGGGCCGGCCGGATCCGAGCCTGGGCGGCCGCCCCGTGCGAGTGGCGGCCGTAGAGCAGGTTGCCGGCGCCGATCAGCAGGGCCACGGCCACCAGGGCCACCACGACCAGCCCGGCGTGCGCCGCGAAGACGGCCAGCAGGGCGAACAGCGCGAGGATCACGATCCCCGCGATCAAGGCGATCCGGGTGCCCGTCATGGTTCCCCATTCTCGCAGCTGGACGGTCGCGACCAGGTCGCCCGTCCTGTCGTCCGGGTGCCCGCCGGCCGCCGTCCCGGTCAGGGGTTGACCGCGCCGAAGCGGCGCACCCGCTGCTGGAACTCCGTCACCGCCTCGTAGAGGTGGCGCCGACGCATGTCGGGCCAGAGGATCTCTGGGAACACCAACTCGCTGTAGGCGATCTCCCACAAGAGGAAGTTCGAGATGCGGGTCTCGCCCGACGTGCGGATGACGAGATCCGGGTCGGGCATGTCGGGGAAGTAGAGGTGGCGCCGGATGGCCTTCTCGTCGATCTTGTTGGCCGACGTCCCCTCCGCCACCAGGGCACGCACGGCATCGACGATCTCGGCGCGGCCGCCGTAGTTGAAGGCCATGGTCATGACCATGCGCGTGTTGTGCTTCGTCAGGTCGATCGACTCGTCCATCCGCTTGAGCACCCGGCGCGGCACGCGCCAGTCGCGGCGCCCCGCGAAACGGATCTGCACGCCCTTCTCGTTGAGCTCGTCGCGCCGGCGCATGAGGAGGGACTGGTTGAAGTTCATGAGGTAGCGCACCTCATCGGGCGGCCGGCGCCAGTTCTCCGTGGAGAACGCGTAGAGCGTGATCCACTTGATGCCGATCTCGAGGGCTCCGTTGACCACATCGAGCAGCGCGGTCTCCCCGGCGGCGTGCCCCTCCGTCCGAGGCAGCCCCCGGGCGCTGGCCCAGCGGCCGTTTCCGTCCATCACGCAACCGACGTGGACCGGCACGCGGGAGAGGTCGAGCTCCGGCGGGACCGGGTCAGGTGCCTCCCGGCCGGCTCCCCCGCCCTGGTCGGGGCGGCCGTCCTGCGCCTGGGCACGCCCCGGGTCGCGGACGGTGGAGTTCACCCGATGAACCTACCGCGACCCGCCCGGGCCAAGTTCCCCCACAGGGGAGCGCGATTTCGTGCTGAAGTATGGCGTCCCCCTCCGAGGCAGTCTGGGCGGAGGATCACAGAAATCACAGAGGAGGACTCCCGTGCCCGATCAGTCTGCAGCACCCCGTCCCGACGTCACCGACATGTACGCCGTGCACGGCGTCTTCCGTGACACCCTGGGCTCCACGCCGCGACTCGTCGGCGACTGCGCACCCGGCGACGCCGAGCGGGTGGCACTGATCGTCAACTACTACGAGAACATCCTCTCCTTCCTGGAGTCCCATCACGACGCCGAGGAGCAGCTCGTCTTCCCGCTGCTGCGCCAGCGCTGCCCGGAGCAGGCCGCGCTCATCGACCGCATGGCCGAACAACACCGCGAGGCCGTGCGGCTGCTCGAAGAGGCGCAGAACGTGCTGCAGGCGTGGCCCACGGGTGACGCCGCGGCCCAGAGGTCGGCCCAGGACGGCCTCGAAGCGCTGCACGCCCAGCTCGTCGACCATCTCGACCAGGAGGAGGCGAAGGTGCTGCCCCTTGCCGCCGAGCACCTCTCCGCCGAGGAATGGGGTGCCCTCCCGGGGCACGGCATGGCCAACTTCCACGGGGACAAGATCTGGCTGATCCTCGGCCTTATCCGGGAGCGGATGAACGAGGAACAGAAGGCGGCGATGCTGGCCCACATGCCACCGCCGGCACTCGACATGTGGACGGGCTTCGGAGAGCAGGCCTTCGCGGACTACTCGGCCGAGGTCGTGGTGGAGGTCGGCAGCCGCTGAGCCCCGCTGCCCGCGTCCGGTCAGCGCGTGCATTTTCGCCGGGGAAACCCGGGCAGCTATGGACGCAGAGCGACACAGGCCTACCCAGCATCCTGGCGGCCCGCGCAGCCAACGACCAGAACCCTTGTGCTAACACGTGTCCTGCGTGAAGGTGCCGTTGGGGGTGTTTTGAACGTCTCAGCAGTAAGTAGATCTGCCACGGCATCGGACGGCGTCTCCAGACTCCTGCCCTCAGGAGACGAGGCTGGGACCGCGCCCGAGGACAGGGCATTCAGGCCAGACGTCGAGGGCCTGCGCGCCGTCGCCGTGCTCCTCGTCGTCCTCTACCACGCCGGCGTCGGCCAACTCGGCGGGGGCTACGTCGGCGTCGACGTGTTCTTCGTCATATCCGGGTTCGTCATCACCGGAGTGCTCCTGCGCGAGCGGGTCACGGCCGGTACGACATCGCTGCTGGGCTTCTATGCCCGCCGCAGCCGCCGCATTCTGCCCGCGGCCACACTCGTTCTCGTCTGCACCGTGGTCGCCTCCCACGTGGTGCTCGGTGCGGCGGCAGGGGTGCGGACGGCCGACGATGCGAAGTGGGCGGCAGTGTTCTTGGCGAATTTCCACTTCGCCTCCGTCGGGACCAACTACCTGGCCGCCCAGCTGCCTCCGTCACCCCTCCAGAACTTCTGGACCCTCTCGGTGGAGGAGCAGTTCTATCTCGTATTCCCGACGCTGTTTCTCATGGTGGCGGGTCTTCGCCTCCGTCTGTCGCTGAGAACCAGGCTGCTCGTCGTTCTCGGAGCGATCAGTGTCTGCTCACTCTCGTGGTCAATCATCCAGACGGCATCGAATCCGAACTCCGCATACTTCTCGCCGTTCACGCGGGCCTGGGAGCTCGCGCTCGGAGCCATGGTGGCATTGGCGACGCCGAAACTCGCAAGGGTTCCCGCAGCCATCGCCGCGACCGTGACCTGGACCGGTCTGGCGGCGATCGTCCTCGCCGCCGTCGTGTTCAACGCGCAGACCGCCTATCCGGGAGCGCTGGTGGCCCTTCCGGTCGGGGGAGCTGCGCTGGTCATTGCGGGCGGCACGGCGGGGTCCAGGTTCGGTGCAGAGAGCCTGCTCGGCTTGTGGCCGTTCCGCCAACTGGGACGTATCTCGTACTCACTGTATCTGTGGCACTGGCCAATCTTGATCCTGGCCGCAGAGTCCCAAGGCCAGACGAGTCTCTCGCTGTCGTCCAACCTTGCTTGGCTCCTCGTCGCACTGGGGGCGTCCATCGTCACCTACTGGCTGGTCGAGAATCCGATCCGGCATTCTGTGTGGTTGCGCCGACGACACGTCGCGAGCATCGGGATGGGAGTGGGACTCATCGCCACCACGCTGCTCGTGGCGACCCTGGAAACTTCCATCGGCGCCCCAACGACATCGGCGGTCAGTACCGCCCCACCTTCCTCGACGCCCGACCTCGCCCATGTCGAACACCTGGTCCGTGCGGCCACGGCGATCACATCGGTCCCAGCCCATGTGCAGCCACCGCTGCAGAGCGTCTCCATGGGCTACCCGCCTCCATCGTGCGAGCCGGCCACGTACGCGCAAACGTCGATGACCCCGTGCCTCCTCGGGGATCCCCACGGCGCTCGGACCATGGTGCTCTACGGAGACTCACATTCGGCCATGTGGTTCCAAAACATTGATGCCGTTGCCAAAGCCGCCCATTGGAAGCTGTGGTATATAGGAAAGTCGGCCTGTCCAGCCGAACTACTGCCCACAATGAACCCCCCGGGATTCGGGCCGCTCTACGGCTCGTATCGCCAGTGCAACCAATGGCACACGGTTGCCATCGCGAAGATAAACCGGCTCCGGCCCGACTTGGTCATCGTGAGCCAGGAGCTCGAGGCCGCACCCGGGAACGTCTACTACACCAGCAACCAATGGCGGGCGGGCCTTGCCGACTTCTTTTCGTCCATCACCGTACCCAACGTGCACTTCGACGTCATCGGCAACATTCCCACAATCTCCCACGACCCGCCGCTCTGTCTGGACGCTCATCCCGATGATGTACCCGCTTGCTCGGCGCCAAGGGCAAAAGCGATCAACAGCTACAACCAGGCGGAGGCTGAGGCGGTCAACTCGGTCGGCGGCCGTTATGTCGACGTGACTCCATGGTTCTGCTCTGCCACCTGCACGGCCGTCATCGGGGACTACCAGGTTTACTACGACGGGTATCACGTGACAGGCCCTTACGCCGCGACCCTTGAACGCGTGATGGGCGATGCCCTGCAACTGCCCCCCAGCACTCAACTGAGCTGGCACTTCTGGAACCATGTTCTCGTGCCTGTGGGAGGAGCTGCCCTGAGAGGCACCACGCTCCTCGTCGCGAAAACAGGGTTTAGTGTCGGTGTCCACGTCCAGTTCGTCCTGACAGGCAACGGCTACGACCAGACCGTTGTCGCCACCGCCCGACCGACCTTCTTTGGTTGGAATGCCCAATGGAACACCACGAGTGTGCCAAACGGCACCTACATCCTGAGGAGCCGGGCGTACACCTCGAACAAAGGGTCCGGTCTCAGCGCGGGCGTTGCCGTCCGGGTGACGAACTGAAGGGCAGCGCGATCGTGACCAGCGTTCGTAGTCCGTACGCGCCAAGACACCCGCCAGCTGCGCTGACCGCCGGTTTCCTCTGGTTGGGCGACCAATGTGGTCATCGCTTCTCTCTAAGATCCGCTGATCTCGGCGCTCCAGTAAACCCATCCCTAAACTGAGCGACTTGGCACCCCCATCCGCAATGCGGTACGACGGCGGAACCTCATCGCAACAATGCCGGCGTACGAGGGTGACCTTCAGGGCGTCGTCAATGCCTGCCCTACGGCTCAATCAGAAATCACCCAAGCTGAAGGAGATCAGGCAAAGATGAACTCAGCGTCGGCATTGGTGCACGCCGACCATGAGCAGCAGTGATGCACCTTCATAGTGATGTCCAAATTGAGAAGGAGCCGAGAGGCTCGCTCGATCACGCTACGCCCCACCGTCTTCAGCCGACCGGATGGCCCCGGGTCTGGGCGCTGCTCTCACTCCTCACGCTGATCGTCATCACGGCGATCGGTGCGGTCATACGGTACAACGGCTTCACCAGCTACGGCGTGTGGCGTGACGACGCCTGGGCCGTCCTGTCGTCCCGGGTGGGCATCGGTACTGCCTGGCACATGTGGGTCACCGCTCCCGGCTTCTACTTCATCGAGCGCACCCTCTTGGTGCTCGGGCCCTCTGGAACGTGGTGGGCACAGCTCCTCCCCTTCGTCGCTGGTGTCGCCTGCATCCCGGCTATCTACGCCTTGGCTCGCTACTTCGGGTTCAGTCGTGGGGTCGGACTCATTCTGGGCGTGCTCGTCGCGGCCAGCCCGGTGTGCGCGACCTACTCCACTCGGGTGAAGGAGTACCCCGTCGACTTTCTGACCGCCTGCCTTCTCATCGCTCTGGCCGAGAGGGCTAGGCGAAGACGAAATCCACCTCTTCTCGCGCTCGGTCTTACTTCCGTCGTCGCTTTTCTCGTTTCGGCCTCTCTGGCACCCGCGATCGTCGCCCTCTGGCTGGCTCTGGGTGTCTCCTGGTTTCGCTCCGGCGCGCTGGACCGGCGCGTGATACTGGCTGCGACGGCGACTGCCGCCGGTTGCGCCGTTGTGGCGGCCGTCTTCTACACCCACCTCTCGCCGCAGGTGACGCATTTCTGGGACCTCGAAGGCACCTTCATCGCCCACACCTCGCTCGACAGTTTCTTCCTCACTGTCAACTCCTCTGCGTGGAACCTCCTGTTGGGCCTCTTCGGGTTCGTCCAACTCGACGCGGCGGGTCGCCTCCTGGTCGTCTTGGGATCGCTGGTCCTTTCGGCCGTCGGCGTGTACCGAAACCAGCCGATGTACGGTCCCGCACTGATCGTGGTCGGCGGCTTCGCGGCCAGCGCCGCCCACGTGGCCCCGTTGGGCAGTGGTCGGGCCGACGAATACCTTTACCCCGCGATCCTTCTCGTCTTGACGGCTGGCGCATTCCGCGTTGTCGCGCTTATCGGTCGCCGCCTGAGCGCAGCCCCGCGGGCCTTCACTTTCGCGTCGGCGTCCGTGGTCGCCGTGGCCGCGGTGGTTCTGGCCGGAGCACTTCTCTACCATGAGAACGCCAACGCTCCCGTGTATCCTGCTGAGGACGTAACGGGACTTGCCACGGCTCTGGACCATCACATACAGCCGGGTGATGCCATCTTCGTCAGCGAGCAGATGCGGTACCCGTGGTCGCTGTATGAGGATCGGCCACCCCACATTGAATTCGGACCGAATTGGGCGACCGACTTCACCGTGGTGAGCACGCAGCCCGGCGTCTTCATCGTCCCGTCGGAGCTCTACGAGCGAGGCTCCCAGCCCGCGGTCTGGGCGCAGATGATGCGCCGCTACCGCCGCCTTTGGTATGTCAACTTTTACGTGGGTGGTTTCGGTAGTCCCAGCTACGCAGGTCTTTTGGCCGACGGATGGCACCCGGTCAGCTCCATCACGGCCACCGGGTGCGCGGCCATCCTGCTCGAGCGCTCGTGAGCGTCCGCGGGTGTCGTCACCCGCGGGCATGATCAGGGGATGGAGGACGACGGAATCGACGGCGACGAGGACTTCGACGACCTCGACGTCTCCGGTCCCACCGCAGCGGCGACGGACGCCCGTCAGGCCGGCGACGACGCCGTCGACGGGCTGGACAAGATCACGGCGCAGATGTCGGGGGGCGAGCACCGCCCCGAGCAGCAGGAGATGTGCCGCGCCGTGGCCGAGGCGCTGGTCACCCGAAGGCACCTCGTCGTCCAGGCGGGCACCGGGACGGGCAAGTCACTGGCCTATCTCGTCCCCGCCGCCCTCAGCGGCCGAAAGGTCGTCGTGGCCACCGCCACCAAGGCGCTGCAGGACCAGCTGGCCGAGAAGGACCTCCCGCTGGTCGAGGCGGGACTCGGGCTGCCCGTCCCGCTGGACTTCGCCGTCCTGAAGGGGCGGAGCAATTACCTCTGCCGCCAGCGGGTGGCCGAGGTCGGCTCGGGTGGGATCCAACCCGAGTTGGGCGACCCGGGATCGGGGCGGGCGGACGAAGCCGAAGCGGGTGCAGGCGTGGGTGCTGATATGGGTGCTGATGTGGAGCGCCCCGACGCCACCGCGGCGGCACCCGAGGGTCTGGTCGAAGAGGTGCGCCGCCTGGTGGCGTGGTCGCAGACGTCGGCCAGCGGGGACCGGGCCGACCTGAGCTTCGAGCCCTCGGACCGCGCCTGGAACATGGTCAGCGTCGGCCCGCGGGAGTGCCCCGGCGCCTTCAACTGCCCCTCGGGCGGACGCTGCTTCGCCGAGGCCGCCCGCGACCGTGCCGCGTCCGCGGACGTCGTGGTCGTGAACACCCACCTCTACGGCGCCCACCTGGCCAGCGGCGGGGCGGTGCTGCCCGAGCACGACGTCGTCGTCTTCGACGAGGCGCACGAGCTCGAGGAGGTCATGACGTCGAGCCTCGGGGTCGAGGTGACACCGGGCCGATTCCGCGCCATCGTCACCGCGGCCCGGTCGCTGGTCGACGAACGCGACCGGGAGCTGCTGGACTCGCTCGCCACGGTGGGCGACCAGCTGGGCACCCTCTTGAGTGACCGGGTCGGGACGCGCGTCCTGCACGACGAGGCCCGGCCACCCGTCGACGACCGCGAGCTGGCCGAGCTGCTCGACCGGGCGGCCGAGGTCAGCCGGCGCGTCATCGACGCGCTGCGGCGCACCGGGGGCCAGCGCAGCTTCCTCGCCGACGACGGCGACGCGGCCGACCCCGACCGCTCGAGCCGCAAGACCCGCACCCTGCAGGCCGTCGCGCACCTGGCGGAGGACCTGCACCGGCTGGTGTCGCGCACGGACGGCGAGGTGGCCTGGGTCGACGGCACCCGGCGCAGCGTCCGGCTGCGCCTCTCCCCCATCGACGTCGGACCCGTGCTGGCGGGGATGCTCTGGGGCGAGGTGACGTCCGTGCTGACGAGCGCCACGATCCCACCGCGGATCGTGGAGCGGGTCGGCCTCGAGCCCTACCCGAGCGAGGAGCTCAATGTCGGCAGCCCCTTCGACTACCGCTCGCACGCGCTGCTCTACGTCGCCCGCCACCTGCCTGACCGCAGGGCGCCGGGAGCGGAGGAGGCGCTGCACGAGGAGCTGGCCCAGCTGCTGGACGCGGCCGGGGGGCGCACCCTGGCGCTGTTCACCAGCCGGCGTGCCACCGAGGCCGCCGCGGCGGCGCTGGCGCCCGAGTTGCCCTACACGCTCCTCCTGCAGGGCGACCTGCCCAAGGGCAGGCTGCTCGAGGAGTTCGCGCGGGACGAGACCTCCTGTCTCTTCGCCACCCTCGGCTTCTGGCAAGGGGTGGACATCCCGGGCCGTGCGCTGTCACTGGTGACCATCGATCGCCTCCCCTTCCCGCGGCCGGACGATCCCCTGCTTCAAGCGCGGCGGGACCGGGCGGGAGGGCGCGCCTTCTCCGTCGTCGACCTCCCCCGGGCCGCCACGATGCTGGCGCAGGGGTCGGGGCGCCTGATCCGCAACGCGGAGGACCGGGGCGTCGTCGCCGTGCTCGATCCCCGCCTCGCCACCGCGTCGTATCGCGGCGTCCTGCTGGCGATGCTGCCGCCCATGCGCCGCAGCGTGGACATGTCCGAGGTCGAGACCTTCCTGCGGCGGGCGCTCGAGGAAGGCGGCTGAGCGGCCGCTGAACGACGGCTCGACCCGGCTATTCGGCCAAGCCGGTGAAGTCGAAGGAGAGCTTGCCGTCCGCAGTGCGCGTGCCGGGGGTGGCGACGCGGGCGACCCAACGGCCCGGCACCCGGCGCAGCTGGTCCCGGTTGAGGGCGTAGGCCCGCTCGTTGGGGCGCACGTCGCAGACGACGAGACCCGCCTCGGTGAGCACCCGGAGGTGGCGCGAGATGCCCTGCCAGGTGACGTCGAAGCGTCGGGCGATGTCGTGAGAACTCAGGTACCCGCCCCAGTCGTGGAGGACGCCGAGGATGCCGCGGCGGGTCTCATTGGCGAGGGCCTTGAAGGCGAGGTCGAGGGTCGTGGGGTCGGCCACGGCCTTGAGGTGCGGCGGGTCGGTTCGGGCCACCGAGGCCTCGGTCCGGCGGGTGCGCGTGGCGGTCATTCCCAGAACTGTAAGCACAACCGTTGAGAGTGGGCGAGCATTCGACCCGGCCGCCCGAGAGGCCAGCCGGCCAGTTGCTCAGTAGCCGAGGCGGTCCAGCATCTCGGCGCGGTTCTGCCAGCGCCGCTCGACGGTCACATGGAGATCGATGTACGTGCCCTCGGGGAGCGACTCGCGCACCGCCGTCCCGACCGCCTTGAGGACTTCGCCGCCCCGGCCGATGACGATGGCCTTCTGGGAGTCGCGCTCGACGATGATCTCGACGCGGATGAACGGCCCCTCCCACTCGGTCACGCGGCACGTGATGGCGTGGGGCAGCTCGTCACGCGTCTTGGCCAACAGCTGCTCACGGACGAGCTCGGCCACCCAGAGCGCCTCGGGGGTGTCGGTGACGACGTCAGGCGGGAAGAAGGGTGGGCCCTCCGGCAGCCGGGCGATCAGGTGGGCTCTGAGCGCGTCGACGCCCCCACCCGTGCGCGCCGACACCGGGAAGTACTCGGCCGTCGGGAGGTCGGCCAGCGCGTCGACCGCCGCCTTCGCGCCGGTCAGGCGTTCGAGCACCTGGGCGTGGGACGCGCGGTCGACCTTGTTGACGGCGACGATGAGTCCCGGGACGTCCTGCCCGTCGTCGACAGGGGTGGTGCCGGCCTCGGCGGCGCCGGCCCGCTGGACCTGGCGCACGGCGCGTTCGAGCACCGTCCGGTCCCCCGGGCCGATGGCCGCCGTGGCGTCGACGACCGCCATGATCACGTCGACGTCTCGCAGCGCATCCGTGGCGGTCTCGTTGAGGCGGGTCCCGAGCGTGCTGCGGGGACGATGGATCCCGGGCGTGTCAACGAAGACGACTTGCGCGTCGGCGTCCTCGTCGTGGAGTACGCCCAGGATGCGGTGCCGTGTCGTGTTGGGCCGTGAGGACGTGATCGCGACCTTCGTCCCCACCATCTGGTTCACCAGGGTCGACTTGCCCACGTTGGGGCGGCCGACCACCGCCACGAAGCCCGAGCGCACCGGGCCTCAGCTCCCGTTGCGCGAAACGCCGTCCGCCGGGTGGCCGTCGGCGTCCTCGTCGACGGACGGCGCGCCGGTCGGTTCGATCCGGACCCGCCCGATACGCCGACCGCGCACGTCGACCGCGGTCAGCCGGAAACCGTCGACCTCCACCGAGTCACCGGGGTCGGGCACCCGTCCCGCCAGGTCGAGCATGAGACCACCGACGGTGTCCCACGGGCCACGCGGGAGCTCGGCGCCGAGCAGGTCGTCGGCGTCGTCGACCGAGTAGAGCGCGCTCACGAGCACCGACCCGTCGTCGGAGCGTTCGACGGTCGGCTGCTCCACGTCGAACTCGTCGACGATGTCACCCACGAGCTCCTCGAGCAGGTCCTCGAGCGTGATCAGCCCCGCCGTGCCGCCGTACTCGTCGACGACGATCGCCATGTGGAACTTTTCCTCCTGCATCTCGCGCAGGAGGTCCGACACCTCCTTGGACTCCGGGATGAACTTGGGTGGCCGCATGCTGTCGCGCACCACTTGGGCGGCCTTGCCCTGCCGCTCGGCCCGCACGAGATCCTTGGCGTAGGCGATGCCGATGATGTCGTCGATCCCATCCTCCTCGACCGGTATCCGGCTGTACCCCGCAGCGAGCGCCGCCTCCAGTGCGTCGCCCACGGTGGCGTCGGCCTCGACGGTCACCATGTCGGGGCGGGGCGTCATGACCTCGCGGGCGACGGTGTCGCCGAAGTCGATGATGGAGTGGATGAAGGTGCGCTCGTCGTGCTCAATCACCTTCTCCTCGTGCGCCACGTCGGCCATTGCCTTGAGCTCCGAGTCGGTGATGTAGGAGCGCGGCATGCCCTCTCCGTCGTCGGCGGCACCGATGATCCGGTTGGCCAGGCCAATCAGGAGGGACGAGAGCCAGCGGATGGGCGGGAACCGGATGAGGGCGCTGACGAGGGGCGCGCTGAGCAGCGCGGCACGGTCGGCGTGTTGCACCGCCCAGTTCTTGGGCACCGCCTCGAAGAACACGAAGATCACCACGATCTCGAACACGATGCCGATGAGCACGCCCAGGCCGCCGAAGAGGTGCTCGGCGACGATACCCACCAGGGTGGCCGAGACCAGCTGGCAGATCAGCACGAGCAGCAGGATCGGGTTCAGGAAGTTGGCGGGGTTCTCGACCAGCCGGGCGAGCTGGCGCGCCCCGCGCTTCTTCTCGTCCACCAGCGACTTGGCCTTGATCCGGTTCATGCGCACGAGGCTGGTCTCGGCCATCGCCAGCACGCCCGACCCGGCCAGCAGCACCGCGATCACCACGATGAGGGCCGCGTCGACGCCGTGGAAGCCCGAAGCCGCGAGCAGCGTCACCGCGGTCACGCCCGGGGGCCCACGCGGTAGAAGCGTTTCAACAGCTGCTGCTCCAGCGCCTCCATCTGCTCCGCCTCGGCGTCGTCCTCGTGGTCCAGGCCCAGGAGGTGCAAGAGACCGTGGACGACGAGCAGCGCCACCTCGTCCTCGAGGGGCACCTCGTGCTCGGCCGCGTTGCGGGACGCCACCTCGGGGCAGATCACGACGTCGCCGAGCAGCGTGAGCGCGCCCTGCTCGGCGGAGGTCCCCGGACCGCTGCCCCCGAGGTCCGGGGAGCGGCCGGTGGGCCCGGGCTCGTCCTCGATCGGGAAGGAGAGAACGTCGGTGGGCCCGCTCTTCCCGAGGAACTGCTCGTTGAGCGCGGCCATGGCGTCCTCGTCGACGAAGAGCAGCGAGACCTCGGTCTCGCCCTTCACCCCGCGCGCCGCCAGGACCTGACGCGCCAGCCCGGCCCAACGGGCCACATCGACCGGATGGGCCTGTTGCTCATCGGCTGCGAAGACGTCGATGGTCACTGCGTGGGTCCCGCCCGCCCTTCTGCCACTTCGTAGGCGTCGACGATGTCGGCGACGATCTTGTGGCGGACCACGTCCCGACGGCTCAAGTGGACGAACGCGATGTCGTCGATGCCGCCGAGCACGGGCTCGAGCCCGACCAGGCCGGAGCGGCCCCCGGGCACGTCGATCTGGGTGACGTCGCCCGTGACCACGCACTTGGAGCCGAACCCGATGCGGGTCAGGAACATCTTCATCTGCTCCGGCGTCGTGTTCTGGGCCTCGTCGAGAATGATGAACGAACTGTTGAGCGTCCGGCCGCGCATAAAGGCGAGCGGCGCGACCTCGATGGTTCCACGATCGAGCAGGCGCTGCGCGCCCTCGGGCTCGAGGAGGTCGTAGAGGGCGTCGTAGAGCGGGCGGAGATAGGGATCGACCTTGGCCATGAGGTCCCCCGGCAGGAAGCCGAGCCGCTCGCCCGCCTCCACCGCGGGCCGGGTGAGGATGATGCGCGTGACCTGCCGGGACTGCAGGGCGTGCACCGCCTGGGCCACCGCCAGGTACGACTTGCCCGTGCCGGCCGGCCCGATGCCGAACGTGATGACGTTCTGGGAAATGGCGTCGACGTAGCGCTTCTGCCCGGCCGTGTTGGGACGCACCGTCTTGCCGCCCGCGGCGCGGACGACCTCGGAGCGCAACACCTCGCTCGGACGGATGTCGTCGCGCACCATGTCGATCATGCGGGCCAAGGTCGACGAGTCGAGGTTCCGGCCCGATTGCAGCATGACGATGAGCTCGTCGAAGAGGCGCACGACGACCTCCGCGTCGGGACCCTCGACCGAGATGCGGTTGCCCTGGACCACTATGTGCTCGCCCGGGAAGGCCTGTTCGATCTGGCGCAGGTGTTCGTCACGGGTCCCGAGCAGGCCGGCCATGAGATGGTTCCCGGGGACAAAGACTTCGGCGCGGAGGGTCGTGGTCATGAGGCGGTCATGTGACGGCAAAGTGTCCTTTCAGCGGTTCACCACCCAAGACGTGGAGGTGCAGGTGCGGCACGGAGTTCATGGCGTCGGGCCCGACGTTGAAGATCAGCCGGTAACCCCGATCGGGCTGGGCCAGCCCGGCGGCGTCGGCCACGACACGGGCGGCGAGCAGCATGTCGGCCAGCACGGGTCCGTCCGCGGCGGTGACCGTCGATGCGTCCTCGATATGACGGCGCGGCACGACCAGCACGTGGAGTGGGGCCGCCGGGTGAATGTCCTTGAAGGCGACGGTCGTCGGCGTCTCGTGCACCGTCTCGGACGGCACCTCGCCGGCCACGATCTTGCAGAAGAGGCAATCCGTCATGCCCCGGGGTCGCCGCCGTCCTTCTGCTCGGGCCTGATCACTGGCACGAACTTATCGGCCCCCGGGCCGTGCCCGTGACGATGGGCGCCCCTCACGCCCGCCCCCGCGACCCCTCCACCGCAGCCACGGTCCCGGTCCGCAGGGAGGCCAACAGCGCGGCCGCGGTGACCGCAGCCGTCTCGGCCCGCAGGACGCTCAACCCGAACCCGACCGTGGGAAGCCCCGACGACAGCTCTTCGGTGCTCCACCCGCCCTCGGGCCCCACCGCCACGACGCGCTGGGACGCCGTGGGCCGGTCCCCGCTCAGTTGGGCCAGCACCACCTCGCCGGTTTCGCCCAGGGAGGGCAGGTCGGCGAAACGCACCGTGTCGCAGACCTCGGGCAGCCAGACGCGGCGGCTCTGCGCCGCCGCTTCGCGCGCCACCCGGCGCAGCCGCGCGACCGTCGCCTTGCCGCGCTGTCCCGTCCACCGGACGACGCCGCGCTCGCTGAGCAGCGGGACGATGCGATCGATGCCCAGCTCGGTCAGCTTCTGGACGACCCACTCGGGGCGCTCGCCCTTGACCGGCGCGAAGGCGACCGTGAGCGCCGGCTCGGCGCGGGGCTCGAGTTGCACGGCGCCGGCCTCGGCGAGCGGCTCGAGCGTGCCTCCCGCCGCGCCATCTGGTCTGCGCCCACCGGCCGCGGCCGTCCGACGCGATGACCTCCTCGCCGTCGCGCAGTCGCAGCACCCGCGCGAGATGGTGGGCGTCCGCGTCGGAAAGCACCGGGTGCCGGGGGTCGTCGACGAACGCCTGGGCGGCGGCGGCGGCGCGCACGGCGATGCCGACGTGGTCCGGGGCGGTCCTAGCCAAAGGCGGAGCGCAGGCGAGAGAACATGCCCTCGCCGCCCCCGGCCCCCGGGGGCGAGACCGCCTCGCCGCGGGAGGCGGCGAACTCCCGCAGGAGCTGGTCCTGTTCGGGGCTGAGGCCGGTCGGGGTCGCCACGAACACATGCACGAACAGGTCGCCGCGGCCGCGGCCCCGCAAATGGGGGACGCCGAGACCCTTGATGCGCTCGACGTGGCCGTGCTGGGTGCCCGGCCCGATGGTCAGGTGCTGCGGCCCGTCCAGCGTCTCGACCTCCGTGTCGGTCCCGAGCGCGGCCTGGGCGACGCTGATGGTCAGCGTGGTGTTGAGGTGGTCGCCCTGGCGCTCGAAGCGAGGGTCGCGGGCGACCGTGAGGTGGACGAAGAGCGAGCCGCTCGGGCCACCGCGCTGCCCCGCCGCGCCACGCTCGGCGAGCCGCAGCGTCGACCCGTCCTCCACGCCGGCCGGCACCTCCACCGTGAAGTTGCTCTCCTCCATGCGCCGCCCCTCGCCGCGGCAGTCGGCGCATGGGTTGGGGATCATCTCGCCGGTGCCGTTGCAGCGCGAGCAGGCAACGCTGGTCACCACCTGCCCGAGCAGCGACTGGCGCACCCGGCGCAGCTCGCCCGTACCCTGGCAGTCGATGCACGTCACCGGTTCGGTGCCGGGAGCCGTGCCCTGACCCGCGCACGTGGCGCACGTGGCCGGTAGGCGGACAGTGATCTCCTTGCGGCTGCCGAACACCGCCTCGGCGAACTGGAGGGTCAGACGCACCTCGGCGTCCGCGCCGGCCTGGGGCCCGCGACGGCGGACGCCGGCCCCGCCCATCTGGCCGAAGAACGCCTCGAAGATGTCCCCCAGGCCCCCTTCGAAGCCGAAGCCACCGGTGCCACCGGCCTGGGAGCCGAACACGCCCTCGGGACCGAAGCGGTCGTAGCGGGCCCGCCGTTCGGGGTCGCGCAGGACCTCGTAGGCGACCGTCACCTCCTTGAAGCGCGCCTCGGCCGTGGGGTCGCCATCATTTGTGTCCGGATGCAGCTCGCGGGCGCGGGACCGGTAGGCGCGCTTGATCTCGTCGTCGCTCGCCTCGGGGCTGACCCCGAGCAGCGCGTAGAGGTCGCCCAGCCCGTCAGTGATGGCCATCGTGACCTCCGCCGATCCGCTCGCCCAGCCGCTCGCCCACGACGTGGGCCGCCGCCATGGCGCGCGGGTAGTCCATCCGCGTCGGGCCGAGCAGGCCCACCGCGCCCAGGTCCTGGCCGTCGACGGTGACGGGTGCCACGACGACCGCACACGACGACAACGGCTCGAAGCCGTGCTCGGTGCCGATGGCAACCGAGAGTCCCCGGTCGAGGACGTCGCGCAGGAGCGTCACGACGACCAGCTGCTGCTCGAGGATGGCGAGGACCGAGCGCACCGTCTCGACGGCGTCGAAGGACTCCGCCAGGCGCGCCGGACCGCCCACGAACACCTGGTCCACCTCGATGGCACCCCCCATGGCGTCGAAGGCGAGGCGCCCGGCGGCGATGAGGCGGTCGAGCGACTTGGTCCCGCTCGCCGGCACGGTCCACGGCGCCGACAGGGTGTGGCCGACCAGGTGGGAGGCGAGCACGGAGCCGGCCCGGGCCAGCAGCTCCTCGGAGGCCTCGGAGTCGAGTTCGATGGTCCGCTTCTCGACGGCCCCGTCGGAGAGCACGACCAGGAGCAGCGCGTGGAGGGGCGAGAGGCCGACCAGCTGGACGGAGCGGATGGTGGCCGCCTCGTGCGAGGGGCCGACCACGACCGCCGCGTACGACGTCAGCTCGGAGAGCAACCCCGAGGCCCGCTCGAGCACCGTCTCCATCTCGCCGTGCACCTGCGCGAAGAACTGGGTCACCTGTCGACGCTGGACAGGGCCGAGGACGCCGGGCGCCGTGAGGTGGTCGACGAAGAAGCGGTAGCCCTTGTCGGTCGGGATGCGGCCGGCGCTCGTGTGGGGCTGCACGAGGTAGCCCTCACGCTCGAGCGCCACCATCTCCGAGCGCACGGTGGCCGAGGACACCTTCACCCCCGGTGCATGGGCCACGTGCGCGGAGCCGACCGGCTCGGCCGTCCCGATGTACTCGGCCACGACCGCCTCGAGGATCGCGGCGCGCCGGTCGTTGAGGGCGCGTGGGTCGGAGTCGTCGGCGGGAGTAAACGGAGGTTCAGTGTGGGTCGTCATGGTTGTTGCGTACCTGGCACTCAAGTCTACCGAGTGCCAGGGGTCTCGCCGAGGTCGGTGCCGGGAGAGCCGGGGCCACCCGATTCCGGACCGCGCGGCCGTCAGTCGTCGCCGAGGCGCAGCGCGGAGATGAAGGCCTCCTGGGGCACGTCGACCCGCCCGATCGTCTTCATGCGCTTCTTGCCCTCCTTCTGCCTCTCGAGCAGCTTGCGCTTGCGCGTGATGTCACCGCCATAGCACTTGGCCAGGACATCCTTGCGCTTGGCCTTCACCGTCTCGCGGGCCACGATGCGCCCACCGATGGCGGCCTGAATGGGGACGTCGAAGAGCTGGCGCGGGATGAGCTCGCGCAGCTTCTCGGCCATCTTGCGGCCGTAGGTGTCGGCCGCCCCGCGGTGCACGATGGTCGAGAAGGCGTCGCACGGCGTGTGGTTGATCAGGATGTCGACCCGCACGAGATTGGCCGTGTCGTAGCCCTCCGGCTCGTAGTCCAGGCTGGCGTACCCCTTCGTCCGGCTCTTCAGCTGGTCGAAGAAGTCGATCACCACCTCGGCCAGGGGGAGCGAATAGACGAGCTCGACGCGCTCGGGCGAGAGGTATTCCATGCGGGTCATCTCGGCGCGCCGGCTCTGGCACAGCTCCATCACGGTGCCCGTGTACTCGCTCGGCGTGATGATGGTGGCCGAGAGCATCGGCTCGTCGATGTGGTCGATGCGGCTGGCGTCGGGCAGCTCGGTCGGGTTGTCGACATCGAGCTCGGTCCCATCGGTGAGAAAGGCGCGGTAGGCCACGCTGGGTGCGGTGGCGATCAGGGAAAGGTCGAACTCGCGCTCCAGGCGCTCGCGCACGATCTCCATGTGCAGCAGGCCGAGGAAGCCGCATCGGAAGCCGATGCCGAGGGCGTGCGAGGACTCGGGCTCGAACGTGAAGCTGGCGTCGTTGAGCTTGAGCTTCTCGAGCGCGTCGCGCAGGTCGGGCAGCTCGTCCCCGTCGACCGGGTAGAGGCCGCAGAAGACCATGGGCTTGGGATCCCGGTAGCCCGCCAGTGCCTGGGTGGCGCCGTGCTGCGCGGTGGTGACCGTCTCACCCGAGCGCGCCTCTCCGACGTCCTTGATCCCGGCGATGAGGTAGCCCACCTCGCCCGGGCCGAGCCCCTCGACCGGGACGGCCACGGGCGTGCGCACGCCCACCTCTTCGATGTCGTGCACCGCGTTCGCCTGCATGAAGCGCAGACGCGCACCCGCGTGCAGTGTGCCGTCGACGATCCGGATGGAGCTCACCACGCCGCGGTACTGGTCGTACGAGGAGTCGAAAATGAGGGCCCGCAGGGATGCGTCGGCGTCGCCGCTGGGCGGCGGGATGCGGGCGATGATGGCGTCGAGCAGCTCGCGCACACCCTGCCCCGTCTTGGCGCTGATGTGCAGGATGTCCTCCGCCGGCAGCCCCAGCACGTGCTCGATCTCGAGCGCGCAACGCTCCGGGTCGGCCGCCGGCAGGTCGATCTTGTTGAGGACCGGCACGATCTCGAGGTCGTGCTCAATGGCCTGGTAGGAGTTGGCCAGCGTCTGGGCCTGGATCCCCTGGGAGGCGTCAACCAGGAGGACCGCTCCCTCGCAGGCCGCGAGCGAGCGGGACACCTCGTAGCCGAAGTCGACGTGTCCGGGGGTGTCGATGAGGTGGAGGATGTGACCGTCGTACTCGACGCGCACGTTCTGGGCCTTGATGGTGATCCCCCGCTCCCTCTCGATGTCCATGGAGTCGAGGTACTGCTCCCGCATGAGCCGGGGGTCGACCGCGCCCGTGATCTCGAGGATGCGGTCGGACAGGGTCGACTTGCCGTGGTCGACGTGGCTGATAATGGAGAAGTTGCGAATGCGCTCGACCGCAACGGGTCCACGGTCGGTTGCGGGGGGCGGCACGGTCCGTCGATCGTACCGGCCCCGCCTCGCACTCCGGTCGCCTGGCCAGGGAGCTTGGCGGGGACACCGGCGGGTTGGCGCCGGCCGAAATGGGCCCGCCACCTGCTACAGTTGTCGTCCGCACCGGTGGGCTCCCGTCCCGCCGCCCTCCCTTTCGAGAGCACCGAGGATCGTCACGTGGCCAACATCAAGAGCCAGATAAAGCGGAACCGCCAGAACGAGAAGCGCCGGCTGCGCAACAAGTCCGTGCGGGCCGAGATGCGCACGCGCTCCAAGAACGCCGTCGTGGCAGCCGAGAGCGGCGACGAGGACGGCGCGGAGTTCCTGCGCCTGGCCGTGAAGCGGATCGACAAGGCCGCCGCCCACGGCGTCATCCACAAGAACACCGCGGCCAACCACAAGTCACGGCTGGTGCGGCGGATCGCAGCCATCGAGGCGGCGTCCGCGGAATAGCGGTGACGCCGCCCGGCCCCCGGCCGGGCGTCAGGCGGGGCGCAACGTCACCCCGCCAGGTGAAAGGTGAACATCTTCTCCGGAACGATGCGCGCGCCCAGGGCGTCGGCGTGGTCGAGCCAGTCCTCGAAGGACGGCCCCTGCTTGGGCAGGTACTCGTCGAGCATGGCCTGGCGCACGTCGGCGAAGGCGGGGTCGTCGAGGGTGAACTGCTCGGCCCTCCCGTGCACGGTCACCGCCAGCTCCTCGCCGGGCAGATGGGTGGCACTGACGGCCGGCCGGGCGGCGAGGTGCCGCATGCGCACCGAGTCGCGACCCGAGCTGAACCAGAAGGTGCCGTGGAGGAAGTAGCCGTCGACCGGGCCGGCCAAGGGCCGCCCGTCCGCGGTGACGGTGGCCAGCACGAGAAGCCGCATCCCCTGCAGCCGGTCGACCAGGTCGCCGGCGCTCAGGCGGCGCTCGTCGCTGACGATGCCGCGCAGGTGCGGCCCTGCCGAGGCCATGGAGGCGTCGAGGAGGTCCTGGAGGTGCCGGAGTTCTTCGGGTGTCTCGAGCATGGGACCAGTTCAGCACCGGGGTGCGCGCGCCGCCCCGGCCCCGCGCGACGCTGGGGCCGATGGTGGACGGGCTCGTCCTCACCCGCCGGGTATCCGAGCGGGGGGTGCACGAAACGGTCCAACGCGCCGGGGGCGCGTCGGCCGCGGCGGTCGTCGGCCACTACGTCGGCTACGAGGAGTGGCCCGAGTCCGGCTTCCTGCGCCGTGAGACGGCCCGCCTCGGGGTCGCCCTGATCCTGGGCTTCGGCGACTCCATGGAGGTCTTCGAGGACGAGGTCGGGGGTCCGGTGCGCACCCTCGGCGCCTTCGTCGTGGGCAACCAGTCGCGCTCGAGCATCACCGGGGTCGCGGGGCACCAGCTGGGCGTGCAGGTGGAGCTGACCGCCGCCGGCGCGCTGGCGCTGTTCGGAGACGTGGCGGAGCTGAACGACGACGTGGTGCCGCTCGACGAGGTTCTGGGCGGGCGCGGGGCGCGTGTGATCGAACGATTGGCCGAGACGGCGACGTGGGAGGGGCGGTTGCGGCTCCTCGACGACGTCCTGGGCCGCGGCGAGGCCGTCCCCGCGCTCTCACCCGAAGTGGCGTGGCTGCGCCGGCAGCTGGCCGCCTCCAACGGGCAGGCCCGCGTGGAGCCGCTCATGGACGAGACGGGATGGAGCCGGCGTCACGTCACGGAACGCTTCCGGCGCCAGTTGGGCCTCTCCCCCAAGGCCTACGCGCGGCTGCTCCGCTTCGAGCACGCCGCCTCGCTGCTGGGGCGGCCGGCGGCGGGTCGCACCCTGGCCGACGTGGCGATGGAGGCGGGCTACTACGACCAGTCCCACCTGACCCGCGACTTCGCGGCCCTGGCGGGCATGACCCCGGGCGCCTACGCCGCCGAGTCAGTCCAGAACCCCACAAACCCGTTTGCTTCCGACGATCAGCGCGCCGTTTCGCCGCGAGGCGGGTGATCAACCTTCGCGAGGAGCTCGAGGATGACGACGGGAATCTGGCGAGAGGTTCGGCCCACGGCGGAGGCCACAGACGGGGACTCCGCCGGCCGCGTCCCCGAAGTCAGGTTTGTCCAAGACCTGCCGCCCCGAAACCCGCAGAATGAAGTCATGACGACAACCCACGACACCACCACCGAGGCCGGCGTCATCCCCGTCCTCGTCTACGAGGACATCGAGGCGGCCCACGACTTCCTCGTCGGCGCGTTCGGCTTCACGTCGGGGGGCCTCCACCGGCTCGACGACGGGACGGTCGTGCACGCCGAGGTACGCAACGGCGACGCCGCCATCTGGTTGCACGGGGTCTCGCCCGAACACGACCTGGCCTCTCCCCGCGGGGCGGGAGCGTCCCACGGGGGCCTGTCGGTCATCGTCCCCGAGGTCGACGCGCACTACGCCCGCACGAGGGCGGCCGGCGCACGCATCGACAGCGCGCCGACCGACCAGGACTACGGCCTGCGCGAGTACGGCGCCCGGGACCCCGAGAACCACCGCTGGTGGTTCTCGTCGCCGTTGGCCTGACCTCCGCGGCGGGACGGGGCTGGGTGCGTGGCCGGCCGGCGGCCCGCTCGCTAGCGGCGGGCGCCGGCCCGAGGGCGGGTCGGGCGTGCCGGCCGCGTCTGGCGAGCCAGGCGGGCCACAAGGATCTCGACGACGACCTCGGGGTTGAGGCCGCTCACGCCGCGCACGTCGAGGTCCGCCGCGGCAATGAGCTTGATGGCTTCGGCGATCTTCGCGCTCCCGAGCCGCCGGGACTGCTCCAGTGCCTTCTTCGCCACGAACGGCGCAGTGCCGAGGACTGCGGCGGCGTCCCGCTCGCTGCTCACGTCGTCACCGTCGAGCGCCAGCATGTTGGCGAAGTGGCCGTGCAGCGTGGCCAGCACCTGCACCGGTGCCAGGCCGCCGGCTTCGAGCATCCGATGGAGCACGTGCAAGGCCCGCCCGGGCTCTCCCTTGTCGATGGCATCGGTGAGTTCGTAACGCGGGACGTTGCCCGCCTCGCCGAGATAGGGCGCGAGGTCCTCGGCCGAGATGCGGGCCCCCTCGCCGTAGGCGGCGCTCAACGCGCCCAGCAGACCCTCGACGCGGCCGAGGTCCTCGCCGACGTGCGCAGCCAGCAGGTCGGCGGCCCTCGGCTCGAGCTTCACGGGCGCGCCGCGAAGGTGGTCGTGCAGCCACGCCTTCCGCTCCCCCGCCTTGGACGTCGTGACGTCGACGATCTCCCCGGCCGCGCTGACCGCCTTGACGAGCGGCGCGGGCACCGTCCCGCCCCCACCGACGAGGATCAACACCGTGCTGGGGAGCGGGTCCCGGATCACCTCGACGAGCCGGGGAACGTCGGCGGTGAGCAGCCTGCCGGCCTCTCGCACGACGACGACGCGCCGGTCCACCAGGAAGGGCGGCGTGGTGCAGGCGTCGACGATCGCCCCGACGCTGAGGTCCTCGCCCAGGCCACGGCCGATCTCCTCGACCACGAGTGCGTGGTCCTGGTCGCCCACCACATCGTTGAGCAAGGTGCGCACCTCCTGGGCCACCAACGAGGCATCGTCACCCCTGACGAGATAGGCCGACGCCACCTTTCGTGCGCTCACTCGGCCTCGCTGACCGCGGCGAGCGCGTCGCGCACACGGCACGTGCCCTTGACGTCGTGGACGCGCACGATGCGGCAGCCCCAGGCGATGCCGAGTGCCGCCGCGCCGATGGAAGCCTCGCGCCGCTCGGTGAGCTCCAAATTGAGGATCTGGCCGAGGAACGTCTTGTTGGACGCGGAGAGCAGGAGCGGGTAGCCGAGAGCGGCCAGGGCCGGCGACGCACGCAAGAGGGTCAGGGACTGCTCCGCCGTCTTGCCCAGGTCCAGGCCGGCGTCGAGCACGATGCGTTGGGCGGGGACGCCGGCGGCACGGGCGAGCGCAGCACGGTCGGCCAGGAAGCGGGTCACGTCGTGCACGACGTCGTCGTAGCGCGGATCAGGATCGGCCACACGCGGGGCGAGTCGGATGTGGGTCACGACTACGGCCGCAGCGTGCTCTGCGGCGGCCGCCGCGTAGTCAGGGTCGGCCAGTCCGCTGATGTCGTTGCCCATCACGGCGCCCTCGGCGAACGAGGCGCGGGCCACCGAGGCGCGCCAGGTGTCGACCGAGACGGGCGCCCCGAAGCGCGCGACCAGGCCGGCGACGACGGGTACGACGCGTTCGAGCTCCTCGGCCTCGGAGACCTCGGGTCCCGGCCCCGCCTTCACGCCGCCGATGTCCAGGATGTCGGCCCCGTCGGCCACGAGCTGCTCGGCCCGCGCGTAGAGCTTGTCGAGCTCGAACGTGGCGCCCTTGTCGTAGAAGGAGTCCGGGGTGCGGTTGAGAATCCCCATCACGAGCGCGCGATGCGTCAGGTCGTAGCGGCGACCACCGAGATCGAGGGTGGTGGCGAGCGGGGCGCTCGTCTCGGCGTCGGCGCCCGGCGTCCGGGTGGCCGGCGCCGCCATCAGAACAGTCGCGCTGCCAGCGCCCGCCGGTATTCGTTTGTGCGCGGGTCGTCGGCACCCATCGCCGCGAGAAGGTCGACGAACTCCTGGCGGGCTTCGTCGTCGTCGCGTACCCGGTCGAGCAGCTCGTCGAGCTTCGCCTGCATCTCCTCGCGCCCCACGCCCTGCACGTCGACCCCGGCTTCGAGGAGGCGGGCCTCTGCGCCGAGTGCCCGGCTGGACTCGGTCTCGGGAAGCCGCTGCAAGAGGGCCAGCGCGTCGGCGGCCTCACCCCGGTCGATCAGGATGCGGGCCAGCGCCTCGATGGCGGCGGCGTGGTCCGGCTCGAGCTCGAGCGCGTGACGCAACGAGGCCTCGTCCCCTGCCGCGGCGAGCGTGTCGGCCTCACTCGGAACGGGCGCCAGCCGCTGGACGAACGCGGTGACCTGGGCCTCGGGCAGCGCTCCGATGAACTGGTCCACCACCTGCCCGTTGCTGATGGCGAAGACCGCGGGGATGGACTGGACGGCGAAGGTCTGGGCGATACGCGGGTTCTCGTCGACGTTGACCTTGACCAACTCGACTGCACCCCCGGTGTCTCCGACCGCCTTCTCGAGCATGGGGCCCAGGGTCGTGCAGGGCCCGCACCAAGGGGCCCACAGGTCCACGATCACGGGCACCGTCGCGCTACGGGCCAGCACGTCGGCCTGAAAGGTCTGGTCGGTCACATCCATCGGTACGACGCTAATGGCTGCTCCCGGCCCTTGTTCCGGGGGTCGTTCCGGATCGGCGTCCCCGTTCGGCCGCAGGACCGGATCGAGCCCGCGATGACGGTGCTCCCGCAGGCCCAGAAGGCAACGGCTGGTCTGAACCGGCCGCGCGTCACCGATTAGCGTCGGTTTCCGTGTCACGAGCACCGGAAGGCATCCATGAGACGAACGTCACGGCATGGATGGTCGACCATCTGCCCGAGGTCAGCACCCCGCTGACCTTCAGTTTGATCGCCGGCGGACGCTCCAACCTCACCTTCAGGGTGGAGGACGCCGAGGGGCGGGCCTGGGCTCTGCGCCGGCCCCCCCTGCACCACGTCCTGGCGACGGCGCACGACATGTCCCGCGAGTACCGGCTCATGCATTCCCTCGGTCCGGCGGGGATCCCCGTCCCCCTGACCTTCGGCCTGTGCACCGACGAATCGGTCAACGAGCGCCCCTTCTACGTGATGGAGTTCGTCGAGGGCCACATCCTGCGCAGCGCTCCCGAGGCGGAGGCCGCGTTCGACGAGGTGACGCGGCGCTCCGTCGGGGACCACATGGCCGACACGCTGGCCGCGCTGCACGACGTCGAACCCGACGCGGTCGGGCTCGGCGACCTCGGTCGACACGAGGGGTACATCGAGCGGCAGCTCAAGCGTTGGCGCGGCCAGTACGAGCAGATGCAGGTCGAAGGTGTCGATCACGGCGAACTGGTCGAGCGCGTGAGCGACGAGCTGGCTCGGCGCATCCCCAAGCAGCAGCGGACCTCGGTGGTGCACGGGGACTACCGAATGGACAACGTCGTGCTCGCCGACGACGGGTCGGTCCGGGCAATCCTCGACTGGGAGATCTGCACCCTCGGCGACCCCCTCGCCGACGTGGGCCTCTTGATGGTCTACTGGGCCGATCCCACCGACACCATGGCCGTGCTCGGGCTCTCCCCCACCACGGCGCCGGGGTTCTCGACGAAGGCCGAGGTCCTGGATCGCTACGCGTCGGTCTCGGAGCTCGACCTGTCCGAGGTCGGCTACTACGCCGCCTTCGGCTACTGGAAGCTGGGCTGCATTCTCCAGGGCGTCTACGCCCGCTACGTGGCCGGCGCGGGAGCGGGTGACCAAGGCAGCGTCGAGAGCTTCCCGGCCCAGATCGGGCGGCTCTTCGAGATGGCGGCGGAATCGCTGGAGTCGGTGCAATGAGCCCGGACGGATTGACCGAGATCTTCGAGGTCCACCACGAGCCCGCCCTGAACGAGCCCGTCCTGGTGATTTCGCTCGAAGGCTGGGTCGACGCCGGTCTGGGCGCGACGACAGCGATCGCCGCGCTGCTCGGCCAGAGCCACACCGAGCCCCTGGTGACGTTCAACGGCGAGCATTTCCTCGACCAGCGGGCTCGGCGACCGGTGGTCCGCATCGTCAACGGCGTGACCACCGAGCTGACTTGGCCGCGCTGCGTCGTGCGCCACGGCACCGACGAGTCCGGACGGGACATGCTCTTCCTCGTCGGGCCCGAGCCCGACTTCCACTGGCGCTCGTTCACCGACGCCGTGGTCGGCCTGGCCCGCTCCTGGCGGGTGCGCCTGGTGGTCGGACTCGGGGCGTTCCCGGCGCCCGCGCCGCACACGCGCCCGGTGAAGCTCGCCGCCACCGCGCCGGCCGGGTCGTCGCACCTGATTGAGCAGGTCGGGATCGTCCAGGGTGAACTGGAGGTGCCCGCCGGGGTCCTCGCCGCACTCGAGATGGCGTTCGGTGCCAACGCGACCCCGGCCGTGAGCCTGTGGGCCAGGGTGCCACACTACGTGGCGGGCATGCCGTTCCCCGAGGCCAGCGCCGCGCTGATCGAGGGCTTGGCCGCCGTGGCCGGGCTCTCGTTGGACTCGTCCGCGCTGCGCCGCGCGGCGGACAGCTCCCGGCGGCAGGTCGACCAGCTCATCGCCGACAACGTCGAGCACCAGGCCATGGTGCGCAAACTCGAAGAGAGCATCGACGCCTCCGAGGGGAACGCGATGGGCGTCGATGCCGTGCCGTCGGGCGACGAGATCGCCGCGGAACTGGAGCGTTTCTTGCGGGGCGAGGAGCAGTGAGGGCCGCAAAGGTGAGGGCGCTCCGGGCGGTCTCGGGGGTCCGGGCGGTCTCGGGTCGATCGAAGGGACAGAAGGGATCGCGCGGATGAAGATCGACGGGGGTATCGGCTTCGACCCCAAGGGGGTGGCCGAGCAGGCGGCAAGAGCGGAGGCGAGCGGGTACGACGGGGTGTGGTCGGCCGAGACCAGTCACGACCCGTTCCTCCCGATTGCCATCGGCGCAGCAGCGACGGAGAAGCTCGAGTTCGGCACCGGCATCACCGTGGCCTTCGCCCGCAACCCGATGACGCTGGCCGTCGTGGCCAACGATCTCCAGCTGCTGACGAAGGGGCGCTTCATGCTGGGGATGGGCAGCCAGATCAAGCCGCACATCACCAAACGCTTTTCCATGCCGTGGTCGCACCCGGCACCGCGCATGCGCGAGATGATCCAGGCCATCCGCGCCATCTGGAAGTCGTGGGGGACCGGTGACAAGCTCGACTTCCGGGGCGAGTTCTACACGCACACGCTCATGACGCCGTTCTTCAATCCGGGCCCGAACCCCTACGGCAACCCGAAGATCCTCCTGGCCGGTGTCGGCGAGCACATGACAGAGGTGGCAGGCGAGGTCGGCGACGGCTTTTTGGTGCACGGCTTCACGACCGAGCGCTACCTGCGCGAGGTGAGCCTGCCCGCGCTCGAGCGCGGTGCCGCCAAGGCCGGCAAGACACGCAACGATCTGACGGTGTCCTATCCGGGCTTCGTGGTCACCGGCGACGACGACCAGAACACCGAGGCCGCCGCCGACGCGGTGCGCCAACAGATCGCCTTCTACGGATCGACGCCGGCCTACCGCCCCGTGCTCGAGCTGCACGGCTGGGGCGACCTCCAGTCAGAGCTCAACACGCTCTCGAAGCGGGGCGAGTGGGTCAAGATGGGCGAGCTGATCGACGACGACGTGCTCAACGCGTTCGCCATCGTGTGCCCCCTCGACCAGGTGGCCACCGAGGTGCGCAACCGCTTCGAGGGCATGGTCGACCGCTTCAGCTTCTACGCGCCCTACAAGGTCGATCCGGAGGTCTGGAAGGACGTGCTGGCCGGCTTCCACGGCTGACGTCCGGCGACGCAGCTCGGCCGCGAGGTTCGGCGCGCGCCGATCAGACGACGAGGTTGACGAGGCGGGGCGGGCGCGACACGACCCGTCTGGGCGTGGCACCCCGCAGCACGTCGCTGACCTTGGCCGAGGCCAGCGCGACGGCTTCTGCGTCCGCCTCGGAGATGCCGACGTCGACGTCGATGCGGTCGCGGACCTTTCCGTTTACCTGTACCACCATCGTCACCGTCTCCCGGCGGACCAGGTCCGCATCGGGCACCGGCCAGCGCTGGAGGTGGACCGAGGTCTCCCCGGGATGGCGGCGCTCCCACAGTTCGGCGGTCACGTGCGGTGCCAACGGGGCGAGCAGGCAGAGCAGGGCGTCGAGCGCCTCGCCCCAGACTTCGACGTGCGGTCCCGCGCCGGCCGCGCCGGCCGCGCCGTCGCCCTTGCTGCCGTTCCCCTCGCTCTCGCCTCCGGCATCTCCGCCGCGTCCGTAGCGCTGGAGGAGGTTGAGCAGTTCCATGCAGTGCGCCACTGCGGTGTTGTAGGACCAGCGCTCCAGGTCCCGGGTGACGTCCGCGATGGTGCGGTGCACGGCCTGGCGGACCGAGCGGTCCGCTTCGGTGTGCGCGCCGCCGTGCGTCTGCGGCTCGGACAGGCACGTCCTCCAGAGCCGATCGAGGAACCGCCCGCACCCGTCGATCACCTGCTCGGTCTGCTCGGACCAGTCCATGTCGTCGAAGGGCGGGCCGGCGAACAGGTGGAAGAGACGGAGCCCGTCCGCCCCGACCGTCTCGAAGTAGTGCTCGGGTGAGATGAGGTTGCCCCTGGACTTGGACATCTTCGTGCCGTCCATGCGGATCATGCCCTGCGCGAGGTAGTGCTTGAACGGCTCGCGCTCGACCCCGGGCGCGAGGCCGACGTCGATCAGGGCACGGGTGAAGAAGCGGGCGTAGAGCAGGTGGAGGATGGCGTGCTCGATGCCTCCGATGTACTGGTCGACGGGCATGAAATGGCGGGCGGCCGCAGGGTCGAACGGCCGCTCGGTGTTCCAGGGGTCGCAGAAGCGCAGGAAGTACCAGGACGAGTCGACGAAGGTGTCCATCGTGTCGGTCTCTCGCCGGGCCGGTCCGCCGCAGATCGGGCACGTGGTGTGCAGGAACCCCTCGTGGAACGCGAGAGGCGATTGGCCCGTCGGCAGGAACTCCACGTCGTCGGGTGCCAAGACGGGGAGTTGCTCCTCGGGCACCGGGACGACGCCATGGACGTCGCAGTAGACGGCGGGGATCGGGCACCCCCAGAAGCGCTGGCGCGAGACGAGCCAGTCACGGATCCGGTAGTTGATCTTGCGCTCGCCGATGCCCTGCTCTTCGAGCCAGGCGATGGCGCGGGCTTTGGCCGTGGCGATGTCGAGGCCGTTGAGGAAGTCACTGTTGATCTTGATGCCGTCACCGGTGTAGGCACCCCCACCCGACGCCTCCCAATCGTGGGGCGGCTGGACGGTGCGCACGATGGGCAGCCCGTGCAGGGTGGCGAACGCCCAGTCGCGCTCGTCCTCGGCTGGGACCGCCATGATCGCTCCGGTCCCGTAGCCCATGAGGACGTAGTCGGCCACGTAGACCGGGACCGGGCCGCCAGTGAAGGGGTTGATCACGTTGCTGCCGGTGAACGCACCGCGCTTGTCGAGGGCCGAGGCGTCGCCCTCGGACATCCGCTCGATCTCGGTCTCCTCCGCCGCCCGGCGCCGGAGCTCCTCGACCGCGTGACGTTGGTCATCGGCGGTGAGCGCGTCGACGAGTGGGTGCTCGGGAGCCATGACCGCGTAGGTCATGCCGAAGCTGGTGTCGGGACGCGTCGTGAACACGCGCACCCGCAGGTCGGGTCGGCCCTCGACCGGGAGGTCGAACTCGGCCCCCTCCGAGCGGCCGATCCAATTGCGCTGCATCACCTTGGCCCGCTCGGGCCACTCGAGATCGTCGAGGGCGTAGAGCAGCTCGTCGGCGTACTGCGTGATCCGGAAGAACCACTGCTCGAGGTCCCGCTTGACCACGAGATCGCCCGAGCGCTCACACGTGCCGTCGGGAAGGACCTGCTCGTTGGCCAGGACCGTCTGACAGCCGGGACACCAGTTCACAGGCGCCGCGGCGCGATAGGCGAGGCCGGCCTCCCAGAGCCGGAGGAAGATCAGCTGTGTCCACTTGATGTACTCGGGATCGTGGCTGCGCACCTCCCGCCGCCAGTCGTAGACCGCCCCCAGGCGGGTCAGGGAGGCCTTGAGCTCTGCGATTCGCTCCTCGGTGAAGATCCGGGGATGGGTTCCCGTCTTGATGGCGGCGTTTTCCGCCGGCAGGCCGAAGGAGTCGAAGCCGAGCGGGGACAAGACGCCCTTGCCCTGCATGGTCTGGTACCGCACGGCCAGGTCGCCGAAGGTGTAGTTCCGCACATGGCCCTGGTGGGCCGGGCCCGAGGGGTAGGGATACATGCACAACGCGTAGAACTTCTCCCGCGGGTCGTCGTTGTCGATTTGGTAGGTGCCCTCGTCGGCCCAGTGGCGTTGCCACTTGCGCTCCACCTCGTCCACGTCGTAGGCGCGTGCCATGCCACCAGGGTAGGCGACGACCTAGGTGCTCCTGGGCACGCAGGCGAGCAGCGGGCTCCTCTTTTCGGCCCTCGACCGGCGCCCGGACGAGGCCTGTCAGCGGCCCTGAGCCTTTTGCCCCGACTGCTAGCGTGGGCGTCCACCACTGGGGGCGTAGCTCAGCTGGTAGAGCGCTTGACTGGCAGTCAAGAGGTTCGTGGGTTCAAGTCCCATCGCCTCCACTCGTGTGATGTGTCAGATTTTCTGGGACAAGTGAACCCTCAGACGATATCTCTGACTCGTCCCTGGTAGTCGACCGATGGGTCGAGTTCGAGGTGTCGCAGGGTGACACCGTTCTCGTCGATCACTCGGATGTCGAGGTCGGCCACCAAGACCAGGATGCGTTTGCCCTTGTGCGCTCGTTCGGGAACGATCGACTGGTCGATCACGTCGCGATACTGCGCCAACGTCGTCGCCCGTAATCCCTCCGAACTCCGAGTCGGGAGCCAATATGGTCCGTCAGCAACTCCCGCACCGTCAGCTTGCTTTCGGGTGACCACTCACCAATGTGGACCTTCGCCAAAGTTGCGGTGAAGTGCTTCTGCGCGGTCGTTTTGGTCGCAAAACCACCCTTGCTGCGCTGTGTCCAGTCCCCGGTGACCGGGTTTGGAGTCCACCAGTAGGCGGTCCACATCTTGCCTCGCTGTCGAACCATTCCCTTCATTTCTCCTCCTCCAAGATGCCTCGACGCCGCGCTTCGGCTAACCACCTTCTCGCTGTCCGCTCCGATGTGTAGAGCTGTAGAGAAACCTGCTTCCTAGGTTCATACGGATTTGCTCGGGCAATGTTGGCGACCTGACGGATCAGGTCCTCCGTCATCGGCTGTCGGACCCGAAGGCTGGCGCCCGCGCGGCGGTTTGGCCCCCATCGATCCGTAGAACTGGGCCGAACCGAAGCTTGAACACCCCCCCGTCAGAAGCCACCTCCCAGTGGCCACGCCGCCGAGGGGCGACGGCCATGCCCACGATGGGCTTGTTGAGCGGTTTGGCCCCCATCGATCCGTAGAACTGGGCCGAACCGAAGCTTGAACACCCCCCCGTCAGAGGCCACCCAGTAGCCCGGGTCAATCACTTGCTCGAAAGAGTCCGCCAATTCGGCGTAGCCCAAGTCATTGGTGTGGACATTGCTGTCCTGCAGGACACACATCAACGTCCACTCACAGATGAGCGCCACGTTCTGCGGCACCGTCATCCCGAGGTAGGACCCAGTCAGGGCGAAGTTCGTCGTCTCAAACCGCACGGCCGGGTCGGCCATCGATGCACCACTCGCGCCATAGATCTGTGCGAGAAGCGTGTTGAGGGACACCACGTACGTCACGGACTGCTGCGCCAGGGTTTGGATGCTTCCCCCGAGCAGCCACCCAGCCAGATATCCGTCGTAGTAGTCCATTCCGTAGATCGACAGCCCTGGATATGCGGACCCGAGTCCGCCGAGGATTTGCGGAAGTTCTGCGCTCACTTCGTTCATCCCGTTTTGAACACACGTTCCGTCGATTCCGGAGCCTGGCGGCTGGAACAGGATGGACCCGAGTGATGCTGTCACACATCCGAGGACGTTGTTGATCCCGATGTCGATGGTCAGGAAGGCGATATGACCAGGATGCGCCCGAAGAAAGGCTTCTGCGTCTCCCAGCTGCGAACCGGTCGCGTATACGAACACCCACCACCGCTCAAGACCGACAAAGTGGTGGCACCGGAACATGACAGGTTGAGAAGCTGAAGATTCGGATAGCGGGTGCGTTCGTGCTGATAGATGAGATTGACGTAGTCGTTCGCCAGCTTTGTCGTCCCTTCGCCGGCTGCCAGGGAGTCTCCCATCGCTACGTAGTACATGACTGGTCCCGTGGCCGAAGCGACCGTGGAATATGCGCCTATGTTGAGAACCATCCCCCCGGCCACAAGGAGGAGCCCGACGAACAGTGACACAGCCCGCCGTCCAAATGGGCTTGTTGAAGCCGTCGGCTAAAGGCAGAGTGGATCGTGCCTTGGCACGTCCCGCCCCAAGAGTGCGCACATACCTTGGCATTTTGTCCCAGGTCGTCATTCGCCCACCGTCCCCAGGACACCGAGCGTAGTAACTGCCGCTCGGAACCGCTCATTCGGTCGCGTCGTGAACGTTGCGGCCCAAAGGGCTTCGCTTGGATGTGTGATTTCAGACCTTACGGCCGTGAAGCAGTGATGCCGCGGAACCTGGAGGCCTCCCCGATCATTCTCCTCGTCCAACGGATTAGGTCGGCTCTCGTGGACTGCTCTACGGCGGCAAGCCGAACTTCAGGGTGCTGGACTCGATTCGGAGACGCAGCCCCTCAAAGGACGGCGGACCCAAGGTGTCATCGTCCGTTTGAAATACGATGTGGTGGTGACAATAGGGGCGGGTCGGAGTGCCGTCGCGGAAAAGCCACCCAAGCAGACATCGACTGAACATCGACCGCTCTATCAGCGGATAGATGCGTGGCTCGGATACCGATGGGTTGGGGTCCTGCTCTTCGCTGCTGCCATGGTCCTTCCGCTGTTTCGTCAGCGTGGAACGCCGAGTTGGCAGACCGTGTGGGCAGAGGACAGCTCGATCTACACCCATCAGGCCGTCTTTTCTGGGAGCTTCCATTCGCTCCTTCGGGGGTACAACGGCTATCTGCAGCTCCCACCTCGACTGTTGGCCATCCCAACTCCCTACTTCTCACTGCGTTACTTGGCCCTGTATGCCGCCCTGGCTGCGACGGCGGTCGGAGCCCTGCTGGCCTGGAGCGTGTACCACCTTTCACGCCAGTGGCTTTCATCGCGTCTCCTCCGCGTAATGTTGGCCTCCTTTGTGGTGTTGATGCCCGGTACCGAAACCACTGCCACGATCACGAATACGACGTGGATGTTCCTCGCCGTTTTGCCTTGGGCACTCATTTCCTTGGAAGAACGGAGACGCGATGTAGGACTGCGCTCGGTGCTCGCCTTCTTGGGCGCGACATCTTCCGCTTTGAGCTTGCTGTTCCTTCCCCTACGTCATAGGGTGGCTCGCCTACCGTCGCACAAAGACGGCCCTGATCGTCGGCGCAACATTTGTCGTGGGAGTGATCGTCCAGATTGCGGTGACTCTGACCTCATCACCGGCCACAGGAGGTAAGATCGACCTGCCTGTCCTTGCTGATGCCACCAGTGTCCGGGTCTTTGGTGCGTTCCTCCTCGGAACTCGGTGGGAGGCCGATTGGTGGAGCGCCAACTGGGTGTCCCTCGTTGTCCTAGGACCTCTGATGGTGGTAGCACTGCTGCTCGCTCTGGGGGTTCGCGCCAATCGCCGAGCACAGGTCGTGGCGGGATCATTCACCCTCCTCGCCGTAGTCTTTTTTGCGATTCCCGCCTGGGGCCGTGGCACCATATACCTCGGACTCGGCCCGAGTTGGATCGTCAATGGCTACCACGACACATGGAACGAGCCCCGCTTCAGTGTCGTCCCGGTCATGCTGCTCGCGAGCGCAGTGGCGATCCTGATTGCACCAACCATGTCGCGGGCACTGGCGCGACGAGACCTCATACAGCGCCACGGCATTCCGGCGTTTGCCCTGTGGTTCGTGATCGTCATGGCGGTCAGTTTTTCTCAGGCGTCACTCCGCGGATTGGATCCTTCATGGACGGGCCGTGTTGATCGGGTTCTCACCTCAGACTGCTTGGGCCGGCCAAGCTCGACCATTGTCACGGTGCCAAATGTCTTGGTTGGACATACCTATCCCAGGACACCCTATGGCTACTACGCACTCGTCGTCCGGTGCTCCAATCTTGAGTGAATCGGATGAAGTTCTTCTGACTCAAAATGAGACTTACGTCTGACACTCCCGAAGTCTGGGACTTCGATCCCCCGAACGGTTCAATCGGCGTCGACTGGTGTGTACCCCCGTTGTAAGTGCCGGACTGGGGCAGGGGGATCTCAAAATTTTCCTGGGCGGAAATTCTCGCCCGCGTGGGGGTCGCTGCGTGTGGATCCTTCCTCTCTCGCCGGCCGTGCTGAGCGAAACCGGAGCGCATCGGCCGAGAGTCGATCAGGGGCTGGGGTGGTTCCTTCGGACAACTTCCGCGACCGCCCCGCCTGGGCGCCACGCAATTCGGAGGGGAGGGAGGCTCCGCCTTGCTTGACCGCTCAGCTGTATCCAGCCGGCGATCGAGAATTTCTGTTTGGATTGGGACGAGAGCGCGTCCGCGATGACCGCCAAATATGCCTTCAGGCCACCAGTCACGCTCCATCACCGCCTTCTCAAACGGCCCAGGTCGCACGGCTGTGTAGCGAGTGCGCAAACCCACCAACTTGTCAGTAGAGCTTTCCCACCCACGACCGGTGCCCCAGCAACGCGACTGCTAGGCAGGAAACCGGCACCGGCCCGCACATCACGGTCTCCATATGGGCCCCATTCCGACGACTTGTCACGGTGCTTGTCACGCAACCAGACAACCGGCAACCTCTCTGCCCAATCTGAACCCCCGCCGGCAGGTAAATGACGTCACCTGACCTGCCCCCCGACACCCCCGTCACCTCTGGACCACATGAGCCCGAACCGACTGGCAGTCAAGAGGTTCGTGGGTTCAAGTCCCATCGCCTCCACCAAAAATAGCCCTGTTGGTGTGGTTGATGCCGCACACGTGGGCTGAGAGTCCCTATCGATATCCCGGGACCAACGGAGAGACCAGCAGTGCACGAGTTCGGGCCGAAGCCCAACAGTTGTCGAGAACCGTACAGCGGGTGCGCCCGTCCCGCTGCGACCGGCATTCGTGAAGACCTTCCAAGGCCAGTCCGGCGCAACATGGCAGTACGAAGAGACCGATGTGCTTGGGCGGGGGGGCTTCAGGACCGTGCATCCCGGCGTCGGACCCGACCGAAAGCCTGTCGCCGTGATGATCCTGAACCTCACACACCCAGGAGCTAGCCCGTATTGAACGGCTGCTACACGAGGTTGAGATTTCCGAAAGGACCGCAGCCGGGACCTATCCCCACCTGCTCTGTGTCCAAGATCACTTGATTGAGGCCGATGCGCCCTTCCTCGTCATGAATCGAGCAGAGAACTCTCTCCGCGATGCTCTCAGTGGGCTGTCCGATGAAGAACGGTCTCGTGCATTTCGGGACATCACGGAGGGCCTCGTTGAACCTCATGGGATACCGATCGTTCACAGGGACCTAAAGCCACAGAACATGCTTCTCCACCGAGGCGTATGGAAGCTTGCGGATTTTGGTATTGCTGGGATCTGGATGAATCCGCGGCGACCTTGACGTGGGCGGGACACGGAACCCTTCCCTACATGGCCCCCGAGATTTTCGCACCGCCATATGCGTCCTCGATCAAGACCGATCTCTATGCGCTCGGTTGCATTGCTTATGAGCTTGAAGCGGACATTCTGCCTTTCCTCGACTCGGATCGAGCGATGCTGATGCGGAAGATTAGGACAGAGCCAGCACCAGAACGGCCGGAGTCGGTCAACTACACGATGCGTCGGCTAATCGGTCGGCAGCTGGCCAAGGATCCTTCTCTAAGGCCTCAGGATGCATGGGCGGTTAAAGAGGAACTGGATCGAGTCGTCATGGTCCGTCTTCTCCGCAAGCCGCACTTCTGCAACGACTCGCCTCGCGCCATGACGCTCAGCGACTTGTCGAACTCGGCTTTGTTCTTCCACCAACTTTCCCGCCCGGTGCGTCGTCGTTCGGCCGTGTTGAAAGTTCCGGTCATTACGCCAGATCCCGACACGGCAGTGTCACCGGCCAGAAGAATCCGTAAAAGTCAGTTTGAACCTGGACGAGCTTGTTCGGCGAAGCCGTTATACATTCGGTCGTGTAAGTGCGAGAAACACTCGTGGACCACTGTGGGCTTTCTGAACGTAAGTTAGTGACGGAGAACCCGAGGACCGTCACGACGGCCACCTGAACAACGAACAGTGGCCGAGCAACCCGGGATATCCATGCGCTCCTCAATCGGACTGGTGGCGCAGCCAGAACAGCAACCGCACTCGCAAGGAGCACCACCGGGATGACGCTGTAGCGAGGCGGCGCCTGTTGGCGACTCCAGGCTGGGGTGATAAAGATCACCAGAGCGTAGAGCACGAAGACAACCGCAAGCACCTGGCGCCCATGGTCGACTCCGACCAGCAACACGCCGAAAATCAGGGCGAAGCAAATGACTGATGCGATGATCAGAAGGTCATGCGAGGTGAGCCACGGTGTCGAAGTGCCCTTTGTCCCGAGCAGGAATGGAACAAAGACGTGTTCGCCTGTCGCATGGGTGATATTGGGAATGGAACGTTTTAGGACGAGCAAAGCCTCTGAGGTGATGGAGGGGATGTACTTGGTATGCATAACAACGCCACCCTGAACAACCAATCCGGCGCTGAAGATAGCCGTGACGATCCATGTGGCGCGGGTTCTTCGAAGGAGGGCGAAGCCGAGTGCCAAAGGCAGAAAAAGGAAGACCAGTCCGGTAGAGGTCGCGGCGAGAAAGGCCACGGTGCCACGCACTGCCACGTCGAGACGTCCCTCGGCCGAGGACACCAAGGCCCACGGTGCCACTGCGACGAATACCCAGATCGTGTTGGTGATGTTGGCCGTATTCTCGACTCCGAGGACTGGCATGAGGACGACGAGCGATGCAAGGGCCAACCGCACGGGTCGGGAGTCGACCCAACCATTCGAGAAGTGATACGTGAACCACGCCAAGAGGGCGCCGACGAAGGTTGCTGAGAGTGCCAAGTAGGTCGAGAGGTGGTGAATGGGTATGTAGGTGGACGGCACAGCCAACAGTCTTGGCGGAAGCTGCACGTATCCGTCATAACCACGCAACAACACGGCGAGACCACCATTGCGCCGGGCCTGCTCGAAGTACACAAACCCGTCCTCTGCCCAGATTGTTTGCCAACTACGGGAACCGGTCTGACGAAACAGCGGTAAGACGACAGCCGCCGCGAACAGGGCCAGCCCGATGGCCAGCCGAGATGACCTGGAAGAGAGCCGGATAGCGGTCGAGAAATCGCCTAGATTGCGACCACTGTCGGTCTTCGTGGCTCGTCCATCCACGCCGTAGTCAGGGTGCATCTGGTGCATTTGTAAATCACCGTGTCGTCTGCAGATCGGTCGATCTATAGTGCGCTGCTCGTTCCGGTTGGTAGCGGACTTGTCCTCCTCCCGGGCGCCGCCGCGTGACGGAGCAGGTAGACGCGGCTTGCGAGAACTCATACTGAGGATGCGGCCGAGACATTGCTCCCTCAGAAGGGTGACTACGCGACCAGCCGACGATGGCCGAACGTAGATGAGTTGGCTCTCTGCCGTACACGGAGCTAACTCGCATAGGGCCAGGGGTAGCGTCCGTTCGACTGCTCCTACGGCCTGTCAAGGTCCCAGTTTCTTGTGACGTACCTCGCTTGGCCCAGTTTCTTGGTCACTCGTTTCTACGGTGACTGCAACACCCCTCGCTCTTAAGCCGTAGAAAGACGTCTCCGCCGAAAGGGCCAGAGACACGAATCACGTTGTCTCCGATCTTCATCGTGATACCTCGGCTGAGTACTTCTCGGTTCTCGACGGTCACCAAAGCGACGACTCCCCAAGCGAGGGTCGCCGCACCAATCTGCGGGCCCTCGGGCCACGTCATCTGATCGTCGTCGGTCCAACCGACGTAGGCCGGACCCAGCGGTCCGGAGTACCGATAGAAGCTGTGAAGCGGCCGACCATCTGTCGGATCGAACGCTCCGCGGGATTCAGCCTCTGCGGAGCGACTTGCGAAGATGTCGAGAGCGCTCTGGAGGCATCCCTTCTTGGCCACCGAGTTCGGGTCCCTGGGAACAGCGAGCCGCGATCAGAGCGACTACTCCTTTTGCCGCTTTCACGGTCGCCCCGCGGCGAACACCAGGAGTCAGCTCCGCAGTGCACTCTTTAACACGTAGACGGACGCGCACCCGAAACGGATCCTCGCCTGGACGATGGTGCCCACGAGGGACGAGAGATCCTCGGGGTGGTTGCAGTCGGAGAGGAGGAACCGGGCCCCGGTTGAGTCGACGAAGCTCACTGCCTGCTGTGCCCTGAGGCCGCCCGAGAACAAGCGATTCGCCGCGTCGACCCGCCAGGAGAAATCCGGGGTCCACGAGGCGATCCCCACCCAGGTGTTGCGCCCGGTCTCGGCTGGAACAATCTGACCGAGGTACAGCGTCGACAGGACAGATCCCGAGGCGCTCGTCTGCGAGAGGTAGTGCAGCGCATCGGATTCCGATGTCCGTATGAAGATCGGATCGGCGCCGAAAATGGTGGGTTTGCCGAAGCCCAAGGTCTGGTTCAACCCAGGCAACACGGGCAGCAGCAGGGCGACTACCGCGACGCACCCGGCGACGAGCAGCGCTGGCGAGCGCAGCCGCCAAAAAAGTTCGTTGAACCCCACTACGGTCAACACGGCTAGCGGGATGCTGATGCCCTCAAGCGCGTGGTTGGGGAACGTGCCGACACCGGTCACATAAATGCCGAAGAAGACCGCAAGCGCGCACAGCGGCCATGCCAGCACCGCCGCGCCAATGAACGACTTGGGAGGCCTCCTGAACGCGACCACGGCGAGGAGCGATAGGGGGAGGAGCGTCAGGGCGAGGTCCCTGATGGACTGAGGAAATTGGTTGTTGATCTGCCCCGCGAGCCTCCACGTCGCGTCAAAATGGCCGAGCAGCGCGTAGTACGCCAGCGGTAGCGCGCACGCCATGGTCGTTGCAGCCAGGAGGCGAGGCGGGGTGGGCGCGAGGCGGCGGATTCGGAGGTAGACCTCGGCAGCCACTAGCACGACGAGGAGCGTGGCGCCCGGCCACGGCAGCAGCCATGCGCACAGCAGGGCGCAGAGGGGTGCGCCGACAGCCAACCGGCGCTCGTCACGACCGCGTTGGTACGTCAGGATCGCTCCGATGAAGAACGCAACCGCCAGTGCCGTGAACGGATAGCCCCAGAGCCAGCCCACGGGCCACATCTCGAGCGAGTACGACCCGAAGTAGAGGTTCGGCCAGCGGAAGTGGCTGGCCAGGTACCAAAGCGGCGAGATGTAGAAGAGTGCCAGGACTAGGGCGATCCTGCGGCTCGCCGTAGAAGCGACCATCGAACGGCGGACGAGGGCACGGACGCAGAGTGCGAGCGCGACTGCCGCCACAGGCATCCACAGCAGGTACGACAACCACGTGCTGACACCGACCCGCACGAGGACCTCTGAGACGACCAGCGGCGGGTACAGGAAGTCTCGGGTCCCCCCGGACGTTGTGTACGGGTCGCCGATCAGGATGTCCCGAAGGGAGGTTCGGATCCACCCCAGATACTGCATTTGGTCGCCGACGTAAATCCCGTTCGTCCCGGTCCAGAGGTGATCAGGCCCTGAGCGATGCAACAAGAGGAGCACCGTCCACACGCCGACAAGCACGAAGCCGGCCACGACGGCCAGGTCGAACGCGTCGATCGGAGACCGCGCGACCCGGAAACGTCTTTGATCCGCGGAATGGACTCGCACCTGCACGGCCGGTCCACGTTCCCCCGATCGCCTGCTCCCCGGCGAATGCACGGACACGCCGAACTGTAACAGTGCAATCGGGAACGTCACCTACGGCTGTTCGGCCCGATCCCGATTACGGCCAACGGGCGCCCAGGAGGCGCTCGGCCCTTCAGGGTGTCAGGCCCGCAGACGACTCGGTCGAAATGCGAGCCCGACCGACGCGGTTGTGGCAGCGAAAGGGGGGCCGGGTCGATTGGTTTCGTTTGAGCGTCTAGCTATCTTTCCCTTGGCGTCGCTTAGTCTTAAAGCCAGCGCGACTTGGACTCCAAGGTTTCGAGCACTCAGAACAAGCTCGGTGCGGCGCTGGTTTTCGGCGTCCTCGGCGCAGTGACGGCCAGGGGTCAATGGACCGGGCGACCGTGATTGCGGACCTGAAGAGCGGCGAGACCGGCTGCTTCACCATTGGCAAGCAGTCGGTGGCCTCCTTGCTCGGACTCCTTACCCCATGGTTGCGAGGTCAAGGCATCGCGACAGGACCGCCACAGAGCGCTCCCCCCGATACAACTGCACCGAGCGCGCCGAATCTCAGCGCGGATAAGCCAGCGCCAATTGAGGGAACGCGCGGTCCTGTCCGACGAAGAGTTTGTGTCGCTGAAAACGAAGCTCAGTGAGGACCACATGGGCAGCGGGACGCAGCCTTAGGGTCAACTCTGACGAGACCGCCCGCCGAACTTCACATAACTAGGACCCGGAGTGTCCGCTAAACACCGGGCCAGGGTGCCACGGTCGGGCGCCCGCGGGACACCCGCCGACGAGCTTCAGCACTGTCCCGTCCCGGAACTGGGGGAACGCTTGGGGCTGCGAATAAAGCTTTTCCGAGAGCCTCGCGGGCCACCGCGCTAGTACTCTTCAGATCGTGCGGAGCAGGGCAATCGGCGTAGCTCTTGACCCAAAGAGAAACAGCCTGAACTTTCTGCGTCTCGTCCTGGCGTTTTCCGTTGTCTATGCCCACGTTTGCGAGGTGGCCTGGTTGGGACACCACGACGTGGTTGTCAACAACACCTCGCTGGGCACCATCGCCGTCTACGGATTCTTCGGGATCAGCGGATACCTGATCGCGGGGAGCGCGATCGAGAAACAGTGTGGGTCGCTACCTTTGGCAGCGGTTCCTCCGCATCTTCCCTGCCTTCTGGGTGTGCTTGGTGGTGACCGGCTTTCGCGCTCGGCGCAATCGCGTTGGCCATCAATCCCGTGCCGCACTGCGGTTTCGTCTGCTACCTCAAACTCCACCCCGGACCCTTTAGCTTCGTCTACTCAAACGCGCTCTTGAAGATGAACCAGTTCGCTGTAGCCTCCCCCGAGCTGAATCTGGCCAATAGCTCGCTCTGGACCCTGTTCTTCGAGTTCTTGTGCTATCTGCTCTTGGCAGCTCTCTCCTTCGTCGGGATCATGCGACACCGTGGGTGGGTCGCCCTCATCACGCTGGGCATCTTCGCCGCCCTGCTTGTCACGACCCTGGTCCCGAGCTTGAACTCGATGTTCAACATCTACAACAACATCCCGATGGACTTCATGGTGTTGTCCCTCGGGTTCTTGGGCGGGACCCTGATCTATCTCTATCGGGAGCGGGTTCCTGACTCTGCCCTGTTGGCCATCGTCTGCTTCATCGCGTTCGTCGCAACGCTCTACCTTCCCACCTACGGCTATGTGCCCACACTCCGCCTCACGCCGTCGAGTTTCGGCGTGTTCCTTCTCGCGTACCCACTGCTCTGGCTAGGCGCGCACCTACCTTTCCATTGGATCGGTGCCAAAAACGACTACAGTTATGGCGTCTACATCTACGCCTACCCCCTGACCCTGTTGCTCGTTTACCTCCACGCGGAGCGGGTTGGCTTTTGGCCCTTCATGCTGCTCACGGCGTCGGTCACCCTTGCATTCGCCGTGGCCAGCTGGTGGTTGATTGAGAAGCATGCTCTACGACTCAAGAAGGTGGTCGTCGGCCGACCGATCTTCTCCCGCCAGCGGTCGGCGTCCCAAGCGCTCACGAAACCTTCAGACGAACTGGGGATCAGTGAGAACGCGGGGTTCGAGGTGGACTAGCGGTGCCTCCCACGAAAACCCCGCCAAGTGGGTAACGTTCGTGCCGTTCCTAGCGAGCGGACGATACCGAATACCAAGATGCGCGAGCCTAGGACCCAGCAGATACCAAACTCGCTAACTCTTCTTGCGGTTCTCGGTTTCGCACTGCCCGTCGTTGCCTACTTCTGGTTTGTCGGACATTACAGCGTCAACGTGCCGGTCGCCGACCAGTGGAGTGACATCAACGTCATCGCACACTCCTATTCAGGCACCCTGAGCTTAGGCGTGCTGTGGACTCAGCATTCCGACAATCGCATCCTGTTCCCTAATCTCATCGCCCTTCTGTTGGCCTACACCACACACTTCAACCTGATCGTGGAGGAATACATAAGCGCGTTGATGCTTTGCGTGGCGACCGGGCTCTTCATCCTGACTCACAAGCGCCGCTCGCCAACAACGCCATGGATCTACTACTGCCCAGTGGCACTCCTTTTGCTTTCGTTCGTCCAGTACGAGAGCAGCCTTTGGGGGTTCGTGCTGGGCTGGTATCTGGTTCTTTTGTCACTGGCGGTCGTCTTATTCATGTTGGACCGCCCGGCGCTCACTTGGCCGATCCTGACAGTCGCAATCGTGGCCGCTGTCATAGGGAGCTATTCCGCAACTCAGGGGCTTCTCATTTGGCCGACGGGCCTTGTGCTCCTCTACTTACGCAACCGACACAGAGCTCTCGTGCTTACGTGGATCGTGGCCGGCGTCTTGGCAGGAGCGGTATATCTCTGGGGTTTCAGTACGAAGATCGCGAGCTTTGAATTTGCCGTGGAACTACCCGGTCGATCATCCAGTATCCGCATTGAAGTTCTTCTTTTATGTCATAGGCGATGTGGTTGGCGAAAGGAGTTCAAGCAATAATGGAGTTTTGGCTTTAGGTGTCATCATTTTCTTGCTCGCGATGACCGTCGTGAGTGAACAACGGTTTCGACGCGCTAGAGCCGGCGGGGGGCCCGTCGGCGTTGCCCTTATCTGCTATGGACTGCTGTTTGCCGCGATTACCACCCAAGGGCGTCTCCCTACTGGAATGCTGACCGCGGCCTCCTCACGATTCACGACCTTTGAGCTTTTGATCCTTGTCGGAACCTACTTCGCTCTGCTTGACGATCTGACGGGCAACAGCGTGCCACGCGCATCGCGACGAGCCGTCAATCGGCCCTCATCACGTCACTATGTACGCGTTATTGTTCGAGCCACCCTGATTATCATCATCTGTCTGCAGGTCGCCCTTGGAATCGAGAATGGCCTGATTGGCGCCAGGGCCCACCACGCCTCTTTCAGGATGACAAGCCTATGAATTGGTTCATATCAACGATTATTCGGACTACACATTGTCGGGCGGGTTCCCCTTGGGGGTCACCTCCGGCACCGCGGTCGCAACAAGCATCAGACAGTTGGCTGAGGTCGCCAAGGCACACCATCTGAGTCTCTTCGCGTCAATGGCAGCTGTTAACGACGCCAAAAGAGCCTTTCCGGGTGACTACGCCCAACCGGTCACCCGAATAGTGGTCCCAACGGAGGATGCGAAGTTGACCGGCGACCAGATACTAAGCGCGACCGTCTCGGATGAGTTCCGCATTACGAGAGTCGAGTTTCAACTCTCCGGTGAGGGGTTGAGAGGCGCGTTGATCGGTGTCGGCAATATGGAGTTGATCGTTGTCGGCAAAAAGTACCGTCTTGGGTTTTCGTACACTCTGGAATACAGCGGATGTTCCAAACGGTAGCTATAAACTACGGAGCGTTGTCTACGACGCCTTGGGCAAGGTCACCTACAGCGTTGCCACTGATATCACGCTTGCGAACTAAGGGCCGGTCAAATCCGAGAAGCCCTGTAACAGTCACGACCTGAGCAGCGTGCTGGACGCATCTTGCATCGGTTGGATTTGTGCTGTGAGCGGACGCAGGAACCGGGAGCGCCTCGCGCTCGGACGTCTTGGCCTTGCGCCGGCCTTTCTCTGAGCCTCAACGTGCCTGGCCTGCGAGCGCTCTGAGAGTCCGCCTTAGGCTCGGTCAGGGTCCGCACCGCTGTCCTTTTCCAGCCTTCCGTGCGGCCACGTCAAAGCGCAGACACGCCATGCTCGACCGTCCTTTTGTCCGTGGAGCGAGCCGCGCCGAAGGCAGGCAGTAGCAGCGGACCTGGTGAATGGAAGCAACACCGCGGCTCGCTCCATAGTGATTGACTCAAAGTCACCCCAACGCCTGACGTCAACCCCCGCAACGTCCGACGCAACACCGCAACGGACCGGCGATAGTTCTCCCACGCTCGCTCGATCACGTCGAGACGCTTTATGGCTTCCTCGACGTCCGGGCGCACCACTCACGACCCCGCACGCATCGTCGCCCTTCTCGGGGCGTTGGTCGCCGTTCCTAACCGTAGGCTTCCAACAGCCAGAGGTGTTTCATGCGATCGACTCATTTCCCGACCTCAGAACGCCTTCTGCGAGTCTTCGCCTGGTTGATTGCTGTCGGAAGCCTCGCTCTGGCTGTCGGCGTCCTGTTCGGACTGTTCTTCAGCGGAGCGATTCAGTTTGTTGGCCTCGGAATCTTCGTTGGTCTCGGGGTGTGGGCCTCGTCGTAGGCACCTACCTGCGCCAGCACGGGCAACGCACCTTGGAGCGGTTTCCGCAATCGCCGCCGAGCCCCGACATACGGCGTTCTTCGGAGTGCCTCAGGCCCGGTAGGTGACATCCCTGGGCGCACTGTTACAGTTCGGCATGTCCGCGCATCCGGCGGAGGGGCAGACGGCGGGGGGAGCCCAGACCGGGGCCGTGGAGATACGAGTCGGCTCCACGGGTCAGAGGCGCTCCCTGTTCGCGCTGTCTCCGATCGACGCGTTCGACCTGGCCATCGTGGCCGTCTTCGTGCCACGATGGTTGGGGTAGTTGGCACCCACGGGTACGGAGCAATTGATGACCCAATGGCGTGTACAAGGTCGCCTGTCATCGTCCACAGTCGACGAATTGCGGACGGCAACGGCGAGACCCGAGCCTCACGCTTTCGTGGCCTCAGAGGTCCTCGATCCTCGGGCGCGATCGAACCTCTCGGATTCGAAGCGCCGCTTCACGATGGCGGTTCTCATAGGGCTGGCCGTCGCTGCCCTGCCGTATCTCTGGGTTCTGTTTGACCTCTGGAACGGATCATTCGACTTGCTCCGGACCGCCGAGTCGAACGGTTATGCAAGTAACTTCTACGATATCCAGGCCAGGGCGATATTCCATGGTCATCTCTACGCTGCTGGAGACGCATTTGGCGGCGAGACATTCGTGCGTGCGGGACATTCGTACACCTACTTCGGACTGTTCCCCTCTTTGCTTCGCATGCCCGTGTTGGCCCTGACCCACAGTCTCGATGGGCGCCTTACGGCTCTCTCGATGCTGCTGGCCTGGCTCGTGACCGCGCTGTTCAGCTCGTTGCTGATCTGGCGCATTCGACCCCTGATCCGAGGAAACGCGGTGATGGGCAGGGCAGAAGCTGCATCGTACGGCGTGCTTCTCGCCACGATCCTCGGCGGATCGGTCCTCGTGTACTTGGCATCGGATCCCTGGGTCTTCTCCGAGGATCTGGCCTGGAGCGTCGCCCTGACCATCGGGAGCATGTTCGCGCTGCTCGGGGTTTTGGAACGCCCGTCGTGGGGTCGAGTCATCGCCAGTGGCGCCGTGATCATGGCGGCAAGTCTGACTCGAGCCTCGACCGGTGACGCCTGTGTGATCGGCGCTGTCCTCGTGGCTCTCTGGTTCGCCATCGGTCGCGGCGGCGCCGCCAACCGGCGATGGTGGCCCTGGGTGCTTGCCTCCGGTCTGGTTCCCCTGGCCGTCGGATGTGCAATCACCTGGGCCAAGTTCGGGATCTTGTTCGGCTACCCGGCGTCGGAACAGATCGTGTTCGCGGCTTACTTTCACAATGCCAGCCCGTTCGGGATCCGCTATCTGCCGGGCAGTCTCGTTGCCTACTTCCAACCGATCGGGCTCCGATTGACCCCGGTGTTTCCATTCATCACGCTCCCCCCATTCCCGCTCATGGTTTCGACGGTGCACCCCTTTTCGAAGCCAGTCGGGTCGGGAGCGTGCCCGACTCTATGCCGCTTCTCTTCTTCATCGGCCTGTGGGGAGTGGTGAGCGTGTTTCGCCGGCGCCCGATGCAGACGGTCGGCGCTTCTTCGCCCTGTCCTGGTCGCATCCGCCATCGGCTGCGGCACGGTCCTGATCTACGGATCACTCGTCAACCGGTTTGTGGGTGACTTCGTTCCCTTCCTCGTCGTCGCCGCGGCAGTAGGTCTGGTGGAGATATGGCGTCTACTGGAAAATAAGCCTCGGCGGGCTCGCTTGATCGCTTTGGCGGCCATCACTGCCTTTGGAGCATTCGGTATCGCAGCCAATGTGGGAATGGCCATTACCCCCAACGACACGTGGAATGGGGACCAACTGCTGCGCTACGTCCAGGCACAAAACTCCGTCAGCCACATCACCGGTAACCCGCTGTCCGAAAACGTCGTGCGCGGCAACAGATTGCCGGACCACGCACCGGTCGACGAGTTGTACGTCGCCGGCAACTGTGACGCTCTCTACATCTCGGATGCAGACCTTCGGCCGTTCCAGCCGCGGAGCACGAACATTTACGTCGTTGCACTTGAGTTGGCAGGACGGTGGAAAACAGTGGAGCAAGGACCAGCCGTCCGTCACACGTTGAATTTCACCTTCCACGGACCCGTGGCGGATATTGGATCAAGTGTTCCCGTGATAAGCCTTGGCACACCGACCGTCGCTACAATTTCTGTGCAGCCCTATGGGACGGGAGCCATCCGTTTCAGCCTGAAGGATGTACTTGGCTCGTTCCCGGGAACGGCGATGCAGGTGCAGGAAGGCCGAACATATCAAATCACTTTCGTGACCGATCCATATCTTCACCATGTGTCGGTAACCTCGCAACAGGGAACTCTTCTCACTGGCACCATCTTCGGCGGAGGCCCGGTGGTTGTGCACACAACCCAATCTGTTCCTGTTCACGCCCAACAGCCGATGACGGTAACTGAACCCAAAGGCGCGATTCCAAATGTGTCTCTTTGTCGGAGCCTGAAGTAGAGGCGCGGCGTGGCCATCTTCGCCGGACCCCACCGATGTCCCGCCCGTTACGTGTGCGTCCTGCTGACTGCCCACACGCTCGGTCCGGCACCGCGTTCCGCGACCGACCGCTCAAAGGCGATGGGCGCGCCCCTCAACGTTGCCAGTCACGGCACTAGCTTGACCGCGACGGGTGTGACGACAACGACTCCTCCAGAAGTTGAGCGATCGAGACGGGAGGGTCCGCCTCCCACAGTGCCAATGACTTGATAGTTGGGTTGCCACAGCTTGACGGTCACTCGTTCCTCACCGTGACCACAACACCCGCACTCAGCGCGAACTTGCCGTTAGAATTATAGGCAACGCTCCTCAACGTATACAATCCGTTGGGGACCGCCGTCGTGTTCCAGACGTACAGCCAGCCGAAGTCGGTGCTTCTCGCTGAGCCGATCTTCTCGTCTCGAAGGCCTCCGCCAGTAGCCACAAACTCGACCGTGCTCGCATTGAACCCAAACGAGTCGATGCTGACCCCTGCGCTCGCAGTCAACCGTGCGTTACCCTTCAGCGTTGCCCCGTTCGTGGGAGACACCATGCTGGTGACGGGTCGTGACTCGACAGAGAGTCCCTCTCTCGCGTACCTACGGGCGGCCCCTGTTGCGAACACACTGAGATCCCGGGCCTTGGCAATCTGCGCCATCCGTCGAGTAAATGCGGTGTCGCGAAACGAGTACAGCACACTCGCGACAACGCCGTCCGGGACCTTTTGCACGTTGACGGTCACATCGGCAGAATCCGAAAGAGTTTGACGCCAGCCTTTGGCCCCACTGAGGCCGTTCCTGGTCCCGAGAATGACGAGGATGACGAGCGCAGACGTCACGATCACTCGAAGGACAAGAAGCAGTTTGTCCCCTTGGTTGGTATTCCACGTCCGAAGCGTCGACGGAACGACCGAGCTTCGATCACCCGCGAATGCGATTTCCGAGTGAGCACCCTTCTGATGTACCACCGTCGTCGGTTCAGTGCGCCGATCGAGAATGGCCAAATAGCAGCCGACCAGTATCAACAAATCGAAGCTGGTGTACCGGGACACTCCTGCGACGTAGAGTCCGTACGACGTGCGTCCAGCGGTGATAGTCGCAGCGAACAGCAGCCCGAAGCAGATCAACGCGACACCGATAGGACTTCCAGATTCGTTTCCACGACTTCCGTAAACGAGCACGACGCAGATCGCCACGGCGACAATGACAACTCCCAATACGATGACGGCGTTATTCCGACCCACCGTTGGAAGGCTCTCGCCAACAACGTCACCTATGGCCGAAAGAAAGAACTCGATGGTCAGGACCGGGTGACTCAAGACATAGGAGTCGTTCGATGCTGGGCCCGTTGGCCGGAACTGAAAGAAGTACGCGGCCCCAGTAACAATCCCACCAGCGAGCCAAGCGAGTACGAAACGTCTCCCTCGGCTGCGGCAGTAGAGGAGCACCAGGCCGGCAGGCCAGATCAGAAGTCCCTGCAAAGAGGAAAAGCTCCCGACGATGCCCAGGGTCATCGCTCCCGCCAACGAGAGCCAAGTGAGCATCGGTTCATCCAGGAGAAAAAGAGCGCCAGCCAGCGCCAAGATCACTAGATACCACGCCATCTGGAAGCCCCACAGTGTGTTCCCAACTTGCACGAACGACAGCATGATGATGGCCACGGGCCAGTAGTAGAGCCAGGGAGTTGAAGGAGAGCGACGCTTGTGAGCGAATATCAGCAGCCCAATCGCAAGCACGAGCATGATGCCGCTCAGATAGTCCTCAATGAGAATGTTGAAGTGTGAGGTGTGGGCGAGGAGGAGGACGATGAGGTTTGGGAAGAAGATCCTATTGTCGTTGTGCAGTGCCCAGAGGTTGCCGAAACTGGGGTGCGCTATGACGTTCACATCGTCCCACTGGTCTTGCCAGATCGAATTGACTCCGTATTCGTGAATAAGCCAGAAGTATGCGACCAGAGGTAACGCAAATCCCAACACGGTGACGACGCTTACTATCCATTGTCCTGATCGTTCTTTCGCGAAGTCGCTGGTCCCTAGTGGTGGTCTCTCTTGGATCTGGCGTGTCAAAGCGAGTCTCCGCGCAAACGGGCGATCTTGTCAGTGCCTGGAACGTCTCTGGGTGCGCGTCGAGGATCCATGAGCACTATCTAACAGCACGATGGAACAGCCGACCTGACAGCACACACGCTTAGCTCAAGATCGGAACGCCACACACCATGTCCGGTTCCGCGCCGGATCATGTCCTAGCCCGTTCGACTGATCGCCTCTTCGAGCAGCATCCTAAGTTGCGGTTCCATGCTAAACGTGGCTCCGCTGGTCAGGTGATTATTATCCATGTAGACGGATTTCCCGTTCAGTTCGAGTGGGCACCCATTGCGGATCGCAGAGCACCGTGTCGGGGGCAAAGAAAGGCACGTGCTGCCGGCGGAGCACTTGGAGTTCAGCAGCTCTGAAGCGGACGACTGATCTCCAGGGCTTTCGGCCGACTGGGTTCGCACGCGCGGATCGAACCCCTCTGTGCAAGACACGTTGATGGATCTTCTGGAATCGTTGGGTTGTCAAGAATGACCGCCGGACGAATGTTGGCTCTGCGCAACGAATTAAGAAATGACGCGTAGGCTTGCCGCCACTCTCCTATCTGAACCTCGCGAGCAGGAACAGTTCCGTTTTTGTCCATAATCGCTCCAAGATAGCCGTCATGTTGCGTAAGGATCACGGCCTTCGGTTTCAGATCCGCAAGGAGACCCCGGAACTGCTGACGGAGTGCAACGCATTGCTGTGTATCGATGGGCATGCGTGCGATGACCTGAACGGGGATGGCGGGGCAGCCAGGTTCGCTGACGCCGACAAGGCGCATGGTGTCGGACTTTGCCGCAGCGGAGAGAGCGCGGAACCAGGCCCCCGCATGTGAGTCCCCGACGAGAACGACAACGGTTGAACTTGCCAGATCGCCGCCAATACACGAATTGAGCTCGGTGTTGCTGGTCACCAGTTGCACACAAGGACCAAAAAAAGCCTTCTGCCGCTGCTGCTGCTCCGCGGCAAAGGCCTTCTGTGCTTGATTGGTTGTGGCTACGGTTGTAACGAAGAGGACGCCGACGATCGTGACCGCACCGACTGGAACCCAAGCCCACGATCGCCAGCCGCCGAATCTCTTCTGCCGGACTGGTGTCTCCACCAAGTACCACGAGAGGACGGCGATGCAAAAAGTGACTGCGAAACGCACTGCGAAGAGGCTGTAGCCGTAAAGGCCAGTCCTTTCCTCGTTGAGCACAAGGAATATCGGCCAGTGCCACAGATATAGGCCGTAGGAGATGCGCCCAACGAAAGTCAACGGCGCGACGGAAAGGACGCGAGCGGGAAGGCTGGCCGGTGCCATTGTCACACCGCAGATCACCAGACGCGACCATCACATTGGCTAATAAGAATCCGCCCCGATAAGGAATGTCCGGGGAACCATTGATTCTCGTCCACTCCCAGACAAAGACGGCGGCCGCGAGCATGACCATCCACGAGCACGCGGCCCGAGCCCGCCTACTTGACACAGATTGACGTGAGTAGAGCAGGATGCCGAGCGCGGCACCCGTGAGGATGTCCTGCGCTCGAGTATCAGTCCCGTAATAGATCCGACTTGGGTCGTTGCCGGGGTGGAACAGCAACGCCATCTCCGCCGCCGACGCAAGTACTCCGAGCGCGGCCACAAGAAAGAGGACTCGAGGTGATCGTGAGAGTTTGAGTACGCAGATGACGACGATCGGCCACACCAAGTAGAACTGCTCCTCGATGGCCAGCGTCCAGGTATGTAGAAGAGGCGAAGGCGCCGACACTTGAGCGAAGTAGCTATGGTTGGCGAGGATTTCGTGCCAGTTGCTGAAGTACAACAAAGTGCTCAGACCATCGGCGCGGATAGAACCCTGAGTACCTCCGGGGGCGAACAAAAGAGCGTAAAGGCCGATCGCTCCCAGGAGAACAAACAGGGCAGGCAGAAGCCGTCGGGCTCGGCGTGCCCAAAAGGCACGCAGGCGGATGGTCCCTGAGCGAGTCCACTCCTTCATCAGAAGGAGCGTGATCAAAAAGCCGCTAAGGACGAAGAACACATTTACCGAAATGATCCCACCTGTGGCCCAACCAAAACCCCCGTGGTTGGCCATAATGCCAAGGATCGAAACCGCTCGAATGCCGTCCAATGCCGGCATGTATGTCAGTTGAGTCCCGACGCCCAGGGGGACAACGGGTCCCTGCTTCTTGATCATGCGCCCCTCCGGTTATGACCGGCTGAGACGGTAGTACGTCTCAGAGTCGTATTCGTCCGCGGTGGCGTCACTAATGTGTTGGCTTGTTGGTTGTCCCGCCTCGACCTCATGCGACGCGAGTCTGTCACCGACTGCCTTTGACGCGAGGGCGGCACGACAGGGTCCGCGACCACACCGAATCTCAATTACACGCTACCCTCGTGCGTTCGTTCATGCGTCCTCGCTACCGTAATTTCGACGCGCCAAGCCGATGGATCGACCGAGTCGGCAACGACCCCTCGGGCTGTCGCCCTGGCGACCAGGACGACCGCGAACAGCCACACTGCAGCCGCATGCATCGCGGTGACCACAGGCAGATTGCCCCGATCCGAAAGAGCTCGACGTACACGAGATAGAGCACCGTCGCTGCACCCGCTCCCGACACGGTCCGTCGCAACCGGTCGACCCACGCGGCGGCAGGCGACCAGGCCCAAGGAACGGTGAGGGCGGTCACCACGATCGCCCAGACCAGCCCGATGACAGCCAGGGGGTCCCCCGATACGACGGACCAGCAACTGGTCGTCACCAGCGCGCAGTTGACGATCCCGGTGTCCGGGCAGCCGGCGCCGTCGGATCGGTGTAGTGCGCCGCCGTGAGATATGACGCAATGGCCACCGCCGTGAGGGAGAGGCCGAGCGACGCTACCTTCGCCCAGCCTGCGAAACGGAACGACGTCGGCATCATTGCCACGGTCACGCCCCCAGCTTCTTTGCGATCGCCGTGATGGTTGGCGAGTCGCAGACGTTGCCGGGCTGATGGCCCGCGAGAGTGCAGATTACGACCGTGATGTTGTTGGCTGCCCCGTCGATCGCCTGTCCAACCTGGTTCGTCGGGTCGCTCAACTCGGCCGCGATCTGGGCCCGCGACAGACCCTGCACCTTCGGCGAGTAGCTGGCGCCGTTGATCACGAACCGGTTCCCGACGTCGAGGAACGGGATGCTCCCTGAGGCGTCGTAGGTTGACAGGAGCGAATTCTGGGCAGCCGGGCATAAGAACCCGGTGCCAGGATCGGTGCCCGGCAAGCGGATACGTGAGCCGAAGTCGCTGGCGCCCGGGTGGGGCCTACGCGCCGTCGCGATCCAGGTCGGCGCCACGACGCTGTACGTGCGTCGAACGGCCCGTCGCGACCGGGACCCTCTGGAAACGCGACTCGATTCGCCGGCGCCAGATCGTGTAGCACGTCACAAAACCGGTCACGAACAGCGCGCCGCACCCGACGATCAAGGTGAGCTCTGTCATCCGATGTCCCCTTGTGTGAGTCCCGTCGGCCTCCGATGACCGACGCTCCGCCTCACGGCGACACATGTGTTGACGACAGTGTGAGGGATCACGGGCGGCGCAGATAGGGGCGAAGGGCCTATCCACCAAAAATGCCAGGGGTTCCGACTGACGCGGCCGCAGAGGGTTGCGCACCAGGCCCCACCGCTGCCCCGCGGCCACCTGGTCCCGATCTGCGCTGACCTGGGAGTGGACCCTCGGCCGGTTCGGCCGCCTACGCCGCCCGAGGGCTGGCGGCGGGCGTCGCCACCTTGCGGGCCCAGGCGGCGACCAGTTGCAGCAGGCCCAGGTACACGGCGAGCACGATGAGGATAATCAGGAGGCTCCACCCGGTCAGGTTCCCACCGAAGACGAGGAAGAGCGCCGCCACGGCGGCGCCGAGAATGCGCAGACCTTTCAGGTGCTCGAGAATCCAGCCGCCGGAGCGGCGCGCCCGGTCGGAGCCGGCCGCGGCGCGCCCGGCACCGGCTGTGAGCTCGTGGGCCTGGGTTCCCACCCAACGGGCGCCCTTGGCGCACGTCGAGCGGATCCAGACCGCATAGCGGGCCGGGCCGGCGACCCACGCGCCGAGGGCGACCAGGATCGTCACGAGCAGCGTCCAGCGCAGGTCGGTCTTGAGGAACCGGAGCATGGTGTCCCAGACCGACGCCGCGACGTCACGGTTGAAGCTATGACCAGCCTGGTTGATGAAGGTGATCCGGCCCAAGGAGAGCCCGGCCAGCAACAACAACGTGACGAGCGCCACCCCAATGGCGATGCGCAACAGGGTCTTGCGGTGGTCCAGGGCAATGAGAATGCCGAGGATCGCGAGGACCAGGGCGACGACCGGGATGACCCACTTCAGCTTGACGATGAGGTTGAACGCCCCGGTGAATTTGGAGACCTGCGATTTGGACACGACCGTGACACCGAGGCTGTCGCCCTTCGTCAGGATGGGCTTGAGCGGGTTGAAGAGCGTGACGCCACGCGCGTTGGCCTTGTCGATGAGGTTGTTGATGGCGGGCGTGGCGTTCACGACGATCCCGCCCCCCTTCTCGAGCTTCTTGGTGAGGGGAGATTGCTTGCCGGTCAGTATGTCCACCACTGCATCGTGGGTGTGCCGGTTCAAGGTGTCCCACAGCTGCCCGAACTTCGGGCTCTGGAAGACCTGGAGCGCCAGGCCGTACACGTAGTTGTGCACCTGGTTCACGATGGGCGCCACGATCGGCTTCGCCTTCGGCGGCAGTGCCGCCGTCACCTTGTTCTGGACGATGTGGGTCGAGAAGAGCTCGTCGGTCGCCTTGGCCGCGAGGTGGTCCACGATGACGGGGTTCCGCGCCAACGGGGCCATGGTGGCGACGTACTGGTCGGTGTTGGTCACCGTGCGAATCGCCCACACGGAGATCACCGACACCGGAATCAGGAGCGACGCGAGCACCACGAGTACCCACGCCGAAATCCGACGGGTCCGGGGCGCGCGGTGCGCCTTCTTCTTCGGAGCCTCCGGCTGCCCCGGCTCGCCCGGGGCGGCGTCGACTGGCTGGTCAGCGTCCATATCGCTCATTTGGTCACCCACACCCCCAATGCCTAGCGCCAAAGTGCCCTGGTCCGCACGGACCACCAGGGTGTAGGACTAACCCATGGACGAGGCCCGGAAGAGGCGGGGTGGCCCACGTGTGGTGGCCCTGAGCGCCCTCTCGGCGTTCTTTGCGCCCCTGGTCTTCGTCGGCATCATCGTGCTGCGCAAGGTCGATCGCCGCTTCACCGTCCATTGGCGCCAATGGAGCAAGCGCTTCCAGCACGAAATCGCACGCTGGAGCTGATCTCCCGCCGACGACGAGCTCAGTCCGAAGCCCACCGCGCTCCGGGCGGGAACACAGCCCATCGGTCGCGGCAGACCCGGCGTACGCTGACTGCGTGTTGACCGGGCTGGCCCACAGCGCCATCTGCGTTCCCGACGTGAAGGCCGCCACACGTTGGTACGCCGACGTCCTTGGTTTGCGTGTGCTGTCGCCGCCCTATCGCATGGAGGGTGACCAGATCGAGCGCGACATGGGCGAGCTCGTTCCTTCTCCCGTGGTCGTCACGGCCGCCATCGTCGGCTTCGGAAAGGACGACCGTGCGATTGAGCTCATCGAATACCCGGCCGCCAGCGTCGGCTCCCCGGTCCAAGGGCGGGCGTCGGTGACGAAAATCGGCCTGACGCACGTGGGGATGGTCTGTGACGACATCGCGGCGACGAGGGCCGAGCTCGAAGGCCGCGGTGTCGAGTTCCTGACCTCCGGGGTCGCCGACGTAGCCGGGCTGAAGACGACCTGGTGCCGCGACCCCTGGGGGACGGTGATCATCCTTCTCGAGAAGAGCGAGGAGGGCCGGCCGTACTGGGGACAGTTGATGCCCTAGGCACGTCTGGGCGGCGCGTTGGCGGCACACGAACGGTCGCAGACCGACGAAACTCCGCCCGGCATGGAGTGCCACCGTCCACGAAAACGCGTATTTGGGCGTTCAAATGAATATTTCGGCCCTCAAGGATGTGCATGGCAGGGCGCGCGTCGGCAACAATGGGCCCCATGAACAAGCGAGAACTAGCCAAAGCCGTCGCAGTCCAAGCCGATGTGGAGTTGAAGACCGTCATCAGCGTCCTCGACGGGTTCACCGACGTCGTGACCGCTGTCGTTGCAAAGGGCGTGCCGATCTCCATTCCCGGCTTCGCCAAGTTCGTCAAGGTGGATCGCGTGGCCCGCATGGGCCGCAACCCGGCCACGGGCGAGGCAATCCGCATCAAGGCGTCGAAGAAGGCACGGATCACGCCCGTGAAGGCATTCAAGGACGCCGTCCTCGCCCCGGCAAAGGCACCCAAGCTGGTCAGGGGCGTCTACCCGACCAGCGACGCGGCCGTCGCCGCCGCGGGCAAGTCCGCCGCCCCAGCGGCCGCCAAGGCGCCCGCCAAGAAGACCACCGCGCGCAAGGCGCCCGCCAAGAAGGCGGCGGCGCGTCGGGCGCCGGCCAAGAAGACCACGACGCGTCGGGCACCCGCCAAGAGGGTCGCCAAGAGGTAGCGCGCACGCCCGGCGCCGAACCACTCGCGGATCGGCCGCTCTCGGAGCCACATCACGCTCGGCTGTCGGCGAGCGACCCCGCATACCACGAGATCATCCGGGTGCACGATGAGGCCCAGCGCCTTGGAGCCGACACCTATGTCGACCCTTCCTCGGGGTTGGTGGTGCTGACAGCCAGCGCTCTGGCGCGCCGCGGCACGTGCTGCGCCTCCGGCTGTCGGCACTGCCCTTACGTGACGTGAGCCCGGGCAGGCAACAGGGCTGGCCCCGTATGCTCCAGGCTGCACTCGGCACAGACGAAATGGCCAGGGTATGAGCGACACCGCACAGGGTCCCGGATGGTGGTTGGCATCCGATGGCTGGTGGTATCCGCCCGAGCTGTGGACCGTTCCGGGCGACACGGAACCGGTGGGGGTGGGGCCGCCACCAAACCCGACGCGGGCCTTCTCGGAACCGGCGCCCGCGTACGGTCCCGGATCGGCATCCCCGGCTTACGGCAACGGCGCCCCTGGCCCGTACCCCTCGTACGGATTGGCGCCATACCCGGGGTACGGCGCGGCGATCCTCCCGAAGACGAACGGATTGGCCATCGCCTCGCTGATCTGCTCGTGTGCGGGCCTGTTCTTCTTGCCTGCCATCTCGGGTATCGTCCTCGGCTTCGTCGCCCGAGCGCAGATCAGGCGGTCCAACGGGGCGCAGCGCGGTGACGGGCTCGCCATCGCCGGCATCGTCGTCGGATTCGGCTGGCTGGTACTGCTCGCCCTCGGGATCGCGCTGGGCGCCAGGAACACCACCAGCAGCGGCATCATCTCTTCCATGCTCGCCGGTGCCTGTTGGGGCACCGTCGGCCCCTACAGCTAGGAGCGCCACATGCAAGGTCTTCTCTACGGCGTCCGACCCGAACCGTGGACCCCGCCTGACGGCGCGAACCATCTCATGACCGGACTCTCCCGCACGCCGATGCGGCTGCAGGAGCTCGACCGGCCCACGCCGATCAGAGACGACTGGGCCGTCGCCAAGACCCGCTTGACGGGGATCTGCGGCTCCGACGCCAAGATGGTCTTCATGGACTTCGGCGACGACTTCGGCGACAGCGCGCTGAACGGATACTTCTCCTTCCCCACCGTGTTCGGGCACGAAGTTGTCGCCGACGTCGTGGAGGTCGGCCCCGCGGTCACGACGCTCAGCGTCGGGCAGCGGGTCGTCCTGAACCCGTGGCTGTCGTGCGGGCCTCGGGGCCTCGAGCCGCCGTGCCCTGCATGCCAGGACGGCGACTACAGCCTCTGCTGGCACTTCACGCAGGGCCCAATCGCACCGGGCATCCACACGGGCACCTCGAAGGACGCTCCCGGCGGCTTCGCCGACTACTTCCCGGCTCACGAGTCGATGCTCATTCCCGTGCCTGACGGCCTGAGCGACGAGGTGGCGGTCATCGGCGACCCCTTCGCCGTCTCGCTCCATTCGGTGACCCGCCATCCGCCACCGCCCGGAGGCAAGGCGCTCGTCTACGGAGGAGGAGCGCTGGGCAGCTGCGCGGTCGCCATCATCCGCGCCCTGTACCCCGACGTCGAGGTCATGGTCGTGGCCCGCTGGCCGGCCCAGGCCACCCTGGCCCGGCAGCTCGGTGCGACCGTCATCGATCCCTTTCCTGTCGAGCAAGTGCTCGAGAAGGCCGCTGCGTGGTCCGGTGGCGTCCTGCAGAAGTTCGAGGGCAGCGCGCTCCCGATGGCGCATCCCGGGGGCGTCGACGTGGTGTACGACACGGTCGGCACGGCGCAGACGGCCGAGATCGGCGTCCGCTTGCTGAAGGCGCGCGGCACCATGGTCAAGAGCGGAGTGCATGCGCCGGAGCGCTGGGAGTGGTCGCCGTTGTACTTCAAGGAGATCTCCTGGGTGGGCTCGAACGCCTTCGGGGTCGAAGAGGTGGACGGCGTGCGCATGCACGGCATCGCGCAGTACCTGCGCCTGGCCAACGAGGGCCGGATCGACATGACCGGGATGCTCACGCACACCTTCCGGCTCGAGCAGTGGCGCGAGGCGTTCACGGTGCTCGCCAACCAGGAAGAGAGCGGCGCCATCAAGGTTGCGTTCGACTTCCGCTGAGGTCCGGCGGTAGCTCGGTGGCTCCCGGGACCAGGTCAGCGCGGTGCGGCGGAGCAGTCTCCGACACATGACATCGCGCCGCGGCTGGGGGTAGCGTTTCGCGGTGGCGCAACGCGCCACCGCACCGTGCGACGTGACCCAAGGGGGGCCTCATGACCACCAGCCCGTCGATCACCGGCCCGGACCTCGCCTTCGAGCCGAAGTGGGGCATCGAGTCGCCGGCCACCACGATGTTCGACTTCAACTACACGGGTGGCCGGGACCAGTTGCTGCGGCTCTACGACAAAGGCACGAGGCGCCAGTGGATCGGCAGCGACCGGTTGGACTGGAGCCAGGAGGTCGACCTGACCAACCCGGTGGGGATGCCCGACGAGATGGTTCCCATCTTCGGCACTGAGTGGTGGGACAAGATGTCCGACGAGCGCAAGGGCGAGTTACGCCGGCACTTCGAGGCGTGGCGCTTCAGCCAGTTCATGCACGGCGAGCAGGGCGCGCTGATCTGCACCGCCAAGATCGTGCAAACCGTCCCCGACATCGACTCGAAGTTCTACGCGGCGACGCAGGTGATCGACGAGGCGCGCCACGTCGAGGTGTACAGCCGGTATCTCCACGAGAAGGTGCAGTTGACCTACCCGCTGAACAAGCACCTCAAGAGCCTGCTCGACAACGTCATCGCCGACAGCAGGTGGGACATGACCTATCTCGGCATGCAGGTCCTGGTCGAGGGGCTGGCGCTGGCCGCGTTCGGGATCATCCGGAACAACGCGACGGAGCCGCTGGCCAAGGCCCTGAACGCGTACGTCATGCAGGACGAGGCGCGCCACGTCATGTTCGGGCGCCTGGCGTTGCGCGACTACTACCCGCAACTGACTCAGGCGGAGCGAGATGAGCGCGAGGCCTTCTGTATCGAGGCCTGCTACCTGATGCGTGACCGCTTTCTCGGCGAGGAGATCTGGGAACGCCTCGATCTCCCGCCTGAGATCCGTACCTATGTCGAGAACAGCGAGACGTTGCGGATGTTCCGCAACTTCCTCTTCATGCGGATCGTGCCCATTCTGCGTGACATCGGGCTGTGGGGACCCAACCTGCGCAAGGCCTTCGAGGAGATGGGGGTCATCGGCTGGGCCGAGACCGACATCGATGCCGAGATGGCCGACGACGAGAAGGCGGCCCAGGAGTACGACGAGGCTCGTGACGTCCGCATGGCACACGTCAAGGCGGTGGCTGCCGAAGCCTGAGGTCCCCAGCTCCCGGCCCGGTCAGCCCGGGTCCGTCAGGTGGTCGTGTCCCCGGCGCGGCCCTCGAGGCCGGCCTGAATCTGCTGGGTCGGCTCGTTGGTGTCGAGATAGTCGCGCCACGAGGTCACCTTCCCCTCGCCGTCCACCTCGATCACGGTTGCACCCTGCATGGTGATCGGTATGCCCGGTGCGTCGCCGGCCGTGAAGGTGCCGGTCCCGGTCCATTCGAAGACAGCCCAGTCCGCTCCGCCCCGGATCCTGTCGACCCGCTGGGCCCAGTCGGGGAAGATGGCGTCGGTGTCGCGGGCCACCTTGCGCACGTCGGTGGTCCACGGCGTCACCGGGTCACAGAACACGCCGTCGAGCGCGAAGAGCGCGGCGAATTCCTCCGGGCCGTCGATGGACTCGTAGGCACGCGCCCAGTCGTCCCAGTCCCTCTCGGTGCTCATCGTCGCTTTCCTTTCCCTGAGCCCCGCAGACTCTCCGCCTCGAAGCTGACGACGGCGTCATCGAGGGGGAGGACGACTTCGGGCCGGACGAACTGGTGCTCCTCGGCCACGAGGCGCACCGCCGTGCCCCACGCCGTGAAGCCCACGGCATGGCGGGCAAAGCTCATCGGGCCCTCCGTGACCTTGACCTCCACTACCCCCTGTCCGCCAGCCTGCAGCGCGGACTGTTGCATGCGCTCCATGGCCGACTCGCGGGCGGAGTACATGGCCTCGGTGTAGTTGGTCAGCTCCACGTTTTGCGTCGACTGCTTCATGGCGGCACCAGCTGTGCGGCGCGGGGCGTAGACGAAGCTGGCGCCGAAGGCGAGGCCGACGGGCATCCAGCCGGCCCGCTCCAGCAGGGTGAAGTCCCGCGCCGACAGGTCCGACACGAACGGCATGGCGAGGGCCGCATCCACGCCCCGCGGGTCCTTGGCGGCGGCGCCGGTCGCCATCGGGCGGACGGCGGTGCCCACCAGCTCCACGTCGATGTGGTGCGTCCGCACCGACACCTCCACGCGGACACCGACGACGCCGTGGCCGTGCACCTTCTGGCACTCCCCCCGCAGTTGGAGGGCCGCCTGCTCCACCGCCGCGTTGTGTGCGTCTGAGGCCAAGGAGATCGACCCGCGGCCCCAGTTCCACACGCCGGCCGGGACCGAGACGACGGCCACGCCGCACACCAGATCGAGGGGCTCCCAGCCCGTCGCGTGCAGGAGCAGCGCCTCGTCGACGGACAGGTCGGAAGTGATGCCCCGGGCGTTGGAGCTGGGCGCCGGAGCGGCCATGGTCTGGGCGCCCTTGAGCATCTCGGCCCGGACGTCGGGCGCCGCCGGGCCCGGGTTCTGGGCCGGGGCCGGAGTCGGGGCCGGGGACGAGGCCGGAGTCGGGGTCACGACAGTCGCACCGTCGGCCGCGGCGGCGGAATGGGGTCGAAGTCCTTGAAGCGGCGCACCCGGTTGCCCCGCAGGGTGCAGTCGATCACCTCGTCGCCTTGCGAGAGCTCCCGCGTCACGACGTCGATGCGCGCCCCGTGCAGCTCGTCGCCCGCCAGTTGCTGGCGCACGTGCTTGCGCGCCAGCTGCCGCACCGCCATGTGCGCCTTGCTCACCTGCTCCACCAGGTACGGGCTGGTGGGGGCGCCCCAGCTCATCGAGCCCTCCATCAGGTACTCGGTCATGCAGTAAGCCCAGACCCGGACCGAGGCGAGCGAGGCGACCACCTCCACCGGCATGAACCCCGCCTCAATCGACTTGGTGAGCCGCTGTCCAGCCAGGTAGGTGGTCCAGGGCACGCCGCCTGCGGGTGGTGGCCCCCCATCGACGGTGACCGCGGTCCCGAGAAAGTGGAACTCGGTGGTCCCCGTGTCCGCGACGTTGGACACCCGGTCCACCACGCCGATCACGCCGTGGGCGCCCTGCGCCTCTGCCTCTTCGAGCATGCGGCGGTAGGACGTCCCGTACCCCTGGGCCCACGCCTCCTCCACCCAGGGCTGTTCGAGGTTCTGCCCCCACATACGGTGCTCGTTGGAGACGTATCCGTGGGGGCAGCGGTAGGTCTCGGAGTAGGCGCCCGGCGCCTGGGGGCCGCCGACGTAGGGCGACATGCCCCGCATGTAGCGCGACCCGGCGCCGTACCAGCCCCATTGCATGACGCAGAAACCCTGGACCAGGGCGACCGGCTCGAGGCCCAGATCGAGGCAGGCGGCGAAGTCGGGCACCGAGAGGCCCGAGGAGAACGCGCTCGACTCCAGGCGGCGGACGGCGGCCTCGGGGAGGTCGCCGTCGGTGCCCGCGCCGGCGTCCGGGTCCGTGCCCGGCCCCCCGCCCATCAATTGTCCAGCGAGATGATGGTGGTCGGCTTGGGCAGCGTGACCTTCCCGCCCGTCTTGGTGACGGCGGTGCCGAGGGCCAGGAACTCGATGGTGTGCGAGCCCCACTGGTGGGACTTCTCCTCCAGTCGGACGCCGACGATGCCGCTCGCGTTGAGCGTGCCCGCCTCGTCCTGCATGCGGGTCATGGCCAGCTCCCTCGCCTCGTAGAGGGCCTGGGTGAAATTGGGCAGCTCGACGTTCTGCCCCATGGACCCCAGCGCCTGGGTCAGCTTGCGGTGCGCGATATGGAACACGCAGGTGCCCATGACCAGCCCCTGGGGCGTATGCCCGGTCTGCATGAGGGTCCAGAAGTCCTGCCCCGAGAGGTCGGAGGTGAACGGCTTGCCGAGTGCGTTGCGGTAGGAGTTGCCGTCCTCTGCCTTGACGGCGGTGCCGAACGCGATGAATTCGGCCGAGTCGTTGCCCCACTCGTAGTAGTTGACGTCGAGCCGCACCCCGACGACGCCGTCCGCGCCGAGCTCCTGGGCCTCTTCCTCCATCCGGTTCATCGCCAGCTCCCGGGCCGTGTACATCGCCTCGGTCAGCTTGGTCAGCTCCTGGCTCTCGCCCCACTTCCGGGTCTGGATGCCGATGTGGTAGATCGACGAGCCCATGACGAACCCCAAGGGGTGAAAGCCGGCCTCCTTGACCAGGAGGAACTCGTTGACCGAGAGGTCCGAGGTGAAGAGGCCGTGCTCCAGCTCTTCGAGCCGGTGAGCGGCGTCCTTGGGGAGGTCCTGCGGGATCTGTGCCTCTGTCACGACTGCTCTCCGATCACGATGTTCTCGAGTGCGAGCCGCGTCTGCTCGCTGTTGGCGGCCTCCGACTGCAGGGTCGAGAGCAGCCGCGTCAGCCACGCGTCCATGCCCACCTGCTCGTTCCGGATGCGGATGCCGCCCGACGAGTGCCCGATGCTGCACCGCACCGAGCCGCCGTCGACGATGGCGTCGAGGGTGTCGTCCCCCAGGGTGATCCGCACGGACTTGATCTCGTCGGACCTGCGCAACCGGCCCGCCCGCTCGACATTGATCCGGCTGCCGAGCGCATCCGACAGCTGGGCCACCAACAGCTTCAGCATGATCCGCAGGTCGGTGCTGTTCGACGCCAGCTGTGACACCGCCATGCTCAGATCGAAGGAGGCATCCCCGGCACCATCGCCCGGACCCATGCCTCCGCCGAGACCTTCAACTTCACCTGGTGAGCCGGCCGGCTCCATCGACATTGGCCGCATCGTACCGCCCCCTTCCCCGAGACGGTCCTGCGGGCGACGTCCCGTGATTGCCGGCCCGACGGTGGGGTCAGTCCGCGCGGGGCTCGCAGATCACGACCGGGATGTCCCGGCCGGCCCGCTTCTGGTAGCTGTCGTAGTGCTTGTAGACCGCGAGGATCTCGGGCCACAACGCCGCCTTCTCCTCGGGCGATGCCGTCCTGGCGCGCATCGGCCTGGTCTCGCCATCCATGGTGAGCTCCACGTCCGGATTGACCGTCAGGTTCCGGTACCACTGGGGGTCGCGGGGGTCACCCCCTTTGGAGGCGATGAGGACGACCCGGTTCTCGTCGTGGACGGGCGACGTGAGGAAGGTTGAACGCCGCTGCCCGCTCGTGCGGCCGATCGTGTGCAGCTCCACGCCCGGCATGCCGAAGAGCGTGTGCGGCCATCGGCCCCCGGTCACGCGCAGGGCGGTCTTGTGGGTCAGGTTCAAGAGCTTGAATCCGGCGTCGACGACCGGCCTTCGTTGCACCATCTTGCGTCCCTTCGTCCATCTCGATCGCGATCTCTTGGCTCGAGCCTGCGTTGACCGTGCGTTGGCCGTCCGTTGCCCGCGCGTTGGCCGTGCGTCGGCCGCCACGCCGCCGGCTCGTTCGTACCCGGAGAACCTATCCGCACGATCCCTCTATGAAGCTTCTGTGACAAGGTGAAACAGATACCGGTGCTGACACATCCGTCCCCACGGCGCTCGATACGATGACGAACCGGCGTTTGGCGACCTGACGAGGCACTCCGATCAAGGAGGATGGTGCCCCCCACACCCCTCAGCACCCGGTGGCACCGTTCACGCCGTGCCACTTCTAGCCACATTGCCCGTGTCGCCACCCGCGCCGGTTTCTCGCTGCTCGCCGCGCTGACCGTGGTCGTGGCTGCGGTGTCGTCATTCGCGATCGCTACCGCACCCGCCGCCGGCGCGGCGAATTGGGCTCCCGTGCACGCCGGCGACTTCCCGGACCCGAGCATCCTCCACTGGAACGGCGTCTACTACGGCTTCGCTACGCAGAACTTCGCGTCGGCCAGCCAGACCATCAACATCCAAGTGTCGACGTCGAGCGATGGGGTCAATTGGACTTCCACCGGCACGGACGCGCTGCCTACCGTCGGTTCGTGGGCCGAACCCGGAAATACCTGGGCACCCAGCGTCGCGTTCAACGGCGCCGAATTCGTCATGTACTACACGGCCACGGACATCTCGAGCGGTGATCAATGCATCGGCGAGGCCACGGCCTCCGCCCCGCTCGGGCGGTACACGGACACGAACCCCAACCCCGTCACTTGCATGAGCGGCGCTGGCGGAAGTATCGACCCCGATATCTTCACCGATCCGCAGACGGGTGATGCGTACCTGATCTGGAAGAACGACGGCAACAGGATCGGCACGGCCACGGGGATCTGGTCCGCCCCGTTGGCGCCGAACCTTCTCTCTTTGACCGGAGGCGCCTCAGAGATCCTCAGCGGGGCTGACGAGTCGTGGCAGAGCGGCGTCATCGAGGGTCCCGACATGGTGTACGTCTCCGGAGGTTTCTACCTCTTCTACGCAGGGGGACCCTGGGGCGCGACCACCTATGCCCTCGGATGGGCAAGCTGCGGTGGCCCATCCGGGCCATGCACGGACCAGTCGTCCTCGCCTCTGCTCACCTCCGCCCCTGGCATGTCGGGTCCCGGCGGTCCCGGCGTCTTCACGCTGCCAAGTGGCCAACTGGTCATGGCGTTCGCTGCCTGGCAGGGAAACACGATCGGCTATCTCTCGTGTGGCATCCGCCCCATGTACCTGGCCGACCTCAGCTTCAGCGGCGGCACGCCCACGCTCTCGCCGAACAATCCCGCTGAATCCCCCGCGGCCAGCCCTTCTTGTCCGCCGGGGCCGCCTCCGCCCCCGCCTGGATACTGGCAGGTCGCCGCCGACGGCGGCGTCTTCACGTTCGGGGCCGCCGGCTTCTACGGCTCGACCGGGTCCATCAGGCTCAACAAGCCCGTCGTTGGGTTGGCCCCCACTTCCGACCGCCGGGGCTACTGGTTGGTCGCGAGCGACGGCGGCGTCTTCGCCTACGGGGACGCGGGCTTCTACGGCTCGACCGGGTCCATCGTCTTGAACAAGCCGATCATCGGCATGATCCCGACCCTCGACGGGCACGGCTACTGGCTGATCGCAAGTGACGGCGGTGTCTTCGCCTACGGCGACGCGCCCTTCTACGGATCGGCCGCCAGCGACAACCTTGGCTATCCCGTCACGGCCGCCGCACCCTCCTTCCTCGGCGGCGGCTACTGGATGGCCGACGCCAACGGTCAGGTCTTGCCTTACGGCAATGCCGTGTTCGAGGGCCAACCCGCCTTCGCGCCCGGCGGGTACCGCATCACCGGGATGACGGGAACGCTCAGCTCGAACGGGTACTGGCTGACCAGCGCCAATGGCAATGTGGCCGACTTCGGCGACGCCGCTCCTTACGGCTCCATGTACGGCCAGACACTGAACGCCCCCGTGGTCGGGATCGCCCCGACCGCCGACCACGCCGGCTACTGGCTACAAGGCGGCGACGGGGGCATCTTCGCCTTCGGTGACGCGCCCTTCCTCGGGTCCATGGGGGGCAAACCGTTGAACGCACCCATGGTCGGGATCGCCGGGACCTGAGACCCCGATGGCGCCCGAAGTTCGCGCGCCCGCTCGAGCACTGCTCCGGATCCGGATGCACGAGCCGAGTTACCGCGGAGAGGGCCCCAGCCAAGCTCCCGACATCTCGGGCCGACCTGCCGGGACCCTCCCCGCGCTCCGCCACCCGGAGCAACGTGGGCGCGTAAGCCCGAGGGCTATACGGAGCCGGGCGCCCCAAGGATTGCGGCCTATCCTGGGCCCACGTGGGACGGCGCCAAGGGAGGGCAGGCCGATGACGGGCAGTGCAGGCGGGTTCGAGTTGCGGGGCATCAACCACCTCGCCCTGGTGTGCCGCGACATGGAGCGGACCGTGGACTTCTACACCAACGTGCTCGGCATGCCGCTCGTCAGGACGATCGAGCTCCCGGCCGGCATGGGCCAGCACTTCTTCTTCGACTGCGGCGGCGGTGACTCCCTGGCCTTCTTCTGGTTCCCGGATGCCCCGGATGGGGTGCCGGGCGTCAGCGCCCCCGCAGCCCGTCCGGACCAGGGCGACCTCACGAGCGCGATCGGCTCCATGAACCACGTCGCCTTCGACGTGGCGCCCGAAAAGATGGAGGAGTACCGGGATCGTCTCCTCGCCGCGGGGATCGACTGCACCGAGATCGCCAATCACGACGACTCCGAGTTCGGCATCAGCGACACCATGCACCCGGGTGTCTACATCCGCAGCATCTACTTCCAGGATCCCGACGGCATCCTGCTCGAGTTCGCCTGCTGGCTGCGCGCGTTTCAACCCGGCGACGTCTCCCACACCCCCGTCCGCGCCATCGATGCCGACCTCGTCGCCGCGCCCGAGGTCCCGAGCGAGCCCACACCCGTCTGATCCGTCGATTCATCGATCCGTCAGCCAGCCAGCGAGCCATCACCCACATGCCCCGACTCCGCCAGGTCGCCAAGGGCGAGGCCACCGCGCCGATCGTCACCACGATGTACGAATGGCTCTTCGAAGGCCGTGACCCCGTCGCCGAGCCGGGGCGATGGGACGGCACGACCGGCGACTGGTGGACGGTCTTCGCCAACAGCCCCGACATCCTCGATCACTGTGTCAAGGGCTTCGGCCTCTACCAGTCCCCCGACCGCACGCTGGACCCCAAGCTCCGCGAGCTCGGACAGATCCGCGTCGGGTGGGCCGCGGGCAGCCAGTTCGTCTTCAGCCAGCACGCGAAGTCGATGCGGGAACTCGGCATGCCCGAGGCGCAGATCACGCACATCCCTGCGTGGAGCGTCGCCCCCGAGGGCACCTACGACGCCGCCGAGCGTGCCGTGCTCGCGTACGCCGACTGCCTCGTCTACGACCACGGTCGCGTCCCCGACGAACTCTTCGCCGCGCTCGCCCGCCACCTCGACGAGGTCGCCATCCTCGAGCTCACCTACATCACGACGCTGTACTTCCAACACGCCGTGATGTCCAAGGCCCTCCGCACCGAGTTCGACGACCGCGACGATCCCGTCGTCGAGGTTCCCGGTCCTCCGGGTGCCTCCGCCATGCATCCGGGACCACGTCGGTGAAGGCGGCCCACGTCGTCTCGCCGGACGACGAGTCCCGCCACACTCCCGACGCCGAGAACCTGTGGAACGAGTCGTACTACTGCGACTTCGTCCAGGCCGACGGATCCCTGGGAGGCTGGCTCCGGCTGGGCCTCTATCCCAACCGCAGCGTCGCCTGGTGGACCACCTGGATCGTCCGTCCCGGCCATCCTGGGGTCTGCTCGGTCGACTACGGCGCGCCGGTCCCCCCGGGGAACGGTCTCGTCTCGGAGTCGGATGCGCTCGGCCGGGTGGAGATCGACCTGCGCCGCCCCCTCGAGGAGTTCCGCTTGGCCGCCCGCGCCCGCGCCAGTCGACGATCGCGCGCCCCGAGGACGTGTACGCCCACGGCGAGAGCGCAGGGCGGCCGACCGACCTCGACCTCGATCTGACCTGGGCGACGGACGGCATCCCCTACCACTACGTGCTCACGACCCGCTATGAGATCCCCTGCCTCGTGACCGGCACCGTCACCGTCGCCGGTGAGACGTTCACGATCGACGGGCAAGGCCAGCGGGACCACTCGTGGGGCGTGCGTGATTGGTGGGCCTTTGGATGGTGTTGGTGCTCGCTGCGCCTCGACGACGGCACCCGCGTCCACCTGGCCGACATCCGGATCCCGGGAATGCCGACGTTCTTCGGATACATCCAGACGCCGGGCGCCGTCAACCCCGTCACCGCCCTGTCGGTGACCGAGGACGTGGGCGAACACGGTTTCCCGTCGGCCGCCCGCATCGAGATCGCCGCCGCGCCCGCTCATGACATCGTCATTGACGTGAACCCAGTTGCCTTCGGGCCCGTGCTGCTCAGCAACGACGACGGTCGGACGAGCCGGTTCCCCCGGGCGATGGTGCGGTGCCGCACCGCCGACGGCCGCGCAGGCTCGGGCTGGATCGAGTGGAACCAGCCCGACGCACCGTCGACGCCCGCCTGACACAGACCTCGCTCTACTTGAAGAGGTCGCCCATGATCTTGGCGGCGCCGACGCCGGCGACTGCACCCTCTGCGGCGGGATGGTCATCGCCGATGTAATGCGACAGTGCGCCGGCCAGGATCGCGATCGGCATCGACTGGAGCCAGATCCGCCCTGGGCCCGTCAGCACCGCGAAGTGGTGCCCGTCCTGACCCATGTAGCGGTTGGCCAGCCCCGGCACCCTCTGCACCGAGAAGGTGACGGAGGCCTGGAAGAGGCCGGCGTGGCCCGGGTGCACCCGCATCGTCTGCCCGGCCGCGAGGTCGTAGACGATCACCTCGCCGGACAGGTCCACGAAGGCGCGGCCGGTGCCGCCGATCTTCTGCAGGATGAAGCCCTCGCCGCCGAAGATGCCGCCTCGGAACGACTGCTGGAACCCCATGGACAGCTCGATCCCGGGCGTCGCCGCCATGAATCCGTGGCGGTGCACCATGAACTCGTTGCCCGGTGACACGTCGATCGGCAAGATATGCCCGGGCACCTTGGAGGCGAACACGATGGAGCCGGTGCCACCCTCGGACGTGTAGGTGGTCATCATGATGGAGGCGCCCGAGACCGCCCGCTTCACGGCACCCATCAGGCCCTTGCCGCCCATGCCGCCGCCGGTGTTGGTGGCCATCTGGACCGCGTCGGACATCCAGCTGAACTCGCCCGCCTCCGAGACGACGGCCTCGCCCGGCTGCAACGAAAGCTCGAGCACCGGCATCGTCGTTCCGTGGATCGTCTCTTCCATGACTTCCTCCTCGGTGTGAGCTCTCTTCGGGTTGAGCTCCTATTGTGCCCCCGGCGCCGATGCAGTGACGGTTTCATCCTGCGCCGGTTACAGATCGCCGCCCGGCCGGCCTCGCCCGCCTGGTCGCCGGCGGCGGTCCCCCTCAGAGCGTGACCGCCCCCCCGGGTAGCTCGACATCCTCGGATTGGATGAGCTCGCCGGGTCCGTGCGCTCCACTGATCAGCCGTTCCGCCAGCGACACCTCCACCAGGCCGAGGGCCACGCCGAAGACAAAGCTGAGGGCGAAGTTCGTGACGAAGACAAGGATGATCCGCTCGTGTGGCACGACCTCGGCGATCAGGACGACCACTTCGTGCTCGATGGCCAGCGGCAGTGTCACCATCACGAAGACGATCATGAAATGGGGCCACACCAGCCGCAACGAACGCCGGAATGCCTCGGGGACCGAACAGTCGAGCAGGTTGATCACGGGACCGACCAGGGCGAACAGCGTGTCAAGGATCAGTCCCGGAAAGGCGAGGAGGGCGGCGGCAGCGGAGTCAGCGATCACAAGGATGATCTCAGCGAACAGGAGGCGGAACCACGGCAAGGTGCGCAGCACCTCCGGCACTGGCTGTGGCGTCTCGTTGCGCTCGACCGCGCCCACCAGGCGTTCGAGCATGCCGCTGTAGAAGGTGAGACCCAGGGTCGACGCACCGAAGATCACGGCGCCGAGGATGGACTCGAGGCCGCGGTGGTCGACCGAGAGCTCGGTGAGCCAAGTCCCCTGGATCGCGGTGATACCGAAGATCACCACGGCGGGGATCAGCACCCGCGCCGGCTCCAGGCGAAACGTCCGCCGCCCCATGGAGATCAGCTCGAGCGGGTGCAGGGGGTGCCGGCCCGACTTGGCGGCCCGCCGATCCAGGCCCCGGGGGACGTGCGGCTCTCCGGGGGTCACCGGGACCTTGAATTGGGGTGCTGCGGTCGGGCGGTCCTCCCCGGTCCCGCCTGCGTGATCGTCTTCGGTCACGCCGGGAGAAAGCCGTCGCCGACGAACTCGAACAGCGTCGCTTCGGGGTCGAATTCGCCGGGAGGCCGCTCGAGCCGGTTGCGGCCCACGGAGAGCACGTAGCCGTCCGGCGCCTCGAAGGCGACCTCGGTGAATCCAGCGGCCGCGAACTCGGCCCGGATGAACGGTGTGGCGTCCGGCCGCCGGCGGTGGCGGGTCCAGATCACCTCGGACCCCTCCCGGCACCATCCAGGGAGCGCCTGGATGGTGCGCGAGATATCCGCCGCGCTGACGTTGCCGAACACCCCGCACACCAGCACCAGGTCGGCCGGCACGTCGTCCGCGTACCAGCGCGACAGGGCCGCATCGCCCTCGACGACGCGCACCTGGCCGGTCACCCCGGCAGCCGCAGCCCGCGCCCGGGCGGACGCCACCAGGACCGGATCGAGCTCGACCAGGAGCGCCGAGGTGTCCACGCCCCTCGGGTGGGTGGCCAGCACGTCGATCACGTCTCGGCCCTGCCCCGCGCACACGCTCACGATCCGGATGGGACCCTCCTCGGCGGCGCTCATGACATCCGCAACCATCGACTGCACGATGCGCAACCGCACCGAGAGCGGGGAGGAGGGATCGTCGTAGTGCTGGTGCCAGCGCACCCAGTGCGAATCCGACGCCGAGGACGCCCCCTCGGCGGCCACGGCGGTCTCTGGATGGTCCCCGGGCGCCATGACGGCCCATCGTAGGGTGGGCCACGTGCCGGTCCCCGTAGCCGTCCGATCGCCCGGCCCGGTGGTCGCACCCCGCCGCAACCCGACCGCCCCGTGATCAAGTACCTGGGCTCGAAACGCCGCCTCGTTCCGGTCCTCACCCAGATCTGCCGGGCTTCGGGCGCCCGGACGGCGCTCGACCTCTTCACGGGGACGACCCGCGTGGCGCAGGCCTTCAAGGCCGAGGGCGTCCACGTCACCGCGGCGGACAGCGCTCGATACGCCCACGCCTTCGCCCGCACCTACATCGAGTCGGATGCCGCCGCCGCCGACATGACGGCGCTGCATGCGGCGGTCAGCCACCTCAACGCCGTCCCGGGCAAGCCGGGCTACGTCCACGAGACGTTCAGCCGTCAGGCCCGGTTCTTCCAACCGCACAACGCCGCTCGGATAGATGCCGTGCGGGACGCCATCGACTCGGAGTATGCGGGGTCACCTCTGTTCCCCGTCCTGTTGACGAGCCTCGTCGAGGCGGCGGACCGGGTCGACTCGACGACAGGCGTGCAGATGGCGTACGTGAAGCAGTGGGCGCCCCGTTCGTTCAACGACCTCGAGCTGCGGGTGCCGGAGCTGCTCGATGGGCCCGGCCGCGCCGTCCAGGGCGACGCGGTGGCGCTGGCGCCGACGCTGGGACACTTCGATCTTGCGTACCTCGATCCGCCGTACAACCAACACAGGTATTTCACCAACTATCACGTGTGGGAGACGCTCGTGGCCTGGGATGCGCCCGAGGCCTACGGCGTGGCGCGCAAGCGGGTGGATGCCCGCGATGCGTCCACCCGCTCGGCGTTCAACTCCAAGCGCACGATGCCGGCCGCACTCGCGTCGGTGGTCCAATCCGTGGATTGCGACCTGTTGGTCCTGTCGTACAACAACGAGGCCTGGCTCGACCTCGAGGAGCTCGAAGAGATGTGCTCCATCCAGCGCCCGGAAGCGGGGGCCGACAGGACAGGACCGACCGACAGGAGTGAACGGGCCGGCAGGAACCGCCATGCCCGGCGTCGGGACGTCGCAACGCTCGCCTTCGACTCGACCCGATACGTCGGCGCCCGCATCGGCATCTTCAACCCCTCCGGGCGCAAGGTGGGCCGGGTGAGTCACCTCTCCAACCAGGAGTTGCTGGTCATCGCGGGTGACCCGGCACTCGTGCGTCGCGTGGTCGAAGCAGTCGGGTCCACGCCGCTTGGTTCGGCTCCCGACCCTGGTGTGGGCACCGGTGGTGGCAGGGGTGTCGGCGCAGCGATGGTGGATCGGCTACAACAGGCAACGTGAGCAGCGACCATCACGGCGGCCACGGCAACGGACACCGTGGCGGCGAGAAGAGCGATGCGAAGAGCGGTGAGAAGACCCACGCCGTGACCGAGGTGGGCGTCGGCGTGACCGAGGTGGAGGTCGGAGTGAGCGAGGCGGGCGTCCACCCCTACCCGAGGTTGGAGGACTCCGATCTTTCGCTGAAGCTGTCCAAGGACGAGGAAGCCAAGCGTCTCGGTCGGGCGCAGCGCCGCCTGCTGTATCTGCGCCTCATCAATGGTGGGCAACTCAACGAAGGCAGACTCGGTCCTCCGGTGTGCATCGTCTTCGAGGGCTGGGACGCCGCCGGCAAGGGAGGGGCGATCAAGCGATTGGTCGAACCACTCGACCCTCGCCACGTGCATGTCGCACCGTTTGCGGCACCGACACCCGACGAGCTCCGCCACCACTTCCTCTGGCGGTTCTGGCCCCCGCTGCCCGGATGGGGTGGCATGACCATCTTCGACCGCAGCTGGTACGGGCGCGTCCTGGTCGAGCGGGTCGAGAACCTGGCCACCGAAGTGCAGTGGCGGCGCGCCTATCAGGAGATCACGGACTTCGAGCACACTTTGGCCGAAGAGGGCATGATCGTGATCAAGCTGTGGATGCACATGTCGCACGAGGAACAATTGCGACGCTTCCTCCGTCGCCGCGACGATCCACTCAAGTCGTGGAAGCTCACGGATGAGGACTGGCGCAACCGCGAGCGAAGGGGCGAGTACGACGCGGCCGTCTCCGACATGCTGCGGCTGACGAACGGTCCTCTCGCTCCGTGGGACGTCATCTCGTCCGAGAACAAGCGCCATGGCCGGGTGGAGGTGATCGAGACCGTGATCCGACGGATGGAAGAGGGCATGGCGCGCTGGGGCGTTTCCGTGCCGAGCCACGACGCCGCCGAAGAGCAGACCGAGCTCGCCCTGGTCTTGGACGACGCCGAATTCATGCACGAACCGGACGGCCCGGCACCTGCCACGGGCGGCTCCGTCGACTCGGACGAGCGGCTCGACGCATGAGCCCGACCGCCGGTGTCAGGCCCGCCCGACCGGGCATCACGGTCCCCTTCGACGGGATCTCGTTGCACGCACACCGAGAGTGGTTCGCGCGCCTGCACGAGCTTGGATACACCGACATCTGGTCGGCCGAAGTCGACGGCGCGGATGGGTTCACGCCGCTGGCCCTCGCCGCCGCCTGGGAACCGCAGCTGAACCTCGGGGTCGCCATCACCCCGGCCTACACCCGTGGCCCCGCTCTCCTGGCGCAGAGCCTGGCCGCCATGGCCGACGCCGCGCCGGGTCGCTTCGCCTGCGGGCTGGGCGCGTCATCCCAGGTGATCGTGGCCAACTGGAACGGCCTGCTCTTCGAGAACCAGTACCGCCGCGTCCGGGACACGCTGCGCTTCCTGCGCAGGGCGTTCAGCGGCGAGAAGATCACCGAGGACTTCGGCACGTTCAACGTGAAGGGCTTTCGCCTGGCTCGCATCCCCGAGCAACTGCCGCCGATCTACCTGGCCGCACTGCGCCCCGGGATGTTGCACCTGGCCGGGAAGGAAGCCGACGGGGCCATCCTGAACTGGCTCAGCGCCGAGGACGTCGCCACATCCGTGGCGGAGGTCGAGAAGGCGGCCGAGGGGGCGCCCCGGCAGATCGTCGCCCGAATCTTCGTCATCGTCACCGAGGATGCGGCCATGGCCCGGACGATCGGACGGCGCATGATCACCGCCTACCTCAACGTCGAGGCCTACGCGGAGTTCCAACGCTGGCTGGGCCGGGGTCCCGCGCTCCAGCCGATGTGGGACGCCTGGGCGGCCGGTGACCGGAAGGGGGCGCTCGAGGCAATCCCCGACGAGGTGGTCGACCAGTTGGTGGTGCACGGCTCCGTCGACGAATGCCGCGCCCACGTGCAGCGCTACGTCGACCACGGCGTCACGATCCCAGCCCCCGCGGTCATCCCCATCGGGATCGACCTGGCCGAGGCGGTCGCCGGTCTCTCCCCGTCGGCCTGGTAACGCCGGCTGGCGGCGGCGACATGGAGCGGCGGCAGATCCGGCAGATCCGTCGGATCCGACGGATCCAGCGGATCCAGCAGAGCGAAGGGGGCACCGCAACATGACCGAGATCGACTTCCGCACCACCTCGCTGGCCGAGCTCGCACGCTCGGTGCGGGCGAAGGAGGTCAGCGCACGCGAGCTCACCGAGGCCGCTCTGGATCGGATCCAGAGACTGAACCCCACGTACAACGCCTTCGTGGCCGTGGACGGCGAGCGGGCGCTCCATGCAGCCGCCGGCATCGACGAGCGCGTCGTCGCCGGCGACGACCCGGGACCGCTCGCCGGGATCCCCCTCGGCGTCAAGGACCTCCAGAACGCTGTCGGATACCGCACCACCCACGGGTCCGCACTGCACGCCGACGACCCACCCGCCGACTACGACGATCCCTTCGTGGCCCGCATGCGGGCGGCCGGCTGCGTCGTCGTCGGCAAGACCAACACGCCCGAGTTCGGCTGGATGGGGAACACGACCAACGCCGTCTTCGGCGCCTCGCTGAACCCGTTCGACACATCCAGGGGCCCGGGCGGATCGTCCGGCGGGGCGTCCGCCGCCCTGGCCGCCGGCATGGTCCCGCTCGCCACCGGCTCCGACGGCGGGGGCTCCATCCGGATCCCCTCCGCCTGCTGCGGCCTCGCCGGCATGAAACCCAGCCTCGGCCGTGTCCCCGCCGGCGGCCCGAACCCGCCTGGATGGATCGACCTCTCGACCAACGGCCCCATGGCGCGGCGCATCGCCGACGTCACCCGCGCCCTCGATGTGGCCGTCGGCCCCGACCCCTCCGACCTGCGCGCCCTCCCCCGCCCCGAGGCCTCCTGGCTGGCCGCCCTCGACGACGCCCACGTCCCGGTGCGCGTCGCCTACGCCCCGACCCTCGGCTACGCCACCGTCGACGCCGAGGTTGCGGCCGCCTGCGAGCGCGCCGTCCGCGTGATCGAATCGATGGGCGCCGAGGTCGTGGTGCTGGACTCCGTCTTTGATGCCGACCCCGTCGGTGATTTCCTCACCGTGACGGGGGCCGCCACCCTGCGCACCCTGCGACCCTTCATGGGCCACCCGCGCTGGGAGGAGGTCCATCCGGTGCTGCGCCACTTCGTCGACGCGGCGCAGTCCACCACGGCCGAGCAACTCCTGAAAGCCTTCGACAAGTTCCATCTGATGAACCTGCGCCTTGTCGAGCTGTTCCACACCTCTCGCATTCTCGTCACGCCGACCTGCTCGGGCGTAGCGCCGTTCGCCGGCGAGATGACCAGCACGGTCAACGGGGAGACGACCGCCAACTGGATCCAGTTCACCTACCCCTTCAACATGACCCGCTCCCCCGCCGCCACGGTCCCGGTCGGCTTCAGCAGCGGCGGGCTCCCCATCGGCCTCCAACTGATCGGGCCCCAGCACGGCGACCTGGTCGTCCTGCGCACCGCCGCCGCCCTCGAGGTGGCGATGGACCTCGATACGCTCGCTGTGCTGCCGGACTGACCCACAACCACCGGACTGACCCACAACCACCGGACTGACCCACAACCACCGGACTGACCCACAACCACCGGACTCACCCGCAACGAGAGGAGTCGACACCATGTCGATCACCACACCCGCCAACCCCGCCGACATGGTCCGCCTGGTCGGTGCCGATGACGCGCCCTGGGCCGACACCGGGATGGGCGTGCTGCTCAAGGTGGTGCGCTTCGACTCCCAGCACGGCACCTGGGTCATCCTCAACCGCTTCCACCCCGGCGTGCAGCTGCAGATCCACCGCCACACCGGCTCGGTCGACGCCTTCACGTCGGCGGGACGCTGGCACTACCTCGAGTACGACTTCTACGTCACGGCCGGCTCCTACCTCTACGAGCCGGCGAACTCGGTGCACACCCTGCACGTGCCGGAGGACAACGAGGGCGACACGGACGTGTGCTTCATCATCGAGGGCGCCCTGTTGAACCTGGCCGCTGACGGATCCGTCGAGTCGGTCTCCGACGGGCCCGCGACGTTGGAGGCCTACTACGCCCTGCTCGAGGCGCAGGGCGATCCGCGGCCCAACGGCATCATCGTCTGAGTCGGAGGTGCGGAAGGACGGAGTCCGCTCATGACGGTGGATGCAGGCCGCCTCACCGACCCGGCGCTGTACGCGGGCGGCGACCCCTTCGAGCTGTATGCACGGTTACGACGAACCACGCCCGTATCGTGGGTCGACCGCGACGGCGGCGGCTTCTGGGCCGTCACGACCCATCCGGAAGTGTCGGCCATCGGGGCGGACCCGATCGGGTTCTGCTCGTCGCGGGGGATCCTGACCGACGAGATCGGCACGTCCTACGACACGCCGCCGACGATGATGCACACGGACCCGCCCCAGCACACCCGCTACCGGCGGCTGGTGCAGCCCGGCTTCAAGCCATCCATGGTTCGGCTGATGGAGACGGGGGTGGCCGCGAAGGCGAAGGCGCTGATCGACCCCATCCAGAGCGGTGAGGCGGTCGACGTGGTGCAGGCGCTCTCCATCCCGTTTCCCTTGCAGGTGATCTGCGAGCTCCTCGGCGTCGACGGGTCGCAGTGGCCCCGCTTCTTCGAGTGGTCCGAGGCGGTGATCCCCGGGGAGAGCGATCGATCCGAGTCGGAGCGGGCGGAGTTGCAGGTCGAGATGTGGGGGTATCTCGTCGGCGTGGCCGAGGAGCGGCGGGAGTCGCCGGCCGACGACCTGGTGTCGGTGCTGGCCAACGTGGGGGATCCGGAGGATGGGGCCGGCGGTGGTGGGGATCAGCTCAGCGAGGCCGAGTTGGCCATGTTCTTGATCCAGCTGCTCGTGGCGGGCAACGAGACGACACGCAATCTGATCTCTGGTGGCCTGGTCGCCCTATCCGAGCGGCCGGACCAGTGGGCCGCCCTGCGGGCCGATCGCTCTCTGATCCCGTTGGCTGTCGAGGAGTTGCTGCGATGGACCACGCCGGTGATCTCGTTCATGCGCACGGCCACCGGTCCCACCACCATCCGGGATCAGGCGGTTGCCGAAGGTGACCCCGTGTTGCTCGTGTACGCGTCGGCCAACCGTGACGAGGCGGTGTTCGGGGAGGACGCCGGTGCGCTGCGTATCGATCGCCACCCCAATCCACACGTGAGCTTTGGATTCGGTCCCCACTTCTGCCTCGGCGCCGCCTTGGCCCGCCTCGAGGGGCGCGTGGTGTTGTCCGAGCTCTTGGATCGCTTCGAGTCGCTCGCCCCAGCGGGGCCTGTCGAACGGACGGCCAGCCCGGTCATCGCCGGCGTGCGGCACGCGCCGCTGACCTTTCGGTAGCGCCCCCGTCCAGAGCCACCATCCGGGGGCCCGCCATGCGAGGGCCCCTCATGACCGGGCGAGGGCCAGATCCTCCGCCGGTGCACCTTCCAGTGCCGCATCGTGGTGCCCAGGAGGAGCAGCAGCATCAGCCCGGCCCGGGAGGAGCCGCGACGCACCGAGCGCGCCGAGCACCGCAACTCCGGCCCCCGCGATGCACGCAGCCTGCAAGCCGCTGTGGAACGCGGTGAACGTGATCGATTGCAGGGCGGGCTGCGCGGCGCGAGGGGCGTGAGCCGCCACCGCCACCGCTGCTGCGACGGACTGGTGGGCTTCGGCCTTCGGGCCGGCTGGAATGGGCAATCCACTGAAGGCGCTGATGATCTTGGGTGCGTAGGCCGATGCGAAGATCGAACCGAACACCGCCACACCCAGGGTGCCCCCCAGCTCCCGCGTCGTGTTGTTCACGCCCGCCGCAGCGCCCCGTTGATCGTCGGCGACCGATCCCATGACCGCCTCTGCGGTGGGGGCGGTGATTGACGACAACCCGAGGGCGAGCAGCACCATCGAGAGGATGATGGGACCGAAGTACGAGGTGTTGGCCGACGTGTTGAAGGCGGCCACGATCAATCCGGCAGCCATGAGCAGGAGTCCCGTCGTCACCACGAGCCGGGTCCCGACCTTGAGGGCCACCACGGCCGCAATCGGCGTGAAAACGGCCGCCACGATCGCGAAGGGCAACGTGTGCACCCCCGCCGACAGGGTGGAATAGCCCTTCACGAACTGGAAATACTGGGTGATCAAGAAGATGAACCCGAAGAGGCAGAAGAAGGCCACCGAGATGGAGAGCGCGCCACCGCTGAAGCGCGGGATGGTGAAGACACGCACATCGAGGAGGGGCCCGTCGGTGCGCAGCTCGAGCAGACTGAATGCGATCAGGAGGACAACGGCGACGGCGAAGCATGCCAGCGTGCGCGATGACGTCCATCCCCACTGCGGCCCCTCGATGATCGCCAAGACAAGCGTGGTCATGGCCACCGTCGAGATCACGACGCCACGAACGTCGAAGCGGTGCTCCCGGATCCGGGGCAGCCGGGGAATGAGGAGCTGCCCTGCGATGAGCGTGACGATCACGATGGGCACGTTGACGAGGAAGATCGAGCCGTACCAGAAGTGCTCGAGCAACGCGCCGCCCGTGATGGGCCCGAAGGCGACGGCGATGCCCGAGGTCGCTCCCCAGATCCCCAGCGCCTTCTGCCGCTCGGATGGGTCGCTGAAGATGCTCGTCAGGATGGCCAGGCTCGCCGGGAAGATGAAGGCCGCCGCCACACCCATCAGCGCGCGCGCTCCGATCAGGGTGCCGGTCGTCGTGCAGAACGCCGCTGTGGCAGAGAACAATCCAAAGAAGATCAGGCCGACCTGCATGGTGCCCTTTCTTCCGAGGCGGTCCCCGATCCCACCTCCGGCCAGGAGCAGGCCGGCAAAGGCGAGGCTGTAGGCGTCGACGATCCACTGCAGGGCGCTGATCGAAGCGCCCAGGTGGCGGTTCAGCGTGGGCAGCGCGACGTTGACGATCGTGTTGTCCACCACCACCAGGAACACAGACAGGCAGAGGACGGCGAGGACGAGCCAGCGGCGATCGCGAGAAGCGGCGAGGTCGGGCATGAGGCTCTCCTTCCAGTTCTGGTTCCATGCGTCTTATAGAACGCTGTGCTATTGTTATAGCACGATGTTCTTCAGTACGCTACTGAAATGACGGAAATCCGCCGGACCAGGACTCCGAGTGCGGGGATGGAGCAGGCGCTCCTCACGTCGGCGGCCGAGATCCTGGAGACCGAGGGTCCAGAGGGCCTGTCCGTACGCAAGATCGCCGCCGCCGCCGGCGTCGCCCCCATGGGGGTCTACAACCACTTCGAGTCGAAGTTCGGGATCGTCGAGGCCCTCTTCATCCAGGGCTTCGAGCGGCTCCGTGATGCGACGGAGTCCATTGGTGAGATTCACGACCCCTACGTGGCCCTACGCGAAGGCTGCCGCCGCTACCGCGCCCTCGCCTTGGCCCAACCGATGGTGTACCGGATGATGTTGCTGCAGGGGGTGCCGGGCTTCGAGCCGGGCCAGCACGCCATCGAGGTGGCGGCCCGGGCCTTCGATGCCCTCGTGGGGGCAGTCCAGCGGGCAATGGCCTCCGGGGTCATCGCCGAGGCACCCCCCACCGAGACCGCCCAACTCATCTGGGCCAGCATCCACGGATGGGTGTCGCTCGAGCTCCTCGGCATCGGTTTCGTCGAGGACAAGGCCGCCGGCTACGACCGGCTGTGCACTGCTCTTCTTTTGGGCCTCCGCCCTTAGCGCCGCTCCGGACGCATCACTGGCTCGTCTGTCGCGGATCAGGCCGGTCGAGGTTCCAATGGCGGGAAACGGCGGGAAACCACACTGCCTCGTCGCCGTCGCGTCGAGGGATCATGCCAAAGCGGGTAATCGTGCGTTGCCCGCCCTCATGGTCGCCGTAGAGCAATTCCAGCGTGAACGGTTGCAGGTCTCTGATGAGGGTGGTCAGAGCGACGTAGTCGGGGTCGTCAGGTTCCCGGATCGCCCCCTGCCAGAAGCCGACGTCGCCCGCCGGAATGTAGATGTCACGTGTCTGCATCCGGAAGGCTTCGGGCTCCGTGTGCGGGATGTCGGAGCGGGCCAGCTCGCGCCTCGCCGCCCATCCGAACAGGACGGCGATTCCGGATCCGACGTTGCGCAGCGAGGCGGCCAGATAGATCCTGTCGTCCACCACCTCGACGCTGGCCTGGCTCCCGGCCACATGAGACCAGCGGTCATCGACCCACCGCACCTTCTGGATGGGGTCCTCGAGCTTCGAGGTCACCAGAACCGGGCGCAAGCTGACCAGGAACCCCTCCTCGGCGACCCGGGCCGCCCGGTTGGCGGACCGGACGGCCGCGAACGTGGCGACGGCGAGCACGAGCGTGCCGACAGCCGTGGCAAATGTCGCGATGGTCGTCCAGTCGACTGCCACCATGCCCGCACACTACGGCCCGACACCCCCCGTCGGCCGAGTAGCCGAGCCTCAGTCGACCACCTCGATCCGGCTGACTCCCATGAACGTGCACACGTAGAAGTCGCGGCCCCTCCCCGGGCAGGGGAACAGGACGCTCTGGATTCCGTGGCCCGGGTCCACCCGTGCCAGCTCCGCGCCCGACGAGATGTCGAGCACCACCAGGTCGACGCCGTCCCCCATCACCAATTCACCGGATCCGGCATAGAGGAGCAGGTGGCTGGCATGGTCCTGCTCACGACGCCAGCGCAGCTCGAGCGTGTCCGCGTCGAGGCATACGACGACCCCGTTCCCACTGTCGTACGCGACGACGAGCCTCCGGTCCACATCGACGACGGGCGGATTGGCGACCAAGCCGCCCATGAGCCCGCAGACTTCGGCGAGGCGGACCAGTCCCGTCGTGAGGTCGACGCGGACCAGGTGCAACGGTGCAATCGACACCCCAAGACCCCGCATCGTTCCGGCGAAATGTTCGCTGCCCTCGCCGTCATCCAAGAACCAGGCTGCGCCGAGGGCGAGGACGCAATCCCATCCGTAGGTCTGCCCGTCGAACACCCTGTACGGAGCCGCCATGGATGGGTCGCACCGAAGCTCCTCGCCCTCCCAGCGCACTCGGAACAGGCTGGTGTCCCCCACGACGTACACGTCGCTCCCCTCGGCCGAGAGCCGGGCGATGGATGCCTGGGGCAGAACGAGCCGGGAGAGCACGTCAAGGCTCTGGGGTTGGAGGGCGACCAACTCGCAGGCTTCCCGTGCCTCGGGAGGCACCGGAGTGTTGGGGAGCGAGCCGCCGAAGTCCTTGGTGACCAGCGTGCCGTCGGCAAGGCGGACGAAGCTGTTGTAGGGCCTATCCCGCGGGAGGCGGCGGGAAGCACCCACCCGCAGTTCCGGATCGAGCCGATGGGCGTGGTTCCCGAAAACGACGTGGATCGACCCGGAGTCGTCCATCCCGATGCCGCCCGGCCAGACCGGGCCGCCGGGCAGCTCGGGCGAGGTCGCCAGGACATCCAACGACTCGGGGTCGAGCGACTCCACGATGCTGACTGCCTCGTCGCCGGCCGTGTGGCGCAGGAGGAACAGCCGGTCCCCGTCGCCGACGACCATGGTCGCGGCCGGCGCCAGCCTCGTCGTCACCTGCAATCGGCTCTCCGGCGTGATGTCCAGCCGGCCCGGCACGGTCTGCAGGCGTGCCGGGCCGCCGTCCTCGTAGCGCCACATCAGCCGAGGTCTGAATTCCGAGTGCCCAGTTCGTTGTGTCGTCGACTCACGCGTCGACGGTCAACGTCTCCAAGAGATCGGCGAAACGCCGCTGTGCCTCGGCCCGACGCGTCGGGATGTGCTCGGTCGGCACCTGGTGGGGAACGTACCCCTTCAGGACCTTCCGCGCCACGGTCTGGCGGTGCACCTCGTCGGGGCCGTCGTAGATCCGGGCCGCCCGCGCCGCGCGGTACATCGACTCCAACGGCAGGTCGCACGAGAACCCGAGTGACCCGTGCACCTGGATGGCACGATCGATCACGTCGTACAGGACCTTCGCCCCGTAGTACTTGATCATGGCGATTTCGACCCTGGCCGCCGCCGCCCCTTCCTGATCCATCTTCCAGGCGGCCTGCAACGTCATGAGCCGGGCAGCCTGCATCTCGGCCATGGAGTCCGCGACCCAGTTCTGGATGGTCTGCTTCTCGGCCAGCGTCGACCCGTGCGAATAGCGGGACACCGCGCGTTCGCAGAGCATGTCGAAGGCCCGCCGGGACTGGCCCAGCCAGCGCATGCAGTGGTGGATCCGTCCTGGCCCGAGCCGCTGCTGCGCCAAGGCGAACCCGGAGCCCTCCCGGCCCACGAGGTTCCCCGCCGGCACCCGTACGTCCCGGTACACGATCTCGGCGTGGTTACCGAACCGGCCGTACGTCGTGTGCGGATCCTCCATGGTGGCGACGTCGCGCACGATGTCGACCCCCGGCGTGTCGACGGGGACGATGATCATCGACGACCCCTGGTACGGATGGACGTCTGGATTGCTCACTGCCATCACGATCAGGAAGTCCGCCACGGATCCGTTGGATGTGAACCACTTGTGCCCGTTGATGACCCACTCGTCGCCGTCCCGCACCGCCGTCGTCGTCAGCAGCGTCGGATCGGATCCAGCCGTGTTCGGTTCGGTCATGGAGAACGCAGACCGCAGGTCTCCATCCAAGAGCGGCTGCAGCCACCGCTCCCGCATGGATTCGTCACCGGTCTCCTCGATACCCACCGCCAACAACTCCGCGTTGCCCGAATCCGGCGCATTGTTGCCGAAGACCACCGGCGCCAGCGGCGACTGGCCCAGGATCTCGTGCATCAGTCCCAACCGCACCTGCCCGAAGCCCATCCCGCCCAGGGCCGGCGGCAGGTGCGCCGCCCACAGGCCCTGAGCCTTCACCTGCTCCTGCAGCGGACGGATCACAACCTTGATCTGGTCGTAGGTCAGATCCAAGGTCTCGAGCGGGAAGACCTCCTCCCGCACGAGGCCGCGCATCCATTCCAACTTCTCTTCGAACTCGGGCTCGGTTGAGAAATCCCAGGCCATGGCCACTCCCTCTCAGGCTCCGGCCAACTTCCGGAGGCCCACACCCTGCCACTACCGTGGGCGCCGTGACCACCACGAGCCCCGTCGCCCTCCGCCACGCCGCCGCGTCCACCGCCGCGGACTCTCCTCATCCGGAGAGCCCACCGCCCCCGCCCCAAGTCGCCCTGAGTCCGGCGGACAGGGCCGTCATCGCTGCCGCAGAACACGCACTCCTCGACGAGCGCCGCCTCCTGCATGCGGACGAGCTCGCGGCGCTCGCCGCACTGCCCGACGGTGCGGTGATGGCACTGGCCTCGCTCGCTCACCAGGTGCGCCTGGCGTGGTGCGGGCCCGAGGTTGAGATCGAGGGAATCCTCTCGGCCAAGACCGGCGGCTGTCCCGAGGACTGCCATTTCTGCGCCCAGTCGTCGCGCTTCGACACGCCCGTCAAGGCCACGCCCTTCCTCGATACCGCCGAGGTCCTCGCGGCCGCACGCGAGACGGCAGCCCTCGGTGCATCGGAGTTCTGCATCGTGCTCGCCGTCCGGGGCCCCGACGAGCGCACCATCCAGCGCATCCTCGAACTCATACCCATGGTCCACGAAGAGACCGGCCTCAACGTGGCCATCAGCGCGGGCATCCTCACCGAGGACCAGGCTCGGCGCCTGGCCGACGGCGGCGCGCACCGCTACAACCACAACATCGAGACGGCGCGCTCGTACTTCCCTTCGGTCGTCTCGACCCACACCTGGGACGAGCGGGCCGAGACCTGCCGGCTGGTGAAGGCCCACGGAATGGAGCTGTGCTGCGGAGCCCTGATCAACATGGGCGAGAGCGACGCCCAGCGGCTCGAGCTCTTGGCCCAGCTCCAAGAGCTCGAGCCGGCCGAGGTGCCGATCAATTTCCTCAATCCGCGGCCCGGCACACCCCTCGGCGATCGCCCCGTCCTGGGCGCCTGGGAGGCCGTCCGCTGGATCGCGCTCTTCCGCCTCGCCCTTCCGTCGGTGATACTGCGCTACGCCGGCGGGCGCGAGGTGACCCTGCGCGACCTTCAGGCCATCGGCATGACAGCTGGGATCAACGCGCTGATCGTGGGCAACTACCTGACCACGCTCGGCCGTTCGGCCGACGAGGACCTTCAGATGCTCGAAGACCTCCGCATGCCCATCGGCGTGCTCACCGCTGCGATCTGAGCCGCCACGAGCAGTGCCAAAAGAAGGACCGGACGATTCGCCTGACATGACCGCGCCTCTCACCCACACTCACTGCACGGGCTGCGGGCGAATCACGGCCGACTGTCCTGGCTGCGGGCGCGCGCTCGACCCGCCGCGCTTCTGTCCCCACTGCGGCCGGCGCATGAGCGTCACGGTGGTTCCTACGGGATGGGTTGCCCATTGCCGCGACGTAGCCCATCCAGAGCTCCGTTCCACCTGAACGCCTGTACCTTTGAGTGTCGTGTCTCCGATAGAAACGGCGTGAGAAGCGCAAGGGGTGTGCAACAGCGGCTCGTTGACTACGGGCCGAGCGTGCTTCGCAGGCGCGCGTATCTCGGTCGGTGCCCCATCTGCGCCAAACGCTCCCTTTTCGTTGATACCGGTGGCCACCCCCGCAATCATCTCTTTTGCCTCCGATGCAATAGCCTTCCAAGGTGGCGTGCGCTGATTCAAGTTCTGTCGTTCCAGTATCCAAACTGGCGCGATCTCGTAATCCACGAATCTTCTCCTGGAAGCCCCTCCTCGCAGAAGCTCCGACGCGAATGCTCACGCTATTCCGCTTCATTCTGGCGACCAACGCTCGAGCGTGGCGCATCGAAGGACGGGATGCGCAATGAAGATTTGGAGCGGCTCACCTTCCCAGACGAATCGTTCGACCTCTTCATCACCCAAGACGTCTTTGAGCACATCTTCGACGCGTGCATTGCGTTTCAAGAGATTGCCCGTGTTTTGCGGCCAGGCGGTGCCCACGTATTCACAGTCCCCTATTGGCCGGATCGAAGTACGCGGGTGCGAGCCATTCGTACGGGGTCTGGCATTGAGTATGTGCGCAAGCCGATCTACCACGATGATCCGATTGATCCCTCGGGTGCGCTCGTAGTTCAGGACTGGGGAGACGATCTCACGGGCATCATCAAGGACGCCTGTGGACTCGACACCCAGATCTTTGAACTCAACGATCGACGACAGGGTTTGGTCGCCGACTTTTTGCAGGTGTTCGTCACGAAGAAGTGATTCGGTTCAAGGGCGCCTTGGCCCAACCGGACCTCGTTAGTATCCTTGGCGTACCAGGAGAGTGCTTCCCATGAATCCAACCGCGACTGAATCCCCGACCATCAGGCTGGCTATTCCGACCGGCGAAGCTGAGCCGCCGCTCTACCGCAGCCGTTACGGCGGACTGTGGGTCGATCGCCGAGATGCGCACGAGATCCTCGAAGCCCGCCGGGCAAGGGGCGAGGTTACCGACGCGGATGCCGAGGTTCTTGCCCACTACATCGATTACGGATACGTGGTCTTCCCCCAGGCGACTGATGAGTCGTTGATTGACGACTACCTCGGCTTCTTCGAGCGCACATGGGATGCATCGCCCAACCCCCTCTTCCTGCATCACAAGCGCCAGGTGGTGTCCATGGAGCGCAAGTACCGTGACCTCGTTGCAAAGGTCAGCGACGTTCACAGTTACTACCCTCGATCGGGCGAGCTCATCTTCCCCGCTCCTGTCCTCAGGTTCTTGACTCAGATCTACGAGCGGCCTCCGGTCGTCTTCCAGACGATGACAATGCGCAAGGGTTCTGAGGAGGGCCTTCACATTGACACCGGCCCGCTCAGCCTCACCGAACCGATGACGATGGCGGCTTCCTGGGTCGCGCTTGAGAACGTGCAAGCTCGCTCCGGAGAGTTCATCTACGTGCCTGGCAGCCATCGCGCACCGGAGTGCTTGCACTACGGGACCGACAAGGCGCACTGGGGAGACGACGAGGAATACGACAAGGTCTTGAAGAGTGCACTGCAGTGGTCCCACGAGCAGGGGTTCAAGACGGAGACCTTCATGGCGAAGAAGGGCGACGTCTTGATCTGGCATGCCGATCTCTTGCATGGCGGGGCGTTGATCGAGGACCAGAGCCAGACACGCAAGAGCCTCGTGGCGCACTTCATGCCCCTAGGTGTGATGCCGACCTTCTTCAGTTGCGCCGAAGTGAAGGCAGTTCCCTATCCCGGCGGCGGCTACTGCACGGATAGGCTCCTCTATGACACGACGCCACGGCAACAGAAGGGTGGGGCTCAGGCGTACCCCGACACCCTCACCAAAGTACGCCCCATCGACGCTTGGAGGTCGTGGGTGCCACTGTCGCTTCGGAAGCGAATTCCGCCGTCCGTTGCTCGATGGGCACGAGCACATATTCCTCACTCATTGGCGCGGTGAAGCCAAATGGTGAGGTGCTGGCCGGTAGGTGTCGAGCGACGACCCCTTTGATTTCGGCGGACGTCCGCGACTCTGTTCAGGTCCAGTGGATCCCGAGAACGTCGCTCTGGATGGCCAGGATCGTTCCGACGAGACACGCTGTGGGTATGAGCCATCGCAGCAGCACTGGCCAGCGCTGTATCGAGAGGGCGACGATCGTCACGATGGCGGTGATGCCAACATAGGCATAGCGATCCCCATAGGTTCCCGTTTGGAAGGCGAGCAACCATATACAGGCAAGCGACAGGGCGGCGATGGACCCGAGGACCACAAGGACGCGGATGGGGATGTCCTGATGGATCAATCCCGCCAAGAGCGCGAGTACACCGCAGGTAACGAGAAATCCAACGCCTGCCGACCAGTGGAACTGTCCCCAGCCTGAGCTGTACCAGAAGTTCGTGACCACCCGAGTCGGTACCAGATTGAGCACCAAGTTGGCTGGGTCCTTGACCACGTACGGCTTGCCCATCGGTTCGCCGAGCGCACCGATGACCGTGAGGTACCTCGTCGCAGCGGAACGAGCGAGCGGATCCCCATACCGCACCGAGTTCTGGATGAGGTACCACGAACAGACCGCCGCGATTGAGAGAGTGCCCCATCCAAGTTGCAAAGCCCGTTGACGCCAGCTCGGGGTGAAGGCGGCGAGGACGGGGATCAGGAGGATCAGGGGGAGGACGGACAACTTGGTAGTGACGAGCAGTCCCAATACCGCTCCCGTAGCGAGCATCCAATTGGTGGATGGTCGTTGGATGAACCGGATTGCACAGTAGGTCAGGACTGACCCCAGAAGGACGACGAGGTTGTCGTTCGTGACGAATGCAGAAAGGAAGATAAACCGTGGAAGGAAGGCCAGCATCGCTGCACCGACAAGGGGTGTCCATTTGTCTTTCGCAAGTCGGCGAATGGTGAGAAAGGCCATGATCACCGTGAGTGCACCCATGGCGATGTTGGGAACTCTCAGCCATCGAACCAGCCCGGAGTCTGGGTGATTCACGAAGAACTCGGTCCTTGACCCGTTGTTACGGCCGAACACCAGATGGTGAACAGGCACGGGCTCGGCGCGCTGACCCGTGACCTCCTGCCACCCGGCGAGCAGCAGGTAATACAGAGGCGCCTGCTGCGCTTCGTCGCCGGTGCAGGACAGGATTTCTTCGGCACCGGTGGGATGACAATCAGCGTTGAACCCGTACCAGTGCCCGCTCACCAGCGATTCGACATTTGCGATATGTCCCGGTTCGTCCGGTGCTTCCCAGGCGGGCGTCTTGATGGTGACGAAGGAGGCCAGGGCCACAAATAGGAGAATGATGGCGAGGAGCGGGACCCAGGTTTGAATGCCGAGCCGTTGTTCCCCGGTCGCATCCACGAAGTCCGCCCGGCTCATCTGAGCCTCGTCGATGGAGGTCACCAGGAGATCATTGCGGATTGCGGCCACAGGCACCCATGCGACCATCGCAACCACGCCACGGTCGCGGTCACCTGCTGACGATCTCAAGCAGTTCCGCTTCTCCGCCCGGCACCGTGACGACCCGCAACCCGTCACGCTCTCGCAGCCAGACGACGTTGCGTGCGTGCAGATCCGAGGAGGGATCGAAGCGGTTCAGAACGACGACGCAGGGCCCGTCGAGCACCTCGACGCTCAGGCGCACCGCATTGATCGTCCCCAGACCCGCGTCGGCGACCAACACCGACAGGTCGGGCCCCAGCGCTCTGGATAGGCCGGCACAATCTCCATCGACGGCGAGGGGTGAGCGCACGCCACCGGCGGTCTCGACCAGCCCGACGTCCACCCGCTCACCGGGCCACGACAATTCCTCCAACAGGTCGCTCATCCCGAACGGAGGACGACCCAGCACTTCGGCCGCCATCGGGGGAGCCATCGGGACCTCGTACCAACGGTGCGGGGGGCATACCGACTCGGGCTCCTCGCCACTCGCCGCCCCGAGCACGGCGGCGTCGCGACCCGCGGGGTCGTCGTCACGGTCGAAGGACTGCGCCGGCTTGCGGGCGGCAACGGTGCGGCCCGCCGCGCGCAGGTCGATGAGCAGGCGTGCGGCGACCCATGTCTTGCCGACGTCCGTGCCGGTGCCAACGACGACCACCAGCCGGCGGGGACGCACGACGCTGGGGCTCAGAGCGTGGCGGGCACAGGGCGTCGCAAGCGCACCAGGGCATCGAGGAGGCGCGCCGCGTCCCCGTCGCGGTGCGCGGCCGACAGTGTCACCCGGAGGCGGCTGGTCCCGGCCGGCACGGTGGGCGGGCGGATGGCCGGCACCCAGAGTCCTTCCTCCAGGAGCATCGTCGAAGCCTCCAAGGCACGGGTCTCGCTTCCGAGGACCACCGGGATGATCGGGCTCGGGTGGCCCGGCGCTGCCAACCCCGCCGCTACGGCTCGCGCCACCAGGCCGGACAGACGGTGCACGAGCGCCGCACCTTCTTCGGATCGGAGGACGCCGAGCGCGGCCAGCGCCCCGCCGACGTCGGCGGGGCTGAGCGCGGTCGAGAAGATGTACGGGCGGGCCCGGTTGACCAACAGATCCACCACATCGCGCGACGCTGCAACGAATCCTCCCAGTGACCCGAGCGTCTTCGAGAGCGTGCCGACCCGCACGATCGGCGCCGTGCTCGCGGCCGGGACCGTTGGGCCGAGGACGGCGTGCGCCTCATCGAGCACTAGCAGCGCGCCGTGGCGGGCGCACAAGGAGACGAGCTCGTCGACAGGCGCCACGTCCCCATCCATGGAGAACACCGTGTCGGTGACGATGATGGTCGGATTGGCCGCGGGCCCGGCCTGGGCATCGTTCTCATCGGATGACAGCAACTCCTCGAGGTGCTCCAGGTCACGGTGCCGGTACACAGCGAGAGCAGACCGCGAGAGCCGGCAGCCGTCGATGATGCTGGCGTGGTTCAACTCGTCCGAGAGCACACGGACTCCGGGGCCACCGAGCGCGCAGAGCACCCCGAGGTTGGCGGCGAACCCCGTCGGGAAGCAGACCGCGGCCTCGGTGCCCTTCCAGTCGGCCAGGGCCAGTTCCAGATCGCTGTGGATGGGGCGCGTCCCGGTCACCAGGCGCGATGCACCCGATCCAGCACCCCAGCGCTCCAGGGCCTCGTGAGCCCCTGCGACCACCGCTGGATGGGAGCTCAGGCCGAGATAGTCGTTGGACGCAAACGACACGACGGGCGCACCGTCCAAGGAGCCCACCGGTCCCCGTGCGTCGAACTCCCGGGGCGACCGCCAGCGGCCCTCGTCGACCACCCGGGCGAGCGAATCACGGATCCGGGCCTCCCAAGGGCCCCCGCTCACGCTGCACCCGCCGGATCCGCCGCCACATCGTCGAGCGCCCCATCCAGAGCATCGACGATCCGCTCGACCTCGGATGCTGTGATCGTCAGCGGCGGCATCAGCACCACGACGTCCCCGAGCGGTCGCAGCAACACGCCTCTGGATACGGCGCCAGCGCACACCCGCCGCCCCCACCGCAACCCGGGCGAGGGTGGGGCCAGCTCCACCCCGACCATCAAGCCGCGCTGGCGCACGGCGCGCACGACGGAGCGACCCTCGACCCGTTCTCCCAGCAGAAAGAAGAGCTGGTCGGCACGCGCACGAACGTTGGCAAGGACGTCCTGCGACTCGATGACACGCAGGTGCTCGAGCGCCACCGCCGCCGCCAACGCATTCCCACCGTACGAATGCCCGTGATAGAAGGTCGCCGGCCCGAGGTCGGCACCGAGGAACGCGTCGAACACGCCCCCGGACGCCGCAGTGGCCGACATGGCGAGATACCCGCCCGTGATCCCTTTGCCGAGACAGAGCAGGTCGGGGCGCAGACCACACTGCTCGGAGGCGAACAGCGTCCCGGTCCGCCCGAAGCCCGTGGCCACCTCGTCGCAGATCAAGAGGATGCCGGCCTGACGGCACGCCTCGCCGACCCGCCGAACATCGGATGCGGAGGCACACAACATCCCGGACGCACCCTGCACCAGGGGCTCGAGCACGACCGCGGCCAGCTCCGCTTCGTGCGCCTCGATCGCCGCGCACGCCTTGGCCGCCCATCCGGGGTCGGCATAGCCCGGCGTGCGCACCACGGGGAAGCACAGCGGCTCGAACACGGCGCTGAACACGCCGCCATCCCCGAGCGAGAGCGAGCCGATGGTGTCGCCGTGGTACGCGTCCCCAAGCGCGAGGAAGGAGGTCCGACCCTCGATGCCCTTGTTGACCCAGTACTGGAACGCGAGCTTCAGCGCCTGCTCCACCGCGACCGCACCGTCCGACGCAAAGAGGAAGTGGGGGTCGTCCACGGGGACCACCCTCGAGAGAGCCTCGGCCAGCTGCACCACGACGGTGTTGCCGTTGCCGAGCATCGTCGAGTGCGCGACCTTCGCCGCCTGGTCGGTCAGCGCGCGGTCGAGCTCGGGGACCCGGTGCCCCAGCGTGTTCACCCACAGTGACGAGATGGCATCGAGGTAGCGCCGCCCGTCGGCATCGATCAACTCACGGCCCTCGGCACGCTCGATCACCAGGGGTGCGTTGTCGACGTAGTCGGCCATCTGCGTGAAGCCGTGCCAGACCACCGCGGCGTCGCGCTCGACCCAGGACCTTGGATGGGTACCGCTCATACCCCGATTCTGGACGCGGCCGGACCGGCGGGTCCATTGCGCGAGAATGGGTCATGGATCTGATCGGGGTGGTCGACACCATGTTCGCCCGCTACGACATGGGCGCCGAGGCGCTCGACGAGCTGTCCCTGTGCCCCGGCTACGGCACCCGTTTCACGACCGTCCGCCGCACCGTCCCCGGCTTCAAGGACCTGGCGGTAGCGGCCAAGAAGCTAATCGAAGAGGACGGCTGCCGCATCGTGGTCGCCCTGGGGATGCCCGGCAAGGAGAAGGTCGACAAGGTCTGTGCGCACGAGGCGTCGACCGGGATCATGACGGCCCAGCTGATGACGAACACGCCCATCCTCGAGGTCTTCGTCCACGAAGACGAGTCCGACGACCCGGCCACCCTGGCCATGGTGTTCAAGAACCGCTCGCGGGACCACGCCCGCAACGCCTACCTGATGCTCTACGAGCCCGAAGCGCTGGTCGCCCGGGCCGGGCAGGGAGTCCGCCAGGGCTTCGCCCACGCCGGGCCGCTCGAGATCTGACCCGGCGCTTCGTACCCATCCAGACGCCGGCGACAGGGCCCCGGCGGAGGTCAGGGATCTCGCGGGAGACCGAGCACCTTTTCGGCCACGATGTTGCGTTGCACCTCGGCCGTGCCGCCGCCGACGGTGAGCGCCGGAGCGAAGAGGAAGCCACGGGACCAGGTCGGGTCGCCCTGGGTGGGGCCGGCGGGACCCCATCCACCGACGGGGCTCGAACCGGCGAGCATGGCGTGGGGGCCGGCCAGGTCGCGGGCGATGTCCATGATGTGCTGTCCGTGCGCGTCGGCGATGGCCTTGCGGACCGAGGCCTCGGCACCGGGCTGGCGGCCGGCGAGAACGGCTGAGACCATCCGGAGGCGCAGGACACGGAGGATCTCACCCTCCATCCAGACGCTGGCGAGGCGGTCGCGGGTCGTGGGGTCGGGCGCCCCGCCGGCGCCCCGGATCAGATCCACCAGGTCGTCCGCCGTCGGGCCCATCCCCCACAGGGCGCCCTCGCCCGAGAGCGAGACCCGCTCGTTGCCGAGCGTCACCTTGGCCAGATCCCAGCCGCCGTGCTCAGGCCCGACCAGGTGGTCGGCCGGGATCCTGACGTCGGTCAAGAAGACCTCGTTGAACGCGTGCTCGCCGGTCATGTCGATGAGCGGTCGGATCTCGATGCCCGGCGCATCCATGGGGCAGACGAAGTAGCTGATGCCCGAGTGCTTGGTCGCGGTCGGGTCGGTGCGGGCCAGCAGGATCCCCCATCGGGCGATGTGGGCGTAACTGGTCCACACCTTCTGTCCGTTGACGACGTAGTGGTCGCCCTGGCGCTCCGCCCTCGTCGTGAGGGAGGCCAGATCGGAGCCGGCGCCCGGTTCTGAGAAGAGCTGGCACCAGAACTCCTCGCCGCTGAGCAGGGGCCAGAGCCAGCGCTCCTTCTGTTCCTCGGTGCCTGCGTACATCAGGGTTGGCCCCGCCCATCCGATGCCGATCGGGTTGAGGGGGCGCCGCACCCCGGCCCGCCGGAGCTCGTCGTCGATCATGAGCTGGGAAAGCGGGTCGGCGTCGACCCCGTAGGGCCGGGCCCAGTGGGGCACGACGTAGCCCGCCTCGGCGAGCTGGCGGCCGGTCGGGCGCGGGTGCTCGGCCAGCCAGTCCCTGACCGGACGACGGCGCGGATCTTCGTCGCCCGGGAGGCCGAGGTCCACGAGCGCAGCGTAGGCTTCACGTCTCGCTTCACGCATCTCGGCGGGGGCGGGGGGTTGACGGGTCGATGGGGGTCGACGGGGTGACGGGCCGCAGCGGCGGGGAATGGAGCGAGCATGACCGACTGGAACTACGCAGACGTCTGGGAGACGGTGGCAGACGTGCAGCCCGAGGCCGTAGCCGTGACCCAGGGGAGCCGCAACGTCTCGTGGGGCGAGTTCGACCAGGGGGCCGACGGCATTGCGCAATTCCTGCTCGACCTCGACGTTGCCCGACAGGACAAGGTCGCCGTGTACCTCCACAACTCCCCCGAGTACCTGCAGACCACATTCGCCGCCATGAAGGTCGGCCTCGTCCCCGTCAACACCAATTACCGCTACGGCGACGACGAGTTGAGCTACCTGTGGGAGAACGCCGATGCGGTGGCGGTCGTGTTCCACGGGGTCTTCACCGACCGGATCGAGCGGATCCTCGACCGCGCATCGGGGGTGAAGGGCTGGCTCTGGGTGGACGACGGCTCGGGTCCGTGCCCCGACTGGGCCACTCCCTACGAGGATGCGCTGAAGCTGGCGGTCGGGCGGACGTGCGCTCCGTGGGGACGGAGCGGCGACGACCTCTACATGCTCTATACCGGCGGCACCACCGGGATGCCCAAGGGCGTCATGTGGCGACAGGACGACCTGTTCGCACGTCTCATCGATGGGGGCGTGCGCCACTACGACGTCAACGGCGGCCTCGACGGCGTGCGCGCCGTCGTCGAGGCGAGCCCGGGCGGGGTGACCTTGATGCCCGCCTGCCCTCTCATGCACGGGACGGGATCCTTCACCGCCAACACGACCCTGGCCGAGGGCGGCCGGGTCTGCCTGCTCGAGTCACGCAAGTACGACCCGATCGAGTTGCTCGACACGGTCCAACGCGAAAAGGTCAACGGCCTCGTGATCGTGGGTGACCCGTTCTCGCGCCCGCTGCTGGCGGCGCTCGACCAGAACCCGGGGAAGTGGGACTTGAGCTCGCTCATGATGGTGATCTCGTCGGGCGCGATGTGGAGCGAGCCCGTCAAGCAGGAACTGCTCACCCATCACGGCGGCATGCTCCTCGTCGACGTGTTCAGCTCGTCGGAGGCACTCGGCATGGGCGCGTCCGTCTCCGGGGGCGGCGCGGCGGCGAAGACGGCGTCGTTCACGCTCGGCCCCGACGTCAAGGTGCTGCGCGAGGACGGCGGCGAGGTGGAGCCAGGGTCCGACGAGGTCGGCGTGCTCGCGCTGGGCGGGCGCAACCCGCTGGGCTACTACAAGGACGGCGAGAAGTCGGAGAAGACGTTCAAGGAGATCGACGGCGTGCGCTACTCCATCCCGGGCGACTACGCCCAGGTGGACGCCGACGGCACCATCCACCTCCTGGGCCGGGGATCGGTCTGCATCAACTCGGGGGAGAGAAGATCTTCCCCGAGGAGGTCGAGGAGGCCTTGAAGACCCACCACGCCGTGCGGGACGCCGTGGTGGTCGGGATCCCGCATCCGACCTACGGCGAGCAGATCGTGGCCGTGGTCGAGCCGGCGGACGGCGCCACCAGGACGAGCGAGACGAGCGGGATCAGCGAGGCGGAGCTGATCGCGCATGTGAAGGGGCGCCTGGCCCACTACAAGGCGCCACGGCGCGTGCGCGTAGTCGCGACTATTGGACGCGCTCCGAACGGCAAGGTCGACTACAAACGTCACCGGGCCGAGTCGATGGAGGAGATGGGACCCGTTTCGGTCTGAGAACTCGGCTCGAATCCGGCCGGAGGCAGGGCACGAACGTTGGCTCGCTCTCGGCTTAGCTGCGCCAGACTAAGGCGATGTTCATCGCCCCGGTCGATGCCACCCTCGGCGAAACAGAGTGGCGGCCGTTCGTCGAAACCCATCCCTTCGGGCACCTTGTCGTGCCAGGCGGCCCCGCACGCGAGATTCCGGTCGTCGTGCCGACGCAGTTCGTGTTGGCGGACAACACGGTGTGGCTGCATCTCGTGCGCGCTAATCCCGTGTTCGAGGCCCTGGCCGAGAACCCGCGGGTGCTCTTGAGCGTCGCCGACGACTGGGCCTTCATCCCTTCTTCGTGGAAGGTCGTCGGCGACGAGGATCCGTTACTCGGGATCCCGACGACCTACTACGGCGCCGTGCAACTCGTCGGTACGGCGACGGTGCACGACGAGCGCACCTCACCGGGAAACGTCGTCGCCATCCTGCGGCGCCAGCTGGCGATCTTCCAGCCCGGCGACGAGGTGGCCGACCCCGGCGAGGCCCATGCGGCAAGGGTGCTCGGGATCCTCGGCATCGAGATCTCAGTGGAGCACGTGTCGGCCAAGTTCAAGTACGGGGGAAACGTGGACCCGCGCCATCGCCGGGCGGTGGTGGAGCGGCTACGGGGCCGCGGTGGCCCGGGCGATGACGCCGCGGCCCGGCACGTCGTCCGACGGCTGGAAAACGAGAAGCAACAGGAGCAGGATCAAGAGGATCAGGGTCAAGGGGCGCAGGGCTAGAGCTCAGGGCGGCTCGAGCGTCACCCCGACGGTCGCTCGGCCGTCACTCGACGGCGGCGGCCAGGTTCGCGAGGGTTGCTTCCATCTCCCGCGCGGCGTGTGCTGCGCTGTGGTCGCCCATGGCCCGAGCGACCACGACGAACCACGGCTTGCGGTGGTCCTCCCAGGACTCGGTGACCCGGCAACCCGAATCGGTCTCCTCGACCTCGTAGCGCCAGTTCGCGACCGCGAGCGGTCCCGACGTGACGGCGAACTCGAACACTCTCCCGGGCTCGCAGGCAACGACTGTGACGCTGGTGGACCAGCGCCGGAAGCCGTTCTTGTTGGTTCCCTTGAAGACGGCACCGAGTGCCGGACCCGTGGCACCCTTCGTCCACGTGCCGCCGGCATTCTCGGGCGACCACTCCCCCATCCGGGGCAGGTCGGAGATGAGGGCCCACACCTTCTCGGCGGGGGCGGTGATGTCGCGGGTGGCGGCGGTGGGGTAGGCCATGCCCAGACGATAGTTTGAGGTCATGGCACCAGCTCGTTCCGACACAGGCTCACCGGCCACCCAGACGCTCGACCGTGCACCGCGGGAGCTCGTGATGCCGTCCCAGCCGATGTTCACCACGATGGAGGAGGAGCGCTTGCACCGCAAGCAGAAGCTGGCCGGCGCGCTGCGGCTCTTCGGTCGCTTCGGGTTCTCCGAAGGCGTGGCCGGGCACATCACGGCGCGCGATCCCGAACTCACCGATCACTTCTGGGTGAACCCGTTCGGCATGAGCTTCCGTCATGTGCGCGTCTCGGACCTCATATTGGTGAGCCACACCGGCGAGGTCGTCGAGGGCCATCGGCCCGTCAACCCGGCCGCCTTTGCCATTCACTCGGCGGTCCATGCGGCGCGGCCCGACGTCATCGCCGCCGCGCACGCGCACTCCGTGTACGGCAAGGCGTGGTCCGCGCTCGGGCGGCTGCTCGATCCGATCACCCAGGATGCCTGCGTGTTCTACGAGGACCACACGGTCTGCGAAGAGGGCGGAGGCGCCATCGTGCTCGAGGAGGCTGCGGCCAAGGCGCTCGCTGCGGCGCTCGGACCCCACAAGGCGACCATCCACCGCAACCATGGATTGTTCACGGTCGGACACTCGGTGGACGAGGCAGCCTGGTGGTTCATCACGATGGAGCGTTCGTGCCAGGCGCAGCTGCTGGCCGAGGCGGCGGGGACGCCGCTGCTGATCGACGACGAGGGGGCGCGCTATACCCGCGACCGCACCGCGTCACCAGGTGCGGGGTGGTTCTCGTTCCAACCCCTCTGGGACGAAATCTCGCGCAGCGAACCCGAGCTGTTCGAATAATCCCGCTCGGGCCTCGAGACACGTCTGAACAAGCCAATGGCCGGCATCGCAGGACCGGGCCGGCCCAGACACCGGACACCGCGAACCCCCGTCTTCGCCCACTTGCCCCCACAACGAGAACGTGTTCTAACCTGACGGCGATGGAGTTCAACCTCGCCGATCTCTTCGAGGCGGCAGTCGACGCCTACCCAGAGAGGGAGTACCTGGTCGCCGACGGGGAACGGCGGACCTACGCCGAGATGGAGGCCCGGGCGAACAGGCTCGCCCATCACCTGGCGGCGCAGGGGATCGGGCCGGGCGACCACGTCGGGATTTACTCGTACAACTCGGTCGAGTGGGTCGAGACGGCCTGGGCGGTCTTCAAGCTGCGGGCGATCTGGATCAACATCAACTATCGCTATGTGAAGGACGAGCTCCGCTACCTGTTGACCAACGCCGACTTGAAGGCGCTGGTGCACCAACGGGAGTTCTCGCCGCTGGTCACGGCGCTCCTCCCCGAGCTACCCGAGCTGCGCCACGTCATCGTGATCGAGGACGGCACCGACGTCGAGCCGACCCCGGGCGCGATCGGGTACGAGGGGGCGCTGGAGGGCCACTCGGCGGAGCGCGACTTCGGGCCTCGATCCGGGGACGACCTCTACATCCTGTACACCGGCGGGACCACCGGCATGCCCAAGGGTGTGGTCTGGCGCCATGAAGACGTCTTCTACGCCCTCGGCGGCGGCACAGACCCCGTCACGAACCAACGGGTCACCGATCCGGCTGTCATGGTCGCCAAGGGCGCCGGCGGAGGGATGACACACCTCCCCGTGGCGCCGCTCATGCACGGCGCCACGCAATGGAGCGTGATGGGCCAGAGCTTCGTGGGCTCGAAGATCGTCCTCATGGCCAGGTTCGACCCCCACCAGGTCTGGCGGTTGGTGGCGGAGGAGCGGGTGAACTCGGTGATGATCACGGGGGACGCGATGGGCAAGCCACTGATCGAGTCCCTGGCCGATCCGGGGACGGACTACGACCTCTCATCGCTCGTGGCCGTCGTGTCGTCGGCGGCACTGTTCTCCGCACCGGTCAAGGATCAGTTCTTCGTTCGCCTCCCGAACCTCTTGATCACCGACGCGATCGGCTCCTCGGAGGGCGGGAACAACGGGATGACGGTGGTGACGGCGGGGAACACCGCCATGAAGAGTGGACCGACCGTGCACCTGCTCGGCGAGACCGTGGTCTTCGACGAGAATCTCGGGCTGGTGGAGCCCGGATCGGGCGTCATCGGCAAGATCGCCCGCTCGGGCGACATTCCGCTCGGCTACTACAACGACCCGAAGAAGACGGCGGAGGTCTTCATTGAGGTGGGCGGGAAACGCTACGTCATGCCCGGCGACTACGCGACCGTCGAGGCGGACGGCTCGATCACCCTGCTCGGCCGGGGATCGATCGTCATCAACTCGGGCGGCGAGAAGATCTTTCCCGAGGAGGTCGAGTCCGCGGTGCGCTCCCATCCAGACGTGATGGATGCCATCGTGTGCGGAGCCCCCGACGAGCGGTGGGGTCAGACGGTGGCCGCCATCGTGCAGCCCAGGGTCGGACACGAGGCGCCTTCGCTCGAATCACTCCAAGAACATTGCCGGACGACCATCGCGGGGTACAAATTGCCCCGACGCCTCCACGTCGTCGACGCGGTGGAGCGGTCGCCGTCGGGCAAGCCCGACTACACCTGGGCGACCGCCATCGTGAGCGCCGGGTCCGATGTGCCGGCGGAGGCGGGGCCGGGGACGGGCACCCGGGTGTCGCCATGAAAAGTTCTGGCTCTCTCAGAGTTGTCGTCGAACGCCCTGGACCGAAGGGCCCATCGACAAGCGCGGCGGGCGCTCGTTACGGTTGCCCATCACTCTTGGACGAGCACCTCTGTCAGTGACGAACGAATGAGTCGAGCCGCGTGGCGCCCGCGACCCAGGAGCGTGACGATGCTGGCCGGGACGGCACTCCTCCTGTCGGCCACCAGCATTGCCGTGATGGCGACAACCGGCGCCAGCTCCGCCGACTCTCCCCATGTGGCAGCGCGGGCGGCGTGGACCGTCTACCACGGCAACGCTCTTGGTGGCGGGGTCGACCCGTCCGGCGTCTCGTTCTCGCCGGCCAACCCGGCATGGAAGTCGCCGGTGCTCGACGGCCCGGTCTTCGGCGAGCCCCTCGAGGCGACGGGCCGTGTCTATGTGGCGACGGAGAACGACACGGTGTACGCGTTGGCCGCCAACACGGGCGCCATCGTGTGGTCCACCCACGTGGGGACCCCGGTGCCTGCGCACGCTCCGCTCGTGCCCTGCGGCGACATCTCACCCACGGTCGGCATCACCGGCACACCCGTCATCGACCTGGCGCGGAACGAGATCTTCGCCGTCGCGGACGAGTTCAACGGGAGCTCGTCTACTCACGTCCTGGTGGGCTTGAACCTCTACACCGGCGGCACGATGCTCGACAGTCCCGTCGATCCACCCGGACAGGGATCGGCGGCGATCCTGCAGCGCACCGGATTGAACCTGAGCAACGGCAACGTGGTCTTCGGCTATGGGGGCAACGACGGGGACTGTTCGACATATCACGGATGGATCGTCGCGGCGCCCGAGGGCGGCGGGGCGCCCGCTTACTTCGACGCCACGGGCACGGCCAACGGGGACAAAGGGGCGGTCTGGATGGGTGGTGCCGCGCCCGAGGTCGATCCGTCCGGGAACATCTGGGCGGCCACGGGCAACGGGTCGTCCTCCAGTCCCTACGACGGTAGCGACTCGGTCATCGAGCTGTCCCCCGCCCTGAGCCGGGAGCAGCTGTTCGCCCCGAGCACGTGGTCCTCGGACAACGCAGGTGACGCTGATCTGGGATCGTCGTCGCCCTCGCTGCTCTCGAACGGCACGATCCTTCAGGTCGGCAAGTCGCACACGGGCTATCTGCTGAGCCAGGCCAATCTCGGTGGGGTCGGTCACGAGCTGGCGAGCGCCGGGATGTGCGGTGGCGACGTCGACGGTGGCAGCGCGGTGGTGGGGACCGTGGTGTACACGCCGTGCGGAAGCGGGATCCAGGCAGTGCAGACGCCCGGCCTCGGCGTCAGCTGGACCGCTGCCAGCGGTGAGCACGGCCCGCCGATCGTCGCGGGCGGCCTCGTCTGGTCGATCGGCGGCAGCTCGCTCTTCGCGATCAACCCGGCGAACGGTGGCACCGTCCAGCAGCTTCCCCTCGGGAGCCAGGACAACCACTTCCCTACGCCGTCGGTGGGCGACGGTCTCCTCCTGGCGCCCACGAGCGACCAGGTCGTGGCTTTCTCGGGCTCGGCCGGCCTCCCCGGCCCGCCGGATCCGCCGCCGCCGGCGCCACCGAACTCCTCGTACTGGATGGTCGCCTCCGACGGCGGGATCTTCACGTTCGGGAACGCTGGCTTCTTCGGATCGGCCGGCAGCCTGGCCTTGGTCAGGCCGGTGGTCGGGATGGCACAAACCGCCTCGAAGGGCGGGTACTGGCTGGTGGCCTCCGACGGAGGGATCTTCACCTACGGCGATGCCGGCTTCCACGGATCGATGGGCGGCAAGCCGCTCAACGCGCCGATCGTCGGCATGGCGGCCACGCCGGATGGTGCCGGCTACTGGCTCGCCGCCTCGGACGGGGGCATCTTCAGCTTCGGCGACGCTGCGTTCCACGGCTCCATGGGGGGCACGCCTTTGAACAAGCCCATCGTCGGCATGGCCACGACCAACGATGGGCTGGGATACTGGCTCGTCGCCTCCGACGGGGGCATCTTCAGCTTCGGCGACGCTGCCTTCCACGGCTCCATGGGGGGCACGCGCTTGAACAGGCCCATCGTCGGCATGGCTGCCACGTCCAACTCGCTCGGCTACTGGCTGGTGGCCTCCGACGGCGGCATCTTCAACTTCGGCGCCGCCGGCTTCTACGGCTCCGCGGGCGGTACGCCGCTCAACCGGCCGGCCGTCGGCATGGCGGCCACACCGGACGGGCACGGGTACTGGATCGCAGCGTCCGACGGAGGGATCTTCACCTACGGCGACGCGAACTTCTACGGTTCCATGGGCGGCACGGTACTCAACAAGCCGGTCGTCGGGGTCGCCTCGGCCAGCTGAACCGCAGCCCCGCACGGGCTGCAGGACACTCGTCACGCCGGCCGGGCGCATGGCCGTTACGGCTCGGTCCGTCTCCCCCACGCGATGATGCACCCGTGCCTCCGGCCCCTCTGCTCCTCCTCACCGGCTCCCCCGGATGCGGCAAGACGACTGTGGCTCCTCTGGTCGCGGACCGCCACGAGCTGTCGGCCTGTCTGGACCTGGATTGGTTCTTCGCCAAAGTGCGACGGGGTGCGATCGAGCCGTGGCGCGAGGAGGCACACACCCAGAACCGTGTCGTCCTCTCGGCTGCCGCGGAGGCGACGGCGGGCTTCGCCATGGGCGGCTACTTCACCGTCGCCGAAGGGATCCTCTACCCGTTCATGCTCGACCTGTTCGTGAAGGCCTGCGAGCGGCACGGCGTGACGGTCAACTACGCCGTTTTGCGCACGCCGATCTCCGTGGTCCAGCAGCGGGTGCACGACCGCAGGGTCGAACCGCAGCACGTCGGTGCGCTGGCCGACGCGACGGTCGTCGACGACCTCTGGACGCAGTTCGAGAGCCACGGCGTCGAGGAGCGTCACCGCGTCGACTCGGGTGAACGCGGCCCCACTGACGTCGCCGACGAGATCGACCGCCGGCTCGAAGCGGGCGATTTCCGCCTGTAGGGCGTGAGAAGCGGAGGGAGCGGGAGACCCTAGCTGCCGCCGGCAGCGAGCCGCTGCTTCGTCGTGAGGTGCTGCGGGTCCTTGTCGAAGTCCTTCAGCACGTGCTTCCCGAAGGTCTCGGTCGCTTCCTGACACAACTCGATCGGCATGGAGGTCGACAGCATCCCGAAGGCCAACTGGTCGGCGCCCGTCGCAGCGAAGCTCTCGACGGCCTTGCCGACCTCGTCGGGGGTCCCGACGGCGGTGACACCTGCTGCGATCGCAGCGTCGAGCGTGGCGGCGTCCATCCCGGGGATGATCGCGGGCCACTCGGGAATCCCCGGAGGCCGCGGGAAGGTGTCGAGGTAACGGAACACGAGGCTCAGGTGGTAGTTCGAGTCGGCCTCGAGGAAGGTCTTGCGGGCCTTGGCCCCGTCTTCCATGCAGATCATCTGCGTCGTGATCATCACGTTGTTGTTGACGAAGCCGCCGACGGGGTCCTTGCAGTCCTGGATCTTCGACTTGTAGCGGCTGACCAATGGGGTGAGCTGGTCCGGGGTCGAGAACCCGAAGCACAGGACTCCCACTCCGAGCTCGGCGGCGAGGTCGAAGGTCCCCGGGCTGCCCGCCGCCATCCAGATTGGTGGGTGGGGCTTCGAGTAGGGCTTGGGCAGTACGTTGCGGGCAGGCATGGAGAAGAACTTGCCCTCGTAGCTGTAGTCCTCGTCCTTCCACATGCGCACGATCTGGGGCAGGGTCTCGGCCACCATCTCGCGGGTGAGCTCGGACTCCTGTATCCCGAAACCCTTCTGCTCCGTGGTGGACGAGCCGCGGCCGGTGCCGAACTCGAACCGGCCTTCCGAGAGGTGGTCCAACATCGCGACCCGCTCGGCGATCCGGGCGGGGTGGTTCACCGGAGGCGTGATGTTGAAGATGCCTGACCCCACGTGGATGTTGCTCGTCTTGGCGGCGACGAAGGCCAGGAACGACTCCGAGGCCGACAAATGCGAATACTCGGTCAGGAAGTGGTGCTCCGAGGCCCAGGTGTACTTGAAACCGGCCTTGTCGGCAGCCACGATGAACGCGACCTCGTCCATGATGCGATCGTGCTCGGCCGACGCTCCGTGCTTCTCGGCGTACCGGGGCAGCACACACGCGGCGTTGAAAATGCCGAATTCCATGGGCTCGACGTCCTCGTCTACCGGGCCGCGGTCGGTTCCGCAGGCGCTCCTGCGACGCTAACACGGGGCCTCGAAAAATGCAACGTGTTCCAATATTGGAAGAGTCAGCCCAGGTCAGAGGGTTCGCCACTGTTCGGAGCGGGCACGGAAAAACGCTGTGAGAACCGAAGCCGCCGACTGACGGATCAATCCCTCACCGCAAAGAGCCGCCAGCTCCCCGGGACACCCTTCAGCTCGTGCTCGCCGCGGTCCACGAACTCGATACCCGATCCCGCCACCAGGTCGACCACCGTCCTCGAGACCAGCACTTCGCCCGGCTCCGCGCACCCCTCGACCCTGGCGGTGATATGGACCGCGATTCCGGCCAGGTCGTCGCCGCGCAGCTCTACCTCTCCGGTGTGCACACCGGCGCGGATCTCGATGTCGAGGCTGCGGAGGGCGTCCCGGAGCGAGGTCGCAAAGCGAATCGCCTTCGCCGGGCCGTCGAACGTGGCGAGGATCCCATCGCCCATGGACTTCACGAGACGCCCCCGATGTCGTTCGAGTTGGCGCTCGACGAGCGTGTCATGACGCTCGAGGAGGTCGCGCCAGTCCTGGTCACCCAACGCGACGGCTTGCTTCGTCGACTCGACCACGTCGGTCAGGAGCACGGTGGCCAGGGCACGCTCCGGATCTTCCGATGTGCGGTGACCGGTGAGGAACTCCTCGATTTCACCGAGCACCGCCTCGTTGTCTCCGACGAAGAAGAGGTGATCCTCGCCCGGCAGCTCCAGGTACCTCGCCCCAGGAATGTGCTCCGCCAGGTAGCGCCCGTGTCCTGCCCGGATCATGTGATCGCCGGACCGTTGGATTATCAGTGTCGGTGCCGACACGAGCGGCAGCGCCGATCGGACATCGGTTTGAAAGTTCATGCGCATGATGGCAACGGCCGCACCGAGGCTGGCCGACATTCTCTGAAAACGAGCCCAACGCTGTTTGAAGGCCCCGTCGGAGGCAACACTCGGCGCCAGCACATTCAGCGCGTCGCCGCGCGACCAGCCCGCTTCGATGTCCGCCAGTGCACCTCCGACTGCTTGAGCCGGCAAGCCCCACGGATAGTCCGCGGTCCGGGTCATGTTGGCCCAGCAACCGTAGAGGATGAGCGCCGTCGTGCGCTCTGGATACGTGGCGGAAAAGAGCACGCCCATGGCACCACCTTCGGATACCCCGAGCAATGCCGCCCTCTCCATCCCGGCGGCGTCCATGACGGCGCGGGCGTCGTCCATCCGCTGCTCGAGGGTCGGCAACTCGTCGACCGGAACCGGGTCGGACAGTCCCGTTCCACGCTTGTCGAAGAACGCCACCGTCGCGAACGAGCCGAGCCGTTCGAGAAACCGGGCGCTCGCCGCTTCCTCCCACATCAGCTCGACGTGTGAGATCCATCCGGGAACGAACACCAAATTCAGCGGGCCGTCGCCCCACACCTGGTACGCGATGTGGACGTCCCCGCTCTTGGCGTACTGGGTTTCCGGCACCGTGGCCATCAGGGACAGTCTGACGGACAATGATCCATGCGTCACCGCCGCTTCCGCCGCTCGACGCCCCTTTGTGAATCAGGGACAGTCGACCCCCTGCGAGCAGGACCTTTCACGTCTGCAGGTTCGCGCAATGGATGGCGCACCATTTTCCAGTTCCGCCCCACCTTCAACGGTATAGCCTGCGCATATACGAGACCCCTGGGGGTCGGCATGGGTATGCGTATTGACGGGGCGAAGCCCACGGTGTGCATCGCGTCAGCACTTGTCGTTCTGGCAGCTGCCCCGCTCGTGCAATTCTCCAGCACAGTTCCTGGGGCTGCCGCCCCGGGCTCAATCGGCGTCTTTGCCTGGGGCGACAATGCGACCGGTGAGCTTGGGAACGGAACGATCGGTGGCAGCAGCTCTACACCCGCGCCAGTGTCGCTTCCACTCGGAGTGACCCCAGTCGCAATCGCGGCCGGTGGCGGTGGCGGTGGCGGTGATGTGGAACCATCGATGCTTGCGGCCTACGCGATCGGGTCTGACGGGCGCGTCTACGCGTGGGGCGACAACTCCCAGGGAGGACTCGGTGACGGCAGCACCACTCCGAGCGCATCGCCGGTGGTGGTTTCACTGCCTTCAGGCGTGACGGCGACGGCCATCACCGCAGCCCAAGGAACTGGCTACGCCATCGGCTCAAACGGGAAGCTCTATGCCTGGGGCGACAACAACCTGGGCAAGCTCGGCGACGGCACCGCCGCGACGAACAGCCTTACCCCGGTCCTTGTCTCGCTTCCCTCCGGGGTCACGCCAACAGCAATCGCGGGCGGTTACCAATCGGCGTACGCCATGGGCTCCGACGGGAAGATCTACGCCTGGGGCGACAACTTCTATGGCGAGCTCGGCAATGGCGGGACGACCAACAGTTCAACTCCTGTGCCCGTCTCCCTCCCGTCGGGAGTGACACCCAAACACATCGCCGGTGGCGGTGGAACGGGGTACGCCATCGGCTCCGACGGGAACCTCTACGCGTGGGGATACAACGCCAACGGGGGACTCGGTGACAACAGCACCACCAGCAGCTCCACACCAGTCGTCGTCCAGTTCCCAACTGGCGTGACCGCGAAGGCCGTCACTGGGGGCGGCGGATTCGCCCACGCCATCGGTTCAGACGGAAACCTCTACGGCTGGGGCTTGGGAAGCACTGCTAATCAGTTGGGCACAGGTTCGAGCGATAGCTCAGTCCCGATCGAGGTCTCGCTGGCCTCCGGCGTCACGCCAACAGCGATCTCCGACAACATTCACACCGGCTACGCCATCGGCTCGAACGGGAAGCTCTATGCCTGGGGCTATGGCCTCGCAGGGGAGCTCGGCAATGGCTCGCCCGGTAACTTCTCGCCGCCCGTCGTCGTCTCGCTGCCGTCGGGGAGCACGCCCCTGAGCCTGGGGGCTGAGCCCGGCGCAGTGTCGGGTTTCGCCATCGTCAATGCTCCGCCCTCCAGTCCAATGGTCACCCTGCAACCGACCGGCCAGACGGTCGTTGCCGGTGACAATGCGACCTTCAGTGCCTCGGCCGTTGGCTACCCCACTCCCGCGGTCCAGTGGCAGGTCTCCACCGATGGTGGGTCCACCTTCTCGCCCGTGTCGGGAGCAACCAGTGACACCCTGACCGTCTCGAGCGTGACCTTGTCCGAGAACGGATACGAGTACGAGGCGGTGTTCACCAACGGGTCCGGCTCAGCCACCACCAACCCGGCCACGCTGACCGTCACCCCGCCGCCGCCGCCGACCACGAACGTCAACATTCCGTCGAACGGCGCAACGGTCTCAGGGGATGTCTGGCTCGGTGCGGGGGCCCAGAGCGTCGTCGGTGTCAAATCGGTCATCTTTGAAGTGAGCGGGGGCTCTGTCTCCGACTTCGTCGTGGGTACCGGTGGAGATACCGCGGTGGGATGGCTCGCCGCATGGGACACGACCGATGTCGCGAACGGGACCTACACCCTGAATAGCGTGGCGACCGACAACAACGGGAACGCCGCGACGAGCCTGGGTGTCACGATCACCGTCGACAACCGCCCGCTGCATACCGAGGTCCTCGTCCCATCGAGCGGGGCTACCCTCAACGGCTCCGGGGCGGTCCTCGATGCGTTCGCGGCCGGGACCAGCGCCGTCACGGGGGTGCAGTTCGAGGTGACCGGCGGGTCCCTTTCGGGGCATGTCGTCGGGACCGCTGGTGCGACGATCTACGGCTGGATCGCGTTGTGGGACACGAACACTGTCCCGAACGGGAGCTACACGCTCCAGAGCGTCGCCACCGAGACCGGAGGCACCACGGCGACGAGCCCAGGCATAACCGTGACGGTCAACAACACCTACGCGTTCAATCAACCTTTCGCCATCGCCTCCGACGGCAGCAATGTATGGGTCGCAAACAGCGCCGGCAATTCCCTGACCGAGGTGAAGGCCAGTGACGGTTCCTGGGTCAGAAACATCTCGGGTGGCTCTTACGGATTCGATGGGGTCTCTGGCATAGCTTTCGGCGGTACGCACCTGTGGGTGGCGAACAACTCCGGGAACTCGGTGACCGAGGTGAATGCCAGTGACGGGTCCTGGGTGCAGACCCTGTCGGGGGGTTCCTACGGGTTCAGCGGGCCTCACGTCATGGCCTATGACGGGTCACACCTGTGGGTGGGGAACCAGAGCGGCGGCTCCGTAACCGAGCTGAATGCCAGTGACGGGTCGTGGGTACGGACGCTCTCGGGCGGATCTTATGGGTTCAATAACATTTATGCGATTGCCTACGACGGTTCGCATCTTTGGGTAGCGAACACGGCTGGCAACTCGGTGACAGAACTGAACGCCAGCGACGGGTCATGGGTGCAAACACTGGCCGGTGGTTCCTACGGATTTAGTGATCCGACCGCCATCGCCTTCGACGGAGCTCACCTCTGGGTGGCGAACGCGGGCGGCCCGTCGGTCACCGAAATCAGCCCCAGTGACGGTTCCTGGTTGCGCACCGTCTCGGGTAGCTCCTATGGGTTCGGCAATCCCAATGGCATCGTGTTCGCCGACAACCACCTATGGGTTCCGAACTACACCAAGAACTCGGTGACAGAGCTGAACGCCAGCGACGGGTCGTGGGTGCAAACCCTCTCGGGCGGATCCTACGGATTCGATCTTCCTATTGGCATCGCCTTCGATGGCACACACCTGTGGGTGACGAACCTGTTCGGCAACTCGGTGACCGAAATGAACGCGACCGACGGGTCGTGGGTCCGGACGCTCTCCAACTAGCGCCCTTCGAAATCTTCCAACCCGTTCTTCCAACCCGTTCTTCCAACCTTCCACACGTGGACTTCCGTCATGGATGGCGATCTGTCGGTTCGACTCCGTGCAATCAGAAGCGTCACCCGCTCAGCGATCGACGCCGAGCACCAGCCCGCTGGTCGGCACGCCGGTCCCAGCCGTCACGACGACATGCTCGAGACCCTCGACTTGGTTGACGGAGGTGCCCCGTACCTGCCGAACCCCCTCTGCGATCCCGTTCATGCCGTGCAGGTAGGCCTCGCCCAGCTGGCCACCGTGCGTGTTGATCGGCAGCGCGCCGCCCAGCTCGAGGCGACCGTCGCGCACGAAGTCCTTGGCCTCCCCCTTGGCGCAGAACCCCAGCTCCTCCAAATTGGTAGAGGACGTACGGCGTGAAGTGGTCGTAGAGGATGGCCGCCTGCATATCGTCCGGGCCAAGGCCCGAGTTCGCCCACAGCTGGCGGGCGACCACGGCCATCTCGGGCAGCCCGAGCAGGTCGTCACGGTAGTAACTGGTCATCATGTCCTGACCCGCACCCGACCCCTGCGCCGCCGCCCGGATCACCACCGGCGTCGTGCGGAGGTCGCGGGCGCGCTCCAGGGACGTCACGACGAGCGCCTGGGCGCCGTCGGTCTCCTGGCAGCAGTCGAGCAGGTGCAACGGTTCGACGATCCAGCGGCTCGCTTGATGCTCCTCGAGCGTGATCGGCTGCTCGTAGAACCACGCCTTTGGATTGGTCGCCGCGTGCTTGCGGTCGGCCACGGCGATCCGGCCCAGGTCCTCGCTGGTGGCGCCGGTCATGTGCAGATAGCGCTGCGCCGCCATGGCCACCCACGACGCCGGGGTCAGTAAGCCGACCGGCAGGTACGAGGCCATGTCCGCGTTCTCCGCGTTGGGCATCGGGGCCCGGCCCTGGACGCCAGCGCCGAAGCGGTTCCCCGATCGCTCGTTGAAGGCCCGGTAGCAGACCACCACGTCCGCGACGCCCGAGGACACCGCCAACGCCGCCTGCTGAATCGTGGCGCACGCCGCCCCACCGCCGTAATGGATGCGGCTGAAGAAGGACAACTCGCCGATGCCGAGGCTCCGCGCGATGTCGATGTCGGGATTCGTATCCGAGCTGAAGGTCACCATCCCCTGCACCTCGGACGGCGTGACGCCGGCGTCCTCCAAGGCCGCGGCGACCGCCTCGACGGCCAGGCGGAGCTCCGAGCGTCCCGAGTCCTTCGAGAACTCGGTGGCCCCGATGCCGGCGACCGCGGTCGTTCCCGAGAAGGTGTGGGCCATCAGGCACCACCGCCCGAACCCGACACCCGCACCCGAACCCCCACCCGCGCTGGGCTCCTCCCCCAGCGGGAGGATCACCTTGACCGTCCCGGTCACATGGTCGCCCAGCTCGTTGGCGCCCCGGATGGTGACGGTCACCATGCCGCTCGTGCCGTCGTCGCCCAGTGGGCCCTTCGCGGTCACCGACCCGGTCAGCGTCATGGTGCAGTCGGGGTAGTTGGGCGCACCGAGCCGGATGTCGACCTCGGACAACGTGCTGCGTGGCCCCGACCAGTCCGTGATGTAGCGGCCCACCAGCCCGTTGGTGGTGAGGATGTTCATGAAGATGTCCTTGGATCCCCGGTCCTTGGCCAGCACTGGATCGTGGTGCACGTCCTGGTAGTCCCGGCTCGCGATGGCGCCGGACACGATCAGGCTGCGGGTGATCGGCAGCACCAGGGTCGGCAGCTCGTCGCCCTCCGAGACGTCGGAGAAGGTCGGACCCGGACCCACCGTCACAGCCCCGCCTCGGCCTGGACCAGCGCCCGCTCGGCGATCTCCGCGCCGAGACGCGCCAGCTGCGCGCTCGGGCCGCCCAGCATGAGCTCGATCTGCTTGCCCCACAAGAAGTAGCGGTGGATCGGGTAGGTGATGTCCGCCCCCATGCCGCCGTGCAGGTGCTGGGTGGCGTGGACCGTGCGCTGGCCGCGCTCGGCGGCCTGCCACTTGGCCACATGAGCGGCGTCAGCGGCGTCCCGGCCGGTGTCGAGGCGCCAGGCGGCGTTCTGCCACGTGACGCGCATCGCCTCGATGTCGATCGCCGCGTCCGCGGCCCGCAGCATCGTGGCTTGAAACGTGCTGAGGGGCCGCCCGAACTGGTGGCGCGTGTTGAGGTACGCGGCGGTCTGGTGCAGCGCCGCCTCGCACACGCCGACCTGGATCGCGCACAGCCCGATCGTCGCCGCGACCAGCGCGAAATCGAGCGTGGCGCGTCCCACGTCGGGGCCGACGAGGACATCCTCGGGCCCCACGGCCACGCCGGCGAGATCCAGGTGCGGATGGATCTCGCGGTTGGTCGTCACTGCCCGCTCGAGCGACACCCCGGCCGCGCGCGGATCGACGAGCGCCAGCAGGACGCCCTCGTCGGTGCGGGCCGGCACAACGATGCGTGCGGCCAGGTGCGCCTGGGGCACCGCCAGCTCCGTGCCGTCGAGCACCCAGCCGTCGTCGCGCGCGCGGGCCCGTACCACGGGGACCCCCGTCGGGCTGGCGGCGCTGCCGGTCAGCGCGGCCGTCAGGATCACCTCGCCGGACACGACGCCGGGGAGCCAGCGCGCCCGCTGCGCGCCCGAGCCGAAGTGAGCGATGGGGAAGGCGCCGAGCACGAGGGTCGCCCACAGCGGCACGGGCGCCACCGCGTTGCCCTGCGCCTCGAGCAACAGGCAGAGCTCCATGAGGCCGTAGCCGGCGCCGCCGTCGGACTCGGGCACGGCGAGGCCCAACAGGTCGGCGTCGGCCAGGGCGCGCCAGAGCTCGCGATCGATGCGGTCCTCACCGGTCTCGACCGCCGCGACCCGCTCGGGGTCCACCAGGCCCGAGAAGACCCCGGTCGCCGCCTCGGAGACGGCCAGCTGCCCGTCGCTGAAGCCGAAGTCCATCAGCGCTTCCTCCCGTCGGCGCCTACCGGCACGAACACGGGCAGCGACAGCTCGTCGTCGTAATCGACGAATTCGGCCCGCAGTGCCATCCCCACCGTGATGTCGTCCAGTGCCAGGACCTCGAGGTTGGCCACCAACCGGGTTCCCTCCTCGAGCTCCACCAAGCCGATCGGCAACGGGTAATCGAACGCCGGCACTTGGGGATAGTGCACGACGACGTAGGAGTACAAGGTGCCACGGCCGCTCGCTTCGACCGTGTCCCACTCGAGCGACCCGCAGTTCGCACAGGCGGGCAGCGGCGGGTGGCGCAGCCTCCCGCACGACACGCAGTGCTGAATGAGCAGACGATGAGCCCTGGCGCCCTCGAACCAGAACGCGTTGTCCTGCGTGAGGGCCGGCCGCGGGCGCAGCGGGCGCGGCGGCGTGCGCTGGCCATCCGTGTGCGCGGGCGGCCGGTACTTGAGGATGCGGAAGCGCATCGTGGCCACGGGCGCGCCGGCGTCGAAGAGCGCCTGCACCTGTTCGGTCGACACCGTGCCGTCGGGCACGTCGGCCTCGGGGACCGCGACGAAGTCCAACCGCGTGGTGACGAAGCGCCCCGTGCCGAGCCCGGTCCGCTTCGGATCGGAGATCGCCTCGATCACCGAGCGCGACAGCACCCGGTCCCCCACCACGAGCGGTCGCGCGTACTGCTGTTCGCAGTTGGTGGCCACCACCGAGGTCAGCCCCTCGTCGTCGAGCAGGCCCATCAACACGTCGTTGGGCCCGCTGCCCTGCTCGGTCCCGGCGGCGCGGGCCTCCTCGACCGCGATGGAGGCCCGCAGGCCGCGCATGATCCAGGCCTGCAGCATGGTCGGCGGTGCGATGAGCCGCTCGTGCCCGGCCGCCCGCGCCGCCTCGTCGGACACGTAGACGGGGTTCTCGTCACCCATCGCCTCGACCCAGTGCCGGATCATCGGCAGGTTCACCGCATCGGGCGACAACGTCGGCGTCCCGGCCACCAGGCCCACCAGCGCGGCCAGCTCCGCGCCGTGGTCGGGGAACGCCGCCAGCTCCTCGAACCGCTGCGACCCCGTCACCACACTCACCGCGTCACCACGCTCACCGCGCCCCCCGGGTCATGCCCAGCCCCGCCGAGGCGACGATCTCGCGCTGCACCTCGTTGACTCCCCCGCCGAACGTGTTCACCTGCGCCTGGCGCGCCGTCGCCTCGATCCGGCCGCGCAACAGCGCGCCCGGCGACCCGGGGACGAGATACCCGGCCGCACCGATCACTCCGAGCAGCAGACGGACGACCTCGAGGATCCGCTCGGTCCCGAAGACCTTGATCGACGAGGACTCCGCCCCGGTGAGTTCGCCGTCGGCCACGTGGACGGCCATGCGCCAGTTCAACAACCACATGGCCTCGAGCTCGGCGTGGCATTTGGCGAGATCCATCTGCACCCAGCCCTGGTCGATGAGCGTCCGGCCGTCGTCGGTCTCCTGCGCGGCCGCCCACGCCACGATGTCCTCGTAGAGCGAGATAGCGAGCCCGCTCCACGCCGCCAGGCCCACCCGCTCGTGGTTGAGCTGGGTGGTGATCATGCGCCAGCCCTCGTTCTCCTCGCCCACGCGGTTGCCGAGCGGGACCCGCACGGTGTCGTAGAACGTCTGCGTCGTGGTCAAACCGCCGACCGTGTTGATGATCGACCACTCGAAGCCGGGTGCAGAGGTGGGCACGCACAGGATCGAGATGCCCTTGTGCTTCGGCGCGTCGGGGTCGGTGCGCACGGCCAGCCAGATGTAGTCGGCCATGTCCGCGCCGGACGTGAAGATCTTGGCCCCGTTGACGACGTATTCCTCCCCGTCGCGCGTGGCCCTGGTGCGCAGCGAGGCGAGGTCGGTGCCCGCCTCGGGCTCGGTGTAGCCGATGGCGAAGTTGAGCTCGCCGGAGAGGATCCTGGGCAGGAAGTAGGACTTCTGCTCCTCGGTGCCGAAGCGCATGATGGTCGGACCGACCGTGTTGATGGTGACGAAGGGGAAGGGCGCGCCCGAACGCCGGGTCTCGTCGAAGAAGATGAACTGGTCCGTGGCCGGGCGGCCCTGCCCGCCGAACTCGGTCGGCCACCCGATGCCGAGCCAGCCGTCCTTGCCGACCTGGCGCACGACGTCGCGCCAGGCGTCGCCGCCCTCGCCGCCCTCGGCCAGTCCGGCCCGCACCTCGTCGGACAGCAGCTCGGTGTAGTAAGCGCGCAACTCGGCGCGCAGCTGCTGCTGTTCGGGGCTCTCTTCGAGGAACATCGTGGGGCAGCCTCGCGTGCACTCCGCGGTCCCTGCCAGGTCAAGGCCGCGCTCGCACAAAACTGTAACACGTTCTCGTTTCGGAGACCCCGGGTGAGGCCGCCGCCCTGGTCCGGGACCACAGCTTCCGGCGGCCCCGGGCGTGCCTATGATCAAATGACACACGTTCTAGAAATGGCCGCAAAGGGCCAGGCACCCCCGCAAGGGCCGGGTGCCCGAAAGGGGGTCCCGGATGAGCCTCGAGGAGATCGACCTCATCGACGGGCGCAACTTCGTGGCAGGCGTCCCCCACCACTGGTTCGCCGAGCTCCGCCGGGAAGCGCCGGTGTACTGGCACCCCGAAGAAGCCGCTCCCCGCGGCGGCTTCTGGGCCATCACCCGCTACGACGACTGCGTGCACGTCAACCGCGACTGGGAGCACTTCTCCTCGGCTCGCCGGACCTCGCTCTTCCACGAGATGGACGAGGACCAGCTGGCCCAGCAGCAGCTGATGATGCTCAACATGGACCCGACCATGCACACGCGGTACCGCCGCCTGGTCAACAAGGGCTTCACGCCCAAGATGGTGCGCGACCTGGAGCAGCAGATCATCGGGTACGCCGACGGCATCGTCGACTCGGTGTGCGAGCGCGGCACGGCCGACTTCGTCGAGGAGATCGCGGCCGAGCTCCCCCTCCTCGTGATCGCCGAGCTGCTGGGCGTGCCCCAGGAGGATCGCCGCATGGTCTTCGACTGGTCCAACCGCATGATCGGGTCGGAGGACCCCGAGTACCAGATCCCCGGGACCGAACCGGGCGAAGCCGCCATGCAGGTCTACAGCTACGCCGAGGAGCTGGCGTCGAACCGCCGGCTCCACCCCGAACACGACCTCATCTCGGTCCTCATCGACGCCGAGGTCGAGGGCGAGAAGCTCGACCAGTTCGAGCTCGACCTCTTCTTCATGCTGCTCATCGTGGCGGGCAACGAGACGACACGGAACCTTATGTCAGGCGCCATGGCGGCGTTCTTCGACCACCCCGAGCAGTGGGAGCTGCTGCAGAAGGACCGCTCCCTGCTGCCCGGCGCCGTCGAGGAGATGCTGCGCTACGTCACCCCCGTGATGCACTTCCGCCGCACGGCGACCGAGGACATGGAGATGGGTGGACAGCAGATCGTGGAGGGCGACAAGGTGGTCTTCTGGCACACCTCGGCCAACCGCGACGAGTCGGCCTTCGAGAACGCGGACTCCTTCGACGTCACCCGGTCCCCGAACAACCACATCGCCTTCGGCGGCGGTGGCCCACACTTCTGCCTGGGTGCGAACCTCGCCCGCATGGAGATCATGGTGATGTTCGACCGGCTGCTCGAGCGGATACCCGACATCCGCCTCGACGGCGAGGTCCAGCGGCTGCAGTCCAACTTCATCAACGGGACCAAGCACATTCCCGTCGCGTTCGCGCCATCGGCCGCCGTCGGAGGCACACCGCTGCCCGCCCGGGCCCGCTGAGGTCGCCGCCGTGGCCGAACGCGCGGTTCGCTTCCATCAGGCCGTCGCCTTCCTGCCGACCCGCCAGATCCTCCCCTTGGCCAGGGCCTGTGACGGCCTGGGCTACGGCGGGATGTACGTCTCCGACCACCTCTTCAACCCGAGGCAGCGCGAGTCGCGCTACACCTACTCGAAGAGCGAGGACGGAGCACCGGGCTGGGAGGACGAGACAGCATGGCCCGACCCCATGTGCGTGATCTCCGCCTGCGCCGGCGCGACCGAGAACCTGCTCTTCACGACCGGCATCTACATCGCCCCCCTGCGCGATCTCATGACGGTGGCCAAGACCGTCGGCACGGCGGCCGTCCTCTCGGACAACCGGCTGCGCCTGGGCATCGGCGTCGGCTGGAGCAAGGAGGAGTTCGACCTGACCGGACAGGACTTCGCGACCCGCGGCAAGCGCCTGGACGAGATGATCGTCGCGCTCCGGGCCCTCTGGCGCGGCGGCTGGGTGGAGTTCCACGGCGACTTTTACAACGTCCCGGAGTGCCAGATGGAGCCCGCCCCCACCGAGCCGGTGCCGTTCATCGGCGGCGGCCACTCCCCGGTCGCCCTGCGGCGCACCGCCGAGCTGTGCGACGGCTGGATCGCCGCCGGCGCCTACAGCGAGGAGGAGGCGTGGATCCACCTCGCCAACGTGCGCGAGGCGCTGAAGAAGGCCGGCCGCGACGAGGAGGGGTTCAGCATCTACCTGTCGCTCAACGAGCGGCCGTCGGTCGACCTGTACCGCCGCTTCGCCGACGCCGGCGTGACCGACTTCGTGTGTGCGCCGTGGATGTTCGTCGACGTCGCACCGGGGACTCCCGACGACGAGGCACTGGCCGCGCGGCTGGGCCCGGTGCGCTGGTTCGCCGAGGAGATCGTCGCGAAGGTCTGAGACACTCCGACCACGCGAGCCACGCGAGAGGAGCCACACGTGAAGACGATGAAGATCGGGCTGCAATTGGGTTACTGGGGCTCGGGGCCTCCGCCCCACGCGGTGGAGCTCGTCGCAGAGGCCGAGCGCCTCGGCTTCGACTCGGTGTGGACGGCGGAGTCGTACGGCTCCGATGCCTTGACGCCGCTGGCCTGGTGGGGCTCGCGCACCGAACGCGTCCGCCTCGGCACCTCGCTGTGTCAGCTGTCGGCGCGCACGCCGACGGCCATGGCCATGGCGGCACTGACCTTGGACCACCTCTCGGGCGGGCGCTTCGTCCTCGGCCTCGGGGTCTCGGGCCCCCAGGTGGTCGAGGGCTGGTACGGCCAGCCGTTCCCGGCCCCGCTGGCCCGCACCCGCGAGTACGTGGACATCGTGCGCCAGGTGCTGGCGCGCGAGAAGCCGGTGACCAACGACGGCCCGCACTACCCCCTGCCGTATCCAGGCGGGGCGGGACTCGGCAAGCCACTCAAGCCGATCGTGCACCCGCTGCGCGCCGACATCCCGATCATCCTGGGCGCCGAGGGGCCCAAGAACGTGGCCCTGGCGGCCGAGATCGCCGACGGGTGGTTCCCCATCTTCTTCTCCCCGAAGGCGATGTCGTCCTTCGAGGCCGCGCTCGACGAGGGCTTCGCGCGGCCGACCGCGCGGCGGTCCGCCGAGGACTTCGAGGTGCTGGCGTTCGCCCCGACCGTGATCCGCGACGACACCGACGCGGCGGCCGACGGCTTCCGCCCCATGCTCGCGCTCTACATCGGTGGCATGGGGGCCAAGGAGGCGAACTTCCACTTCGACGTGTTCGCGCGCATGGGTTACGAGGAGGCGGCGCACAAGATCCAGGACGCGTACCTCGACGGGCGCAAGGACGACGCGGCGGCGGCCGTCCCGACCTCCATGGTGGAGGACATCGCGCTCGTCGGGCCGGTCGAGAAGATACGCGACGACCTCGAGGCCTGGCGCGAGTCGCGCGCGACCACCATGCTCATCAACGGCGACCTGGAAACCATGCGCACCATGGCCGATCTGGTGCTCGGCTAGGCCGCAGAACCCCGGCCGCGCCCATCGACCCGGCCGGGAATCTCACATCGCCCGTGGTCCTCCGGCAGCGGGCCCCACGTAGGAGGACGGGCCGAACCCGAGGATCGGGATGAAGATGAAGGCGAGCAGGATGAGCCCGACGCCGAACCCAGCGCTCTTGGCGAACGACTTCGCCAACTCCCAGTAGACGATGATGAACACGATGATGTTCACGATCGGGATCAGGAATAGGAAGATCCACCACCACGGGCGGCCCACGATCTTCAAGATGATGATCGTGTTCCAGATGGGGATGATGGCCTTCCACCCGGCGTCACCGGCCTTCACGAAGACCTGCCACAAGGCCGCGATCTCGAACACGATCACTGCGATGTAGACGATGATCAAGATCCCGACTCCGGCCCCCGAAGAGGCAAGCAGCACAGCTGACACGGCGGGTCCTCCCGTTCTGCCGACGACCGCTGGGGGCCGACGTGATCGTACGCTGGTGCATTCCCCGATGCAGGGATGCTGACCAGGTATTCACTGAACGGTCACAGGGATCGGCCACAATGCGATCCATGACCCTGTTCGACCTTTCCGATTGGTCAGGGTCCCAACCTCGGCCGCACGATCCCGGCGCCGACGCGGTGGCGACGGAGCGCGCGCACGCCGGAGGTCAGCCAGCCGAGGCGGGCACGGTCGAGGCCCTGCCCGAGGTCGAGGTCCGGATCAGCGCGCGCCGGAAGAAGACCTCGGAGGCGAGGTGGGTCGGCGGGCGGATCGTCGTCTCGCTGCCCGCGCACCTCGATGTCGAGTCCCGGCAGAAGACGATCGACTGGCTGGTGAACCGACTGCTCACGCGTCACCGTCTGGACGGCCCACCCGGTGACGACGAGCTCTTGGCCCGCGCCATCGCGCTGAGCGATCGCTACGGGCTGGGCGCCCGGCCGGTGTCGGTCCGGTGGGTGACCAACCAGACGGCCCGTTGGGCCTCGTGCTCGTACTACTCAGGCGAGATCCGCGTGTCCCATCGGCTGCGGGCCGTGCCCGACTGGGTGCTCGACTCGGTGCTGGTCCACGAGGTGGCGCACCTGGTCTACCCGGACCACTCCCCCGCGTTCCACCGGCTGGCCGGTGCGTACCCGCGCCACGAGGAAGCCGGCATGTTCCTGGCCGGCTACGGCCTCGGCCTGTCGACCGACACGCGCTAGACGGGCATCGGACTCGCCGGTCGCGCGCACCGGTGAAGGCGGGCGCAGCCCTGGGGCACGGTCGTTCAGACGGGCTCTTCCGCCAGCAGCCGTCCCAGCCGACGCAGGCTCTCGTTCGCGCCGCCCAGCGTCAGCTCGATCTGGCGCGTCAAGAGGAAGTAGCGGTGCAGTGGGTAGTCGCGGTCGACGCCGACGCCGCCGTGCAGGTGGGTCGCCGCGTGCACGACGCGCTGTCCGCCCTCGGCGGCCCAGTACTTGGCCACGGCCACCTCGGCCGCGGCCGGCAGTCCCGCCGCCAGCCGCGAGGCGGCCTGCCACGCCGTGAGCCTGATCGCCTCGGTGTCGACGTAGGCGTCCGCCGCCCGCTGTCCGACGGCCTGGAAGGTGGCGATCGGCTTGTCGAATTGCACGCGCGTCTTGGTGTACTCGGCGGTGAGGTCCAACGCCGAGGCGCAGGCCCCCGCCTCTTGCACGCAGAGCGCCGTGGTGGCGAACTCCGTGATGAGCGTGATGACGGCGGCGCCGTCGGCGTCCTCGCCGAGCAGGCGGTCGGCGCCGACGCGCACGCCGTCGAGCTCCACGATGGCCTCGGGGCGTCCGGTCGTCGTCGTCTGCGGCGTCAGAGTGACGCCGTCGGCGCCGGTGTCGACGATGAAGGCGGCGAGGCCCGAGACCGCGCCGTCCGCGGCCATGCACGTCGCCGGCACGACCATCGCGTCCGCCACCAGGGCAGCCGGGACGCACGCCTTGGTGCCCGACAGCAGCCAGGTGCCGTCCGGCTGCGCGGTCGCCGTGGTGGCGGGCTCGGTCCCACCCGGCAGGATGACCTCGCCGACCAGCTCGGCCATCGCCGCCGTGAGGATCGTCTCTCCACTCGCCACGCCGGGCAGCCACGCCTTGCGCTGCGCGTCGGTGCCGAAGCGCGCGATGGGCTCGGCGCCATAGACCATGGTCTCGACGACGGGCACGTAGGCCGCCGTGCGGCCGGCCGCCTCAATCACGAGGCACGCCGCCACGAAGTCGAGCCCCGCGCCCCCGACGTCCTCACTCAGGTGGATGCCGAGGAGGCCGGCGCTGGCGAGCTCCCGCCACAGCTCGCGGTCGAACGGCCCCTCGTCGCCCGCCTCCGCCTCGACCTGCTTCAGCCGGTCGTGCGTCGCCCGCTCGCCGAAGATCTGCCCGGCCAGCTGGCGGACGGCTTCTTGCTCTTCGCTGTAACTGAAGTCCATTGGATCTCCTGGTTGGTCGTGCTCAGCGCAGCGACCGCGGCATGCCGAGGCCGAAGATCGCGATGAGGTCCCGCTGGATCTCGTTGGTGCCGCCACCGAAGGTGAGGATGATCATGGAGCGGGCGTACATTTCCAGGCGGCCGGCGACGACCGCGCCCGGTGAACCGCGCGTCAGGTAGCCGGCCTGCCCCAGGATCTCGAGGAGAGAACGGAAGGCCCGCAGGTAGAACTCGGTGCCGAAGACCTTGATCGACGAGGCGTCGGCCACGTCGAGCTGCCCCTGCGTGCCCTGCCACGCCACCTTCCAGTTGATGAGGCGGAGGAACTCGAGCTCGGCGTGCACGCGCGCCAGGTGCTCCTGCACCCACTCCTGGTCGACGACGCGCCGTCCGTCGGGCAGCTTCGTGGCCTGGGCCCACGCCCGGACGTCGGTCAGCACCCGCTCGATGATCCCCGGCGAGCACAAGGTGACCCGTTCGTGGTTGAGCTGGTTCGTAATGAGGTTCCAGCCCTGGTTCTCGCCGCCGACGAGGCTGGTGGCCGGGACGCGCACGTCTTCGTAGAACGTGTAGTTGATGTTGTGGTCCCCGAGGAGCTTCATGGGGACGACCCGGATGCCGGGCGTGTCCATCGGCACGACGAACATCGAGATGCCCTTGTGCTTGGCGACGTTGGGGTCGGTCCGGGTCGCCAGCCAGATGTAGTCGGCGTCGCCGGCCAGGCTGGTGAAGATCTTGGCGCCGTTGATCACGTACTCGTCGCCGTCGCGGACGGCCCGGGTGGTCAGGGAGGCGAGGTCCGTGCCCGAGTTCGGCTCGGTGTAGCCGATGCAGAAGTGGATCTCGCCCGCCAGGATCTTGGGAAGGAAGAACTGCTTCTGCTCCTGGGTGCCGAAGTTCATGATGGTCGGTCCGACGGTGTTGATGGTGAGCATCGGCACGGGCGCGCCGCTGCGCATGGACTCGTCGAAGAAGATGAACTGCTCGATGGCCGAACGGCCCTGGCCTCCCCACTCCTCGGGCCAGCCGATGCCGAGCCAGCCGTCGCTCCCCATCTGCTTGACCACCCGGCGCACCGCGGGGCCGACCCCGCCGGCCTTCGAGAGCTCGAGCTCGACCTCGGGCGTCAACAGGCTCTCGTAGTACGAGCGCAGCTCGCTCTTCAGCGCCTGCTGCTCCTCCGTGTAGGCAATGTCCATCGTCGTCCCTCCCGGGTGGCGGCGCCGCAGCGGCCCACGTCAACGCCGCGTCGTCGCCGGCCCGAGCCGTGGGGGGCTCCGTGCGCTAGAACACGTTACAGTCCGCCCCGGGGAGCGGCCACCTGGGCCCGCAGGGTGCCTCGGCTACCGGCAAGTAACCTGCAATCCGCCTCTGGGGCGGGACCCCCGGGGCGCACGATCGAACCGAGGAGCCGCCACCATGCCTGAAGCCGTCATCGTCGCCACCGGTCGCACGCCGATCGGGCGGGCCAACAAGGGCTCGCTCGTCGAGTGCCGGCCCGACGACCTGAGCGCTCTCGTGCTGCGCGCCGTGCTCGACAAGGTCCCTCAGCTCGACCCGACCGAGGTGGAGGACGTCCTCCTCGGCTGTGGCCAACCCGCCGGCGAGGCCGGGTACAACGTGGCCCGGGTCGCGGCCATCTTGGCCGGGCTGGAGAACGTCCCGGGCGTAACGGTCAACCGCTACTGCTCCTCTTCGCTCCAGACGATCCGCATGGCCGCGCATGCGGTCCGGGCCGGCGAGGGGGACGTCTTCATCGCCGCCGGCGTCGAGACGGTGAGCCGTTACATGCACGGCGCGTCGGACACGGGACCGCACAACCCCGAATTCGCCGAGGCCGAGGAGCGGACCAAGGTCCGCGCCCCTGCCGTCACCGAGCCCTGGACCCCGCTGGCCGGCGTGCCCGACGTCTACATCGCGATGGGGCAGACCGCGGAGAACGTGGCGGAGCTCGAGAAGGTCGGGCGCCAAGAGCAAGACGAGTTCGCGTTGCTCTCGCAGACCCGCGCCGTCCAGTCACAGGAGAACGGCTTCTTCGAGCGCGAGATCATCCCGGTCACGCTGTCCGACGGCAGCGTCGTGACCAAGGACGACGGGCCCCGGCCTAACACCACGCTCGAGGGCCTGGCCAACCTCAAGCCCGTCTTCCGCGAGGGTGGCACGGTGACGGCGGGCAATGCCTGCCCGCTCAACGACGGCGCGGCCGCCGTCATCGTGATGAGCGACACCAAGGCCAAGGCGCTCGGCATCACCCCGTTGGCCCGCATCGTGGCGAGCGGCGTGACCGGGCTGAACCCCGAGATCATGGGCCTCGGCCCGGTGGATGCCTGCCGCCAGGTGCTGGCGCGGGCGAAGATGACGATCGACGACATCGACCTGGTGGAGATCAACGAGGCCTTCGCCGCCCAGGCCGTCCCCTCGGCCAAGCACCTCGGGATCGGCTGGGACAAGCTGAACGTCCACGGCGGTGCCATCGCCCTCGGTCACCCGTTCGGCCAGACCGGCGCCCGCATCATGACGACGCTGCTGAACGGATTGGAGGACGGGGACAAGACGTTCGGCCTCGAGTCGATGTGCGTCGGCGGCGGCCAGGGCATGGCCATGATCGTCGAGCGCCTGAGCTAACCGAGCGCCTGAGCTAACCGAGCGGCGCGCGTCCCCCGGTGTCGTGCGCCTCCTCGACGGCCGGCGCCGGTCCGGGGTCGACGCCTTCGTGCCCCGCCAGGTGCAAGGAGACGAGCTCGCCCAGCAGCGCGAGGTCGAAGAAGCGGCTCAGGTCGTCGTCCCCCTCGGCGCGTATGTCGAGCACGTCCGCCATGACCTCCTCGGTGGCGGCGCGCACGGCCCCGAAGAGGTCGCCCGCCCACGCTCCCTCCCCCGCGTGCCGAAGCAGCACGAGTGACATGGTCTGGCGCGTGATGTCGCCGCCCTGCCCCCATCCGGCGAGCTCGTCGTAGGTCAGCTCGGGGAGCACGGCGGCGAAGGCCGGTGCCTTGGCGTTGAGGTTGACCCGGGCCTTCCACCAGCGAGCCGCCACAGCACTCACCCCTGACGAGCCGTACACGAGCGGGATCGTCCGCCCGATGCGCCGGGCCAGCTCCTGCGCCGCGCCGCCCGGGCCCAGGAGCGCGTCGCGCCGGCGCGCCAGCGCGGCGGCCGCGGCGTCGACCGACGGCCCGCAGTCGGGCACGAGGCCGATCCGGGACAGCGCGACGAGCAGCGGCACGGTGACGGCTCCGAGCGCGGCCCGGGCCTGCGGGGCTCCCGCGGCACCGTGCCCGCCCCGGTGCCCGGGTGGGCCGGCGGCGGGACACCACGCACGCGCGGCGCCGCGGGCGAGACGCGCCAGCGCACCATCGGCGTCACCCCCCACGGCCACGACCGGCGCCCCGCGGGCGGAGGCGGCCGCGGCGGCGGCCAGCGTCTCGTCGGTGCCGCCCGAGCTCGACACGGCGAAGACCAACGTGTGCTCGTCCACGAACGCCGGGACCTCGGGTCCGTGGCCGAGCCAGAACGGCACCGCCAGGTGCCCCGCCGTGAGCGCGGCGGCGGCCTCGCACGCCGTCCCGCCCGTGCCGAGTCCGAACGCGGCGACCGTGCGGACCGCGGCCGCGTCGGGCGGCCCGAGCTCGTCGAAGGCGTCGCGTGCGGTGTCGAGCGCACTCGATAGCTGCTCGGGCAGTGCGGCAGCAGCCTCCCAGAGCCCGAGCGTGTCGAGGTACGGCGGGTCGCTCACAAAGGGGTCGGCCCGGTGGCCCGCACCTCGTCCTTGTCGGCCTTGGCCATCAGCCGCTCGTGCTCGGGCTCGCCGACGTCGACCGCCTCGTCCACGAGCAGCACGGGCACGCCGTCGACCACGGCGTAGCTCTTCTTCAGCCGCGGGTTGTAGAGGACCTCCTCGTCCGCGAACCACAGCAGCGGGCCCTTGTCGACCGGGCAGGCCAGGACGTCGAGCAGGAGTGGATCGAGGCTCATGTCAGCTCCTCAGTTCGGGCCGGCACCGCGCGGCCGGCGTTGGCGGCAATGAGCTCTCGCACCTCGGCGACGTGGGCCGCACAGAGCTCGGGCGTCTTCGCCTCGACGTTGAGGCGGAGCAGGGGCTCGGTGTTGGAGGGCCGCACGTTGTACCACCAGTCGGCGTGCTCGACGGTCAGCCCGTCCAATCGGTCGATCGACGCCCCGGCGGCGCGTTCGTGCTCGGCGATGGCCTCGACGGTCGCCGCGGGGTTCGCGACCACCGTGTTGATCTCACCCGAGTCCGCGTAGCGCTGGTACGGCTCGAGCATCACCGAGAGCGGTTGGCCGCTCTGGCTCATGAGCTCCAGCACGAGGAGCGCCGTGATGATGCCCGAGTCCGCCCGGAAGTTGTCGCGGTAGTAGTAGTGACCCGAGTGCTCGCCGCCGAACACGGCGCCCGTCTCGGCCATCACTTGCTTGATGATGGAGTGTCCGACCCGGGTGCGCACCGGCGTGCCGCCCATTTCGGTCACCACCTCGGGCACCACGTGGGAGCAGATGAGGTTGTAGAGGATCGTCTCGCCCGGATGCTTGGTGAGCATGCTGGCTGCGACCAGCGCCGTGGTCAGCGAGCCCGACACGGGCTCGGCCTTCTCGTCGACGAGGAAGACCCGGTCGGCGTCGCCGTCGAAGGCGAGTCCGACGTCGGCCTCCTGCTCGACCACCGCCCGCTTCAGCGCGACCAGGTTCTCGGGCTGAATCGGGTCGGCAGGATGGTTGGGGAAGGTGCCGTCGAGCTCCGGGAAGAGCACCTCCACCGAGAAGGGGAGCTTGTCGAAGACGATCGGCACGACCAGGCCGCCCATGCCGTTGGCGGTGTCGGCGACGACCCGGAGCGGGAGCAACGACCCGACGTCCACGAACGAGCGGACGTGGTCGGCCCAGGCGCCGAGCAGGTCCAGCTCACGGTGGCTGCCGCGCCGGGGTGGGGTGGGCTCACCGAGCAGCTTCTCGGCCTCGGCCTCGATCTCGACCAGGCCGGTGTCGCGCCCGATCGGCCGCGCCTGGGAGAGACAGAGCTTGAGCCCGTTGTACTGCGCCGGGTTGTGCGACGCCGTGAACATGGCGCCCGGCGCGTCGAGGTGTCCCGACGCGAAGTACAAGAAGTCGGTGGAGGCCATGCCCAGGTCCGTCACGTCGGCACCCTCGGCGCGCACGCCGTCGGAGAACGCCGCCGAGAGCTCCACGCCCGACTCGCGCATGTCCCGGGCGACGAGGATCTCGGGTGCTCCGGCGAAGCGCGCCATGGCGCGGCCGATGGCCAGGCACATGTCCGCATCGAGCTGGTCGGGCACGATGCCGCGCACGTCGTAGGCCTTGAAGACCTGGTCCATCCGGTTCACGGGCCCAACCTTAGGGGCGCCCGCCGCGGGCATCCGAAACGGCGGATGGCGCGGTGCCCAGTGGATGCGGCCTGTGGATGCGTTCAGCGGGCGGCGCTCAGTGGATCACGCCGTTCCCGTTGGCGGCGATGGCGATGATGGCCACCAGGTTGAACGTGCTGTGGGCGACGATGTTCATGCCGAGTCGACCGGTGCGGTACGAAACGGCAGCCAAGATCATGCCGAAGGCCGCCAGTCCCGCCAGTTGCACCCATTCGCCGTGGGCCAGGCCGAAGAGGAGCCCGTCGGCGATCACGGCCAGGACGACGCCGGTGGCGCGGGCGCCGCCGGCCGCCCGCAGCGGGGTCAACAGCCGGACGAGCGCCTTGAGGAGCAGGCCGCGGAAGAACAGCTCCTCCATGGCCGGGGCGAAGAGCACCGTCGCGATCGCGATGACGACGAAGCCACCGCCGTGCGCACCGCCCGTCAGGCGCTGCGAGGGCGCGTTGAAGTCGTGGATCTCGTGCTGGAACGGGGCGTACATGATCGCCACGAGGATCTGGCCGCCGATGCCGATCCCGATCCCGACGAGGTCGATGACCCGGAAGCGCACACCGAGGTCGCGCACGAAGTTGCGCGTCCCCTGGGTCCGGCTGGCCAGCCAGGGCGCGCCGAAGAACCCGATCCACAGGCCGAGCAGGGTGGACACCACGTACCACTCGGGTGGCACCGAGGCCGTCGCGATCGCCTGCATCTGCGCGGAGGTCTTGCCGGCGATGGCGCCGGCCACCAGGCCGAAGGCGAGGGCGCCGAGCTGGCCGGCCAGGAACCCGGCGACGGCGTAGACGAGCCACATCCAGCCCTGGCGCTTGGTCTGGGGGGGACCCAGGGGGTATCGAGGAACGGGGCGTCTCCCCCGGCCGGCCCGTGCGGCGGTGCGGGCGGCGTGGCGACGACCGGCCAGGCGGCGCCGTACGGCGCGGGGGCCGGGCGCGCCATGGGGGCGTGGGTGTCGACCGTCGGCCAGACCGCCGGCCCGTGCCCCGACGGGCGTGGCGCGACCGGTGGCGGGGGGACCGTCGGCGGCGTGGCCTGTTGCACCCATTCGCGGGGGACGTACCCGGCGGGGACGGGCCCGGGAGGACGCGCCGGCGGGCCGATCGGGCCTCGAGGCGGCCCGCCGGGCTCCGAATCGGTCATCGGTAGAACGTTACCGGCGCCCAATGGGCCCGCGACCTGCAGGGAGACCCGCGCTGCGCATCCAGCCAGGGCGGTCACCGTTCTTCGAGGGCGGCGCCTAGCATGGATGGGGTGAGCGCTCAGCGTCAGGACAAGCCTGCGAACAGACCAAACGCGCCCGCGGGCGGCGAGGGTGGCGCGCCGGGCGGGCAGCCGGGCGGCGGCCAGAGCTGGCGCTGGCTCTGGGGCGTCCTCGCCATCGGGATCGTGGCCATCCTGCTGGCCGTCGGCACGATCAAGACGACCAACGCCAAGACGATCACGTACACCAAGTTCCTCCAGGACGTGACGTCCAAGCAGGTGACCACGGCCAAGATCTCCAACTCCACCGGCCAGATCACCGGAAACCTCAAGGACGGCACGAGCTACGAGGTCCAGGGCCCGACCCCGTCCCTGCCCAACGACGTCACGACCATGCGCAACGACGGCGTCCAGGTCAGCTTCCCCACCCCGTCCTCGAACATCTTCACCGCCCTGCTGCCCTACATCTTCATCATCGGGATCGGCGCCGCCTTCATCTACTTCATCGGCCGCCAGACCCGCGGGCAGATGTCGGGGATCATGTCGATCGGGCGCTCCAAGGCCAAGACCTTCAGCAGCGACCGCCCTTCGACCACCTTCGACGACGTCGCCGGCTACACCGGCGTCAAGCAGGAGATCAGCGAGGTGGTCGACTTCCTCAAGACGCCCGCCCGCTTCAAGGAGATCGGGGCGAAGATCCCCAAGGGGGTCCTGCTCGTCGGGCCGCCCGGCACGGGCAAGACGCTCATCGCCCGGGCCGTGGCCGGCGAGGCCGGCGTGCCCTTCATGTCGGTGAGCGGCTCGGACTTCATGGAGATGTTCGTGGGGGTCGGTGCCAGCCGGGTGCGCGACCTGTTCCAGACGGCGCGCAAGCAGGCGCCCGCCATCGTCTTCGTCGACGAGATCGACTCCATCGGCCGCAAGCGCGGTGCCGGGCTCGGCGGCGGGCACGACGAGCGTGAGCAGACGCTCAACCAGATGCTCTCCGAGATGGACGGCTTCGACACGGCCGAGGGCGTCGTGATGATCGCCGCCACCAACCGGCCCGACATCCTCGACCCCGCGCTGCTGCGTCCGGGCCGCTTCGACCGGCAGATCGTCGTGCCGTTGCCCGACCTCGAGGAGCGCCTCCCCATCCTCAAGGTGCACTGCAAGGGCAAGCGCATGGCGAACGACGTCGACCTCGGCATTGTCGCCCGGGGTACGCCCGGCATGAGCGGTGCGGACCTGGCCAACCTGGTCAACGAGGCTGCTCTCCACGCCGTGCGCCGGGGCAGCGTCGAGATCGCCATGGCGGACTTCGAGACGGCGCGTGACCGGGTGCTCCTCGGCCAGCGCCGCGAGTCCATGGTGCTCTCGGAGGCCGAGAAGGAGCGCATCGCCTACCACGAGGGCGGCCACGCCGTGCTCGCCTACGTGCTCGAGAACGCCGACCCGGTGCACAAGGTCACCATCCTCCCCACGGGCATGGCGCTGGGCGTCACCCACCAGCTTCCGATGGAGGAGCGGCACATCCACCCGCGCCAGTACATCGAGGACTCGCTCTGCGTCCGCATGGGTGGCCGCTGCGCCGAGATACTCGTCTACGGCGACCTGTCGACCGGCGCCGCCAACGACCTGGTCGGCAACACCGAGCTGGCGCGCAAGATGGTCCGCGAGTGGGGCATGAGCGACGCCATCGGCCCCATGGCCTGGGGATCGCAGGGCCAGGTCTTCCTCGGCGAGGACCTCATGCACACGCGCGACTACTCCGAGGACACCTCGAAGGTGATCGACGAGGAGGTCGAGCGGATCCTGCGCTCCGAGGAACAGCGGGCCATGGAGGTGCTGAGCAAGCACCGGGGCGGGCTCAACGCCATCGCCCGCGCGCTGCTCGACAACGAGATCATCGACGGCGCCGAGGTGGCACGACTCGTCGACGAGGCCCACGGGTCGCCCGTGCACGGCGAGGGAGCCAAGTCGGTCCCGCATTTCAACGAGGCCGCCATCCGCCCGCCGGTCTCCAACGGCGCCGGCAACGGGCACGGGCCGCACGCCGACGCTGACGTTGACGCCGTGGCGGACGTGGCAGGCAACGCCATCGCAGGGACCGAATCCGTCACCGGGCCCGAACCCGTCGCCGTCCCGGCCCCGCCCTTGGCCGGCCTGCCCGACACCGGGTCGACGTGGCCGCCGCCACCCTGGCCGCCGCCGGCCGACCCGGAGCGACCCCCCTCCCGCTAGGCACCGCGCCACCGGAATTCGAACCAGACCGGGCGGCGCTGCGTCAGAAGGGGGGATGGTGGAGGAGCAGCTGGCCGACTGGCTCGAGGAGGGATACGTCGCCTCGTTCCGCACCGCCTGCTTGATCCTGGGGAACCGGGCCGACGCCGAGGAGGCCGTGCAGGACGCCTACCTGCGCGCCTGGCGCTTCCGCGACTCGCTCTCGGCCGTGCCGAGCATCCGGCCCTGGCTCTACCGGGTCGTCGTCAACTCGTGCTACTCCAAGCTGCGCCGCGAGATCCCCCACCGCGACCATCGCGCCGGTGACCAGCCTCTCGCGCACGTGCCGGAGGCGAGCGGCGGCCCCGAGGCGCTGGCCGAGCGGGGCGAGACGGCCGAGACCGTGCTGGCCGCGCTGCAGCAGCTCCCCATGTCACTGCGGGTGCCCGTCGTCCTGCGCTACTACGCCGACCTGAGCGAGAAGGACATCGCGCTCGCCATCGGCCGGCGCCAGGGCACGGTCAAGTCCCGCCTGCACGAGGCCCGCCGCCGCCTGGCGGCCGACCCCGCCCTGGCCGCCCTGGCCGCTCCCGGGGGCTCCCCTCCAGCCGAGGAGACCGGACCATGATCATGCTCGACGACGAACGGCTCGCCTCCCTCCTCGCCCGCGCCGGCGCAGCGTTCGACGTGCCCGGGACCGGCGTCGACGACATCCTGGCCCGGGCCGCGGGTCGCGTCGCGGGCGCCGGGGACACGGACGGTGCCGACGGCACGAACAGCACCGACGGCACCGACGGTCTGGGCGGCGCAGGCGAGGGCACCGGGGACGGCCCGCCGGCGCTCCCCGCGCCGGCGGGCGACGGCCGGGTGCACCGCCTCGTGGTCGTCGCGGCACGGCACCGCACGCTCACCGTGGCCGCCTGCGTCGTCGTCGCGCTCGCAGTCGCCGGGACCGTCGGCGCGCTGTTGCGCAGCCCCTCCGGCCCGACGGTGACCTCGGGCCTCGCGCACACGCCGCGCGGCCCGGTGACGCCGTCCCCCGAGACGACGACGATCCCCCACGGCCCATCGGGCGGCGTCTCGTCCAAGCTCAACACTCGGGCGCCGCGCGCCTTCGGGACGTCCAACGCGGCCCAAGGTTCGACTGCGGCTCCCCCGGTCACCACGCCGACCGCTCCCACCCTGCCCGGTGGTGCCGTCGGCCAGTCCGCCAAGATCGAGCAGACCGGGACCCTGGGGCTCGCGGTGGGCCGCGGCCGTCTGGCGCGGACGATGACGCAGCTGACCGCGCTGGCCGGCGCCTACGGCGGCTTCGTGGCGAACTCGCAGACCCAGTCCGGTGCGGGCGCGGGCGGCGCGCCGTACGGCAGCGTCACCCTTCAGGTGCCCGTGCAGAGCTTCTCGGCGGCGCTGCGACAGGCGCAGGCGCTCGGCAGGACGTCGGGGCTGACGACGAAGGCCACCGATGTCACCGGACAGTACGTCGACCTCCAGTCGCGCATCACCGCACTGCAGGACAGCCGCCAGCAGTACCTGACCATCCTGGCCAAGGCCACGACGGTCGGCGACGTGTTGGCCGTCCAGGAGCAGCTCGACGGCATCCAGACGCAGATCGAGCAGCTCCAGGGGCAGTTGCAGGTGCTCAGCAGCGAGACGTCGTACTCGACGCTGACCGTGACCGTCAACGAGGGCACCCCGCCCCCGCCGCCGGGACCGCTGCCCGAATCCGGGCTCGTGCGGGCCTGGCACGACAGCGTCGGCGGGTTCGTGGCCGGGGTGGAGGGGCTCGTCCGTCTGGCCGGGCCCCTGCTCTTCGCGCTGGTGTGCCTGGGCGTGCTGCTGGTGGGCGGGCGCGCCCTGTGGCGCCGCTACCAGCGGCACCGGCTCTGACGCTCAGCGACCGATCGCCGCCGCCATCGGCAGCCCGGGCATCGTCACCACGCCGATGCCGCCCGACGGGTTGGCGCTCTCGCTGACCGCCACCGTTCCCGCGGCGCGCACGATGACGGCGTTGAGCCCTGCATTGGAGAGCACGGAGCCGGAAAGGGCTCCTGGCTCCAGCGTGCCTGTGGCGATCTGTCGGGTACCCGAGGACGTCACGACGAACGCGTCGTAGTGCGCCGCGCTGGTCGCGGTGTTCACCAGTCCCACGTAGGCGGCGCCGGCCCCGCCCACCGCGGGGTTCGCGCTCGTCCCGGGCGGCGGCACCACCCACATCCCCGCCGGCGATACCGTGCTGCGGCGGTCGACGGCCATGGCCATGCCGGACTGGGGCGCTGACGCAGCCCCCGGCAGGGTGACGGTTCGACTCACGACAACCCCGGCACCGCCCGTGGCCTCGATGACGGCCGAGTAGGTCTCGTCACGGGGGATCCGGGTCTGGGCGCTCGTGGCCAGGGCCCAGGTGGAGCCACCGGGGACCGTGGCGGTCAGCGGGGCCAAGGGTGCGGACGGCAGACGCAGCTGCACGCTTACGCGTTCGGGACCACTCCCGGGGTTGAAGACGTCGATCTCGGAGTGACCACCCACCTCCTGGGCCTGGGGGATCGCCCACTGCGACTCGGGGTACGCCGCGCCCGGCACCAGGGCGAGGCCGGCGGAGGGCCCGGCGAAGACCTGGACCTCGGACGCCACGACGCGGCCGGTCCGGGTGGACACGACGGTGCTCACCGTCGACACGTCCTGGACCTCGGATGCCACGTCCTCCACCTGGACCTGCCCCGGTTGCAGCACGATGCCCTGGTAGTTGATGGGATGGACGGCTCCTGCGGGCGTCATGAAGGTCAGGTCCACCACGACGGGCGTCGACGTCGGATTGAGGAGCGAGACGTAGAGCCCGTCGGAGTTCGCGGTCGTGCCGCCGGGGAAGAACCACGAGGCGGACGTGGTGCTCTGGCACGGCGCCTGGGACCAGCCCGAGGCGCCGTGCACCGCCTGCGACACGGCGACGCCGCCACCGGAGACCGACACGATCTCGGACTCCCAGGACCCGGAGGACAGCGCAGGGATGGACGGCGCCACCACTCCGCCGGCGGGGACGGCGACCGCGGTGCGCTCGGAGGAGCCCCCGTCGGTCACCGCCGTGATCGTCCCGGAGACAGGCCCGCCCGACGTGTTGGTGAGGACGAGGACGCCGGGCGACACGCCCGATGCGGTGGACTGGCCGGTGCAGTACCAGGCGGACGATTCCGCGTCGGGCGCGGGGACGAGCGCGCCCGGCGCCGCCGTCCCGCCGAGGGGCGCCGCGGTCCCCCGGGTCCCGGCCCCGATGCCGACGCCCGCAAGCACGAGCACGACGAGGGCGAGCACGCGCCACCGGCGTTCGCTGCTGTGATGGGCGGGGCTCACGGCTCTCCCACCTTGGCGCGGCTCGTCCGCCGCGGCCGGCCGACGATCGCGGCCGCGAGAAGCACCCACGCGGCCAGCTCGAGCAGCACTCCGATGGGGCCGTAGGGGAATCCCGCGAGGGCGAGTGAGGCCCGTCCCTTGACGGCGCCGTACTGCGCCGCCCATCCGAACGCCGGGTGGCGCGGCACCGCACGGCCCGAGACGGTCAGCGCGAAGCTCCCGGCTGGCGCGTACCCGGCGTAGAGGGTCCCGGGTCCGACGGGGCCGGTCGCCGGCCCCCCGTCGGACAGGGCGCTCAGCACCGGCAGCCAGCCCGCCACGTCCGCGCCGCTCGGGTACGACCACGCGCGCACGACGGGCAACGGCGTGGCGCGCTCGGCCGTGACGGGCATCGCCTCGCCGTTCACGAAGACCTGCACGCCCACCTCGCCCGGGACGACCCGCAGATCGTCCTGCTTGAGGAGGTCGGCGTTGAGCCCGGCCGGCGCGGGCGCGCTCACTGACGGCGGCACGGTGCCCACCATGGACGGGGCCAGGCCGTCGACGACCACCACGTACCGCACCCCGGACGGCGCGAGCAGCCGGCCGAGGTGCACCGTCCCGCCGGAGACGGCCAGGCGGACGGCATCGGCCACGAGCGCGGCCGGCCCAGGGCCGGCAGGGGTGAACACCTGCGCCGCATCCGGCAGGTCCTGCGGCGTCAGCGCGTAGGCCAGGCCGGGCTGCACCGACCAGCCCCCGGCGGGGAGGGACCTCGGGTCACCGAGCCACAACACCCTGCCGACGCCGGACGTGCCCGCGTGGGTGAGGAACGCCAGCGGCTGCTCCACGCCCTGGGACGGAAGGTCCCAACGACCGTCGGCCGCGCCGACGGCAACCGGGAGCAGGCCGGCCGCCACGAAGACCAGCGCCACCACGCTCACCACCTGGCGCCACCCGAACTCCCGACCGGTCAGGTCGTCCTCGAAGGCGGAGATGCCGAGGCCCACGCAGGCGGCCACAGCGAGCGCGGCCGGCGCCAGGACCACCGACTCCGAGGGCGTGAACGACCCGAGGTCGCCCCGCGTCGCCGCGAAGGCGAGGCCCCACGATGCGCACGCCGTGACCCACAGGCGCGCCGCCCAGGTCAACTTGACGCCTCGTCCGAGCAGCAGAGGGAGTGCGGCCCCCGCCACGAGGAGCCACACGATGGGCGAGCGGGCCGCCGGGCCGATGGCGAAGCGGATGACCTCGCCCCAGTTCGGGGCCGCGGCGCCGCTCACGGGCAACCCGAAGATCGCGACCGCGCCCTTGCCGGCCAGCGCCGTCCCGATGGCCCACGGCGCCGCCAGCACCAGGGTCACGATCACCGCCTCGCCGGCCACCACGAGGACCCGCCAGCCCGGGTCCCGCGCGCCGACGAGGAGCGAGCCCACCGTCCAGGCCAGCGCCATGGCGATGGTGAGCGGGACCACGGCGGGCGCGAAGCTCGCCGCCGTGGCGATCAGGGCGCCCAGGATGGCGATCTGGCCCCACGGGCGGCTGCGCCATTGCGTCCCACGCGCCGTCCGGTACCGGCGCGACCGCGGCCGCCTCGGCCAGGCGACGGGCGATGAACGGGAAGGCGGCATAGGCGACGAGGCCGTCCCAGCGGCCGGTGCCCAGGGCGCCGTAGGGCAACGGGAGACCGAGGTAGCAGATGACGGCGATGGCACGGGCGCGGGGCGAGACGAGCGGGCGCATGAAGCGGGAGATGCCCCACGCGCCGAGCGGGATGCAGCCGAGCAGCAGGACCCGCTGCAGGGTCCCCATGGCGCCGAAGAGCACTGTTCCGGTGATCCCGACAATGCCGAACGCGGGTGAGGCCGGCGCCGTCGTGCCCACGCCAGCCGACTGCCAGCCCGAGAAGAAGTGGTGCCAGCTCGTCGTCCACGACGGAAGCGGGGCCAACTGGCCGACGAGGGGCAGGGTCCCGAAGAACAGGTCGCGGGTCCCGAGCGCGATCACGAGCAGCGCGATCACCATGGCCACCACTCGTTGGCGTCCCGTACTCAGCGGGGCCGAGCGGATCTTGCGGCCGAAACGGTCTCGCCCCGCCCGCCGGCCTAGGTCGTCGAGCTCGTCGAAGTCCGTGTCCTCGCTGAAGGCAGACCCGACGCTGCCGGTGAGGACCGCGACCTCCGCCCGCTCCCCGGCGCGGTCGGAACGCTCCCGTGAGGCGGCTGCCGCGTTGGCCGCGGCAAGACCTTGGTGGGTCAGGCGGCTGAAGTAGCGCGACAGGCGGGCGCTGCCGCGCACCTGGAGCCGGCGGACCTCCGCGTCGGGGAACAGACGGTATTCGGCGAGCTCGCCCCGCAACAGGGAGATCTCGGTCAGCTTCCGGGCGTTCCATCTCCAGGCGCCCGCGACGGCCCGGACCCGTTCGCCGTCGCGGGCGAACGCGGCGACGACGACCTCCCCGAGGGCCAGCAGCGCCGCCTGTGGCAACACCCGCACGAGGCTGAACCGCGTGTAGCACTTGAGCACGGCGCGGAGCTCGTGGCGCCGCTGGAGCATCTGCATGGTGACGGGGCGACGGCCCTGCGTCTCGGTGCGGACCGCCAGCACCTCCAGCCCGCCCGCCACGGCTTCGCGGTGGCGCACCCGCGCCGCGGGCGCGACGACCACGCGTGACCCCGCGACCTGGCTGCGCCACGACAGGTCGAGGTCCTCCCCCATGGCCACGATCCCGGCGTCGAAACCCTTGAGCAGCCGGAAGAGGTCGGCCCGGACGAGGATGCACCCCCCCGGCGCGACGAAGACGTCGCGCACGGCGTCGTGCTGCCCATGGTCGACCTCACCCTCGACGATGCGGTCGATGACGGCGCCGCTCTTGTCACAGCTCATCCCGACGTGCAGGAGGATGGCGGGATCGTCCCAGTTGACGAACTTCGGCGATACGACGCCGGCGTTGGAGCGGAAGGCCTCCTCGACGAGCTGGTGGATGGCGTCGGGATCGAGCGCCACGTCGTCGTGGCACAGCAAGAAGAACGCGGCACCCTCGACCATGGCCAGTGCCTCGTTGGACGCGGCCGTGTAGGCGGGTCGCTCCGGAAGGTGGCGGACGAACGCGTCGGGCAGGATCCCGCCGACCCGCCGGGTCACGCCGGCGGCGGCGTCGCCGGTCGCGAGCACCAGGATGGAGAGCTCCTCGTAGTCCTGCGTGGCCAGGGAGGAGAGCGCCTCTTCGAACCAGGGCCCGGGCTCGGTCGTGACCACGACGGCGACCACGGCCGGCACTTGGGCGTCCATCAGGGGGGAGAGGCTATCCGCTGGCGCATCGGCCCCTTCAGGCACGAATGGGGGCTTTCAGGCACGAAATTGGCACCCGGGCTGCTTGCTACTGTTAAACAACCGTGATACTGTTGCATACGAACGCGGAAGCCGAAAAGCGACTCCTGCGTGCCGGATCTGACAGTGAACCGACCAGACAGGAGGCTCCCATGCCTGACCTAACTTCCAACATCAACACCCTCTCCAAGGGCGTCACGGATCTCGCCCGCGACGCCGCCTATGTCGCGGTCGGCCTCGGCGTGTTGGGCTACCAGCGGGCCCAGGTGGAGCGGGTCGACCTTCAGAACCGGCTGTCGCAGGACCTGGCGTTGGACCAGCGGATCGACGGTGTCCGCCACGGTGTGGCCAAGGGGATCGCACAGATCGATGACCTGGCCGAGTCCGCGGTGCACTTCGTCGAGACGACCCTCCAGCCCATTGAGGAGAAGCTGCCCCCGACGGTGACGCAGTTGACCGCGAAGGCCCGGGAGCAAGCGCGCGAGGTGCGCACCCAGATCCGCCAACGCGTCAGCGACTGAGCCACACAACCAGATGTGACGGCGACGCTCGCCCTCAGTCCGCCTCCCACGAGGCCAGGACGTCGGCGAGCGTCGTCGCGAGCGGGATCATCGGCTGCCAGCCGGTGCGGGCGCGCAGCCGCGCCGCATCGCCTCGCAGCACCGGCACGTCGACCGGACGCACCAATTCGGGGTCGACTTCGAGCGTGAGGTCGGCCTGCGCCAGCTCGAGGAGGTGTGCGGCCACCTCTGCCATCGCGACGTCGCGGCCCGAGCACACGTTGTAGACCTCCCCGGGCGCACCCTTCTCCATCAGCAGCCGGTAGGCGACCACCACGTCCCGGACATCGGTGAAGTCCCGCCGGGTGCTCAGAGTGCCCACCCGCAGCGATCCGGCGCCCAACCGCCGGGCCTCCACGATCCGCTTGGCCAGCGCGGGAACGAAGAAGTTCGGCGACTGCCCTGGACCGATGTGGTTGAACGGCCGCACCACGATGACGGGCTGGTCGTAGCCCCGCCAGGCCTGGAGCGCCACCACCTCGGCCGCGAGCTTGCTCGCCGCGTAGGGGGTGGCCGGGGCGCTGGGGGTGTCCTCCCCGAGCGGGAGCTGCTCCGGCCCGACGACCCCGTACACCTCGGCCGAGCTCACGACCAACACCTGGGGGCTCGGCGCCAGGGACCGGGCCGCCGCCAGGATCTCGGCCGTCCCGAGGACGTTGACCCGGAGGACCTGGCTCGGGTTCTCCCAGCTCTCACCCACGTGCGTCATGGCGGCCAGGTGGTAGACGGCTTCGGGGCTGACGTCGGCCATGACGTGGCGGATGGCGCCACCGTCCGCCACGTCCGTCTCGATGTCGATGACCGCGACGTCGTCCCCGCAATCCCTGAGGTGCGCGGCCAGCCACTGGCCTACGAAGCCCTTCCCGCCGGTGATCAGCGCGCGCATGCGCGGAACCCTACTGCGAGGCCGCCTGAGCCACCGCATAGGCACGCACGTGCTGCGCCACGCTCGCCTCCCATGTGTGTTCCGCGGCGACGGTGATTCCCCGCGCCTGCCGCTCGGTCGCACGGCCTTCGTCGAGCATTGCCCGCAGCGCTCCGGCCAAGGCGCCGACGTCGCCCGGGGGCACCAGCAGGGCCGCCCCGCCCGCGACCTCGGCCATTGCCGTGCCCTCCGTCGTCACGAGCGGCGCGCCGCACGACAGTGCCTCCAGCGCGGGCAGCCCGAATCCCTCCTCGAGCGCGGGGTAGGCCACCACCGAGGCCCGACGGAGCAGCGCCGGCACGGCCCGGTCCGGGAGGTAGCCGGTGCGGACGATCCGCTCGCGGTGGCGGGCCGCCGCCAGCGCGCGCTCGGTCTCGCCCATCCCCCAGCCGACCTGGCCCCCGAGCACGAGCAGGACGTCGGCGTGCGCATCGGCGACCCGGTCGAACGCGGCAACGAGCGGCGCCACCCCCTTGCGCGGCTCGAGCGTGCCGACGAAGACGACCAACGGTGCCTCGGCCGGAAGGCCGAGGGAGCGCACGACGGCCGTGTCCGCCCCGTCTGCCGGCTCGGTGGGTGCGAACCGCGCGTGATCGACGCCGTGTGGCGCGACGACCACGGGCGCCCTCACCTCGCAGCACTCCTGGAGCCGGTCGGCCGTGACCTGGCTCACGCACACGAGCACGCCGGCACGGAGCGCGGCGCGGCGGATGGCCCGGCGGAAGAAGGCCGCCTTGGAGCGGTGGTGCCACTCGGGGTGGTCGAAGAACGTGCAGTCGTGGATCGTGACGGCACACGGAACAGGTGACCGCGCCGGCATCGTGTAGTGCGGCCCGTGATGGACCTGCACCCCGAGGGAGCGGAGCACCGACGAGAGGCCGAACTGCTCGAACGCCAGGCGCCCGGGCCGGGAGGACGGCACCGCGGCCCGCACCGCGGCGCCGGCGGCCGACGTGTGCCACCGCTCTTCGTCGCCGTGACGCGCCACGAGCGTGACATCGACGTCGTCACGCCGCGCGAGGCCGGTGGCGAGGGCCATGGTGTAGTAGCCCGCACCTCCCGGGCGCGCCGGGACGGCGGACACATCGAGCGCAACCGCCAACGGATCGGTCACCGCAGCGCCTTCCACAGTGCGACGTGGGCGCGTGCGGCGGCGTGCCAGGTGCGCGGCAGCACATGGCGCGTGCCGCGCACCGACAGCTCGGTGCGCAGACCCTCGTCGGTCAGGACGGCTGCGAGGCCGGAGGCGATGTCGTCGACGTCGAGGGGGTCCACGATGATGGCCGGCGCCGGCTCGGGGGCACCGAGGTCGTGCACGCTCGGCACCTCGCCCGACACCACCGTCGGCGTGCCGGCCCGCATCGCCTCGAGGGGAGGCAAGCCGTACCCCTCTGTCAACGGCACGTACGCGAAGGCGCGGGCACGGTCGTAGAGCGCGGCCAGCACGGCGTCGGGAACCGAACCCGTGAAGACGACCCCGCCGGTCTCGGGCGGGCGCGTCGGCTCAGGTCCCCACCCGTCGGGGCCCACGACCACCAGCGGCCACGGGCGGGGCAGGGAGGGGCGCACCTGGGCATAGGCCTCGACGAGGCGGTCGACGTTCTTCCGCGGCTCGAGCGTGCCGACCGTGAGGAGGAACTCGCCCCGCACCCCGACGCGGGCGAGGAGCGCGTCGGTGCCCACGGGGTCCGGTGCGGGCAGGTGGTCGGCGCCGCCCGCCACCACGGTGATGCGCGACGCATCGACACCGATCGACCCCACGTCGGCGGCCACGAGCCGGGACGGCACGACGACGGACGCCGCGCTGTCGCGGACGCGGATCAGCGCCGCCTCGTGCCATCGCACACCCCGCGGTGTCGTGGCCTCGGGATGGCGGCGCCACGCGACGTCGTGGACCGTGATGACGAGCGCACTGTGGCTGGAGCGCCGGAGGCGCGGCGCGGCCAGCGACATCGAGTGCACGACGTCGAAACCGCCCGGTGCGTGGACCAGCCCGTGGTCCCACGCCCGCGTCAGGAGCGGCCCCGGCAGCCGTGACGAGAGGACCGGTCGGCCGAAGCGAGCCAACGGATCACCCGCCGAGCGCGCCGTCCCGACGAGGGGCACAGTGGGACGGCTGGCCAGGAGCGTCACGTCGACGCCGTCGCCCTCGGCGGTGCACCGGGCGAGCCCGTCCAGAAGTCCGCGCGTGTACACGCCGATGCCGCCGGGCACGCGGCGACGCAGCTGCTCGACGACGAGGAGCAGCGAGGGCGCCTGCTCAGGCACGCGTGCCATCCGCCGCGTCGCGGTAGAGGTCCTCGAGGCCGGCGCCGCAACGTTCCCAGGAGTACCGGGAGGACCAGCTCGTCCCGGCCGCGACCAGCCGGCGGCGCAGTGCGTCGTCCACCAGACTGGCCTCGAGCGCCAGGACGAGGGCGTCGTGATCGCCGGGTTCCACCATGAGGGCTCCGTTCCCGAGCACCTCGGGCAGGGAGCCGGCGCGCGCCGCGACCACCGGGACGCCCGCTCGCATCGCCTGCAGCGGCGGGAAGCCGAAACCCTCGTAGAGGGAGGGGTAGGCGAGCACGCTGGCGTGCGAGAGCAACGCGGCCAGGTCACGCGCGTCGACCCACCCCGTGCGGACGATCCGGTCCCGGGCGGGCGATGCGGCGACGGCCGAGGCCAGCGTGTCCTCACCCCAACCCGGTGGCCCGGCGAGCACCAGGGACAGGTCGCCGTGACGTGCCGCGACCTCGCCGAACGCGCGGACGAGGCCGGGCAGGTCCTTGCGCGGTTCGGCCGTCCCGACGGCGAGGCAGTACCGCGCTGGCTCCCGGAGGGAGCAGCCCGCCGAGCACGACCGCCACGTCCGGCTCCGCGACGGTGGGCAGGTCGGGCACGCCGGGATGCACGACCCGCACGCGGGCGGGGTCGACCCCGAAGGCGTCGGTCACCTCGCCCGCGACGAAGGCGGAGTCGGTGTGGACCCAGGCCCCCCGCGCCAGCGCCCGGCGGATGAGCCCGGGGTAGGCCAGCGTCGCCTCGTCGCACAGCTCGGGGTAGTGGAGCGGCGTGAGGTCGTGCACCGAGATCACGGTGGCGGCGCGGCGAGTGGGCGGCACCACGAAGTTCGTGCCGTGCACGACGTCGACCGCGCCGACGAACCACTCCAGCCGAGGAGTGTCCCAACGCCCCCACAGGGCATGCAGCGGCCGCGCCGGCATCGGGCGCTGGTGCGCCCCGACCCCCGGCGGCAGGTGCTCCTTGATGAGCCCCCGGCGGCGCCAGCTCACCGCATAGGCCCGGACGTGGACTCCCGGCCTGGTCGCCAGCGCGCCGAGGGCGCCCTCGCAGAAGACGCCGACGCCGGTGCGGTGGCCGAGCAGCGGCGTCGCGTCGAGCGCGACGCGCAGCGGCGCCCGCTCCGTGGCCCGGGACGTGCCGACGGCGCTCAGGTCGTGATCGCCCCGTCGATGGAGAGGATCGCCCCCGTGACGTAGTCCGCTTCGTGCGACCCGAGGTAGGCGAACGCCCCGGCGATCTCGTGGGGGTAGGCGAAGCCGATCGGGGTCATCAAGCGCTGAATCAGCTTCCAGTCCGCGTCCTCGGGTGGACCGAAGTTGTGGATGATCGGGGTGTCCACACCGCCGGGAGCCACCCCGTTCACGCGGACGCCCCGGGCCATGTACTCGACGGCGAGGGCTTTGGTGAGCAGCTTGACGCCGCCCTTGGAGGCGCAGTAGGCCGCCGAGTAGGGCTGACCCTTGATGCCCGCCGTCGAGACCGTGTTGACGATGGCACCGCCGTGCTCGATCATGCCGGGCAGCACGGCGCGACACATCAAGAACGTGCCGGTCAGGTTGACGGCGATGATCTTGTCCCATCCGCTGAGCGACTGCTCGGGCGTGTGCGCGAAGCCGCCGATGCCCGCGATGTTGCACAGGTTGGTGATGTGGCCGAGCTCCTCGCGGGCTTGCGACACGGCGCTGGCGACGGCGTCCTCGTCGGTGACGTCGCAGCTGATCGCCAGGGCCCGCCCGCCGGCGCCACCCGACTCCTTGTTGATCTCGGCCGCCACCGCCTCGATGGCGTCCACCGCCAGGTCGAGGCACGCCACCGCGGCGCCCTCGGCGGCCAGGCGGCGCGCCGTCGCACGCCCGATGCCCGACCCCGCCCCGGTGACCACGGCCACGTGACCCGCGTAGCGGCCGGTCGTGATCGCTTCGGGGGCGGTTCCCCGGTTGGGGTCGGACTCCCCGACTCTGGTCGTGGGGCTCATGCAGGCTCCTTCTCGTCGCCATCTCCGGTCGGGCCACTGCCTACCACCCCGGGACGGCGACCACGATTCGGTGCGAGGTGCGAGCGACGTTCCTCGGCCCCTGCAGCAGCCAGGGCGGCGAGTCGTGCGGGGTCGACCTTCATCATCGGGGTCAGGGGCAGCTCGTCGACGACCACGAGCGCGTCGGGCGCCTTGTAGTCGGACAGCGCCCGGGCGCAGTGCGCCCGGAGCTGGTCGAGCTCGGGAACGGCGCCGGCCTCCGCCACCACCACGGCGACGCCGACTTCGCCGAGGACGTCGTCGGGCACTCCGACCACCGCGGCCCGGGCCACCGACGGGTGCGACGACAGGGTCTCCTCGACCTCCGCCGGGTAGACGTTGTAGCCGCCCCGGATGTAGCGCTCGTGTGCCCGCCCCGACAGCTGGAGGTTCCCCTCCTCGGTGAGCCTCCCGAAGTCACCCGTGGTCAACCACCGATCATCGTCGAGAACGGTTGCCGTGGCGGTGGCGTCGATCAGTTGCTCGGCGCGGCGCCCCCGGCCCGGGCCTCGCCCCCAGTAGCCACGCATGGTGGCCGCCGAGCGCAGCCGGACCCGGCCGATGGCCCCTGCGGGCAGCGCCCTCCCCTCGTCGTCGACGATGGCCAGCTCGACGCCTGGCACGGGGCGCCCCACGGTCGTGGCCACCTCCTCGTCGGACGACGTCAACGTGGTGCCGGTCCCGAGCGATGCCTCCGTCGAGGTGTAGCGCACGACGACGGGGACCCCGAAGCGGCGGCGCACCTCGGCGACGAGTGCGGCAGGCACGCGCGCCGCCCCCGTGCTGGCGACCCGCAGAGTGCTGAGGTCGGCCCGCTCCAACTCGGGGCTGGCCAGCATCAGCGTGTACTGGGTCGGCACTCCCTGGGCCACCGTCACCGACTCGGTCGCCAAGATGCGGACGGCGTCGTCGGCCCGCCACGGCGTCGGCGTGATGATCGTCGTCACGACGTTGGCGATTTCGTCCCACGCTCTGGTCATGTACCCGACGTGAGCGAACGGCAGCGGCGAGAGCCGGCGGTCGCCCGGCTGGCTGAGCGCATCGGTGCCCCGGGCCACCGCGGCGAGGTTGGCGTGGTCGAAGAGCGCCCCCTTCGGCTTGCCGGTGGTCCCGCTGGTCCAGACGACGGCCACGGGGTCGTGTGGCACGAGGTCGGGCCACCGCTGCGGCGGGTCACCGGCCCACCACGTCGCGACCTCGGCCCTCTCGACCACCTCCACGCCCCTGACGGCGGGCGGCAGCACCGCGGCCGCGGGATCTGCCACCACGAGCACCGGCGCCGCCCGCTCCACGATGGACGCCATCTCCCCGGCGCCCATGCGGGGGTTGAGCCCGGACGTGATCGCCCCGAGACGGAGCAGCGCGCCGTAGAGGACGGCGTAGTCGATCGACGACGGCACCAGCAGGCACACCACATCGCCCTTGGCGACACCGCGCCGGGCCAGCGCGCCTGCGACACCGTCCGCGGCACGGTCCCACTCGGCGAAGGTGAGGGACCGCCGCTCGCGTTCAGGATCGGCCTCCACGTACGCCTCGACGTCGCCGTTGACCCGCGCCGCTTCTCGCAGGAGCGACACCACGGTCTCGTGCCGTTCCGAGGGGATGCGCTCTGCCATGGCGGGCGGCGATGGTATCAGGGGGCGCCGAACGGTCCGTCGGGCAGACGCTCCTATGCTCGCGGCGTGCTGGTGGCCCTGTGCGGCGGCGTCGGGGCCGCCCGGATGCTTTCCGGGCTCGTCCGCGTCGTCCCGTCGGCGGACGTCACCGCCATCGTCAACGTGGGGGACGACGTCATCCTGCACGGGCTGCACATCAGCCCCGACCTCGACACGGTCCTCTACACGCTGGCCGGCATGGACAACCGCGACACCGGATGGGGCGTGGCCGGTGAGACCTGGGCGGTCATGGACGAGCTGGCGCGGATCGGCGGGGAGGACTGGTTCCGCCTCGGCGATCGCGACCTCGCCACGCACCTGTTCCGCACCGGCCGGCTGCGGGCGGGCGACACGTTGAGCGAGGTGACGGCGCAGCTGTGCGCCCGGCGCGGCGTCACCGTGCGGATGCTGCCGGTGACCGACGACCCGCTGCGCACCCGGGTCGTGCTGGCCGAGGCCAGCCCCTTGGGGCCGGCCGGGACCGAGGTCGCGTTCCAGGACTACTTCGTGCGCGTGCATCATGACGTGGCGGTGAGCGGTGTCCGCTTCGAGGGCGCGCCCGCGACCCGCCCGGCACCCGGGGTGATGGAGGCGCTCGGGAGTGCCGACACCATCGTGGTCTGCCCGTCGAACCCCGTCGTCTCCATCGGACCGCTGCTTTCGGTCCCGGGCCTCCGCGACGCGTTGGCTGCGCGCCGGACGCAGGTGGTGGCCGTGTCACCCATCGTTGCCGGCGCCGCCCTGAAGGGCCCCGCCGACCGGCTCATGGTCGAGCTCGGGTCCGAGGCGTCGGTGGTGGGGGTGGCCAGGCTCTACGCACCGTGGGTGGGCACCCTCGTCGTGGACGTCGCCGACGCGTCGCTCGCCGCCGACGTCGAGGCCGAGGGGGTCCGCTGCATCGTCGCACCCACCGTCATGAGCTCGCCCGAGCGGGCGGCGGACCTGGCCCGGGTGGTCGTCGATGGCAATGGCTGACGGTGTCCAGGTGCTCCCGGTCACGGGCATCGGCGAGGTGGCACCGGGAACCGACATCGCCCTGCTCGTCGCCGGAGCGGTCGCGCCCGCACGTCCCGGCGGGCCCGAGGTGCTCGACGGCGACGTGCTCGTGGTCACCCAGAAGATCGTGTCCAAGGCCGAAGGCAGGCTCGTGGCGATCGACCACGGCGACCCGGCGGCCAAGCTGGCCCTGGTGCTGCAGGAATCCGTCCGCGTCCTGCGCCGCCGGGGTGACCTGGTGATCAGCGAGACCCGCCACGGCTTCATCTGCGCCAACGCCGGGGTCGACCTGTCCAACGTGGCGGAAGGGTCGGCCGCGTTGCTCCCCGACGACCCGGACCGCTCGGCCCGGCGGATACGGGCCGGGCTCAAGAACGCCCTCGGCGTCGACGTCGGGGTCATCGTCTCCGACACCTTCGGGCGGCCGTGGCGACGCGGCGTGACCGACGTGGCCATCGGGTGCGCGGGGGTGGCCGCCGTGGTCGATCTGCGGGGCACACCCGATGCGGGCGGTCGGGAGCTCGCCGCCACCGAGGTCTGTGTTGCCGACGAACTCGCATCGGCGGCCGAGCTCGTGATGGGCAAGGACCGCAGTGTCCCCGTCGCCGTCGTGCGGGGGGTGCCCGCGGACTGGCTGCGCCCGGCGTCGGTGAAGGCCGAGGTGGTCCGGCCGCCGGACGAAGACCTCTTTCGCTGAGGTTTCGCGGTGGCGATCAGTCGGGGCGCTCGGCCACGAACTCGAGCACGGCGCGTGTGCCGTCGCCGAGCTCGGTCCAGGGTCGCCACCCGAGCTGGATCGCCGCCCGCTCGTTGTCGAGGGACGAACGCCGCAGCTCCCCCGGCCGTGCCGGCGCCATCACGGGCGTCACCTCGACGCCGGCCTGGGCCACCATGGTCGCGAACAGCTCGTTGACGGAAGTCTCGCAGCCCGTCCCGACGTTGCAGACCAGGCCGCCGCCGCGGGTGGCCGCCCGGACGAACCCATCGACCACGTCGTCGACGAAGACGAAATCCCTCGTCTGCTCGCCGTCCCCGTAGATCGTCACCGGTTCTCGCCGCACCAGTCGCTGGGCGAAGATCGCGACCACGCCGGCCTCACCGTGGGGATCCTGCCGGGGCCCGTAGACGTTGCCCAGGGCGAGGGCACAGAACTCCAGCGCGTGCATCTCGCGGTACGCCACGAGGTAATCGATCACCGCCTTCTTGGCGACTCCGTAGGGCGACAGGGGCTGCTGGGGATGCGACTCACGGACGGGGAGTTCCTCAGGCGCCGGCTCCCCGTACAACGTGCCTCCACTGGCGGCGAAGACGACCCGCTCGGACTCGGCCTGGCGCGCGCCTTCGAGGATGTTCAGCGAGCCGACGATGTTGACGGTGGCGTCAAAGGCAGGGCGGGCCACCGAGACCCGCACGTCGGCCTGCGCGGCGAGGTGGAACACGAGCTCGGGGCGACGGCGCGCCATGAGCTCGACGACGGCCGGCGCACTGATGTCGAGATGGTGGATGGTGAGAGCCCGGCCGGCGCTGGCACGCGCCTCCGCCAGGTTCGACAGGGAGCCCGTGGAGAAGTCGTCGACGACGTCGACCTCGTGGCCCTCGACGAGGAGCCGGTCGACCAGGTTCGAACCGATGAATCCTGCGCCTCCCGTGACCAGCGTGCGCATACCCGCCCCCTTACCCCGAGACCCGCTCGCCGTCGACCAGTGTGCCAGAGGAGACCACTGCGTCGGCGCCCAGCACCGAGACCGGCCGCACATCACCCCGCTGCCCGACGATGGACCGTGGGCCCATGACTGAGCCGGCGACCTTGGCGTCGGCGGCGACGTGACAGCCCTCCATGAGCACCGAATCGGCGACTACGGCGCCGCTCGAGACTACCGAACCCGGTCCCACGATGCTGTGTTCCACCCGTGCCCCGGGCTCGATCACACAGCCCGAGAAGAGGACGGTCGGGCCCACCACCTCGCCCTCCACGTCACTCTCGCCATCCACGTACACCGATTGGCCGCAGTCCACCAGCCCGGGCGCAACGATGGGGCCGCGCCGCAGGTCGAGGTAGTCGAAGTTCGCGTCGAGATAGGCCGATGGCGTCCCCGTATCGAGCCAGTACCTATCGTCGGAGCGCGCGAAGAGACTCCGGTCGCGCACCATGGCGGGGAACGTCTCCCGCTCGATCGAAACGCGTCTTCCCTCGGGGATCCGCATCAGCACGGACGCTTCGAGCACGTACGTTCCTGCGTTGATTTCGTTCGTGGGGGCCTCGTCACGGGGCGGCTTCTCGACGAAGGCCGTCACGCGTCCCTCCTCATCGGTGGGCACGACACCGAAGGCGGATGGATCGGCCACCGGGTGGAGGGCGATCGTCCCCTCGGCGCTCCGCTCGCGGTGGAAGGACACGAGGCTCGTCAGATCGAGGTCGGTCAGGACATCACCGTTGACGACGACGAAGGTCTCGGCAATGGCCGCGAAGGTTGCCGCGAAGCGCACGGCCCCTGCGGTGTCGAGAGGTTCGGGCTCCACCGCGTAGACAAGCCGGATCCCGGCCGCGCGGCCGTCGGGGTATGCCTTCGTGAACGCGTCGGGGAGGTAGCCCAGGGAGAGGACGGCCTCGTCGACCCCGTGACGAGCCAGGTGCGCGAGCACGCGCTCGATCATCGGAACTCCGACGATGGGGAGCATCTGCTTGGGTGAGGAGAGCGTCAGGGGACGAAGCCGCGTCCCCTCGCCGCCGACGAGGACGACCGCCTTCATTACTTCTTGGTCGTCACTTCTTGGTCGTCGTGGTGGTCGCGGGCGGTCGTGTCGTCGTGGTCGGCGGCGTCGTCGTGGTGGTCGCGGCCGGGGCGCTGGTCGTCGTCGTCGCCGTCGGCGCGGTTGTCGTCGTGGCGCCCGCGACCGTCGTGGTCGTCGTCGCAACCGGCTGGGTCCCGCTCAGCACCTGGAGCAGCGCCGCGATGGTCGTACCCGGCGGCTTGGGCAGGGCCACCCCGGCGGGGACGAAGCCGACCGTGATCAATTGGCGGTTGGCGAATTTGAGGTCGGCCGCCTTCGAGGTGGTGAGGCCGCCGACCTGTACCAGCTGGTTGTTGGAGCTCTTCGTGGTGACCACCCACGAGCGGGCCTGCACCTCGCCCACCTTGCCGGCGTCCGGTGTGCCGGCCGCGCACTTCTGGCCGTTCCGGTACTCGGGAACCGAGGCGGACGGGTACTTCAAGGTCGTGTTGGTCAGCGTGAGCCCGGTGTACTCCTGGGCGAACTTGCCCAGGGTCGCGTTGTTGCCGGCCTCGCTGGCGGTCTTGGGAGCAATGAGGAGGACACCGTTGCCCGTCGTGGTCAGGCCAGTCTTCGCGGGGACCGGCGACGCCGTGAGGGGCTGCTCCATGGTGCCGCAGATGTCGAAGGCGAGCGCGGCGTGCCACGTCGTGTTCGTGGTCGGCTCCACCACCGCCGGGGTCTTGTTGTAGTTGTACTTGGCCAGCGCGACCGAAGCGATGCCGACCAGGACGATCACGACCAGCGCGGCGTACCAGTTCACCGGCATCTGCCCGCGATAGGTGGCGCCACCGCCCGTTGCGGCGGCGCGGGCGACCGATTTCCCAGAAGAGCTTCTCGCCATAGCGGGACGCAACCCTACAGCCTGGCGGGGTGCCCTCCGGCTGCAGACGACCCCTTGAGCAGGTCACGATAGAGGGCGGTCGTCTCGGGATGGAGGCAGTCCTCCGGGATGCTTTCGCGCCACCGCCCCGGGTCTGGAGGCGGCCGGCCGCCCGCCTCGCCCGCCAGTGTCCGAAGCTCGGCCATGGTCGAGCGGAGCCCGACCCGATTGCCCTGGGCCGAGGTGGATCGCAGCAACGCCCGGTACAAACGCTCGTCGTAGGGGCTCACGAGCAGCGCACGCCGGACCATCCAGGCCGCCTCGACGCCACAACCGCGGCGAAGGAACACGTCGGCGCCGCGCAACGCGGTGCGGGCCACCAGCGACTCGATGTCCGACTGGGTGCCGTCGAAAACAGCCCAGTCGGTGCGGTGCAGACCGTTGAAGAGCCGGCCTCGGACCAACCGCATGGCGCGGAGGAGCCGGTGCGCGTCTTCCGAGTCTGCGAGCGACACGAAGCGCTCGACGTCAGTGGACACGCCGTCGCCAAGTCGCAGAAGACCGCCGCAGCGAGGGAGGTGCTCACTGCCGTCTTCGGAGCGGCCGAGTGCACCACGGGCGTCGGAGCAGGTCGAGTGCACCGTCGTGAGTGAGACATTCCGGTCGGGCCAGATCGCGAGAGGCCACTCGCCATTTCGGACGCCGCGCCTGTGGAAGGCCAGGTACACAAGGAGTTCAAGTGACGCCGAACGGCGGAAGGGCCGCGCCGCGCCGGTAATCGTCACCGGGCCCAGGATTGCGATTTCGACCTCCACGCTGGTCACGTAGTGGAACGGTCTCGCCTCCAGCTGAGATCGTGCGCGCTCGCCGGTTGGAGGGGACCGTTGTCAGAACGGTCGAATCGCTGCCAGCGCGGGCATCACGGTTCGCATCGGTCGACTTCATTCAGAACCCACCCCTCTTCCGAGGGGCGACATCCGCAAAGTGTCACGTTTTCGCCACGAGGACGTCGCGATCGGAGGCGGACGGCGCCCTCTCCCGGGCATCCAGTGGAGGGTCATCGACGTCGAGCGAAGGCTCAGTCGCTGCAAAGCACAGTGACCCGACCGTGAAAGCCAGAGCAATAACCGTAAGGCCAAGCATCCGTGTGTCGAGACGATGCGGGACGGTGGTCGGCGGGCCATTCAGGCCGTACACGATCACCGCGAGCGAAGCCTGAACGAACACCAACGTTGCGCAGAGCCGCGGCGACAGCTCCCAAAGGCCGATGACGCACGCGGTAAAGGTGAAGAGTCCGGTGATATAGCTTCCCTGATGCAGCACGGTCCCTGCCGGACCGAAAAGGATGAGGGCCCACGTGACGATGTTGGCTATGAGGAAGAGCCAAATGGTGTTGGCGAGTCGCATGACCGGCGTGGGCCGTCGCCAACGAGAGAGAACGACAGCCGCCCATGCGAAGAACCCAAATGCCAAGAATCCCACACTCGGCACCAAATAGAAGAACGTCTGATGCCTCAGGTCGCGCACCGCCGCCAGCCGTCTCGCCGCTCCTCCCGGGCCAAACATGAAGTAGCTCTCAACCAAGTGCGCGCTGCTCCCGATGTATGCCGGAAGGTCAGCAAATGGCGTTTCAAGGTTGGAGACCTTATTGCGGACAACCGTTCCGAAGGGTGTCTTCCCATACGTCGCGACGATCACCGTCAGCAGCGGTCGGGGATCACCCGGAAGTTTCACCTGATCGGCGATCTGGAGACGTGCGAGCTGGTCACCAGGGGGGTCGATTACCCGCTGGAAGACCATCCACGACCCTTGGGTGGCGACAAGGACTGCAGCGGCACCCATAAGAAACCGTTTCGACGGCTTCTTGCGTTGGATCACCATGACGATGATGAACGCAAGAAGCGCAAGGCCGCTGCCCTCGTGAGCGAGGAGCGCCGCGCCCGCCAAGCCGCCGGCCGTGGCCCCGGCGAGCGCGGAGCCTCGCAATCGCTGGAAGCTCGGAGTGAGGAGGACTGCGGCGAGCAGGGCGAGGTAAGCCGCCGGGAAGAGCTTCGGCCAGGTGAAGAAGGTATTGACGAGGACGAAACCCGAAAACACGATCGCCGTCAATACGAGCGCGACGAGGCGCGCACGTGCTCTGACGGTGGCAAGGAGGCCCCATATTCCAAAGATCCAAAGTCCTTGGAGCAAGATGCCGACGACTTCGTAGTGGATGGCCTGTGTATCCGAGCCTGGCAACAGGGCTTCTTGTGAGAGGTAGACGCCGGCTTGTAGGGGTGGCCGATCGCTCGAATCCCATACTCCATAGAGGGGATGAGCGAGCGGCCGGTGCCGAGCCTCGAGCGCGTTGGCGAGAATCAGGGGTACTTCGTTATCGATAGGCAGCGCAGCCACAAACCGCGATTCGGCGGTTGACGTGAGGATGCGACTCGACGCATACATCGAACCAAGTGAAAAGATCAGAAGGGAACTTGCAACCCACAGCAGAGATGGTCTGAGCAGGTCCGAGCCGATGGGCTTGAGATGTCTGCGCAGGCGAACGCTGAGCCACACCACCAATACGACGAGCGCCGGCGTGAGGAGGATTGTGAAGATCCGCCCGGCAGTAGCACTCGCCCAGAAGATCCAAAAGGTGAGGTAGCCGGTCACAAACAGGCTGCACAGTCCGACGCTTAAGAGGAGGAGGCGGTCTCTCATTCCGAACCGCGTGGCAATGAGGAGTCCCGCAACAACAGGGAGGAGGGTGAGGAGAACGTGGAGGGCCAGGATGAAACATGCCGTTGGTGGCGACGTCACGGTGACGGTGACCGAGTCCCCGGTCGGAGGATTTGAGATCCCCTTCGACTCTCCACCGGCGGAAGGCTAGCTACCTAGCGACTTGATACGAGTGATCGGCCGTCACTTGGCGCGGTCACGCAGCCGCTACATCGGGGACGAGAAAAGGCAGAGCGGTGCCGTTCCCCGACTTACGGCGACGGCCCGCTGTTGGCGGCCCAAGCCACAATGTCTTGTGCGCGGAGCACTATTCTCCGAGGATGACATCCTCGACCGTGGTTGGTCGACAAACAGCAGATGGAGCGGTGAGTACCGCTCGACACGCAAAGCCTCGCCCTTCGAACTTGCGCCTGCTGTTCGAACCGGCCCCACGGTCGGGTCGATCGATTCAGGTCATCGTGCTCACCTACGGCGCGGCATTCGTTGCTCTCACGTTGGTGTCACTCCTTCGACAATCGGGTGCTTCGCCGACCAACACGGTCTGGGCGGAAGATGGCACGATCTTCTACGGCCAAGCGCTGGCGCACCCGTTCCTTGTAACCTTGTTCACGCCGTACGCTGGCTACTTCCAGCTTTTCCCACGCCTGACTTTCGGTTTGCTGAGCATCCTTCCGCCTGCCGACATAGCGGCCTCAGCGGCGATCGTGGGTGCCGCGACATTGGCCGGTCTCGCTCTTTTTGTGTTCCACGCGTCGCGTGGGCTCATTCCATCTGTGACAGGTCGGAGCCTATTAGTGGGAACGATTGTCCTGTTGCCACTCGCGACGGGAGAACTGCTCAACAACGTCGTCAACGTACCCTGGTGGCTGTTCTTTGCCGCGTTTTGGGCTTTGTTGTGGCGGCCCCGGACGTTGATCGGCACCATCGCGGCCGGGATCATCTGCTTTGTGTCGGCAGGATCGGACCCACTCGTAGGGCTGTTTCTGCCTCTCGCGCTGGCCAGGCTCTACGTCGGGAGTTGGAAGGAAGGCGCGGCGCCGCTCGGACTTGGATTGGGCCTGCTGTACCAGGTCATCGGTGTTCTCCGTGCTGGCCACCAGGGCGCGTTCGCCTCGGCGTCGGCGCACGGCGTATTCAGGATCGTCGGAACCCGGCTCGGGCTGGGATGGATCGGTGGAAACCGGGTCACGGACTACGTCGTGAAGTCGCCGAGCGTGTTCTGGCCATTGCTTGGGGTGGCGGTGTTGTTCGCCGTACTCGCCGTTGCCATCGTGCTCCGCCAGCGTCGCATCTTGGTTTTCGTGATCACATCGTTGTCATTCTCGATCCTCGTACTGGTCGTGCCGGTGTGGGTCAGAGGTGCCGGCCCGACCATGGTCGCTTCCCCGGTGGTGATCGGAGCACGTTATGTCGCAACGCCAATCCTTTTGATCTGGGGAGCCGTCATCGCAGAAGCTACGTCCGTCCCGATCTCCAATCGCTTCACCGTTCGGAACCTTGGGGTCGCGTTTTGCTGTGCCTGTCTGATCCCAATCTGGGTGATCGACTTCCGGACAACCAATGAGCGTTCCGGAGGGCCATTGTGGGGCAACGAAGTTGCTCAGGCACGACTCGCGTGTCGTGCCATTTCGACCACCACACAAGATCTCAGGATCAGTCCGACGGGCTGGTTCGCTGTCGTGCCATGCTCGGATATCGACAGCCCACCGACGCCGTCCCACCCGCTTGTACGGTGAGGCGCGTGGACCCATACCAGAGCCGATAGAGCGCGTGCGAGATCCGGTTACTGGTTACTGGTTACGGGTTCCTGGTTACGGGTTCTGCGCAATGGTCCTCGGGTTGCAACAGGCGATCGCCACTCCTTCGGGCTCGGCCCATCCGTAGCTTCTCGATCCACATGCGGGATATGACGCTTGATCAGGATCCCCGACGTGATCGGACGGAGCGAAATTTGGCACGGGCTCGTCCCGCCAAGACTCGTGCATCTCCTAACATCTGGTGAGCAAAGTGGCGTCCGAGCTCTGCTGTCGTCAGTGGCCGGTCTTCCGGCTCAGTTTTGTTGTCAAAAGGTGGCGATGACAACCCTGGTCCCGTACCAACGCGGTTGGCAAAGGTGAGCGCAGGTAGCTCGGATCGGAGATACGGACGTTCCGTCGCTTTACTGAAATGAACGAGAAAGCTCTTCGACGCGTCCTCGTAGGTGATATCGAGATCGTCCACTCCGATGACCCGGGAAAAGAGAACGAAGAGCTCGTCGAAAGAATAGTAGTGGTGCCAATGGGTTGGAACGTTGTGGACGTGGTTCAAACACTCGTCGCGGTACGCCGTCACCCCGTCGGGGATGTGGTCCACCGCAAGGAGGTGAATAACGGCGTGACCGCCGACGGAAAGGATCCGGTAGAGCTCTTCAAACAGTAGGAACGCGACATGCTTCTCGATGTGCTGCATGGCGGCGACCGAATAGATTGTGCCGAAGTAACCGTCCTCGAATGGCGCATTGAGACCGTCGTACACAACAAACCGGGCGTTAGGATGAGAGAACCGCTCTTGAGCTCGCTTGACCATGTTGGCGGAGATGTCGAGCCCGACAATCTCGCGGACAGGAAACCGTTCAAGGACCGCTTCCATGATCCAACCGACGCCGCTACCCAACTCCATGACCCGCGTGTCAGCTCCTGGCTGCGCCATCGGGTAGGTATCGAACAACCAGTCTCGGTAGCCCCGAGCCCGATCCATAAGAAGCTCATCGGGCACGCCGTCATGAATCCGGCGGCTGATCGACTCCAAGCTTTCGTCGGCCAGCCAGGTGATGGCATACGCAGTCGCCGGCGTCACTGATTCCTCTTGGCTTGAGCCGGTTACGGATCTCTCGGCCTTGGGCATGTCAATCGGACGCGCCCTGCAGAGCGTCCAATCTTTCCCGCAGGTCTGCATCGCCGATGTCCGACGTCGAGACCTTGGTCGGGAAGTCGATGAGACTCTCGTCCGAATTGGCGTCGACCGGCACGGAGGGCGGACGGTCACCGGGCACCTGCAATGGTGGCTTGTAAATCCACCAGCCCGAGGGACCGGGCCGGAGATCCCAAGACTTGGCCTCGCAATCCGTTTGGGTCCAGTAGTGGGTGACGAGGCTCTGTCGCGTGAGAGCGGGGTTGAGGATCTCGCTCCCGCCATGGAGGAGCAGCGCACTCCAGATGAACAAGTCACCCTTGCGAGCAAGGAAGCGCTCCTCCTGCAGGCCACGACGATCGACTTGCTCAGCCATATAGTCGCACCATTTCGGCATCTCCGCTTCCAAAACGTGCATCGAGCCGTCGGAGAATCGATACGGATCGATGTGGTTGCTCTCGGGGTAGTAGCGCAGCGGTCCGGCCTCAGCTGCCGTGTCTTCGAGGGCAATCCATGTAGCCGCGAGCCCTCGTTCCGACGCCGGGGGCGTCATATACAGCGTATCGAGGTGCTCTGGCTGCTGGCTTCCCTTGTCGAAGTTCAGGGTGTTGCAGACGGCTGGTTCATCGCCGAGCAACTCCTCCAAAATCATGGTCAACCGTTCGGATAGCACGACGGACCGCAACGCGGGCTCGGTCAGGTACAAATCGTTGATCTTGAAATGGTGACGCCTTTCGGCATCTCCAAGGTCCCCGATCCGGCACCGCCGCCCGGATACGAGGTCATCCACGACGACCCATGGAGGTTGGTCACGCCAAGTACGGTCGTATGACTCGGCGATGGAGGCGACCTCTTCGTCGCTGAAGAAGCCAGGGAATACGAGGAAGCCGTGGTCCTGCCAAAACTGCTTTCGCCGTGACCCAATCGCCGAGATGCTCATCAGGAGTGCCCGAATTTCAGATCGCCGGCGAGATACGCATACTCCATGCAGCTTACCATTGCACCGCAGGAACCAACGGATGGCAGGGAGGCTCGTGTGGCCCCAGTAGGTCGGCAGGAACTGCCCGGAAGATTCGAGGTCGGTGTCGACGCCAGGGCGGCGCGCGTCCAACGCCGCCTCGAATACGTGTTGCGCCACCTGGAATGGCGCATCATGGAAACGGGCCGGCTCCGGACCCAACTAGACGAGGTGCAAGCGCAGCTGGACGAGGGACAAGCGCAGCTGGGGGAGCGACAAGCGCAACTGGACGAGGGACAAGCGCAGCTCGACATCCTGCGCCAGCGACTGGATATACAGAACCGTGAAACCGATGCCTGGCGGAGTGCGTATGAGGCGATCATGGCCACGAAGACCATGCGCGTCGCCCGAATGCCCAGGGCTCTCTACGCTCGGATCCGAGCTCGGCGGTAGATTCTGACCACCAGATATTCCCCGCACGGAGGTCTCCACTCGGAGACTCTCTGAGCTGAGTTGGGTACAGAGCGGTGTTCCCGGTATCAGGTGCAGCTGCGCGTGCGTGCTCGGCGTGGGGGCGGAGGGATTCGAACCCTCACTGGGGACGGTTTAAGCGCCCTGCCTCTGCCTGTTGGGCTACGCCCCCCGGGGAGACCATTGTTGACCGTACTGCGCACTGCGGCGAGGAGGGCCCGGTCGCCTCGCGGCGCGCCGTCAGCCGGGTACGCCCGAAACGAGAGGGCGGTGCCGTTCCAGCACGGCGAGTTCCTGGTTCCGCGGCGCGTGTTCCAGCTCGGTCCGCGCACCGAAGATCATGGTGGCGCGATCAGAAGGATCCCAGGGGCGCCAGGCGCCGATGCCGTCGTGGCTGGGGTTCCCACCGCGGGCGAAGCTGAGCCACGCCCTCTGCATTTGGTCGGAGAGCTCCTCGACAGCAGGACCTGCCCCAGAGAAGACCTGCACCACCGGCAGGTGCACTGCCCCGAAGACGAAGGGCAGCTCGAGAGCGTGACAGGAGCCGAGGATTCCTCCGAACGCCGGGGACTCCCAATCGAACAGATACACGTACGCACGCGAGCCACGAGCCACGTGCGCTGCGGCCACCTGGAGGCTCGGCCAGCGGAAGACGGTGTCGGTGCCGACGGCGACCCAGATGTCCCTGGCCTCGACCGGCTCCGAGCGGGCGCGCCGGGCCGTCCGGTACGCGTCGATCACCTCGCCGGCGGACATGTCGGGAACGGCGTTGGCGACCCATCGCCGCGTGCCGTCTTCATCAAGCGCCATGAGGGCCGGGTTACCCAACCCGAATAGGGTCAGCTCGTCCCTGTTGGTGCCGATCAGCAGATCCACCCCCGCCGCTCCGCCGTTCGCAACCGCCGCCAAGGGGTGCTCGGTAAGGAAAACGCCGTCGACCACGGGCAGGAAGGGCAGCGGCATCATCCCTGGGTCCGGGCGGCGTCGTCCGAGTTCCTCGGTAGCGGCGACCAATTCGGCTGCCGGTATCCGCTCCAGCGATTGCCGGTCGCATGACGCGATTCCCATGACGGCCGCCATGCGCTCGGCGGATCGCTCCGCGTCGGCCACCGAGTGCACGTGCGCCCCGCCGCTTTGCACGATGGCGCGGCGGAAGAGTCCCGCCGAGCCTGGAGTGCCGAGCAGCGTTACCACGCTGAATGCTCCAGCGGACTCTCCGAAGATCGTGACGTTGTCCGGATCGCCACCAAAGGCCGCGATGTTGTCGCGCACCCAGATCAGCGCGGCGTTCTGGTCATGGATGCCCCAATTGCCCACGAGCCCGTCCGGATCGGCCAGGCTGCGGTGACCGAGGAAGCCCAGGGCGCCGAGGCGGTAGTTGATGGTGACGACGACGGCGTCGCCGTTCCGCACGAGGTTGCCACCTCGGTACAAGAAGACCGACCCGCTGCCCGACGTGAACCCTCCGCCGTGAATGAAGACCATGACCGGTCGCCGCCGTTCTGGCTGCGACGTCGGTGACTCCGGCAGTTCGGGCGTCCAGACGTTGAGCGACAGGCAGTCCTCGCTGTGGGGCTCGGACGCCTCGGGGTCCGACGGACTGGTGATGCCCGGCACGGCAGCCGGCTGCGGTGCGATGGGACCGAACGTCGACGCGTCACGCACCTCGTCCCACGCCTCGGCGGGTACGGGTGGCCGCCAGCGAAGCTCGCCGACCGGCGCCCGCGCATAGGGGATCCCCGAGAACGACCACAGGTCGCCACGCCACACGCCCCTCAGCCTCCCCTGGGCGACCGACACGACACCTTTCACGTACGAGCACCATACGGACGCAGACGGTCCTGGTCAATCGTGCGCAAGATGAGCCTCCGACGAACAAGGCTGCAACCGGACCGAAACGGTCGCATGCCTATTTTGCCACCAGCCAGGCATTACGCTTGCGCCGTGGGTGCAGTGAATTGTCGGGGCACTGTCCGCAGGCGGGCCCATATGAGTCGAGCCATTGTGATCGCTGGGTTCCTCGGCGTGTCGTTGTCGACCGCGTCAGGCGCGGGCGCGACGACCTCCACCACCCTTCCCGGGCCGGCACCCAACCAGTCACAGATCGACGCGACGCAGTCGCAGGTCGCGCAGATAGAGAGCACCCTGGCCCAGGAGGAGCAGCAGAGCTCCATCCTGGACGACAAATACAACACGGCCGTGCAGAACCTCCAGAACGCACAGTCTGCGCTGCAGTCGATTGCCGCGGGCCTCGTACACGCGCATGCGGCGGTCGAGGCCGACAAGCAGCTGGTGAGCACGGACGCCGTTGCCGCATACGTCTACGCCACACCCCAGACCGGGTTCGCGTCGTACTTCTCTTCTTCGGCGACGATGAACCAGGCGCGCAACCAGTACACGGACCAGATCGTCGGCAACCTCACAAAGGACGAGACTGCGCTCGAGCACTCCGAGACACGGCTGCAGACGGAGCAGGCCCAGCAGCAGACCGTGGCCGCGCAGGCCCAGTCACAGGCCGCGCAGACGAAGTCGTTGGCACAAGCCAACCAACAAGAGGCGGCGGCGACGAAGGCAACCCTCGCCCAGGTGCAGGGTCAGCTCGCTCAACAGGTCGCACAGGCCGCCATCCAAGAGGCTCAGCAGGAGGCGGCGGCGGCGGCGCAGGCGGCCAGTGCCGCGCAGCAGCAACAGGCAGCAGCAGCGGCGGCGGCGGCGGCCACCGTCGCCGGCGTAGTCGGCGGGGCGTCCAGCGGCGCGGCGGCCACGAACGCCGCCAACCAGGCGGGCAGTGCGAGTGCGACAGGCCCCGTGGGCGGGTCGTCCCAGGGCGGCTCCGGCGGGATGGCTGCCGTGCAGGCTGCCGTCTCGCAGTTGGGCGTGCCCTACGTCTTCGGCAGCGAGCAACCCGGCGCCGGCTTCGACTGCTCGGGGCTGGTGCAATGGGCCTGGGCGCAGGCGGGTGTGTCCATCGCGCGGACGACCGAGACGGAGTGGCCCTCTCTGACGCACGTGCCGCTGAACGCGCTGCAGCCCGGCGACCTGCTCTTCTATTACAACCTGGACGGTGACGGCCAAGTGGACCACGTCGTCATGTACACCGGCTCGGGGCCCTACGGGACCAGCACGGTGATTCAGGCCCCCTTCACCGGGTCCACCGTCTCGTACTCCCCCATCTTCACTGCAGGGCTGATCGGGGCGGCGAGGCCCTAACTGAGCTGCCCGGGACCACGTGCCCGGCCAGGATCCCCGCACGTGTGCGGTCGGTACGATGGCTCGATGGTCAGCGGGCGTCCGGTCACGGGTGAAAGGAACCGATCGACGGCCATCGTCGCGATCCGCGAGGGGACAGCGGACGCCCTGGAGCAGGAGGATCCCCGGCTGTCCGACGTCGACGAATGGGGCCGGTCCGAGCGGACCAGAGTTCTCGCACGCGCGATCTACGAGCCCATCTACTCGAAGTGGTTCCGTGCCGAATGGGACGGGCTCGAGAAGATCCCCACCGAAGGCGGAGCGTTGCTCGTGGCGAACCACGCGGGGGCGATTCCCTCCGACGCCCCGGTGATCATGCACGGGATTGAGAAGGAGCTTGGCCGCCCGGTCTACGGCTTAGCCGACTACTTCTTCAGGACGGTTCCGGTCGTCGGGACACTTTGGGCCCGTTCCGGCGGGGTGTCAGCCCGGCCAGCCAACGCGTATCGCCTGCTGAAAGAACAACGGCAGCTCGCACTCGTCTTCCCCGAGGGGACGAAGGGCCCGTCCAAGTCGTTCACGGACCGCTACCAGCTCCGTCGGTTCGGACGCGGTGGCTTCGTCGAGATCGCGATGCGAGCCGGCGTTCCGGTCATCCCCATCGCCGTCATCGGCTCGGAGGAGGCGATGCCAGTGATCATGCGGGTCCCCACGCTAGCCAAGGCCCTCGGCGTCCCCTACTTTCCCATCACCGCCAACCTGCTGGCCTTCGGACCGCTCGGCGTGGTGACACCTTTCCCCGCCAAAATCAAGCTGCAAGTGCTCGACCCGGTCCGATTCGACGTGCCGGCGGATCAGGACCGGTACTCCAAAAGCCGCATCATGGAAGAGTCCGAGCACATCCGCGCACAGCTCCAAGAGGCCATTTTCGACATGCTGCGCGATCGGCGCAGCGTCTGGTTCGGTTGACCCGATGAGCCGACGCGTCCTCGTTACGGGCGCCGACACGTTCTGGGGCGGCCGGATGATCCAGGCCCTCGAGACCGACCCGAGCATGGATGTCATCTTGGGCATGGGCACGAGCGCTCCGTCCGTCCCGTTTGAGCGGGCCGAGTTCGTCCGCGCCGACCAGCACTACTCCATCCTGAACCGGATCGTGAAGGCGACTCAGGTGGACACGATCCTGCACACGTTCATGATCACGAACTCGGCCACTGTGCCGAGGCGAGCCATGCACGAAATCAACGTCATCGGGACGATGAACCTCCTAGCGGCCGCCGGGACCGCCGGCTCGTCGGTGCGCCACGTCGTTGTCAAGTCCTCGACGCTCGTCTACGGTTCTGCGGCAAGCGACCCGAACACGTTCCACGAGGACACGCTCCGCACCAGCCCGGTGCGGAACAGCGTGGAGCGCGCGCTGGTCGAGGCCGAAGGACTCGTGCGGGACTTCTCGGAGGACAACCCGGCAACGCGGGTGACGGTCCTGCGGTTTGCCAACGTCCTCGGGACTCACCTGACAACGCCGATCAGCCGCAATCTTGCACGGCCTCTCTGCCCGGCCATCTTCGGGTTCGACCCTCTGTTGCAATTCGTCGAGGAGGACGACGTCGTCCACGCGCTTCTGCACGTCACCAAGAGCGGCATCCCGGGGCTCTACAACGTGGCCGCGGACGGGCGCCTTCCGTGGAGCGAGGTGGCGTCCATCTGCGGGACCCGCCTCGTCCCCCTCTCACCCTTCAGCCCACTGAAGATCCGGCCCCTGGCGCGGCTGTTCGACCTGCCCGAAGAGCTCGAGGACCTCCTTCGCTACGGACGCGGCGTCGACACCCGCCGGTTCGCTGCCACCGGTTTCACCTACGACGCCACGAGCGCCGGTGCTGTGCGGTCCTTCATCAGAGAACTCCGCCTACGCCGGCAATCGGGCCGGAAGCCGCTGTCGTACACGTACGAGCACGACGTGGAGCAATTCTTCCGACATTCGCCGTCGGTCATCGGCACCAACGAGATGTGACGCTCACTCGTGCAGCCAGTCCTCCATGAGCTGCGGCTCGCGGACCGCCCATTCCTCGGCGGTGATCGCGTACCGCACGTGGTCCTCCCACACGCCGTCGATCTCGAGAAAGCGCTGTGCAATTCCCTCCTCACGGATGCCGAGCTTCTCGACCACCCGCCGGCTGGCCAGGTTCCTCGGGATGATTGAGATCTCGACGCGATGCAGGGAGATCGCTTCGAAGGCGAAGCGCAACGTGACGACGACCGCCTCCGGCACGAGACCACGGCCCGCCAGCACCTCGTCGATCCAATAGCCGATGAATGCGCTCTGGAACGGCCCACGCTGAATGGAGGACAGCGTCACTTCGCCCGCGAAGCGCTCGCCCACGAAGATCCCGAAGCCGTACCCGGTCCCGAGGTGACGCTCCCTCTCTCGGATGCCGCACCGGGCGGCGAAGCTCGGCTGATCCTCGGACGGCACCGGCGCGCCTTTGGGACGCGGTTCCCAGCGCAGAAGCCAGTCCGCGCAACGCGTCCGCACCTCGTGCCAAGCAGGGAAGTCGTCCTCGGTCAACGATCGCAGCAACACTCGCTTGCCCCGCAACTCCAACGGCGCGTGCCGTACCGCTCTGGCGGCGCTCACCGCCCGAGCACCTCGTGCAGGGCTCCTAACAGCGCAAGGACGTTCCTCCGCCGCGCCGTATGCCCCATGCAGCCGATGCGCCAGATTTGCCCGGCCAGCTGCCCCGCTCCGGCGCCGATCTCAATGCCGTAAGCGCCCAGCAGGTCCCGGCGAACCGCGGCATCGTCGATGCCTCTGGGCACCCGGACCGTCGTGAGCTGGGGTAAGCGGTGCTCCGATTGGACGAGCAGCTCGAGGCCGAGGTCGACCAGCCCCTGCTGCAACAGGGCGCCGCACTCGTCGTGGCGTTGCCAGGTGGCGGACAGTCCCTCCTCGAGTAGCGCCCCGAGTCCGGCGTGCAGCGCCGCCACCATGGTTACCGGTGCCGTGTGATGGTAGACGCGCCCCCCACCCGAGCTGTCGATGACGTAGCGAGCCAGGAGGTTGAGGTCGAGGTACCAGCTCGACGGCCGCTCGACCAGCCGTTCCATGGCCCGGTCCGAGACCGTGAGCGGGGAGAGTCCCGGCGGCACACCCAGGCACTTCTGGGTGCCGCTGTAGGCAATATCGACAGCCCAGTCGTCGACGGCCACCGGGATACCCCCGAGAGACGTCACCATGTCGACCATCAGGAGCGCCGTTCCCTTTCCCCGCCCCAACGGCTCGATCTCGTTGCGCACACCGGTCGACGTCTCGGCGTGCACGACCGCGATGATCGCCGGAGATGGGTGTGCAGCAAGCAGGCGGTTCGGGTCGATCGGTAGTCCCCATTCGGCGTCCACTCGGACGACCTGGGCGCCGTGGCGGCACGCCACCTCGCACATCCGCTCGCCGAAGACCCCGTTGACCCCGACCACCACGGAATCGCCGGGCCGCACGAAGTTCACGAAGGATGCCTCCATCCCCGCCGAACCGGTACCGCTGACCGGCAGGGTCAACCTGTTCGAGGTGGCGAAGACTTGGCGGAGGCGTTCGTTCGTGCTGTCGAGCAACTCCAGGAACTGTGGATCGAGATGCCCGAGTACCGGCCCGGCCAACGCCATGGTCACTTCCGGGTACGGATTCGAGGGACCCGGTCCCATGAGCAGGCGGTCGGATATACCCACGGGCGAATCGTGGCAGGTCCACGCTCGCCTGCGCCAACGCGCCGGGGGCCAATCTGGTGTCGGGTAGATTCCCCACGTGGACCGGGTCCTCTTCGCCCCGAGGACGCTGGAGCCCCTCCGCCCGAACGTGGCCGAAGATCCCATCCCCTACGACGCCTGGGTTCGCGAGCGAGAGGCCGCCCGGTGCTCGATTGTGACACGAGCGACGAAGCCACGGACGCTCCACGTGGTCATGGTTATCGACGGGGAGCCGCCGACGGAGACAGTTGATTCGCTCGGATCATTGGGCTTGCAGATCAGCACCCGATGGAGACTCACTGTCCTCTGCCACCGTCCCTGGGAACGTGACGTCGCGGCTCTGCTGGCCGTCTCGGGCATCAGCCGGATCTTCGGTCTCGAGGTGGCTGATGAGGCGTCGACGTTCGAGGAGTTGCTCGCCACGACGGCGGCCTCTGGCGGGAGCGACATAGCGCTGATCTACCCCGGCGACATCTGGGCCCGGGACACGGTGACGCAGCTGGCCGACGCCCTGAACGGGGACGGTGTCGCGTATGCCGACGAGGACTGCCTCGACGACAACGGCACGCACGTCGCACCCCGCCTCAAACCCGCGTTCTCCTCTGAGTACCTGCTGCACGCCGACTACATCGGCCGTCCGTTGGCGATCTCAGGCCGCGTGGTATCACGGTTACCGGCGACCTCCGCCGGAGTGCCGCAGGCTCGGGAGCACGATCTTGCGCTGCGTGCGTGCGAAGTGGCCGGCTCAGTCCGGCACATTCCCGAGGTTCTCTGCCATCGAAGTATTCCCCCCTCCCCGGTGCCCACCGACGCACCGAATGGCTCGGACCACGTTGCAGCGGCACTCGCTCGCAGAGGGGAGCGGGCGACCGTCGTCTCAGGAGCCGTTACGGGCACCGTTCGAGTACACCGAACCCCCGGGAGAGTCACGTCGGCGACCATCATCATCCCGTTTCGCGACGAGCCTCGCTTCCTTCGCACCTGCATCGAATCAATCGACCGTACGAGGGGTGTCGTCGTACCGGAGTTCCTTCTGGTCGACAACGGATCGGTGCAAGCCGAGACGATGACGTTGCTCGAACGCCTGGAGAAACGATCCGACGTCCGAGTGCTGCGCGACGACCGGACGTTCAACTGGGCCGCGTTGAACAACGCGGCGGCGGCGTTGGCGATGGGAGACGTGCTCGTCTTCTTGAACAACGACATCGAGGCCTGCACCAGCGGTTGGCTCGACGCGCTGTGCAGCCAGGCCCAACGCCCCGACGTGGGCGCGGTCGGTGCCCGGCTACTCTATCCGGACCGCCGACTCCAACACTGCGGCGTGGTCATCGGCCTCGGCGGGGCTGCCGGACACCTCTTCGTGGGACTTCCCGAGAGCGCACCCGGCTATCTCGCGATGGCGGTGACCACGCGGGAGTGCGCGGGCGTGACCGGTGCCTGCCTCGCCACGCGCCGCGAGACGTTCGAGAGCCAAGGCAAATTCGACGAGTCCCTCGGGGTCGATCTGAACGACATCGACTACTGCTTGCGCGCACAGCGTGCTGGGCTCCGAGTGCTGTACGAGCCATCGGCCGAGCTCATCCATCACGAATCGCCCAGCCGTGGAACCGCGGGTGCCGTCGGCGACATCGTCCGCTTCATTGAGCGGTGGAAGTCGTCCATCCTTGCCGGCGACCCCTTTCTGAACCCGAACCTGACCCGGGTAGACTCGTCATGCGCGTTACGAGGACCTGATGAGGAGGAGTGGTGGCACCGTTGGTACGTCGGCCTCTCCGACACGTGAGGGTTGCGGGATGACCGACACCGACACCCCGCCCACCATGTTCCAACGTCCAACCGATCCGTGCCAACCCCCCCCACCCCTCCGCAGCGGCGGGCCGATCGCCCGGATGCACACAGAATGGGCCCGCCTCGACACAGCCCCCGGAAACACCTCATCCGTCGGTGACCGGCTCCGCGTGAAGGCCCGCTCCGTGGCGGCGCGGGTCACCGGGAGCGCCGATCGCCAGTTCCTCGCCGAGCTGGTGCGCGCCGTGGACGCCGTCGCGGCACGCTGCGACGAGCTCTCCGAGCGCGTCGGCAAACTCGACGTCATCGCGGACGACCTGGCCCGGATTATGGGAGAAGAGATCACACAGTTACGGGCGGCCGTCGAAAGGATGGCCGACAGGGAATCCGGGACATCCCCCTCTTCGCCGGCGTGAGCGCGAGGCAAACACGTCCCACAGCCGTGATGCTGAGTTCGTCGTGGTGGAAACGGGATACGGAGCTCTCGTTCGTCGCCCGCGCCGTGGCGGGGGCAGCGTCACGCTCGGGCGAGATTACGGTCGTTGCGCCGATGGCCCCAGGCGCGACCGAGGCCGACGGGGCGTTCGATGTGGTCGGGATCGGTGGGACTGCGACATCTGGCTGGCCGGAGCCCGCACTGGCCCGCTGGACGCGCCGTCCGAACCCGTCGTCAACGTGGATCGTGGACGAGCCGGGCGCGGGCGCACGTGCGCTGTTCCAGGCCTTCGGCGACGGGGCGGCATTCTCCATCGCTCCCGCGTCACCGGAGACGGCAGGTGCGCTTCGGTCGTTGCCCCTCACGCCTGGCCCTGCGTCCGGCGCGGCCGGGATGCTCGGCATGCACGTCCCCATAAATCCGTTGGCCAGCGCACAACGGCACATGGGACTCGGCTTCACCGGCTACATCCTGGTACTCACTGACCGCCCGGACACTCCACCGGTCGAACCCCCAGCCGAAGCGGTTGCCTGGCTTACGTCTCGGTTCCACGAGCAGTATCTGGTGATCATTGAAGGTGGCCGTGCTGCTGTGTGGAAAGGACGAGCGCTCAGGGGTGTGATCGGCGTGGACACGCGGACAGACCTGTGGCGGTTGTTGGCCCACGCGCGAATAACCATCGACCTGGCGCCCGGAGACATCATCGCCCGCGAGTGCATCGAGTCGCTCCGCTTTGGCACGCCGATCGTGGTCCCCGAGGGCACCATCGGCGCGGCACACGCACATGCCGGTGGCGGACTCGCGTACGCTGACATCCTCGATCTTCTCGAGCACGTGGCGAGCGTGCGCGATGAGTCGGTTCGTCGTGACCTGGCCGAGAGGGGCCGCCGCTACGCGGATACCTGGTACGGACAGCCTTCTGCGTTTGTCGAGAAACTGGCTCGAAGTCTTTGCTGGGTCACATGACGCATCTACACCCGCCAAGGTGACCCGATCCCAGAATGCGCGCTGGTGTACAGCGGAATGGGCAACGAGATCGACGACGGGGCGCCCTCGGCTGCTCTCCGTCGGATCCACGATGATCCTTCCGGCGCCCACGCAGTAAGCGGGCGCGCCCGGAGCCGCATCGCACGGACACGATCACCCGTCGCTACCGGAGCGGTGCGCAAGGTACCTGGGCAACCACCGTCGGTCCTCGAGACAAACGACTCTGCCGTCGAACTGGGCGATCCCCGCGTTGCCGCCATGAGGGAGGGGTGAACCAGGCGAAGCCGTTACGTCGACTAGCGTCTTGGGACCTCGCGAGGTCCAGCGTGGCCTGGCGTCTCCATCTCTCGCAACGATCCATACTCCGTGACCACTGTGCGATCTTCGCCGACCCACATCCGTCGGTCTGGGTTCTCATCGTGGCGGCGAGCACCTCTCTCGACCGTCTACACGTCACAGCATTTCTGGCCGGTTGTCATCGTCGTGGGTGCGGTGGTGTTCGCCAACCTTCCGTACCTCCTGCATCTTTTTGACCCCAACCCACTCGACACGCTGTCGGGTCTTGGGACCGTCAAGACCCCAGGCCCGATTGCCGGGAACTTCGCTACTGACCCCAATGTCGGGTTCACCGCGCAAGCCTTGGGCCACCTATCCATGGTCGATTGGATCCACGGTCATATTCCGTGGTGGAACCCCTATGAAGGCCTGGGTTCACCGTTGGCCGGGGAAATGCAGGCGGCCACGTTCTTCCCGCCCACCGCCTTCCTCCTTCTGTCGAACGGGCAGGTCCTGTCCCACATCACCGTGGAGTTGGTGGCGGGCCTCAGCACGTACTTCCTACTGCGGCGGTTGGCATTGGGGCGGCCTGCGTCGGTTGCGGGTGGGATCGCCTTCGGGCTCAACGGCACCTTTGCCTGGCTCTCCCATGCCCCGACGAACCCGGTGGCGTTTCTCCCGCTGCTCCTCCTCGGGGTTGAGCTCGCTGCGGACACACACCGGCGGAGCCCGCGAAGAGCCTGGAGCACCATCGGGGTCGCACTTGCTCTGTCCTTCTATGGTGGCTTTCCAGAGACGGCCTACATCGACGGGATCCTCGTCGGCCTATGGCTTGTCATCCGCGCCGTTCAACTCGGTGGAGCGTGGCGCAGTTACGTTCTGACAATCGCCAAGGGCATCGGCCTGGGCCTGCTCCTCATTGCGCCTCTGCTCATTGCATTTGTCGATTACCTTCCGCAGGCCTACGTGGGCGCTCACAACGGCGCGTTTGCGACCGTGTCATTGCCCAGGGGAGCATTTTCCCAAGCCTTCCTGCCTTACGTGTACGGGCCGATCAATGCCTACTCTGCCAATGATGCAACCGGAACGCTGAGCGCCATTTGGGGAAGTGTCGGCGGATACGTGACGTTCTCCGTCTTCGTACTCGCTCTGATCGGTCTGTACGGGTCACGGCTGCGTGCGCTCAGGTTCGCGTTGCTCGCTTGGACGATTTTGTCGTTTGGGCGTGCCTACGGTGTGCAACCCTTCCAGCACGTCGTGAACGCGTTGCCAGTCATGAGAGACATCGCGTTTTTCCGATACTCCAGCGCTAGCTTGGCACTTGCCCTGATCGTGCTCGCGGCGTTCGGTCTTGACGACCTGGCGCGCGGGAGAGTGCCGCGTCGTTGGGTCCTGATCAGCTTCCTCCTATCGGCGATCTTTTTGGCCCTGATCGCGAGTGGATCGCGGTCCGAGGTTGATCGACTTGCCGGCGCCGCGAATCACTATGCGTGGGAAGGCGCATCGGTTGGCTGGGCTATTGCCATTGTCGGACTGACCGTCGTCGCCGGCCTGTTTCTCCGCGGCCGAGTGCGGACGCTCGTTCTCGTCGCCATGGTTGTGTTGGACGCAGTCCTTATGTTCGCCGTCCCGGAACTGTCTGCTCCCCGGTCCGTGAAGCTCGACACCGCACCGATTTCATTTCTTCAGAGACGCCTGGGTACCTATCGCTTCTACTCAATTTGGAACGATACAACCGAACTACGGGTCCTACTTCGGATTGTCATCGCTCGATGCAAATGATCTCCCTGTGCCGAAGCTCTGGGCAACCTTCCTGACTCACAAACTCGATCCCAACGCAAGCCCTCCCGTCTTCAACGGTTCGAACAGGACGGTGGCGACCGGGCCCACGGCGCTCGCGGACTTTGCAAAGCGTTTCGGTGCGTTCGAAACCGTCGGAGTGAAGTATCTGGTGCTTCCCGCCGGCACTGCCCTGCCGACCTTGCCGCCAACCGAGGCGCTGCACATGGTCTTCTCCGACAGAACCGTTCAGATCTATCAACTCCCGTCACCACGCCCCATGTACTCCACGCTGAGCGGCACCTGCACCATAAGGGCCGAGAGCACGGAACGCGGCAAGGGTCACCTGCCCATCTCCTCAGACGCTCGTTCGAAGTGAGCAGTACATGAAGGGTTGGAGCGCTTCCCTGAACGGGAGAGCCGTGGACATAAGTCCATATGACGACGTCTTGCAGCAGGTCCGTGTCCCCGCGGGGACGTCCGTGATCACTTTCACCTTCACGCCCCCCAACGTGGTCTTCGGCTACGCGGCGTTCCTGCTCGGTCTGGCGTGCCTCATCGTCCTCCCCTTCCGGCGCCGCGCCCGCCGCCGCACGACCCGGAGTTATCGGGTGCAGACCGGGGATCCCGAAGCTACGAGCCCGACGACCCCCGATGATCGGGGGAGGGTCCCAATTCCTGACGGTCCGCCCGCCCGCTTGGCCGCGGACCGCTCGTTCATGCCGTCCGGAGGGGGTTGAACGATGATGCCGGTTGAGCTGGGCATTTGCGACGCGATGGTATTCTGCCGCCCGTGACAATTCAGAGCCAAACGGATCTCGAGGTGGCGACCCGCCCGCCGGAGGGGATCTTCGTTTTCGGATCTCCTGACGCGTCTCTCGAAGCCGTCGGAAAGGTCTGCCGCGGCACTCTTGCACGCAGAGCCTGATCACCGAGGCGTCACGGCAATGGAACACCTCACTGCGCTCAACGAGAGTCTGCTTCATCGCCTCGGTGGAAGCGTCACGGACCCTCCGAGGGTGTCACTCTCCGAGATGATCCGGATCTTGCACCCCTGCGCCGAGGAGACACGTCACGCGTTTTTCGCCGCACACAAGGATTCGATCGATCGCGGTACACCATGGATCTGGGCTGACCCGCGGAACAGTCTTCTGGCTCCCTTTTGGATCGATCTGCTCGATGTAAATCCCATCGGAGTTCTCGTGTTCAACGCACCGGGCGAGCTCGAGATGTCACGCATCGACGATTCGGACATCGACAGCGAAATCGGGGCGTGGGATTTCTACAACCGAAGCGCCTTGGCTGTCACGAACATTGTTCCTACCGTCGTCCTGAGCGTGCAACAGCTTCGGGACTCACCTCATGAGGCGTACGACAAGCTCGCGACGTTCATCACACGCTTTGGGCTGCAACAAAGCGGCACCCGGGACATCGTTGACATAGACACATTACTCCCAAACGCATCGCCTCGATCCGGGGACGCCACGATCGGATCACTTCCAGATCACGCACGGATCTTGCACGAGCTGCTGACTCGATACGAGGCCCTGAGCTCCACCGGGCTGTCTTCGAGCGACTCGGCGAACAACGAGATCGTGCTCGGTTTCGGCACTATCTATGACGAGAGGTATTACGAATCTCACTGCGGAGGGATCCCCTACGATCGAGACGAACCACACTGGTTGCGGTTTTTCGGCGACATAGCCAAGAAGATCGACGACCAGCTGACACCCAAGACCGTTCTCGATGTGGGGTGTGCCATCGGCATGTTGGTCGAAGCACTCCGATCGCAGGGCATCAACGCGAGCGGGATCGATATCTCCGAGTGGGCCATTGCACAAGTACCCGTGTCGCTTCGACCCTACTGCCGTGTTGGCTCGATCACCGAAGACCTCGGCGACCACTATGACCTCATCACATGTATTGAGGTTCTGGAGCACCTACCCCGATCGATGGCGGCGGCGGCGATTGCCAATCTCTGTCGACACTCGGACAGGATCTTGTTCTCGTCGACTTCGGACGACTTCGAGGAGCCGACGCACCTCAATGTGGAGTCACCGTCGTATTGGGCGCAGCTGTTTGCCGCCAACGGGTTCACCCGTGACTTCGATTTTGACGCGTCGTTCCTATCTCCTCAGGCGACCCTCTTCTGCCGCTCCCAACCTGAGGTCAATGGTGCGATCTCCGGCTATGAACGGGTCCTGTGGAATCTCCGGACCGAACTGCTCAGGGCCCGAGACGATTTTTCGGTTACCAATTCGCAATTATCGGTTACCAATTGCAATTAACGGCTGCCAACTCGGAGCTAGCAGATGAGCTTTCGAGCCTGTCGAACCTCCCGAGCCGTGCAGCGCTCCTCCGCGAGCAGTTGGCAGAACTCGATGCCAGGAGACGGGCTGAGGTCGGGGCAGCACTTCAGGCCCTTGAGCTATCTGACAATCGGCAACTCCAGATCGGACGACGTCTCGAAAACTCCGAGTCACGCCTGGAGGAGGCTATTTTTCAACTTGAGGCCGTCTATCGGACTCGTCTGCTCCGCTATTCCTTCAAGCTCCGGTCCGCGTACGCCGGGCTAGCCGGCCGGACGAAGCCTTGGACCTTGGACGCGCTCACGCAAGCACCGGAACCGGTATTCCCCTCGTATGCGACGTGGATATCCGCCTACGACACGATGGATGATGATGACCGCGGCCAACTCGCAGACAGGCTTTCGCATCTGCCCGATCCGCCGACCATTTCCGTGCTCCTTCCCACCTACAACACCCCACGGCGGTATCTGTTCGACGCAGTGAATTCGGTGATATCCCAGATATATCCGCACTGGGAACTTTGCATCGCTGACGATTGCTCCACACAGAGAGAAACGCTCGACGCATCTGGCAGAAATTGAACTGCTGGATTCACGAATCCGTGTCGTGCGGCGCAACGAGAACGGTCATATTTCGGCGGCGTTGAACACGGCTCTGAACATGTCTTCTGGCACGTGGATCACGAGTCTCGATCACGACGACACACTTGCGGAACATGCGCTGGCGCTGTTCGCACTCACGATCAGCGAAGACCCGCAGCTCGAGTTCATCTACAGCGACGAAGACAAAATCGATGATGCCGGGACTCGAAGTGATCCGTTCTTCAAACCCGACTTCGACCCTCTGCTCCTTCAGGGGCAGAACTATGTCTGCCACCTGTCGATGTATCGGCGCGAGCTGCTCCACGACATCGGCGGGCATCGAGAGGGTTACGAAGGTAGTCAGGACTGGGACCTCGCGCTGCGAGCGTACGAGCAGCTGTCCGCTCGACAGATTGCGCACATTCCTCGAGTGCTGTACCACTGGCGCGTCCATCCCGGCTCCACGGCGAGCTCGCTTTCGGCGAAGTCCTACGCCGCGATCGCAGGACAACGCGCCGTCGCGGATCACATCGAACGGTCGGGTCGCGCCGGTCTGGTTGTGCCCGCCGGATCGAGCGGATGGACTCGGGTCAAATGGACGATTCCTGACCCGCCTCCTCTCGTCAGCATTGTGATTCCGACACGCGACGGTACCTATCTCCGCCGTTGCGTGGACAGTATTCGGCAGCGCACGACGTATCCCAACTTCGAAATCGTTGTCGTCGACAATGGAAGCGAGTCGCACCCGGTGCTGGAGTATCTCCGAGACATGGAGCCGAGCTTGACCATCATCCGGGACGACGCTCCGTTCAACTACCCGGAGATCAACAATCGAGCAGTTGTGCGTGCCCGCGGAGAGCTCGTCTGTCTTCTGAATGACGACACAGAGATTCTTGGCGGAGATTGGCTCGATGAGATGGTCGGTCAAGTCATGCAGGAAGGTGTGGGGGCCGTTGGAGCCATGCTGTACTACCCCAACGGTGAGATTCAGCATGCCGGCGTGATTCTCGGGATCGGCGGTGTTGCCGGTCATGCCATGCGTACCGGTGATCGGCTGTCGGTGGCCGGGTCGGGGAGAATTCAGCTGCCACGATCGATGTCCGCAGTGACCGGTGCCTGCATGGTGGTGCGTCGTGAAGCGTGGGAGCAGGTCAAGGGGATGGATTCCCGAAATCTGCCGGTCGCCTTCAACGACATCGATTTCTGCCTCCGGTTGATCGAGGCGGGCTGGCGAGTCGTGTGGACGCCGTTTGCCGAATTGCTGCACCACGAGTCCATCAGCCGGGGGCTCGATACCGAAGGTGAGCGTGCGACTCGATTCGCACGTGAGATTCGGTACATGAAGCAGCGTTGGGGTCTGAAGCTCCGCAACGACCCTGCCTACAATCCGAACCTCACCCTCCAGTACGAAAATTTCTCCCTCGCGTGGCCCCCCCGCGTCCTCGCCTTCGGGCCCGGTCAGAAGGACGCGGCGGTCCGCGAACCCCATCCGGTCCACCGGGTCTCGCCCGTCTGAGGACGTCGCGAGGGCAGACCTCAGTGGGCGCCGGACTCCGGAGCCAGCAGGGATGCAGCGAGGCCGTCGAGGATGTCATCTTCGGAGACGAGGCAGCGATCCCGCTCGAAGGTTGCCATTACGACCGCCAGAATCAATACGCCTCCCACGATGACGTCCTCTCGGCCCTTCACCATCCCGGGATGGTCCAAGCGAGCGTCGCGCGCCCTCGGCCGACAAGATTCGTAGCCAGTTTTCGACGGCCGCACGCGTCGAGAACCGTATGGTGGATCCGGTCGCGGTCATAGGCGACAATGCCTTCCTCCACGCATGCGAGGGTGGAGACCGTTCCGGCGAGGCCGACGAAGAGACTGTCCGGCGCCAGCGTGGGGAGGTCGCTCCGGGCCGCGACGAGCTGCTCTCGCACTTCGTTGCGTGCTCTGGCCAGCTGCTCGGGCCGAGGCGGGTCGTCGGACAACAACCGCTCGCTCACTCTCACGCATCCGATGTCGAGCGATCGGGTCCTCACGTCGGGTACCTGCATGTCGCCCGAGTCGGGCGCATATCCCACGGCCAGCTCCGTCGATCCTCCGCCGATGTCGGCGACGAGCACAGGACTTGTCCCGGCTGATTCCGGAGGCAGGCGAGCAGTCGCCCCCGCAAACGACAGTCGGCCCTCGTCCTCGCCCGAGAGCATGTCAGGACGCACTCCCGGTGATCTCGGCCGCGCCGGCCATGAACTCCTCCGCATTGGCCGCGTCACGAGCGGCCGAGGTCGCCACGACGCGGCGCCGAACCGCTCCGAGGTCGTCCATCGCCGTCCGGTAGTCGCGGAGGACGGCCAGGGTCCGGTCGATCGCCGCAGGCGACAGTCGCCCGGTTGCATCGACCCCCGCACCCAGTCGGGTGATGCGCATCTCCCGACGGAGCACCGCGCCGTCGGCATCCACCACGATGAGCCGGGTGGAGTTCGTGCCACAGTCGATGGCCGCAACGGGTCGTGTAGGAAGCTCCACGCTCCCATCTTCCACGACGAAGTCGGACAGGCTGACACCCAGCTGGTCGGCGGTCCACCGGCCGACCGGGTCGTCCCCGCCGCAGAGGTACCAGGCCAGGTGGGCATGCAGGCACTTCACGCCGCGGCGCGTGCCACCCACCCCGCCCGAGGGCGCCGGACCCGTGTGCCCGCCCGGCAGCGCAGCGTCACGCTCGACGGCATAGCGCGCGTGGGCATCGGCCACCGCGTCCTGGGATACTCGGCCCGCCGCGTGCCGCACACCACCGGCGGCTTCGAGCCGGCTGACCTCGTCACGCAGGACGGGGTCGACCAGCCAGAAACGGGTCGGCATGGGCGTGCCGTCGAAAAGGAGCGGTCCGTTCTTGATGACGGCCGGGCATGCCGTCCGGTCGCCGGAGACACACGGAGAAGGAGCCCGCGGGCGGGCGACCGAGGAGGAGCGCAACCGCACGCAGATCGTCGAGGCTCCGGTTGGGCGTCCTGCTCATGTCCAGAGCTCTGGCCTGCTGTACACGCACCACCAGTGTGCTTCAGCGTCGGCGTCGGCGCCGAAGACCAACCGGACCAGGGACGTCAACGCCAGAATTCGAGGGTGTGCAACATCCGCGACACAAAACCGGAGCTCGTCGGCGCGCCGGTTCCCGCCTTGCCGGGGAGCGTCGGAACAGTTGTCGTCGTCACGCCTCCAGGGGGCAGCTCCGGTGTGGCGGAGGGGGTGACGGGAGCGGCCGATCCCGGATCACCGGCGTAGGGTGTGCCGGCCGCGGTCGCACCCGAGGGCGGCAGCACCTCGTAGGCTCCCTGACCCGGGCTGACGAGCTGATACTGCTCGCGGGCGATGCGCCCGATCTCCCCGGCATCGCTGAGGTTCTTCTTCTCCTGCGCCAGGGCGGCGTCCTGCTTGTGCAACGACGACAGCTGCGCCTCGCTCGCCGTCAGGGTGGAACGCTGGTGGAGGAGCGAGCCGGCAGGGAACCAGGCGAAGAGGACGACGGCGGAGATGACGACGGACCCGAGCAGCATCAAGCGCGCCCGCGCCGCGGGCCCGGCGGATGCCAGTCGGCGACCCGGTCCCACTCGACCCGGCCGGTCGGTTACCCCGCGCCATGCCGTGCGCTCCCCCCGCCCGAGAGCGCGGCGCGACCTGGGAAACTGGCCGATTCGCCCAGATCCTCCTCGATCCGGAGCAATTGGTTGTACTTGGCCACGCGGTCCGAGCGGGCCGGCGCGCCGGTCTTGATCTGTCCCGCGTTCACCGCCACGACCAGGTCGGCGATGGTCGTGTCCTCGGTCTCGCCGGAGCGGTGTGAGATCACCGTGGCGTAGGAGGACCGATTCGCCAGGGCGACCGTGTCGAGCGTCTCGGTGAGGGTGCCGATCTGGTTGAGTTTGACCAGGATGGCATTGGCCACCCCTTCACGGATACCACGCTCGAGGATCTCAGCGTTGGTCACGAAGATGTCGTCGCCCACCAGTTGGATCCGACCGCCGAGTGCCTTGGTGTGGGCCGACCAACCGCTCCAGTCCTCCTCGGCCATTCCGTCTTCTATGGAGACGATCGGGTAGTGGTCGACGAGGTCCACCCAGTAGTCGACCAGCTCGGCGGGCGACAGTGTCCGTCCCTCGCCGGCGAGCACGTACGACCCGTCGTCCCATAGCTCGCTGGTGGCCGGGTCGAGCGCGAGCGCGATCTCCTCGCCCGGCACGCGTCCCGCCCGCTCAATTGCCTCCAACAGCAGCGTCACCGCGTCCTCGTTGCTCGGGAGATCAGGTGCGAATCCCCCTTCGTCGCCGACGGCCGTGGGCAGGCCACGCTCGGTCAGGACCGCACGCAGCGTGTGGTAGGTCTCGGTGCCCCAGCGCAACGCCTCGCTGAAGGAGGCGGCGCCCACCGGCATCAGCATGAATTCCTGGAAGTCGATCGAGTTCTTGGCGTGGGCACCGCCGTTCAGCACGTTGAGCATCGGCACGGGGAGCGCGTGCGCGCCAGCGCCGCCGATGGCACGGTAGAGCGGGATCTCGAGGTCGTCGGCCAACGCCTTGGCGCAGGCCAGGGAGACGGCCAGCATCGCGTTCGCCCCGAGGCGCCCCTTGTCGGGTGTCCCGTCGAGATCGATCATCGTGTGGTCGACGGCACGTTGGTCGAGGACGTCGAGCCCGCGGATGGCATCCGCGATGTCGTCATTGACGTTCGCCACCGCACGGAGCACTCCCTTGCCCGAGTAGCGGTCGCCCCCGTCCCGGAGTTCGACCGCCTCACGGATGCCGGTGGACGCGCCGGAGGGAGAGATCGCACGGCCCCGTGCGCCCGAGTCGAGCAGCACCTCGGCCTCGACGGTCGGGTTGCCACGGGAGTCCAGGACCTCGCGCCCGATCACGTGCTCAATGGTGCTCAAGACATCACTCCTTGGGTGTCATCCCTGGCAGGACACCGGGGCACAAGATTAGCGGTTGCCTCCCTGCTCGTCAGGGACGCCCTCGGCCGCGAGGATCTCCGCGCGCAGCGCCAGCGCGCGGTCGCGCAAGGCCTGTTCCGCGTCAACACCGAGGCGTTGCGCCAAGGTTGACACCGCGAAGAGCAGACCGCCCACCTCCGCGTTCACGTCGCCCGCATCAGTGGAGAGAGGGTCGTCGGGACCTCCATGGCGGTCCCGGGCCCGTCGGACGAGCGAGGCCAACGCCTCCGCCGCCTGCTCCCCGACGGCGTCGTCGGGATCGAGGCCCACCGAGCGGGCCTTGCGGGCCAACTTGCTCGTCAGCAACAGCGCGGGCAGTGCCGCCGGGATGCCCTCGGTGACGCTGTTCCTTCCCTTCTCCGTCTTCTTAATGGCCTCCCAGTTCGACATCACCTGGTCCGCGCTGTCAGCGTCGACGTCGCCGAACACGTGGGGGTGGCGGTGGACCAGCTTGTGGTGCACCCCGCGGGCGACATCCGCCAGGTCGAACCAACCCTCTTCTTCGGCCAGTCGGGCATGGAACACGATCTGGAACAGCAGGTCGCCCAGCTCCTCCTTCAGATGCGCAGCCGCGCCGTCCACTGCATCGCCCCGGGCCAGGGCCGAGAGGGCATCGAGGACCTCGTAGCACTCCTCGACGAGATGCGGCCTCAGCGAGGCGTGTGTCTGTGCCCTGTCCCAGGGGCACCGCTCCCGCAACGTGTCCATCAAGGCGGCGAGCTGCGCCATCTCGGCGCCGGCGGAATGGCCGGGAACCCGCAGCGCGGGCACGTAGACAGAGGTCAGATGGTCCGGTTCTACGGTCCGGTCGAGCTCCCACCAGTCGACGGCCTCGACCACCTCATCGTCGAGACCGAGATGGTGCAGGATCACCGGCCGGGGCAGCGCCGAGCCGACGTCGTCCGGGACGGAGAGCTTGATGTCGGAGAGCGTCTGGCGCGACCAGCACTGCGCAACCAGGAAGGGGCCGCGCTCACCCGTCACTTCCCCGAACCCGCTGGCATCGACGAGGCGGACCCCCGCGGCCAGCGGGTCGACGCCGAGGGCCCGCCAGGCCAGGTCCAAGAACGACAACGCAGGCAGGACCGTGACTTCGACGCGGTCGTCGGCGCGGAGGAGCTCGACCGTACGTTCAGCCACGAGCGGAGATCCGGGCACGGCATATACGACCGGCTCCGGTTCTGCCTCCACCGCCGCCGACACGAGTGCTTCGACGATGCCTGCATATACCTCCTCGAACGTCGTCGCGCGCTCGTAGAGGTCGTCGAACGCGGGCGCTCCCTCGAAACCGGCGGCCGCCGGGTGCTGAGCGGTGCGCAGGTAGGCGCGTCGTAGATGTTCCGCCAGCAACCTGGCGGTGGTGTCCCCGAGATAGTCGCTGCCGGCGGGCCCGAGTCCCACCACCGTGATATGGGCGCGGCGGCGCGGCACCGTCAGCCGCTGCTGGAGGCCGCGGCCGGTGCGACGCCGACCGCGTTGGCCGAGGGGTTCAGCACGTCGGAGTTACTGGGTGTCAACGGGGTGAACACGGACGCCTGGACCGGGACCCACACCCCATAGCGAGGGTCGACGCTGACCGACGCATGACGCTCGGCCGCCGTGATGGCCTTCTGCGTGGCGGTGGAGCCGGCCTGCTGGACGGCCTGCTCCACGTAGGGCTTGACACTGGAGAAGGGTGTGGGCGCCCGCGACGTGAATTGGAGCAACAAATAGCCCCCGCTGGCGGCGATGGGAGCCGAGACGGCGTTGACGGGAAGGCTTCCCAGGTTGGCCGTCGACGGCAGTTGGCTGGTGAACACGGGCAACGCCGCGCAGCCGCGCGGCCCACCCTGCGCCTGGCTGGCCACTTGCGAGAACGGAGTGCCTGCCGCCACCTTCGTCGCCGCTGTCTGGGCCTCGGCCTGGGTGTTGAACCCAGCCACCGTGACACAGACCCGGTCGAACCCCGACCGATGGTGCGAGTAGTAGCGCGCGAGGTCGGCGTCACTGGAGCCCACCCCGGACAACTCCTCTTGCAGCACGCTCGCCGTGGCGACGAACTGCACCTGTGCGTTCACGAAGGATGTAGGCAGAGTCTGGAGGACCTCCGGGCCGGTGAGCGGAACGGCAGCCCCGCAGGTGAGCCGCGGGTTCTGGGTCTGAGCCGTTGCACTCATGACGGAACTGATCTGGCCTTCGTAGGCCGAGCGCGCGTCGGCCAGTTGCGCCGCCGTGACGGTGACGTTCCGGCTGTCCGCGACCTGCTGGACGAGTTGGTGGCCGATCTCGGTGTCGAGATACGTTGCGACGAACGCGCTCGTGGCCGTCGGATGATCGCCGGTGTTCTCGGTCTTCCCGGCGCCCGTCACCGTGGGTAGCGAACCGGCGCCGTTCGACGAGAGGTACTCCTGGGAGTTCAGGTAGCACTGGTAGGGAGCGCTGCCCGCGATCGCGCTCACGTCGGAGCTGAGCGACTGTTGGCTGATGGTGGTGCCGTTGACGTCCGCCGCGTTCGTTGGTACCAAGAACGCGGCCGCGACGAGGCCGCCGACAAGGACGAGGAGGAGGACGAGGAGCCGCTTCACGCGCCGCGCATGCTACAAGGTGTCCCCGCGGGTTCCGGCATCACCCACGGGTATCAGGTCCTCAATCAGCACCCGCACCGTGTCGGCGGCCAGCTGCCCGTCGATCGGGACAAGCAGCTGGCCCAGGTCCTCGCGGTACGTCGCGCCGGGCGCCAGGCGCCGGAGGCGGACCTGGGCGCTGGCTGCCAGGGTGACCGGGGAAACCCGCACCACCGGTTGGCGCGTCCCGCCGGGGCGGACCGAGCTCATCGCGATCTCGTCGATCCGTCGCCGCATGGCGCTGGCCCGCAACCGCGCCAGGGCGAGGAGGCCCTCGGCGGGGGCAGGGAGGGGACCGTAGCGGTCCGCCCACTCGACGCCGATGTCGTCGACGTCCTCCGGCGTCGTGGCCGAGGCCAGGCGCCGATACGCCTCGAGCCGCGCGTCCTCTGCCGCGACGTAGTCCTTGGGCAGGTGCGCGTCTCCCGGGACGTCGATGGAGACGGTCGGGGGGGTGGGCCTGGGCTCCCCCCTGGCCTCCGCCACCGCTTCGGCCACCAATTGGACGTACAGGTCGTAACCCACGGCGGCGATGTGCCCCGACTGGTCCGAGCCCAGGATGTTGCCGGCTCCCCTGATTTCCAGGTCGCGCATGGCGATCTTGAAGCCGGAGCCCAGCTCGGTGTTCTCGCCGATCGTCCGCAGCCGCTCGTAGGCCTGCTCCGGGAGGACGCGGTCGGCCGGATGGAAGAGGTAGGCGTACGCGCGCTGGCCCCCGCGGCCCACCCGGCCGCGGATCTGGTGCAATTGACCCAGCCCGAGGAGGTCGGCCCGGTCGACGATCAGTGTGTTGACCGATGGCATGTCGATACCCGACTCGATGATCGTCGTGCACACCAGTACGTCGTAGCGCCGCTCCCAGAAGTCGAGGACCACCGTCTCGAGGCTTCCCTCGTCCAACTGCCCGTGCGCGACGGCCACCCTGGCCTCGGGCACCAGGTCACGTACGTCGCGGGCCACACGCTCGATGTCCGAGACTCGGTTGTGCACGTAGAAGGCTTGCCCCTCACGCAGGAGTTCCCGCCGCAGCGCCTCGCTCACCGCAGAAGGATCCTGCTCCCCCACGTAGGTGAGGATGGGCCGGCGGTCGGCCGGCGGCGTGTTGACCATGGAGAGGTCCCGGATGCCCGTCAGCGCCATCTCCAAGGTGCGCGGTATCGGGCTGGCCGTGAGCGTCAGCACGTCGACGCCCTCAGCCATGCGCTTCACCGCCTCCTTGTGCGTCACACCGAAGCGCTGCTCCTCGTCGACCACGAGGAGGCCCAGCGACTTGAACTGGACGTCCTGGGCCAAAAGCCGGTGCGTGCCGATGACCACGTCGACGCTCCCCTCGGCCAGGCCCTGCACGACGGCACGCTGCTCGGCCGGCGAGAGGAACCGGCTCAGCAGCTCCACTCGCACGGGATACGGCGCGTAGCGCTCCGCGAAGGTCTGCGCGTGCTGGCTCGCCAGCAACGTCGTCGGGGCCAGCACGGCAGCCTGTGTGCCGTCCTGCACCGCCTTGAAGACGGCGCGCACCGCGACCTCCGTCTTGCCGAAGCCGACGTCGCCGCACACGAGGCGGTCCATCGGGCGGGGCTCCTCCATGTCGCGCTTGACGTCGGCGATCGCCCGCAGCTGGTCCTCGGTCTCGACGAACCCGAACGAGGATTCCATCTCCGCCTGCCACGGCGTGTCGGGACCGAACGCCCGCCCCTGCACGGCAAGGCGCCGCCGGTACAACTGCACCAGCTCGGCCGCGACCTCGCCGGCCGCGGCGCGTGCCCGGGCTCGGGTCCGTTGCCAGTCGGCGCCCCCCATCTTCGACAATGTCGGGGACTCGCCGCCGCTGTAGGGCGTGATCGCCTCGATCTGCTCGACCGGCAGGTACAGGCGGTCGGACCCCCGGTACTGCAGGATCAGGTAGTCGCGGGTGGTCCCGCCCATGGTCCTGGTTGTCACGCCCTCGAAGCGGGCCACCCCGTGTTGGCGGTGGACGACGAAGCTCCCGGCCTCGAGGTCGTCGAAGAAGCCGTCCGCTGCCCGCGCCCTCGGGCGGGCCCGCCGGTGCGGCACCCTCCGGCCGGTGACATCTGTCTCGGAGAGCACCGCCACCTTGGCATCGGGGAGGATGAACCCGCTCGTGATGGGCGCGGCCACAACGGCCACGCCAGGCGTGCCGGGTGCCGCGTCGAGCACCGGTGCGCGGATCCCCTCATCGGCCAGGGCCCCCGAGAGGCGCGCCGCGCCAGGACCGGTGGCCGCACACAGCACGACGGCATAGCCGTCGCCGACGAGTCGCGTGACGCCTCCGGCCAGGCGCGCCGGGTCCCCCGCCACCGGATCGAAGCGGCGCACCGTCAGCGCCGTCACCGAGGGTCCCTCGGGGACCGGGGGCAGCGCGATGACGCCGGCCGGGCAGTCGCGCAACAGGCGCTCGAAGGGGACGTGGAGCCGCGGGAAGGGGTCCTCGTCCCCCGCCTTGGCACCCCAGGTCGCCGCGAGTGTCTCGGCCAGCGCAGCCTCCTCGTCGAGCAGCTGCACGCCCCGGTCCCTGATCCGGCGCGGCTCGACCAGCACCACCTGGGCTGCCCGACCGAGCAGATCGGGCAGTACCCGCTCGCCATCGTCGAGGAACGGGAGCCACGACTCCATTCCGTCGAACTGATCACCCCGCTCCAGCCGCTCCCACACCGAGGTCCCCCACGGCCGCCGTGCGCTGAGCGACTCGGCCGCGGTGCGCAGCTCCGGCGTCACGACGAGCTCCCGACACCCGTAGAGGGCGACCGCCTGGAGGTCGTATGACGACCGCTGATCGCTCACGGAGAACGCGGTGAGGCGGTCGACCTCGTCACCCCAAAAATCGAGACGGACAGGCTCGTCGGCTGTCGATGGGAACGCGTCGACGATGCCGCCACGCACGGCGAACTCGCCGCGGTGCTCCACCTGGTGCTCGCGCCGGTAGCCCCGGGCCACCAGCTCGGACAGGAGGGCGCCGAGGTCAACCTGTTGCCCGGGTCGGATGACGATCGGTGCCGTCCCCCCCAGGGGCCCGAGCCGCTGAAGGAGGGCGCGCACCGGGGCGACGATCACCCTGGGCGGTGCGGGCAGCGACGGGTCCGCGTCCCCGGTCAGTGCGTGGAGGACCGCGAGGCGGAGCCCCATTGTCTCGGTCTCCGGGCTGACCCGCTCGAACGGGAGCGTCTCCCAGGCCGGCAACAGCGCGACCGGACCGGCCATGGCGCCGGCCACGGAGCCGTCACCGCCGTCGTCCTCGGGTGCGATCAGGCAGGCGAGGTCGTCGGCCAGGCGCTGGGCGTCGAGTCCCGTGGCGGTGACCACCAGGAGGGGCGTCCGCTCGCTGAAGGCCGCCAGTGCGGCCGCCACCACCGCCTGCGCCGCCTCCGGCACGGCAACGGTCGTATCGCGCGCGCCCAACATGGCGGCGACAGCAGGCTCGGCACGCAGCAGGCGCGGGACGGCGGCCAGGCAGCCGGGAGAGGCCTGCGCGGGAATGGGCCGAACGCTCGTCACGGCTACGTCGGCAGCGAGTGACACCACAGCATGGCGGCGTCGATGCCCTCGACCGCGATCCGTTCAATCGAGTCCGCCGCCGTTTGCACGGCGGCCGCCAGGACCGCCCGGACCGCCTTCGGGGGCGGGCGCAGGACATGGGACGCCCCCTGGGCTGCGCTCGGCGGCTTTCCCACCCCGATGCGCACGCGGAGGAAGTCGGACGAGTGGAGGTGCGACTGAATGGAGCGCAGCCCGTTGTGCCCGGCGAGGCCCCCGCCCGCCTTGAGGCGCACCGTGCCGGGCGGCAGGTCGAGCTCGTCGTGCGCGATCACGATGGCGGACGGATCGGTGACCCCGAAGCGCTTGGCCAGGGCGCGCACGGCCGCACCCGACTCGTTCATATAGGTGGTCGGGACGGCGAGGGCGACACGGCGCCCGCCGATGGTCGCCGTGGCCGCACGGGCTCGGGTGCCCTTCTCGGCGCGCAGCGACTGGCCGTGCCGTTGCGCCACCACCTCGACGGCATCGGACCCGGCGTTGTGCAGGCTCCCGGCAAACTCAGCCCCGGGGTTCCCGAGACCGACGACCAGGAGGTCCGCCGGGGTGCCCTGGCGCTCGGACCGGGCAAAAGGCCGGCGCAGGGCCTAGCCCTCTTCGCCCGCGGCCTCGGTTGCCTCCCCGGTCGGTTGGGCCGCGGCCTCTCCCTCGGCACCCTCCTCGCCTTCGCCCTCGGCGGGCAGCTCCTCGGTGACCACCCGCGGGGGTTGGCCGATGGCGATGGCCGTCTCGGGGTCGACGTCGGTCGTGACGCCGGCCGGCAGCATGAGGTCGGACACCCGCACCTGCCCACCGATGGTGAGCTCGCTGACGTCGGCCTCGATGGAGGACGGGATGGCGGTCGGCAATGCGTTGATGGGCAGGGTGAACATCTGCTGTTCCACGAGTCCGTCACCGTGGTGCACCTCGATCGCCTCGCCGACCAGCGTGATGGGCACGTCAGCGCTGATCACCTCATCGCGCCGGACGATGACGAAATCGACGTGGGTCACCGTCTGGGCCACCGGGTGACGCTGCATCTCGCGAGCGAGCGCGAGGTACGTGCCGGACCCCGTATCGAGGGAAAGGAGCTGGTTGGCCCCCGCCTCGGTGTTGAGGGCGGCCCGCAACTCGCGGGCCACGACGGCGATCGGCAGGGCGTCGGTGCCGTGGCCGTAGATGACGCCCGGGACCTTCCCCTCCCGCCGCAGGCGACGGACGGCGCGCGAGCCGATGGGGCGCCCGACCTCGGCGGCAAGAACGACTTCGGCCATTGCAGATCTCCTCCGGTGGCAAGAGTGGTGTGCGCGGACGGCCCCATGGGGCCTCCGGCGGACGGCCTACCAGCGTAGCCGCCCAGGGCGGGGCTCCCAATCGCGCCGTCCGGCCCTCCCGGGGGCTCAGGCCGGAGAGCCCCGCTCCACGAGCCACTGCGGCGTCGGCGTGGACAACGGCGGCAGGTCGTCGTAACCGTCGTCCCGCCTGTCCTCGTCATCGGACCGCGGCCCGACGTCGCGTCCCTCGCCGTCAGCCATCCGGCCGCCACCCGACGTGCCGGATTCCTGCTCGCCGGCATCGGTCCGCCGGCTGGCTTGCAGCTCATCTTGGCCCTCGGCGGGCCGCCCACTCGCGCCGATTTCCCTGGTGGTGCCGTCTTCTCGTTGCTCATCCCGTTCTGGGAGCCCGTACAGCCTGCTCGGATCGGGCAGCCACTCCGTGAGCGGCGCAGTGCTCGTGGGGACGAGCTCCCTGAAGCGTTCCTCCTGGAGCCGGAGCTGCTCGAACAGCCACTCGTTGTAGTCGGCGATGGCGCCGGCCTTCTGGTTCGCCCACACGAGCTTCGATTCGTAGTGCTTCTTCAGCTCTGCGATGCGGCGGTCTGCATACGCGAGCAACCCACTCGCTGACTGCTGTAACAGCGTGAACTGTGCGTACAGGTCGTGGTAGAGGTCCTCTGATGCGAGGGGCTTTGGATGGGTGATGTCGATCCGCTCGGGTATCCGCGCAGGCGCACCGGTGAGTTCGCCGAGGACATCTCGCGTCACCTCCAGGTACGCCCTCCCCCAGTGCTCGTCGGGCTCGAGGTGGGCGCCCTCGGCCCATTCGTTCCACGCGTTGACGAAGACGATGCCGTTGCTCCCTGACGACTGCATCTGGCGCGACGCCGCCTCGGCCAGCCAGCGTCCGTAAGCGTTAGGGGTCGAGTTGTGGAGGATCAGCGCCTCTCCGGCCTGCCGGCGCGGGGTGTTGTCCCACCCTGTCGCGACGCACGGATACCTCTGCCATTCCACGGGCGGCCGGTTGAGGTAGGCCGAGGCAACGACCTCGTACTCGTACATGGTGTGGGACTTCTCTGGCCCGAACTGGAGCGGCACGGAAGGGACGGTGGCGGCCAGGCGATGCGGGACGAACTCCGCGCTGGCGTCGAATCCGCGCAGCGCGGGTTCGGAAAGCTGTTCCTCCGTTTCGAACTGGACGAGCCATGGGCGCTCCACCCCCGCCCGCTCACATTCGGCCCGCCACAACTCAACGGTTCGCTTGGCCTCGGGCAAATACTGGGCTCGGTAGACCGCGAGGAGTGGTCGTCCCTCGATCCGGATGTAGCGAGGATCCTTGAAGCACTCGATCAGCCAGCGGATGTGCTCCGTATCGTCTTCCTCGCTGTACACCTGCTCGAGGAGCAACTCGTCGGTGGTGCTCTGCCACCTCCGGTACCAGCTCTCGTTGGCCCAGCAGAGCGCGAAGGGAAAATCCGGGTGACCGAGCGCGCGCACCTCATCGAAGGGCCGACCCAACATCCGCCGTCCACCGAACCAGTAGTGGTAGTAGAGGAAGCCCGTGATCCCGTGCTCGCGAGCGAGCAACGCCTGTCGGTACCGGGTCTCGGGCACCTGGAGGTCATAGAACCCGAGCTCGCCCGGAAGGTCGGGTTGCCGGTGGCCGGGGTACAGGGGTTTGCTGCGGGCGACGACGCTCCACTCGGTGAAACCGGGACCGTGCCAGGCATCGTTCTCCGCCACCTGGTGGAATTGCGGAAGATAAAACGCCAGCACGTGTGGCGACCCGGGCGAAACGTGCCTCCGCTGCGACGTCAGATCGGACATCAACACCAATCCGTTCAGCCGGTGTTCTTCTTGAAGGCGCGCTTCAGCCTGCTGTAGACACCGCGGATCAGGGGCGTCCGTTGCGCCAGGAGGGCGCGGTTCCTGGCGTCCGCTTCACCGAGCGACTGGTTCAGTACTTCGATGTTGTGCTCGAGCCCCGAGACGTGGCCTTCGAGGGCCTTGATGTACTTCTGGTGCGCCGCAAGGGCTTGTCGGTCCTTGCGCAGCAGTGCGATGCGGATGCGCTGTTGGTGCATGCGGTCGCCCAAGTCGTCCACCACGCTCGCCAACTCGTTGAGTGCCCGGGTCCCGTTGTCACGGACGGACTTGATCACGTACTGGTAGGTCTCGACCTCCGGGTCGGCAAGCAGTTCGTCGAGGGTCGTGTCGTTCACGTCGGCCCGGGTGACGCCGATCTCCGATCGGAACAGCGGCACGACCACGCGCTTGGTCTCGACGGCCACGAGCCCCGCCTCCTGGAAGAGCTGGCGGGCCGACTCGAGGGTGAAGAACCGGACGTGGGTCCGATCGAGCAAGCCCCACTCCCGGTAACGGAAATTCCCGTTGATCATGGCAATGCGCACGTCTCCATGGGCCACGTTGGGCAGCGAGGCGACGATGTAGCCCGAAGGCTTGAGCTTTCGTACGGCCTGCCGCATGGATTCGAGAGGATCGCGAAGATGCTCGAGCACGTCGCACAGGACGACGACGTCGAACGACTCGTCCTTTACGTAGTTCCAGGTTTCGGCATCGTCGAGGTCGCCGACGACGACGCGCTCAGCCCAGCACTCGGCGAGCTCGGCCGCGTCGGGATCGATCTCGATCCCGACAACGTTGCAACCCCTCTCGAACAGGAATTTTGTGATGTAGCCGGTGGAGCACCCGGCCTCCAGGACGGACTTGTTGTAGCCGATCATGGACAGGGCGAAGGCGTGACAATTGTTCTCGGCGTCCGGGTCGACCGGAACTTCGTAGATAGACGACAACCTTTCCTCCCGACGGGAACTCGAGCCTGCGCCACGCCAAATTGGCCTGGTTCACCATACCGCCCCGGTACCCATTCCTCCGGGTTTGACCTTCGGCGAGGACGGCGGTCATCACCTCGTTGCGTCCCTCTCCGGGCGGGTGAAAACACCGAACCGGGGACGCCTCTCCCATCCTCCCTGTTCACCGCAGCATTTGGCGACGGCGATCACGTCGCCGACGTGTCGGGGCCCTACCATCGGACCGACAGGATCCTCTCTAGACCAGGTTGTCCCCGCCGAAGAGCTCGGAGACTGAGGTGTCCTCGAAGACGGCGTCGATGGCATCGGCGATGATCTTGGCCACCGAGAGGACTTCGAGCTTGTCGAAGCTGCGGTCGTCGGCGACCGGCAGCGTGTCGGTCACGACCACCCGCGAGATCGGCGCCGCCTTCAGCCGGTCGACCGCTGGGTCCGACAGCACCCCGTGGGTGGCCATGGCGCAGATCTCCGACGCCCCCGCCTCCGAGAGCAGCTCGGCCGCGGCGCAGATCGTCCCCGCGGTGTCGATCATGTCGTCGATCAGCACGCAGTGGCGGCCCTCGACGTCGCCGATGACGTGGCGGGCCCGCACCTCGTTGTAGGTCCCGCGCGGGCGCGTCTTGTGGATGAGGGCCAGGTCGCAGCCGAGATGCTGGCTGTAGCGCTCCGCCACCTTCACCCGCCCTGCGTCGGGCGCCACGACGACCACGTCATCGCCGAAGTGCTCCCTCATGTACGCCTCGAGCACCGGCGCCGCCACCAGGTGGTCGAAGGGCGTGTCGAAGAAGCCCTGGATCTGACCCGAGTGCAGGTCGACCGAGACGACCCGGTCGGCGCCGGCCGCCGAGAGCATGTCCGCGACGAGCTTGGCCGTGATCGGCTCACGTCCGGTGGACTTGCGGTCCTGGCGCGAGTAGCCGTAGTAGGGGCACACCGCGGTGATGCGTTTGGCCGACGCCCGCTTGGCGGCGTCGATCATGATGAGCTGCTCCATCAAAGAATCGTTCACGGGGCTGGCGTGGGTCTGGATGATGAAGACGTCGCAGCCGCGGATCGAGATGTCGTACTTGCAGTAGATCTCGCCGTTGGCGAACTCGCGCAGGTTCGCCTGCCCGAGTTCAACTCCGAGGTGCCCGGCGATGTCGCTCGCGAGCGATGGGTGGGCGCGACCCGAGACCAACTCGAGGCGTCGCCGCGGGATCAGCTCCACGACCTCCACGCTAGTGCCCCGCTGCGCGCACCGTCGGCGGCGATCAACCCGGAGGTATCATCTCATCTGTTTATAGTTCACCAGGGCGCTCTCAACGGGTCATCGCAATCGCCGACCTATCGGGGCGGTGCGCCGGGCCGGTGAGCCGAGGCTCAGGCCGTCGGGCCGCGGAGCACCGTGTGGGGCGCCAGCTCTGAGCCGGCCGCCACCTCGGCCCCCGGCTCGAGCACGCTGTAGGGGCCGACGATCGCCCCGTCGCCAATGATGGCGCGCGTGCACACGCTCTCGGCCACGACCGCGCCGCGGCCCACGGTCGTATCGGTCAACACACTGTCGGGCCCGATCTCGGCCCCGGCCCCGATGGTGCAGTTGCCCCGCAAGACCACTCCGGGCAGGAGCGAGACGTCTGCCTCCAGATGGGCTCCGGAGTCCACGTACGTGCGTTCGGGATCCCACATGGTGACGCCACGGCGCATCCAGCGCTCGTTGATGCGGTCGCGCAGTTCCGCCTCGGCGACCGCCAGCTGGGCGCGGTCGTTCACGCCCGCCGCCTCCATGGAGTCCGGCAGCACCAGGGAGCGCACCGCGTAGCCGGCGCTGCTCAGGACGGCAACGGCGTCGGTCAGGTAGTACTCCCCGTGGGTGTTGGCGGGACTGATCCGGCGGAGAGTCGGCGCCAGCAGACTGCGCCGGAAGCAGTAGATGGACGTGTTGACCTCGTCGATCGCCTTCTCCTCCTCCGTGGCGTCGATCTCCTCGACGACCCGGAGGACGTCACCGTCCTTCCCGTGCACGACCCGCCCGTAGCCCGACGGGTTCTCGACCACCGCCGTCAGCAGCGTGGCTCCCGCCGCCTCGGTCCGGTGCGCCCGCACCAGCGCCGCGAGCGTCTGGGGTCGCAGCAGCGGCGTGTCGCCCGGGAGCACGACTACGTCCTCCACCTCGTCGTCGTCGTCAGGCAGCCCCGTCAGCCCGACGGCCAGTGCGTCGCCGGTCCCCGACTGCGTGAGTTGCTCGACGAACTCGATCTGCATGGTCGGCGGCGCGTGCTGCACCAGGGTCTTGGTGACCCATTCACCCCGGTGACCCACAACGACCACGACGCGCCGCACGTCGATCTCGGCCATGGAGTCGAGCACGTGCAGGATCATGGGGCGACCACACAGAAGGTGCAGCGGCTTGGGCCGTTCGGAGCGCATCCGCGTCCCCTCCCCGGCGGCCAGGACGACGGCGGACAGTCGGCGTTCGGGCATCGCAGCATTCTTAGCCCGCCTGGACGCCTCGTGTGCGTATGGGACACTCGTAGCGTGCCGGAGCTGATCCCCTACGACGAGTTCGGACTGTTCCACGAGAACGCCGCCGAGTACGGCCTGCCCTATCCGGGACCGCCCGACGTCCGCCGCGTCGACGTCGAAGTCTCGCCGGGTCGCAGGGTATCCAACCTGGTCTGGGGCACCGACCCACCCGAGCTCGTGCTCGTCCACGGCGGGGCTCAGAACGCCCACACCTGGGACACCGTGGCGCTGGCGCTCCGGCGGCCGCTCGTGGCGGTGGACCTGCCCGGGCACGGCCACTCCGACGGCGGGCCCGAGGGTTCCATCTCCATCGGCAGCAACGGCCGCGACCTGGCGGCGGTCGTGGCCGAGCTGGCCCCGGCTGCCGGCGGCGTCGTCGGCATGTCGCTCGGGGGCATGTCCTCCCTGGCGCTGGCGGCAGAGGCCCCCGAACTCGTGCGCGCCCTCGTCCTCGTCGACATCACGCCTGGCGTGAACGCGGAAAAGGCGGCGCCGGTGACGAACTTCGTCAATGGGCCGGCCAGCTTCGACAGCTTCGACGATCTCCTGGCTCGCACCATCGAGCACAACCCGACCCGCTCGGAGTCCTCATTGCGCCGCGGCATCCTGCACAACGCGGTGCAGCGCGAGGACGGCAGTTGGGTCTGGCGCTACGGACGGTTCCGTACCGAGCCAGCATCGTCTCCTCCCGACTTCACCAACTGGTGGGAGGCCGTCTCCGCGCTCACGGTTCCCCTCATGCTCGTGCGCGGCCTGGCCTGGTCCGTGGTCGACGACCAGGACGTCGCCGAGCTGCTACGCCGCCAGCCCGCGGCGACCGTGGTGGGCGTCGAGGGGGCGGGGCACAGCATCCAGGGAGACCGGCCCGTCGAGCTGGCGGGCATCCTGGACCGGTTCCTCTTCTCGGACGGCTGATGGACAAGCGGGTCTGGCTCTCGCGCCGCGCGCTGAAGTTGCACGCGGTGATCCTCGTGGTCGTCCCGGCCTTCATGGCGCTCTGCGTCTGGCAGATCACCCGTGCCCTCGGGGGCAACAGCCTCAGTTGGGCCTACGTGTTCGAGTGGCCCATCTTCGCGGGCTACGCCGTCTACATGTGGTGGCGCTTCGTGCACGAGGCGGCTGAGGACACGCAGCCGCCTGCCCGCCCCGACGGCCACGGCACACCGGCCGAGGCCGAGACCCGGGCCGAGGCAGAGGTGCCCCCGGCTCAAGGGAGCGACGAGCAGGGCCAGGACGCCGACCTCGCGGCCTACAACGCGTACCTGGCCCAGTTGGCCGAACGGGACAAGGCCACGGAGCGTTGACGGGTGCTCCGGGGGGAGGGCTCGAACCTCCAACATCCGGCTCCAAAGGCCGACGTTCTGCCGATTGAACTACCCCGGACCGAGGCGGGAAACCACTAGAGGTTACGCACGTCTCCGCCCGTCCCCGGGCGAGGCCCGGCGGTAGCTTCTTGCTCGTGCGCATCCTCGTGGTGGACGACGACCCCGCCGTCCGCCGGTCGATCGACCGTGCCCTCCGCCTCGAAGGCTACGACGTGGTGACCGTCCCCTCCGGCGGCGAGGCGCTCGAGACCCTGGCGCAGAGCCCTCCCGACGCGCTGATCCTCGACCTCGGGCTGCCCGATCTCGACGGCCTGACCGTCTGCCGGCGCATGCGCAGTGTGGGAGACGACACGCCGGTCCTGATGCTCACCGCGCGCGACGCCGTCGACGACCGCGTCCAGGGTCTGGATGCGGGCGCCGACGACTACCTCGTCAAGCCCTACGCGCTGGCGGAACTGCTGGCCCGGTTGCGTGCGCTCCTGCGCCGGCGGTTCGAGGGTGAGGGCGGCCTCTTGCGCGTGGGCGACCTCTCGCTGAACCTCTCCACGAGGGAGGGCCAGCGCGCCGAGCGCGTCTTCACCCTGACGCGCATCGAGTTCGATCTGCTCGAGATGTTCCTGCGCCATCCGCGCCAGGTGCTCACGCGCGAGGTGCTGCTCAACCGGGTCTGGGGGTTCGACTTCGACTCCGGCACCAACTCGCTCGCCGTCTATGTCGGCTATTTGCGCCGCAAGCTCGAGGAGGGGGGCGAACCGCGCTGCATCCAGACGGTGCGCGGCGTGGGCTACGTGCTGCGGGAAACGTGACCCTCCGCGGCCGGCTCGTCCTGGCGACCACGGCCGCCGTGGTGGTCGCCGTGCTGGCGGCCTCCCTCGGCGCTTACCTGGTGGCCCGCAACACGCTGCTCCAGGCCGCCGACAACTCGCTCACCACGGCGGCGCAGCGGGTGGTGGCGGGCCAGGAAATCGGGACGACCGCGGCGGCGGTGGGCCAGGTGATCGACAACACGGGCGCCGTCGTCGCCGGGGGCGGTCTCCCCGTGACCGGTGAGGTCCGCCTGGTGGCGGTCGGCCTCGCCCCCAACTTCTTCACCACGGTCACCGTGGACGGGAACCAGATGCGCGAGCTCGTCGAGCACCTGCCGGCGGGGACGCCGGTCGAGTCCGGCGTCCTCTACAGCGGGGGCGCCCTTCAGATCGCCACGCTCTTCAACGCCGGCTCCGAGCTCAGGACGCTGGCATTGTTGTTGGAGGTCGTGGCTCTGGCCGGTGTCCTCCTCGCCGTCGCGCTGGGCTGGCTGGTGGCCCGGACCGCGCTGGTCCCGCTCAATTCGCTCACCGACAGCGTCGAGGACGTGGCGGAGACGACCGACGTGACGCGCCGGCTGCCCCCTGGCGGCCCCGACGAGCTGGGTCGTCTCCGCCGCACCTTCAACCGCCTGCTCGAGGCACTCGAGTCGTCGCGTCGGGCCCAGAGCCAGCTGGTGCTCGACGCCTCCCATGAGCTCCGCACCCCGCTGACCAGCCTGCGCACCAACCTCGAGGTCATCCGCCGGATCGACGAGCTGAGCGTCGAGGACCGCTCCGTGCTGGTCGACGACGTCCTCGTGCAGCTCCAGGAGCTGAGCGACCTGGTCGGCGACCTGGCCGAGCTGGCCCGGGGCGACCAGGAGCCGACTCCCCCCGAGCCGCTCCGCCTCGATCTGCTAGTCCAAGACGCGGTGGCGGTCCAGAACACGCACGGGCGCTCGAAGGACGTGCGCTTCGAGCTCGACGCCGAGCCCTGCTGGGTCGAGGGTCACGCGGACCGACTGAGCCGCGCCGTGGGCAACCTGCTCGACAACGCGCGCAAGTGGAGCCCCCCCGGGCAGTCGGTGTCCGTCACCTGCAAGGAGGGCCTGGTGGTGGTGCACGACCACGGCCCAGGCATCGCGGCGGCGGACGTGCCCCACATCTTCGACCGCTTCTACCGCTCCCCGGCCGCGCGGGGATTGCCCGGTTCGGGCCTGGGCCTGGCGATCGTCGCCCAGGTGGTCATGGCCGAGGGTGGAACGATCCTCGCCGAAAACGACCCCGCCGGAGGGGCCCGAATGTCGATGCGCCTGCAGACGGTGCCGGCCGCCGAAGGGGCCGCAGAACCGTCCTAACCGGAGCGCGGCTTGGCGAGCGGGTGCGATTCTTCGCTCCTTCTTATGATCTGTCCATCTCTCGCTCAGGTCGCCGGCGCAGACTGGCGGCGTACCCGCCAGTGGTGTCCGAGGACGCCGGTTCGCCACCGGCGCGCCGGCGGGGGCGGCCCACCCGCCCCCGCCGGCCTCCTCCCGCCCGGACCAACACGACGAGCGCGCTCATTCCTCGGCGACGAGTTCGATGCGGTTCCCGAACGGGTCGTCGACGTAGGCACCGCGGCCCGGCTCCAGATCCGTGTTGGGTCGGACCGCCACTCCGGCCGCACCCAGTGCAGCCTGGAGGTCGGGTAGGTCGCGCACCGCGAAGGCGGGGTGCGCCTTGCGCGGCGGGTCGGAAGTCCTCCTCCACGCCCAGGTGCACCGCCATGTTCCCCCGGCGGAACCAGCAGCCGCCCCGGGCCGCCAGCGGAGCGGGTTTGGGGACCGGTTCGAGCCCGAGCAACCCTCCGTAGAAAGCCCCGGCCGCCTCCTCGCCGCCGGGCGGCATGGCCAGTTGCAGGTGGTCGAGCCCGACGATCTCGAAGCCCATCTGCTGCCTCCTCGCGCCCTGGCCGACCTGGCAGTCGGCCCCCCGGACCGCTAGCCTGCCGCAGGACATGGGATCACTGATCAAGAAGCGCCGCAAGCGGATGCGCAAGAAGAAGCACAAGAAGATGCTGAAGGCCACCCGTTGGCAGCGCCGGGCCGGCAAGTAGTCCCGGCTCCGCCGCTTTCGCTCCCCCGTCCCTCAATCCCCGTCCCAGCCCGCCGGTACGGTGCGGGCCCGCACCAGTCGGGCGGTGTCCGCCCGCATCCGCAATACGGGCTGCGCCGCTGTTCCCGCCTCCGCCGGCCCATCCTCGACGAACCAAGTCGACCCGCTACCGGCCAACGCCGGCTCGCTACCCGCCAGGTCCCGCAGTGCGTCGCGCCAGTGGGCCAGGCGCGGCTCGACGGCCAGGGCGGCTGAAGCCAGCGCGTTCGGGCCCTCGTCCCGGGGGTCTTGGTCCCAGGCCCGGTACACCCGCGCCGTGTCGACGCCGAACGGCGGCACCAGCAGCAGGTACTCCCGGGCCTCGAAGGCCAACGGGGTGACGCGCTCCCCCGCCCCCTCCACCCGGGCCCGGCCACCCTCGAGGCAGAAGGGCACGTCGGACCCGAGGCGCGCGGCCACCGCAGGATCTGCGCACTTGGCCCAGCGCAACACAGCGGCCGCGTCGGCCGAGCCGCCGCCGAGCCCGCCACCCAGAGGGATGCGCTTCGTGAGGCGGACCGCCGCGGTGCGCCCGCACGCCTCGAGCGCCCGGGCGACGAGGTTCTGCTCGGCACGCGGCAGGTCGTCGGCGCGCGCGCCGGCTTCGGCCTCCACGACGAGGCCAGACCGGCCTTCGTCGAACAACAGCTCGTCGGCCAGGCTGAGCGTGACCATCTCTGCGTCCAGCTCGTGGTAACCGTCGGCGCGCACGCCCGTCACGCGCAGCGTCACGGTCAGCTTGGCCGGGGCCAGTACTGGTCTCACGTCGCCGCCAGCCTGCCCCACTCGGTCACGCCGAGCTCCTCCGCCCGGGCGTCGGGCCGGACCCCCGCCCGTTCGAACGCCGCGGGTTCCACGACGCCGGCCAGAGAGCGCCTGAGCATCTTGCGCCGATGCGCGAACCCGGCCCGCACGACCGTCTCCAGCCGTTCGTAGGACACGAGCGCGGGGTCGACGGCGGGTGCCGGTAGGCGTTCGAGGCGCACGAGCACGGACTCGACCCGCGGCCTCGGGATGAACACCGACGCGGGCACGCGGCCGATCACCTCGGCCCGGGCGAAGTAGGCGATGCGGACCGACACGGAGCCGTAGGCATCCTCCCCGGCGCCGGCGGCCATGCGCTCGCCCACCTCCCTCTGCACCATGACCAGCAGGTGTGCGACCGCGGGGACCTCGACCAAGGTCCGCAGCACCATGGGGGCGGCCACGTTGTAGGGGAGGTTGGCCACGAGGTGCCACGGCCCGGCGTGCCGCTCGGCCAGCAGTGCCGCCAGGTCGAGCGCCAGCGCGTCCCCCTGGACGACCTCGACGCCGACGGGCTCCACCACCGCGCGCAGAACGGGGATCAGGTGGCGATCGGCCTCCACCGCCACCACCACGGCACCCGTCTCGGCCAGCGCCAGTGTCAGCGACCCCAGACCCGCCCCGATCTCGAGCACGGGCGAGCCCGCGACCACGCCGGAGAGGCGCGCGATGCGCCGCACGGTATTGGGGTCGGCGACGAAATTCTGTCCGAGGGCCCGGTTCGGGTGCAGCCCGTGCGCCGACAGCAGCTGGGCGATGTCGGCGCCGGAATGGGTCACCAGGAGATTGTGACGTCCACCACTCCCTGGCCGAGGTCGGCGATCTGCGAGAAGCCGTCGGGCGACAGGTCCACCACCCGGGGATACCCGGCCCCCTCGCGGTCGTCCACCGTGCAGCTCGTCGACGCGCCCGTGGCGTTGTTCACCACGGTGACCACGGTCCCGAAGGGAAGCGTGGGGCTCGCGCACGTCCCGGACGCGGCGGCCGAGTACCACGTGGCCTCGCCGACCTGACTGTTGGCCGCCACGACGCGCGGCGGCGCAGTCGTCGTCGTGGTCGGGGGCGGTGGCGGTGGCGGTGGCACCGTTGTTGTCGTCGTTGTCGTTGTCGTTGGTTGCGGTGGCACCGATGTCGACGTCGCGGCCGGAGCCGATGGCGTCGTCGTCGACGGCGGCGCCGGCGCGGTCGTGGTCGTCGTAGCGGGCGCGTGGTACGCGACCAGATGCGACGCCAGGTTCACGCCGTCAGCTTTGGTCGCGCCGCGCACGGCATCCGCATGTCTCGAGACGTCGCGCGCCGTCGCTTCTGATCGTGACGCATGCGCTTTCGCGTTCTGCAACAACAGGAGAGGCGCGCCGAACAACACGCCGCAAATGATTGCAGCGACGCCCAGGCGCCTCCCCCCAGTGCTCTGGTTCCGCAGGGCTCCACCCTTCTTCGGGGACACAGTGCACCCGCGCCGACACACGGGTGGGAGGGGTTTCTGGAGAACTTAGATAACCATTTGCAAGCCACGCAAACTCGAAATGGGGCCGAGACTTTTTGTGGGCTCTTTTCCCAGGTCAAAGCACCCAGGCCTCGCGATATTTAGATGAACTCCCTGTTCACAGCGTGTTTCTGGCATGTTTCTTCATGAAACATGCAGGTCACGAGGTTCTCGTATTACGCGCAGCAGCGCGTGTATTAGCCCCCTGTGGAAAAGACCATGGCCGCGGCCGCGGCCGTGCGCTCCTTGATCTCGTCGACCGCGCAGCCCTTGACGACGGCGATCGCCTCCCCCACGAACGGCAGGTACGACGGCTCGTTGGTGCGGCCGCGATGGGGCACCGGCGCGAGGAACGGACTGTCCGTCTCGACGAGCAATCGGTCGAGCGGACACCGCGCCGCCGCCTCGCGCAAGCCGGTGGCGTTCTTGAACGTCACGATGCCGCTGAAGGAGACGTACATGCCGGCGCGCAGGCACCGGTCGATCTCGTCGGGGCCGCCGGTGAAGCAATGCAGCACGGTGCGCTCCGGGACGCCTTCGGCCTCCAGGACATCGAAGAGGTCAATCCACGCGTCGCGCGCGTGGATCACCAGCGCCAACCCGTACGCGTGCGCCAGCGCGATCTGCGCCGCGAACGCCGCGCGCTGCGCGGCGCGCGGGGAGTGCTCGTAGTAGTAATCGAGCCCACACTCGCCCACCGCCACGATCGCACCGTCACCGGCGTCCACCTCCTTCGCCAACAGGCCCGCCACCTCCTCGACACCCTCGCTGGCCTCGTGCGGGTGCAGCCCGACGGACGCCCACGCCTGCGGCGGTGACCCGGCCCCGGCCGTCGAACGCGCGACGGCGACCGCCTGCCGCGAGGTCTTCGCGCCGGTCCCGATGCAGACGAGCCGGTCGATGCCCGCGGCCCCGGCCCGGGTCAGGACCGGCTCCAGTCCGGCGCCCGGGCCATCGTCCCCGCCGAGATACTCCTCCTGCACGTGGCAGTGGGAGTCGAACCAGCCCGTCACGTCAGGCCTTGCGCCGAGGGAACAGGGGCTCCCCCTTCACCACAGCGGCCCCGCCGGCGTAGCCGCCCCATCCGGCGTCGGCCGGGAGCCGCGCCGCCGAAGGGTCTCCGGCCATGCCGATGCGGCGCCAGACCTCGGCGGCCGTCGAGGGCATGGCAGGGACGATCAGGACGGCGACGATGCGCAGCACCTCGAGCGCGTCGCCCAGCACCGCGTCGACGGCCGGCCCGGGCTCCATCTTCCAGGGTTCTGCGGCCTCGAGCTCGGCATTGGCTGCGCCGATGAGCCGCCACGTCTCGTCGAGCGCGTCGTGCGGCGCCCAGCGGGCCCACGCGTCGGTCGCCGCCTCCAGCACCCGGCCGGCCACAGGGGCGAGCGGGCTGGCCGGGTTGCAAGCGGGGCCGACCCCCTTGCTCTTGGAGTGGACCACGGTCGTGACACGCGACACGAGATTGCCCAAGTTGTTGGCCAGGTCCGCGTTGTAGCGCGCCACGATGCCCTCGTAGGAGAAGTCTCCGTCCGCGCCGAGGGGCACCTCGCGCAGTAGGTGGTAGCGCAGAGGGTCGACGCCGAAGTCGTCGGCCAGTGCCAGCGGCGACACGTCGGTGATGTTGAGGGGCTTCGAGCCTTCGCCACCGGTCAGTCCTGCCGCGATCATCGTCTTGCCCAGCTTCTGGCCGCCCATCAACAAATAGCCGTGCACGAAGATCTCCTTTGGGGGCGCGATGTCCGCCGCCATGCACATCGCCGGCCACCAGACGCAGTGGAACTTGAGGATGTCCTTGCCGATCAGGTGGTGGGCGGCGCCCCAACGGGCCCCGAACGTCGCCGGGTCGCGGCCGTACCCCGCGACCGTCAGGTAGTTGATGAGGGCGTCGTACCAGACGTAGAAGACGTGCCCGGCGTCCCACGGCACCGGCACGCCCCACGAAAAGGAGGTGCGGGTGATGGACACGTCGCGCAGCCCACCTCGGATGAATCCGAGGGCCTCGTTGCGCTTGGAGACTGGACGGACGAATTCGGCGTGGCTGTCGTAAAAGTCCAGGAGACGCTGCTCGAACGCGCTGAGCTTGAAGAAGTAATTGTCCTCCTGCATCTCGACCACGGGTCGTCCGTGCACGGGGCAGTTGCCGTCCACCAGCTGCTCTTCGGTGTAGTAGTCCTCGCACGAGATGCAGTACAGGCCCCAGTAGGGGGCCAGCTCGATGAAGCCGTTGTCATAGATCCGCTGGAGGAACTCCTGGACGACGGAGTAGTGGCGCGGCTCGGTGGTGCGGATGAAGTCGTCGTAGGAGATGTCGAGCCGCTGCCACGCCTCCTTGAAGCGGGTCGACGTGCGGTCCGTCCACTCCTTCGGGGTGGCCCCGTTGGCCTCTGCCGCCTCCACGATCTTGGCCCCGTGCTCGTCGGTGCCCGTCATGAACCACACGTCGTCGCCCAGCAGGCGGTGCCAGCGGGCCAGCGCGTCGGCGTTCACCGTCGTGTACGCCGTGCCGACGTGCGGAGCGTCGTTGACGTAGTAGATCGGTGTGGTCAGGTAGTAGGGGAGCACCGCCGGTAGCGTACCGGCGCGCTCAGCCGCGGCCCGACGTACCCTCTCGGCCGTCGGCCGTCGCACGGGCCCGCAGCGCCGCCTCGTAGGCGCGCCGCCGCGGCACACCGAGGGAGGCGGCCACACGGTCGGCGACCTGGCGTGGGCCCGCCGACGGGTCGTCTCTCAGTGCGGCGCGTACCGCTGCGTCGACCTCCTCCTCGCCGGCGGGCGACGGTGGGGGGGCCCCACCGATCACCAGGACCACCTCACCCCGCACCTCGCGTGCCGCGAAGGCCGTCGCCGCGTCGGCGAGCGATCCCCGCCAGACCTCTTCGTGCAGCTTGGTCAGCTCCCGCACCACCGCCACCGGCCGGTGTGGGTCGGCGACGGCCATCTCGGCCAGCGTCGCGGTGATGCGGCGCGGCGCCTCGAGCACCACGCAGGTGCGCTCGTCCGCCATGAGCGCGGCCATGCGCCGGCGGCGCTCGGGGCCCTTGCGGGGCAGGAACCCCTCCACGCAGAAGCGGTCGGCTGGAAGCCCGCTCACGACGAGGGCGCCCAGCACCGACGACGGGCCGGGCACCGTGCTGACCGTCTCGCCTCCCTCGGCGAGCCGCGAGGCGAGCCAGGCGCCGGGGTCCGAAATGCCGGGCGTCCCCGCGTCGCTGACCACCGCCACCGTCGCTCCACCGGCCACAGCGCCCGCGACGCGCTCGAGACGGTCAGGTTCGTTGTGCCCGTGCAGCGAGAGCAAACGGTCGCCGTCGGGCCCGCGCGCGGTGATACCCAGCGCCGAGAGGAGGGCCCGGGTTCGGCGCGTGTCCTCGCAGCAGATGAGGTCCGCCGTCGCCAGCACGTCACGTGCCCGTGGGGAGAGGTCGCCCAGGTTCCCGATCGGCGTGGCCACCAGCACGAGCTGCCCCCGCCGCGCTTCGCTCAAGGCCCGTCGCCCACTGCTCCGTCGGGCACCTGGCGCACCTCGAGCTGGTCACCGACCCGCACGCCCCATCGCTCCAGCGAGCCGGCTTCGGTTTCGACGACGCTGCGGGCACTCCGTCCGCCCACCGCGACCCGCCAGGGCTTCAGCCTGGTCACGCGCACGACCGTCAGGTCGACCGAGAGAAAGGCGACGTCGATGGGGAACTTCATGCCCACCGTGTGCACGGCGCGCATGCCCTCCACGTGCAGCGCCCCCTCGCACCCGGTGCGCCCCCGCAAGGCCCCGCGCTCAGCCGCCGAGTCGGTCATCTCGAGCGCGCACACCACGTCGCCGTCCCGAAGGAGCCATCCGGACCGCATCCGAGTGAGGCTACCGGACGACCTCCGGCGTTCCGTCGTGCCGTACCTGCGCGGTCACGTCACTCAACCGACCATGTGGAACAGCGTCTTGCCATCGATCGCAAGGGCTGCGCTGGGCACGAAAAGAGCCATCACCCCGGCCACGATCCCGACGCCGGCAGGCCGGCACCTGGCGTGCGTCTAACCTTCCCCCCATGTCGAAGCGAACGGTCAAGCGCAAGCTGCGCACGAAGAAGAAGGCGAACCACGGCAAGAAGCCGAACTGCGGCCGCGGCTGAGGGCGGTCCGCACCGCCCGGTAATGACCGACGGGGCCGTCAGCACCCGTCCCAGTCGATGCCCCGGGACGACAGCACGCCGCACAGCGTCGTCGGCACGTCCGAGATGATCCCGTCGACGCCGAGGCCGAGCAGACGCTCCATCGACTCGGTGTCGTTGACGGTCCACACGTGTACCGCCTTGCCGGCGCGGTGTGCGGCCCGCACGAAACGCTCGTCCACCACGACGATGTCCCCCTGACGCTCGGGCACCTGGAAGGCCACCGTGGGATGGTCCGGCAGGTCCTCGCCCACCTGCACGGCCCGCCAGGCGTCGGCCGTGGCGATCGTGCCGGCCGAGGTGGGCACGGCCGGTGCGAAGCGCCGGAAGGCGTCGGTCGCCGGGTCGAGGAACGACGCCACGATCACGTCGTCCGTGCGGCCGAACTCCGCCAGAAGCCGGGCAAGCGACTCCTCGTAGGGCACGACCACGGGCGCGGTCTGCTTGATGTCCAGGTTCAGCACCACGCCGGGGAACCCTTCGAGGACCTCCCGCAACGTCGCGATGCCGAAGGTCCGGTCCGCCGGTGCCCGGCCCCGGAACGGGTAGTCACCCGCCGGCCTGCCGGGCGTCACGTCGGCGCCGGGGATCCACCAGTAGGAGAAGTCCATCTCGCGCAGCTCGGCGAGCGTGAACGAGGAGATCGTGCCGTGCGCCGCCGTGGTGCGGTCGACCGTGGCGTCGTGGCACACCACCAGCTCGCCGTCCGCCGTCGCGTGCACATCGAGCTCGATCCCGGTTGCACCGGCCTCCAGAGCGTGCGCGACGGCGTAGAGGGTCGATGACGGCGACTCCCACGCGCCGCCCTGGTGCGCGTAGGCGATCACCCTACGTTCAAGCCAGCCGGGCGCCTCGCTCACTCGATCGACGGTAACAGCCATGGCCCAGGGCGTTGGCCGTCGCCGCCGGGGCGAGGCCGGACCCCGCCGCAGCGGGCCTATCCTCGTGCGGCGTGCTCGACCATCTGCTCGTCGACGTCATCGGCATCATCCGCGCCTCGTTCGACAGGGCGTTGCTCCAGCGCCAGGCCGTCGAGGAGCGATTCCAAGTCGACGTGTTCCTCGGCGACGTCTCGTGGGAGACCTCCTACAGCCTGCCGGGAGAGGAACAGCCGCCGCGGGTCCGCGCCGACGTCTCGGTGGACTGGCCTACCTGGAGCCAGACGTCGTACCGCAGCTGGTCGATCGGCGAGCCGCCTGACGAGCTCCCCGAGGTCGTGATCGAGGTCGCCCTCCGGGTGCAACGCATGGCCGAGGCCCCCGACACCGAGAAGGTGATGGCGGTCCTGCCGGTGACGGGACCGTTGGGGGACCCGATGGACCTGGTTCGCACGGCGACCACGATCGAGCAGGTGCGCGCGGACGCCGAGGGTCTCGACGGCGCCCTCCGCTGGGCCGCGGAGGCGACCTACGAGGGCTCGCTCCGCTTCAGCGAGCAGCAGCTCGAGGACCCGTCGACCATCGCCCCGGTCTTCGACGACCTCTCCCGCTGGATCGCCTCCACGCTGATCTCCCTGGCCGACCTCCCCTTCACCTTCTTGCCACCCGGGGAGGACGACGCCTGACCCGTCCGTCCCCCCGCAGGGCCCTCGTCCTCGTCCTCGTCCTCGGTTTCCTCTTGGCCGCCTGCGGATCGTCCGCGCCTGCAGCGCCGTCGCCCAGCGAGGGATTGGTGTTGAACCAGCCCACGCCACAGCACGTCGCGCTCGTCGACCAACACGACCGTGCCGTGTCGCTGGCCGCGCTCAGGGGCAAGGTCATCGTCCTCGCGCCCTTCCTCTCCCTGTGCCAGGACGAGTGCCCGGTCGTGACGGGCGCTTTCATCGCATTGCAGCGCGACCTGCGCTCCGCCGGGCTGTCCAACCGCGTCGTGTTCGTGGAGGCCACCGTCGACCCGGGCCGCGACAGCGTGGCCCGCCTGGCCGCGTACCAGCGGATGTTCGGCGCCGACTGGGACCTCTGGACCGGCACAGCCGCCGACGTCGCCGCGTTCTGGAAGCCCTTCGGCGTCGAGTATCAGATCACCCCCGAGGCACAGCCCGCGAAGACCGACTGGTTCACCGGCACCTCGCTCACCTACGACGTCGCGCACACCGACGGCTACATCCTCATCGACCCTCGCGGCCGCGAACGCTTCATCGACGCAGCGGCGCCGAACCTGGAAGGAAGGCTCGACCCGAAGCTGCGGGCCCTCCTCGACGACGGCGGCCTGCGCAACCTCGAGCACCCGCAGGGACCCGCCTGGACGACGGCCGACGCGCTGGCATCGATCGCCTGGCTCCTCGGCGCGCACGTCTCCGCGTCCGGCTCGTAGTCCGTCGCTGGGCTGCGCGTGGACGCCGTCATCTCCCGGCAACATGCGCGGCCTCGCCCCCTTGACCTGTCCACATACGGCGACCCCGAACGCGGACGGTTGAGCCCGGCGGTCCTCAGGTGTTAAAGCGGAACTCCACCACGTCGCCGTCGCGCATGATGTAGTCCTTGCCCTCCATGCGTGCCTTGCCGGCGTTGCGCGCCGCCACGACCGAGCCCGCCTGCATCAGGTCGTCGAAGCTGATGACCTCCGCTTTGATGAATCCCCGCTCGAAATCGGTGTGGATGACACCGGCGGCCTTCGGTGCCGTGTCGCCGACATGGATGGTCCATGCCCGCGCCTCCTTCGGCCCGGCGGTGAGGAAGGTCTGCAGCTCCAGGGTGGAGAAGCCCACGTGCACCAGCTGCTCCAGCCCCGACTCCTCCTGCCCGTAGCTGCGCAGGAGCTCCCTGGCGTCGGCCGGGTCGAGCCCCGCCACCTCTGCCTCGATCTGGGCGCACAGCACGACCGCCTGCGCCGGACGCACGCGTTCGGCCAGGTCCGAGGCCAGGCTGGCGTCGCCCAATGCGCCTTCGTCGACGTTGAACACGTAAATGAAGGGCTTGGCCGTCAGCAGGTGCAGGTCGCGCAAGAGGTCCGCGTCGACTTCGCCGGATGCTGCCGCGCTCGAAATGGTGCGCCCCTCGCCGAGTATGCGCTCCGCCGCGGTGACGGCGTCGAGGGTGGGCTTGAGGGACGCCGAGCCACGGGCCTCCTTGGCCAAGCGGGGTAGACGGTGCTCAACGGTCTGGAGGTCGGCCAGGATCAGCTCGGTGTTCACCGTCTCGATGTCGGCTCCCGGGTCGACCCGGGCGTCCACGTGAACGACATCGTCGTCGTGGAACGCGCGCACGACCTGGCAGATCGCGTCGGTCTCGCGGATCGCGGCCAGGAACCGGTTGCCGAGCCCCTCTCCCTGCGACGCGCCACGGACGAGACCGGCGATGTCCACGAAGGTCACCGTCGCCGGCACCACCGGTGCGCCGTCGTAGAGCGCAGCGAGCCGTGCCAGCCGTGCGTCGGGCACCGCCACCACGCCCACGTTGGGCTCAATGGTGGCGAAGGGGTAGTTGGCGGCCAGCGCCTCGTTGTTGGTGAGTGCGTTGAACAGGGTGGACTTACCCACATTGGGCAGACCGACGATGCCGATCGACAGGCTCACGGGCGGCGGCTAGTCCGCCAGCAGGCCGGCGCCGGCCGCCAGCGCCTTGAGGTCCGACTCGGGCCGGGCACCGGTGTGGGAGATCACCTCGGCTGCGCAGAGGCCGCCCAGCCTGGTGCTCGACGCCGGACCCATCCCGTGGGTGAGCCCGAAGAGGAATCCGGCGGCGAAGAGGTCACCCGCCCCGGTGGTGTCGATCACCCGCTCCACGGCCGCCGCCGGGATCTCCTCGGGGCCCTGGGCCGTGAGCACCGTGGCCCCCTGGACACCGCGTGTCATCACGACCAGGAGGCCCGTCTCCTCCGCCGCCGCAACGGCGCCCCGGTACGAGGAGGCCCCGAAGAGCATTGTGACCTCCTCCTCATTGCCGAGCAAGATGTCGACGTCGTCGACCAACAGGTCGAGGAACTCGCGTTGGTGCCGTTGGACGCAGAAGGGGTCCGACAGTGACAGGGCGACCGACCCCTCCGAGGCGTGGGCGGTGGCTGCCGCATGGCGCATCGCCTCCTTGGCGGCCGGGACGTCCCAGAGGTAGCCCTCGAGCAGGACGACAGAGGCGCGGTTCACGAAGGAGGTCGAGACGCCCTCGGGCGACAGGGTGGACGCCGCGCCCAGGTAGGTCCCCATGGTGCGGTCGGCGTCCTCAGTGATCAGGACGACGCAACGTCCCGTGCCGAGTCCGTCGCCGGCAGCCGATTCGCTGTAGTGCGGTTCGAACTCGACGCCTGCCGCCCGCAGATTCTCGCTGTAGGTGCGGCCGATCTCGTCGTCGGCGACTGCGCCCACGAAGCCCGCGGTGCCGCCCAGCTCGGCGATCCCGGCCGTCGTGTTCGCCACCGAGCCCCCGGAGACGTAGCGGGGTGCTCCCATGGACTCCTGCACCGCGTTGGCGGTCGCCAGGTCGATGAGGGTCATCGTGCCCTTCTCCAGGCCGACCCGCGCCAGCTGCTCGTCGGTGGCCATCTCGATGACATCGAGCAACGGTGATCCGATGGCCACCACGTCGAGGTCGTGGGCGGCGCCCTCGTCGGCCAGCGTGGTCGAGGCGGCAGGGTCGGTAACGGATTCGGAGGCAGGCACGATGCGAGAAACTACCCGCAGTCCCGCGGGTAACCTTCACCGGATGCCGCCTGCCTCCAGGTCTACCAACGCGCCCGGCTCGGAGGCGTTCCGCCTGCCCCGGACGATCGAACCCGAGACGTACCACATCGAAATCGAGCCGGACGTGGCGTCCGCGACCTTCTCGGGCAGCGTCTCCATCGACGCGCTCGTTGTGGAGGCCGTCGACGAGATCGTCCTCAACGCAGCCGAGCTCGCCGTGAGCGACGTCGAGGTTCGTACCGGGGGTGGGACCACGATCAACTGCACCGTGGACTTCGACGACGAGCTCGAGCAGGTGCTGTTCCGTCCCTCGACGAAGGTGCCGTCCGGGCCGTGCACCATCAACTGTCGCTTCACAGGCACCCTCAACGACAAGCTGCGAGGCTTCTACCGCTCGACCTACAGCGGCCCGGACGGCGAGACACAGACGATCGCCACGACACAATTCGAGTCCGTGGACGCCCGGAGGTGCTTCCCCTGCTTCGACGAGCCCGACCGCAAGGCGGTCTTCGAGATCGCCCTCATCGTGGACCCCGACGTCGATGCCATTTCGAACTCGCCCGTCGTCGGGACGGACCGGGTCGGGAGCAAGCGCCGCGTCCGTTTCTCGCCCACGATGAAGATGTCCACCTACCTGGTCGCTTTCGTCGTCGGCAAGCTGGAGGCGACCGAGACGGTCGACGTCGACGGCGTGCCCCTCCGGGTGGTCTGCACACCCGGGAAGAAGGCCCTCGCCGAGTTCGCCCTCGAGGTCGGCGCCTTCTCGTTGCGCTTCTTCACCGACTACTTCAACATCCCCTACCCCGGCGAGAAGGTGGACCTCGTCGCCATTCCCGACTTCGCCGCCGGCGCCATGGAGAACCTCGGCTGCATCACCTTCCGCGACACGGCGCTCCTCGTCGACCAGGAGCACGCGGCCCGCACGGAGCTCGAGCGCATCGCCGACGTCATCGCCCACGAGCTGGCCCACATGTGGTTCGGCGATCTCGTCACGATGGGTTGGTGGGAGGGAATCTGGCTCAACGAGGCCTTCGCCACCTTCATGGAGACGCTGTGCGTCGACGCCTTCCGCCCGTCGTGGGACCGTTGGGTCGGCTTCGCCCCCTCGCGCGAGGCGGCCCTCGCCGTCGACAGCGTGCACTCGACGCGCCCGATCGAGTACCCGGTCGGCCCGCCCAAGGAGGCGGAGGGGATGTTCGACCTCCTCACCTACGAGAAGGGCTGCGGTGTGCTGCGCATGCTCGAACAGCACATCGGACCAATCGTGTTCCGGGACGGCGTCCGGGTGTACCTCAAGGAGCACGCCTACGGCAACACCGTCACCGCCGACCTGTGGGACGCGCTGGAGGACGCCAGCGGCGCGCCGGTGCGCGACGTCATGGACACCTTCATCCTCCAGGGAGGTCACCCGCTCGTATCACTGCACGGCGACACGCTCAGCCAGCAACCCTTCGCGCTCGGGCCGGTCCCGCCGGGTGTCACGTCCTCCATCGGGACGGAGTGGCGCGTCCCTGTGGCCGTCCGCGCACTTCCCGCCGACGGCGCGCCAGGCGCGCCCCTGCGGCACCTGGTCCTCGGCGCCGACCCCTTGCCGATTGAGGAGGCGGGACAAGGGTTGGCGGTGGTCAACGCAGGCGGGTGGGGCATGTTCCGGGTTGGGTACGAGAGCCAGCACGGGCTGGCGCTGGCCCAGCATCTCCCCGAGCTCGAACCGCTGGAGCGGGCCGACCTGCTCGGCGACACCTGGGCGACCACCCTGGCCGGCCGTTCCTCGCTGCGGGAGTTCCTGGTGCTGGCGTCGCGGCTGGGCCTCGAGCCCGACCCCGCGCCGTGGGCCCCGGTCGCCGCCGCCCTCGTCCTGTGCAAACGGATCGCACGACCGGAGCACGACGACGCCCTGCACCACGCAGTCGCCGAGTTGATCGGGCCCACGCACCGCCGGCTCGGTTTCGACCCCGTTCCAGGTGAGAGCGAGCGCACCCCGTCGTTGCGGGCGTTGGCCATCAACCTCATGGGCACCGTCGGGGCCGATGCCGCCGTGCGGGCCGAAGCGGCACGACGCTTCGACGCGTCGCCCATCGGCGGTGGCTCCGGCGAGCCGATCACGGCCGACATCGAGACGGCGGTGCTGGCCGTGGTGGCACAGCTGGTGCGACCGGGCGACTTCGACGCGCTCTTGGAGCGCTATCGCACGGCGTCGACTCCCCAGGAGGAGATGCGCTCGCTCGGCGCACTCGCCGGCTTCCCCGACGTCGAGCTCTGCCTGCGGACGTTCGACCTGGCCATGACGGAGGTACGCAGCCAGAACGGGTTCAGCGTCATCAGCGCTCTCCTGGCCAACCCCGTCGGCAACCAGGCCGTGTGGGAACGCGTGACCGAGGATTGGGACGCCATCTTGGAGCGGTTCCCCAAGAACGCGCCGCCGCGCATCCTCGAGACCCTGCCCGCGCTCTGTGGCGACGCCGACTTCGCCGAGCGCGCCATCGCGTTCCTCGACGAGCACCCTCTGGCGTCGGGGCCGCGGCGGGTCGCCCAGTCGGTCGAGCGGCTGAGGGTCAACGTGGCCTTCGCCGCGCGCGAGCGGGCGCGCCTCGCCGACGCACTGGGCGCAGCGGGCACGCCCTCCGCCTGATGGCGCAGGCGCAGGCGCGGGCGCTGGACGACGAGCACCGACCCGCCCGCGTCAAGGACCTGCTCGAGCTGGCCCGGCGCACACGGGGCTTCATGCCCGACGACGAAGGGGAGGCGCTGTTCCTCGCCGCCCTCCGAGCCGGCCGGGACAAGGTTCCCGGGGCGATGCCACCCACCTTCGTGGAGATCGGCGCCTGGTGCGGCAAGTCGAGCGTGTATCTCGGCGCCGCGGCCGAGGCCACCGGTGCCGTGCTGCTGTCCGTCGACCACCACCGGGGCTCGGAGGAGAACCAGCCCGGTTGGGAGCATCACGAGGCCGACCTCGTCGATCCCGAAGCGGGACGGATCGACACGCTGCTGCACTGGCGGCGCACCATCGCGGGGGCCGAGCTCGAGGCGTCGGTCGTGGGTGTCGTCGGTGACTCCCCCACGTTGGCAGCACGCTGGGACCGCCCGCTCGCGTTCTGCTTCATCGACGGCGGGCACGGTGAGGAGCCCGCCTGGGCTGATTTTCGCGGCTGGGCGCCACACGTCGCGGTGGGCGGCTGGCTGGCCATCCACGATGTCTTCCCGGACCCCGCGGACGGGGGGCGACCGCCGTACGAGCTCTACCGCGCGGCGCTCGACTCGCGCGAGTTCGTGGACGATGGTGGGTGTGGGAGCCTGCGCGTCCTGCGCCGCGAGGCCGACGCCCGCTGAGCCGCCGGCGGCCTCGGCGTCAGCCGCGTGTGGCGCGCCGCGGCAGATCTGACACCGTGCACCCCTCGATGGCGTCGCCGCAGTGCGGCTCGGCGAGGTCGAGCGGTGCGGGCAGGCATTCGCCGCGGAACAGCCCGGCGGCCGGGGTCGTGTTCGACAGCGCGTCGGCGGCGAGCACCATGGCGGCCAAGGTGTACGTGGTGCGCTCGTGCTTCGGGAAGGTCTCCTCCTCCGGGTAGACCATCCCGGTCCAGTACGAGCCGTCGGGCAGCCGCAGGTTCTGCCCCGCCGCAAAGAGTTCCAGCGCAGGGCCGTCCATCCCGAGGGCGTCGAGCGTGAGCACACACTCCGCCGTCTCCGCCGCCGTGATCCAGTCGCCCGTCGACACGCAGCGCACGCCGAGGCCTTCCATCACGAAACTCGACCACCCCTCCGCCAGGCGGCGGCGACCCGCCTCACCCTCGAGCGCTCCCGACAACATGGGGTAGTACCAGTCCATGGCGAACTCGACCTTGGGCGCGAACGCACCGGGGTGGTGCGCCACGGCATGCCCGAGACGGCCGGCGGCGAGCTCCCAGTCCGGGCGGTCCTTGGCCAGGCACTCCGCGATCGCAACGGCGCAGCGCATGGAGTGGTAGATCGACGACGAGCCGGTCAGCAGGGCGTAGCGCCTCGCGGCGGCCGGCCGAGTCGAGCGACCACAGCACCGAGCCGTCCGGTTGCTGCCAGCGCAGGATGAAGTCGATCCCCTTCTCAATCGTCGGCCAGAGCTCTCCGAGGAACTCCACGTCACCGGTGATGAGGTGGTGGTGCCAGGCGCCGGCGGCCAGGTAGGCGCACACGTTGGTGTCGAGGCGGGGATCCTTGACGGTGTCGCCCTGGTAGTAGTTGAACCAGCTGCCGTCGGGGAGCTGGCGGTCCACGAGCCAGCGGAAGGCGGCGACCGCCTCGTCGACCAGGCCGCACACCGTGAGCGCCATGGCCGCCTCCACGTGGTTCCACGGATCGCAGTGGCCGCCCTCGAACCACGGGATCATCCCGTCGTGGCGCTGCACGACGGCGATGGCGTGGCCGGTGGCCAGGACGTCGGCGCTCGACAGGATGCCGGGCACCTCGGGCGCCGTGACCCTGGTCGAGCGAAGGTCCTCGGTCGTCACGCCGCTGCCCCCTGGGTCGGTGTGGTGGGCCCGCGGCGGCCGGGAACGCCACGGGGCAGGTTCGGCCGGGCGGCGGGAAGGCCGGCCCTGGCCGAGCCGACGACGGGCTTGGTCAGGTAGACCACCAGGCTCTTGCCGATGACCGGGCTGAGGGCCCGGTCGGCGACGCGGCGTTACGAGCGGCGCCTTGACGATGTCCCAGACCAGCACCTTGTGGTACGCCTCGACGGCGGGGTGCGAATCGTTGGAGGGTCCGACGAGGCAACGCAGCCACCAGTAGGGCGAGTGGAGCCCGTGGGCGTGGTGGAACCCGGTGGGCACCAGTCCGGCAGAGCTCAGCCGGCGTTCGAGCGTCGAGCGCCGGTAGATGCGAACATGGCCTCCGGGCGTGTCGTGGTACTCGTCCGAGAGGGCCCAGTTGATCGCTTCGGGGACGCAGCGGGGCACGGTCACTGCCATCGCACCGCCCGGACGCAGGACCCGGGCCAGCTCGCGCATCGCCGCGGTGTCGTCGGGGATGTGCTCGAGCACCTCGGACGCGATGACCCGGTCGAACGTGCCGTCGGCGAAGGGCAGGGCCAGTGCGTCGCCCTGGACCGCCGTGGCCGGATGGCCGGGGGCCAGCTCGGCCGCCTCAACCATCGCGCCGAACGTCCCGCGCACCTGGGCCACCTCGTCGGCCCCGGCGTCGAGCGCGACCACCGAGGCCCCTCGCCGGGCCGCTTCGAATGCATGGCGTCCGAAGCCGCACCCGAGGTCGAGGACGAGGTCGCCGGGACCCACGCCGAGCCGGTCGTAGTCGACGGTCAGCATCAGGCCGCTCCGAACGGCGCCACGACGGTCACCGCGGGGGCAGGTGGAGCGCCGGGCAGTGGCTTTCCCTCCAGCAGCGCCTGGTAGCAGGCGGCCGTCCCGGCCGCGGTGACCTGCCAGGTGAAACGGCTCACGACACGCTCTCGACCGGCCGCCCCGAGGCGGGCCCGCAGCGCTGGTTCATCGAGCAGACGGGCGATCGCGCCAGCGAGCGCACCGGGGTCGTCGGGCGGGACCAGCAGCCCGGTCTCCCCGTCGGCCCCCACGACCTCGGGGAGCGCGCCCCCGGTCGTCGCCACCACGGCCACCCCGCAGGACATGGCCTCGACGGCCGGAAGCGAGAAGCCCTCGTAGAGCGACGGCACCACGGCCACCTCGGCCTCCCCGTAGAGGCGGGCCAGCGAGTCGTCGCTGATGCCACTGACGCAGCGCACGGCATCGGACAGGCCGAGGCGGGTGATCGCCTTGTCGACCCGGCCGCCCTCGCTCGGGCGGCCGATCACGGTCAGCTCGACATCACGCTCGGTCCGCAGCTTGGCGACCGCCTCCAGGAGGGGCACCAGCCCCTTCATCGGCACGTCGCTGCTCGAGGTCACCATGATCCGGCCCGGCACCGGGGTCACGTCTTCGAAGGGCCGGAAAACGGTGTGGTCAACTCCCACCGGGACGACGGTCATCCGCTCGGGCGCGACAGCCATCTGCGCCGCGATGTCCTGCCGGGAGTTCTGCGACACGGTTACCACGGCGGGGAGTGCACGCGCCACGCGCACCTGCATGCCGAGGAACCCGAACCAGCGGCGCGTCGTGAAGTGCTGCCAGGGGTTGGTCGTGTGCGACAGCGCGAGCTGGCGATCCACCGTGATCGGATGGTGCAACGTGGTCAGCAGCGGCCATCCGTCATCGACCATGCCGAGCATGCCCGAGCCGAGGCACTGGTTGTCGTGCACCACGTCGAACTCGTCGCGCCGCTGCGCCAGCAGCTGGCGCGCCCGCAGCGAGAAGGCGAGCGGCTCGCCGAAGCCGGCCGTGCACATGATGGCGAATTCCAGCCAGTCCTCCCGCGAGGTGAACTCGCGCCGGTGCGGGACCCGGAACGGGTCGGGTTGGCGGTAGAGATCCAGGCCCGGCACGGGGGTGAACCCGACGCCCTCGTCGAGCTCGGGCCAGGGCGGGCCTGCGAAGACCTCGACCGAGTGACCGAGCGCCACCAGCTCGCGGGACAGATGGCGGGTGTACACCCCCTGGCCACCGCAGCGGGGATTGCCCCGGTAGATGAGGAACGCCACGCGCAGTCCCCCGGGACGAGGTGGTGCGGCGGGGATCGGGGCGGGCACCTCCACATGGCGCGAGCGCTCCCACGACTCCTTGGTCTCGATCCACTTCTGGCGGGGCGTCTTAGGCAAAGGATGTCCCGACTCGACCCACCATGGCCGCATAGCCTCCCCGAACGCCCAGGTCCCGCGCAAACGGTCGTCTGGCCAGGCACCGGTGGGACGTTCGACACGGCCGTTCCGCCCGAGCCCGGAGCTCGGGCTGTGGACAACCCGCCACCCGGGCGTGCACCGGCTGCGCACTCGACCTCCGCGGGACCGGTACGCCGGCAACGGTCGAACCGCAGCCGCGGTGACGGGTACGGTGACCAGGCATGGACCTCACGTACCCGCCGAAGCGGAGGAGTTCAGGGGCGTGATCGCCGGATGGCTCAAGGAGAACCTGCCCGAAGGGTGGGGGGAGCCCGGCTTCGCCCTCACGCCCGAGGAACGCAAGGCCTTCAACGAGGAGTGGACGGCGAAGCTGTACGCGGGCGGATGGATCTGTGCCAGCTGGCCGACCGAGTACGGCGGCAAGGGGCTCAGCCTGCTCCAGCAGGTCGTGTTGAACGAGGAGTTCGCCCGGGTCGGCGCCCCTCTTCGAGCCGACTTCTTCGGTGACACCCTTGTCGGCCCCACCCTCTTGCGCTGGGGCAGCGAAGAGCAGAAGAAGCAGTTCATCCCGGGCATCCTCAAGGGAGAGATCTCCTGGTGCCAGGGTTTCAGCGAGCCGGACGCCGGCTCGGACCTCGCCGGCCTGAAGACCAGGGCCGAGCTCGACGGGGACGAGTGGGTCATCAACGGGCAGAAGGTCTGGACCACCCAGGCGCGCGACGCCGACTACATCTTCCTGTTGGCCCGGACCGACCCCGATGCCCCCAAGCACGCCGGCATCTCGTACCTGTTGGTGCCGATGAAGCAGCCCGGGGTCGAGGTACGGCCCATCGAGCAGATCGACGGTTCCGCCGAGTTCAACGAGGTCTTCTTGACCAACGTGCGCTGCCCGAAGGACAACGTCATCGGCGGCGTGAACAACGGATGGAAGGTCGCCATGACGACGCTCGGGTTCGAGCGCGGGACGTCATCGACGACCGGGCACCGCCGGTTCCAAAAGGAGTTCGACCGCATCCTGGCCGAAGCGCGGGCGCGGGGGCGCGACCGCGAGGCGCTGATACGCCAGCGCCTCGCCCGCTCGTGGTCGAAGATCAAGATCATGGAGATCAACGGCTTCCGGACGCTCAGCGATGTGCTCAACGGCACCCACACGACGGCGGCCCTCGGCGCGTGCAACAAGATGTTCTGGTCCGAGGCCCACCAGGAGACGATGTTGCTGGCCATGGACATCCTGGGCATGGACGGCCAGATCCTCCTCGGCGACGACACCGAGGACACCCTCCTCCCCGGAGCTCGGCGGGCCAAGGCCAGTTATCCGGTCAACAACCTCCAGTCCCTCTTCTTCTTCTCACGGTCCGAGACCATCTGGGGCGGCGCGGCCGAGATTCAGCGCAACATCGTCGGCGAGCGCGCGTTGGGCCTGCCCAAGGAGCCCAAGCCCGCCTGATCGGAGGCGGGCCGACGGGCCCGTCTCGCCGCGTCGTGCGGCGCCGCTCAGTCGTCGGCCGCTCCGTCCTGGCCGCAGCAGAACGCCACCTTGAAGGCCGCACCGCCACCCGGCGCATCCTCGACCCACGCTCGGCCGCCCTGGAGCTCGGCGAAGCGCCGCACGATGAAGAGCCCGAGTCCGAGCCCGCTCGTTTCGCGACCGCCGTGGCGTTCGAAGGCCTCGAACACAGACTCCTTGGCCTCGTCGGGCACGCCAGGTCCCTGGTCGGCCACCGTCAGTACGAGGTCGTCCCCGTCGGCGGCGATCTCGACGCACAGGGCGGTGCCGGCCGGCGTGTGGTGGGTCGCGTTGCCCAGGAGGTTGTCGACGATGCGGGCCGTCAGGCCGACGTCGAGGTCGGCGACGACCGGGGTGGTGGGGAGCGTCAGGTGCCCCCCGTCCAAGCCGAGGTTCCGGGCCTGTGCCGCGACGAGCTCCGTGAGATCCGTGGGCGTGCGACGCACGACGACGTACCCGCCCACGATGCGCTCCGCGTCGAGCAGGTTGGAGAGGATGCCGCGCAATTGGGAGCTGGTCGTGACGAGCCCCTCAGCGATACGCGCGACCTCGCCCTGGGGTAGATCGGGGTGCCGGTGCAGGATCTCCGCCAGGGCGGCGACAGCGGCCACCGGCGTCGTGAGGTCGTGCGACGCCGCGAGCAGCAACGCGTTCTTGGATGCGTCGGCCTCACGCAGCGTCGCCGCCGCGCGCTGTTCGAGCGCCAGGGCTTCCCGCATGGCGAGGCGGGACGCCTCACGCTCGCGGACGTCGCGCAGGGCGTACCGCAGCCCGAGCGAGCCGGGTGCGGACCCGGCGAGGGGCACCACGGCGGCCTCCATAGGCAGGAACCCGTGGTTGGCGCGGCGGAACCGGCAGACCACCGAGGCGGAACGGTGTTCTTCGAGCGCGGCGACCTGCAGGGTCTCGAGGACGGCCCGGTCGTCGGGATGGACCAGGCTGGCCACGGTGTGACCCTCGAGCTCCCGCGGGGTGTGGGCGAGCACGGCCAAGGTGGAGGGGGAGGCGTAGTCGATGCAGCCGGAGCCGTCGGTGGTGATCACCACGTCCGACGAGCTGTCGGCCAGCAGCCGGTACCTGGCCTCGCTCTCCACGAGTGCCCGTTCCGCATCGACGCGACGCCCCTCGTCGCGGATCAGCCAGCGGACGCTCACTGCGCCCGAATGGCCCGACCGGCTGGCCGTGAGGTTGACGGAGGCCGGGAACGACCTCCCGTTCGGGGGCGCGAACCGCGCCTCGAACGTCACGACCCGATTGGTGCTCCCGCTCACCGCGTCATGGAGCCGGTGGAGCACCGTGCGGCGGTGGGCGCCGTCGACGAAGACGATCGCGGGCTTGCGATGGAGGACGCGAGCCGGACACCCGAGCAACTCGCTGGCAGCACGATTCGACTCGACGATCACGCCGTTGGTGTCGGTGACGAGATACCCGTCGGGTGCCAGGTCGAACAGCTCGTGGTAGCGGGTCACCTCGGCGTCGAGTTGGGCCTGGGCGTGGGCCAGCGACTCATCCTGGGCGCGGATCTCCTCCGCACTGACCTCGAGCTCCAGGACGGTGGCCGCGAACTCCTGGAGGACCTCGGTCAAATTGGCGCCCGACGAACCGCTGGCGGCGGCCCGCACCCGGTCGGAGAGCTCCATGAAGCGCCGGCTGAGCGCCTCGACCCGCTCTTCGACCTGAGGCACGGGGACCTCGTTGCGTTGGACCGTCATGGCGGGTCGAGCCCCACGGCTTCCATCATGACCAGGGCCGAGAAGTCCGGGCCTCCGCCGATGGGCACCACGTTGACGCGGCAGGTGAAGCTGCGACCCGACTGGTCCACAGCCGGAAGCTCGAGTGTCGCCGGGTCCGCACCGGGAGCACGGCACGCGCGCACCGGACCCTGGAGCGGCTCGAGGGGCAGCCCGATGACGAGCCCGAAGAACGGTTCGCCCACGACCTCGTCCTCGCTCAGCCCCCACATGCTCGCTGCTGCGTTGTTCCACTCCTCGACGAGGAGATGCGCATTCAGCACCACGATGGCGGCGGGGAAATGGTCCATGACCATCCGGTGGAGCCCGCTGTAATGCACCAGATCGTGGTTGGCGTCGACCAGCGAGGTATTGAGCAACTCGACCGCGTCGGTCGTCGCCTTCAGGTCGATGTTGGTCGACTCGAGCTCGTCGTTCGAGGACCGCAGCTCTTCGTTGGTGGTCTCCAGCTCTTCGTTGGTGGACTGGAGCTCCTCGTTGCTGGTCTCGAGCTCCTCATAGCTCGATTGGAGCTCTTCGTTGCTCGTCACCAACTCCTCGTTGGTGGACTGGAGCTCCTCGTAGGCGGTCTCGAGCTCCTCGTGGACCTGGCGGTAGCTCTCGCGCAGCCGTGCCGCCTCGCGCACGTCGTCGAAGACGATGCTGGCGCCGACCACCTTTTGCTGCTCGTCGAGGGTCGGCAGGATGCGAACCTCGATGACCAGGGCCTGGCCACCGGAGCCGTCGTAGGGCGAGGACCCCAGGTCACGAGACGACCCGTCGGCGATCGCCTGACGAGCGGGGGTCACCAGATCGAGCGGGCGGGAGGCCACCGGGAGCTCACGCAACGGGCGACCGATGTCCCGGACGTCGAGCGCCATGAGCTGGCGTGCCGCCTCGTTGGCCCCCGTGACGATCAGGTCCGCGTCCACGAGGATCTCGGCCACGGCGCCCGGCTGTTCCGCCAGGTCGGAGAGGAGCGGAGACAGGCCCGCGTCCACCATCAGCGGCTCCGGCGCGGCCAGGTCGAACGGTCTCCGCTCGACGAAGGCAGACGAGAAAGGGCCCGCCTGCAAGTGATGCGGCAGGGCGACGAAGATCCGGTGCCTGAGGCTCACGGGGCTGAAGCGCCCCGTGCCACCGCCCAACACCATCTCGGCCCGGCCGAGGAACAGGTAGCCGCCTTCCCGCAGCGCGTACTGCAGGCGCGGGAGCACGTAGGCCTTGGTCTCTGTGTTCAGGTACATCAGGGTGTTGCGGCACACGACGATGTCGACCCGGGAGATCGGCGGGTCACGAGTCAGGTCGTGGCGGCCGAAGACCACCGATCGCCGCAGCGTGGGGATGATCGCGTGGCCTCGGCCATGCACATCGGGCTGGAAGTAGAGCTCGCGGTCATGCTCGGGGACGTCTTCGAGCCCCTTGTCCGAATAGACGGCGCCGCGAGCTGTCTCGAGCGCATCGAGATCGATGTCGGTGGCGTAGATCTTCACGCGCCGCGCCGTCTCGGGAACGCCCAGCAGGTTGGCCATGGCCATGGCGAGCGAGTACGGCTCCTCGCCGGTGGCGCATCCCGCGCTCCAGATGCGGATGGGCTGGTCTCCCTGCCGGCGAGCAATGATCTCGGGGAGCACCTCGGACTCGAGGTACGTCCAGGCGGCAGGGTCGCGAAAGAACCCGGTCAGGTTGATCAGGATCGTGTTGAACAGTGCGGTGAACTCGTCGACGTCGGCCTCGAGGAGGCCCTGGTACTCGCTGATGGAGTCGAGCTTGACGTCGAGCATGCGGCGCCGGACGCGCCGCTCGATCGTGGAGCGCTTGTACCCGGTGAAGTCGAAACCTCGGGCATCCCGGACGAAGAGAAGCAGCTCCTCGAGACCTTCGGCTGCCTCGTCCGGTTGCCCCGGGCCGGACAGCTCCTCGGGGTGCCGCTTGCCGTCGCGGGATGCGCTCATGCGGGCGGCTCGCCCCGGACGAGGGCCACCAGCGCCGGGCCGACCTCCTCGAGGTCGAGGACGAAGTCGACGACGCCGGTATCGATGGCCGCCTGCGGCATCCCGGCGAACTCGGCCGTCGCCGGGTCCTGCGCGATGACCGTGCCGCCGGTCTGGCCGATCGCCTTCACCCCCATGTTGCCGTCGCTGCCCGTGCCGGTCAGCACCACCCCAATGGTACGCCCCGGATACGCCCCAGCCGAAGACTCGAAGAGCAGGTCTGCGGAGGGACGGACAAAGTGCACCAGTTCGGAGTGCGAGAGGTTGAGGCGGCCGGCGGCGGTCACGAGGAGGTGCACGTCGGGCGGTGCGAAATACGCCGTGGCCGGCTCCAGCCGGTCCCCCTCCGCGGCCTCCACGACCTGGAGCGCCGTGCGGCGCCGGAGGATGTCCGCCATCAGCGAGCGGTGGCGCGGGTCGAGGTGCTGCACGATCACCACCGGGACGGGGAGGTCCGGCGGCAGGTCGCCCAGGACCCGGCTCAGCGCGGCGAGGCCCCCGGCCGAGGCGGCGATGGCGATCAGGTCGAATCCACCAACGGTCCCACCACGGCCGCCGGGGCCGTCGGTTGCCGTCGCAGCCGACACCGCGCTCCTCTCCCCCTCTCGCCGGTGTTCGAGATCTCCTGCACGGGGTTATCTTCCCTGGTTGAGGGAATAGTCTCCCATACCATGGTTTCTGAGACGACAACGCTCGACCAACCGGCGCCCGCCGTCGCCCCGGTCGGCCGGCAGCCGCGCCCGCGGAGCGGGGACGGCTCGCTCACGGTCATGGTGGTGGACGACCACCCGGTCTTCGCCGAGGCTTTGGCGCTGGCCATCAACGCCTCGGGCCAGATGTCGTGCGTCGCCGTCGCACCCGATGCCGACGAGGCGCAGCGTCTGGCCGGCGAGACCGAGCCGGACGTCATCGTGATGGACGTCGGGCTCGACGGGACGGACGGCATCGCCGCCACCCGCTCGTTGCGGGAGCGGCATCCGGGCATCCGCGTCCTCGTGCTGACGGGTCAGCCCCCGACCGCCCCGCTCGTCCACGCCGCCGCCGAAGCCGGCACGTCGGCCCTGTTGACCAAGGTCGCCAGCCTCAGCGTCGTCGTCGAGACCATCTCGTCGCTGACCGACGACTGCTTCACCCTGGACCGCCGGACCGTCGACGTGCTCTGTGCGCCGGCGCTCTCCGGCCAGGTGGCCCGAACTCGCCCAGCAGCCGCCTTGCTGACCCGCCGCGAGCAGGACATCCTCGGGCTCCTGGTGAGCGGGGTCGACCTGCAGACCGCATCGGTCCGCCTGGGCATCACGGTGAACACGGCACGGGGCTACGTGAAGAATCTGTACCGCAAGCTCGGAGTGCACAACCAGCTCGAGCTGCTGGCCGTGGCCCGGGAGAAGGGCCTCCTCGAACCCGCCGGGTAAGGGCGGAGCGCAGGGTCACGCCCTCCCCCGCAATCGGGGGGTCTCCGCCGCCGGTGAAGGCGCCTTTTTCTGGGCTATTCCAACGGGGATTGATTCAGTTTGAATGGCTCTTAGAGGGTTCCGTCCAAAGAGGGAGGCGAATGTATGGTCCCTCCGGCCGAGGGATATCCCCATCCGTTGCAAGCGCCGAAGCCGAGGCGGGACGACACGCACCGGCCAACGGCGCGGGGATGTGGGCACGGCCGGTCGTTCCACGACGCCCACGACGCCTGCTCCGCCTGGATCCTCGATGAGGTCCCCGACGGCATCCTCTCGATCGACCATCACGGCCGGGTCCTCTCGGTCAACCGCCACATAGAGCGGCTCTTCGGCTATCGGCGCGAGGAACTCGTGGGGCAGTCGATCAACAAGCTCTTGTCCGTGTGGCTGGAGACACCGGGTGCGGTCTCGCAGGTCACGGGGCACCACAGCGACGGGAGCACGCTGCCGTTCGACGTCCGCCTCAGTCCACCGTGCACCGCGCACAGGGTGCGGACCGTGCTCGTGGCACCTGCTTCGACCGCGGCGACCGGTGAATTGCGGGATCTGGCCCGCGACATCCTCGAGGCGGCGGCGGACCCGATCTGGGTGGTCGACGCCCTGGCCCTGCGCCTGACCTACGCCAACAGCGGGCTGTTGCGCCGGCTCGGCTACTGCGACTACGAGGTGCTGGGCCGCCCGATCGGCTTCATTGCGCCCGGGTTGGCGGAAGGCGGGTTTGGGCGGAGGTTGGCGCAGCTCGGCCGAGGCACACCGAGCTCGCTCGTGCACCCCACGTTCCTGCGGTCCTCCGACGGTGTCGACGTCGCCGTCGAAGTGCGTACGCAGGCTCTGTCCCCCGCCTGCGATGGTGTGGATCGCGGCCCGAGCGCGTACCTGAGCATTGCCCGGGAGCTGCGCCTGCGCGGGGAAGAAGCGGCTCCGCGGCGCGCCGACAAGGACCCGCGGGGTGTCGCTGACCCGCCCTAGCGGTCGGCGCCGCCGGCACCCCTAGCCGGGCGTTCAGCTGGAGCGGCGCTCCCGGTCCACGACGCCAGACTCGGCCACGGGGAGAGGGATCACGTTCGTCGCCACGGCCCCCGCACCGCCGGCGGGCTGCGCCGGGCTCTCCGCGCGGCGTTGGCGCTGGTGCGCGGCGAGGACGAACAGCGGGAGGCTGGCGAGGAGGGTGGCGACACCGCCCAGTGCCAGCGCCAGCCGCGGGTTGGTGACGTCGCTCAGGTAGCCCAGGAGGGGTGCCCCGATCGGCGTGCTCCCGAGGAACGCGATCGCGTTGAGCGACATCACCCGGCCGCGCATGCTGGGTTCCGCCCGAAGTTGCAGGGTGGCGTTGTTGGTGGCGACGAACGAGATGCTCGCCGCCCCCATGGGCACCAGCAACGCGACCGCCCAGACCCGGGACGGTGCAGCGGCGACCGCCAGGATGGTCGCTCCGAAGGCGAGCCCGATGCAGGCGAGCAGTCGGGTTGACGGTTGGCTGTGGAATGCCGTCGTCAGGCCGCCGAGAACCGCGCCCGCGCCCATGGCCACCATGAACAGGCTGTACAGCGCGCCGCCGCCGCCGAAGGTGAACTTCGCCAGTAGCGGCAGTGTCACCGTGAAGTTGAACGCGAACACGCCGATGACCGCCATGGAGATGAGCGGCAGCTTCAGGTCGGGCGTGGCCCACACGTAGCGCAGCCCCTCGCGCACCTGACCCCTTGCGCGCACGACGCCCGGTTGCCGATACAGCTCGGCTGCACGCATCATGGCCAGCGCCACGATCACGGCGGCGTACGACACGGCGTTCACGAAGAAGCAGGTGGCCACGCCCACCGTGAGGATCAGGGCCCCGCCGATGGCCGGCCCGATGACCCGGGCCGAGTTCATCAACACGCTGTTGAGGCTGACTGCGTTCGGGAGGAGCTCGTGGCCGACCATCTCCGAGACGAAGGTCTGGCGCGCCGGGTTGTCGAAGAGGTTGACGAAGCCGAGACCGGCCGCGAGGACGTAGACCTGCCAGAGGGTGACTGAATGCGTCACCACCAGGAGGCCCAGGGCCAGGGCCAGAACCCCTGCGGTCCCCTGGGTCGCGTAGAGCACCTTGCGCTTGTCGAGCCGGTCGGCGATCAGGCCGCCGAACGGACCGAGCAACAACAGGGGCACGAACTGCAGGCTGGTAGCGATCGCCACGTCCACGCCCGTGCCGTGCAGGGGGAAGAGGATGAGATAGGCCTGTGCGACCGTCTGCATCCAGGTGCCCGACACGGAGATCACCTGGCCGGTGAAGTAGAGCCGGTAGTTGCGGACCGAGATGGCGCGGAAGGTGCGGCGGCCGGCCTCCCGGACGCGGCGCCTCACGAATCCCCCAAGAGGTGTTCGAGCAAGGCCACCAGCTCAGCCGCACGGAGCTGCTCGTCGGGGCCGAGCTCGGCCAGGCGGCGTAGCAAGAAGGCCGTCTTCCGTGTCCGCATCCGCTCGAGCGCCCGCTCCCCCGAGGGTGTGATCCGCACCCGGGCGCTGCGCCGGTCCGCGGCATCGGCGACACGGGTCACCATCCCCGCCTCGGTCAGGCTGGCGACGATCCTGGTCATGGTCGGCGGCTGCACCTGCTCGATTCCGGCAAGCTCGCCGAGGGTGGGGCTCCCGTGCCGGTTGACCGAGCCCAGCGCCGACGCCTGGGCGGGAGAGAGACCCCCGAGGGACTCCTGGCGCAAGCGCCGCTGGAGGCGGTTGACGGCGATGCGCAGACGGCCCGCCACCTCCTCGTTGGTCAGCTGGGCCGTCTTCGCACTCATGGTCCCATTATAGTTAGTTGAGCTAACTAATCAATGTGCACCACCTGGTGGCCTGGGGACCGAAAAGCGGCGGCGACCCACGCCGGCGCGCTCAGAGGCTGGGGACGTAGCCGCCCGCGCCGAGCGAGGCGCTCTCGTCGAGGCTCAGGGAGTCGTCGAGCCCGCCGATGACCTCGGTCACCCACGGGAGGCGGTCGCGCAGGATCCGCTCCACGCCGCCCGACAAGGTGGCCGAGCTCACTGCACACGAGCTGCAGGCACCCTGGAGCTGGACCTCGACGACGCCGGTTTCGACATCGACCCGCACCAGGACGAGGTCGCCGCCGTCCGCCTGCACGGCCGGGCGCATCAGGTCCATGATCGCCTGCAACTTCTCCAGGCGATCGGCCCGCTCGGCGTCGTCAAGCTGAGCTGTGGTCTCCGGCACACCTCCATTCTGCCGTGCGCGGCAGGCCACGTGACCACATGGAGCCTGCGCACCCGGCCCGCAGCGGTCGACGCGGGTTCGGATTCGCCGAAACCACCAGGTGACGGGCCGTGCGCGGTCGGCCGAACGAAGGGAACGAAAGCGATGGGCGTGAAGGTTCCTCGCGTCGTCAAGGCGGCCATCGACACGAGGGACGTCCACGCGGGGACGGTGATCTTCGAGGCAGGCTCCACCGGGGAAGAGATGTTCGGCGTCGTCGAGGGCCAGGTCGAACTGCGCCTGCCCGACGGCCGGAGCGTGGCGGTCGACCCCCAGGAGACCTTCGGCGAGATGGCGTTGGTCGACAAGTCACCCCGCAGCGCAACCGCGACCGCGACCGCGACCGCGGACTCCAAGCTGGCCGTCATCGACAAGAACCGATTCCTCTTCTTGGTGCACGAGACGCCGACCTTCGCGCTCCAGGTCATGTCGAGCCTGGCGGAGCGTCTCCGCGCGATGCAGCAAGGCAGCGGCTGAGGGGCCGACGCCCCACGTAAGGAAATCAGTCGAGGCCGACGGGCTCGGGTGGCGCTCCCTGCACGACGGGATTCGACAGCTCACCGATCCCTTCGATCGCGATGCGCACAGTGTCACCGTCAGCCAGGAAGCGCGGTGGCTCCAACCCGGCGCCGACCCCGGCCGGCGTCCCCGTGGCGATGATCGTGCCCGGCTCGAGCGGGAACGCCGTCGTCAGGTACTCGATCATTTGCGCGCAGTCGAAGATCATGTCGGCCGTCGACGAGTCCTGACGTAGCTCGTCGTTGACCCAGGTCCGGATGCGCAACGCGCCGGGGTGGCCCAGCTCGTCGCCCGTCACGAGCTCGGGACCGAGCGGCGCGTGGGAGTCGAACGACTTGCCCATCGTGAACGTGGGTGTCCGCCACTGCCAGTCCCGCGCGCTCACGTCGTTGATGACGGTGTAGCCCGCGATCACCTCGTGGGCCCGGGTGGCGGGCACGTGCTGGCAGCGTCGGCCGATCACCAGGGCCAGCTCACCCTCGTAGTCGACCATGTCGGACACGGTCGGCAGCACGATCGGATCGCCCGGTCCCGCGATGGCGGTCCGCTGCTTGTTGAACCAGTACTGCCATTCGGGCGGCTCGCGGCCCATCTCGGCCACGTGGGCCCGGTAGTTCATGCCGATGGCGAGGATGGTGGGCGGTTGCGGCACGGGTGCGTGACGCCGCACCGTCGGCAACGGATAGCGGGCCGCCCTCCCTGCCGGCGCGGCGCGGATCCTCTCGAACACGCCGGGACCGAGTGCCAGCAGCTCGGCCATGGTCGCCGGCAACCCCGTGACGGGGTCGCTCAGGTCGACGATCTCGTCGCCGACGATCAGGCCCGGTCGCGGGATCCCGGTCGGGAGCGAGAAGCTCGCCAGGCGCACGGCAACTCCGCCGCTGGCCTCAGCGGAGCGACGCCTTGTACGCGTCCCAGTGTTTGGTGGCGTGCCGGGCGGTGAAGGCGCCGATGACCTCGACCGCCCCGAAGAGGATGGCGGCGATGCCGATGAGCACGACCAGCGCGGTCAGCGGTGCACCCGGGTGCCGGATGCAAAGGAAGCCGATGGCGACGACGATGATGCCGCGGACGAGGTACGCCCACCAATAGGGCAGGAAGTGGTTGCGGATCGAATCGATGATGTCGAAGATGCCCAACACCAAGAAGGCCCACCCGATGAGAACGGCGACGATGAAGATGGTGATGTGGGGCCACACGAACCCCACGACACCGGCACCGATCCAGATCAACCCGAATACCAGGTGGAGCCAGCGCTGGCGGGCCATCCGCATCGACCCGACGATCTCGAAGACCCCCACTGCGATGAAGAACCCGCTGGCCAGGTAGATGATGGCGTACACGCTGGCGTGGCGATAGCTGATCACGAACATGCCGAAGATCATGGAGAAGATCCCGCCGACCAGGTACCAACCCCATATCTTCTCGAGCTGGGTGCTGACGGCGTCGCCGATCGCGATGTCGTCGTCGGTGATCACGATGCCTACGGTCATGACGTCCCCCTTGGCGAGTAGGAGTGCACTGCGTCTCGTCGCAGCGTACCGCCACGCCACCTCCGATCAGGGGATGCAGGTCCGCAGTGCGTGAAGCGCGCGGCTCCCCCAGGCCGTGCCGGCCGCCGCCCAACGGTCCGGAAACTCGAGCACGTCGTCGGCGTCGGCCCAGAGCTCGTCCTCCACGGGTTGGAGCACCTGTCGCACGGCGGCGAGTGCGCCGGGGTCACCCTCGACGTGCTGGCGCACGACGTCGGCGGCGTGCCACAACTCCTCGCTCGACAGCTCCACGGGCACGAAGGGCGGTGGCCCGGCCACCGAGCGCGGGAACGCGGGCACGTAGATGCTGGCACACGGACTCCCCGGTGCCACGTAGACGCGCAGCGGCGTCCCGTCGGCGATGCCGCGCGGGAGCTCGGCGATCATGGACGCCGCGGTGACGCTGTGACCGCGCACGTGCATGCAGATGCTCACGCCGCTGAAGTCGTCGCTGATCCCCTGCGGCGGTTGTCGGACCGGACCCGGCGTGCCGGGCGCACCCCAGGGTCCCGTCCCGTGGTCGCGCAGGTGGGCGGCGACGGCGCTGGGAGTGAGGCCACCGCGAGCGACCGAGTCGAGGAAGCGACGGCTGGCCGCCAGCCGAACGTCGGCGTACCGGGTGTCCTCGGCGACGTCGCGGTGGCGCCCGAAGCCTTCGCCCGGCGCGAGGCTGCCCGAGGCGCGGGTCCACTCGTCGTCGAGTGTGATGCGGTTGGAAATGGCGGTGCCGGCGGAGAAGGGCGCAGCAGCGAATTCGGAGCCCGCCGTGTCGAGGACGAACGCTTCGGTCGGATCGGCAACGAGGAACGAGGAGTCGTAGGCCTGCTGGTGGGCCGCGTCGGCGATGCCGCCCTGGCCGCAGTCCTGGAGCAGGCCGGCCATCACGTCGACGGCCTCGGCGGCGGTGCGCGCCCGCTCGAGGCCGAGGCGGACGAGGTCCATGCCGATCAGGGCGGGCTTCGCCGCCGCCGCGTCGTGGGTCGTGCTCACCCGCTCGTTCCCGATGGCCACGCCATGCTCGTTGATCCCGTGCTCGGCCCCCCACAGCCAGGTGGGGCAGGAGAGGAAGGTGGCGTGCGCGCCCGTGTCCCCGATCGCGAGGTACTGGGTGCGCAGGGTGCCGCCCGCCGAGGCGCGGCGGCCGAACGGCCAGGCGACCTGGACCTCGCCGGGTGGGCGGTCCGAGTTCTTGGCGAACACCATGCCGCGGGGACCGGGGGCACACAGCGTGTCGCACATGACCCGCAGTGTAAGGAGCTGGATAGGGTGGGTCGCATGGAACCAACTGCCGTCCTGGCTGTCGATGACATCGACCTGTCCGACATTGCCTTCTGGGGCAGGCCCTGGAGCGAGCGCGAGGGCGCCTTCCAGACGCTGCGCCGCGAGCGTCCGATCTCGTTCTACGAGGAGCCCGAGATCCCCGAGGCGTTGAGCTACGTGATTCCCAAAGGCAAGGGCTACTACGCGTTGACGCGGCACGCCGACATCTCGCAGGCGAGCCGGCACCCCGAGATCTACGAGTCCGGGCGGGGCGCCACCTCCATCGTCGACATGCCCGAGGAGATGCTCGACTTCTTCGGCTCCATGATCAACATGGACAACCCTCGCCACGCCCGCCTGCGCCGCATCGTGTCCGCCGCGTTCAACCCACGCATGATCAAGTCGATCGAGGATCGCATCGACTTCGTCGCCAACGACGTGATCGATCGCGTCGCCCCATTGGGCGGGTGCGACTTCGTCGTCGAGGTGGCGGCACGGCTGCCGCTGGCGATCATCTGCGACATGATGGGTGTCGCGTCGTCGGACTACGACACGGTGTTCAAGGCGTCCAACGTCATCCTTTCGAGCGGCGACCCCGAGTACGTCCCCGTGGGGGCAGACCCGATGGTGGCCTTCATGACGGCCGCCCAGCAACTCAACCTGCTCATGGTCGAGCTGGCCACCTACCGCCGGGAACACCCGACCGACGACGTGACATCCGCCCTCGTCAACACAAACGTGGACGGCGAGAACCTCTCGGACACCGAGGTAGCCGCCTTCTTCATCCTGCTCGTCGTGGCCGGCAACGAGACGACCCGCAACGCCATCAGCCACGGGCTCCTGGCGCTGAGCGAGCACCCGGACCAGCGGGCGCTGTGGAAGGCGGATCCAGCCGGGATCGCCGCCACCGGGGTCGACGAGATCGTGCGGTGGGCATCGCCGGTGATCTGGATGCGCCGGACCGTCGCGGCAGAAACGGTTCTGGGCGGGACCGAGTTGCACGAGGGCGACAAGGTCATCATGTTCTACAACTCGGCCAACCGGGACGAGGACGTCTTCGACGACCCCTTCACCTTCGACGTCCGGCGCGCTCCCAACCCCCACATCGGCTTCGGTGCGGCGGGTCCCCACTTCTGCCTCGGCGCGCACCTGGCCCGCCAGGAGATCGACGTGATGTTCCGCCGCCTGTTCGAGCGGCTCCCCGACATCGAGAGCGCGGGCGAACCGGACCGGCTCCTGTCCCCGTTCATCAACGGCATCAAGCATCTCGACTGCACCTTCACGCCCATGGCGGGTTGAGGAGGGGGACGCGGGGCGAGGAAGGAGGCCTCACGGAGTTGCTCAGTTCTCAATCGTGAACGGGACAGCGTGGCTCGTACTCACATGTCCGGCTACGTCGCGGGCAATGCTCTGCACCGAGTACGACCCGTTTGGGAGTGCCGTCGACGACCAACCCGCCTGCCAGCCATACTCCCCGTAGTCCGCGCCGTGAAGGACGATGGCGGCCCCCGTCGGCGATCCACTGATCCGGAAGTCCACGGCCTTGAGCGGATAGTCGCTCGTCGCCGAAGCAACCAAGGACACTTCCCCTCGAAAAACTGAGCCGCTTCTCGGTTTCACGACCGTCGATCGCGGTGGCAACGAGTGTCCGGCCTTCGGAAGGCTCATTCGCTCGAGACGTGCGCCCACGCTCGTCGCAAAGAAGCTGAGGTGGTTCTCTTTGGCAAGTTCCGCGAGGCCACGGACGTTGCTGTAGGCAATGGACGAAGCCGGAAGAAGGTCTGACCGGATGAGGGAATCGGGCGCGTCCTGAGCATGAGCTGCAACCAAGGCGGCCCGTTGCAGGAGACTGCGCGAACCCTTACCATCCGCGATGCCGTTTTGGGCGCCTCCCCAGACTGTCCAGACGATGAGCAGGATCGCCAAAACGCGAAGAGTCACCAGAACTCGCTGCCGGCGTTCTTCTGGAGCCGTCTCCACCTCGTTGACAACGGGGCCCGCTCCACCCTCCTTGCCAGTCGCCGCCATCGTGCCTTTGTCGCCTGGCGCGGGCCATCGTTCGATCAAGCAGAGATAGCACCCAACGAGAATGAGCAGGTCGAAGGTTACGTAGCGAGACTGCGAGGCAACTGAGAGCCCGAAATGACTTCGGCCATACGTGATGCTCAACGCAAACAACACGCCGAAGCAGATCAGCGCGGGGCCCACCGGACTTCTCGCCGGCCGGGATCGTCGCCCGTAGACAACGAGAGACGCCACAGCGAGCAAGAAGATCACGACTCCCAACCCGACGAGGAGAGGGTCTGAAGCCTGAGGGCCCGGCGGAAGCGGTTTCCCGATCAGGTCGCCAATGCTCAAGAAAAAGAACTCGGCGGCTGAGAAGGGGTGCGCGAACAGGTAACCGCTTTGCCCTGAGTAGGTTTCTCCGAAATCAAAGTGATAGAAGTAGACGCCCACGGTCACGACGGCTGACAGCAGCCATGTAATCAGGAACACACGAGGCCGGCTTCTCCAGAGCAGGACGATCAGGCCGGCCGGCCAGATGAACAATCCCTGCAAGGACGAATAGCTCCCTATGACGGCCATTCCGATCGCAGCAATGAGAACAACCCAATTCGCCCGGGGAGAATCAAGGAGAAAGATGACCGCGGCGAGGGCCAGCAGGATGATGTACCAGGCCAATTGGAACCCAAACAAGGTGTCGCCAAACTGACCGACGGAAAGCATCAAGAATGCGACGGGAAGGTAGACGATCCAGTGCACAGGGGCCAGGTCTCGCCGGTTCGCCATGACGATCAGCCACACTGCAATCACCAGCAGCACTGCACTCAGGTACTCCTCGGTCAGGATGTTCAGGTGCGTGAGTGAACCGAGTGCGAGCACCACGAGATTTGGGAACAACATGCGGTTTTCGTTGTGTTGGATCCACAGCATGCTGAGGCTGGTGTGGCCCGCATAGGAGTGGAGGAAAAAGCTCGAATGGGTGAGGAGGGCGATGTTGTCCCATTGGTCGAACCAGATTGCGTTCACGCCAAATTGATGGATGTACCAGAAGTAGGTCGCCACCGGGATGAGCAAGAGCAGTGCTGTCACTGGTTGGGCACTGAGAGCCTTGGGTCTTTCGAGGATGTCACTCTCGAGTTTCCCGGCGGGGGCACGGAGGCCGGAGGGCGGTGAAGTCCCCACAGATTCTGCGACTGTTGAGGCATCTGCCGCATGGTCTGAGCTTGGCCACATGGTCGATCAACCTAGCGTCTTGCATGGAGCGGACGCGCTGGCAGAAGCACACGAGTCCGCACGCGGTTTTCACCGTGTCGATATGGCCAACGCGGACGCTGGTCCCGACACACTGCGAGACGCCTACGCCTTCTTGCACAACGTCGGATCGCGTACACGCCGTCAAAGTCAGCCGTTCGCATCGCACCCCGCGGACTATCCGTACGGCGACAGAAGCGGCGTGATGACGTCTTCGCTGGAGCGTTCGGCCTGGAGATTCCCGTAGGGATACAGTCGGTGCTTTGGCCCACACCATGACGAACATTTGATCGACACGGTGAGCGGTAGGGCGCGGCCATTATCGGTCAGCTCCCGAAGAACTCCTCAAATGCCGCCAACGCCCGTGGGCCCCACACCGTTCCCGGACCGCCGTTCATGGAGATGGCGACGCCGATCATTTCGGCGACCTCCCCGCGGGTGGCCCCCTGCCGGGCCGCGCCGCGAGCGTGCGCAGCAATGCACCCGTCGCACTCGCGGGTGATGGAGATGGCGAGGGCGATGAGCTCCTTGGTCTTGGCGGTCAGGGCTCCGTCAGCCATGGTCGCCGCACTGAGCGCGCCGTATGCGGACATGACCTCGGGGATGGCCTCGCGCAGCGCCCGGTAGGGCCCGCGCAGATCGTCTTGCACCTGATGAAACGGTTCGTGTGCCATGCCAGCATGCTGACACGCCGTGGCGCTGCCCTCGGGCAACACACGGCCCCTTTCGGATGCCGGCCGCAGAGGCTCGGCGGCGTCTCGGTGCTAGGTACCGGCGCCGGCGCCGGCGGCCTTGGGCCCGCGATTGCGGACGTCCTCGACGCCCGTCATGGCGTCGCGCAGGTCGCGTATCCAATCCGCCTCGTGCTCGGCGACCAGGCGGACGCACCAGGCCAGCGCTTCGCTGCGACTACGCGCGACTCCCCCGTCGATGAGCGTATCGAGGACGCGGCGGTCCGCCATGCGCAGCCGCGTCATGACAGGGACTCCCGCCGTCGTGAACAGGATTCTCGAGCCACCGCAGACGGCACCCCACGAGACCGTCCGCCGGAAGGCCGGCTGCGCCTCGTCGGCGATACGCATCCGGGCCCCACGGCTCTCCTCGCGAAAACCGCTGATCCGGGCCTGTTCGGCTACCCGCCGCTCGTCCTCGTCGGCGCCCTCGGGGAGCTGGGGCGGTGCCAGCGTGCCCACGACCTGGATCTCGTCGCTGTCGATCTCGATGGTGGGGCTGCCCTCGAACCAGTTCTCGGGGACCCTGCCGGCGAACCACGCCCCAATCAACCGCTCCTGCTCCGGGCCCGACGGTGGTGGCGTAGTCGAGCGACGGCGTCCCCGCTGCGCTCCCCTTCTGGGACGATCTTCTTCATTCATATTACAAGATTACATGATTACGTGACACCTGGCAAGGGGCCGTCCGGTTGAGCCTTCAGCGCAGCGGCAGCTTGAAGCCCAGGTGCGAGGGGGTGAAGCCGAGGCGCTCGTAGAAACGGTGCGCGTCGCCGCGCACGACGTTCGAGGTGAGCTGCACCCGGTAGCAACCCAGCCCCCGCGCGCGTTCGACGGCGTGGAGCAGGAGCGCACTGCCGATGCCCGAACCCCTGCGCTCGGGGTGCACGTGCACCGACTCGATCTCCGCGCACCGGCCTCCCCGCCGCTGGAGGTGACGGAACACGATCAGCTGGCAGACGCCCACCACCTCGCCGTCCAGTTCGGCGACCAGCACGGCACCGTCCGTGGCGTCGATCTCGGCCAGGGCGGAGGCGTATCCCCCCAGATCGGTGGGGTCCTCGGCTCCGGGGGGTGCGCTGGGCACCGCGCCGAGGGTCAGCAGCTCGACGATGCGGCCCAGGTCCGACGCGTTGGCCTCCCGCATCACCGGGCCCGTGGTGGCCCTGTTCAGTCGCGGGTCTTCAGGCACGCCGACCATTGTGACGCCGACGAGTCCTCAGTGACCGCCCTTGCGTTCGCTCACGGTGATGGCACGGCGCGGGCAGTCCCGAGCCGCGCGCTTCGCCGCTTCCATCAGGTCTGAAGAAAGCGGCTTCCCGTCGACGATCGGATAGCCCCATTCGTCCAGGCTGATCGCCTCGGGCAACAGCTCGGCGCAGTAGCCGTACGCGTCGCAAGCGACCGGGTCGACGAGGATGCGGATCATTGCTGTGCCGCCGCGACGGGTCGCGGGAAACGAAGCTGCGATCTGCCGTTCCAGTGGGCACACGGCGCACCGCGGGCATGCGAACTCGCATCCGCGGCGAACACGCCGAGCGCACTGCGCACCAGATTGACCGCACCGTCGGGATGCCGGCAGGCACCCCGGCCCGTCACCACCGCGAGCCTGTGGTCCAACCGGGCCCTCAGCCCGGGGTCGACCTCCCCGCGGGCGAGCCGGGTTACGTCGTCGGCGATGGCGGGCAGTCCGTACACACACGGACCGCACTGGCCCGCGCTCTCCCCCGCCATGTAACGGGCGATGCGGGCCGACTCCATCAGCCCACAGGCCTCCTGACCGAGCGCGATCACGATGCCCACGCCCGCGGTCGCACCGATGGCACGGAGTGACAGGGACGCGTACGGCGTCGTGAAGTGTGCCGGGCCCACCCAGGCGCCCCCGTAGCCGCCGACAAGGAGCGCCCGCGGCGGGCCGATCGGTGTCGCCCGGTCGACGATGTCGATCAGTGGCGTGCCACGGTCGACCTCCACCACACCGGGGTGCTCCACGGCGCCCGAGATCGTGATGAGCGTGGACCCCGGATCCTCCACCAGCCCCCGGGCCCGGAAGGCGTCGGGGCCGGTCCGGGCGATCATGGCGACGTGCGCGAGCGTCTCTGCGTTGTGGACCAAAGCGCCCTTGCGGCCGATGCGCAGGGCTGTTCCCTTGTCGGGACGGAAGGACGGCAGCGACTGGCGTGCGTCGACCCAGCGCGTCAAGGCCGACTCCTCGCCCGCCACGAATCGGTCGGGTGGCCGCACCATCGCCTCCTGTACCGGGGCACAGCCCGCGACGGTCCGCTCTTCCAGTGCGCGCGAGACCGCCGATGCGACCTGCTCGCGGCCCTCGGGTACGCACACGACGACGCTCCGCGCGCCAGAGGCCGCGGCCATCAGCTGGGCGCCGTCGAGCACCAGATGAGGCGATCTCGTGAGGAGCAGCTTGTCCTTGTCGCTCGAGGGCTCCCCCTCCATCGCGTTGACGAGGATGGTGCCGCCGCTGCCGGCGGCGTGCGCGACGGCCAACTTGATGGCGGTCGGGAACCCGGCCCCGCCCCGGCCAGCCAAGCCGGAGGACTCGAGCATCGACACGAAGCCTTCGCGCCAGCCCAGCGCCCCCGACGGGAGCGGGGCGGGGCCGAGCGTCGCCACGTGCCCCTCCAGGTCGGTGGGATGGCCGAGGAGCCGGTAGCGACCCGTCACGGGGGTGGTCTCGCGCACGCTAGTCACGGCGTGACCCCGCCCTCTGCCGGCCACCAAGTGCGAGATGCTTCGGCGGCAATCCCTGAACCAACGCCTGCGCCGTCCTCGCCGACACCTGGCGGGACGTGACCCGGAGCCGCCACAAGAGGGCGGCGGCGACGGACGCGACACACGCGATGCCCAGAACGATGACCCAGGGCTCGCCCGCGTCCGTGCCCATGCCGAAGGAGTGGGCCAAGGCGACCGGCCAGCTGAGATACGCCAGCCAGTGGATGGCGCGCCAGGTTCCCGGGCGCATCCGGGCACGGAGCAAGCTGGTCACGAACACCGCGATCATCAGGTCGAGTGCGACGGCCCCCACGCCGACCCAGAACCGCCCGTACGCCGAGGCGAACGGGACGACAACGGAAACCCAGCTGATGTTGACGTAGGTGTCGAGCACGCTGGTCACGATGTGGATCCCGAGGAAGGCGACGGCGATCATGGAGATGCGACGGTGCATCTCTTGCTGCGCAAAACCGGGCCAGTTCCGGGCCCGGGCCCGGGTGGTGGTCGTGAGGCCCAGCACCATGGTCATCGTGAGCAGGATCAGTGCCATGATTCCGCTGGCCCGCGTCGCGTACCACAGTGAGGTCGAGCTCATCGCACCTCCTCCTGCGGCCACCCGTTGACCGAGAGGACCTCACCGTCGAAGCGGACGAGACGCGCCGCCTGCCCGAAGCCGCAAAGCTTGTGCAGCGCCTGTTCGCCCCACACGATGGCGGCAGTGCTCACAGCGTTGGCCTCGACGCAACTGCTGCCGGTGGCCGAGACCATGACCCAGTACGGCTCGACGCAGTCCCCGGTCCGGGGGTCCACGATGTGATGGACGTGGCGGTCACCCGCGCTCCAGGTCCTCACCGAGGTGGCCGAGCTCGCAAGGCCTCCGTGCGTGATCGCCACCACTTGATCGACGTGCGCGGCTGGGGTCGATGACTCGCGAGCGATGCCGATGGCCCACCCGCCCGCCGGGGCCGGCCCGGCAACGGCGACGTCGCCACCGAGGCTGACCAGCGCCCCGTCACGAATCGTCTCTGCGATGCGGGCTGCGGCCCGGTCGGCCGCCAGCGCCTTTGCGGTCGAGCCGAGGTCGAGACGGACACCGTGCGGGATGCGCACGCTCCGGTCGCGGTGATTGAGCTGCACATGGGCGTACCCGGCAACCGTTCCGAGCGCCCGGGCCGGAGTGGCCGGCCGGGACGTGACGGTGCCGAGGTCGGCGTCGTAGCCGAGTGCGGCAATGGCGTTGCCGATGGTGGGATCGACCGCGCCTCCCGTGTGCTCGGCCACACGGAGGGCAACGTCGAGCGCCTCGAAGAGCAACGCACCGACCTTCACGGTGCGCCCGGCATTGTCGTGCACGACCTGTAGCTCGGAGTCCGCCCGGAACCGGCTGCAGGCCAAGTCGATGGCCTCGACCTCGCCGGCCAACGTGCGCTCGGCGACGTCGGCGTGAGCGACGTCGCGCACGACGACGGTCGCTGTCGTGCCGATGGCGCGAAAGGAGCGGGATATCAGCATCCGTTCGCCGGTGTCGGCGGTACTGGTCATGCCGACGATCCTCCCGAGGTGACGACGGGCGCGGTCGTCGTGGTCGTCGGCGACGAGCCGCCCGTGTTACCGGTCGTACCCGTGTTGCCCGACGAGCTGCTGGACGTCGCCGTGCCTCCGGAACCCGACGAGGTGGCGGTCGTCCCCGGAGCACCCGAGCGCGCTGACGTGCTGCCCGCGCCGGGGTGGGCATGCGCGACGGCGATCCCGATCGCTGCGGCGGCCCCCGTGGCGGAGATGACGGCCCCACGGGTGAGGTGGCGCAGCCGGGACTGCGTCCTGGCCCTGTTCTGGGGTGTGTTCTCGCGTGGGTGCGGCTGACGAATCGGCGACATGAGGTGGGGCCTCTGTTCGGAGGGACGTTAGCCATCCCACCATCCGCAGATCGATACCGCCGCAAGGCCCGCTGAGGGTCCCCTGTGACAAGTGTTCCGACCACATCTCCGTGAATCGGCGGGCCCCGCTACGATCGCCCGCGCCAGGCCGAGTGCCAGGCGGGCAAGGGGAGATGATGGCGCAGGTCAACACCGTGCGAGGACCGGTCGACGGAGGCCTCCTTGGCCGCACATTGATGCACGAGCACATTTTCGTCCTCAGCCCGGAGATCGAGAAACCGTCGGCGGAATGGGACGAATCCGCCGAGCAGATGCGCGCTGTCACCAAGTTGCGCGAGCTCAAGGAGCATGGGATCGACACGCTGGTCGATCTCACGGTTGTCGGACTCGGCCGGTACGTACCCCGGGTTGCAGCCATCGCGGCGCAGGTGCCGGAGATGAACGTCGTCGTGGCGACCGGCGTCTACACCTACAACGAGGTCCCCATGTACTTCCACTTCCGCGGTCCGGGCACCGTCCTGGGCGGCCCCGAGCCCATGGTCGACCTCTTCGTGCGCGAAATCCACGAAGGGATCGGGGACACCGGGGTGAGGGCGGCCATCCTGAAGTGCGCTTCCGATCGCCCGGGCATCACCCCGGGGGTCGAGCGCGTGCTGCGGGCCATCGCCCGGGCCCACCGGGCAACCGGCGTGCCGATCACGACGCACACCCCGACGCCTCCCGAGCCGTGGGGACTCGAACAGCAACGCATCTTCGCCGAGGAAGGCGTCGACCTGACGCGGGTGGTCATCGGCCACAGCGGGGGAACGGTGAACACCGACTACCACCTCAGCCTCATCGACAACGGCTCCTATCTCGGCTTCGATCATTTCGGGCTGCCAGGCATCGCGCTGGAGGAACGGGTTGACGCCGTCGCGCGCCTGTGTGCACGTGGGTACGCGGAGCGGATCGTGCTTTCGCACGACGCCATGTGCTTCGTCGACTGGTTCCCACGCTCTGTGATGGACGCGTCGCAGACGTGGCGCTGGACCTACATCTCCGACGAGGTACTCCCGGTCATGCGTGAGCGAGGTATCAGCGAGAGCGATATCGCGAGGATGTTGGTGGAGAACCCGCGCACCGTCCTCGAGGGAGGCGCCCCCTACTGATGGCCCCCTTGGTGCCATGGTCATGACGCTGCTCCAGACGCAGTTGGTGGCCGAGCTGTCGCGGGATTTCCCTGATGCGGTCGCGTGGCGGAACCTGGCCGACGGGTCAGAGATCACCGTGGAGCAGTGGCACCGGCGCTCGAATCAGCTGGCCCGGGGCCTGATAGGGCTCGGACTCCGCCGCGGCGACCGGGTCGGCCTGCTCATCGGCAACGAGGAGCCCCTCGAGTGGCTCGTGTCCTATCTGGCCATCCACAAGGCGGGAGCGGTGGCCGTACCCCTCCTGGCCAGACTGGGACCGTCCGAGTTGGCGCGGATCCTCTTGCATGCCGGCGCATCGGTGCTGCTGTGCAGCGACGTGCACGCGGAGTTCCGTGACGCGGTGCCGAAGGTGGTCAGCACCGCGGCCGCCAGCTCACTGCGCTGGCTCGACCTCCTGGCGCCAGACGACACCGATGTGCCGGAGGTGTTCGGCCCGGACGACGTCGCCGACATCATGTACACCTCGGGAACCACCGGGCGGCCCAAGGGGGTCGTGGTGCGGCACGGCGGGCTCTCGACCATGAGCCACGTCCCGTCAGAGTGGTTGGGGCTCGGGTTCATCTCGTGCTCGCCTTTTGCCACCACGAGCGGATCGCTTCTCGTCTGCGGTCCCCTGCGCGGCGGTCTGAGTGGATGGTTCCTCCCCCGCTTCGACCCCGATACGTGGATCGCCACCGTGGAGCGCGACCGTCCGGTGGCGGGCTTCCTCGTGCCAGCCATGGTCGAGCTCATCGTCGGCTCCGCCCGATTCGAGACTTCGGACCTCTCGAGCCTGGCCGTCGTCAACATCGGCAGCGCGCCGATTGCCGCGGCGACTTTGCGTCGGTTCGGTGGCGGGTTGCCCTCCGCGGAAATCCTGTGCGGGTACGGAATGACCGAGTTCGGCGCCGTCACCGCCATGCCGATGGGTGACGGCGGGAGGCACCTCGGGTCCGTCGGCGTGCCGCTGCCCGGAGTCGAGCTCCGGATCGTCGGCCCGGACGGAGCCGCGCTGCCGCCGGGTGTGGCCGGGCAGGTCGCCATCGGTGGGACGCGATGCCAACGGGCGTACCTGGCGGACCCCGACGAGCGCGACCACACATGGGTCGGCGGGTGGCTGATGAGCGGCGATCTCGGCTACGTCGATGCCGACGGCCACCTCTGGATCGTTGGCCGACAGAAGGAGATCATCATCCGTGGGGGCCACAATGTGGTCCCCGCTGAGGTGGAGAACATGCTCTTCGAACACCCGGCGGTGACCGAGGCAGCCGTGGCAGGCGTGACACACCCGGTTCTCGGCCAGGATGTCGCAGCATGGGTGGTGCTCCGCCGGCCCGCGTCCGCTGACGAGCTGCGATCGTTCCTTCTGGCTCGACTGGCCGACTACAAGGTGCCGCGCCGGATTACCGTGGTCGGCGCGCTCCCTCGTAACGAGAGCGGAAAGGTCCTGAAGTCCCGCCTCGCGGCCGAAGAAGAACCGGAGAGCGCACAGTGACGGCGAATTTCACCACCTTGACGGTCGAGGAGATCGGGCGGGTGCGACGCCTGACGCTGAACCGGCCGAATCACCACAATCCCCTCACCCCGCGCTGCATCCGGGAGATCCTCGGGGCCGTCGCGGAGGCGGAGGCCGATGCGGGAGCCAGCGTGATCATCATCCGCAGCACGGGAAGGTCGTTCTCGTCAGGCTATGGCTTCATCGCCGAGGACACCGACCCCGGCGACTTCCCCCAGCGCCAGTCGATCGAGGGAGACGTCTCGGCCATGCTCGCTCTGGCCGAGGGGTGGGGACGCGTGTGGGACTGCGCCCTCCCGGTCATCGCGCAGGTGCAGGGGAACTGTCTGGCCGGAGGCACCGACCTCGCGCTGCACTGTGACCTGATTGTGGCGGCCGACGACGCCCGCATCGGCTTCCCGCCGGTACGCTCCATGGGGGTACCCCCGACCAACATGTGGCTGTACCACCTCGGCCCGCAATGGACCAAGCGTCTCGTGCTCACCGGCGACACCGTTTCGGGCTCCGAGGCCAAGGACATCGGCCTGGTGGTCGACACCGCGTCGTCCGATGCCCTCGACGGCGTCGTCCTCGAGCTCGCGCAGCGGATGGCACTGATCGGACGGGACCTTCTCGTCGCGAACAAGAGGGTCGTGAACACGGGGGTCGAGCTCATGGGGCGCTCGCAGCTCCAGCGGTTCGCTGCACTCAGTGACGCCATTGGGCATCGCGCCCCGGAGGCGAAGGCCTTCTCGCAACGGATTGCCGACGTCGGGCTCAGACAAGCAGTCCGCGATCGCGACGCAGCGTTCGACACGGCACCGCCTGCCGCCGACTAAGTGGACCAACTGAGCGGCCTACACGTCGGTCAGGGTGGTCTCCGTGATGCCCAGGGCGCGCAGCGTCCGCCCGAGCCCGAGAAAGGCCGAGAGGCAGATCGTGAGGTCCAGGACCTCGGGGTCGGTGAACGCGGCGCGCAGCCGCTCTACGAAGGCGTCGTCGATACTGGTGTGATCCGTGGCAAATCGCTCGGCGTACTCCACCGCCAGACGTTCCTGCTCCGAGAGCGCCTTTGCATCCGCGGACCCGACTGCGCAGTAGAAGTCCTCACCGAGTCCCTGCGCCCTGACCGTGTCCGCCCGGAAGGCGAGGCAGACAGTGCAATCGTTGAGTTGCGCGATCCTCATCCTGGCGGCCTCGCGCACGCGCACCGGGAGGATGCTCTTGTTGTAGGCCGCCTCGACGAGGCGGGTCGCCGCGGCCCCCAACTCGGGCTGGAGTGACCAGATCTGCACGGCATCGCCCCCCGGGCCAGGAGGGATCTCGAGACGAGCCACCTGTCGACTTTATGCCAGTATTCGTGTCTCGCGTGCGGTGGATCCGGGTGGCGGCGCACCCCGGGGAACGGAAAATCAGGCATGGGACTCACTCGGTACACCTTGGACTCGATGCGCTCGTGCATCTGGGTGAGCGGTCGCTCGAGCTTGCATCCGATCAACACCGAGACGCGCGGGATCACGGGCTGGTTCGAGGCGACGACCCGTGACGACGGATCCCTCGACGTCGACCTCCCCGTCTCAGGTCAGTTGGAGCTCGCCGTAGCCAGATTGACGTCGGGCAACCAGCTCTACGACCGCGAGCTGCGCCGTCGCATGGATGCCCGGCGCTTCCCGACCATCGTCGGCCGCGTCACCAACATCTCCGTCAGCGGTCCGCATCCACGGTACGCGGTCACGGGGGACGTCGAGTTCCATGGCAAGACGAGGACGTTCGAGCACGAGATGCACATCGACATTCACGAGGAGGAGGTCTCGCTCACGGGAGCGTACGTCTTCGACATCCGCGAATTCGGGATGAAGCCTCCGAGCATGCTGATGGTGCGCGTCTATCCCGAGATCAGTGTGCGGGTCGAGCTGCACGGAACCCGCGACCGGTAGCGGGCCACCTCGTCGGCGGGCCTCTCGGAGCTCCTCCCGTCACACGATGACGGGCGCACCCTCAGAAGCCTCAGATGGAGCCGTCCGCCATGGCGCGCTCGATCCAGGGGATCACCTCCGTCAGGATCTCATCCAGCCCGGTCTGGGCCTTGAATCCGAGTAGACGCTCGGCCTTTTCCACCGAAGGCACTCTCCGCTGCACGTCGTGAGCGAAGGGCGGGTCGTTCACGGTCCTGAACGGAGCGTCCGGTCCCTTGACCTTCACCCAGATCGCCTCCGCCAATTCGAGCACCGTCGTTGCTTCGGGCGTCGAGAGGTTGAAGTCCTCGTTCAGTGCCGCTGGGTGCTCCATCGCGGTCACGATGCCCCGGGCGAGATCCCCGCCGTAGGTGTAGTGCCGGATTTGGCTGCCGTCGCCAAGGAGGTGGAGGGGATCCTGACCTTTGAGAACCTTCTGCACGAGGTCCGGCACGACGTGACTCATCGCCAGCTTGACGTTGCCGCTGAGGATCTCGACGTCACCCAGAGCGCGGCGCTCGCCGATCCCGACGCAATTGAACGGACGCACGATCGTGTACGGAACGCCGTACTGATCGAACGCCGCCCGCGCGAAGTACTCGACCGCAAGTTTCTGGAACCCGTAGGAGGATCTCGGGGGCGGCACAAGTCGCTCCTGCCCCTCTATCGACGGCCACACGTCCGTCGACTCGAACACCATCGAGGAGCTCATGTAGGTGACCTTTTCGAGACGGCCTTCAGAATGCGCAGCAATGGCTGCATCGCACGAAGACGCAGTAACTCGCTCGTTGGTCGCGAGGAGATCGTATGCGTAGGTATGGAAGTACGAGATACCACCGATCATCGCTGCACCCGCGATGAAGTGCTCGCACTCCCCCAAGAGCTCTTTCATGAGATCGACGTTGCGCACGTCTCCCTCGACGAACCGGTACGCGGGATGCTCATCGTACGAGCGGCTCAGACGGCCGTATTTGGAGTAGTTGTCGACCCCGATCACTCCATAGCCACGATCCAACAGCTCTTTCACGACGTAACCGCCGATGAAACCTGCTGAACCCGTTACAAGGACGGTGGTCACTGATGAGTCTCCTCCGCGGTAGCCCTCTTGATGGCTTCGACCGACAGCCGTGGGCCGAAGGCGAAGCGCCACCAATGCAGATAGTGCGGCAACCAGCCGGCCATTTTGAAATTCGATACTCCCTGGTGTCGCTCAAGCCAGATCGTCGGCAGCTCTGCCACGGGAAGTCGTGCCCGCCTCGCTTTGGCGACCAATTCGATGCCGATTTCGAAGCCGGCGTTCGAGGAGATGCCAACATCTCGCACGAATGCACCGTCGTATGCCTTGAAGGAGTTCGTGGCGTCCCGGGTGCCGACCCGCGCCAACGCCCAGAGCGAAAGGCCCGCCATCCTGGAGAGCACGCTCTTCAGGAACGGGCCACCAACCTGCTGGCCTCCGTGCGAATAGCGGGATGCGGCGGCGACAACCACGCCCCGTTCGACCAGTCGTACCAGGTCGTCGATCTGTTGTGGGTCATCGCAGCCGTCCGCCATCGTGACCACCACTACCGGTGCCGTTGCTTCGGCGATGCCGCAACGAATTGCTTGGGCAGGACCCGGGGCAATGTCATTGACCAACACGCGGATTCGATCGTCGACGCGGGCGTACTTGTCCACATAGGGAACGGTGCTGTCATCTGGTGAATCGACGACCACCACGATCTCACAGGAAAGGGTGACCGCTTCGAGGAGCCGACGAATCACGTCCTCAATCCCGGCTCCCTCCTGGTACGCGGGAACCACCACGGAAACACGGGGCATCACACCAGCACCCCCCCACCTCTGAGGTTCCACACATCCACGACCGGTTGGTCAATCTCGCTCTTGGCATACAGCTCGTGTGGTGCTCCGATGACGACGAGGTCGGCGCGAGCGAGAACCTCTTCGAGCGATTTGAGAGTGGGATCGTCGGTCACGTAGGGATCCGTCGCGAGGACGTCTGCGGCGCGGACCTTGAGGACTCGCTTCAGCTTGTAGGAGAGGCTGCTGCGGGTGTCGTCAGACTCTCCTTTGAAGGCCATCCCCAGAATGCCCACCGTCATCGTGTCCAGTGGGTACTTGGCCGCCATTCTGGCGACGAGATACAGGGGCAGACCCTCATTGATCTGCATGCTCGCCATGCCGAGAGCAAAGTTGTTGTTGTTGAACGCAGCGAGCTGCATCGTGTCCTTGAGGAGACATGGTCCCGCTGCAAAACCAGAACCTGGAAGATCGGCCGCCCTCGGGTAATCCTGCACCACCGCGGCGCGCACACGCTCGTAGTCGACGCCAAAATCGTTGGCCATCATGTACAGCTGATTCGCTGCAGCGAACTTGATGTATCGATACGAGTTGGTGAAGAGTTTGGCCAGCTCAGCTTCTTCGGGTTGGACCTGGACGATCGTCTTGGCGATCTTGGCAAAGACCTCGGCCGCTCGCTCCGAGCCTCGAGCCGTACGTGCCGAAACGATCTGCGGCAAGGAGTGCAGCTCCTCCATCGCCCTTCCCTCTGCGATCCGTTCCGGGCAGAATGCGACATCGATCGACTTTCCCATGCGTTCGACGAGGCGTTCGACCATCCGGGTGACGCCGGGGAAGATCGTGCTTCGCAGGACGAGGAGCTGCCCGTCTCGAAGATGCTCCTCCACCGACTCCACGGCGTTCACCACCGCCTGGGGATCCGGATTGAGGTGTTCGTCCACCGGGGTTCCAACGACAACGATCAGGCATTCGGCGGAGGCGACGGAGTTCGGCTCGCTGCTCGCGGTCAGATTTCCGGATGCCAGCGTCCGCTCCAGAACCTCCTGTGCGCCCGCCTCGCGATGAGGCATGGACCCCGATAGCACGGTCCGCACCGCCGCGGTGTTCGTGTCGAACAGCGAAACCCTGAGCCCGGCGTCAGCCAGCACAAGGCCAAGGGGGAGCCCGACATGGCCGCATCCGCCGAGTATGACGACGTCGTTTGGCCAGTTTCCCCGCACCGCCAACACGTTACTGGCCTACAACCAGGGGATCAATCCCGGCGATGCTTTCACCGGACCGGCGCCGACGCGTCGCCGAACCGGCGCCGAGGACGAGAGCCGGTGTTGGGTCGGCTCCGGCCACGCGGTGCCCAACCGTCTCGGATCGTCCCCGACAGTGGCGGTGCCACCTCCGAACGCTCCCTCAATAGATCTGATGGCTGACGACGAGTACTGGCATCCAATCATCCAAATTGGCTCAGATGATGCTCTCGCGCGTACTGTGCCTGCGCCCGGATCCACGATCCCGATTGAACGAAGTAGAGGTTTTGGATTACGACTGAGTCCGGCTCATGCTTGATGTTGGCGGTCACAAATGCGGTGGTGAGGTAAAGCTGATGGAATTCTCGGGCGTCCTTGATGCCGAGGGGGACGCTGACAACGACCTGGATCGCGATCGCCGCGAGAGCGAAACGCCGGATCACGCGACCATCGATACGCTCGACGTGGCCCCGGATCCACACAAAGGTTTGCTTGAGCTGCGAGCCAGTACCAGAATTCCGGACCTCGCGCGGGTCCCGCGCGAATAGGCGGGTTCCACTCAGGACGGTCAGGTAGATTCCCGCCAAGACCAACACGTCGTTCGTCGTGTAGCGGGACTGTGATGCTGCATCAAATTTCAACCAGAAGCGACCTTGGGTCATGAGGGCATCGAACAGAAGGCCAAAGACAATCAAGGCGATGCCAATCGGAGCTGCGCTTTGCTCGTCGCGGCGAATTCCCCATCGGATCAGCACGAACACGGCCACTACGAAGATCACAACTCCAAAAGCCATCACCGCAGCATTTGCGGGATCTTGCAACCTCTCCTGCACGCCCACGACATCACCGAGGGCAAAGAGGAAGACCCTGACGGCAAGCCACGAGTGCGACAAGACCAAGCCGGGGTTGTCAACACGGGTCGTGGCAAAGTTTTGGAAATACAGGATCGTGGTTACCGCGGCGGCGGCAACCCAACCGACGAAGGCCCACCGCGGCCATCGGCGGTGGTAGAGGAGAACGAGTCCCACTGGCCAGATGAGCAGTCCCTGCAAGGAGGAGTAGCTACCAACGACGGCCACGAGAGCAGCGACAACGAAGGTGGGCCACGCCAACCGGGGCCAGCCCAGCGGCCCTGCCGCCTGCGGCCGATCGAGCAGCGCTATGGTTACCGCTAACGACAGCAGGACGAGGTACCACGCCATCTGATATCCCCAGAGCGCGTTCTGCCATTGGCTGAGTGTGAGTGTCAGAAACGCAACTGGGCAGTAGAAGAGCAACGGTGTGTTGGGCGACCGACGCTTGTGCGACCAGATGAAGAGTGCCGTCGTGCCAAACAGCATGAGCGCACTCAGGTACTCCTCAACGTCGATGTTGTAATGCACCGTATGGGCGAGCGCGACGACGATGAGATTTGGAAAGAGAACACGGTTGTCGGTGTGCTGGTACCACAGCGAGGACCATTGCGGGAAATGACGAATGACGTTGATGTCGTCCCACTGATCCTGCCAGATGGCGTTCACTTGGTAGTGCAGCACGAGTGCGACATAACCGACCACCGGCAGAGCGAAGCCGAGCACGGTCAGGGCCTTCACCACACGAGGGTCAAACCGGCCCACGCTCCACCTGCCGGGCGCCGGGGTCAATCCGGGTTCGGACGGCGTTCTGGGGGGGGCGTCGGCGACCGCAGCGGCTTCCCGCATGTGCCTCGACCCCTGAGGTTGGCGTGCCAGTGCTGCTCATGCAGCCTCTCCCTTTCGAACGCAAAACCACCTCGTAACGGCAACAAGTATCTCCACAACTGCGATGACCGTCACAATTGCCGTGATGAACTGGATCTCCCGGCGACAGACGATAGCTTGACAGGCACTTGCATTTGCACTCGACCCTCGCTGCACATCGGATCGGATTCGTGCGATTCAGGTCGGAGTGGCTCCGCCGGGTTGGTGCATTGGGGAAGGTTGGGCTGGGTGATCCCCGTCAGGTCCTGGACGGGCTCGGCCGTTCGCGTCGTCGAGCGACTCTCGAGGAAAGAGCTGCACCGCACATCGAATAGCCGGCACCTGCCCAGCCGTGACGCCCATCAATGTCTCGACGTTCATCGGCGAAACCAGAGGACCGGCACGGCTGGCTGACCTCGGGACAAATGTGTCGAGGGTGATCAGGCCGTTGGCGCGTCTCGCCACTTCGAACTGGTTGCGCTATCTTCGGTGGGTGTTGCCAGGGGCTCTTCTCGACCTCAGTCGACGTGTGAGCGGCGCATGTCCTTGGAACGTATGGCTTCTTGTGCCGTCTCCTTCGACGAGTGCACGTCGGCGCCGCCCGATCGTCGGTCTGAGCTGACCTCGGGCCAAGCGAGATAAGCGAGACCGGTGAGTAGATATCTGACAGGGATTCTCCTCTTGGCCATTGCATTGGTACCCCTGCATACCGCCTCCTATCTCTGGCGGGCGCGACTCATTGGTGAATGGAGAGGGGCTCAGGCCCGTTTGGTCGAGATCATCATGGATCTCGCGGTGGTAATCAGCGTTTCCGAGATCCTCGGCAGCGTGTACCTCTACTCAGTAGCGCCCGTCGTCATCGCGCTTGCCGTCGTGGGAGTTGCCGCAATCTGGGCAGCGAGACGCTCCACCTGGGGTCGATCAGAGGAACCCGCGCCGCTCGCAGACACGGCACAACGGACCGATTCCCGAATGGCAAATGCAGCAGCCGTCGTCGCGGTGTCCGTCGTTGTTGCGGAGTGGAGCACCCAGACGGTGGCCGCCTACCACCACGGGATGCTGAATACCGACTCGCTGTGGTATCACATGCCGTTCGCGGCCCGGTTCGTCCAGGACCACTCCATCACGGCGCTGCACTACGTCGATGCACAAGCTGTCACAGTCTTTTTCCCATCGTCATCGGAGTTGATCCATTCTCTAGGCATCCTCTTGATGGGGAATGATGTGCTCTCCCCCCTGATCAACACTCTTTGGCTGGGTTTGGCGCTGCTCGCATCTTGGTGCATAGGGCGCCCGTTCGGCGTTGCGCCCATCACACTTACGGGTAGTGCGATTTTGTTCGCCACCCCGGGACTTGTCGCAACTCAGCCCGGCGGTGCCTACGACGATGTCGTGGGGCTCGCATTGTTCCTGTCCGCAGTTGCTCTTCTCGTCAACTCCCGGGTCTTGAGCAGTAGGTCAAAAAGGGCAGCCTGGGTCATTGCCGCTGCCTCTGTTGGTCTCGCTGTCGGTACGAAGTGGACCTTCCTCGGGCCAGCGGCGGCATTGACCGTTGGCATCTGGGTCTTCGTGGCTCGCGGAAAGAAAACCCGGACCTTGGGAGTATGGCTGATTGTGCTGCTCCTCACTGGTGCCTTCTGGTACGGGAGGAACTTCATCGCGGTGGGAAACCCCATCCCGCCTCTCCATCTCAAGCTTGGTCCGCTCGCGTTGCCCAGCCCCCAGCTGACGATTCCGTCGGCGTCGGTTGCTCGCTTCCTGTTCAACTCAGCCGACTGGCGGGTGTACTTCCTCCCCGGTCTCCGTCTTTCCTTTGGACCGGCCTGGTGGGCACTCCTCGGTCTCTCCGCCTTGGGCCTTGTGCTTGCGATCCTCAAAGGGGATCGGCTGCTACGCATCCTCGGTTGGGTGGGTCTCGCGTCGGGAGTCATCTTCGTGTTCACCCCCCAGTACTTGGCGCCCGTCCAATTCGGAGAGAACGTACGTTACGTCGATGCGGCCGTGATCCTCGGTCTCGTCCTGTTGCCGATCAATCCGCTGCTCTCGATGTGGCAACGAGCTCGGTGGGTCCTTCTTGCCTATATGGCGATTCTCGCTGCCACCCAATTCGACGCGGGAATCTGGCCCACCACATTCTTCAGCCAACGATTCGTAGGCGGACCCGTACGGGGATCAGATTCCCTCTTCGGACTCTTGATCGGAGTCGCCGTGCTCATCGTTGGCACGGTGATCCTCTCTGTCAGAGGTCGGACGTCGCGCCGGCGCAATACCACCCTCGCATGGATCGTCGTCGCCGTCGCTGTGATCCTCGTAGGGTTCCCGCTTCAGCAGACCTATCTCCGCGATCGATACGTCTCTTCAGGTAACAGTGCGTTGCCATCCTTGGCGACCTGGTTCCAGCATGAGAACAACATCCGAGTTGGCGTTATCGGCTCTTTTTCGTATTTGCAATATCCGTTCTATGGAAAGACTCTGTCCAACTATGTGCAATATTTGGGGGTACGAGGTCCTCATGGCACCTATTCGACGTTCGGTTCGTGCAAGGCGTGGCGACAGGCGATCGGAAGCGGTCGCTATTCCTACGTACTGTTCACGACCGGGGTCGTGAGCAAGAAGTCTGAACTCTCTTCCGCAGCAGTGCCGGAAATGGGATGGACGGCATCCGACGCGGATGCGAGGGTTGTCCTCGGAGGTCAGTTGCGCACTGCGCCACCCTACCCCGGCTACCTCGGATACACCCTGTACAAGGTGGGATCGCACTTCTCCACTGACGGTTGTCAGGGCTTCACTCAGAATTGAGGCGCGGGATCACCACGGGTGATGGAATCGGCGTGAGCTATCTGACTGGCCTCTGTCTTCGTCAACCGAGTGGCCTACGAGTCGAAATCGACGGCCCGTTCCTCATCCTTGGCGCACGGAGATTCGAGATTCTCCGGGTTGGCCGATCGCCGACGGCTTCGAGGGCTCGATCCGCCGCCCGGACCCGTACGCGAGAGCCGCCAAATCCCGCGAAGGTCGTCGAGTGCAGTTTTCATGATCCGCACTCGGGAATCATCGTCCTCGACCCAACGCACAGGGATCTCGTTGATACGCAGTCCGTCCCGCCACGCGAGAACGAGCAGTTCAGTATCGAAGAACCAGCCATCATCCTCGATCCGCGGGATGAGGTCTCGGGCAACGCTTGCCCGGACTGCCTTAAATCCACATTGAGCGTCACGGACTTCATATCGAAGAAATCTCCGAGCGATCACGTTGTAGATCCGGGAAATTACCTCGCGCTGAACGCTTCGTTCGATGATGGCACCTGGGGCAAGGCGAGATCCGATCGAGACGTCGGCTTCGCCTTTGACGATGGGTTCCAGCAGCGGTCGCAGGGAGTCAAGCTCAGTCGAGAGATCGACGTCCATGTAGGCGACAACGTCGGCGCTACTGGTGGACCACGCCTCCTTCAACGCGCCCCGCGGCCAGGTCTATCAAGTCGGACCGCCCTCGTATGGGGGTTTGCCGCTGCGAAGGAATTCGCTAGCTGCCAGGTCCGATCCGTGCTTCCGTTGTCGACAACGGTAATAGACCAGTCATAGGGGCACTCGGCAGACAGATACGAGGCCAGCGTACTGAGAGTCGTCTCGATGGCACGCTGCTCGTTCAACACCGGGATCGTGATGTCGACGCTTGAGCGTGTCATCAGATCCGCCCTCCCGTATCGGACCTAGGCCCGAAGTCGTTTCGAAATTCGACCCAACCCACCACTGGCCTGTTGTTCCAGCCTGCAAACCCCGATTTTGCGCGTGCGGCAAACATAGCAAACCCGTTCCCTCGGCAGCGCAGGCAAGGACCGAGACCTCCCGCACATTCCGACTTCCGATCTCATCGAAAAGATACCTGAGCCAGCGCCTACATCACACTGGGCCAGGATTGCAGAACAGCCAGCGTCTAGGGCAGAGCACGTTGCGATTCGAGCGACAGCTCGAGACCGATCACCAAGTTGAGATCAACGGTTGGCACCCTCAGCGGGAAGAACTGTCGCGTACGCACATGGAAGTGGCGACCCAGTTCGTCAAGCACTTCTCGAGCGGTGTTGCAGTGCTCCTGCCGGATCATCCATTCGTAGGGCGTCTTGTAGCGCTTCTCGAAGATCCGTTTGGTCGTGAAGCGCCGCCCCAGCGAGTAAAGGCGGCCTCCCTCGCAAGGGATGACAACGGAGAAGATACCGCCAGGCCTTAGGACCCTTGCAATCTCTTCGAGTGCGGCAGGGAGGTTGTAAAGGTGTTCGAGAACATGGATGGCGAGAACCCGATCGAAAGAG
>CAVSAT010000003.1:0-75823 GCA_963726005.1 uncultured Acidimicrobiaceae bacterium
GGCCCCTTTTTGCCACCGCCCAACCAACCGCTGGAGCCAGAGTCGGCGGCACTCGTAGTCAACACGTTGTTCATCGACATCGATTGAGAGTGTTTTGACTCCTCCGTATGAGCCCAATTGCACTGTTGCCATGCAGGTGTCATTTACGGTGAGTTCGTATTGGTTCTTCGCTTGTCGCTTCCAAACCACTCGAGTGCCGGGCAAGCTGGCGACTCGTTCCCACTCCTGACGGGCTTCACGAAGAGGTTCCAGACTGGCTTCAATCCTGCGTTCCCTCTTTTCGTTCGACTTGAAGACCATGCTCCGACGTTAGACCTCGCCATTCGGGCAGATTCAGTGGTTCTCGGGAATGGGCGGGTGCCCCAGTGCGCCGGGATGGGTGCCACCAGGCTCAACGGGGTTAGGGCGGTCAGGCTCCGGGTCTGCGAGAAAACGAGCGAACGTACCCCGAGGTTACGGCGATCAAGAGCGCCAAGTTCGGAATCGACTCAGCACCGTCACTCACAACCACTTCAACGGGGATCAAGTCCGACACTGGGCCGATAGCCCAAACCCCTCCCTTTGGACTGTTCACTCGGTATCGGATCAATCGATCGCCGGCGTCGTTGACGGCCGACATCGTTGCTCTAGTTGCCATGGAACCTGTCACGGGAAAGGTGAGGGAGAGATCATCCGGCGTGCTCAACCGCGTTGTAGCTCGGTCCCCATAGTGGATGCCGGTCATAGTCATTACGGTGGCATCGTTCGCAACGTCGACGAGCTCTTTGACCAGGGCCTTCGGTTTTCCAATACGTCTTACCTCGTAAGTCCGACCGTGCGCATTGATTACTGCAGCGTGATTGGAGTACCACGATGGGCAGTCGACACTTGCCCAAACATGACCATTCGGACCTAGTAGATCCACGGCGAACAAGCCGGTCCTGTGCCACGAGAGGTGAGTACCAGGTAGTTCTGGAAATGCTTGCCATTCGCGTGTGGCGTCGTCCTGCGCCTGCCTCCTCGCGTCCGACCTCGAACTCATCGCGGCGCGATGCTATCGACGTGGCGGTTGCTGTGTCGTTGACAATGGGCGCCTGCTCCCGTCCGCCGGGACGGGGTGCCACTGTGCGGCACGACGGGGCAGCCGGCGGAGGGGGTATCGCCCACAGGGAGCGTCTAGCCGAGGTTGTGACCTTATGTCCCCATTGCTCAGGGGCACCGCGCTGTCACGATGATGGTGGAACGCAATTGGAGCACTTATGACTCGAAACGCCGCGCTGGTTGGCGCGGATGTGACGCCACCCGTTGGTGGCCACGAACCAGACGTCCACAATGCCCTGCGCAATCGGACCGAACTCATCACTGGCGCGAAGACCTCTGCGTTCAACGCTCGTGCACTGATCGCGTTCTTCGGCATCGCCTACCTGTTGAGCTGGGCGTGGGTGATTCCACTGGCTGTCACCGGCCATACCGTCTACCAAGGGCAGGGATGGCCGACCCACTTTCCGAGCCTGATCGCACCGATGCTGGCGGCGTTCGCAGTGACGGCCTGGACGATGGGTCGATACGGGGTCCGTGATCTCCTCAAGAGAATGGGCCGTTGGCAGATCGGCGGGCGCTGGTGGATCGCCGCACTCAGCCCGCTGGCCTTTTTGGGTCTGGCGCTGGCGGTAATTGCAGCGACCGGAGGCACATTGCCCAAGGTCGGCGACTTCGCCCAATTCAGCGGTCCGTCCTCGGTGCTCGGGGTGGTCGGCGTGGCACTCATGATCCTCGTTGTCGACGGTTTAGGCGAGGAGACTGGCTGGCGTGGCTACGCGCTACCCCAACTCCAAAAACGATTTTCGCCGCTCACCTCGACCCTGATCTTGGCTGGGTTTTGGGCAGGGTGGCATATCCCCTCCTTTTTTGCCTTGAATTCCTACAAGGGATTCTCCGTCGGCACCGGTATCGGCTTCGCCTTCGGCCTCATGTGTGGTGCGGTCGTTGCGACCTGGCTGTACAACCACACGGGCGGAAGCATCCTGGTCGTCGTCGTATGGCACGGCTTGTACAACGTCGTGAGTGGAACGAAAGCAGCCACAGGTGGCTCTGGCACAGTTGCCGCCGTGGTGAGCGCGATGATCATCGTTCAGGCACTTGTGCTCATCGGGTTGGAGCTTCGCGCTGGCCGCCACGGGCATCACTCGGTCTTGGGCCCGCCATGACCGCTCATCGCGTCAGGGGCAGTTTCTGGACGACGAACCATCTGGTCAATCCGATCCTTGTGCACGTGCTGCGGCGCTCATGGGGCCGACGCATCGGTCGACATCTCGCGATCTTGGCCTACACAGGCCGACGAAGCGGCAGACGACACGAACTTGTCGTCCAGTACGCCCGCGAGGGGAAACAGGTGTGGATCGTTCCTGGTAAGTCGCAGCGCAAGACATGGTGGCGCAACTTCAACTCCACCAGCTCGGTCGAACTGCGACTGGCCGGTGAGGACTTCCAAGGACGAGCCGTCGTGCTTGGCGGTGAACAATCCGACGAACTACGGAAAGCCGTTGCGACCTATCTGCGACATTTGCCGCGTGCGGCGAAAGGCCTTGGGGTCAAATGGAGCGAAGATCGGGGCTCTGATCCGACCCTGCCGCTCGGCGGCATGGTCGTAGTGCAAGTCGACCTCAACAGCACCCCAGCGCTCGACCTCGCTGGGCTCCCTTAGAAACCTGCCCCCTAACGCCGTAGGAGACGGGCGCCACCATGCGGCACAACGGGGATAGCCCTGGGCTCGGTATTGACCCTCACACTCCACGAAGGGCAAGCACGATTCGATTCGCCGTGGCGATCCCACCAGTCGCGGCAAGAACGGCCAAAGACGGCTCGGCGACAATTCGGAGTCGAGTACTCCCATAGAAAATAGCGACGTTCACGGCGACCGCTCCTAACGGGGTGACAACAATTACGAGAGCTCGCCATGACCGTCGGGCCAACGCAACACTACCGATCACCACGAACGGCACCATGACCCAGTACACGATCCAGCCTGCTTGCTCGTAGGTTTCGTTTCCGCCTGCCGCCGCCAATTGATACGCATGATTGCCAAGTCCCCAGGTCGAAGCTTCTCGGGCAACGATGACCCTCGGCAAGGCACTGAGATGGTGACGTGCGAACTGCTCGGAGGCCTGCGTGAGTCTCCTGTCGATAGCGAGTTCCGTCCATTGGCGTGCTCCATTTGGAGGCTTTATGAGGAGGACCACACCCGCTTCTGCCTCCAGTGAGCAAGTGCCATCGAAGCTCCCGTAGGTGGGATCAGCCGAGTTGAATGTGTTCGGACAGTACGAACCGGCCAAAGTGAGCCCCTCTTGATCCGAGAGCACGGCGCCACCGAGCTGCACCTCGTTACGGATCAGCCAGGGTCCCAGCAGGAGAAGGAGGCCGGCCAGAAGAGCCACGCCGAGAAGACCACGGTTTTGCCACGGGACAGGGGTGAGGATCAAGAGTGGCACGCCCAGAAACACAACGAACTCGATGGCATCGGGGCGCGTGAGCGCGGCACAGGCCACAACGACCCCCAGGACGACGTATCTTCCGATGGTCGGTTTCTCCAGGCAGCGCAGAGCCTGAAGCAATAGCAGCGGTATCACGACCAGATAGATGCTTTCGCTGGCGAGGACACCGACGGGCTGAATCCAAACCGGATTGAACGCTGCAATCGCAGCTGCCGCAACGCCGACCAAGTGACCTGCAACCCTGCGCCCTAAGAGGCCCATCAATAGAACGGCAACGGAAGTAACCACCGCGAGAGCCAATCTCTGGGCAGCAACCGACTGGAGTCCGAGTAGGTCGAACACCGACAAGAGTCCCGGGAACAGCGGAGGGTGGCTGGCCGTGGCTACCAGTTGGTGCGGGGGATAGGGGACGGTACGACATACCCCAAACCCTTACCAAGGTTCGACACGATGATCCGGTAGTAAACCGCATCGCTAGGAAAGCCCAGAGGCGCGAGCGTGACCCAGGTGACAAAAGCAAGCCTTGCCGCGAGGCCCCCCAGGACGATCACTGCCAGAACAGAACGGAACCACGGCGGGCTTCGCTGGCTTTTCGAATCAGGCCCCAGTGCCGACCCCGGCTCGAGGACTTCAACGTCCACTGTCAAATCGTAAGCCTCGGTTTGCGTGCCCGCCCGCGTCCCCCTAACACGATAAAGGGTCCCACCCGCTTCACTGCTGGTCCTCAATAGCTTTGCGAGGACTGCCAGATTCAGCCTGGTTTGGGAGACATGAGGGTCTTTGACCCGCCGTGTCTAGGGCCGGTGGCTAAATGCCCCAGTTCGCCGGGAGCGGGCGCACCCGTTGGCGGCGTTTTATGCTGGCAAGCCAGTCGGACCGGACTTGGAGGTGGCATGAGGAAGGTCGACTACGACGAGCGCCAGCACGCCGTCTACGCCACCGGCAGGCAGATGTCGCCCGATGCGTTGCAGACCTGGATCGAGGCGTTCGCCCGCCACCTGCCGGAGACACGGCCACTGGTCTGGCTCGACCTGGGCTCGGGTATCGGGCGTATGACCCCGTCTTTGGCGAGTACCTTCGGCGGCCCCGTCTACGGTATCGAGCCAGCAGACAAGATGCGTGCTCAAGCCGTCGCCCACGCCCGCCATTCCGCCGTCGCGTACGCAGCTGGGTCTGCCGAGCACATCCCATTGCCAGATTCCTCGTGTGACGCAGCATTGCTGTTCTTCGTCTGGCACCACGTCGTCGATCGGGATGACGCTGCCCGGGAGTTGCGCCGAGTGGTTAAGCGGGGCGGCAAAGTCTTTCTACAGGCGAACTTCTCCGACAGGCTGCCTGATGTCTGGTGGTTACACGTCGTGCCTGAATGGATGGAGATTCACCAAGCGCAGTACCAGTCTGAGGAAGAGGTGCGAAGTGACTTTGCCGGCGCCAAGTGGATGCTCGCCTCTCGTGATGAGATCACCTGGCTTCGCTCGGCGAGCCTGGCCGAGGACTTCGAAAGGCTGAAGCTGCGTCCCACCTCGCTTTTCGAACATATGAGTGAGGAGGGGATCGAGGCGGGTTTTGCCAGGATCGAGGCAGCGCTGCCCTCACTCGACGACGGGCCTCAGTTCGAGACCAGCGCTCTGCTCGTCTTCGGAGGCTAAAAGCGGCGACAGTGTCCCATATCGCCGGGAAGGAGGCGCTCCGAACCGGCACATCGGGGCTAGTCCACACCTATCTCCGTCGGACGTCCGCTCTACCATTGGACCCGTCATGAAATACGACCTCTACCGAGTGACGCAGGGCGATGGATATGTCCACTACGCGTATGTCGCAAACGACGAGCACAAGCAGCGCATGCTCAAAGAGCAAGCCAACGGAGCGCCAACCGAATGGGTTTGGTCATGTGAGGCCGCGACTGCCGAGGAAGCAAACTGGGCGGTAACGGAGCACATGGACGCCAACGACTGGAAGCTGTAGCCGCAGTCAGCGTGCCCCCGTGCGCCGGGACTGGGGCGCGCCACAAGGCGAGGGAACGACCACGCTTCAGCGGGGTCGTTTTTGCGTCCCCGTGCCGGCGAACGGGGACACCCAGTCAATCGATTGGCGATCCAAACCGGAGAACGTTGCCTTCCGGGTCAACCACGGCGCCTTCGTGCTGGCCCCAATCGGTGTCCTCAGGCATGTGGACCTCAGCTCCGACGGCTAGCCACTCCTGAGCAAGTGCATCCGAATCATCGACCCAGAGATAGGCCGAGTGCCTGGTGACCCCAGAGGTCGGGTCCGGAAAAGTACCTAGATGAATTTCGACTCCGTCTCGATTGGCAAAGCCGTATCCGCCTCCGTGGTATTCACGCACGCTGAAGCCGAGTCGTCGGTAGTGGTTGAGTGAACGCCGAGGTCACGAACAGGAAAGATGGGTGCCGCTCGTTTTACGACTGCCATGCGCAAATCGTATCCATGCACCAGAGTAATTCCGAGCTGGTTGGCGCCACTGTCCCGGCGGTGTGGGACGGTCGCAAGGCTTCCTGTCGGCACCGGGCATACACTCCGCTCGTGCCGGGCAGACGTGGCGAAACCTTGTTGAACATGATGCTGTTCATCGAGAGGTTCACACTGAACCGAGCCTGGTCTGACCTCGGCGAAGAGGAGTTCTTCTGGGAGCCCGCTCCGAACTGCTGGAGCGTCCGGCGCCGAGATGAGTGCTGCACCCCCAACCCCTTCGGCACCGGTGACTGGGTGGCCGACTTTGATGGCTCCGTGATCCGAGCCGCAATGGAGGGCAAGGGGGTGGAACCACTGACCACTATCGCCTGGTTGTTCTGGCACGTTGGATCCATGGCAGGTCGTGCGGCGGACCTGGACTTACTCGGTGGCACCAAGTCAGCCGAGAGTGGTTGGACAGCGCCCTACATGTCCGAGCATCCGGTGTTCTTTGCGCCGGCTGAAGCCGTCGACGTTATGCGAGCGGGATGGCGAGCACTGGATCAGTCCATCCGAGCGTCCACTGACGAAGGACTTGATCTGGCCACACGGTTCTGGAGCTACTCGGACGATCCCGGACCGTCAGTCCTGGGCTACCAGATCCTCGTCAGCATCCTCAATGAGGTCAGCCACCACAGCACTCAGGTCTGCACGCTCCGGGATGTCTATCGAGCGGTGGACGGTAGGAGTTTCCAGTAACCGTCCTCTCTTCCGACCTCATGATCCGGGCCAGAACTAGTCGCGTCCACGTGTCCCACCGATCCGGTGTGCGAACTGGGGCACTCTGGATCAGGTGCACAGAGGACACATGATGCATGATTCTGGATCATGGAACTTGATCTAGACGCGAAGTGGCGAAGCGTCGTGACTGATCTGGTAGTCGTGGGGGTACTGATTGTCATCGCCTTTCTCGTGCGTCGACACGGACTGCCGACGCAGGGTCTCTGGCTCGACGACGCCGAGGAAGGGGCCGCCCGAAAGGCGTCCCCGTCACAGTTGATCATGGTCGGCCGGGATCATCCGGGCTATGTCGCAGCATTGATGGGCTGGAGCCGACTGACAGGCGGCAGTGACGCGAGCCTTGCCTACCCCGCGCTCATTGCCGGGGTGCTCGGTCCCGCCCTCTTGTACGTGATGCTTCGGGTACTTGGCTACGCACGGTGGATTGGCCTTCTGTTGGGTGCCGCGTTGGTCGCCTCACAGACGGACATCATCTATTCGGGCCGGCTCAAGCCCGACACCACCGATGTTCTCGTGGTACTCATTCTCGTCTTACTCGTTGCGCGACTCGCCCGAACCAGGTGGCGCTGGCCGACGGCAGTCCTCTGGGTCTTGGCAGCCATTCTGCTTTCATCCAACAGCCTCTTCGCACTCGTCGCGGTGGCTGTTGCGGGATTGGTGCTGCTTGTTCATCCGGCCTCGGATCTCATCGTTCGCGGTCTGGCCATTGGAGTACAGGCTGCGGCCACCGGCGCCCTCGGCTTGGTAATCGTCGGTAGTTACAACTCCCAATCAGTAGAAATGGAATGGCGCTTCATCTGGGACCCCTTTCTCACCTTCTACCCAAACCCGCTGCGCTTTGGCGCCGAGGTGCTGCATCACTTGACCCGGATAGCCCAGGTATTTCCCGGCGGTCCTGGGTGGTTCGCAACGCTGTGCGTGCTCGTCGCTATTGGTGGCTTGATCATCGAGGCTTGGCGAGGGCCACGGGCGATCGTGGCCCGCTACCTGCTTCTGCTCCTGGCCGTCACTTTCGTGGGCGGTGTTCTGGGCAAGATCCCCTTCGGACCGGCAGTGGCGAACCCGATCTCGACCGGCGGACGTGCATCCCTCTGGCTGGTTCCGGTGATGGCCGTCGGCCTAGCGGCGGTGCTTCAGAGAGTACGTAACGGCATCCGTCTGAGCGGCTTGCCCATAGCCTTGGACATCGTCGCCTGCGCGGGTGCGGCCGTCACTCTGGGATTCGCACTCGAGGCGAAGCCGTTGCCCTACCCCTTCATCGGAGCGCAGCCGGCGGTCAGCTTCGCAGAATCACACCTTGGTCGGAGAGACGCTCTCCTCTTGCCCTTTGCCGCCAGCCCGTACTTCCCAGGCTGGAATCCAGCCGCCATCTCGTTCGCCGCTGAGTCACACTTCGCATTCCTGTTCAAAGGGGATCCCACGGGTACCCTGGGTTTCACCCCGTGGTTCAACGATCCACGCATTCGCGGTGTCGGCGTCCGTCCTGTAGACACTGAACAGGTTGTCGGTGATGTCGCACACACCAAAGGCGTTTTTGTTTACAACTCAGGACCTTCCTTCTTCTCTCAGGTCGAAGCGGCGGAGGAAACTACCGCGCTCGACCATACTCTCGTCAGTCTTGGGTTCAAGTCGAAGGTGGTTCAATTTGTGGACGCGAGGGTAGAGGTCTGGAATCGCTCAGGGCCGATCCTGATACCGAGATTGCTCCGTCCGTCGTCTGGGGCGACGCTTTCGGGATCGACCGACCTTAACGCCTCCGCCTCGAATGCCACGAGTGTCGAGTACCGCATCTTTGGCGGCAAGTACGGGTTTTCAGGACCAGTGATCGGTATGGCCACCCCGACCATCTTCGGTTGGCTCTTCGACTGGAACACCACAACTGTCCCCAATGGCTCCTACTTTGTGGTGTCCGAGGCCTTCAACTCCGCCGGTCACTTTTTCTCTTCGTTCGTCAGCATTAAGGTCAAGAACTGATCGGGCGCGCCTCAAACCGAGGATTGCCGACGAGAATCTTGCCTCGAGGATGCGCACAAATTGAGATGAGGGTGGTGCCCCAATGGTGCCTGCTTCGCATGGTGGCACCCCGTCCCGGCGAACTGGGGCACTATCACCGCTAGGTGAGCGAGATCGTAGAGCTGAGTGACTAATCACCCACCTGGCCGTCGATGTTTTCGCGCATCAGATCAAGATGACCCGCGTGTCGGGCGGTTTCTTCCAGCATGTGGACCATGATCCAACGGAGCGTTACCTTCCCCCGATAGAGCGTCTCCTTGGCACTCAGGGCGTCTAGTGAAGACGCATTCCTTACAACTCGCCTCGACTCTTCCACCTCGGCTCGGTAGAAGTCGATTACAGACTCAACCGTGTCGTCGGGGCCGATGGCGAACTCGGCCGTGTTATCACCATCCACGTCGATTGCTTCAACATCTTCACCGGCAAATGTCTCGCGAAACCAACCTCGCTCGACCCAGCCCAGGTGTTTAAGGACTCCAAGAGCGGACATGCCAGTTGGTGTCATTTCCCGCTTCGCATCATCAAGAGCGAGCCCATCGACTTTTCGCTCGACCACGGCTCTGTACCAGTCCAGGGAGCCTTCAAGGGTTTCGCGCTCATCTCGTCGCGCGCCCAGGGGGTCATCCATCGGCGGAGCTTACGTTCGGACAACCCGCCCTGTCCGACTCGCTACAGTTCGCCCACACCCGGCGTATTGGGGCACTTACCGGTGTTGCGGCTCGTGGCGCTCTGCGCCGACCGGTATGCCAAAATACCCCCATGCCAGGGGAAACGGAGATAGCGAAGAAGCTCGTCTGGCACGACAAGCACCATCTTCAGGTCGGCGACACGAACTTTTTTCTGACCCTCGACTGGGAGACAGCAGAAACGATCGAGTCAACGCCCGAAGAGTTCCTGCTCGTCAAGAACCAAATGCTGACGCAGACCACCGTTGAGCAGCTGCCCGAGCGCATCGACAACATGATCGAGATAGGCATCTTCAAGGGCGGGAGCATCGCGCTGTACGAGGAGCTGTACTCGCCCAAGCGACTGGTCGGCGTGGACATCAAGCCCGACCGGGTCGCAGCGCTCGACGAGTACCTGGAACGACGTTCAGCGACGGACCGGGTTCGGCTGTACTACGGGGTGGACCAGCAAGACCGAGACGCGCTTGACCTGATCGTCCGAGAGAACTTTGCCGATGAGCCCCTCGACCTCGTGGTGGACGACGGATCCCACCGCTATGGGCCGACCAAGGCGACGCTCAACCGGTTCTTGACATTGCTCCGCCCCACAGGCATCTACCTCATCGAGGACTGGTCATGGGCGCATTGGGTCCGCGACCGGCCAGACTCGGACCAATACGACGATGAGTGGAACCCTCTGTCCAAGCTGGTCTCCGAGGCGGTGATGCTTGCGGCCAGCCACCCGAGACTGCTTCGCTTCGTCGTTATCGACAGGTCGCGCGCGTTCCTGATCCGGGGTAACGACGCGGTCGAGCCCGACGAGAACTTCGACATCAGTGAGGCATACCGGACCAGCATCTGGAACTTTGAGTTCGCGCAGATCGAATCTGACCCTCAGAGCGCCCAGGACGGCGAGCCGACGACGAACGGCAGCTCCGGCAAGATCGCGCCTGTCGACGTGTGGAGGAGCTGGGTTCCGCTCTCAATCCGGAGGAAGGTTCCCTCCAAACTCGGCGCGTGGGCACACGAGCACCTCCATCACTAAGACCTGGCCGCGCACCCAACACAATCTGCCCCTGCCACCGTTGTGCCGATAGGGGGCAGTGCTTCTCAGTTAGTAGGGCGCCTTCAGAAGCCCTCTGACGCGTGACGCAGAAGACCGGCCCTTGCGGGCCGGTCTTCCTTCCCGGACCAGTGGCCGGAGTACTGGACGACGTTGCCGAATCGATCAGCTGTTTGCCGATCAGCTGTTGCCTGCGGACCCGTTGTCTTGACACCTGGCCTGGAGCTTCGTCAGACGGGCGTTCAGCTTCGACTCGCGATTCTGCACCCTCGAGAGCGCGTTACCGATCGCAGTCGCAACCTTGGTGAAGCCGTCTGTCTTCGCCTGGGACTGGAGCGCCTGTACCTTGGGCACGAACCCGGTTACGTCGGACTGCCACTGTGTGACCAGAGACTGAACTTGAGGCAGCTTGGCGCAGAGGGTGGCCAACTGCGTCCCCCCGCTGTTCCCGGAGGGGGAAGGAGTCGCCGCCCCTGCCAGACCTACTGTGCCGAGTGTCAATGATCCCACCACCGCGGTGCCGGCGATGATCTTTCGCAACATGTCGCCTCCTTTGGATGAGGTATCCGTGCAATACCTGCACGACCGCGAGTTCTGGCGGTACTGCCGACTCTGGCCGACCGTTGTTATGAGAATGTAAGGGCGCTGTTAGGGGCGGGGTTGCGGGCGCCGGCCGAACTCCCGCAGCCCCGTCAGCCCTTCGATGTGGTCCGCACAGCTCCACACCCGCCACCAGCGATCCCCCTTCGGGCTGAACCAGCGGCCCGTCCAGCTCGGCAGCTCTGCGCAATGGTCGGCCTGCATCGTGCCGTCGTACACCATGGCCCAGCACCTCATCGGCTCGACGATGAAGCCGGGGTGTCGGTCGCCGGGCTGGGGCATCGGGGCTCATCCCGCGACTGTAGACGGGGCGTTCAAAGGTCACGCATGGGGCGGGCGCCCCAACCCCGGATCCCTAAACCACGGAGTCGGGGCGCACCCTCACCCCCAAAGCGGGCAATCCCCGACCACTGTTGGCGGTAGCGATCGGTTGCCCGGCGCGATTGTGGTCCTGGCTGGCCGTGGATTGCAACTACCAAAGAAGCGCGCGACCCAACCCGGGGGAATCAAGGTTGAGTCGCCCTCACCCCCTAGGACGGGACGTCAGTGTCTCACGGGGAGACTCGCAGTCGCGTAGAGCCGAAAGCGCTGAACCGGCACAACAATCACACACAGCGAACGTCGGCTTGACGCGTGCGAGATTGAGCGACGGCGGCGAGAAGAGAGCTTCGGATCGCATCTAACCGCCGCCCCTCGGGTGTCGAGGATGACAGGGCGGTGGCCGCCGTCGTAGGGCCGACCGGACCGAACAGGCACAACGATCACGCAACGTCCGCCCGAGGCCGCAGACGGCCGAGAAGACGAAACGACCCCGGCCCGATTACCCGGGCCGAGGTCGTCTCGCTGTGGGCACTTGGGGCGGACTTCGGGGGAAGACCCGCCCCATGGGGTCAAGGCGGATTGACACCCGCGTGCCGACCATAAGTCTGGCAGGCGAGAAACCGCCCCGCCACCGCTACGCGGAGCGGCCAGCTTCTCAAGCCGCTCCAAGGGCCTCTGCGATGCGAACGCCAAACGGCGTCGGAAGCCAACCGCCAAACCAACCCGCTCAGCTGCCCCGACACGAGATTCCCCGAACGCTCCTGACCCTTGACCTGGGACTTCTTTGGCGGGCGAGATCCCACCCAAGTTTCTCGGGACGTGTTGTCATCGATTGTCAACGAGATTGCCTAAAGATCTTCGGCGCACGATCATCTCGATCACTACGCTCCACCCTTGATGACGCGACCGGCAATCGGGCAGGCGCTCGATCCGAAGCGAAACAGCTTGAACTTCCTGCGCCTCGTCCTGGCCTTCTCCGTGGTGTACGCACATGCCTGCGATATCGCCTGGTTCGGGTTGCACAACGTCTCCGTCAATGACACCAGCCTTGGCGCGATCGCTGTCTACGGCTTCTTCGGCATTAGCGGTTACCTAATAGCCGGAAGCCTGTCGAGAAACAGCGTGCCGCGGTATCTCTGGCAGCGGTTTCTCCGAATCTTTCCCGCGTTCTGGATCTGTCTGATCGTGACGTCTTTTGTACTCGGCACAGTCGCATGGCTCCACCAAAACCCAGCACACTGCGACCTCTCCTGCTACCTAGGGCTTCACCCCGGGCCATTTTCCTATGTGTACAGCAACGCCCTCTTGAAGATCAATCAGTCCGGCGTGGTGTCGAACAACTTCATTTACTTCATTGGCAACGCTTCTCTCTGGACGCTGTTTTACGAGTTTCTCTGCTATCTCTTTCTTGCGGGGCTCGCCCTCATCGGGATCTTCCGATACCGCGGGTTGGTCTTGACGACCACATTGGGCCTATTGGCGATTCTCTCCATCTTGACTTTTACTCCGAGTCTGAACCGGATGTTCTCGGTATTCCATCACTTCATCACGATGGAATTCCTCATCCTCTCTGTGGTGTTTATGGTGGGCAGCCTCATCTGGCTCTATCGTGACGTCGTTCCAGATTCGGCCTTCCTTGCCGTACTCTTGGCGATAGCCTTCGTCGCGTCGCTGCATCTCCCGAGGGAAGGCAACCTACCGACATTGGGCTTTACCGCTTCGAGCCTGGGTGCGTTCCTGATCGCGTACCCTTTGCTCTGGCTAGGCGCGCACCTTCCATTACATCGCATAGGTTCCAAGAACGATTACAGCTACGGGGTCTACATCTACGCCTTTCCCCTTACCCAACTCATGGTGATATTCGGCGCGGATCGGCTTGGCTTCGTTCTCTTCATGGTGGTGAACGCAGCCCTGGCTCTCGTCTTTGCGATCGCCAGTTGGTGGCTCATCGAGAAGCGCGCCCTTCGACTTAAGAGAGTCTCCTTCCCGGGGCTGCCTCCTCAGGTGAGGCGCCTCTTTGCCGCCGTGCCCGATTTCCACGCTTCGGTTTTGCGACCACCGACGTCACCTCCTGTTCCGAATCACCAGCGCTTAACTTCCGAAGACCCGGATAGCCACCCTGTCGAACGGGACTTTGGACAGCGCTAAGCATCCGATACAAAGGGGTCAAGAAGTCCCGGGTTTCAAATCCCGGCGGCCAACCTCAATGGGATGTTCCGTGCGGAGGACATCTCTTTCGGAGCATCCGGTTATTTCTCAGTCGTCGGGAGCTTCGTCTCCTACTCCCGTCATCCGCTGGGGGCCACTCCCTGCGGCAAAGAAATCCTCTGCGGCTTTCGGTCCAGCTTTCGGAGGTGTGGCAGACGAGCACCTGTCGCTGCCGGGTCGAGGCGACGCCGCGGTCCCACGGGGCTTTACGGCGGGGAGCTGGTACCTTCCCAACTCGTGCGGGCTTCGAGGGTGGTCGTGGTCATCGTGGCGGTGTGTGCGTGCGCGGGCTGCTCGACGGTTACCCAAAGCCCGACAAGCACGCCGACCAGTTCGAACTCCGGCCCGGCGGTAATTACGAGAGTCGTCTCTGTGAGTTCGACGAGCCAACTCTCGGACATGGTGAGGTGGAACGTGACGAACAAAACACGTCAACCCCAGCTCGTCACCTGCGAAGTTCTTGTGCTGAATGGCTCGACGCAACTCGGCGAACTCGGCCGTGTTCAGTTGGCTGTGGCCGCGGGTGCCACCGCCGAGCAGTTCAGCGAGGTACCACCTTGGCAGGCAGCAACGCCGCCGAGACGGCCCAGATCGTCTGCCAGAAGGGGCTTACGCCGCCAACCAGCTAATGCCGCCTGTCAACCCCGACTGTCAACGCACTTCGGCCACCCTGGTTCATGACGGGCGCTATCAGCGCTCACGGGCAGGGGCGAACCCGCCAAGAGACTTGGGAGGCACAAGCGGGCTCCGGCTGATCGCACGACCGGAGACTGGCCCTCGGGTCAGACACCGAGCGACGCGGCGCGCAGCTGAGCGACGAGCGCTGTATCGCCCGTGATCTCGACCCTCGCTGCCCCCTGGCGACCGGCGCCGAACATCGTGAGCTCGCCCGGGTCGCCGGCCAGGGTTAGGCGCGGCCCGGTGCCGCGGTCTTTGTCGGCCCGCCCCGGCGAGGTGATCACGATCGTGGCGGGGACCTTCTTGGCCATCCCGCCAGGCCCGATGCGCGCCCAGAGAGCATCAGCCAATGCCGGGGATAGTGGGCGGGGTTCCCAGCCAGCTTGCGCACGCCGGACATCCTCTACGTGGATGAAGAACTCGACAGTATTCATCGGCCCATCGAAGGGACGAAGGGGTAGCGGTGGCCCGCGCCGCACGGTCTCGACCAGCTTCGAGTAGGGCGTGCGATCCCGCACCGCACGACGTACTTTGTCTGTGTAGTCGGCCAGCGCCGGCCAGACGAGTCCCGGCCCGCTGTCGGGTCGCCGTTCGCGGACGACAAGGTGCGCTGCCAGGTCGGCGGTGAGCCAACCCTCGCACAACGTGGGCGCCTCAGGGCCACGTTCGACGAAGAGGTCGCAGAGGGTCTTGCGTTCCTGCTGAGCGAGGATGGGTACTGCCATGGGCGCATTGTAAGTGGACAGCGGAGCTCTCGTGCGTGGCGCTTCGTTGTAGCGGATCATCGTCGCCGTGACACAAGGCCCACTGATCTCGTGCCTGCGTCACGCTTCCCAGCGATCGTCGTGCGGCGGAGATTGGGCGGGTTCGGCCGGTCGCGAAATGTCGTCCTCCCTGCTTCGTGGTCGGGTCAAGATGATCTGCACGGAAGCCACCAGCAACACCACGATGGTCACGATCCGCTCACTCTTGCCAACCTCTCGAAAGACCGCGTAAATCTGGATGCCGATAGCTAACGCTTGCGCAAAGAGCGCCAGGGCCACCGCTCGCATTCCGGTGACGTCCTCTCGCTTCGTTTGTGCATCCGGCGAGCGGGTCCAAGCAGCGAGCGCGAGGAGGAACGCTCCCAGTGTCCACACGAAGTCATAACGGTTTCCTGACACGACAGCACGGGCCTGGGCTTCCTGGACGGCAAATACTGCATCGGCGATGGAGGTACTGAGAACGGCCAACCCGACCAGGATCCACATGGTGTCGGGTCGCCAAGCGAGAAGTCCGTACACGCCGAGCACGGCTCCGATGAGGAGCACATCGAGAACTGGGTAACTGAATGCGACGAGCGCGGCGAGTACGCCGACGGTCTTGTGCTCTGATGCGGGCTGGACCACCAAGGCGAACCCGGCGGCCAGAGCGACCAGGGTTACAGCTATCCCGTCCATCCAACGATGAAGTTCGAAGCGAGGGACGCGGACACGAATAAGGAAGAACATTCCGACCGCGATGAGCGGGTACCAGAACATCCAGAGGACGTCGGCAAACGTCGGATATGGCGCTTTGGGTTGTCCCCCATACGCCACGCTCCAGGTTGCACTCCCGACGAACCACAGCAAGAGTGCAACCCCGAACGCCAGCCAGGCCCGTCTGGCAACTGGCTCGTAGGCGGCACGGCTGAGAACCAGGAGTGCACACACGGCGAGGATGGCATTGTGAACCCAGTTGTCGTAGAGCCAGAGTGGACCATCGACGCCGAAGAGGTCGTTGACCGCCTCGAGGATGATGAGCACCGCCAGCACCAACCACACGAAGCTGAGGGGGACTGGCACCGAAAGGAGTTCCCCCCCTTGGTTGATGCGGCGCTCGTCCTCTCGGTACACGACCATGTTCCCCATCTCGATCGGCCTCGTTCTGTGAGGTAGTCCCATCCGTTCCCAGCCCTCGTCGGTTGATCGAACCAGAGCGCTCGAAACACCAACATCTTTGCGGAGCGAACGCATGATTCGTCAAGCCGACGGGGATCCGACCGCCTACTCAAATATCCGTGATGGTCTCAGCCCCCCCTAACGCACTGGGCCGGCCAACGGGGCCAGCCGGTGGGTCGTTTTGCATCAGTGACCCAACGCCTGGGCCGTCAATCTTCACCGTTGCGGCTCCAGCGAGCGGAGGATGTGGATTGCGGTGAGCGCGAACTCAAGGGAGACCCGGGACCTGGCGACTGTTCGCTGTTCAATGGCGTCGCACGAGGGCCTCGAGCAAGTCTCGTCGCCTGCCCCATTTCGGCGGAGCTCTTTGGACTCCTGGAGGTTGTCGGGCCCGCGGGATGTGATCATTCCGGTTGGCCTCGCGTCTCCGCCCATGAGGTCATTTGGGCGGCTGTGGGCCACTGCCGACAGGAGGAAGCACGAATGTTGTCGTAACGTTGTGCCTGGTCAGTCCGGTCGGCTCTATTTCGTTGCGGTCCGCCCTGCCACCATCCGAACTGAGGGGCGGTGTTCTCTAGGAGCGTCACCGCCCCTCGCCATCGATTTCGAGCCACTTTGCGGTGTCACGGCGACGCTCGTTCGAGCGTCAGAACGAGCGTGTCGGTGGGAGGGGGCTCTCGTGGCCACTTCGCCCGTTCTCGCCACCTGATAGTCATCCGTAAATCCAGGAACAAGTTGGAGGAACCAGAGATCATGCAGAGAAACCGGCACCGCCGGAGCATCATCGGCGCGGTCATTTCGGTGGCGATGATCATGATTGCTCTGTGCGCAACAACCTCCACGACGTCTGAAGCTGCTTCACCCCGGCGAGAAGCATCAATTGCGTCACCGGTCCAGATACTTCGGGCCGTCGCTTCTGCTCCAAGCATCAAATCAGTGCCGATTGATATCAACCCGGCCTTGCAGCACGCTGGGCAGGACGCCTATTTGACCATTCTTGACGGACACGGGTGCGATCCTGCCTTTTCTGCGGCAACAGTGGGGAGCTGTCTGTTTGGCGACCCGAAAGGCTCGAAGACAATCGTGTTGCTCGGTGACTCACATGCTGGCATGTGGTTCCCGGGGTTTGATGCTATGGCCAAGCGTGCGCATTGGAAGCTTGTGGTGCTGATGAAGGCGGTCTGTCCCGCCGTCAATCTCAGCTTCTGGAACTGGACGATGAATAGCCCCTACACAGCGTGTGACGAGTGGCACCAGTACGCGTCGAACCGGATCAACAGGATGGATCCGGCTGTCGTCGTCTTCACGAGTTGGTGGCATGGTGATGGAATCCTGCCGAATGGCCAGACACCCACGTTGGCGCAGTGGCAACTCGGACTGCAACAGACAATTAATTCGGTTTCGTCGCACGGCACCAAGAAGGTGGTGCTGGGCGATATCGCGTACCTCGCGCAGACGGGGCCCGATTGTCTGACCGCCCACGAGACGAACGTACAAGCTTGCTCGACACCGGCGGGCCAGGCGGCTCTTGCAGACCATGAGCAAACACTTCAAGCGGCAGCTCAAGCAACCGGGGCTACATACATTTCAACGACACCGTGGCTCTGCACAGCCACGTGCACGGCTGTGATCGGGAACTACGAGGTCTACGCTGACTCGTCTGAGATCACCAATGCATATGCCGGGTACCTCCAAGGTGCAATAGCGGAAGCATTGCGGCCAGTCATGGGCCCGGCGACACCGCACATCAGGAGACCGTGAGTGCCGAACCGCACCGTTCGGGGTCTGCCCGCAGCGCTTTTTTGCTTTCGATAGGTACACCCTTCGACACATTCTCATCCCGCCTGGGGAGATCGAGGACTACGCCACCGTCACCATCTCCGGCAACACCTTGCGGGCGACTGACGGACAGCCCGGCTACTTCTCCGAACACCCCGTGGGTGCCCTCCGCGGCTGTGGCCGCTGTCTTCGGAGCCCAAGTCAGCGGGAACACCTTCTACAACACATTCAGCGTGCTGGACCCATCAGCCGAACAGTTCCCGCCGGTCCCCATCACCAACGTCGGCGTCGGGAGTTGTGGTGACACCTATTGGCTGACCCAGCCCGTCGATGGCGTTGCCCCCGCACCCAAGACGGACAGTGCTTGTGCCTGACGGCGAGATCGTCGTCACGACGGTGAGATCTTCGTAACGACCACGCTGCACGGTGCGTTGCGGACGACGTGATCTGAGACCGATCCGAGAAGGGCGCGTTTCAAACCCCCTCTGCCGCGAGAGCCAACCACGATCGCCCGAGCGGACAACTGAGTTGCAAGTCGACAGATCGCTTCGCCGGGGTCACCCCGCAGGATCTGAATCTCCACTCCCACGAGATCCAGTTCTCCCTGCGCCCGACCAATCGCGGATTCCGCCGTTTCGCGGGCATTTGAGAGTTGGTCGTCGAACTCCTTCGGAGAGAGTTCGGGTCCAGCGTGTCCTGAACCCGCGAGTGACGCCTCGTCTGGTGCGTCCATCACCGTGACGAGAACGAGTTGGTGATCGCGGCCAAGCAGATCGAGCCCAGCGGAAAGCGCCGCAGAAGCCTCGTCAGATCCATCGGTGCACAGAAGGATGGTGGATGCCATGGGACCACGGTAGCCATCAGGATCGGCCACCAACTGCCCGCCATCTGGTTCGCTGACGGGCCCGAGACTCGACCCGGTGCGCCGTCATGGTTCTCGGCGAGCGTCGTACCGGGTACTCACGATGGCAGTGCCCGCCCGCGCGCCGGAGCCAAACGCTCGTGGGCCGCGCCGCTCTGAACTGGCGGCAACCGTCCGGGAACTGATTGGAGGGGCGGGGCGATGATCCCCCCAAGGATCCTCCCCGATCACCCCGCCCCGGTGTTTGAGTCTGGTGACCCTCGCCGTTCTGGGGTAGGGCCATTGGAACCGGGCTCGCACAACCGAGAGACAACTCTGGCCTCGAAAAATGGTACCGGGGGCTCATTCGATCCGGGTATCGAAATGTTACGTTGCCCCGGCTGATCCAATTCCTGGGCACGAGGGGGCGAACGGAATCGTGAGGCGGCACCCGACTGGCATGCGCGCCTTGGCGAGATCATTGCCGCGCACCGCGCTCGCTGTGGCCGCCGCATGGGGCTCCGCCACCGTCCTCGCCACCTTTGCACCGGTCAGCGCCGGCGCCTCAGGAATTCTCCCGCCGTCGAACCCGTCGGTGAGCTCCCCGCCTCAGGTGATGCCGCGCTGCTCCCTCTCCCCGGTGGACGACACCAGTGCGGGCTGCATCAACTCCGTGCTGCACAACATCAACTACGCGCGTGCTCTGGAGGGACTTGGCCCTCTCGTCCTGCCCGGCAACTACGCCACTCAGCCGGTTGCCGTCCAACAGCTCATCATCACCGACGAGGAGCGCGGAGACCGCGGCCTGTCCCAGTTTTCCGGCCTCGATGCCGCCCTCAACACCGCCGCCATGACCGGCGCGGTCGGGAACACAGACCCGGTCCCGCCCGCCCTCTATCAGAGCACGGCGTGGGGCTCCATCTTCGCCCTGGACTACACGCCGCTCGGGGCCGACTTCGCCTGGATGTACAACGACGGCTACGGCGGCACCAACATCAAGTGCACCACCCCGCTGAGCATCGACTGCTGGGGGCATCGGGACAACATCCTGGGCAACTGGACGACTACAGGCAGCCAGACCGCCATGATGGGTGACGCCGACACCTCGGGCGGCCAGTACGCGCAGATCTTCGCGAACCAGAAGAATCCGGCCGACCCGCTCGTCGACCCGATTACGCCGAGCTCGCTGCCCACGCCCGCCACGTCGGCGTCGCCAAACGTGGTGCAGGTGCTGCCGGCCTCCTCACCGAGCACGGCGGCTGGGACTCCTGTGACCATCGAAGGGAACTACTTCGGCACCTCGCCCCAGGTGTTCTTCGCGGGCGTGCCCGCCACCAATGTCCAGGTGAACTGGGACGGCGAGCTCACCGCAGACGCGCCGGCGGATCCGGCCGGCACCGGGACCGACCAGGTCGTCGTCACGGTCACCACCGGTGGCGGCTCGTCGAGCTCGACCGGTACGCCGACGGTCAACGAGTTCACCTACGCCCCGACGATCGCGCCCACGGTGACGTCCGTCTCGCCCTCCACCGGCCCGCAGATCCCCTCGGGCAGCGTGACGATCCACGGCACCAACTTCGTCGACGGCGCCGTGGCGCCCATCGTCGACTTCGGGACGGTCGTCAGCATCGGCTCCATGACCTACAGCTCGTCCCAGATCACCACGACGATTCCGCCCTCCATCAACCCGGGCACGGTCAACATCACGGTCACGACGCCGGCCGGCACGAGCGTGATCTCGCCGGCCGACCAGTACACCTACACCGGCAGCGGCACCTCGGCGGCGCCCGCCATCACCAGCGTGAACCAGACAACGTTCTCGGCCGGCACGCCGGAAGTGTTCAACATCACGACGACGGGGACCCCTGGTGTCAGCTCGGTGACCGACAGCGCCTTCGGCGGCTGCTCTCCCTCGGTCCTGCCCTCGAGCATCAAGCTCAACTACACCGGTGGAACGACGGCAAGCATCGAGGGCACACCCCACCCGGGCGACGGCGGGACTTTCACGGTCTGCCTGACCGCCTCGAACGGGGTGGCACCCGCGGCGACCGAGGTCTTCACGCTGACCGTCAACGCCCCGCCGCTGCCCCCGCCACCGCCACCGTCACCACCACCCCCGGCGCCGCCACCTCCTCCGCCACCCCCGCCGACGCCGCCCACGCACGGCTACTGGCTGGTCGGCTCGGACGGCGGGATCTTCACCTTCGGGTCCACGCGGTTCTTCGGATCCACGGGCTCGCTGAGCCTCCAACGTCCCGTCGTGGGCATCACCCCGACGGCCGACCGCGGCGGTTACTGGTTGGTCGCGTCCGACGGAGGGATCTTCGCCTTCGGGAATGCCGGCTTCCACGGCTCCATCCCGGGCGCCGGCCTGCACCCCGCCGGCTCGGGCCTGCCCCGAAGCCTCAACGCGCCGATCGTCGGGATGGTGCCCTCCAGTGACGGCGGCGGCTACTTCATGGTGGCCTCGGACGGGGGAGTCTTTGCTTTTGGCGACGCGAAGTTCGAGGGTTCGTGCCCTGGCATCGGCGGCTGCAGCGGCGCCGCGGTGGCCGTCGTGCCTGATGCCACGGGCAACGGGTACTGGGTGATGACCAGCACCGGCGCCGTCTACACCTTCGGCGACGCCGCCAACTACGGGCAGCCGGGGACACAGGGCTCGGCCATCACCTCGGCCGTGGCGACCCCGAACGGCGGCGGGTACTGGATCCTCGACGCCGCGGGCCAGGTGTTCCCGTTCGGCAACGCGACGGCCTTGGGAAGCCTGCCGCCCGGCTCGGCCGGTGGGCTCGACCCCGCGTCAGCGGTCTTCGAGACCTCCGACGGCGGCGGGTACTGGCTCGTGACCGCAATGGGCAAGGTGGCGAACTACGGCGATGCACCCAACGACGGGGACATGTCGGGCACGCACCTCAACGGCCCCATCGTCGCTGCTTCCGGCTCCTGACGGCCGCTCCCGACGCCACGGGCGAGCCGATTCGAATCTATGGTGGGGTGACGGACCGACCCCCAGGGAGGGAAAAAGATGGGCATCTTCCAGCGGGCACACGACATCGTGCAGGCCAAGACGAACAAGGCGCTCGACGCTGCCGAGAAGCCCGACGAGATGCTCGACCTCTCCTACGAGAAGATGCTCGAGCAGATCACCCAGGTACGGCGTGCCCTTGTCGACATCGCTGCGTCGAAGAAGCGGCTCGAGCTCCAGGAGGAGCAGTTCCAGCACACCATCGACCACCTCCAGGAGCAGGCGAAGCAGTCGTTGGCCGCCAACCGGGAGGACCTGGCCAAGGAAGCGCTGTCCCGCAAGGCAGCCGCCCAGCAGCAGATCGACCAGATGGAGCCACAGGTCCAGCAGCTGAACGAGGAGGAGCAGAAGCTCACCCAGACCCTCGATGCGTTGCAGAAGCGGGTCAACGACTTCCGCACCCAGAAGGAGACCCTCAAGGCCCAGTACACGGCCGCCCAGGCGATCTCCACCGTCGACGAGAGCGCCGCGGGCATCTCGAAGTCCTTCAACGACTCCGGCGCCTCGCTCCAGCGGGCGCAGGACAAGATCGCCACCATGCAGGCGCGCTCGGGCGCGCTCGACGAACTCCTCGAGTCGGGAGTGCTCGAGGACGTCGGCGGCGGGTCCGACGACATCCAGAAAGAGCTGGACCAGGTCGGGAAGGACGCGCAGGTCGACAACGAGCTGGCCGCCCTCAAGGCGCAGCTGGGCACGGGGACATCTGAGCCCGAGGCGTTGGCGGCCGCTCACGACTCGGGCGCCGAGAAGTCCACGCCGGCCTCGTAGCGAGCGCCAGGCCGATGGACACGCGATGACTCGGTGGACACGTGAGGCCAAATATGCGCTCTGAACTGGATATATAGCTAGCTACACACAGACGGTGAATGACAGCGGAAGACTGCCGTTGCCAGTTATGCCGGAGCTTCTGGTTCTCACGGCGGTTCTCGCGGTGAGCCCACGCCGGCGTGTGCCAGGCCCCCGTCGAGTGTGACCGCACCCGAGAGAGATCAGGACGCTTCGAGGGATTGGGCATAGCGATGCTCGAGGCGTTCGGGGTCGGGTTTGGCGGCACGGTCGCGCGGCACCGAGGCGAGGGTCCACCCGGGGTCAACATAGGTCGTTATGCGCGCTGCCGTCGCGAAGCCGTTGAGGAATGGATTCGGGGACGAGAGGGTAAGCAGGTCGGGCCCACTTGAACGTCTGGGCTGGCCGACTCCGCGGATGGAAGTCTTCAGGCCATGCAAGCACTCCATCTGAGCGCTCCCGGCAGGCGCGAATGGACGCCCTTTCTGCATTCCAAGTACGACTCGCGAGAGGTAGCCCGCGCCGGTCGTCCAGGCGCGCCCACAGCGGTCGCCCGTTACTCCGTGGAGTGCTGCCCCTGGCCCCATCGGGGCCCAATAGCCACCGCGTAGCGTGTGGCCATCGCCGCTCCTCAGATCGCGTCTCCGATGGCGGCGAGTGGACCGGATCAGCGACCGGCGCTGGTGGACCCCCGGGGTGGTCCCATTACTGGCGGAAGGGTGGTCCCATGCTCGTGGCGAGCGACACACGGTGGTCCCCTGGCCCGGTGGATGCTGCCATAAGATCGTCGGAGGTCGACTCAACGGCCTCCGACGATGTTATGGCAGCGGGTTTACGGTGACGGTGATGGCGCGGCTCGCGTTGCCCGACCGTCCGCTGTACGCGACGTACCACAGGCGATAGCGGCCGGGACGAACGTTGCTCGTATTCCAACTGGCCAGCCAGCCGTAAATGCTGAGTTCCCCTCTAGCGATCACCGTGTCTCTCAGGGTCCCTCCGGTGGCTCGGAACTCGGTTCTCGTTACACCAAACGGCGCCGTGGCGACCAGAATTGCGCGACCGGCCAGCGAGGCTCCGTTCGAGGGTTGAATCATCTTCTCTGTCGGCCCTCCCGTGGGAGCGGCCGCGGCATGCAGGACGAAACCTGCGGCGATTAGCGATATGACAAGGGCGATCGCCGCGACGGCGCGAATGGGGATCCGATCGGCGAATTGCGGTGCCCGCATGATGTCCGCGTGACCATCCCTGCCACCGAGTGCCCGCGCAGTGCTTGTTTTCGCTCCAACCAAGACCTCGTCTTCGAGCGGCAGCCGGCCTCGCACGGACGCAACGATCCCGGCGATGCCCACAGACGCCAGCAAGACGAGAGGAATCTCGACTGCGGCCCGATAGCGCGACACGCCATATGTCACAGCGATCGTCAAGATCACGATGGCGAAAAAGGCAAGCAGTGGGTAGACCGGGACCCTTCGTCGGCGTAGCGCGACGGTCCCGGCAACCGCCGGCAAAAGCAGCAGCCAGAACCCGAAAAGAGCTAAGCGGTAAACCCAGATGGCAGTCGGATAGGTTCCCAGACCATTGATGCCGCCACCCTCCCAGCTGGCATCGAGATCTGCTTGCTGAAACGGGTTCCAGAATCCGAATCCGCGACCTTCCCGTGCAACGAGCACTACCGGCAAACGGCCCAAGTGGTGCTCCATATATTGCAGTCCTTGGTGAAGATTCGTGGAGTCGGCAACAGTCTGATCGCCGGATCGTTGCACCAGGCACACGAGTGAGTACTCGCCCGTATACGGTCCGTAGTATGTGGTCTTGCAGTTTCCTTGTGCGATGGCGGCGCCGAAGTTGTTCGACAGCAAGACCGGATGCTGAAAGCGTCCCAGGTTGTAGATGGTCCACGGCAGTACCACAATGACCGTTGCGGCGTAGGCGAGCACCAGCCACCTGACACGGCGACGCCAGCTCTGCTGCTTGACCGTCAGTATGAGTGGGGTAACTACCAAGAACAGGAGCAAAATTTGTTCGGACCGGGTCAACCCAACCATTCCGCAGAGGAAGCCAAGCACTGCTGCCGAACCGGCAGACGGCTTAGCCCAGAATCGGTACGCCATCAAGATGAAGACGGCGATGCCGAGCAGCAGCAACGTTTCGGATAACAACGGCCATTCGTACACCCAAAGTCCTGGGTAGACCGCCGCGATGGCCGATGCCAGAAGTCCTACCCAAAAGCCGGCGATTCGACGTCCGGCCAGCCCTACGAACACGACGGTGAGGCTGCCGACAGCTGAAGCCAATACTCGTTCTGACAGCCAGGAATGCTGGCCTAACCACTCCCAAACGGTGAGCAGTGTTACCCAGGCCGGGGGATGCAAAGCGTCTGGGTTGCCGCTATTTAAGAACCAATCTCCGTGGGCGTTGAGTTGGGCCTCAATGCTGTACGCAAAGCCGTCACCGGTCAACCAGGTATTGCGACCTTGATAGTCGATGACCAACCGCAAGAAAAACGCGGCTGCAGCAATGAGGAGTAGCCACCACCCGAATCGCTCGACTGAGTGGCGTGGTGGTCCTTCGACTAAGTGGGACTCGGGGAGGCTGGATCCGCTGCTTTCTCGTTCCGTCAAATCGCCGCGCACGGGGCCCTTCCATCCTTCCCTCAATCCGGCTGCCAACCTCGATGACGACCTGGCTAACATGCTGTTGAATGCCGACTTGGTTGGGGGTCGGTGCCGCTGGACGGGAACTGTGAAGTCTCGGTGGTCTTGCCGTGTCTAAACGAAGAGGGATCGGTGGGCCTCCGTGTGACCGAGGAACGAGATGCCCTGGCAGCTGCCGGGATGCGTGGCGAGGTCATTGTGGTCGACAACGGTTCTACTGACGCGTCGGCAGAGGTTGCCGCGTCTTCGGGGGCGAGGATCGTCGCCGAATCCCGCCCGGGATATCGGAGCGTGTTGCTGGCGGGGTTCGAAGCATCGCTGGTGACACAGTCGTCATGGCGGACGCCGACTTCCCATCAGGTTCTCACGGGGCTGCTTCCGACTCAAGCTGTCGGTGCACAACACCCCTGAACTGGCATTATCCTGCGCGTTCAGAGAGATTCCAACCCCCAACCTTCTGACTTATGTCAGACGCGGCGCGCGTCCTCCACGAACCCGGCCACCACGTCGGCCAGCTCGACGCCCCGCTCTTCTTGGACGAAGTGTCCCGCGCCCGCGAGGGTGGCGTGCGCTCTCCCGGCCGCTCCCGGCACGTGCTCGCGCAGGACTTCTGCCCAGCCGCCCGTGCCCGGGTCCCCGTCGGAGAACGCCGTGAGGAACGGGCCGTCGAAGGTGGCGAGGACGTCGAGCGTGCGCCGGTTGAGGCGTGCGCATTCGCTGCCGGGCGTGAGGCCCATGAGCAGCGGCAGCTGCCGCGGTCCCGCGCACGACGCCTCGTCGGGGAACGGGGCATCGTAGGCCGCGAGGACGGGGTCGGGGACCTCCGACGCTGTGGCCCCCTGCACGAAGAGGCTGGGCCGGAAGGGCGTGAGCTCTTGGGTCAGGCGCTGGTAGTCGAGCAGGGCCCGGGCGACGGTGACGGTCCCGTCCGCGTTGGCGTGGCAGGCCCAGACCAGCCGCCCGGCCAAGCCGGCCTCGGCGGTGTGCAGCGCGGTATTCGACGCCACGACGCCGCGGACCAGCCCGGGCCGGGCACCGAGCAGACCGAGCCCGATGGGACCGCCCCAGTCCTGGACGACGAGGGTGATGTGGTGGAGACCCAGGGCGTCGACGAATTGGGCCATCCATTCGACGTGGCTGCGTACGGAGTGGGCCGTACGCGCCACCGGCTTGTCCGAGCGGCCGAACCCGACGAGATCGGGTGCGACAGCCCGCAGCCCGCGCGCCGCGAGCCGGGCCACGACCGTGCGGTACAGGTAGGACCACGTCGGCTGGCCGTGCAGCAGCAGGACGGTCTCGGCGCTGGCCGGCCCCTCGTCGACGTAGTGCATGCGCAGCCCATCGGGCAGCGTGGCGTAGCGTGGGGCGTAGGGGAACCCCGGCAACTCGGCGAAGCGTTCATTGGGTGTCCGCACCACCTGCACGGCGCTCATGGTGCCCTACCGCTGGCACGACGGCTGCCGGGCTGGTGGACTCGGGGCCGTGAACGGGGAGGAAACCGACGTCGCCGTGCTCGGTGCCGGCCTGGTGGGGCTTTCCCTCGCCTATGAGCTCGCGTGCCTCGGAGCTCGGGTGACCGTGGTCGACGCCGCCCATCCCGGGCGGGCGACCGACGCCGGCGCTGGGATCCTGTCGCCCGCCACCAGCACGGAGACCGACCCGGATCTGTGGCCGTTCCTCCGCCAGTCCGGTGCGCACTACCCGGCGTTGCTGGCGCGCCTGCACGCCGACGGGGTCGACACCGCCGGCGCGGAATACGGCGCCTGCGGCATCCTCTCCATCGGCCTGCGGCCGCGCGAGGACGAGTGGTTCGCCCCGTTTGCCGACATGGTCGTCCGGCGCTCACCCGGTGACGTGTCCGAGATAACCCCCGAGGAGGCCGGGGCGCTCTTCCCGCCGCTCGGGCCCGTCCACCGTGTCGTGTCCGCGCCGGGCGCGGCGCGCGTCGACGGCCGGGGCATGGCGGCCGCGTTGCGACTGGCCGCCGCCGCACGCGGGGTGGACTTCGTCGACGGTGCGGTGCACGGCGTCGTCGCGGCGGGGGGCGGCGCGCCACGCGTCGAGGCACTCAGCATCGAGGGGCACCGCAACGTCGACTGCGCTGCCCTGGCCGTCGCCGGTGGAGCGTGGACGGCGGCGGCGGGGGAGTGGCTCGGCCGGCGACTGCCGGTCGGACCCACGAAGGGGCAGATCGTGCATCTCGGCGTCGAGGCCGAGACGGGTGAATGGCCCATCGTGCAGCCGCTGCTCACGCATTATCTCGTGCCCTGGCCCGGCGGTCGGGTGGCTTGTGGTGGCACGTTCGAGACCGGCACCGGGTACTCGGTCGCCATCACGGCCGCCGGGCTCCACGAGCTGCTGCGCGAGTGCCTGCTCGTCGCGCCGGGCCTCAGGGGGGCGGACTACCTCGAGACCCGGGTCGGGCTGCGCCCCACCTCGGCCGACGACCGCGCCCTGGTGGGTCGGGTGCCGGGATGGGGCAACGTCTTCGTCGCCACCGGCCACGGCGCGAACGGGCTGTTGCAGGGGCCCTACTCGGCCCGGGCCCTGGCCCACGACATCACCGGCACCCCGTTCCCTGGTGGCGAGGCGCCGCTCCCGTCGGCGTTCGACCCGGCGCGTTTTGCCTGACTGTCTGCGCCGGCGCTGCCGCGCCACATCATCCACCCCGGCCCGGCCAAGGGCGATGAGACTGGGAGCGTGCTGAAGGGGACGCTGCGCCAGGAGGGCCTCGATGAGCCGGCGACGACGGAGAACGTGCTCGCCGCGTTGGCGGGCAGCGGGTTCTTCTGGCTCGACCTCGAGGACGTCGCCGCGGACGGCGAGGTGGCGGAACTGCTGCGCGTCCACTTCGGCTTCCACCCGTTGGCCGTGCAGGCGGCGGAGCGCTTCTCGCAGCGTCCCCGGATCGACGACTACGAGAACTTCGTGTTTCTGGTGGCCCGCGGCGCCGATCCCGAGGACAAGGGCATCGCCGAGGTGCACTGCTTCTGGAACGACCGCTACGTGGTCACGGTGCACCGGGGGGACTGCCCGGCCCTGGCCGTCGTGCACGAGGGGCTCGAGCGCCATCCCGCCAGCCAGGGGGCGTCGCCCCAGATCGTCATTGTGTATCGCATCATCAGCTCCCTGGTGGACGGCTTCTTCCCGTATCTGTCGGACTTCGACGAACGGATCGACACGCTGGAGGATGACATCCTCAAGGCGCCCACCGAGGCCCAGCTGGCCGAGCTCTTCGACATGAAGCGCGCTCTCATGAACGTACGGAGGCTCGTCGCTCCCCAGCGCGACATGATGGCCAGCATCAATGCGGGTGTGACGGACGTGCCCGGCATGACCGACGAGGCCAGCCGCTACTTCCGGGACCTGTACGACCACCTGATTCGCCTGGCCGATCTGGTCGACAACTACCGGGACCTGCTCAGCAGCGTGATGGACACGCACCTCTCGACCGTGTCGAACCGGCTCAACGTCGTCATGAAGCAGTTGACCATCATCGCCACGATCTTCCTGCCGCTCAGCTTCCTCACGGGATTCTTCGGTCAGAACTTCGCCTACATGATTCGAGTGTGGCTCGCGCCGACGTGGAGCTTCTTCGTGCTGGGAATCGGCCTCGAACTGGCGACCGCCGCGTTCCTCTTCGCCTTGTTCCGCCGGCGCGGCTGGCTGGGCGGGCCGAGCGTCTGAGCCGTCAGCCGCGGCGGTCCGTCGCGCCCGGAGTCGCCGGCAGCCCGGCCGGGCGCTCCGCCGAATGGGCCTCGTAGTCGAGCCACCAGCGCTCGCAGCCTTCAGGCACCGGGAAGCCGAGCTGCTTGCGCCGGTCGACCAGGTCGCGTACCCGCTCCTTCTGCTCGCGCACGAGGGCGAGGGCGCCGGCGCCGGTCCCGTCGGTCGGGCTGTTCGCCCAGAGGGACTCCTCCAGGCGCCAGGCCTCGCGCCGACCTTCGACGATGGCGTGGGTGCCGTCGGCGATGTCGGCTCTGATGCCGGCGTCGCTGTCGGCCAGGACATCGGCGGCGCGCAGCCAGCCGTAGTCCTTGTTGATGCGCAGGAGGCCGGGCTCAATCTCGAACAGGCCCACGACGTCGACGACGGGGTCGATGGTGATGATGGTGGAACCCTCAGGGAGGGCGACGTTGAGGTTGGAGATCTGCCGCTCGGCCACCCCGATCATCCCCATCGACCGCAGGCCGATGTAGCCGAGGGGCGCACCCGCGTAGTCGCGCTCGTCGCGCTCGAGCCGGAGCGGCACCGCGACGACGGCGAAGATCCGCGTCGCCCCCAGCTCCGCGGCGGCGCGCACGGGGACGATCTCGATCACGCCGCCGTCGACGTAGTCGTCGTCGCCCATCGGGTGCGGGGGAAAGACCATGGGCACACTCGCCGAGGCCACCGCGCCGTCGACCAGGTCGACCGGGCCGGCGGACGTGCCAGGGGCGGGGGTGCGCGCGTCGGACTCGACGATCGTCCCGTCCTCGGTCACGAAGCGGAGGGTGCCCGCCCGCAGGGCGGTCACCGCCAGGCGTAGCTGCAGGCCCGGCCGCGCGACGAGGGCGGGGTCGACGGGCCGCATGCCCTGGTCGCTGCCGAGGCGCAGCGTGTCCGCCAGGGGGTCGAGGTTGAGGACCGCGCTGCCGCTCGTGCGCAGCTGCCGGCGGACGCGGGGAAGGCGGAAGACGGCGCCGGCGCCGAGGCGCAGGATGTGGCGTTGGCGCCTGCGGCGGGCCCGCCGCGCCTGGCGTCGCTGCCGACGGTTGGATTCGCCCGCCGGGGGCACGACGTCGCCGCCCGCGAACACCGTGGCCGGCGTGAGGGGAAACGGCGGTCGAGTGCCCTCGGTGATCTCCTGGTGGATCTCGCGGCCCAGAGCGGTGCCGTCGAGCGCGGCGAGCCAGGCCTGCTTGCCGAAGACATGGCCGGCGTTCGTCCAGGCGAGTACGTCGGCCTCAATCTCGTCAACCCGCTGCGCGAACTCGGGGAGCGTGCGGGCCTGCGCCAACACGGTGGCGGCGATGGCACCAGCGGAGGTCGCGGTGATGATGTCGGGCACGATCCCCTCGACGCCGACCAGGTACTGCAGGACGCCGACCTCGAAGGAGCCCTTGGTGCCTCCTCCGGCGAGGACGAACGCGGTGCGGCCGGCGCGAGGATCCATGGGCATCAGGTGATTCTGGCACCGCGCGCCCAGGCCCGACAACGATGCTCAACCACCCGCGGCAGCGCCCACCACCTCGACCAGGGACCCGGCACGGGCGGGCGTGGTGGCCCACTCCGAGCGCGGGACGATACAGCGGTCCACGGCGACGGCCACACCTCTTGCACCCTCGTCCTCGACGAGTTGCGCCACGAGGTCGGCGATCGTGGCGCCGCGCGCCACCTGCACCGGCTCGCCGTTGACGCGCAGCGCGAGCGCGCTCATGTCGGCGCCAGCGCCTCGATGAGCGGCGCCACGGGGCGGCGCCCCACCAGGTCGACGACCGCCGCGGCAGTGAGGGGTGCGAGGAGGATCCCGTTGCGGTGATGGCCGACGGCCGCCACGACGCGCTCCAGGCCGGTCCAGCCGATGCGAGGCACGTTGTCGGGCGTGGCCGGGCGCAGGCCGGCGCTGGCCTCGAGCAATTCGAGCTCGTCGATACCGGGCACGATCTCCACGCGCGTCGCAGAGCAGCTCGTGGACGGCCCCCGCCTGCACGGTGGTGTCGACGCCGCGCTCCTCGACGGTGGCCCCGACCACCAGGGAGCCGTCGCGGCGCGGCACCAGGTAGACGGAGTGCCCGCGTACGAGGCCGCGCACGGTCCGGGTCAGGAGCGGCGAGCCGGCCCCCCGCAGGCCGTCGCGGGGCCCGAGGCGCAGGATGTGACCCTTGACGGGGCGGACGAGCGGGAGGCCGGCGTCCCCCAGGCCGGCGATGGCCGGCAGGCCGGTTCCCGCCGCCAGGACGACGTGGTCCGGCGCGAGGCGGCGGCCGTCCGCCAGGACGAGCTCGGGCCCGGGCTCCACGGCCGCCACGGTGCCCTCGACGAGGGTCACGCCCGCCGCGTGGCACGCGTGCACCAGCGCGTCGAGCAGGGCGCGGTTGTCGACGTGGTGATCGCCCGGCACCTCGATGCCGCCGCGCAGCGCCGGGCTCAGCGCAGGCACGAGGGCGCGGCACTCGCTCGTGCTCCGGCGTTCGGCATCGAGGCCGAGCGAGTGCTGGTACGCGAGCAGGTCGTCGAGGCTGGCCCGGTCGGAGGCATCGAGCGCCACGGTCACCGTTCCGGTGGTGTCGTAGCCGACGGAGCGCCCGGCCTCCGTCTCCAGCGCGTCGGCGAAGGCGGGCCACCGGCGTGCGCCCTCGAGCAGGAGCGCCGTCAGGGCGGATTCGCCGAACTGCGCCTCGGTCACCGGGGCGATCATGCCCGCCGCCACCCACGAGGCGCCCTCGCGCCCGGGTGCGGGCGCCACGAGCGCCACCTCATGGCCGTGGCGTGACAGTTGCCAGGCGCAGGCGAGGCCGATGACCCCGCCCCCCACGACCTGGACACGCGCCAACATGTGCCCAGCCTAGAAGGGCATTCGTGTATTCTGGACGTTCCACCTTCGGGCCAACGTCGTCCCGGTAGCCGTTCAACTTCTCCCCATTTTCGGAAGGACGCCGATGGCCACTGGCCTCTACGACCGGGCATACGAGCACGACGCCTGCGGCGTCGGCATGGTTGCCGATCTGCACGGGCGGCCGGATCACGCCATCGTGGACCGCAGCCTGACCGTGCTGGAGCGCCTGGCGCACCGCGGGGCCTCGGGGGCTGAGGTCGACACGGGCGACGGCGCCGGCATCCTGACCCAGGTCCCGCACCGCTTCTTGTCCGCGGCGGCCCTCGATGCGGGCTTCTCCCTGCCCGACGCCGGCGGCTACGCCGTGGGCCTCGCCTTCCTGCCGTCCGACGAGGACGACGCCCTGAAGGCCCGGACGGTCGTGGAGCAGACGGCGGTCCAGGAGGGGCTCACGGTGCTGGGCTGGCGCACCGTGCCCATCGAGGCCGGGGGCCTGGGGCACACGGCGCGGGGCGCCATGCCCCCGATTGAGCAGCTCTTCGTGGCGCCTTCCGGGCCCGGCGTGGACGCGATGGCGCTGGAGCGCCGCGCTTTCGTGCTGCGCAAGCGCGCGGAGCACGCCGTCGAGGGCCTCTACTTCCCCTCGCTGTCGGCCCGCACGCTCGTCTACAAGGGGATGCTCACCTCCGAGCAGCTGCGCCAGTTCTTCCCGGACCTGCGTGACCCGGCCTTCGAGTCCGGCCTCGCCCTCGTGCACTCGCGCTTCTCGACCAACACCTTCCCCAGCTGGCCGTTGGCCCACCCGTACCGCTACCTGTGTCACAACGGGGAGATCAACACGCTGGCGGGCAACCGCAACTGGATGCGGGCCCGCGAGGCACTGCTCCAGACGTCACTGATTGAGGGCGACCTCTCGCGCGCGTACCCGATCTGCACGCCGGGGGCGAGCGACTCGGCGAGTTTCGACGAGGTGCTCGAGCTGCTGCACCTCGGGGGCCGCTCACTGCCGCACGCCGTGCTGATGATGATCCCCGAAGCGTGGGAGAACCACGCCACGATGGACCGCGATCGGCGCGCCTTCTACCGCTACCACGCGTCGCTGATGGAGCCCTGGGACGGCCCGGCCGCGGTCTGCTTCACCGACGGGACGGTCGTCGGGGCCGTGCTCGACCGCAACGGGTTACGCCCGGCGCGCTACTGGGTCACCGACGACGGCCTCGTGGTGTTGGCCAGCGAGGTCGGCGTGCTCGACATCGCCCCGGAGCGCGTCGTGCGCAAGGGCCGCCTCCAACCCGGCCGCATGTTCCTCGTCGACACGGCCAAGGGTCGCCTCGTCGAGGACGAGGAGATCAAGGCCGAGCTGTCGGCGGAGCACCCCTACGAGGAGTGGCTCGCCGCCGACCAGGTCCGCCTAGAGGAGCTCCCGGCGCGCACCATGCTCACCCCCCAGCACGGGGGCGTCGTCACCCAGCAGCGCCTGTTCGGCTACACGACCGAAGAGCTGCGCGTCATCCTCGCCCCCATGGCCCGCAACGGAGCTGAGCCGCTCGGGTCCATGGGATCGGACACTTCGATCGCGGTCCTCTCGGACCGCTCCCGCATGCTCTACGACTACTTCACCCAGCTCTTCGCGCAGGTGACGAACCCGCCCCTCGACGCCATCCGGGAGGAGCTGGTCACGTCGCTCTCGGCCACCATCGGACCCGAGGCCAACCTGCTCGACGCGCGCTGTGGCTCGTGCCGCCAGATCCTGTTGCCGCTCCCGGTGATCGACCGCGACGACCTGGCCAAGCTGATGTACGTCAACGAGCACGGCGAGACGCCGGGTTTCAAGGCCTTCGCCATCGACGGGCTCTTCGAGGTGCGCGAGGCGGGGTCGGCGGGCGCCCCGACGGCGGCCGGCGGCGAGTCCCTGGCGCGCGCCATCGACAGCGTGCGGCGCCAGGTGTCGGCCGCCATCGCGGACGGCGCCAATCTGATCGTCCTCTCGGACCGCAACTCGACCGTCGACTGGGCACCCATCCCGTCTCTGCTGTTGACCGCGGCGGTGCACCACCATCTCGTGCGCGAGAAGACCCGGACCAAGGTGGGGCTCGTCATCGAGACGGGCGACGCCCGCGAGGTGCACCACATGGCGCTCCTCATCGGGTACGGCGCCGCGGCCGTCAACCCCTACCTGGCGCTCGACTCCATCGACGACATGATCTCCGAGGGCTTGCTCGAGGGCGTCTCGCCGCGCCAGGCCCGGCGCAACTACATCAAGGCGGCCTGCAAGGGTGTGCTCAAGGTCATGTCCAAGATGGGGATCTCGACCGTGGCGTCGTACACGGGGGCCCAGGTGTTCGAGGCGATCGGCCTGGACGGGGCGCTCATCGACGAGTACTTCACGGGCACATCGAGCCGCATCGGCGGCGTGGGGCTCTCGGTGCTCGCGGCCGAGGTCGCCACCCGGCACCGGCAGGCCCACGAGCCGCGGCCGACGGAGCGCGCCCACCGCGAGCTCGAGGTGGGCGGGGAGTACCAGTGGCGCCGGGAGGGCGAGTTCCACCTCTTCAACCCCAAGACCGTCTTCAAGTTGCAGCACGCAACGCGGTCGAAGCGCTACGAGATCTTCAAGGAGTACACGGCCCTCGTCGACGACCAGGCCGAGAAGCTGGGGACGCTGCGCGGCCTGCTCCGGCTCCGGGCCGGGGACGGCGGCCCGATCCCGATCGCGGAGGTGGAGCCGGTCGACAAGATCGTGTCGCGCTTCTCGACCGGGGCGATGTCGTACGGCTCCATCTCGGCCGAGGCGCACGAGACACTCGCCATCGCCATGAACCGCCTCGGCGGGCGGTCCAACACGGGCGAGGGCGGCGAGGACGCCGACCGCTTCACGCCCGACGCCAACGGAGACCTGCGGCGCAGCGCGATCAAGCAGGTCGCCTCGGGCCGCTTCGGCGTGACGAGCGAGTACCTCGTCAACGCAGACGACCTCCAGATCAAGATCTCCCAGGGCGCCAAGCCGGGTGAAGGCGGTCAGTTGCCGGGCAACAAGATCTACCCGTGGATCGCGCGGACCCGGAATTCGACGCCCGGCGTGGGGCTCATCTCGCCGCCACCGCACCACGACATCTACTCCATTGAGGACATCGCGCAGCTGATCCACGACCTCAAGTCGGCCAACGCCGAGGCGCGGGTGCACGTCAAGCTGGTGGCCGAGGTGGGGGTCGGCACCGTGGCCGCCGGCGTGGCCAAGGCGCACTCCGACGTCGTGCTGATCTCGGGCCACGACGGCGGCACCGGCGCCGCGCCGCTGACCTCGCTGAAGCACGCCGGCATCCCCTGGGAGATCGGGCTGGCCGAGACCCAGCAGACGCTGCTCGTCAACGGACTGCGGGACCGCATCGTGGTGCAAGTGGACGGACAGCTCAAGACGGGCCGCGACGTGCTGATCGGCGCGCTCCTCGGCGCTGAGGAGTACGGCTTCGCCACGGCGCCGCTCGTGGTCTCGGGCTGCATCATGATGCGCGTCTGCCACCTCGACACCTGCCCGGTCGGGATAGCGACCCAGAACCCGGTGCTGCGGGCCAAGTTCGGCGGGAAGCCAGAATTCGTCGAGACGTTCTTCGAGTACATCGCGGAGGAGGTGCGCGAGCTGCTGGCGTCGCTCGGCCTGCGCAGCCTGGACGAGGCCATCGGGCGGGTGGACCTGCTCGACACCGAGACGGCGGTCACGCACTGGAAGGCGGCCGGGCTCGACCTCTCCAGTGTCCTCGCGCAGCCCGACGTCCCCGCCACCGTCGGGCGGCGCCAGACGCGGCTGCAGGACCACGGTCTGGAGAAGGCGCTCGACCACGCCTTCCTGGACCAGTGCGCGCCGGCGCTGGCCGCCGCCGTTCCAGTGTCGGTGACGCTGCCGATCACCAATGTCGACCGGACGGTCGGGACGCTGCTCGGGGCCGAGATCAGCCGGCGCCACGGGTCGGCCGGGCTGCCCGACGACACGATCTCGCTGACCTTCACCGGGTCGGCCGGCCAGAGCTTCGGCGCCTTCGTGCCCAGGGGCGTGACGATGCGCCTGCACGGCGACGCCAACGACTACTTCGGCAAGGGCCTCTCAGGTGGGCGGCTCGTCGTGCGGCCCTCAGCCGGGTCACCCTTCGCCGCCGAGGAGCAGATCATCGCGGGCAACGTCATCCTCTACGGAGCAACGGCGGGCGAGGTGTTCATCCGCGGCCAGGTCGGCGAGCGCTTCTGCGTCCGCAACTCCGGCGCGACCGCGGTAGTCGAGGGAGTGGGCGACCACGGGTGCGAGTACATGACGGGCGGCCTCGTCGTGGTGCTCGGGCCGACCGGGCGGAACTTCGCCGCCGGCATGTCGGGCGGGGTCGCCTACGTCTACGACCCGGGCCGCACGTTCGGGCAGCGGGTCAACCTCGAGATGGTGGACGTCGAGCCGCTCGACCCCGCCGACAGCTTCGAAGTCCGCTCCTTGGTGGAGCGGCACGAGGTGGAGACCGAGTCGGCTGTGGCGGCGCGCCTGCTCGCGCGCTGGGACACCGAGGTCCTCGAATTCGTGAAGGTGATGCCGAGCGACTACCGCCGGATCCTCGAGGCCACTCGTGAGGCCGAGGCCGAGGGCCGATCGGTGGACGAGGCCGTCATGGAGGCTTCGCATGGGTAAGGCGACCGGCTTCATGGAATTCGGGAGGGAGCTGCCACGGCGGCGGCCCGTCTCGGTGCGCCTACGGGACTGGAAAGAGGTCTACGAGCCCTTCCCCGAGGAGGCGACGAAGGAGCAGGGGGCACGCTGCATGGACTGCGGCATTCCCTTCTGCCACGACGGCTGCCCGCTCGGGAACCTGATCCCGGAGTGGAACGACCTGGTGTACCGGGACGACTGGCCCGATGCGATGGAGCGCCTGCACGCCACCAACAACTTCCCCGAGTTCACGGGGCGCCTGTGCCCGGCCCCGTGCGAGGCCGCCTGCGTGCTCGGGATCAACGACAACCCGGTGACGATCGAGAGGATCGAGTACGAGATCGTCGAGCGGGCCTGGGACGAGGGCTGGGTGACCCCGCAGGTCCCGACGGTGCGCACGGGCAAGTCCGTCGCAGTGGTGGGCTCGGGACCGGCCGGGCTGGCGGCGGCCCAGCAGCTCGTGCGGGCGGGGCACGGCGTCACCGTGTTCGAGCGGGCGGAGAAGCCCGGCGGCCTACTGCGCTACGGCATCCCCGAATTCAAGATGGAGAAGGCGGTGCTGGACCGGCGCCTGGCGCAGATGGAGGCCGAGGGCATCACGTTCCTGTGCTCCACGGCGGTGGGCGGCGCGGGCGAGGGGGCGGGAGAGGGCTCCCGCGAGGTTGGGGACGTGACGGAGCCGGGGGAGCAGCGCGGTCTCGGGACGGCGAGCGCGCCCGACGTCGAGGTGCGGCCGGCCGCCGAGGTTCGGGCGTCGTTCGACGCGGTCGTGCTGGCGGGCGGGGCGACGCTGCCGCGCGACCTGCCGGTGCCCGGGCGGGAGCTGGCGGGCGTCTGCTTCGCCATGGAGTACCTGAAGCCGTCGAACCTCGTGCGGGAACGCGCCCTGGCGTCGTCGCCCATCGACGCCAGAGGCAAGCGCGTCGTCATCATCGGCGGCGGCGACACCGGGGCCGACTGCCTGGGCACCGCGCACCGTCAGGGTGCCGCATCGGTGCACCAGCTCGAGATCATGTCGGAGCCCCCGAGCGACCGGCTGGCCGACAACCCATGGCCGCTGTGGCCGCTCATCCTGCGCTCCTCGTCCGCCCACGAGGAAGGGGGAGAGCGCCTGTTCTCGGTGACCACCACCGAGTTCGTCGACGACGGGACGGGGGCCGTGCGGGCGTTGCGGGGCCACACCGTCGAGATGCGCACCGAGGGCGGGCGCACCGTCTTCGAGCAGGTGCCGGGATCGGCGTTCGAGCTGCCGTGCGAGCTGGTGCTCCTCGCGATGGGCTTCGTCGGCACGGAGCGGCGGGGGGCGGTGGCAGAGCTCGGGGTCACGGTGGGCCCGCGCGGGACGGTGGAGGCCGACGGGCAGTGGGCCACGAGCGCCGACGGCGTCTTCGTGTGCGGCGACCAGACCCGGGGGCAGAGCCTGATCGTGTGGGCCATCGCCGAGGGTCGCTCCTGTGCCGCCGCGGTGGACCGCTGGCTCATGGGGACGACGTCGCTGCCCGCCCCGCTTGCGCCCGGGCAGCTGGCTTTGCGCTGAGCGGCGGCGCCGGCCTACGGGCTGTTTGTGAAACCCTCAACCGACCGTTGAGAGTTGGGACAAGAAACCCTCAACCGAGCGTTGAGAGTATCGGAAGAGATACCCCGGGGTCAGGAGTACCGCGCAGCCCTCGTCCCCGGCCCGTTGAAGACCCCCGGGACGGCGTCGGGGTTCTCGACACAGACCTCGCCCTCGAGCCCGTCGGGGTCCCGGAAGAAGAGGCTCAGCATCGGACCGAAGTCGGTCACGAAGTCGTCGGCCAACCCCCGCTCCATCAGGCGATCGCGGATGGTCTCGAAGGCGTCGAGCGACGCGGCCTGCAGGGCCAGGTGATCGAGGCGGCCCCGGCCGAACATGGGTGTCTGGCGGTCGGCCTCGTGATTGCCCTCAATCTGGAACACATTGAGCTCCGCCCAGTCCCCGATCTTGATGATGGACAGCCGCGGCCCCTCTCCCTCGGGGAACTCGCTGCCGTCGCGCAGGACCTCGGCGTCGAAGACGTCGCGGTAGAAGCCGTTCAGGCGGTCCGCATCATTGGTGATGACCGCCACGTGGTTCAGACCCTTGAGCAGCACGCCCTGCCTCCTTGGCTCGTCCGGTGCACCCACTGTAGGAAGGCTGCGTGCGGCGCGGAGCACGGCTACGTCGCGCCCCGGGAAGGGCCCCGCACCGTAGGTACAGTGAGGGCGTGTCCTGGTGCGTCGCCAACGGCGTATCGCTCTACTACGAGCTGGACGAGCTGGCGGGGACCGGCTACGGGACGCGGGATCGGCTTCTGTGCATCTCGGGCACCGGAGGTGACCTGCGCACCCGGCCCGGGCTGACCGACGGCCTGGCCGACACGTTTCAACTGCTCCTCTACGACCAGCGCGGCCTCGGGCAGAGCAGCCTGCCGGCCGAGCCCTCCGCCATGGCCGATTTCGCCGACGACGCAGCCGCACTCCTCGACGCTGTCGGCTGGGACGACTGCCTCGTCGTGGGCGTGTCCTTCGGCGGCATGGTGGCCCAGGAGCTGACGCTGCGGCATCCCCGGCGGGTGCGTCGCCTCGTCCTTGCCTGCACCTCGGCGGGCGGCGCGGGCGGCGCCTCCTACCCCCTGCACGACCTCGTGAACCTCGACGACGACGCGAGGGCCGCCCTGCAGATGGAGCTGCTCGACACCCGGTGGGACGGGGCCTGGCGGGCCGCGCACCCCGAGCAGGTCGCGCTGATCGCGAGCCGGATGCCCTCGGGGGCCGGGGAGCACGGAGCCGAGACTCCGGGACTGGCCAACCAGCTCGCGGCGCGGGCGCGGCACGACACGGCGGCCCGACTGGGGAGCATTGGCTGCCCGACGCTCGTCTGCGGCGGGCGCTTCGACGGTCTCGCCCCACCGGCCAACAGCGAGTTCCTGGCCGGCGCGATCCCGGACGCGCGGTTGGCGCTGTTCGACGGCGGACACCTCTTCCTGCTGCAGGACGGCACGGCGATGCCCGCCATCATCGAGTTCCTCGGCGCCGGAGCGCACGGCGCGGCCGGCCCGTAGATTGCCCACCATGGACGTGATGACCACACCCGAGTGGAAGGCGCTGGCGGCGCACTTCGACGAGATCTCGCCGCGCCACCTGCGCGACCTCTTCGCCGCGGACCCCGCGCGGGCCGTGCGCCTCACCGCGGAGGGCGCCGACCTCGCCCTGGACTACTCGAAGCAGCGCATCACGGACGAGACGCTGCGCCTCCTCATGGCGGTCGCACGCGCCGCCAGGGTGGAAGAGCGTCGTGATGCGATGTTCTCCGGCGAGCACATCAACACGACCGAGGACCGCGCCGTCCTGCACGTGGCGCTGCGGATGCCCCCGGGCACGTCGCTCGTGGTCGACGGTCAAGACGTTGTCGCCGACGTTCACGCGGTCTTGGGGAAGATGGGCGAGCTCTCGGAGCGCATCCGCAACGGATCGTGGACCGGTGCGACGGGGAAGCGGATCGGCGCCGTTGTCAACATCGGCATCGGGGGCTCGGACCTCGGACCGGCCATGGCCACCACCGCACTGGCGGACTACGCACAGCCGGGGCTGATCAGCCGGTTCGTGTCCAACGTCGACCCGGTCGACCTCTATGCCGCCACCCACGATCTCGACCCGGCCACGACGCTGTTCGTCGTCAGCTCGAAGACGTTCACCACACTCGAGACCCTGACGAACGCCGCAGCGGCCCGCGACTGGCTGCTGCGGGGTCTCGGCGCGTCGGCGGGGGAGGGTGCGGTGGCCAAGCACTTCGTCGCCGTGTCCACCAACGCGCGCGGCGTGGCCGAGTTCGGCATCGACCCCGAGAACATGCTCGAGTTCTGGGACTGGGTCGGCGGTCGCTACAGCTACGACTCGGCCATCGGCTTCTCGCTCATGGTGGCCATCGGGCGCCAGGCCTTCGGCGAGATGCTCTTCGGGTTCCACTCCATCGACGAGCACTTCCGCTCGGCACCTCTGGAGGAGAACCTCCCCGTCATCCAGGGCATGCTCAACGTCTGGTACGACAACTTCTTCGGTGCCGAGACCCACGCCGTGCTGCCGTACAGCCACCGCCTCGCCCGCTTCCCGGCCTACCTGCAACAGCTGACCATGGAGTCGAACGGCAAGTCGGTGCGCCTGGACGGCACGCCGGTGTGGGGACAGACGGGCGAGATCTTCTGGGGCGAACCGGGCACCAACGGCCAGCACGCCTTCTACCAGTTGCTCCATCAGGGCACGAAGCTGGTCCCGGCCGACTTCATCACCTTCGCGCGGTCGACTCACGAGACGGGTGACCAGCACGACCTGCTCATGGCCAACTGCCTGGCGCAGACGAAGGCCCTCGCCTTCGGCCGGACGGCCGAAGAGGTCGCGGCCGACGGGACGCCCGCTGCGTTGGTGCCGCACAAGGTCATGCCGGGCAACCGGCCGAGTTCGACCATCCTCGCCCCCAAGTTGACGCCGTCCGTGCTCGGCCAGCTGGTGGCGCTGTACGAGCACACGGTGTTCGTCGAGGGCTCCGTGTGGGGCATCGACTCGTTCGACCAGTGGGGCGTCGAGCTGGGCAAGGTCATGGCGAAAGAGCTGGCGCCCCTTCTGACCGCCGAGTCGCCCCCGGACCTCTCCGGGCAGGACTCCTCGACGGCGTCGCTGGCCCGTCGCTACCGGGCCCTGCGCGGGCGACCCGTCTGAGCTCAGGCGCGGCCCTCGAGGCCGTGCAGGGGCTGGCGCGGCAGGAGGCCGCGCCACGCGCTCGGGAGCGTGCGCCCCAGTCGACGGAGTTCCTCGAGGTGGAGATCCGACAGTGCGTCGAGGCGCTTGCGACCGGTCGCGGTGAGCTGCACCCGCACGACGCGGTGATCCTTCGGGTCACGCACCCGCGTGACCAGCCCTGCCGCGTCGGCGCGATCCACGAGCCCCACCGCGCTGTGGTGGCGGAGGAGGAGGTAGTCGGCGACCTCGCCGACGGTCGGGCCGCGGCGGTCGGTGTGCCCGCGGACGGCGAGCAGCAGCTGGTGCTGGGCCGGCGTCAGGCCGGTGGCCTCCGTCTGCTGGTCGCCCCAGCGAAGAAACCTTCGCAGGCCGGTACGTAACGCCAGCAGGTCCTCGAAGTCGGAGTCCCGTAATTGCATCGCCTCACGATAGCATCGGATCACGATGGTCTTGGCGATGGTGGACGTTGGCGATGGTGGACGTTGCCGGTGGCAGCATCATCCCCCGATGAGCACTGTGACGCCCTACGTCCCGACATCGGACTGAACAGACGCTTCTTTGGTGAGCGGCAGCCTCACCCCTTTCGGGCCACCGCGCTGCGTCACGGCGCCCGTTGTCACACCCCCCATCCATACTTCTTCTCTGTCCACAAGGAGCACCAATGCACCCCGAATTGCTACGGGCCCTCGCTAAGGCCAGACATGAGGATCTCCTCAACGGGCGTCCAAGCCGAGGGCAGCCAAGACTGCGACTCGATGATCATTCCCGGCGGTTCCCTCGTTCACGGCAGCGGGTCGGCTCGCTGTTCATTTGGGCGGGCGCACACCTGATCGGAGACCGCCAGGCCGTGCTGGAGCTGGCTCAGAAATAGCGCGGACGCGGCTCGGGCCTCTCCACGAGCCAGCCGTGGAGCGAGTCGATTCGTGCCAGACCATTCGACCAACCCGCGACTGGGGCAGGCTTGTCGCGCCGCGGCGATGCGCTGGACCGAAGCTCCCGCCATCATTGCAACACCACGACACAGGACAAGCAGGCCGAACCATCTCAGCTGCCGGAGGGTTCGGGCGCGGACTCGGACAGCTCCACGTCGGGTTGGGGTACGTCCGTACCTCCGAGCCAAGGCGACGATCGCGAAGAATGCGGCTGTTACGGCGGCGCCCGTAGCCGCCCAGCTTTTCCCCTGCCCGAACAGGTGAGAGGTCATGCAGACGTCTTGAAATGGCAGTTGCACATGCGGTAGACTCTTCACGCCGGGGGTGGGGCGCACTGCACGCAGGTCATCAAGTGCGCGACGAAAGCTGCCGGAGATGAATCCCACCGACTGGGTTGAGATCGTGATCAGCGTGATCGTGCCCGTCAAGAACGGTCTCCCTTGGCTGGAAGAGCAGAAGAGGGCCCTTTTCGACCAACAGTGCTGCTATCCATGGGAGGTGATTGTCGCCGACAATGGGTCAATCGACCGATCCGCGGCGGTCGTTGAGGGACTCACGTGTCAACATGCCCACCTGCGTCTCGTAGATGCATCCTCAGTCACGGGTGCTGGAGCCACACGCAATGTCGGAGCCCGATTCGCGCGGGGTGACATCCTTGCCTTTTGTGACGCCGACGATGTGGTTCATCAAGGTTGGGTGGAGAGCTGGGCACACGCCCTGGCGGACGCAGATCTGGCCGGTGGTTTGACGGACTACTGGTCACTCAACGACCCACCTCCTCCCCGTCCCGCAGTTCTCAGGCCCCCATCCGCGAGATGTCAGTTCGACTACCTTGACGCTGCCGGGAGCGGAAACATGGCAGTGCGCCGTGACGCGTTCGAACGGGTCTGTGGCTTCGACGAAGATCTTGCTGTTGGCGAGGACGTCGATCTGTGCTGGCGCATGCAGCTCGCCGGCTACCGTTTCACGATTGGAGAGGGCGTCATATCCAGACGTGAGAAGAGTGGGACCTATGCATTGCTGAGGAGATCTATTCAATTCGGCCGGTGCGGCCCAGTCCTCTATCAGAGATATCGAGGCGCAGGCCTTCGTGCCGAACCTCTTTCCGCGCTTCGTGCTTGGTTGTACTTGGTTGCTACAAGTCCCAGACTCTTTGATGCGCACTTCCGACGGATATGGGTACGTAACGCTGGTTCGCGGATAGGCCGCCTCATCGAGTCATGCAGGCGCCTGGTCTTCTTTCCATAGAGGGATCGATGACGCGTGGGCAGGGACCCCGCCCGGAGGACAGCACGCTTGATATCGAGTCGCTCCGAGCCGTGCGCACTCAAGATCGTGACGGAACCGGGGACGACGACCACAGAACCCGACTGGTGGCTGATTCCGTGGTCATGCCCCTGACCGGCGACAGGAACTCACTCTCTGTGAGTCGTATCAAAACCCGGTGGCCGCGATGATGGCTCCATTGAGGTGCGTTCCCGACATGCCGCCGTCGTTGGGCGCGTCACCGTAGTTGAAGACCGCACCGACGGCCGACGAGACCCAGTAGCCCGCTCCGTCGGAGGTCGCGAAGATGGCAGCGGCAACGTTGAGAGCGTTGAAATTGGCCGAGGATGGCGAGCCAAGTGGGGCTGCGTCGCCATAGCTCAAGACCTCACCGTCACTCAGAAGCACCCAATAACCCATCCCGTCTGGGGTTGCTACCGCCGAAGTCACCGTTCCACGTCCTGGCCCGCCGAAGTACGGGGCGTCCCCGAAGGTATAGACGTGTCCCGTCGCAGTCACCACCCAGTAACCGTTCCCGCTGTGGTCTGGCATGACCGCCACAGCGGCACCCGAACAGCCCCCAATGCCGGGGCACGACCCGGCAAAGCGGGCGTCTCCGAACGCAAAGACGCCGCCATCGGCGGCCACCATGAAGTAGCCGCCTCCGTCGCTCGAAGGCACCATGCCCACGATGGGGGCGTTGAGGCTGTTGGGCAAACCTGACCCTGCCGGGTGCAGGCCGAGGCCGGGGATGGAGCCGTGAAACTGTGTGTCGCCGTAGCTGAAGACTCCACCGTCGGAGGCATCGAGCCAGTAGCCGCCACGATCTGCGGTCGGCACAATGCCGACAACGGGTCGCTGGAGCCTCAGGCTCCCGGTCGAACCGTAGAACAGGGCCGAACCAAAGGTGAAGATCCCTCCGTCGGAGCCGACGAGCCAATACCCATGTGGGGCTGGCGCAGCGACGTTGATGTGTGTCGTCCCGCTTGAGGCCACTGAGTTCGCATCGCCTGAGTAGCGCCCCAGGATGATTCCGGTCCCTTGTGGCGTATTGGTCGTGGCGCAAGAGCCGGACCCGTTGGCAAGAGTCGCCGTGCAGAGAGGGGTCGATCCGTCCGTGAGCACGACCGCCCCAGTTGGCGGAGGGCCTGCAGAGCTGACAGTGGCCGAGTAAGTCACCGAACTCCCCGAGGACGATGACGTGGGATTCGCTGCGACAGCGGTCGTCGTCTGTTCAGGCAGGTAGGTAATGGGGAACGATTGGCTCGCAATGGCAGCGGGTGAGGCGATGACGTTCCCGACGCCGTCAACCATGTCCACGGGCGAAATGACGGCCGTGCTCGGATCGGCAGCACCGAGAGCCAAATGAGTGAACTGCGCAGATCCGAAGTTCGCGAGATACGGCTGAGGAGGGCTGGCCGTGCTGGGCCGTTCCTCGATCCATTCGGCGGACAGGGCGGGACCGGTGTAGGTCAGAGGTCCGGATGAGCTGTTCCCGGAAGTAACGTCGGCGATCGAGAGGGTCCAGTTGGTCCCGGAATTCTGCGTGATGACCGCCTGCATCTGATCGCCTGGTGAGACCGAACCCAGCACAACCGCTGGTGCGGGGTAGAGCTCGTACCAGGCGTCGTAGCCCGTGGCCCCTCCTTCGGTCACTTGAGCCGTACCGGTCTGGATGATCGAAGACGTGGAGCTTGGCCCGCCGTCGATTCCGATCCAGGTGCCCGACGCCTCGAGGCTCGCCGTCGGCTGGACTGTTGGCACGACCCAGTCAGCAGAGACTCCGGTGAATGTTGTTCCGCCGGTGATCTGCCCGGACCAGTTGGTGGACTCAGCCGTGTACGTCCCACCTGACACATGAGGCCGTGGAGGCAACACCCAATGTGCGGGTCCGGTAAGGGGCCATGCTGAGGAGGTGGAGTCGAAACGCCCCCACTGCGGCAATGCAGTGTGCGGAGCCGCCGCGAGACTATGGGCATTCTGAATTGCTGACGCCGAAGCTCCAGTGACCATGGTCAATGCGACCGCCAGCACTGGCGCGCCGAACCACTTCGAGCATCGAATCGACTTGTTCACTTCTCTTCCTCCGCCTTGGACAGCACGATTCGGTGCCTTCCGAACACGGAGAGCAGAGACGTGGCTGATTACAACGAAACGTAGTTACGTCTTCAACTTCTCTGCAATGCGAAGGGCGGTTATTTGGTCACCTGTTGTCCCCAAACGTGACACCCCCAATCCGAGATCTCGGCATGACGACTTTGAGACAATCCCGACGATGCGAAGGAGAGTTCCCAGTCTCCTGCCGAGCGCGCGAGCCATCTTGCCCCGCGTTCGAGATCTTGCGTGCTCGCTCCCATTTCGAGTCGTTACATCCGCTTTCGCACCTCATGCCCATACCGGCGTGAGGGGCGACCCTGGGGCGCGGAGACCGATGCGGCAGTCCTGTCAGGGAGCCTTGGTGGCGACGAAGAGAGATTTGAACATCTCAGTCATTTCAGGCAGCTGATAATGGGCCTGAAGGCCGCTCGGGTTGGGTAGGAGCCAAAGAAGGGAACCGCCGAGGAGTTCGGGCTGGCGACCGATTAGGGCTTCTGGTTTTCGAAAGGCCTTCCGGTACGCCTGCAGCCCGAGCACCGCGACGCAGCGGGGTCGCAGCATCCGAGCCTTTGCTTCGAGCTGCGTTGCTCCTTCACGCAGTTCGTCGACTCTGAGTTCGCTGGCGGCGGAGGTCACCCGCCCCACCAGGTTCGTGATGCCTATTCCGAGCCCAGGCAGAGTGTGCTGCTCGGCAGGTGGCAGAACGGACTGGGTGAAGCCGCCGGCATAGAGCAACTTCCAGAACCGGTTCCCGCGCCGGGCGAAATGCAGGCCGAGGTCACCCGAGAGCGTCCCGGGATTGATCCCGCAGAAAAGCACGCGCAGATCCGGACCGGCCAGATCGGCGAGAGCCTGCTCCATGTGGCGAGAACATACGCTCCGGCAGAGGTCCTACGGATACAGATCTGCCGAAGGGGAACACTCACGGCCCGTTGACCCATCGAGACCGATCCGGCACCCCACCGTCCCGACACTTTGGGACACTCCGTTCGGACTCACGTGTCCTGAGTTCAGGAGCTTCGCAGTGGCTGATGACTACGTTGGGGCCTATGACGATCCAACGGATGGACAACGTCGGCGTCGTTGTCGACGATCTTGAGGCTGCTGTTGCCTTCTTCCTTGAACTAGGTCTGGAGCTTGAAGGCGATGCCGTCGTCGAGGGACCTTGGGTGGACCGGGTCGTCGGACTCGACGATGTCCGAGCCGAGATCGCTATGGTGCGGACTCCAGACGGCCATGGCCGGCTTGAGCTGACGAAGTTCCATACGCCGACGGCGGTCAGCACGGGGCACAACGCACCGGCGAACACTCTCGGCATACGTCGCATCATGTTCGCCGTCGACGACATCGAGGACGTCCTTGCCCGTCTGCAGGCTCATGGCGCCGAACTCGTCGGCGAACTGGAGCAGTACAAGGACGTCTATCGGCTCTGCTACGTCCGCGGCCCCGAGGGCATCATCGTTGCGCTGGCCGACAGCTTAGCTGAAGAACATGTCCTAGCTCCGTGGACTGACGGCGGCTGTACGCCTGTCCAGGGTCCGGGGGTGTCTCACCGTCCCGGCGTGCGGGGCATCCCTGTCTTTCAGAATGAGACGGAACGCTATGGAGAGTGGCGCCGTACTCCTGCCGGAAGGTTCAACTTGTAGCAAGGAAGCAAAGTCGCAGACCCCGACGCGTGACCAGGACCCAAGGGCATGATCCCATTGCCACAGACAGCAGACCCACGTGTCCTAGGAACCAGCTGGTGCCCGCGTCGAGGCGACTGGTGGGTCACCACGACCCTCGGGGATTCAAACGGTGGAAACACACGTCTTCCGGCGAGGACGGGACTCTGCGCAGCCACCAGGTCGCCGCCTTTGTAGCATCGAGACGCTTGTGGCCACGAGGCGGTGCCAACGAGTTGTCCTCCAATACTGACGTCCTCGCCCTGTACGGAAACAACTTCGCTCCTCGGACCAATCAACTCAGTCGGATGGAATCGGACTCGGTAGCCTGCAGGCCAGAGGACGTCGTAGGAGGCGATCCATGCACATGCTCCCGATTTCGTCAATACAGCGTGAAAATTGCCACCGAACCATTCTCTGGGATGGCCGATCTTCCAGCCATCAGACGGCAGGCCATACTCATGAGTTCGCGCATTGGACGTCACGACTGAAGCGCCCGCAGCAACGGGAGCGATGACGCCCCCCAGGCTGCAAACCACGAGGCCAGCGGTCAATCTCTTGAAAAGAGCAATTCATCCAATCCATCCCTGCGGTGGCTGTCTTTAGTTTGACGCACATTGCCCCGGTTCGGTTCGGCGTCCACAACTCAGCCGTGCCCGACCTGGCGAACTAGGGGCACACTGCCCCTCGTGCCGAAGGGTCCCACCGACCCGGTGTACGGGGACATGCAGCATTTCCTGACCAGCACTTGACTCTCACCATCGGGGAGGGTTCAAGCTTCATCTTGTGGACGACCTCATGGCAATAGGTGAGTTCTCGGAGCGCTCCGGTCTCTCGGCCAAGAGACTTAGGACCTATGCAACCGAGGGCCTCCTCGCCCCGGCAGCAGTGGACCCCGTCTCGGGATACCGGTATTACTCGCCCGGCCAGTTGGGTGATGCCCAGGTGATCGATGCGCTCCGACAAGCGGGCGTGCCGCTCGCCGACATCGGCGCATTTTTCCGTCAGCCCTCCCAGGAACAGCTCGATGCCTGGGGGAGACAGCTGCGGACCGATGCGAACCACCGCGAGCGTGCCCTTGCCTTGGCCCGCCATCTCTTCGCAGCGAGCGAGGGGCCATTGTTCCCGATTGTTCACCAAGATTCCAAGGAGGAGATCATGAGCACACTGCGAACGGCGGGTCGAACGGACATCGGGCATCTGCGCGAGAACAACGAAGATGCCATCGTCAGCAGTGATCGTCTTGCACTCGTCGCCGACGGGATGGGAGGACATCCAGGCGGCGAGATCGCGGCGAATGCCGTCGCGGGTGTGGTTCCTGCGGTCTTCAATGGCCGATCAGTGGATGAATTGGAAGCGGCTGTACGCGCCGCGAATTGGGCGATCCGGGACCGTGCACTCGCCCAGCCTGGGTTGGAGGGTATGGGCACCACGATCTGTGCGGCTGGTCTTCTCACAGACGGACACCTTGCACTCGTCAATGTCGGGGATAGCCGTGCCTATCTATGGCGTGAGGGTTCGCTGACACAACTGACCCAGGACCACAGCGTGACGGCCGAACTCATCGAGCGCGGAGAGCTGCGTGAGGAAGAGGCCCCTCAGCACCCCTACTACGGGGTTCTCACCAGAGCTCTCGGCGTCGGACCCAACGTCGAGATCGACCGCAGAACTCTTACCTTCGAGGAAGGCGATCGACTTGTCGTCTGTAGTGATGGTTTGTTCAACGAAGTGCCTAGCGTAGAGATCGCGGATGTCTTGGCGAGAGCCGAGGACGTCAGCGCCGTCGTTGACAACCTGATCGATCGGGCGATGACCAAGGGCGGTCGCGACAACCTATCCGTCGTGGTCGCCGAGGTCGTTGCCACAGGTCGATTATGAGCTGACGCTCACGGTTGTCTCAAGAACGGGCGCGTTCGCAACGACGACAGGCAGGCTCCATATGTCCATTCAGTCGCCCGGCGGAACATCGGTGAGTGGGTCGGTCACGGTGCCGTAGGCGAGGCATCCGGTGGACGGGTTCGCCGGCCCACCCACCGAGGTCCCCACCCGGCGACGACACAGACCCGATCTTTTTGGGGCCGAACAATGGCCCAATTTGGACCCTCCATCGGGTATCCCCACGGTCCCGCAGTGCCCTACCGTCCTGATGCGATGAAGGGCGGCTGCATGTTGTCTGGGCAAGCCTGTGCGGCTTTCTTGACGCGTCAAATGCCCAGTAGGGTCGAATTGTGATCGCCCGAGATCAGGCGCCGGTGGCCTTCACCGCATGGGACGAATTGATCGACGCGGTCGCCTCGACCACGCCGACAGACCTGACTGAGCAGGCCCGTGCCATCGCTCGGGCCAGCCTCGACCCGGCTGTTCCTGCGGTTCCGAGATCTGACGCGATGACTCTCGCCGAACAGATGGTCGTCGATGTGGCATCCATGACCACTGATGTTCGAGCAGCCGGGCTGGCCGAACTCGGTGCCGGTGCTCCAGCCTTTGTCCTTGCCGTATGGACGGAGGACATGGTGATTCGCACCGATGCCGCCTGGCGCGAGATGTTCGGCGAAGAATGGCGTCCGATCCCTACCTCTGCCGAGACCGATCCCTGGGTGGCCCACGAAAGATTCCTCCTCGAGGTGGCCAAACTGTCAGCCCTCGATCCCGTTACCTCCGAACTGGTCCGGCTCCGCGGGGCGAGAGCCCACGACTGTCGGCTCTGCCAGTCCCGCAGGAGCGTCAGTGCCATTGATCAAGCAGGCGGGAGTGATCTGTTCGATGACAGAGATCCGAGCGGCATCTCCGACGCCCAGGCCCTGGCCCTCCAGGTCGTAGATGCCTTCGTGTGGCAGCCGATCCAGTGGCCTCCCGGGCTCGGCGAACAGGTCGTGGACGCTCTGGGTCCTGCCGCCGCAACCGAGCTGACCCTCGATATCGTCCGCAACGCCGCGAATAAGATCGCCGTCGCCTTCGACGCGGACGACCCGAGGGTGGAGACGGGCGTCGAGTATTACGACATCGACGTGTCGACCGGAGAACTGCGCTACAACGTGAGCCCGGTCAGGCCCAACGCCTGAGCCACTGCCTCGCGATGGGGTGGGATCCACCCGGCACGCAGCAGGCAACATGCCCGCGAGCCGGCGAACGGGCCTCCTTGCGGTGCAGCCGCCGGAAGCTCCATTCGTACCGATTGCTTCTAGTCTGCAATGGGCGTACCGTCCGATTCCGGGGTGTTGAGCGTCGGACCATCAACCAAGTGGGCCGAACAATTCCGTTCGAGAACAAATCGGTTGTAGCGACAGCAGCAGCACCGCACGGCTTGACCGAAGGGAGCCACTTCTACCCTTCGTCCCGCATGCCCGCGTACCCTAGGCTCGTGGACGACGATCTGCGGGCTGCGGCGTACCAATGGCAGACCGAAGGCTGGGCCCTCGTTGACGGGCTGGTCGAGGGGGCCGAGGTCGATGCCGTCGCCAACGAGCTGGCGCTTCTGTTCGGCGCCGACACCTTCGCCGATTACAACCGTGCGTCGGGCTTCGGTGACGGCTCGCCGGAGGGCCGGCAGTTCCGCTCGACGCAGTTCAACGGTATGCGCGGCTTTCCACAACCGGGGTGTCCGGCTTTGAACGATCTCTTTGTGCACCCGCGGCTGATTGAGTTCGCCCGTCTGGCCCTCGACGACGACGATCTGCGGATCTATCAGGCCGCGGTGTGGGGCAAGTGGGCGGGGGAGGTCAACTACGAGCAGCCCCTGCACCAGGATGCCAACCACTCACTCCTCCCTCCCCGCATGGAGCCTGGGTTCTGGCACCTCGAGTCGTTCCTGTACCTATCCGACGTTGACGAGGACTGCGCCCCACCTCGGCTTGTCCCGAGGAGCCGGTCTGCTGTCGCCTACGAGGACCTTTACGAGCACGAGGTCGTCGCCACCGGCCGCCGAGGCGCGCTCTTGGCGTACCGCTCCGACGTGTGGCACCGCGCCACCGACTTCACCCGATCTGACGCCTCTCGCTTCGTACTCGTGGTTGCCTTCCGGCCGGCCCGAGCCGATTGGTTCGGCTATGACGCCTTCCCGCGCCTAGGCAGCGATGGCACCTTCCGCTCCTTTGCGGCCGGCAAGTCGCCTGAGGAACTGGCCCTGTTCGGCGTCCCCCGACCCGGACACGCGTACTGGAACGAGGTGACAGTGGACGACATGGCCGCAAAGTACCCCGGGCTCGATGTCTCCCCATGGCGGGCGGCTTTGCACAGATCTCCGCCAGCGGGCTGAGAGATCCTTGTCGGCGGTATTTGCCCCGCACCAACAATCCAAGTGAGCTCCCTCCCGGTGTGGCCGGTTCACGCAACTGACGTCGGGGACGACGCCATCGGATCAGGAGCGTCATCGGTCACCAACGCTTGGCGCCTGAACCAGAGCATGACGCCGACTAATCCGATCAACACCAGTGTCCAGACGACGTAGGCGTTGTCCCGCAGGTACCAGAGAAGTCCACTTCCACTGGGTGATTGGGGTGGTACGACGACAAAGGGGAGAACGACGACTGCCGCCCACCATGCGCGCCGAGCAGGTCGGTCCACGCCGAGACACACCCAGATCAATGCGGGCACGATCCACACGTAGTGATGGACCCATGAAATGGGAGAGAGCATGAGACCGGTGCCCGCACAGACGAGTGTCGCGAGCAACTTCGACGAACGGTTGTAAGCCACTGCTGCGAGCGTGATCCCGGTACACAGGACGGCGAGCGCGATTAGATCAAAGAGCGCAGCGGGTGGTGAGAGATGCGCCCTCACGATGGCGGCGTGCAACGCCTGGTTGCCAAGGACCTGGCTGTTTCCGATCCGCTTCACGTCGAGGGCTTCTTTGGTGAAGTACAACCAGGAGGCGTGTGGGTTCACCGCGAACATGACACCTGTCACCACCACGAACGTGAGAGCGGCGTTTCTGGCAGCACGCCACTGGCGAGAAACGACTAGGTAGGGGATGAATACAAGTGGGGTTAGCTTGATCGCCGCCGCCAGACCCACAAGGACTCCTTCGGGCAGCTGCCTGTCCCGCCAGGACACGCCGACCGTGAGGTCTGTGACGATCATGAGGACCAACACGATGTTGACCTGTCCGATGACCAGGTCGCTGCGAACCGGGTACAACAAGAACCCGACGGGAGCAAGAAGAATCAGCGCAGTGCGCCAATCCGAGCGGACCACCGTCCTCGACTGGGCGGCCGAAATGCTCACCGCGATCAGCGAGGTCAGGGCCAAGAGGTTGGTGACGTCCCAGATCGTCTGACCGGCAAAGTCTGAGTAGTGGGACACCGGCCAGAACAACACCGCCGCCACCGGCGGATAGGTGAAGAGCAGATGCTTTCCAAGAATCGTGATTTCAGAGGAGTAGAGGCTTGAACCGAAGACATGTTGGCCGCCCATCCGGTAGACCCGAAAGTCCATCTGCGGGAGGTGCGATATGTACCCGACATAGTAGGCCGCGAGGAACGCTGCTGAGGTGAACCCCAACGACCATAGCGTGGCCGTATGGAAACGCGGCCTCCACAGACTCGCCGTCGAGATCCGTACGCCAACTGGCAAATCGCCGACCCGCGAAGCCATCTCCCCCTCCGTGTTGACGCCTGCTGGTTGAAGGGTACGGGTGGCACCGAGCTACCTCAAGGAGGCTTCACTTACGGCAACCAAACTGCACCCTTGGTGAACACCTGTTTTCTGAAGGTTCGCTACTAGAGAAGGTACCCCCCGCGTGCGGACAGCGAGCGGGCTGCTGCTTGACGGTCAACACCAGGTGATTCTGGCTGTGCTGGGCGGCCACTTGCTCGCAACTTCGCTCGCATTGAAGGTACGGGCAAACAGAACTCGCCATGAATGGGAACCGGTTGGCCGTGAAGACTGACTCGTCCGAGGTCACTGCGCTTCTCATGGGTGGTTCGTCGGACCTTCCGCCATGGTGCGAGGTGCCCCACTGGCCGGCGAACAGAGGCAGCCCCGAAGGACCATCGTCCGTAGGCTGTGGATCGGTGGAACAACGCGACCCTGGCAGCGACTTGCAACGACACGAAGGTCGACGACTCTTCGGGCTTGATCCGATCGGTTATCGCAACGGGAGGCCGGACTACCCCGAGGCCGTCTACGAGATCCTCGTAGAGCGTTGCGGTCTCGGTCCGGCCACTCGGGCCCTCGAGATCGGGCCCGGCACGGGCCTGGTGACCCAGCGCCTGCTCGGCGAAGGGGCTCATGTCACGGCCATAGAACCGGATCCAGCGATGGCTTCTTACCTACGCGACGTCGCAGCCTCGGACGACCTGGAGGTGGTAGCGACAAGTTTCGAGGAGGCCGAGGTCGCCCACGACGCGTTCGATCTGGCGGTGGCCGCCACCTCCTTTCACTGGGTCGACCAGGAGGTGGGTCTGTCCAAACTGGGACATGCGCTCAGGCCGGGAGGGTGGGTGGCTCTGTGGTGGACTCTGTTCCGAGATCCGAGTCAGTCGGACGAGTTCAGCCAGGCCGTCGAGAACATCCTGGGGCCGGCGACTCGAGGCGTCTTTGACGAACCAGGTCGCCCTCCGTTCCAGCTCGACGAGTCGTACCGACGGCTTGACATGACTCGCGCGGCCGGACTCGATAACGTCACGAGCGAGATCATCACGTGGACCTGTCAGCTGACACCCGTGCAGGCCCGCGCTTTGTTCGCATCGATGGCCACTGTGATCCGACGCCCGCCCGACGAGCAGCGGACGATCCTGGATGAAGTGGAACGGATCGCAACGAAGACATCTGACGGCTTCGTAAGGCGACGGTTCGTGACCGCCCTCTACACGGGTCGCCGCCCCTAGCTCGGAGCAGTTGCCGACGCGCACTATCCCGATCGGCCTGCGGCGGACCCCCCGGCCCTCCGCCCTGTCACTCTGAGCCGCTGAGATAGCGTCCAGGGATGCGGTCGTCACCGCTCGACCTTTTGGGATCGTCGGATCTCCCTGAGCATCTGGAGACGGTCAGTGATCGGCTCGCGGCAACCTGCACGGTCGGTGCACCAGACCTGACCATTCCGTGCCTCCGCGTGGTGGCTGGTGGTGGGAAACGCCTTCGTCCAGCTCTGACCATCGCTGTGGCTGATGTCGAGCAGGTGTTCGATTCCCGCGTTGTCGCGGCGGCTGTCGCTGTCGAGCTGGTACAGGTCGGCTCGTTGGTTCACGACGACATCTTCGACGAGGCCGAGACTCGGAGGGGGACGCCGACCATCAACGCGGTCGAAGGTCAGAAACAGGCGCTTCTGGCGGGGACCTACCTCATGGCGCGGGCCGCGGCTGAAGCCGCCGGAGCCGGACAGCATGTGGCATCAGACGTCGCCCGTACCGTGGCCCAGCTCTGCGTCGGGCAGGCAACGGAAACCCAGCATTTGTTCGACATCGATCAGGACGTCGACCGTTATCTCTTCACCATCGAGGCAAAGACCGCTGCACTCTTCGCCTGTTCGTGTCGGGTGGGGGCGCTCAGCGCGGAGCTACCGGATGAGCACGTCAACAGCTTCGGCGAGTTCGGAAGGAAATTCGGTATGGCGTTCCAGCTCATTGACGACGTATTCGATCTGATCGGTGACCCTGATCGGCTGGGCAAGCCAGTCGGCACGGACATGCGTAGTGGTGTTCTCACCCTGCCGGTCCTGCTAGAACTGGCGCAGCCCAGCGGCGGCGACCTCCGTGCGCTCTTGCTCCGCCGGCATGCTGCCGACCTGGAACAGGCTTCCAGAATGATCGTCAACTCCGGTCGAATCGACGATGTCACCGAGCTTGCCCGCCAATTCGCAGAAGAAGCGGCCGCGGCGATTGCCGAGTTACCAGGCGCGACTCGTCTGTCGAGATTCCCGACCTCGTACGTGGACTGGGCCCTCGAGCAGTTTGTTGCCGCCTGAGCGAATGGCATACGGAGTTGGCCGCCCCGACGAGTGTTCGGGGTCTACCCGTGAGCCTTCGGCTCATCGCGTTGTGGGACGATGGCATCTGGACGGGGAGGAGGGCAGAGATGGGCGCGATACGTCAGACCATGTCGCTGGCCGCAGTGACCTGTGGATTTCTGCTCTCCGCGGCGGCACTAGCGACGGTCGACACGAATCCGGTTGGCGCGGCAAGTTCGGCGCCGGTGGCGACAACGACGATGACCTTCGTCGACACCTCCCGGACCATGCCGGCATGGAACGGCATGCCGGGAAAGCCCTCGCGGACACTCGTGACGACCATCTGGTACCCGGCACGAGGGTCCGGATCGGTCGCGACAGCCGGCGACGGAACATACCCGCTGATCGTCTTCGCCCACGGACTGGGGGGCTCCCCCCCGGGGTACCGGCAGCTGCTGACCGCATGGTCGGCCGCAGGCTACGTGGTGGCTGCCCCCCTGTTCCCGCTGTCGAGCAGTGAGACGCCCGGCGGTCCCGATGGCGGGGACATCGCCAACCAGCCGGGTGACATGAGCTTCGTCATCGACCAGGTCCTCAAGGCCTCCGCTGCCTCGAACGGGCCGCTGTCGGGTCTGGTCGACCCGAACGAGATCGGGGCGGCAGGCCACTCCAACGGTGCCATCACAACCTTGGGCCTGGTTGCCAACAGTTGCTGCCGTGACACTCGGGTCAAGGCAGCGGTTGTCATGGCCGGCACCACCGAGGGTCTAGGTGGTGGCCAGTACAACTTGGCCGAGGCGCCGCCGCTCATCGTCGTACAGGATCTCCACGATGGGCTCGTCCCGTATGCCGACGCGGTCGCGGTCTTCAACGAGGCACGGGGACCAAAGGCGCTGCTCGCACTCGATTGGGACAGTCACCCTGACACCACGGGGTCGTCTGCTCACATGGCTGCCTCGGGGGTGGTCGGCCCGACGTCCGGCTCAGTCATCAAATCGACGACCGCCTTCTTCAACGCCTTCTTGAAACACGAGCACGGGGCGCTGGAAGCTGTTGCGGCCGAGGGTCGCTCCTCACTCTCATCGGTCCACACCGCCTGGACTCCGGGATCCCACGCAGCGTTGCCGGTCCCGAAAGTGGCAGCGCTCCACTTACACGCTTCCGTCATGCCCGACACGGGCCTGCACGACGGCCAGGCCGTCACCGTTCGATGGAGCGGCTACACGGCTGGCAAGGTGGTCAACATCCTCGAGTGTTCCCACGTCGACATCGCCACGGCCAGCTCGGCCGGCTGCAGCTTCGCCCACGCAGCAATTCTGCATCCCGATGCAACCGGATCGGGCTCCGCCATCCTTCGCGTCGGCACTGGCACCATTGGCAATGGTGTGTGCGACGCGGCGCACAGCTGCTACGTCATCGTGAACAATGCGAGCTCGACCGACCCAGCCGACACCAAGACGCTGCCCATAAGTTTTGCCTCCTGAGCGCGTCGCAACCCCGTGTCCTTGGATCTGGGTGGTGACTGGGCTGAACGAGCAGTGTTCCGGCTCGGCCCCATGGACGGAAAGGAGCACTCGATCGAGAGCGATACCGCGGAGCTGTCCGTTGCCAATCGAGCGATGGCCAGCAGGGTCGTGGCATCGGTACAGACGACCTCGAACGCTTGCCCGATGGCCGGTTCGGGGTGATTTGATTGGACGGGTCGCTACGACGGCTCAAAGGAGCGAAACGACGACGAGGACGCTGCCGGGACCGGGCGAACTGGGGGCACCGGCTTTCGTCCATGACGCCGGTCATCAAGCGCCAGCCGGAACCGGTCGGTCGTCGAGACTCATTTGGAGCAGAACGAGATCCAGCCACTGACCGAACTTGGCGCCGACTTCGGGCATGCGTCCCACCTCAGTGAAACCAAGTCGCCGGTGGAACCGAATCGACGCTTCGTTTGTGCTGTCAATGGCGGCAACAATCGTGTGCTTGCCCGTTTCACGCGCCTTTTCGATGAGAGCTCGCATGAGGAGTTCGCCGACACCCGAACCCCATCGATCCTCGCGCACGTGGATGGTGTTCTCGACGGTGAACCGATAGCCCGGCCACTTCGACACGTCACGGAACCACCCGAACGCAGCAACTCCTACGACCTGACCTTGGTCTTCAGCCACCAGTACCACCTCGTGTTCGCCAAGCCACTCCACCACGTCGTCGGGTGTGCGAGGCGTATTGGTCCACTCAATCGTCGTCGTGGCCAGAAGAGCATTGAGGATCGAAGCAATCTCGGCGGCATCTGCGGCAGTGGAAATCCTGACCAACACCCCCTGGATTCTCGCAGAACTGCCTCGTGTGGTGGCATTGACATCCCTCGATTGCTCTCACTCTGAGCGCTGAGCAATGAACACGAACTCGCGCCCGGGCCGATCGGGGGCGTCCCTTATCTCTCGCACGATGAGATCGGCCTCTGACAGGGAGGCGGTCAACTCCTCCCGGGTTCGGAACCTCAGTGTGGAATCCGACGTCAGGGCTTCTCCATCGCTCTCGAAGAGGAACGTCGAGCGGAACGACACGAGGGGTCCCTGCACGTCCGTCACCTCTACCCACGAGTCCACCGTGCCGGCGCCCGGAGTGTGCACTCGGGTGTGCGACTCCTCAGGCGACCATCTGCGCCACGACCGGTCCTCGGGAACTCGGCTCTCGAACACGAGGTGTCCTCCAGGCCGCAGCGCCCGGCGGATCGCCCTGAGCGTCGCCACCCAGTCGTCATCGGTCACGAAGACTTGGGCAACATTTCCCGTCATCGTGGCAGCGTCGACCTGCAGAGGTGGCAATGCTCTCGTATCGCCCGTGATCCAGCGGACACGATCCGCCCCCGGCTTCGCCCGGGCGACGTCGAGCGACGCTGCAGCCGGATCTAGCCCAACAACGACCAGACCTCGTCTGGCGAGCAGGCAGGCAAAGATGCCAGTGCCGCACCCGACGTCGAGAACAGCGCGCGCACCGAGCTCGTCGACCAGCGCTGCGTAGACATCGAGATCCGAGCGATCATGGTCCAACGGGTCGTAGATCTGCGCCAGCCGGAGATTCTCGTAGTGCCTATCGGCCACGACCTCGACGCTACGTTGCGAAGGACCTCAATCAGACCTGCCGGCAGGCCGGCCATGCCCATCGATGGGCTCAGCAGGCCCAATCCCGAGGGCTCGATCACGTTGGAGTCGTCGTCGGATCGGCGAGGCGAGGGCCCACCCCTGGTCGCGGCGGGTGCCTATCATCGCTCCGTGAACAATCTGCACTCATCGGAAGGTCCCACTGCCTTCTCCGTCCGCTCCGCGCAAATGACGTGGAGCGACGATGATCGCAACCTGCGGATTGGCACGACGAACTTCGCATTGACGGTCGAGCCGAGCACATGGAACGAATGGGACTCGACAGCCGATCACTTCGTATTACTCAAGACAAGGCACTATCTGGACAATCTGCTCAGATTTGCGCCGGAGCGGGTTGAGAATGTCGTGGACTTGGGAATCTTCAAGGGCGGAAGCATTGCTCTGTACCAGGAACTGTTCTCACCGAAGAGAATGCTCGGGATCGACTGCCTGCCCGACCGGGTGGAAGCGCTGGATGGGTTCATTTCCAATCACGGGTTGAACAGTTCGGTGCGTCTTTGCTACGGCACGAACCAAGCTGATCGGTCACTCCTCGCGAGACTCGTCGACGAGCACTTCGGTGACGAACCGCTCGACCTGGTTGTGGACGATTGTTCTCACCTCTACGGACCGACAAAGGCGTCCCTGAATACATTGCTGCCGAGGATTCGTGCGGGCGGCCTCTATGTCATAGAGGACTGGGGATGGGCTCACTACCCGGGCGGAAACCCTGACAACTGGTCGAGAAATCAGGACGCGTTCAAAGACGAGCGAACGCCAATGTCCAGATTGATAGTCGAACTGGTCTTGGTCGTCGCCAGTCGACCGGATCTGATACGAGAGGTCAGCGTCGTGCCAGGGATCGTGTATGTGATCCGAGGCGACGGCTCCGTTCCTGAGGAGGGGTTTGACATTGGCGACTTCCACAGCACCCCTGGTCGGCAGATTCTGCACGAAGACTCAGCCGCGAATTGGTGGCAGCGAATGTCAAAGCGTTTGCCCTGAACCGGTGACCGTAAGGTGCCGATTGGGACACCTGAGTTCTTGGCACCCGCCCCAGCCAAGAGGGTTGCGTAGGGGGAGGAGCGTGACGACTGCCCCGGTGTTGCGGTAGGCGCCAGGCTGCTGCGAACTCAAGAGCGAATGGCAGCTCCAGACGCCGGCCGCGTCGCGCCCACGAAGAGCGGGCCGCCGAAGGACGCGCCGGGCGTCGCCGAGAAAGGGTCCGCCCGCACGTCGGCCCCGGTGTAGGGCGCGTCTGCCATCACGTCCGGAACCGAGCCGACGATGAGCCGGGTGAGCGGTAGGGGAGCGGGTCTGATGCGCTCAGGCTCATGCCCCGTAGATGGCCGCATAACCGCCGTTAGGGGACGGTCGGTGAGCCGTGCAGTTGTTCGGTCAGGAGCTCGAGCGAGCTGTGCAGCTGTGCGAAGCGACGTGGCCCGAGAATCTCTTCGATCTGCTGCTGAGCCGCCCCCGCCGCGGCGTAAATGGTCTCTTGGAGCCGCCGTCCCTTGGCGGTAAGTCGGATCACACGAGCCCGACCGTCGACCGAATCGGGGACGCGCAATAGGTACCCGTGTCCTTCCAGGTGCACGAGCAGGTCGTTGACCGACTGTTTCGTGATCCCCACACGATCCGCGAGCTGACTGGGACGTACTCCCTCGAGGCCGGGATAGCGCCAGAGCGCGACATGCGCTGCGCTCAGATCGTCGAATCCTGCCGCAACGACTCTCGCATACAGCTGAACACGGACCCACTGCCAAACGACACGGAGCATGGCGCCGACGTACGCGGGACGCTGGCCGTCCGGGACGGAGGAATCGCTTGACATAGTCGTAAGGTTACCATACGATTTAGATCGTAAGGATGCCGGACTACCTGAACCGGACAGGTTCTGACCAGGAGGTGGCCGAAGTGACGACAGCAGTTGTTGACTCCCCCGAGAACGAGCAGGCGCAGGCATGGTGGTTCCTCGACACCTTGGTCGTCGAGCACCGTCGTGCATCCGAAATGGAGACCGTCGTGCTCGAGATGACCCTCCCGGCCGGTTCGTCGCCCCCGCTGCACATTCACGACGACCTGGACGACACCTGGTACATCCTCGAGGGCGAGATGGTCGTGCGCTGCGGCGACGACGAATTGGTCGTCGGCGCGGGGCACTGGGTCTCCATGCCACGTGGTGTTCCCCACACGTTCCGGGTGGTGGGTGATCGTGAAGCGCGGATACTCCTCGTGCACGACAACCCCAGCTTCCGTGACTTCATTCGCGAGCTGAGCAGTTCCGCGAGGGCGCACGTGGTTCCGACCCAGCCGCACTTTCCACCGATGGATGCATTGGCGCGTATTGCCGCCTCGCACGACCTCAGGCCAATTGGGCCGCCGATGAGCGTCGAAGAGAGCGACGCGGTACTTGCCGCTGTCGTTTGAAGCGCCATCGCGCGAGGGAGGTAGCGCCGTGCAGGTGCAAGCACTCGGCCATGTCGTCCTAAAGGTTCGCGATCTGCAACTAGCCGAGGTCTTCTATTCGCGCACCTTGGGCATGAGAGTCGTGTTGAGGATCGAAGATCCACGGATGACGTTCTTCACCCTTGAGACGCCAGGGAACCATCATGACTTCGCCCTGATGGAGATCGATGCAGTCGCGTCAACACCGGCTCACGACGCCACCGGCCTCGCTCATGTGGCATTCAAGATCGGCAGCTCAGCTGAAGAGCTCCGCCTCGCACGGAGTGTGCTCGAGACGGAGAGAACCCCAGTCCTCTACGAGGCCGAGCGGAAGTTCACGCAGAGTCTTCACGTCCTCGATCCGGACGGGAACGAGATCGAGCTGTACGTCGACGTCTCAGACACCTGATCCGTTTGCGCCGTTCTTGGGCTCGGCGGCAGTTGACACCGAGCCGGCGGACTGGGGCACCCACTTCAGACCTTCCCGGACGCAACATGTAGGGACGAAGGCGTACACTCGCAACCTGAGGTGCCGAACCGGAAGAAGGTTCCGTGAAGAGACTGGCGAAGTTGTCGTGGCGGGCTCGCGGTCGCGGTGGTGGAACTTGCACCGCCGAAGTTGACCACCCGATTCGTGGCTATCGAATCGACCCAAAGTACCGGTCCAATCTTCTCGCGCTATCCGGACCCGAGGCATCATCCCCTACGGTGTCCTGGATCTCCTTCGACGGGGACGCCTATTGGGTCCGGCTCTCAGCTGCCCAGGGCTGGCCACGTTCGATTCGGGTGACCCAAAGCGACGTGGACGGAGCGAGGGTTTAGAAACTCGGAATGATGGCATCGGTCATCTGCACCCAAGAAGCATCGCTGACAGGTCTCACTGAACCGGTGTGGCCTCAAGCGGTCAACGCAACAGCCTCGGCGAACGCCTGAGATGGTGTCATCCAGCCGAGTGTCTGTCGAGGCCTTGTATTGAGCGAGCGGGCGATGGCGTCGAGCTCACGCTGCGTGCATTGGGAGAGGTCCGAGGACTTCGGAAGGTATTGGCGCAGCAATCCGTTGGTGTTCTCGTTGCTGCCGCGCTGCCATGGGCTTTTGGGATCGCAGAAGTAGATCTTCACTCCGGTGTCGACTGTGAACTGGACGTGCTCGGCCATCTCCTTGCCCTGGTCCCAGGTGATCGATCGACGTAGTTGGGCTGGCAAGGTCAAGACGCGTTTGGTCATGGCTTTGCGCACGGCCTCGGCGCCGTGGCCGTTGGGGAGCTTGAGCAAGATCACGTAGCGGCTGTGGCGCTCCACCAGGGTGCCGATGGATGTCATCTTCTTGCCGAAGATCAGGTCCCCCTCCCAGTGTCCGGGGACGGCCCGGTCCTTCACCTCGGCGGGACGCTCCGAGATCATCACCATGTTCTTGAGCTGGCCCTGTCCGATGTGGTTGGCATTGACATAGGCCTTAGCCCGTCGCATGGCTCGACCACTGCGCAGGCACGAGTGCAACTCTTTGCGCAGCGCACCACGGCTCTGAACGAAGAGCGACTGGTAGATGGTCTCGTGGGACACCTGCATCTCCGGGCGATCGGGGTACTCCAGAGCCAACCACGCCGAGATCTGCTGGGGTGACCAGCGGGCCTCCAGCTTGCGCTCCACCACCCCTCGGAGCCGCCGACATTGGGCGAGCTTGGCCCGCTTGGGTCGCAGAGCCCGCCGAGCGGCCGCCCGATCGGCCACCAGGGCCCGGTACTTCTTCCTCCCGCCGTTGGCGTTGACCTCGCGGCACACCGTCGAGGGCGACCGACCGAGCTCCTGGGCGATGGCACGGATCGACCAGCCGGCGGCCAGCCCCCTCGAGATCTCCTCTCGTTCGACGAGTGAGAGTCGAAGCTCAGAGCGCTCGCGCGCCGTCGGGCGCCTCCCGCCGTGGTCGGCAATGAACCTTCGGAGCGAAGAGTTCTGCCGGCCCAGATGCTTGGCAATGCGCTTCACGGGGACCCCTGCTTCGCGCATGTCCCAGATCGTCAACTTGTCCTCTTGCGAGAACCGAGCCATTCGCACACCTCCTGATCGACGACATCACTGTCCGCCGATCAGGCTGGTGTTGCAACGACCGCTTGAGGTCACAGGCGAACCGGGGCACCCTCGCAATCGCGAGAATGAAGGCGTGGTTGACACCCGGTCCGTAGTCGCGTGTACGCAATGCAAGGCCCACTGGTACGTGGACGATGAAGCCCCAAGGTGCGCTGCCAGTGACCACGATCACCAGCGGTTTGACCTGCATTTGCACCGATCCGTCGTCGTGTTGCCGGATGGGATCGAGGTCACCGCCGTGTCGTTTGACGCCAGGGATCCCTATGCCCGCGACCTGGCACCCGATTTCGGGCTTTATCTCGACGCGCAATGGGATCCTCCATGGCCCCATGACCACATCGACTGGCCCGATTTCGGCGTGCCCAGTGATTCCGCGCAAGTCGTAGCCGCCCTGAGGTCGCTGCACCAACGCGCTCTCGGTGGGGCGCGAGTTGAATTGGGTTGTCTCGGGGGCCACGGACGAACCGGAACGGCCTTGGCATGCCTCGCAATCCTGTGTGGAGTTCCCTGTAGCGGTCCTGTGGCCTGGGTTCGTGAGAACTACTGCACGAGCGCCGTGGAGTCCGACCAACAGGAGGCATTCGTGGTCGGCTTTGTCGGTTGACGGTCACGGCTGTCTGGGTCGGCCATCTCACCTACCCGGCGTACGGGGGCAGGTTCGTCCCTACGGCTAGTTGTGATTCCCACCGAGGTTGTTGACAAATAGAGGCCCTGCCTGATCGTTTGAGGTTCGACCAAGAACAGCAAGCGAAAAGGAGGGCCCGTGGCTCACGCTAGGGCAAAGCTCACCGTCCTGGGGAGGCGGTTGCTCGTCGACCGGGTGGAGATCGACGGTTGGAAGCTGGCCGATGCCGCCAAGGCCATGGGGGTCTCGCGCCAGACCGCCTACAAGTGGTTGCGCCGCTTCCGCGACGAGGGATCGGCCGGCCTGTTGGACCGCACCTCGGCCCCCCGACGCTGTCCGCATCGACTCGCTCCCGATGCGGTGGCCACCATTGTGGCCACTCGTCTCGAGACGCTCTATGGCCCCCACCGCCTGGCCTATGCGCTCGGGCGGCCCCGCTCGACCATCTATGGGGTGCTCCGACGAGAGCGGATCTCGCGCCTCAGCTTCATCGACCGGCCGACCCGCACCGTGGTGCGTTATGAGCGGGACAGGCCCGGCGAGCTCCTCCACGTTGACGTCAAGAAACTGGGGCGGATCCGAGAGGGCGGAGGCTGGAAGATGCGCGGGCGAGACATGGGCACCACAGGGGAGATGAAGCGGATCAAGGTCGGTTACGACTACCTCCACGTGGCAGTCGACGACCACAGCCGGGTGGCCTTCGTCCAGGCCCTGACCGACGAGAGGGCTCCGACCTGTGCCCAGTTCGTCCGCGATGCGGCCGCCTACTTCGCCTCAGAGGGCGTCGCCATCGAACGGGTCATGACCGACAATGCCCGCAACTACACCCCCTCGACAGTCTTCAAGAAGGCCCTGGTCGACCTGGGCATCAGTCATCGGCGCACCAGGCTCTATCGGCCCCAGACCAATGGAAAAGCAGAGCGGTTCAACCGGACTCTTCTCGAAGAGTTCGCGTACAAGACGCTCTTCACCTCCAACGACCAGCGCATGAAGGCCCTCGGCCCGTGGCTGGACTCCTACAATGCGGAAAGACCTCACACGGCCATCGGGGGGCTCACCCCTCTGCAGCGGCTCCGTCAACAACGCTGACGGGAATCACAGCTAGTCGGTGGCACTAATCAGCATGGTTGCCATCCCCCGCTGAAGTTCGAGCAGACCTCGGCGAGCAGAATGTTGTAGCCACCTACAGCACTACCCGTCTTCGACACTGTGCCACCCGACCACCTAACAGCGGTTGTACATGTGACGCCGCCATCGCCTTGAAGTTGAGCACTTACGCACGTTTGTCCAAGAGAGTTGGTTGACGGTGAGGCGGCCTGTAGGCAGCGTTCTTTCCGGCCCCGCCCCCGATGCGAGGCGGAAGGCTGGGGTGGCCATGCATCTGAGCGGCCTCGTTACCGTTGTTGGAGGTCGATGTCGACCCGACGACGGCAGGCCTACTACGAGTACACCTGCACCTCGGCGATGTCCATGCTTTCTGAAGGGGTGGTTGCTGTCGCCACGGTATGCCATGGTGATGCCGGCTGCGCGGCCACCTGCAGCTCCAAGAGCAGTTCGTACGTGCCCGCAGCGACGCCGCCTCTGCTCGACGCCAACTGCTGGAACATCAACTTGCCGTCGAAGAAATACTTGACGGCGACGTGGGGGAGGTACTGAATCCCGTAGATGTGGTAGCCCACAGAGAGGTCCGAGCCCGTGTTGTAGACGATGTCACGGTAGCCCGGGTACTCGCTGGCGCTGCCACCGTAGTCGGCGTGCATGATCTCGTTCGATTTGGCCCCGAGCCACCCGCCCTCAAAGAGATCGATCTCGGGCACCCGACTGGTCGGGGTATCGGGCATGAACCAGATGGCTGGCCACATTCCCGCCGTCATGTGGGGCATCTTGGCGCGCACCTGTACGTACCAACCGGTCGCGAGCAGGGAGTGCTTGCCTTCGGTCGTCACAACGCCGCTGATCCACGGGTAGGTCTTGGAGTAGTGGTTGGTGTTGTGCTGCGCGGTCAGCGTCAGACCGTTGGCCACACCCACCTGGCTCGGCCCGAACATGGCCGCCGAATTAGCTGAGGGGGACGCATTCGGAGTGGAGTACGGCAACGGGATGGTGTTGCCGTTGTTCCAGACGATCCCTTGAGCTCCCAGGTAGGTGTTCCATTTTGTGGTGTCCAGCTTGGTACCGGAGAACTGGTCGTCAAGGCTCAACTGCTGTTTCGTGTAGCCGGGGGGGACTGACATGACCTTGTTCGAGAAGCCGGGGGAAGCCGAACTGCCACCCCTGAGGTCCCAATGCCAGAGGGCCAATCCCAACACCGAGCTCAGGACACACCCGGCTCCCACCATCAGACCGACGCAATGCGAAACCCAAAAGGAGGCGGGGCGTCGGACCCGGGTCGATCGCGGTGCAAATTCCGGGGCTCGCACTCGAACAGGTGGCCAATCGCTCGAGTTCACTAGCAACTCCACGTCGTCTGCTGGGGCCTGAACGGCGCCCCCTCGCTCAGGGCGCGGACGCGACGCTGTCCGCGGCTCGGTCATTGTGCAACCGTCATGTGTACTTTGGCGGCGAGGAGAAGATCCTGGTCACCGAAAGTGCCGTGGTCGCGTTCGAAGCAATGAGATCCTCTTCCGGTCTCCGTCATCTCAATGGCCAGCGTCAGGTGGAATTTTGGTTATCTCGATATCCGAGCCGGCCGGTGCCGGCTTGCTGTCGACGCGGGCCGACTGTGGTTTGCTGCGCGAGACACAAGAATTGTGACATTGCAGTCCACGCCCGAATAGAGCCGAACAGGCCGAACCGGCACAACGTTCCGACAACTACCGGCAGCCGGTGGCGTCTTCCGTCCGTTATTTTCGGCCCCCGATTGGTGGCCGGATCTGTCTCAGGGACCTTTACCCCGACCTGATGCCATGAAGGGGCGGGGCCTCCGCCCCTCGTGAGATCCGAGCATGCTCGGACTTGCAAAGAAAAACCTCGAAAGAGGAGGAGGCCCCTATGAGACGACAGTACGTCGGAATCGACCTGCACCGCCGAAGCACGACCCTCTATCGAATGGCAGAGGACGGCGAGATGCTTGGCACCGAGCGCATCGTGAGTCAGCCCTTCGAGCTGGCCCAGGCTATGGAGGCTGCCGGACCCGAGCCCGAGGTGGTCCTCGAGTCCACCTACGGCTGGTACTGGGCGGCCGATGTGCTCCAAGACCTCGGCGCCCACGTGCACCTCGCCCACGCCCTCGGCAACAACTGGGGGGAACGACGCGTCAAGAACGACGAACGCGACGCCAGAGACCTGGCCGCCATGCTCCGCATCGGGCGCCTCGCCGAAGGCTGGATCGCCCCGCATGACGTCCGTGAGCTGCGCGAGCTCGTGCGCTATCGCTACTCGTTGATCCGGCACCGCACCAGTGCCAAGGCCCAGATCCACGGGGTCATGGCCAAGAACGGGATCCTGCCCGCCGTCGGCGAGCTCTGGGGTCCGACCGGACAGGCCCAGCTCGACCGTCTCGAGCTTCCCGAGGCTGATTCGATGCGCCTCGACTCGTTGCGCAACCTGCTCGACGTCTACGACCACTCCATCGCCGAGCTCGACGCGGACATCCACGCCGAGCTCAAAGGCGATGCTGGGTATCGGGCCCTGATGACCCTGCCCGGTGTGGGCAAGGTCCTCGCCGCCATCTTCGTGGCCGAGATCGGCGACATCAACCGCTTCGACTCGGCCAAGAAGCTGTCCAGCTGGGCCGGCCTCACCCCCAAGCACCGCGAATCCGACGAGGTCGTCCACCGCGGCAACATCACCAAGCAGGGCTCACCCCTCGTCCGCTGGGCGTGCATCGAGGCCGTTGGCAACTACCGGGCCAAGGGCAACGAGAAGCTCCGCGCCGACTACAAACGCATCGCCGAGCGCCGTGGCAAATACAAGGCCCGCGTCGCGGTGGCTCGCAAGCTCTTGACCCTCGTCTTCTACGCGATGCGCGACGGGGAGGTCCGATGCCTCGAGACCGCCGCCTGAGTCTCGGCCACGGACCGACGTGTGCTCGACTAACGCCGTGGCCCACCACCTGGTGTGGCCGAGGTCCTGATTGAGCCCGTCGGAACGTGGCCGAACCCCATCATGTCGGAGATCGACGAATGAATGGCTGGCTGCCCTACGGGACCGTCACGGACCCACCCGAACAGTGATGGGAACTCGCAACACCTCGACATAACGGCGGCCTCGAAGAGGATGCGCCGCTCGCCACCGGCGTCAACGCCACAGCCTTCGGCGGGCATCGCCCGACGTTGACCCCGGCGCCTCGCCGGCACGCGCCCGCGTGCGGCACGCCGATTGGTCGATTACGAACGAACGTGCAAAGAAAGGGTCTTGATCCGGCCCCGCCTCTTCATGTACGGCGTTAGGTGATACCCGTGGCGCGTCCTTCGGGGATGCACGTTCTGGGGCACCCGGGCTGGTGGGTTCTGTGCGGCCCGAACTCTCGCAAGATCACGCCGGATCGGGCAAAATGCGCTCGTGTATCCCGATCGAGACCTCGCGTCCGATGCGAGGGGCCCGACACTGCGGACTCAACGCCTCGTGTTGCGGCGTTGGCACGCCGAAGACCTAGCACCCTTTGCCGAACTCAACGCCGATCCCGACGTAATGGCGCACATGCAGAAGACCATGAGCCGAGAGGAGAGCGACGCATTCGTGGCGCGCATCGAGGAGGAGTTCGACGACTGCGGTTTCGGTCTGTGGGCCGTAGAGGTGCCGAACCACTCGCCGTTCATTGGCTTTGTCGGGTTGCACCGAGTGCCGTTTGACGCTCCCTTCACGCCTGCGGTCGAAGTCGGATGGCGCCTAGCCCGCGAGCACTGGGGCTACGGATTCGTGTCCGAGGCGGCTCGTAGTGCGGTTCGCTACGGACTCGAAGAGGTCGGTCTTGACGAGATCGTTTCCTTCACCAACCCAGACAACGTCCGGTCGTGGAAGGTAATGGAACGCCTCGGCATGATTCGCGATCCGTCGTCGGACTTCGAGCACCCCAACGTTCCAACGGGACACTGGCTCCGTCCCCATATCTTCTACAGATTTCCGCCTGCGGCCCCGTCGCCGTAGCGCCCGATCTGCCGATCGGGGTGGTGTAATCCGTTCCGGGATCGGGCACCATTCGATGATGCCGATGCGCTTACGGTCCGGTGCTCGCCGCGCATGGCGGTGGCTCTGGGCCCCGGCCACTCCCGCGCGCACGCTCACGCGGACCTACGAGTGTCCCGTCTGCGGCCGCGGAGTCGAGATCGTTGGAACCGGCGACTTCTATCCGACTGCAGCGAGCGCCTCCGAGGTCGCATCGCTTTGCCGCCGGGCAAAACGGCACGACCCACGCCGCGCACGTGACCGGTATCGCGTCACCACTTCCGAATAGCGAGCGCGGAACGCCATAACTGCCGATCGGCGCCCGTCGAAGACAGGCAGATCCGAGCAGAACGAGCGCCCCATAACGCGCAGCGAAACGGGCGCTAGAGGTATCCCCATCGTGCCGTTAGGGGCTAGGCCGCTGCGACCTCAAGCGCGAACGGCAGCTCGAAACGTCGGTCCCGTTCAGTACTCGGCGCCTCCGCCATCACGTCCGGGACCGAGCCGACGATGAGCCTGGTGAGCGGTGGGGGAGAGGGCCTGATGCACTCCCATTCATTTCCTGACAGGTGGCCGCATAACCGGCGTACGGGGACAGGTGGCGTTAGTGAAAGAGACAGGTCGCCACTGTGCGAGAAGGGTGTCGAAGTTCAGTCGCCATCCTCGTACTTGAAAGAAACCTTGACCCTAGCTCGATACGCCTTGACCTTCCCATCCTCGAGCTGAAGGTCCAGTTCAGCCACCTCGGCGATTCGAAGATCACGCAAGGACCCACTTGCCTTGGCCACCGCCGCGCTAGCGGCCTTCTCCCAGGATTCTCCGCTCGTACCTACGAGTTCGATGACCTTGTACACGCTCTCAGCCATGACAAGCTCCTCTCTCTTCGATGTTGCCATGAGACTACGCCGCATTGGTCGCTGCTTTCACCGACGAGTCAGGCTCAACGTGGCGCACCGCATTGTCTTCGGCGGATCTCCCTTCAAGCCCACCAGACTTGCGGATTAGAACTGATGCCAACGACCAGAGATGGTTCAGCCGTGACCAGAATGGCCTCAGCTAACCCTTTGCCCCGCCAGCCACCCGGCGAGTCAGACTCGGCGAACGGGGGCTCACCCCGGTGCACGCGCGGCGTAGCCTTTCCCTGTGACGAAATGACAGAGCGACTTCAAGCAGTTCAGATCAAGATCAATAGTGCGCGCGACGCTGTACGAGGAGACGACGGAGCGTCGCCGGTAAGCCGGGGCAGCTCCTGCTGCTAGCCAACTTCGCAGTTCGTTCCCAAGAAACATTCCCCGCTTCCCAACGGGACGCCTGGTTGCGCGGGTTCTGGCCGAGGCCAGGCCCGGGCGCGCCTGGCGACCTGACCCCTTCCGCTTTTGGGGTTGAATCGCGAGTCAACTGATCGTTTTGTCGACCGTGCGGAGTAGTAAGCTGGCTGTTTGCATATCGGCCGCGGCGGAGTCCCCTGGTTCGGACACCGCGGTGGTGTTTCCGCCGACCGAGGACCTCGCCAGCCACGCCTTCTGGGCTATTCCAATGGCACTGCAACCGACGGTCAGATCGTGCAGGGCGGTGGACCACCAACGCTGCGCCTGAGCCAGGGGAATCGGGCCGTCTGACTGCAGGATCCTCGAGTCCGTCGCGACCTTCGAGCAATCCAACCCCGTGCGCATCGCCCAGTCACCGGGGTCGCTACTCAATCCCTCACATGGAGCACTGCTTCCTGGATCCGGCCCGTCCGTACCTGAGCAGGGCTGCATTTCTCCGTAGACGATCTGGGCGTCTGAAAGGAGTGCACCCACGTCGCGCGCATTCCTCGCAAGCCATGCGTCAGCCTTGGGATGCTCCCGTGTGGCCGCGGAGGCCTGGCCTGGACATGCCAGCCGAAGCTGCACACCGAAGCGACAAAAGCCGCTGCCACGACCTCCAACATGCCCATCACCCCCAACCACTTTCGAAGCTAGCCGCCAGAGGCAAGTTGTGCGAACTCACTCGCGACGGAACACGGTCGCCGTTTGTCCCCGCGGGGCCCCAGCCAACTACTCATCGATTCTTCGAATCATCAGGGCCAAGCGACTATCCCAGTCGTGTCGTTAGGGGCTAGGCCGCTGCGACTTCGAGCGCAAACGGCAGCTCCAAACGTCGGTCCCATCCGGGACCCGGTGCGTCCTCCATCCCGTCGGGGACCGAGCCGACGATGAGCTCGCTGAGGAGTCGCGGGAGTGGGGGAGCGGGCCTGATGTGTGCTCGGGCTGAAGCTCTCCCACGTGCCCCGTGGCCGGTTTGGAGGGGTGTGTGGCTGGACGATTTTTCGAGTCCGCAAGCGTCCACTCTCTGAGGGTCGGGAGAAAGGGGCGTGCGGGCAAACGGCCCGAAGCACCGCGCAAGCGGCGACGAGCAGCGAACCGAGGCCCGAAGCGGCCGGGCGGCCGGCGCCACAGGGAAGAAGAGAGGGGCACCGCGGCGCAGGGCGGGGGCCGTTAGGCGGAACAGGAGCCACGTTGACCCGCCCGCCGGCTCCGCCTGTGGAACTCTACGGATCCGCCGACTAGCAACCACCTGAGTGCGGCTCAGACTTCAGCCCTGCAGTTCCGCGCTCAGTGCGAAAAAGGCGGCATCGGAACGTAGCGGTGTCATGATCTGAGTGCAGCACGGGTTCGCCCCTGAAGGATCGAGTTTTGTCCCGGCGTGAAGCCCGCCTCTCGCGATGCCAACCACTGCATCAGCAACCATGAAGGGTGATCCGCTCGAGTCGTAGCCGAGGTTGCACTGAGATGCGAGCACACTCGGTCGAGTTTCATGAAGACCGATCGAGTAAGTGAGGTCGGCGTACTCGTCAACGGTCGGGGAGCACTGGTGCGGCTGTGGGTCGGACTCGCTGTAGTAGTAACCGCAGGACTCCTCCTGCGTTCCCGAACCGGGAAACCCATTGCAGTTCAGATCGCCTGTATTAAGTTGCTCGGGTGGATTCACCAAGTCGAACCAGCCTGAAAGACCACCCGGATAGTTCGAGTCCAACCAGTTGGGATCGTAGCCGATGTGCTGGAGCCGAGTACCTGTTGCCAGCGTCTCATTAAATGTAAATGGAAGGCCACCGGTGACCTGAACCAGTGAACGCGACTCGCCCTGTGGAGTGGTCTTGAAGACGAGAAAGGCATAGTCCAGCGAGGCATCACCACACCTCTTCGGGTTGCCCACCGGGTTCTGCTTGGTTGGACATCCGCCCGTTGGTTGCGTCGGGAACATGACCTGTGCGTCCGATAGACCGAACGGGCTGCCACACTCTCGATTTGAACTCGAATCCCAACTGCAACCCCAGACTCCGAGTGGCGCGTGACCGATTGGCTTACCATTCGTAGCGCCACTCGAAACGATCCCTGATGTGAAATCCTTGGATGCAGCAGGCGCCGTCCCCTGAAAACCCGGAGCGAACATAAATCCGTAATGCCCCTGGGAGTCCTGAACTAGACAGTGTTGCGCAGTCACAACAACGTTGCCGCTGAAGTTGAAGTGCCGCTGTAGAACTTGGACCACTCTCGCGAAGCCAGGGTTGGAGGAGTCGCTGCTTGCCGCGAGGTTCACAACGGTTGCTGTGCACTGAGGGCCATTGTCACTCGTTAGCACCCCGACGGCCGGCATTGGTGCCGCCTGAGCTGGTGATACGCCCACATCTTGTCCGGAAAAGGCGACGTCAAATGGAGATCCAAGGATCACAGTTGTCGAGTAGTGACCAACGCGATCGTAAGTGTGACTTCCGGACACCACGCATGCTGGAGCTCCGAGCACCGAAATGGGTTGAACAGATCCAGCGCTCGACGTCCCATCTCCCCAGAGGATGGTCACTTGATAGGAAGAGGCAGGAAGGCCCGCTGGTCCAACGAACGCCGCGACGCCCGAGTCGTAGGGCTCTGAGACTTGCAAAGAGATTCCGGAATCAGGGCCAGAGCCATGCGGGATGGCAACAATGGGGCTACCGGGAGGGCCGTCTCCGCATGAGTCATAGGTGAATCGGTCAGCTGGAGGATTAGAACTACTGGAGTAACCGTTCACGGTCGCGATGACGTCAACCGTACCGACGCCCGAGGGCGTTACTGCGGTGCATAAGGTTTGTGAGGTGCAAGAGACACCTGTCGCCAGGCTCGTGCCAAACGAGAACGAGGTTTGTCCCGGCGTCGCGGAAAACCCGGCGCCAGTGATCGTGACCTGAGTACCACCCGGGCCAGTGTTGGGAGAAACACCCGTCACCGTGGGGTTAGCGACCAGTGGTGGCTGTCCAAGCGAGACGGGACATGAGAAACCTTCGTTATTGGCACCGCTTTCGTAGGTAGTCAGGACGACGTTGTTGCCACCGAATCCGTAGACCTGGATCCTTCCATCCTGGTTACTTCCAGCGGCGATCGGACCCGGAGCGAATACGTTGCACGCTAGGTTCTGCCAAAAGGTGAATCCTCCGTTTCCACCAATTGGAGGTTCTCCGCCGCCATCGATAGCGTCCTGGAATGACGTCCAGGGCTGGCCGTCGCTCGCGATAGCGAAAAGCACGATTCGCCCGTCTTGAGTGCTGGCAACGGCTACGCTGTCGTTGCTCGGAAAGGTCTCGGTGCCCGTAACAGCGCACTGTGGGGGTCCTCCGCATACGGGACTTGGCACAAGGCCCCATGGCGAGAACCCGCCGTTAACGACCGTCTGGTACGACGTGTGAAAGTTGCCGTCCGTTCCGATAAGGGAAATCTGCAGCCGACCGTCTTGGTTCTGCCCCACTGCGACGCTGTCCTGGCTGCTCCACGAGCCAGCAAACGGGACCCACGATGAGAACCCGCCGTTGGGGAGGGGGGTCTGGTACGACGTTTTGAGGACGCTGTCTGTCCCTACCATGAACAACTGCAGCCGACCATCTAGGTTTTGTCCGATCGCAATGCTGTCTTGGCTGCTCCACGAGCCACCTAAAGAGAACCAGGATGAGAACCCGTCGCCGGCAAGGGGGGTCTGGTACGACGTGTAGAGGACGTTGTCAGTCCCGACCATGAACACCTGGAGCCGACCATCTTGGTTTTGTCCGACTCCGATGCGGTCCTGGCTGTCGAACGTGCGGCCCAACAACGGGACCCATGGTTGGTGGAACCCTGCATTGATCGCTGTCTGATAGGTCGTGTACAAGAGGTCGTCTGTCCCGACCATGAACAACTGCAGCCTGCCATCTTGGTTTTGTCCGACGCCAATGCTGTCTTGGCTGCTCCACGAGCCACCTAAAGAGGACCAGGGTGAGAACCCCCCATTGACGACGGTCTGGTACGACGTGTACAGCTGGCTGTCGGCGCCGACGGTAAGGAGTTGCTGTCGACCGTCCTCATTAGTGCCCACGACAAGCCGCTGGTCTCGGTTGCCTGAGGTCTGACTCGTCAACATCATCAGTCCCGATGAAGCCGCGGCATTTGGAGCCGGGGCGACCATGCTTCCACTGGTAAGGATGATCGTCAGAAGGACAACTAGACGCCCGGAAACCTTGCGTGGTGTCGGGTTCCAGTCTCTGAGGCCGAGCACGACGACCAGCGCCGCAACCATTCGATATGCGAGCCAGACGATGCGTTTCACAATCCGTCCTCCTCTCGAAGGGCAAGCCTCGTGGCGGGTTCTACCCCCATTGCATCTGTGCGTCAACTGAGAATCGGCGCTCTCCTCCCGTTCATGAGGCGAAGAGCTGGCGAAGGTCAAGGGCGGCTTTGCCCCTCTTTCCAGCCCCCAGAGTGGGCAGAAGTGCCGGGCGCACGGGTGTGCCTAGGGCCAGTCCAAGAATTTGCGCCACCTTCCGCAGTCACGACCCGCAACCGGGACGGCTTCGGAGTCGGGATGACCTCGGGCCAGGGGATCAAATCAGGGTGGGCCGAAAGTCACAGGCACATCTCGGCCGAGCATCTCGGCGACCTCTCGAAAGCAGCCAGCGACTGCCATCAGGAGTGTGAGGGAGGTATTCGGTGTCCACGGGCGTAGCAGTACCAGTTCAGGACATCCCTATGCGGCATCCTCTAGACCTATGCGGCACCCTCTAAGACGAAGGGCAGCTCCAAACGTCGGTGCCCTTCTCGACGAGGTGTCTCTGCCACCCCTTCCGGAACCGAGCCCACGAATGAGCGGGTGACGAATGGGGGAGCGGGCCCGATGCAACTCCGGCTGATGTCCTGGCCGGTGCCTGCATAACTGGCGATATAGGGGATACCTCGGCGTGCCGTCTCTGAGACAGCGCAAATGCGACCTAAGCAATCACGATGCAACGGGGGTAGAATCCCCGAACTCGTGCCGGCTCCCTGTCGGACAGCAAGTCGGTCACCGAGGAACCGAAAGGACCGGTACAACATGCTCTTCATTAGCGAGTACAAGTTGAAGCCCCACTTGACCAAGGCGGAAGTGAAGCGCCTCATGGACATCTTCGGCAAGCGTGGCGCCGTAGAGGGCGAGATCGCAAACTATGTACGTGCCGACGGGACTGGAGGTTTCACCATCGCCGAGAACGACGACTTGACGTCGGCCTACGCGGACGTCCTCTTGTACTCGGAGTACATGACATTCACCGTCACTCCGGTTCTCAGCATTGATGACGCCGTGGGTCCAATTTCCGCCTACATCGGGTAGTAGCCGTTTGTATCGGCACCGGTCGGTTCATTCCGTTCGCCTGCTTCGTTGCCGATAGGGCAGTACTGCTGCGACTTCGAGCGCAAACGGCAGCGCCAAACGTCGGTCCCGTTCGGGACGCTGCGCCTCAGCCATCACGTCCGGGACTGAGCCGACGATGAGCCAGGGGAGTGGCCTGTTGCGCGAGGTCTCAGGTCCCCGAAGACGGCCGCATACCCGGCGGAGTGGGGCAGTCGGCCTTGCTTCACTCAAGTGGGACGTTCGCTTCTCGCCTCTAGTGGTTCAGTTGCCGAACAGGGATCGATGGAAGGCCACATTCGCAGTATTGAGCGAGTGGCCCTTCATCATCGTAAGTGTGCCAATAACTTGCATGGTCTGAGAATCAAAGACATCTAGGTCATCGTTTAGCAAGACCGCTCCGTAGTCGAACAGAACGTGGTGATTCGGGCACAAGCAGAGAACGTTGTCTTCGGTGTCGTCCCCGTCATGGGGAGAACCTAGAGCACGGATGTGGGCTCCTTCGGCCTATCCGTGGCCGCCTGGCAAGGTAAGCCGCACTCCACATATCTGACACGTGTGCTTGTAAAGCTCTTTGATGCGTCTGGTCATTGCCGTGTCACGCACTCTTCGGAGAGTCGTGACCTTGACCTTCTTGATGGGCTTCGGAGGCGGGGATGTGTGGGGAGGTGATGGCGTGTCCTCGGCTTTGAGAAGCCTAAATCTGCAACGCTGAAACCCGTCAGCTGCGGGCTTACGCCAGGTCT
>CAVSAT010000004.1:0-988511 GCA_963726005.1 uncultured Acidimicrobiaceae bacterium
CTGGACGAGGTGCGCAAGCAAGCGGACGCGTGGCGTGAGTCCGGTGGCTCGGATCGTCGTGAGCGGGGACGCCGAACGGCGCCGGGTCGAGCGCAATCTGCACGATGGTGCACAGCAGCACCTTGTCGCGCGCCGGCCGTGAACCTCCGCCTGACCAAGGACATCATCGTCGATGATCAGGAAGCGGGTCTCGAGATGCTCGACCAACTGGCGGGAGAGGTGCAAGAGACCATTCAAGAGCTCCGCGAGCTCGCACACGGGATCTACCCTCCGCTGCTGGTCGAACAGCCCGGGACTCGGTCGAAGCGCTGCGCGCTGCGGGGAAGTCGAGCTGCGCTTCCTCGTCGCGATCGTGGCCGACGGAGTCGGGCGCTATCCCACGGAGACGGAGGCGGCGGTCTACTTCTGTTGCCTCGAGGCGTTGCAGAACGCGGCGAAACATGCCCCGGATGCGCGCCATCGAGGTCCGACTGTGGGAGGAGTCCGGCGGCTTGCTCTTCACGGTGTCAGACGACGGACCCGGGTTCGACCCGCACAAGGCGCAGCGGGGGCCACGGCTACGTCAACATGGCCGACCGGTCTAGGTGCCATCGGTGGAACGGTGCGCTGGGAGGCCGAAATCGGGAAGGGACGCCGAGCGCGCGGCTCGGTCCCCCTGGTGTGAGGGAGGCGAATCAGGCGGAAATGAACTCCTGCGTGTCGCGTACTTCCCAGAGCCGGCGCAGTGCGTCCGCACCGAGGTGCTCCTTGTTGAGGTAGGCGTGTGCACCGCTCGTTGCGCCCACCTCAGCCGGCAGATCGGTGGCGTCGTACGTCGAGCACAGGATCACGACGACCTCGGGGTGCCTGGACACCATCGTGCGGGTGGCCTCGATCCCGTTCATCTCGGGCATGTTGATATCCATCAGGACCAGAGCCGGATTGAGCACGCTCCTCCAGGGACACCGCTTCGCTCCCGTTGGCCGCCTCGCCCACCAACTCGAACTCCGTGGCCCGCTTCAGCACGGCTTTCATGGCCGCGGCGGAAGGGCGCCTGGTCATCAACGATGAGGACGGGGAGCCGCTCGCTCATGTACCCATTCTCTCACGGCTACTGGTAGCGGCCGACCGGGGTGGTGCCATGCACACGTGTTGGTGGTGGTGTCACCCTCCCCCGGGGTCACTCAAGTAGACCAGCACCGCCTTGACACGCCGGTCTTTTTCGCGTCCTTGGTCAGACCGAGCTTGGAAAAGATGGAGTTGGTGTGTTTTTCCACTGCCCGCTCGGACACCTGCAGCGAGGCCGCAATGGCCGCATTGCTCTTGCCCTTGGCCATCTCGCCCAGGATCTCGGATTCCTCGGCGTCAACCAGGACAGGTTCGATTTCCGGCGGGACGACTTGGCCTCTATCAGCTCGTCGACGATCTGCGGATCGATCATTGAGCCCGCCTGGGCGACCGTGCGTATCGCCTGCGCCAGCTCGTCGGGACCCGCGACCTGCTCCTTCAACAGGTAGGCCCGGCCTGCGGAGCCAGTCTCGAGAAGCGCCAGCGCATACGAAGGTGTCTTGTACTGGCTGAGCACCACGACGCCCACCTCGGGCTGGTGTTCCCTCAGCCATGACGCGGCCTGGATCCCCTCGTCCGTCCCGGTCGGAGGCATGCGGATGTCCGTGACGACCACCTCGGGCGATTCCTTCTCGATCAGCTCCAGAAGCTGTGGGAGGTCGGCCGCCCGCCCCACGAGCTCGAAGTCGGGTTCGCCGTCGATGATGCGCGAGATGCCTTCCCGAAGGAGGGCCTTGTCCTCCGCCAATACCACCTTGATGCTCGCCATGCGCTGCCTACGGTAGCGCGGGACCTGGCGTGGCCTGGCCGGAGAGGTCGCAGCCGTGGTGCTGGCACCCCCGGGGCGAAAAGCTGGCACCCTTGGTGCGCCCCCGTCCCTTGGCGAGACTGCATAGCGGTGGAGGAGACCCTCGGGGAGACTGCGGGCCGTGATCGAACGCGGGTTCGGTGTGGCGCAGGTACCGGATCCGGTCACCTTCGGGCGCCGCTGGGCGGGCTATCTCTCCTTCGTCGTCCTGGTCGGGTTGGTGGGAGGACTCGGCCTCGGCAGCCTCGCCGCCGCGCGGCGCACGCAATCGTCCTTCTCGACGTTCCTCGCCGCGACCAATCCGTCGGAGCTGCTGGTCTCGGTCTACAGCGGAACTCGGTGGCCTCGGACAACCCGACCTACAGCCCACGCCTCACGCAAGCCATCGCCGGTTCCCCGGCGTCCTTCACGTCGCACCCGGGCTCGAGGTGACGGGCGCGCCGCTTACCGCCGATGGTTCACCGAGAATCAGCGTCACCGGGCTGGCGTTCCCCGTCGCCAGCGTCAACGGGCTCTTCTTCACCCAGGACCGCATGGCGGTGAGCGAGGGGCGGCTGGCGTCCCCGCGGCGACCCAACGAGATCGTGATGGCGCCGGCGGTGGCCAAGCTCTTGCGCCTCCACGTCGGAGAGGTGATCCCTTTCGGGTTCTACTCGACCGTGCAACAGAGCCTGCCGAGGTTCGGGACCAAGGCCGTGCCGCCCGCCGTGCGAATCAACATGAAGCTGGTCGGACTGGCGTCGCTGAACTCGGAAATCGTGCAGGACGACGTCGACATCCTTCCGACCTTCCTCCCCCTCACGCCGGCGTTCACCGCGGAGCCTCCTCGCACAAAGGGCGAGTCGTTACCGGGGCGCTGACCTTCGGCATCCGGACCAGGGGTGGGCCCAGCGCGGTGCCCGCGGTCGAGCGCGAGGTCGCCCGTCTGATCCCTCCCGGCGTGATCTCACTGATCACCTGCTGGCGCCGGTCGTGGACAAGGCCGATCGTTCGCTCAAGCCGATCTCCATCGCCCTCGGCGTGTTCGGAGGTGTGGCCCTCCTGGCTGCGCTGCTCATCACGGCGCAACTGATCGCGCGCAGGCTCCGTGCGGAGGCCGATGACGTGACGGTCCTGCGGGCGCTGGGTGCAGGGCCGGTGGACACGATCCTCGACGGCCTGATCGGCCTCGAGGGCGCCATCCTTCTCGGAACGCTGCTGGCCGGCGCGTCGCGGTGGCGATGTCACCGCTCGCGCCGCTCGGACCCGTGCGTTCGGTCTACCCCGCACGTGGCAGTCTCCTTCGACTGGACGGTGCTGGGTTTTGGCATGCTGATCGTGGTCACGCTGTCTGAGCGTGATGGCGCTCCTGCTGGCCTACGCGGCAGCTCCGCACCGGGTCGCGCTGCGGCCCCGTGTCCGATCGCAACCGGCGCGCAGGCGGTCGCCGCGTTGGCCCGGGCCGGGCTGTCCGCCCCCGGGGTGGTCGGGGTGCGCATGGCCCTGCAGCCGGGTGAGGGCCGGAGCGCCGTGCCCGTCCGCTCCATGCTGCTCGGATCGTCCCTGGCCGTCGCCCTCGTAGTGACAACGCTGACCTTCGGGAACAGCCTCCAGACCCTGGTCTCCAACCCCCCGCTGTACGGGTGGAACTGGACCTACATCCTGAACCCCGTGGGACCGGGAGGGGGCAATGTCCCGCACGTTGCCTTCACCATGCTCAAACGCGACAAGGACGTCGCGGCCTACGCGGGGTTCTCCTACAACGACATGTTGATGGACGGCCAGCAGGTGCCGTTCCTCATCGCCAACGAGAACGCCGCCGTGACGCCACCCATCCTCACCGGCCACGGCGTCGACGGTGCGCATCAGGTCGTCCTCGGCGCGGCGACGATGGCCCAGCTTCACAAGCGCATCGGCCAGTACATCACGGTGACCTATGGAGCGCCGGCGAACGCGCCCATTTGGCTGCCACCCACTCGGCTGCGGATCGTCGGCACGGCGACCTTCCCGGCCATCGGCTTTGCCAGTACCGTCTCGGACCACACCTCGATGGGAACCGGAGCGCTCTTGGCGCTCCAGGTCCTTCCCAAGCCGTTCGCTGCGGCATTCAACGGCGGCCCGACACCGGCACTCGACGGGCCGAACCTCGCGGTGGTTCGCATGCGGTCCGGCGTGCCCGCGACGGCGGCGCTGGCCAACCTCCAGCGCATCGTCGTCGCGTCGGACCGGGTCTATGCCTCGGCGGAGGGCGGCGCCGCCGGCAACGCCCTCGTCGTGCAGGGCGTGCAGCGCCCCGCCGAGATCGTGAACTACAAGACGATCGGCCTCACACCCACGCTCTTGGTATCGGGGCTCGCCCTGGGTGCCGTCGTGGCGTTGGCGCTCACGCTGATCGCATCGGTCCGGCAGCGACGGCGTGACCTTGCACTGCTCAAGACCATCGGGTTCGTCCGCCGGCAACTGGCTGCTGCCGTGGCCTGGCAGGCGACGGTCGCCGCGGTGGTGGGGATCGCGGTGGGTATCCCGCTTGGGGTCATCGCGGGCCGGTGGCTGTGGGATCTCTTCGCGGATCAGATCTACGCCGTGCCATACCCCACGGTGTCCCTCCTGTCGATCTTGCTGGTGGCGCTCGGCACGCTCGTACTCGCCAACGTCGTCGCGGCCGTTCCGGCCTGGACAGCGGCACGCACGCCGACGGCGGTGTTGCTACGGGCGGAGTGAAGATCTCGTCCGCCCTGGCGACCTCGGGGGCTACCGCTCGGGACGCTCGCCGCCTTCAATTCCCGCAGCGCAACGTCCAACTCCGCGGCGCGGTGCCGCCGGGCGGCATCGGCAGCAGCCAGTTGCTCTCCGGTGGGATGCCCGCCGCCCGAACGCAAGAGGTGGTCGGCCTCGACCGCGAACGCGAGGCCACGAAGACTCTCGGCGGACCGGGCGCACAGAGCGCGGCTTGCCTCGTCGGGAGCGGAAGCCGCCGCCCGCTCGAGCGACGAGACCGCCTCGTCGACCTGGACGCTGACGTCCGCCCGGCGCTGCGGATCGTCCCCCAAGGTGAGCGACAGGACGAGCTCCCGGGCGAGTTCCGCTGCCGTCACTGCGGGCACCACTGAGCGCTGCCAGTCGGCCGCGTGTCCCTGTCGCCGGTTACGCGCGATCAGCAAGGCCACGAGGATGGCGGCCAGGGCGATGGCGACCGCCAGAAGGACCCAACCCCAGGTCTTCGAGCTCGACGATGTGGAGGCCTTCGTCGTCGTGGTGGTCGGATGCGTTGTCGTGGTGCTCGGACGCGTTCTGGTCGTCGTGGTGGCGGGAACCGTCGTCGTGGTGGCGAGTGACGAGGTCGTCGTGGTGGGTGCCGCCGTGGTCGTCGTGGTGGTGCCGCCGTGGTCGTCGTGGTCGGTGCCGCCGTGGTCGTCGTGGTGGGCTGGGCTGCTGCACTCGTCGCGAGCAGCCCGAAGCTCAGTGGGACAGCGGCGAAGACGATCAGGAGGGCGGCGAGGCCGCGAGCCCTCGGAGGTATGAGGGGCACCAAGCGCGACAGGCTGCGGTCATCTCGGCGGTGGCGGGACCTTCACGCGTCGCCCCGGAGTGAGGAGCTGCCCGACCGGCCCCTGCATCACCTTTTCGAATTGGTCGCGGCGGTGCGTGACCGAGATGCCGTCCCAGTACCGCCCGCCGTAATAGAACTGGTCCCGTATCCGCCCTTCGACGGTGAAGTACCCGGCCTCCTCGCCCGAGGAGAAGTTCTCGAACGCGATGCCCACCGTCTCCATGATGATCATCCGGAAGTCCCAGCCGTAGTACACGTAGCGCGCCAGGCCCATGAAGGCCTCGATCCCGAGGCCGCGACGGTGGAGGCTCGGGTGCATGACGACGGCGGCATGGCAGAAGCGGTGCCGGAAGTCGGCGTTGTACGCAACCACGAGGCCGAGCACCTCCTGGGAGCCGTGAGGGCTCACGACGAACTGGCACAGCACGCCGGGATAGAGCTGTTTCAGAAACTCGTCGTAGCTGGGCGTCGTGCCGCGGAAGCGCCACTGGAACGTAACGTCGGGATCGCTGGAAAGTCGGTAAAGCGGCGCATGGTCCTCGTTGGTGAGCATCCGTAGCTGCAGGCGTCGGGTGTGAAGGCTGGGGGAGAGCCGCGCTTCCTCGCCTGTCATGATCGGACCGCTCACCGGGGAAGCTCGCTCTCGTATGGGAGGTGCGCCAGGGCGCAGTACTGGAGGTACGCGTCGCGCACCGTCGTGATCTGGAGCAGCAGCTCAATCGGCATGATGACGTCGCCGCCGACCGCGTCCTCGATCGCCGCCATGAGGTCGACAGCGCCAACGGAGTCCATTCCGAGATCCTCGACGAGATCGCTGTCCTCCGTGATCTCGGCGGGGCTCCATTCGATTTCGGTGACGAACCACGCCTTGAACTCGTCAAGTGACATCACGTCCGTGCGGGTGTTCTGGGCTGACGTGTTCGACGTTGACATCTCTCCTCGATTGACGTCCAGGATTCAGATTCCCGAGATGCAGGCGACAGTATCAGGACGCCGCCGGCGGACTTCCATGGCGCCCGTTCAGCCAGTCACGAGCTGTTGCAGTTTCCCATCGGCCCAAAGGGCGCGCAGATGATTGCGTCGCACCTTGCCGCTCGGTGTCTTTGGAAGCGTACCCCGCTCAATGAAGATGACCGCCGAGGGGCTGGCGGCGAACCGGCGCGCCAGCGACACCCGGATCTCTTTGGCGCCGGCTCGGAGCTCTATGGGCTCCATCGCAGCAGTGCGTGGCTCGGCCACGACGACATAGCGCCCCGAGCCGTCGGGGACGCAGGCCGCATTGCCGGGGCGGCATGCCGGGTGCGCGCCAGCCACCGCATCGAGCGCGCGTGCATCAATGTTGCGGCCGGCCACGATGAGGACGTCGTCCGTGCGCCCGGCGATGTAGACCTCGCCGTTGCGTAGGTAGGCCAGGTCCGCGGTATGGAACCATCCGTCGGGGGTCAACGGCGAGGAGTCGTCGCCGACGTACCGGTTGAGCAGCGACGGACTCCGTATCTCGAGCTCACCGAGGGGGGTCGACCCAGTCGTCCGGACGTGCGTGCCCGACACAGGGGGCCCACACGACACGAGCTCGGTCCCGGCCTCGTCAACCTCCCGCCATTCGTGGGCGGCGAGGCCCTCGGGGTCGACACGCACTGACGACCACGGCCTGGTCGTGGGGTCGATGGCGACGGCCAGCGCCGTCTCCGCCATGCCGTATCCGGGGCAGAGCACGGTGGGCGGCAGACCGAATCCTGTGCGACGGCCTCGAACTCGCGGAGGCCGTCCGCCGGCACCGGCTCGCTGCCGACGACGAAGCTCCGCAGCGAGGAGAGGTCGAAGTCACCCGATCGCAGGGAGCGAGCCGCCAGGCGCAGGGCGAAGGGCGGCGAGGTGGTGGTGGTGGCCCGGTAGTCGGTGCAGGCCCGCATCCAGCTCGCAGGATCGGCGAGGAACGCCTCGGGGGTCATGAGCACCAGATCGGAAGGCACGGACCACGGCGGATTCACCGAGCACATGGCGTAGAGCGCGAGGCCGATCAGGCCCATGTCGTGGGAGAGTGGCAACCAGCTGCAGACGACCGCACCGTCGCTCGGCGCCAGCCAGTCGTACATGGAGGTGAGGTTGGCGTCCAGAGCGTCCAGCGACAGCTCAATGCCCCGAGGCTCACCAGTGCTCCCCGAGGTGAACTGCACGAACCGACCCGGCGCCTCGGACGTGGCGGGAAAGCCGCCGGAGCCCCACTCACCGAACGACGAAGCGGCCACGGGACCGACGGAGAGCAGCCCCACCAGGCCCGGGTCGCACAGCACGCGGTCCGCCCCCGTGACGGCGCACATGTGTCCGATCTGGGTCAGGTACTCGTCGGCGTCCATCCCCCGAGCCGGATGCGGCAACGACACGAGCGTGATGCCCGAACGAAGGGCTCCGAAGAACACCGCGAGGCAGTCGTGTGACGCTGTCAGGAGCGCGGCGACGGTGCCGGCCCGGCCGGCCAAGTGCTCCAGCCACGCACCCGCTCGTCGGGCGTGTACGCCGAGCTCAGCCAGCGTCAGCGGTTGCGAACCGTCGGAGAGGCAGTGGACGCGCGCGCTCGCCGCGAGTGGTACCTCGAGCGCGTTGATGACAAGGCCCATGCCCGGCTGAGAGTACCGTTTCTCCGTCGACGCCGTCTCCGTCGGCCAACCCGACCCGACCCTCGGCCACGACGCGGTGGGTACCCTCGTTTCCAGCGACTGGAGACGACATGCAACTCGACATCCATGTGCCGCGCTTCACGTGGCCAGGCGGCCCGTTGGCCATCGGGCCGACGTTCACGTCCTTGGCACAGACCGCCGAGGCGATCGGGGTGCGAACCCTCTCAGTGATGGACCACTGGTTCCAGATGGACATGCTGTGGCCGGCGGAGGAGCCAATGCTCGAGGGGTATACCGCGCTCTCCTTTGCCGCCGCCAAGACGGAGCGCATGCGCTTCCGGCTTCTCGTGGGAGGCGTGACGTACCGCCACCCGGGACTGCTGGCCAAGACGGTGACCACGCTCGACGTCCTCTCCGGCGGCCGCGCCGAGCTCGGGCTCGGGGCCGCGTGGTACGAGCGCGAGCATCGAGGACTTGGCGTCCCTTTCCCTCCTCTCAAGGAACGGTACGAACGGCTCGAGGAAACCCTCCAGATCTGCTTCCAGATGTGGAGCGACGACAACGGACCATACGAGGGCCGGCACTACCATCTCGCCGAGACCCTGTGCTCCCCGCAGCCAGTCAGTACGCCCCGGCCGCGGGTGCTGATCGGCGGAGGCGGAGAACGCAAGACGCTGCGGATCGTTGCGACCTACGCGGACGCCTGCAACTTCATCGGCGATGCGCAGACGGTCGCCCACAAGGTCGAGGTGCTCCGAGGGCACTGCGAGGCCGTCGGCCGCAACCCCGCGGACATCGAGGTCACAGCGCTCATCATGGTGGCCGATGGCGATCGTGAGGAGATCCTGCGGGAAGCCGAGGCGCTCTCGTCGGCGGGAGCGCATTCCATCGTCGTGCGCTCGACTGGCCCCGAGCCGTCGCGCTGGCTCGAGGAGACGTGGGCGCCCGTGGTGCCGAGGCTGGCCGACATCGCATAGGCACCACGCAGGTCCGTTATCTTGCAGTGCCGGGCCGCTAGCTCATCCGGAAGAGCAGGGGACTTTTAATCCCAAGGTGCCGGGATCGAGACCCGGGCGGCCCACTGGACACCTCTAGTTCACGGATGCTGTACCGCATCGGTACGAAACGCCAATCCCAACGCCGTTCAGCCCAGTTCCGACAACGCCGCGGTGGCTCGCCGAGCCACGCTGGCGTACCCGTGGGCCACAGCTGCGGCGTGGGCTCGGGTCAGGAGATCGCGGGCTCGTTCGAGATCGCCTGAACCGCCGCGGGCTGAGAGCATGCGGCCCCACCCCAGGTGGGTGACGGCGGCAGCGAATTTCATCTGACCCCTGGCGTTGAGCTCTGCTGCCTTGGCGAAGTGTGTCTCGGCCTGATCGTAGAGGCCGAGCACCGACTCCAGGCCTCCGCAGTAATACGCCACCGGGCTTCCAGCCGTCGCCCCGATGAAGAGAACCTGGTCGTCGAAAGGCGCGAGCAGATCGAGGAGCAGCCGAGCCGCCGCTTCGGCCTGCAGTTCGGTGGCAACGTCGGCGTACGATGCCACCGCGAAGATCCAGACGACGTCGTAGGGCAGCGACGTGAGGTTCGCGGCCGCAGCGTCGAGCATCTGGCGAGCGGTGTCGACGTTGCCGGCTTCCATATGTCCTTCGGCCAGCGTCGCCCGGAACACCGGGAGTGCCGGGTTCTCGGCCGCGATCTGCTCGATCAGCGGGACAAGCTCGCCGTAGCGGCCCTGTTGGCGGCGGACACCGATCATCTCGGCCCCGTAGAAACCGAAGGCATCGGGCTGTCCGCTTTCCGTGCCGATGTCCAACGCAGCCGTGGCGAGCCGTTCGGCTTGATCGTGATCCCCAGTCAAGAGCGCATCGGCGGCGTCGTTGAATAGGGTGACCCACATCATCGTCGGCTGGCGGAGTCCGCTGATCACCGCGCGCATGGTTGCGAGGCACCGACGCGCCATCTCGAAGTCACCGGCCTGCACCGCGGCCAACCGGCTGTACGCGCCGGTCCAGAAGAGCAGGTCGGGGTCCCCCAGGTGCTCCGACAGCTCCAGAGCTTCCTTTGCATCGACCATCCGCTCGTTGAGGGTGGAAGGGACCTGGAGCGGGTCGCAGACCAAGTTGAGGGTGCGGATGACGGTGTCCGGATCCCCCAACCGCCGCGCCATTGCCCTGGCGGCGTCTGCCAATTCCTGGCGCCGGTCCAGCGTCGTGCCCAAGGCGAGCTCGCTGCACAGCGTGGCGAGGAGAAGCGCCCGCTCGCGTCCGTCGTCATTGGCCAGAGCACCGAGCGCGGATTCCAGCACCGCGACCTTGTCGGCGTCGATGACCCCGATCGAGCTGAAGAAGCCGCGGCTGTTCCCTAATGCGGCGGCCACAAGGCGGTCCGTTGCGTCGAGCTGTTGGGCCCGGTGCGCGGCGTCGAGGAACGTCTCCCGGGAACCCGGTAACCCGGCCTGGCGTTGTGCCTCTCCCAAAGCCAGACGCAGGTCACAGTCGACCACGGGGTCGTCTTCCGGCGCCCTCTCCGCGAGGTGGAGCGCCCGGGAGAAGTACCGGACTGCGTCGTCGGGGGCTAGGGCCGCCAAGGCCGCCTCACCTGCCTGCCGGGCGTAGCCGATGGCCTTGCCCGCGTTGGCTGGTTGGCTGGCGCTGAGCCAGTGGTGGGCCAGCTCACCCACCCGCGCCCCCGACGTTTTTCCGACGGTCGCCTCGATGGCCTCGGCCACCTGCCGATGGGCCCGGGTTCGCCGGACCGTCGGCAGGCCCTGGTACAACGTGTGCTGCGTCAAAGCGTGCGAGAAGCTGTAGCGTCCTGCTACGTCAGGAACCTCGCGGACGAGGGCGGCCCCGGACGCAGCGTCGAGGACGTCGAGCAACTCGTCCTGGCCGAGGTCGGTCACGGCGTCGAGCAGGTCGAAGTCGAAGTCCCGTCCGATGACCGCTGCCATGGAAAGGACCCGACCTGCTTGTGCACCGAGCCGGCCGACGCGGGCGGAGATGACTTCTCGCACACTGTTGGGCAGCACCATTTCGGACATTTCCCCTGCCGCCGTCCAACGGCCACGATCGTCCTGGTAGATGGCGCCGGTCTCCATCAAGCTCCGCAACACCTCTCCGACGAAGAACGGGTTGCCTTCGGTCTCTAGGCAGAGCGTGTGGGCGAGATCCGTCGCGGCCTCCTCGAGGCGTTGCCCGGCTGCAGCTTCCATGAACGCGAGCACGCCGGTGTCATCGAAGCCCTTCAACTCGATCCGGCTGATACCTGGTTCGCGTTGCAGTGCACCGAGGAGATCGCGGAGCGGATTGGAAGCCGAGAGCTCGGTATCCCGAAACGTCCCGAGCACGAGGAAACGTGGCGACTCGACGGTAGTGACGACATGACGCAGGAGTCGGAGGCTTTGACTGTCCGACCATTGCAAGTCGTCGAGCACGAGAACAGTTGGTTGGAGCGTGGATGCTGCCGTCAGAAGACCCGCCACCGCTCCGTAGAGGAGGTAGCGCTCGGTGTCCGGATCCGTCCGCGTCGGTGCCGGCACTGCCCCTAGTCGTTGACCGAGGGCGGGGACCATCGATGCGACGTCGCCGCCGTGGGCCTCGACGTGGCGTCGAAGCACGGGCTCGGGAGCATGCGCCACGAAATGGTGTAGCGCCTCGGCGAAAGGCGCATACGACGCGCTGACGTCCTCCTGGCACCGTCCCAGGAGCACGCAGGCGCCCTCCTTGGCGGCGCGCCGGGCGGCCTCTGCGATCAGCGTCGACTTCCCGACTCCGGCGTCACCGGACACGAGGACCACGGCTCGCCCTTCTCCGGCCGCCGCTCGCTTGTAGGCGTCGGTCAGCATTGCCCCTTCGGTATCGCGGGCGACGACTCCGGTGGGCGGCACGTGCGTCAGACGCGCCGGGAGCGGCACGCCGTTTTCCGACGCAACTTCATCGAGGGGCTCCCACAGAACGTCGAGGACCCCCACGGGCTCCGGAAGGCCCTTCAACTCGAACGCACCGAGCCGCTCGAAGAGGTAAGGACTGCGCCGGCCGGCCATCACCCGAACGGCGTCCGTGGCAAGAATCTGGCCCGCATCGGCGTGGGCACAGAGCCGAGCCGCCTCTATCACCGGGTCGCCGTAGTAGTCGTTGGATTCCATCGTCGCCTCTCCACCGCTGAGTCCGATGCGCAGCCCCAGCTGATGGCGGGCGCCGACGTTGTCGAGGTGGACGGCTTGCTGCATCGCCACGGCGCACGACAGGGCGGCAGAGCTGCTGCGGAACACGACCATGACCCCGTCGCCGAGGCCTTTCACCTCGAGCCCTCCGGAGCCGGCAATGGCTCGACGAAGCACCGAGAAGTGGGCTCGGAGCAGCTCGTCCGCCGCATCGGGATTGATCGCGTAGCTGATCTCGGTCGAGCCGACCAGGTCGGTGAATAGGACCGTGATGGTCTCGGTGACCGCCAAGGCTCCCTCCTCCGGGTTCGCGCTGCTAGCACCAGGGTAGACGGTTTGCAACCGGAGATGCGTCGGGAGACTCGAGTGAGCGGTCGTGACTCCCATGAAGTCCATCGCCGGCGCCCAGCCCGACCACGCCCGACCATACGTCGCGGCGGGCCTTCGATCCGACTCTTCTCGGAGATGTGAGCAGATTTGCTACTGGCCTGCTACTGAAATCGGCGGACACTGGGCCATTCGGTCCAACTGGCGGAAATCTCACCTGACACGAGCTGATCGTTTGGAAGCGGTGACATCCAGTCGACAGTTCGCCCGTGACCTTCAATCCCGAGGTGCCGCGATCGAGACCCGGGCGGCCCACCGGATATTCGCAGTTAAAGCCATAAGGTAGATTCTCGACGAGCTCTGATGACGGCGCACATCTCGACGCGGCCCACGACTAGGGCAGGTAGGGCGTCGGCTATTTCGGATAGGTGAACGGCGCGGCGGCGAGGATCTTGTTCCACCTCGATCCACAATCATGTCCCAGTCGACGAGTCACGTTAGGCGCAACTCGCGACATAGATCGTCGCTCTGTCTCATCCAAGGACAGCCAGGCCTACGTCCCGTCGTCAGTTCCGCCTCCGGCCTCTGCGTTTCCGTACGAAGCGAAGAATAGCGATGTGCTTTTGAGTGTCACGCTGCATGAGCTCCACCAACAGGCTGTTTAGCGAATAGTCCTTTGTGTCGCGAAACTCGCGCTGCAGGCGTTTGAGTTCGCGAGCGTCCTCGCGCTCGTGCTCGAGGAGGCGCTCCGTCGCCTCGAACACCGCGTCCCGATCAGCGTGAACAAAGTCGATAAAGGGGACGGTAGGTTCTTTCGCCTTCATGAGCGCAATCGTTTCGAGTGATTCAGCAAGCTCCGAAAAGATTCTGTGGTGTCGAATCTCGTCTTCGATGAGCAGATTCACGAGATAGCGAAAAGCTTTGGACTCCGTCCCGTCGGCGATGTCGGAGTACTCTTCCAGCAACCCTCGCTCCGTCGCGATGTGGTTAGTCAAATGAGCATATAAGGCCCGATCCGTGGCAGAGGGCCCTGCCCAGGACTCGTTTGTCATGTCGATCATGTTCTCTCCATCGGAGGTTGATGTTCTCTGACTCGATCGTGAACCTACAGTGACGCCCTGGATCTCATTCGACCAGTCTGTCTACGGCACTTGATTTGCTCGGTCTGACCGTCTCCACGGCTGCCCCGCTTTTTGTCTGAGAACTGGTATAAACCCTGACGCTTCAAACCTCAAGGGACCAAGGTCAGTTCGGCTCCGAATTGCACTCGGAGTCTCACTGTGCGCGCCACTGGTGACACCTCAGGGAAAGGTCAGTGGGCATGCGTTGGTCGCTGGGTCACAGCGAGGCCGCCAGATGGCTTGGTGATCTCGAACCGAACTTGAACCGCCACGTCCTCCGAACGATGTGCGTGGACGACGGCAAAGACGGTGAGAATGGGACCGGCTTGGGTGGCCCTAAGAGGTTGGGGTACCCCAGTGCGCCAGAAGGTAGGCGTCTACGGACATTCGACTCTGGCGGCTGTATGCCTTCGGCCACCAAGATGACGATGATGCCGACGACCCTTGCATGGTGGCTGCGGCAATTGTCGGCCTTTGGGGAGTCGCCCATGCACTTCTAACGCGTCAGGTGCTCCTCGGCTTTGAACTGAACACCAAAGACAACTGCCGGATTGTCCTTCAGGAATGGCTTGCGGAGGCCCTTCAATGTGGGGGTTGGCGGGCGTCATTGCCACCGTGACCCTCGTCAGCGGAGGAGGAGCGTACGCCAGTCAGTGGGTCTACCGCGTGGTTGCGACGCTCCTGGTGGCGCTGGCCGTGCTCACCGGGCTTGCAGGCGCCCGCACAGCCGTGATTTGGTTCAAGATCTGTCCCTTGCTCCTCACCATCTCAGCCGCTCTCCTCTTGACGGCAAGCCTCTCGTAGATCGAGCGCGGACACTAATCCGCGGCAGCTGCAGGTGTCCCGGTCCTCGCTGCCGGCAGTGGGGCGGTTCGGCACAACTGGAGACGAGTTCCTAACTCTAGTTGGGCACCGACCCGATTGGCTGACGCGCCGCCGGTCGTTCCGTCTTGCCGATTGATCAGCGCCTCCATGTGTCGGGCTGCCGCACCGTACGTCGGCTCGGACAACACCACAGTCCGCCTCGTGTCGGTGTCCGCGACCCTGCCCCAGATGCCCCTAACATCCGGTCGGCACCTCTTCGACGATTTCCGCTCGAGCCCCCAAAAGGCAATGAGTATCTCTGGCGACCGAGGTCAGGGCGATCTTGCCCTCAGCGCTGCGAGCCCCTTGTTCACATCGACCAGATGGTGATGCGAGTCATGGAGCGCATGCTCGAGAAGAAGGCGGACATCGCTCCGCGAACCACCGAGAGTGATGCCTCGAGACCATGTGGCCGGCCCGGACGCCTCGGCCAAATCGGCAAGTTTGAGAGCCTGATCATCGAGCTCCATTCCGACCATATCGGGGTCCTGTGAGGCGTAGCGCGCCGCCGCGCTCTCCACGAGTTCATCTCCGGCGATTGCAGGGAAGCTTGGGCTCATCGATCGTCAGCGCTTGCTCGACGCCAAAAACGTGGAGTGCCGTTATGTCCCGACTGTGGGCCGCATACTCGAGCGCCGACCAGGTTGCAGGGGCTGGTCTCTGCCGAAGGTTGTGCCCAGCATCGGTCAAGAGTCGTCTCCATTGAGGTCCAAGGTTTCGAATCGCCTCCAAGAGTTGCGCCGGCCCATACGCAGAGCCATCGAAGTCGCATGCTGCACATCGCTCATGATCCACGCGGAGACCTCCCCTCGGGAATCGTCCCATTGTCCTTGCTGCCAGAAAGCACGCACTCATGCATCGGCGCTTCCAGAGCGGTTCGTCCCGCCGGTCGCCTCTAGGAGGCCATGCGATGGACCTGGAGACAGGTGTCGACGGCGAAACGCCGGTGCAGCTTCTGCTCTTTCGGCTGGAAGTAGCTTCGTCGCCTCTGTCATCGGGATGATCTGAGGCTGATCGACTTCATACGTTCGCCCATGGGTCACCACAGCCGCCTTCCCGCTGGCGAGGACGTTCTTCATCCAATCAGTACGTTCGCCGTAGGGGAGGGCGATCAGAAAGCTGTCGCCCTGCTCGACCGCGACCACCGGAGTTTCGTAGGTCCGACCCGATCGGCGGCCGACGTGGCGGACGATCGAGGTGCTGGACTTATCCGTACCGGCGGATCGCATTGCGAGTGGCCGTGTCGCTCGCGTAAGCCTGCGCAGTACCGCCTGGGTGGGGCCCCTCACGCCCCCAGAATCTCAGCAATCGGCGCCCAGAGCAATCGAAGGTGCCCGCTGCCGGGAGGGGTGACACGTCCTGAGGGCGCTGAGCCAACGCCTCGCCGACTCCGGCAAGAACAAAGACGATCCCCGTACCCCACGCATGAGACGACTACAGGGTCACCTGCGTGAAGCCGGAGGCGCTCCGTCTAGGGACCTTTGTCCCCACCGATACCGACCAAAGACCCCTATGGGCGTAAGAGACAGCCCTTTACCGTTTTAGACACGATGACGGTCGCCGCTGAGGGTGAAGCGCAGGCAGCTCCTCCGCTCAACCTTCAGCGGCACTTCAGGAGCGAGGAAACGATGACACTCACAGATAGGAAACTCACCGACCGGACGCCTGAAGAACTCGCCGGCAAGGATCCGTTCGACGGCAGCTATATCGCACCGGGACGCGTCAGCAGCCTGGTCGAGGTCAAGCTGCGCTACGAAAACTTCATCGCGGGTGCCTGGGTTGAGCCGGTCAAGGGGCGTTACATGGTCGATGTCAGCCCGGTCGACGGCAAGCCCTTCACGCAGGTTGCCATGTCGACGGCCGAGGACGTGGAACTGGCCCTCGACGCCGCCCATGCCGCCAAGGATGCCTGGGGTGAGAGTTCGTTGGCGGAACGGGCTGCCGTGCTCAACGCCATCGCCGATGCCGTCGAAGCGAACCTCGAGATGCTCGCCGTGGCCGAGAGCTGGGAGAACGGCAAGCCGGTGCGTGAGACCCTGGCCGCCGACATCCCGCTGGCAGTCGACCACTTCCGCTACTTCGCCGGGGCGACTCGCTCGCTCGAAGGTCGTTCTACCGAGATCGACAAGGACACGGTGGCATATCACTTCCACGAGCCGCTGGGCGTCGTGGGTCAGATCATTCCGTTCAACTTTCCCTTGTTGATGGCGGCGTGGAAGATCGCACCAGCGTTGGCCGCCGGGAATTGCACAGTGATCAAGCCGGCTTCCCCGACGCCGTGGTCGATCTTGAAGTTGGCCGAGGTCATCGCCGACGTCGTGCCACCCGGGGTCATCAACATCGTGACCGGCCCCGGTGGCGAGATCGGCAAGGCACTTGCCTCGAGCCCTCGCATCGCCAAGATCGGCTTCACGGGCGAGACCACGACTGGTCGTCTGATCATGCAATACGCCGCAGAGAATCTCATCCCCTCCACAGTCGAGCTGGGCGGCAAGTCACCAAACATCTTCTTTGCCGACATCATGGACGAAGACGACGAGTTCTTGGACAAGGCCATCGAGGGGCTGGTCCTGTACGCGTTCAACAAAGGCGAGGTCTGCACGTGCCCCTCTCGGGCTCTTGTCCAGGAGTCGATCTACGACCGGTTCATGGAACGGTGCCTCGCCCGAATCGAGAGGATCCGCCAGGGCAACCCGCTCAATCCCGCCACGATGATCGGACCCCAAGTGTCCGTTCAGCAGATCGACAAGATCGCCTCGTATGTGGAGATCGGTCGTGAGGAGGGAGCCGAATGCCTGACCGGAGGACGGCGCGCCGAGCTGGGTGGTGACCTCGACGGGGGCTACTACTTCGAGCCGACAGTCCTCAAGGGCGACAACAAGATGCGCGTTTTCCAGGAGGAGATCTTCGGACCGGTCCTTGCCGTCACCACCTTTAAGGACGAGGCGGCGGCCGTCGAGATCGCCAACGACACCGCCTATGGCCTCGGTGCGGGCGTCTGGACCCGCAACGGAAACCTGGCCTATCGCATGGGCAGGGCGATCAAGGCGGGTCGCGTATGGACGAACTGCTACCACCTCTACCCGGCCGGGGCTGCCTTTGGTGGTTACAAGATCTCGGGCGTCGGGCGGGAGAACCACCAGATGATGCTCGAGCACTACTCGCAGACCAAGAACCTGCTGGTCAGCTACAGCACCAAGCCCCTCGGGTTCTTCTAAAGGATCGACGGGCAATGGAACGACACATCACGCGTCCAAGCCGTCAAGGATGGAACAAGAGAGGTAGGCAAATGAGAGCAGCTGTTGTCCACGCCTTTGATCAACCCCTGCGGATCGAAGAGCGGCCCGTCCCGACTCCTGGTCACGGCCAGGTCCTTGTGAAGATGGAGGCCTGCGGCCTCTGCCACACCGACATCCACGCCGCTCATGGCGACTGGCCCGTCAAGCCCCACCCTCCGTTCGTACCTGGGCACGAAGGCGTAGGAATCGTGGCCGCGCTTGGAGCCGGAGTGCTCAATCTCACCGAGGGCGATCGGGTGGCCATCCCATGGCTCGGTTACGCCTGTGGTGCCTGTGAGTACTGTGCTTCCGGCCGCGAAACTCTCTGTCCGAATCAACGAGATTCGGGCTACAGCGTCGATGGCGCCTATGCCGAATACGCGGTGGCTGAGGCTGCGTTCGTGGGGAGAGTGCCCGCGGCTCTCGACCCGATGGACGCGGCGCCGCTCACCTGTGCCGGTGTGACGACCTACAAGGCCGTGAAGGTGGCCGGGACCCGGTCCTCCGACCTCGTCGCCGTCTTCGGGATCGGCGGCCTCGGACACCTCGCAGTGCAGTATGCCCGGATCGCCGGTGCCTCGGTCGCCGCCGTCGATCTGGTGGATTCGAAGCTGACCTTGGCTCGTGACCTCGGTGCCGAATACACCGTCAACGGGTTGACTGAGGACCCGGTGGAGAGGATTCAGGCCCTTGGCGGGGCTGACCAGGCCATCGTTCTCGCTGTCTCCCCCAAGGCGTGTCAACAGGCGTTCCAGAGCCTCAAGCGGGGAGGAACCCTCGTCTTCGTTGCGCTGCCGGCCGACAACTTCGTCCAGATCCCTATCTTCGAGACTGTCCTTCAAGGCATCACGGTGACCGGCTCGATTGTCGGGACTCGGGTCGACCTGGCGGAGACATTCGAACTGCACGCGCAGGGTCGTACCCGGGTCGTGCGCGAGAGCCGCCGGCTCGATCAGGTCAACGAGTCTTTCGAGCAGATCGAGAAAGGTGAGGTCGATGCCGCGGCTTGTCTTCGACTTCCGCCACTAGCAGCGATCACCTCGAAGCGCTCGAGCGAGATGAGTGCGTCCTTCGGCTCCAAGCTCGCGGTCTGGGTCGCGTCGGAGCCACGCTGCGCGGTCGGCCGATCATCTACCCGGTCAACTACGCCGTACACGATGGCGCCATCCTGTTTCGTACCCGGTGCGGCGGAGACCTCGACGCATCAACGCTCGACGCATGGGTGGCCTTCGAGATCGACGGGGCCGACAACCTCTACCACGAGGGCTGGAGCGTAGTGGTAGTGGGTCGCGCATCGCATGTAACCAAGCCCAGCGAGCTCGCCAACCTCACGTCCGTGCGACTCTCGCCTTGGGCCGACGAGGACCGGTATCTGGTCGTGCGCATCCCTCTCGATGAGGTCACTGGTCGGCACATCCATCATCGTGCACCTTCGGTCGGGTCAGGCGGTAACGCTGCCACGAAAACGGGCTCCGACGTGACAATGGGCTGAGGCGTTCTCTGCGTGTCCGATCGGCCCACGTCCGTGAGCCACCCGAGGAGCATGCTTTCCAAGTGCGCCCAGATTCTGTCGTGTGCACTCGGTGATTTGGCCGATCACGCACATAGTCAATGCGTGTGCACACCCAACGGCGTCCCGAGTACCTCGATGCCCGCCCCTGGTTGGGACTCTTCCGACCCGCGCTACCGACGGGTTTCAGATCCACGCTCAGCGGTGGAGTCTTCGAAGCTTGTTCCGGCCGAGGTGGCTACTCCGTCGTCGATGAGCGCGTGGGAGTAAATGTCGAGCAGCGCCTGGGCGACGAGACGCTCCCCCTCCGGAGCGAACATGTCGACGCCGAGTGCCCGCGACACATGCTCGTGGAGCAGCGGGATACCGGTTTTCATGGCGGTGACGAGTGCTGCTCGGATCCGGCGATCAGTTGCGGGTGTGTCTGGGCGGGCCTCGTCGGACCGGACGAGCCATTGTTCGGCCATTGTCACCATCTCGTCGAAGATCGGTCCCGCCGTGGGGGATCCATCAGCCAATGAGCGCGCCACGTACCGCCCGAACCGCCTCGATGTCTGCTGGGAACTCGCCGCCGCGCCGGGATCCTCGAGGAGCTGAGTGTGGACACGGTGCAGCATCTCGAACACGTAATCGTCACAGGCCACTCGCAACGCGTCCTTCGACCCGTAGTGGTGTCGGAGCAGTCCGGCGGAGACGCCGGCGGTCTGGGCAATGGACCGGATGGTCGCGCGCTCGTATCCCTCGTCGGCGAAGTGCGTGAGAGCCGCTTCGCGGATCCGGGCGCGGGCAGTGAGGTCCTCGAACGCCACTGACCGCTCGTCCATCGGAAAGCGCGGAGGACTCGGCGGCTGGGGCGAAGAGGTCATTCGCCCTCTAAGTCTCGCCGTGTGAATGCCAACCCTCCCACGAGCGCGGCGACCACCCCGACCGCGGCCATAATGCCATTCGCCTCCCAATTCGGTTGCACGGCGGGGGCTGATGCCATCTGGTGGAAGACCGACGTGTCGAGTATCCAGTGGTTGATCGCACCAATCCCGCCGACGATGACCAGGATTAGCGACCAGACGAGCACGCCGTAGACGACGATGGCCGTGGCCCGAGGTCGTATGCCGAAGACCAGGACTCCGATGCCCAACACGACGATCGCCGGTGGCACGAGGTTGACGCCGGCGACGAGCAGGGTCGTAAGGCTCAATCCGGCGTGCTGGGTTGCGGCTCCGAGCCACGCAAAGAGGCCAGCACCGGCGCCGCTCAGAACGAGCACGAGGAGCGCCACCAGGAGCCTCCCGCTGAGCCATGCCGGACGGGACACCGGGCGGGTCAGGAATTGCTCGAGCGTGCCGCCCGACTCCTCGGAGCGGGCCGCGTTGACCTGACCGGCGGCGACGAAGGCGATCAGGATCGCCTCAATGAGGAAGCAAACGCCGAGGACAGCGTCGGCACCGGTACCCGTCGCGCCCAGCTTGGCGAACACCTCTTTGACGGAGCCCGAGATCGTGACACCGGCCGATTTCGCGATGAGCCCGTAGAGGAGTGCCGATACGCCGATGGCCACCCACCAGCCGATGACCGTCCCCCGCATCAGACGGATTGCGAGACCCGTCGGACCAAAGAGCAGCCCGAGGTGGGCCTCCGAGTGCGCCCGGTCGGGCAAGATGCTCTCGCCGACGTCGCGGGCACCGGCGAGGTTCACCGCGACCGCAACCAGCACAGCCGTGAAGGCGACGATCGGCCAGAGGGCCGAGGGCTGGGGCGAGGTCAGGGGCTGGAGTTCCTCCACCCAGCCGAGCGGGGAGGTCCAGATCAGCCAGTGGAGGCCCACGCCCGCATCGGCGATCAGGCGCAGGGCGTAGCTGACCCCGAGCAAGCCGGCCCCGAAGGAGGCGGCCTGGCGACGGGTAGCGGCCAGCTGGCTGGTCACGGCACCAACGGCGAGGAACATGACGGCGGTGGCCACCATGGCCAGGGCGAGGAAAAGCGAAGGACCGACGGCGATCTTCACACTCGAGGCCTGTCCCGAGAGGACCGCGATGATCGCGGTGATCACCCACAGGGCGACGGCGCCAGCCCCTAAGCCCGCGATCGCCTGAGTCGTGGCGCCGCGCCGCGTGGTCTGGCCGACGAGCAGGAGATCCCATCGCCCGCTGTCCTCCTCTCCCCGCAACAGCTTGGTGCTCGTCAGCAGTCCCCACACGGCCCCGAGGATCATGAGGGTCATGGAGATCTTGAACACGGTGAAGCCGGTCACCGTCTGCAGCTGGTGAGCGGGTCCGAAGAGGGCGCTCATCGCCTTGTTGGACCCGTAGGTCGCAGCCAAGGCATCGCGTTGCGCCGCGGTCTTGTAGATCTTCACGTAGCTGATCTCCGACGACGCGATGGCGATCCCGAAGATGTAGCCCCACAGGACGCCCGAGCGCGCGGCCTTCCGGGCGCTCAGGCTGGCGACGACGGTGGACGGCGATCCACCCTCACGCACCGGCGCCCGTATTCGCGCCCGGATCCCCAGGTCAATGTGCAGGGCCGTCGCCCCCGTATTGCGCGAGGAACAGTTCTTCGAGAGATGGCTCCCGACTCAACAGCTCGGTAACGGTGACCCCCGCCAACGCCTTGAGGAGCGGGTCGATCGATCCCCGAACCTGGCATCGAAGGACTCGGCCATTTCTCTCCACTGCCGTGACCCCAGGAATCCCAGAAAGGTCGGGGACCTGGCCCTCCAGCGTCACCTCCACGCTCAGCGCGCTGAGGTGGCGCATCTCGGCCAACGTGCCCATCTCAATCAGCTTTCCGTCGCGCAGAATGCCCACCCGGTCACAGAGGGCCTCCACTTCGCTCATGATGTGGGACGAGAGAAAGACGGTCTGCCCCCGGTCCCGGGCCTCGGCGACGCAGTGCCGGAAAGCCTGTTCCATCAGGGGATCGAGTCCACTCGTCGGCTCGTCGAGCACCAGGAGGTCCGGCCGGACCATGAGTGCTCCGATCAAGATGACTTTCTGGTGGTTCCCCTTCGAGTAGGCGCGCACCTTCTTGGTCGGATCGAGATCGAATCGCTCGATCAGCTCATCCCGGTAGGACTCGTCGACTTCGCCGTGGACGCGTCCGAGCAGCGCAAGGGTTTCCGCACCGGTCAGCGACGGCCACAGGTTCGCCTCGCCGGCGACGAAGGCCAGTCGGCGATGGGTCTCGACCGGCTGGCGCTGGCAATCAAGACCGAAGATCTCGCTGCGCCCTTCGGTCGGACGGCTGAGCCCGAGCAACAGTCGGATCGTGGTCGTCTTGCCCGCCCCGTTGGGTCCTAGGTAGCCGACCACCTCGCCCTGGGCAACCTCGAGGTCCAGCTGGTCGAGTGCCACAACGTCGCCATAGCGCTTCGTCAGTCCCACCGTGCGTATGGCCGCGTTCGACATGGGCAAGCCACCTCCAGGGAGGTATACAACCGAGTAGTTGACTATACATACGTATCATGACTGGGATCAGCACGTGCGGAGGCTGGAGTTCTACCCTCGCTGCGCCGGGGCTGGCTGAACCCTCAGTTTCCAGAAGAGACGAAGGGCAGCCTGGGTTCAGAACGGCCACGAGGGCGGTTCGCGCGACGCAGCCAGGAGGATCCTCCATTCGGGCCCGGTGTCCCTCAAGAACGCGGAGCACGGGACCTTCCTCCCTAGTCCACGGGACGTTTGCACCCATCTCAGCGACCCCTCAGGCATGGACGATGGGGACAGATCTCCTCACTGGGAGGGATCAGGAACAAGGAGACTCAGATGCGGCGCAAGGTTTTCGACATGCTCGCCAGTGTTGGTGGAGTGGTCGTGGTCATCGTGCTAGCGGTTGCCGGCTCCCTGTTGCTGGTGGGATACAACTTCGCCAACAACTACGTGCACACCCAGCTCGCTGAGCAGCAGATCACGTTCCCCTCGGCTGCGGCCTTCGCCCACCCCGACGGGCAGGAAATCACCAATTCGATGATCCCCTCGGTGTCCCAGTACGCCGGACAGCAGTTGCTCACGGGCCAACAGGCTGAGGTCTATGCCAACGACTTCATCGCCGTGCACCTTCACGGGATCGGCGGCGGCAAGACCTACGCCCAGCTGAGCGCAGCGGCGCTGGCGCTGCCCAAGGGGTCGGCGGCCTACACGGCGGCCGAGGCCAAGGCCCAGTCGGTCTTCCAGGGCACCACGCTCCGCGGCCTGCTGCTCGAGGCCTACGGCTTCAGTCTGATCGCTGCCATCGCCCTCTGGTGCGCCATTGCAGCGTTCTGCCTCGCCGGCATCATGGCGGTCTTGGTCGGCCTCGGCTTCGCCCACGCCCGGCGGACGGGCGAGAACGAGGAGCTTCTCCCCAGCCACACGCCGCAGGGCACGCTCGTCACCGCATAGCCCCAGCAACCCTCCAGTGAGGAGGCGACACCGGCCCGCTCAGCGGGCCGGTGTCGCGTGTAGGGCCCAGAAAACACGGGTGTGTCCGATCTGCAATGAAGTGGACTCGGACCGCTCGCTGCTCAAGACCCCAGTCCGTGCGGCCAGACCCATTCGGCGACGTCGGGGTGATCGTCGCCATGAGTGCGCGTCCACCTCTTGGCTTCGTTCCGTCGATCGATCATGACCTGCCGGGTGCTAGCGGCCTTGGCGGCAAGACCTGGAACCCGATCGATCACGTCGGTGACGAGATGGAAGCGATCAAGGTTGTTCATCATCACCATGTCGAACGGTGTCGTCGTGGTGCCCTCTTCCCTATAGCCGCGAACATGGAAATTTGCGTGGTTGTCACGGCGGTAGGTCAACCGATGGATCGTGGCCGGGTAGCCATGCCACGCGAAGATCACCGGGCGATCTGCTGTGAAGAGAGCGTTGAATTCGGCGTCGGGGAGGCCATGCGGGTGAATCGAGTCAGGTAGGAGGCGCATCATGTCGACGACGTTCACGAAGCGCACCTTGATCTCAGGTAGGTGCTGCCGGATAAGGTCCGCGGCGGCAAGCGATTCCAAGGTCGGTATGTCGCCGGCACACGCGAGCACAACATCGGGTTCCTCGTCCTTCGTCTCGGTGGATGCCCAGTCCCAGACGCCGATGCCGCGAGTGCAGTGCGCTACCGCCTGGTCAATATTGAGGTAGTCCAACGCCGGCTGTTTGCCCGAGACAATGACGTTGACGTACTGGCGACTCCGCAGGCAGTGATCGGCGACTGAAAGAAGGCAATTGGCGTCCGGGGGAAGGTAGACGCGTACGACACTGGGCTTCTTGTTGATCACGACGCTCAGAAACCCCGGGTCTTGATGCGTCAAGCCGTTATTGTCTTGGCGCCATACATGCGAGGTGAGCAAGTAATTCAGCGAGGCTACGGGTCTTCGCCACGGAATCTTTGATGCCGTCTCCAGCCACTTCGCATGTTGGTTGAACATGGAATCGATGATGTGAATGAACGCCTCGTAACAGGTAAAGAGGCCGTGACGCCCGGTCAAGAGGTAGCCCTCGAGCAGACCTTCGCAGAGGTGCTCGGAAAGTACCTCAATCACACGGCCGTCTTGACTCAGGTGATCGTCGTCGGGCACGGTCTCGGCCATCCACTTTCGATCGGTGACGTCGAACACACGGTTCAGTCGGTTCGAGACCACTTCGTCGGGTCCGAACAACAGGAAGTTTCGGGGATTGGCGGCGATCACGTCGCGCAGCCAGGAGCCAAGGACACGTGTTGCCTCGTTGTCGGTTGTCCCGGGCCGCTCGACGTCCACGGCATAGTTGCGAAAGTCGGGAAGCTCGAGGTCGACAACCAGCAGACCTCCATTCGCGACGGGATTGTCGCTCATGCGTCGCTCGCCCTTCGGCGGCAACTCAACGAGCTCCTTGGTTGGACTCCCGTCGTCGTTGAACAGCTCTTCCGGCCGGTAGGACTTCATCCAGTTCTCGAGGGCCTGCCCTGTGAGCAGCGTCGGTGCGTGCGGACGGAATGGGAACCTGGTGAGCTCGGAACGTGCCCTCGACCTGCTGACCGTCAACCATCGGCGGCCCGGTCCAGCCCTTTGGAGAGCGCAGCACGATCATCGGCCATCTCGGAAGCCGCCCCCCGCCGGTCTTGTGGGTCGCCTGAATTCGATCGATCTCATCCAGGCATCTGTCGAGCACGCTCGCGAACGACTGGTGCGCTTCCGCCGGGTTGGTGGTGAGGTCGATGGTCACATCGTGAGGGTCGTACCCGTAGCCACGCAGGAGTTGGTGCAGGTCCTCCGTCGGGATGCGAGCGAGGATGGTCGGGTTCGCGATCTTGTACCCGTTCAGGTGCAGGATCGGAAGGACCGTGCCATCACGGTCCGGGTTGATGAACTTGTTCACGTGCCAACTCGCCGCGAGCGCTCCAGTCTCGGCTTCGCCGTCACCGACGACGCAAAAGACCGTGAGGTCGGGATGGTCAAGGGCCGCTCCGTAGGCGTGGAGCAGTGAGTATCCGAGTTCGCCCCCCTCGTGAAACGAGCCGGGCGTATTCGGCGCGACGTGCGAGGGAACTCCACCTGGGAACGAAAATTGCCGGAACAGGCGCTGCATGCCCACTTCGTCTTGGCGGATCGAGGGATAGCGCTCGGTGTAAGTGCCCTCGAGCCAGGCACAGGCATTGGGTCCCGGACCGCCATGGCCAGGTCCCATCACGTAGCAAGCATTCAGATCACGCCGACGGATCGCACGATTTGCATGGGCGTAGACGAAGTTCAAACCAGGGGTCGTGCCCCAGTGCCCGAGCAATCTCGGCTTGACATCCTCAGGCGCAAGCGGCCGCCGGAGAAGTGGGTTGTCCATCAGGTAGATCTGGCCCACCGAGAGGTAGTTCGCGGCTCTCCACCACGCGTCGAGTAAACGGAGCTCCTCGGTATCCATCGGCCCCTCGGCGTCGGCCAGGTGATATCCGGTCGGAGCGATCGTCTCTCCATTGCCGCTCGAATCCTCGTCGGGTGAGGTATCCACCGAGGTCGTGGCAGGGACGTTCATGCGAGCTCCTTAGGTGCGGTGGACGACGCTGCGAAGCCTACGCGTTCAACAAGCGCTAGAACCGTGGAGTGCGGATACTCGTCGTGAACGCTGGATCGACCAGTCTCAAGCTTCGTATCGTCGACCGTGACGATCGTGTGACCGAGACCGTCGACCTCAACCCACCGGGCGACTCGCTGGAAGATGACCTGCGTCGCTTCTTGGCGTCCGCCGGACCGCTCGACGCGATTGGCCACCGAGTCGTCCACGGCGGGGCTCGGTTCACTCGTCCCGTCGTGATCGATGCCTCGATCCGAGCTCGAGCTCGATGAGATGAACGATTTAGCACCACTGCACAATCCGCCGGCACTTGCTGCAATCGATGCGTTGCGTCACCTCTCGCCAAATGTGCCGGCGGTTGCTTGCTTCGACACCGCCTTCCACACTTCACTCAAACCCGCCGCCTCGAGCTACGCGCTCCCGACAGCGTGGGTCGAAAACTGGCGCCTGCGCCGCTACGGCTTCCACGGGCTCAGCTGCGAGTGGTCCGTGAGTCGTGCAGCAGCGCTCTTGGAACGTCCTGTCGGTTCCCTCAGACTTGTGATTTGCCACCTGGGTGGAGGTGCCTCAGTGACTGCCACTGCAGGTGGTCGCTCAGTTGACACCACCATGGGTTTCACGCCGACCGAGGGACTCGTGATGGCGACACGCCCTGGCGATGTAGATCCGGGAGCTATCGCGTGGATTGCCGCCCATGGCGTCACACCGTCCGAACTTGCCGATGCCCTCGAGCGGCGTAGCGGTCTACTGGCGCTCTCAGGTGGCACTACCGGCGACATGCGGGAGCTGCTCCAGCATCGGGCTCGTGGCGCGCCCGCAGCCATTTTGGCGGTGGATGTCTATGTCCATCGCCTTCGTGCCAAGATCGCTGCGATGACCGCCGCCACGGACGGGACGGACGCCGTGGTGTTTACGGCTGGCGTTGGCGAGAACGCCGCCGAGATACGGGCCAATGCGTGCGAGCACCTCGAATGGGTCGGTATATCAATCGACGCCGATGCCAATCGGGCGGCAGATTCCGACGACGTCGACATCAGCCGAGATGGTGCGAAGGTAAGGACCCTTGTCATACACGCGCGTGAAGAGCTTGTCGTTGCAGCCGGCTGCCGCGCAGCATTGCGTTCACAGATCTGAAGCTGCTCTATCTCACCCCCGCCCCGCCCCGCCTCGCCCCGCCGCTGCCCAGCCTCGTTCTGGGTGGCCGTTACAGAGTGACATCATCGGGCTCACGATGACCATCGTCCAGTCTGATAGCAACCGGCGAGTTGTCAAACGGGCACACGCCAGAGCAGCCGAGTCCCGCCGTCTGGGTCTGCCTGAATTTCGAAGCACCCCTTCAATTTTTCGGCCCGGTTACGAAGGTTGACGAGCCCTAACCCTGCTCCATTGACCAACGGCGAGGAGAACCCGGCCCCGTTGTCATGGACCTCAAGGCTCACATCATCGGCCACGCTGATGGTTACGACACAATTGGTGGCTCGAGCATGTTTGCCCACATTGGTGAGCGCTTCGCGGACAACCGCTAAGAGGTGATCGGCCACGTGTTGAGGGATCGCGTTGTCGACCGGGCCACGGAAGATGATCTCAGGACGCATCCCCAGTGACGAAACCATCTCTTCGGTGAGCTCGACCACTTCTTGTCGTAGACCGCCCGGGAGGGGGCTCTCTCCGAGTTCGAAGATCGCAGTGCGGATTTCGGTGACCGTGGCGTCGAGTTCATCGACAGCCCGGTTGACCCGTTCGACGACCTGATCACGTTCTGGAAGGCGTGCCGCTCCCTGGAGCGACATGCCGACGGCAAAGACCCGTTGAATGACACGGTCGTGCAGGTCGCGGGCAATCCTGTCTCGATCATCGATGACACTGAGCACGCGAACCCGATCGTGCAGGCGGGTGTTTTCAATGGCGATACCCGCCGCCAACGCGAGAGCCTCGGCCAGAGCCTCGTCTTCGTCGCTGAAGTCCTTGGCGCCGACCTTGTCAGTCAGGTAGAGGTTGCCATAGACCTCGGAGCGGACACGAACGGGCACGCCGAGGAAGGTTTCCATGTGGGGATGTCCGTCCGGGAAACCGAAGCGATCGGGGTGGATGCTGAGGTCCCTGAGCCGCAGTGGTGCGGGGTCGGTGATCACGATGCCGAGCACCCCTCGCCCGGTCGGTCTGGCACCGATCGCCTCTTCGTCGGCTCCGCTGAGTCCGACGGTCAAGAACTGCTCGAGAGCGGTCCTCGACTCGTTGAGCACACCCAAGGCGCCGTAGCGGGCGTCGACCAGGGAACACGCTTCTTCGACCAGGTGTCGCAGCAGGATGGGAAGTTCGACATCGGCCTCGATCATGAGGACGGCGTCCAGGAGCCGCCTGAGCTTGGCCGGATCGTTGACCTTGCGGTAGGGAATACGTCACATCGTAGCGACGGACGGTAGCGGGGGAATGGGCGGTCACCGGGACGTGGGGCGCCGGCTCGGACCCTGGCACAATGGTCGCTGTGAGCATCCGTGTCTTTCTCCTCGACGATCACGAATTGGTCCGCGAGGGCATCCGGAGCCTGCTCGAGAGCGACGATGACATACAGGTCGTTGGCGAGGCGGCAACAGGCGAAGAAGCCCTGTCCCGGATCCCGCTGGCCAAGCCGGACGTCGCCATTCTCGACGTCCGGCTCGAGGATGGGAACGGGATTGAGGTCTGCCGTGACGTCCGCTCGTCCGTGCCCGGGCTGGCCTGCCTGATGCTGACCAGCTTCGCGGACGACGAGGCGCTCTACGCCAGCGTCATGGCTGGGGCCGCCGGTTACGTGCTCAAGCAGATCAAGGCCCGGGATCTCATAGAGGACGTGAAGAAGGTGGCCGGGGGCGCATCGCTGATGGATCCGAGGGCCGTGGCCCGGGTCGTGGAGCGCATCTCCAATCCACCCAAGGTCCTCTCCGAGCTCAAGGCACTCTCTCCCCAAGAGGCACGCATCTTGGACCTGATCGCAGAAGGGCAGACCAATCGGCAAATTGCCGAATCCATGTTCCTCTCGGAGAAGACGGTCAAGAACTACGTGACGGGTCTGCTGGGCAAGCTCAAGATGAACAGCCGGACCGAGGCCGCAATCTACGCGACCAAACTCAGGTCCGGCGGGGCACAGGGGGGTCAGGCCTAAGCCTCTCGCCCCCGGCGGGAGAGTGCGACCATGTCGATACCGGCGGCTGCGAGCTCTTGCTCGAGCCGCGTCCGCTCCGCCCATGGCTGGTCAAAGTTGGCGACACTGGTGGAGATGTCGTGTTCGATGCACAGACTGATGAGCGCCCGGTCATATGCGACCTCGACGGCCAGCGCCTCGTAGGCCGAGTCGCTGCGGTGTGAACCATTGTTGAGCATCTCCATCCGGCACGCCAGCGAATAGTCGATCAGTGCGTTCCCGCTCAGTTGAGTACCCCATCCTTCGATGGCCGAAGACAGGCAGTCCACGTACATGCTCATGCACTCCATTGTCGACGCAGCGCGGCCGTTCGTCGTAGGGACGTTGTTCCTGTCTTCCTGAAAGCGACCAAGGTCACGGGGCTCGGGACCTTGGTCCCTAGTGGGTTGACGCCCCTCCGGGCTCAGACTTGTTTCATGACACCGGCAACCCCGACCAGCGCACACGACCAAGAGCCAGAGGTCAGCCGCTCGAAATGGGCAGTGGTCACGGAGAGGTCGCCAGGAGTGCAGGGTGGCGACTTGGCCCGCCGCGTCACCCATCGGCGGACCGAGCTCGGCTTGAGCACCGAGGAGCTGGCCAAGCAGGCGGGCATCGACGCGTGGTTCCTTGCCTATTTCGAGCAGAGCACCGACAGCACACTTACCGGCGGGGCTTTGCACCGGCTCGCCGTCGCCCTTGACACGACGCCTTCTGCCCTCGAGGGTGGTGGGGTCGATCACGCCCCGGGCGCAGGCCGCGCCGGGCCGCACCCCGCTCTCGAGAGCCTCACGCCCGCGCAGTGCGAAGAGCATCTCGCCGCTGGTGGAGTCGGACGGATCATCCTGTCCACCGGATCCGGACCGGTCGCCTATCCGGTGAACTTCGTCTTCGCTCACGGATGTGTGATCTTCCGAACCTCGGATGCCATGGTCGCCAGCATCTCGGGCATCGTCGCCTTCGAAGTCGACCATGTCGACGAGGCCATGAGCGAGGGATGGAGTGTCCTGGTGCGCGGGCACGCTCGCCTGATCGCAGGTGCCGAACTGCGACGTGTGGCCGCGCAACTCGATCTCGAGCCCTGGGCCGGAGGCGCTCGGCTCAACGTGGTCAGCATCGCACCCTTTGAGATCACGGGCCGGGTCATCGTTCAGCGGCCACCAAAACACGCCTGACGCCAACTGGACATCGAGAAACATCGCACCGAGAGAACGGAGAACTTCATGAAGGCCCTCGTCTACAACGGACCGGGAAGCAAAGACTGGCAGGAAGTTCCCATGCCAACGATCCGAGACCGCACGGATGCCATCGTGCGGGTCGACTGCACGACCATCTGTGGTACCGACCTCCATATCTTGAAGGGGGACGTTCCCGAGGTGACCGAGGGTCGAATTCTCGGTCACGAAGCCGTCGGCACCATCGAGGCGGTCGGCTCAGCGGTGACCAACGTCGCCCCTGGTGACCGGGTACTCGTCTCATGCATCAGCGCCTGCGGGCGCTGCCGCTACTGTCGAGACGGCAGCTATGGCCAGTGCCTCGGGGGGGGCGGCTGGATCCTGGGCCATCTCATCGACGGGACCCAAGCAGAGTACGTCCGGGTGCCCTTCGCCGACACCTCGACCTACAAGGTGCCGAAGGGTGTCGGCGACGAGGAGATCCTCATGCTGGCCGACATCCTGCCCACGTCATACGAAGTGGGCGTCCTGAACGGTCGCGTGCAACCCGGTGACACGGTCGCCGTAGTCGGTGCAGGACCGATAGGGCTCGCAGCGATCCTTTCGGCCCAGCTCTACTCCCCGAGCCACATCGTCGCCATTGACCTGGCTGACAGCAGATTGGACGCGGCCAAGCGCTTTGGAGCCGACATCATGGTCAACAACGGCCGCGACGACCCCGTCGTCTCCGTCAAAGATCTCACCGGTGGCCTGGGCGCCGACGTCGCCATCGAGGCGGTCGGCGTTCCGGCCAGCTTCGAACTCTGTACGGAACTCGTTCGTCCGGGTGGCCACGTGGCGAATATAGGGGTGCACGGCCAGCCGGCCACGCTCCACCTCGAAACGCTGTGGATCCGTGACATCACCATCACGACCGGCTTGGTCGACACCTACTCGACCCCGACCCTGCTCCGCCTGGTCGCAGCTCGTCAGATCGATGCGAGTCAGTTCGGCACCCACCATTTTCGCCTTGACGACATGATTGGCGCCTACGACGTCTTCGAGCGGGCAGCCGATACGGGTGCGGTCAAGGTTGTGATCGCGCGGTGAGCGAACGCTGGTCCGACGCAGTCAGTCCAGCGCACCCCCGTGTTGACCCGGAGTCGATGGATGGTTCCGCATCCAAGATGTCCCCCTATCCCAGCGACCTAGAGCGGGAGGTGTCCTTTTCGGATGGCACGAGCTGCCACCTACGGCCGATCCGGTCCGATGACGGCGAACGCCTGGTGGCATTCCACAGTCACCTCTCTGCTCGGTCAACCTACCTGAGATTCTTCACGTTCCATCCGACCCTGACGCCCAATGAAGTGGAGCGGTTCACCCACGTGGACTACGAGAACCGGCTGGCCTTGGTGATCGAGGAGGGAGAGGAAGGCAAGTTCATCGCCGTTGGCCGATTCGATCGCCACGTCGGTAGCGCCGACGCCGAGGTGGCCTTTGTCGTGGCCGATGAGTACCAGTGCCACGGGATCGGGTCGCTCCTGCTCGACGAACTCGCCCAGGCCGCCCGGGCTCGAGGTATCGAGACGTTCTTGGCCGATACCTTGTCGGAGAACCGCACAATGCTCGGCGTGTTCCTTCATTCGGGTTTCGAAGTGACGACCAAGACCGAGTACGACACCGTGACGCTCCGGTTCGGTATCGCACCGACAGAGGCCTACCTCGCCGCCTTGGCCACGCGAGAACAGGCCCGTCAGGTGACAAATTGCCCTTTGGTCGAAGTCGCCCAGCGGGTCTCCAAGGGCTGATCGTGGCCGGCCCATCGGGCTCCTGCTCGCACGACGGTGGGAAGCTCCACCCGGAGCAGCAGGGGCGGGAGGTCCCAATGCCGTGGGCCTCACCGTCAACGTTCCCCTCCCTCGGGGAGCGACCGGTCACGTTGCTCGATGTGCCTTTGAGGAAGTCGCTCAACCCGCGATCGATCGATTTGTTCCCGACTGGGTCCTCATGTCGTGCGGCTTCGATGCCCACCGGGCGGATCCTTTGGGTGAGATCGCCCTCTCCACCGGGGACTTTGCCCAGCTGGCACAACTCGTCGGATCCTTTGCCCCTCGTCCGGGTCGGCTCGCTCTCTTCCTCGAGGGTGGCTACAACGCAAGAGCGCTTCGCACGTCTGTCGCGGCCGTTCTCGGGACGTTGCTCGAGGTACCGACAGCGCTCGAGGCACCCACATACGGTGGTCCCGGTCGAGAGGCCGTCGGTGCCGCCAGGACCCTTCGAGACAAAGCAACCGACGGACTCCGATCAGGGAGTAGGGCGAGAGAAGGCGAACGATGGTCCCAATCGGCAGCATCGCTGTAGGGTTCGACGGCTCAAGGGACGCTCGAGCCGCTCTGCTGTGGGCGGCGAGGGTTGCCGCGGCCACTGAGGCTCGGCTCAAGGTGGTGCACGCCGTCGGCCTGCTGGAGCACGCTGGAATATCCCTCAGGGACCATGCGGCCGCGCATCAGGACGCCGCGCTCGAGATTGCTGTCGGGGCGGGAGTGAATGCCCCTGGGTCGAGTGGCTTGCCGTCGACGGCGATCCGTGCTCCGCCCTCCTTCGAATGATCGCCCCTCCGCATTCCGTGGACCTGATCGTTGTCGGGTCTCGCGGTTCCGGAAAGCATTCCGGCACGCTCCTGGGCAGTACAAGCCTTGAGTTGACCGAGCACTCGAGCGTTCCGGTGGTGGTCGTTCCGTCGGTCGTGCCCGAGGTTGTCCCGGCCGGTCGTGAACCTGTGGGTAAGAGTTCGAGCCGCGGGGAGGCTTCCGCCCTTTGACCCGTCCTGGTCAAGGCGAAACGATGAGATGGCTGCGATCGTTCCGTCGGCCGGATATCAGAGCCTGGCTGTGGCGGCACCCTGTTGCGAGGGTCAGCTTAACCTGGGCTGCTCAGCGACCCTGTCACGTGCCTCGACGTCGAGGCCTCTTCCTAGGGGTTCTTGCCTACTTCCAGTCGCTGGTAGCGCGAACCGGGGTGCGCCTCGTCCCAGTTAGGATCGGGCCGGCCGGTGGCTACCGCCCCGAGGAAGAGTTGAGTCGTGACCAGGAGCGTTACGGGGCTCAGCGGAGGACCGTGGTTCTCGTCGCCGCCCTACGAGCCGTGAAGTGGACAGGGCTCGCCCATAGGGCCCTGGGGAACGGTCTGCCTCCCGAGGCTCAGGTCACTACGGGTAGGGACCTTCCTCCCTACACATCCGCCAACCGTGGGACCACACTGCTTCTATGCCTACGACTTCGAAGACCGAGAGCCATTCAGGGAGGGCCGAGAGTATGACCCCTCAGACCGACAGCCCTGGTGTCGGCGGCGCGCACCCAGGAGACCTTGCTCGCAGGGTTTCCCACCGACGGATTGAGCTCGGCATGACGATCGAAGAACTGGCGAAGCACGCTGGTGTCGATCCGAACTACCTGAGCTACTTCGAACGGAACGCGGACGCCCGACTCAGCGCAGGCACGCTGCTTCTCCTGGCCTTCGCTCTGGGCACGACCCCGCTTGAACTCCAAGGCGGACTGGTTGATCGCCCCCCGGGAAAGGGAAGGGCCGGGCCCCATCCGTCTCTGGAGACCCTCACGAGAGAGCAGTGTGAGGCTCATCTCGAAGCGGGCGGCGTGGGACGAGTCGTGTTCTCCACGGATAGGGGACCGGTGGCTCTTCCCGTCAATTTCGAGTTCACCGATGGTGACCTTGTCGTCAGCACCGATGTGGACAAGGCCACGCTCCTTGAGTCTCTGCCCTCGGTCGGATTCGAAATCGACCGCGTTGACGAGTCCATGAGCGAGGGGTGGAGCGTATTGGTCACCGGAACGGCCCGCTATGTCGATGATCCCGAGGAGCTGCTTCGGCTTTCCTCGCTCGACCTCGAGGCATGGGCCGGGGGAGCCCGACACGCCCTGATCTGTATCACTCCAGAGGAGATCACCGGTCGGGTGATTGTGCACCACTCTGCGCCCGACTTGGATTGATCGCGCAAACGTCGCTGAGTTCGACAGATCCTCAGTTAGCGTACGACGAACAGGAATGGAACAACTTCGCGATGTCGCCGTACCGGCTCTTGCCCCACAACGACTCTCGCGACTCATAGGCCCCGCGCGTCTACACGACCTCGTCCATGCCGCAGAGCGGGCCCGAATGGAATTGGCTGGGGCGAGGGTGTGGAACGTCAGCTCGACCGCGGCAGGGGGTGGCGTCGCCGAGATGTTGCACATGCTTGTCGGATACTCCCTGGGGAGCGGCGTCGACACCCGATGGGTCGTGATCGAGGGGGACCAAACGTTCTTCGTTATCACCAAACGGCTCCACAACCGGCTGCATGGTGCATCGGGTGACAATGGGGGGCTGGGCCATTTCGAATCCGACCACTACGACGCCGTGCTGGACAGCAACGCACAAATCCTGTTGAACAGGGTGAACGCGGGAGATGTGGTGATCTTGCACGACCCCCAAACAGCTGGTCTCGCCGCTCCGCTCGCTGGGCGGGGAGCTCGAGTGGTGTGGCGGTGCCATATCGGGACGGAGCGAAGGAACGACTACACCGATGAAGGATGGAACTTCTTGGCGCCGTATTTGGGGCACTGCATGGCATACGTGTTCTCCCATTCCGGGTTCGTCCCGGATTTCCTCACCGCCGCTGACGTGTCAATCATCCGACCTTCAATCGACCCGTACGCCGCCAAGAATCGACCCTTGAACCGCGCCCAGGTGGACGGACTCTTGTCCAGGGTTGGGCTATTCGACGGCGGCGTCGTACCGGAACAGAGCCCTCTTGGTGGCGCGGGCCCGTTGTCTCGCGATGATCGGCTGGTCGTGCAGGTGTCACGCTGGGATCATCTGAAGGATATGCAGGGCGTACTCGAGGGGTTTGCCAGCAACGCAACTCGACACCGTGATGTCCGACTCGCGCTTGTCGGGCCGGCGGTGTCGTCGGTGTCGGACGATCCCGAAGGTGCCACGGTCCTTCAAGAATGCCTTGCTCGCTGGGAGAATTTGCCTCCGAAACGACGGAGCGCGATTCGGCTGGTTGCGTTGCCGATGGAAGACCTCGAGGTCAACGCGCTCATGGTCAACGCTATTCAACGTCGGGCCACGATTGTCGTGCAGAAGAGCCTTGAAGAGGGGTTCGGCCTGACGGTTGCCGAAGCAATGTGGAAATCTCGCCCTGTCATAGCTTCGGCCGTTGGAGGCATCGTTGACCAGGTGGTACCCGGGACCGGAATCCTGCTTAAGGATCCGTACGACCTCGATGGTTTCGGCGAGACGTTGGCTGATTTGTTAGCGAAACCGGAAGCGATGGCCACCATAGGGCGCCGAGCCCGGACGCAGATCCGAAAAAATTATCTCAGCGACCGTCATCTCATTGACTATGCGCGGTTGATTGAGCGTATGACTCGACTTTGAAAGGCCCGCCCATCTCGAAATCAACGTGGTCGATGTCGTGCCCGGTCCAGGTTCAGAGCTCACGAGTCGCCCGCGGCGGAAACGGAAGTAGATATTCATCGTGCTGGGCGTGCCAAACAGCATCCATGAGAGATCGAGTGTGCTCATCACAGCTCCCTTAGCCGGGATCGCTAGCGCCGAAGGGTCCCTGCCGTAGTTCTCTCCAACTCGTATCCATCCCGGGTCCCGCTCCGGTGAATAGGACGTTGGTCCCCTAGAAATCTTGGGTCCTAAGGCCAATGGTGGGGAGAGGAACACCGTCGGTTCACCAAGATCGAAGGAGGATCCATGGCTGATCGAAGAACCATCGAAGACTTTCTCGCACAGCGCTTCTTCGCATTTGTCGGCGTATCTCGAGACAGCAAGCAATTTGCAAACGTCGTATATCGAACCCTGCGGGAGAACGGACGGACGTTCTACCCCGTCAACGTGGCTGCCGACGGCCAGCCGATTGAAGGAGATCCCTCCTACCGGACGGTGGGTGAAGTTCCGGACCCAGTGGACGGCGTGTTGGTCATGGTCCCCGCAAGCCAAGCCGCAGACGTCGTCCGTGATGCCATCGAGCGGAGGATTCCCCGGGTCTGGCTCCACAAGGGCGCCGGCCGAGGGTCCGTCTCTGAGGAGGCCGTGGCGCTCTGTCGGGAGGCCGGTGTCGCGGTAGTTGACGGTGCATGCCCGCTGATGTTCGAGGAACCGGTCCTTGGTATTCACAGACTGCACCGCTGGCTCGTTGGACCGCGCGTCGCTGCCTGACCAGGGAAACGGCGACGGATCCAATCGACCTTCAGGGACCGAAGGGGGGTGCTTGGAGGGACGGCACAGCGTCTTCGGCGCGTCCCGCACCACGGAAGAGTGTTCCGCCGTCTGATCTCCTGGCAGACCTCAGGTGCAATCCCTCTCTACCTGGTGTGGGTCGTGGGCTAGCGGCGTAAAGGCTGCGCTGAGGAACTTGGAAGATGGGACCAAGGTCCCGGGTTCATATGACATCGGTCCCTAACGCTCTCACCAGTGTGGTCGCACACACTGGTGAGAGGAATTGATGACGACGAGGAAGCGACCTGCGAGAAATGAATGACTTGGTCTCCTTTCAAAGACATCGCGTCCATAGAGCCGACTTCATCGATCAGTTGGAGGACATCATCACCGTCGGCGAGTCTTATAAGAGGGTCGCCAGCGGCGAGATCCTCTTCACATAGATGGGTCAGTTCGTATGGCAGCGATAGACGTATTCGCCGATGTCTGGTGCCCCTTCGCGCATGTGGGGCTTCGCACCGTGTTTGAGCGGCGGAGCGAACTCGGGCGAGACGACTTGACCGTTCGAGTGCGAGCTTGGCCACTCGAGCTCGTCAACGGTAAGCCGCTCGATGTCGTAGCGACCGCATCACACATCGAGGAGCTGCGCGAGCAGGTGGCTCCGAACATGTTCGTTGGTTTCAACCGCAGTTGCTTCCCGTTGACCACACTCCCCGCGCTCGCATTGGCTTCCGCTGCCTATCGCAAGGACGATAGAACTGATGAAGCCGTGAGTCTTGCACTGCGCCAGACCCTCTTCGAGGAGGGTCGTGATATTTCCGATCCCGACGTGCTCGGCGTGGTGGCGCAAGCCCATGGTCTCGGTACAAGCACTGCCTCGGACACCGACCTCCTCCTGGCGGATTGGCACGAGGGTGAGGAGCGGGGCGTCAAGGGTTCACCGCATTTTTTCTGTCGTGACGTCGAGTCCTTTTGCCCGTCACTCCTAGTCACCCGGGACGACGAAGGCCGGGTGCATTTGCAGCGCAATGTTGGGGTCCTCGACGCGTTCCTTGAGAAGTGTTTCGCGTCTGTCTGAAAGGCAGAGCGGGCCGTCGGGTTCGGATGCGCCCGCAGGGTGGCCTTGAGGCCCGCTCGTTCACCCACTGCTCCCGAGCGCCCGATGTACCTGGGCGACGTCGTGCTTCATGGCCGAAAGGGCCTCTCGCCGCAGCGCCAGGCCTCACTGCGAGTGACATCTGGGACTACTGTCCCTGGTCCTTTGGGACCATTTTCCCTACGCGGACGGGGCGAAATGCGAGGACGATAGCGGGAGACCTAACCGCAATCCCGAGGAGATAGCGATGGCAGCGAGCGAGCCAGACATCCAGGATGTGGACGAACTTCGTGTCGTTGGCGTCGACGGCTCGGCGCGCGCCCCTCGTGTCGTTGAGTTCGCCGCGAACGACGCTCCGCTGTGGGGCCTCCTCGTGGTGAGTGTGCTCCGCCGAAGAGTCAACCATGGCCGCGTGACCGAAAGGGAGCCACAATGAAGCTGGACCCTCGTGGCTCGACGGTGCTCAGCGAGGACGCGTGCCGGCGGAGGTTGGAGCATGCCGCGGCCTCCGCGAGCGTAGGACGAATCGCCGTCAACGGGCCTCGATCGCCTTACGTCATACCGGTGAACTTCACTGTCGTTGAGGGCGGTATTTTGGTCCGTCTCGGAACGGGCTGGGCCGCCTTCCACATGGATGGAGCGGCCGTGACCTTCGAGACCGACCAGGCTGCGGCGCCTCGGCGTTCCGGTTGGAGTGTCGTGGTCGAGGGTGTCGCCCGCGTAGTCCCCTACGATGACGTCGCGCGACTCGGCGTCAACCTGCCTACCCCCATGGTGACCGTCCCGGGCATCCGCGTGTTCGAGATCATCCCGTTCATGGTCACGGGTCGCGCTGTCGAACCTGACCTCCGGGGTGAGCAGGGAGAGCCAGGCGCTGAGTCGCCCGGGCAAACTGGGGAGCAGACGAGGACCCTGGATCTCGGTCACGACGCCGCCGAGGAGCTTGACTCCGTCCTGCGGTCGGTGCTCGGTGATCTCAGCTCCGAGATTGCGGACACCGATAATTCGGCCTTCCGCAGGGCGCTGCTCGCCCGTCGCCGTGTGCTCGACGGTATTGCTGCGCAGTTGGCGATAACGGACGTCACGTAACGGTTGCGAAACCTACGGACTCGGACTGTTCGGCGTGTGCTGGTCCCGAGGCGTAGTGGCCGCAACCCCAGACCGGTCTGTCCCAACTCTGTCCCAACCTCAGGGTCCCCGCCCAGTGCGGGCCAGTCTCAACCCGTCCTGGACTCCGGAAGTTCCTCCTGCATGCCCAGGACCGTTGGCGACGAGACGGGACTTGACGGAGCGGACTAAATGGAGAAAGACCGCTCCAAGGAGGACACATGACAACGGAACTCCAATCGACCCCCGCTTCGGACAGGTCGTCGGTGGTGTCGCGTGCTCGCCCGCTTCGCTTGAGGCACTCGAATGGGACGCTTCGCTACTCATCAATGACTCGTTCGGCCGTTGATGTGGTTGCGGCCTGGGATTGGCCTGTCAATCTAAGTCTGGTCCCAATCGGGCGCCGGATTTCGCATCGGCGTTGAGCGCAGAACAAATTCTGGATTGGCTTGATCCAACAGAGGAGAGACGAACACCCAGATCTGCATATCGATGGTCGTGTGGTCCAAGGTGACGCAGCCTCGGTGTTGGAAGACGCATCCAAGGGAGCGGCTCTGCTGGTGATTGCCACCAGAGGTCACCGGGAACTCGTTGGGTTCTTGCTTGGGTCAGTAAGCGAACACTGTGCGACGCATGCCCAATGTCCCGTGCTCGTGTTATCGCAGCGGGTCCCAAAGCTCGATGTCGGACACCCCGGGGGGAGCTCTGACGGGCGGGGTGTGAAACTGAACCCAGTTGCTGGCTCACGAAGAGAACGGACAACGCAGGAAGCTCCTCCTTAGGTGCCGAGGGAGCCTAGGCACCTAAGACTTTTTGCTACTGCCTTGCTACTCAAATTGATGGACTGACGAGTTATTGGTCGCACAGGCCTGGACACGGCACCTAATCTGAACTGGTCTGACGGAATCAGGCGCACCGGGTGGACGATCTGAATCGCTCTTTTAATCCCAAGGTGCCGGGATCGAGACCCGGGCGGCCCACAAACGGGAGTGCCCCACAATCGGAGTCCAGGCCTCGCACTGCGGTCTCCGATACCTATGCTCGACCAAACCGATCGACCCGTCGCCCTGCCGAAGGTATCGCCTCCACAGACCTCCATTGACGCTGGATCCCAGCGACGGGAACATCATCGGCGCGATTTGGGGACGGGGGAGCGGCGTCAAGATTGGCGCCGACCGCGGCGAAGGAGGCTGGGCCGGGGCTCGATGACAACTGGCGGCCGCTCGTACACAAATGATTCGCCGCCGCCGGGACGGCGCTGAGGCGGACGACGGGGTTCGACCGGACCGGATCGCATGTGACGCCGCTGACCCGACCACGGGGCCGGCGGTACGGTCAGGCGGTCGGCCAGTCGGTAGGCGACGCTCTCGTAGTTGACGCGCCAGCCGCGAAAGTCGGCCCACGCGTCATCTGCACTTCGCTCGGTGGCGAAACCCACGCTCTCGAGCATGGTCACCGCTCGCTCAAACTCTGCAAACGTCAGGTCGATGGGACCATCGGGATTCGGATCTGGGTCCACCTCCCATCCGACCGTGGTTGCGATCCGGTTGAGCAATGTGAATCCCATTCGAAGGCATAGACGGGCCTGGGAAGACGCCTTGCTTGGCGCGAGCGCCAGGTGCATGGCGGCGGCATCGAGAACCGCGATGAGCCCGAGGAGCCACGAATACCACGGCTCGGGAGACCGAAAGAGGAGCAGCACGGGATAGGTGGTGTGGGTTTCGGCCACGTCGGCCGCCCACTCCTCCCATGCGGCATACAGGTCTGGGAGGGTGTCAGTGATTCCCACCAGCTGGTGCCGGGCCAGGAGCTCGGGACCCCATGCTGGGACACCGGCCCGACTCTCAAGCAGGGCAACGAGACTCTCGCGTCGGTTGAACGAGCTGTAGAGAGCCGGTAGGTATGCGATCTGCAGGGCGACAATCACGACCCAGATGGCTCCAACGGAGATGTCCACACCCGTGTCGGCCTGGCCGCCGCTATGGACGGCTCCCACCGTGAAGAGAGATGTGAGGGCCTGGAGCAACCCATCGGCGAACGACGCGCCCGCCCCGACGAGGAGGAGCCCGAACCCGAACACCAGGCTGGCAGCCCAGAACATCAGCTGCACGACGAGGGCAACCGGGCCGGTCGGCGCCAGGATGGCGTCCTGGCGCTCGTATGTCTTCGCCAAATGAGACGCGAGGACGAAGCACATCCGGACGCTTCGGTTGACCTGAAGACTCAAGCGCTCGATGCCCGACGGTCGCCGCGGGAGGACCATCGTGAATATGACGTCGGCGACGGTAACCACCACAACGATCAGACCGACGATCGTGGCGACGACATTCATCGTCCCGCCACGCGGTCATCGAGCGGGAGCACGGGTCCGAGCGTATCTAGCGTGGGCCTGGCCTGCGGGTCTTCGAGAAGTCCCGAAAGCGGTCCTAAGCGACCGGGAGTGCGGTTGTCCGCCTACTAATTCTGACTTACCACTCTCTGCTCGGTGGCGGTTCCCAGCTCCGATTCGCAGGACAGATCGAACTCGATTCCAACCCGCGTGGTTTCCCCGCGCATCAGCGTCGAGTTTGTGATCTTGCCTTCGAGTCGGATGCTGATCTCCCCCGCGGGAACATCCACGAGGATATGGCGGCCGACCAATTGGCTCAGCGGGGGGCAGTTGAGCGTTATTCCGATACCGAGCATGGAGATGTCGATGACCCGGCACTCTGACCACTCGTCAAGAGACTCGCCTTCAATATGACAGATCCCGTCCCAAACGGTGGGTTGGCGCGGGACTCGACGGCGAAACCGAGTGGCGGTCCCTACTTCGATCCGAACATTTTCGGGAAACCCGTGAGTACCAATTGGAGTCAGATCTTCAGTCGCCTTGCCATGATGGTTGATCACATCTCGAAGATCACTCAGCTGAGCCACCATCTCGTCACCGTCAGCGAGGATGGTTGATCGCACGGTGTCGGCCACGGCTCGGTACGCCATCATCTCGGCTTTGACGCGTCTCCCAAACGCTGGATCCGGGCACGCATTGTGCTCGAGCCACCGGATCGCCCGATGGGCCATGTCAAAAAGGTGGTCGTATGCGGCTAAACGTGGGGCGTCTCCGCTGTCGCCGATGAGAGCATCGAACTGCCGTTCGGCCGCCATTAGTGGACCCCAGGGCCGACGCGCCCAATCGAACCAACGTATGAGTTCGATGCCGTCAACCGGGTCTACTTTGCTAGCTGTTGTCCCCACCATCACGCATTGTCCCCCTCATTCGGCACAGCGTTGACTCGGTTTGGGAACCGGTGAACCTGGCTACGATCCAAGCTTCGGAACGCAACCCAGGGATGCCTTTAGCACTTGTTGTCCATTTATTGAGATCTCTCAGAAATGGAACGCCCGACCCCTGGGTAGCGGACGTAGTCAAACGAGCCGCGATGCGACAGTACGACCGGCAACGGCGCCGCCAGGACCGTACGCACCGGCACGTCTGCGACCACCACGACGTTGACCCCGATCATGACGTCGTCGCCCACATGTATGGATCCGAGGACGCGCGCTCCAGTGCATACATTCACTCGGTCCCCCAACTGCGGAGACTTCCGCTGATCTCCACGGCCACTCGAGATGAGGGTGTCGGGCCCAGGTTGCATTTCGTCCCTATGACGCAGCTCGCACCCACGATGACGCCTCCAAAATGGGCAATGTAGAGGCCCGGACCAATGTGGGCTGTCGGTGCGATCGAGATACCAGTCAGAATCTCGATCGGCCGTCGAGCCAGGTCGTGCAGGATGCGACACCACCGTCCTTTCAGTCCCCCTTGCTGGTGCGCCCAATGCCCGAACCGGTACGCAGCAGTGGCAAGGATCCCAGGTTGCGTTGCCAGTATGACCGCCAACGAACGCCGGCTGTACCTGCGGTTCGTGTAGTAGAGGTACCGCTCCGCGTCGGCGCGGAACGACGAGCGAACGTCGTCGAAACGCTTCGTGCAGCATTCCCTATGTTGATCGGAGTCCAGTCCCTTCACGGCACGGTCCTATCTTTTCGACACAACCATTGCAACCAGCATGTAGATGAGTGCGAACCACACCGGCACGAAGGTCATTGATCGGATCAGCTATAGGTCTCGACGATGCCTCGAGTGTCGCCTAGGTGTTCAGCCCAACCAGGTTGTTGATTCGCCTGATCGGTGGGCCCTCGACGGCCGTTCACTGCCTGCCTCGGAGCGGTTGGGCTGGGCATAAGCCAATTCGGCGCACGTTGCAACCGGGGTGATGAGTCACCGGACCCGTGATGCCCCTCAAGGACTCTCGACTTCTGGCCGATGTTTGGCGTGGGGCGGGGACGGTTGTGCTCTCGGTGTGGCGGCTCAACTCGGACCGTTGCGAGGTCATCGACCAGCGTGTCGAGGCAATTGGTGAACGGTTCCAACGCTTGTGCAGATGCTGGCTTCCAAAGACGCTTTTGGGAGAAGGAGGGTCCAACAAATGCAGTTCCGTCGTCGAGTACCACGTCAACCCGCCGGCTGGGATGGGGTCTGCCAGATTGAGGGGGAGTTCGCCGCCAGGTGCCGGGTCATCGACATCTCGATGCTCGGGGTCGGCATCACGCTCGATCACCCGTCGCCGTACGCGCTCGTGGGCCGTCACATCTCTGTCGATGTTCCCGCGGTCGGCGACTCGGCCAGCATCCGACTGGAAGGCAAGGTCACCAACGCCAGGCTGACTCTCAGGACGACCGTCCGGGTTGGCATCGAGTTCGATAGTCCGTCCGCGGACCTCGTGAGCAAGGTAGGTGGCCACGCGAAGGCGGGCGTCCGTCGTATACGCGCTCGATAGACGACACGGCAGAGACGCTGCGGACCACGGGCACCTCGTCCGGCGGTAGCAGGGCTCCGTCGGCACCGGGCGAACAACGGTCCTTGGCCTCTCTCCGCCGGCAGCAGGGCGGAACTCGAAGGACTCTTAAACGACCCTGCGAGGGTCCGAGCGATCGCCTAGACCATTCGGTTATAACGCGCTGCACCGCGACGACGAACAGCCGACATCAGGAGTGCATCATGAGCATGCGGCTTCCCGAACCAAAACTGACGAAGATCCTCCGCCTGGAGGCGAGCCTGGGCGAGGTCCTCGATGTTGGGAACGTGTCGCAGGGGCGACGACGGCGAATCGTCCCCCTGATCGGCGGCACATTTGCGGGGCCTGAACTCAACGGTACGCTCCTCCCCGGAGCCAGCGCCGATTGGCAGATTCTTTTGCCGGACGGTACCGCGCTCGGAGATATCCGCGTCACACTGCAAACTGATCACGGTGACTTGCTGTATCTCCGTTCGCAAGGAGTGCGGCACGGCAGCGCGGAGGTTCTCGCCCGACTCAGTCGTGGCGAGGAGGTCGACGCGAGTGAGTACGTGTTCCGCACGTCAACGCAGATCGAGACGGCGGCACCCGATTTCGACTGGCTGAACAAGGGTGTATTCATCAGTGTCGCCGGACGCCAACCTGAAGGCGTGATCTACGAGGTCTACCTCGTTGGATGAACTCATCCCTCGATAGCACGCGAAAACCGGCTTCTTCACCGTCGGCCGGAGGGTCGCGATTGTCAGCGGCGGCTCCCTGGGCAGCTTCCGCGCTATATCAACGTCAAGTTGGGCAAGAATGTCCGCATGGCATTCGGACAACAGTCAGGTCCACCGGCCTCGGCAAAGCAGGTCCGGGAGCTCATCGACCTCCTCAAGGGCGCGGGACATACGGACTTTCGCGATGCACGCGGCCCGATGGGCTTTACCCAGCGCCAGGCTGGGGGAAAGTTCTCACGCGATGAAGCGGAGGCGTTCATCGCCCAGCTGCGGGACGCAGAGTCCGACGGGAGTACCTCCATCGCTGCGCCGGCGTGGCGGCAATCAGCTCAAAAGCAAATGATGAGTTCTCTACCTTCGGAACAGCTCGCTGATGAGCTTCGTCGTCGTGGATGGACGGCCATCGAGCCTCGTGCCTAGGCGTACCCAGGATAGGCGGGTGTGGGTCACTTCAACGTGGTCGCGTACAGACGGGGTCGGGACGCCGGCCCCACGAGGTGGCCGAACATCCGGTCGTCTTCCGCAAAATGTCACCGAACGTTCCAATTCGTTGCGGGTGTCGGGTTGGAGGACTGCTTCCGGTAGCTGAGGTCGAAGTCATGCCGCCAGGATTCGCCGTCCTGGCAGATTTCCCAGGTGCCCACGATGCCCTGGCCGTCACTGCTGATGGCGCCCGTGAAGCGCTGGGCAAAGTCGAGAGGCGAGTAGTCGGCTTCGTCACGCCAGAGCTTCCACAGGCCATCGTCGAGTGTCATTTGATACACGCGTGCCACTCCACGTGAGTCGAAGTAGTGCTGTAGGTAACGGCCGTTGGTTGTTGAATCTCGCCCGATCAGTGCGATTCCGTCTGGCGCTCCCGGTAGTGGGACCGACCAGCGTTGGACCAGGAGCTGTCCGCCAGTCAGCCACTCGAACACGACACGGGCGTCGACATCGGCCGGTGGCATGTCCTCGAACCGAGCCTCCATGCTCCATTCGCCGACCAACACGTTGAGCGCGGCCCATTCCTCATTCGGCTGCATCATCGGGCAGTATTGATCGGCTGGTACACGTTGATCACCGTGCCGTTGGTAAACACTTGGTCTTGTCGAGATCCATTCTTAGCGGTTTGACGAGCGTCCAGTGCGCCCCTTGGCCACCGCTGGCGAGACCCCGCGTCGCTCCGCTACCTCAAGATTCGTCACCCCGAGGCACACGCAGACGATGCGACAGCGCAGCGCCAGGCGCTGCACACTTTTCGGCCGCTTAACGCCGCGCTCCAGACGAAGGCCGTGTGCACGGTCCTCGCTGGTCAGCCGAAGTTGTATCTCAGCGCGGCGGCGGTGTTGGGGTTGGAACCATTGTTGATGCTCGAGAATGAGTAGTCCCAGTAGTTGGCCTCCAAGACGTTGTTCGAAGCGATCCAGGCAGCCATGTCGTCAATGAATGTCGGATCGTCTCCACCGGAGACGACGTTGCCGGGATTCGAGACGGGTCCGGAGCCAGGAGCGCTGTTACCCCACCCAAGGCCCCATTCGGGGAGGACGATCTGCTTGGAGTTGGCAGCGGCGAAGGACGCCAGCCAGTTCAGCCCGTATGACTCGGTCTCGAGCACATTGAAGTTCGCCCGGGCTCCGGGGTAGGTGCCCACAGAGATGTCATAGACGTCCAGGCCGATGTAGTCGACGAAGGAGTTGCCCGGGTAGTAGTTGGCCAGGTTGCCCGCGCCCTGATCACCGTCGTTCGGGTTCCACTCGAAAGCGAAATGCTGGCCGGGGACCGAGCGCATCGCGGTCACGATGTTCTGGTAGTAGGCGACGAAGGCCGACGCGCAGCCGTTGGCCGCCCAGGAGAACCAGTGGCCGTTGAACTCCCAGCCGAGGCGGATGATGGAACCGGAGAACCCAGCGTTGACGATGTTCTGGCCTACGGTCTTGAAGTACGAGTTGAAGCTGCCCGTTGCGCCTTGGGTCGGGCCGTAACAACTCCCTCCCGGCGTGGACGGATCGGGGTTGGGGCTGTAGGTGTTCGGGAGCATCGGGACACCCCAGGTCATGGTGTAGCCCTTGTTCTCCCAGGCGCTGTAGGGCCAACTGGCCTGGGTCATCCGCGCCCAGTTCGTACCGTCGAGGAAGTCCATGGCGTAGCGGGGCTGGAACCCCAATGTTGAAGTGAAGTCGGCTGCCGCTGAAGCGTTTCCCGATCCCGAGAAGACGCCGAGCAGCGAGGAGAGCGCCCCTGATGACTGCGGGAAGGGTGTCCAGGTGGGCGTCTGACTCGACGATTGAATATCCGGCGACACCCGGGACGACCAACATACCAATGGCCGTCTTGCCCTGACCTCCGAGGGAGCCGTAGAACGCGGCGTCCCCATAGTTGAAGACTCCGCCATCAGAGGCGACGAGCCAGTAACCGTGGCCGTCGGGTGTGGCAGCCATACCCACGATGGGCTGGTTGAGGCGGAGCGAGCCGCTGGAACCGAAGAAGCCGGCATCGCCGTAGGAAAAGATGCCCCCGTCGGATGCCACCAGCCAGTAACCCTCCCCGTCAGATGTCGAAGCCATGCCGACGATGGGCTGATTGAGGCTGATGGATCCGGTCGAACCGTAGAAGTGGGCGTCGCCGTAGGAGAACACGCCTCCGTCCGACGCCACCAGCCAGTAACCCTCCCCGTCAGACGTCGAAGCCATGCCGACGATGGGCTGATTGAGGCGGATGGATCCGGTCGAACCGTAGAAGTGGGCGTCGCCATAGGAGAACACGCCTCCGTCCGACGCCACGAGCCAGTAGCCGTGCCCGTCGATGGTCGACGCCATTCCCACCGCAGGTCGGTTGATCGGACCGCTGACGCCGCCCATGTAGGGGGCACCGCCGTAGGCGTAGACGGCGCCGGCGCCGTTGGTCATCCAGTACCCGCCGGTTGGATCGGCCGAGAAGAGGTGCCCGGCACCGTAGTCCGATGTGGTGACTGGGGCTTGAGATCGGGCTGCAGCCCCCGCAGGTGAGGCTGGGGACAGGACGGCGCACGAGCAGATCGCCCCGATCGCGGCAGCGCCGAGCATGGCTCGGAGAACGGTAGGAAAGTTGCTCAATCGGGTCATGTCGCTCAACCGCAGATGCCGGCGTTCGCTGCCGGACGCTCGGTCAGGAACCGGCGGCCCTGACATCACCGTGTGCGCCAGCGTGCAAAAGGCACTGACCGCCGACGCTCAGGGCTCAGTTATTGCCCTCGGCGGGATCCGTGGCCACTTGAGGAGACCGCCCAGGACTGTTGCCGGGCCCATCCGGCGGCCGGCAGTGGGCGGTGACGCTCAGGCGTCGCGGCGGACCAGGAGGACGCCGCCGATGACGAGGGTCGCAACGGCATAGCCGCACAGGATGGCGAACCCGAGCCAGGGGCTGAAGGCCGAGCCTTGGTCGGCCGCGTGGTGCACCGTCGCCATACTGTCGCTGATGTTGAACGGGAGGAACTTGCCGATGGCCTGGTTCATGGACGAGGGCAGCGCCTGGACGAGGATGGGCAGGACGAGCAGCAATCCGACGTAGGTCGAGATGGCTCCGGCCGTGTGGCGGATGATGGTTGCCAGGCCGAGGGCCAAAAGTCCGAGCACGGCCAGGACGAGTCCGGCGCCGGCGACTGCCCGCAGCACGCCCGGCTGCGACAGTGCGGCGTGGGGCGCCGGGGCCTTCACCAGGGCTTGGCCGACGAAGAAGGCGCTGAACGACAGCACCTCTCCCACGATCACGGCAACCGCGCCGAATACGGCGGCCTTGGCGGCGAGCACCAGGGGACGATTCGGAATGGCGGACAGGGTCGATCGAATGGTCCCCGTGCCGTACTCGGCGCTCATCACGAGCACACCGAGCACACCGATGACGAGCTGGCTGAAGAACAGTCCGGTGAGGCTGATCCGGGTCGGATCGAACGTCAACCGGTCGACGAGTGACAACGAGTGCCAGTTGTTCGACCGGGCGATGATGGCGATGGTGCCGATGCCGACGGTGATGACGGCCATGGCCCCGAGGCTCCACATCGTCGAACGGACGGTCCGGAGCTTGACCCATTCGGAGCGGAGCACGCTCGGAATCCGGATGTGTCGGGCTTCGCTGCCCGGAGTGGTGAGGGTGAGTGCCATGAGTGCTCTACTTTCCTGAAACGAGGGACGGGTCACGGGCAATGCGGTGCGCCGAGGTGTCGGTGCCGTGAAACTCGACGCTGTCTCGGGTGATCTCCATGAACGCCTCTTCGAGCGACGCCGTTTGGGTGGACAATTCGTGCAGGTGGATGCCGGAGGACCCGGCCAACTCGCCGACCTCTGCCGCTGTCGTGCCCTTGACGGCCAGCGCTCCGTCGTCCTCCATGGCGGTCTGTGCGCCGCCCGCAGTCAGCAGCCGGGCGAGCTCACCGATGCGCGGTGAGCGAACCCGGACGAACTGACCCGAGCTCTCGGCGATGAAGTCGGACATCGTCCCGGTGGAGATCAGGCGGCCCCGCCCGATCACCACCAGGTGATCGGCGGTGAGCGCCATCTCGCTCATCAGGTGGCTCGAGACGAAGACCGTCCGACCCTCCGCGGCCAGGCTCTTGAGCAGGTTGCGCACCCAGAGGATCCCCTCGGGGTCGAGGCCGTTGATCGGCTCGTCGAAGAGGAGCACCCCCGGATCGCCGAGCAGCGCGGCGGCAATCCCGAGGCGTTGGCCCATGCCGAGCGAGAACTTGCCCACGCGCTTCTTCGCCACGGCGGCGAGCCCGACCATCTCGAGCACGGCGTCGATCCTCGCCGTCGGGATGTCGTTGGACCGTGCCAGGTATAAGAGGTGGTTGTACGCGCTCCGGCCCGGGTGGATGGCCTTGGCCTCCAGGAGGGCGCCGACCTCGGTGAGCGGCAGCGGCAAGCCGCGGTACGGGCGCCCGTTGACCGTGGTGGATCCCTCGTTGGGCAGATCGAGACCCATGATCATGCGCATGGTCGTCGACTTCCCGGATCCGTTGGGACCGAGGAATCCTGTGACCTGGCCGGGCCGCACCTCGAAGGACAGGTCATCGACCGCGACCGTCTCCTTGTACCTCTTTGTCACGCCATCTACCACAATCACGATCTCGTCTCCTGTCTTGCGACGTGCGTCGGTCGCTGCGGACGCCCGAACGTCCAAGTCGTAAGACGATGGTGACCGATCGGCGCTCGTCGAACATCGGCCCGACGGACATTTCCGGCCCACCTCGGGACGCAGGCAGAGGGTCGGGACGACCTCAGCGCCTACATCCCAGGATGTAGGCGAAAAGCATCCGGGGAACGACGCAGGCAGGGAGGTGTGTCAGTAGCGTCGCGGGATATGCCTTCAGCCCGGCTGGGCAGCGATCTGCCCCGTCCACCGTTTCTGGAACGGGTCACTGCCCGGCAGTGGGTCATCGTCGACGTCGTCATTGCCGGGGCGTTCCTCCTCGGCGGCACGCTGCAGCTCTTCTTGACGCCCCGCCTCCACGGCGCAGCCCCCGACTGGGTGATCTGGCCGTTCTATGTTGCCGCGTCCGTTCCCGTGGCCTTCCGGCGTCGTTGGCCGGAGGCGGCGCTCGTCTGCGTGAGCCTGGCCCTCACGGCCACGACACTGCTCGGCAATTCGCTGGCACCGGCGCCGGTGTTGGCGTTGCCTCTCTACACGGTGACGGTCAAGTATTCACGCCGGCAATCGCTGCTGGTGCTCGCAGTGGTCGAGTCCTTCCTCGCCGTCGCACTGCTCGTCACCTCGATCGTTCGCCCAATTTCGCGGCGACGTGACCTCGGACATCATTCTGGCTGCAGCGACCTGGTTTGTCGGCGACAGCGTGCGGACCCGGCGCGCGTACCAAGCCGGGCTGGTCGAGCAGGCCGGGGAGCGACAGCGCCAGGAGTTGGACCGGGCTCAGCGTGCCGTCGCCGAGGAACGCATGGAGATAGCCCGGGAGCTCCACGATGTGATCGCCCACAGTCTCAGCGTCATCGCGATCCAGTCGGGCGTGGGCCGACACGTCATCGACGATCAGCCCGGGGAGGCCAAGGCCGCGCTGTCGGCCATCGAGGACACAAGCCGGTCGGCCCTCCATGAGCTTCGCCGGGTCCTGGGCGTGCTTCGCCGGGCCAACAGGGACGACGTCGACCTCGCCCCCGCTCCAACCCTGGCCGATCTGGACGACCTGGTCGACAACGTGCGCGGCGCCGGAATCCCGATCGATCTGGCCTGCAGCGGTACAACGTCGTCGCTGCCCCAGGGTCTCGAGCTGTCCGTGTATCGCATCGTGCAGGAGGCGCTGACCAACGTGGTGAAGCACGCGCCCTCCGCCTCGACGTGGATCAGCATCGATCGGCGGCCCGACACACTCGAGGTGACCGTCACGAATCGGCCTCCCCTGAAGGGAACGGCCCTGAATGGGGGACTCGTTCACGGGGAGGCGCGTGATGGTCGTGCCGGACACGGCATCATCGGGATGACCGAGAGAGCCGCCGCGTTCGGCGGGACCTTGACTGCGTCGCCGCTTCCGGACGGGGGTTTCGAGGTCCACGCGCTCCTGCCCCTCGGCGAGCCGTCGTGACCAGGGTGGTCGTGGTTGACGATCAGACCCTGGTGCGCGCCGGCTTCCGCGTCCTCGTGAATTCGGCACCCGATCTCGAGGTTGTCGGGGAGGCCGCCGACGGCCTCGAGGCCGTGTCGGTCGTGGCTGCGACCCGGCCTGATGTCGTACTCATGGACGTGCGCATGCCCAGACTGGACGGGCTCGAGGCCACCCGTCAGATTGCGCTCGCTCGTCCCGCCAATACCAGCAGGATCCTCATGCTCACGACCTTTGACCTCGACGAGTACATCTTCGACGCGTTGCGCCTCGGCGCCAGCGGGTTTCTGCTGAAGGACACGCCTCCCGAAGAGCTCCTGGCCGCCATTCGGGTGATTGCGCAAGGCGACGCGCTCCTGGCGCCCAGCGTGACCCGGCGGCTGATCGCCGAGTTCGTCAGCCGACCGGTCGAGGCAGCGCCGCCGAGCGGCCGGCTCGACGTGCTGACCGAGCGCGAACGCGAGGTGCTGACCGCCATCGGACAGGGCGGCTCGAACGCCGAGATCGGTGCTGCCCTGCACATGAGTGTCGCCACCGCCAAGACCCATGTCAGTCGGATTCTGGCGAAGCTCGACGCGCGGGATCGCACGCAGCTCGTGGTGATCGCATTCCAGACCGGCCTGGTCTCGGCCTAGGCGACCCCCGCCGTCCGTGCCCCGGGACGGGCGTCGGACAGCCGTTGACCGCGCGCACGTCGCGGCGGAGCGGAGACGGCGCCCTGTAGCCTGATGACGCGTCGTCCCGAGGGAGGGAAAATGGAAACCGAAGCTGCTGTCCTGTGGGAGCGGCACGCGGACTGGAGCGTCGAGCCGATAGAGCTCGACCCGCCGCAGGCCGGCGAGGTCCTCATCCGGCTCGCGGCATCGGGCATGTGCCACTCCGACGAGCACCTTGTGACGGGCGACATGCCGGTGCCACTGCCGATCATCGGCGGCCACGAGGGCGCCGGGGTCGTGGAGGAGGTCGGGCCCGGCGTGACGGGGCTTGCGCCCGGTGACCATGTGGTCCTCGGTTTCGTCCCCGCCTGCGGGAAGTGCCCCTCGTGCGCCACCGGGCACTCCAACCTCTGCGACGTGGGCGGCGTGCTCATGGCCGGCCGGCAGATGGACGGGACCCTGCGTCATCACGCGCGCGGGCAGGACGTTGCCACCATGGTCTGCCTCGGCACGTTCGCGCCCTACACGGTGGTGAACGAGGCGTCGTGCGTGAAGATCCTGCCGGACATCCCGCTCGACAAGGCCTGCCTGGTGGGGTGTGGCGTGACCACCGGTTGGGGCTCCGCTGTCTATGCGGCCGAGGTGCGCCCGGGGGACAATGTCGCCGTGATCGGCGTCGGCGGGATCGGCGCCTCGGCGATCCAGGGTGCCCGGCTCGCTGGCGCCGAGATGATCTTTGCCATCGACCCCGTCGAGCTCAAGCGCACCTTGGCCCCGACCTTCGGGGCCACCCACGTGGCCGCCTCGGTCGACGAGGCGTTCGCGCTGGTCCAGCAGGAGACCTGGGGTCGGATGTGCGACAAGGTCATCTGCGCGATGGGGGTCGGTTCGGGAGCGATGATGGAGTCCATCCTGGGGCTCACCGCCAAGCGCGGGCGCGTCGTCGTCACGAACATCCATCCCATGGAGGAGCGGGATGTGACGATGAACCTCATGTACCTGACGATCCTCGAGAAGCAGGTCGTTGGGAGCATCTTCGGGTCGGCCAACATCCACTCCGACATCCCGAAGCTGCTCAAGCTCTACCGCGAGGGGCAGCTCGACCTCGACTCCATGATCACGAACACCTACAAGCTGGGTGACATCAATCAGGGCTACCAGGACATGCGTGACGGCAAGAACATCCGCGGCGTCCTGCTCTACGACAGCTGAGAGCGGGGAAGCTCAGGCGGCCGCGCCGTGGTGCGTGGCCCAGATGTCGTTGCAGCGCTCGCAGATCTCCTCGGGCACGACGCCGACACGCATGAGAATCGCGAACACCTTGCAACCGAGGCACAGACCCAATGCCGACTCCAAGAAGGCGGCGCTCGCCAACAGGCCCAGCATCACCTCGGCGGCCGTCCAGTAGCCCAGGCCCGTCAGCATGAGGGCGGTCACCGAGAAGGCGACGCCCATCCCCTGCGCGAAGCGCTTGGGTGGGCCCGGTACCGGCCGTTCCGGCATCCCGAGCCTCGGCGTGACGAACCGCGTCACCAGCTGGCCGAGCGGGCTGAGCGTCGGCCCCGTGAGCACCCGGGCCACGAAGCCGTAGGCGATGACCACGGTGGCCCATTCGAGGTTGAGGGCCAGGGTCAGCACGCACATGACGACGACGCCGGCGGCCACCAGGCGGGCCGACACCTCGTTCACCGGGTCGGGGAACGAGAAGAGTGCCCGCACCCGGCTCCGTCCCCGCTGCGTGGTGTGATTGCTGCCCATGACCTGCTCCTTCTCGGCAAATACCGAACCCTGACCAGATTAGTCGGGATTTGACCGGGCACTGCAGGGCGGGCGGGGCCGGCGGGGGGGTCAGCGCAGCAGCACCGACCGGCGCGGTCAGGACGGAGCGGGGGGCACGGGCTGCGGTGGGGGTGGCCCGACGTAGCGCGCCGCGGGCCGGATCAGGCGGTTGTGTGCAGCCTGCTCCATGACGTGGGCGCACCACCCGATGGTGCGCCCGGCCGCAAAGGTTGGGGTGAACATCTCGCGTGGGATGCCGCAGGTGTGCATGACGACGCCGGCGTAGAACTCGACGTTGGTGTAGAGCCGGCGACCGGGTTTGAGTTCGGCCAGCACGTCGACCGTGGTGCGTTCGACCGACTGCGAGAACTCCACGAGAGGGCCGCCGAGCCGCTCGGTCACCGAGCGCAGCAGGAGCGACCGCGGGTCGTCGGTCTTGTAGACCCGATGGCCGAAGCCCATGATGCGCTCGCCGTTCGCGACGGCTGCCCGGATGTACGGCTCCGCGCGGTCGGGCGTGCCGATGGCATCGAGCATGTCGAGCGCACGGCTCGGCGCGCCGCCGTGGAGCGGTCCGGAGAGCGCCCCGATCGCGGCCACGATGGCCGCCCCCAGGTCGGCACCGGTCGACGTCACGACGCGCGCGGTGAACGTCGAGGCGTTGAAGCCGTGGTCGATCGTCAGGATCATGTACTGCTCAATGGCCCGGGCGTGCAGCGGGCTCGGTTCCTCGCCGGTCAGCATGTGCAGGTAGTTGGCGGCAAAACCCAGGTCGTCGCGCGGCTCGACGGGCTCGTTGCCCTGGCGCAACCGGTACACCGCCGCGAGGATCGTCGGCACGGCGGCGCACAGGCCGATCGCCTGGTCCGCGAGCTCGTCGGCGTCGATGTCGTGCGTCGGGCGCCAGCCGAGCTCGGCGCCGAGCACCGAGACCGCGGTCCGCAGGACGTCGAGCGGCGTGCCCCGGCAAGACAACGCGGGAAGCAGTGTGCTCAGGCCCGGCGGCAGGGGGCGCCGGCGGCGCACCTCCTCGGCGAAGGCAGCCGAGGTTGCCGGGTCGGGCAGCTCGCCGCGGAACAGGAGGTGCCACACGTCCTCCAGTGAGCGGGCCTGGGCGAGGTCGACGGCCGAGTACTGCCGGTAGTGGAAGAAGCCCTCCTGCCCGCGTACGTCCCCGATCGTCGTCTCGGCCACCACCACGCCCTCCAGGCCCGCCGGCACGTCCCCGCTGGTCTCGCCGGCGGGACGGATCCGGGCCACTCCCATCAGGTCGCGCAGCGAGACGACACCCACACAGCGGTCTCCTTCGACCACCGGCAGGTGGCGGTAGTGGTGCGAGGTCAAGCTGGCCCAGGCCGCATCGACCCGCTCGTCGGGGCCGAGCACGTCGGGCTGCGCGGTCATCCAGAGCCGGACCGGTTCCCGGTCGGGTCCGCCGGCCCCGGCGGTGGCCCGCAGGAGGTCACGCTCGGTGAGGATGCCGACGACCTTGCCGTCGTCGGTCACGACGACCGATCCGGTGTCCGCACCCTCCATCGTCCGGGCCGCCAGCGCCAGGCTGTCGTCAGCGGCGCACGTCACGGCGGGGGAAGTCATGAGATCGCGCACAATGGTTTCCATGGGTCTCACTATGACGCCGGTTCCCTGCTTCTGTAAACGTTGATCAAGTCAATGTAGAGTGCCGGAATGGATCGGCTGCTCACGACCGAGGAGGCGGCCCGCCGGCTGGGTGTCAAGGTCCCGACGCTGTACGCCTACGTCAGTCGCGGCCTGCTCGAGTCACACCGGGACCCGAGCCGCCGCGGCAGCCTCTTCGACCTGGCCGACATCGAGGGCCTGGCGGCACGCAGCCGAGGCGGGCGCCAGACGGCGACCCGGCTCGCCACGATCGCGACGGGGGTCACCCAGCTCGACCAGGATGTCGGCCCCATCTACCGAGGCCGGCCCGCCACCGAACTGTCCGCCGGCTCGACGTTCGAAGAGGTCGCCGAGCGCTTGTGGCAGGCGGACGGCGGTGACTGGTCCGCGCCCGAACTCGGCGCCTGCCCGTTCACCGGCACCCTCGACCGCATGCGCTGGGCGCTGGTCGTGTGCGGGGCCAGCGACCCCCTGCGCTCCGACCTCCGCCCCGAGGCAGTCACGCGCGCGGCGCGCCGCTGCGCCGCTGCACTCACCCACGTCGTCGGGGAGGCTCCCACAGCCGGCGAAGGCGCCGGCTCGTCCATCGCGACGCGCCTCGCCGCCCGCCTCACGCCCACGGCCGTGGTTCCGGCCGCCGCGGTCAACGCCGCCCTCGTCCTCCTGGCGGACCACGAGCTCGCCACCTCGACGATGGCCGTGCGCGTCGCGGCCTCGGTGCGCGCCGACCTCTATGACGCCTTGGCGGCCGGGCTGGCCACGCTGGCCGGCCCGCTGCACGGGGGCGCCAGCCAGCAGGCCTACGAGCTGCTCGTGGTGGCCGAGCGCGACGGCGCGGCGCGCGCCCTCAACGAAGCCCTGCGCGAGCAGGGCCGGCTGCCCGGATTCGGCCACGCGGTGTACAAGAGCGGTGACCCGCGTTGCACGGCCCTCCTGGCGCTCGCCGAGCCGCTGCTGCCCGAGGACCGGCGCGCCCTCGTGCACGAGGTCATGGCGTTGGCCGCCGCGCACGACGTGCCCCTGCCGAACTGTGACCTCGCGCTGGCCGCGCTGAGCTGGGGCACGGGCATGCCGCCCGACACGGGGCGGACCATCTTCGCCGTGGCCCGGGTGGCGGGCTGGTGCGCCCACTACCTGGAGGAGCTGGCGGAGCGCCCCCTGCGCTTCCGGGCCCGGGCGGTCTACACCGTCTGAGGCCGGCGACGATCGTCACCCGCCCCCGCCGCCGGCCGAACCCCAAGCGGGTCGAGAACTGACGTAATCCTGTAATCTCGTAATTATGACCGCAGAGATAACCCGGTTCTTCACCGAGAAGGTGCCCGAGGGCTGGTTCGACGGCGCGTTGTCCGTGGAGTCGGACGACGACGAGATCCTGTGCACCGGCGAGCTCCCGCCGCCGGGCCACGCCGACGACTTCCGCGAGTCCACCCGCGCCGAGCGCATGGCGATCGCGGCCGAGGCCGAAGCGCGCTTCGGGCGCAAGGTGTCCTGGGGCGTGACCCGCCGGGGCGCCACGACACTGTTCACGACCCAGAGCATTCCGGTCACGGCACACCTCCGCTTCCACGAACGGGCCGTGCTCGGCACGCTGATCGATGCCGGCGTGGCGCGCACCGGCGGCGAAGCACTCTCCTGGTGCGTGAAGTTGGTGGCCGGCCACGAGCGCGCCTGGCTCGACGAGCTGCGCGAGGCGCTCACATGTGTCGAGCAGGTCACGAGCGGGGGGCCGACCCTCATATGACCGACCTGCTCATAGACACGAACCAGCACGACAGCGCGGACGACGCGGCCGCCCTCGATGCGTACTCGGCGACGGTGGTGACGGTGGCCGAGCGCGTGGTGCCGTCGGTTGCCGCGTTGAGCGTGGCCGCGCGCGGTCGCCAAGGGGCGGGGAGCGGCGTGGCGCTCACCGCGGACGGCTACGTGCTCACGTCGGCGCACGTGGTGGCGGGAGCGGAGCGGGGCCGGGCGACCTTTCCCGATGGAAGGGAGATGGGGTTCAAGGTGGTCGGTCGCGACCCGCTCTCGGATCTGGCCGTCCTGCGTGCCGACGCGACGGATCTCGTCCAGGTCGACCTCGGCGACGCCGACCAGCTCCGCGTCGGTCAGCTCGTCGTCGCGGTGGGTAATCCCCACGGTTTCGCGGGCTCCGTGACCGCCGGCGTCGTGAGTGCGCTCGGCCGGTCGTTGCCGTCCGGTGGGCGGCTCGTCGAGAACGTGATCCAGACCGATGCCGCGCTCAACCCGGGGAACTCCGGCGGTGCGCTCGTGGATTCGCGGGCGCGTCTCGTCGGCGTCAACACGGCGTTGGCGGGTGTCGGGCTCGGCCTGGCCGTACCGGTCAACCGCACCACACTCGAGCTCGTGGCCACGCTGATCCGTGACGGGCGCGTGCGCCGGGCCTACCTGGGCGTCGTCGGTGGCGGACGCCCGCTCGCGCCGCGGCGCGCGCAAGAGCTCGGCCAACGGCGCGGCGTCGGTGTGGCGGAGATCGCCGCAGGCAGCCCGGCCGAGCGGGCCGGCCTGCGGCCGACGGACACCATTCTCGCCGTGGAGGACGCAACCACCGAGGACGCCGGCGACCTGCAACGCGCCCTCGTCTCCGACATGATCGGGCGTACCGTCCGTCTGCGTGTCCTGCGCGGTGGCGACGTGCTCGACGTCGATGTCGTCCCGGCGGAGCTCGGCTAAGCCGCAGCCACCGTCCGCGACACGGGCTCAGCCAGCTCCGACGACGATGGCGGACGGGTGGCCGCCGAGATGGACCGGCGGGCCCACCGTGCGCGTCGCCAGCGTGACCGGGACCAGCGATCCCGACTGCTCCGTGACCCACGCCGTCGGCGCCGTCGGCGGTGAGCGCAATCCCCTGCGCCACGTCGGGTAGGACGATCGGTGCACCGAGGACGAGCCCGAGGGTCGTGACCGCGACGACCGCCTGCCCGCCGCACACATAGGCGGTGTTGCCCGACGGCGCCACCGCGATCCCGGTCGGGTCGAGCGGAAGCGCGATGGAACCGCCGGCGTGCAGCGTCGCCGGGTTGATCGCAGTGAGCGAGCGGTTGGAGAAGTTGGCGACGAGCACCTCTCCGGCCGCCACGGCGATCGCCTGCGGGCCCGGACCGACGGGGATGGCGGCGCCCGGCTGCATGGTCGCGGCGTCGATGGGTGTGACCGCATTGCTCCCGAAGTCGGCCACGAACGCCGTCGCCGCCCCGGTGGTCGCCACGAAGACCGCGATGGCCACCGGCTGGCTGCCCACCGCCACCGGGGGCCCGGCTCGCCACGAACCGAGGTCGACCGGGGTCACGGTGTTCGAATCGAGGTTGGCCACCAGGGCGATTCCCTTGCCCCTGGTCCCGCCGGGTGCGATCGCCACCGCGTCGGGCTCGACGCCGACCCCCGCCGTGTGCACCACGGCATGGGTGGCGGTGTCGACCTCGCGCACATGGTCGTCCCCGCGGGTCACGACCAGCAGGCCCGCTCCTCCGGGCGCGTACGCGAGCGCCGAGGGGAGGCTGCCCACCGGCACGCCGGCGCCGACGTGGCGCCGGGCGAGGTTGACCGGGGTCACGTCCATGCCCGGCTGGGTCACCGACGCGCCGGTCGTCACCCAGGCGACGTCGCGCACCGAGGTGCTCCCCACGGGCTTGGAACACGCCGCGAGCGTGGGCAGCACGGGGACCAGCGCGAGGGGAATGACGCGGCGGAGCTTCACCGCGGCGCTCAGCCCCGGGCGCACGCGGCGCCGGCCGGCCGGTCGTCGGCGCTCCACCCGCCGGCATCACCCTCGGGCCAGAAGTCGCCGGTCTTTTCGTCCTGCCCGTACGGAACCGGCGCCGGCTCCCCGGCGGCCAGCACGCGCAACGCGTCGAGGAGGGCGTCGACGTCGCGCGCCGGTGGTGCCGAGCCCGCAGCTGGCCCGGACCGCGCCCGGGATCGCGCTGCGCTCGCCGCGGCGCACGGCGGCGCGGGCCCGGTCCACGCCGGCTTGGCCGACGCCGAGCAGCCGGATCAGGTAGGGGTGCGCGCAGAAGCACCCGTGTCGCACGCCGATGCCGAACTCGGCGCTCAGGCGCGCCGCCACCAGCGCGTGGTGCATGCCCTCGACCGTGAAGGCGGCGACCGCGAGCCCGTCGCTGCCGCCCGGGCCGTCGTCACGGCCGCGCGGCCCCAGCACGTGGACACCGTCGATGGCGCGGAGCCCGTCGTACAACCGCGACGAGAGCACAGCCTCGTGGGCTCCGATGGCGTCCCAGCCGATGCGCTCCAGCTCCCCGAGGGCGGCGCCGAAGGCAACGGCGCCGACGACGTTGGGGGAGCCGGCCTCCTCCCGTTCGGGGGGCTCCGTCCAGATGACCTCGTCGAGGTCCACCAGGTCGACGGCACCGCCGCCGGCGAGAAAGGGGTCGCCGGTCTCGAACGTCCGCCTCGGGGCGATCAAGGCGCCGGCTCCGAAGGGCGCGTAGAGCTTGTGGCCGCTGAAGGCCACGAAGTCGGGGCCCGCCGGCAGCGGTCGGTGCGGGGCGAGTTGCGCCGCGTCGAGCAGGACCGGGACGCCGCGCGCATGCGCCTCCTCGCAGATCTCGTCGACTGGAGGCAGCCACCCCGTGACGTTCGACGCGCCGGTCAACGCCAGCAGCGCCGGCGGCCGGCCGTCGGTGAGCACGCGGACCACGTCGTCGGTCCCGAAGGTGCCGTCGGTGCCGCATTCGACCCAGCGCCGCGACGCCACCCTGGCCCAGGGGAGCAGGTTGGCATGGTGCTCGACCACCGTCGTGGCCACCACGTCGTCGGGGCCGAGCCGGAGGCGGTAGGCCAGGTGGTTGATCGCCTCGGTGGCGTTGCGCACCAGGACGACCACATCGTCGCCCACCGCCGGTCGCCCGGCGAAGCTGTGCACGGCATCGCGGGCCGCCTCGTAGGCCGCGGTGGCGCGGCGCGACTTGTAGCCCGCCCCGCGGTGCACGCTCGAGTACCAGGGCAGGAACTCGTGGACGCGGTCGGCCACCGACTGCAGGGCGGGTGTCGATGCGGCGCAGTCGAGATCGCGATAGGGCCGGTCGACCCCGTCGAGGCAGGGCACCAGAGCGTGGGAGCCGACGAGCGGCGCGAGCTCGGCTTCCGTTGTCACGCCGTCACACTACGAAGTGCGGGTACCCGCCGGCAGGTTGCCGGCACGGCGCTGTCGGTCGCGGTGGGCACCGCGAGGCGCTGTCCCGGCGCTACCCTGCCCTCCATGGAGGAGCGCTACGAGTCCGAATTGGCCCGTTCGGCCGCCGTGCTCGACGGCGTCGACCGCGCGCTGGAACTCCTGAGCGAGGGCACCTACGGGCAGTGCGACACCTGCGGCGCTCCTGTCCTCGACGCCGATCTCGAGCAGGATCCGACCCGCCGCTCATGCGAGCAGCACCTGGTGACCGGGTAGGTCACCCCGGCCATCGTGCCGCCGCCGTGTGCCGGCCCGTCAGCCGACGAACTTCAGTCCTTTCGCGGCGTCGAGGCGAGCCGCCACGTCGGGCCAGTTGACGACGTTCCACAGGGCGGCGAAGAAGTCCGCCTTCACGTTCTTGTACTGCAGGTAGAAGGCGTGCTCCCAGGCGTCGAAGACGAGGAGAGGGATGGAGCCCTGGCCGACGTTGCCCTGGTGGTCGTAGACCTGCTCGACGATCAGCCGGCCGGCGAGGGGCTCGTAGGCCAGGACCCCCCAGCCCGAGCCCTGGATGGTGGAGGTGGCCTGCGTGAACTGCGCCTTGAACTTGTCGAAGGAGCCGAAGTTCTCGTCGATGGCCGACGCCAGCGCGCCGTCGGGCTTGTCGCCCCCGTCGGGGCTCTGGTTCTTCCAGAAGATGGAGTGCAGGACGTGGCCCGAGATGTGGAAAGCGAGGGTCTTCTCGAGCCCCACGATGGCGCCGAAGTCGTCCTTGTCGCGCGCCGCGGCCAGCTTCTCGAGCGTCTGGTTGGCCCCGGTCACGTAGGCCGCGTGGTGCTTGTCGTGGTGGAGCTCCATGATCTGGGCCGACACGTGGGGCTCCAGTGCGGCGTAGTCGTAGGGCAGGTCCGGGAGGCTGTACTCGGCCATGGCGGTCTCCTCAATGGTCGTCGTGGTGGTGCGTGGGACCATACCCGAAGGGGGACGAATCCCAACCAGGGTCCAACCGGCATGCACGCAGGGCGGGGAGCGGCCGGGGGATCAGCCGGAGCACCCCGACGGCGGTACGCTTGCAAGAGTGAGCACCGAGCCGAAGGACCGCTGGCTCGACCTCGGGTCCTTCATCCGTGAGCAGCGGGGGACGGCCCGACTGTCCTTGCGCCGGCTGTCCGAGCTGGCCGGGATCTCCAACCCCTACCTGAGCCAGATAGAGCGCGGGTTGCGTCGGCCCTCGGCCGAGATCCTCCAGCAGATCGCCAAGGCGCTGCGCATCTCCGCCGAGACGCTCTACGTGCAGGCGGGCATCCTCGAAGCGCCGACCGGCTCGCCCGACCTGACCCGCGCCATCCTGGCCGACCAGACGATCAGCGAGGAGCAGAAGCAGGCCCTCGTCCGCATCTACCTCTCCTTCCGCCGCGACCACGAGGACGAGCGCGGCGAGCCCCGCCCCGGGGAGAAGGCCGAGGCCACGACCGCCGCCGCTTCTGTCCGAGTGGCGGAGCGCGCCTGGCGCCGCCGGCCGCGTCGCCAGCGCCTGAGCGCCCCGGCCCCCCACGTCGGAGGCATTTTGGCGACCGCCGGTAGGATCTGACCGCCATGCGCCGGCTCGCCGTCCTTTCCCTGCACACGTCGCCGTTGGCCCAGCCCGGCACGGGTGACGGCGGCGGTATGAACGTGTACGTGCGCGAGCTGACGGCCGCCCTGGCCCGCTCCGGGGTCGCCTGCGACGTCTTCACGCGGGCCTGGTCGGCCGACCTGCCCCCGGTGGTCGACGTCGAGCCGGGCCTGCGGGTCCACCACGTCCCGGCGGGAGCGCTGGACGTGCTGCCCAAGGAGTCACTGCCCGCCGTCGTGGACGAGTTCACGGCCGGCGTGCTCGGGCGCATGGCCGCCGCGCCGACGTCCGGCGGCGACGGGGGCGGCGACCTGCCCTACACGTCCGTGCACGCCAACTACTGGCTCTCGGGGCTGTCGGGCCACGTGATCAAGCATGAGCTGAACCTGCCGCTCGTGTGCACGTTCCACACGCTCGACCGGGTGAAGGCCGAGTCGATGCCCGAGGAGGTGGAGGCCGACATGCCCCACCGGCGGGCCGAGGCCGAGGCGTCCATCATCGACTGCTCCGATGCCGTGCTCGCCTCGTGCACGGTCGAGGCGGCGCAGATCGCGTCGCTCTACGGCGGCGAGCCGACGCGCATCCGGATCGTGCCGCCCGGTGTCGACCACGCGTTCTTCGGCCCCGGCCACCGGCCCCAGGCCCGGCGCGCCCTCGGCCTGCCGCTCGACGGCCGCCTCCTGCTCTTCGTCGGGCGGATCCAGCCGCTCAAGTGCGCCGACGTCGCCATCGAGGCCCTGGCCGAGCTGGTCGAGTCCGGGCGCGAGCCCTACCGCCTCGTGGTGGTGGGCGGCCCCAGCGGTCCCTACGGGGAGAAGTCGCTGCAGCGCCTCCACGACGTGGCCGACGGGCAGAGCGTGCGCGACCACGTCCACTTCATCGAGCCCCAGCCCCACGAGCTGTTGTCGTCGTACTACCGGGCGGCCGACGTCTGTCTCGTCCCGAGCCGCTCGGAGTCCTTCGGTCTGGTCGCGCTCGAGGCGGCCGCTTGCGGGACGCCGGTCGTGGCCTCGGCGGTTGGTGGGCTGACGACCCTGGTCGACCACGGCCACACCGGCTTCCTCGTCGAGGACCACGACCCGGGCGCCTACGCGGCCGCCGTGCGCCGGGTCTTCGCCGAGCCGCTGGCGGCCGAGCGTCTCTCCACCGCGGCGGTGCTGCGGGCCCGCCGCTACACCTGGCGCGCCGCAGCACGGACGCTCGTCGAGCTGCACGACGAGCTGGCCTCGGGCCGCCTCGTCGAGTGCAGCTGAGCCCGGCCGCCTCCCTCCCCTCGAGCATGCCCCTTGTCGATCTCCCCGAGGAGGAGGAGATGGCGGCCGCCGTCGGCTGCATCGACGCCTGGGCCGAGCGCGAGCTGGCCGGCGGCGGGTTCCTGGTGGCGGCCGAGCGCCAGGAGGTCACCGACCGCACGGCGTCGCACCGCTGGTACCTGCGCTTCAAGGGGGACGAGAAGGACTTCATCACCGTCTGGTTCACTCTCAAGCAGCGGACCCTGCACTTCGAGGCCCAGTTCATGCCGGCGCCCGAGACGAACCACGCCGATGTGTACGCGTACCTGCTGCGCCGCAACGCCCACCTCTTCGGCGTGTGGTTCGCGCTCGGCCCCGAGGACGCCGTCTACCTGGTGGGCCGGGTGCCGGCGCGGCTCGTCGACGACGACGAGCTCGATCGCATCGCGGGCTCGTGCGTGCACTACACCGACGAGCACTTCCCAACCGCCATGACCATGGGCCATCCCTCCACGTACCGGCGGCGCCCCCGGCGCTAGGGCGCCGCAGGCTGGGGGCAGACCCCCCGCCGCGCTCTGTAACGTCGCGCGGGTGTCGAGCCTGCTCATCGTCGGTGGCGGGAAGATGGGAGGCGCCCTGCTGGGCGGGCTGCTGCGCTCGGGGTGGGCCGGCGTCGACGACGTCACCGTGATCGAGCCGGTCGCCGAGCGGCGGGCCGAGCTGGCGGCCGAACACCCCGGCCTGCACGCCGTGGCGGCTCCCGAGCCGGGGCTGCTCGACGACGCCGGGGAGCGGATCGGCGGTGTGGTGCTGGCGGTCAAACCCGACGCGGCGGAGGCCGCGTGCCGCGCCCTCGGCGTGACCGGGCTGAGCCGGCTGCTCTCCGTCGCCGCCGGGGTGCCCTGCGCCCGCCTGGAGGCCGCGCTGGGCGGCGAGCCCGCGGTGGTGCGCGCCATGCCCAACACACCCGCCCTGGTCGGGGCGGGTGTGACCGCGATGTCGGGTGGGTCCTTCGCCACCTCGCAAGACCTGGCGTGGGCCGAGGACGTCCTCTCGGCCGTGGGCACGGTCGTCCGCCTGCCCGAGCGGCTGCTCGATGCGGTCACCGGGCTCTCGGGGTCCGGCCCGGCCTATTTCTTCCTCGTCGCCGAGGCACTCCTCGAGGCCGGCGTGCAGATGGGCCTCGCCCGCGACGTCAGCCGGACCCTCGTGGTCGAGACGATGCTGGGGTCGGCTGCGCTCTTGAAAGAGACCGGCCGAGACCCCGAGGCGCTGCGGGCCATGGTGACCTCGCCGGCCGGCACCACCGCCGCGGGCATCCGGGCGCTGGAGGCGCGGGCCGTGCGCTCGGCCTTCATGGAGGCAGTGGCGGCCGCGACGGAGCGGTCGCGCAACCTGCAGCGCTGAACGTCCGTTCCCATGACGAACGAACCCGTCCGCACCGTCTTCTTCCTCTCCGATTTCGGCTCGCAGGACGAGTTCGCCGGCGTGGTCCACGCGGTGATCGCGGCCCGGGCGCCCGGCACCACGGTCATCGATCTCACGCACCACATACCTGCCTTCGACGTCCGGGCGGGGAGCCACACGTTGGTGCGCGCGGTGCCGCATCTCGGCAGCGGCGTCGTGCTGGGCGTGGTGGACCCCGGGGTCGGCACGGCCCGCCGCGGGATCTGCATGGAGGTGGCGCTGCCGTCCGGCGGCACCATGTATTTCGTGGGGCCCGACAACGGGCTCCTGGTGGCGGCGGCCGAGGCGGCGGGGGAGGCGCCGGTCACCCGCGTGGTGGAGCTGGTCGGCGAACCGGCATCCCCCGACCGCGGCGCCACCTTCGACGGACGCGACCTGTTCGCGCCCGTGGCGGCCGCGCTGTGCACGGGCGCGCCGCTCGAGCAACTGGGGGAGTTGATCGATGCCGCGTCGCTGGTCACGGATCGTCGGTGGCGTCGTCGAACAGGGCCGGTTGCACGACGGACGCACCTGCCTGCGGGCGGAGGTGACCTGGGTCGACCACTTCGGCAACCTGCAGCTGGCGGCGACCGTGGCCGACGCGCGCGTGGCCGGCCTCCCCACGGTGGGCAGCATCGAGCTGGCGGCCCGCATCGAGTCGGGTCACGAGTACCTCGACGGGCTGCCGCAGTCCCTCGTCCCCGACGGGGTGCGGCTGCGCTGCGTCGAGGCGTTCGGCCAGCTGCGGCAGGGGGAGTTCGGGCTCTTGGCCGACGCCAACGGGCACCTGGCCGTGGTGGCCGGCGAGGCGTCGGCCTCGCACTGGCTCAACGTGGTCGCAGGGGAGCTTCTGGTCCTGGCCTGGTGACCGAGTGCCGGTTTGGTGCCGCAGGCAGCCTCCTCGGTACCATCCGACCCGGTGAGCGACCACCGAACCGAAGGGCCCGAACCGCACGCGGCCGTGCCGCCCAAGCGGATCCCCGAAGCCACCGTGCTGCGCCTGCCCGTGTACCAGCGCATCCTGGCCGAGCTGGTGCGCGGCGGGCGCCCGGACGGTGTCGTCCGAGCAGCTGGCCGAGCTGGCGCGTGTCAACGCGGCAAAGGTGCGCAAGGACCTCTCCCTGCTGGGCTCGTTCGGCACCCGCGGCTCGGGCTACGACCCGGTGTTCCTGATCGCGCAGATCGACCACGCGCTGGGCATCGACGAGAACTGGTCGGTTGCCATCGTCGGCATCGGCAACCTCGGCCGCGCCCTCACCAACTCGGCCGCGTTCGCCTCGCGGGGCTGCCAGGTGACGGCGCTCTTCGACGTCGACCCGTCCGTCGTCGGCGAGGAGATCCGCGGCATGCAGGTGCGCCACATGGACGAGATCGCCGTGCTGCGCACGGCGGATCGCCCCGACATCGGTGTGATCACGACGCCGGGCTGGGCGGCCCAGGGGGTGGCCGACCTGCTGGTGCGCGCCGGGGTGACCTCGCTGCTCAACTTCGCGCCCCGGGTCCTCACCGTCCCGCCCACCGTCTACCTGCGCTACGTCGACCTCTCGATCGAGCTGCAGGTCCTCGGCTTCTACCGGGCCCGCCAGGAGGAGCTCGCCCGCGGTGGCGCCGCGGGCGCCGAGCGGGGCGCCGTCATCCGCTCGGTCGGGCTCTCCCGCGGTTCGGACCTGGACTGACGGCCGCCGCGGACCGGCCGGCCCGCCGCGACTGGCAGGCTGGGGAGCGGGACCGGCACAATTGTGAGCCGACCCAGGAGGGAACCGAGTGTCCGTCGTCGTCGTAGGTCTCCAGCACACGCAGGCCCCGCTGCCGTTGCTCGAGGCCACAGCCGTCGCCGACGGCGACCTGCACAAGATGCTCGGCGAGCTTCGCAATCGCCGCAACGTCCAGGAGACGGTGGTGCTCTCCACCTGCCTGCGGACCGAGGTCTACGCGGTCGTGGACCGCTTCCACGACGCCGTGGCGGAGATCTACGGCGTCCTCTCGGAGCATTCGGACCGCTCCGTGGAGGAGCTGTCCGCCCACGCGATCATCCGCTTCGACGACGACGTCACGTCCCACCTCTTCTCAGTGACGTCGGGCCTCGAGTCGATGGTCACCGGGGAGACCGAGGTCGTCGGCCAGGTCCGACGGGCCTTCGAACGAGCCCAGGAGGAAGGCGCCTGCGGCCCGGTCCTCTCCGCGCTCTTCCGGCACGCGTTCCAGACCGGCAAGCGGGTGCGGACCGAGACCGGCATCTCCAAGGGGACGACGTCCTTCGCCTATGCCGCCGTCACCGTGGCCCGCGGCGAGGACATGGCCGGCCTGCGCGGCGCACGGGTCGTCGTCGTCGGCGCGGGTGAGATGGGCATGGGCGTTTGCCGCGCCCTGTCCGACATCGCACCGGGCGACGCTCCCCAGCGCGTGGTCGTGGTCAACCGGTCGGCGGCACGCGCGCAGCGACCTCGTGGCGGATGCCGGGGGCGGGCCCTTTGCCATGCGGGTGGCGCCCCTGGAGCGTGTGGCGGCAGAGCTCGGCGACGCCGACGTCGTGCTCAGCGCCGTGGCGGCGGAGTCCCACGTGCTGGAGGTGGCGGACTTCGCCCAGCTGGCCGGCCCCCTGCTGGTGATCGACCTCGGCGTCCCGCGCAACGTCGACCCGGCCGTCGCCTCGCTGGCGGGCATCACGCTGCTCGACATGGACACGGCTCAGCGCGTCGGTGGCCCGCGCGCTGGGTGACCGCGCGAAGGAATCCGTGGCGGCCCGGGGCATCATCGCGGACGAGGTCGAGCGCTACCGCACGGCCAGCCGCCAGCGCGGCGCGGCGCCGATCATCTCCTCGTTGCGCGCGCGCCTGGAGTCACTGCGGGTGGCCGAGCTCGAGCGCCAGCGGGCGCAACTGGCCGACCTGAGCGAGGAAGAGTGGGACCACGTGGACGCCGCCACCAAGGCCGCCCTCTCCAAGATGCTGCACGAGCCCACGATGCTCTTGAAGGAGACGGCCGGCACGCCCGCGGCGAGCGGCTCGTCGAGGCGCTGCGCATCCTCTTCGACCTGTAGCCGCGGCCATGGGATAGTCGGGCCATGGGAACCTTCCGCCTGGCCACCCGCGGCTCGCCGCTCGCGCTGCGCCAGACCGAGGAGGTCGCCGAGCTGCTCCGTCTCGCGCACCCCGGGCTCGAGGTCGAGCCGGTCGTCGTGCGCACGCGGGGCGACCGCGACGTGTCCTCGTCGCTCGACCAGATCGGCGGCCAAGGCGTCTTCGTCACCGAGGTGGAGGCGGCGGTGGGCGACGGACGGGCCGACGCCGCCGTGCATTCCGCCAAGGACATGCCCTCGACCATGCCGGACCACCTCACCCTCGGCGCGGTGCCCCCGAGGGCCGACGCCCGCGACGGCCTGGTCGGGTGCACGCTGGCCGCGCTCCCGCCCGGCGGCCTCGTCGCGACCGGGTCGGCCCGGCGCCGGGCCCAGCTGGCCTACCTCCGGCCCGACCTCGTCTTCGCCGACCTGCGGGGCAACATGGCCCGCCGGGTGGCCGCCGGCGAGGACGGGAGCACCTCTGCGGTCGTGGTCGCCGTCGCCGCGATGGAGCGACTGGGCTGGGAGGGCCGTTTGAGCGACGTGCTCGATCCGATGGACCTGCTGCCCCAGGCCGGCCAGGGGGCCATCGCCGTCCAGTGCCGGGCCGACGACGACGTGACGCGCCGGCTGCTGGCGGCCATCGACCACGAGGCGAGCCACCGCGCTGTGCGCGCCGAGCGGGCCGTGCTCGCCACCCTCGGCGGGAGTTGCACCGTGCCCGTCGGGCGTTCGCCGAAGCCGACGCCGAGGACCCGGAAGAGCAGGGCTCGGGGGTGCGGCGACGCTGCGCGTGTCGGGCCTGGTCGCCAGCGGCGACGGGCGCACGGTGATCCGCATGGCACGGCGCGGTGACGACCCCGAGGCGGTCGGCGCGGCCCTGGCGCGCGCACTGCTCGCCGGCGGCGGGGCGGCAATCGACGGGTTCGGCGCGGGCGCTGCGCCGGTCCGAGACGCCGCACCGTGACGGTCTACCTGGTGGGGGCCGGCCCGGGCGACCCGGGGCTCCTGACCCGCCGCGGGCGCCGATCTCCTGGCCCGGGCCGACGTCGTCCTGCACGACCGCCTCGTCAGCCCCGCGGTCCTCGATCTGGTGCCACCGGCGGCCCGGATGATCGACGTCGGAAAGGACCCCGACGCGGCCGACGGGGGCAGCGGGCGCCAGGACGAGATCGCGCGGCTGCTCGTCGAGCACGGGCGAGCGTCCGCCGTCGTGGTCCGGCTCAAGGGTGGGGACCCGTTCCTCTTCGGTCGGGGCGGCGAGGAGATCGAGGTGCTGGCGCGGGCCGGCATCCCCTGGGAGGTGGTGCCGGGGGTCACGTCCGCCTTCGGCGTGCCCGCCGCGGCCGGCATCCCGGTCACCCAGCGCGGGCTGGCCTCCTCGGTCACGGTGGTGACCGGCCGGGTGGGCGACGCCGGCGGTGGGCGGCGGTCCCGACTGGGAGGCGCTGGCGCACGCCGGGGGGACGCTGGTCGTCCTCATGGGCATGACGACGCGGGCCGCCGTCGCCGAGGCCTTGCTGCGCGGCGGCCGGGCACCGGACACGCCGGTCGCCGTGATCGAGCGGGGGACCACGGCCGCGCAGCGCGTGGTCGCGCACGACGTTGGCCGGTCTGGCCGGGGTCGACCTGGGGCCGCCGGCCGTCATCGTCATCGGCCCGGTGGCCGCGCTGGGTGCCGACGCTCCCGGGGCCGCCCGCCCCCTGGCGGGACGCACGGTGGTGGTGACCCGCTCGGGCCGGAGCGCCCACGCGGCTCGCCGAGGCACTCGAGCGCGCCGGTGCCGCGGCGCTCGTGCTCTCGTTGACCCGCCAGGTCGACCCGTCCGACGCGGGGGCCGCGCTGAAGGCCGCCGCCGCGGGCGTCGGGGGACACCGCTGGGTCGTCCTCACGTCGGTCAACGCCGTCGAGCGCTTCGTGGCCGAGCTGCGCGACGCGCGCGCCCTGGGCGACGTGCAGGTGGCGGCGATCGGTCCGGCCACCGCCGACGCGCTCCGGCGGGCGGGCGTCGAGCCTGACCTCGTGCCGGCCCGGCACAACGCGCAGGGTCTCGTCGACGAGTTCCCCGCCCCCGCCGGGGCGGGGACGCACCTGGTCCTCTTTCCCAGCGCCGACATCGCAGCAGACACCGTGACCGTGGGCCTCGGGCGGCTGGGCTGGGACGTCCGCCGGGTGGAGGCGTACCGCACGGTGCCCCTCGGCGTGCCCGATCCCGCGCTGGTCGCCCGTGTGACGGCCGCCGACGCGCTGACGTTCACCGCGCCGTCGTCCGTGCAGGCGTTCCTGGCGCTGCGCACCCGAGAGGGCACAACCGTGCGACCGCCCGACGTCGTGGTCTGCATCGGGCCGACGACGGCCGCGGCGGCGCGGGCGGCCGGCCTCGCTGGCGTGCACGAGGCCCGGGACGCCACGCCCGCCTCGATCGTTGCCGAGCTCGTGGACCTCCTCGGCGCCGGTGCGGACGACGCCCCGTAGGCTGGCGCATATGGCCGAGGCCTCGACCCCGCCCGAAACGGCTGCCTTCGCCACCCGCCGGCTCCGCCGGCTGCGCCGCACGCCCGCGTTACGACGCCTGGTCGCCGAGGCGCGCCTCGGTGTCGACGACCTCGTGGCACCGCTGTTCGTGCGGGAGGGGACCAAGGAGCCAGCGCCGATCCCGTCCATGCCCGGCGAGGTGCAGCACTCCGTCGACTCGTTGGTGGTCGAGGCCAAACGGCTGGTCTCGCTCGGCCTTCCCGGGCTCATCCTCTTCGGCGTGCCGGCCCGCAAGGATGCGCTGGGGAGCGGAGCCTGGGACCCCGCGGGCGTGGTGCAGGTCGCGCTGCGCGCGGTGCGGGACGCGGTCGGAGACGAGCTCGTCCTCATGGCTGACCTCTGCCTCGACGAGTACACGGACCACGGGCACTGCGGCGTTGTCTCCGCCACGGGCGAGGTGCTCAACGACCAGACGCTCGAGCTCTACCAGCGCATCGCGCTGGCGCAGGCCGAGGCGGGGGCCGACGTCGTCGCGCCGAGCGGGATGATGGACGGCCAGGTGGGGGCCATCCGCGCCGCGCTGGACGGGGCGGGCCACGACCAGGTCGCCATCCTGGCCTACGCCGCCAAATACGCGTCCGCCCTCTACGGGCCCTTCCGCGACGCGGTCGACGTCACCATCGCCGGGGGCGGCGACCGCCGCGGCTACCAGCAGGACCCTCGGAACGGGCGCGAGGCGCTCGCCGAGATCGCCCTCGACCTGCGCGAGGGCGCCGACATGATCATGGTCAAGCCCGCGATGACCTCACTCGACGTTCTCGCGACAGTGCGCAGCCGCGTGGACGTGCCGCTCGCCGCCTACCACGTGAGCGGCGAGTTCGCCATGGTCAAGGCGGCCGCGGCGGCGGGATGGATCGACGGGCCCGCCGTGGCCCTGGAACAGCTGACCGTCCTCAAGCGCGCGGGCGCCGACTTCGTTCTCACCTACTTCGCCGCAGAGGTGGCCGAGGCGCTCGGTGGGTGACGCGACCTTGGGGTCGAACGCCGAGTGGTTCGCCCGGGCCCAGCGTGCCATCCCCGGCGGGGTGGACTCGCCCGTGCGGTCCTTCGCCTCAGTGGGGGGCACCCCCTACACCGTCGTCTCGGGCGAGGGCGCCTACGTGCGCGACGTCGAGGGGAACCGGTACATCGACCTCGTGCAGTCCTACGGCGCGGTGCTCCTCGGCCACGCCCACCCGGTCGTCACCGCCGCCGTCGCCGCCGCGGCGGCGCACGGCACCACGTTCGGCGCACCAACGCCCGGCGAGGTCCTCCTGGCCGAGGCGATCAGCGCGCGGGTGCCCGGCTGCGAGCAGGTGCGCCTGGTTTCCTCCGGGACCGAGGCGGCGATGAGCGCAGTGCGCCTGGCCCGCGGCGCGACCGGGCGCGACCGCGTCGTCAAATTCGACGGCTGCTATCACGGCCACTCCGACGGCTTGCTGGCCGGTGGCGGCAGCGGCGTGGCCACGCTCGGCCTGCCGGGCTCGGCGGGCGTCTCCGCCGGTGCGGTGGCCGACACCGAAGTCGTCCCCTACAACCAGGTGCCGGCCCTCGACGAGCGGGTGGCCTGCGTCATCGTCGAACCGGTGGCGGCGAACATGAACCTGGTCGCGCCGGCGACCGGCTTCCTCGAAGGGCTGCGCGCCGCGTGTGACCGCGCCGGCGCCCTCCTCGTCTTCGACGAGGTCATCACGGGCTTCCGCCTGGGCGAGGCCGGCGCGACCGGATGGTCCGGCGTGACGCCCGACCTGTGGTGCTTCGGCAAGGTGATCGGCGGCGGGCTGCCCGTCGGTGGCTTCGGCGGACGCCGCGACCTGATGGCCGAGTTGGCGCCGGGCGGTCCGGTGTACCAGGCCGGCACCCTGTCGGGGAACCCGCTCGCCACGGCGGCCGGGCTGGCGGTGCTGGGCGAGGTGGGTCCGGGGGACTACGAGGCGCTGGGCGGGCGCGCCGCGCTGTTCGCCAAGGATCTCGAGTCGGTGCTCTCGGCGGCCGGGCTGGCCGCGTCGGTGCCGGCGGTCGGACCGCTGGTCGGTCTGTTCCTCGGCCCGGCGGACTCGGCGCCGATCGTCCCGCCGACCGACTACGAGGAGGCGCGGGCGCTCGCCGGCAACGGCACCTACGGGCGCTTCTTCCACGCCATGCTCCGGCGCGGCGTGGCGCTCGCCCCCGGCCCCTACGAGGTGATGTTCCCGGGCACGGCGCACGACGACGTCGTCCTGGCCCGGGTGATTGAGGCGGCGGGTGAAGCGGCGCTCGAGGTCAGCCGCGCCGCTGGCTGAGCGCGTGATGCCCGGGAACCGGTGGCCGGAGAACCGGTGGCCGGAGAACTATGCCGCCCTGCGCCGTGGCGAAGGGTGCCCCATGTGCGAGGCCGGTGCCGACGAGACGGACCACGGCGTGCGGGTGTTCGAGGGTCGATGGGCGGACGGCTACCTCGGACGCCACCCCGTTCGAACCGGGTATGCCTACGTGATCTGGAAGGGGCGCCACGTCGCGGAACCCGGTGAGTTGTCGGCCGAGGAGGCGGCCGGCTTCTGGTCGGAGGTCGCGCGCGTGGCCGACGCGGTCGAGGACCGTTACGAGCCGGCCAAAATGAACTGGCTCCACCTGGGCAACGGCGTGCCCCACCTGCACGTGCACCTGGTGCCCCGCCCCCACGACGACGTGCGGGCCGGCCTCCCGTTGGAGTCGGAGGCCTTTGACGTGTCGATCACGCCTGCCATCGGGGACGTCGAGCTCAGGGCGCAGGCCGCCGCGCTGCGCGACCGCTTGGAGCGCTGACCCCGCCGCACACGGGGAGCGAAGGACGGCCGTTGTTACGCTCCCCGGAGTGGAATTGCTCGCCGAGGGGCGCACCGCCGAGGTCTTCGCCTACGGCGAGGGCCGGGTGCTCAAGCTCGACCGGCCCGAGTGGAACGGCCTCTCGCACTTCGAGGCGACGGTGCTCGAGGGACTGGCCGACGCGGGGGTCGCGGTCGCCCGGCCCCACGGCACCGTGACGGTGGAGGGGCGCAGCGGCGTCGTGCTCGGCCGGGTCGACGGACCCTCGCTCTTCGAGGTGCTCACGGTGTCCAACCCGGCCGAGGCCGAAGAGCTGGCGCGGCACTTCGCCGCCCTGCAGCTGACGCTGAACGCGACCGTGGTGGGCGGTCTTCCCGATCTGGTGCCGCGGCTGCGGGGCGAGATCGAGGCGAGCGTCACCGACGTGGCGCTGCGCACCGAGCTCGTCGCGCTGCTGGCCCGGCTCGACGACGGCGGCCACGGTGTCTGCCACTACGACTTCCATCCCCTCAACGTGCTGGTCGGAGCGGACGGCTGGGTCGTCATCGACTGGCTCACTGTCGCGGCGGGGCCGGCGGCGGCCGACCTGGCCCGCACGCTCGTCCTCGTCGGGCGGTGGTCGGCCGAGCCGTTGGCCACCTTCTCGCGTGCCGTACGCCGGATCGGGCAGGCCGACCGGGGGCTGCGTGGCGAAGACCTCGACGCCTGGATCCGCGTGGCCGCCGCGGCGCGCCTCGGGGAGGGCTTTGGCGGCGCCGATGCGGCGTGGCTGCTCGGGGTGGCCGGTGGCTCGACGCCGCTCTTCCGCTGACCTTCGAGACCGGACGCCTCGGTCCTCTCCTCGGGCGACGACGAGGACCCCCGTCCGCCGGACGGGGCCCGGCGTCAGGCGGCGGTGGGGTCGGACCGCTCGGGTTGGAGGAGTCGGGACGCCAGCTCCATGGCCCGGAAACCCAGTTCGGCGGGGCCGGTGCTGTCGGGTCGCATGAGGTTCGCCATGATGCGCAGCAGCTGGTTCATGAGCGTCTCGGAGCGCAAGCCGAGGCCGACGCAGAGGCGCATGGCTTCGGGGTTCGAGATGAGGTGCACGAAGGCCCGCGCCACCTTGTAGTACGGGCCGTAGGCCGCGGTCAGCTCGCGGTCGTACTCGGACAGGGCCGACGGGCCCGCACCGGTCAACGCGTGGCCGAGCGCCGCGGCGGCCAGGCGCCCGGTCTCGTAGGCGTAGGCGATACCCTCGCCGTTGAAGGGGTTGATCACCCCACCGGCGTCGCCGGCGATCAGTACGTTGCCCCCCGCACGCGGCCCGACCGAGAGCCCCATCGGCAGCTTGCCGCCCGTGGGCGGACCGAGGCATGTCTCCGGGCTGAGACCCCACGACACCGGTGCGTAGCCGACGAAGGCGTCCATGAGGTGCGTCGTGTTCACGCCCTTCCAGCGCTCGTCGGTCGAGAGCAGCCCGACACCCACGTTCACCCGCCCGTCGCCCATGGGAAAGATCCAGCCGTAGCCGGGCACGACGTTGCCTTCCGCGTCGCGGATGTCGAGGTGCGACTCGATGTAGGGATCGTCGTGTCGCTCCGAGCGGTAGTAGCCGCGCAGGGCCATGCCGAGCGGCAGGTCGCGTCGCCTCGAGGTGCCGAGCGCCCGGCCCAACCGGGAATTGGAACCGTCGGCCACCACGACGTAGCGAGCCTTGATGTTACGGGGGGCGCCCGTCCCCTTGGCCGTGACGGTGACGCCCGCGAGCGTCGGCAGCGCCGCCCCTGGCGCGGCCGATTCGGCGACGATCGGTGCCACCACCTCGGTGCCCTGGAGCAGGGTCGCCCCCGCAGCCGCGGCGCGCGCCGCCACCAGGCCGTCAAGGTCGTGCCGCGTAATGGTGTAGCCGTAGTTGGGAAAGTTCGGGTGTTCGGGCCACGGCATCTCAATGGAGTGGCCGAAGCCGAAAGCACGCAGGCCCGTGCTGCGGTGGGAGCCCGCCAACGCGTCCTCGAGGTCCATGTCGGCCAACTGGCGGACCGCCCGCGGGGTCAGCCCGTCACCGCAGGTCTTCTCGCGCGGGAACTCCTTCTTCTCCACCATCATGACGTCCCACCCGGCGTCGGCCAGCCAGTACCCGCACGAGGCCCCGGCCGGGCCCGCGCCGACGACCACCACGTCGTGCACGCGCTCGGACCTTCCGCGCCGCGGTGCGGCGGTCGTTGCCGTCCGGCGGGACGTCCCGGGGGCCTTGGCCGCCGCCTTCGTGGGCGCCTGCTTCTTGGCGGCCTGCTTGGCCGCAGCGGGCGCGGCAGTGGCCTTCCTGGCCGCACCCGCCCGCTTCTTCGCCGGCGCCTTCCCCGGCGCCCTCGCGGGGGCTTTCTCCGGGGCCGTCGCGGGGCCCTTCGCCGGGTCCTTGGCCGTCCTCCCCGTCTTCTTCGGGGCCCCGCCCGGGGGGCTCGCGTCGGGAGCGGTCACGAGGGCATCGTAGGTCCGCCGCCGGGCCCTCTGACCAGCGCCGCGGATGTGCCTGCCGCAGGGGTCGCATGGTAGAAACGGATCACCGTGGACCAGTACCTCCCGATCCTCATCCTGGGGCTGCTCGGCCTCGCCTTCACCGCCTTCTCACTCGTGTCCTCGGCCGTGCTCGCGCCGAGGAAGAAGCCCAGCGCGGCCAAGTTGGCCCCCTACGAGTGCGGCATCGTCCCCAACGTCGAGCCGCCGCAACGCTTCCCGGTTCGCTTCTACCTGGTGTCGATGATCTTCATCATCTTCGACATCGAGATCGTCTTCCTCTACCCCTGGGCAATCGTGTTCCACCAGATCGCGACGTTCGGCCTCATAGAGGTCATCGTGTTCGCCGCCGTGGTCTTCGTGTCGTTCCTCTACCTGATCTCGAACGGCGCGCTGACCTGGGGGCCGCCCAAGACGTTGCAACCGGGCATGCCGAGCCGCACCTCGGAGTCGACCATCACGCGCATCAGCGCGGAGCGCCCGACCCCGGGTGAGGCGGCCTGACCCATGGGGTTCGAGGACCTCCAACACAACTTCCTGACCGGCCGCATCGAGGACCTGGTCAAGTGGGCCCGGCGCAACAGCGTGTGGCCGGCCACCTTCGGCCTCGCCTGCTGCGCCATTGAGATGATTTCGGTCGGTGCCGCCGACTACGACATCAGCCGGCTCGGCATGGAAGTCTTCCGGGGCTCACCGCGACAAGCCGACCTGATGATCGTGGCCGGTCGGGTCTCGCAGAAGATGGCCCCCGTTCTGCGCCAGATCTACGACCAGATGATGGAGCCCAAGTGGGTCATCTCCATGGGCGTGTGCGCGTCGACGGGCGGGATGTTCAACAACTACGCCATCGTGCAGGGTGTCGACCAGATCGTGCCGGTCGACGTCTACGCCCCTGGCTGCCCGCCGTCGCCCGAGACGCTGCTGCACGCCATCCTCACGCTGCACGAGAAGATCCGGACCGGCGAGATCACCCGCCGCCCAGGCAGCTCCGTCCCGGCCGGCGAGCAGGCGACGGGCGGCTGGGTGCCCACCGTGCCGGACGCCGTGCGGGTGGCCACGCCCCGGTGAGCGACAGCACCACGAGCGCTCCCGCGACGGCGAGCACGGTCGTCCTCCCGGATGTGCCGCGCCTGCCCGACCGACTGGTGGACCAACTCGCCTTCCCTTCCCGCGACACCTACAAGCCGATGGCGGCCGCCTTCCGCGACGCCGGCTTCGAGACATGCGCCGACCTGTGTGCCGTCGACTACCTGACCCATCCCGGGCGCTCACTGCCCCGCGGTGTCGCACCCGAGCGCTTCGAGGTCGTGGTCAACTTGCTGTCGCTCTCCAAGCGCCAGCGCGTGCGCATCCGGGTGCAGGTGCCCGAGTCCGATCCCACCCTCGACAGCCTCGTCGACGTCTACGCGGGGACCGACGCCATGGAGCGCGAGGCCTATGACCTGGTGGGCGTTCTCTTCCATGGCCACCCCGACATGACCCGCATCCTCATGCCTGAGGACTGGGAGGGCCACCCGCTGCGCAAGGACTACGGCGTGGGGCGGGTGCCCGTGCAATTCAAGGAAGCGCCCGGGCCGCGATGACCGGAAACGAACACGAGCACGAGCACGAGCACGAGCACGAGAGCGACCCCGCCGGCGGGTCCGAGGCGCCGCCTGAGGACCTGGGCTTCGAGACGACCGAGGCCGCCCACCTGTCGGCCGAGCAGCGGGCCTTTGTCGGCGAGACGTCGGAGGGGGCCCAGGAGCTGGCGCCCCGCGTCACCACGACGGCGGGCGAGCTCCGCCAGGAGGTGGGCGCCGTGCTGCGCTTGCCCGAGGGCGGTTACGTCGACCCGGGCGACATCGACATCGAGCGCCGTGACGACCAGACGATGATCATCAACATGGGGCCCCAGCACCCCTCCACCCATGGCGTGCTCCGGCTCATGCTCGAGCTGGACGGGGAGACGGTGCTGCGCACCAAGCCGATCATCGGCTACCTCCACACCGGCATGGAGAAGACGGGGGAGGAGCTCACCTACGTCCAGGGCTCCACCAACGTGACCCGGATGGACTACCTCTCCCCACTGCACAACGAGCTGGTCTTCTCCCTGGCCACCGAGGCCCTCCTGGGCGTGGAGCTGCCACCGCGCGCCACGTGGATCCGGATGCTGATGGCCGAGCTCAACCGCGTGTCGTCGCACCTGCTGTGGGTGGCCACCAACGGAGGGGACCTCGGCTCCACCTCCATGTTGATCTACGGCTTCCGCGAGCGGGAGATGGTGCTCACGTTCTTCGAGAAGGCCACCGGCCTGCGTATGAACCACAACTACATCCGGCCCGGAGGCGTGGCGGCCGATCTACCCGACGGGTGGGAGGACGACATCGACATCATCTGCGAGACGATCCTCGCTCGCACTTACGAGTACGACGAGTTGATAACGGGGCAACCCATCTTCCGGGAGCGCACGGAGGCGGTCGGGAACATCTCGGCCGAGGAGGCGCTGGCGCTGTCGGTGACCGGCCCCATCCTGCGCTCGACCGGCGTGCCTTGGGACCTGCGACGCACCATGCCGTACCTCGCCTACGACAAGCTCGACTTCGACGTCATCATCGGCAGCTACGGCGACAACTTCGACCGCTACTCGGTCCGTCTCAACGAAATCCGCGAGTCGATCAAGATGATCCGCCAGATCGCCGAGATGATGCCGCCCGGCGACTACCGGGTCCAGGACCGCAAGGTCACGCCGCCGCCGCGCGCCCGCATCGACGAGAGCATGGAGGCGCTCATTCATCACTTCAAGATCTTCACCGAGGGCTTCCGGGTGCCCGAGGGCGAGGTCTATACGGCGATCGAATCACCCCGGGGCGAGCTCGGCTGCTACCTGGTCTCGGACGGGACGTCGAAGCCGTACCGCCTCCACATCCGGGCGCCGAGCTTCGTCAACCTGCAGGCCCTGCCGCTGCTCCTGCGGGGAGGCCTCATGGCCGACGCCGTCGCCGTGATCTCCTCCGTCGACCCTGTCATGGGCGAAGTCGACCGGTGACACACCTCAACGAGGACATCCGCGAGCGGGCACAGGAGCTGGTGGCGCTCTACCCCGAGCCCCGTGCCGCGCTCATCCCGCTGTGCCACCTGGCCCAGGAACAGGACGGCTGGTTGCGCCCCGAGGCGATGACCGAGATCGCCGAGCTCTGCGGCGTGACCGCGGCAGAGGTGCGCGGCACCGCCAGCTTCTATGACATGTTGCACACCGAGCCCGTCGGCACCTTCGTCCTGTCGGTGTGCACCAACATCGCCTGCCTGCTCGGCGGCGCGCTCGACCTCCTCGAGCACGCCGAGTCGGTGTTGGGGGTCCGTGCCGGGGGGACGACCGTCGACGGCGTCTTCACCCTCCACGAGGCCGAGTGCCTGGCCGACTGCGACCGCACACCCTGCGTGCAGGTCAACCACCGCTACGTCGGCGCGCAGACGCCGGAGACCTTCGACGCCCTGCTCGGTGATCTGCGTTCTGGTGTGCTCTCCGAGACGGTGCCGGCGCACGGCACCCTGGTGCGCGTGCGGCGCAGTGTCGGACTGCAGGCCGACCCGTCCGCCATCGTCGCCGAGCGGGCGCAGATGGCCGAGGCCCAGGCCGCCCGCGCCAGCGCGGGCGCCTCCGGGGAGGCCAAGGCCTGATGGCCCTCACCGACGCCCCCAAGATCATCACCTCGCGCCTCGGCTACGAGGACTCGTACACGCTGGAGCGCTACCTCGCCACCGGCGGCTACGAGGGCCTGCGCCAGGCGCTGGCCATGACGCCCGAGGCGGTCGCGGCCCAGGTCGATGCGGCCAGCCTGCTCGGACGGGGCGGCGCCGGCTTCCCTGCCGGGCGCAAGTGGTCGATGCTGCGCAAGAACCCCCTCACCTATCTCGTGATCAACGGGGACGAGTCCGAGCCGGCCACGTTCAAGGACCACCTGCTCATTGAGCGCGACCCGCACCAGATTCTCGAGGGCGTGCTCATCTCGGCCTACGCCCTGCAGGTGAGCCAGGCCTTCATCTACGTGCGCGGCGAGTTCGCGCTCGGGTTGGAGCGCCTACAGACCGCCCTGAACGAGGCCTACGCCCACCGCGCGGTCGGCGCCGACATCTTCGGCTCGGGCTTCTCAGTCGACGTCGTCGTCCACCCGGGCGCGGGTGCCTATATCTGCGGCGAGGAGACGGCGCTGCTCGAGTCGCTCGAGGGCAAGCGCGGCTTCCCCCGCATCAAGCCGCCCTATTTCCCCGCTGCCATCGGCCTCTACGGCGAGCCCACCGTGGTCAACAACGTCGAGACGATGGCCAACATCCCATGGATCGTCAGGAACGGCGGCGCCGCCTTTGCCGCGCTGGGCGCTGGCCGCTCGACCGGGACGCGGCTGTTCGCGCTGGCCGGCCACGTGCGCCGACCGGGCAACTACGAGCTCGAGATGGTGAAGACGACCTTCCGCGACCTGATCTTCGCGCCGGTGCTCGGCGGGGGCATCCGCGGCTCCAACACGCTCAAGGCGTTCATCCCGGGCGGCGTGTCGGCCCCGTGGTTCGGTCCCGACCAGGTGGATCTGCCCCTCGGCCAGGACGAGGTGGGCGACGCCGGCTCCATGCTCGGCTCCGGTTCGGTCGTCGTGATGGACTCGACGACCTGCATCGTGCGGGCCGCCTGGCGCATCACCAAGTTCTTCGCGCGCGAGTCGTGCGGGCAGTGCACGCCGTGCCGGGAGGGCTCGGGCTGGCTCGAGCGCATCATGTTCCGAATTGAGAACGGCGCCGGGCGCGAGGAGGATCTGGACCTCCTCATGGACCTGTGCGACAACATCTCCCCCGGCGTGGCGTGGCCGCCCCAGCAGACCACCATCTGCGTGCTCGGGCCCTCCATCCCGTCGTCGATCGCCTCGGGCATCCGCATGTTCCGCGACGAGTTCCTCGTGCACGTCAAGGAAGGGGGGTGCCCCTTTGACTGACAGGGCGAAGACCGAGCAGGAGACGGCGGAGCTCACCTTCACCCTCGACGGACGCCCGGTGAAGGCGAAGCCGGGCGAGCTGATCATCGCGGCGGCCGAGCGCGCCGGCACCTACATCCCGCGCTTCTGCTACCACCCGCGCATGGACCCCGTCGGCATGTGCCGCATGTGCCTCGTCGACGTCGAGGGCCCACGCGGCGCGACCCTGACCCCGGCCTGCTTCGTCTCGGTCACCGACGGTATGGTCGTCGACACCGCCAACGAGCGGGTCAAGAAGGCCCAGGACGGCGTGCTCGAATTCCTGCTGGCCAACCACCCGCTGGACTGCCCGGTCTGCGACAAGGGCGGCGAGTGCCCGCTCCAGGACCAGACGCTGGCCTACGGCCCCGGCGAGAGCCGGTTCGTCGAGGAGAAGCGGCACTTCGAGAAGCCCATCGCCATCTCCGACCTCGTGCTGCTGGACCGCGAGCGCTGCATCCAGTGCGCCCGCTGCACCCGCTTCGCGGCCGAGGTGGCCGGCGAGGCGCAGATCGACTTCGCGGGCCGCGGCGAGGCGGTCGAGGTCGCCACCTTTCCCACCCAGCCGTTCGAGTCCTACTTCAGCGGCAACACGGTGCAGATCTGCCCGGTGGGCGCGCTGACCGCCACGCCGTACCGGTTCACCGCGCGGCCGTGGGACCTCGATCAGGTCGAGTCCACCTGCACCGCCTGCTCTGTCGGATGCCGGGTCGCCGTGCAGTCGTCCCAGAACCGCCTCACCCGGCTGCTCGGCATCGACTCGGAGCCGGTCAATCACGGGTGGCTGTGTGACAAGGGTCGCTTCATCTACGAGTCGGTCAACGGCGACGAGATCGACGCCGGTCCCCTGCCGAGCGAGTTGGCGGACGAGGCGGTCGACGTCGCGCCGGCCACCGCCTCCCAGGTCGTGAGCCTCGGCGCGAGCCGCGGCCAGTTCCTCGGCGAGGCCCGCGAGACGGGGCGCTTCGAGCACGGGCGCCTCGTCGAGCCTCGCATCCGCAAGGAGGGTGAGCTCGTCCCGGTCAGCTGGGGCGAGGCCATCGCCGCGGCGGCGGCCGGTATCGGCGCCGCCAAGGACTCCAGTGGCGCCGGAGCCGTCGCGCTGATCGGCGGCGCCCGCCTCACCAACGAGTCGGCCTACGCGTGGGCGAAGCTCGCCAAGGGCATCATCGGCACCGACTCGGTCGACGCGCAGCTGGGCGACGGCCTGCCCGCCGAGGTGGTCCTGGGCCTGCCCCGCGCCACCATCGACGAGGCCTGCGCCGCGCCCGTTCTGGTCACGCTCACGGGCGACCTGCGCGAGGAGCTCCCCGTCCTGTTCCTGCGCCTGCGCGAGGCGGTGGTGGGTGGCGCGACCGCGCTGATCGAGATCGCGCCCGCCCCGACCGCGCTCAGCGAACTGGCCACGGCCACGTTGCGCATCCGCCCCGGCGACGCGCCGGCCATGGCCCGGGCGCTGACCGGCGACGACGCTGCGCTCGGTGGTCTCGGCGCGCACCACCTCGGCCCCGCACTGGCCCAGGGTGCGCTCGACGCGGCCCGCCGGCTGTTGGCGGACCACCCCGGCGGCGAGGGCGTGGTGATCGTGGCCGGCCGGGCCTCCTACGCCGAGTCCGGCGAGGTGACGGCCGATGCGTTGCGCGCCCTCGCCGCTGCGTTGCCCGAGGCCACGTTCCTCCCGGCACTTCGACGGGGCAACGTGTTCGGCGCCCTCGACATGGGGCTCGCACCGGGGATCCTGCCGGGCCGGGTCAGCCTCGCGGCGGGCCGGGCCCGCTTCACGGCGGCCTGGGGGTCGGTGCCCGCCGAAGCCGGGCTGTCGACGGCCGACATCCTGGCCTCCATGGCCGGCGAGCGCGACTCGGGCGACCAGGTGCGCGCCCTGGTGTTACTGGGCGCCGACCCGCTGAGCGACTTCCCCGACCGCGGCGTCGCCGAGAGGGCGCTCGCGGGCGGGCACTTCGTCGTCGCCGTGACCGGCGACCCCTCCGAGTCCGTCGACGCGCACGCCCACGTGGTGCTGCCCAGCGCGGTGTCCCACGAGCGGCCCGGCACCACGACCAACCTCGAGGGACGCGTGACGCGCCTCGGTCCCAAGATCACGGCGCCCGGATTCGCCTGGCCCGACTGGATGATCGCGACCGAGCTTGCCGCGGCCCTCGGCGCCGACCTGGGTGTCACCCGCTTGAGCGACCTCGTCGACGAGGTCGCGCTGACCGCGCCCGCCTACGCCGGGCTCAACCAGGAGATGCTGCACCACTACGCGGCGCACGACGGGGTCGTGGTCCCACTCGTGAGCGGCGACGAGCGCGACCACGAGGTGGAGCCGATCGACCCCATGGCGCTGCCGGGCGTCGAATCGGTGGAGCAGCAGGGCGCGCCGCCCCGCGTGGGCACCGGCCGCCGGACGCCCGCCATCGCGCGCACCGCCGAGTTGGGCCCGCTCCCGCCCCTGCTCTCGGGGCCCGGTCCCGGACCCTCCGAGCCGCTGCGCATCCCCAAGGACGACAACTACACCCTGCGCCTCGTGGCGGGACGCCGCCTCTACGACGCCGGCAGCTCCATGACGGGCTCGCCCTCGCTCACGCCGCTGGTCCCTGCCCTCGTGGCCCGCGCCAATCCCTACGACCTCGATCGCCTGGGCGCGGTCGACCGGCGACCGCGTGAAGGTGCGCTCGGCAAGGGGGAGCTCGTCCTGCCCGCCCAGGCCGACGAGGGCGTGGCCCGGGGCGTGGTCGCCATCGACTTCAACGTCCCCGGCGGCGAGAGCGCGCGCGGCAATGCGGTGGCCACCCTCATCGACAGCCGCCAGTTGGTGACCGACGTGCGACTGGAGTCGGTGTGATCGCCCATCTCCTCGCCATCGCCGGCGCACCGGTGCTGACGCACAGTGCGGACAGCGGGAACGGGGACCCGCTCTACTTCTTCGGACTGAACTGGCAGGTCTGGCTCATCACGATCATCAAGTGCCTGGTGGCCTTTGTCGCGCTGCTGGTCGCCACCGCCTTAATGATCTGGTTCGAGCGCAAGGTCATCTCGGACATGCAGAGCCGGGTCGGACCGAACCGGGCGGGTCCGTGGGGTCTCCTCCAGACGCTGGCCGACGGGACCAAGCTCATCTTCAAGGAGGACCTGCTGCCCAACCGCGCCGACACCTTCGTCTTCAAGCTGGCGCCGTTCCTGTCGGTCATCCCGGCCGTGCTGATCTTCACCGTGGTCCCGGTCGGCGGCGTCATCACCATCGGCAGCCATACCTTCGAGCTCCAGGTGGCGGACCCGCCCGTGGGGATCCTGCTCGTGCTGGCCATGTCGGGCATCGCGGTCTACGGCGTCATGCTGGCCGGCTGGTCCTCGGGTTCGAAGTACCCGCTGCTTGGTTCGGTCCGGGCCTCGGCCCAGGTGATCTCCTACGAGGCTGCGCTCGGGATGACGACGGTGATGGTCGTCCTGGTGACCGGCTCGCTCTCCACCCGCGCCATCGTGGCGTCGCAGTCGAACGGGTTCTGGAACTGGAACCTGATCCGGCTCGGCTTCCTACCCTTCGTCTTCTTCATGATCGCCATCACGGCCGAGCTGACCCGCCCACCCTTCGACCTGACCGAGGCCGATACGGAACTCGTCGGCGGTTTCCACACCGAGTATTCCTCCATCCGCTTCGGGCTCTTTTACCTGGCCGAGTTCATGAACACCATCACGATGTCGGCCATCGTGGTGACGCTCTTCTTCGGCGGGCCCAACGGCTACATCTTCCACATCCCGGGCGCCACCATCTACATGCCGATCATCTACTTCTTGTTGAAGACGGTCGCGTTCTGCTTCATCTACGTCTGGTTCCGCGCCGCGCTGCCGCGCCTGCGCTACGACCAGCTCATGGACCTCGGCTGGAAGCGCCTCATCCCGCTCACGCTGGGCTGGCTGCTGCTGGTGGCCGCCATCGTCGCCTGGGGCTGGGGCGGCCTCATCCTGGTGCCGGTGGTGGTGCTGGCCTCGGTCTTGCTGTTCCGGGCCAATCACCTCGGCCGGGGCCGCAGCGAGGAGGACGTCATCATCCCGGTGATCGGAAGCCGTGTGACGCGGGCCCCCCGGCTGGCGCCGGTGGAGCCGACGCCGGGAGGGGAGCTCTCGTGAGCGCAGGCGACGAGGCCAAGGACCAGCTCTCGTTCCTCGGCGGGTTCAAGCTCACGTTCCAGCACCTGACCCGCCCCCGGGTCACCACCCAGTACCCGGAGGAGAAGAAGCCCAAGTTCCCGCGCCTGCACGGCCGCCACGTCCTCAACCGCTACGAGGACGGCATGGAGAAGTGCATCGGCTGCGAGCTCTGCGCCGGCGTGTGCCCGGCCGACTGCATCTACGTGCGCGGGCTCGACAACCCGCCCGACCATCCCGTCTCGCCGGGGGAGCGGTACGGCTTCGTGTACGAGATCAACTTCTTGCGCTGCATCCACTGCGACATGTGTGTCGAGGCGTGCCCCACCGAGGCCATCACCGAGTCCAAGCTCTTCGAGTTCTCCTTCACCAATCGCTCCGACGCCATCTACACGAAGGACGAGTTGCTGGTGGACGACGACGGACTCCCCAAGAAGCTCCCCTGGGAGGACTGGCGGGAGGGCGACGACCTGATGACGAGCGGCTGGATGCGCGCCACGTCCCCGTCCGGCAGCGCCGCCTACGAGGGCGAGGTGCAGTGGTCGGGTGAGCTCGGCTACGGCGTGCGCCAGCCCGAGGGGGGCCAGTCGGGCCGTCGCGACGACGAGGCGACGGGCACCAAGCCGCTGCGCGAGGTGCTCGAGCGCCACCTGCTCGACGAGGACATCCCGCTGGCCCACCGTGGCATGCAGGGACGCGTCTGGCGGGCCAGGGAGGGCGCCGCTCGCAACCGCAAGAAGATGGAGGCGACGCGGTCTCGCATGAAGGAGCTGCGGGCGGGGCGCAAGGCGGCCAAGGCCGAGGCCAAGGCGGCCGCGGCCGACGCCCGGGCGCACGAAGCAGAGGCCAAGGCTCATGACGCGGACAAGGCCTTTTACCGGGGGAGCGACTGACCCATGCTGCACGCCTCCCTGCTCGTGGCTTCCACGCGCCCGACCTGGCCCGACATCCTGGTCTTCGCCGCCGCGGCGGCGGTGATCCTGGTCGGCGCCGTCGGTGTCGTCACCTCGCACAACCCCGTGCACGCCGCCCTGAGCCTCGTCATGACGCTGTTCGGCGTCGCGGTCCTCTTCATTGAGCAGCAGGCGGACTTCCTGGCCGCCGTGCAGATCATCGTCTACGCCGGCGCCATCGTCGTCCTCTTCCTCTTCGTCATCATGTTCCTCGGCGTCGACCGCAGTGAGGACATCAACGTCGAGCCGCTGATCGGCCAGCGCCCGCTGGCCTTCGCGTTCTCGGCCATCACGCTCGGGGGCGTGTTGGCCATGGCGGCCACCGCACACTGGGTCACCGGCGCGCAACAGGTGGTCGGGCCGATCCAGGGGCACGTCGCCGGCCCCAACTCACCGGCGGGCGAGCCGGCCCAGCTGGGCAAGCAGCTCTTCACCACCTACCTGTTCGCGTTCGAGGCCACGGCCGCCCTCCTGGTCATCGCCGTGGTGGGCGCCGTCGTCCTGGCGCGCCGCCCGCCGACCGTCCACGCCGACCAGGAGGACACCACCGAGAGCGAGCTGTCGGCGTGAGCCTCTCGGGAGCCTGGTACCTGGGCCTCGCCGCCATCGTCTTCACCATCGGGGCGATCGGTCTCCTGGTGCGGCGCAACGTCCTGATCATGTTCATGTGCATCGAGCTGATGCTCAACGCGGCCAACCTCACCTTCGTCACCTTCGCCCGCATGCTGCACGACATCGGAGGCCAGGCCGTCGTCTTCTTCGTGCTCGTCGTGGCGGCCGCCGAGGTCGTGGTCGGCCTCGGGATCGTCGTGACGAACTACCGTCGCCGGGCCACCACGGTGGCGGACGACCTGGACTCGCTGAAGGGCTGATCCGTGGTCCACGCCGCCTACCTCATGCTGCTGTTCCCCCTGGCGGGGTTCCTCTTCCTGGTCGCATTCGGTCGGCGCATCGGCGATCCGGTCGCGGGCTGGGTGGGCACCGTCGCCGTGACCGCCGCGTTCGTCGTGGCCTGCATCGTGCTGGCGGGCCTCATCGCCCTGCCCGCGGATCACCGCGTCGTGGTCCACACCTACTTCACCTGGTTCAGCTCCGGAGGCCTCTCGGTGCCCGTCGGCACCCTGGTGGACCCGCTCTCGATGACCATGTGCATGTTCGTCACCGGGGTCAGCGCGCTCATCCACCTGTATTCCATCGGCTACATGAAGAGCGACCGCGACTACTCGAAGTTCTTCATCTACCTGAACCTGTTCGTCTTCTCCATGCTCCTGCTGGTGCTGGCGGACAACCTGCTGCTCACCTTCGTGGGGTGGGAGGGCGTGGGCGTCTGCTCCTACTTCCTGGTGGCCTTCTGGTTCCAGCGCGAGTCGGCCGCCTCGGCGGGCAAGAAGGCCTTCATCTACAACCGCATCGGCGACGCCGGGTTCCTGCTCGCCATCTTCTTGATCTTCGAGAAGACGGGGACGATCCAGTACGAGAGCGGGCCGGGTGGCGGCATCTTCGGGCAGCTCTCGCACCTGGGCGGCGGCACGGCCACGGCCGCCGTGCTGCTTCTCTTCCTGGCCGCCACCGGGAAGTCGGCCCAGATCCCGCTGTTCAACTGGCTGCCCGACGCCATGGAGGGCCCCACCCCGGTCTCCGCGTTGATTCACGCGGCCACCATGGTCACGGCCGGGGTATACCTGCTGTGCCGGATGAACCCGCTGCTGCACCTGACGACGCCGGGCACGGAGGTGATCGCCACCATCGGCGCGGTGACCGCGTTCGTGGCGGCGACCATCGCGTGCGCGCAACAGGACATCAAGAAGGTCTTGGCCTTCTCGACGGTCTCGCAGATCGGCTACATGGTGCTGGCCGTCGGCACCGGTGCCTACATCGCGGCCGTCTTCCTCATGGTCATGCACGCGTTCTTCAAGGGACTGCTCTTCCTCGGCGCCGGCTCGGTCATCCACGGGCTCGAGGACGAGCAGGACCTCAAGCGCATGGGCGCCCTCCGCCGCTACATGAAGTGGACGACCGTCACCTTCACCATCGGCTTCCTGGCCATCGCCGGCATCCCGCCGCTCTCGGGCTTCTGGGCCAAGGGCGACGTGCTCGACAACGCGTTCGCCCACTACAAGGTGCTGTGGGCCATCGGGTTGGTCACCGCGGTGCTCACCGCGTACTACATGAGCCGGCTGGAGATCCTCGCCTTCGGCGGTGAGCCCCGCTTCGACAAGCCCGGCCGGAACGGCGAGCCGCCCCTGCACACACCGCACGAGTCGCCCTGGGTCATGCGCCTGCCGCTCGTCGTCCTCGCCGTCTTCGCCTTCTTCGGCGGCGTCCTCGACCTGCCCTGGGTGCACACCCACAACCTCGCGAGCTGGCTGGCCCCGGTGTTCAGCGGCACGCTCTACAACGACAACCTCACCGGCGGGGCCGAGTGGGCGCTCGCGCTCACCGACATCGCCGCCGCGCTGATCGGCGTCATCGTGGCGGCGTGGCTCTGGCGGGGCGCGACGGTGGACAAGCCCGCCCTCGAGCCGGCCTTCCTGCAGCGGGTCTGGTACTGGGACGACTTCTACGACGCGGTCCTCGGGCGGCCGAGCCAGCGCCTGGCCACGTTCTGCGCCTGGGTGGTCGACGCCCGGGTGATCGACGGTGCGGTCAACGGCACGGCACACCTGGTCAAGGTGTCCGGCACGGCGGCCCGCAAGCTGCAGACCGGCTACGCCCGTAACTACGCGCTCGGAATCGCACTCGGAATGGCCCTGATCATCGCTTTCATGCTGAGCCGGACGTGGTGGGGATGACGCATTCCGTTCCCTTCCTGACCCTGCTGGTCCTGTTGCCCGCAGTCGGTGCGGGCGTCCTCGGGCTGCTCGGTTTCGACCGCACCCTGCACCGCGAGATCATCTACGCGCTGGCCCTGATCGTCTCCGTCGTCACCCTTGTCATCGCGGTCTCGGCGATGGTCGCCATGAAGGTGCACGACGGCGGGTTCCAGCTGGTCTCTGACCACGAGTACACCGGCACCAGCCTCGGGGTCCACTGGTACCTCGGGGTGGACGGCATCTCCGTCTTCCTGGTGCTCCTCACCGCGGTGCTCTTCCCGCTGGCCATCGTCCTCGGGCGCAACCGCGAGAACAGCCGGGCCTACTTCGCCTGGATCCTCCTGCTCGAGGGCGCCGTGATGGGGAGCTTCCTGTCGCTCGACCTCCTCGTGTTCTTCTTCATGTTCGAGCTGACGCTGGTGCCCTCCTACTTCATCATCGCCGGGTGGGGGCACCAGCGGCGCGCCTACGCCGCGATCAAGTTCTTCCTCTACACGTTCCTCGGCTCGGCCTTCCTGCTGGTCGGGATCCTGGTGCTCGCCTTCATCCACCAGTCGCAGTACCACTACCTGACCTTCTCGCTCGGCCCGCTGATGCAGACGCACCTCTCGTCGTCGACGGAGATCCTCCTCTTCTTGGCCTTCACGGCGGCCTTCGCGGTCAAGGCGCCACTGTTCCCGCTGCACACCTGGTCACCCGACGCCTACACGGAGGCCCCCGAGGAGGGTTCGGTGCTGCTCTCGGGCGTGCTGGCCAAGCTGGGTACCTACGGGATCATCCGGTTCGACCTCAGCCTGTTCCCCCAGGCCACGAAGACGCTCGCGCCCCTGCTGCTCACCCTGGCCGTCATCGGCATCGTCTACGGCGCCGTCGTCGCGTGCGCGCAGCGTGACTTGAAGCGCCTGGTGACCTACTCCTCGCTGGCCCAGATCGGCTTCATCGCGCTCGGCACCATTGCCCTCAGCACGCAGGGCCTGGCAGGCGGCGTGCTCCTGATGCTCAACCACGGGTTGATCGTGGGTGCGCTGTTCATCCTCATCGGTTTCATCTACCAGCGCCGGGGGACGTGGCAGGCGGGCGAGATGCGCGGGCTTCAGAAGGCGGCGCCCGTCCTGGCCGCCGTCTTCACCGTCGTGATGATGGCCTCCATCGGCGTGCCCGGACTGAACGGGTTCGTGAGCGAGTTCCTCGTGCTGTCGGGCACGTTCATCACCCACCGCTGGTGGGCCGTCGTGGCCGTGCTGGGAGTGATCGTGGCGGCCATCTACCTGCTGTGGGCCTACCAGCAGGTCTTCCACGGGGCGCCGCGGGAGGCGGACGAGAAGACGCGTGATCTGGCGCTGCTGGAGCGGCTCGTCATGGCGCCCCTGATCATCCTGATCGTCTTCCTGGGGGTGTATCCGAAGCCCGTGCTCGACCGCATCAACCCCTCGGTCAACCAGTTGATCGCGCACGTCGAGTCGCGCACGGGCCAGTACCAGCCGTCGGTGGCCGTCAGGGGCGTGGAGGGAGTGAAGTGATCGCCCTCCTCGCCGCGTCCCATTCCGCCTCGCAGGCCATCAACGTGCCACCGATCCGTTGGCTCGCCATCCTGCCGCCCATCATCATGATCGGGGGCGCGGTCCTCCTCCTGGCCGTGGCGTCGCTGGTCCGGCGCCCCTTGCGTGTGCCGGTCAGCACGGTGGCGACCGTCGTCATCTCCGGTGGCGCACTCGGGGTCGCGCTCTGGCAATGGTCCGACGTGCAGGAGCACGGGGCGCACACGTACGTGGCTCAGGCGGTGGTGATGGACGGCTTCAGCGTCCTCGTCGTCATGCTGGTGGCGATCGCCATGCTGTTGAGCGCACTCGTGGCCGACGGCTACCTCCGCCGGGAAGGCGTGCTCGGGGCCGAGTTCCACGTCCTCGCGATGGTGTCCGCCTCGGGCGCGATGTTGATGGCGATGGCGAACGATCTCATCATCGTCTTCCTCGGCCTCGAGATCCTCTCCATCGCCCTCTACGTACTCACCGCCTTCAACTACCGCCGGGCGGCCTCGGGCGAGGCGGCCCTCAAGTACTTCATCCTCGGCGGCTTCTCCTCGGCCATCTTCGTCTACGGCATCGCGCTGACCTACGGGGCCACCGGCTCGACGAACCTGACCCAGATCGCCGACTTCTTGTCGAAGAACGTGGTGCTGTCGAACGGCCTGTTGTTGGCGGGGCTCTCGCTGATGCTGGTCGGCTTCGCGTTCAAGGTGGCCGCGGTGCCCTTCCACATGTGGACGCCCGACGTGTACCAGGGGGCCCCCTCGCCGGTGACCGGCTTCATGTCCGCGGTGGCCAAAGCGGGTGCGTTCGCGGCCATGCTCCGGGTGCTCTTCTCCTCCTTCGGCGTCGTCTCGACCGACTGGCGGCCGATCGTGTACGGCCTGGCGGTGCTCTCGCTTGTCCTCGGCGCCTTCGTGGCGCTGCGCCAACGCGACGTGAAGCGGATGCTGGCCTACTCCTCCATCAATCACGCGGGGTTCATCCTGCTCGGCGTGGCGGCCGGCACGGCCCGGGGCGTCAGCGCGTCGCTCTACTACCTCTTCGTGTACATGTTCATGGCGATCGGCAGCTTCGCGATCGTCACCGTGCTCGGCGGAGAGGGCGACGCCGACCACGACCTGTCTCGCTACCGCGGCCTGGCCGGTCGCCAGCCCGTGTTGGCACTGGCCCTCGCGGTGTTGCTGCTCGCCCAGGCGGGTGCGCCTTTCACGACGGGCCTGTGGGCCAAGGTGCAAGTCGTCTTCGCGGCGGTCGAGGCGGGCGAGGTCCCGCTGGGCGTGATCGCCATGGTGAGCGCGGCCGTGGCGGCCTACTTCTACCTGCGGGTGGCGGTGCTGATGTACGCCAGCGGCGGGCTGGGCGAGGCCGAAGGGGGGACCCGGGGCTCGGCTGCGCTGGGTGCGGGTGGCGGCATGGTGGGCGGCGGCACGATCGAGGCCGCCTCCGTGGCCCCGGACGGCGCGGCGGAGGCTCCCCAATGGGCCACACCGGGGTCGGTGGCGGGCGCCGTGACCACGCTCAACGAGCAGATCCTGCTGGCCGACGAGGAAACCGACGAGGGGGAGGGACTCCGCCGGCTGCCCCGGTCCCGGTGCTCGGCGGCGTGGCCATTGCGCTGTGCACGGGCGTGACGGTGCTCTTCGGCGTCTGGCCCCAGCCGCTGATCGATTTCGCCAACCACGCCACGTTGCTGTTCCTGCCCAAGTAGGGATCAGTCCGGCGTCGCCTCCACCGCCCCCTTCGCGATGGCAGACACCAGCCGGGCGTGGTCCCGCTCGTTCTGCTCGGCGTAACGGCGAGCGAACCGTCGCATCGCCTTGGTGAACTCCTCGTTCTTCCCCATGTAGGCGTCAATGGCGGCCGGGTCGCCCGAACGGGCGTGGGCGCGGGCCAGCGCGTTGCCACACGCGGTGGCGAACTGGACGAGAACCGGTGCGATCAGGTCGGTGGTGGGGATCACCTTCATGTCGCGGAACTGGCGCACGTAGAAGTCACGATCACCCAGCGAGCCCCAGCCGACGAAGATGTCGGTGGCGCTCTGGACCATCCGCTTGCCGGCGATGACCCGTGCGCCATGGTTGTCGTGGGCGCTCGGGTAGGTGTGGGACTCGTAGACCGAGGGGCCGGCCTGCTTGCACTGGAGGAAGAGCGGATCGCCACGGGTGCTGCCCTCGAACAAGACGAGGTACACCACCATGCCGACGCTGCCCACGCCCACCACCTGTCGCACGACGTCAACGAGGAGGAAGCGGTCGAACAGTCTCCGACGGTCCTCTTGGAGCGTGAGCCGATAGCCGGCGATGAGGCGGTCGACGATGTCGCCCTGCTCGGCGTCGTCGAGCGTCACGCGCAGCGGAGGCTGCGGAGTGATGCGCGGCCGTCCACGCCGCTCCGTGGTCAACTTGGCGAACGCGCCGCGGCTCGTCCGATCCTTGCCCTTCTCAATCTGCACCTGTACCTGGCCGCGGTCCGCGGGTTCGAAGAAATCGATGAAGCGGTCGACCCGCGTGCCCTCGTACCAGATGTCGAGCAGCGGCAGCGTGGCGTAGCGCCGCATCCGGCGCCGGTACGCGTCGACCGCCGCGGTCACCGCCGCATCGGCCCGTGCCGGCTTTATGGAGTTCTGCTGGGCGGCCACGACCAGGCTGGCGGCCAGCCGCGCCACGTCCCATTCGAACGGACCAGGCAAAGTCTCGTCGAAGTCGCGCAGGTCAAAGTTGAGGTTTCGCTCGGGGGTGGCCCACAGTCCGAAGTTCAGCACGTGGGCGTCGCCACAGAGCTGCACCTCGAGCCGACTGTGCGGGCGCGAGGCCAAGTCGGCCGCCATGACCGCGGCCGCTCCCCGGTAGTAGTTCCACGGTGAGTGCGCCATGCGTCGATAACGCAGTGGGAGGAGCTCGGGCAGGCGGATGGCGTCCTGGGCCATCAGCGTCTCGAGGGCGTCGTGCCCTCGGGCCGCTTCGCCCCAGTCGCCGATGCCGGCCCGCGGGGCCAGTACGCGCGCCTGGCGTCCCGTGTCTCGGCGCTCAGCGATGGTGGCGGCCAGGTCGTGCTTGGCGTCGACGGGTGACGATGCCGCGAGGCGGGTCTGGCTCACCGGTTCATCCTCCCTGGTTCCCGGGACGTGACTCTATAGTCGGCGCAGTGGAGCGGCCGGCACGCGACTACCTGGCCGCCAACATCTCGGAGTGGGAGAGCAGAGCCGAGCACCAGCTCATCACGGGACGCCGGGCCTGGGGGAGCCAGCCCAGGTGGGGCATCTTCGGGATCGCCGAGTCCGAGGTCGGTCTGCTGCCCGACGACGTCGAGGGCGTGCGCACCGTCGAGCTCGGCTGCGGCACGGCGTACGTCTCGTCGTGGCTCGCCCGCAGGGGTGCGCACCCCGTGGCGGTCGATCCCACCCCCAGCCAGCTTCACATCGCGATGTCCCTGCAGGCCGAGTCCGGCCTCCACTTCCCACTGGTGCGTGCCGCGGCGGAGGACCTGCCGCTGCGCGACGACTCCTTCGACTTCGCCATCAGCGAGTACGGCGCGGCCATCTGGGCGGATCCGTACCGGTGGATCCCCGAGGCGGCCCGGGTGCTCCGTCCCGGTGGGGAGCTGGTCTTCCTCGGCAACAGCACCCTGATGATCCTCTGCGTGCCCGATGCCGACGACGAGGCCGCCACGGCTCGGCTGCTCCGTCCCCAGTTCGGCCTCCACCGGGCCGACTGGTCCGACGGCACGGTCAACTTCTACCTCGCCCATGGTGACTGGATCCGCCTGCTGCGCGCCAACGGGTTCGACGTCCTGGACCTCGTCGAGCTACGGCCGGGGGAAGACTCGGCGACCGCATACCCCTTCGTGACGTCGGCCTGGGCGCGCCAATGGCCGTGTGAGGAGGCCTGGCGCGTCCGATTGGCCCGCTAGGCGGACGACCGAACCGGACCGCAAGTTTCGAGGTCGCGGACGGTTTTCCTCGGTGGGAGGCTCCGGCCGCTGCCGGTGCCGAGGAACGGATTGCCCATGAATGAGGAAGGGGCCGGGACCGAGCCGGCCGGGACGAAGGCCCAACTTCTCGTCGACGAGGAATGCGGCGCGCCGGTCTCCGTGCCGCACGCCCGCTCGCACCGTGCCGGCACGTTGGCCGGCCTGGCCGTGGTCGGGCTGTTGCTCGGCGTGCTCGTCATCGCCTCTCCCGGCGGGCGCGTTCCGAGGCTCCCCAACCAAGGCGCGCGCGACGTGGGCGTCACGGCCACCTCGCGGCCGACGACCGCAGCGGCAACGACACCCACTGCTGGCGCGGCTGCGTCCGCCCCATCGAGCGCGCCCGCCCCGGCGCCCGCCCACGCAACGACGACGACCGCGACCGCGCCGCCGCTCCAGACATCAGTCGGATCGCCGTCGTCGACCGGGCCCTCCGCCGCGACGCGGTCCGCCGCCGGGGTGACGTTCGTGGCCGCGCCCCTCGCGGCCCCCGCGACCCCGACGACCGGGCCCATCACACAGGCCATCGGGCCCACACCGGTCACCGGGCCCAGACCGGCCCCCGGCCCAACACCCGCCGCCGGCCCAACACCCGCCGCCGCACCCGCGCCCGGCGCTCTCTCGCTCCCCACGACCACCACGTCCGCACCGAATCCGCCTCTGACCACGACCACGACGACCACACCGCGCCCCCCACCGACGACCACGACCACGACCACGACAACGACCGCGACGCCGACCACGGTGTGCATCCTCATCCTGTGCATCTGACCCGCGATCGCACCGGGGCCGAAGGACCCCGGTGCGGGGGTCAGCCGACCTGCTTGGCGTAGTCCGTCGTGCGCCAACGCTCCGGTGCCATGCGGAACACGACGCTGTGCGGGGCGTCGGCCGCGGTGGCTGCCAGGTAGAGATCACCGATCTCGGCGCCCAGGTAGCGGTAGGCCAGGGCGCGGCGCTCCTCGGGGCTGACCGCGGCGCCGACCACGGTGATCGGTCCTTCCACACTCACATACCGGTACGGAGGCTCCTCGGTCTGCGCGCACAGCGAGAACCGTCCGGCAGCGCGCAGGCGGTGCGCCTTGGCGCTGTCCGCGCCGGTGATCACGTCCACCGTCGCGCCCGGCGCGTAGGCGTACCAGACGGGCACCGTCAGCGGTCCACGGCCCGGGTCCTCGACGCTCAGGACGCCGACGTGCACGCCGCCGAGAAATTCCTCACGCTCGGTCCGGGTCATGGCCAGGGTCACGGCGTCATCGCCCTCCGGCTGAATGGTGGGGTGGGCGGTCGCGGCGCTGCTCCTCGGACCAGCACCGGTCGCAGCCCTCACAGGGCCCCCCGTCACTGCGGGTGGGGTGGAGGCCCGGATGCCCGCAGCGCGGGCAGGCGCGGTCGCTCACGACCTTGGTCCGGCCGTTTCGGCCTCGTGGTGGCCGGTGGCGCCGTTCTCGGGCACCGCCATCGCGGCCATGACCTCTTCGGGCACCGCCGGCCCTGAGCGCTTGGCCACGCCCGTCGTCAAGAGGCGGCCGAGGACGGGCACTTCGGTCAGCGACTCGGCCCGCATGATCTGCACCGCCACCGGGACGAACTGCTCGGCCGAGTCGAAGACGATGTAACGGGGGAGCCACTGGGGCTCGTACTTCGCGTTGAACCGCCACAACGTCTCAATCTGCAAGACGCCCGACAGGCGGCGCAGGGCCCAGCGCTCCACGCGTTGCGTGACACCGTCGCCCGTCTCGCCCTCGAGAATCGACCGCATGGCCGCAAAGTTGAGACTCAGGCCTTTCATGCCCAGCTCCTTGAGGTGGGTGATGGTCGAGCAGAGCGCGAAGTCAAGGAGACCGTTGGGGTGCTCGCCCGGGTCGCGGCGCATCAGGTCGAGCGAGAACCCACCGATCGCCGGTGAGGGCACGAACTGGCACATGGCGACGGGCGTCCCGTCCGGTCCTTCGACGAGCGTGAGCAGCAGACCGGTGTCGCGCGGATCGAACAGGCGGCCGAGCATCATGGAGAAGCCGCGTTCCTGCTCTCCCCGGCGGCTCTTCGCCATGAGCTCGGCCATGCAGCCGGCGTCCGCCGGGTTCAGGCGGGCCGGGTCCAAGAAGCGCACCGTGTAGCCGTAGCGAGCCACGCGGTTGACCGCCTGGCGCAGGCCCTTCATCTTCCCGCCCTCGAGCGAGAATTCCCGCGGGTCGACCACCGCCTCGTCTCCGATGTAGAGGAACCGCATGCCGGACGCCTGGTACGTCGGCAGCCATTTCTCGCCCGCGCCCATGACGCCGAGGCCCCACCCGTTGCGGTCGACGTAGCGGCGGAACGAGTCCCAGACGTGGGCCCGCTCCGAGAAGGGGCCGATGGGGTCCGGGGAGACCAGACAGACACCGCCGAAGACGGCGTAGGCGACGAGGGAGTCGCGGTGGAAGAACCACTGCTTGTCGTCGCGCAGCGCGAAGTAGTCGAGGGTCCCGGTCCCGTGCCGGCGCACGATGTCACGGGCCCGCAGCTCGGCGGCGCGCCGGCCCATGGCCGCGCGCCCGGACGACAGGCGCCGATCGACGACGGGGCGGGTCAGGAGATAGAGCGCCACCACGATGAGGCTGATGCCGACGGCCAGCAGGCTGATGGAGACATAGCGGTCGATGGTGGCGGGGAACTCCACCGATTGCACTCCGACGAGTCGCTCGGCGGAGCCGAGCAGCACGTTCGGCCACGCCGGGAGGGTGTGATGGTGGACCCGTCCCGCCACCTCCACCGCCACGAAGCCGCCGACGGTGGCGATCACCCCGCCGATGGCGAGGATCACGAAGGCGGTGACGATCGTGGCGGACTCCGTCTGGGCGCGGAAGCGCTCACGCTGGACGATGAGCAGCGTGAGGACCCCGGCGCACACGAGCAGTGACCCGAAGCCGGCGGCATGGATGAGGTGCAGGGCGAGTGAGGCGACGAGCAGCGCGACAGCCACGATCCAGGAGCGCCGCTGGCCCTTGAGAATGCCGCGGGAGAGCATGATCATGCCGATGCCGGCGAGCGCGGTCAGCGCGCCGGCGGTCTGCACGACGGCGATCGGCAGGTAGGCCGCAATGAGGTGGAGGTGCATCCGCAGGGGGGTCGTCACCGACGAGAGCAGGTCGATTGCGCCGGCCACGAACAGCGACACGGCGGCGAGGCGGCGGATCCGTCGCACGCGGATCCGGTCCGCCGCCACCTCGGGCGCGGGCGGCCACGACGCCCCCGTCGGCCATCCGGCGGCCATCTCGGCGTGGACGTCGGCCGCCTTGGCGCGGCCCTTGATCACGATGTCGGAGGTGACGAGCCGCTCACCCATGGTCGCCATGGGCAGGTCGGCCTCGGCGAGGAGCAGGCGGACGTGCAGGTCCGCCCCCGTCTCAATCTCGAGGGTCGCCTCCTGACGGTGGTGCAGGAACGTCGGCGGGAGCCCCAGCCGACCCCGGTGCTCGTGCACCACCTCGGAGGTGGCGCCCGGGCAGGCGAAGAACCCGGCGTCGAGGTGGGTGAGTTCGGGGACGAGCGCCCCACCGGCGATGACGCCCGACGCGCCGCGCTCGACCGCGGCGCGGGTGGCGTCCAGCGCGTCCTCCCCGTCGATCTCGAGTTGGGCGTGGGCGATGGGGCGGATACCCGACGGGCCGGCGGCCCAGGGGGCGGGCAGCCCTTCGCCGCCGAGTGCCCGCCAGATGCCGCGCGAGGTGACGGCCACCACGAGGGCCAGCACCGCGAGCAAGGCGATCGCGATGACCAGTGTCACGAGGAGACGGGAGAACCACGTGGCGGCGTAGGCGCGCTGCAGCGCGTCCTGTTGACGGGGCGAGCGGAAGATGCGGCCGAGCGCGTCGATCACGAAGTCGACGCGTAGCAGGAGCGCGATCGCGGCGAGCAGCAAGGGGGGGGCCCACAGGTAGCGGCGCAGCCGGCGGTAGAGCAGGCGCGAGGTGACGAAGCGCCGCGCCAGCCGCGGGTCGTCGAGGCGCTCCATGCCCGCCAACCAGGGCCGGTCCTCGGTCGGCGCGGCGTCAACGGGCGGGCTTGCGTCAGCGTGCATGGAGCCGGCCCGCACCAGCACCGTCCGGGTGCCCGCCCCCGTCTCGCAGGCGAGGTCGACGGCATCGCGCACCATGGCACCACAGCGCTCCAGCGCCTGCCTGAGCTCGGGATCGTTCTCGGCGGCGGCCAGCACGACGATGACCTGTGAGTCGTCGCGGGCCGCGAACGCGCTCAGGGCGTCGGCAAGCTCGGGATGGCTGGAGAGAGCCCCGGCCGATCCGCTGCCCGCCGGGCAGCTGGGTGCGACGAGGCGACCGCAGAGGATGACAATCCCCGGGCCCTGCCACTCGTCGAGGCGGCGGGCAATGTCGCGGCACGCCGCGCGCGAGCAGTCCGTGGGCTCAGACGGCAGCAGGAGGTCGCCAATGACCTCGACCCGGCGGCCGAGCGCCACGTGGAGGGTGCCCGCGGCGTGCGGCTCGGTCGCCCGCACCCTCAGCACCCCCATGTCGACGTCGCTTCCCATTCCGCGTCCCATCGTGTCACCTTCGGCGAGGCGGGCCCCTCCTCCTCGAGGAGGAATGGTTCCCCCGGAAGGTGGAGTGAGCCCCGGTAAGCTGGACTTTCGTGCCCGGAGCCAGCCCAGAGGCCCATCGGATGAACTGGACGTGGCGCTCCCGCGACGGCGCGGCGCAGCCCCCCGGTCGCGCCGTGGTCTTCGACATCGACGGCGTGCTCTCCGACGCCGCCGGCCGCCAGCACTTCCTCGAGCGAGGGCGGCGGGACTGGACCGCCTTCTTCGAGGCCTGCGGCGACGACCCCGTGATTGAGGAGATCGCCCGGCTTCTCGAGCTCCTCGACGCCTCGCTCGCCGTGATCCTGCTCACCGGGAGGCCCCGAGCGCGTCGAGCCCCAGACGCTGGCCTGGTTGAAACGCTACGGCCTGCGGTGGGATCTCCTCGTCATGCGTGCGCGGGGGGACTACGCGCAGGTCACCGAGTACAAGCAGACGGTCGTGGAGGAACTCCGGGCCCACGGGTTCGACCTGCGGCTGGCCTTCGAGGACGACCCGTCCAACCACGCCATGTACGTGGCGGCCGGTGTCCCCTGCGTCTACATCCACTCCGGCTACTACGAGTAGCGCACCTGGCGGGCCCAGCCGGCGGCGAGGAGGACCACTGCCCCGAGCAACACCGGCAGGTCGCCCCAATGGTCGTAGGGAGTCATGCCGCGACGGAGCGCCACAGTGGCCGCGAGCACCTGTCGCTGGCCGAGGACGCTGCGCGCGACGACGACGCCCCGGTTGGTCACCACCGCGCTGTAGCCCGTCGGGGCGGCTTGCACGAGGTCGCGTCCGGTCTGGACGGCCTGGACGACCGCGGCCGCGATCTCCTGTGACGGCACCTGGGAGGTGCTGTAGGACGACGTGTTGGTGGGCACCACCAGCAGCTCCGCGCCCGCTCGCACCGATGCACGGCTGCGTCCCGGGTAGAAGACCTCGAACGAGACCAGAAGGCCCAGCGGTCCCGCGGGGGTGCGCAACAGGCCGGTGCCGTGTCCGGGGACGGCGTCGGTCGAAACGCCGGAAACGTCGGCCAGATGTGAGAAGAAGGAGCGGTCGGGCACGTACTCGCCGAAGGGCACGCGGTGGACCTTCTCGAACTCTCCCACGATGTGTCCACGCGGACCCCACGCCACGATGTGGTTGAAAAAGGTGGTGGCCGAGGCCGGTTCGGTGACGCCGACGAGCAGCGTCGTTCCGAGCGTCTCGGCCAACCGCCCGAGCAGCGCAGCCTCGCTGGAACCGGCCAGCGCGCGGTCGAGGGCCACCACGTCCTCGGGCCACAGCACGAGCGCGGGCGAAGGGCGGACGGAGAGGATCTTGTCGGTCGCGGCGAGCTGCGCCTCGTAGACAGAGGCGGCCGGGACCTGCTCCTTGCTCAGCCCGCGCTGCCCGCCCCCTTGGACCAGCGCGACGCGCAACGTCCGGACGACGGGGCCGCCGTCGGGTGCCACGGTGCCGGCCACGGCCAGGGCGACGATCCCGGCGACGACGACGGAGGCGCCGACGAGCGACGGCCCGGCGTGCCCCTCCCTCCGGGCCGCCAGCCAGGCGACGAGCGTCGCGACGGCGACCCCGCCGGCCCAGACGCCTGCGGTGATCAGGAGGGGGCCGCCGAGCCGGGCCAGTTGCACGAGCGGGCCGCCCGCCTGGCCGAGGAACACGCCGCCGAGGGGGAGTCCGCCGAAGGGCCAGGTCATGCGGAGCGCTTCGGCCAGCGTGCACGCCCCGACGAAGGCCGCGGCGCGACCTCGATCGGGCGGCGTCGCAGCGGAGGCCGCGGCGAAGAAGAGTGCCTCGAGGAGCACGAGGACCACGGCGCCGTACCAGTTGAAGGAGCGGGCCCAGGCCAGCCCGATGGCGTCACAACCGAGCCCGGCCAGCCAGCCTGACCACAGCCGGGTCCGCAGGGAAAGCCCGCCCAGCCGCCAGTAGAGCAGCGCGGCTCCCGCCAGCCCGAGGGGCCACCAGCCCCAGGGTGGGAGCGAGAGCGCCAGTAGGACACCTGCCGCGACCGAAGGTACGGCCACTCGGCCGCGCTGGGGCAGGCGGCTCACAAGAGCGCGTGTGCCGCGGCCCGGCCGCTTGCGATGCAGGCCGGGATCCCGACGCCGTGGTACGCCGCACCGGCGAGGGCCACGCCTCCAAGCCGGGCCGCGGCGGCCTCGACCCCGGCCATCCGCAGCAAGTGGTGCACCCGGTACTGCGGGAGGGCTTGGGTATGGCGCATCACGACCGCACCCGACGGCTCTCCGGTCACGCCCATCAACTCGCCCAGCTCCTCCCAGGCCCGGCCGGTGACCTCCTCGTCGCTCCACCCGCCCGGGCGGAGGTCGTCGATACGGCCGAGCGAGGCCCGCAGCAGCACCTCCCCCTCGCGCGCCAGGTGGGGCCACTTGCGGTCCAAGAAGGAGCACGCGGTGACCGCCCAGGCCTCGCGGCCCTTGCGGGGGCTGCCCCGCGGTACCAGGAAACCGGTGCCGTGCAGGGACGATGGGACGTCGTCGGCCCCGATGCGGAACGTGGCCAGCACGACCGAGGCGTAGTCGATCGCCTGCAGCAGGGCGGCCGCCTCGTCGTCGTGGGGATGCAAGAGGGTGGCGGTGGCCGGTGCGGGCGCGGCCAGCACCACGGCGTCGGCCTCGACCGCCTGGCCGCCGGTCCAGAGGCCCCATCCGTCACCGGCCCGCTGGAGCCGATCGGCCGGAGCCGACAGCCGCACGTCGACGCCGCGCTCGCGCAGACCCGACGCGAGCGCCTGCACCAGCGTCGCCATGCCGCCCTCGAGCGACCAGAAGAGTGGGGGCCCGTCGGGGTCCGGCGCGGGGACCTCGGACCGGAGCGCCCGCATGAGCCCGCCGCGGCGCTGGGCGGCCGCCAGGAGCGGCGGGAAGGTCGCCGCGGCCGACATGTCGTCGACGGAGCCCGCGTGGATGCCGCCGATCAGGGGGTCGACGAGGACGTCGACCACCTGGTGCCCCAGTTTGCGTGCCACCAAGGGCCCGATCGAACGGTCGCCGATCGGCCCCCGGACGTCGGGGCGCGGTAACACGGCGTCACGGGCCAGGCCGAGCACGCCCCGGAGGCCGAGGACGCCGCTGCGTGCGGTCGGCCAGAACCGCGTCGGGATGCCCATCGCGTGACCTTCGGGGAGCGGGCGTAGGCGCCCCCTGGCCCACACGGACGCGCCGCGCGCCCCGATCGGCACCGAGCGCGTCGCCGAGTCCGACCTCGCGGCACAGCTCGATCGCCTCGGGCCGGCGCCCGAGGAAACCGTCGGGGCCCATGTCGACGGCACGTCCTTCGAGGGCATCGCTGCGCAACGGGCCGCCGAGGCGCGGCGAGGCCTCGAGGACCACCACGCGCGGCGCGTCGCTCCGGCGCTCGGACCCTCCGGTCAGTGCCCACGCCGCGGCCAGCCCGCTGATGCCGCCGCCAACGACGACCACCCGACCCGGCGTCATGTCAGACGGCGTCGTCCGCCGCGATGATGACGTCGGCGAGCACGGAGACGAAGGCGGGGTCGTGGTTGAGCGATGCGGTGCGGGCGTAGGCCATGCCGCACGACGCGGCGACACCGGCCAACTCGACGTCGAGGTCGTAGAGCACCTCGAGGTGGTCCGCCACGAACCCGATGGGACACACCACGACAGCGTCGCCGCTTCCCTCGGCAGCGAAACGGCGCACGACATCGCGCACGTCCGGCCCCAGCCAGGCCTCGGGGGTGCGGCCCGCGCTCTGCCACGCGACGGTCCACTCGTCGAGCCCCGCCATCTCGGCGACCAGCCGGGCTGACTCGGCGAGCTGCTCGGGATACGTGTCACCCGTCTGGCGGATCCGCTCGGGGAGGGAGTGCGCGGTGAAGATCACACGGGCGCGACCCGCCACCGCCGCCAGGGCGGCCCGGACGCGTGCGGCGAGGAGGGCGACGAGCGCAGGTTCGCCGTACCAGGCAGGAACCGGCACGAAACGCGTGGTACCCAGCGCGGCCGCGGCCCGGTCGAGGTACTCCTGCGAACCCATCGACGAGGAGTGGGGCGTCAGGACGATGCCGACGACCCGCTCGAGGCCCGCGGAGGCCAGCTTCGCCGCCGCCTCTTCGATCAGAGGGTCCGTGTGCTTGGCTCCGAACGCCACGACGAAATGGCCCGGGGCTCTCGCCTCGAGCGCGCGACGCACCGCGCCGACCTGCGCCGCGGTGCGCTGCGCCAGCGGCGACACGCCACCAATGGCGCGGTAGCGGCCTTCGAGCCCGGCCAATTGCGCAGGCTCGGGAGGGCGTCCGTGGCGAATGCGCGTGTAGAAGGTGGCGATCTCCTCGGTGCTCGACGGCGTGCCATGGGCCATCACCAGGACGCCGGAGGTCATGCAGTGGTCTCCGCGTGCACGAGCTCGACGACGGCGGCCAGGATGGCCGGGTCGGTCTCGGGCAGAACGCCATGGCCAAGGTTGAAGACGTGGCCCGTGCCGGTCCCGTCGGCGGCGTCCGCCAGCACCGCGCGCACGCCAGCCTCGACGACGGGCCACGGCGCCAGGCACAGCGCGGGGTCGAGATTTCCCTGTAGGGCGCGTCCCGCGCCGACGCGCCGCCGCGCCTCGACGAGGGGGACCCGCCAGTCGACGCCGACCACGTTGGAGCCCGCCGTGCCCATCAGCCCGAGCAGCTCGCCGGTGCCGACACCGAAAAGGATCGTCGGCACGCCGAGATCCGCGATGCCCTCCAACACGGCGCGCGTCGGCGGCAGGGCGAAACGGGCGTACTCGCTCGGCGAAAGCGAGCCGGCCCAGCTGTCGAAGAGCTGCACGGCCTGGGCCCCGGCCTGAATCTGGGCCCGCAGCGAGGCCACCGCCATCGCGACCAGCCGGTCCGTCAACTGTTCCCACAGCGCGGGGTCTCCGTGCATGAGCGTTTTGACCCGGGAGAAGGTGCGCGACGCCCCCCCCTCCACGAGATAGCTGGCGACGGTGAACGGGGCGCCCGCGAAGCCGATGAGGGCCACACCGGTCCCGTCGAGCTCCGTGCGCACCAGGCGGACCGTCTCGGCGACGTAGGGGGCGTCCGCAGCCGGCTCGAACGGCCGCAGCCGGGCCAGGTCGGCGGGGCTGCGGAAGGGCGCGGCCACGACGGGGCCGCGGCCGGGTTCGACCTCGACGCCGAACCCGATCGCCTGCACGGGCACGACGATGTCCGAGAACAAGATGGCGGCATCAACCCCGTAGCGCCGCACCGGCTGCAGCGTGAGCTCGGTGGCGAGCGACGCGTCCGCGATGGCCCCGAGGATGGAGCCGTCGCCCCGGGCCGCCCGGTATTCGGGGAGGGACCGACCGGCTTGGCGCATGAACCACACCGGCGTGCGGGTCACCCGTTCCCTGAAGCAGGCGCGCACGAGATCCGTGCGGGCATCTGCCGCCGGGCTCACCCGATCGGCTCGATGACGACGGCCGTGCCGTACGCGCAGATCTCCGTCCAATTCCCACCCATCTCCGACGTGTCGAACCGCATGGCCAACACGGCGTTGCCACCGCATGCCTCGGCCTCGGCCACCATGCGGTTCACCACATCCTCCCGGCTCAGCTGCAGGTTCTTCGTCATCCCCTTGAGCTCGCCCCCGGCCAGCGACTTGAAGGCGGCGCCGAACTGGGAGCCCACGTTGCGCGAGCGGACGGTGAGGCCCAAGACCTCGCCGAGCACCGACGTCACCGTGCAACCAGGCACGTCGTTCATCGTCGAAATCAGCATGGCAATCCTTTCGGTCCGGCTCATCGTAGGCGTCACCACCCCGATCTCCCCGGCGTCGCGGGGCGTCTAGACTGAACCGTTTCCCCGTGGGCAAGGGAGAAAGGGGAGAGGTGCCCGAACATCCGGATCTGCAGGATGAGCAGGAATACCTCAACCGTGCCTACGACGGGTTGGAGTTCATGCGGGGCGAGGCGCGCCAGATGTTGCAGGGCGTGCTCGACCTCGGCCGCGGCGGCACTTTCCAGTCGCGCACCGAGCGCGACATCGTGGTCCGCACCAGCCTCGCCCGCCTGGAACAGCTCGACGTCGGCGACCAGGCCCTCTACTTCGGCCGCATCGACCGTCTCCCCGAACCGGGGGCCGAGCCGGCGGACGGCTCGGGCGGCCCGGCGCTCGGCGAGTCGTTCCACATTGGGCGCCTCGCCGTCTCGGGCCCGGACCACGAGCCGCTGGTGGTCGACTGGCGCGCCCCTGTAGCAGAGCCGTTCTACCGCGCCACCGGTCTCGATCCCCAGGGCCTCGCACGGCGCCGGCACCTCGCGGTGCGTGGCCGCACCGTGCTCGGGCTGGAGGACGAGTACTTCGTGGACCCCGACGGGCATGCGGTGTCGGCGGCCGACGCGGGTCAGCAGACGGCCGGCGAGGGCGCGGAACGTCTGCTCTCCGACGGGTTGGTCCTCGGTGGCCCCGGTGCGCTCCTCTCCGCCCTGGGTCAGGCCCGGACAGGGCACATGGGCGACATCATCGGCACCATCCAGCGCGAGCAGGACGAGATCATCCGCTCGCCGCTCGCGGGCGTCCTCGTGGTCCAGGGTGGTCCGGGAACGGGCAAGACGGCGGTGGCGCTGCATCGCGCCGCCTACCTTCTCTACACGCACCGTTTCCCCCTCGAGCGCCAAGGCGTGTTGGTCGTCGGGCCGAACCCGCTGTTCCTGCGCTACATCGAGCAGGTCCTGCCGTCGCTGGGTGAGACGGGGGTGAGCCTTTCGACGGTGGCCGGCCTCGTGTCCGAGGTGCGCGTGCGCGGTGTCGACGATCCGGTCGTCGCCAAACTGAAGGGCGACGCGCGGATGGTGAAGGTGCTGGCCCGTGCCGTGCGCACCCGCCAGCGGCCGTTGCGCCACGATGCCGAGTTCCCGTTCGGTGCGGGTGTGCTGCGGCTGCGCGCGCAGACGACCGAGGACGTCGTCGCGCTGGCCCGCCGCAGGCCGGGCACGCACAACGCCCGGCGGCGCTTCGTGGAGACACAGGTTCTGCGCGCGCTGGCGGACGAGTACCGGGCCCGGCTCGGCCGGAGCGGCGTGGCAACATCGGAGGCGGCGTCCGCCGACGAGGCACCCACGCCCGAGGAGCAGCAAGACCTCGCGCAGCGACTGCGCCGGGTGCCCGAGGTGGCCGAGATACTGGACCGGATGTGGCCGCGCCTCTCGCCGCACGAGTTCGTGCACGATCTCCTCGGCGCGCGGCCGCTGCTGTCCGCCGCGGGGAAGGGGATCCTCAGCGGCGCGGACGTGCAGCGCCTCCACCGCCACCGCAGCGCGTCGCTCGACGCAGTGCCGTGGACCGTCGCCGACACGGCGCTCATCGACGAGGCCCGCACCCTGTTGGGCCCCCGACGGGCCGCCAGGCCCGGACGGGCCAGGGGCCCGAGGAACGAGGACGGCGCTCGCGGAGGAGACCGGGTTCTGGCCCCAGGGGTTGGCGGCCTCCCCGGCCCCGGTGATCAGTCCGGGGACCGGCGCCGACGACGAGATCCGCTCCTTCGGCCACATCGTGGTCGACGAGGTCCAGGACCTCTCCCCGATGCAGCTGCGCATGCTGGCGCGTCGATCGCTGTCAGGCTCCATGACCGTCGTGGGCGACATCGCGCAGGCCACCGGTCCGTGGGCGCCGGCGGGCTGGGACGACATCACGCGCCATCTGAGCCCTCAGCGCGCACCGCGCCTGGTGGAGCTCACCGTGAGCTACCGCACCCCGGCCGAGGTGGTGGCGCTCGCCGCGCAGGTCCTCGCGGTCGCGGCACCCGGCATCGCGCCGCCTCGACCGGTCCGACAGTCGGGCTCGGCGCCGCGCCTCCTCGCGGTCACGCGCGCCCGGTTGTCGAGCAGGCTGGTCGAGCTCGCCCGCGAGGAGGCTGCTGCCGTCGCACCGGGGCGGGTGGCGGTACTCGGTCCCAGCGTGATGCTCCCCGAGCTGACGCGGGCGCTCGACGAGGCGGGGCTCGACCCCGTCGATCCACGCGATGCGTCGGGCGAAGGCCTCTCGGCGGGCCTTGTCGTGTTGCCCGCGGACGAGACGAACGGTCTGGAGTTCGACTCTGTGATCGTGGTCGAGCCGTCGCTCGTCGCGGCCGTCGGCGACGACAGCGGAGGCGAGGCCCCGCCCGTCGCCACGACACGGGGCTTGCGGACGCTCTACGTCGCCTTTACAAGGCCCACCAAACGCCTGACCGTCCTGCACGCGGAACCGCTCCCGATCGACCTGCACTGACCAGGGCGTTCAGCGCTCTCACCAGGGGCGCGACCCCCTGCCTGCTGGTTGGCGCTTCCGGCACCCGGTCGACTAGAAATTGCCCTGTGACCCAGGCTGTTTCGGCGGAGGTCCCGGCGCCGCAGGGAAAGATCGTCCACGACCGCCCGCCGATGCTGGCGATCGGCGTCATGATCTGGCTGGGCTCCGAGCTGATGTTCTTCAGCGGGCTCTTCGCGGCGTTCTTCACCATCCGCGCCAATACCGTCGGACCATGGCCGCCCGCCGGGACCGAGCTCGACGTGGTGCGAGCCGGCATCTTCACGCTCGTCCTGGTCTCGTCGAGTTTCACGATGCAGTACGCCGTCTACCAGGCCGAATGGCGGCGGCGGCGCTCCGCTCGGCTCTGGGTCGTCGCCACCATCATCCTCGGAACGGCCTTCCTCGGGAACCAGCTCCTCGAGTGGCTGTTCAACACGACCCGCTGGTACACGAATTCGTACGGCTCGCTCTTCTACATCATGTCGGGCCTGCACGGCCTCCACGTCTTCATCGGACTGCTCGCGATGACGTTCTTCCTCGGGCGCATGCGTGGCGATGTCGGCGGTGACCCCGGGGAGCTGTCCGCGATGCAGGGCATCTCGTACTACTGGCACTTCGTCGACATCGTCTGGGTCGGGCTCTACAGTTGCCTGTTCCTCCTCAAGTAGGCATGCCAGGCGTGCGCACACCACATCGAGGAACGCTCCGCAGCCGGTACCTGTTGCCGGCCGGCCTCCTCGCCGTCGTCACCCTGGCGTCGTTGGCGATGTTCTTCCCCGGCACCGAGGCCGGCGCCAGCGGGCACTCGGACACCGCGGAGACGCCCCAGATTCCCAACGTGCACGTCACGACCCGGTCCTGCGGCACGGTGAACGTCAAGGGCGTCACCGCGGCGGTCCCCAACGCGGGAAACCCATTCAGGAGCAGCTCGCGGTTCTGTCTCAACGGTCACCTGATCTCCTACGGCAACCGCTACATCACCTACGACAACCCGCCCCAGTCGTTCATGGACGCTGGGCGCCTGCTCTTCGCGCAGACGTGCTCGAGCTGCCACGGCAACGACGCCAACGGGGTCGGCCAGAACGGCCTGGCCGCCATCGGGCCGAACCTGCAGGGGGTCGGCGCGGCCACCGTCGACTTCTGGGTCTCCTCGGGACGCATGCCGGCCGCCGACGTGAAGGCAGTCGAGGCCGAACGGCGCCCCACCCGGCTGACGCCACTGCAGGCGCTGGAGCTTGCGGCCTGGGTCAATTCGCTCGATCCCGCCGTGCCCGCCGTGCCCTATCCGCACCTCAATGGAGCCGACCAGTCGGTGGGGGCGAACCTGTTCTCCCTCAATTGCGCCGCTTGCCACACGATCACGGGTGCCGGTGACGCGCTCGCCTTCGGGACCAACGCGCCGTCCCTGCAGGTCCGTTCCATCACCGCCCAACAAGTGGCGGAGGCGATCCGTACCGGGCCGGCCAACATGCCCCGTTTCTCGGGCAACCTGACCGACCAGCAGGTGGCCGACCTGGTCTCGTACGTCACGGCACGGATCCAGCACCCGGACAACCCCGGCGGCTTCGGGCTCGGCGGCGTGGGGCCGGTGGCAGAGGGCTTCGTCGCGCTGCTCATCGGCGTGGGCGGCCTCGTCCTCATCTGCTTCTGGATTGGTGAGCGCTCGTGAGCGACGAGGACCACAAGCCCTCGCGCACCCGGGTGCCGATGCCGCTCGCCGCCCTGAGCGACCCCCACATGGGCGACGCCGCGAGACACCCCGCACGTGTCGAGAAGATCATCGCCATCATCTTCCTCTTGGCCATCGTCTTCCTCGCTCTCTTCGGAGCCGCCTACTGGCAGAACTGGTCCCCCTGGGAGCTCGGCGGCGCCATCGGTGCCGGCCTGTTCCTGCTCGGGTTCGGGCTCACCGCCTGGGGCAAGTACCTGATGCCCCAGGGTCCCTTCGTCGAGGAGCGTCACCGGCTCGCATCGACAAACGATGAGCGCGACGCCATGTCCGCCGCGCTGGTCGAGCGCTCCGCCGTCGTGGTCAAGCGGCGCAAGATGCTCGGCGGCCTCTTCGCGCTGGGGGCCGGCATCTTCGGGATTGTCGCCGCCTTCCCCCTCATCCGCTCGCTCGGGCCGCTGCCCGGCGACACGCTCGAGGTCACCGACTGGCGCGACGGCACGGTCCTCGTCGACGCGAACGGTCGACCGGTCCGCAAGGACACCCTCGTGGTCGGCGGCGTCATGACCGTCTACCCGCGGTCGACCGTCGACCCGAGCAACGGGTTCATCACCGAGAACGGGCAGGCCGTCGACCAGACGATCCTCATCAGGCTGTCCGACCAGCCCTTCGCCACGGTGCCGGGGCGAGAGGACTGGACCCCCGACGGCTACGTGGCGTACTCCAAGCTGTGCACCCATCTCGGCTGCCCGGTCGGCCTCTACGAGCAAGAGCTCGAGCTGCTCGTCTGTCCGTGCCACCAGTCGATGTTCAACGTCCGCAACGGCGCCGTGCCGCAGTTCGGACCGGCCCCCCGGCCGCTGCCCCAGATGCAGCTCGCCTACAACGACCAGGGCTACCTCATCTCGAGGGCGCCCTATGATCAGGCCGTCGGGCCCGGGTTCTGGGAGCGGTCATGACGAATGCCACGGCGGCCAAGACCAAGCGCAGCACGAGGGCAGCCCTGGGCCCCTACGGCCAGGTCGGCAAGATCGTCGGCGAGCTCGACGACCGTCTGGGCGTGGCCAAGGGCGGCCGCGTCTTCCTCGACAAGATCTTCCCGGACCACTGGTCCTTCATGCTGGGCGAGATATCGCTCTACTCCTTCGTCGTGCTGCTCGCCACCGGTGTGTTCCTCTCGCTGTTCTTCGTGCCCTCCACGGCGCAATCCGTCTACCACGGCAGCTACAAGCCTCTGGACGGCCAGTGGGTCTCCGACGCCTACAAGTCCACGGTCGCCATCTCCTTCGACGTGCGGGGCGGCCTGCTCGTCCGCCAGATGCACCACTGGGCGGCCGACATCTTCACGGCGTCGATCGTGGTGCACATGGGCCGCATCTTCCTGACCGGGGCGTTCCGCAAGCCGCGCGAGTTGAACTGGCTCATCGGCATCACCATGCTGATCCTGGCCATCTTGGAAGGCTTCATCGGCTACTCGCTGCCCGACGACCTCATTTCGGGCACCGGCCTGCGCATCGGTTACTCCATCGCCGAGTCCATCCCCATCGTGGGCAGCTACCTCGTCACCTTCCTCTGGGGTGGACAGTTCCCCGGCACCGGGATCATCATCCCGAGGTTCTTCATCATCCACGTGCTGATCATCCCCCTCGTGCTCCTCGGACTGATCACGGTGCACCTCGGCCTGCTGGTCCGCCAGAAGCACACCCAGTTCGCCGGCGAGGGTCGCACCGAGGACAACGTGGTGGGATCGCCGATGTTCCCGACCTTCATGGCCAAGACCACCGGCTTCCTCTTCATGGTGACGGCCGCCACGGCGCTGTTAGGTGCGTTCGCGCAGATCAACCCCATCTGGCAGTTCGGGTCGTACGACGCGTCGAAGATCTCCTACGCGGTGCAGCCGGACTGGTACATGGGCTGGCTGGACGGCGCGCTGCGCATCATGCCCTCGTGGGAGCTGACCGCGTTCGGGCACACCGTGCCCTTCGAGGTCTTCCTGCCCGCGGTGGTCTTCCCGGGCCTGATCTTCACGATCTGCATGTTGTGGCCGGCGCTCGAACGCCGGGTGACCGGCGACGACGAGCTGCACAACCTGCTGGACCGCCCGCGTGACAGACCCAAGCGCACGGCCGCCGGTGTGGCCATGTTCGCCCTCTTGTTCACGCTCTTCGGAGCGAGTTCCACCGACGTGCTCGCGAATTACTTCCATGTCTCGCTCAACACCGTGCTCTGGTTCTTCCGGATCGCGACGATCGTGATCCCGATCATCGCCGGCCTGGTCGCCTACCAGCTGTGCCGTGAGATGCAGGGCGTCCACGGCATCGGCAAGCGCAAGCGGGCCGTGATCGTCGAGCGTTCGGCCCAGGGCGAGTACCGGACGGTCCCTTCGCCCCCGCGCCCCGACGACGAGCGTGTGGAGATGGAGCCCGAGCCGGTGCCGGTGCGCATCGACATCGAGCCGTTGAGCAACGGTGGCACCCCTGAGCCCGTGAGCTCGCCCACGGGCGTGCGCCAGGTCACCCGCTGAGCCAACGACCCCGACGGGTCACCGCCCGCGACCTGTGGGCGGCTGTCGAATCGGTCCACGCAGTCACCTACTTCGTCCCCGCCTGCCGCGCCGCACTGCGGGAAACGGGGCTGCGCGGGTTCTGGTCCGGCTACTTCGCCTCCCGCGCCGCTCCGCTCGGACGTGTCGGCCCCGGACCGGTGACCGCTGCCTTCTACAACTTCCATCCGCGCATGGTTGCCGCGTCCGTCCCGGCGTGCTGGGACGTGGTGGCGCCCGAGACGCTGTGGCGCGTGCGCGCCATCGCAGCGGCTGAGGCGCTCAACGAAATCTGCAGCGTCGAGGCCCGGTCGGCGCTCGTCGCGGCCCTGCCGCTGTTGCGACGCGCCGTGGCGGGTTGCGAGTGTGACGGGCGGGTGATGGCGGCCGCCAACCGGCCGCTGTGGCCGTTGATCGCGCCCGCGCTGGGCACGGGCGGGCTGGGTGAGGCCTGGCAGGCCTGCACCGTTCTGCGCGAGCACCGCGGGGACGGGCACGTGGTGGCGCTTCTGGCCAACGGGGTCAGCGGGCTCGAGGCCCACGTGCTCGTCGCCGGCACCAAGGCGGTCCCGTCCGAGGTGCTGCGGGACAACCGGGGCTGGACCGAAGGGGAGTGGGATGCCGCCACGGCGACGCTCGCTGCCCAGGGGCTGCTGCACGGCGACGGCCGCGCCACCGACACCGGGCGCACGTTGCACGGCCAGGTGGAGGATCTGACCGACCGGTTGGCCGAGCCGGCCTACGCCGGCCTGAGCGACGGGGCCGTCGAGGAACTCCGGGGTGCCCTCGCGGCGTGCGCGGCTGGCGTGGCCGCCTCGGGCCTCGTGCCGTTCCCCAACCCGATGGGGCTGCCCCGCGTGCGGTGATCACCTGGAGGCACGGCGCTGCCGACATCCGGGTCGACGGGTGGAACCGAATACCCGGCGCCATGCGTACCACGATCGAGTCCTACAAGCAGCGTGCGGGCCGTCTGCGCCTTGATGGCATCGAGTTCGACGACTTCAAGGAGCGGCCCTTGGCCCCCGAAGCGCTCCGGTCGCTGCGCTACATGCACGACGTGGAGCATCACACCGTCTGCTACCTCCGCGATCTGCTCCTGACCCCGGCGCACCGCGATCCCGACATCACCTCCTTCCTCGCGTGCTGGGTGTTCGAGGAGATGTGGCACGGGGAAGCCATCGGCCGGGTGCTCGAGGCACACGGCGAAGAGGCGGGCGCTCCCCGAATCGCGACGCTGCGACGGAAGCGCCGCCGCAAGGAGGCGATCTCGACATTCAGCACCATCGGTTCGGCCGCCTTCGCGGGCGGTGCCTTCACCGCCCTGCACATGGCGTGGGGGGCGATCAACGAATGGACGACGCAGGCGGGCTACGCCCGGCTGTCGGACCAGGCGGACCACCCGACCCTACGCGAGCTGCTGAAGAGGATCATGAAGCAGGAGGGCGGGCACATCGACTTCTATGCCTCGGAGGCCACCCGAAGGCTCTCGGAGAGCCCGAGAGCGCAGCGGCTCACCCGGTTCGCCCTCAAGCACCTCTGGCGGCCCGTCGGCTCGGGATTGATGCCACAGGCGGAAGTCGGGTTCTTGGTGAAGTACCTCTTCGACGGGGACGATGGCCATCGGTTCACCTCGCGTATCGACCGGCGCGTGGACCGGCTCCCGGGCCAGGCCGACCTCCACCTGCTCGATACGGCGGTGTCGAGACTCTCACGGCTCGAGGTGGCCGCGTAGGGACACGGTGCGCCGTGGAGCCTCACGTGCGCCGGCTCGCTGATCGCGCCATGGAGTGGTTGGCCCGGCCCTTCGTCCGCGTTTCCCGAGGTCCTGGCCTGCCTCGACCGGATCGCCGCTCCGTGATCCGTGGCCGGGCTCCTCACCGGGGGCGACGGGGCGGCGGCCAGCCGGCCACCAGCCCGAGCTCCTTGCACAGCGGGCGCGACGAGACCATCTGCCCGGCGTAGCGCCCGGCTTCGGGGTCGTCCCCGAGCCAGGCGGCCACCTCGCCCGCCACCTCAGGCGGTGCAGGCACGTGTCCGGCGGCCACCAGCACCTCGTCGGTTCCGGACGCCCGCATCGACTCGGTGAGGGTGAGCCCCGGAGCGATGGAGAAGGCCCAGATGCCACGCGCCGCGAACTCCACATGGCACACATCGGTGACGCGGTGGAAGGCCGCCTTGGCGGCGGCGTAGGCCACGCCCCACCCACCGGCGCCCGCCGGCGCGGGCGGGGTGGTGAACGCGGCCTCCGAGAGCATGTTGACCAGCCGGCCCCGACCGCGTTCGAGCATGCCCGGCAACACGAGCTGTGTCAGGAGCAACGGGTGGAGGTAGTCGCCGACCAGGCAGCGCTCGGCCAGCTCGAGGGGCAGGTCCAAGATCCGGTCCATCGTGCCCGGCCCCTGATAGATGGCGTTGTTGACCAGCACGTCGACGCGGCCCAGGGTGCCCAGGGTCACCGCGGCGGCCTGCTCCACCGAGGAACGGTCCATCAGGTCCATCGGCACCGCCAGGCAGGTGCGCCCGAGCGCCTCGATCGCCGCCGCCGTCGTGTCGAGGCTCCCGGCGATGGGCGTCGGCTCGTCGGGCACCAGCGCGCTCGAGGAATGGGCCCGGCCGTCGCCCTCGTGCACCGTGCGCGCGGTGATGGCGACATCGAAGCCGCGCCGGGCCAGGGCCACGGCGGCGCAGCGCCCGATGCCGCGGCTCGCGCCCGTGACGAGTGCGACCCGGCGCGTGTCAGCCACGGCGCACTACATCATCCCGGCGATCTGGTGCCCGCCGTCGACGTGGAGCACCTGGCCGTTCACGTAGGCCGAGGCGCCACTGCACAAGAAGACCACCACCCGGGCGATGTCGTCGGGTGTCCCGAGGCGGCGGGTCGGGTTGGCCTCGGACAGGCGTTGCTGCACTTCCGGGGGCACGTTCGCCGCCGCCGTGGCGGTCAGGATGAAGCCGGGTGCGATGGCATTGGCGCGGATGCCCTCGCGGCCGTAGCGGACGGCGAGATGGCGTGTCAGCTGGTTGAGAGCCGCCTTGGATACGCCGTAGGCCACGCGGGTCGACTCGCCGATGGTGCTCGTCCCCGAGGAGATGGTGACGATGGAGCCGCCACCTCGTGCGGCCATGTGGGGGATGGCGTGGCGGGCGAGGAGCAGGGCACCGCGGGTGATCGTCTCGAGCACTCTGTCCCACACCCCGAGGTCGACGCCCACGGCGTCGGTGTCGAGGCGGGGGTGGCTCCAGGCGGCGTTGTGGTCCACGGCGTCGACACCGCCGAACTCGGCCGCGGCGAGCTCGACGAAGGCGGCCACGGCGCGTTCGTCGCGCACGTCGCAGCGACCGGGCGTCGCCCGCCCACCGGCCGCACGGACTTCCTCGGCCACGGACTCGGCGCCCTCGAGGTCGACGTCGCCCACGGCCACCGCGGCACCCTCGGCGGCCAGCAGCAGCGCCGTGGCGCGGCCGATGTCGGAGGCCCCGCCGCTCACAAGCACCACCTTGCCGTCGAGCTGACCCACCTCAGTCGACGGGCACCGGGACGGGTGCGCCGGGGTGCCCGAACGTCATCGGGACATCGTAGGAGCGGCGAGGGAGGCCCACCACCTGGGCTTCTGGCCCGTGACGGCGGGTCGCCCGATTGGGTCCGCGGTCAGGGGGCATGGCAGCATCTTCGCGTGAGAGTCCACCGCAGCTTCGCGTTCGTGGACGTGTCAGGGTTCACGGCGCTCACGGAGCTCGAGGGGGACGAACGCGCCGTCGACGTGTTGACCGCCTTCCGCACCCTGCTCCGGGACATCTGCGCACGCCGTGGCGTCCGGATCGCCAAGTGGCTGGGCGACGGCGTGATGCTCGTGTGCGTCACCACCCGCCCCTTGCTCGAGACCATCTTGGAGCTGCACTACGTGGTGCGCGAGGTCGCCGGCCCCGTCGCGAGCGTCTCCATCCGCTCGGGCATCACCTCCGGCGAGGTCATCCTGATGGAGGGGGACGACTACGTCGGCCACTGCGTGAACGTCGCCGCACGCCTGTGCGACCAGGCGGTGGCGGGCGAGGCCCTGGCGGCGCCGGCGGTCCTCGAGCACCTGCCCAGCTGGGGCGTGACCGTGGCGGAGGCGCACGTCACGCTGAAGGGGGTCGAAAAGCCGGTGCCGACCTCGAGCATCCGGATGGCGCCGGGCGGCTCGGAGGCTTCCCGCGACCCCATCTGCGGACTACCCCTGACCAACGACACCGCCGAAGAGATCGCCCACGACGTGCGGGGCTCGGTCGTGCTGTTCTGCTCCCCGGGATGCGTCGACACCTGGCGTCGGCGGCCGGCGCGGACGAGTCCCCGCTGACAACGCCGTCGGGGTCCCCCGGCTTACGGCGGCCGTTCGCACCGCCTGCGGTAGCGCGGGACCGGCCCTGCCCCGTCCCTCGAAATTGCCCCTCAACGAACCCTCGAGACGTGCCGATACTTCGTGCGCCGACAGAAGGGGAGTTTCGATACTGGCATGCCTCGTTCCCCAGTGCAGACCATGTCTTCCAACTTGGCGAACTTCTGGCGGAGTTACGTCTACATAGGCGTCCTGACGTACAGCATGGGGGCTCTGGCCGTCGTGGTGTACTCGCTGACGACACCCGGACCCCACCGGCACGCGATGGTCATCCTCGGGCTCACGAGCCTCGCCGCGTCCATCGGGCCGTTCCGATGGGCAGGGTTGCGCCTGGTGTCGACGCGGTGGTCCAAGGCCTTCTTCACATCGTGGGCCGCGTGCACCTTCGTCTTCATCGCGGTGGGTGCGGTGCTCGATGGCGGCGTTCGCAGCCCCATCTCCTACTTCCTCGTGCTCCCCATGCTCTTCGCCGGCCTGGCGTACTCGGCGGGGACGGTCTCGCTGCTCGCCACGTTCGGGATGCTGACGACGCTGGTCGTCGGCCTCCTGACGCCTCATCGCAGCTGGTCCACGACGGCGTTCCTCGTCGTGGCCATGGTCATCGCCGGGGTGATCACGGCGGCGGCCGCGCTGACCCGCGATCGCCTGATGGGCCAGCTCATGGAGGCGGCGAGTGTGGACGCCCTGACGGGATGCCTCAGTCGCGGTGCCTTCGAGGAGCGACTCGAACACGAGGCGAAGCGGGCTGGACGCCAGCATTCGAGCTTCAGCCTCATTGTGGCTGACGTCGACAATCTCAAGACCCTCAACGACTCGAGTGGACATCATTCTGGGGATCGCGCGCTCCGGCTGCTGGCCCGCGTCCTGTCCGAGGCGGCCCGGGAGACCGATGTGGTGGGTCGATTGGGCGGCGACGAATTTGCCCTGTTGCTGCACGACACCGACGAAGAGGCGGCCCTCATCGCGGCGACCCGGCTGCACGACGCACTGCAGGCAGCCACCAGCTCGGACTCGGTGACGGCCAGCTTGGGTGTGAGCACGTGGTTGGGCGCCCAGGACGGACCCGACGCCGTGCTCCGCCGGGCCGACGAGGCGCTCTATGTGGCGAAGCGGGCCGGCCGCAACCGCGCCGCGCGCTGGGAGCCGCCGACGACGGAGACCCCGTCGGGCCGGCAGTCGCCCGCCCGCCGCCCGCGCCGACACGCCACGGCGGACCGCAGCTGACGCTCCCGTGCGCGTCTCGGTCAGACGAACGTCTGGCCCTGCGGCGACACCAGCACGATCCGGAGGCGACCGCCAGGCTCCTCCCAGGTGCGGAGCTCAATGAACGCACCCTCGTGCCATTCGAAGAGGCCCGGCGCGTCACGGGCGTAGGCGCTGCGGAGCGCCGCCAGGATGGCGGCGTCGACGGCGCGGGGTAGGGCGTCGAGCACGGCCCGGGCCTCGGCGGCCTCTGCCGGCGTGAAGCCGTTGAGGATGGCCGTCCTGTCGACGGCGTCCCGCACCGACGCGGCCGCCGAGACGGCCTGCTGCCCGTTGCGGTAGGCGGTCCGGTCGTCGCCGGCAAGCAGCTCGTTGATCCGCGTCGTCATGATCAAGCCGACCACGATCTGACCCTACCCAATGGGCATGTGACGTGCTCGCGAGGCAAGGCTCCGAGGCGGCGGCCATTTCCGGTCGCGCAATCGCAGGTGCCACACTGCAGGGATGGGCCGGAACGCCTGGGTCGAAGCCAGCTGACGCAATGCTCGGCCCGCCGCGCATCCGAATTCGCCGTCCGGAACGAGACTCACCTCGCGTACCAGGTCGGGGGGCACGGGCCGCCCGACATCGTGTTCGTGGGCGGCTCCATGGCCACCACGCTCGGCTGGGAGGACCCGGCCACGGCGAAGGGCTTCCGGCGGCTGGCCAGCTTCTCTCGGCTGGTCACCTACGACCAGTGGGGAACCGGGCGCTCGGACCGCTTCAATCCTTCCGACGCGCCGAACCTCACCGACCTGGTCCGTGACCTCGCCGCCGTCATCGAGGCGGCCGGGGTCACCGACCCCGTCCTCTTCGGGACGCACAACGGCGGCGCGGTCGCCGCCCTCTACGCCGCCGCGCATCCGGTGCGCCAACTGATCCTGTGCAACACGTGGGCCCGCCTGCAGGTGGCTGATGACTTCCCGATCGGGTTCAGCGATCGCGTCCTTGACCGTCTCGAAGAGCGCTACCGGACCGAGTGGGGCCAGGGAAGCATCTACAACCAGTTCGCCCCGCGGTACGACGATGCGCCCCCCGGGCAGGTCGAGCTGGCGTCGACGAGCCAGAACCAGCTCGTGACCATCTTCCGCATCAACAGGACGTACGACATCCGCTCCGTGCTGCCGACCATCTCGGTCCCCACGCTCGTCATCCACCTGGAGGGAAACGCGAACATCCCGCCGGACCACGGGCGCTTCATCGCGCAGGCCATCCCGGGCGCACGGCTGGTGCTCCTCCCCGGATCCGACCAGGTCTTCCTGCGCAATTACGCCACGCCCGTGATCGACGAGGTGGAGCGCTTCGTCACGGGCGACCTCTCGCCGTTCACCGATCGTTTCCGGGCGACCATCCTGTTCACCGACATCGTCGACTCCACGCCCAGAGCCGCCGCCCTGGGCGACGTGGCCTGGAGCGCACTCATCGATGAGCACAACGCTCTGGTGAAGCGTCAGGTCGTGGCGCACGGCGGTCTGGTCCTGAAGAGCACCGGGGACGGCTTCCTGGTGGCGTTCGATGCATCCGACGCCCACGCTGCCGTGCGCTGCGCCCGCGCGTCCATGGTGGCCGTCGCGGGCCTCGCGCTCGAGCTTCGGGCGGGTGTCCACGTCGGGGAGGTGTCCCCCATGGGAAAAAACGACGTGTCGGGCCTGGCCGTGCACTTTGCGCAGCGGCTCTGCGCGCGCGCTGCGGGCGACCAGGTGCTGGTGTCGGCGGCCGTGCGGGAGGGCTGCGTCGGGTCGGACCTGGAGTTCGCCGAGCGGGGCGAGGCGGAGTTCAAGGGGATCCCGGGCTCGTGGGAGATCTTCGAGGCCCGCCAGGGGTAGCCGTGGCTTGACATGTGACTAAAAGGTCACATATAGTGCACGAGTGGATGAGGTGTTCAAGGCGCTGGCCGACCCCACTCGGAGGGGCCTGCTGGACGAGTTGTTCCGGGAGGACGGGCAGACGCTGGGCACGTTGGAAGAGCGGTTCTCCATGACCCGCTTCGGCGTCATGAAGCACCTGAAGCAACTGGAAGAAGCCGGGTTGGTCGTCACGAGGCGGCGGGGCCGCGAAAAGCTCCACTTCCTCAACCCGGTGCCGATCCGGCTCATCCACGACCGCTGGGTCAGCAAGTACTCCGAGCCCTGGGTGGCAGGGCTGAGCGAGATCAAGGACAGATTGGAGACGCAGATGGAAAAGGTGTACGAGATCTTCATCAAGACGACGCCCGAGCAGCTGTGGGACGCCATCGTCAACCCCGAGATCCGGGCCAAGTACAACTTCGGTGCCGCGGTCAACTCGGAGTGGAAGGTGGGCTCGCCCCTCAGCGTGGACGTCGAGAAGCACGGGGTGCATCTGGGCGAGGGCGAGGTGCTCGAGGTCGAGCCGCCGCGGCGCCTCGTGCACACCATGGCCTGCCTGTGGGACGACGACGTGCGGGCCGAGGGGACGACGCGCGTGACCTGGGAGATAGAGCAGGTGGGCGACTCGTGCCACCTGACCCTCACCCACGACCAGATGCGCGAGGGCGCCAACTCGCAGATCTTCGGCGGCTGGCCGATGATCCTCTCGGGGCTCAAGACGTGGCTCGAGTCGGGCGAGCTGCTCACGACGCCCGGCTCGGTCATGTACGCCTGAGCGCGAGGACGACACGATGCGCAAGCTGATCGTGATCGAGTTCGTGACCCTGGACGGCGTCATGCAGGGACTCGGCTCACCCGACGAGGACCGCGACGGAGGTTTCGAACACGGCGGCTGGGCCGCCCCGTACGGGGACGAGATCCAACAGGCAGCGGCGCTCGAGGGGATGCAGACCACGAGTGCGTACCTGTTCGGACGACGCACCTACGACAAGATGCTGGACTTCTGGCCCCAGCAGCCCGACAGCAACCCGATGGCGGCCCACCTCAACGCCACCCCGAAGTACGTGGCCACCCGCACCTTGGCGTCCGAGCAGCTGACGTGGACGAACTCCCACGTCCTCGACGGGGACCTCGCACCCGCGGTGGGCCGGGTGAAAGCCGACGGTGCGGGCACCATCGGGGTGCTGGGTAGCGGAGCCCTGGTCCAGCAGCTGGTCGCATGCGACCTCGTCGATGGCTACCACCTGTTCCTGCACCCGCTGCTGCTCGGCACCGGCAAGCGACTGTTCCGCGAGATGGACCATCCCCGCCGCCTTCGTCTGAGCGGCGTGGAGCCGACGAGCACGGGCGTCGTCATGCTCAGTTACGACAGCGTCTGACGCAGAGGACGCAACCCACAACACACAACGAATCGCGACGAATCGCAACGAAACGACGAAAGGAACATGCGATGAGTGTCACGGCCAACAGGACGAAGATCAGTGACGTCGGCGGGGTCGCCATACCCGTCTCCGACCAGGAGCGGGCCGTCCGCTTCTATGTGGACCGGCTCGGGTTCGAGGTCCGCCTCGACGTGCCCATGGGCGACGGCGGACGCTGGGTGCAGGTGGCGCCCCACGGGGGCCGCGTGGCCGTCGCGCTGGTCGCCGCCGGCGACGGTGACCCGGTCGGGGTCGACACGGGGATCACCTTCGCCACGTCGGATGCCGAGGCCGACCACTCGGCACTGGTCGGATGCGGCGTCGACGCCGACGAGCTGCTGCACTGGCCGGGCGTGCCCACCATGTTCATCATGCGCGACCCCGACGGGAACCAGCTCAAGATCATGGAGGACGCCCCGCGATGAAGTTGGCCAAGCGGTTCACCGCGACGATCAAGAAGGAACCCGGAAAGGGCGGCTGGGCCTACGTGGTGCTGCCCGACGCGGCGGACTTCTTCGGCACCCGTGGACTCATCAAGGTCAGCGGTGCCGTCGACGGCCGACCGTTCCGCAGTTCCTTCATGGCGATGGGTGACGGGACGCACAAGCTCCCCATCAAGGCGGAGCTCCGGAAGCAGATTGCGAAGGACGTCGGGGACGAAGTCACGGTCGTCCTGCGAGAGCGCATCGAGTCCTGAAGCCCGCGAACCGCCGGCTCGTGGCGGGTCTCGTCAAGAGTCGGTGGCCCCGGCTGGTTCCCGACCCGGCAACCGCCGCTCGTCGACCACGCGCTCGCTCCGGAAGCGCAGGGCGTCGGAGGCCGACATGGCCAGGGTGAGGACGCCGAAGCCGGCGCCGAGCAGGCAGACCCCGGCCCAGCCGTGGCTGGCGTAGAGCGCGCCGGCAGCGAGCGAGCCCGCGGCGCCGCCGAGGAAGTAGCAGACCATGTAGGCGCTGTTGATCCGGCTCCGGGCGTCGGGGCGCAATGCGTAGATGACCGCCTGGTTGGTGATCTGCATGCCCTGCGTGCCCATGTCGAGCACGACGATGCCGACGATCAGGGCGGCCAGCGAGGTGCGCCCGGCCCACAGCAGGGCGAAGGAGCCCGCCAGGAGGACGCCGGCGCCGATGGTCGTCGCCGTCACCCGCGCCGAATCCGCGAGCTTGCCCGCCAGGTTGGCGGCGACGATACCGCCCGCACCGACGAGGCCGAAGAGCCCGATCACCGCGTTGGAGTAGCGGTAGGGGCTTCCCGACAACAGGAAGGCGATGGTGGTCCACAACACGCTGAAGGCAGCGAAGGCACAGGCTCCGTGCCACGCTCTTCGCCGCAGCACGGGCTCCTCGGCGAGGAGGCGGAGCGACGAGCCGACCAGCTCCGCGTAGCTCCGATGCGGGCGCGGCCGCTCGGCCGGCAGCACCCGCCAGAGGACGACGGCGAAACCCAGCATGAGCGCGGCCGAGAGCCAGTAGATGGCCCGCCATCCGGCCGCCTGGGCAACCAGCCCCGACACCGTGCGGGCGAGCAGGATGCCCAGCAGCAGGCCCGTCATGATGCGGGCCACGACCCGCCCACGGCGCTCCTCGGGCGCCAGGTCTGCCGCGAAGGGGATCATGATCTGCCCGGCCACGGAGGCACCGCCCACGGCGACCGAGGCCACGGCGAAGAGCCACAGGTCGGGCGCGAGCGCGCAGGCGACGAGGGCAACGGCGGCGATACAGAACATCCGGGTCACGAGGGCCCGGCGCGGATGGAGGTCCCCAAGGGGGACGATCAGCAACAGGCCGGCCGCGTAGCCGACCTGGGTGGCGGTGATGATCGAGGACGTGGCGCCCGGCCCGCTGTGAAACGAGCGCGCCACCTGATGCAGGACGGGCTGTGCGTAATAGAGGTTGGCGACCACCGCGCCCGTGGCCACCGCGATGAGGACGACCAGGCCCCGGGACAGCCCGGCCGGCTCGCCGGATTCGGAGTGCGTGCTCGCCCCTGTCACCGGGTCAGGGTACCGGCCACCGCTCAGACGCGGGTCGGCCTCATGGTCAGAAGAATTCGTGGTGGGGCGCGGCCCGGGGCCGTCGGTCCCGAAGCCGGGGCAGGCTCAGACGTTGCCGCCGCGCCGGCTCTCGGCTGTGACGCCGGTCAGCGCGGTCAGGATCAGGGGCACGCCGATGAACGCGAGCCAGACGCCGAACACCAGCGCCAGCACCGTCACGAAGGCGCCCATGCCGAGCACGAAGGGCCAGATCGACGAGCCGGGGAACGTGTCGATGACTCCGGCACCGTCGGCCATCTCGGCGTCCTCGCGATCCGACGGGCGGTCACCGACGGCGGGGATCTTGCCCCAGAAGAAGTATTTGCGGCCGTGGAAGCGCTGGTGCCAGAAGAAGTAGTACAGCCCGGGCAGGAAGCCGAGCAGCGTGACGCCGAGCAGCATCATGCCGCCGCCGTCCTCGTAGCTCCAGAACCAGTAGACGAGGCCGACGATGCCGAAGAACACCCCGAGGAAGAGCAGGAAGAGCGCTTCGATCCTCATACCGACGCCGTGACCTTTCCGTTCGTCTTCCCGTTGGTGTGGGCGCCCCTGCCGTGGGGGACGGTCCGCGCGTCGGGGTGGTTGTAGTCCCACGTCGGGCGCTCCGACCGGATCGGTGGCAGATGCGTGTAGTTGTGGTGCGGTGGCGGCGAGGTCGTGAACCACTCGAGCGTGTGGCCGTCCCAGGGGTTGTCCCCGGCCGGGATCGGGTGACGCCAGGACACGACCAGGTTCACCAACAGGACGGCGAACGAGGCGGCGATGATGAAGGCACCCACCGTCGAGACGATGTTGTAGCTCTGCCAGCCGAGGTTGGACGGGTAGCTGGCCACCCGGCGCGGCATGCCCAGGAGGCCGACGACGTACTGGGGCATGTAGGCGATCCAGAAGCCGATGAACATGAGCCAGAAGTGCCACTTGCCCAGGCTCTCGCGCAGCATGCGGCCGAACATCTTGGGATACCAGTAGTAGAGACCGCCGAAACCGGCGAACACCGCCGTCCCGAAGAGCACCTGGTGGAAGTGGGCCACCACGAAGTAAGTGTCGTGGGTGGCGAAGTCGAGCGGGGGTGAGGCCAGCATGATGCCGGTCACCCCGCCCATGAGGAAGGCGATGAGGAAGCCGATGGAGAACAGCATCGGCGTGGTGAACGTGAGCTGCCCGTGCCACATGGTGCCGATCCAATTGAAGAACTTGATGCCGGTGGGCACCGCGATCATGAAGCTCAAGAACGAGAAGAAGGGCAGCAGCACGGCACCGGTGGTGAACATGTGGTGGGCCCACACCCCGGTGGACAGGGCGGCGATGGCCATGGTGGCGAAGACCATGCCCTTGTAGCCGAAGACGGGCTTCTTCGAAAAGACGGGGAGGATCTCCGTCACGATGCCGAAGAAGGGGAGCGCGAGGATGTAGACCTCGGGATGGCCGAAGAACCAGAAGAGGTTCTGCCACAACAGTGGTGACCCGCACGATCGCATCGGAGCGCCGTTCACCAGGTGACAGCCAACCGCCGTGTAGATGTGGGTGTCGAAGTGGCGGTCGCAGAACAGCATCACCACCGCCGCCGTGAGCACCGGGAACGCGATGAGGATGAGGATCCCGGTCACCAGCATGTTCCAGGTGAAGATCGGCATGCGGAACATCGTCATGCCGGGCGCGCGCAGGTAGAAGATCGTCCCGCACAGGTTGACGCCGGTGAAGATGGCGGAGAACCCGGTGAGGGCGAGGCCCATCAAGAAGAGGTCGGGCCCGGCGCCGGGCGAGCTGGTGGCGCTCGAGAGCGGCGCGTAGGCCACCCACCCGAACTGGGCGGCACCGCCGGCGACGAAGAAGCTCATGAGAATGGTGACGGACCCGCTGAGGTAGAGCCAGTAGCTCAGCGCGTTCAGGCGCGGGAAGGCCATGTCGGGTGCGCCGACCTGCAGCGGCACGATGTAGTTGGCCAGGCCACCGAACGCGAAGGGCCCGGCGAAGAGGTACATCATGAGGGTGCCGTGCATGGTGAACAGCGCGTTGTACTGCGAGAAGCTGAGCAGCGAGGCGTGGGGCGACGAAAGCTGGAGCCGCATCAACAGCGCCATGATCCCCGAGATGTAGAAGAGCACGATCGAGGTGATCATGTAGCTGAGCCCGATGACCTTGTGGTCGGTCGAGGTCAGCCACTTCAGGATCCCGGTGGGACCGTGGTCCTCGTGGCCACCGTGGGGCTCGTGCCCGTCGCCGGGCACCTGGGGCGGGAGGTGGAGCTCTGTCGGCTCGTGCGTGCCCGGTGGGGCGATGACGTCAGTCACCTTCGAGCGCACCTCCTGTGTTTCCTGTGCTCCCGCCGCCCGAGTTGCCCGAGTTGCCCGAACGCCCGGAGTAGCTGGGCACGGTCCCGTTGATGTTGGCGTGCAGGTCGGCCGGCAGTTGCCCGATGGAGTTGGGGTGCGCCCGCTGGAACGCACCCGTGACCCCCAGCCACGTCCGGAAGGCCGACGGCGACACCGAGCGGACGTTGAAGAACATCAGGGAGTGGTAGAGGCCGCACAGCTGGGTGCACTGGCCCCGGTAGACGCCGTCGTGCAGGACGTTGAAGTCGAATTCTGTGGAGTAGCCCGGGCTGGCGTACCGGCTGAAGTTGAACTCCGGCACGTAGAAGCCGTGCAGGACGTCGTAGGAGTCGAGCGTGATGCGGACGGTCTGGCCGGTGGGTACGACCATGGTCGGCGCGTCGGTGGTCTGCCCGATGATCTTGACGCCGTTGGGGTACTCGAACTCCCAGCCCCACTGGAACGCGTACACGTGCACCCGGGCATAGGGGTTGGGCTCCACCGCGGTCACCTTGTTCTCCACCACGACGGTCGCCACGAACAGCCCGATCACGATGAGGATCGGCACCACGGTGTAGATGATCTCCGTGAGCGTGTGGTACTGGGTCTGGATCGGCATGTTGTCGGCATCCTTCTTGTGGCGCCGATAACGGAAGACTGCCCAGAGAATGAGGATGAGGACGAAACCACCCACGATCAGGCTGGCCACGAAGAAGCCCTGCCACAGGTGGTAGGTGGAGCGCGCCTGGGAGGTCGCGCCCTTATAGGCGCCGAATGTCGGGAGCTGGCATCCGGTGAGGACGAGGGCGCCCAGGGCCACGGCGGCACCGGCCAGCCGGCGTGGACTCTTGCGGCTTGGAGCTGGGCTTTCAGGCGTGTTGGAGGGAGGGCCGGTCAGCGACGAGTCCACGGAGCTGACACTATCGAACCCGGCAAAAAAACTGGAATTGGCAGCACAGCAGCGTGCGCCCCGGTGTCAGTGCTGGTGCGGCGGCGCCACCGACTCGTTCGAGGCCCAGGTGAAGACCCCCCGGGCCATCGTGGAGCTGGCGCGAGCGGCGCGGGCGGCGTAGACCTCCTGGCGCGCGCGTTGGATGCCCTCGTCTGCAGGGTCGGCCAGCCAGGCGTGCTCGGCGAGATGGCCGGCGATGCGCAGCGCCCGCTCGGCTTCCTCGGACCCGGAGTCGGGCGCGTCCGTCGCCATCGCCAGGAGCTCCAGGGCGCGGTCGGCCAGGACCCCCGGCCCGCCGGCCAGCGCGGCGAACTCGGTCGCCAGCGCGCGCTCGGCCGCGGGCTTCAGAGTGGCGGGGTTGCCGTCCCACCACCCGCCGTACTGGCGCCACACCGTGTGGACGATGAATTCGGGCTCGTCGTAGACCGGCCGCAGGTAGGGCCGGGCCTCGAGGTCGGCCGGCGGGCGCACCGTGTGGATGGCGTCGTCGAGCCGGCCGCCGGCGTTCATGACCGCCAGCGTCTGGTCGACCAGGGAGTCGAGCAGGTCCGCCGTGTCGGTCAGGGCCTGGCGGACCCGGTCGGCCCCGATGACGGGGAAGCCGTGCCCGGGCAGGAGGAACTCGGCGCCGAGCCCGAGCATGCGTCGCAGCGCGTCGGCCCACTCCCTCGGGTAGCGCTGCACCTTCTGCGGGTTGCCGGCATTGGGCGAGGCCCAGATGAACAGGTCGCCGCAGCAGAGCACCCGCTTCTCCGCCTGCCAGGTGATGGTGTGGTCGTCGGTCTCGCCCTTCTCGTGGCGCAGCGCGAAGTCGACGCCGCCGACGGACAGGTCGAGCGTGTCGTGGTAGGTCCGGTCGGGATAGCGGTACTCGGTCGGCCAGTTCAGGTCGGTGAAGCCGAACTGGCGGCGATTGATGATCGTGTTGTACCCGGCGGTGAAGATGTAGCGATCGAAGCGGGCCGGCAGGGCGTGATGGGCGATGACCTCGGGTGCGGCCCAGCCCTGCGCCGTCGCCTCTTCCTCCCACACCGGCACGCCGAAGACGTGGTCGATGTGCCCGTGGGAGTAGACCGCAGTGTTGAGGCGGGCGGGGCTCCAGGTGCGGATGTCGTCGTGGACGATCTTGGCCAGGGGCGCGCTGCCGGTGTCGACGAGGACGAGTCCGTCCTCGGTGGAGAACGCGGAGACGTTGGCGAAGGAGGGACAGAAGCCGACGCCGTCGGTGATCTCGACGAAGCCGCCGATGTGGTCGACGGGATGGAAGGTGGAGGTCGAGATCTCGCCCTTCCAGAGGCGATCGGCGACGGACAGGACGTCAGATGGCAATGAGCCCCCCTAAGGCGGATGCGGGTCGCCGTCCGGGCCCGGTGATTTCAGGCGCCGGGCGACTTCTCCTGGGCCGGGGGGACAGGGGTGTCGCTTGTCGCGGAGGCGCCGTTCTGGGCTGCACCCTCCGACTTCCCCTCCTCGAGTCCCTTTTCGAACTGGTTCTTGGCGGAGCCCAGGTTGCGGGCGAGCTTCGGGATGGCCGCGCCGCCGAAGAGGAGTACGACGAGAACGATGGCCACGATGAGCAGGTCGGGACCGAAAATATCAGCCAGCATGTGATTCTCCTTCACCCGGGTCCACAGTGGCGGTGAACGGGATCCCAGGTTAGACCCATTCCCGTCCCGCATATCCGCACGCCGCGGCGTGCCGGGGTATTCGGAGTCAGCCGGCCAGGAGGATGCCCATCACCAGCGCAGCCACGCTGGCCAGGCCGCCGACGGAGCCCCAGAGGGCGAGCTGGGCCTTCCCGGTGGCCCGCTGGTGCAGGTAGACGGCGATGCCGGCCAGGATCACGACGACGATCTTGGCCATCAGCACGGCCTTCCAGGCCGAGCCCTGGGAGGAGTAGTGGACCGCGGTGACGTTCCAGATGCCGGTGACGAGGAGGAGGACGAAGGCCGGCCAGGCCATGCGGGCGAAGGCCCGGGCCAGCATCTTGGGTGCCTCGCCGCCGAATTCCCGCGAGGGGCCGACGAGGCCTGTCATCACGATCTGCCCGCCGACCCACACCGTCGCGGCCAGGACATGGAGGCTGAGGCGGACGGTGTCGAGCGCCGGGGCGAGCAATGCCGCTACTTGCCCTGCCAGTTCGGGGCGCGCTTCTCGGCGAAGGCGACCGGCCCTTCCACCGCGTCGGCCGAGGAGAACACGACGCGCACGGCGTCGGAGTTGATCGCCCATCCCTCGGACTCGGGCAGATCGGCGGCGCCCTTCATCACCTCCTTCGAGTAGCGCACGGCCAGCGGCGCGTTGGCCGCGATCCTCTCCGCCAGCGCGACGGCCTCGGCCAGCACCGCGTCGCCGGGCACGACCTTGTTGACGAGGCCGAGGGCGTAGGCGCGCTCGGCGTCGATGGGGTCGCCGGTCATCGCCAGCTCGAGCGCGACCGCCATCGGCAGCCGCTTGGGCATCCGGATCAGGCCGCCGGCGCCGGCAATCAGCCCGCGCTTGGCCTCGGGGATACCGAATTTGGCGTGATCGGCGGCGACCACGAGGTCGCACGAGAGCATGATCTCGAAGCCCCCGGCCAGCGCCGAGCCGTTCACCGCCGCGATGATCGGCTTGGGGAAGTCGCGCTGGGTCAGCCCGCCGAAGCCGCCGCTCGCCCCCATGATGTCGCCGCCCTCGCCGCTGCTGAAGGCCTTGAGGTCCATGCCCGCGCTGAAGGCCTTGTCGCCGCTGCCGGTGACGACGACGACCCAGCATTCGGGGTCGTCGGCCAGTGCGTCCATGGCGTCGGACATCGCCTTGCTCACCGCGCCGTTGATGGCATTGCGCGCCTCGGGGCGGTTGATGGTCAAGATCTCCACGTTCCCGTGGCGTTCCCGCAGCACTTCGTCTGCCATGGTGCTCCCTTCTGGTCCGCCGTAGGCCCGCGGCGGTGCGCCGCCGAGGCTAGTGGTGACGTTCAGGGGAAGGGAATCTGGGGACAGCCGTCGCTCTGGAGGACCGGCTCGGCCGTGTCGGGGACCAGGCCAAGGATGAAGGCGGACGCTTCGAGCTCGGCCGGCTTGCTGTAGACGACCGTGAAGGCGAAGAGGCTGCCGATGATGCTGGCCGTGATGAAGGGCGATACGGCGAGGAAGGTTCCGGTCGGAAGAAGGCCGGCGAGCACCATCCGCACGGCCGCCTCCACGACCAACCCGATGCCCCAGACCACCGAGAGGACGCGGAACGTGCGGCGCCCCGTCGGCACCGCGTGCAGCAGGTCGAAGGCGGACACCTTGGCGGGGTCGGATCCCGCCGAGAGGTACCTGGTGACGTAGAAGAACGCGGGACGGTCGTGCGTGTAGAGCGTGACGATGCAGGCGACGCCGAAGGCCGCGGTGAGGGCGGCGTCGCGGATCTTGAGCACGTACGTGTTGCCGCCGAGCAGGAGCGAGCTGACGACACCCAGGGCGAAGCCCAGGAGGACGGCCGCGCCGACGAGGTCCACCTGGCGCCGGCGTGCGAACTGCAGGACGACCCAGGCGCCCGAGAAACCACCTGCGACGACGAGGGCCTGGGCGTCGGTGTGCACGCGGTGACGCACCAGGAAGTAGACCGCGATGGGCAGGGCGGCGCCCCAAATCAGGCTGGGCAGGTGCTCACGGATGCGGGGCATCCCGGGCCGCCACTCCGGGCTCGGCGGGGGCCCCGCGGTGACGGCCGGCACCTCCGGATCCATGCAACAAGGGTACCGCCGCAATTCACGCGTTCGGCCGCGTAGGATGGCGCCGGTGACCTTCATGGCTCACGTCGTCGAGTTCCTGCTGATCGCCGGTCTGGTGGTGGCACTCGGGCTGGCCGCTGCCTTCGTGATCGCGGCGCAGCTACGTGCGGCGGCACTGGCGCCTCGTGCGCGGTCACGTGGTCACCCGCGGCGCGCTCGCGACGCTGACCCTCCTCTCGGCCGGCCGTGAACGCCATGCGGGGCGGGCCACGCCCGAAGAGCTGAGCCGGGGCACAACGGCGCGGGTCCGCCGTCGCATGTGGGTGGCGATCGAGGACGCGGAGAGCGCCGTCGCCCACGCCGATGCGCACGACGCCCCCGTGGCTGAGCTGCCGGCGGTGTGCCGCTCGCTGCGCACCGTCGCCGGCGAGCTGGACGGGCTCATGCGCCTGGAGCGGCGACTGCCGAAGGGCGCGAACCGGACGGACGCGGTACGGCTCCAGGTCTCGGAGGTCATCGGGGCCGCGCGCGACGTCCAGGCGGCGGCGTTGCGCGCCGGGAGCGACGCGACCGAGCCGCAGGTGCGCTCCCTGGTCCGCCACGCCCGCGACGAGGTCGAGATCGTGTCGGCGGCGTTGTCGCGCATGCGATCGGTGGCGCAACCGCACTGAGGTCCGGCCCGGGCGGCACGAGCCGCCCGCTGCGCCTGCCAAGCTGGACGGATGCCCGCAACCAGGCCGCCCCGAAAAGCTGCAGCCGCTACGACGCGGGCGCGCGCACGCCGCCCCAGGAGAGCGAGCCTGCTCGGCGAGGAATTCTCCGTCGGCGTGGCGACCTCGGGCTACCAGGTCGAGGGCGGGTTCAACGGTGAGGGTGAGCCGCACAACAACTGGTCCGGTTGGGAGAACACGGGCCGCGTCGAGCGTTCCGGACCGGCGTGCGACTTCTGGCGCCACCCCGAGGAGTCCTTGGACCGTGCCGCCGCACTCGGGTGCAACGCCTTCCGGCTCTCGGTGGAGTGGGCGCGGCTCGAGCCTGCGCCCGGCGCGTACGACGCGGCTGCGCTCGAGCGCTACGCCGAGATCCTCTCGTTGTGCGCGGCGCGGGGGATGGAGCCCATGGTCACGCTGCACCACTTCACGCACCCGTGGTGGTTGGGCGAGGAGTTCTGGCTGCGACCCGGCTCGCCCGACGTGTTCGCCCGCCACGTTGCCCGGGTCGTGCCGGCGCTGGCGCCCCATTGCCGGCGCTGGGTGACGGTCAACGAGCCCAACATCGTGATGCTCATGGGATGGATCGAGGGGGCGTACCCGCCCGGCCGGCGCATGGCCGTCTCCGACGCCTTCTGCGTCCTCGACAACCTCCTGACCGCGCACGTCCTGGCGGCCGACGCCGTCGCGGCGGTGCAGCCCGGCAGCGAGGTCACGCTCAACACGAGCTCGTCCTCGGTCTACGAGCTCGATCGCATGCTGCTGGACCTGCTCGATCTGCGGGCGACCGGGGTGGACCCGAGCGACGTCGACCGTTACGTCGACGAGCGCCGCGCCGTCCACGACGCCACGTTCCCTCCCCGCCATGTCGGTGAAGCCGCCATCCGCCGCTTCTTCGCCGCCGTGTCGCCCTACGGCACGGTGCGCGAGCCCGGTCGGGGGCAGGCGTGGGCCCGCCTGCGCGGCCTGGCCCGCCGCGGCGCCCCGCGGCGGGTGGTCGCCGTCGCGCACGCGTCGTCCCGGGCCCGCGCGCTCGATGCGGTCGGCTTCGACTGGTACGACCCCGTCGCCAGTCACGCCGTCCGTGTCCCGGGGCGGCGCAGGCCCGACGGGGGGCTCGATTGGTCCTTCGGGCGGGCGCTGTGGGACGTCGAGCCGCATCCCGAGGCCCTGCGCTCGTGGAGCGCCACCGAGGCGGCCCTGCGACCCGGGCTTCCCCTCTGGATCGTCGAGAACGGGATGTCGACGCAGGTGCGGGACGGGCAGCCGGTGGCCCGCGCGGATGGCATGGACCGGCCGCGCTACGTGCGGGAGCACCTGGCGGCGGTGGCCGATGCCGTGGCGGCGGGGATCCCCGTCCGCGCCTACCTGCACTGGTCGCTGGCCGACAACTACGAGTGGGGCACCTACGAGCCCCGTTTCGGCCTCTACGGGATGGACCGCGCCGACCCCTCCGCCGTGCGCTGGATGGACACCGACGCGCAGGGCGACGACGCCGCCGGGGAGTTCGCCCGGGTGCTGGCGAGCCTGCGGGGGGGGACCGCTCGGTCATCGACCCGCCGGCCTGAGCCCGGACGGTCATCCCGCTCCGTCGCCGTGGTCCGCGGGCTCCTCGGCGGGCCCCTCGATCTCCTCCTTGCTCTTGCGCCGGTGACGCACGGAGAGCACGACGATGACGACGGCGATGACGCCGAGCAGGACGTAGGACGCGATGCCGCTCGCCTGCTCCACCTTTTGCCCCACGAAGTAGCCGAGGAGGACGTAGAGGATCCCCCAGCAGATACCACCGAGGGCGTTGGCGGCCAGGAAGGTCGGGTAGTGCATGTCGGACATGCCGGCCAGGCCCGGGACCACGGCGCGCAGGAAGGCGGAGAAGCGGGCGACGAAGACGGCGATCGGGCCACGGCGGCTCAACTGGTCCAACGCGGCCTGAATGCCCTTCTGCCGCTTGCGCAGCGGCCGGAGCGTGAGGATCTTGTCGCCCCAGCGCGCGCCGATCTCGTAACCGACGGAATCGCCCACGATGGCGCACAGCACCACGGTGACGACGATGCCCGGCAGGCTGACACCTCCCTTCGAGGCCAGGACGCCGCCGAGGATGGCGGCGGTCTCGCCCGGGAACACGAAGCCGAGCATCACGGCGTCCTCGGCGAAGACGAGCAGGCCGATCAGTGCGTAGGCCTGCCACCCATGGAGCGAGAGGAGCGGCTGCAAGAGCCGGCTGATCACGGGGTGCCCTCAGTCCCCGGCGTCGGAGGGCGGAGCGGCCTGCCGGTCACGCGCCGATCGTCAGTTGACCGCGCGCAGCGTGTACTCGCGGGTTGAACTGCCGCCAGCGGGTCTCCACCTGTGCCATGAAGTCCTGTCCCCGGGCGAGGTGGGTGAGGATGTCGGCCTGACCTTGGGGACGGGCCAGCATCCAGCTGTGGCCCCCCGGCACCCACAGCACCGGTGCGCGCGCGATGGCGGCAAACTCCAAAGCCGTCTGCCCGGGTGTGATGCGGTCGAAGCAACCCCACTCGTTGAGGATCGGGATCTGCTGGGCGACGAGGTGGCGTACCTCGCTTCGCTGGTCCACGCCCATGAGCATGCTGCCGACGGGCAGAGTCTGGGACATCGTGCGGATGTTCTGGCGCATGTCAGGCAGCACGGCACGCACGGTCGAATACATCCGCCCCATGGCGAGGTCCGGCAGGTCGAACACGACGGCGGCGATCATGTCGACCATCGGCGCGACGTCGGGGAGGAAGGGCGAGAGCAGGGTGGGGATGATGCCGTTGCGCTCCTTCCACGCCGGCGTGCTCACGCCGTCGCGGTAGATCACGCCCAGGGTGCGACGGGGGTGGTCATGCGCGAACTGCACGGCGACGGCGCTGCCCATCGAGTGCCCGAGCAGGACGGCCGGCCCGGCATCGACCTTGTGCGCGATCGCCATGATCTGGTTGGCCAGGCTCTCCATGGAGACGTCTTGCCACTCCAGCGGGTCGCTGCCCCCGAAGCCGGGCAGGCTCGGGTTGATGACGCGCCAACCCAATTGCTCCGCCAGGCGCGCGCTCTCGCGCCAGTACATGCCACCGCCAGCGAAGTAGCCGTGGAGGCTCACCGCCCAGATGGGCGGTGAGCCGGGGCCGTCGGGGCCGTGGGCGTCCACGTTGTCCGAGACGGCAAAACGCAGGCGCCGGCCCTCCACCATCAGCGAGCTCGGGACCATCCTGATCGTCGGGGACTTGCGGACCTTGCGGGCGTACTGGTCCCGCACGACGCCCAGCCCGTGGGCGGCGTGGCCGGCGTCGACCAGCTGGACGGGGGAGGGACCGTCCGAAGGGGCGACGATCGCGCCCGAGATCTGCAAGGAGTCGTCGGGCTCCGGCGGCGGCGCATTCTTCGACCTGAAAAACGGAACCGCCATAGGACACTCCTCCCGCGCTCACCTGGCGCGTTGTTCACCGCGACCCGTGGGCGGCCGGGCCCTCCAGGTCCACGGTATCCGACTCCGGCCGCAGGCCGGCAACTCGCGCGTGCACGGAGCGGCCGGGGCTGCGACGATGGTTGCATGATCGCTGACATCGTCATCCGGGGAGGCACCGTGGTGGACGGCACGGGAGCCCCCGGCAGGCCCGCCGATGTCGCCGTCACCGGTGGCCGGATCAGCGACATCGGGAAGCAGCTGGAAGGTGCGCGCGTGCTCGAAGCCGGCGGCCAGGTCGTGTCCCCCGGCTTCGTCGACATCCACACGCACTACGACGCGCAGGTGTTCTGGGACCCGGACTTGACGCCCTCCTCGTTCCACGGGGTGACGACGGTGATCGCGGGCAACTGCGGCTTCTCCATCGCACCGATCCGCGCCGACGGCGTGTCGCTCCTGGCGCGGACGCTCCAGCACGTCGAGGACATGAGCTTCGACACCCTGGCGGCCGGCGTGCCGTGGAACGAGTTCGAGACCTTCCCCCAGTACCTCGACGCGGTGGCGGCCCGGGGGACGGCCCTCAACTTCGGGTGTTACGTTGGGCACACGGCGGTCCGGCTTTACGTCATGGGCGACGACGCGTACGAGCGTGCGGCCACGGCGGACGAGATCGCCCTGATGCAGTCGGTGGTCGCCGACGCGATGGCGGGCGGCGCGGCGGGGTTCGCGTCGAGTGCGTCGCCGACCCACAACGGCGACAGCGGTCGGCCGGTGCCGTCGCGGGTGGCCGACCTCGCCGAGCTGCGCGCCCTGCTCGAGCCCCTCAAGCGGTGCGGGCGCGGTGTGGTGGCGTTGCTGCCCGGCGGCGTGTTCCCCAACCAGGAGGTCTTCCGCCTCCAACGCGAGGTGGGGCGCCCGTTCACTTGGACGGCGCTGCTCACGGTGAAGGGCTACCCCTACCACGAGAAGGTGATCGCTGAGCACGACGCCGCATGGGCCGAAGGCGTCGAGGTGTGGCCCCAGGTGTCATGTCGGCCGCTCGTGTTCCAGATGAACCTCTCCGAGCCGTTCACGCTCAACATGCGCCCGACGTTCGCCAAGTTGATGGGCAAGTCCAAGGAGGAGCGCGTCGCTGCCTACCGGGACCCGGCCTGGCGCGGCGTCGGCCTGGGAGGATGTCAGCGGGAAGGCGGGTGGATTCCCGCTCAACTGGGCCGCCATTTCGGTGGCCGAGTCGCGCTCACACCCCGAGCTCATGGACCACCCCGTGGCGGTGGTGGCCGAGGAGCGGGGTTGCACACCCCTTGACGTGATGCTCGACGTCTCGCTCGACGACGACCTCGAGGCCCGCTTCTGGTCGGTCCTGGCCAACGACGATCCCGACGCCATCGCCTGGTTGCTGCCCCGTGACAACGTGCTGCTCGGCCTGGCGGACTCGGGAGCGCACGTGTCGCAGCTCTGCGACGCCTGCTTCTCGACAGACCTGCTGGGCAATTGGGTGCGCGAGCGGGGCGTCATGCCCCTCGAGCGCGCCATCCACAAGTTGACCGGGGAGCCGGCGGCGGTCTACGGCCTGGCCGGTCGGGGGACGATCGAGGTGGGCAACGCGGCCGACGTGTGCGTCTTCGACCCCGAAACGGTGGCCCCGGGGCCGCTGCGCCGCGTCCGCGACTTCCCCGCCGACGGTGAGCGCCTCACCGCGGACGCGCCGGTCGGGATGACCCACACGCTGGTGAACGGGGTCCCCATCCGCGTCGACGGCGAGCCGGTACCGGAGGGTCAGCGGGCGCGGCCGGGCGTCGTGCTGCGCGGCTGATGCCTCTTGCTCCCGACCGGGAGGGGAACGCGGTTTCGTCGACGAACTAGGTGACGTCGCGGCGGAACGTCGTGTAGTAGCCGGCGGTGAGGGGGATGAGGCCCCACAGGAGCATCGCCAGGCCACCCTCCCACCAGGTGAGGAGGCGGAAACCCTCGCCCCGCCCGCCGCCGGCGAACCCGCGGGCGATGTCACCGGCCAGCGCCGCGCCGGCGGCATTGGGGAGCCAGTTCAGGTCGTAGTGGAAGATGGTCCGGGCCAGGGCGATGAGCAGGCCCTCGAGGATGAGCGTGCCGCCGATGGTGAGGAGGATCGCCGCCACCTGGTTCTTGACCAGGGTGCCGAAGCCGAGCCCGAAGAGCCCCAACAGGACGGCGGACGCCAACAGACCGGGCACGACCGCACCGATCTGGTCGGTCACCTGTGACGTGACCCCGCCCAGCGCGGCGTTCCAGGGGAGGCCCACGGCGGCCACCGCCACGAGCGTCAGCAGCGCGATGAAGACGGCCCAGACCGCGGTGACGAGGACCTTGGCCCCGAGCACCCGGCCCCGGTTCGGGGTCAGGACGAGCGTCGTCGTGATCGTCTTGTGCCGGTACTCGCCGGTCACGCAGAGCACGCCCATGATGGGGGCGAGGATCTCAATCCCGAAGTAGCCGGCGCCGAGCAGCTGGCGGCGCTGGTGCAGCGACTGCACGAAATAGAAGGTGTGGCCCGGGAAGCCACCGGCCGAGGCGAGCACGCCGATGCAGACGAGGACCGACAACGGGAAGGCAAGCGCGAAGGTCACCCAGACCCCGGGCATGGAGCGCATCTTGATCAACTCGGCGCGGAGGGCGTTCATCATGCGAGCGCGGAGACCTCCCCGAACCCGAGGCCGGCGGTGAGGGAGAGGAAGACCGACTCGAGGTCGCCGCCTTCCTGGACGAGCTCGTAGAGGACGATCCGGTTCTCCGCGAGCAGGGGACCAACCTGCTCCGGCGTCACGCCGTCCATCGCCACCTCGTCGCTCGTGATGCGGCGGAACGCGATGCCGGCCCCGCTCAGCACGGCGCAGAGGCGATCGGCCTCGGGCGTGCGGGCCCGCATGACCATGCCCGCCATGCCGGCGGTGATCTGTTCGAGCGTGCCCTTCGCCTTCAACTGGCCGAAGGAGACGATCACGGCGTCGTCGATGGTCTGGGCCATCTCGGCGAGCAGGTGCGACGACACCAGCACGGTGCGGCCCTCCCCGGCGAGGTAGCGCATGAAGTCCCGCAGCCACGCGATGCCCTGGGGGTCGAGGCCGTTCGACGGCTCGTCGAGGATGAGGACATCGGGATCGCCGATGAGGGCGGTGGCGAGCTCGAGCCGCTGCCGCATGCCCATGGAGAAGCCTCCCACCTTGCGCCTGGCGTCGGCCGTGAGGCCGACCAGACCGAGCACTTCGTCGGCGCGCTTGTCGTCGTGGCCGCCGGCTCGTGCGGCCATGCGCAGATGGGTGCGCGCCCGACGGGCCGGGTGGAAGCTGGTCGCTTCCAAGACGGCGCCGACGGTGTCCGAGGGGTTCTCGAGGTCCCGGTAGTCGCGCCCTCCGATGGTTGCCGTGCCCGCCGAGGGATGCACCAGGCCGAGCAGCATGCGCAGGGTCGTCGTCTTGCCCGACCCGTTGGGACCGAGGAAGCCGGTGACGCGACCGGGCTCCACGGTGAAGGACAGGTTGTCGACCGCCCGTACCGTGCCGAAGCTCTTGGACAGCCCGTTGATCTCGATCGGAAGGCCGCGGGTGGGAGCGCCGACGGTCATTGCGGCGACCCTAGCGCGGGGGTCGGGGCGTTCCCCGTCGTGACAACACCACGCGCGTGACGCTCCGGGAGCGCCGCGTCGCCTGACGGTCACGAGCACGCGGTCCGCCGCGCCTCAGGCGGTCAGGCGGTGGTGCGTTGCTCGACGAGCGCGTCGGGCAGGAGGAGCCGTACCGAGACGGCCAACTCGTCGTAGACCCGCGCCATGGTGGACCACCCGTTGATCCACCCGATGAGGGCCGAGTACCAGACGTGGCCGATCATGCGCGCCCGGTCGGACATGTCGGGGATGTCCGGCTCGCCCATGGCCCGCGAGATGATCCCCTCCATCAGCAGGGTGATCTGTTGCTGGCAGCCCACCGCGGCGGGGTCGGGTGAGGAGAGCGACGTGAACACGGCGGCGACCAGCTTGGGCTGGCGGCCCATGGCGCGCAGCGCCCGGTCGAGGACGTCGAGCACGCGGTCGGCCGGGTGTTCCTCGCGGGGCGGGTGCTGGACCATCCGGGTGTCGAGCATCTCGACCCAGTGCACGAGCGTGGCCGCCAGGAGGTGGTCCTTGCTGGTGAAGTAGCGGTAGACCGTGCCCATCGCCACGTCGGCGCGGGCGGCGACGTCGCGCATCTGGACCGCCTCGTAGCCACCCTCGAGTCCGAGCGCCATCGCGGCGTCGATCACGCGCTGGCGCCGGGCCTGCTGCGCGCGGGTGAGCGGGCGGGCCAACGTCTGCTCCATCCGGACAGCGTATCCGCACCGTCACCTGGGTCTTCGGGAACGCGGCCACTACGCTGGCCTTCCATGCCAGGTCAGCGCCCCGGGCCCGCGGCCACCGCCGTGCCCCTCGACGCCTGGGCCGAGCCGGTGGCGACCACGGACGGGCGGATTCCCGGGGAACGGGGCCGGCAGACCCGCCAGCGCCTGCTCGATGCCACGACCGAGCTCCTGACGACCACCTCGTTCCGCTCGGTGAAGGTCACCGATATCGCACGGCGCGCCCGGACGTCGCCCGCGACCTTCTACCAGTACTTCGGCAACGTGGAGCAGGTCATCAACGTGCTCGCCGAGGCAATGGTCGACCAGGCCGCGCAGCTGGCCGAGCTGGTGGGCGGCGACTGGTCCGAGGAGAGGAGCTGGGGCACCGCCATGGCGGTGACCGAAGGCTTCCTCACCTACTGGGAGGACAACCGCGCCGTCTTCCGGGTGGTGGACCTGGCCACCGAAGAGGGCGACGCGCAGCTGCGCGGCGTTCGTGTCCGGGCGCTCAACGCCGTCACCATTGCCCTCGCCCAGGTGATCAGCGCCGCCTCCCCCTCAGCCGGAGGCGGGCCGGGCGGCGCGACGTGTTCGCCGGCGGGCGCCGACCCGATGGCCGTGGCGGGGACGCTGGTGGCCATGTTCGCGAGCGTGTCGGCCCACCGCTACGGCTTCGAGTTCTGGGGCATCCGCACGCGCAACCTCATGGAGTCCCAGGCCCGCCTGCTGCACTGGGCCGTCACCGGACGGGCGGCACCCCCGCCCCCGCTCCTGCCGCGCGAGGCGACGCGACCGCGTACCGGACCGGTGCTGGGTGGCGCCACGGCGCCACGGCGGCGCGGCGCTACTTGAGGGCGACCGGGTTGAGCGGCGAGCCGAGCCCCCCCGTCAGGGGCAGCGGCGTGGCGTCGAGGAGGAAGGTGTAGCGGCCGTCCGCCGCGCAGTCCTCCGCCAGAGGATCGAGCACCCAATTCTGCCCCTGGGTCATGCCCATCTCCACGAGGTGCAGGAGGTGGACGGGGAGGTAGAGATCCTCGTGCGGACTCGGGAAGACCTCGAAGACGAGCGTGTCGGTGGCGACCGCCGCCACGTCGTGCGCGTGGAACCACGCGGCCGTCTCGATGGTCAGCCCGGGCGACGGCCAGGTGTACGCAACCAGGTCGCGCGACCCCGGCGCCAGGTGCGCCATCTGGCCCGTGCGCACCAGCAGGATGTCGCCGGGCTCGACGCTCACCCGCGCCAGGTCGCAGGCCGCATCGAGGTCGTCCGGCGACACGGGGTGGCCCGGTTCGAGCACAGCGCGGCCGAGGGCGCGGGCCACGTCGAGGAGGACGCCGCGGCTCACCACGCTGCCCAGCCGGTGGATGCCGCAGCGCGCCGCGCCGTCGGCCGTGACGGCCGTCGCGGGGTAGCCGTTGTAGATCACCCCACGGTAACTGCAATGGGCCAGCGCGTCCCAGTGGGTCGCGGCCTGGGTGGCCATGGTCAAGGTGTCCTCGCTCGCGCAGATCCAGTCGGGGTCGGGGCTCAACGGGTGGTTCACCTGGACCATGGTGCGGCTCGGGTTGACCCGACCCTCCACGAAGCCCATCTGGATGCCCTCGGCCTCCGACAGGGGCAGCCCGAGGGCGAAGGCCCGGCCCGACGCGACCGCCGCTGCGGCACGCCGGCGGGCGTCGTCGTCGATGAAGTTGAGCGTGCCGAGCTCGTCGTCTGGCCCCCATCGTCCCCAGTTGCGCACGCGGTCGGCCACCTCGGAGAACGCGGCGGGAACGGACATCGCGCGCACACTACCGCCGGCCCCCGTCCGTTCGGGGTGGACCGACCGTGCCGCCTCGGTTGTCGGCCCCCGGCCGGGGGGCGATACTGAGGGCGCGACAGGTTCGCATACCCCAGGGAGGGATGGCCATGACGACAGTTCGTGCGGCGGTGTGCACGGGGCTCCACGAGCCCTGGAAGACGGAGGAGATCGAGATCGACCCTCCGCGCAACCGCGAGGTGCGGGTGCAGATGGTCTGGTCCGGCATGTGCCACTCGGACGAGCACCTCCGCACCGGTGACATCAGCGCACCCCCCGAGGTCCTCGAGATGATCGGGGTCACGTCCATGTTCCCGATCGTGGGCGGCCACGAGGGCGCGGGCATCGTCACCGAGGTGGGCCCCAACGTGACCCAGGTGGCCGAGGGCGACCACGTCGCCGTCGCCTTCATCCCCTCGTGCGGCACGTGCTTCTGGTGCGCGTCGGGGCGGCAGAACCTCTGTGACCTCGGGATGACGACCCTGGCCGGCGGCATGATCAGCGACGGCACCTACCGCTACCACCTGGCCGGCGAGAACCTCAACCGCATGACGCAGCTGGGAACGTTCGCCGAGCAAATGGTGGTGCACGAGAACTCGCTCGTGCGCATCAACCCCTGGGAGAACATGAGGGCGGCCGCCCTCATCAGCTGCGGCCTCGCCACGGGGTTCGGCTCGGCCGTCGACCGGGCCAAGGTGAAGCCGGGTGAGACCGTCGTCGTCGCCGGGTGTGGCGGCGTGGGCTCGGGCGCCATCCAGGGTGCCCGCCTCGCCGGCGCGCGCCACATCATCGCGGTGGACCCCGTGCCCTTCAAGCTCGAGCGGGCCAAGGAGATCGGTGCGACCCACACCGCCGCCTCGCTCTTCGACGCGCAGATGATGCTGCCCGAGCTCACGATGGGCCGCAACGCGGACGTCGTCATCCTCACGCCGGGAGTGCTCAAGGGAGAGATGATCGCCGAGGCCTGCGCGTGCGGGTCGAAGGACGCCCGCATCGTGGTCACGGCCATCGCACCGTTCAGCCAGATGGATGTCAAGCTCAACCTGTTCAACCTGGCGATGTTCAACCAGGCGGTGCTGGGGACGGTCTTCGGGTCGCAAAGCCCGCGGGTCCAGGTGCCCAACATGCTCAATCTCTACGCAGCGGGCCAACTCCACATCGACGAGCTGATCACCCAGGAGTACACGCTCGACCAGGTGCAGCAGGGCTACGAGGACCAGGCGGCCGGGACCATCATCCGGGGCGTGGTCAAGTTCGACAGCTGACGCTGCGGCCGCAGGACCGCGGCCGTCCCATTAGGCGCCGAGGGCCCGTGTGAAATCGTCGGGGATCACGAGGTCGTCGGGTCGGAGCTGGTGGATGGAGGCGTGCCCGAGCCCCAGCAGCGCGGACTCCATGCCGCCGCGCATGATGTCGAGGACGTTCTCCACCCCGGCCTGCCCATTGGCCGCGAGGCCCCACAGGTAGGCGCGGCCGATCATCACCGCCTTGGCGCCGAGCGCGATGGCCTTGACCGCGTCGCTGCCGCGCCGCACGCCCCCGTCCAGGAGGACCTCGACCTGGTCGCCGACCGCCGCGGCGACGGACGGGAGGGCCCGGATGGTGGCCGGGGTCCCGTCGAGATTGTTGCCGCCGTGGTTCGACACCGAGAGGGCGCTCACCCCCGCATCGACCGCTCGCTTGGCATCGTCGACGCGGGTCACACCCTTCAGCATGAAGGGGCCGCCCCACTGCTCGCGCAACCACGTGACGTCGTCCCAACTCGGCGGCGGGGTCTGCATCCACTCTCCGTAGGCACCGAAGAAGGTCGGCGCCGTCGCACCCTTCTCCACCATGTTGGGTGTCGTCAGGTCGGGCGGTTTCCCGGTCCGGGCGAACGAGAAGAACCAGCTCGGGTTGCTCAGGGCCTCGGGGGCGAAGCGCAGCATCGCCCGCAGGTTCAGCGTCTCGGGGATCGTCGGGCTCCCCCAGTCCCGACCGTGGGAGAACGACCAGTCCAAAGTGGCGATCAGACCGACGGCCCCGGCGGCGCGCGCCCGCTCGACGCGGGCGAGGATCTGGTCCCTCGTGCCGATCCAGTAGATCTGGAAGAACGTCTGGGGGCATGCCGCCACGACCTCCTCGATGGGCATGCTGGCGAACGAGCTCAGGCCGATCGCCGTGCCGCGGGCGGCAGCAGCGCGGGCGACCGCGACCTCCCCCTCGGGGTGCACGGCCTGGACACCGGTCGGGGAGAGGAGGACCGGGAAGGAGACCTCCTGCCCCATGACCTTGGTGGTCAGGTCCCTGCTGTCGGCCAGGCCGGCCACGTGCGGGGCGAAGCCGAGCTCGGCGAAGGCGGCGACGTTGTCCTCGACGGTGATCCCGCGCTCGGAGCCGGCGACGAGCGCCCCGTACACCGACTTGGGCAGGCGCTTGCGGGCCCGCCGCTGTGCCTCGGCCACCGTCTCGAACCACTTGTTAGTCATAACCGGACCTCTCGCGCTGCTGCGCCAGTCCCGCACTCCCGGGGTATGGGCGACCGGGAGACTCTACGCGCCCCCGCCCGGTACCCCCGTCCGCGGGCGATCCGGCGCGGTCGTCGGCCCAAGCGCGGGGATGGGCCGCCCGGCTGCCGCGTCCCTAACATGACCTCGGTGCAGACGGACCTCCGTCCCGCGGTGCCGGCGGACATCACAGAGGTGCTGGAACTGTGGCGTGAGTCGGCGGCGCCGACCTCGACCGACACGGCCTCCGCGATGAGCGGTCTCCTCCGACGCGATGCGGGCGCGCTCATCGTGGCGGGCCCGCCGGGGGCGATCGTCGGCTCGGTGATCGCGGGCTGGGACGGTTGGCGGGGGTCCATCTACCGGCTCGCGGTGGCGCCCACCCATCGGCGCCGCGGGATCGGGCGGATGCTGCTGCACGCGGCCGAGGAGCGCCTGGTCGGTCTCGGGGCGCGCCGGCTGCACGCGATCGTCGTGGAGACGGATGCCCACGCCGTCGACTTCTGGGACGCGACAGAGTGGGACCACCAGGCCGCGCAGCGTCGCTACACCTGGGGCTGACGCTCCAGCCCCTCGCGCAGGGTCCGTGACGTCCAGGCGCGCGCGCGCCACGAGATGCGCGGTCGCAGCGGCGTCACGATGCGCTCACGGGCGCAACCGGCCCAGACGCCCGCGCCGTACGCCGCGTCGTCGGCCACGTGGAGGGCGGCGAAGCGCACCGGGTCGAGCGCCCCCCGGTTGGGCACCCAGTCCCCGAGCGCCGGCAGCACGAGGGCGAGCACCGACGCCTTGCGGGTGCGGCGGAAGGCCAGCCCCAGCACCAGCGCCGGTGACCAGGCTCGGGCCAGGCCGGCGACCGCCGGCACCGCGGCGCGCGCCGTGCCGGCGCCGGCGATGCGGGTCGCCACCAAGACGGGATCCCGCACGAGGCCCGTGAGCCGCGCGGCCAGGATGCCGATGGACCCCGCCAGCGTCGCCAACGCGAGCAGGGGACGGCGGGCCAACAGGAGCGTCCACACCGCCAGCGACCACCCCGAGACGTGCACGGGTGCGAGCGAGTCCGGGTGGCGGTGGGCGAGGGGTGCGGCCGTCGTCCCGTAGAAGGCGCGGTGCGCCACGAAGGAGCGAAGCGTCGCCGGCCCGTCGTGTGCGACGGTGCTTGCCGGCACGTAGCGGACGTCCCATCCCGCCTCGTCCAGCCGCCACACGAGGTCGACGTCCTCGCCACCGCGCAGGGATGCATCGAAGAGCGCCGGGCCCGTCACCACGTCCGCCCGCACGACGAGGGCCGCGCTCGGTACGAACGGGATCGGCCCTCCCGGTCGCACGGGCCCCTGCCGCGGGCCCCGGTCGAGCGACGACCGTACCGCCTCGTAGCGGGCGAGCGCGCTCGCCGGCCGCAACGACCGCGGTTCGATCCGTGGCGCCACCGCGGCCACCACCGGATCGTCGAAGTGGCCGAGGAGCGGTCCGAGCCACGCCTCGGAGGGCACGCAGTCGGAGTCCACGAAGGCCACGAGCGATGTGTGCACGCGCTCCATTCCCGCGTTACGGGCGCCCGCTGGCCCCACGTTCGACGCCAACCCGACGAACCGCGCGCCGTGGCGCTCCGCGACCTCTTTGGTGGCGCCCGCGTCGGCGGACGCATCGTCGACCACGATGCACGCCAGGCCATCCAGCGCGCCGAGCAGGCGGTCGAGTGGCGCGGGCCGGTCGCGCACGGGCACGACGACCGTCACGTCGCCGGGGCCGAACGTGGCCGTCACCGGCCGGGGCACGAACGCCCCGGCGGACACCAGGCGGCGCGCCAGGGACCGTGCGGCCGCGTTCGAGCCGACGGGGGCCCCGGTCCGCCAACGCGCGGTGAGCTCCCGGGCGCGCGCCGAGAGCCGGAACAGACGCAGAGGGCTGCCTCCGAGGAGCGCGGTCCCGCCGTCGACGCCCGTCGTCGACCGGTCCTCCATCAGCGTGAACGAGCCCGGGAGCGGTGTCGACGCGCGGGAGGGCGCCTCGTGGAGCGGCGCCGGAGCCCCGAGGGCGCGGAAGAGAGGCACCACGCAATCTTGGCAGTCCGGGGGCCGGCGATAGGCTGGGTCACTGCCCAGAGGAGGTCGGGATGCTGGCTGAGGACCAAGACACCCAGGACGTCGAGGAGCTGTCCGAGGAGGACTTCGACGAGCTGTTGGTGGAGGAGGTCTCCATCGACGGGATGTGCGGCGTCTATTGAGCGTCACCGAGACGCGCCCGGCGGGGAGCGCGTTCGCATCCGAGAAGCCGTGGCAGCTGAATCCTCAGGTCGCGCTGCGCGACGAGGCGTTCGGCGCGCTCGCCTACCACTACGGCAACCGGCGGCTCGTGTTCCTCAAGTCGCGGACGCTGGTCGAACTCGTGTCTTCGCTGCAGGACTATGCCAGCGCGGCCGAGGCGGTCGACGCGCTCGTCCCCGAGGCACAGCGCGCCGCCTATCGGCGCGCCCTGGCCCGGCTGGCCGACTCCGAGGTGATCGATGCCCGCTGACTCGGCGCCACTGCCGCTCAAGGAGCAGTTCACGCGCGGCCTGGACGCGCCGATCTGCCTCACCTGGGAGCTGACGTACGCCTGCAACCTGGCCTGCGTGCACTGCCTCAGCTCGTCGGGCCGGCGCGACCCCGCCGAGCTGACGCCCACCGAGGCTCGCGGCATCGTGGACGATCTCGTGGACATGAAGGTGTTCTACGTGAACATCGGCGGGGGCGAGCCCATGTTGCGGCCGGACTTCCTCGACCTCGTCGCCTACGCCGTCGAGCGCCGGGTCGGGGTGAAGTTCTCGACCAACGGGACCAGGCTCACGCCCGAGCGGGCCCGGCAGCTGGCGGCCCTCGACTACCTCGACGTGCAGATCAGCATCGACGGCGCCACCGCCGCCACCAACGACGCCGTCCGCGGCGAGGGCTCCTTCGCGGCGGCGCGTCGCGCCATGGACAACCTCGCCGCGGCCGACTTCGGACCCTTCAAGATCAGCGTCGTCGTGACCCGCCAGAACATGGAGGAGCTGGACGCCTTGGCGGCGATCGCCGACTCCTACGGCGCCCAGCTGCGGCTGACGCGTCTGCGCCCCTCGGGACGCGCCGTCGACACCTGGCAGGAGCTGCACCCGACGGCGGCGCAGCAGCGCACGCTCTACCACTGGCTGGTCGAGCGGCCCGGCGTGCTGACGGGCGACTCCTTCTTCCACCTCTCCGCCCTGGGCGACCCGCTCGACGGGTTGAACCTGTGCGGTGCCGGACGGGTGGTCTGCCTCATCGACCCGGTCGGCGACGTGTACGCCTGCCCCTTCGTCATCGACCGCCAGTTCCTGGCCGGCAACGTCCGCAGTCACGGGGGCTTCCCCACCGTGTGGCGCGAGTCTCCCTTGTTCGCCTCGCTGCGCGAGCCCCAGAGCGCAGGGGCATGCGCCTCGTGTGGCTCCTTCGATGCCTGCCGTGGCGGCTGCATGGCGGCCAAATTCTTCACCGGCCTGCCGCTCGACGGCCCGGACCCCGAATGCGTGTACGGGCACGGTGAGGCCGCGCTGGCCGCGCGGGACGGTCGGCCGCGTTCGGTCCTCGGCCACTCCAAGGTCGGCCGGGATGGCGCGCCGCTGCCGGTGCCCACGCCCGTTCGCTTTCGCTCGCCGGCTCGCACCTGAGGTCGTGGAGCTCGCCGGAGCCACCTGGCCCCAGGTGGAGGCGACGGGGGGGCGGAGCGTGCTGGCGGTGCCGCTCGGATCGCTCGAGCAGCACGGGCCCCACCTCCCACTCGACACGGACACGCGCATCGCGGTGGCGGTGGCGTCGGGTCTGGCGGCACGCCGCCGGGACGTCGCCGTGGCGCCGGCCGTCGCCTACGGGGCCAGCGGCGAGCACGCCGGTTTCCCCGGCACGCTGCTGGTCGGCCACGACGTCCTGGCCCAGCTCCTGATCGAGCTGGTGCGCTCGGCCCGCCGCTCCTTCGTCGGCGTCGCGCTGGTCAGCGCGCACGGGGGGAACGAGGACGCGCTGGCCGCGGCGAGTCGCCGCTGCGCGGCCGACGGGGACGACGTGCTGGTGTGGCATGCCGTCACGGCGGGAGGCGACGCCCATGCAGGCCGGACCGAGACCTCGCTGATGCTGGCCCTCGATCCCGGGTCCGTGCGCGGCGAGTTGGCCGAGCCCGGCTGCACCGAGCCGCTCGGCACGTTGCTGCCTCGCCTGCGTTCGGAAGGGGTGCGACCGGTATCGTCCAACGGCGTGCTGGGTGACCCCGCGGGTGCGACCGCCGAAGAGGGCGTGGCGCTCCTCGGCGCCCTGGTCACGGACCTGACCGCCGCCGTTGACGCGCGCTGGTCGGCCCGGTGAGCCCCTGCGCGGTCGTCACGGGGGCAGCGCGGGGCATCGGCGCCGCGACCGTGGACGCACTCGTGGCGGCCGGCTGGCAGGTGGTGGCCGTCGACCGCTGTGCCGACGATCCCGCGCTGGACTACCCCCTGGCCACCAAGTCCGACCTCGATGCGATCGCCAGCCGTCACGGTGCCGCCGTGCGCACGATGGTGGGCGACGTCCGCAGCCCCGCGGACATGCGCGTCGCGGTGGAAGAGGGCGTCGCCCGTTTCGGAGGCCTGCAGGCCGCGGTCGCCGTGGCCGGCGTGATCAGCGGCGGCCCGCCGTTGTGGGAGTCGCCCGACGCCCAGTGGGACGCCCTCTTCGACGTCAACGTGAACGGGGTGCGCCATCTCGCCACGGCCGCAGTGCCGTTGCTGCTCGAGGGGCAACCACCACGCCAGGGGCGGGTGGTGGCGGTGGCGTCGGCGGCGGGCCTGCTGGGCTTGCGGCGCCTGAGCGCCTACAGCGCGTCGAAGCACGCCGTCATCGGGCTCATGCGGTCCCTGGCGGCCGACCTGGCCGGCACCGGCATCACCGCCAACGCGGTGTGCCCGGGCTCGACCCGGGGTGCGATGCTCGACGCGTCGGCCGAGGTCTACGGACTGTCCTCCGCCGAGGAGTTCGCCGCCCACCAGCTGGTCGAGCGCCTGCTCGAGCCGGCGGAGGTGGCGGCCCTCATCGCGTGGCTGTGCGGTCCGGACTCGGGTGCGGTGACCGGGGCCGCGCTTCCGGTCGACGGCGGCATGACGTCATAAGAGAGGGATTACCTTGTAACCAGAGACGAGGAGGCTGCCATGGCCGAGTGCACACACCTGGACCAGATCGCGGACGTCGAGCCGCAGACGCCGCAGGGCTGCGGTAAGTGCATGGCCATGGGCGCGACCTGGGTGCACCTCCGTCTGTGCCTGACCTGCGGCGAGGTGAATTGCTGCGACTCATCGCCCAACAAGCACGCCACGAAGCACTTCCACGCGTCGGGTCACCCGCTCGTGCAGTCCTTCCAGCCCGGTGAAGACTGGATCTGGTGCTACGTCGACGAGGTCGCCTTGGAGCCGGCCTGATCGCCCATCAGGAGCCCAGCCCGTAAGTCGTGTCGCGCCCCCGGGCGCGGGTCGTGCCGACGGCGGCGACGGCACGTCGGAGATCACCCACGAGCGCGGGCACCGTGGCAGCGCTGCCGGCGTGCACCGTGGCGTGGAGCGAATCGGGGCGGGTTTGCCTGTCCAGGTACCAGCCGTCGGCGCTCAGGCGCTCTCCGACCGCGAAGATGTCGAGGTCTTCGGCGTCGCGGGCGCCGAAGGCCATCACCGTGGCGGGCGGGTCGCCCCGTAGTTCGAGGCCGTCGACGGACTCGATGCCGGCGCGCAGCTGGCGCGCCGCGTCGTGCGCCGTGCGGGTCAGCTCCAGGTAGCCGCGTCGCCCGAGGTGCATCATGGCCGCCCAGGCGGCCGCGACGGGTCCGGCCGGCCGCGTCCCGGCCATCGCCGTCGAGGCGTAGAAGCCGCCCAGCCAGTCGCTGGTCACGAAGAGCTGTTTGCGGGCGAGCTCGTGGGTCCGGTACAGGATCAAGGAGACCCCCTTCGACGCGTAGCCGTACTTGTGCGCGTCCGCCGACATGGAGGTCACGCCAGGGACCCGGAAGTCAAACGGCTCGTCGAGCCGGCCCAGCTCCGCGAGGAACGGGAGGAGGAACCCGCCGAGGCACGCGTCGACGTGGCACAGGATGCCCCGGTCCCTCGCGACCGACGCGATGTCGGTGATGGGATCGATGACGCCGTGCGGGTAGGTGGGCGCCGAGCCGACCACCATGATCGTGTCGTCCGAGCAGGCGTCCGCCAGCTGGTCGGCGTTGACGCGGAAGTCGGAATCGACCGGGACGCGGATCAGGTCGACGTCGAAGTAGTCGGCCGCCTTCGTGAAGGCGGCGTGCGCGCTCTCGGCGGCGACGACGGCGGGTCTGGCGATCCCACGCTCGCGTCCGACGTCGCGCGCCGTCTTCACCGCTTGTAGCAGGCTCTCGGTGCCGCCTGAGGTGAGGTAGCCCTCCACCGCCCCGCCCGAGGCGGGGTCGTCGGCGCCGAGCAGCGTCGCGGTGTTGCGCTCGATGTCGTGCTGCATGGTGCCGATGCTCGGGAAGGCCAGGACGTTCAGGCCGTTCTCGGCGCTGTAGAGCGCCAGTGCATCGGACAACAGCTCGTGCACGTCGTCCCCGGCCGAGTAGACCAGGCTGAAGACGCGTCCACCCCGCCAGTCCTGGTCGTCCTGCTTCATGGCGATCAGCCGTTGCATGACCTCGTTGCGGGGCAGGCCCTCCTCGGGCATCGGCGTGTGCGGGAGCGCGTCCACAGGGTGTTCTTACTCCACGCGGCGGAGCAGGGCCCGGAGCGGCTCGTCGCTGCGAACACCCGGCACGTACGGTGGCGTCATGACTGACGAACCCGTGACCAGCGATGCGGAACGCCGAGACCTGATCGGAGCCCTGGACGAGCATCGTGGGCTGTTGCGACAGACGGTCACCGGGTTGTCCGACGAGCAGGCCCGCCTGCGCCCGACGGTCAGCGCCCTGTGCCTCGGGGGACTGATCAAGCACGTCGCCAGGGTGGAGCAGAACTGGACGAACTTCATCACGAAGGGCACCTCGGCCATCGGGCATGCCGACGCGGCGAGCTTCGCCGCCCATGCCGCCAGCTTCGACATGGCGGACGACGAGACGCTGGCCGGGGTGCTCGAGCACTATGACGCCGTGGCCCGGGCGACCGACTTGCTGATCCTTTCGTTGCCCTCGCTCGACCTGGCGCACCCGCTCCCCGACGCCCCGTGGTTCGAACAGGGGGCGTCGTGGTCGGCGCGGCGCGCGCTGCTGCACATCATCGCCGAGTCCTCCCAGCACGCCGGCCACGCCGACATCATCCGGGAGACGATCGACGGCGCCAAGTCGATGGGCTGAGTGCCGCGCCGGGTCCCGGCGGCGATGCACCCTGGGCCGGTACCGCGGTTCCTGGGATACCTTGGCCGCCGTGTCCGGGGGATCCGCGTGAAGTTCGCCGTCACCTTCGGGCGCATGCACCCGCGACTGTGGGTCGACGCCGCCCAGGCGGCCGACCGGCTCGGATTCGAGTCCGCCTGGCTGCCCGAGCATCTCGTACTGCCCATCGCCATGGCCGGTTCGCCGCACGCGGGTGACGAGCACCCGCCGATCCCCCCTACGACGCAACTCTTCGATGCGGCCTCGCTCCTGTCGTTCGTCGCGGCCCAGACGTCGTCGCTCCGTCTCGGGACCTACGTCTACCTGATCGGCCTGCGCCACCCCTTCATCACGGCGCGGGCCTTCGCCACGCTGGACTGGGTCTCCGGGGGTCGGGCCGTCATCGGCGCCGGCGCCGGTTGGCTGCGCTCCGAGTGGGAGGCGCTCGGCATCGATCCCTCCACCCGTGGGGCCCGGCTCGACGAGGCCATCGATGTCTGCCGCCGGCTGTGGACGGAGGAGACGATCGCCCACGACGGGCCGTACTTCCCCTTTGCCGAGGTCGCCTTCGAGCCCAAGCCCGTGCAGCAGCCCATTCCCATCCTCATCGGCGGCGAGTCCGCGCAGGCGCTGCGCAGGGCCGGCCGCCTCGGCGACGGCTGGATCGGCATGGCCAATACCCCCGATTCCGCCGCGGCCGCGGTGGCCACCATCCGCGGCCACCGGGCGGAAGCCGGCCGGCTCGACCAACCGTTCGAGGTCACGGTGGGCGGCGAGTGCGCGACCGAGGACGACGTCGCAGCCTGGGCCGCCTCGGGCGTGGATCGGCTCATCGTGTCGCCGTGGCGGCGCTCGGCCGAGGTGCTCGATGCGATGGGGACGTTCGCCCGGCGCTTCATCGGCGATGCCGCATGAGCGTGCACGGCAGGGCCGCTACGAGCTCCAGATGATCGACTGCGGCTCGGTGTAGGCCAGGAGCCCGTAGTCGCCCCCGTCGCGCCCGACCCCCGACATCTTGAAGCCACCGAAGGGCGCGTCGTGGTTGCGCTGGGCGGTGTTGATGCCGACGTGGCCGGCCTGCAGTCGCTTGGCGACGCGCAGCGCCCGGGCGCCGTCCTGCGAGAACACGTAGTCGTAGAGCCCGAACTCCGAATCGTTCGCGATGGCGATGCCCTCTTCCTCGTCGTCGAAGGGAATCATCGTGATCACCGGGCCGAAGATCTCCTCCCGCGCCACGCGCATGGTGTTGTCGCCGGTGATGAGCGTGGGCGCCACGTAGAAGCCGGTCGGCAGGTCGGCCGGCCGCTCCCCACCGATCACGATCTCGCCGCCGTCCTCCCGGGCGGTGGCGATGTGCGCCTCGATGCGCGCCCGCTGCGCTCCCGAGATCACGGGACCCACGATGGTGGCGGTGTCGGTGGGGTCTCCGACCTTGAGGTACCCGGCCATCTGGACCAGCCCGTCACACACCTGGTCGAACAGGCTGCGGTGCACCACGGCCCGCGTGGGTGCGGTGCAGATCTGCCCCGAATGGAAGGACCAGGTCGAGCCGATGCACCCGACCGCCGCCTTCACGTCCGCGTCGTCGAAGACGACGCAGGCGCCCTTCCCACCGAGCTCGAGCAGCGTGCGCTTCATGGTGCGCGCCGCCTTCTCGGCGATGGTCACGCCGACCTGGGTCGACCCGGTGAAGCTGACGCCGTCCACCTCCTCGGCCTCCACCAGCGCGGCGGAGGAGGCCGGACCGTTGCCGTTGACCAGGTTGACGACGCCGGGGGGGAACCCGACGTCGTTGAGGATGCGCGCCAGCTCCACGATGGCGAGCGGGTCCTGGGGCGCCGGCTTCACGACGACCGTGTTGCCGGCCGCCAGCGCCGGCGCCACCTTGCCCGCCATGTTCACCATGGGGAAGTTGTACGACGTGATGCAGGCGACGACGCCGAGCGGCTGGCGGTTCACCATGCCGCCGATGATCCCGCCCGGGGCCAGCGGCGTCGCCTGTGCCGGCTGGGGCAGCAGCGGCGTCTGGAGCACGGCGCGGGGGTCGCGGGCGTAGCGCTCGAAGCGATCGGCCGCCACGGGGACCTGCATGCGCGACCCGACCGTCGCCGTCGCCCCGGTCTCCGCGATGACGAGCGGCAGCAGTTCGGACGACTTGGCCCGGATGGCCTGCGCCGCCTCGCGCATCAGTGCGCCGCGCTCCTCGGCCGACCAGGCCGCCCAGCCCGGTTGCGCCTCCTTGGCCGCAGCGGCGGCCGCGAGGGCGTCGCCCGCGCCGGCGTTGGGGGCCAGACCCACCACGGTCTCGGTCGCCGGGTTGACGATCTCGTAGGTGCCCTCGGACGCGTCGACCCATTTGCCCCCGATGAGGAGCTGGTGCTCTTCGCGTGTGCTGGTCTCGGCCATGTGGTGCTCCCTGGTCGGCGTGCGCCGGCGGATCTGACGGCGCGTCACATTCAACCCCGCCCCACCTGTCGCCGCCAAAGCGGTGGTTCGCCCGCTGGCACGGGCGCCCGCCCCGGGGCGAGACTGGGCCCGTGACGACCGACGCGGCGCCCGCGGCAGCCGAGAGCTTCCTCCTGCCGCTGGGCGACGAGGAGTCCGTGGGATTCTGGGCCGGCACCGCAGTGGGCGAGCTCAGGGTCCAGGCGTGCGACGCCTGCGGCGCGTTGCGCTTCCCGCCCCGTGTCATGTGCCCCGAGTGCCAGTCGACCGCGCGCTCGTGGCGCGCCGTTTCGGGACGCGGCGTCATCTGGTCCTTCGTCGTCGTGCACCCCCCGGTGCTCCCCGCCTACGCCCCGTACACCCCGTTCCCTGTGATCACCGTCACGCTGGCCGAGAAGCCGAGCCTTCGGCTGGTCGGCAACCTCGTCACCGGGCCGGGCGGCGACATCAACGGCGTCGACCCCGCCGGCATCGAGATCGGCGAGCCGGTTCGGGTCGTCTTCACGGTCCGACCCCGGCCCGACGGCACCCCGGTCCACCTCCCCCAGTGGGTGCGGGACCCCGCCCCCTGAGGGGCTCGGGTCGCCCTTCGTATGACTATTCGGCCTTCTTATGACTTTTAGCCCTTCGCAAGGTCACAAGATCTGTGGGATTGTCTACATTGGAAACGTCCACGGGGGAGTGAACGGAGTCTGGTCATGAGTCGGCCCGCCGATAAGGTCCCTTCCCCGGCGCGCCCCGGAGCGGGCGGAGAACCCAGCGGGTCGATGTCCGGGATCGTCGGGCAGTCCATCCTCGGCAGCGCTGACGTGACCCGGGCCAGGGAGCGCCGCCGACAGATCCGGCTCCGGCGTCTCGTCGCCGTCGGTGCACTCGTCTGGGGCTGGATCGTCGTGCGGGGCCTGAGCGGGCACAGCGTCTTCCCCTCGGTCCACGCGCCGCACTGGCTCGGCGGCGCACTCCCCATCATGCTGATCTGCCTGATGCTCGGGGCGGTGATGCTCGTGCCGCTCGTCGGGGCCGGGCGCTCGCCGCACACGCTTGTCCGACCCGGCGAGACCGCCGTGGGGCTGGAGGACCTCGTCGGCATCGATGGCATCAAGGCCGAGGTGGTGCGGTCCATCAACCTGTTCCTCGCCCACCAGACGTTCCGCGACAAAATGGGCGGGTCGTCGCGCCGCGGCATCCTCTTCGAGGGCCCTCCCGGCACGGGCAAGACCTTCGTGGCCAAGGCCATGGCCAAGGAGGCCAACGTCCCCTTCCTCTTCGTCTCCGCCTCGGCCTTCCAGTCGATGTACTACGGCCAGACGAACCGCAAGATCCGCTCCTACTTCAAGCAGCTGCGCAAGTACGCCCATAGAGAGGGCGGCGCCATCGGTTTCATCGAGGAGATCGACGCCATCGGTGCCACGCGGCGCGGCATGGGCAGCAGCGGCGGGACCGAGGGCGTGTCCGGCGTCGTCAACGAGCTGCTGGTGCAGCTGCAGTCCTTCGACACCCCGACCCGGGGGCAGCGCTTCTCCTCCGCCTGGATCGACGTCCTCAACCGCTACCTGCCCGACGGCAGCAAGCTGCGCAAGCCGGCGGTCGTCCCCGCCAACGTCCTCGTCGTCGGCGCCACCAATCGCAAGGACGACCTCGACCCGGCGCTGATCCGGCCGGGCCGGTTCGACCGCACCATCTACTTCGGGCTCCCCGGGCGCCGGGCCCGGGCCGACATCATCGCCTACTACCTCGGCAAGAAGGCCCACGCCGCCGACCTCGACGAGCACGGTGCCGTCGACGTGGTGGCCGGCATGACCTTCGGGTACTCGCCGGCCTCGCTGGAGCGGCTCATGGACGAGGCCCTCGTGATCGCCCTCACCCACGGCCGCACCGCCATGACCATGGCCGACGTCGCCGAGGCCAAGATGCTCGTCGAGCTCGGCGTGACCGACGAGACCATCTACACGCCCGACGAGCGGACCCGGGTCGCCACCCACGAGGCCGGCCACGCGACGGTGGCCTATTTCGTGGGACAGACCCGCCAGCTCGACGTGCTCTCCATCGTCAAGCGCCGGGATTCGCTCGGGTTGCTCCAGCACTCCGACATCGAGGAGCGCTTCACGAAGAGCAGCGAGGAGCTGCGCGCGCTGCTGCAGATCGCCATGGGCGGCATGGTGGCCGAGGAGCACTGGTTCGACGAGGTCTCCACCGGCCCGGCCTCCGACCTGGCCGCCGCGACCACCATCGGCGCTCAGATGATCGGGGCCTGCGGCATGGGCAACTCCCTCATCTCCGTGGCCGCGGCCGGGAGCGGCTACTTCGAGGGGAGCCTGATCGACAAGGTGCTCGGCGACAAGGCTGCCCGGGCGGAGCTCGATGCGTTGCTGATGAGTTCGTGTGACGCCGCCAAGGCCATCGTCGAGGCCCACCCCGAAGTCGTGGAGGCCCTGCGTGACGCGCTGCTCGAGCGGGACGAGCTCGTCGGTTCGGAGATCACCGAGGTGATCGACTCGGCCCTCGAGGACGCAACGACGCCCGGGGTGATCTCCGAGCTGCGGCCGCCGTCGACGGCCGGAGGGCGCGCCTGATCTGAGCCCCCCTTCCGGGCTACCTTGCGGGCTGGCCGACGGCACGAGGGGTAAGTGGCATGGGGCAGTCTGAACGTACGCGCAGCCGGAGCTTGGTAGCGCTCGTCGCGCTTGCCGTGCTCGCAGGGCTTGGCACGATCGTCCCACTGGTCCCCCTTGGCGCCGCCGGAGCTGCCACAGGCGCCTCTACAGTCGCGGCCCGGCCCTCGGCGGGGTGCGCGCAACCCCAGGCGGTCAGGCCCGGAACGACGAACCAGCTCCTCGCAGCAGGGGGCGATCAGGGCGGCTTCGTGCGCGAGGTCCCGCCGTCGTACACGGGCCGGGTGCCGCTGCCGGTCGTCATCGACTTGCACGGGTGGAGCGAGCCGGCCGCGTTCCAGGTGCAGATTTCCCAGCTCGGCGCGTACGGCGACGCGCACCGGTTCATCACGGTCACCCCGCAGGTCGCCGAGCCTGCGCTGGTCTGGAAGCTGGGGTTCTCCGGGAAGGACGTCGCCTTCGTGGGCGGGCTCCTGCACACCATCGACACCACGTTGTGCGTCGACCGCAATCGCATCTACGTGACCGGCTATTCCTACGGCGCGTTTCTCACCTCCACGCTCGCGTGCGTCGACGCCGGCCAGATCGCCGCGGTCGCCCCGGTCGCAGGGATACAGAACCCGGCAGGGTGCCATCCGTCGCGCGCCGTGCCGGTCGTCGCCTTCCACGGCACGGCCGACCCGTTCGTGCCCTACGACGGCGGTGTCGGACCGGCCGCGCTGAAGTTGGCGGCTCCCGACGGGTCGCACCGCACGCTCGGCCAGGTCCTCGGCAAGAAGGCGGCCAGACTCAAGGGACCCACCATCCCGGCCAACGCGGCCGCGTGGGCCAGGCGCAACGGCTGCACGTCCAGGCCGACGGACCGCACTGTGGCGGTCGGCGTGACGCTCATCGCCTACTCCTGCCCGAAGGGCAACGAGGTGGAGCTCTACCGCGTCAGCGGCGGGGGCCACGCCTGGCCCGGCAGCGCGGCGTCCGCGTCGCTGGCCTCCGTCGTCGGCTACACCACGACGGCGATCTCGGCCGACCAGATCATGTGGGCCTTCTTCGCGGCCCATCCGCTCCACCGCTGAGGGATCACCTCGGCGGTGGCGTCCTGCCGCCCCCGAGCACGCGCAGCACGATCCGCCCCAACCGGCCCGGAGGACGCTTCCGCTGCGCGGCCAGCGCCTCGGCCTCGCGGTCGCGCGTGAGCGGGCCCCCCAGCCGCCAGTACCGCCTGCCGCCGCCGGTATGGCGGACGTAGTCGGGCACCGGCGGCAGCTTCTGCCTCGGTTTGCGCGGCCGCCTGCCCTTCGAGCCCGGGCTCATCGTGCGAGTCTGGCGCGGGCTCGAAGGGTGTGCTGCGGTTCCTCAGGCCACCAGCTCCGGGTCGGCCCACTCGAAGCCCTCCCCGTCGACGAGCCCGACCTCCAGTCCCTCGGCCTCGGCGGACACCGTCGACATGCGCGGTGCAAGCGCAGGGAGCTTGACCAACGTGGCGACCATGACCAGGGCGGCAAGGGCGAAGAGGGCGGCGACGGCGAAGGTCACGTCGAGCCCGTGGACGAGCGACGTCGCGGCGCCGACCCCTGCTCCGAGCTGCGAGCGACCGGCGGTGGCGTCCAAGACGGTCACCAAGACGGCCAGGCCGAGCGCCGCCCCGACCTGCTGCATGACGTTGACCAGACCCGACGCCGCGCCGGCGTCGTGCGGGTCGACGCCCGCCAGTGACGCCGTGGTCAGCGACACGAGCGAGGTGCCCGACCCGAGCCCGAGCAGGACCAGGCAGACAACGATCTGGCCGTAGCCGGCGCCGGCGTGCAACTGGGTCGAGAGGGCGAGGGCGACCACCGCCAGGCCGAGGCCCGACAGCATGAGCGCCTTCGGGTGGATCCGGTTGGTCAGGACCTTGCTGACGAGCTGGGAGGACACGAACACCGAGATCGGTATCGGGAGGAACGAGATCCCGGCCCGCAGGGGCGAGTACCCCTCCACGTCCTGGAGGAACTGCCCCAGGAAGAAGAACATGCCGTACATGCCGGCGTACATCAACCCACGGGACACGTTGGCGGTGGTGCGCGTCGCGTTGGCGAAGAGGCGAAGGGGGAGGATGGGCTCCTCGGCGCGCGTCTCGATCTGGACGAAGAGCGCCAGCAGGACCAGTCCCGCCCCGAGTGCGCCCAGGGTCACGGGGCTCGTCCACCCGTCGGCACCGGCCTCGACGAGGCCGAGGACGACACTCGCCATGCCGATCGTGGACGTCAGGGCGCCGGCCAGGTCGAAGTGGCCGTGACGACTCTCGGTCTCCTGCAGCACGACGCGGCCGATCAACCAGACCGCCACGCCGATCGGCACGTTGACGAACATCACCCAACGCCACGTGGCGAGCTCGGTCAGGATCCCGCCGGCCACCAGGCCGATGGCGCCGCCGGCGGCCGACACCGTTGTGAAGAGGCCGATGGCCCGCACGCGCTGGGAGCCTTCGGAGAACACGGTGGTCAACAGGGCCAGGGCGGATGGGGCGGCCAGTGCGGCCCCCACCCCCTGGGCGGCCCGCGCCGCCAGCAGCATGGAGCCGGTGACGGCGAACCCACCGAGCAGCGAGCTGGCCGAGAAGATCGCGATGCCGGCCAGGAAGGTCCGGCGGCGCCCGATGAGGTCTCCGGAGCGGGCCCCGAGCAGCAGGAACCCGCCGAAGGTGAGGAGGTAGGCGTTCAGCACCCACGACAGGCCGCTCCCCGAGAAGTGGAGACCCTCCTCGATGTGCGGCAGGGCGACGTTGACGATGGTGGCGTCCAGGACCACCATGAGCTGGGCGGTCAGGATCACCAGGAGGAACACTGAGGGGCTGGCCAGGAGGCGCCGGACCCGGCCGGCCCCGCCGGGGAACGTCCGGCTGGCCGTCTCTGGGCGCGACTCGAGAACCTGGGGGGTATGGGGCATGGTGTTGCGACCTTTCCGCTGATATCGTGAGGGCAAGCGGAAGCTTCCTCCGGATAGTATACGGAGGGTTCCTCCGTTTTGCAACACGGTAAGTCGGGGGCCCCGGGAGGGAGGCAGGACGATGACGGATCAGGCGCTGGCCGGCACGACCATCGATCAGGCCGAGCCACCGGTGACCGACGACGGCGGACCGGTCCGGCCCATGCGGGCCGACGCCAGGCGCAACTACGACAAGCTGGTGGCCGCGGCCCGAGAGGTCTTCCTCCAGCAGGGCGGCGGCGCGTCCCTCGAGGCGATCGCCAAGGAGGCCGGCGTCGGCGTCGGCACGCTGTACCGCCACTTCCCGAAGCGGATCGACATCGTCGAGGCGGTGTACCGCGAGGACGTCGACGGGCTCTTGTCCTCAGCCAAGGAGTTCGCGGCGACTCTCGAGCCATGGCCCGCGCTCGTCGCCTGGCTCGAGGCCTTCGTCCGCTACGCCAACACCAAGCGGACCTTCCTCAACGAGCTCCACGAGGCCTTCGAGGAGAACCCGCAACTCCGGATCAACTCGCGCGAGCGCATGGAGTCCGCCATCGACCTGGTGCTGCGCCCGGCGCAGGACGCCGGTGTCGTGCGCACCGATCTCGACGGGTCTGACCTCATGCAACTCCTCGCGTCCATGTGCATGAGCGCGACACTGAAGCCGGGTCAGAGCGAGCGGCTCCTGGTCATGATCCAGGACGGCCTGCGGCCCCCGCAGGACCACAACACCTGACGCCAGGCTGCCCTAGTTGTTCTGCCCCACCAGGTTGTTGATTCGGCTGACGGGCGGGCCACCGATGGCCGTGTGGTGCCGATGATGGTTGTAGATATGGAGCCAGGTGTCCAGCGCCCTGGTCCTGGAGGCTTCTGATCGATAGGGCCGGGCGTAGGCCCACTCGTTGAGCAACGTTCGGTTGTAACGCTCGACCTTGCCGTTGGTTTGAGGCCGATAGGCCCTGATGAAGGTGTGAGTGATGGAATCGGCGACCAGCAGCTTGGTGAAGTCTTTGGACCGATAACACGACCCATTGTCCGTGAGCACTCGTTCGACCGTGATGCCGTATTGCTTGAAGAAGGCCAGCGCTCGGCGCCAGAAGGCCATCATCGTGATGGCTTGTTCGTTGTTCAGCACTTCTGAGTAAGCCAGGCGGCTGTAGGCATCAACGATCGAGTGGATATAGGCATACCCGGTCGGGACTCGGTCCTTGTGCTCGGGCCTGTTGGTGCGGTTGGCCAATCCATTGACCCGCCACCCTCCGCCCGGAGGAATCCTGGCCTGCTTCTTGATGTCCATGTGGACGAGCTCGCCAGCATGAGAGGTCTCGATGCGCCGGACGACTCGGCCCCCCTGGCGGTCCAGGTCAGAGAGCCGGCTCACGCCGTGGCGTCGCAGGATCCGGTGCAGAGTCGAGGCTGGGACTCCAGCTCGAGGGGCGAGCCGGGCCGGACCCAGCTGGTGACGTCGGCGGAGTTCAACGACTCGCCGCTCAATGCGTGGCGAGGTCTTGGTCGGGCAGCGACGAGGGCGACTTGAGCGGTCGTTGAGCCCGATCAACCCAGACTCTCGATAGCGACGCCACCATTTGTGGGCTGTCTGCCTGGAGATATTCATGGACTCTGCCGCGGCAGCCACCGTCCAGCCGTCTTCGATACGCCGGCACAGGCGCAGACGACCCTCCGAGGTCAGAGGAGCATTACGGTGCATGACGAGCCTCCTTGGCTGTGTGGGTGTGTCAACAGCTCCACACTGCCTCGGCGGCTCACTTCATTGCAGAGCCCGAGTCAACAAGGTCTATGGGTAGAACACCTAGTACGTCGACTCGCCGACGACGAGCAGGTCGGTGAACGTCGGGGGCTCGGCGAAGATCTCCGCCATCGTCGCCCTCGCCGCCTGCAGCCCTTCGGTCCGGCGCGGGTCATCCTCGCGGGCGCGGGCACTCTCCTCGCTGTCGAACACGACCATCGTGTAGACCTTGAGCGGGTCGTTCTGGTCCCGCATGGTGGTCGACCGCACCAATCCCGTGTCGGGCTGCTCGGCGGCCCGCAACTGCTCGACCAGCGTCCGCAGTCCGTCTTCCTTACCCGGCTTGAGGCGGGTGGTGATCAGCTGTGCCCACATGTCGAGCCCTCCGTTCGCGCCGTGGAGACCGCACCCTAGTGCCAGGGTCGGCGCAGACGACGGACGGCCGGCGGCCTTACTCCCGCAGGTGGGCCGTGTCGTTGTAGCCGCGCACGATCCAGCGTTCGGGCGTCACCACGATCCTCGAGATCGACGCGTTGTCGGCGTTGAGGAAGGCGAAGGGCGTGGAGCCGCTGGCCTGGGCGATGATCTCCCCGATGGCGGCGCCGTGGCTGAACACCACGACGCGGCCACCGGGATGCGAGCCCGCGATGCGTTCGACGGCCGCCCGCAGTCGCCCCCCGAACACCGCCCGCGACTCGGCACCGGGGACGACGTCCCAGCGCTGCTCGCGCAGCACCGCTTCGAACATGGGGTCACCGTCCACCGCCTTCTGGCGCAGGAGGCCTCCCTCCCACTCGCCGAGGTAGACCTCGCGCAGCTCCGCGTCGACCACGGGGACGATGCCGGTCCGGTCCACCAGCGGCGCCGCGGTCTGGGCCGTGCGCCGCAGGCTGCTGACGTACACGCCGTCGATGGGCTCGTGCGCCAGGCGCAGCGCGACCTGCTCGGCCTGGTGCCGGCCCGCCTCGGACAGCGGCGGGTCGCCCTGGCCCTCGACGAGCTCGAAGGTCTCGCCTTCGACCGAGTCGGCCGACGCGCCGTGGCGGACGAGGAGGAGCTCGGTGGAACCCGGTGGGCCGACGTAGGGCCTCTGGCTGAAGGTGCGGGGCGCCGGCACGGACGCCGAGTGTAGGAACGATCAGCGCGGCGCGTGCAGCTCGGGTGGGCCGTGGTCGTCGTCCTCCACGACCTCCGCATCGATCACGTTGGGATCGTACGGCTCCGCCGCGGGCCCGCCGGCGGGGCCCCATCCGGGCGGCCCGCCGGCCTCGGCGCGGAAGGTGGCGAAGAAGGCACCCGGCCCCTGGGTGAATTGCACCTGCAGCGGCCTGACCGCGTTCGGCCCGAGCTGCTCCCACAGGGGCACGGCGCGGCGGAACACCACGTAGTACTGCACGCCGAGGGTCAGACCCAGGTAGAGGAGGAAGCTCGCCGCTTCCAGGCTCGCCCCGCCCGCGTGGTTGTTGGCGCTGCCGGCCGCGAACTGCACCACGAGCGACACCAGCCACAGCGCCATGGTGACCGCGTTGCCCTGGCGGACCACCCAGCCGTTGGTCGCCCACACGCGCATGGAGAGGCCGCGCAGTGCGCCCAGCCCCACGGCGCCGACGGCCAGCGAGGCCAGTACCCAGAGCCAGGCGCTCGAGCTCACGTGGTGGTCGCCGACGTACGAGGACAGCTCGAGGAGCCCGATGACGCCCAGGAACACCGGCAGGCGCGCGTGGTACACCCGGGGGACCGGGACGGCCCTGACCTGGCGCAGCAGCACGAAGATGAGCAGGACTGCACCCAATGCGTACGTAAAGAACGACATGGTGCATTCAGCCTATGGCGCCGGACCGTTCAGCGGTTCAGCAGGGGCCCCACCTCGACGCCGAAGCGCGCCGTCTGCTCGCAGAACTCCTCGGAGCTGCGCGCCATGAAGCGCACCTGCAGGTGGTTGACGCCCATGCCCACCAGCTCGCGCAGCGATTCGGCCACCTGCTCGGCGTCACCGGTGAGGACCCAATTGGGGAGGTCCCACCCCGAACCGGCCCCCAGGTGGATCGGCTCGACGATGGTGCCGATGTCGAGCGGCGCGTCGCCGCGCAGCTCGGCTCGCAGCTCGCGCAACCGGGCGATCTGGCCCGGCAGGTCGCGGCGCCGCGTGCCCTGGGGAAGCCACCCGTCGCCGAAGGCCGCCGTACGCCGGATGGCCGCCGCGGAGGAACCGCCGATCCAGATGGGGGGGCGGGGTTGGCGCGCCGGACGCGGGCCCAGCCCCATGTCTCGGGCGGGGAAGCGCGGACCGGGCAGGTCGGGAAACTCCGCGGTGAAGCAGCGGGCGAGCGCGGAGACGGCCTCGTCGGTGTGGCGGCCGCGCCCCTCGAAGTCGCCGGTCAACAGCTCGTACTCCTCGGGCACGTGCCCCGCCCCGACGCCCACGATGAGGCGGCCCCCCGAGAGATGGTCGAGCGTCGAGAGCTCCTTGGCCGCGCGCAGCGGGTGGCGCTGGGCCAGGATCAGCACGTGGGACAAAAGGTGCGTCCGGCTGGTGAGCGCGGCCAACCAGCCCAGCGTCGCCGTCGTGTCGTACCAGATGGTGCCCATCGCCTCGGCCAGGCGGCGCGGGATGGCGGTGTGGTCGCACACGCCGAGGTAGAAGAAGCCCGACTCGTCGGCCACCCGCGCGATGCGGGCGAGCTCGGCCGGACCGGCGTCCTTCTCCCAGTCGGCCACGTAGAGCGTTGACTGCGACTGGATGGGCAGCTGCATGCCGAAGACCACCTCGCCTTCGGGGACGGTGCGCACGACGTCGGCGGGAACGAGGGAGGGGTCGATCATCGGTGGCACTCCAGTCGGGTGGGAGGGGGGAGGGGCTTGCTCATGCGTACGCGGCGATGGCGACCGCCTGCTCGGCCGGGGTGCCGAACGTGGTCGAGAGGACGCGCGAGCGCTTGAGGTGGAGGTGCAGCGGCACCTCCCAGGTGAACCCCATCCCGCCGTGCACCTGAATGGCGCCCCGGGCGTTGCCGAGCGCGGCCTCGTCGGCGAGCAGCTTGGCGCCGCGAACCGCCCGCTCGAGGAAGGCGCCGGGCGAACAGCCCGCCGCCTGGGCTTCGGACGCCACGACGTCCGGCTCGTCGGCCAGGCAGGCCGCGGCGTGCACACCGGCCCGCGCCACCTCGGCGCGCACCAGCATGTCGGCGCACATGTGCTTGACGGCCTGGAAGCTGCCGATGGGCTTGCCGAACTGGTGGCGCTCCTTGGCGTAGGCCACGGAGAGATCGAGGGCCTCGGCCGCGTGCCCGACCTGCAGTGCCGCCGTCAGCAGCGCCCCGTGGTGCGCCAGACGCTCCTCGGGGTCGGCCACCGGTTCGCCGCCGGGAAGCGCGTCGAAACGCCACAGCGGTGTCAACGGGTCGAGCGGGGCCCGGAGCCGTTCCGCCCCCGCGCGGTCCGGCGCCGGCGCCACCAGGCGCGCCCCCTGCCCCTCCCCGGCCCCGAAGACGAGGAGCGCGTCCAGCGACGCCAGGTGCTCCACCAGGATCGGCCCCGCAGCGGCGCAGTGCACGCCGACTTTGGCCCCGCCCTCGGCCGCCCCGTGCACCAAGCCGGCGCTCGCGGCGAGGAACGTCCCCACGAGGGGGCCCGGCACGAGCGCCCGCCCCAGCTCCTCGAAGACGACGACGGTGTCGGCCATGCCGAGGCCGGTGCCGGCCGGCTCGGGCACGGTCAGCGCGAACACGCCCGTCTCGGCCAGCGCGGCCCAGTCGTCGTCGGCGATGGCGTGGTCGTCGCCCTCCCGGGCACGCAGGCGCTCGAGGGGTAGCCGCCCGACCAGCATGGCCCTGATGCCCGTGGCCAGCTCGCGTTGGCCCTCACCGACGCGGAAGTCCATCAGCGGGACCGGGGCAGCCCGAGGATGCGCTCGCCCACGATGTTGCGCTGCACCTGCGAGGTGCCGGCTGCGATGGTCGACGAGATGGCCTTGAACCAGGCGGCCAGCTGTTCGTCGTTGCCGAGCGGCGCGCCGTCGCTGCCGAGCAGCGGGTCGGCGCACAGCGCGGCCCGGTCCAGGACCTCCATGGCCAGGTCGCCCAGCGCCTGGGACTGCTCGGAGAAGGAAAGCTTGAACACGGAGCCGCCGATGCCCGGCACGCCCGTGCGGGCGGCCTCTGAGACATTGCGCTTGGTGAGCGCCCACAGCGCGTCGAACGCCGCCACCAGGTGACCGATGCGCCGGGCGACGCCGGCGTCCTCGAGCAATCCGAGGCGCTGGGCGACGTGGCGGAGCGCGCGCAGCAGTCGCATGCACTCGAGGAGCTCGCCGACGAAGGCGGTGCCCCGCTCGAAGGACAACGTGACCATCGTGACGCGCCAGCCGTCGTTCTCCTCGCCGACCCGGTTGGCCACGGGTACCCGCACTTCGTTGAGGAACAGCTCGGCGAACTCGAGCGTGCCGGCGATGGTGCGCAGCGGACGGATCTCGATGCCGGGCGAGTCCATGGGCATGATGAGCCACGTGATGCCGCGGTTGCCCTCGTCGCCCGTGCGCACCAGCAGCTCGCAGAAGTCGGCCACGAAGGCATAGGACGTCCAGATCTTCGATCCGGTGACGACGTAGTGGTCGCCGTCGCACTCGGCCCGGGTGCGCAGGGACGCCAGGTCGCTCCCCGCATCGGGCTCGCTGAAGCCCTGGCACCACACCTCCTCGCCCCGCAGGATGGCCGGCAGGTAGCGCTCTTTCTGCGCGCCGTGCCCTCGGCGATCACCGTCGGCCCGGCGTGCAGCAGCCCGACGAAATTCACGCCGACGTAGGGTGCGCCCGCCCGCTCGCATTCCTCCTTGAAGATCAGTTGCTCCACCGGGGAGGCGCCGCGCCCACCACCCTCGACGGGCCAGTCGATGCCGGCGTAGCCCGCCTCGAAGAGGAGGTGCTGCCAGTGGAGGTCGAAGGCCCGCCGGGCGGGCCAGTCGTCGTGGGGTGGCGGCGGGCCCACGCCCGGCAGGGCGCCGGCCAACCAGGCGCGCAGCTCGTCGCGGAACGACTGCTCTGACGCGGTGTAGCGGAGGTCCATGCGTCAGCGATGGGCAGGGGCGGGGTCAGGCGACGAGGTCGAGGCCGAACAGCTTGATCGCGTTCCCCCGCACGATCTTGCGGCGCTGGGCGTCGGTGAGGTCCGCCATCTGCTTCTCGGCGATCTCCAGCGTGTCCGGCCAGGTCGAGTCCGAGTGCGGGTAGTCCGACTCGTACGTGATGTTGTCCTCGCCGATCTCCTCGACCGACTTCAGCCCGTGCGCGTCGTCGAAGAAGCAGCCCCACACGTGATCCTTGAAGTAGCTCGACGGCTTCTCGGGCACGATGTCGGCCACGCCGCCCCAGCCCCGGTTCTCGAGCCAGACCGTGTCGGCGCGCTCCAAGATGTAGGGGATCCACCCGATCTGGCCCTCGGAGTAGGCGACCTTGAGGTCGGGGAAGCGCACGAAGACGCCGCTGAAGAGGAAGTCGACGAGCGAGAAGGTGGCGTTGGTGTGCGTGAGCGTCGACCCCACCGCAGGGGGTGCGTCGGCCGAGGTCGACGGCATCTTCGACGAGCTGCCGATGTGCATGTTGACGATCGTCTGGGTCTCGGCGCAGGCCTGGAAGAAGGGATCCCAGTAGTGGCCGGGGTCGTGCACGCTCGGCAGGCCCAAGAAGGGCGGGATCTCGCTGAAGCAGACGGCGCGGACGCCGCGCGCGGCATTGCGCCGCACCTCGGCCTCGGCCAACTCCACGTCCCAGAGCGGGATGAGGCAGAGGGGGATGAGCCGCCCCCCGAGTCCCCGCACCACTCGTCGACCATCCAGTCGTTGTAGGCCTTCACGCAGAGCAGACCCAGCTCCTTGTCCTCGGCCTCGGTGAAGGTCTGGCCGCAGAAGCGGGGGAACGTCGGGAAGCACAGCGCCGCCTCGATGTGGTTGGTGTCCATGTCGTCGAGCCGGGGCTTGACCTCGTAGGACCCCGGGCGCATGTCCTCGTAGGTGACGCCCTTCATCGTCACTTCCTCGCGCGGCACTCCCACCGCGGAGTCGACGCGCAACAGCGGCCGCTTGAGGTCCTCGTAGTACCACCAGTCGACCGGTATGCCCTTGGCACCGGGCTTGACCTTCAGCTGCCCGCCCCGGAACTCGACCTCGGGCATGGGCGCCCGCACGATCCGCGGCCCGATCTCGGCGTACTTCGCGGGGAGGCGGTCCTGCCACACGTTGGGTGGCTCGACGACGTGGTCGTCCACCGAGATGATCTTCGGCAGGGGCTCAGGCATGGGCATCGAGCGTAGCCCGCACCTGACGGAGCGTCAGAAACGGCGGGGACCCACCGATCGCCTCGTGGAACCGGTCAGTCGAAGACCTCCCGGAAGAGGTCGAGCATGGCCTGCCACGAGCGCCGGTCGGTCCGCTCGTCATAGGCGATGCCGGGCATGTCCAGCCCGGTGGCGCGGGGGTTCGTGAACGAATGCACCGCGCCGCCGTAGACGTGTAGCTGCCAGTCGACTCCGCCGGCACGCATCTCCTCCTCGAAGTCGCGTCGCTGCGCGTTGTCGACGATCGGGTCGTCGGCGCCGATGAGCATGAGCACCTTGCCGCGGATGTTCGGGGCGTCCTCGGGCCGGGCCGGGGCCAGCCCGGAGTGGAAACCGACGACCGCCTTGAGGTCGGCGCCGTCCCTCGCCAGCTCCAGGGAGAGCGTCCCGCCGAAGCAGTACCCGATGGCGGCGAGGCGATCGCCGTCCGTGCGCGTCTCCGCCCGCAGCACGTCGAGCCCGGCCGACGCGATGGCCCGCGCCCGCTGCGGGTCTTCCCGGAACTCGCCGAGCCGAGCCATCATCTGCCCGCGGTCGGCCATCGGTTGCCCCCCGCCGTGGTAGTCGAGGGCGAACGCGACGTAGCCGAGCTCGTCCGCCAGCCGGGCGGCCCGGGAGCGCGCGTGGTCGTCGAGACCCGGCCCCTCGTGGCACACGAGGACGCCGGGTCGGCGATCGGTGCCGTCGGGCAGGGCGAGGGTGCCGATCATGGTGCGGCCGTCGGCCTGATAGGAGATCTCGCGGGTGGTCGCCATGGCCGCACGGTACCCCGCCTCCACCGTCATCCGACGCGCCGCGGTCCTGAGGCGGTCGCACGCCATACTGGCCCGCATGCCCGGGAAACCTTGCCCGCGCCTGCAATTGGGGTTCCCGGCCGGAACAGCCGCGCTGGCGGCGGTTGCCGCTCTGGTACTCGCGTCGTGCGGCTCGGGGCCGTCGGCACCGCAGGCGGCGAGCACCACCACGACGAGCCACGGGGGCGCCGCGCCGACGTCGACGACGTCCACGACCGCCACCACGGGGTCGACGCTGCCGCCCGTGTCGACCTCGGGGCCCTTGCAGCCCGGGTCACCGATCCCGCTTCCCTTCTCGGCCGATCGTGTGACCGCGGCCGAGAGCCCCGACGGCGCCGTCTTCGCAGCGCCCCAGGACCCGACCAGCCCGTCGCCCGCCGAGGCGTGGGTGGTGGACGGCAACGGACCGGCCGCCATCGCCGAGCACGTCCCCACCGGCATCGCCGCGGTGGCGGCCGACGGCAACAACTTCTACGTCGCGACGTACTCGACCGTGTACGCCTACGGCCGCGCCAGCGGCAACCAGGACGGCCAGTGGACGATGCCGACCGTGAACGCGGCGAACAGCTCCAACAACGACCTGGTCGCGCTCGCCGCCGCCGGCGGCGGCGTGCTCGTGTCCGTCACGCAGGGCAACGTGGTCAGCGTGTACCGAATCGACCCGGCGTCGTCGGCCCGACCGCACCTCCTCGTACGCGGTCTCGGCGACGCGATCGGGTCCGACGGCTCCATTTATTACGAGAGTCCCGGCCACCAGCTGTCCGTGCGGCGTCCGAACGGGACCGTCGCCACGGGGCCGGCGCTGGCCGCGACGCCCAACGGCCTCGGTGGTGGCGTGCAGTACGTCGACGTCGTCGCCGGTGGCGCGGTGTGGGTCAGCGAGCCGGCGGGGCAGGGCCTCGATGCCGCGTTCACCACCTACGACACCACCACGCTGCGTGTGATCGGGACCTCCAGCGGCACGGTGACGAGCAGCGTCGTGGACACGGCCGCCGGGCCGCTCGTCCTCGAGCCGGCCGGCGCCAACGCAGCGTGCCCGATGGCCGCGCAGACGCCGACGTCGTGTGTCTTCCGCATCGATCAGCACGGCGCCGTGGGCGATGCGGTCGGCGTCGGATCGGCCGTCGTCCTCATCGGGCCGGGCCCGGCCGTCATCGTCTCCGACACCGCGACGGGTCAGTTCGACCTGGTGCGCCTGTCCTGATCAGTAGTGCATGGCGACGCCGCCGTTGGGGCTGAGCAGCTGCCCCGTGACGAACGTGCTGGCGTCGGAGGCGAGATACAGCACGCAGTACGCGACGTCGGTCGTCACCCCCACCCGGCGCATCGGGGCGTACCGCGCCATGGGGGCCAGCGTGGCGGCCTTGGCGGCCTCGTTCACCGTCCCGTCGGGGTTCGTGTAGTAGCGAGCCGTCATGTTGGTCGGGACGAAGCCGGGCGCCACCGTGTTGACCCGCACGCCGTGCTCGCCCACCTCGACGGCCATCGACTTCGTCAACTGGGCGACCCCGGCCTTGCAGATGGCGTAGGGCCCGATGCCGGGCGACGGGGTCAGCACGGCCGCCGAGGACATGTTGACGATGGAACCGCCGCCCTGGGCCACCATCACCTTCCCGGCGGCCTGACACCCGTAGAGCACACCCTTGAGGTTCACCGACAGGATGCGGTCGAACTCGTCCGGGTCGACGTCGACGATGGAGCTGTCGATCATGATCCCGGCGATGTTGCACATGACGTGCAGGCCGCCGTGGCGGGCCGCGATGTGCCCGACGAGCGTGGACGCCGCGCCGCGCTGGGAGACGTCGAGCTGGGCGCTCTCCGCCCGCCCACCCTGGCCGAGGATGCCGCTCGCCGTCTCGTCCGCCGCGGCGGCGTTGACGTCGGCGCAGACGACGGTCGCACCGGCGCCGGCGAGGACCTCGGCCGTGGTACGCCCGATGCCGCCCCCGGCCCCCGTGACGAGGGCCACCCGTCCCGTCAGGTCGAACGCGTCGTGCACACTCTGGGCGGTTTCCACCGGCGCACCTTACGCGCGCCGCCGCCGTTGTGCCCCTAGGCCGTCACACCCTCGACGGCGAGCAGCGCACGCTTGACCTCGAGCCCCCCGCCGTAGCCGCCGATGCCGTTGCTCGCGAGCACGCGGTGGCAGGGGACGATGATGGGGATGGGGTTCCGGCCGTTGGCCTGTCCGACGGCCCGGGGCCCGTTCGGCCGCCCGACTCGCCGCGCCAGCTCGCCGTAACTGATGGTCTCGCCATAGGGAATGTGCGTCAGCTCGGTCCACACCTCACGCTGAAACGGGGTGCCGTCGAGCTCCATCGGGACGTCGAACTCTGCGCGCTCGCCGGCGAAGTACTCCTCGAGCTGAGTCGCCGCGTCCTTCAGGACGGGCGGCACGTCGTCGACGTCGCGGCGCACGTGCCGCCGCTCGTGCGGCAGCCAGACGCCGACGAGCACGTCGCCGTCGCATTCGAGCACGAGGCGGCCGATCGGTGTGTCGATGGGCATGGTGGTGGTGGGTGCGGTCGTCATGCTGCACGTCCTTTCAACGGTGTGGTCGGGATCAGGGTGGCCGGCGCCGGCAGCGACCACAGGTGCGCCATGGCGTAGCTCCGCCACGGCCGCCAGCCCTCACCCGCGGCTACGAGGGCGGCTGGGTCTCCGGGCAGGCCGATGGCGTGCGCCGCCCGGCGGATGCCGAGGTCGGTGGGCATGAACGCGTCCGGGTCGCGCAGGGCGCGCATGGCCACGTACTCGGCGGTCCACGGCCCGATGCCCGCGAGCGCGACCAGCGAGCGGCGCAGCTCCGTCGGGTCGGCGCCGGGGTCGATCACGACGTCGCCGCGGTGCACGGCCTCGGCCAGCGCGCCGAGGGCCCGTCTGCGCCCCGCCGGCATGGCGAACGCGCCCGGGTCACGGCGGGCCAGCTCGGCCAGCGCCGCCGGCGTCGGGAAGAGGTGCGTGATCGTGGCGTCGGGCTGGGGGAGCGGGTCTCCCGCCGCCTGCACGAGCCGGCCGGCGACCGTCCGCGCCCCGGAGACCGACACCTGCTGGCCGATGACGGCGCGCGCGGCGAGTTCGAAACCGTCGGCGGCGCCCGGCACCCGCCGGCCCGGGTCCTGCTCGACCACCGGCCCGAGGTGCACGTCGCCCCGCAGGGCGTCCCAGACGGCGACGGGGTCGGCGTCGAGGTCGAGCAGCTGGCGGCAGCGCGACACCGCGGTCGTCAGGTCGCGCAGGTCGGAGAGCACGAGCTCGCCCTCGACGTAGGGCGGGCCGTCCGCCACCGGTGCACGCGTGGCACGGGCGTCGCGGGCGGCCTCGGGTGCGGCGAGCGTGACGATCGCATGGCCGGTGGGCAGGCGGAGGCTCCGCCGGTAGGACGCGCCGTCGAAAGACTCGACGCCGGGCAGCGCACGCAGGCCGAGGAACTCGAGCACCGACGGCGGGCTGAAGGGCCGCCGGCACGGCAGGCGGAGCCGTATCGCTTGGGGCGTACCCCCGCGCGTGGCGTCGTTCCGGCCGCGCCCGGCCCGGGCGGCCCGGGCCCGCAGCCCCCGCGGCGTGTCGGCGAAGATCTGGCGCACGGTGTCGTTGCACTGGCGCACGCTCGCGAAGCCGGCGGCGAAGGCGACGTGGGCGACGGGCAGGTCGGTCGTCTCGAGCAGCAGACGCGCCGTCTGGCTGCGCTGGGCGCGGGCCAACGCGAGCGGCCCCGTTCCCACCTCGGCCGTGATGAGTCGGTTCAACTGGCGGGTGCTGTAGCCGAGGCGCGTGGCCAGCCCCTCGACCCCGTCGCGGTCGACGACGCCGTCACGGATCAGCCGCATGGCCCGGGCCACGACGTCGGCGCGGATGTTCCACTCGGGCGAGCCTGGCGTGGCGTCGGGCCGGCAGCGCAGGCAGGCGCGGAAGCCGGCCTGCTGGGCGGCGGCCGCCGTCGGGTAGAAGCGGACGTTCTGGCGCTTCGGTGTGCGGGCCGGGCAGCTCGGCCGGCAGTAGATCCCGGTCGAGGTGACGGCGCAGAAGAACCAGCCGTCGAAACGGGCGTCCTTGCTCTGCGCCGCCTGGTAGCAGCGGTCCGGGTCCTCAATCACGGGTGCCAGCGTGGCACTCCGCGGTGACGATTACTGGCGGGAATCGGACATAGCCGTCGCGGTCCCCCTGACCTGGGCCAGCACCAGTCGGCGGTGGGTGGCGGCATCGCCCCACGCTCGCGACAGGGCCCACGTCTGCTTCAAGAAGAAGTGGAGGTCGCACTCCCACGTGTAGCCGATGGCGCCGTGGACCTGCAGGGCCACGCGGGCCGCGAGGTCGGCCGCTTCCGAAGCCATGGCCTTCGCCATCGACGCGTCGTGCGAGAGCGTCGGCTGCGCGGTCGCCAGCGACCAGGCGGCGCGGTACGTGGCGGGGCGGGCGAACTCGAGCGCCACCCGCGCGTTGGCCAGGAGATGCTTGACGGCCTGAAAGCTGCCGATCGGCTTGCCGAACTGGTGGCGCTCCTTGGCGTACGCGGCCGCCATGGCCAGCATGCGGTCCGCGAGCCCGATGAGGAGCGCGGCGGTGCCCGCGGCGGCCCGGTCGGCCAGCAGCGCCGCCGCCGCCTCGGCCGCCACGCCATACGCGAGCAGCGTGTCGGAGGCCAGGGGCCACTGCACGGTGGAGAGATCGCGCGACGAGCTGAGGGCCGGCGTGGCCCACGCGCGGCACGACGCCGCCGGCACGGCGTGCAGCTGCCATCCCGACTCGGTGTCGCGACAGGCCAGCAGGAAGATGTCGGCGCCGCGGGCACCGGCGACGCGGGGAGTGCGCAGCGTGCCGTCGGCCGTCACCTCGGTGGGTGACGCGATCCCGGCGGGGGTCACGTCGATGCCGCCGACGGCGAAGCTCGCATCGTCCTCGACCAGCGCGGCGAGCGCGGACGCCGCCGCCGGGTCGGGCAGCAGGGCGGCGAGTGTCGGCGCGGCGAGCGCGGCCGTCTCGAGCAGCGGCTCGGGCAGGCAGGCGTGCCCCGCCTCCTCGAGCACGCCGACGAGGTCGACGTCGCTCAGGCCGAGACCGTTCGCCGCCTCTGGCACCACCAGTTGGGGCGCCCCGAGCTCGGCCAGCACGGCCCAGCGATTCTGCGAGAGCTCGGCGCGGCCGGCCTCGTCGGCCCACTCGAAGGCGCGGAGCTCGTCGACCGTGCACTCCGTGTCGAGGACCGTGCGCACACCGCGGCGCAGCTCCTCCTGCTCCTGCGAGAAGGCGAAGTCCACGGCCGTCCCGTTCAGCCGCGCGGCAGCCCGAGCAGCCGCTCGGCCACCACGTTGCGCTGGATCTCGTTCGTCCCGGCATAGATCGGCCCGGCCAGCGAGAAGAGGTACCCGTCGAGCCACTCGCCGGGCACGCCCGCCTCCAGCAGCTCGGCCTCGGGGCCCAGGAGGTCGAGGGCCGCCGTGTGGATGGCCATGTCGGTCTCGGACCAGAAGATCTTGTTGCAGCTCGCCTCCGGGCCGACCGGTTGGCCCCGCGCGACCTTGGTCGCCGTCCAGTAGGTGTGCAGCTGGTACGCCTCGGCGTCCATGTGCGCCTGCGCCACGGCGTCGACGGAAGCGGCCGGGCCGCCGCGCTGGTCGAAGAGCTGTACGAGGCGGTCGGCTGCCTCGGTGTAGCGGGCCGGGCTGCGCAGCGAGAGCCCGCGTTCGGAGCCGGCGGTGGCCATCGCCACCGACCAGCCGGCGCCGACCTCGCCCAGGACCTGGTCCTCGGGGACCTCGACGTTGTCGAAGAAGATCTCGGCGAAACCGGTCTCGCCGTCGATCTGGGGGATCGGGCGCACGGTGACGCCGGGCGAGTCCATGGCGACGAGGAAATACGTCAGCCCGCGGTGGCGCTCGGCCTCGAGGTCGGTGCGGAAGATGCCGAAGCACCAGTCGGCGAAGGCGCCCCGGCTCGCCCATGTCTTCTGCCCGTTCAGTATCCAGCCGTCGCCGGCCGCGTTGCGCGCGCCGCGGGAACGGATGCCGGCCAGGTCGCTGCCGGCGTCGGGCTCGGACCAGCCCTGGCACCAGATCTCGTCACCGGCCGCCATCGGCGGGAGGTAGCGCGCCTTCTGGGACGCGGTCCCGTACTCGAGCATGGTCGGGGCGAGGAGGAAGATGCCGTTCTGGCTCACACGCGTGGGGGCGCGGGCGCGGTAGTACTCCTCTTCGAACACGAGCCACTCGAAGATCCCGAGGTCGCGCCCCCCGTACTCGGCCGGCCAGCTCACGACGGACCAGCGGTCCTCGAACATGGTGCGTTCCCAGCGGCGGTGCGCCTCGAAGCCGGCGGCCGTATCGAGCGAGGGGAGTGGCTCGGGCGGGACGTGCGCGGCCAGCCAGCCCCGGGCCTCGGCCCGGAAGGCCTCGTTCTCGGGGCTGAAGGTCAGGTCCATTGCGCTGCGAATCTCGCACAGCGACCTGCGCCGTGCCAAGGTGGCGCCCGCCTCAGTTGCTCGTGAACGGCTGGTGGAAGGCCAGGGTCCGGACGAAGAAGTCCACGACCAGCCCGATGATCGCTTTCTCCGGAGGGGACTCACCGGCCGCGTCGAACGCATGGCCACCCTGGGACACCTGGACCAGCCGGTGCGGCACGCCGTTCGCCCCGAGGTCCCAGGACAGCTCCTTGGACTGCTGGGGGTAGACGATCTCGTCGTTGTTGGCGTCGACGAGGAGGAAGGGTGGGTCGCCCGGCGCGACATAGGTCACCGGGCTGGCCGCCTTGAGGTCGGCGCCCAGCTGGTCGCGGGGCACGCGGCCGAGGAGCGAGGCGAAACTCTCCGCCACGAGCACGGCGTCGCCCCGGTTCCCCATGGTGAGCAGATCGCTCGGCCCGGCCATGTCGACCACCGCCTGCACCCCGCTCGACACGCCGGGGTAGGGACCGACGTCCCAGCCGGCCGACGGCCCGGCGGTGCCGACCAGCGCCACGAGGTGCCCGCCGGCGCTCTGGCCCCACGCCCCGATCTCGCCGGGGTCGATGTTCAGCTGTGAGGCGTTGGCACGCAGGTACCGGATGGCGCACTTGACGTCGACGATCTGGTCCGGCCACCTCTCGGAGGGCCCGAGGCGGTAGTCGAGGCCGACCACCACGAATCCCTTTGCGGAGAGCGCCGGGCCGACGCTGTTGCTGATGAAGCCGCCGGTGTCGTAGTTGCCCGAGACCCACGAGCCTCCGTGGACGTAGACGGCGGCGGGGGCCGGGCCGTGCAGCGTGGCCGGCTCGGTGATGCGGGCCCGAGCGTGGTTGCAGTACCGGACCGTGGCCACCTGGCCCGCCGCCAGCGCCGGAGCGGTCGCGGTCGGCACCGTGGCGATGCGAGAGGTCGCCGCGGGCGGGGCGGAGCCGGCGCTCAAGCAGGCGGCCAGGAGGGTGATGCCCAGCGCACAGGCGGTGGCGAGGGCGAAACCTCTGCGCACGGGCTCATGTTGGTCCATCAATGGGGGAACGAAGCTGCGCCCGCGTCTGGCGCCCAATCTGATTCGGCGTCAGAATTGGGCTTCCTATGCCCAACGCCGTGATCGTCGACGCCGTCCGCACCCCGGTTGGACGCCGCGGGGGCGGCTGTCGGGATGGCACGCCACCGACCTGGCCGCGCAGCCGCTGGCCGCCCTGCTGGCCCGAAACGACCTGGACCCCGCCCTGGTCGAGGACGTGGTGATGGGCTGCACGATGACGGTCGGCGAGCAGGCGATGAACATCGCACGCAACGCCGCCCTGGCGGCGGGGTTCCCCGAATCGGTCCCGGGGACGACGGTCGACCGTCAGTGCGGCTCGGCCCAGCAGGCCATCCACTTCGCGGCCCAGGCCGTGATGGCCGGCGCCATGGACGTCGCCATCGGGGCCGGCGTGGAGTCGATGAGCCGCGTCCCCATCGGCTCGACGACCGAGCCCGGACCCGGAGAGGCCTACGGCCCGCTCTACAAGGAACGCTTCGAGCTCATCCACCAAGGCGACTGCGCGGAGGAGATCGCGCGGCGCTGGAACGTCTCGCGCGAGGAGATGGACGCGTTCGCGCTGCGCTCGCACCAGCGCGCGGCCCGGGCCGGCGACGAGGGCTCCTTCGCCAACGAGATCGTGCCGCTCGAGGCGCGGGTCCATCCCGACGTCCCCGGCGCGGCCGAGGTGCGCGGGATGCTCATGGCCGACGAGGGTGTCCGCCGCGACACCTCGCTCGAAAAGCTGGCCGCGTTGAGGCCCGCGTTCTCGGAGACGGGCACCGTGACGGCGGGGACGTCCTCGCAGATCTCCGACGGCGCCGCGGCCGTCTTGATCATGAGCGAAGAGCGCGCGTCGTCGTTGGGCCTGCGGCCACGGGCGCGTTTCCACACCTTCGCGGTGGCGGCCAACGACCCCCAGATCATGCTGACGGCCCCCATCCCGGCCACCGAGCTGGTGCTGGCCAAGGCCAAGCTGTCGCTCGAGGACATGGACGTCATCGAGATCAACGAGGCCTTCGCATCCGTCGTGCTGGCCTGGGAGCGCGAGTTCCGCCCCGACATGGACAAGGTGAACCCCAACGGCGGCGCCATCGCCATCGGCCACCCCACCGGGTGCTCGGGCGCGCGCCTGATGGCGACGCTGCTCAACGAGATGGAGCGCACGGGGGCGCGCTACGGGCTCCAGACCATGTGCGAGGGCGGCGGGCAGGCGAACGCAACGATCATCGAGCGGCTCGGTTGATGGCGAGTCCAACGAGGGTGCCCGCGGTGGAGGGGTGGTTCGCCACGGGCGAGGACGGCCGCGCCCCGGCGCTGCTGGGGTCGCGCTGCGAGGGCTGCGGGACCTATGCCTTTCCGGCCGAGGCGACCTTTTGCAAGAACCCCGACTGCGCCTCGACGACCTTCGAGACCGTCGAGCTCTCTCGGCGCGGGCGTATCTGGTCCTACACCGACGCCCGCTACCAGCCCCCGCCCCCCTACGTGGCCGCCGACCCTTACGTCCCGTTCTGCTTGGTCGCGGTGGAGCTGGCCGCCGAGAAACTCGTGGTCATGGGGCAGGTCGTGGGAGAGGTGACGGTCGACGACCTGCGGGTGGGCGACGAGGTCGAGCTGGTGGTCGACACGCTGTACACCGAGGAGGGCATCGACCATCTGGTCTGGAAGTGGCGGCCCCTCGGCGCCGGGACCCCCGGCGGGGAGGCCTGAGCGTGCCCGACGACAAGAAGGTGGCGGTGCTCGGCGCCGGCATGCACGAGTGGGGCAAGTGGGGGCGCCCGTTCGTCGAGTACGGCCTGGCCGCGGCGCGCGACGCGCTGGCGGATGCGGGACTCGGGTGGCGCGACATGCAGTTCGTGTCGGGCGCGGACACCATCCGCAACGGCTACCCGGGCTTCGTGTCCGGCGCAACGTTCGCCCAGGCGCTCGGGTGGACGGGGGCGCGGGTCTCGAGCGTCTACGCCGCCTGCGCCTCGGGCGCGGTGGCCATCGCCAACGCCCGGGCGCAGATCCTGGCGGGGTTGTGCGACGTCGCGCTCGTGGTCGGTGCCGACACGACGCCCAAAGGGTTCTTCGCGCCGGTCGGCGGCGATCGCAAGGACGATCCGGACTGGCTGCGCTTCCATCTCATGGGCGCGACCAACCCGACGTACTTCGCGCTGTACGCGCGCCGCCGCATGGACCGCTTCGGCGCGACCGAAGAGGACTTCGCGCTGGTCAAGGTGAAGAACGCGCGCCACGGGCTCGCCAACCCCTACGCGCGCTACCGCAAGGAGGTCACGGTCGACGAGGTGTTGGCCTCGCCCATGGTGGCGGACCCCTTGCGCCTGCTCGAGATCTGCGCGACGTCCGACGGCGGGGCCGCCCTCGTCCTCTCGAGCATGGAGTTCGCCCGGCGCCACGCCGGCGCCGCGCCGCTGGTGACGATCGACGCGGTCTCGACCGTCACCCCCACGTTCCCCAACACGGTGATTGAGATGCCGAACTTCTCGACCGACTCGGCCGCCGCGTCCGGCGTCGCCGACACGGGGTCGGCCGCCGGCTTCAGGCCCTCCATCGCCACCGCGGCCTACGCCGAGGCGGGCATCGGACCCGGGGACGTCAGCCTGGCCGAGGTCTACGACCTCTCATCCGCGCTCGAGCTCGACTGGTACGAGGACATCGGCCTGTGCGGCGAGGGCGAGGCGGAGAAGCTGCTGCGCGACGGCGAAACCACGTTCGGCGGCCGGGTACCGGTCAATCCCTCTGGTGGCCTCTCCTGCTTCGGCGAGGCGATCCCGGCCCAGGCGATCGCGCAGGTGTGCGAGTGCGTCTGGCAGCTCCGGGGCACCGCCGCCGGACGCCAGGTCGAGGGGGCGACGGTGGCCGTCACGGCCAACCAGGGGCTGTTCGGGCACGGGTCCTCGGTCCTCCTCAGTCGCTGAAACCCTGGTAGCGAGGGAGTTCGGCCCGAAGGGCCGCATCGTGTGTGATCCAGCGCGATCCGGGTATTGAGCGCAGTGACGTCAATCGTGGTCGCAGGCTGCTTAGGCTGGTGGACGCGTGAGTCGTCTAATTCGGAGTCGGCGCGGAACGACTGTGATTGGAGGACGTTGCATGGTGGCCACTGATGCGGTTGAGCTGCGCCGGTACGAGGAGCAGCACAGAGGAGCAGATATCTCAATGCCGGACCAGAATTACGACCGGAGCGGGAGCGGGTCGGACGACGTGCTCAACGCACTCGACGAGCTGGAATCCGTGCTGCGAGAGAACGCCGAGAGTGAGCGGCTCCTCGCGAAGCGCATCGCCGAGGTCCGCCTCGCCCGTCAGAACGGGCGAGAGTGGAAGGCGATCCTCGGGGACGAGGACGAGCCGGGGACCGTCCAGCTGGTGAGCACCATCCTGCGCCGGCAGTCCGAGGCCAGCGGGTACCTACGCCGGTCCCTGGTCGTGGCGTTGCGCGCCGAGGGGCAGAGCATTCCGAGCATCGCTCATCTCTTCGGGGTGACCCACCAGCGCGTGTCGAATCTGCTCCGTCGGGTGGCGCAGGGCAACGCGGCCGCAAGCGGCAACGGCGTCTAGCCGGACGCTCCGCACCAGCCGCGGAGCACGGCGTCGGCCTCTGTCATGATGCCGTCGACGATGTCGGCCACACTCGGCAGCGAGTTCAGCACTCCCACCACCTGACCCGTGGGCAGCACGCCCACGTCGGTGCGCCCCTCCACGAGCGCCGCCTTCGTCATGACCGGTGCGTTGGCGGCCATGACGACCTGGGTCCACGTCAGCTCGTTGCCCTCCTTCATGGCGCGCCCCTCGCGCAGCAGCGAGGCGACGGTGGCGCCCGTCTCCTGGCGGAACCGGTAGGCGCTGCGCAACGCGCGCGGCAGGGCCCGAAGCCATGACTGGGAGTCCAGGCGGCCGACCAGCTCGGTGCGCACGACACGTTGGGGCGCGCCGTCCACCTTGGTGGTCACCACGGTGCCCGTCACCGGCGTCTCGAGGTACAGGTCCTTGACGGTTCCGGGCACCCGGCTCTCGGCGGAGAGGAGGAAGCGGGTGCCCATGGCGACGCCGGCCGCCCCGTAGGCCAGTGCGGCGACGAGCCCGCGCCCGCTGAAGAAGCCACCGGCGCCGATGACCAGGACGCGGTCGCCCACCGCCTCGACGACCTGGGGGAGCAGGAGGCTCGTGGGCACGCTCCCGGTGTGCCCGCCCCCCTCGGCCCCCTGCGCGATGACGGCGTCGACACCCCATTCGGCCACCTTCTCGGCGTGTCGCCGGGCGCCGACCGTCGGCATGACGAAGAGCCCCGCCTCCTTGCACCGGGTGACGAGGGCCGGGTTGGGCGCCTGGGCGAAGCTGGCCACCCGGGCGCCGGTCTCGATCATCAGCTCGATGCGCTCGTGCACGTCGGCCGCGTCGGTGCGCAGGTTGACGCCGAAGGGAGCCTGGGTGCGCCCGCGCACCTCGGCGATGGCCCGGGCGAGCTCGTCGAGCGTCATGGTGGCCGACGCCAGGATGCCGAGGCCGCCGGCCTCACCGGTGGCCGCAACCAGCCGGGGACCGGCCACCCAGCCCATGCCGGTCTGCACGAGGGGGAAGCGCACGCCGAGCCGTTCGCACAGCGCGGTGTGCAGCGCCGGGTGCTGCGACGAGTGGTGCGGCGAGTGGTGCGGCGAGCCGGGGACCGCGGTCAGCTCCGCACCTCGCGATCGCGGAGCGAGCCGGGGTCGAGGACGACGCGCACGATGTCGAGCTCCTCGGGCGTCGGGAGGCGGGTCGGCGCGACGTCGGGCGGGACCGAGAGTGCGAAGCCGGTGGCGGCGGCGACGTCCTCGACCGTCACCCCGGGATGGTACGAGCGAAGCCGCATGGTGCGGTCCGGTGTCTCGAAGTCGAACACGCCGAGGTTCGACACGACACGGCGGATGTCGTGGAAGCGCGTTGCCCCGGGACCCGCCGCGGCCGCCCGGGCGTAGCCGACGCCGCTCACGACGTCGACCTGCTCGACGAAGGTGCGCACGCTGTGATCGGGGACCCAGTAGCTGGTGGGATGGTTGACGGAGTTGCCCGGCGCGCCGCGCACGCCGACGAGCTGCACCTTGGGCTTGTCGTGCGGTCCGATGGCCGAGATGTTCTGGTTGCCCGAGCGGTCGATCTGGCTCGCCATCATCATGATGTGGCGCCGCCCCGACCACACCACGTCGAACACGCTCCGGTAGGGCATGGCCGCCTCGCGCACCAGCTCCGCCGCCCCCATCGCGAGGGGCGGCGCGCCGACCATGAGGGCGGCCTCGCCGTCGGTGAGGACGAGGTCGGGGGCGAAGGTGCGCTTGGCCAACCGGGCTCCGAGCGAGGGGATGGTGCCGAACGGGCTCGCCATCACCTCGCCGGCGTCGCGCCAGGCGTCGGCGCAGGCGATGACGCAGAACTCCGCCCGGGTGACGCCGAGGTCGCTCACGGGGCCCGGCGCTCCTTGACCCGGGCCTGGTACTCACCTTCGTCGACGAGGAGGTAGCGCTTGGCGAAGGCCTCCCACTCGGCCGGGTCGCTGGCGGCGGCCGCGTACTCCTTCTGGAACGCCTCGTCGCGGCCGTAGTCGGGCGGGTTGGCCGTGAAATGCGCGCCGCCCCGAGTCTCGGCGACGCCGTCGGTGAGCATGCGGTGGATCGGCACGGTGGAGAGGGGGTGGGCCTCGCCGGCCAGCGTCCCGTTCTCGACGATGCGTTCCGTGGTCATGAAGCGGCGCGCGGCGGCGCCGAGGAACAGCGGGTCGAAGAACGGGTCGGGGCTCAGCACCTGCCCGTTGCCGGCCGAGTCGGCCCGGTTGGTGTGGACGATGGCCGCATCGAGGTGGAGGGCCGGCATGGCGACCAGCTCGACGTCGGCGTCGGCCCGGTCGGCCAGGTGGGGGCTGTCGGCGCCGTAGGGCGAGCGGACGAGCCGCAGTCCGGGGTTGATGGTGAGGACGTCGGAGCCCAGTCCGGCCCGGGTCGGGAGGAAGGGGACGCGCCACGCCGCGGCCTGGAGCCCGAGGTAGAACATCCCCTCGTCCACCTCCATCACCTGCACCCGGCCGTGCTGGCGCGCCGCCCGCCAGTGGGGATCGAGCGCGATGGAGTCGAGAGTGACGAACCCGCACACGACCTTGCGCACCTTGCCCGCGGCGCACAACAGGCCCACGTCGGGGCCGCCGTAGGCGACGATGGTCAGGTCCGTGAGGTCGGAGCGACAGAGGGCGCGCACGACGGCCATGGGCTTGCGGCGCGAGCCCCAGCCGCCGATGCCGACCGTCATCCCGGAACGGAGTTCGCCGACGATGTCCTCGACGGTGACGCGTTTGTCGCTCACTGCGACGTGTCGGCGTCGCGCTTCTCGACGAAGGCCGCCCGCTGCTCGTCGGCCACGCCGCGCACGTGGAGCTCGTAGGTGAAGCCCTGCTCGAAGCGGTAGCTGCGCTTCACGTCGACGGGATCGATCCCGTTGAGCGACTCCTTGGCCCGGCGGATGATGGTCGGGCTCTTGGCGGCGATGTCGGCGGCCAGCTCCAGCGCGGCCGCCCGGAGCCGGTCCGGCGGCACGACCGCGGCCACCGAGCCGAAGGCGGCCAGCTCGGCGGCGGTGACGGGCTTGGCCGTGTAGACCATCTTGCGCATGGCGTGTTGGGGGACGAGCCGAGCCAGGTGCGTGGCGGCGCCGAGCGCCCCCCGGTCGACCTCGGGCAGCCCGAAGGTGGCGTCCTCGGACGCGATCACCATGTCCGCGTTCCCGACCAGGCCGATGCCGCCCCCGAGGCAGAAGCCCTGCACCGCGGCGATGACGGGCACCTCGCAGTCGTAGACGGCGGCGAAGGCGGCGGCGCAGCCGCGGTTCACGCCGACGAGCGCCTCGTCTCCCCTGGCGTTGATCTCCTTGATGTCGACTCCGGCGCAGAAGCCGCGCCCGGTCGCCCGCAGGACCACGACCCGGTTGGTGGGCACGCGGCCCGCGGCGATCATCGCGTCGGCGAGGGCGAACCAGCCCGCGACGTCGAGCGCGTTGACCGGCGGGTGGTCGATGACCACCTCGGCGATCCCGTCGTGCTCCTGGACCACGTCGATGGGCATGGGACGCCGGATTCTCCTCGGTCATGGCCCTGACGGCGCGTCAGAAGGGCCGCAGGGAACTTAGGCCAGCACGCTGGGCCGGGCCAACGCGACCCGGGCCGGGCGGCGGGGCCGTCCGAGGGCAGAACACCTAGGGTTTGCCCCGTGACGCAGCCGACCTTCGACTTCAGCGAGCGCGTGGTCGTGGTGACGGGCGGCTCGCGGGGAGTCGGGGCCGGCATCGTGGCCGCGTTCGCGGAGGCCGGGGCGCACGTCGTCACCTGCGGGCGGCACGAGGCGACCGTCGAGGGGGCGGTGTTCATGACGGCCGACGTGCGCAAGCCGGCCGACGCCGAGCGCGTCGTCGCCAAGGCCGTCGAGCGGTTCGGCCGCCTCGACGTGCTGGTCAACAACGCCGGCGGCGCGCCCCACGCCATGGCGGCCGACGCGTCGCCCCGGTTCGTCGAGGCCGTGGTGAACCTGAACCTGCTGGCTCCCCTGTGGTGCGCGGTCTCGGCCCACAAGGTGATGGCGGTGCAGGAGGACGGCGGGTCCGTGGTCAACGTCGCCAGCGTGTCGGGGCTGCGCCCGTCCCCGGGCGCCTCGGCCTACGCCGCGGCAAAGGCGGGTCTCATCAACCTGACGGCGACCCTCGCCGTCGAGTGGGCCCCGCTGGTGCGGGTCAACTGCGTGAGCGCCGGGCTGCTCGACACGGGCGCGGGCGACGAGTTCTACGGAGGCCCCGCGGGCATGGAGAAGGTCGCCGCCACCGTGCCGCTCGGGCGGATGGGCACGCCGCAAGACGTCGCCCGGGCCTGCCTGTTCCTGGCCAGCCCGGCCGCCTCCTACGTGTCGGGCGCCAACCTGGTGCTCCATGGCGGCGGGGAGCTGCCCGAGTACCTGCGCGCGCAGGGCGAGGTGTAACCCCAGCGACCGTTCGGGCGGACCCGGTGAACCGGTGAGCCCGGTGAACCCGCCGAACGCGTCGATTAGGGGCACACGGGGGGTCAGCTGCTAAACAGAGCAGCCGTGAAATTGGCGGTCCCCACCGAGACCCGTCCCGGAGAGCGCCGCGTCGCCCTCGTGCCTGACGTGGTCAAGAAGCTGGTCGGCGCGGGCTGGGAGGTGTGCATCCAGTCCGGGGCCGGTCACGAGGCTGCCTTCAGCGACGCTGTCTTCGCCGACGCAGGCGCAACGGTGGCGCCCGACGCGGCGAGCACGCTGGCCGGCGCGGGGTTGATCGTGCGGGTGAACGCGCCGAGCGCGGACGAGGTCGCGACCCTGCCGCAGGGCGTCGCCGTCCTGAGTTTCTTCAGTGTGGGGCAGTCGGAAGGCGCCGTGCGCGCCCTGGCCGCCAAGGGGGCGACCGTCTTCAGCTTCGACCTGCTGCCCCGCATCAGCCGGGCCCAGGGCATGGACGCGCTGAGCTCGCAAGCCACCGTGTCGGGCTACCGGGCCGGCCTGCAGGCGGCGGAGCACCTGGCCAAGTTCTTCCCCATGTTCATGACGGCGGCCGGGACGGTGCCCCCCGCCAAGGTGCTGGTGATGGGCGTCGGCGTGGCCGGGCTGCAGTCCATCGCCACGGCGCGACGGCTCGGCGCCGTGGTGAAGGCGTACGACGTGCGGGCCGCGGCCAAGGAAGAGGCCGAGAGCCTGGGCGCCACCTTCCTCGACACCGGCGTCTCGGCCGAGGGGACGGGTGGCTACGCACGCGAGCTCACGCCCGAGGAGCTCGACCGTCAACGCGCCGCGCTGGCCGAGGAGGTGGGCCGCTCCGACGTCGTCATCACCACCGCGGCCGTGCCGGGCCGCAAGGCCCCAGTGCTTCTCACGACGTCGATGGTCGAGGGCATGGCCGAGGGAGCCGTCGTGGTGGACATGGCCGCGGACCAGGGCGGGAACTCCGAGCTGACCAGGGCGGGCGAGGTGGTGGAGCACCAGGGCGTCCACATCGTCGGCATGGCCAACCCCCCGTCGGGCATGCCGACGCACGCCAGCTTCCTCTTTGCCCGCAACGTCGCCAACGTGCTCGGCCTGATGGGACCCGAGGGCACGCTCGCCCCCGACTGGGACGACGAGATCGTGACCGGCATGTGCGTGCTGCGGGACGGCACGGCCATGGCGCCGGCGGCGGTGGAGCTGCTCGGCGGGGCGGGAGGAGCATCGACATGATCGCGTTGGTTCTGCAGTCCGGCCCGGCCGCCAGCGGCGGGTCCCCCACGGGGATCGTTGGCTACCTGACCATCTTCGTCCTGGCGGCGTTCGTCGGGATCGAGGTCGTCTCGAAGGTGCCGAGCATCCTGCACACGCCGCTCATGTCGGGGTCGAACGCCATCCACGGCATCGTCCTCGTCGGCGCGATGACCATCATGGGCGAGGCCCACGGCACCGCCGAGGTCGTCCTCGGCTTCGTCGCCGTCTTCCTGGCCACGCTGAACGTCGTCGGCGGCTTCGTCGTGACCGACCGCATGCTCGAGATGTTCAAGACCAAGCCCGGTGACCGCGCCCGGGAGCGGGCACCCGTGGCCAAGGCCGAGGACCCCGGCCCGGGTGAGCCCTCCGGGGGCGCGGCCTGATGCTTGCGGTCTCCTTCACGCTGGCCACCGCGCGCGACCTGGCGTATCTCGTCGCCATCGCCGGCTTCATCTTCGCCCTGAAGGGCTTGAGCTCGCCCAAGCACGCACGCCGGGGCGAGCTGGTCGGCGCGGCCGCGGCCACCCTCGCCATTGCCATGACGTTCACGCTGCCGTCGCTGCGGCATTCGGGTTGGAACCTCACGCTGACGATCATCGCCATGGTGCTCGGCGCCGCCATCGCGGTGCCGGTGGCCCGCTTCGTGAAGATGACCGCGATGCCCCAGCTGGTGGCGATCTTCAACGGCGTGGGCGGCGGCGCGGCGGCGCTGATCTCCATCGTCGAGCTGCTGCACCTGCACGCGCTCGGCCTGTCGCCCGCCGTGTACGTCACCGCCGAGGTGCTGCTCGGCGTGCTCATCGGGTCGGTGTCCTTCTCGGGGAGCGCGATCGCGTTCATCAAGCTGCAGGAGCTGATCACGGGGCGGCCGATCACCTACCCGGCTCAGCAGGTGATCAACGCGCTGGTCGGCGTCGCCATCGCGGTCATGATCATCCTGGCGCTCGTGACCGGGAACATCGCCTTCGTCTGGATCATCCTGGGCCTGTCGTTGGTGCTGGGCGTCATCTTCGTCCTCCCCATCGGGGGGGCGGACGTGCCGGTGCTGATCTCGCTGCTGAACTCGTTCACCGGCCTGGCGGTGGCGGCGTCGGGCTTCGTGCTGGACAATGCCCTGCTCATCGTGGCGGGCACCCTCGTCGGCGCCTCGGGCATCATCCTCACCCGCCTCATGAGCTCGGCGATGGGCCGTTCGCTGCCCAACATCCTCTTCAGCGCGTTCGGCGCGGTCATCACGGCGACGGGCGGAGAGGCGGGCGATTCGGCACGCCCAGTGCGGTCGGGAACACCCGAGGACGTTGGCGTGCTGCTGGCGTACGCACGCAAGGTCGTGATCATCCCCGGCTACGGCCTGGCGGTGGCCCAGGCGCAGCACACGGCGCGCGAGCTCGAGGAGGCGCTCAAGGCGCGTGGCGTCGAGACCTTCTTCGCCATCCACCCCGTAGCGGGACGCATGCCCGGTCACATGAACGTGCTGCTGGCCGAGGCCAACGTCCCCTACGAGGACTTGAAGGAGATGGACGAGGCCAACCCCGAGATGGCCACGGCCGACGTGGCGCTCGTGGTCGGGGCCAACGACACCGTGAACCCGGCGGCGAAGTCGACGCCGGGCAGCCCGATTTACGGGATGCCCATCATCCACGCCGACGAGGCCGAGAACATCATCTTCCTCAAGCGCTCGATGCGTCCCGGCTTTGCCGGCATCGACAACGACCTGCTCTACGACCCCAAGACCACGATGCTCTTCGGCGACGCCAAGGACACGCTGCAGAAGCTGGTGGCGGCGGTGGCCGACGCCTGATGCGCTGAGGGCCGCCCGGCTCGGCGGCCTCGGGTTCTGGCGGCAGGTGACGAGGGGCTTCGCCGAAAGGATGAGGCGGCGGCGCGAGATTCCACCCTGCGGGTGAGCCGCGGGGGCCCCGCCCTCCGTAGCCTTCGGACATGGCGACTTCTCCCGACGTCACCGAGCGCCTCCTGGCCTGGGTGCGCATCGACTTCTCGCCCCCGCACCGGCCACCTGCGTGGTGGCGCGTGGCCATTGCCACGGTCCTCTCCATTGTGGGCTCCTTGCTCGCCGACGCGGTGCTGGTGGCCATCGGAACCCACGTGTTCCCCGCCACGAAGGGTTACGTGCACTTCGGATTCGCCGACTACGCCAACCTGACCGTCATCGGGGTGCTCGTCGCCGGCATCGCCTGGCCCGTCGTGGTGCGCATGAGCTCGGCCCCGCGGTGGCTCTTCTTCCGGCTGGCCGTCGTGGTGACACTCGTCCTCTTCCTGCCCGACGTGTACATCTGGCTCCAGGGTCAATCCGCCCAGGCCGTGGCCGTGCTCATGGCGATGCACGTGGCGATCGCACTGATCACCTACAACCTGCTGGTCCACCTGGCGCCCGCACGGGCACGGGCGCACGCGGTTCGGCGGGCAGCAGGGACCCTCAGCGACACCACCGCCGCGTAGCTACCGGGGCGCCAACGCGTCGACCTCGGCCAGCACCTCCTCGCCCGGCTCCCACTGGCCGGCCGCGACGTTGGCGGCGATCTGCTCGGGCCGGGTGGCACCGGCGATGACGGAGGCGACCGCGGGGCGCGCCAGCAGCCAGCCGAACGCGAGGTCCAGCACCGTGTGGCCGTGGCGCCCGGCCAGCGCGTCGAGGGCCGCCACGATGGCGAGCCGTTCGTCCGAGAGCTGACCGGCCGCCCTGTCGCCCATCGCGGCGAGGCGGGTCCCCTCGGGAGGCGGCTCGCCCGCCCGGTACTTGCCGCTCAGGAGCCCGCTGGCCAAGGGGAAGTAGGGCAGGAAGGCCATCCCTGTGCGTTCGCAATGCTCCAGCACACCGTCCTCGGGCTCGCGGTACAAGATGTTGTACTGGTTCTGCACACTCACGTACCCAGGGCTTCCCGGCGGTGTCGCGGCCGCGGCCTCAACGAGCATGTCGACCGAGAAGTTGGAGCAGCCGAACTCCCGGACCTTCCCCTCGGCAACGAGCTCGGCCAGGGCACCGATGGTCTCGGCGACGGGCGTCTTGGAGTCGGGCACGTGTTGCTGATAGAGGTCGATGTGATCGGTCCCGAGCCTGGTGAGGCTGTCCTCCACGGCCCGGCGGATGTACGCCGCCGATGCCCCGCCCTCGTGGCCCTCGTAGGCGGCGCCGAATTTGGTGGCCAGCACGATGTCGTCCCGGCGGGCACCCAGTGCCGCGCCGAGATAGGTCTCGCTCTTGGTGCCGCCGTAGATGTCGGCCGTGTCGAAGAAGTTGATGCCGGCATCGAGCGCAGCGTCCACCACCGCCGCCGTCTCCTTGCGCCCGATGCGCATGCCGAAGTTGTTGCATCCCAACCCGACGACGCTCACCTTGAGCGAGCCGATCGTGCGCATGTCCATGGCGATCTCCTCCCCGTGGACCGGCCCAAGCGGGCGGGCCGGGTCGGCAGTACTGTACCGGCGGTTTCCGGCCGGCAAATGGGACGAGTGCGAGGAGGCAGCAATGGCGACAGGCGCAGTGGACACGACGGTGGCGGCCTCACCCGACGAGGTCTGGAAGAAGGTGGGCAACTTCGGTGGCGCGGGCGAGCTGTTCCCCGCCATCGAGTCGTTCCGCCTCGAGGGCGATGACCGCATCCTCGGCATGTTCGGCATGGAGATACGCGAGCGCCTCCTGGCCCGCGACGACGAAAGCCGCGTCATCACCTACTCGGTCGTCGGCGGGGTCCCCATCGAGAGCCACACCGCCACCATCTCCGTCGAGCCCGAGGGGGACGGGTCAAAGGTGATCTGGGCCTACAACGTGACCCCCGACGAGATGGCGCCGATCTTCGGCGACACCTACAAGGCCGCCCTGGCCACGCTGGCGGGGTCGTTCGCGTAGGGCGCCCATCGCGGGGGTGGGTGGGGGGCGGAGTGCGCTCGCCTACCCTGATCCCGTGAACCCTGGCGCGGCGGACGCACCGGTTGGCGCGACACCCCCGGTGCCGGGCACCGCGCCGCGACCGCTGACCGAGGACGTCCCGCGTATCCATCCGCGCCGCCTCCCCGAACCATCCGGTCGGGATCTCGTCCGCCGGGGCAGGACCATCGCAACGGTGGTGGCGGTCCACTTCACGCCCACCGCCATTCGCCAGTTGCGCACCATCCGCCAGGGCGCGCTGCCGGCAGCCCAGCTGGCGCGGCCGCTGCGCAAGAGCTTCCAGGACCTCGGCGGGACGTTCATGAAGTTCGGCCAGATCATCGCGTCGTCGCCGGGGATGTTCGGCGACGACGTGGCCGACGAATTCCGGGCCTGCCTCGACACGGGTCCCCCGGTGCCGTTCGTCGACGTGCGCCAGCGGGTGGAGGAGGACCTCGGGCTGGCGCTGCGCGACGCGTTCGCCGACTTCGACCCCGACCCGATCGGGACGGCCTCCATCGCCGTGGTGCACCGGGCCCGCCTCCTCGACGGCCGGGTGGTGGCGGTCAAGGTGTTGCGACCCGAGATCGAGCACGTCGTGGCGACCGACCTCGACCTCATGCAGCCGCTGCTCGAGATCCTGGTCCGCCAGACGGGCGACCAGATGGCCGGCTCCACCCTGCAGCTCCTCGACGGCTTCCGGGTGCAGATCGGCGAGGAGATGGACCTGCGCAACGAGGCGCGTTCGCTCGTCCATTTCCGTCGCCTGCAGAACGAGTTCGACCTCAAGAGGATGGCCGTGCCCGAGCCCTACCTCGAGTTCTCCGGCCGAAACGTGCTGACCATGGAGTTCTTCGACGGCGTGCCGATCGACGACCTGGCCCGCGTCGCCGAGCTGGGGTTCGACCCCACCCCGTTGGTGCAGGAGGTCATGCGGGCCTTCTTTCTGACCACGGTCCGCTGGGGGGCGTTCCACGGCGACGTGCACGCCGGCAACATGATGATGCTGCGAGACGGGCGCATCGGCGTCATCGACTGGGGCATCGTCGGGCGGCTCGACCCGTCGACGCACCGCTTCTTCATTTCGCTGCTCTCGGCCGGTCTGGGCAACGAGTCGGCGTGGCCGGTGGTCACCAAGCACATCACCGACGTCTACGGCCCGGCGATCGGCGAGGCCGTCGGGCTGTCCGGCGACGAGCTCACGCAGTTCTTCCGCTCCATCGTCGAACCGGCGCTCACCCGGCCCTTCGGTGAGGTGAGCCTGGCCGGCATCATGCAGGCGATTCAGCTCCAGATGGCCAAGGCGCAGGGCATCGAGGCCCACCAGCGCAGCATCCGGGCCATCGTGCGCCGCCTGCGCTCCCAGCGCAGGGTGCGCCGCATGGCCGACGAGGCCGGCGGGCTGATGTCGGATTTCGACCGGGGCACGTTCCTGCTGGCCAAGCAGCTGATGTACTTCGAGCGCTACGGCCGGATGTTCGTCTCCGAGGTGCCGATTCTCAACGACCGTGCCTTTCTCGAGGAACTCCTCGCCGGCGTCGACCTCTCGAGCCTGGCCTGAGGCGCACGGGACCTGGCACAGAACTGGAATCTGTTCTAGTTTCGTCCGGGGCCCGGGCCGGGTCCGGGACCGGGGAGGTGTGATGGCAGAGGAGTCGGTGCTCTACACGGCCGACCACGTCCTGGAGTATCCCTTTGTGCGCTCCGTGGGCCCGGTGGTCGGTGCGTTCCTCACCGGGTTGCGGGACGGCAAGGTCGTCGGGACGCGGGGGAGCGGCGGACGGGTCATCGTGCCACCGACCGAGTACGACCCCGAGACCGGGGAGTCGACGTCCGGCATCGTCGACGTCGGTCCGGAGGGCACGGTCACCTCGTGGTCCTGGGTGCCGCGACCGCGGCCCAAGCACCCGCTTCAGACGCCGTTCGCGTGGGTGCTGGTCCGCTTCGACGGCGCCGACACCTCGTTCCTGCACGTGCTCCCGGCCGCAAGCCCCGACGACGTCTCGACCGGCATGCGCGTCCGCCCCGAGTTCGCTCCGGAGGACGAGCGCGTGGGGCACGTCAAGGACATCGCCCACTTCGTCGCCGTCGGTGCATCGTGAGCGAACGCGAGCCGGTGACGATGATGGAGGCCACCACAAAGCTCGACTACCTGTTCACGGCGGGCGAGGCGCAGAGCAAGTTCCTGCACGGGCTGGAGCAAGGCAAGTTCATCGGCCAGCGTTGCCCCAAATGCAAGAAGGTGTACACGCCCTCGCGGGGGTCGTGCCCGACCGACGGTGTGCCCACCGAGGAGATCGTCGAGCTCGCCAACACGGGAACGGTGACGACCTACTGCGTGGTCAACGTGCCCTTCGCCGGCCAGTCGATCGAGATCCCCTACATCTGCGCGCAGATCCTCCTCGACGGCGCCAACCTGTCGTTCATGGGGCTCATCCAGGAGATCCCGACGGACGAGATCCGCATGGGCATGCGGGTCGAGGCCGTCTGGGTCGATCCCGAGGACCTGGGCCCGACGTTGGCCTCGGTGAAGTACTTCCGGCCCAACGGCGAGCCCGACGCCGACTACGAGACGTACAAGGAGTACCTGTGAGCGACTTCCCCGAGCTGGTCTCGGGTCGCCGCCCCGTCGGTGTGGTGTCCTTCGCCCAGTACGACAACGTGCGGCGGGAGGGCGCGCGGAACGAGGTCGAGATGCTGATGCCCGTGGTGGCCGAGGTCTTCGGCAACATCGGCATCACCAAGGACGACGTCGGCTTCATCTGCTCGGGCTCGACCGACTATCTCATCGGCGGCCCCTTCTCCTTCGTGGGGGCGCTCGACGCCGTCGGCGTGTGGCCGCCCCGCGCCGAGTCCCACGTCGAGATGGACGGGGCCTGGGCCCTCTACGAGGCCTGGGTGCTGCTGCAGGAGGGTGAGATCGACGCCGCCCTGGTCTACTGCTTCGGGCGGTCCTCGCTCGGCGACCTGAGTGAGATCCTGGCTGTGCAGCTCGACCCCTACTACCTGGCACCACTGTGGCCGGACCCGACGTCGCTGGCCGCGCTGCAGGCGCAGGCGATGATCGACAAGGGCACCGCCAGCGAGGCGGACTTCGCCGCCATCGCCAGCCGCTCCCGCCGCGCAGCGCTGGCCAACCCCAAGGCGCAGGTCGCCTACGACCGGTCGCCCGAGGAGCTGCTCGCCGAGGACTACGCGGTGGCACCGTTGCGGCGGCATGCCCTGCCCCCGCTGACCGACGGCTGCGCGGCGGTCGTGCTGGCCGCCGGCGAGCGGGCCTACGAGCTGTGCGAGCGGCCGGCGTTCATCACCGGCATCGACCACCGGATCGAGACGCACTCGGTCGGCGCCCGCGACCTGACCGAGTCACCGTCCACGAAGCTGGCGGGTGAGAAGGCGGGGGTGGGCGCCAAGAAGGTCGACCTGGCCGAGCTGCACGCCCCCTTCGCCCACCAGGAGATGATCCTGGTCGATGCGCTGAGGCTGGGCGACGGCGTCGCCGTGAACCCCTCCGGGGGCGCCCTGGCGGCCAACCCGATGATGTCGGCCGGCCTCATCCGCATCGGCGAGTCGGCCCGGGCCATCTGGGCCGGGGAGGCCGACCGGGCCGTCGCGCACGCCACGTCGGGGCCGTGCCTCCAGCAGAACCTGGTGTGCGTCCTGGAGGGGGTGCACTGATGGCGGACCGCTGCGCGGTGATCGGGATCGGCCAGACGGTGGCCAAGTCGAAGCGCGAGGACGTGTCCATCGCCGGCCTGGTGCGCGAGGCCGCGCTGGCGGCGCTCGAAGACGCCGGCCTCGGGTTCGCCGACATCGACGCCGTGGTCGTCGGCAAGGCGCCCGACATGTTCGAGGGCGTCATGATGCCCGAGCTCTATCTCGCACCGGCGCTGGGCGCCGTGGGCAAGCCGATGTTCCGCGTCCATACGGCGGGGTCGGTGGGCGGGTCGACGGCGATCGTCGCGGCGCACCTCGTGACGTCGGGAGTGCACCAACGCGTGCTGACCGTGGCCTTCGAGAAGCAGAGCGACTCGGACGCCATGTGGGCGCTCTCGGTGCCCCAGCCCTTCTCGGCGCCCTTGCTGGCCGGGGCCGGCGGGTACTTCGCGCCGATCATCCGGGCCTACATGTACCGCTCCGGCGCGCCGCGCGACATCGGCATGATGGTCGCGGTCAAGGACCGGCTGCACGCGCTCAAGAACCCCTACGCGCACCTGCATCTGCCCGACATCTCCATGAAGATGGTGGAGGAGTCGATCATGCTGTGGGACCCGCTGCACTACCTCGAGTCGTGCCCGTCCTCCGACGGCGCCGCCGCGATGGTCATCGGGTCGGAGCAGGCGGCGGGTGCGGCCACGGCGGCGACGGGTCGGCCACCGGCGTGGATCCACGGCATGGCCATGCGTTCGGAGCCGACGATGTTCGCCGGCCGCGACCAGGTCAACCCGCAGGCCGGCCGGGACTGCGCCGCCGACCTCTACCGCCAGGCGGGCATCACCAACCCCCGGGCCGACTTCGACATGGCCGAGGTCTACGTGCCCTTCAGCTGGTACGAGCCGATGTGGCTCGAGAACCTCGGCTTCTGCGACCAGGGTGACGGCTGGAAGCTCACCCAGGCCGGGGCGACGTCGATGATCGAGGACGGCGACATTCCGTGGAACTGCTCGGGCGGCGTATTGTCCTCCAACCCCATCGGCGCCTCGGGCATGCTCCGCTTCCTCGAGACCGCCCTCCAGGTGCGCGGCCTCGCCGGCGAGCACCAGGTTGCCGACGCCCGCCGGGCCCTCGGGCAGGCCTACGGTGGTGGCTCCCAGTTCTTCGCCATGTGGGTGGTCTCGGCCGACAAGCCATGAGGCAAGAGGCCCGGCCGATATGCTCGGCGGAGCCAACCCAGCCCTGACCAGGAGGTCTCCGTGAAGGTCGTCGTGGACTTCGACGAGTGTGCCAGCAACGCCGTGTGCATGGGCATCCTGCCCGAGGTCTTCGAGGTCCGTGACGACGGTTATCTCTACGTCCTCAACGAGCACCCGCCGGAGGAGTTCCGCGAGCGCCTGCGCGAGGCGGTCAACGGCTGCCCCACGGGCGCCATTTCCATAGAGGAAGACTGACGCCTCGCCGTTCTCCCTGCACCCCGGCCGCACCAGGGGTGCGCCGACGTCACGCATGACCGAAACCCCGACCTCGCCCCGGGTCCGCTTCGCGCCCTCGCCGACCGGGTACTTCCATGTGGGCAGCGCACGGGCGGCACTGTTCAACTGGCTCTTCGCGCGCCGCCTCGGGGGGACCTTCATCCTGCGGATCGAGGACACCGACGAGGCGCGCAACCGGCCCGAATGGACCGACGGGATCATCTCGGCGCTCGACTGGCTGGGTATGTCCGCCGACGAGGGTCCGTACTTCCAGTCGGCGCAGGGGGAGGCGCACGCCGCCGCGATCGAGGCGCTCTGGGCCGGCGGCGCGCTCTACGCGTGCGCGTGCACGCGCGAGGAGATCGACGAGCGGACGCGGGTGCGGGCGACGGCCGGGGACCCGACGCCGGGCTACGACGGGCACTGCCGCGATCTGGGGCTGCCGCGGGGGGAAGGGCGGGCACTCCGCTTCCGCACACCGGACGAGGGTGTGGTGCGGGTGGTGGACCTGGTGCGCGGCGAGGTGGAGTTCCCCCTGCGCGCGCTCGAGGACTTCATCTGCGTGAGAGGGGACGGCAAGCCGCTCTTCGTCCTGGCGAACGTGGTCGACGATCGCACCATGGCCATCACGCACGTGATCCGCGGCGAGGATCTCCTCCCCACCACGCCGCGGCAGGTCATGCTGTGGGCCGCGCTCAACGCGGCGGAGGAACGCGATCTCGACCTCCCCGCGTACGCCCATCTGCCGCTACTGGTCAACGAGGCGGGGAAGAAGCTCTCCAAGCGACGGGATCCGGTCGCCGTCGAGATGTACCGGGAGCAGGGCTACCTGCCCTCAGCCTTCCGCAACTACCTGGCGCTCCTGGGCTGGAGCCCAGGCGACGAGGAGATCCTGCCGGTCGAAGAGATCATCGAGCGCTTCCGGCTCGAGGACGTGCAACGCTCGCCGGCCTTCTTCGACACCAAGAAACTCTCGCATGTCGACGGCGTCTACATCCGTGCGCTCGCCGTGGAGGAGTTCGTGGCGGCGGCGCGGCCGTGGGTGGACCCGGTTGCAGGGGAGTGGTCGCCCGGGGGCTGGCGCGACCCCGACACCGGCGCCCCGGTGGTGGGACGCCCGCCATGGCCGCCCGAGCGCTTCGACGCCGAGGTCTTCGCCGCGCTGGCCGAGGTGACGCAGGAGCGGGTGACGGTGCTGGGCGAGGTGCCAGAGCTGGTCGACTTCCTCTTCCTGGAGGACGCGCCCGACGACCCGGTCAGCTGGCAGAAAGCCATCGCCGGCGACGACCTCGCACCGCGGATCCTGACCGAGGCGCACGCCGCCTACGAGACGGTCCCTTGGGACAAGGACTCGCTACACGAGGTGACGCTTGCCATCGGGGAGTCGGTAGGGCGCAAGCTCGGCAAGGCCCAGGCACCGATCCGGGTGGCCATCATGGGTCGCACCCGCGGCCTCCCGCTGTTCGACTCGCTGGCGGTGCTGGGCCGCGAGGAGACGCGCCGGCGCATCGCCGCGGCGCTGTCGCGACTGCCGCCCACTCGCTGATGCTCTTCGCACCCATCCGCTGGGCGCTGCGCGTGGCGGTGTTCGTGGTGTCGGTGATCGTCCTCTACTTCGCCGTGACCCTCGTGCAGGTGTGGCTGACGTCGCGCCAGTACGACCCGCACCCGGCGGGCGCCATCCTGGTCATGGGGGCGGCCCAGTACGACGGGCGGCCGTCACCTGACCTCAAGGCGCGTCTCGACCAGGCGTTGCATCTCTACCAAAACGGCTACGCGCACCTGATCGTGGTGACCGGCGGCAAGGAGCGTGGGGACGTCTACACGGAGTCGCAGTCGGGTGCGATGTACCTGGAGGCGAAGGGCGTCCCGAAGACCGACATCGTCCAGGCCGGGGGCGACACCACCTATCAGAACATCGCCGATGCCCAGCCGCAGCTGGCGGCGCACGGGGTCAAGGTGATCCTGGTGACGACCGATCCGTTCCACGAGGACCGCTCCATGGCCATCGCGTCGGACCTCTCGCTGTCCCCCTCGCCGACGCCGACCCAGACGTCACCGATCACGGGCTGGTCGACGGTGCCCTACTTCATGAAGGAGGCGCTCGGCGTGGGGCTGGGCCGCATCATCGGCTACAACCATCTGGAGTGGCTGCACGCGGCCTGAGCGGCACCGGGGAGGGTTAGCTGACCGTCGTCGTGGTCGACGGGGTCGTGGTGGGTGTCGTGGGTGTCGTGGCAGCAGGCGGTGCGATCTTGAACATGATGCGCACGACTGTTCCGAGGCCCTCCGCGGTCCCCACCCCGAGGACGCAGGTCGCGTGTCGGGCCGTGCCGCAGTAGCCGTCGCCGATGATCCCGGCGCGAACGCGGTAGCGGGTCGAGAAGGTTCCGCCCTGCGTGACGTGCAGCGGCTGGGCGTCGGTGAGGTCGCAATGGGGCGTATCGGTGGCGGGGTTCATACGGCCACGGACGGCAACGGTGCACTCGGCGACGAACCAGGTCCGGGCGTTTCCGCCCCCCGTCGTCAGTCCGCGGCCGGTGAGGGTGACGGTCTGCCGGTCGACGAGACCCCGAGTGGGCGTGACCTTGACCACCAGACCAGAGGAGCCGGCCCGCGCGGGCGCGGCCGGGATGGCAGCTGCGGCCAGGACGGCAAGGGCGAGGACGGCAGCGCCCGTGAGACCGGCCTCGACGACCGCGACCGCCGACCTGCGCTGCATGAAGACAACCTCCGAACCGGGTCCTCACCCCGGGGGACCCCGGACGCAGCATCATTCCATCGGGAAACCCCGGATTCAACGCGCCCCGCCCCTGGCCACCTGCCGACCAGGCGCCGAATCCGGCTCGGCTAATCTGAACGTCCACCCATTCGGGGGTGGTGTAATCGGCAACACGACTGGTTCTGGTCCAGTTATTGAGGGTTCGAGTCCTTCCCCCCGAGCACCGGCGGTGTCCATCAGCGTGATGGAGATCTCCGCTCGGCCCCATCGTCTAGAGGCCTAGGACACCACCCTCTCAAGGTGGCGACACGGGTTCGAATCCCGTTGGGGCTGCAATGTGGGCTTGACCCCTTAGGCCGAGCCAGCGCTATAAGAGTTGGGTCGTGAGCTACCAGGAGGTAGTCCCATGCCCAAGCGATATGGGAGCGATGGACGTGCCTGGCACCGAGAGCGGGTGCCCCCACACGAGTACCCGATATGGGCCGACCACGTAGGTCCGGGCGACGGGGCCGAAAGTCGACGAGGCCGTGGTGGCGTCGATACCTCCCCAAGGTCTGGAAGTGTCGTAGACGAGGAATTCGAACGACTGATTCGTATACCAAGTCCCAGCGGACTGTCGCTGGTAGCGCACCACGTGCCCGGAAGGGGTGCTGATCACCGGACGCACGGTCACGGTGCCGCTGGTGGCGACGGTTGTGATCGACGCGCTCCAGTAATCGCCAATTCCCACAAGCAATTGGCGAGATTGGAGAAACCCATCGAGCCGGGCAACTGGTTGCTTCGGCATCGGGGCGGCAAGGGTGAACCCGAAGGCGGCGGTGAAGGCGGCCACAACGGCGAGGCAGACGACAGATGTACCCCTCCTCACGAGCAGCGCGGAAGGGAGCGATGCGGCGAGGCGCCCCACCCAGCGTCCGGCGAGGACTGTTCCGAAGATGACGGCGGCCGTGAGATAGCGCAGGAACCCGGGATCGTTCGAGGTCGTGAGCACAAGGAAGACGACGAGGTCGGCGAACACCGCCAGGACGAGAAGGTCGTCCAGTCTCCACCCGCTGGCCTTCTCCTGCGACGTCCGCCCATGAATCGCCCCGCCGACCAATGCCACGGCGCCCGCGACGATGCCCCCGGTCACGACAAGCAGGCTGATCAAGTGCACGGCCTCTAATGCCACCGGTACACCACCGTTGCCGAGCTGCCCAGCCCCAACGCCGAGCATGTTGGCGCCCCACGACGGGAGGTGGCGGAGATTGGTCACCATCTGCGACCCAGAGGCCCGGGGGTGGCCTGCATTCACCGAGAAGGTGCCCACCACATCGGACGCCGCCCGAACCACTGCAGCAATGACCAGACCGGCCATACCCGCGGCCAGCTCGGGTACTCCAGAACGCCAGTCGCGCATTCGCAGCATCGCAACGACGCCGGCCGTGCACACCGACCCGATGCCGAGCGCCGCCGTCTGAAAATCACCGAGGACCCCGGCGGCCAGGCACAGGACCGCGATGACCCAGCCCCATCCGAATCGTCCCGAGCGCAGCCCTACAAATGCGAATAAGCACAACAACGCAGTACCGACGTGCAGCGGCCCACGGAGGAAAACGTCGGCTAGCTCGTGGCTCGGTAGCCCCAAGACGACCAAGACCGTCGTCGCCGCCGCGACACCAGCGATCCCACGACGACCGTCGCGGGCCAGCAGTACGCCCACGACGACGACAGAAGCGGCGATCATCGCCGGCACGAGAAACATGAGCATGCCCTGCATGCCGGTCACCAGCTCGACCAACATGTACACGACGGCATCCACGGTCCAGAAGGAGTCGAGCGAGAGTGCCCAGCCATTGAGCGTGAAATTGCCCGCACCCATGGCGTGTCCCTGCAGCACAACGGTGGCTCCGTCCGAGTCTCCGGCGAACGCGTGGCGCGCCGACACGTAGAGAATCGCCACCAAGACGATGAAGCCACCGACGGCGGTCGCGGGCACGACCAAGCGAAATCTATGGCGCTCGCGGGCTGCGCCATCCGAGGAGGTTCGGTGACCCTCAAGGGCGGGCCCACGCCTCGAGGATGCGGCCCTTGCCCCGGTGACGTCGACCGAGAGAGAGGTGAGCTGCTTCTCTGACAGATCGCGGTCACGGAGCACGACTCCAACGCTACCGAACGGCTCTTCGTCGCACTCTGGCTCTACTCACCCTGTCTGGCCATACTTGACGAGTGCTGACCGCCCCCGGCCCCGGCCCGGCCGAGGCACCCAGTCTCGATCCGGACCTTGCACCACTTCCTTCTGCGCTCTACCGACGCACGTTCCTGGCCGAGCGAGGAGCGTGGAGTCTCGTCTGGTTGGCCGTCGTCACCGGAGGTGTCAACCTCTGGGGCTTCTGGTGGTGGTCACCCGCGGTCATCGCCCTGGCGCCGCTGATGATCATCGGCGGCCTCGTCGGCGTTGCGTACTCCTGGCTGGTCGGAAACCCTCGATCGCCCCTCTTCCAGCGAGTCACTCTCGGAGCAGTGATCGTGACGGCACTGTTTCCGCAGTCGATCGAGATCAGCACGCGCTCGTTCTATTCCACCGACTCCGCGGCATTCGACCAGGTCGCGGCGCGTGCGTTGATGCACGGTGCCGATCCGTACGTGGCCTCGATGTCGGGCGTCGCACATCTTCTGAACGTTCCGTCTCGGTTTTGGACCTATACGGTCGATGGTGGTCACGTCACCCACTTCTCCTACCCCGCGGGATCGTTCCTGCTCAGCCTCCCGGCCACTGTGCTCGGCGTGCACATGGCCGTCGACTGGACAGACCTCGCGGCGTGGCTCACGACGATCGTGCTCTTGTTCATGCTGGTTCCCCCCTCATTGCGGTGGTTCGCCGCGTTGCTCGGCTTGACGCCCTTCTTCCTCGGTTCGTTCACGTCGGGAGGCACCGATGCGATGTTCCTGCCATTCCTTGTGGTGGCGGTCTGGCGTTGGGACAGGTTCGGCCGCTCCAGCGAAGCAGGACTGGCGCGATGGATCGGACCAATTGCGCTGGGAGCTGCATGCGCGATCAAGCAGACCCCATGGTTCGCGGTTCCCATGTTGGTCACCGGTATCTACCTCGAAGCGCGTCTGAGGGGGTCCGCTCCAACGCGTTTGTGTCTGCGCTACCTGCTGACCGTCCTGGTGGTGTTTGCCGCGGTGAACATCCCCTTTCTCGTATGGCACCCTGGTGCATGGTTGCACGGCACGCTCATCCCCTTGACCGGTGGGCTGGTCGCCGATGGCCAAGGGCTCGTCACGCTCGCCACCCACGGTCTGACAGGTGGCGTGAACCTGACGATGCTCAGCCTCGCGGGAGCACTGGCCATGGTCGGCGGCGTCGCTGCGTTCGTGGCCTGGTACCCGCAGCTCAAGCGGATCTGGCCATTGCTCCTGACGATCCCCTTCTTCTTTTCGCCACGCAGCCTGTCGAGCTACCTCGTCGACCTTTTTCCAGTTGCTCTGGTCGCAGCACTCTCTGTCGACGGCGTGCCGCGGGACGTGTCCGAGGATCGTGTGGCGTGGCGAGACCTGCTTGCGCGCCCGTCGGTGCTGGTGGTCGCCGGATCGTGTGTTGGCGTCGTCATCGCGTCGTTCATGGCCTTCAGCGGGCCACCTCTGCAGCTGTCGGTGCGCAGCGTCGTCACGTCCAAGGGCGGCACCGAGCTAGATGCGGTGACGATCTTGGTAGTCAACCGGACGTCCGATCGACTCGTTCCGCACTTCCTCGTGAACTCGGCGACTGGTCAGAATTACGATGGATTCTGGACGCCGTCGGATCGAGGACTCGCAGCGCTCGGGCCTCATGACTCCGAGACGGTCACGCTGCACCCGCCGGCACCGACGGCTGCGCCGCGACGCGGCGCGCGGTGGTTGGTCGAGGCGTATACCCCAGACCCGACGTGGCTGAGTACGTCCTCCTTGGTCACGTTCCCACCGTCGTAGCCGTGTCTGCGGCGGGGCTGGCCGGCGATCAGGCTTCGAACGATGTGAGGCCAACCGCCTAAGTACCCGTCTTTCCCTTTGTCCATCGATCCCTCCATACGTGGTCGGACGAAATAGACAGATGGACACCGAGCTCCTTGAGCTGACAAAAGTTCTTCGGATTCGTCCAGGGCGAGGTGGCTCCTGCGAGTTGTAGTGCCGATCCGGGTTGTAGAAAGTGCTGGATGTTTGCGGCGATGGCGGGGGACAAGGCTGGGTAAACTCCTTGCAGCGTTATCTCGCGCGTCCTCGTGAAAGGGGCTCGTACGTCCACCGACACGCCAACACCGCATGATGCGATCGCCGCTCTCAACGGAGTCTTGAGTGAGGTCATCGATGTGGTGCAGGAGGTCAAGCAGGCGTACCGGAAGGTCCCGCAGAGCCATGAGATGCACGGGAAGCTCGACAGGCTCTTTGAGGATCTGAGGACGTGGGCGAGCGTTCTGATGGCAGAAGATGAGCAACTTGGTGCGTCGCCCCTAGGGAACATCCCGACCGTTGCCGGCCGAACACCACCGAATCTCTGGCCGGGTGACCCCACCGACGAAGATGTTCGACGGACCATTCTTGTTCATCTTGACCAACTTTCGGCTCACCTGTCGGCCGCGCAAGCGGAACAAGATGATGAGGGTGCCCGGGTCCTCCTGGGGAAAATCCAGCAAGAGCTGATGAGCCACGTCCGCGCTTTGAGCGACCCTTGACCTTTGGTATTTCCTATTGGACTCACCACGCACAGGAGCGAGCATTCAACGGGACAACAGCATCAATTCTCCCTCCCCCACTGTGGTGCTCCGCCTCTAGCCGCGAAGTCGGCGCGCGAAGTTCCGCGGGTCGAAGAGCTCCCTGGGATCGATAGGACTGCCGTCTAGCCACGCAGCTGGGGTTCCCTGCGGATCCTGTGCCTGGTAGACCTCCTCTCGTCTCAGCACCCATGGTTCATATCGGGCAGTTCGAACACCCGAGACGAAGTCTTGGCCGCTGAGCCCTGCTTGCGCTCCGAGACGCAAGAGGTCCTCGGTGGTGAAACCTCCAGTTCCCTCAGGCGGCTGTGCTGCAAACAGCGCATGGCGGAGCTCGTCAAAGAGACCAGCCTCCGCGGCGAGAGCCAGAGCGTTGTCTGCTCTCACGGACTCCGGGCCCAGGAAGCAGCGCATCCGATATTCGACGGCTAGTTCACCAGCGTCCATAGCAGTCGTGATAACAGGTCCGTTGAGCTCTTCAAACCGTCGGCAGTAAGGGCACTGCGGATCCTCAAAGAGGATCATTCCCCTACTCGCATTGGCGTTGCCAACAAGGACGCCGCCTTCAGGCGTGTGACCGGAGGGCGTGACCACTGAATCAGTCGATTTCATTGCTGTCTCCACCTCATCAGGAGGCTATTTCGTCACGAATTCGATTTCGACGGCGCAGTAGATTGAGCGGGCTTGAAGCAACGTGCTCGGCCGGCCGGGTGCCGCGCTGCGTAGCCCGCTTCCGTACAAAGTTGTCCTCGACTTCCCTCACTCGATCGCATAAATCGCGTCATCCACATCTTCCCAGTCCTCGCTCCGAATCGGAGTTCCAGTCAAGCTGGAGGCGACACATATGTCTATTCGGTCAGGATCGACGCCCATGATCGCCCTGTAGGTTGGGGTCTCTGCGCGCCAAACGAGAGCATGGCGCTCTGTAAGTTTCCGCTCAATAGTATCGAGCTCGTTGGGTGCACCGATCTCGAATGACAGCATGCGCAGCCCGATGTTGCGCCGCCCCGAATGATGCGAGCTGCCGCGTAGCTCGCGCAACAGAAGGACCTGGCGCCGACTTGTCTCGGAGACCATGAGGACGGCTACTTCTTCTTGTTGTGATGTGAGTGGTAGGTCGAAAACGTCTTGGTAGAATTCGATTGACCGCTTTAGATCCGTCACATGCAGTAGCGCGGTCTGGATACTTAGTTCCATCTACGACTCCGATCTCGACAATGTGCGACTGCCTCACTCAACCACATTGTCGGTCCGCGGGTTTCGCTGGTCTCAGGGTGCCCTGTCACGTTCAGAACCGCATTCAGGAGCGCCACATGTGAGAACGCGTGCGGGAACGTCCCAGACTGCCGGCCTGCTGTTGAATCGTACTCCTCGGCCAGGAGCCGAGAGCATTTTCTGAGCTTGAGCAGTCGTTCGAGCAGCCGACGCGCCTCCTCGTCCCAGGCCATGAGGTGCAGGCAGTCGGCTAACCAAAACGAGCAGGCCAAATTACCCAAGTCATCCCACGCGTCCGAGAGCTCGTGAAGGGATCACGCATCCGACGCAAGGCATCGATGGCAATATTGCGGCGGGAGAGCAAGATGCCAGGTGAGTTGATTAATCCGACGGTGCCTCCAAGCGGCATTGGCTGCGCCGACTGTATCGAGGAGAATGGCTGGTGGCTTCACCTTCGCCGGTGTGCGCTGTGTGGCCGCGTGGGCTGCTGCGACTCATCTCCGAGCCAGCATGCCTCCAAACATGCCAGTGCGACCGGACACGCGGTCGTCCAGAGTTTCGAACCGGGCGAGGACTGGTTCTGGGATTTCCGAACCGATTCTGTCATTTCGGGTCCAGAACTCGCTCCCCCGCGCTCGCATCCCTCTGACCAGCCGGTGCCAGGTCCCGCCGGGAGGGTCCCACGAGATTGGCAGCGACACCTTCACTAGCGAAACAACGATGGTGGCTGCTTGAGAACGGCACCCGTTCGCTCTCGTCGAAAACATGTGCCCAGACCCCAGAAACCGCGCAGCCGCCGCGAACGCGTCCTGATCCTGGTATGACGGTCCTCGAAACGACGCCACAAGGGCAGTACCACGTGCTGGCGCCTGAGGCTGTCGAGAGGAGACGATGATGCCCGCAAATGGAAGTACGGAGTGGAAGGGCAGTGTGCGGGCAGCCGAAGGCACATCCACTGCTGGCGACACCATCGATCGCTGGTCCGATGAGTGAGGCCTTCGTTCTAGGGGGCGTGAGAACTCCTTTCGCGCGCTACGGCGGCTCGCTATCGCACCTGCGCACAGACGACTTGCTTGGAATGACCATGGTGGCTGCCTGCGAGCACGTCGGGGTGCCGTTGGATCGGATTGAGGACATCACGGCCGGGTGTGTCAATACGGCCCATGAGGGTATGGGGGACATCGGACGATGGGGCGCGTTGGCCGCAGGTTTTCCGGACTCGGTGCCGGCGGTCACCATCAACCGCTTCTGCGCCTCCTCCCTTACCGGCGCCATCAACATCGCCCATGCAATCCGTAGCGACGAACTCGACGTCGGGCTCGCAGCCGGGGTCGAATCGATGTCGCGGTCCGGCTGGGCCCAGATGAAGGGTGACGCTCCGTTCAGCCCGCGCGGCCCTGTGCTCCTGCTCGACACCATGTGGGCCGGGGCCGGAGGCCCGCCGCATCCCGGTCTGCTGGCCCGGAACGCATACGTGGAAATGATCAAGACGGCGCAGAACGTGGCCGACCGCTACGAGTTAACACGTGAGGAGATCGACGCTTTCGCGCTGCGATCTCACCATAAGGCCGCGGCGGCGCGTGACTCGGGTCGGTTGGCGCTGGAGATCCACCCAGTTGAGATTCCCGCAACGAAGAGCCAGCCAACTCGGACGTTTGAACACGACGAAGGCATTCGGGGTGACACGACGGCCGAGCAGTTGGCTGCTCTGCCGCCACAGCCGAATACCACACAAATGACGGCCGGGAACTCCTCTTCTCTCAATGACGGGTCCAGCGCCGTCGTGCTCGCCAGTGGTCCCGCCGCCCAGTCGTTGGGCATCGCTCCCTTGGCACGGGTGGTGGCCTCGGCCACCCACGCGCTCGATCCTCAGTACATGGGGATCGCTCCCGCCTTCGCCATCGCCAAGGCGTTGCAACGTGCCAAAATATCTCCCGTCGACATCGATGTGTGGGAGGTACACGAAGCGTTCTCCGCCCAAGCACTCGGTGTGCTCCGTGAGCTGCCCCGCCAGCTCGATGGCTTCGAAGTCCCCGACGACCGCCTGAACCCAAACGGTGGAGCAGTCGCGATCGGTCACCCCTTCGGGGCTTCGGGCACCCGGTACGTCCTGACGCTGGCGACAGACCTGCGCGTGAGCCGGGCCCGCTATGGAGTCCTCGGCGTGTGCGTCGGTTCGGGGCAAGGGGTGGCCCTCGTGCTGGAGGGGGTCTAGCAAGAACAGGACGACGAGATGCTCTTTGGTCTGCATTGGCGTGGCATTGTTGGAAGAGCGCCACACGATGCTTGCGTGACCATGATGCGATCGGTCAAAGGATTTAAACGACCTCACAGTCCCTGGCTATACAGGTTTCGCCGAGCGCTTAGGTGAAGTCTGAGCCACCGTCGACATTGACGTTGGCGCCGGTCATATATGTGTTGACCCTGGAGGCGAGGAATGCGATTACAGGTCCGATTTCGGCCGGATCGCCGGCCCGACCCAGGTGAGCGGGGTGACCGTAGTCCTCCCGGATCACTCTCATTGCATCCACCAAGCTGTTGCTGTCGACGCCTCGCTCGGGTGGGAGCGACCGCAGGTATGTCTTCATTCCGTCCGACAAGAAGGAGCCAGGAGAGACGGTGTTCACGAGAATGTCTTCCGCGGCCAACGATTGGGACAAGTTCTTGGTCAGGCTCGTGAGCGCTGCCTTCGCGGCGGTGTAGGCAACCAATGTCGCGCTCTGTCGCTTCGTCGAGTGCGCCGAGATGTTGACGATTCGAGCGAACTCTCCCTGGCGCAGAAGCGGAAGCGCATGACGAACAGATCGGACCGCACTGAGAGTTCCGATGTTGAACGTGGACATCCACTCGTCGTCGTCGAGATCCTCGAAGCGGGCAACTCCCACATCAACCGGTCCTGCGGCATTGACCAGGACTTCGATGGCACCCCATCGGTGTGCCACGTCTTCGAAGGCTGCCTTCACGTGAGATTCATCAGTGAGGTCAGCAACGATTCCAAACACCTCAGGACTGCCAAGGTCGCTGAGCGCGGCGACAGCCAAGTCCAAGTCCGGCTGTTGACGCGCCACGATGGCGATACGCGATCCTTCGCGAGCGAAGGAAGCTGCGGCTGCACGCCCCATGCCACGAGAGCCGCCTGTGACGACAACACGAGCACCCGCGAGTCCCAAGTCCATTGGGGCTCAGCTGCCGGCCAGATCGTCGCCGTGCGGGCCTATCGAGCTGTGGAGAAGGAGCTCGGAGCTCCTTGGAAGAGGGGTCACAGAGATATAATATGCAATCAACGGCGATGGCAGCGACCTGTGGCGACCCCTCCCAACCGCGGAATCGATGCCCCGGCTGGTCGTCCCGAGTAGCGGCGCCGACAGCCTCGACGAGACGCTGCCTGGGGCTTCAGTCGCGGACGAGAGGATCAGGGACATAACCGTCTCCCGTGTCCGACGACCCGAAGTGGGAACCGGTCTGCTCGGTGCTCGAGAGGGCACCCCGCGCACTTCGGGGGCCCTTTGCACCATCGCTCGTGCGAGCTTCGAGCCCGTTCGGAGCCGTCTATTGCCGGCTGTGCCCAAACTCCGGCAGGATCGAAAAAGGGCCAGTTCAAGGGGTCTGCTCGGACCCCGACAGCGCCGGAGGGGTCCGGGACGCGGCGTGCCAGGCTTTCGGGCGGCCTCGTCGTGGAGTGACATAGTAGATACTATGGTGGAAGCCACCGGAATGTGAAGGGGTGGAGTCGTATGGCTCGAGCATTCGAAGATCTGCGCGTCCTCGACCTGTCCTGGGGCATCGCCGGTCCCATGACCACCATGTTCCTGGCCGACAACGGTGCCGACGTCATACGGATCGAGTCGCCCGCGGGCGATCCTTTTGCGCAGCAGACCGGGTACAGGGTCTGGAATCGAGGCAAGCGCAGCATCCGCCTCGATCTGCACAGCGGCGACGGAAGGCGGCAGTTCGAAGAGCTGGCCAGGACATCCGATGTCGTCGTCGACAGTTTCTCGCTTGGGGCGACAGACGCGGCTCGGCATCGACCACGACGCCCTGATCGTCCTGAATCCTCAGATCATCACCTGTTCGATCACGGCGTACGGGGAGCACCTCGTACACCGTGACCGTCCCGGGTACGACGGGCTCGTGGCGGCCCGGACAGGCCTTCTCTACGACCAGAAGGGACGGCGGGGGACAGCCATGGAGTACATCAATGGCCGTCCCGGTCCGTACCCCGAGTTCGATGCGCCCGAGGGACTTGTGCGGGGCGCCGATCGAGACGGTCCGATTTTCCCGCGCACCCCGTGGCCGAGCATCGGCGCGACATATTTCGCGACGCTGGGGATCACCGCGGCCCTGCGCGCTCGACAGGTCAGTGGTCTGGGTCAGCGCGTCACCACATCACTGCTGCAAGGCGCCCTGGCCGCGTCGTGCCTCAACTGGCAGCGGGTCGAGCACCCCGATGCGCCGCTCTATTGGATGTGGCCCATCGACTCGCGGTCGATCGAGGGCCTCTACGAGTGTGGCGATGGCAAGTGGGTCCATCACTGGACGCTCCGGCCGGCATGGGTCCTGGCTGCCGCCGAGGGGGACAAGCTCTCGGCCGTCGGCCTGGACACGTCGTACCGGGACGATCCCGATCGGGTCTCCATGGAGCCGGACGGGATGCTGGCGGGTATCTTTCTCCACCCGCAACTGGCGGAGGCGTTCAAGAAATTCCCAGCGGACGATTGGGTCCGCGCGGCCGAGGAGGCGGGTCTTGGCATCGCAATCGTCCGGTCGCCGGCGGAGGCTCTGGCAGACAAGTCGTTCCTCGCCGACGGCTGCGTGGTCGAGGTCGACGATCCCGAGCAGGGACTGATTCACCATGCCGGCCCCCTCCTGGAGTTTTCGGCCACGCCGGGCGCCGTGGCCGGGCCAGCGCCTCGCTCCGGCCAACACACCGACGAGGTTCTCGCCGAGAACCGTTCCGGCGCGGCGCAGCGCAATCCTCCTCTCGGGTCCGAGGAGTCGCTCTCGCATCCGTTGGCGGGCGTTCGCGTCCTCGACCTCGGGCTTGGGGTGGCAGGCCCGTTCACGGGGCGTGTCCTTGCCGACCTCGGAGCCGACGTCATCAAGGTCAACGCGCTGCACGACACCTACTGGAACGGCACACACATGGGTCTCGGCACGAACCGTGGGAAGCGCAGCATCGCGCTCAATCTCAAGGACCCAGCGGGCAGGGAGGCACTCGAGCGGCTGCTGCGGCACGCGGACGTCGTTGCTCTCAATTGGAGGCCGGGAGCGGCGGCCCGGCTGGGCCTCGACTACGAGACCCTTCGTGAGCGCTATCCCCGGCTCGTCTACTGCAACACTCGGGGGTACGAGAAGGGTCCGAGATCCGATCTGCCGGGAACCGACCAGAACGCCGCAGCCATGACGGGGACGGAGTGGGAGGACGGGGCGTGCGGCGCCGGCAACCCTCCACTCTGGAGCCGGTCCAACATGGGGGACACCGGCAATGCCCTGCTGGCGGCCATCGCCATCACGAGCGCCCTCTACCACCGGGACAGGACCGGTGAAGGCCAAGCGGTCAGCACCTCCATCGTCAACGCCGGGCTCTTGCACACCTCCTACGCGTGGATCCATTCGGACGGAAGGGCGCCGGCCTGGGGACAGGTAGACGGCGACCAGTTCGGGCTCTCACCGTATTACCGCCTCTATCGGTGCGCGTCGGGTGAATGGGTCTTCCTTGCCGCCGTCACAGACGAGGCGCGCGCCGCGCTCCGGACGTTTCTTCCCGGCGCCCCGCTGGCCGACGATGACGAATCGGTGGCCGCCTGGCTTACTTCGTATTTCGAGAGCGCGGCGGCGACAGAGGCCTTCGCTGCTTTCGACACCGGTGGCGTGCCGATCGAGGTGGTCGACGAACTCTTCTGCCGGAATCTCTTCGACGATCCGGAGGCCAGGCGACTGAACCTGGTGAGTGAGACGCAGTCGGCCAGCGTGGGTCGATTCGAGGATCCGGGACTCTTGGTCAACATCAGCCCCGCGGAGGCCGTCATCCAAAGCGGTCCGTGCGCCTCGGGGGAGCACACCAGGGAGATCTTGAAGGAACTGGGATACACCGACGCCGAGATCGAGGCAATGGTGGAAAGTCGTGCCGTCCTGGATGGAGCCCAATGACCGAGGGAAGCGAGGTCACTCGTCCCGCCCCGCTCCTCACTGACGACAACCGATTCTATTGGAACGCGGCACGGGAAGGACGGTTGGTCACGCAGAAGTGCCGGCGCTGTGGACGTTTGCGTCACCCGCCGCGCCCGATGTGCCGCGGTCTGCCACTCGCTCGAATTCGACATGATCGACCTCTCGGGCGACGGCGTCGTCTACAGCTACGCCATCCTTCGCCACCCTCAGAACCCTGCGTTCGATTATCCCGTCCTGGCCGCGCTTGTCGATCTCGACGAGGGCGTTCGCGTGTTGTCGAATCTGGTCGATATCGACCCTGATGAAATCACCATCGGGATGGCTGTGACGGTCGACTTCCGGCCGACCCGTGACGATGGCGCAGTCCCCGTCTTCAAGCCAAGGGCGACGGTCGATGGATAGGCGGCTCCGTGACGCAACCGCGATCGTCGGCATTGGGCAGACGGAGTTTTCGAAGGCGGCCGGTCGCAGCGAGACGCAACTTGCCGCCGAGGCGATCATTGCCGCCCTCGCCGATGCGGGACTGACGACGGCAGACGTCGACGGGCTGGTCAGCTACACAATCGATCCCGTTGAGGAGACCGAGCTCGTTCGCACCCTCGGCATCCCGGAGATCCGCTTCTCCAGCCGGGTGCCCTACGGGGGCGGCGGCTCTCAGGGCGTACTCCTGCACGCGGCGTCGGCTGTCGCGGCGGGCGTCGCTGACGTGGTCGTCGCGTATCGAGCAATCAAGGCGAGATCGGGCGAGCGGTTCGGCCGGGCGGCCGTTGGGACGAGAGGAACCTCGTCTCATTCCGGCTCGACGGCGATGCAGTGGTGCACCCCGTACGGCGTCCTCACGCCCGCGTCATGGATGTCGCTGAATTCGGTCCGCTACATGCACGCTTATGGCGTCTCGAGCGAGGACTTTGGTCGTGCGGTCGTGCAATTCAGAGAATACGCCGCGAACAATCCAAATGCCCACTTCTTCAAGAAGCCGATCACGCTGGACGATCACCAGGCCTCCCGATGGATCGCCGAACCAGCCATCCGGCTCTTCGATTGTTGTCAGGAGACTGATGGCTCCGTGGCCGTGGTGATCACTGCCGCCGACCGCGCTTCCGCCAGCGACGACCCGGTGCTCATCGCCGCCGCTGCGAACGCCGGTCTCTTCGAAGAGGAAATCGCCAGCAACCACTACACGGGGGACATCGCGGTGATGGAGGGCTGCGCGGCAATGGCGGAGCACCTGTTCGAAGGGTACGGATTCAGCCGCTCCGAAATTGACGTCGCGATGATCTACGACGCCTTCTCCCCGATGTTTTTGATGCAACTCGAGGCTCTCGGGTTCTGCGGTTCCGGTGAGGCCAAGGACTTCATTGCTGACGGGAACCTCGGCCCCGGAGGCAGCCTTCCCTGTAACACGAACGGAGGGTTGATTGGTGAGGGCTACATCCATGGACTGAACCTCACAGCCGAAGCTGTGCGGCAACTCCGCGGCACGTCACCGAATCAGTTGGCCGATCCCGCGACTGCGCTCGTTTGCGCAGGCCGAACCGGTGTGATTCTCAGACGACCGTAAGGGCGTGACCAATAGACCAACGCGGTCACGCTCGAGCCAGCCGCCCCTAAGCGTGTGTCGACGGTCGCCCGCAATCGGCCGCCTGAGTCCCGTCCCTTCGATGTGCCATAGTAGTGACTATGTAACATCGAGCCTGAGCTCGATCGAGTGGGGAGGATGCAATGGGTTTCGGGGGCTCTCGCCGACTGGCGGTTCTGGCGGCTACGACGGTGATGGTGCCGCTGTTGGCGCTCGCGGGCGGAGGAACCGCCCAATCCGCCGAGCGAGCCGCGCCCTCGACTAACGGCTCGTGGCCGGGTGTGGGGACGATCTGCGAGAAGGGGTCAGGCGGTGCCTCCGCCGTGCGGGGCATCTCCGGGAATGCGATCGATATCGCCACCTTTGCCGATCCCGGGAACTCTGTGGAGCCCGGGCTCAATAGCGAGTTCTTCCAGCTAGCCGGCGCGTTCGCCAAATGGTGCAATGCGGCCGGCGGAATCAACGGCCGCCAGATCGTGGTTCATGACAGGGATGCGGCGCTCTTCAATGCGGCGCAGGTCACCACCGAGGCCTGCCAGCAGGACTTCATGTCGGTCGGTGGCGGCCTCGCGCTCGATCAACCCGCTGTCCCCGTCCGGGTCGCCTGTGGCCTCGGTCAGATCACTGATTTCACGGTCTCGAACCCGGCCGTGAACGCTTCCCTGCAGGTCAATCCCGCCGGGAACAACAACTCGAAGATCGAGGCCGGCTGGTACGGAGCCCTGGCAAGAAAGTACCCGTCGGCGATCAAAACGTTCGGGACAGGAGGAGAGAACACACCGAGCATTCTCGAACCCACGAAGAAGTGGAGCGACGCCGCAGTGCAGCAGGGGTACAAGCTGGTGGACTTCCAGCAGCCGCCCTTGACGGTGACCGACTGGACTCCCTACGTCGAGGAGGCCCAGAGCAAGGGTGTGCAGGCACTTGAGCCATCCGACGACGGCTCGCTCGCGCCATTCCTGCAGGCGATGAACACGGCGGGCTACAACCCCGCCTTTGTCTTCCTCACGACGCAGTTCTACGCGAAGGCGACGCTTCAAGCAGCGTCAGGGGTCAAACTCCCGCCGACGTACACCGAGACGCAGACGTGGCCCTTCGAGCTGGCGTCGCAAAGTCCAGGGTTACAAGAGATGCAGGCGATGATGAGCAGGTACGCCAAGGGAGCTCCCGTCGACCAGGACGATGAATTTGCGATGAACTCCTGGTTGCTCTTTGCGACCTCGGCGTCCGCCTGCGGTTCCAATCTGACGGTCTCGTGCGTCTTGAACCACGCTGCCGCACAGAAGAACTGGACCGGCGGTGGTGTGATGGCGCCCGTTTCTCAGCTGTCCATGTCCGATCACAACCCGACGCCGAGCGATTGCTTCGTCCTCATGCAGGTCGAGCCCGGGAAGTTCGCGTATGACAAGACCGACACCAGGCCGAATAGCGGCATCTGGCACTGCGACCCGAAGACGGTCTTTCCGGTGTCGGTGAACGGCTAAGCGGCGGAGAACCGCTGAACGTGGTGCGGCAGCGTGAGACGGCGTGCCGGTCTCGCCGACGACGTGGTCGTTGCCCCTCGGGCGCGTGATGGGCGAGAACGTCGCGCCGATGAGTGTGCGTCGATCGACCGTCGACGTGGACGTCAGTGCCGTCGCGCCTCCAGGCTGTGATCGGATCGCCGTCGATGTCTTCGTGCCCCACAGTCTCGGTCCGAGTCCTCTGTTGTGGGTGTGCATCCCCGGTGGGGGCATCAACCGTCAGTACTTCGACCTCGACGTCGCCGGCCAAGGCGGGTCCTTCAGCATGGCCCGGCATCTGGCGGCAGAAGGTGATTTGGTCGCGACGCTCGACCCTCCCGGCGTCGGCGGGAGCGATAGTCCGGACGACGGGTACACCCTGACGCCCCACGTGGTTGCCGACGTCCTGGCTGCCGCGATCGAGAGGCTGCGGCAGGATCTCGAGCACGACGGCATCGCGGGGGCGGAACTCGGCAGGGTCGCTCCGAGGGCGACGGTCGGGCTGGGACATTCAGCCGGCGCACTCCTTGTGGCCGTCCAACAGGCGCGCCACCGGTCCTGTGACGTCGTGGCGCTCCTCGGATTCTCTGCCTCAGGCTTACCGGGTGTCCTCACCGAGGAAGAGCTGCGTTATGCGGGCAACCCGAAGCAATTCGCCGAGGCTCTCGGCGCGCTCACCGAGGCACGCTTTGGAGATCCGCTCCCCGAATGGTCGAACAGCAGCGCGGGGGAACTCGAACCTGACGCCGTCGCCAGGCAAGTCGATGTTGCCCTTGATGCCGCGAGCTCCCGGCTTTTGGCGCTCGTAGGCATGAGCGCCATCATGCCCGGCTCGGTGCAACCCGAGCTCGACGAGCTCCGGGTCCCGATCTTTGCCGCGCTCGGCGAGCACGACCTGGGCGGCACATTGGACGTACTGCCGAGCCAGCTCCCGGCCTGTCGCGATCTGACGCTCTTCCTCCTCGAGGGAGCCGGCCACAGCCACAACGTGGCGGTCAATCGCCGGCTCCTCTGGGACCGCGTCGCACGCTGGGCCGCATCCGTGACGCCTTGATGAATCGATGGTGCGCGTGGCCCGTCCCTCGGCGGGGTCGGACGCTTAAGAGCCGTAGGCCGTGGTGGATACGATGGTCATAGCATCGCCAAGCTGATCGCGACGGGGGTCGTGACGCTTGACGAGTTCCCCGACCAGCGCGCACGCTTGGCAGCCGATCCCAGCCTGTGGCCCAAGGCAGTGGAGGAGCTGCTGCGATTCGACCCCCCTTCGCACTACCAGGGCAGGGTCACCACCACCCCGATCGAGCGCTATGGCCAGGAGATACCGGAGGGCTCCATCGTCCTCCTCATCAACGGGGCAGCCAACCGGGACGCTCGGGCGTTCCCCGACCCGGACCGCTACATCGCCGATCGGCTGATCGACCGGCACGTCGCCTTCGGTCATGGCATCCACTTCTACCTGGGTGCGCCGCTCGCCCGGCTCGTGACGAGGATCGCCCTGGAGGAGTTCGTCAAGCGGTTCCCGCACTACGAGGTTGATCGGGCCGGCATCGAACGATTCCACTCGACCAACGTGCGCGGCCTCTCGAAGGTGCCGTTCGCCGCATAGCGGCCCTTGCTTGCGAGCTGTCGTACCGAAGGTCCCCGCGACCTCAACCGTGGCTCCGTTCCTAGAGCCCGTACACGCGAGCCGCGTTGCCGGCGACGATCAGATCCCGCTCGTCTACGGGGATGCCCTCGAAGTTCTTCTCGACGATGCCCTGCGAGTTCGGCCACGAGGTGGCCGGGTGCGGGAAATCGGTGGACCACATGATCCGGTCGACGCCGAGCGCGTGACGGTATTCGAGGCCCCGCGGGTCGTCCACAAAGGTGAGGTACATCTGGCGCTGGAAGTAGCTACTCGGCTTGTCGTCCAGCGCGGGGAAGTCGTACGGGCCCTCGGCCATCGAGTCCAGTAGATCGAGGTAGAAGGGCACCCAGCCCAAGCTCGGCTCGACCAGCACGATCTTGAGTTCGGGGAACCGCGCCAGCACGCCCGGGAGGATCCAGAACGCGATCGTCTCGGCCAATCGCAGTGGGGGCTGCGACGTGAAAATTGCCTTCTGGGGCGTGGGGTCTCTGCGAAAGAGATCCCATAACGACGAGACGAGGCCTAGATGCTGGCTGATCGACATCCCGGACGCCGCGATGGTCGCCCAGACGGGGTCGTACCGGGCGTCGTGGTACTCAGGCAGGCCGACCTCGGACGGGAAGGTCGGAATGTGGATGGCCTTGGCCCCCTCGGCGGCCAGTCCTTCGATCTGCTTGACGGCGAAATCGATGTCCATGAGGGGCACCTGATAGGCCGGCACCAGGCGTGCCGGATCTGCGGAGGCGAAGTCAAGCATGAACCGATTGAAGGCCTCGGACGCTTCCTTCCAACCGTGCTTCATGTGGGGATAGTGCCGAAAGGCGCTGACCTCGCTGTAGAGGATCTCCGCGTCCACCCCGTCACGGTCCATCGCCCTGAGCCGCTCGGCGGAGTCGTAGTAGCCGGGATCCGCGAAGGCTTCGTGGCTGAAGCCGGCCACCAATACGGAGGGATCCACGCCCCCCATCTCCCTCAGGTGCTCCTCCTGCTCTGCCGCCACGGCCGCGTCCCAGTCGGCGTGGTACTTCTTCGGCATCAGGTCCCGGAGCTGTTCGGGCGTCACCTTGACGTGAGAATCGACGGATATCAGCCGGGTCGTCATGTGCCCTCCCTTGGCCAGCGAACCGGGGATCCGCCGTGACGCGGCGGGCGCCCCTGATGCAATGACATAGTAGCTACAATGTCGAAGCTAACACAGGCCCCTCGGGCCGACAAGGGGACCCTAGAGTTGCCATCGTGACGATCAAGCCAGACCGGACCACGGCGGACCGCGGTCCGCGCCGCGAGCGACAGGCCGCTCGCGGGGACCTCGATACCCGTGATCGCGTCATCCAAGCGGCGGTCGAATGCATAATTGACCTGGGCTTTTATCGGGGATCCAGTACCAACGAGATCGCTCGCCGAGCGGGGGTCACCTGGGGGGTGATCCAGTGGTACTTCGGCAACCGCGAGGGCCTGATGCTCGCCGTGCTGGAAGAGGGCGCCAGTCACATGGTGGCGACCGTCGAAGCGGCAGACATCGACGGACCCACCGTGGTGGAGCGGATGTCACAGCTGATCGACGTGTTCTCAGCTCACTACGCCCGGCCCGAGTATCTGGCCAGCCTTCAGGTGCTGCTCAATATGGACCACGACCCCCGCACCAGCGCCGAAGTCCGCAGGACGATGCTCGAGGTTGCGGAGCGGTCCAACGCCCACGTCCGCCGGCTGCTGCGGCAAGCCCTCGGGCCGGCCGCCACGAAGTCCGATCTGGCGACGACCATCTTCCTTGTGATCCGTGGCTTCGCTTTCAGCCAGCAGCTGTTGGACTCCATGGCCTACGACACGGTGGCGCCGAAACGAGACCGCGGCCCGCGGCATCGACGGCTTCTGGCCCAGATCCTGGCCCCCTACATCGAAATGGCTGCAGCATCTGCTCCTTGACAGCCCGCGCCTTCGCGTTCGGTTCCCGGTGAACTCAGGACCGGGGTCAGAACGGCCCCGAGAGCTCACCGAGGGCCGACGTGAGGCGGAGGTTCTCCGTGTAGTCGACCGGGCAGGTGATCACCGACACCGTGTCAGCGTCCAGCGCTTCGTTCAGCAAGGGGAGCAGTTGATCCGCAGAACCGACCCGATACCCTCGGGCACCAAAGCTCTCGGCGTAGGCCACGAAATCGGGATTGGAGAAGTCGACCTCGACGTGGTGACCGAGCTCGACATCCATCTTCCACCCGATGAGGCCATAGGCGCCGTCTTCCCAGATCAGGATGACCAGGGGGATCTGTTCCCTGAGGGCTGTCTCGATTTCCTGGGAGTTCATCAAGAAGGCACCGTCACCGACCGCGGCCACCACCTTCCGGTCTGGCATGGCCAGCTTGGCGCCAATGGCGCCCGGCACGGCGAAGGCCATCGTGGAGAGCCCGTTCGAGATCAGGCACGTGTTTGGCTCGTAGGTGGGGTAGAGGCGCGCCATCCACATCTTCACGGCTCCGGTATCGGCGAGGACAATGTCAGAGGGCCGCGAGGGCGGCACGCGTATCGGCAACGACACGCTGTGGTTTGAGCGGAAAGCTGTCGTCGGCCGCACCACGGGCCAGCTCGTCGGCCAGGAGCCGCCGAATCTTTTCTCCTCGCGCGCCCTGGTCGAAACGGCGAGTGGTCGTCTCGCAGAGGGCGGCGAGCGTGCTTCCGATGTCGGCCTGTATTCCGACCTCGACGACGTAGTGGGCATCCACCTCCGCCGGGAAACGACTGAGGTGGATGATCTGCTTGTCCCCGGCGGGGTTGATCCGCACCGGGTCGAACTCCTGAAGTTCATAGCCGACGCTCACGATGACGTCCGCATCGTCGAACCCGAAATTGACGTAGTCGTGGCTCATGAAGCCGACGGCGCCCAGGGAGTGGGGGTGATCGTCGGGAAATACGCCCTTGCCGTGAAAGGTGGTGGCGACGGGGAGGCCCAGCTGTTCGGAGAAACGACGGAGTGGGTCGGTCGCTCCAGAGCGGGCTGCTCCATGCCCGGCAAGGATGATGGGACACTTGCTTGCGTTCAGCACCGCCGCCGCCCGTTTGATCTGCGAGGGCGAGGGCTCATCAGCTCGGGGCCGGTTGACTTCAAGCGGTTTGAGGTCATCTGCGACGAACGCGTCCTCGACGTCCTCCGGTACGCCGAGATAGACAGATCCCGGACGCTCGGTTTGTGCCAGCTTGAATGCCCTTCGAACCATCTCGGGGACCGAGCCGGGCGTGAGAATCAGGTCTGCCCATTTGGTCACAGGCGAGAACATGGACACCAGGTCGACACTCTGATGGGATTCCTTGTAGATGCGGTTCAGACCCACCTGTGCCGAGATGGCCACGACCGGGGTGCTGTTGGTAAAGGCGTCGGCCGTTCCCAGCAGGAGATTGATCGCGCCAGGGCCGAGGGTGGCCGAGCACACTCCGGCTGTTCCGGTGAGTCGGCCGTAGATCTCGGCCATGAACGACGCCGCCTGCTCGTGTCGAACTAAGACGTAGCGAATGGCGGACCTTGAGAGCGCATCGGTGAGGTAGATGTTCTCTTCCCCTGGGATACCAAACACGTATCGAACACCCTCGTGTTCGAGGCACTGAACGATGAGGTCCGCGGCACGCCGTCGTCCTTCAACCATGGAACGGAGCGTACGTCGGTGACCGCTGCCCTGGAAATTCCTCGCGCACGCTCTGGATACTTGCGTCTTCGCACTCGAACGATCGAGCGGCGGGGACCGAGGTCATCCCCGTCGGGTTTGCGGACTCACCATCGACGCGGCCAACCGCCTCGACCGGGGGCGAAATGCGCATACCGCCGGGCGACTCATCCGTGAGGCGTGGTCGGTAGGGTGGCCTCGATGTCGACATCCTGGCGCCCGCTCCCCTACGAGGCATGGAGCGCCACGTGTGACACCGTGCATGCACACACGCAGGTGCTCGGCAAGCTCGCCGTGGCGTTGGCGCCGCCCGAACCGCAGCTTCAGCACGCCGCACTGCGCCTGAGCGGGCGCGGTTGGGAGACGTTGCCACTGCCGCACGCACCGAGTCCCCCTCGGGCCGGACCGTTCGGTCCGCGCGGTGACCCGTCAGGTGTTGGCCGCAGTCTCTGACCTTGTTGGGCCAGTTCGGTTCGACCCCAGACCACCTTTGCCGTTGCCGCCCCGGGTGCTCCTCTGTTTCAGGCCGCCGCAGCGAATTTGAATCCGTGGACCGAGGCCAAGGTCGATATCGAGAATCCCGCCCGCGGACCGATGCTCATTGTTTCAGGCGAGAAGGATCACACTGTTCCGCGCGTCATATCCGACGCAACCTACAAGCGCCAACAGCGTAACGAGGGAGTGACGGAGTTCATTGAGATAGCGAACCGGGGACACGCGCTGACCATAGACAGCGGTTGGCGTGAGGTAGCCGACACGGCTCTGGGTTTCATAGGCCGTTTCGTTTCTTGACCCAGATCGGGATTGCAGGGCATCGGGCCATCAGGATGCCGCAGACATGAGCAACGCATGCCAGGAGCTGAGATCGCCCGCGGGGAAGTACCCCAACGCGCTCGCCGGAAGTGGACTGCCATACAGATAGCCCTGGGCCAGGTGACACCCAAGTGCCTTCAACTTGGCTGCCTCTGCGGTCCGCTCGACACCTTCTGCGATCACCGAAAGGCCGAGGGATTTTCCGAGACTCATGATGGCTCTGACGATCGCGACGCTCTCGGAGTTGCGGTCCATCTCGTCGACGAAGCTCCGGTCGATCTTGAGTGTCTCGACGGGAAAGCGCTGCAGGTAACTCAGTGATGAGTATCCAGTTCCGAAATCATCGATCTCCAAATGAAGACCGAGATCACGCAGTGCTTGCAGCACGAGGACTGCGTCGTCAGGATCGCGCATCAGGGCACTCTCGGTTATCTCGAGCCACAGCCGATCGGCCAGAACGCCGGAGTTTTCGAGGGCATCGGCGACCTGTTTCGGGAATCCGGGCTCACCAAGCTGCAACGCTGAGATATTGACGGCGATATTGAGACGAGCCGCCTCGTCTTCGCTATCAGCGCGGTCGGTCCACTCTGCTATCTGTTGACATGCTTCGTTGAGCACCCAAGCTCCGACCGGAGCGATGAGACCGCTATCTTCCGCCAGCGGGATGAACTCGCGAGGGGAGAGGAGTCCCCTGGTGGGATGCTGCCACCGGACGAGCGCCTCCATGGCGACCAGTGTCTCCGTGCGAATGTCGACGATGGGCTGGTAGTGCAGCTCCAACTCGTCGCGCTCGAGTGCCCTGTGCAGCTCGTTCGAGGTGCGAAGACGGCTGATTACGTGTGATTCATTTGCTTCCCGGTAGACCTCGATACGCGCCGGTCCACGGTCCTTGGCCTGGTACATCGCCACGTCAGCGTTGCGCAGGAGCATCGCTCCGGACACCGTGTCGCCGCTCGAAAGTGCCATGCCGACGCTGAGCGAGACGAAGATCTCACCGCTTGGCAGAACAATGGGATCAGCCATCGCCCCAACCAGTCGCTCAGCCACTTGGAGCGCTCCCTTCTCGTCGTGGTTGTCGGGACAGAGGACGGTGAATTCGTCGCCCCCGAAGCGGGCCAGGGTGTCGCTCGTCCGCATCACGCTCCGCAACCGGTCGGCCACGGCACGGAGGATCTCATCACCGACGTCGTGTCCAAGGCTGTCGTTGATGAGCTTGAAACGGTCGAGATCGAGGAACATGACCACGACCTGGCGTCGATCTCTGGCCGCGAGGTTGAGTGAGGTCTCGAGACGGTCCATGAACAGCTCGCGGTTGGGTAGAGAGGTGAGTGGGTCGTGAATGGCGGCCTGGGCAAGGCGCTCACGCAGCGCCCTGCTCTCGGTGACGTCTTCGACTTGAACGATGAAATACAGAGGGTTCTCCCCGTGGTCGCGCACGCACGACACATTGAGCGACGCCCAGACGTCGTGGCCGTCAGCATGGAGATAACGCTGTTCGATTCGGTAGCTCTCTGAATCGCTGTAGGCGAGGCGAGCCATCTCGAAATTGCTGAGGTCACGATCGTCGGGATGGGTGAAGGCGTCGATGTTGTGACCGGGAAGGTCGCCTCCGTTGCGTCCGAGAAGCCGCCCCATGGCGGGATTGGCACGTAGAACGACTCCATCCAGATCGGCCAGCGCCATACCGATGGGAGCATTCTCGAAGGCCGACTGGAATCGTTCGTGTGCCTCTCGCAGCGCCTCGTCGGCTCGTTTGCGGTCAGTGATGTCGTGCAGGTTCGACACCAACCCTCGCACATCCGGATCGGCGAGGTGATCAGTCACCGTTGCTTCGAACCATCGCCACGAACCATCAGCATGTAAGAGACGCAGCTCGGTTCGCTGGCCGGCATCGTTGCCCGGGTCGCCAGACGGTGCAGACCTCATCCTCGCCAGGTCTTCTGGGTGCATCAATTCAAACGCGGGACGAGGCCCAAAATCCTCTTGCGATTTGCCGAGTACCCGCTTGAACGCCGGACTGACGTATTGCAGCTGGCCGGCTTCATCTACCACGATGATGATGTCTGTGGCGTGTCTGACTAACGCTTCGAATCTTCGGGCAGAGTGGCGAAGATCCAACTCGACCCGCTCACGGGCTGAGGTGGAGCGACCCAGCAGAGCGATCGTGAGCACCACACCGAACAGACACAGCGCGGCGAGCCCGTCCACCCGAGGCGAGCCGATGAGGCTCGGGGCGACTCCCGTCGAGATCGCCAGCTGACCGAAGCCCATACAGATCATGGTCCAGATCAGGACCTGCTTTGTTGCCTTGGATCCGATGGTTTCGAAGATTCGCGCAGCTCCGAAGATGAAGCCGAGCGAGAGAATGGGGCCCCAGCCCGTGCTGTAGGCGACGATCCCGATCACGCCCATGACGGAGCCGACATACGCAGTGAGGCGCCAACCTTCTGGGCGATTCAGCCACGCCGCCGCGGCCAACAGGCTGATCGCCTGGGCACTGAAGACAACGAGCACGATCACCCAATAGGGAATCGGGGCGATCAGGCCGCCGTATCGCAACAGACAGAACACGGCGGCCACCGGTGCCCCGATAAGCAGGACGGGGTCGAGCGCCTGGGCCTTCAGGCGCAAGCCGAAGGGCTGACTTCCCTGGTCAAATCGCTGTGTCGCGCGGTTTGCGGCCACGGTAAAGCATCGTCAGACCAGAGGCACTCCTTGAATTGGCAAAGGACCTGCAACGCCTGCCGTTTGCGAGAAGGTTGGTTGTTCCTTTCGCTCGGTATTTCGCCCAAGCACCAACATTGCGATCGCCGCACCGGCCAACGGATCGGGCTCGGGCACCGTGGCCGCGTTCGCCTGTCCCGGCCCGTACGGCGGCGGGATCTTCGGTACATTGCTGACAATGGACGGGGGAAGTCCCGCAGGTCGTCTGGGAGATTGCACACTGCCTTCCAGGCGGCGCCGTGCCCGCTCTCGGACCGAAGGCAGGCGACGACCGGCGCCAGGCGTGATCCGAACGACGCCTGACGCTGAGGAAGGCCGCCCGTCGAAACGAGAGGCCGGGGGATGACCTCCACAAGGGATGCCGGATCGCCCGCCCCGGCGGAGAGCGGCCCGCGGCGCTTGCCGGCGCGGCACACGGAGGCGAGAGACCTCCAACAGACATTTCGGCTGCTCCTCGCCACGGTGTGGCTCATGGACGCTGCACTCCAGCTGCAGCCGTACATGTTCACCAAAGGCGCGAACGGGTTCAGCGGGATGCTGCATGGAATGGCGCCCGGGAATCCCTCCTGGATCTCCCACACGATCACCTGGAACGCCTCGATCGTCTACCACCAGCCCGTACTCACCAATGCGATCTTCGCGAGCATCCAGTTCCTTCTCGCGTTGGGGATCGCGTGGCGCCGGACATGCCGCCCGGCGCTGGCGCTCTCCATCGTGTGGGCGCTGGGCGTGTGGTGGTTCGGTGAAGGACTTGGCGGCCTCTTCAGCGGTGCCGGCACACCGCTCGGGGGCGGACCCGGTGCCGTCCTCTTCTATGCCGTTCTCGCCGTGTTGCTCTGGCCCTCGCAAGGGCCCAACTCACCGTTCGTGGCCGCCCGGACCGTGGGGCACACCGCGGCCCGCGCTGGTGTGGACCGCGGTGTGGCTGTTGCTCGCCCTTTTGACGGTGGTCGGCAACGGCCGATCCCCTCAGGCCCTGCACGACATCGTGGCCAAGCTGAGCAGCGGGCAACCGAGGTGGCTCCTGCGCATTGACCGGTGGACGGGAGCGGTCCTGTTGCACGACGGAACAGCAGTAGCCCTCCTGTTCGCGTCGTTCTGCATCCTGGTGGCCCTGAGCGTCTACCTGCATCCGACGGCGACCCGGGTCGTCCTGGCCGCTGCGATCGCCGCGTTCGCCTTCATTTGGGTCGCCGTCCAGAACTTCGGGGGTGACCTCGCCGGAGGCGCGACCGACCCGAACTCGGGGTTGCTGGTGGTGCTGTTCATCCTTACGTACTGGCCGTTGCACCGGCACGATCGAGGGAGATCGCCGACGACGACGGCGCCGTCCTCGCTCTTTCGACTGGGAGGTCTGAGCAATGATTGGAACCCCCGTCGGGCTGTATTACTTGTTCGGGGCCCTGATGCTGGCCGTCGCCGCGTACTCCGTCATGTTGGTGGTCACGACGGTGTTCGACCACCGTGCCATCGGGTCGCGACGTCGAGATATCGCACGTCGCCATGGGCGTGGCCATGGCCGGGATGTTCGTCCCCGGGTGGTCATTCGGACCCAAGGCTCTCTGGGAGATGATCTTCGGCGCCCTCCTGGTCTGGTTCATAGTCAGGTCCATCCAGTCAATCCAGGCGTGGGGACTGCACGTCCCGCACACGGCGATTCACGCGGTAATGAGCTTCGTCATGCTTCTCATGTACTGGTTCCCGGCGGGTGCGGTGGCCCACGCCATGTCGATGTCAGCGTCGGGGGGCGGGGCCAGGATCGACCCGGGGCTGACGTTCTTGATGGCCTTCATCCTGTTCGGCTCGGCCGTCTTCACCATCGCCTCGCCCAACAAGGGCGCCACGCACTTCGGCACGCACTGCGGCGGCATTGTGCGAGCTCCGGCGTCGGACGGCCATGAAGGTACAGCCGCACCCGCCATGACGGGAATCATCGGGCTCGTCGGGTCACCGAGCCTGTTGGACACGTCGCATGTGATCATGAGCGTCGGCATGGGACTCATGTTGATCCTGATGTTTTGAGCGTCGGCGCTCTGGGTGACCCCCGGTTTGGCGGAGGGTGCCGCCAGCCGTGACGGATCCGGGCCTTGGACCGACTGGTACCTTGGCAAGGGTTCGTGCTGGTCGGACGGAATGAGCCACATGGAGCGACGGGGGTGATGGCGTTGAACGGAGGAAGAGTGCGACGGCAGTCGGAAGTGTCGAGGGGGGAGGGGCCTGGTCGGCGACTCGCCGGAGTCATCGTGCCCGGGGCCGTCGTGGCTGCCACGCTCACGGCCGGTTGGGGGCCCTTGGTCAGCAGCCGCCCGGCGGCGGCGAAGACCGCCGCAACCAGGTCGCACCGGACGGACTCGCGCACGACGTCGACGATCGCTTCGGCAACCGTCACAGCTTCGTCGGGGCCGGCCCCGGTGTACGAGGTGAAGACGGGCGTCGTGCGCGGCCTCGGCAGGATCCTGGTCGATGGCCGGGGCTTCACGCTCTACGTGTTCGCCCCCGACAAGCGCTCCGGGACGTCGAGGTGTTACGGCGCGTGCGCCAACGGGTGGCCACCGCTGCTACTGCCGAGCGGGGTGAACCAGGCACCGGCGGGAACTGGAGTCAGGACGGCGCTGCTGGGTGTGACGAAGCGCTCCGACGGCACCGTCGAGGTCACCTACGACAAGTGGCCGCTCTACACCTGGGTGGTCGACTCTGCACCCGGTGACGTCACCGGCCAGGACCTGAACAACCTGGGCGGCAAGTGGTACGTGATCACGCCGCAGGGTCGCATCATCACCAAACACCTGTGATCGCCGTGCGCCGCCTTGCCTGTCCTCCCATCACGATCAGAGCCGGCCGCGGCGCGTGCCGCCCGGGCGTCCGCCGGGTCATGACCACGGTCGAGCTCACCGTGAGCGGGATGCACTGTGCATCGTGCGCGGCGCTCATCGAAGAGGTCCTGACCGAGCAGCGGGGCCTGCTGGCAGCGCACGTGGACCTGGTGACGAATCGTGCCGAGGTGACCTTCGACGACACCGTCACCGAGCTGGTCGCACTCCAGTCGGTCATCGCCGAGCTCGGCTACGGCTCGTCCCTGGTCGGGGACGGCGCCTCCCCGCCCACGCCGTGACCACCGCCCTCCCGTCAGCCGATCATCGGTCGGGGGAGGGAGCCCGGTCCGACGCCGGGAACGGCTTGGCCACCTCCCAGTTGGCCATCGGCGGCATGCACTGCGCATCGTGCGCCCAGCGGGTGCAGCGGTCGCTGCGTGCGGTCCCGGCGGTGGCCAGCGTCGCGGTGAACCTCGCAACCGAGCGCGCCTACGTCACCTTCGATCCCGCCGCCAGCTCGACGGACCAACTGTGCGCAGCGGTCGCCGCCGGGGGATATTCGGCCGAGCCGGCCCTCGAGGAGCAGTCAGTCTCCGACGAGCCGATCGACCGCGAGGGCTGGCGGTGGCGGGCCATCGTTTCGTGGCCGTTGGCGTTGGCCGCACTCCTCGTTTCCCTCCTCGCACCGGAGGACGCGACCAGCGGCTGGATCGTCCTGTTGTTGGCCGTCGCCGTGCAGGTCGTCGGCGGCTGGCCGTTCCTCCGCTCGAGCGTCCGCCTGCTACGTCACGGTGCGACGAGCATGGACACACTCATCACGCTGGGCACGCTGGCTGCGTTGGCGGTGAGCGCGGTGGAGGCGATCGCCCTCGGCGGTCGACACCTCCACCTCGGCGGGAGCGGGGCCTTCGCCGCCCGGCTCCACGGCGCCATGGCGCCGCTCATCATCGCCGTCCTCGTCACCGGTCGAGCCATCGAGGCGCGGGCGCGCGCCCGCGCTGGTCGGGCACTGCACTCCCTGCTCGCCCTCCGGCCCCCGACGGCGCGCCTGGTCGCCAGCGGCAGTGGGGGAGGCGACGCCGACCGGATCGTGCCACCCGAGTCGGTCCCGGTCGGGGCTCGGGTCCGGGTCCTCCCCGGTGAGACGCTCCCGCTGGACGGCGAGGTCGTCCAGGGCTGGTCGGCCGTCGACGAGTCGATGCTGACGGGCGAACCCCTGCCCGTCGAGCACGGCCCGGGAAGCCTGGTCACGGGCGGCACGCGCAACGGGGCGGGGATCCTCGTCGTCGAAGTGCGGGCGGTGGTCGCCGAGTCGGTCCTGGCCCGACTCCAGCACGTGGTCGACGATGCCCTGAGCCAGAAGGCGCCGCTCGAACGCCTCGCCGACCGGGTGAGTTCGGTGTTCGTGCCGGTCGTGCTGCTCGTGGCCGCCGTCACGTTCCTGGGCTGGTGGGTCATCGGCTCGGACCTGGGTACGGCCGTGCTCAGCGCCATCGCCGTCCTCCTGGTGGCCTGTCCGTGTGCCATGGGTTTGGCCACGCCGGTGGCGATGATGGTGGGCTGCGGGCGGGCCTCCGCCCTCGGCATCCTCATCCGCAACGGCGACGCGCTGGAGCGGCTGGCCCGCGTGGACACCGTGGCCTTCGACAAGACGGGCACCCTCACCATGGGCATCGCCACCGTGGTGGCTGTGGCCCCGGCGGATGGAAGTTCCACCGAGGAGGTCCTGGACCTCGCGGCCGCCGTCGAAGCCGACATCGAGCATCCCATCGCACGAGCCATCTGTGCGGCCCACCGGCCACGGCGCCGCGCCGTCGACGTGGCCGTCCTCCCCGGCGTCGGCGTGGCCGGCCGGCTGGGCGGCCAGGCCATCCGCGTGGTGAGGGCGCACGAAGACCTGCTGCCCGCCGAGCTGGAGGCAGGGGCGGAGGAATTCCGCCGGCCGGGGGGAGACGGCGGTCGCCGTCGTGGTCGACGATCAGCCCATCGGCGTCCTTGCCATCTCCACCCCCCTGCGTCAAGAGGCGGTTGGCGCCATCGCCCGGCTGCACGAGCTCGGGATGCGCACCGCCATCTTGAGCGGCGACAGCGAGGAGGCGGTCGCGACCGTCGCCCGCACGCTGTCCATCGACACCGCCCACGGCGGGCTGGACCCCGAGCAGAAGCTCGCTGCCCTGGGTCGACTCCGCACCGGCTCCGCCGCGGTGGTCATGGTGGGCGACGGCATCAACGACGCCCCCGCCCTCGCCGCCGCCGACGTGGGCTGCGCCATCGGCAGCGGCTCGGAGGTGGCCCTCACCACGAGCGATGTCGCACTGGTCGGCAACGACCTCCAGGGCGTCCCGGCCGCGATCGGCGTGGCATCGGCCACCTATGCGGTCATCCTCGAGAACTTCGGCTGGGCCATGGGCTACAACGTGTCGGCTCTCCCCCTCGCCGCCGCCGGTCTCCTCGACCCGCTCGTGGCGGCGGTCGCCATGGGTCTCTCGAGCCTTCTTGTCGTCGCGAACAGCCTGCGGCTCACCCGGCTCGGACGCGGCGGCCCGGCAACGGTGCGCCCCCCGCATCTCACCCGGGGGCGGCGGGCTCTCGTGGCCGCCGTCGCCCTCCCCGTCCTGCTGTTCGCCGGGGTCACCGTCGGCGCACAGCTCGTGTCCCCCGCCAGAGGCCAGAGCCTGCTGCCCACCTTGCCCGACATCGTCGAGGTGCCCCTGTCGACGGGTGGCCAGGCCGAGCTGTACCTGGTCCCGGGATCGCACGGGTCCCAACGAGCTTCATCTGATCCTGCCGTCGGTGCCTTCGGTCCCTCCCCGGGTGACCGCCTCGAATGACGGTGGGGCGCCACAGCGCCTCCGCCAGTTCGCGCTGAGCCCGGGCCACTACGTCGACTTCGTCGTCGTTGCGCCCGGGACCTGGCATTTCTCGGTGACAACCAGCCTCCATCACCGGCCCGTTTCGTTCAGCGTGACGCGCCAGGTCACGCCGTAGCCAGCGGTCGAGAGCACAGGGATAGGCCGTCCAGACGGGCGAGTGGTCGGCCGACTACAGTCCTGGTGCGTGAGGGGTGGGAACCTACTTCGTCTGGCCGCATTCCTTCTCGTTGCCGGCACGATGGTGGTCGGCACTGCGCCGGCGGGGGCAGGAGTGGCCCACGGTCAGGCCCGCGTCGCCCAGAGTTCGCCGCCCGTCACGACGATCAGCTTGCAGGCGCCCACGGCGTACACGCCGCACCCGCCCAACGGCGGAACCGACGACTACCACTGCACACTGGTCAACCCGCACGTCACGCAGAACTCCTTCATCACCTCGAGCCAGTTCTTCCCGAACAGCGTCGAGGTCCACCACGCCATCTTGTTCCTGGTGCCTCCCGCACTGGCGGCCCAGGCCCAAGCGAGCGACGTCGGTGGGAAGGGCTGGACCTGCTTCGGGGAGACGGCATTGCCCGGAGCGTCACTGGCCCACCTCGGCGAGACGCCGTGGCTTTCGGCCTGGGCGCCGGGTCACGGCCTGGACGTGCTGCCTGCCGGCGTCGGGCAACCACTTCCAGCGGGCAGCCTCGTCGTCATGCAGATCCACTACAACCTGCTGCTCGGCGACAAGCCGGTGCGCGCCAAGCTCGTCCTCCACACCGTGCCCGCGGCGACGCCGCTGCGCCCGATGAGCCTTGCCCTGATGCCTGCCCCGCCCGACATCCCGTGCCCGACCGGGGTGACCGGGCCGATGTGCAACCGGACCGCCTCGCTCGCCGATCTGGGGCAGCGCTTCGGCCAGAGAGCGCCGTCGGGTTCGTGAACACAATCGAGGCGGTCTGCGGGCGCAACCCCACCGATCCCCCGGCGGGGGACACCACGTCGTGCATCTGGCCGGTCAATGCAAGCCGGGACCATCGTGCGGACGGGGGCGCACATGCACCTGCTCGGACAGAGCATGCAGATCACCCTGAACCCTGGGACGCCCACCCAGAAGACGATCCTCGAACGTCCCCGACTACAACTTCCACTATCAGAAGGCCTACGACCTTTCGCAGCCCATCCCCGTCGTGCCCGGCGACAAGATCCAGGTGTCGTGCACCTACGACCCCGTACTGCGCCAGGAGCTGCCGACCCTGCGCAACCTGCCCGCCCGCTTCGTGACGTGGGGAGACGGCTCGTCCGACGAGATGTGCCTCGGGCTGGTCATGACCGTCCCGCCGGCCAGCTCACCGGGTGCCATCGGCTGGCCGTCGCGGGTCGACGGCGGCGCCATCTCGTTCTGAGCCAGAGAGTCAGTCCCCGGCCCAACAGGCCAGGATGAGGTCGGCCACGGTGACGGCCACGTCCCCCCGGCTGGTCGGCGGCTTGCCGAACTGTGCGGGCAGACCCGAGATGTCGACGGTCAGGATCTTCCAGTCCTTGCGGACGACTGTCGACCCGTTGTCGGTCTGGAACGCTCCCTGGCCCAGGTTGCGGACCGTTGCGGTCTTACCCTGCTGGCGCCCGATCCCAGCGAAGTAGGCCAGGGTCTGGGGCCAGCTGGACAGCTCCTTCACCGTGAGCACGAAGGCACCGTCGGGGTACTGGTAGCGACACGAGTAGGCATGGCCGATCCAGGTGGGAGCAGAGACCGAGACCCGGACCCCGAGGGTCTGGGCGATCTCCTGATGGGCCTTCGGCGAGCAGACCATCCTGGCGATCCCCGATGGCACCGGCCCGGCGGGGATCGGGCGTCGGGAGGTCTGCAGCGTGGCGAGCGGACTGCTTGCGCCCGACGAGCAGCTGGTCAGCAACACGCTCAGACATGGCAACCACCAGGCCCAGCCCGCAGAACAGTCGGCGCGCGGCGCGGCGATGAGAGGCTGGGGGTGTGCTCATCGCCACGCCCCTTCAGCCGTCGCCGGCCGTGTCCGACCGTGATCTCGCGGCACAGTTGGGTGGATGGGTGTACTGATCGCGGGGAACGTAGCAGCTGTCCAACGCAGGAAGGGAGCGGCCCCACGCGCTGTCGCCCGGTTCACGCCATCGAGACTCATCTCGCGGGGATGAGGAGAACGGCCCAGGCAGGGTCGAGGCCGCCGTGCACTGAGCTCATTTTCCGACCGCGACCGTCGCGGTGATATCTCTGTGCTCGCTTCCGGGACCGTCGTGAGTACTGATCGTCGTGACGGTGAGGTTGCCGCCCGTGAGGACGTGGTCGATTCGTATGAACGGAGGCAGAACGGGCAGACGCTGATTCCACGTGAAGGCAAATGGTTGCCCACGCGCCGCCGCCGCGTCCGTGAGGCCCGTCGAGAGAATGGCCCGGAAACCGCGATTTCCCCAGGAGGCGTTGAAGTCTCCCACCATCAACAGGGGCCGCGGACGCGACTTCTCCAGTGCCGCGTGGACGCCGTCGAGCTCGAGATTCCAGTTGTTCCAATCGGGATTGACGGGAGCGGTCGTGTGCACAACCCAGAGCGGCAGGGTTCGCCCGTGAAACGCACAGGCCAAGGACCACCATGTAGGCGAGTCCGTGAACGGAGAGCACCGTCGGATGCCCCAATGGATAGCGACTCGCGATGATGAACCCCCTCGAACCCGTGTCCGTCACCGTAAACCGGTACGGCAGGTGGTCGAATGCTCCAGACGACGAGAACTGGGCGAAGTCCCATGAAGCCGTTTCTTCCAGCGTGACCAGATCGGGTCGGTAGCTCTCTCAGTTGTGCGACGTAGCCCGACATGGAGAAGTTGTCCTGCTGGACGTTCGCGTCGAAAAGACGGATCGATGGCTCGGAGCGGACGGCCGCCGGTACCGAGGAATAGGCCAACACCTCGGGTGCGACGTAGATCATCTGCGTCGCACAGAGCAGTGCCGCAGCTCCCGCCATCCACCACTTCCGGCCGAGGAGCGCTCCTGCCAGCACGAGCCATGCCGGAAGAAAGAGCACCTCAGTTGCGGCATCCACATCCGCGAACAATCGCACCTCGTCCCACGCCACGGCGCGAACCAGAACGATCAGGCCCAGCATGGCGATGATCACCCAGCCGATGATCTGCAGCGTCATACTGGCGAGCCATCGCCACTCGACCTCGTCGGGCTCGGACATCCGTGGAGGATAGCTGGGGCAATTGGGAGAACTTCGGGCACCCCGGGTCATCGACGCGGAGGTGTTGCATGTCACCCCTGACCGAATTCCTGCATCAGCGGCGACGAGATCGTATGGTCACGGCATGACGTCACAGGATCTTGCCGGGAAGGTGGCCATCGTGACCGGGGGCGCCGGCGGTATCGGTCAGGCGACCGCCGAGATGCTCGTGGCGGAGGGGGCGAGCGTCGTGATCGCGGATGTCGACGTGGACCGAGGTCAAGAGGTCGCGGCGCGGATCGGCGAGGCGGCCGCCTTCAAGCAGACCGATGTGAGCGATGCGGACCAGGTGCAGGCACTCGTCGACTTCGCCGTCGACCGCTTCGCCGGCCTGGACATCATGTTCAACAACGCTGGGATCGGCAGCCCGCTCAAGCGGTTCCTGCCGGACGACCTCGAGGACTTCTCCCGCATCATGAGCGTGAACCTCTTCGGCGTGATCGTCGGAGCCCAGCGCGCGGCGCGGTACATGAAGGACAACGGCGGTGGCTCCATCATCAACAACGCCTCGATCGCAGCCGTCAACGCAGGCACCGGCATGATGTCCTACCGGGCGTCGAAGGCCGCCGTGGCGCACGTCACCAAGTGCATGGCCATCGACCTCGCGCCGTACGGTATCCGGGTCAATTGCCTCACGCCCGCCCACATCCGTACGGGGATCACGACCTACGAGATGGGCCCCGTGCTGCGCTACATGCAACCGCTCGAACGAGAGGCGCAGCCCGAAGACGTCGCCAACGCCGTGGTGTTTCTCGCCAGCGAGCGCGCCGCGCAGGTGACCGGGATCGTGTTGCCGATCGACGGTGGCACAACCGCCGGCCCGCCGTATGCGCAGACGAAGCTGATCATGTCGACGGCGAAGCCGCCCGAGGGACCCTTCGACATCGTGACGTCGAGCCCCAGCGGCGCCGGTCAGGTCGCGGGCGTGAAGTCGAGGTTGAGCCGTTCGAGGCCGCGGAGGAAGAACGTGGGCAGATAGTCGTACTGCCGGGCGCCCGCCGGACCGTGGTGGTCCTCGGAGATGCTGATGTCGGTTGTGCGATCGAGGAACCGGTTGATCGTCACTCGGCCCTCGGCGCGGGCGAGCGGCGCTCCGGCACACGTGTGGATGCCGTGTCCGAAGGCGATGTGCTGCCGGGCATTTGCCCGGTCGATGTCGAACTCGTACGGGTTCTCGAACACCCGAGAGTCACGGTTGCAGGCACCCGGCACCAGCATGACCGTTCCGCCTGCGGGGATGTCAACACCGGCGAGATTGGTGCGGACACGCGCCATCCGGAACTGTGTTCGAAGCGGGCTCTCGAGACGGAGTGTCTCTTCGATGAAGTTAGGGATGCGGTCCCGCTCGTTACGGACGAGTTTCTGCAGGTCGGGCCGCTCTCCCAGCATCCGGAGCGCGAAGGACAGCAGCCGCACCGTCGTCTCCTGACCGCCGGCGAAGAGGTTGGCGGCAATCAGCGCCGCGTCCTTCACATCCGGAGTGGAGCCGTCCGGGAACGTCGCCGTGGCCAAGCCGGACAGGACGTCGACGCGAGGCTTCTGGCGGCGATCCTCGATGTACTCGGCTGAATCGCTCATAGAGGAACTCGAGCGGTTTGTGGGCGACCTCCTGGTGCACCGTCGACAGTCGCTCGCGGAAGAGGGAGTGATCGGACTCGGGGACGCCCTCGAGATCCGCAATCACGGTGAGGGTGAAAGGTTCCGCATAGGCGCCGACCATCTCACACGATCCCTCATCCATGAACGCGTCGATGAGGCGGTCGGCGAACCGCCACATGAAGTCCTCGTTCTCTTTGAGTCGCTTCGGCGTGATGAGCCGCATCAGCAGGTGGCGATGCGCTGTGTGGGTCGGCGGGTCGAAGGACGGGAGCTGGTCGCTGAAGGGCAGCTCGTGCCTGTACTTCACGATGATGTCGCTGACGTCGTCGCCCTCCGATCGGCGCGGAGAACTTCACGAACGACCCACACACCACGTTGCACGATGAGAATGTCCCCGACGGCGTGTCGTTCGGTGGAAAGGTCGCCGGGTCGCCATAGACCGCCATCGCCTCGTGGTAACCCGTGATCATGAACATCCCGTAGCGGGGTTCTTGCCACACCGGGGCCTGGTTGCGCACCCAGTCGAAGTAGGGGTAGGGGTCGTCTTGGATCGCCCGGTCGGTGAAGAAGTTGACGTTCTCGAATTCCTCATGTTCACCCTCTCCTTGCGTCGAAGCCTACGATCGCTCCATGGGCCTCGAAGTCGAAATCGACCGCGAACTGTGCATGGGCTCTGGGAACTGTGTGTACGAGGCACCGGGCGTGTTCGACCTCGACGACGAGAGCGTCGCCGTGGTCGTCGACCCCGCGGGTGTGCCAGCGGACAAGGTCATCGCTGCGGCGCTGAAGTGCCCGACCCACGCCATCACCGTCCGACGGGATGACGTGAAGCTGGTCTGAGACGCATTCATGGAGCGTCCGCCCGCGTGGCGTGGCGTGCCGCCACGTATCCAAAGACCATGGTGTTGGCGATGCTGGCGCCGGGCCCGAGGTAGTGCCGGCCCATGACGGTGGCGGTGCCGTTGCCGGTGGCGTACAGCCCCTCGAATCGGCCGACCGTTCTGGTCGACCACCTGTGCGTGTTCGTCGGTGAGGAGGCCGCCGCAGGTGCCGATGTCGCCCGGCACGACCTGGACCGCGTAGTACGGGGCTTCGTCGATCGGGCCGAGGCAGGGATGCACCTTGTGGTTGGGATCGCCCAACGCCCGGTTGTAGGCGGACTCGCCGCGCCCGTAGTCGGGGTCGACACCCCGTTCGGCGTTGCGATTGAACCGATCGACAGTGTCGGCCAGGCCGGTCTGGTCGATGCCGCACATGCGGGCGAGATCGTCGAGCGTCCACGCCTGCTTCAGCATCCCGCTCTCGAGCAGCTTGCGCGGGAACCGCCCGGGGCTGGATCGCTGGTGTGCGTAGCGCTTGCGGTAGCGATCGTCGAAGATCAGCCAGCACGGCACCGCCCGGCTCGACTTGTCGCGGGCGTACATCGCCTTGCCCACTTCCATGTACGAGTTCGACTCGTTCACGAAGCGTTGTCCGGCGGCGTCGACGTAGATCGTGCGCGGCCGCTGGCGCGCCTGGTCGAGCGTCGATTGCCCGAACCTCCCCGTCCGAGGCGACGGCAGCCACCAGGCTTCGTCCATGAAGTCGGTCTTCGCACCGAGTCGCATGGCTGCCCGGATCGCCTCGCCGGTATCACCTGGATTGGCGATCGACCACCTCGCCCGGTTCGGTTGATCGCCGCCGTACTCCTCCCGCATCTCGGGGTTGTGGGCGAAGCCGCCGGCGGCCAGCAAGACACCCCGGCGAGCGCGGATCAGCACCGGGGTTCCTCCGCGGACCGTGCGAACGCCGACGACGCGACCATCCTCGACGATCAAGTCCTCGAGCGGCGCTTCTGTCCAGATAGGGACTCCACGATCGACCGCAATCAGCAGCATCTGCGCGATCAGTGACGCGCCGTTCGTCAGCAGCGCCTGACGTCGAAGTCGAGCCGCATAGGTCCGGAATACGACACGCGCAGAGACAGCGAAAGCCCTGATGCTGCGGTTGTAGTGAGAGAGGAAACGGGCTTCGTTCGTCATCACGGCGAGGCCGAGGCTCTTCGCAAGCCCGGGCTGCAGCTTCTCGAGCCATTCGCCGAGGGCCCGACCATCGAATGGAACGGGCTCGATCCCGCGCCCGTTCTCGTGACCGCCTTTCATGCTCGAGTAGTAGTCGCTGTAGCCGGGGCAATGCACGAAGCGAACGCCGCGCTCCTGCAGGAACGAGACCATCTCCGGTCCCGCCGTCAGGAAGGCGTGTCGACGTTCGAAGGAGGAGGCCGGGCCGACGTCACCCACGACCGCTTCGAAGTGGGCCATGGCGTCCTCGTAGGAGTCCGGAACCCCGTCCGCTCGCATGACCGGGTTGTTCGGGACCCAGAGCGATGCCGCCGGACATCGCGGTCGACCCGCCGACCAGTTCCTGCTTCTCGAGCACCACGGCGCTCGCTCCAGCGTCCGCCGCGGCGAGTGCGGCGACCATGCCACCCCCGCCGGATCCGACGATCACGAGGTCAACGGTGGAGTCCCATGTCGTCATGTCACGCCCTCTCCGACCTCCCAACCACTCCTTCAGCCGAAGCAAGCTAGCAGGGTCCATTGACGATTGCTACGGGACCGAAGTAATCTGCGAGTCATCCGTTTGAAGAGTGAAGCGGGGGAGATGAGCGGTAACTCAAGGACGCTGACGTACCCGCCCGAGGGTCTGGGCGCGCCAAAGGATCGTCACCCGGGTCCGCTCGTCGACCTCGGGCTCCCCGCCGGGACCGAGGTCTTCTCGGCCGACGACCACATCTCGTTGGCGGAGGACATCTTCTACGAGCGCTTTCCCAAAAGCATGAAGGAACGTGCGCCTCGCGTCATGAACGTCGGTGGTGGGTGGGTGATCGGAATGGATGGGAAGTCCATCCTCGTGCCCGAGTTCATTGAGGTGCTCACGCAGTACGACCCTGTCTCCGGGTCCCACACGGGTGACGTCGACGCGCGGCTCGCGGCGCTCGAGTCAGAGGGCATCTCCAAGGAGCTCGCGTTCCCCAACTCCGTTCTCGCCTTGTTCGGATGGCCGGACAGAGAGGTCCGCGAGCTCTGCTTCCGGATCTACAACGAGCACATGGCGGAAGTCCAGGAGCGTTCGAACAACCGTATCTTCGGCGTCGGTCTGATCAACTGGTGGGACGCGGAGGGCGCACGCCGGACGGTGAACGAGCTGAAGGAGCTCGGCTTGAAGACCTTCCTCATGCCGCTCTCGCCCGGCAAGGACATGGAGAAGCGCCCGATCGACTACGCCAGCACCGCGATGGATGGCGTGTGGGAGGCGATCGAGGACGCGCAGGTCCCGGTCTCGCACCACATCGGTGAGAGCCCTCCCGCAACGCCGAACGAGTTCAACTCCGTCAGCATCGGGATGCTCCAGTCCGTGGCACCCTTCCGCGACACTTTCGGCAAGTACGTCTTCGGCGGAATCCTCGACCGTCACCCCGGGCTCCGGGTGGGGTGGTTCGAGGGCGGCATCAACTGGGTGCCGTCTGCCATCCAGGACGCGGAGCACATCCTGGCGTCGTTCCAGCACCTCGCCAACCTGAAGGTGCAGCACCAACCGAAGCACTATTGGGACAACCACATGTTCGCGTCGTTCATGGTCGATCCGCTGGGGCTCGCGCTCGTCGCCCGCATCGGTGTCGAGCGGGTGATGTGGTCCACCGACTTCCCGCACAACGAGAGCACCTACGGCTACAGCAACGAGTCACTCGCGGCCGTGGTGGATGCAGTGGGTGCCGAGGCAGCGGCCGCGATCGCCGGCGGCAACATCAAGCGCTACCTCGGGTTGGACGGCTGATGCCCGCGGGGCTCATGGCTTCCGCACCCCCGACGGGGATCCCGCCGAAGGCGGACCTGTCTCGAATGCACCGTGAGCGAGTGCAACGCGTCCGTGCGGTGATGCGTGAGCAGGGGCTGGACGTGCTCGTGCTGCTCGGCAACACCAACGTCGCCTACGCGACCGGTGCGATCTGGCCGCTCGCCGACTCGGGCCGGGCGAACTTCGAGCAGCCCGTCGCGGTTCTCGTCGTGGACGATGAGTGGCCCCACCTCTTCTCCCCGGTGCGAGAGGACGATCGACTCCGGACGGAACTGCCGTCCGATCACCTCCACGGCCCCGTCTACCTCGACTTCGACGAAGGCGTCGAGCTGTTCGCGTCCCAGCTCGCCGACATCGTGCCGGCCGGTGCAGTCATCGCCGCCGACGAATGGACGAACGCGCTGCGCCGTGAACGGTCCCTCCTGTTCGCGCCCGACGCGCCGGTCGACGGAGGACGGGTGATAAGCAGGGCCAAGGCGACCAAGACGCCTGACGAGCTGTCGTGCATGCGCGAGGGACTGAGGATCACCGAGCGGGCTGCCGCCGAGGTGCAGGCACGCCTCGCGCCCGGTGTCCGTCAGAGCGACCTCACGGCGACCTTTTTGCGCACGATCTTCGACGCGGGGGCGGACGCCAACATCCTGGACCCGATCTGGCAGGTGATGCCCTCTCGGATCGCGGACGGACCGTGGACGACGACGGGCGACCTGGCGTGCCCGCTGCTCACGACCGAACGCAAGCTCGCCGAGGGCGACGTCCTCTGGGTCGATACCGGCATCAGCTATGCAGGTTTCCACTCCGACTTCGGACGTACCTGGATCGTCGGGCGCGAGCCAGATGCCCGACAGCGAGCGCAGTTCGAACGCTGGCGAGAAATCATGGGCGCCGTCCTCGACGTCACCCGTGCCGGCGTCACCGCGGCGGAGCTCACTGCCGCCGCTATCAGCGCCGCAGGTGGCGTCAAGCCGTGGATGCCCCACTTCTACCTCGGTCACGGTCTCGGCATCGACAGTGCCGAAATGCCCTATGTCGGGAGTGACATCGGTGAGGCGTTCGACGCGACCCTCGTCCTCGCCGAGGGGATGGTGCTGGTCCTCGAACCGATCGTCTGGGAGGACGGCGCTGCCGGGTACCGCTCGGAGGAGGTTCTCCATATCACCGAGGAGGGGTGGGAGCCTATGACCGACTACCCCTACGATCCCTTCTGAGCGTGTCGTGACGATCACCGAGGTTCGTCCGGACGATACGACCCTGCGCCTCGCCCGGCGGGCACGCGTGCTCGCCGAGATGGGGGCGGAAGGACATCGACGTGCTCGTCGTCGGGCGCGAGGGGAACGCCCGCTACGTGTCGGGTGCGCCACGGCTGTGGACTGCCGGCTCGCGAGCGTTCGGTCCCGGGTGCGTGCTCGTACGCGCGACGGGCTCGGTCCATCTGCTCAGCACGTGGGACGAAGGGATCCCCGACGAGATCCCGCACGAGAACCTCTACGGGATTTCGTTCAATGCGATGAACTTCGTCAAGGCGCTCCAGAGGATCGAGGGCGCCGCGACGTGCTCGGACCGTTGCGACTGACGCCCTGACGCCGTCCTCGGCGCAGCTTCTCCCGAAGGCGTTCCCGTCGGCCGAGCTCATCGACGGCGAACCGCTGCTCCGTCGGGTTCGCCGCGTGAAGACGCCCGAGGAGGTCGACGCCATCCGCGCCTCGGTCCGAGTCGCCGAGCGCTCGCTGGGCGAGGCGGAGGCGGCGCTCGCGCCCGGCGTCACGGAACGGCAGCTGACGGGGGTGTTCATGGAGGCGATGGCCTCGGACGGGGTCACGACTCCCGCAACGCAGGACGTCGCGTGGATCACCTCGCGCCAACACCCGTGGCATCGCGTGAGCCGCGACGTGGCGGTCGAGCCGGGCGATCTGGTGGCGTTCGACGCCGGGGTCATCTTTGGTGGCTACTCCGGGGAGCTCGGCCGGACGCATTTGGTGGGCGGCGACGTCGCCATCGACCGTGCGCTGTCCCGGAGCTGGGACGAGCTGTGGGATCGTCTCCTCGCGGCATGCCGTCTCGGCGCACCGCTGACCGAGCTCCTGGACGCGTACGACGGCCGCGGGGGTGCCACCGCCGCCCATGCCGGTCGCGAGAGGACTGGGGCTCGGGTTCGACCTTCCACTCGTCACCCACGCGCTCCCAGGCACGGCCGGGGACCAGCATGTCGAAGTGGGGATGGTGCTGGCGCTCTCCGCCTACGTCTGGAAGGAGGGCGTCGGCGCCCTCTACGGCCAGGAGCCGGTCGTGATCACGGCCACGGGGCCGGAACCGCTCTCGACGAATCCTTTCCGCGACGCAAGGAGCTCCGTGACGTGACAGAAACCGATATCCCACCGCCGGAGGAGATCATCCTCTACGAGAAGGATCCGAGCACCCGCATTGCGACGATCACCCTCAACCGGCCCGATCAGCTGAACATCCCGACGATCGCGGCTCGCAGGCGATATGCCGACCTCCTGTTCAAGGCCAGCATCGACGACGACGTCAAGGTCCTCGTCGTGCGCGGCATCGGCGATCACCTCGGCACGGGTGCCGACCTGGACGAGCTGATGGCGAAGCAGGCTGCGGGCGTTGCGCTGCAAGAGGAGTTCGGGCTCGAGGATGACGACGACGTCACCATGCCAGGGGCGCGCTCGTACCGCGCCGGGGCATCGCTCCTTCATTGGTACGGCAACACGAGATCGGGTTGCCGAAGCCTCCAGGACTTCAAGAAGATCAGCATCCTCGAGGTCAAGGGCTACTGCTACGGCTGGCACTTCTATCAGGCCGCCGATGCGGACCTCGTGATCTCGTCCGACGACGCGCTGTTCGGGCATCCCGCCTTCCGCTATGTCGGTTACGCGCCGCGCATGTGGCAGTGGGCGATGATGATGGGGCTGCGCAAGTTCCAGGAGATGGTGTTCACGGGTCGGCCGTTCACCGCACAGCAGATGTACGACTGCAACTTCCTGAACAGCGTGGTACCGCGGGATCAGCTCGAGGCGGAGGTGGACAAGTACGCACTTGCGTGTGCGCGCACACGTCCGACCGACACCGTGTTCATGCAGAAGGTGTTCTTCGAAGTGATGAAGCAGCATCAGGGTGAGTACATGGGCAGCCTTCTCAGTGCGTGGCTCGAATCGATGGGCGGGATGCTCCGAGAGGACGACGACGGCAGGCGGGCGACGCTGAGCAAGGAGACGATGGACGCCGGCCTGAATCTCGCCGTGAAGGACAACGACGAAGGGTTCCCCCCGGAGTGGAGGTTGAGCAGATCCGGTCGTCGGCGCACCGAAACCGACTGACGGTGACGCAGCCCAACCCGGGCGCGCCGGACGAGACGCCCGGCATGCCACCGCTCGGCGGCCTCCGAGTAGTCGATCTCTCGACATGGATCGGGGGTGCGTACTGCACGAAGCTGCTCGCCGACGGCGGCGCAGAGGTGACCAAGGTCGAGCCACCCGACGGCGATCCGCTGCGCCGATGGTCGGCCTCCGGCGCGGTGATCCCGCCGGATAGTGACGGCGCGCTGTTCAACTTCCTCAACGCGTCAAAGCAGAGCGTGGTGGTCGATCCCGAGAACGCGGACGACCTCGCACGGCTGCACGCCCTGCTCGGCTCGGCGGACGCCGTCGTCTGGTCCCGCGGTTCTCCGGTCGCTGAGCACGCGCCCGCTCGCACCCCGCGAGATCCTCCGCGCACACCCGCATCTGATCGTCACTTCGATCACTCCGTTCGGCCTCGAGGGTCCCTGGTGCGACAAGGCCGCCACCGAGTTCACCCTGCAGGCATGGTCGGGAGGGATCATCGGTTTGGCACGCGGACGACCCGACCGTGCGCCCGTGTTCGTCGGTGGCCAGATCGGGGAGTGGCTCTCCGGCGTCTTCGGCGCGATTGGAACGCTGGCGGCGCGTCGGCGGTCCGAGCCGGACGGCGAGCTCGATCGACGTGTCGATGCTCGAGTCGTTGGCCATGTGCCTCACGTACTACCCCGTGACGTTTCACGATCAGCTCGGACGACCGATGCGGCGACGCCGATTCGTTCCGACTCCGGGCGTCGGGGCCGCACAGCGATGGGCTGGTGGGGCTCGGGTGCGGTACCGGGCAACAGTGGCTCGACTTCTGCGTAATGGTCGGACACCCCGAGTGGATGGAGGATCCGAAGCTCTTCTTGGACCGCACGGCGCTGGCGCCGACGATCGAGGCATGGATCGCTGAGCACACAGTGGACGAGGTGCTCGGCCAGTCGTCTGCCTTCCGGATCCCCAACGCACCGATTGCGAACGGCTCAAACGTGACGACCTTCGAGCACTTCCGTGCCCGGGGGACGTTCGTCGCAGAATCCGCGTGACGGCGCGGCGAATCCGCGACCACCCTTCCGGCTGGGAGCAACAACACCGCTCCGGCGGCCCGAACGGGCGCCTCGGCTCGGCGAGAACTCGATCGATGCGGCGCAACGACACGAACCTGGTGCTCGCACCGCGACGACGGCGACGTCGCCGGCACTTCCGTTCCAGGGGCTGCGGGTCCTGGACATGACGGCGTACTGGGCCGGCCCGCTGGCGAGCCACATGCTGGCGCTCCTCGGCGCGGAGGTGATCCACCTCGAATCGGCGACCCGGCCGGACGGAGCGCGTCTGGTCGGCGGCGTGCCACAGACGGAGGATCAGTTCTGGGAGCGGGGGCCGATCTTCGCCGCGCTCAACACCAATAAGAAGAGCTTGACCATCGACTTCCGTGACCCGCGAGGCATCGATCTGGTACGCCGGTTCGTTGCGACATGCGATGTCGTGGTCGAGAACTACACGCCACGCGTGCTCGAGCAGCTCGGCCTGGACTACGACACGCTGCGGGCTCATCGGCCCGATCTCGTGATGCTGCGGATGCCAGGTTTCGGGCTCGACGGGCCATGGCGTGAGCTGTCGGCCTTCGCCTTCGTGATCGAGGATGCTTCCGGGCTCACCTGGCTCACGGGACACCCAGATCTCCTCCCGTTCGAGCCCTACTGCGTCGGTGACCCCAACGCCGGGATCCATGCGCTCTATGGCCTGATGCTCGCTCTCGAGCACCGAGCCAGAACGGGCGAAGGTGGCCTCGTGGAGGCCGCGATGGTCGATGCCGGAATCAACGTCGCGGCGGAGCAGGCGATCGAGTTCTCTGCCTACGGAGCGCTCCTCGCCCGTGACGGCAACCGGGGGCCCGGCGCGGCGCCGCAGAACCTCTATCAGGTCGCGGGCCCCGACGAGTACGGCCGCGACGATTGCTGGGTTGCCATCGCGGTTGCCACAGACGAGCAATGGGTGTCGCTGCGCGGTGCGTTGGGTGAACCGGAATGGGCTGCCGACGCGGCGCTCGCGACCGCCGCGGGCCGGAGGCGGGAGCACGACCGGGTCGACGCGCAGCTGCAGGAGTGGTGCCGCCCCCGGTCGGCAGATGAGGTGGTCGAGCGCCTGTGGGGTGCCGGCGTGCCCGTCGCCAAGGTCATGCAGCCGCATCGCCAGCCCGAGCTGCCGCAGCTCGCGTTCCGCAACTTCTTCGAGGAGGTGCGACCATCCGGTGATCGGACGCTCCCGCTACAGCACGCTGCCGATGAGGTTCTCGCGTGGCCCGGAACGGCTCCACGGTCGGCACGCCCCGCTGTTGGGTGAGCACAACGAGGAGCTCCTGGGCGAGCTCGGCCTCACTCGGTCGGAGATCGACGAGCTCGCAGCGGAGGGGATCATCGGTGGCTCGCTCGTCCACGGACGCATAACAGCCGGATGCGAGCGTCGTATCCTTCCGGGATGGGTTTCGAGGTGGCTCCGTTCGACGTCGTTGAGGCTTCCCGTCGCGTCTGGCTGGAGCGCTGGGATCCGGAGGCCGCGTCCGGGATGGCCGTGTTCACCGCGATCCTCCGCTCCTACCAGCTCCTCAACGACCAGGTGCACCAGCGTCATGAGGAGCCACGACCTCACGTTCGCCCGGTACGAGGTGCTCACCTGGCTGGCAACGGACCCGGAGTCCTCCCTGACCCTCAGCTGGATCAGCAAGACCCTTCGCATTCCGCCGGCCACGGTCACGAACATCATCGACCGGCTCGAGGGTGAGAAGCTCGTTCGACGTGTTCCCCATCCCTCGGATGCCCGGACGACGCTCGCCGTGATCACGCCACGCGGCCGGAGGGTCGCCACCGACGCGACGCAAGACCTGAATGCCACCGTGTACGAACGCATCGGCCTGTCCGAGAGAAAGCGGGGCCAACTCGTTGAGCTCCTCGCCGAGCTTCGAGTGAGCGGGAACGAGTTCGACGTCGAACGTTCCAACGAGGTCATCGATGAAGTCGGATCTCGTCAGGCGCGCAAGCGCGGGCGCAACGGACGCAAGAGCCGATTCGAAGTTGCGTAGGACGCTGGCGTGGACTACGTCGGCCGCCGCCCGTTGCGCACGGCTTCTTGGACCAAGGAGATCGCCCAGGTGACCGTCCGGATCGCCTCGTCTCGATCCATCTCCCAGTCTGAGACGAGTCGTTCATAGGTCGCCACACTCCACAACACATCGAGCAGGGCGGCGGCGGAAACACGATCCGATTCGGGCCATTCGAGCGGTCCAGTCGCCGAGAGCGCCGAAGAGAGCGTGTCTCTGGCGGAGGTTCGCGTCGGTCAGCGTCGGGTCGAGTGCCGGCTTCGACCGCAGCGGGTACGAGGACACGTGGGCAAAAATCCGGGCTGCGATATCGGCGATGTCGTCGAGTCGCATTCCCTCGAGGTCGATCCCGGCGTTCCGCTCCAGTCGGTGCATCACCGCATCCCGGAGGCCCCGCTCGTTCCCGAAGTAGCGGTAGACGGTTCGCTCGTTCACCCCTGCTTCCTGGGCGACGCCGCGGATCGTGAGCGCGCGCCAGTCGCGGACGGAGGAATCTCGAAGCAACAGGCATCCCGCCGCAACAATGCGTTCGCGAGTCTCGCTGGCTCGTTGGCGGCGCAGCGGGCTGTCGTATCGGCGCTGCGCTCGGCGTGGGCGATGCCTCGGTTGTCACCGATCCACTATCCGACAAAGGCCGGAAGCGTCTCCCAGCCCCGAACCGTCGATGTCGGGGACAGCCGGGCATTCTCGAGGTCGATGTCCCACTTGGGAAAGCGTGACAGCACCTCGTCGAGGGCGATGCACCCCTCCATGCGGGCGAGAGCGGACCCCATGCAAAGGTGAATTCCGTTGCCAAATGTCAGATGCCGGCCGTCGTTCCGCTGGATGTCGAAGGTGTCCCCGTCGGGAAAGCGACGGTCGTCCCGGTTGGCGGAGCCAATGAGAAACAGCATCACACTTCCGGCAGGGACCTTCGTTCCCCCGACGATGAGATCCTCACGGGCGACACACCTCCCCACGTGGGGTGCCGGCGACTCAAAGCGGAGGATCTCCTCGATGGCGCTCGCGATCAGGGAGCGGTCCTCCACCAGCTGAGCCCGCTGGTCCGGATGGTCTGCCAATACCTTTGCGGTCCATCCGATGAGGCGAGTGGTCGTCTCGTTCCCGGCGCCCGCGAGCACCTCGATGTAGGTGAGCAGCTCGTTTCGAGTCAGGCTGCGCACCTTTCCGGTCTCGTCGGCGAACTCGACGTTGAGCAGCTCCGTCATGATGTCGTCCGAAGGGTGCTTGGCCCGCCAGTCGACGTAGTCCGCGAACATCTCGCCCGTCACGAAGTTCTCGGTGACCTTCATCGGCTCACCTTCGTTGGTGCGAAGGTTGGCGTCCACATGGTCGCGGACCGCTTCTTGGTCACTCTCGGGGATCCCGAGGAGCATGCCGATCACCCGCATCGGCATCTGGGCACCCAGGTCGGCAATGAAATCCAAGCGTCCGGAGCCGACGAGTGGGTCGAGGCTGCGGGCGCAGAACTCGCGGATCTTGGGCTCGAGCTCGGCGACGCGTCGAGGGGTGAATGCCCGCGACAACAGGCGGCGGTGAATGGTGTGCGTCGGGGGGTCCTCGAAGATGATGACGCCGGGCGGGATCTCGATGTCCGCCTTGATGACTTCGAGGATGGCGCCTTTTCCGGAGATGTACGTCTGGGCGTCGAGCAGCCCCTTCTCGACGTCCTCGAACCGGCTGACGGCGAAGAAGTCGTATCGGTCGTTGAAATAGATCGGCGCCTCGTCGCGCAGCCGCCGGTAGACGGGATACGGGTCGGCGTTGATCTCGACGCTGTACTGGTCGTAGTAGACGTCGCTCACGCTTTCCTCCACGGGCCGCTCGCGATTAGAGTCTGTTCGTGTCAGACTACGACGTGAATAGCTGATGGGTCAAGGCTGGCCGAGGGAGACCGAATGCCATCCTCTGAACCCGCCACCGTGTGGGGGCTCGTCGCCAAGGCCGCCGCCGACCACCCCGAGCGTGTGCTCTTTCGAGACTCACGTGGCCGGGCGCTCACCGCACTCGGATTGCGCGATGCCGCGGAGGGTGTGGCGCCTGGGCTCGCCGTGGAACGCGGAGACGTGGTGTCGTGGCAGTTGCCCACGGTCCTCGAGTCGGTTGTCGTGCTCGCGGCCCTGGCGCGGATCGGCGCGGTGCAGAACCCGATCATCCCCATCCTCCGGGAGCAAGAGGTCCGGTACATCACCGCGACAGCGGGTACCCGGTTGTTGGTGGTGCCCGAGGTATGGCGCGGATTTTCGCACGGCGACATGGCCCGCCGCCTCGGAGAACAGGTGGGATTCGACGTCATGACGCTGACGCTCGAAGATGCGATCGGTCCCGAACTTCGGCTTCCCCTCGGTGATCCGTCGATGCTCGCTCCCGCACCCACGACCGACCACGAATGCCGCTGGATCTACTTCACCTCAGGCACGACCGCGGCGCCCAAAGGAGCGCGCCACACCGATGCCTCCGTGATTGCCTCGTCGTTCGGCATGACCGACGGCCTCGGGATCCGAGCAGGCGACGTGTACCCGATCGCGTGGCCGTTCACGCATATTGGCGGCATCACCATGGCGTCGGCCGTGCTCCGCGCCGGTGGCGAGCTCGTTCTCTTCGATCGTTTCGATCCCGAGACGACGGGTGACCAGATGGCTGCGGTCGCGCCCACGATCCTCGGCACGGGCGTCCCGTTCTTTCGTGCCTACCTCGAAGCCCAGCGGCGCCACGGAAGCAGACCGCTCTACCCGGCCCTCCGCGCCTTTACCGCCGGTGGTGCGCCGACACCTCCAGAAATCCTCAACGAGCTCGAAGAAGTCTTCGGGGTTGACGTCGTCATCAACTCCTGGGGTCTCACCGAGTTCCCGATCGCGTCCTGCCCTTCGCCCTCGGACCCCGCCGAGAAGCTGGCGGTCACCGTCGGCCGGCCATCGCCGCACGTCGAAGTCCGGGTAGTGGACGGCGAACTGAGGCTCAGAGGGCCCCAGTGCTTCCTCGGCTACGTGGACTCGTCCCTCGATGCGACGGCGTTCGACGATGAGGGATGGCTCCGGACCGGCGACCTCGGCCAGGTCGATGGCGACGGGTTTGTCACGATCACGGGGCGGCTCAAGGAGGTCATCATCCGAAACGGCGAGAACGTCTCCGCGCTCGAGCTCGAGGACGTTCTGCTAAGGCATCCCGACATCGAGGACGTCGTCGTGCTGGGCCTGCCCGATGCGCGGACGGGCGAGCGTGTCTGTGCCGTGGTCGTGCCGGCACCCGGCCACGAGGTCGACCTGGAGACGATCGCCCTGCACTGCAACGCACAAGGACTCGCTCGACACAAGACGCCCGAGCAGCTCGAGATCGTCGACGAGATCGATCGCAATCCGATGGGAAAGGTCGTCAGGGCAGCCTTGCGAGCACAGATCCTTGCCGTCGGCCGCCATCCGCCCCGGATGTCGTAGCGGATTCCGGGGCCGGGGTCGCGACAGCCCTTTGGCTCAGGTAAAGCGCGACCACCCGTCACCCGGAGCATCTTCGACGTGGACGATCTCGGGAACAGCGGCGAGCCACTTCGGAAGTTGTCCGGTCGCGGCCTTGAAATGGTCCGATCCGACGTGCGCTTCGCCGGCCGCCGCGTCGCGAAACGCCTCGACGAGCACGTACACGTTGGGATCTTCGACGCTGCGATACCAGTCGAAGAAGATGCATCCGGGCTCAGCCCTGCTCGCCACCGTGTAGTCATGGACCAATTCTGCCCAGTCATCTGCGTACTCAGGGCGCACCGGCTGCTTGACGACGTTGAAGATCATTCGGCCTCCTTGTTGGTTGTTCGGGCGGTCACGTCCGCCAGGTCCTTGTGGATCGTCAGGTCATCTGTCTCGGAGTTCGCGTTTGAGCACCTTGCCCGATGGGTTACGTGGCAGCGCGTCGAGGAACGTGACCTCCTTCGGAACCTTGTAACGCGCCAGTTGGGCACGACAGTGCTCCAGGAGGGCGTCACGGCTCGCGACCGCGTGCGGGCGTAGGACGACGAATGCCACCGGAACCTCGCCCCACCGGGCGTCCGCACGACCGACGACCGCGGTCTCGAGCACCGACTCGTGCTCATAGAGCACGCGCTCGATCTCTGAACTCGCGATGTTCTCGCCTCCGGAGACGATCATGTCCTTGAGGCGATCGACGATGTAGAGGTAACCGTCATCGTCGCGAATACCGATGTCGCCCGTGTGGAACCAGCCGCCGGCGAAGGCAGCCGCGGTCGCGTCAGGGTCGCGCCAGTACCCCCTGAAAACCTTCGGGCCACGCACGACGATCTCCCCGGGCTCGCCCGTCGGCACCGATCGCCCGTGGTCGTCCCAGACGTCGAGGTCGAGGTACAGGCACGGACGCCCCACGCTGCCGACCTTGGTGACGATGCTGTCCCGGTCGAGGAAGGTGTCACCGGAGACCGTCTCGGTCAGTCCGTACGCATCGGCGAACCAGGCCGAGGGAAACGTCCGCTGGAGACGCTCGATGAGAGGGATCGGCATCTTTTCGCCGCCGTTGATGATGAGGCGTACCGAAGAGAGATCGCGCTGCTCGACGTCGGGCAGTGCCATGATCGCGTTGACCATGGCCGGCGCCAGCCACACGGTGGTCACGCGTGACCGTTCGAGCTCGTCGACGACGTCCGATGCTTCGAACGTGCGGTGGAGGATCGTCGTTGCACCAGCGGCGATGAGTGACGTGGTCGTCAGGTCCAGCGCGCCGACGTGGTAGAGCGGCCCGCAGGCAAGCCCGAGATCGGCGCTCGTGAACCCGAATTCGATGATGTGCGCCAGGTTCTTCCATGCCAGGTTGGCGTGGGTGATCATGACGCCCTTCGGGCGTCCCGTGGTGCCCGACGTGTACATCAAGCGGTGGATGTCGTCAGCCGTCGTCGGAGTGGGTGCCGGACTGCTGCCGCTCGCGGCGAGGTGGCTGAGCGGGGCCCATCCGTCGAAGGATGTCGGCGAGGAACACACTCGCACGAGCGCAGGTGTCAGTCCATCTGTCGCTTCGGCCGCAAGGTCGATGAGTGATTCGTCACACACGAGCGCGCGGGCCTGGGAGTGTTCGAGGATGTACCGCACCTCCGGCGCCGCGAGCCTCCAGTTGATCGGCATCGCGATCGCGCCGAGGTGGTTCGCGGCGAAGATGGTCTGGAGGAACTCGGGGCAGTTGTAGGAGAGGATGGCGACGACGTCGCCACGACCGACACCGCGTTCGTGCAGGCCGCCGGCCAAGCCGACGGCGCGCTCGGCCATCTCCCCGTACGTGATCGGCTGGTCGTTGAAGACCGTCATCGTCTTGTCGGGTGTCCGGGTGGCGTGGTGGGCCAGCACGGCGAACCAGTTCATGTCTGCCTGCTGTGGCGCTCCGGGTGTCACCAGGAGACCACCTTGGGGACCAAGTCGATGTGACGCGTACATGTCATCCCATGCTCCGGGGCCCGACCGGCGACCCTCCCGGCCGCGGTCCCGCGCGTCGAGGCGGCGGGGAACCGAGTGGCCGCCCGCTAGTGTCACAACCGATGTCCCCGGCCGAAGCGATCACCGAGTCCCGACGCAGCGCCAAGTGGCGCGCGCGGCGCGAAGCGATCATCGACACGTCAGCGACCATCTTCGCCCAACGTGGGTACCATGCCACGGGCATCACGGAGCTGTGCACCGCGAACGATCTCGGCAAGGGCTCGCTCTATCACTACATCGGCTCGAAGGAGGAGCTCCTCGCCGCGATCCACGATCGGGTGATGGACGAGGTGATGGCCGGCGCCGAGCGCGTGGCCGAGGCGGGCGGCTCGCCCTCGCAGCAGCTGGCCATGCTTGGTGACGAGCTGCTCGACGTGATCCACCGCTACCCCGATCATGTGTGGGTCTTCCTCCACGAATTCCCGGCGCTCACGGGCGAGCGCGCCGAGCGATTCCGCGGGCGGCGCAGGGAGTACGAGCGCCGCGTCGAGGCGGTCCTCCAGGCCGGCGTCGACTCCGCCGAGTTCCGCCAGCTCGACCCCAGGCTGACGGCCATGGCTTGGTTCGGGATGCACAACTACACGTACCTGTGGCTGAAGGCGGGCGGTCCGTTGTCGGCCCGGGACGTCGCGAGGCCCTTTGCAGAGATATTCATGCGAGGGATCGCCAACACGGCCGACGGGCATATGTAGCCGCTCAGGGCGCCGAGTATCCGCCGTCGACGACGAGCGCCGCCCCGGTCGTCCAACGTGACGTGTCGCCCGCCAGGTACGAGTAAGCCCCGGCGAGGTCCGTGGCCGACCCGAGTCCGAGGGGATGCCGCGCCGCGATGGCGTCGAGGGCCTCCGGCGGGAGCTCGGCGTGAATGGCGGAGCGAAAGGTCCCCGGGCACACGCAATTGACTCGGATACCGTCGCGGGCGTACTCCACGGCGGCAACTTTCGCGAGCTCGATCACGGCCGCCTTCGTCGCGCAATAGGGCGCGGCGTGCGACCATGCCGTGAGGCCCGAGACGGACGCCGTCAGCACGATGGAGCCCGATTTCTGCGCGCGCATGACGGGCACCGCGGCACGGATGCCGTTGACGGCACCGAGGAGATTGATCCGGAACGCTTGTTCCCACACCTCGGTGGGCAAGTTGTGGATCCGACCGTTCGGCGAAAGGACCCCGGCGTTGCTGATGAGCACGTCGAGCCGGTTGAAGCGCTCGACGGCCAGGGTCGATCACCGCCTCGACCTGGGTGATGTCGCTCACGTCGGCGATCCTCGTTTCGACCGCCCCGTCCATTTCGGGGAGGCCCGCGACGGTCTGCTCGAGCGACGGTGCACTGACATCGCTCAACACGAGATCCGTGGCGGGCTCGCTCGCGAGCTGGTGCGCCACGGCAGCACCCAGCGCGCCGCCCGCCCCGGTGATGGCCACAACCCGTCGCGGCACCGTCATACCAGCAGGTAGCCACCGTCGACGCTGAGGACGGTGCCGGTGACGTACGCCGACGCGTCCGATGCCAGGAACTTGTAGGCCCCGGCCAACTCGGCGGGTGCACCCCAGCGTTGTTGGGCGGTGTGCGCGGTGATCGCGGCCGAACGCTCGGGGTCGCTCTTCCACCCGTTCGCCAACGGCGAGTCGAACCACCCGGGAGCGACGACATTCACCGAGATGCCGGCGGAGGCCAGATCGAGTGCCAGCGCCTTGGCCATGCCGACCACCCCGGCCTTCGAGGCGCTGTACGCGCTCAGCCCTTTGCGCGGCCGTTCGCCCAGGACAGAGGCGGTGAAGATCAGGCGTCCACCCTCGCCCATCACCCGGGCCGCGGCCCGGGCCCCGAGGAACGCTCCGGTGAGATTCACTTCGACGACCTGCCGCCAGACCACGGCGTCGGTCTGGCGGGGGCCGGCCACGATCGGCGAGATCCCCGCGTTGCAGATCCACACGTCGACGCCTCCCCACTCGGCCACCGTGGCGTCGGCGACCGCCTCGTTGAATTCCTCGTCCGTGACATCGCCGCTCAGCACGAGGGAGGGTCCGGGAATCGCCTCGGCGACCGCCTTCAGGTCCTTCTCGGTGCGCGCCACGAGCGCGACCGAGGCGCCGCCCTGTGAGAACGCGTGGGCGAGCAGCAGACCGAGGCCACGGCTGGCGCCGGTGAGCACCACCCGCTTTCCGGTGACCGCGCCGGGGTCGGGAAATGTGGTGGGGATCTCGATCTGAGCGGTCGTCTGTGGTTCCACTTTGTACCGACCAGTACACTACAGTTCCGTGGCAAGTAGCCGGCCCTCTTCGTCACCCTTCCCGAGGGCCGAGCTCATCGAGATGTACCGTCGGATGCTGCTCATCCGTGGATTCGAGGAGCGGGTGGCCGTCCTGTATCGCGACGGTGAGGTCCCAGGCTTCGTGCACCTCTCCATCGGCCAGGAGGCGGCCGCGGTGGGCGCATGCTGGCCACTGCGCCCCGAGGACGTGATCACGTCGACCCACCGCGGTCACGGCCACTGCCTGGCCAAAGGCATGGACCCGCTCGGGATGTTCGCCGAATTGATGGCCAAGGACGAGGGCACGAACCGCGGCTGTGGTGGGTCGATGCACATCGCCGACCCCAAGCTCGGGATCTTCGGAGCCAACGGGATCGTGGCGGCGGGACTCCCCATCGCGGCCGGAGCGGCCACGGCGGCGCAGCTTCGGCGCAACGGCGGGGTGGCAGTGGGGTTCTTCGGCGACGGCACGCCCGCGCAGGGTGCGTTTCACGAAGCGCTCAACCTCGCCGCCGTGTGGGAGTTGCCGGCGATTTTCTTCTGCGAGAACAACGGATACGCCGAGTTCTCCCCTACGTCAACCCAGCACAGAAAGTCTCTCAAGCGGCGCGCCGCCGGCTACGGCGTCCCCTACGTCAAGGTCGACGGGAACGACGTCGTCGCCACCGCAGCGGCGATGGAGGCGCTGGTCGTGACCGCCCACGATGGGGGCGGGCCCGCCCTGATCGAAGCCATCACGTACCGATGGCACGGACACTACGAGGGCGACCCACAACGGTACCGATCAGCAGAAGAGATCGAGCAATGGGAGGCGCGCGATCCTCTGTCCGCACACGAGCGCCGGCTTCGCGATGCCGGAGTCGGTGACGGCGAGATCAAGTCGCTCGAATCGTCGGTGGCCGACGAACTCGACCGTGCCGTCGAAGCAGCCCGACGGTTCGTCAGCCCCGATCCCGCCCTCGTGACCCACTCTGTCCTCCACGCGCGGCCGGCGCGGGCGGAACCGCCACCACCTGCGCCGGACGCACCGGTGTTCCGTACCATGGACGCAATCCGGGCGGCACTCGAGACCGAATTGGCCAGCGACGACCGGGTGTTCCTCGCGGGCATCGACGTCGGAGAGGGCGGCAACGTCTTCGGGCTGACGCGAGGTCTCCGTGACGACTTCGGCGACCGCGTGCGCGACACCCCGATCTCTGAGACCGCGATCATCGGGCTCGGCGTCGGCGCCGCCATGGCCGGGATGCGTCCCGTCGTCGAGCTGATGTACGTCGATTTCGTGGGCGTCTGCTTCGACCAACTGTTGAATCAGGCCGCCAAGCTGCCGTTCATGACCGGCGGTGCAGCCCAGATGGCGCTGACCGTCCGGACGCAGTTCGGCGCCGGGCGCTCATCGGGAAGCCAGCACTCGCAGAGCCTCGAAGCGGTCCTCGCACACATCCCGGGCCTCAGTGTGGTCATGCCCTCGACACCGGCCGACACGTACGGCCTGTTGCGCGCCGCGATCCAGGACCCGAACCCCGTGGTTTTCATCGAGAACAGGCTGCTCTACGGCATGAAAGGACCGCAGCCGCCGTCCGACTACATCCTCCCGATCGGCGCTTCTGCGGTCGTCCGCCCCGGAACCGACGTGACGGTCGTGTCGGTCTCACGGATGGTGCACGAGGCTCTGGCCGCCGCGGAGCGTCTGGCGTACGACGGTATCTCGGTCGAGGTCATCGACCTGCGCACCGTGGCACCCCTCGACATGAACCCCATTCTCGACTCGGTCCGCAAGACGAGCCGCATCCTCATCGCCCACGAGGCCGTCGTTCCCTTCGGCATCGGCGCCGAGATCGCAGCCACCGTGGCCCGCGAGGCGTTCTGGGACCTCGACGCGCCGATCGAACGGGTCGGCGCCGCAGCGACCCCGCCCCCGTACGCCCCCGAGCTCGAACGCGCGTGGCTCCCCGACCGCGACGACATCACGGAGTCGATCCGCCGTCTCGCTGCGGTCTGATCAGCAGCCCAACAGGCGGGCAATCACCAGGTGTTGGATCTCGTTGGTGCCCTCACCGATCTCGAGCACCTTGGCGTCGCAGTAGAAGCGGGCCACCGGTGTGTCGAGCATGTACCCGAGTCCACCGTGGATCTGTACCGCCTCCGAGGCCGCCCACGTCGCGACACGACTCGCCTTCAGCTTGGCCATCGCCGCCTCCTTCTGGAACGGCCGGCCCGCATCACGTAGGGAGGCGGCACGGTACGTCAGCCAGCGGGCTGCCTCGAGCTCGGTCGCGATGTCCGCCAGTTTGAATTGCACAGCCTGGAACTTCGAGATCGGCTGCCCGAACTGCATGCGCTGACGGGCGTACTCGGTGGCCATGTCGAGGACGGCGTGCGTGAGGCTGAGGGACAGGGCGGCGATGGAGATGCGCCCGACCTCGAGCGTGCGCAGGAACTGGCTGAGCCCGAGGTCGGGATCGCCGATGAGGTGGCCGTCGGGAACCCAGACGTCGTCGAAGTAGAGCTCGCGGGTGTCGAGTCCCCGCCATCCGATGCCCCGCATCTTGGGCCCCATCGTGAAGCCGGCGGTTTCCTTCTCGACGACGAAGGTGGCGAACTTCGGCGCGTGCCCCTCCTCGGACTCGGTGCGGGCCAGGAGGGTCACCCCGAACGACATGTCGGTGCCCGCATTGGAGATGAACGCCTTCCGACCGTTGATCAACCAGCCGCCGTCGTGCCGGTCCGCCCGCGTGCGGATCCCTCGTGCGTCCGAACCAGCATCGGGCTCGGTCAAGCCGAACGCGCCGAGCGCACGTCCCTCCGCAAGCGGACGCAGCCAACGCTCGCGTTGGGCGTCGGTGCCGAAGAGGAGCAGCGGCAAGGAGCCGATGGTCGCGTGGGCCTGCCACGCCGCCGCGACCGACTGGTCCGCCTGTCCGAGCTCCTCCATCGCCGCCACGAAGCCGATCGTGGACATGCCGATCCCACCCCACTGCTCGGGGACGAGGACGCCGAGCAGGCCGAGCCCGCCCATCTCCCGGAGCAGATCGGTCGGGCACCGGCCGTCATCCCACGCGCACGGCGCACGCGGCGCGATCTCCTTTTGCGCGAAGTCGCGGCAGAGCTCGGCCAGCTGGCGTTCCGCTTCGTTCAGCGCGAAATCCATCAGGCGATCCTATTGGACTGAGCGGTACAAAGTTGTAGGCTGTGCGCAATGGCGTCTGACCGCACACCGCACGCGCTCCCGCAGTTCGGCAGCGTCGAAGAGGAGCGGCGGTACCGCAAACAGCGCCTCGCCGCCGCCTTCCGGTTGTTCGGGCACTTCGGGTTCGACGAGGGTGCGGCCGGGCACATCACCGCGCGCGACCCCGAGCTCCACGACCACTTCTGGGTCAACCCGCTCGGCATGAACTTCAAGCAGATCCGGGTCAGGGACATTCTGCTGGTGGACGCGGAGGGCGAGGTCGTCGAGGGCAATTGGCCGCTCAATACGGCGGCCTTCGTGATCCATTCGCAGATCCACGCCGCCCGCCCCGATGTCGTGTCCGCCGCCCACGCGCACTCCACCCACGGGAAGGCGTGGTCGTCGCTGCGCCGCCCTCTCGACCCGCTGACGCAGGACGCCTGTGCCTTCTACGGCGACCACGCCGTCTTCGACGACTACACCGGTGCCGTGCTCGATCCGGAGGAGGGCAAGCGCATCGCGCACGCCCTCGGCGGATGTAAGGCGGCCATCCTGTCGAACCACGGTCTCCTCACCGTCGGGCACACCGTCGACGAGGCGGCATGGTGGTTCATCACGATGGAGCGCACGTGCCAGGCGCAGCTGCTGGCCGAGGCGGCGGGCTCCCCCGTGCTCATCGACCCCGAGGTCGCCCAGAAGACCGCCGGCCAGACCGGAGGGCACTCGGTCGGGTGGCGCCAATTCCAGCCCCTCTACGACTGGATCGTCGTCCAGCAGCCCGACCTGCTCGAAGAGTAGTTCGCCGCTCCCGCTCAGTCGTCGGGGGCGGTGTCGTCGGGGGCGGTGTCGGTGTCGTCGGGGCGCAGGTGCGCCATGAACGAGGACGACCAGTCGACGAGGTCGGCCGGGACGTACCAACCGGCCTCGTCGTTGATCGTCTCCCAGTTCCGGGCGATGTCTTCCATCGTCGGTTCTTGCCCGGAGTGGACGTACCCGGGGGTGGACGCGATGAACATGCGCTGCGAAGCGGCCGCCGCCGGCGGCGTACATCTCGCCGTTGACCCGGCAGGACTCGTGGGCCAGGAGCGCCGCCATCGGCGCGACGAGCATCGGAGACATGTCCCCGGTGCCCGATCCCCGGCCGGCCATGCGCGTCATCGCCGCCGGCGCGATGAGGTTGACCTTGATCCCGTGGGGAGCACCTGCGGTCGCCAGGCTGCGCGTCAACCCGATCACTGCGGCCTTGGCCGTGGCATAGGACGTATTCGTGGGCAGTCCGAGCATTCCGGTGGACGTCGTCATCACGATGCGGCCGTAGCTGCGCTCGACCATGTGGGGCCACGCGGCGCGGGTGGTGTTGAACGAGCCGCCCACATGAACGGCCAGGTGCCGCTCCAGGTTGTCCGCGTCGGCCTCCGGGAAGCCGGCCCACTTGATGATGCCGGCGTTGTTGATCAGCGCGTCGAGCCGCCCGTACCGCTCGATCGCCAGGTCCACCAGCTCCAGCGCCCCGGACTCGGTGGCCACGTCATGGTCGTCGGCCGCGGCGTCGCCACCGGCGGCGACGATCTCGGCGGCGACGGTGGCGGCCGGTTCGGGATCAGCGCCGTCGCCGCCCATGCTCCCGCCGACGTCGTTGACGACGACGCGCGCGCCCCGCTCGGCGAGCAGGAGTGCATAGGCACGGCCGATGCCTCGTCCCGCGCCGGTGATGACCGCGACGCGCCCCTCGAAGCCGAGCTCGCTCAGGCGGCCACCGTGGCCTCGAAGCCCAGGAGCCGGGCCAAGGTGCCGCCGACGATGGCGGCCCGCTCGTCCCCGGGGAGATCGCCGAGCTGCCGTTCGATCAGTTCCTGGCTGCCGCGGAACGTCCCTTCGGCGTGCGGGTAGTCGTTGCCCCACACGATGGTCGACAGCCCGGTGATGTGTCGACAGGCGATGGCCACCGGGTCGTCTTGGAACGAGATGTGGAACTGGCGCCGGAGGTACTCGCTCGGCAGCAGCGGGTACGGCCATTTCTCGTTCAGGCGGAACAGCTGCGCCATGCTGGGCTGGTCGTCGTCGGGGCGGTTCTCGTCCCAGTAGCCGAGCCACCAGTCGGCGTCCTGGCCGATCCCGGTGACCCAGCACTTGTCCATGGCGCCCACCAATGACGCGAGCCAGTTGGCGTTGAACTCGATCAGCGCGAAGTGGAGCTCGGGGTAGCGCTCGGGAACGCCGCCGCCGATGAGCTCGCAGATGACCTGTTGCGGGATGATCGGGGCGTAGACGCACTGCGTGATCATTCGCTTCGACGCCGACTTCTCCGTCATCGGCTGGTTGACCTGCGCGGCCGACTCCATCACGACCTTGAGCGTCGTCGAGGCCGGGTCGTTGACCTTGACGCCGCCGGTCTGGGTGTGGATGAACACGTGCACGCCGTTGGCCTGCGCCGCCGCCCACACCGGGTCGAACTCCCGCGAGTAGTAGGGCTTCGGCGGCACGGCCGGGAGAAGGATGGCGCGGAATCCGGCGGCGGCGACCCGCTCGATCTCGACCACGGCATCGTCGATGTCGGTGATGGGCACGGGGGCAGTTGGAGCCAGCCGCGAGAAGTAGGGCTTGAACCGCTCAATGACGTAGTCGTTGTACACCCGGGCGTGCGCCATGGAGAGCTCGTGGTCGTCGGAGTAGAGCCCGAACAACGACAAGTTGGGGTGCATCACCTGGACGTCGACACCGTCGAGGGCCATGTCCTCCAGAATTTGCTCGGGGTCGCCCTCTGGCATCCGGCCGCCCGTCTGGCGGTATCGGGAGATCGTCCAGCCTTCGAATCCCGGCGTGTGCAAGCGCCGGAAGATCCGGGCGCCCCCCTCGACCAGAGGCTCTATCTCGAAGTCCTCCTCCCACACGCCGCGGTCGCGCAGGTGCTTCGGGAGCCGGGTGGGGAAGAGGTCCGTCGGTTCGAGGAGGTGGCCGTCGGCAGAAACGACAAAATCCTTCTGTCTCACGGTGGCGACCTCCCCGCGCTGGGCTCGATATCCCTCGTCGAACCCGGAACACATCTTCGCGGACTGCGCGAGGGGCGTTCGCAGGATAGACCAACCGGTCGGTACATTTCAATGCAGACCCGGTCGACCGGGGCCATCGCGACGGGTAAGGAGCAAGAGAATGACGAAGCGCTGGAAGCTACGCCCACCCGGCTCGACCTGGGGCGATTGGGGCGACGACGACGAACTCGGCCGAATCAACCTGCTCAACCCCGACAAGGTCCTCCAGGGTGTGCGAGAGGTGGAGGCCGGCCGCAGCTTCTGCCTGAGCCTCCCGCTGGACTACCCGGGCGGGACAGCCCTGAACCAGAGACGGCAGCCGCCGGTCCTGGCGCCCACCGAGGACATGCAGGGGCAACCCGGCCACGTTCTACAACGTCCACATGAGTGAGATGGACGAAGGGGGCCCACGCTACGTCGACGTGTGGGCCGACGACGTGGTGACGCTCTCGCTGCAGTACTCGACGCAGTGGGACTCCCTCGCCCATGTCGGCGCCGAGTTCGACGCCGACGGCGACGGGACCGAGGAGGCGGTCTACTACAACGGGTACCGCGCCGGGGTGGACCTCGTCGGCCCCGCGCCCGATGCTGCGGGCGACGGCGGCAATCACCGGTGTTTCGCCCACCACCTCGGCTTGGAGCACATGGCGCAGCACGGCGTGCAAGGGCGCGGCGTGCTCGTCGACCTGGCGCATCACCTCGGGCACGACTGGCGCGGGGTCGATCGGAAGACCCTCGAGGAGATCATGGCGGCCGACGAAGTGGTCGTCGAGCCCGGTGACATGCTCCTGCTGCACACCGGGTTCGCCACCAAGGTCCTCGAGTGGAACCGCAATCCGGACCCGGTGAAGATCCACACCATGTGCACCTACCTCGATGCGCGCGATGCGTCACTGCTGGAGTGGATCGCAGAGTCGCAGATCTCGGCCTTGGTGGCCGACAACTACGCCGTCGAGGGGCTGGTCGGTCGGGATCGCGACGAGAGCCGGCATTCGCTCCTCCCCATCCACCATCTCTGCCTCTTCAAGCTGGGAGTCCCACTCGGCGAGATGTGGTACCTCCACGAGCTGGCGTCGTGGTTGCGCGTGCACGACCGCAGTCGGTTCCTCCTCACCGCGCCACCACTCCGGCTGCCCGGTGTGGTGGGCTCACCCCTCACGCCGGTCGCCACCGTCTGACGAGCGCGCGAGGCGGAACGACTTGTAGTCGCTCTCCGTGACCCGATCGATCTCCTTGAAGAGCTTCGGTCGCCCCCCCGAGTTGAGGAGGTACTTGCGCGGCTTCCCCGGGATGTTGCTGCCGAAGAAGTAGCTGATCTCCCCGAAGGGGGCGTCGGAGGCGCCCCGGTCCACCATCGCGGTCCACCTGTCCTCGGCCGAGGCGTCCACCTCGATGGTGTCGTAGCCGTTGTCGCGCACATACGTGATCGCATCGGAGATGAAGTCGACTTGGTCGCCGTTGTAGCGCGGGTTGTTCCCGGCCGCCGCGTGCGGTCCACCGGGGAAGAAGAAGTTGGGGAAGCCGGTCGTCTGGACGCCGAGAAACGTCCTCGGACCATCGGCCCAGTGCTCTTCGAGCGCCAGTCCGTGCCGGCCGCGGATCCCCATGCGCGTCAGGGCGCCGGTGCCAAAGTCGAAGCCGGTGGCCCACACCACGATGTCGAACGGTCGCTCGCCGTCGACCGTCTCGATCCCGGTTTCCGTCACCCGGACGATCGGCGTCTCCTTGAGATCGACCAGCGAGACGTGGGGTCGGTTGAACACCTCGTAGTAGCCGGTCACGAAGGGGGGTCGCTTCTCGCCGAAGCGATGGTCCTTCGGGATGAGCTTCTCCGCCGTCCCCGGATCCTTGACGAGGTCCCGGATCTTCCGGGCGATAAACTCGCACCACTCGGCGTTGGCGGCCGCATTGAACAAGAGGTCGGAGTAGTTGCTGCTCAGCTTCGTGAATCCGGGGCTGTCCCACATCCTCTCGAAGAAGGCCCGTCGCTCCTCGGAGGTGTCGTCGAAGGCCGCCCGGTCATTCGCAGGATGCAGGAACCCGGCGATCGACGTGTTCAGCACCTCGGACATCGCCTCGAACCCGGCCCTGAGCTCCGCCTGTTCGTCGGTGGTGATCGGGGCGTTGTTCAGTGGCGTGCACCAGTTGGCACTGCGTTGGTAGACCGTGAGGGAGGCCACCTCGTCGGCGATGGCAGGGACGATCTGCACGCCACTCGATCCGGTGCCGATGACGGCAACGTGCTTGCCGGAGAAGTCGACCGGCGTCGTCGGCCAGAGCCCCGTGTGGTACGACTCGCCGCGGAAGTCCTCGCGACCCGTCACTTCAGGGAAGTACGGCACCGAGAGCACGCCGGTCGCCGCCACGAGGAACCGCGTACGCACCTCCGAGCCGTCGTCGGTTGCGACGGTCCACGTCCCCGACGAGCCGTCGTAGGTCGCCGACGTCACTCTTGCGTTGAATCGCATGTGGCGCCGGAGATCGAACCGGTCGACGACGTAGTTCAGGTAGCGCTCGGTCTCCGGTTGCTGCGCGAAGTGCTCCTGCCACTCCCACTCGTCGAACAGGTCCTTCGAGAAGAGGTAGGCGTAGGTGTAGCTCTCGGAATCGAACCGTGCCCCTGGATACCGATTCCAGTACCAGGTACCGCCTACGCCGCCGCCTGCTTCGACGAGCTGCACGGAGAAGCCCGCGGCGCGGGCGCGATAGAGCTGATAGATCCCCGTGATGCCGGCACCGACGACCATCACGTCGGTGTCTGTCGGTGTACCGGTGCGGACCCTCGTCGGGTTGGGAAGGATTCGTCATGGAGCCGCGAATTTTGCCTGGGTTACCGTGTCGTCCGCGGCTCGACCCAGCAGGCTGGCCGGGCTAGATATTGTACCGACCGGTTAGTATACGCAGGCGCAGAGAAGGGATCATGGGCCACATGGCGATTGTGGATCAGAAGTGGTCGGCCCTTCCGGTGCCCTACGCGATGGAGGTCCCCGACCGGGTCCCGAAAAGGCGCTACTTCGATCCCGACTTCTATCGGCTGGAGGCCGAACTGCTCTGGCCGCGGGTCTGGCAGATGGCGTGCCGGCTCGAGGAGATCCCCCGCGCGCGTGACTTCGTCGAGTACGAGATCCTGGACCAGTCGGTCATCGTGCTGCGCGACGACGACCTGGGGGTGCGCGCTTTCGAGAACGCGTGCCGGCACCGGGGCGTCCGGGTCGTCGAGGGTCGGGGGAAGCTGAAGAGCGGGTTCACCTGCCCGTTCCACGGATGGTGTTATGGCCTGGACGGGAAGAACACGTTCGTTTCCAGGGCGAAGTCCTTCGCCGAGCACAACCTGCGCCCGGAGGACATCGATCTCAGGCCGGTGCGGTGCGAGGTGTGGGGCGGGTGCGCCTTCATAAACCTCGACGACTCGGCACCGCCGTTACGGGAGTGCATCGAGCCCTTCGCCACCATCATGGATGCATGGAAGGTGGAGTCGATGCGCGCCGAGTGGTGGTACGCATTCCGTCTCCCCGTGAACTGGAAGCTCGCCGAAGAGGCCTTCCTCGAGCAGTATCACGTGATCGAGACGCACCCCGAGCTCGTCCTCCCCGGGCGGTTCCCACCTCGCGACCCCGGAGCCTTCGACCCGCAGGCGTTCGTCGATGCGGAGCTGCGGTACCTCCATGTGATGAGCGACGGCATGGACGGGATGGTCCACGCCAACGACGTGCGTGTCGCAGAAGGCCTGCGGGAGATGGAATTGCCCGCTGATCCGGCCGTGGCCATCGCGGCGTGGCACCGCGCGCTCAACGACGCGGTCGTGCGCTGGCACAGGGCACAGGGTTCCGACATCCCCGACCTCAACGAGCTCGACGCGCGCGGCTTGAACGAGTCGATGTTCTACTGCTTTCCGCACTACTTCGTGCTGCCCATGTACAGCAGCGCCTCCTCCTACCGCTTCCGCCCGCTGGGCCCCGAGGAGACCCTGATGGAGATCTGGTCGCTCACGCGGTTCCCCGAGGGGAGCGACCAGGTGCAACCCACGCCACCCGAACCGTGGGAGTACAACGATCCCCGGGTCCCGCCGATCCCCACGCAGGACTTCTCGAACCTGCCCCGCCAGCAGCGCGGACTGCACGCCCGGGGCTTCGAGTACATGCGCCTGTCCGAGGCCATCGAAGGAGGCGTCGCGAACTTCGAGCGCACCGTCGACGGGTTTCTGGCCGGGCTTCCGTACGAGGAGTTGCTCCCTGCCCTCCACGCCATCAACCTGAACCCGCTCGAGCGGCCGGTTGTCGACCTCGGGTTCTGAGGGCGCGTCGGTGGCACGAGGTGAGCCAAACCGCGAACTACGCGCAGATCGTCGAGGGCGTCCGCGCCACGATGGCCGAGTACGCCCATGCCCTCGACGACGGTCGGACCGACGACGTCATCGCCACCTTCTGCCCCGACGGCGCGTGCGAGATCCCCGGCATGGGCACCCACGAGGGCCACGACGCCCTGCGCCAGGCCTTCGCGGGGTGGACGCCGAGGCAGCCGCAACGCCATCTCGTCGTCAACACCCACGTCACCGACTGGAATGACGAAGAAGCGCGCGCCACCAGCGACGTGATCTTCATCTTGAAAGGGGAGGAGGGCTGGTCGGTCCGGCTCGTCGGGCGGTACCGCGACGTCCTGCACCACGCCGACGGCAGGTGGCGCTTCCACCGTCGGACGGCGGAGTTCGTGACGTAGTCGGTTGCCGATCACGCGCACGCATGAGTGAGCCGACGGCAGGTCGCCCCCTCGGGGGCAGAGTCGCCATCGTCACGGGTGGGGGCTCGGGCATCGGCCTGGCCATCGGTCGACGACTGGCCGCCGGCGGCGCAGCCGTGGCCCTCCTCGATCGCGACGGTGCCTCGGTGGAGGCGGCGGCCGCGACGATCACCTCGGGTGGGCGAGCGGCGATCGGGGTCGAGGCCGACGTCACGGACCGAGCCGGCGTCGAGTCCGCCGTCGCCGAGGCTGCCGAGCGCCTGGGGGCTCCGACCATCCTGGTCAACAACGCGGGTCTCCATCTGTTTGGTCCGTTCCTGAAGATCGACCTCGCGGCGTGGCAGCGGGTGCTCGACATCAACCTCACGGGCACCTACCACTGCTGCCAGGTCGTGCTCCCGCACATGCTCGATGCGGGCTGGGGCCGGATCGTCAACATCTCCTCGTCGAGCGCCCAGGGCGGCCAGCCGTTCATGGCGGCCTACGTGGCGTCGAAGGCGGGGGTCATCGGTCTCACCCAGGCCCTCGCCCTCGAGTTCGGCCCGAAGGGCATCACCGTGAACACGATCCCGCCGGGGTTCATCGACACCCCGATGCTGCGCGGGCAGGAGGCGAAGGGTCTCCTCGGCGGCGGGGTCGACGAGCACGTCGCACATACCCCGGTCCGTCGGATCGGCCACCCCGACGATGTCGCCGCCGCCACCGCGTTCCTCGTGAGCGAAGAGGCCTCGTACGTCACGGGTCAGGTCTTCGGCGTCAACGGCGGGCGCAAGACCTGACGTGGGCCGGGTCGATCCCATCCCACCGCGCGAGTGGCCGCCGGAGATGCGCGAGGCTCTCGCCCCGCTCACGCCGCCGACTCCCCGGGACCCGTCCCGGCCCAAAGGCCTGAACCTGCTCGGCCTCCAGGCCCACCACCCGGCGCTGACCGCCGCCTACAACGAGCTCATCGCGCATCTGCTCTACGCCTCGACGCTCACGCCCCGTCAGCCGCGAGCTGCTGGTCCTTCGGGTGGCCACACTCCGGGACTCCACGTATCTGTGGAGGCAGCACGCCGAGTCGGCGGACGAGGCGCGTCTCACCAGCGCCGAGGTCGGCGCGGGTGAGGTCGGGACCCACGGCCGCCGGCTGGTCCCCGGTCGAGGCCGCGCTGCTCGGCGCCGCCGACGAGCTCGTGCGGACCGGGCGGGTCGCCGACCCGACCTGGGGGACTCTCGCCGCCCATTTCGACACCCGGCAGGTCATGGACGTCGTGTTCACCGTCGGCGCCTACGACCTGCTCGCGATGGCGCTGCGCACCTTCGAGATCGAGCTCGACGACGACCTGCGCGAGTGAGCGGCTCTCCACTCGACCGCGCCACCCGTTCAACCCGGCGGCACCGACCAGTGCTCGAGATCTCTGCTCCGTGCCACACCGATGGCGGCATGTCCCCAGCCACCGAAGTGCGTCAGCTCCTGGCTGCCGGCGTAGGTGAGGTAGTCGTAGCCGTCGGCCGGGTCGACGCAGAGGAACGACGAGTTGGCGTGCTCGAAGCCCGTGCTCGAAATGCCGGCGCCGGTGTTCCAGGCCTCTGCCGGGACGTGGAGCTCTCGTCCGTCCACCCAGTGCAGCCAGCTCGAAGGGATCATCGGGTTTCCCGAGAGGGTGTAGATCCACGGCTGGTCCAACGCGTTCGACGTCGCGACCAGATGCCAACGGCTGCCGACCGTGACCAGCTCGTAGTTCTCGAACGTGTCGCCGTACTGCTCGATGCCGGGTCGGCCCACCACGGCCCACGGCCCATTGAGCGAGCCGCTCTTGGACCAAGCGATCTCGAACGCCTGGGGCGCCGACGTGGTGCCCACCTTGTAGGCGAGGATGAGGCCGTTCCCGGTCCAGGCCAGCGCCGGGTCGATCATTCGGTCGACGGGTGAGGGATGGAGGTTCGGCGCCAACGGGCGCGGACCGGACCAGTGGACCAGATCCGAAGAGGTCCGGTAGTAGAGCTTGGCCTGGGTGGGGCCCGACTCGCCGGGCGGGGAGTCGTAGGTCGAGACGAACACGCCGGTCGGCGAGCGGACGATGTCGGGAGAGGCCATCCCCCCCGGCTGCTCGCTCCAAGGGATGGGCGCGGTCCAACGACGCAGGTCGGTGCTCGCGGCGGCGGCGATGTCCCAGTGCTCCCGACCCGGCACGGTCGTGTCGTTGGTGACGTAGCTGAACAGCATGTGCCAGCGTCCGCCCGCCCAGATCAGTGCCTGGTCCTTGACCGCCGCATCCTGTTCGCGCAGGACCGGATTGTGCAGCTTCGGCCACACGATTGTCGGACGGGTGCCTCCCCCGACGATGCAGGCGTGATCCGCTCCGGGAGGGGCCGGCGCGGACATCGCCGCCCCGGCGCTGCCGCCCGAGGGCTGGCCTGTTCCCGGGACCAGCGCGCACAGGAGAACGCTCGGTGGGAGCAGCAGCCACCGCGCGGCACGGCCCGACATCGGGAGATCCTGGCACGCCGGAATCGGCGCGGCGGGACCAGGCGGCCCGATCGAACCTTGGCTCGTCGGTGACTTCGTGCCCTTCACGGAGGGTTCGTAATATTGACGTCGAAGTCGATAATCGATAACGTGGTCGGGTCGGGAGAGGGCGTGGTTTTGGGCCGCGGCACGCCTTCGTGGTACCGAATGCTCCAGCGGTTCGACGAGATGCGGAGGTGTGGCCATGCCCAAGACGGTTGTCGACTTTCCCGTCTTCGACGCGGACAATCACATGTACGAGACGACGGACGCCTTCACGAAGTTCCTTCCGAAGGAGTACGACGGCCTCATCAAGTACGTACAGGTGAACGGGCGCACGAAGATTGCGGTGCGCAACGTCATCTCCGAGTACATCCCGAACCCGACGTTCGAGGTGGTCGGGCGCCCCGGCGCGTCCGAGGAGTTCTTCAAGCACGGCAACCCGGAGGGGATTTCGCGCCGCGAGATGATCGGCAAGCCGATCCGGTCTCCTGAGGCCTTCTTCTCACCCGAGCCCCGCCTCGCGCTCATGGACGAGCTCGGCCTCGACCGCGCGTTGATGTGGCCGACGCTGGCGAGCCTGTTGGAGGAGCGGCTGCACACGGACCCGATGGCCACCCACGCTGTCGTCCATGCGCTGAACCAGTGGATGCACGAACACTGGACCTTCAACTACGAGGGCCGCATCTTCGCATCGCCGGTCATCACGCTGCCGATCGTGGAGGAGGCGATCAAGGAGCTCGAGTGGGTCGTGGAGCGGGGCGCGAAGCTCATCCTCATCCGTCCCGCACCGGTTCCCGGGTACCGGGGGTTCCGGTCGTTCGCCCTCCCCGAGTTCGACCCCTTCTGGCAGAGGGTCACCGAGCTCGACGTCACCGTCGGCATGCACTCCTCCGACGACGGGCTGACGCGTTACTACAACCTCTGGGAGGGCCAACCCGAGGGGGAGCACCTGCCCTTCGCCGGGTTCTCCGCCTTCGCCGACATCATGCACACGCAGGGTCGCGGGATCTTCGACACGGTGGCCTCGTTGCTCGGCCACGGGTTGCTGTCCCGGTTCCCGTCGCTGCGGATCCTGCCGGTGGAGAACGGTTCCGCGTGGGTGCGGCCTCTCGTCGGGGCCCTCGAACAGTCGTACGCGAAGAACCCGTCGATGTGGCCCGAGGACCCTCTCATGGTGTTCAAGCGCAACGTCTGGATCCATCCCTTCCACGAGGAGGACCCGCGAGGCCTCATCGAGCTCCTCGGCGCCGACCGCATCGTCTTCGGATCCGACTACCCGCACATCGAAGGGATGTCCGACCCGCTCTCCTACGTCGACGAGCTCACGGGCCTGCCCCACGAGGACATCGCCCGGGTGATGGGCGGCAACCTCGCCGAGGTGATGCGGCTGCCGTTTGCGGCCTGAGTCGCGGCGGACAGGGGGAGTGAATCCGGGTCATCGCCCCGCGGAAGTTCCGTTGCTCTCTAAGCTGCGTCCGGCCACATGAATCCGACGGCGAGCGAGGTCCGCACTTGACGCACTTGATCCTGGGCAACCTGAGCCCATCCTCCGTGAACTTCGCGCTCTTGGTGGCACGGATCGTCCTGGCGGGCGTCTTCCTCGCGCATGGGATCAACCACATCATCGGCGGGGGGAAGATCGCGGGCACGGCCCGCTGGTTCGAGTCCCTGGGCATGCGCCCGGGGATCCTCCACGCCTGGATGGCCAGCCTCACCGAGGTCGGTGCCGGTGTCCTGCTGGTCCTCGGCCTCCTGACGCCGGTCGCCGGAGCGGGCGTCGTCGGCGTCATGTTGGTGGCGTGGATCACCAACCACCTGAGGAACGGGTTCTTCATCTTCCGGCCGGGCGAGGGCTGGGAGTACGTCATGACGCTGACCATGGTGGGCGTGGTGGTGGGAACGCTGGGTCCCGGCCAATGGAGCATCGACGGCCACGTCTCGGCGCTCTCCGACCTGTGGGGCTGGCCCGGCCTCGGCATCTCCCTCGGCGGTGGTGCGCTCGGCGCCGCACTGCTGCTGGCCGCGTATTGGCGCCCCGAGAAGAAGTCCGCGTCAGCGACGGGCTGACTCGTCAGTCGGCGGCGCCGGCGAGCGCGTGGCGTCCGCGTCGGCGCCGGTCTATCCCAACCGCCCGAGGAGAAAGCCGGCGACGTCGGTGGCCGGCGGGAACGAGGCGGTGATTCCCGAGCTGATGTAGCCGACGTCGGTGATCATGGTGATGCCGGTGATCGCCACGGCGGCGTCGCTACAGAGGAACACGAGCGGATACGCCTGCTCGAGTGGCGTCGAGGCCTCGATGCCCGCCTCCTCGCGGTAGTCGGCGCCGAACCCGAGCCACATCTCCTTGTTCGCCTGGGCGAGCGGGGTGTCGGTCGGTCCCGGGCAGATGGCGTTGATCCGGATCCCCTGCTTGAGCAGCGCGAAGGCCTCCCGGGCCACGTAGGCGCAGACCGCCTGCTTGGAGTGGAAATAGTCGGCGAAGCCGTGCTCGACCGCCCACGCCGAGGCGGCGTCGAAGTCGGCCGTGTCCAGGTACTCCTTCAGGGTCTCCAGGTTGGACTCCCAGCCGAGCCCGGCCGCCGAGGAGATGAAGCCGATGGCCGAGCCCCGGGACAGCATGCCGCCCGCCAGCATCCGGTTGATGAGGTGCCGGTGCCCGACGAAGTTGATCTTCTCGATTCCCGGTGTGCCGTCGGCGACCCCGGCGCAGGAGAACAGCGCGTGCACCGGGCCACCGCACTCGTCCACCGCCGCTTCGATGGAGGCCTTGTCGGCCAGGTTGACGTGGATGGCCTTGGCGCCGGGAAGCGTGACCTCGGCGAAGTCCATGACCACCACTTCGGCGCCGGCGTCCTGCACCAGCTCCGCCGTGGCGGCGCCCATGCCGGTCGCGCCGCCGACGACGAGGACCCGTTTCCCGTCGTAGCGGAATGCGTCGAATACGCCCATGTGCGTCCTCCTGATGTACGGGTCGGCGCTAGCCGACGACGGAGCGGACCTTGAGGTCCACGATGGTATCCCAGTCGATGCCGAGCTCCTCGAGCACGGCATCGCCGTGTTCGTTGAACTCGGGCGCCCGACCCGCGGGCGCGGCCTCGCCGCCGAACTGCACGGGTGCCGCGATCAGATGGAACGGAGTCCCGCCCGCCGTGTGGCACTCCTGCACGTACCCGTTGGCGAGCGTCTGGGGGTCTTCGGCCGCCTCGAGCGTGTCCTGCACGACGCACCACTGGCCGGTGAAGCCGGCCAGCTTCTCGCGCCACTCGGCCACCGTGTACTCCGCGAAGGCAGCGCGCAGGATCTCCTGCACCTCGACGGTGTTCTGGAGGAGCGAGGCGTGGTCGCCGAAGCGGGGATCCCGCGCCAGTTCGGGCCGCCCGAGGATGTCGCAGAGTGGCGGCCAGTACTTCCCGGCCTGCAAGCAGCAGAAGGACAGGTAGTGCTCGTCCTTGGTCAGGTAGGTGTTGACCAAGGGGTTCTGCCGCATCATGTTGGCCGGAGGGCCCTGCCAGGGAACGTTGCTGATGAGCGACAGTGCGAAGGCCTGCCCCATGGCCCACATCCCCGTCGCGAGCAGCGAGACGTCGACCGTCGTGGCCTCACCTGTTCGCTCACGGTGGTAGAGGGCGCCCATGATCCCCCCGGCGATCGTCATGGCGCCGATGGAGTCGCCGAAACCGGGCGCGGGAGGCAGGGGGAGGCGGTCCATGTCGGCCGGTTTGCCGCCGAGCGCCACCCCGGCCCGTTGCCAGAACGCCAGCGAGTCGTAGGAGCCCTTGTCGGCGTCCGGGCCGCGCTCGCCGTGACCCGTCCCGGCGACGTAGATGATCCGCGGGTTGTGGGCGCGGATGTCCTCGAGCTCGATCCTGAGCTTCTTGCGGACGCGCGGCAGCTTGTTGATGAGGAACACGTCCGCGGTCGCGACGAGCTTGTAGAGGATGTCGAGACCGTCGGGAGTGGTGAGGTCGAGGGCGAGGCTGCGCTTGCCCCGGTTCGAGTGCTCCAAGAGCGCATGGACGTCACCGGTGATGGTCACGACCCCGGTCGACCCGAGGCCACGCATGGCGTCGCCGCGCTCGGCCGGCTCGATCTTGATGACCTCGGCGCCCCAGTCGGACAGCAGCGCAGAGGCCGCAGGCACGAACGTGTGTTCCGCCACTTCGAGGACGCGGACGCCCTCCATCACTCTCGTCACCGGCAGCCTCCATACGTCCTGGCCGCGGGCCCTTCAGCGGTGGCGCGCGGCCTCGAATCTGACTCTGACATCGACGTCGATACTAACCATGCCACACGCACCGGGCGCCGCCGTCTCCGAGGCCTTCTCACGCGGCCACCCCCGGCGCCGCTCCGGGGACCACCCGCACCAGCACCTTGCCGACGGCCCGGCCCTCGGCGACGTGGCGCAGCGCCGCCGCGGCCTCCGAGAGGTCGAACGTGGCGCCGATGAGCGGCACGGCGCGCCCCCGGGTCAACAGGTCGAGCAGCTCCGCGTCGTTGCGCGCCAGCGCCTCGGGCGCGTGCGCCGCGAAGTCGCGGAACTGGAACCCGAGGACGTGGACGCCCTTCAGCAGGACCAAGTTGAGCGGGATGCGGGGGATCGTCCCGGACGCGTAGCCGACGGTCACGAAGCGGCCGCCCCAGCGCAGGGCGCGCAGTGCCGGCTCGGCCAGCTCACCCCCGACCGGGTCGACGACCACGTCGGCGCCACCCGGCAGGGCGTCACGCAGGGCCTGGCGCAGGTCGCCGGCGCGGTGGTCGATGAGGCGCCGTGCGCCGCAGGCGCGCGCCGCGTCCAGCTTCTCCGGCGTCGAGGCGACCGCCGTCACCGTGGCGCCCAGCACTGCACCGAGCTGGACGGCCGCGGTGCCCACGCCGCCGCCCGCTCCGAGCACGACCAGCTCCTCCCCCGGCTGCAGGGCCGCCACCGACCGCAACACGTGGTACGCGGTGCGGTAGGTGACGCCGAACGCCGCCGCCACCGGGTCGTCCACCCCGTGCGGGATCCGCGTCAGCGAAGTGGCGGGGACGACCGCCTCCTCGGCGAAGGCGCCGACGAGGGTCGAGCCGAAGACCCTGTCTCCGACCGCGACGCGCGCACCGGCTCCGACCTCGGTGATGACGCCGGCGAACTCGCTGCCCGGGATGAACGGTGTCGGCACCGACATCTGGTAGGTGTCTGCGACCAGCAGCACGTCTGGGAAATTCACGGCTGCGACGTGCACGCGGACCCTGGCCTGCCCCGGTCCGAGCACTGGCGCGGGGACCTCGGTGAGCTCCACGACATCGGGCGGGCCATGGGTCTGGGCCACCGCGGCTCGCATGCCGGGTCAGAGGCGCGCCGGCCGGCGCGCGCGCCCGCTCACGCGACGCCCGGCGTGGCGAGGACGGCATAGTCGGTCGTCGCCGCCAGCTCGCCCGCCGACTGCATGAGGTCGAGGACGACCGGGCCGAACGCCTGGAGCTTCTCGTCGTCGCCGGCGCGCTGGTAGCCCTGCTCGAGGACGACGGCCAGCTTCCACTTGGCGAGCACGCAGTAGTAGTCGATGTCGTCGACCTGCCGCCCCGACGTCGCGGCGTAGTGCGCGAGGACCTCGTCCCGCGTCGGCATGCCGGTCATGTCGACGTAGCCGCCGGTCCTGTCCTCGTCCTCGGCGGTGTCCTCGGGCCAGGAATGCACCACCCAGCCGAGGTCCAGCTTCGGGTCGCCGACCGTGCCCATCTCCCAGTCCACGATGGCGGCCAGGCGCGCCGGCGCGCCGTGCTTGAACATGACGTTGGCGAACTGGTAGTCGCCGTGCATGAGACCGGGGACGTAGTCGATGGGTCGGTGGGCTCGCAGCCACGCGGCCGCTTCGTCGAACCCCGGCAACGCGCGGCCCTTGATGCGCTCGAGGAACGCTGTCCAGCGGTCGACCTGGCGCTCGTGGAAGCCCTCGGGCCGGCCCAGGTCCAAGAGCCCCTTGGCCCGCCAGTCCACCAGTGAGAGCAGGGCGATGCCCTCCACGAGCTGGAAGCCGAGGCCGCGGCGCTCGTTCAGGTCCGCGTCGAACGGTGCCGGCCAGGCGCGCCTGGTTGACATGGGCGACCAGCCGTCGACGAAGCCCATCAGGTAGAAGGTGCGGCCGAGCACCGACTGGTCGGTGCAGAGCGCGATGGCCTCCGTGTGCGGCACGTCGGTGCCGTTGAGGGCTTCGATGATCCGCCACTCGCGCACGATGCCCTCGTCACGGGGCGCCGGCGCGCTGGGCGGGGGGATCCGCATGGCGCAGTGCAGGTCGCCGCGGCGCAGCTCGTAGATCTCGTTCTGGCTGCCACCCGAGATGTAGCCGTGCTCCAGTGGCGCGCCGACGCCGAGACCTTGCGCGTCCAGCCAGCGCGGTCAGCCTGCCGACGTCGGCGATCGTCGGTGTCGTCGTCTCGGCCGTGTCGCTCACAGGTTCCCCACCTCCAGCTCCAGGTATTCGGCGAACTTCGCCCTGGCCGCTTCCTGCCGCTTCGGCAGCCATTGCGTGGGCCAGACGTCGTCGCTCGGGGTGTAGTCGCGGAGCACCTGGCGGGCGACGGTCACCTTGTGGACCTCCGTCGGCCCGTCGGCGAGGCCCATCACGCCCGCGCCGTGGATCATCCCGAAGAACGGCATCTCGTTGGTCGTGCCCAGAGCGCCGTGCACCTGCATGGCCCGCCATGCGATGTCGTGCAGCACCGTGGGCATGACGACCTTCGCCGTCGCGATGTCCTTGCGGACCCGCTTGTAGTCGTTGTACTTGTCGATCTCCCACGCCGTGTAGAGGACGAAGAGCCGGAACTGGATCAGCTGTGCGTAGGAGTCGGCGATGTACCCCTGCACGAACTGCTTGTCGGCGAGGAGGCTGCCGGCGGTCTCGCGGCTCAGCGCCCGCTCGCACATCATGTCGATGGCCTTCTGGGCCATCCCGATCGTCCGCATGGCGTGGTGGATCCGCCCCCCGCCGAGGCGGGTCTGGGCGATGACGAAGGCCTGGCCGTCGCCGCCCAGCAACGACTCGGCGGGGACCCGCACGTCTTCGTAGTGGATGAGCGCGTGGGAGCCCTCGTTCATCTGCTCGCCGTACAGCCCGACGTTGCGCTCGATGTGCACGCCCGGGGTGTCCGTCGGCACGAGGAACATCGACATCCCCTTGTAGGGGCTGACGTCGGGGTTGGTGACCGCCATCACGATCAGGAACGCGGCCGTCTTCGCATTGGACGAGAAGTACTTCCACCCGTTGATGACCCACTCGTCGCCGTCCTTGACGGCACGTGTCTTGAAGAGCGTCGGGTCGGCACCCGCATGCGGCTCGGTCATGGAGTAGCTCGAGAAGCACTCGCCGTTGAGCAGTGGTTGGAGGTAGCGCTCCTTCTGCGCGGGTGTGCCGTAGTGGGCGATGATCTCGGCGTTGCCCGTGTCGGGGGCCTGGCAGCCGAAGACGACGGACGCCCACTGCGAGCGCCCGAGGATCTCGTTCAACAGCGCCAGCTTGAGCTGCCCGAATCCCTGGCCGCCGAGCTCGGGCCCGAGGTGGGTGGCCCAGAGACCCTGGCGCCGCACCTCCTCCTTCAGCGGGTCGATCGCCTCGCGCCGCTTCCCCTCGAGCGGGACGAATTGCTGGTGCGGGAACACGAGGTCGAGCGGTTCCACCTCTTCCCGGACGAATGCGTCCACCCAATCGAGCTTTTTCTGGTACTCGGGATCGGTCTCGAAGTCCCACGCCATGTTGCGCCCTCCCTCGGTCGGTGATCAGAATATGATTCTGGCTATCAAGAATGCAATACCGGAGCCCGAGACCGAGCCCGAGACCGACGTGGCCGGACGGATCGTCCGCCGCACGCTGGCCAAGCGGGAGAACGAGTACGCGGGCGAGGTGCGCCGGCTCCTCGATGCCGCCCTCGAGGTCATGGGCAGGTGCGGGACGTCGTCGCGCCCCCGGGTGGCCGACATCGTGGCCGCGGCCGGCCTGTCCAACGAGGCCTTCTACCGGCACTTCCGGTCCAAGGACGCCCTGGTCACCGCCATCCTCGAAGACGGCGGTGAGCGCCTGCGCAGCTACCTCGCCCACCAGCTGGCGAAGGAGCCGACCCCCGAGGCGCAGGTCCGGCGCTGGGTCGAGGGCGTGCTGGCGCAGGCGAGCGGCGACATCGCCGTCACCACGCTGGCCGTGCTGTGGAACGGGGGGAGCGTGGGCGGGGGTTTGGCGGCGGGGCGGCACTTCGCCAGCACGCCCCTGGCCTCGCTCCTGCACGACCCGTTCGCCGCGCTGGGCAGCGACGCACCCGAGCTCGACGCCGCGCTCGCCGCGCACGCCACCCTGGGAAAGCTCTCGGACTGCCTGTGGGAGGGCCACGCGCCGACGCCGTTCGAGGTCGACCGTGTCGTCGACTTCTGCCTTGCGGCCGTCCGGCGGCAGGACTGACGAAGCTGCCCGGGCGACCGCCCCGGGCGATCCGGACCGATGCCGGCGGACGGCGCTGCTCCGTTGACCCGACGCATGCGCGACTGCTAGCACAACGTCCACGCGAACGTCGGAGCGGCCACGCCGCACATCGGCGAACCGAGAAGCCCACGTGGCGGGGAGGAGCGGCGCATGGACGTGGGCATCGTGACAGGGGCGGCCCGGGGGATGGGACGGGCCTGCGCCGAACGAGTTGCTCAGATGGTCGACGTCCTGCTGCTGGTCGACCGCGACGAGCTGATCCTGGCCGAGACCGCCCAGAGCCTCGCGTCGGGCCGCGCGCCGGCAAAGGTCGAGCCGTTCGGGCTCGACGTCAAGGACCGCGACGGCATCGCCCGACTGGCGACGCGGGCGTCGGAGCTGGGCCGGCTGCGGGCCGTCGCCCACGTCGCCGGCGTGTCCCCGACCATGGCCGACTGGCGGGAGATCGTTGCGGTCGACCTGGTCGGGACGGCGCTGCTCGTCGACGCCTGCTTCCCGCTGGCGTCCGCGGGGACGGCCGTCGTGTGCTTTGCGTCGATTGCGCCGCTGCTCGCCCTGGGTGAGGCCGACCACGAACCGGACGCGGTGCTCGACGACCCGCTCCACGATGGGTTCCTCGATCGCATCCGGGAAGCCGTCGGACCCGACATCGAGGACCCGGGGATGGCCTACACCTGGGCGAAACGAGGCGTGCACCGGCTGGTTCGGCGCGAGTCGGTGCGCTACGGGCGCGCGGGCGCCCGTATCTGCTCGGTCACGCCAGGCATGATCGACACCCTGATGGGCCGGCAGGAGGCCGAGGCCCGCCCGGACACCGACGACATGCTCGTGCAGCTCTCGCCGTTCGGCCGCAAGGGCAGTCCCGAGGAGGTTGCCGCAGGTGCCGCGTTCCTCCTCTCCGACGAGGCCAGTTTCGTCACGGGGATCGACCTTCGTGTCGACGGGGGCGTCATCGCCGCGGTGAGAAGCGGAGGAGTGTCGTCGCCATGAGTCAACAGCGACCGGAAAAGGAGAGCACGGGCCGGGTCGACGTGCGCGGCCTGCTCGATCCCGAGTTAGGTCCGGTCCTCGGCGCGTTCGAATTGCCGCCACTCGACGCCGACGCCATCGCGGCCATCCGGTCGACGGCGTTGCCGGCCGTCGAGTTGTCTGACGCCGTGGTGCGAACGGAGTACGCCGTGCCCGGCGACCCGCCCGTCCCCGTGCGGGTCCATCGTCCGGCCGGGGTCGACGGCGCACTGCCGGCCATTTTCACGATCCACGGAGGCGGCTATGTCATCGGCTCCTACGCCATGGACGACTCCCTGCACGATGCGTGGGGCCCGCAGCTGGGCACGGTGGGTGTCTCGGTGGAGTACCGGCTGGCGCCCGAAACGCCGTATCCGGGCCCGCTCGAGGATTGCTATGCCGCGTTGCGCTGGACCCACGAGCACGCGGACGAGCTGGGAATCGACCGGACGCAACTCGGTCTCTACGGGATCAGCGCAGGGGGAGGGCTGGCGGCGGCGCTCGCGCTGCTGGCCCACGACCGGGGAGAGGTTCCACTCGCCTTCCAGCTGCTCGATTGCCCGATGCTCGACGACCGTCAGGCCACACCGTCCGTGCGGTCCGAGGGCCTCTACGTGTGGACGGCCAAGTCCAACGAGTTCGGTTGGCGGTCCTACCTCGGCGACCTCTACGGGTCCGACAACGTCCCGCCGTACGCCGCCGCGGCCCGGGCCACCGATCTCAACGGCCTGCCACCCGCCTGCGTCGTGGTCGGATCGATCGACGGCTTTCGGGACGAGGACGTGGACTACGCACGCCGGCTGAACCAGGCCGGCGTCCCGTGCGAGCTGCACGTGATCGCCGGTCTGCCGCACGCCTACCAATTGGTCCCCGACGCGCAGGCCGTGCGGCTGGCGACGCACTGCAAGGACGACTGGCTGGCCCGGCAACTCCGCCGATCCGCGACCTGAGACGGCCGCCCGCCGGCCTCACAGTTTGCCGGCGCTCCCCGAACGGGCGCGGATCATGGCGTCCTGGACGAACGAGGCGGCCAGCTGCCCGTCGGCCCGGAAGATCTCGCCGCGGCCGTAGCTGCGACCGTGCCCGGCGTAGGTCGAGCGTTGCTCCAAGAGGTGCCACTCGGCGGCGGGGCACCGTTCGTGGTACGTCAGCGTGTGACTCAGCACGCCGGTCGAGAGTGTGCGGTGCGCCTGCGCCTGGCCGACACCCGCGTGCGGGCGCATCGCCGTCCCGATGAGGAAGCCGTCGGTCGAATACGCGACGAGCGCCTGGTCGGTCGCCGGGTCGTCCGGGGCGCCGGCGAAGCGGACCCACACGTCGAGGTCCGGCGGGCCAACGAGCTCGGGGTCGCTCAGGTCGACGTCGCCGACGATGCCGATCTCCCACGCGCCCTCGCCGCGGACGTGGCCGGCGATGTCGTCGGGGCCCGACGTCGAGCGGCGCGCGTCGGCGTGACGAATGACGTCGTCCTCGACCGCACTCAGAAGGATCAGCGAGCGGGTGCAGATCTGGTCGCCCTGGGTGATGGTCACCGTGCTGCTCGCCACCGAGCGTCCGGCGTGCATGCGCTCGACGGCGACCTCGAGGGGCGCCTCGTGCGACGCGCCACGGGCGAAGACGGTGTGGATGGTCTTGACCGCCTTGCCGTCCTGGCCGGCCAGCCCCGCCATGATCGATTGGGCCAGCAGCTGGCCGCCGAAGACGACCCCGTGGGGCGACGGCAGGTTGGTGGCGCGGTAGCGGTCTTCGCCGACCGGCTCGAGCGTAAGGGCCCTGAGGAAGGCATCAATGGTCGACATCGGGACTCCTTGTCGTCAGCGAGCTCGGGCGTGGTGCGCGTTGGCTCCGGCGGCCGACACTGCCGGATCCGCCCGGTGGGACGTGGCGGTCCGCCCTCGTCGTCCCGGCCGGTTCGGCGACGCGAGGCCGTTACCTTGGGACTTGGGCGGGCATCCCGTCAATTTTGACGACGACGTCAAAGTCAGATACCCTCCCGACCTGGGGTATCCCGGCGTCTGTGCCTGCGTTCCGTGTTGCGACCGTCGCGCCAGGCCGTTGCCAAGTCAATGATCCGAGCGACGAGAGGAAGAGTGCCGTGGCCGAGGCAGTGAAGGTCAACCCGGAATCGAGGATGCTCGTCGACGGAAAGTTGGTCGATGCCGACACCGGACGAACGTTCGGCAACATCAACCCGGCGACCGAAGAGGTCATCGGGCAGGTGGCCGATGCGTCGACGGCCGAGATGCACCGCGCCATCGATGCCGCCCGACACGCCTTCGACGAGACCGACTGGTCGACGAACCATGCCTTCCGCAAGCGCTGCCTCGAGCAGCTGCACGACGCACTCCAGGCCGAGCAGGAGGAGCTGCGCGAGCAGCTGATCCTCGAGGTCGGCTGCCCCCGCATGACGACCAACGGTCCCCAGCTGGACGCGCCGCTCTCCGAGGCGCTGGCCTACCCCGCGAAGCTCATTGAGCAGTTCGAGTGGGAGACGGTCCTGCCCGACGCCACCAACATCCAGGGCGCGCTCGACTCCCGGCGGATCTGGCGGGAGCCGGTGGGCGTCGTGGGCGCCATCGTCCCGTGGAACTTCCCGGTCGAGGTGACGCTGCACAAGGTGGGGCAGGCGCTGGCCACCGGCAACACGCTGATCGTCAAGCCGGCGCCGGACACGCCGTGGAACGCCACGTTCCTGGGCCGCCTGATCGCGGAGCGGACGGACATCCCGCCCGGTGTCGTCAACGTCGTGACGTCGTCGGACCACCTTGTCGGCGAGGAGCTCACGCTCTCCCCGAAGGTCGACATGATCTCGTTCACGGGCTCGACCGCGGTCGGGCAGCGCATCATGGAGAAGGGCGCCGCCACCATGAAGCGCGTCTTCCTGGAGCTGGGTGGCAAGTCGGCGACCGTCGTCCTGGAGGACGCCGATCTCGGCACGGCGACCCTGATGGGTATGGGCGCGTGCTTCCATGCCGGACAGGGCTGCGCCATCCAGACCCGGATGCTGCTGCCGCGCTCGCGCTACGAGGAGGGTGTCGAGCTGCTCAAGGGTCTCTTTGCCGTCGTACCCTTCGGCGACCCGCAGCGCCCCGACGTCATCATGGGCCCGCTCGTCTCGGCCAAGCAGCGCGAGCGCGTGCTCGGCCTGATCGAGAAGGGCAAAGCCGAGGGGGCCACGCTGGCCGTCGGCGGCGGGCGCCCGTCCGGCGAAGAGTTCGCCAAGGGCTGGTGGGTCGAGCCGACGCTCTTCACCGACGTGGACAACTCCATGACGATCGCCCAGGAGGAGATCTTCGGCCCGGTGCTCGTCGTCATCCCCTACGAGACCGAGGACGACGCCGTCCGCATTGCCAACGACAGCAAGTACGGCCTTTCCGGCGGCGTGTTCTCGGGGTCCGTCGAACACTCGCTTGCGGTGGCCCGGCGGATCCGGACCGGCGGCCTGAGCATCAACGGCGGCGCGCCCTACGGCGCCGACCTCCCCTTCGGCGGGTACAAGCACAGCGGCATCGGCCGTCAGAACGGGCTGGCCGGCTTCGAGCAGTACCTCGAGATCAAGTCGCTGGCCTGGCCGGCCGCCTGACCAGGAGGGGGTCCCCACATGACGGTCACCAGCCACCCCGAGATCTACTACGACCCCTACGACTTCGAGATCGACGCCGATCCCTACCCGCTCTGGAAGCGGATCCGCGACGAGGTCCCGCTGTACTGGAACGAGAAGTACGAGTTCTTCGCGCTGAGCCGGTGGGACGACGTCGAGGCGGCGATGCTCGACTGGGACACCTACCGGTCCGGCCGCGGCTCCATCCTCGAGATGATCCGCGCCAACGTCGAGATCCCCTCGGGCGTGATCCTCATGGAGGACCCGCCGGCGCACAGCGGCCATCGCTCGCTGCTCTCGCGGGTCTTCACGCCGAAGAAGATGCAGGCGCTCGAGCCCCAGGTGCGTGCGTTCTGCGCGGAGGTGCTCGACCCCCTCGTCGGCGCAGGCGGCTTCGACTTCATCGAGGACCTCGGCAAGTTCATGCCGATGCGCGTCATCGGCATGCTCCTCGGCATCCCCGAGCAGGACCAAGTGGCCATCCGCGAGCGGCTCGACGACGGCTTGCGCCTCGAGGAGGGCGTCGAGCCCGAGTCGAACTACGACGCCGTCGAGTCGGCCCAGGTGTTCTCGGATTACATCACGTGGCGGGCCGAGCACCCGTCCGACGACCTGATGAGCGAGCTTCTGAACGCCGAGTTCGAGGACGAGACGGGCACGACCCGCACGCTGACGCACGACGAGATCCTCACCTACGTCGGCCTGCTGGCCGGGGCGGGGAACGAGACGACGACGCGCCTGATCGGCTTCACTGGCGAGGTCCTCGGCCGTCATCCGGACCAGCGCCGCGACCTGGTGGCGGACACCGCGCTGATCCCCAACGCGATCGAGGAGCTCCTGCGCTACGAGGCCCCCTCGCCGGTCCAGGCGCGCTACGTGCAGCGCGACGTCGAGCTGCACGGCCAGACCGTGCCCGAGGGCAGCATCATGGTCGTCCTCAACGGCTCGGCGAACCGGGACGACCGCCACTACCCCGACGGGGACAGCTTCGACATCCACCGTGAGGTCGGCCGGCACCTCTCCTTCGGCTACGGCATCCACCTCTGCCTGGGCGCCGCACTGGCGCGGCTGGAGGGCCGCATCGCGCTTCGACGAGGTGCTGCGTCGCTTCCCCGAGTGGGAGGTCGACTACGGCAAGGCCCAGCGCGCCCATGCCTCGACCGTGCGGGGCTGGGAGACGCTGCCGGTGCGCACGTCGTGACCCATCCATCGGGAGAGGAGCACCCCATGAACATGGACGACATGATCCTGGTCAGCATCGACGACCACATGATCGAGCCGCCGGACATGTTCGAGAACCACGTGCCGAAGAAGTGGCTCGATGATGCGCCGCGGGTCGTCCACGACGGAGGCGTCGACCAGTGGGTCTTCCAAGGCGAGCGGACCAGCACGTCGTTCGGGATGGCGGCCACCGTGGGTTGGCCCTCCGAGGAGTGGGGCTTCAACCCGGGCACGTACACGGAGCTCCGGCCCGGGTGCTTCGACGTGCACGAGCGCGTGCGGGACATGAACGCCAACGGCGTGCTCGGCTCCATGTGCTTCCCGACCATGGCGGGATGGAACGCTCGGACCTTCGCCGAGTCACGCGACAAGGAGGTCGCGCTCGTCATGCTCCAGGCGTACAACGACTGGGCTATCGACGAGTGGTGTGGCACCTATCCCGGCCGCTTCATCCCGCTCGGCATCGTCCCGATGTGGGACGTCGAGGCCGCCACCGCCGAGGTCCGTCGCATCGCCAAGAAGGGCTGCCGTTCGATCAGCTTCCTCGAGACCCCGCACGTCCAGGGATTCCCGAGCTTCCTGTCGGGCTACTGGGACCCGATGCTCGCCGCGCTCAGCGAGGAGAACATGGTGCTCTCCCTGCACATCGGTGCCGGGTTCGCCGTGATCAAGCGGCCGGAGGAGGCGCCGGTCGACCACCTCATGGTCTTGGCCTGCCAGATCGAGCGCGATCACCGCGCAGGACCTCCTCTTCGGCCCGACGCTGCGGCGGTTCCCGGACCTCAAGGTCGCGCTGTCCGAGGGTGGGATCGGCTGGATCCCCTTCTACTTCGACCGGATCGACCGCCACTTCCACAACCAGGAATGGCTGCACAGCGACTTCGGCGGGAAGCTGCCCTCGGAGGTGTTCCGCGACCACATCCTGGCCTGCTACATCACGGATCCTTCGGGGCTGCTGCTGCGGGACCGCATCGGTCTCGACAACATCGCCTGGGAGTGCGACTACCCGCACACAGACACGACGTGGCCCGAGTCGCCCGAGTTCGCCTGGCGGGAATTCCAGGAGGCCGGGGTCTCCGACGAGGAGATCCACAAGATCACATGGGAGAACGCATGCCGGTTCTACGGCTGGGACCCGCTCGCCCACACGACCAGGGAACAGGCGACGGTCGGCGCCCTGCGCGCGGTGGCACGGGACGTCGACGTCACCCGCATGTCACGTGAGCAGTGGCGCAAGCGGAACGAGGCCGCCGGCATCGGCGTCGTCGCTTCGGTCTGACCCGAAATTGCGACGCCGGCCGATGCACGACACACTCACCGCCATGCGATGCGCGCACGCGCCGGCCGGACGCCGAATGAGGGCACCATGCTGCTCGGTCTGAGCGACGATCAGGAGTTCTTCCGCGAGACAACGGAGCGCTTCCTGGTCGAGCAGGTACCGCCCGACGTGCTCCGTTCGCTGCGGGGCGACCCGGCCGGCTTCGACCCCTCGTACTGGCGCCGCGGCGCCGAGCTTGGGTGGACCTCGTTGCTGGTGAGCGAGACGCACGGGGGCGGGACGATCAGCGGCGACGGGCTGGTGGATCTCGGCCTGATCGCCTACGAGTTCGGCCGCCATGCCGCGCCCGGCCCGCTGGTGGCGACCAACGTGGTCGCCTCCGTTCTCAGTGAGCACGGCGCCGCACCCGACGTGCTGGCCGGTCTGGTCTCCGGAGAGAGCATCGCGTCGTGGTGCGCACCCGACTCGGGACCCGACGGGTGGCGGCCGACGGTGCAGGCCCGCCGGGAAGGGTCGAACGTCGTCCTGCGCGGCGAGGCCCGCCTGGTGGAATCGGCCCAACAGGCGGACCACTTCCTCGTCACCTGCCTCGACGAGGCGGGTGCCACCCAGGTGCTCGCGCCAGCGGCGACGCCGGGCGTCACCAGCGTGGCGATGCAGTCCGCCGACCTGACCCGCCGCTTCGGCATTGTCACCTTCGACGACGCGGTGCTTCCCACCGATGCTGTCGTGGGGCGCAGCGGCGCGGCGGCCGCCGACGTCGGGCGGCAGTTCCAGCTCGTGCTGGTGCTGTTGAACGCCGAGTCGGTCGGGGCTATGCAAGCGGGGTTCGACATGACGGTCGAATGGGCGTTCGACCGGTACACCTTCGGGAGGCCGCTGGCGTCGTACCAGGCGCTGAAACACCGGTTCGCCGACATGTTGATGTGGCTCGAGGCGAGCCACGCGATCAGCGACGCGGCGTGTCTTGCCACGGAGCACCGTGCGGAGAACACGGCCGAGCTGCTGAGCGCGGCCAAGGCGTACATCGGACAGTACGGCACCGACCTCCTGCAGGACTGCGTGCAAATGCACGGGGGCATCGGCGTCACCTACGAGCACGACCTGCACCTGTACCTCCGGCGCTTCACCGTCGACCGTGCGCTGGCCGGGACACCGGCCGACCATCGTCAGAGGATCGCTGCGCTGCTGGGCTCTTCGCACGAGGATGCCGCATGACCGCGTTGCGGGCCGAAGAGGTGGACGGCGCGGACGACGTCGAGGACCTCGAGAGCTTCCGCCAGCGGGCCCGGACCTTCATTGAGGCCAACCTTCGGCGGGTCACGCCCGAGGAGCAGCGCTGGGCCTGGACCAGTGGAAACGAGGAGGCCGAACTGGCCCTCCTCGCTCGTGAGCGGGAGATCCAGCGCATGCTGTTCGACGCCGGCCTGGCGGGCGTCTGCTTCCCGCGTGCCTACGGGGGGCAGGGCCTGACGCCGGCGCACCAGAGAGTGCTCAACGAGGAACTGGCAGGTTTCGAGTACCCCGCCAAGCTGCAGGTGCCCACCCTCTCACCGTGCGCGGCGGTCCTGCTCGATTTCTGTACCGAAGAACAAAAGCTCCGGCACATCCCCGCCATCTTGCGCGGCGAGGAGCTCTGGATGCAGTTCCTGTCGGAGCCGAGCGGCGGCTCGGACGTCGCGGGCGCCTTGACGACGGCGGTGCGGGACGGGGACCAATGGGTGTTGAACGGGTCAAAGGTGTGGACCTCGGGCGCCTGGTGGTCGGACTGGGGACTGTGCCTGGCGCGGACCAACTGGGACGTCCCGAAGCACCGTGGCCTGACGGTGTTCATGCTGCCGATCCATCAGCCCGGCGTCGAAGTCCACCGGATCGAGATGCTCAACGGCTCGCGGGAGTTCTGCCAGGAGTTCATGACCGACGTGATCGTCCCCGACTCCGACCGCGTGGGCGAGGTGGACGACGGCTGGACCGTCGGCACCAGGTGGATGTTCCACGAGCGCATGCTCTACACGTCGTCGTACGTGACCGAGCCTGCGGGGACGACGCACGGCCGGAGCGATACGGCCGCTGTGCTCTCCATCGCGCTCGAGCGGGGCCGCATGGGCGACCCCTCGGTGCGCGACATGGTCGGCGAGGCGCGCATGCTCGAGCTGGTGGGCGAGGAACTGCTGAAGCGGGTGAGCGAGACGATCCGATCGGGACGCATGTCCGATCAGGTGGCCGCGGTCGGCCGGTTGTTCAAGGGCACCATGCAGGCGAGGATCGCCACCCTGGCCTTCGAGGTCGCGGGCCCCGAGGGGGCGGCGTGGTCGGAGGGGAGTGCGGCCGAGATGAGCGCGGTGAACTTCCTCATGCGCCAGGCCGGGAGCATCGGGGGCGGGACCGTGGAGATGGCGCGCAACGTGATCAGCGAGCGCGTGCTCGTGATGCCCCGCGAACGGACGCTCGACCGCGACGTCCCGTTCCGTGACGTCCCGCGCAGTCGGCCCACCGGCGCATAGTCTGCGGCCGTCGCAACGTGAGGGCGAGACTCGTGGAGGTCGGGACATGGCGATAGCGAAGGTCAACGGGCTGTCGCTGGCCTACGAGATGATCGGCGAGGGGCGCCCGTGGGCCATCACACCCGGTGGCCGCTTCACCAAGGAGACTCCCGGGGTGCGGGAGCTCGCCGTCGCCCTGGCCGACCGGGGCCACCGCGTGCTCATCTGGGACCGCCCCAACTGCGGGGAGTCCGACGTCTGCTTCGACGGGCCATCCGAATCGGCCATGCAGGCCGATGCGCTGGCTGGGCTGCTGGAGCACCTCGACATGGTGCCGGCCGTCATTTCCGGGGGATCGGGCGGTGCCCGCGTGTCGCTGCTCGCCGCCTGCCGTCATCGCTCGGCGGCGGCGGGCCTGGCGATCTGGTGGATCAGCGGCGGCGTGTACGGCCTCCTGTCGTTGGCGACGCACTACTGCGGGGGGTCGCTCGCCGCGGCCTGGACCGAGGGCATGGAGGCGGTGGCGGCGCTGCCCGAGTGGGCCGAGGTGCTGGAACGCAACGCCTCGAACCGCCAGCGGTTCCTGGACCAGGACCGCGCCGAGTTCATTGCGGCAATGGAGCGCTGGATGTTGGCCTACTGCCCGCGTGACGGCGAGCACGTGCCGGGGCTGGCCGACGCCGACGCCCGTGGGTTGGACATCCCTGCCCTGGTCTTCCGGAGCGGCGCGAGCGACGTGCACCACACACGCGCCACGTCCGAGGCGCTCGCGGATCTCCTGCCGATGGGTCGGCTGGTCGAGCCGCCCTGGGGCGACCGCGAGTGGATCGAGCGCCAGGGAGCCCGCGAAGGCGGATTGTTCGCCCGCTGGCCCTTGTTGGCGCCGGCGCTCTTGGAGTGGCAAGCCGAAGTCCTGCCTTGAGCGTCCTCGGCACGGTGAGCGGGACCCGGCGGGACCCGCCCCGCGATGACGTGACGACGCCTCGGGTCAGTCCTGGATCTCGGGTTTACCGGGCAGCCCCAGCGCATTGGTGAAGAGCAACGTCAACTGATCGACGCCTTCGTCGAAATCGCAGTCGAGGAAGCCCTGCACGAACCACATCTCGGGGAACCGGTACGTCATGGCCCCGAGCCCATCGGCGGCGATCACGGGATTGAGCCGTCGGTCGGCCAAACCGTGACGCTGCAAGCGGAGGATGGAATCCGCGATCTGGGCGGTGTAGAGACGGTGTCTCTCCGCGCGGATGGCGTTGAACTGCGCGTCGAAGCGCCAGACCTGCTCGATCACCCCCATGATCCGAGCCTCGTCGCGGTAGGCCTCCAAATGGAGCCGGATCGCCTCGTGGATCCTCTCGTACGGGGCCGCCGAGGACGACGGGTCGAGGATGACATTGTTCAGGGGAGCGCTCAGTCGTTCGTCCACCTTCGCCGCGACCTCGCGAAAGACCTCCTCCTTTGACTCGAAGTAGTGGTAGAAGGATCCGTGCGAGAGACCGGCTCGCTCTGCGATGTCAGAGATGCGGGCGTCGAGGAAACCGTCTTTTTCGAAGACCTCTTTTGCGGCACTGACCAAGCGCGACCGGGTCTCGACGCCCTTGCGCGACCGCGGCCCGCTGGGCTTTTCTGCCGTGAGGGGCGGGGTTGTCGACACGTCGTTCTCGTTCCGTGCGGTTTGGGGGTCGGGTGTCGTCATCAATGTACCTTTGACCGTGTGCGCCGGGGGCGTTCGTTGCGCTCGGCGACCATCGCGCTCACGCCCCGGCTCGCTGTAGCAGGAGCACGCCCGAAGGGGTACCGCCCCCAGAGGTGACCACGGCCGTCGTCGCATCGGCGACCTGGCGGTCGCCGGCATCGTGCCGCAGCTGCTGCATGGCCTCGTAGATGAACCCGAAGCCGTGCGTGCGACCCTCGGAGAGCTGACCGCCGTGCGGGTTGACGGGGAGCTCGCCGTCGAGGGCGATCCTCCGCCCGCCGTCGAGCCAGTCGTACGCCTCGCCGAACCCGCAGAAGCCCAGCCCCTCGATCCACGAGATGGCGTTGAAGGTGAAGCCGTCGTAGACCAGCGCCACGTCGACCTCGGCCGGCCGCACGCTGGTCCTCGTCCACAGATGCGCCGCCTGCCCCAGGACCTGGGGCTCGTGGGTCAGTGTCCCCTGGTCCCACGAGACGCGCTCCAAGATCTGTGTGCCGACGGCCTCGATCCGCACCGCCGGACGGGGGAGATCAGCGGCGACCGACGCGTCGGACACGATCACGGCGATGGACCCGTCGCAGGGCACGTCGCAGTCGTAGAGCCCGAACGGGGAGGTGATGGGACGCGCCGACAGGTAGTCGTCCATCGTCATCGGCTCCCGGTAGATGGCCGCCGGGTTCAACCCTGCGTTCGTCCGCCCGTTGACGGCGATCAGCCCGAGCATCTCGCGCGGGACGCGATAGCGGTGCAGGTACTGGTTGGCGTTCATCGCGATCCAATTGGCCGCCGACATCGCGCCGAAGGGCGCGCGCCACTCGCGGAGCGGGCCGGAGACCCGCTGGCCGGTGGCCCCGCGACTCCCGCCTGACCCGCGGGATGCGAGAGTGGCGTAGGTCGACTCCCACACCGTGCGGAAGCACAGCACGTGGCGGCAGAGCCCCGAGGCCACCGCCATCGCCGCAGCGATGACCGACCCCCCGGGTCCGGGCAGGTCGCCGCCGCCGTTGATCCAGGTCGGGTGGATCCGCAGGGCCTCCTCGATGGCGGTGGGGCCACCCTCGCTCATCCCCAGGCCGACGGCACCGGGGTAGGTCGACAGCCCGTCGATGTCCTCCAGCGTCAGCCCGGCGTCCGCCACCGCGCCGAGACAGGCGTCGACCGCGAGCGACAGCGGATCGACCATGAGCCGACGACCGATCCTCGACCAGCGCGACGCCGCTCAGCACGGCGCGATGCTCGAAGCGCTCGGGGCCGAGGGGCGCGCGGGGGACCGGCCGCACGGGTGGCGCGACCCGATCGACCGGGTCGAGGGATCCCGTCGGCTCGAACAGCGGCAGCCAGACGTCTTCGTGCTGCTCGAAGCGGACGGTGACCTCCTGACCGATGCCGACGTCCGCCGGGTCGCAGCCGATGACGTTGGTCGTCAGGTGCACCCGGGGATCCTCGGCGAGGGCGACGTTGGCCACCACGTACGGCGGGTCGAAGTCGGGCAGCCACCGGTGGGAGTTCACCGTGAAGCCCACGACGGTGCCCCGGCCCGACACCGCGGTCGGCTTGGTGTCCCGGCTCCGGCAGTACGGGCAGATCGGCACGGGCGGGTGCACCAGCTCGCCGCATTCGCCGCAGCCCTGGACGCGCAGGACGCCGTCCGCCCCGGACGTCCAGAACCATTCGTTCGCCGGTGTCAGTTCGGGGAGCGGCCTCATCCGGGCCCCCCGCGAGAGCCGCGGCACGCGATGGTGCCCTCGGGCAACGCGACAGGACACGCGGGACTCAGTATTGACTTCGACGTCGTTATCGAACATCGGACACATGTTACGCCGTCGCCGCCCCAGCGCCCGGACCTGCGCATACCCCCGCGGTCGGGCGCCTCGGGGCCACCCCCAGGGCAGGCGAGGAACCGTGCCCGCGGTAAGCCGCGGTCGACCGCAGCCGTGCCCGTTGCACGCACGCCTCGCAGCATTCTAACATCGACGTCAATGTTGAACGACATGCTCGTCGTTGACGCCGACTCGCACTGGTGCGAGGCGCCGGACCTCTTCACCAAGCGTGCGCCGGCGGCCTTCCGGGACCGCGTCCCCCGCGTCGAAGAGGTCGACGGTCAGTCGATGTGGGTCTTCGACGGCCAGCCCGTCGGGCGCTTCAGCGCGGGCGGCGTCATCGGGCGTGACGGCAGCAAGGAGAGCGCACACCGCGCCCTCTTCGAGTGGAGCCACGATGACGTGCACGTCGGCGCGTGGGACCCCGACGTCCGCCTCGGCGTGCTGGACGAGTGCGGCATCGACGCGCAGATCATCTTCCCCAGCACCATCGGCCTCGGCGGCCAGGACCTCGGGATGGCCGGCGACCCTGCGCTGCGCCGGCTCGCCATTGAGATCTACAACGATGCGATGACCGAGATCCAGGCCGACTCGGGGAACCGCCTCCTGCCCCTGCCGCTCATGCCGGCGTGGGACGTCGACGCGTGCGTGCGGGAGGCGAAGCGGGTCGCCGGTCTCGGAGCACGTGGCGTCAACATGACGTCGGACCCGCAGGACCTCGGCGCGCCGGACCTGGCCAACCGGGCCTGGGACCCCTTCTGGGAGGTCTGCTCGGATCTGGAGCTCCCCGTGCACTTCCACATCGGCGCCAGCGTGACGGGCATGACCTTCTACGGGCAGTACCCGTGGGAGTCGCACGCCGACAACACCAAGCTGGCCATCGGCGGCACGCTGCTCTTCATCGGCAACGCACGCGTCGTGACGAACGTGATCCTCTCGGGGATGTTCGACCGGTACCCCGCGCTCAAGATGGTCTCGGTCGAGAGCGGCGTCGGATGGATCCCCTTCATCCTCGAGGCGCTCGATTACGAGATGTCGGAGAACGCCCCGCAGGAGCTGTCCCAGATGGCCAAGCTGCCCTCCGAGTACTTCAAGACCAACCTGTACGCCACCTTCTGGTTCGAGAACAACCGGAACAAGCTTCCTGACCTGATTGAGGCCGTCGGTGAGGACAACATCCTCTTCGAGACGGACTTCCCCCATCCGACGTGCCTCTACCCCGGCCCGCTCCAGAGCGTGGAGGCGAAGATGGGGACGTTGACCCCCGAAGCTCGCCGTAAGATCTTCGGCGAGAATGCGCGCAAGCTCTACAGGCTCTGAGACGGCTCGTCCCCCGCTGAGACCTATCGGACACTGGGTCGGGGGGGCGTCCGTTCCTGGGTCGTCGGGTCGGACGGCTCCCGTCTACGACCCGGCCCTCGGTGTGCAGACGGCCGAGGTCGCGCTGGCTTCGGCGGCGGAGGTCGACAACGCGGTGAAGACGGCCGTCACCGCATCGCACGAGTGGGGCGCCTCCTCCCTCACGCGACGGACCGGCCTCCTCTTCCGGCTACGCGAGCTGCTGGACGCCAACCGGGACGAGCTGGCGGCGGCCGTCACGCGCGAGCACGGAAAGGTGTTCGAGGACGCTCGGGGCGAGGTCGCTCGGGGCATCGAGAACGTCGAGTTCGCGTGCGGTATCCCGAGCCACCTGAAGGGCTCGTCCAATTCGGAGATCTCGACGGGCGTCGACATCCGCACGGTGCTCGAGCCGGTCGGGGTCGTGGCCGGCATCACACCGTTCAACTTCCCCGTCATGGTCCCCTTGTGGATGATGGCCAATGCCATCGCCTGTGGCAACTGCTTCGTGCTGAAGCCCTCGGAGAAGGACCCGTCCGCCTCGCTCCTCCTTGCCGAGATGGTGCAGCGGGCCGGGTTTCCCGACGGGGTGTTCAACGTGGTGCAGGGGGACCGCGAGGCGGTGGACTCCCTCCTGGTCCACCGCGACGTCGCGGCGATCTCATTCGTGGGCAGCACCCCGGTGGCACGGCACGTCTACGAGACGGCGACGCAGCACGGCAAGCGGGTGCAGGCGCTCGGCGGCGCGAAGAACCATATGGTGGTGCTTCCCGATGCCGACCTGGAGGCCGCGGCGGATGCCGCCGTGTCGGCCGCCTACGGTTCGGCCGGCGAACGGTGCATGGCGATCTCGGTCGTGGTCGCCGTCGGATCCATCGCCGATCCGCTCGTCGAGGCCATCGCGTCGCGGATCCCCGACGTCGTCATCGGTGCCGGTGGCGACCCGTCCTCCATGATGGGACCGCTCATCACCCCGGAGCACCGTGACCGCGTGCAGGCCTACGTGGAGCAGGCCTCAGGCGAGGGCGCCACGGTGGTGGTGGACGGATCCGGCACCCTCCGAGGAACGGGATTCTTCGTCGGCTGCTCCCTGCTCGACGACGTGAAGCCGGGCATGCGCGTCTACGACGACGAAATTTTCGGACCTGTCCTCAGCGTCGTCCGGGTCCCGACCCTCGACGACGCACTGGCGCTGGTGAACGACAACCCGTACGGGAACGGGACGGCGCTCTTCACCCGCGACGGGGGGGCGGCGCGCCGGTTCGAACGCGAGGTCCACGTGGGCATGGTGGGGATCAACGTCCCGATCCCGGTGCCCGTGGCGTCACACTCGTTCGGAGGGTGGAAGGCCTCCATCTTCGGCGATTCGTCCATTTACGGGCCCGACGGGGTCCGGTTCTACACTCGGCCGAAGGTCGTGACGTCTCGATGGCCCGACCCCGGACCGGGCACGGTGGAGCTGCACTTCCCGACCAACCGCTGAACCGGGCGCGGCCCGGCCGGGTGATCGGGCCGTGACTCTGGATCCCTGGTCAGAGGCAGCCGAACCGCAGTCCGTCGGCCCGGGTGCCCGAGTTCTCTGATATTGACGTCGCAGTCAAAATTGACTAGCGTGACGCCCATGCCGAGAACATGCGACTTTCCTGTCTTCGACGCCGACAACCACTTCTACGAGACGAGGGATTCCTTCACCCGTCACCTGCCGGACCGCTACAAGGGCGCCATCGACTACGTCGACCTGCACGGGCGAACCAAGATCATGATCAGGGGCACGGTCAGCGACTACATACCCAACCCAACATTCGAGGTCGTGGCCCGGCCGGGCGCCCAGGAGGAGTACTTCCGTAACGGGAATCCCGAGGGCAAGTCGTACCGCGAGTTGATCGGCGAACCGATGCGTAGCCTTCCCGCGTTCCGCGAGCCTGCTCCCCGCCTCGAGTTGATGGACGAGCTCGGGGTCGACCGCGCGCTGATGTTCCCGACACTCGCCAGCCTGCTCGAGGAGCGCATGCGCGACGCGCCGAACTGACGCACGCAGCCATTCACGCGCTGAACGAGTGGATGTACGAGGAATGGACCTTCAACTACGAGAACCGTATCTTCGCGACGCCGGTCATCACCCTGCCGATCGTGGAGAAAGCCCTCGAAGAGCTCGAATGGGTTCTCGAGCGCGGCGCGAAGACCGTACTCATACGACCTGCGCCGGTGCCCGGGTACCGCGGGTCACGTTCGTTCGGGTTCCCCGAGTTCGACCCCTTCTGGAAGGCAGTGCAGGACGCGGACATCCTCGTGTCGATGCACTCGTCCGACAGCGGGTACACGCGCTACCAGAACGAGTGGACCGGCTCGAGCGAGATGCTGCCGTTCCGTCTGGACCCCTTCCGGATGATGAGCGTCGGCAAGCGGCCGATGGAGGACACCATGACCGCCTTCTGCTGCCACGGGGTCTTCGCGCGTTTCCCCGACCTCCGGATCGCGTCGATTGAGAGCGGCGGCGACTGGGTGGCCGGGTTCGTGGCGCACCTGGCCGACGTCCATCGGAAGATGCCCCACGCCTTCGACGGCGACCCCGTCGAGCAGTTCAAGTCGCACGTGTACGTGAGCCCGTTCCACGAGGACAACCTCGGCGTGCTGATCGACACGATCGGCATCGACCACGTGCTGTTCGGATCCGACTACCCCCACCCGGAGGGGCTGGCGGAGCCGTGCAGCTACGTGGACCACCTGCCGCCCGGGTTGGCGCAGGATGACGTGGCGAAGGTCATGGGCGGCAACCTGGCGCGGATCATGCGGGTCGATGCTCCTGTGGGCGCGTCCAAGTAGACGGATGGACGAAGGAGCGGCCCCCGGCATTGCTCCCCCCGCTGTCGCTGACTTTCTAACGTAGTGTCACCTCACGACGAATAACGCCTGCCCAGAGGGAGCCGGAGATGCCTGACTACAAGTTCGTGCAGTACGAGACGCTCGACTCGGGCAGGATCGTTCGCATCATGCTCAACCGGCCCGAGGCGCGGAACGCGCAGAACCGGGGACTCCTCGTCGACCTGCACGACGCCTTCCTGCACGCGGAGGCGGACGACGAGGTCCGCGTGGTCATCCTCGGCGGCATGGGGCCGATGTTCTCGTCCGGGCACGACATGGGGTCCAAGGTCTCCATGGAGGAGGGGAGGCCGGGTCCGGGTCAGCACCCCACGCGGACGATCAACGGTGCGACGCGCAAGGGCGCCGAGAGCCTCATGCTGCAGGAGTGGCACTACTTCTTCGAGAACACGCGCCGGTGGCGCAACCTGCGCAAGATAACCATCGGACAGGCCCACGGCGACGTCTACGCTGCGGGCCTCATGCTCCTGTGGGCCTGCGACCTCATCGTGTGCGCCCAGGGAACGCGGTTCGCGGACGTCGTCGGGACCCGGCTGGGAATGTGCGGCGTCGAGTACTTCGCCCATCCGTGGGAGTTCGGACCGCGCCGAGCGAAGGAACTGCTGCTCACGGGCGACTCTGTCGACGCCGACGAGGCCTACACCCTCGGCATGGTCAGCAAGGTGTTCCCCCCGGACGAGCTCTCCGACCTCACGCTCGAGTACGCACGGAGGATCGCACAGTTGCCCACGATGTCAGCGCTGCTGATTAAGGAGTCCGTCAACCAGACCGTCGACAACATGGGCTTCTACAACGCGCTGAATGCCTGCTTTACGTTGCACGAGCTGAACCACTCGCATTGGGCCCAGGTGAACGACGACGGGTACCCGGTGGCGAAGGAGGATTCGGGCATCCCCAACTGGAAGCAGGCGCCGCCGATCGTGCCGGCGCTCAAGGACAAGGTCCGGGCCGACCAGTGACCGGCCCGGCGGGCGGGGCCGGCGCCAGCCGGGGGTTGAATTGGCGGAGGAGCGTGGTCGATAATGGAGCATCCGCAATTTGAGAATGTCGATTCCGTAGCAGGTCAGCACGCTATTTAGCCGCCCTGCACGGCCGGGCGGGCCTGGTTAGAATCAGTATTGACGTCGACGTCAGAAACTCTCGGCCGAAGCCGGCGAGAAGGGGTGGGTCCGCAGGATGCTGCAGTTCGTGATCGCCGGGCTGGTGCTGGGGGGGATCTACGCGATCGCCTCCGCCGGCCTGGTCATCACCTACACGTCGTCGGGCATCCTCAACTTCGCGTTCGGCGCACTGGCGTTCTTCATTGCCCGCTTCTACTACTACCTGCACACGCAGGAGAGCTGGGGCATCGTCCCGGCCGCCGTCGTCTCCATCGGGATCGCTGCGCCCGCGCTCGGGGTGCTGCTCTACGTCGTGCTCTTCCGCCACCTACGGCTGTCCTCACCGCTGATCAAGGTGGTGGCGACGATCGGTCTCCTGGTGGCGCTCCCGTCACTGGCGACCTTGATCTTCGGCAACCAGGCCATTCAGGCGGCGCCGGGGTTGGCACCGGAGCCCGTGCACGTCTACCAGTTCCTCGGTGTACCGGTGACCTTGGACCAGATCATCGTGTACATCTGCGTCGTACTCACGGTGGCAGTGGGCGCCGCGGTGCTGCGGTACACCGACGTTGGTCTCAAGGTGAGGGCGATGGTCGACTCGCCCGCGATGACCGACCTTTCCGGCACCAACCCGACGACCATTTCGATCGGCGTCTGGGCTGTCAGCACCTTCTTTGCCGGTCTGTGCGGCGTGCTTGCGGCTCCCATCATCGGGCTCGACCCAAACAACTTCACGCTGCTCATCGCGGCGTCGTTCGCGGCAGTTATCGCAGCACGGTTGCGCAGTCTCCCCATTGCCGTGGCAGTCGGGCTGTTGATGGGGGTCGCCACGTCTCTGTTCCAGCGCTACCTGCCGCCGGCGAGTAACTGGACGACCGAGATCATCGACGCCGTCCCCTTCATGGTCATCGCCGTGGTACTCGTCTACAACCTCATCCGCCGGGGTCGAGTGGGCGACGCCGAGGTTTGGGGCGGCGCGTTGGACCGCGCGATCACGCCGCAGGGAGAGAGCCGCCTGGGCGGCTCCACCGACAGCGTGGTCGAGGAAGCGTCCCTGACCTTCTTCGGAAAGTACGCCGGCCCGCTGCTCCTCATCGCGGTTGTCGCCGCGCTGCCGCTCATCGTGCAGGGGTATTGGGTGGGGCTGATGGCCGAGGGCTTCGCCTATGGCGTCATCTTCTTGTCGTGGACGATCGTGACCGGAGAAGGCGGGATGCTCTGGTTGTGCCAGATCACCTTCGCGGGGGTCGGAGCACTGACGACCGCGCAGCTCGCCAACAACCACGGGTGGCCCGTTCTGGCCGCCGTCGTTGCCGGTGGCCTCGTCGCCCTTGTCCTGGGCGTCATCGTCGGACTGTTGAGCATCCGCCTGGGTGACCTCTATGTCGCCCTGGTGACGCTCACGTTCGGACTCCTCATGGAGAACCTCGTCTTCACCCTGCCGAGCTTCGTGAACCAGGGCCTCGGGCTCAACCTCAACCGACCGGGCTTCGCCACGACCGACCTCTCGTACGCGTACCTGTGCCTGGCCGTGTTCGTCATCATCGCGCTGTTCATCGTGAATTTCCGCCGATCGACAACCGGGCTCGCGCTCAACGCCGCCCGGTGGAGCGAGGCGGGGGCCCGGACGTCGGGCATCAGCGTCGTGCAGATGAAGGTGATCGCCGGGGCGCTGGCGGCCCTGATCGCCGGCATCGGCGGTGGGTTGCTCGCCTTGGCGCAGACGTCGTTCCAGCCCAGCGAGTTCGCGACATTCGCCGGCGTCGTCTGGCTGGCGGTGTTGGTGACGATCGGCGTGCGCTCGAATGCGGCGGCCCTGTTGGGGGGCATCTCCTTCGTCATGCTGCCGGCGTTGACGCAGGCGTACCTGCCGACCTGGACGGCGAACCTCTTGCCGGTGTTCTTCGGCCTCGGCGCCATCTCGGCGGCGAAGTACCCGGACGGTGCCCTGGCCGAGCAGAGCCGGCGACTACGGCGCCTGGTGCTCCACCTCGCGCCGGGCCGCAGGGGAACGACGCAGTTCGCGGACGAGCTCAGCCTGCGGCCGGCCGAGGTCGGCCCGGTCGATCCAACGCCGAGGGTTGCTGAGCACGTCTCGTGATGCCGACCACGACCCATGGCGCAGTCCAGAGCAGTCCGACCGAGGCGGGCCTCCCCGCGCTGGTGGCGAAGGACGTCTGCGTCCGCTTCGGTGGATTGATGGCACTTTCCGAAGTGTCGCTGGAGATAGAGCCCGGCCGGATCGCCGGCCTCGTCGGGCCCAACGGTGCGGGAAAGTCGACGTTGCTCGCCGTGCTGTCCGGGCTCCTGCGCCCCAACTCGGGCCGGGTCTGGCTCCGCGGCGAAGACGTGACCAAGGCTTCCCCCCGAGCACGCGCGACGCAAGGCCTGGCGCGGACCTTCCAACAGCCCGAGATGTTCCTCGGTTTGACGGTGCGTGAGCACCTGGTCCTGGCCCATCGCGCCCGTGTCTCGCGCAAGCGGCTCTGGCGTGACATGTTCGATCCGCGCTGCCTCATGCCAGCATCGCCGGCCGAGAATGAACGGGTGGACGGATTGCTCGAACTCCTCAGGCTGACGAAGGTGGCGAAGGCCCCTGTTGCCGCATTGCCGCTCGGGATCATCCGCCTCGTCGAGGTGGGTCGCGCCCTCGCCAGCGATCCGCACGTGCTGCTCTTGGACGAGCCGCTGTCCGGACTGGACATGAAGGCATCGGAGAACCTGCTCTCGATCTTCCGGGGCATCGTCGAAGAGAATGACCACGGCCTTTCTCTCATCATCGTCGAGCACGATGTCGCAGCGGTCCTGGCGCTGTCGCACACGGTGTTCGTCCTCGACTTCGGAGAACGGATTGCCGCAGGGAGCCCTGAGCATGTCCGTAGCGACCCTGCTGTCCGAGCGGCCTACCTGGGGGACAGTGAGCCGCAGCAGCGGTCGGCCGCACCGCGGCTCGCCGGGCAGGGACCGGCGGCATCTGTGGGCGGGTCGAACCCGTGACCGAGCCGCTGCTCGGTGTGCAGGCCATCGATGTTCGCTACGGGCCGTCCCAGGCTCTCTTCGGAGTCTCGGTCGACGTCCCCCCCGGGAGCGTCCTGGCCGTGCTGGGTGTCAACGGTGCAGGAAAGAGCACGCTGGCGCGAGCGGTGTGCGGCCTCGTCAAGCCGAGTGCGGGACGCGTGACCTTCGACGGGAAGGACATCACGGGACTGCCGGCCCACCGCATCCGCCGACTGGGGCTGACCTACATCCCGGAGGGTCGCGGCATCTTTCCCGGCCTCTCCGTGATCGAGAACTTGCGGATGGCGGTGGCCCAGGAACCACGATCCGAACGGGCCGCGGCCATCGGACGCGCCGTGGAGCACTTTCCGGTCCTCGGCCAACGCAGCTCCCAACGTGCCGGGAGCCTGTCGGGTGGCGAACAGCAGATGCTCGCGCTGGCGCGGGCTCTTGCCGTCTCTCCCAGGCTGATCATCGCCGACGAGATGTCGCTCGGACTGGCACCGCTGATGGCCGAATCGGTGTTCGAGGGGCTCGAGAACGCGCGCCGGTCGGGGATCACCATCGTGCTGATCGAGCAGTTCGTGCACAGGGCGCTGTCGATGGCCGACGGGTGCGTGATCCTGGCCCGCGGCCGGGTCAGCTGGTCGGGCCCGGCGTCCGAGGCCGGTCAAGAGGTCATCGACCGCTACCTCGGAGAGGCTGAGCACGCGACCGCCAATTTGCAGGTCGGTGGGGTATAGTACCGAACGGTCAGTACAGATCAGATGCAGGACGGGGCCCGCGTCTGGGGGAGGGCACATCTACGGTGGAGCGATTTGCAACGGCGGTCGCCCACCCGATCCCACCCGTCTTGGTCACCGCACTAGGCCCACGCACACTGGAGGAAGAATGCGCGCACACCGGACGATGAGCAAGGCCCTTCTGGCCTCGATTGTCATCCTGCCGATCGTCATGGTCGGAGCATCGGCGACGACTGCGGCGGCATCGCCGGCGCCGATCACCATCGCGTACATCACTGACGAGACGGGTCCGGGCTCGTCCCAGAACGGAACGTCACCGGCCGGGTTCAACGCTCGTATCGCTCTGCAAAACGCCCAAGGTGGTGTGCACGGCCACAAGCTCGTCCCCCTCGTCATCGACGATCAGACCAGCCCCTCGCAGATCGCGACGGCGGTCCAGGAGGCCGACTCCAAGGCGTTCGGCATCGTTTCGCAGAGCCCCCTCTTCTTCCTGGCCGACAAGTACCCCAACCAGGCGGGCGTACCCGTCACGGGGACCTACGACGACGGGCCAGAGTGGGGCACCCAGCCGTTTACGAACATGTTCGCGTCGGACGAGGGCAGCGTCGATCCGAAGTATCCGGTCAACACGCAGATCGGGAACTTCCTGAAGGCGCACGGCGGCACGGTGCTGGGCGCCTACGGCTACTCGATCTCACCGTCCTCGAGCCGGGCCGCCATCGCCACGACGAAGTCCTTCGAAAACGCCGGGGGCCAGTCCGGTGTCCTCGACACAACCGTTCCCTTCGGCGGCGTGGACTTCACTGCGGCCGCCCTCGTCGCGAAGCAGCACAACATCAACGCGATGGTGCCCGCCATGGACGCCAACTCGAACTACGCACTGGCGACGGCGCTCAAGCAGGCCGGAGTGAAGCTCAAGGCCACCCTGTTCGCGACCGGGTACCAGCCTGACGTGATCAACTCTCCCGCCTGGGGCACGCTCCAGGGTGACTACTTCTTCTCACCGTTCCGCCCCTGGGCCCTGCCAAACGCCGGCACGCAGCAGATGCAGGCAGCCATGCAGAAGTACGCCCACTTCACCAAGAGCCAATTCCCGAATTTCGGCCAATACGAGTCGTGGGCCGGGGCCGATCTCATGATCCAGGGCCTTCAGATGGCCGGCTCCAACCCCACGCAGGCGGCGGTCATCAAGGACCTCCGGGGCCTGAAGTCCTACACCGCGAACGGTCTGCTTCCGAACCCCATCAACTATTCGACCATCTTCGGACACGACGGTGCGCAGACATGTGCCTGGGTCATGCAGGCCGAGAAGACCGGGTTCGTCGCCGTCTCTTCGAAGCCGACCTGCGGCACGGATCTGCCTGGAACCTCGACCGCGAGCTAACTCGCCGGGCAGTCGGGTCAGACCTTCAACGGAGCCGCCACTCCGGGCGGTACGCCTGAAACGTCTCCTGGCCGCCGGCGATGTTGTCGAACTGCGTCCCCAGGGAGACGAACGAGGACACCTGCGCCATGGCCTCGCGCCGGGACAGCTCATGCGCCATCCAGACCGCCCTCACCGTTCCCTGAATGGCGTAGACAGGTGCCGAGGCGATCGCCTTCGCCACCCACATGGCTCGCTCGAGCAGCTCAGGGAGCGGCGCGACCTCCGAGACCAGTCCGAGCTGGTGGGCCCGAGCGGCAGACATGCGCTCGTGCGCCCCGAGCAGCACCACGCGCAGCGTCTCGCCCAACGGGAGCTTCTGCAGGAGATGCATCGATTCGAATCCCGCCACCATGCCGTAGGTAACGTGCGGGTCGAAGAACGTGGCGTGCTCCGCCGCGATGACGATGTCGGCCTCGCCGAGCATGTAGAGCGCGCCACCACAGGCCATCCCGTTGACCGCGGCAATGACCGGCTTCCACATGTCGTTCTGCTTCGGGTTGATGTTCACGCCAGGGTCGTTGTACTGGAACGGAGTCGACACGGGACCGGTGGAATTGTGCATCTTCTCCCGCCTCTCCTTGTTGCCGAGATAGCCCTCCTCAATCGACTCCATGCGGTCGATTCCCGTGCAGAAGGCCTTCTCGCCGGCGCCGGTCAGGATGACGGCCCGCACGTCGTCGTGCCTGCGCAGCGACCTCCAGAGCGTCCGCAGCTCCGACTGCATGATCTGGTTGAACGCGTTGTGCACGTCCGGACGATTCAGGGTGACGGTGGCGACGCCGTCATCCTCCTCGTACAGAAGTGTCTCGAATTCATCCACTCGAAGCCCCCTTTACGCGCCACACGATGGGTTGAGCGTCCGCCGCCGCACCACCCTAGTGTCCGCCCCTGACACCGCTCTCAGGCCGTCATCCGCCGAGAGGCAGATCGTGGTGGACGATGACGCGGCCTTCGTCGAAGCTCAGGAGGTGCCGCAAGGGCTGGGATTCGGGAAGCGGTTCCTCGTAGCTCCACGCGATGTCGTGGAGAGCGGAAGCGCCCACGCGGGCAGACCAATAGGTCGCCGTGCCCTTGTAGGGGCAGTACGTCTGTGATGCGCTCCGAACCAGGAGGTCGATGCGGACGTGCCGGGGGTCGACATAGAGACGGGGCTCCAGAGCGGTCTCGAACAGGGCGACGGTGTCAGACGTGTCGACGAGGGTGACGCCCGCAGCCTCCACCCGCAGCCGGCGCTGTGATCGCAGGCAGTCGACCCGGTGGAACGGGTTCCGCGGATGCCCGAACACCTGCTCGTCCTCTTCGAACCACGAGTCGACGGCGCCCCACTCCACGGTCACATAGCCCGGTGAATCGATCTCGGGCTCCGTCGGTAGGCCTTCGACGTCTCCGGTCGGAAAGGCATAGCTCGGCGGTCGTCCGGGCCGATGGACGAGCAGGACCCGTTCGCTGTCGATCAGGGTGGAGCCGTGCCGGATGGCCCGGACACGCCGCCGGAAGGGCTCGATGTACGTGACGTGTTCCGGCATGGGGGCGGTGAATCGTCCCGCCGGGTGCGCGCTGAGGGGTCCCTTCCCCGTGGTCAAACTCATAGTGCCGTACGTTCGTCGAGCGTAGCGGCGCTCCGGGGAAAGGGTCGCACCATCGCCTCCACGGTAAATGATGCGATGAGGTTGCCCGGTTCGTCGTGCACCCGGCACTCCGAGTGCGTCATCCCGTCGCCGGCGAAGGTCGAGAGGTGGTGGTACAGCATCCAGCGGTCGGCGCGCACATCGCGGTGAAACGAAATGGTTATCGCGTTGATGGCGGTGGAGAGGCTCCGATGGGCCTGGTCCTGTCCCACCCCTTCGTGAGGCCGAAGGGCGGCCGCGATCGACATGTGACCGGTGAATTGCGCCAGAAGTCCGGCATGGAGCGCGGGATCCTCCGGGACGTCGCGGAATCGGACCCACGCGTCGAGGGTCGGCGGTCCGACCGGTGCCTCAGGGTCGTTGCCGTAGGCACCGTCGACGACCCTGATGTCACGACCGGTGACGCCCATGTCGTAGGGCTGGCATTGGTACGGACCGGCCACCGGTGGTGGGTCCACGGCGTGGCGGATGACGTCGGGACTCGTGAGATTGAGGAGCAGCGTGCCGAGCGCGCAGCGCCGAGTGTCGTGGAGAACGTCGACCGACAAGCCCGAGAAGACCTTCCCCGCACTCACCTCCTCGAGCTCGAACGACAGCGGGCGCCGCGCGTCGGCCGGTCGAAGGAAGATCATGGTGGCCGATACGACCCGGCGCCCCGCCGCATGGCGACCGGCTGCAACGATGGCCTGCGCGAGCATCTGGCTGCCCTCGACCACGGGTCGTCGCCCGTCACTGCGGGCAACGCTCGTGAAGGACAGGCCTCCGTCGGGACGAACATCGAGCAGATTGATGAGATCAGCAGCGTCACCCCACGTCGGGAACTGTTTGACCGTGACGTCGCGCGCGTCGTCCCCCTTCCGGCCGTCGACGATGTCAACACGTACCTTTTCTTGGTCAAAGGCACCAAATCCTGCCAGCCGACGAAGCGAATCGGTTGGCCCGCTGAGCCGGCACAGGACGTCCTGACCGTCCACTTCTTCGACGGCGCCGGCGGCCGCGGCCATGCTCAGGAGTTCGATGTCGCCCTTCACGGGGGACGACATCCGGCGCACCTCGTGACCGAACAGTTCGAGGCGGATGTCACCCGGCGGGAAGTAGAGCGTCGCGGGTTTCCCCTCCTCGTCGAGGCAAAGGCACGAGCCTGACTCGGCCACCATGGTCTGTCCCCACCAGGCGCGCGCTCGATACGGGTACTCGTAGACGTTCACGCGTGCACCGCGTCGTGGTGGTTCGCGCGGGCCGTCCGCGTGAGGATGCGACGGCGAATGGGCTCGTCAGTGCGTGGCAACGGGACGCGGCGCAACCGTGACCGAGGGCATGGAGACCGCTCCGCCCTGGCGGAGGAGCGAGTCGACGATCGTCACGAGATCCTCGACATCGACGAACGCGCCGCTCATGTGCGCCATCCACTGCGGTCCGAACTCGGAGGCACGCTCGGGGTCCCAGCTATCGGAGAATCCGGTCATCGACTCACCCTCGCCACCGACACACTCCCCGACGACGAGCCGGGTGAAGCCAATCGTCGGATGCTCGACTCGCCAGGCCTCGACAAGCTTGTCCAAGGCCGCCTTGCTGACCGCATACGCGCCCAGTCCGGGCCACGGTGGCGTCTGTGAGGCGCTCACCGACGAGAGGTAGATGGCCATTCCCGACGACTCGGTGAGGTGGGGAACAGCCGCCGCCGTCACCAGGGCCGCCCCGATCACGTTGGTGTCGAACACGCGCCGCCAGGTCTCGGCGTCGGTGTCGATCAGGCCGGCCAAGGGGCCGATCGCCGGCGTGTAGACGAGGGCATCGAGTCCACCCAGTTTCTCGGCCGCCTCGGCGATCGCGGACCGACACGAGTCCACGCTCGTCACGTCGCAGCGAATCGCCAAGGTGCCGCCGCCGGCTTCCGTGGCGGCAGACGCCAGTCGCTCTTGGCGCCGCGCCAGAAGCGCGGTTCGCGCACCGCGCCGCGCGAGGCCAATCCCGATACAACGCCCGAGTCCGCTCGAGGCGCCAACGACAACGGTCCGCAAGTGAGTCCTCCCCAACGTCGTGCTCGCATCCACGTTAGACGCGTTTCAACGCACCTCTCCCGGAGACGCGAGGCCCGCGACGGGCCACGGAGGCCCGTCGCCGACCACCAACGTCGCGTCGGGCGTCACCTCCTGGACCCGAGGGGATTAGCGTGCCGCTGTGGCCGAACCACGCCGGCTGACCTTCGATCCCATCGCCGAGGCGCATCGGCAATGGGAGACCCATGGGTGGTCGAAGCAAGCCGACGCGATGGCCGTGGTGACGTCGATCATGCGGCTCCAACAGGTCTTTCTGGCCCGGGCCGATGCCGTCTTGCGACCGCTCGGCCTGACGTTCGCGCGCTACGAGGTCTTGATGTTGCTGTCCTTCTCCAGACGGGGTGGTCTCCCGCTGGGCAAGATCGGTGAACGCCTGCAGGTCAACCCGGCCAGTGTGACAAACGCCGTCGACCGGCTCGAGGCCGACGGCCTGGTCACCCGGCAGCCGGATCCCGATGACGGGCGGGTCACGCTCGCCCGCTTGACCCCGTCGGGACGCCGCACCGCGCTGGACGCAACGGATGCGGTCAACGGGCAGCTCTTCGTAGACGTCGGCGTGGCGGAGCCGAAGCTGCGCCGCCTGTTCGCCCTCCTCGCCGAGCTCCGGCAGGCTGCCGGGGACTTTTCGTAGCCGTTTGCGGGTTACTTTGACATCAAAGTAATATGACCGCGGTGCCCGACCGGGAGAGGTGGCAGGAGGCCTTCGACCACTCGCCGATGCGGGCGTCCCGTTTCGAGACCATGTCAGGGCTGCCCCTCGACCCGGTCTACGGACCCGAGGGGGCCGAGTTGCCCGGCGTGTATCCCTACACCCGCGGGCCCCATGCGTCGATGTACCGCTCGAGGCTCTGGACGATGCGTCAGTTCGCCGGTTTCGGCTCGGCGGAGGACACGAACGGGCGCTTCAAGGAACTGCTCCGGGCCGGTGGCGACGGGCTCTCCACCGCCTTCGACATGCCGACGCTTCTCGGACGTGATTCCGATGATCCCCTTGCCAAGGGAGAAGTTGGCCGGGCGGGTGTCGCGGTCGACACCTTGGCCGACATGGCGACGCTCTTCTCCGGCATCGACCTGGGCCAGGTCTCGACGTCCATGACCATCAACTCGCCCGCCGCGCCGATCTTGGCCATGTACGTGGGTGTCGCCGACACGACCGGCGTCGAACGGTCCCTCCTGTCGGGCACCATTCAGAACGACATCTTGAAGGAGTACCAGGCCCAGAAGGAGTACGTCTTCCCGCCGCGGCCCTCGGTGCGGCTGGTCACGGACGTCATGCGCTTCTGCCAAGCAGAGTTGCCGCGCTGGCACCCCGTGTCGGTCTCCGGCTACCACATCCGTGAAGCAGGATCCACCGCGGCCCAGGAGCTCGCCTTCACATTGGCGAACGGGTTCGCCTACGTCGAGGCGGCGATGGGCACAGGCCTCGGCGTCGACGACTTCGCACCGCGGCTCAGCTTCTTCTTCAACGCGCACAGCGACTTCTTCGAGGAGATCGCCAAGTACCGGGCGGCCCGGCGCATCTGGGCACACTGGATGCGTGAGCGCTACGGCGCGCAGGAGCCCCGTTCGACGCAGTTGCGCTTCCACACCCAGACGGCCGGCGTCTCCCTTACCGCCCAGCAACCCGAGGTCAACTTGGTCCGCGTCGCCATCGAAGCGCTCGCCGGGGTGCTCGGGGGCACCCAGAGCCTGCACACCGACGCCTTCGACGAGGCACTCGCCCTGCCGACCGAGCACGCGGCACGCCTGGCCCTGCGCACCCAGCAGGTCATCGCAGAGGAGTCCGGCGTGGTCCACGTGGCGGACCCCCTCGGGGGTTCGTGGTTCGTCGAAGAGCTGACGGACGAATTGGAGCGCCAGGCCGAGCAGGTCTTCGCCCACCTCGAAGACGCCGGTTCGGGCTCCATCCTCGAAGGGGTGCTGGCGTGCATCGACGACGGATGGTTCGTCAGCGAGATCGCGGACGCCGCCTACGCCTTTCAGTCCAAGATCGCGGGGCGAGTGGATCCAGGTGGGGGTGAACGGCTACGTCGAGGACGACGGGGTGGCGCCGTCCACGCTCGCCATCGACCCGGCCGTCGAGACGGCCCAGCTCGACCGGCTGGCCGGCGTGAAGCAGTCCCGGGACGACGATGCGGTCCGGCGCTCCGTGCGCCGCATCGCCACGGACGCCGCCGACCCCGGCCGCAACCTCATGCCGGCCCTGATCGAGGCGGCGCAGAACCAGGTCACCGTGGGCGAGGCCATGCGGGCGATGGAGACGGTCTTCGGGCTCTACTACGAGCGCCACGTCGTCTGAGCATGGCGCCGCCCGGAGCCGACGAGCGCCCCTTGCGGGTGCTCATGGCCAAGGTGGGCCTGGACGGGCACGACCGGGGGCTCAGGGTGGTGGCGCGCATCCTGCGCGACGCGGGGTGCGAGGTGGTCTACGCCGGGCTGCGCCAGTCGCCCGAGACGATCGCGGCGATGACGGCGGAGGAGGACGTCGACGTTGTGGGTGTGTCCATGCACAACGGGGCGCACCTCACGCTCGCCCCCGCCGTGGTCGCCGCATTGCGGGAGGCCGGCCTCGAGACGCCCGTCGTCATCGGCGGCATCGTCCCTCCGGCCGACGTACGGATGCTGCTCACCGAGGGCGTCGCCGCCGTGCTCGGCCCTGGAGCATCCAACGACGAGGTCGTGGACACGGTGCGCCGCGCGGCAGGGAGGGCGGGACCGACGTGACGCGCACCACGATCGGCGGAGGAGCGCGTCGCCACGGTCATCGGCTGGGCAACGGTTCGGTGCCGGCAGCCCAGTACTGCTCCAGCCCCGGCTGAATCTGCCGGCTCACCAGCTCGATGCGGGGTCCGCTCGGACTCTTGTGGTAGGCCCAGACCGGCGTGCCGTCCGGGCGGACGCCGGTGGCTTCCGCCACATGGCCCCGCTCGACCAGCTGGGCGGCGTCGGCCGCCACGTCGTCGGACCAGTAGCCGAGGTGGTGGATCGGTGACCCCGACGCCGGGATCCAGAGCGTTCCGGGCCTACTTTGGATCACCTCGACTCTGGGCGTCGTCACCGAGTAGGTGAAGCGCAGGTCCAGCTCTGTCTCTCCGGTGGCGAGCAGGACCGGGGTGCGAACCGCCATCTGGGGGCACCACCGGTAGCCGAACAACTCGGTGAGCTCCGCCAGCGCGGCGTCGAGGTCGTCGACCACGATGCCCACGTGGAACTGGTCCGTGGCCTTCACGACGGCTCAATGACGACACGAATGGCGCGGCCGGTCTTGTCCGACGCCACGCGGAACGCCTCCACGGCATCTTCGATCGGGAACCGGTGCGTGATGATCGTGCGGGCGATGTCGGGATCCTCTGCGAGCATGACCGCCGCCTCGTCCATTTCCCGGACGTCGTCGTGCGCGCAATACCCGAGGGAGGGAATGATCCTGGCCTCGCGGTGGAACAGCGGCATCCAATCGAGCTGCACCGGGCCGAAGTGCACGCCCAGCACGACGATGGTGCCACCGGGTGCCACGATCTCAGCGCACCGGGCCAGGCTCTCCGCCGTTCCGGCCGCTTCGACGACGACGTCATAGAGACCCTCGGCGCCGATGTCGGCGCCGAGCCGCTCCCCGGCCTCCTTCTGGTGCGGGTGCCGTGCTTCGAGCGCCACGCTGTCGCAGCCGAACCGGCGTGCCCCTGCCACCGCGAGCAGACCCAGGGCGCCGGCTCCGACGACGGCGACCCGGTCGTCCGGGCCCGTGTGCGCCAGGCCAAGGGCGTGCCAGGACACGGACGCCGGCTCGACGATGGAGGCATCGGCCAGGTCCAGCCCCGCCGGGAGGGGCACCTGCCTCGCCGCCGGCACCCTGAACGCCTCCGCGATACCGCCGTCCGCACTGATGCCGAGTGCACGCTGTCCGTGCGTCGGGCACAGGTTGTAGGCGCCGCGGACACATTGGTCGCACTCCATGCAGCCGTAGATCGCCTCCACGACCACGGGCGTTCCGTCCGCCCGGATGCCCGCTAGCTCGTGTCCGAGTATCGACCTGCTGCCGAAGCGGATGTAGCTCAGGTCCGAGCCACAGATGCTCGTCGCCTTCATGGAGAGGAGCTCGCCCGTCCCGGGCGCCTCGTCCAGATCGACGACGGCCACTCCACCTTCCACGCTCCGCACAGCCTTCACGTCAGATCTCCCTCGTGCCGCAGCTCGCCGGGGTCCGGGCCCGTCGGCAGTTCGGGCTGCAGGCCGATGCTGTTCAGCACGTAGGCCAGACAGACATAGCTCCCGATCACGAACAGCAGCTCGAGTACCTCGGCACTGTCGAAGGAAGCGACCAGAGCCCGCCACGTGTCCTCGCCGACCGCGAAGCCGTCGATCACCTCGTCCACAGCGCTCAGCAGGGTGCGCTCGAGGGGCGTCCACAGCTCGGCGGCCGGTCCGTGGCCGATGGCGTCGATCTGTGCGTGCGTGAGGCCCGACTCGCGCCCGCTTCGGACATGTTGGGTCCACTCGTAGCCCGAGTGCGTCCGCCACGCGACCCGGAGCACGAGGAGCTCGCGGTGCTCAGGCCTCAGTTTCGCGTCAGCGCCGGCGAGCATGTCGGTGAAGGGGAGCCAGGCGTCGCTCAGGGGAAGGTGGTGGGCGAACAGCTCGAGCACGATGGGCATCGGTGGCGCGTCCGGTGCACCGGACAGGTAGCGCTCGGGTCGCCGCAGATGGGGCAACAGCACTGATCGTGCGTGGTCGTCCCAATCGGCGAACGGGATCGGCGCGAGCCGCGGCTCGGATGGAGGAGTCATTTGAGTGCCTGCTCGCTCGCTGGGGACGCTGGCGAGGATACGCGCATGTCGGGCAGTATGCGGCATGGCAGCGCAACCGCCACCCTCGGGCCGGTATCGGGTGGTCCAGTGGGCCACCGGCAACATCGGACTGCGTTCCTTGCAGGCCGTGATCGAGCACCCAGACCTCGACTTGGTCGGGGTGTACGTGTACTCGGACGCCAAGGCCGGCCGGGATGCAGGCGATCTGTGCGGGGTGGCGCCGACGGGGGTGATCGCCACCCGCGACGTCGAGGAGATCGTGCGGTCGAAGCCGGACTGCGTCCTCTATATGGCAGATCGGGCAGACACCGACGTCCTCTGTCGGCTGCTGGAGTCGGGGGCGAACGTCGTGACGACCCGGAGCGAGTTTCACCGACCGGCCGGCCTGGACCCGGCGGTCCGTGAGCGCATTGAGGCGGCCTGCCGGAAGGGCGACGCCTCGCTCCACAGCACGGGATCAAGCCCAGGGTTCATCACCGAGGCGATGCCTCTGGTCCTGATGTCGGTGCAGCGTCGACTGGACCGCCTCACCATCGAGGAGTTCGCGGACATGTCGTCGCGTGACTCCCCGGAGCTGATCTTCGACCTCATGGGCTTCGGCCGCGATCCATCGTCCTTCGATCCTCGTGGTGTCGAGCTCCACGGTGGCGCGGCCTTCGGGGGCTCGCTCCGTGTCGTGGCTGACGCCCTCGCGCTGCCCCTCGACGATGTGGTCACTTCGGGGGAGGTCGCCGTCGCCCGGGAAACGGTAGACGTCGCCGCCGGCAGGGTCGGGGCGGGCGCGATCGGCGCGCAGCGGATGAACGTGACCGGGATGCGACACGGGCGACCCCTGCTGACCTTCAGTGCCAATTGGTACTTGACGACAGACGTCGAGCCGGCGTGGGACCTCCGGGAAACCGGCTGGCACGTTGTGGTGGAGGGTGACCTTCCCCTCGATGTCGAGATCCGGTTCCCGGTGCCCGCGGACGAGTGGGCCGCCACGTCCCCCGGGGTGACCGCCCACCGCCCGGTCAACGCCATTCCCTACGTCTGCGCGGCCGAGCCGGGCATTCGGACGATCGTCGATCTGCCCCAGATCGTCCCACGGCTGGGCTGACTGCGGGCGCTGGGCCTCGCGGACGTGACACCGGGCAGCGACACCGTCGGGATCGTCGTCGGGAACCCGAAGCCCCGCTCCCGGACCCGCGAGGTCGCCGAGGCGGTGGCGGCCGCCGCGGCGGATGCCGTCGGCCTCGCCGACGCCGAACTTGTCGTCGTCGATCTCTCCGAGTTCGGGCCGCTGCTCTTCGACCCGACCTCGGCGCGGGTCAGGAGCGCGGCGGAGCGGATCGCCGCCTGCCGCCTCGTCGTCGTCGCCTCGCCGACGTACAAGGCGAGCTACACCGGCCTGTTGAAGTCGTTTCTGGACTGGTTCAGCACGACGGGACTTCAGGGTGCGACGGTCATCCCGCTCATGGTCGGCGCGGGTGCCCAGCATGCGCTCGCGGTCGAGGTCCACCTGCGTCCGGTCCTGGTGGAGATCGGGGCGACGCTGCCGACCCGCGGACTGTACGTCACCGAGGCCCAGCTGGTGGTGCTCCAGGACGTGATCGGGGAATGGTTGGCCGAGTCGGCGCCGGGTCTGCGGGCCTCCCTCGGGCTCGGTCCTCGGTGACCACCCCGCGTTCTCACCGCTCTCTTGTGCGGGGGCCTGGTGAAAGTAACATTATTGAATGGCAAGAGGGCCGTTCTCATGGACGGCGCGGGGTGCCGGCGGCGGTCTCCCGGTGAGGACCGAGGGCGGCGCACCGACGACCATTCCGGAGACGGTTGCGGCCACCGCCGAGCGGGACGGAGACCGAGTCGCCATTCGTGACGGCGCCACGTGTCTCTCGTACGCGGAGCTCTGCGAGGCCGGCCGCGACTTCGCCGCCGCTCTGACCGCCACCGGCCTGGTGCCGGGTGAACGGGTGGCGATCTGGTCTCCCAACAGCGTCGAGTGGGTCGTTGCCGCGCTCGGGATCTTCTCCGCGGGCGGGGTGCTGGTTCCCGTCAACACCAGGTTCAAGGGTGCCGAGGCGGCCGATCTGCTGCTGCGGAGCCGGGCCCGCGTCCTGGTGACCGTCACCGGCTTCCTGGGTCACGACTACCTCTCCATGCTCAACGCCACGGGGGTGGAGCTGCCCGACCTCGATGCGGTTGTCGTGGCGCGAGGGCGCCCCACCGGGCGTGCCACCGATTGGCAGGGCTTCCTCGCCGGCGCCACGCCGGAGGCGCTGACCGAGGTCGATCGCCGCGCCGCCGCGCTCGGGCCGGACGATCCGTCCGACATCCTCTTCACGTCCGGGACGACCGGGGTCCCCAAGGGCGTCGTGATGACGCACGGGCGGACCCTCCGCGTCGCGACGGACTGGGTCGCCATGACCGGGCTCTCGGCCGGGGACGTCTACCTGATGGTCAATCCCTACTTCCACATGTTCGGTCTCAAGGCCGGGATCCTGGCCTCCGTCGCCAGCGGGGCGACGATGCTTCCGGAGCCGGTGTTCGACGTGGATCGCGTGCTCTCGCGCGTGGCCGCCGAGCGTGTCACGGTGTTGCCGGGACCTCCCACCCTGTACCAGGCGATCCTCGACCACCCGAGCCGTGACTCCCACGATCTGTCGAGCCTCCGGGTCGCGGTGACGGGAGCGGCGGACATCCCGGTCGAGTTGATCCGCCGCGTCCATGACGAGCTGCCGTTCTCCACGATCGTCACGGGGTACGGGCTCACCGAAGGGGGGACCGCCTGCCGCGACGTCCGCGGACGACGACGCCGAAGCCATCGCCACCACGGTCGGCCGGCCCCGGCCCGGGTTCGAGGTGCGCGTGGTCGACGGCGACGGGGCCGACGTCGGTGCCGGCGAGGCCGGCGAGGTGCTCATCCGCGGCGACAGCGTCATGGTGGGCTATCTCGACGCCCCCGACGAGACCGCGCTGGTCCTGTCTCCCGATGGGTGGCTGCGCACCGGCGACCTGGGTGTGATCGACGACGCCGGTCGTCTGCGGGTCGTCGGGCGGGTCAAGGACATGTTCATCGTCGGCGGCTTCAACGCGTATCCCGCCGAGATCGAGAACGCGCTCCTGCGCCACCCCGCCGTCCGACAGGTGGCGGTGATCGGCATACCCGACGCCCGGCTGGGCGAGGTCGGCATGGCCTTCGTCGTCACGGGCCCCGAGCCCGTGACCGAGGCCGAGATCATCGAGTGGAGCCGCGAGCAGATGGCGAACTACAAGGTGCCGCGCGCCGTCTCCATCGTGGACGCGCTTCCCGTGAACGCCACCGGCAAGGTGCTGAAGGATGCGCTGCGCGCGGCGGTGGCGGACGCCCGGAGCGGGGCGGCCAGGTGACGGAACCCGAACCGCAGGGTCTCGCCGCACTGGCCGACCTGCGCGTCGTGGAGCTCGGCGTCTGGGTCGCCGCGCCCGCGGCGTCCGCCCTCCTGGCGGATTGGGGCGCGGACGTCATCAAGGTCGAGCCCCCGACGGGAGATCCCATGCGCCACGCCTTCGGGTCGCTGGGGATCGGTACGGACTTCCCGAATCCCGCCTTCGCCCAGGACAACCGCGGGAAGCGCAGCGTGGTGCTCAACCTTCGTGACGCTGCCGAGCGGGCGCGGTTCGAGGACCTGCTCGCCTCGGCGGACGTCTTCCTCAGCAATCTGCGCCCGGACGCCCTCGACGCGCTCGACCTGGAGCCGTCGAGCACGGTGGCCCGCCACCCCCGGCTCGTCTACTGCAGCGTCAGCGGGTACGGGCTGCGGGGCCCCGACCGGAACCGGCCGGCCTACGACATCGGCGCGTTCTGGGCCCGATCGGGCCTCTCGGTCCAGCTCGCCAACGGCGAGGGCGTCCCGCTCAACGCGCGCGGCGGCATCGGGGACCACATCAGCGGGCTCGCCGCCCTGGCGGGGCTGCTGGCCGCCGTGCTCGAGCAGCGCCAGACCGGCCACGGGCGCGTCGTGGAAGTGTCGCTCCTGCGGACCGGGACCTACGTCCTCGGTTGGGACCTCAGCCTCCAGGCCACCGTCGGCAAGGTCGCACGCGCCGAGGCGCGGGACTCGAACCAGACCCCGTTGATGAACTCCTATCGGACGGCCGACCGCGCGCTGGTTCTTCTTCACGGGCCTCGAAGCGGACCGGCACATCGCCAACGTGTGTCGGGCCCTCGGGCGCCCCGATCTGCTCGCCGACCCCCGCTTTGCCGATGCGACCGCCATCCGCCGCAACCGCAACGACGTCATCGCCCTGCTCGACGAGATCATCGCGGGGCAGACCCTCGACGTCTGGGCCGATCGCTTCGACCGCGAAGGCGTGTGGTGGGCACCGGCGCAGGGCCCGGCGGACGTCCTGGCGGATCCGCAGCTGGCGGCGAACGACGGCTTCCTCCAGGCGCGGGACGCCGCCACCGGTGCGACCCGGCGCTCGGTCAACGGACCGGTCAGCTTCTCGGATCTCCCGCTGCGCCCGGCGCCGCCCGCGCCGGCGCTCGGGGAGCACAACGACGCGGTGTTCGCCGAACTGGCCACGCGACGCCGGCCGGCGGGGCCGGTCAGCCCTGAGCCCGGGCCCGGGCCAGCAGCCCCCGGGCGATGACGAGCCGCTGAATCTCGTTGGTCCCCTCGCCGATCACCATGAGGGGCGCGTCGCGGTAGTAGCGCTCCACGGGCAGGTCGGTGGTGTAGCCCACCCCGCCGTGGATGCGCATCGCCTCCATGCTGAGCTCGAGCGCGGTCTCGCTGGCGAACAGCTTGGCCATCCCGGCCTCGACGTCGCAGCGCAGCCCCTGCTGTCGCCGATCCGCCGCGTTGCGGGTCAGTAGCCGCGCCGCCTCGAGGCGCGTCGCCATGTCGGCCAGTTTCAGCTGGATCGCCTGGTGCTCGGCGATGACCTTGCCCATCGTCTCGCGCTGCTGGGCGTAGGCCAGCGCGGCGTCGAAGGCAGCGCGGGCGACACCGACGGCCCGCGCCGCGATGTTGATGCGGCCGACCTCGAGCACGCCGAGGATCTGGGGCAGGCCGCGTCCCGGTTCCCCGATGAGGTTGGCTGCGGGGATGCGGTGGTCGGCGTACGCCATCTCGACGGTCTCGACCCCGCGGTAACCGAGCTTGCCCACATGCTTGCTGACGGAGATCCCCTCGAACTGCGGTCCCGGCTCCTTCTCGACGATGAACGCGGAGATGCCCTCCTCGGAGCGGGCCGCAAGGGCGACGATGGCGGCACGCTCCCCGTTGGTGACCCAGGCCTTGGTGCCGTTGACGACGTACTCGTCGCCGTCGCGCTGGGCGCGGCAGGAGATGTTGCGCGTGTCGCTCCCGGCATCGGGCTCGGAGAGGGAGAGGGCGCCGCGGCGTTCCCCGGCGGCCATGGACGGCAGCCACCGACGCTTCTGCTCCTCGTCGCCGTGCGTGAGGATGAGGATCGCGGCCATGGTGTGGGTGTTCACGATGCCGGTCAGGCTCATCCAGCCGTAGGACAGCTCCTCGATCACGCCGATGTACGTCAAGAGGTCGAGGCCGAGGCCTCCGTACGCCTCCGGGATGGTGACGCCGAACAGGCCGAGCTCGCGCATCTGTTCGACGATCCCGGCGGGAAACGTGTCGGTCCGCTCGAGCTCGGCGACGACGGGCATGACCTCGCGCTGGACGAATTTGCGGACGGTCCCGATGATCTCGGACCGGACGGCCTCGTCCACCGCGACGGGCTCGCTCACGGCGATAACCATACCCTTCGCTGATGTTGACGTCGATCTCAATTCGGAGAAGAATGTTTCCCCATGGCTTCGGGCCTCATGCATCTCGGGCTCGAGTCGGCGGCCGCCCGCTTCCCGGAACGACCGGCGGTCCTGGCGGACGAGGAGGTCTGGACCTTCGGGGACCTGGACCGTGCGGGCAACGGCTTCGCGCGACACCTTGCCGCGCAAGGGGTCGGGGCCGGCGATCGCGTCGCCGTCATGACGTCGAATCGCCCCGAGTTCGTGGTCGCCGTGCACGCGGTGAGCAAGCTCGGTGCGGCCGCCGTGCTGCTGAACCCGGGGTGGAAGTCCCTCGAGGTCGAGCACGCCATCGGGCTGACCGCGCCGCGCCACGGGGTCGCGGACGGGCCGGCTGCCGCGTTGCTGTCCGAGGTCCTGGGCACGGCACAGGTCTTCGACCTCGACGCCGCCCAGGCGCCCGGGACACTGGAGCCGAGTTGCTCCGCTGCTGCGCCCGCGGCAACCGTGCGGGAGAGCGACGACGTCGTGCTGGTCTTCAGCTCCGGGACGACCGACCGGCCGAAGGCGGTGCGCCACACGCACCGGTCCATCTGCCGGGGCACCGAGCACTGGGTCGCCGCGCTGGGCCTGGGTCACGACGACCGGTTCCAGGTGGCCACCCCGCCCTCGCACATCCTGGGCCTCCTGAACCTCCTCGCTGCCGCGGCGGCCGGCGCGACGGTCCGTCTGCATCGCCGCTTCGACCTCGACGAGGTGCTCGGCCGGATCGAATCGGAGCGGATGACGCTCGAGATGGCGGTCGCCCCGATTGCGCTGGCCATGGCCAACCACCCCGAGCTGGAGCGCTACGACCTCTCGTCGCTGCGCTACATCATGTGGGGCGCCACCCCCGTCACGCCCAGCGTGGCCGAGACGGTGACGGCACGCACGGGCGTCCGCTGGCTCCCGGCCTACGGGGCCAGCGAGGTCCCGGTCATCGCGGCCAATCCGGTCGGCGACCCCGGCGCGTGGCGGCTCGATTCGGCGGGACTGCCGCCGGCACACGTGACACTGCGGGCCGTCGACCTGGATACCGGAGCGGTGCTCGCCGCGGGCCAGGTGGGCGAGATCCAGGTGCAGAGCCCCTCGGCCATGGCGGGGTACCTGCCGGAGGAGGACACCGCCGGCGCGTTCGACGACGGGTGGTACCGCACGGGTGACGTCGGGTGGCTCGAGCCGGAGGGTTGGGTGCACCTCACCGACCGCTGCAAGGAGATGATCAAGGTCAGCGGGTTCCAGGTCGCTCCGGCGGAGATCGAGGGCGTTCTCCTCGGGCAACGCGGCGTGATCGATTGCGCGGTCTTCGGAGTCGCCGACGAGCGCGCCGGCGAGGTCCCGGTCGCCGCCGTCCAGCTCGAGCCCGGCTCCGATCTCACCGCTGGGGAATTGCGGGACGTGGTCGGCCAGGCGCTCGCCACCTACAAGCGCCTGCACCACGTGCTGATCGTCGATGCAATCCCGCGGACACCGTCGGGCAAGGTGCTCCGCCGCACGCTGCGCGACGAGTGGGCGCCGATCGTGGCCCCCACGACCGCGGCGACGTAGTGGACGTCCGGCTCTCCCCCGAGCAGCGCGCGCTGCGCGACTCGGCGGTGCAGGTCGTCGAGCGCCTCGGCGTGCGCGCCGTGGCGCAACTCGATGACCGCGAGCGTGCGGGGAAGCTCGACGCGGCCGTGGACGCCTCGGGCTGGCGGGAGCTGCGGACGCCGGCAGAGGACGGCCGTCCGTGGGCGTCGCCGGTCGAGGTCGCGATCGTGGCCGAGGAGCTCGGCCGGGGTCTGGCCGACGTCGCCCTCCTGGGCCCCACTCTGGCGGCGGAGCTCCGCCGACTTTCCGGCACCCCGGCCACCACCGCGCGCGAGACGGTCGCGCTGCGCGCGGGTCTGGCGGAGCCGGCGTGTGCGGTGGACGGGCTCGTGGCAGCCGGAGCGGTGGCGATCGACGCGGCGGCCGCCACGTCGGCGTTGGTGCTCGTGGCCGGTCCCGGGGGGTATGCCGTCGGCGCGGTCCCGATCGCCGGCGTCGCGACCGGGTCCGACCTGACCAGGCCGGTGGCGGGCCTCGCGCCGACGGCGACGCCGATCACGGGACAGGGCCGCCTACTCGACGACAGCGCGCTCGACGCCTGGCGGAGCCTCGGCCTCGCCGTCACGTGTGCCGACCTCGTCGGCACGATGCGGGGTGCGCTCGCGCTGGCGTGCGACTACGCCGTGGCGCGCCGCCAGTTCGGGACCGCCGTCGGTTCCTTCCAGGCCGTCCAGCACCTCCTGGCGGACGCGTGCGTCGCCCTGGAGGGGTCCCGCAGCATCGCGCTGCACGCGGCATGGGCGGTCGACGCGCTGCCGAGCGCCGATGCGCTGGCCGCGGCATCGGCGGCCAAGGCCTACTGCGCCCGCGCCGCGCGCGACGTGTGCGAGACGGCCATTCAGGTGCACGGTGGCATCGGCAACACCTGGGACTGCCTCGCCCACGTCTTCCTGCGGCGGGCACTCTTCTCCACCGACGTGCTCGGGGGTGTCGGGGCCAACCTGGACCGGGTGCTCGCGGCCCGCGGCGTGGAGGGCGACGATGGACTTCGGTGACTCCGCCGACGAGCGCGCGTTCCGCCAGGGCCTGCGGGACTGGCTCGCCGGCAACAATCCGGGCCTGCCACCGTCCTCGACGGCCGACGAGTACTGGGCCGGGCAGGCCGCCTGGCACCGGAAGCTCTACGACGCCGGGTTCTTCGGCCTGTCGTGGCCGACGGAGATCGGCGGCCACGGGCTCCCGAGCGTCTACGAGGTGATCCTCGACGAGGAGCTCACCGCGGCGGGCGCGCCACCGAGGCCGAGCGTGGGATACCTGGTGCAGGGCATCCTGCGCCACGGGAACGCCGACGTGCAGCGCCGCTTCCTGCCCGGGCTGGTGAGCGGTCGCGAGCGCTGGTGCCAGGGATTCAGCGAGCCCGACGCCGGCTCGGACCTCGCGTCGCTGCGCACGTTCGCCGAGCGCGACGGCAACGAGTACGTGATCACCGGGCACAAGGTATGGACCAGCTACTCGGATACGGCCGACTGGTGCCTGGTGCTCGCCCGGACCGACCCGGACGTGCCCAGGCACCGGGGGATCTCCGCGTTCGTCGTCCCGATGCGTCAGAAGGGCGTGGAACAGCGGCCGCTCAAGATGATCAACGGGATCACGCGGGAGTTCGGCGAGGTGCTCCTCGATGGCGCCCGGGTCGACGCCGCGAACATGATCGGAGAGGCGGGCCAGGGCTGGCCGCTGGCTATGACGGTGGTCAGCCACGAGCGCGAGCCGGGCGAGCTCGGCTACGTCGCCCGCTACGGCAAGCTCGTCAACGGGTTGGTCGACGTCGTCACGCAGCGCCCCGGTGCGTTCGGATCGGAGCCGCGGCGGGACCTCGCGTGGGCGATCGTCGAAGCCGAGATGCTGCGGTGTCACGTGAGCCGCCGGCTCTCGGACCGTCTCGACGGGCTCTCGCACGGGCCGGAGGGCTCGGTCGACAAGCTCCTCATGACCGCGGCCGAGCAGGCCGTGGGGCACGCGGCGCTCTCCATCGGCGGCCTGGCCGACCCGGGTGGAGACGACACGTGGCTGAAGGTGTATCTCTACAGTCGCGCCCAGGGCGTCATGGGCGGGACGTCGCAGATTCAACGCAACCTCATCGCGAGCCGGATCCTGGAGCTACCCACCTCATGAGCACCTACGACCTTCCCGACGAGTTGCAGGTCCGCACGGACGGACCGGTGCGCGTGATCACGTTGAACCGTCCCGAGCACCTGAACGCGACCAACCACGTGCTCCACGGCGCCCTGGCCGCCTTGTTCCCGCAGCTCGATGCCGACGAGGACGCCCGGGTCGCGGTCATCACCGGCGCGGGCCGGGCCTTTTCCGCCGGGGGCGACTTCGGCTACATCGACGAGCTGGCGAGCGACGCCGCCCTCCGCCACACGTCGCTCACCCACGGCCGCCAGATCGTGACGGGGATGATGCGGTGCAGGCTGCCGATCATCGCCGCCGTCAACGGCCCGGCGGTCGGGCTCGGCTGCAGCATCGTGGCGCTCTCCGACATCGTGTTCATGGCGGAGAGCGCGCACCTTGCCGATCCTCACGTGCTGCTCGGGCTCGTCGCCGCCGACGGCGGGCCCGTGGTGTGGCCGCTGCTCACGAGCCTGCAGTTGGCCAAGGAGTACGCGCTCACGGGGGACCGGATCCCGGCCCGCCGCGCGGCCGAGATCGGACTCGTCAACCATGTCTGTGCGGACCAGGAGGTGCTGGACCAGGCCATGGCCTGTGCCCATCGGATCGCACGCCTGCCGAAGGGGGCGGTCGAGGACACCAAACGGGTGATCAACATCCAGCTCGAACGCGCCGTCCTGGCGTCGCTCGACTTCGCGCTCAGCGCGGAGGACCGGTCGTTCCGGTCGCCCGAGCTCCGGGCCAACCTCGACGAGCGGCTCAGGCCCGACCGGCCCACGGAACGGGTGACGCCCGGCCGCGGCGTGTCAGTCAGGGAGCGGTGGGTTCGCCGCCCCGCTGTCCTGCCCTGTCGGCGAGCCATCCGCCGAGCGCCTCGCCGGCGTTGAGCACGTGCTCCTCGGCGATGGCGCGGGCGGCCGCGCCGTCGCCGCGCTCCATCGCGTCGAGCAGCGCGGCGTGCTCGCGGCGGCTGCGCCTCTCCTGCTCGGGGAAGAGTTCGAAGTAGTTGCCCGGCACGACCCTGACCGCCTGGCGCAGGTGCGTGAGCAGGCGCGGCGAACGCGCCGAATAGTTCAGTGCCCGGTGGAAGTGCCGGTTGGCCTCGACGACGCGCTCGGACCGCTCGATGGCGCCGGCGAGCTCCCGGAGCCGGGACAGCTCCGCGGGCGTGATGCGTGCCGTCGCCATCTCGGCCGCCTTGCCGGCGAGCGCGGCCAGGATGGCAAAGCTGTCCACGGCGTCTTCGGCGGTGATCCCCACCACCGTCATGCCGCTGCGCGGCGTGATGTCGACCAGCCCCTCGTAGGAGAGCTGGAGGAGGGCCTCGCGCACGGGGGTCCGGCTGATCCCGAATTCCGCGGTGAGCTGGTCGAGATCGAGGCGGTCGCCGGGCTGCAGGCGGCCGGTCAGGATCCGGTCACGCAGTTCGCTGGCCGCCTGGGCCCGGACGGTGGTGCTGATCAGTTTGATATCTGACATATTACATATTAGCTTCGATCAGGTCCGAATAGGGGAGCGATGGCCGAGACGGCGAGACGGCAGATGGCCCTGGTCGGGTTCATGCAGGCGGGGAACGCGACCGTCTACGCCGGCTCGTGGCGGCATCCCGCCACCGAGCACGGGTTCCTCCAGGCGGGCTACTACGAGAAGCTGGGCCGGACGCTCGAGGACGGCTGCTTCGACCTCATGTTCTTCGACGACCGCCTCGCCATGCCGGGCATCTACGGGGGGTCGGTGGCAGAGGCGGTCCGCACCGGTGCGCGTCCGGTGAAGCTCGACCTCAGCGTGGTGCTCGGGATCGTGGCCGCGGTGACACGGCACATCGGGCTGGGCGCCACGTACTCGACGACCTACTACCCGCCCTTCCACGTCGCCCGCACCTTCGCGACGCTCGACCACCTCTCGGGCGGCCGGGCGGCCTGGAACGTGGTGACGTCGGTGAACGACAGCGAGGCCCAGAACTACGGCGTGAAGGAGCACCTGGCCCACGACGCGCGCTACGACCGGGCCGACGAGTTCCTCGAGGCGACGACGGGACTGTGGGACACCTGGGACGACGACGCGCTGGTGCTGGACCGCACGACGCCACTCTTCGCCGATCCCTCCAAGGTGCACGAGCTCGACCACGACGGCGAGTGGTTCTCGGTCCGAGGGCCCTTGACCGTCCCGCGTTGCCCGCAAGGGCGGCCGGTCCTCCTCCAGGCGGGATCGTCGGGGCGGGGTCGGGACTTCGCCGCCCGCTGGGCGGAGCTGATCTTCACCGGGGACACCGACGTCGACATCGCCCGCGCGCACTACAAGGACCAGAAGGAGCGCATCGGCGAGGGCGGGCGGGACCCCGCGTCGGTCAAGATGCTGCCCATGGCCTACACCGTTGTCGGTGAGTCCGCGGCCCATGCCGAAGAGCGCGAACGGCTCTTTCTCGAGGACCTGGTCGACCCGATGGCGTCGCTCACGCTGCTCTCCGAGCTCATGAACTACGACTTCTCGGGCCTGGCGCTGGACGCGCCGATCACCGACGAGCTCATCGAGTCGGTGTCCGGCATCCGCGGTCTCGTCCAGAACATCCGGACTCACATCGGCGGCGACACCGTGACGCTGGGCGACCTGGCCGGGCACCGGGCCACCCTCTTGCAAGGCCCGCGGTTCGTCGGGACGGGGCCGGACATCGCCGACCAGATGGAGGCCTGGTTCGACAGCGGGGCCTGCGACGGCTTCGTCATCGCGGCCACCCACTCGCCGGGTGCCTACGAGGACGTCGTCCGCATGGTCGTGCCCGAGCTCCAACGCCGTGGCGTGTTCCGGACCCACTACACCGGGACGACGTTGCGCGAGCATCTTGGGCTGGCGCGCCCCACCTCCGCACGCCGTGGCTGAGCCGCGCCGCCCGTTGGAGGGCCTCCGGGTGATCGATGCCGCCACGCTGGCGGCCGGGCCGATGGTGGCCACGGCCTTGGGCGAGTTCGGCGCCGAGGTCATCAAGGTCGAGCAGCCCGGCGTCGGCGACCCGCTGCGCACCTGGGGCGAGCTCAAGGACGGCATCGGCCTCTTCTGGAAGAGCATGAGCCGCAACAAGCGCTGCGTCACGCTCGACCTGAGGAGCCCCGACGGCCAGGAGCTGTTCCACCGGCTGCTCGACCTGAGCGACGTGGTCGTGGTGAACAACCGCCCGAGCGCCCTGGCCACGTGGGGCCTCGACTTCGAGTCCGTGCACGCGGCCCATCCGCGCCTCGTGATGCTCCATGTCAGCGGCTACGGCCGGGGAGGACCCGCGAGCGACCGCCCCGGCTTCGGGACGCTGGCCGAGGCCATGAGCGGTTTCGCGCACATCACCGGCCAGCCGGATGGCCCTCCGACGCTCCCGCCCTTCTTCCTGGCCGACGGCGTCGCCGCCCAGTCCGCCACCTTCGCGGTGATGATGGCGTTGTACCACCGCGACCTCCACGGCGGGAACGGCCAACTAGTCGACGTCAACCTGGTGGAGCCGCTCGCCCGTCTTATCGAGACGGCCACCCTGGCCTACAGCCATCTGGGCATCGTCCCCGGTCGCGTCGGCAACCTGCTCCCCGCCAGCGCGCCGCGCAACGCGTATCAGACCTCAGACGCCGAGTGGGTGGCCATCTCCAGCGCGTCGCCGAACATCGCGGTGCGGCTGTACCGCGCCATCGACCGGCCCGACCTGGCGGAGAACCCCGACTACGTGGACCCGGTCCGGCGCCAGGCCCGCGCACTCGAGATCGACGGGCTCGTCGCCGGTTGGATCGGCGAGCGCACGCTGGGCGAGGTGATGGCGGTGTTCGAGCGGGCCGAGGTGGCGGCGGCACCGGTCTACGACGCGCGGCAACTGCTCGCCGACGAGCACCTGCGGGCGCGGGGTTCCTTCGTCGAGGTCGACGACCCCGACCTCGGGACCATGACGGTCCAGGCGCCCGTGGCGATCCTGAGCGAGACGCCGGGGGGGATCGACTACCTGGGACGTGCGCTCGGCGCGGACAACGACGCCGTCTACGGTGGGCTCCTCGGCGTTGACGCCGAGCGCCTCGACGCGCTCCGTGCGGCCGGCACCATCTGACCCAGGACGAAGGAGGCATCGTGCGCGCACCTCGAGCCCGACGTTCGGAGCTGGCGACGCCGGCGAGCAGCGAGCGCATGTGCGAGAAGGCGCCGTCGGCCGGGGCGGACCTCGTGTTCCTCGATCTCGAGGACGCCTGCGCGCCGGCGGCGAAGGAAGCGGCCCGGTCCACCGCGGTCGGGGCGCTCACCGGACTGGACTGGGGACGGACCGTACGGGCGGTGCGGATCAACGGGATCGAGACGCCCTGGTGCCACGGCGACATCATCGAGCTCGTCACGGGCGCACGGGACGCGCTCGATGTGATCATCGTGCCCAAGGTGCGGACCGCCCGCGACGTGTGGTGGGTGGACGTGTTGCTCGGCCAGCTCGAGGCAAAGCTCGGCCTGACCCGGCCGATCGGCCTGGAGGTCCTGATTGAGGAAGCCGAAGGGCTCGCCAACGCCGTCGAGATCGCGCGGGCGAGCCGGCGCGTGGAGGCGCTCATCTTCGGGGCCGGCGACCTCTCAGCGTCCCTGCGGGCGCGGGTCGACGGCAACTTCGACCCCGTCGTCCCCTATCCGGGTGACTTCTGGCACTTCGCCCGCGTCCAGGTGCTCACCGCGGCGCGCGCCGCCATGGTCGACGCCGTCGACGCGCCCTATCCTGCCTATCGGGATCCCGAGGGGTACCGGCAGGCGGCACTCCGGGCGAGCGCGCTGGGGTACGACGGCAAGTGGGCCATCCACCCCGGCCAGGTGCCGATCGCCAACGAGGTGTTCTCGCCGACGGCCGCGGAAGTCGAGGACGCCACGCGGTCGATGGCGAGCTACCGCGAGGCCGAGGCCGGCGGTGTCGGGGCCATCGGGCGCGACGGCAAACTGGTCGACGCGGCGCACATGCGCCTCGCCGCCAACACGCTGCACAAGGCGTCGCTGGCGGAGACGTCCCCCGATCCCAAACGGTAGGGCGCCGGGGCGCGGGCGCCCTTGAGGGCGCGGCTCGATTCAGGTATTCTCCAAGGTGAGAATGTAGTTCTCCACCTCGCTCGAGGGTCTGGGGATCGCAACGCGGGGAGGACCCATGAGCGACTTCGACGGCATCGACTTCTTCCGGGGGAACGAGCTGGTCGCGGATCCCTATCCCTACTTCGACCACCTCCGCTCGCAGTGCCCGGTCCAACGGGAGCCCCACCACGGGGTGGTGATGGTGACCGGCTACGAAGAGGCCGTCTCGGTCTACGCGGACGCCGCCACCTTCTCGTCGTGCAACGCGGTCACCGGGCCGTTCCCGGGCTTCCCCGTGCCGCTCGTGGGGGACGACGTCAGTGAGCTCATCGAGCAGCACCGCGACGAACTGCCCTTCAGCGACCAGCTCACCGTGATGGACCCGCCGAAGCACAAGGCGCACCGGGGCATGCTCATGCGCCTCCTCACGCCCAAGCGCCTCAAGGAGAACGAGGACTTCATGTGGCGTCACGCGGACCGCCAGATCGACGAGTTCGCGGCCGGCGGGGAGTGCGAGTTCATCCGGGGCTACGCCGGTCCCTTCACCTTGTACGTCATCGCCGACCTCCTCGGCGTGCCCGAGTCCGATCACGAGTGGTTCCGCCAGGAACTCCAAGGCGGCCACCGCCGGGAGACCCAGGGACTCGGCAGCACGGGGTCGGGTTCGCTCGGCCACTCGCCATTGGAATTCCTCTACGACCGGCTGACGACCTACATCGAGGACCGGCGGCGCGAGCCCCGCAACGACGTGCTGACCGGGCTGGCGACGGCCAGCTTCCCGGACGGGTCGACGCCCGAGGTGATCGACGTGGTGCGGGTGGCGGCCAACCTGTTCTCCGCGGGGCAGGAGACGACGGTCCGGCTCCTTGCGGCGGCGCTGCAACTGATCGGCGAGCGTCCGGACCTGCAGCAGCTGCTCCGAGAGGACCGCGCCCGCATCCCGGACTTCGTGGAGGAGGTCCTCCGGATGGAGGGCCCGGTCAAGGGTGACTTCCGGCTCAGCCGCACCGCGACCACCGTGGGAGGCGTGGAGATCCCCGCCGGCACGACGCTCATGGTCGTCAACGGCGCCGCGGGGCGCGACCCGCGCCGCTTCGAGGACCCGAACGAGTTCCGCGTGGACCGGGACAACGCCAAGGAGCACCTCGCCTTCGGGCGAGGGCCCCATGCCTGCCCCGGAGGGCCGCTCGCCCGGGCCGAGGCTCGCATCAGCATCGAGCGACTCCTGGCGCGTCTGGGGGACATCACGATCTCAGAGTCGGAGCACGGGCCGGCGGGTGACCGCCGCTACGAGTACGCGCCGACCTACATCCTGCGAGGCCTGCAACGGTTGCACCTGCAATTCACCCCGAACGGCTGACACGTTCGCGGCGCGGTGCGCGTGGCTCGGGCGGGTGGGCGACCAGGCGGAAACGTTCTTCTCATTTCGTGAGAGTAGTGATATCGTAGGGTGCGTCGACGACCCAGTGATGAGAGGACGTGGTCATGGCACGTTGGCCCAAGCCACCCGAAGGGAGCTGGACCGAGCACTTCGGTCTCGGTACCGAGCCCATCTCCTACGACGACTCCATCTCGCCGGAGTTCTACGAGCTCGAGCGCGACGCCATCTTCAAACGAGCCTGGTTGAACGTGGGTCGCATCGAGCAGCTGCCCCGCAACGGCAGCTATTTCACCAAGGAGATCGCGGTGGCGCGTACCTCGATCGTGGTGGTGCGGGACAAGGAAGGCCAGCCGCGGGCCTTCCACAACGTGTGTCGTCATCGAGGGAACAAGCTGGTCTGGACCGACTATCCCCAGGAGGAGTCGAGCGGGGTGTGCCGCCAGTTCGTGTGCAAGTACCACGGGTGGCGCTACGACCTCGACGGCTCGCTGTCGTTCGTCCAGCAGGAGCAGGAGTTCTTCAACCTCGACAAGGACGACTACGGACTGGTCCCGGTCCACTGCGACGTGTGGGCGGGCTTCATCTTCGTCAACCTGGCCAAGGAGCCCGAGCAGAACCTGCGGGACTTCCTCGGCCCGGTGGTCACCAAGCTCGAGAACTACCCGTTCCACCTGCAGAGCGAGCGGAGGTTCTACCGGGCCACGGTGAAGAGCAATTGGAAGCTCTACCTGGACGCCTTCCAGGAGTTCTACCACGCCCCCGTCCTGCACGCGAAGCAGACGCCACCCGACTGGTCGATCGCCGCGCAGCAGGCCGGGTTCGAGGCACCCGCGTACACGATCGACGGTCCGCACCGCGTCGTCAGCACCGCCGGCATCCACCCGTGGAACCTGGAGCCCAACATGCTCAAGCCCATTGAGCGGATCACCCGGAGCGGGCTGTTCGGTCCATGGGATGCGCCCGATCTGGAGTTCCAGCAGAAGGACGCGGGCATCAACCCGGCCGGATGCGACCCGTGGGGGCTCGACTCCTTCCAGATCTTTCCGAACTTCGTCATCCTCGTCTGGGGCCAGAGTTGGTACCTCACGTACCACTACTGGCCGACGTCGCACGACACGCACATCTTTGAGGGCACGCTCTACTTCGTCCCACCAAAGAACGCCCATGAGCGTGTGGCGCAGGAGATCGCCTCCGTCTCGTTCAAGGAGTACGGCCTCCAGGATGCCAACACGCTCGAGGCGACGCAGACGATGCTCGAGTCGCGCGTGCTCGAGCGATTCCCGCTGAACGACCAGGAGGTGCTGTGCCGCCACCTGCACAAGGTGGCAGCCGACTGGGTGGACGACTACAAGAAGCAGCACTCGGAGGTATGACGGCGATGGCCGAGACCCTGCTACCCCCCGAATTCTCCGACTTGGAGCCGTTTGCCGCCACGTGGTGCCTGGCGACCGAGCCCGAGCGGTTCGCCCAACGGATGGCGAGCAGCATGGACGAGATGCAGTCGTTCTACGACGCCATCACGCCCCGCGCGGAGGAGGCCATGACGTACTGCGACACGTTCGTGCTCGACGACCTGCCGGCGGACGCGCGGAACCTGCTGCATCTCCTTTACTCCATGATCATGGTCTCGTTCCCCGTGGAGTGCTGGGGCCAGCCCCGCGTGCCGGACACCGGCGCCGCGTATCTGGACCTCGTGGTCGAGCCCGGTCCCTGAGCGGGGCTCTCGGTCACATCGCCTCGTACTCGACGGTCACGACCGGACCACGGGGGAGGCCCTGGCAGGTGAGGACCCAGCCCTCCTCGACCTCGTCGGCAGTCAGCGCGTTGTTGACCCGCATGGTGGCGGCTCCCTCCTTCAGGAACGCCATGCAGGTCGCGCAGTTGCCGGACTCGCACGAGAACGGCGGCCGCAGGCCGCTGCGACGCGCCGTCTCGAGCAGGGTGTCGCCGGGCTGGTAGGACGCCACCACCGTCTTGCCGCCGAGGATCACGGTCACCTCGTCGGGCACGTCCCTCGGGGCCTCGGCCGGAGGGGCCACCACCGCGGCGTCCTTCTCCTGTTGCTCCACCAGGAAGCGCTCGATGAAGACGCGAGGCTGCTCGACGCCCAGGCCCTGCAGCGTTGACTCGACGAGGTCCATGAACGGGCCCGGTCCACAGACGTAGAAGTCCGCCTCGAGCTCGCCGGCCACGAAGTCGACGATGGACTCCGGGGTCGGGAAGCCAACCTCGAAGTCGAAGTGCCGGTGGACGGCCAGCCGGTCGCGGTGGCGGGCGCACAGGCTCGAGAGCTCGTCGTCGAAGATCACCGACTCGTGATCGCGGTTGGCGTAGAGCAGACGCACCGGACGCGGCGTCGCCGCGAGCACGTGCTTGGTGATCGACATGACCGGCGTGATGCCGCTGCCGCCACAGAGCCCGAGGACGGCACGCTCACTGTCCTGCGGGCAGAACACGCCGGCCGGCTTGGTCACCTCCACCGCGTCGCCCGCACCGAGGTTGTCGAGGAACCAATTGGAGACAATCCCCCCCGTCACACGCTTGACCGTGACCGTCAGGTCGCGATCGGTCTCCGGGGCGCTCGACATCGAGTACGAGCGCAGCTGCTCGTCTCCGTCGACCTGCACCCGGAAGGTGCAAAACTGCCCGGGACGGTACCGGAAGGTGCTGCGCAGCTGGTCGGGAACGTCGAGGACGAACGAGCTTGCGTCGTGCGTCTCGCGCACGACCTCCTTGACCCGGAGCGTGTGGTAGCCGTGATCGCGCAGGACGGGTTCGTGGTCGCTCACGGCGCGGCGGAGCCCTAGGCAGGCGTCGGCCAGGCCACCGACTTCATCTCGAGGTACTGGTCGAAACCCGCGAGGCCGTTCTGCCGGCCGATGCCACTGTGCTTGAAGCCCCCGAAGGGGATGTCGGCCTGCCCGATCGGCATGCCGCCGTTGACGGCGAAGGTCCCCGTGCGGATGCGCTCGGCGACGCGGAGCGAGCGTTCGAGCGACCCGGAGAACACTCCGCCCGAGAGCCCGTACACACTGTCGTTGGCGATCCGTACGGCGTCGTCGTCGTCGTCGAAGGGGATGACGACGAGGACCGGACCGAAGATCTCCTCCTGGGCGATCGTCATGGAGTTGTCCACCTCGGTGAAGAGCGTCGGCTCGACGTACCAGCCCTTCGGGAGGTCGGCCGGGCGGCCGCCGCCCAACGCCAGGGTCGCCCCCTCCTTGACGCCCTGCGCGATGTACCCGAGCACGCGGTCCCGCTGCGTGGCCGAGACGAGCGGGCCCATCAGGACGTCGGGCCGTTGGGGGTCCCCGTAGGCCACCGACGACAAGGTGGCCCGGAGGATCTCCACGCCTTCCTCGTAGCGGGACCGGGGGAGGAGCATGCGCGTCTGAATGGCGCAGCCCTGGCCGCCGTGGAAGCACACCTGGATCCCCGACGGCACCGATGTCGCGAAGTCCGCGTCGTCGAGCACGATGGTGGCCGATTTGCCGCCGAGCTCGAGGAAGACGCGTTTCAGGGTGGCTGCGCCCTTCTCCATGATGCGCTTGCCGACGGCCGTCGATCCGGTGAACGAGATCAGGTCGACCTTCGGCGAAAGGGTCAGCTCCTCGCCGACGAGGTGGTCGGACGACGTCACGACGTTGAGGACGCCAGGGGGGACCTCCGTCTGATCGGCGACGAGGCGGCCGAGGCGGGTGGCGTTCCACGGCGTGTCGGGCGCAGGCTTGAGGACCACGGTGTTGCCGGTGGCGAGGGCCTGCCCAAGCTTGTTCAGCGTCACCTCGACCGGGAAATTCCAGGGGACGATGGCACCGACGACGCCCACCGGCTCCTTCCAGATCTGACGCGTGCTCTGCGTCCCGCGGCGGTCGGCGACCGGAGGCAGGTCGGTCCTCCATGCGAACTCGTCGATCAGCTGCAGGGGGTAGCCGAGAGCGCCCTCCAGCGGGATGTCCAGCTGGTTGGCGTGGGTGGTCATCCGGGGGCAGCCGACCTCGAGGATGAGCTCCTCGCGCAGCGCCTCCCGCTCTCGTTCGAGCGCCCCTTGCAGTTGGGTCAGGCATTCCTTGCGCCGGTCGCGGTTGGTGGCCCAGTCCGTCTCGTCGAAAGCTCGCCGCGCGGCGTCGATGGCCCGGTGCATCTCTTCGTTGGACGCGTCGGCCACCTGGCCGATCGCCTCCTCGGTCGCTGGGTTGACGTTGTCGAACGTCCGGCCCGAGTCGGCCTCGATGAGCTTGCCGTCCACCAGCATCCTTGCTTCGTGGTCTGCCGCCGCCATCATCGCCCTCCCGTCTCGCTCTGCGGTTCTCGCCCTCCGGAAATCAGGTTATCAAAAAGTGTGACAAGCATAATCGAGCGTCCGGTCCCCGCCCCCTCAGAGCGGCAGCACGGGCGGCAGCGTGCGGCTGCGCAGCACCTCGGCTCCGAGCTCGGCCGTGAGCTCGGTCCCCGCCCCGAGGAGCTGGTCGAGCACCATCGTCCGCCGGTAGTAGCGGTGAAAGGGGTGCTCCGTGGTGAAGCCGATGCCCGCCAGCACCTGCTGGCAATGCCGGGCCACGCTGCGCGCGCCCCGGCCGGCGGACGACTTCGCGATGGCCGCGTTCACGGGCGACGGATCGTCCCACGCGGCGGCCAGGAGCGCGGCGGCCGCCTCGATCGCCACCAGGCTGTCGGCCAACCGATGGCGGACCGCCTGGAAAGTGGCGACCGGCCGCCCGAACTGGATCCGCTCCAGCGCGTGCGCGGGCCAGCTCCAGCATCGCCCGTGCCGCCCCCACGAGCTCGTGACCCAGCGCCAGGTGCCCGAGGGCCACCGCGGCCGCCCAGTCGACCGGCCCGCCCGGTTCGGCATCCCGCAGCGCGACGTCACCGCCCACCTCGAGCAGCCCAAGCAGCGGATCGATGCCGCCCACCGGTCGACACGACAGCTCGGTCGCCGGCACCGCCACCGCGGTGTGCCCGTGCTCGACAGCGGCGACGACCAGGACGCTCTTCGAGCGATCGAGCGCGCTCGTCGCGAGGCCGCGCACTGCGTAGCGGTTGCCGAGCAGGCGCCCGGGGGCGTGGCGCGTCCCCAGCGGCGGCAGCAGGACGGTCGCCGGGTGATCGTCGAGGCCGAGACCGACGGCCAGCACTTGGCTGAGCGCAGACGAGGTGACCTGTGCCGCGCCCTGGCATTCGAAGAGCAGTGAGACCGCGGCGCGCCGGTCCTCGGCCAGGGCGTCGCGCCAGCCGAGGTCGGCGAGTGCGGCGTCCAGCGCCGCACCGCTGGCGGAGCCCGCGGCACGGCGGACGCCACGGTCGAAGAGATCGAGCTCCGCGCCTTCCATCAGTGGTCCTCCCCGAGCTCGAGGAGTCGCCGGGCGATGATGTTGCGCTGGATCTCCGCACTGCCGCCGTAGATGGTCGCGGCGCGGCGAGTAGAGGAATTCCGTACGCCAGCGCCGGCTCGCGGGGTCGTCCGCGCTCGCCAGCTCCGCACCGAGACCCTCGGCGACGAGGTCGAACACGGCCTGCTCGGCCGTCGCCACGAGCACCTTGTCGACCGAGGTCTCGGGACCCAGCTTGTCGCCGGCTGCGAGCCGCCGTTGGGTCGAGCGCGAGCGGGCCCGGAAGGCCCACAGGAGCTCGGTGACCTCACCGACGGCGGGCGGGCTGAGCGCTCCTTCGGGTGCGGTCGAGACCAGCTGCTGCAGCCGCCGCTGGAGATAGGCCGCCCGGTGCCACAGTGCGGTGCTCCGCTCGTAGGGCAACAGATCCATGGCAATCGCCCAGCCGCGGTCCACCTCGCCGAGCAGGCGGTCGAGCGGCACTGTCACGTCGTCGAAGAACACCTCGCAGAACTCCTCCGCACCGTGCATCGTCTCGATCGGCCGCACGGTGATGCCGGGGCTCTCCATGTCGACGAACAGCGCGGTGATGCCGCGGTGGGCCGATTCGGGCGTCCCCGTGCGCGTCAGAAGGACGCAGCGTTGGGCGTACTGCGCCAGGCTCGTCCATACCTTCTGTCCGTTGACCGTCCAGCCGTTGTCGGTGGGTGTCGCGCGGCACATGAGGGAGCCGAGGTTGCTCCCGGTGCCCGGTTCCGAGAAGCCCTGGCACCAGACCTCGTCGCCCCGAAGGAGCTGCGGCACCATGACGGCTGCCAGTGCCTCGGGCGCGTAGTCGATCATCGTCGGCGCCAGCACCTCGGGCATGGAGTAGATGCCGGGTTCGACGAAGTCGCGGGCGGTCAGTGCCTCGCCGAGGTAGGCACGGAGGAGCGAGGAACCGCCGAGCCCGCCCACCCGCTCGGGCCAGCCCATCCGCATGAAGCCCGCATCGAAGGTCAACCGCTTGACCTTGTTGAGGTGGTCCATCTGCTGGTCCAATGTCCCACTGTCGCCGTAGGCGCGCGCGAGCTCGCTCTCGTGCTCGTCGAGCCAGCGGTCCAGGGTCGTCTTGAAGGCTTCGAGCTCCATCGGGGGTTTACCCGGGTGACTCGGCCGACGGTGGCGGCCGGGTCGGGTCGTGCGGCCGGCCCGAGTCCCTGGCGCCACTCTTGCGCAGGAACGTCATGGCCCGGGCCTGCAGCCTCCACCCGCGCTCGGTCCGCCGGTAGGAGTCCGTGTACCAGCCGATGCGCATCTCGTGGGTGAGCTGCGCCACGAAGCACAGGGTCTGGAGCCCCGTCCCGGAGTCTCCGTGCAGGTCGACGACGGGGGTGCCCGTGAGAAAGAGGCCCTTGGGCGCCGCCTCCACTAGCGCCGGGAAGTCGCGGAGGGTGTAGGCCGCCCCGAAGGCGCTGTAGGTCCCGTCGGGCGTGAAGGCGTCCATCACGGTCTCGATGTCGTCCTGGGTCATGCCGGTGGCGTACCGCGCGAGCAGCTGCTCGATCTCGATGATGTCGGCGACTTGCGCCTGGTCCATCGCCTGCGCCCGTTCCATTGTCAGCCCTCCCTCTGCCTGCCCGGCGACCCGCCACGGCGGACGGGCCCACCTTCGACCCGGGGCGGCACCCCGGCGGGGCGCGATGGCGTCGCGCGGAACACCGCCGGACGCCCGCCGGGCGTCTTCCGGGACGAGTCCCGGGCGATCACGATAACAGCATTCTCCAAAACTGCGACGAGGCTTGCACCAGCGACTGGGCGGGTCATGGAGCGATGCGTGCATGGTGGCACGTTCGGCAGCGGGGCGCGTTGCGGAAGCATGACTGCAGATTTTCGGCTTGTGGGGCACACCATGGGGAGAGTGATGCTCTCAGATATCGACAATGCGGTATAGGCTGATCGAATGTCAGTCGAGACCCCCGCAGCGGGCTCGCCCGAGCACGCCGACCCACCGCTGCGGCGCCGCGACCTCGCAGTGGCGAGGTCCCTCGACTCGGCCCGGTTGCGGAGCGAGGGACGGGTGCAGCGCTTCCTGGACGCAGGTTTCGAGCTGCTGGCGCGCGCCGAGTCGGGCAAGGAGTTCACCGTCCAGGAAGTGGTGGACCGCTCCGGTCAGTCCCTGCGCAGTTTCTACCAGTACTTCGCCGGCAAGCACGAGCTGCTCCTCGCCCTCTTCGACGAGGCGATCCGCGCCACTGCGGAGCGACTCGAGGAGCAGATCGCCCATGAGGACAGCGCCCGCGAGCGGCTACACCGCTTCGTGGTCGAGTACTACCGCATGTGCCTGCCGGCACCGAAGGGGCGGCCGTCGAAGAACAACCCCACACCGGTCATGGCCGAGTTCTGCCACCAGCTGCTGACGTCGCATCAGACAGAGGCCTCGAGGGCGTTCGTGCCGCTGGTCTCTTTGCTCGAGAACGTCCTCGACGAGGCGGCGAAGGCAGGGGTCGTGGGCCCGGGTCTGCGGCACGCAGACGTCGCGGGCGTGATCTTGTCGACGATCATGTTCAACGCGGCCTACGCGGCGACCATCAGCGGCACCGAGGAGCCGCGCAACGGCGAGCAGGATGCCAAGAAGATCTGGGAGTTCGTCTCCGGGGGCATCGTCACGGCAGCGTGAGCGCACCGCACGACTGACCGGGCCGGAAGGCTGATCGCCCGGACTCGGCTCAGATGGTCACGTCCGGAGCGCCGGTGCGACCGAGGAGAGGAAGTCGCGGGTGCGCTCGGCCGAGGCCCGGATCGCGTCGCGATCCCCGCCCAAGGGCACGATGCGCGCGTTGAAGTCGGTCACCCCCGCGTTGGCAAAGCTGTGCATCCGTTTCTCCATCGTGGCCTCGCTGCCGCAGACGAGGACGTCACCGATGGCCCGAGCGTCCCCGTGCTCCATGAGCCTCTGATAGTTGGGCGAGTCCACGACCTCGCTCAGGACACGGTTGGTCCGTTCGACGGCGGCGTCGATCTCGTCGTCGCGGCACAGGCATACGGGCACGCCGGCCAGGATGCGTGGCGCCGGTCGGCCCGCCGCTTTCGCGGCCCGGCTGATCGTCGGGACGACGTGCGACTCGATGGTGCGCTCGTCGGCGAGCCACAAGCTGGTACCCGCCGCCCGTTCCCCCGCCAGCTTGAGCATGACCGGGCCCAGGGCGGCGATCATCACCGGCGTCGGGACGATGTCGGTGATGTCGAGTGGGTTGCGAATGTCGAAGAGCTCGTTCTCCACCTCGACGAGGCCCGGACCGGCCAACGCCTGGTCCAGCACGTCGAGATAGCTGCGCATGGTCAGCGCCTGGCGCTCGTACGGCAGTCCGAGCATGTCCCGGATGATCCAGTGGTGCGAGACGCCCAGCCCGAGGACGAAACGGCCGCCGCAGACGGCCTGGGTCGAGAGGGCCTGCTGGGCGAGCGCGACGGGATGCCGCGGCTGGATCGGCACGATGGCCGTCCCGATCTCGATCCTCGACGTCGCCGTACCGATCACCGTCGCCGCCGTCATGGCGTCGAATTCGTCCGGGATCTGCGGGGTCCAGATGGAGTCCAAGCCGGCCGCGTCGGCCCACCCGGCATCGGCCCGGAGCTTCTCCACCTTGGTCCCGTAACGTCCCCGATCGGCACTCACCTGAAGACCGATCCGCATCCCGAGGTCTCCTTTCAGTCGGGAACGCCCTTCTCAATTACAGTACATGTTGCTATCGCCAACTGCTAGGGCACTTGACGGCCTGGTGCACCTTCAATAGCATTTGCCCACCTTGTCGGCGTGTTTCCCCGTCGCCGGGCTCGGGGCACCCGCCACTCGGAGGGCCACGCCGGACTGCTGAGAGCGAGACAGGACACTCGAGAGGGAGAGGTGCGCGTGGGGGGTCGGGACGTGAGCCGGGTCGCAATCGTCACTGGCGGCGGCTCGGGCATGGGCGCTGCCATCTGCCGGCACTTGGCCACGCGCGGGCACAAGGTCGCCGTACTGGACATCGACGAGGATGCTGCCGAAGGCGTGGCCAAGGAGCTCCAGGCCGACGGCGCCGCCGCCATCGGGGCGCGGGTCGACGTGAGCGACCGCTCCGCCGTGCTCGCTGCACTGGACTCGGTCCGCAGCACGCTCGGCGCGGTCGGGATCCTGGTGACGAGCGCGGGCATCGAGGGTTTCGAGTCGTTCGTCGACATCACGCCCGAGGCGTGGGACCGCATGATCGCGGTCAACCTCACCGGCACGTTCCACTGCCTCCAGGCCGTCGTGCCCGACATGATCGAGTCCGGATGGGGACGCATCGTGACCATCTCGTCGTCGTCCGCGCAATCGGGGACGCGGCGGATGGCGCACTACGTCGCGTCGAAGGGCGGTGTGATCGCGCTGACCAAGGCGCTGGCGCTCGACCTCGCTCCCGACGGCATCACCGTGAACACGATCCCACCGGGCGTCATCGACACACCCATGATGCGGCGGCCCATCGAGTCCGGCCAGATGGCCAGCATGGAACAGGTGCTCGCCCGGGCACCGCTGGGCCGCGCCGGCACGCCGGATGACATCGCGGCGGCGTGCGCCTTCTTGTGCTCCGAAGAAGCGGGCTACATCACCGGCCAGCAGATCAACGTGAACGGCGGTTGGTACATGTGACGGTCGACATGAAGGAGCTCGGGAGTGTCGGCGCGGAGGTGCTCGGAGTCGATGCGGTGCGACTGCTCCGAGACGGCGGCCTGCCGGCGGTCTGCATGGAGGCACTCGAGGAGTACGGCGTCCTGGTCTTCCGCGAGCTGCACATCGACGACGACACCCAGATCGCCTTCTCCAAGTTGCTCGACGACGTCGGGAAGGCCCAACCGGCCGACCCACCTCGGATCTACATCGTGTCGCTCGATCCCGCGAGGAGCGCGACCGCGGCATACACGCGGGGAACGTTCCATTGGCACATCGACGGCGCGCAGGACGACGTCCCGACCAAGGCGTCGGTGCTCAGTGCGCACGCGGTCGCCGCCAGCGGCGGGGAGACGGAGTTCGCCAGCACGTACGCGGCCTTCGACGGGCTCAGGGCAGATGAGAAACAGCGGTTCGCCGGGCTCCGGGTCCTCCATACCTTCGAAGCGTCCCAGCGCCGGGTCAACCCGGACCCCTCACCTGAGGAGCTCGCCCGCTGGCGGGAAAAGCAGGACCGGGAGCATCCGCTCGTCTGGCGGCACCGCTCCGGTCGGCTCTCCCTGGTCATCGGCGTCACGGCGTCCCACGTCGTCGGTATGGAGGTGGACGAAGGCAAGGCGCTGCTCGCCGACCTCTTGGAACGGGCGACCACTCCCGACCGGGTCTACCGCCACGACTGGGCCCTCGGCGACCTGGTGATCTGGGACAACACCGGCGTGATGCACCGTGCCCTTCCCTACGCCACCACCTCGGCCCGCGAGATGCACCGCACGACCATGAGCGGCGACGAGCCGATCCGCTAGCCCGATCTGAGAGGAGTTCGCTCTGTGAGTGACGTGACCATCCTGCGTGCCGACCGGTGGGTCGACGTCGAGGCCGGCGCGGTGCGGTCCCCCGCCGTCGTCGTCGTCGCGGGAAACCAGATCGCCGCCGTGAACCCGGCGGAGCCGCCGGCCGCAGCGACCGAGATCGAACTGGGCGACGTCACGTTGCTGCCCGGGCTCATGGACATGGAGCTCAACATGCTCATCGGCGGGCCCGGTGGCCCCGACGGGCTCCCCGACCCGATGCACGGGGTGAAGGACTCACCCGTGTACCGGACGCTGCGCGGCGTAGTGAACTGCCGCACCACCCTCATGGCGGGCTTTACCACGGTGCGGAACCTCGGGCTCATGGTGTACACGGCCGGATTCTTGCTCGACGTCGACCTCGCCCGCGCGGTGGACCAGGGGTGGTTCCCCGGGCCGCGCATCTTCCCGGCGGGCCACGCCATCACCCCGACCGGGGGCCACCTCGACCCGACCATGTTCCAGGGGCTCGCGCCGGGCATCATGCCTCAGAGCGTGGAGCAGGGTATCGCCAACGGCGTGTCCGAAGTCCGCAAGGCGGTCCGCTATCAGATGAAGCACGGCGCCAAGCTCATCAAGATCTCGGCGTCGGGCGGGGTGATGTCCTTCAGCAGCGCGGCCGGCGCCCAGCAGTACTCCGACGAGGAGCTGGTGGCGATCGTCGACGAGGCCCACCGCAACGGTCTGCTGGTCGCGGCCCACGCCCACGGCGACGCCGGCATACGCGCCTGCATCCGGGCCGGGGTCGACTGCATCGAGCACGGGTCGCTGGCGACCGACGACACGATCGCGCTGATGGTGGAGAACGGGACCTTCCTCGTCGGCACCACCGCCCTGGCGGACCACATGGCGGTGGACCGCATCCACCCCATCTTGCAGAAGAAGGCGGCCGAGATCTTCCCTCAGGCGCGGCGGATGTTCGGCAAGGCGCTCGCGGCCGGCGTGAAGATCGCCTGCGGCTCCGACGCGCCCGCGATCCCGCACGGCAGCCAGGCCGACGAGCTCATCGCCATGGTCGACCGCGGCATGTCTCCCATGCAGGCCTTGCAGGCGTCCACGCTCACCAGCGCCGAGCTCATCGAGCGCGCGCACGATCTGGGCCGGCTGGAGGCGGGCTATCTGGCCGACGTCATCGCAGTGCCGGGCGATCCGTCCGAGGACATCACCGTGACCAAGGACGTGCGTTTCGTCATGAAGGACGGCCAGGTCTACAAGGGCCTCGAGGGCACCCATGGATGAGACCCGGGCACTCCAGGCGGCGCGGACCAAGCGGCGCGGGTCACGAGCGTGATGACGACCGGGTCATCGGTCTCGGCAACATGGGAAGCGTCCTGGCAGAGAACCTCGCTGCCGCGGGTCACACCGTCGTGACCCACGACGTGGCCGGCCGTGGCCGAAGCCCTGGCGGCGCCACGTTCGTGCCCGCGGTCGCAGACGTCGCCCGTCTGGCCGACGTGGTCGTGTTGAGCCTCCCCGACGCGACGGCGTCCGAGCAGGTGGCCCGCGTCCTGTCGGCGGGGGAGGAGCGGTGCGTGACCCATGTCGTGGACACGTCGACCATCGGTGTCGCCGCCGCCCAGACGGTCGACGCCCTGCTCTCGGCGCGCGGCATCGGCTATGTCGATGCCCCCGTCTCGGGCGGCGTCGCGGGGGCCCGGGACCGCACGCTGGCGGTCATGTACGCCGGGACCGTGCCCGCGTGCGAGGCGGTGGGACCGGTCCTGGCTGGACTGAGCGACCGCCGGCGACGCGTCGGCGACCGGCCCGGCATGGCGCAGGCGCTCAAGCTGGCCAACAACTTCCTCTCCGCCACGGCTCTGGCCGCGACCAGTGAGGCGGTCGCGTTCGGTCTGTCGGTCGGGCTCGACCTGCCGACCATGCTCGAGGTTCTCAACGCCTCGAGCGGGCAGAGCTCGGCCACCAGCGACAAGTTCCCGAACCACGTGCTGACCGGTCGCTACGCCGCGGGCTTCGCCAATTCACTGATGGCCAAGGACCTGCGGCTGTATCTCGGGGCGGTCGAGTCGCAGGGCGCACCGGATGTGCTCGGCCGGGTTGCCACCGCGGTGTGGGAACGTTTCGCGGCCGCCGAACCCGGCGCCGACTTCACCCGCATCTACCCCTTCGTCGAGGCGGGGTGAACGGCAGTGCTCTGCCCTAACATGGGCCCAACGCTCATCGGGCCGGAGAGGAAGAGCTGATGCGTGTCGTCGTCGATTTCGACCTTTGCGAGAGCAACGCCCTCTGCATGGCGGCTGCCCCCGAGGTCTTCGAGGTTCGCGACGACGACCTCCTGTACGTGCTCGACGAGAATCCTCCAGAGGCGCTCCGCGAGAAGGTCGAGGCGGCGGTCCGGACCTGCCCGAAGCACGCCATCTCCATCGAGGACTGAGGTCCGGCCCGGCACCGAGGTTGCCTCGGTGGCCGCGCGTTTTCCGCCTTGACCTGGGTGGCGAGCCGATGCTAGGCATCTGCACAGCATCGAGGGGACAAGGATCGGAGCTGCCGTGGCGAACTACGACGCTGTTGATTTCTTCACCGACCAGTCGCTGATTGAGGACCCCTACCCCTACTTCGATCACCTGCGTGCGCAGTGCCCGGTCCTGCCGACCGATCACTACGGGGTGGTGGCCGTGTCGGGGTACGACGAGGCGTCCGACATCTACCGCGACGTCGAGACGTTCTCTTCCTGCAACTCGGTGATCGGCCCGTTCGCGACCTTCCCCGTGCCGCTCGAGGGCGACGACGTCAGCGGCATCATCGACCGCTACCGCGATCAGCTCCCGATGCACGAGCACATGGTGACGATGGACCCCCCGGGCCACACCCGGGAGCGGGCGCTGATCATGCGTTTGTTGACGCCGAAGCGGCTGAAGGACAACGAGGCGTTCATGTGGCGCCTTGCCGACGGACAGCTCGACGAGTTCGTGAGCGCTGGCCACTGCGAGTTCATCACGGCCTACGCCCAGCCCTTCGCCATGCTCACCGTGGCCGACGTCCTGGGGGTGCCCGAGGCAGATCACGATCGGTTCCGCCACGGATTCGGGATGAGCGGCAACCCGGGCGCCATCGCCGGCGACCAGGTCCAGGGCAACGCCCTCGGCTGGCTTGATGACTGGTTCGCCGACTACATCGAGGAGCGCCGGCGTGAGCCTCATGACGACGTGCTGACGCGCCTGGCCGTCGGCACCTACCCGGACGGCTCCGTACCCGAGATCACCGCGGTCGTGCGGACGGCGACGTTCCTCTTCGCAGCGGGCCAGGAGACGACGGCCCGGCTCCTCGCGGTCGGCTTGAAGTACCTCTGCGAGTACCCCGAGCTCCAGGACGAGCTCCGGGCCCACCGGGAGCGCATCCCGGACTTCATCGAGGAGGCGCTGCGGATCGAGAGTCCGGTGAAGGCGGATTTCCGACTGGCCCGCCACGCGACGTCGGTCGGCGGAGTGGAGATCGCACCGGGAACGCCGGTGATGATTCTCAACGGCGCGGCTAATCGCGATCCACGACGGTTCGAGTGTCCGGAGGAGTTCCGGCTGGACCGGGCCAACGCCAAGGAGCACATGGCCTTCGGTCGTGGGGTCCACTCCTGTCCCGGAGGGCCGCTGGCCCGCGTCGAGGGTCGTGTCAGCATCGAGCGGATCCTCGACCGGATGCGCAACATCAGGCTCTCCGACGAGCACCACGGCCCGCCCGGCTCCCGACACTTCACGTACGAGCCGACGTGGGTCCTGCGCGGCCTGCACGACCTGCACATCGAGTTCACCCCTGCCCAGGGGTCGGTATGAGCGCCCGGGTGGCGGTCGTGACCGGCGCGGCCTCGGGCATGGGCTTCGGCATCGCCCGGCAGCTCGCGGACGACGGTCATGCCGTCGCGCTGCTTGATGTTGACGCGGCGGGCCTGCGGGACGCCGCAGAGGGACTCTCCGAGCTAGGGCATCGCGTGGCGCCCTTCGAGGTCGACGTCGCCGACCGCGGCTCTTTGGAGCGTGTGTTCGGCTCCGTCCGAGACACGCTGGGGCCCATCACGATCCTCGTCACCAGCGCGGGCGTCGAAGCGTTCGACTCGGCGCTCGACATCTCTCCCGAGAGGTGGGACCGGATTCTCGCGGTCAACCTGACCGGCACCTTCACCTGTATGCAGCTGGCCCTGCCGGACATGATCGAGGCCCGCTGGGGCCGGATCGTGACCATCTCGTCCTCCAGCGCCCAATCGGGTGCCCCCAACATGGCTCACTACGTCGCGTCCAAGGGGGGCGTCATCGGGCTCACGAAGGCGTTCGCTCGAGAGTTCGCCCGCACCGGCATCACGGTCAACACGATTCCGCCGACGATCGTCGACACGCCCATGGCGAGGCATGCCGAAGCGATCGGGAACGTACCGAGCATCGAGCAAATGGCACGGATGGTGCCGCTCGGACGTGCCGGGACCTCGGAGGACATCGCGGCCGCGTGCTCGTTCTTGTGCTCCGAGCAAGCCGGCTACATCACGGGCCAGCTGATCGGGGTCAACGGAGGCATGTACATCTGACGTGACGTCGACCCGCCGGATCGGCACCGAGACCTCCTTGACGCGCGCCGTCCTGGTCGACGCGGCCGAAGAGCTCATGCTCGAAGAGGGCTACGCCGCGGTGACGTCGAGGCGGGTCGCCGCGAAGGCCAACCTCAAGCCACAGCTCGTGCACTACTACTTCCGCACCATGGACGACCTGTTCCTGGCCGTACACCGCAGGCGCGTCGATGAGGGTGCCGAACGTCAGGCTCGAGCCCTTGCGTCGGACCAGCCGCTCTGGGCGCTGTGGGACTACAGCCGTGACCCGCGAGGCACGGCACTGACCATGGAGTTCATCGCGCTCGGCGAACCACCGCAAGGCCATTCGAGCCCAAATCGCGGCCTCGGCCGAGCGGTTCCGGGCCGAGCAACTGCAAGGGCTCACGCGCGTGCTTCAGCGGCACGGCATCGATCCCGAAGTGTTGCCACCCATCGTCTGCACCGTCTTGCTGTCGAGCGTCTCGCGCTTCCTCGGCATCGAGCGGGCGGCCCTGGCAATGTCGAGCGGGCACGACGAAACGGTCGCCTTCGTCGAGCGGTTCATACGCCGGCTCGAGGGAGACCGATCAGCCACCCGGGACTCGGACGAGGGCCTTTCGTAGCAGGCCGAGGGCCCGGGTTACCCCGAGACGGTCGTCGTGCCCGGGATGTCCGTCCCGCAGAAGGGCTGACTCGAGGACGCGACGAACCCGTTCTTCTGGGCGACCATGTACCACCCGCACGACTTCGCAAGGTCGTGGCCGAAGTCGTTCGAGTAGTTGATCGACCCCGCGAGGAGGCCGTTGGCGTTATAGCTCTTGAGGCTGCGCAGCGCCGAGATGACGCCGGCCCGGGTCGGGTTCTTGCCGGCCATTTGCAGTCCTTTGATCATCAGGTCCGCGCCGAGCCACGACTCGTACTGGCTGAAGTTCGGGAACGCGCCGGCCTTGAAATGCTCGTACTTCTGGAGCGCGGCGGACATCTGCTGCGTCCCGGCATTCGGCAGCTGGAAGGGGTGGAACGTGGTGACGAAGTAACCGCCCTGCACCGAATTCCAGGCCGGGGAGCCGACGACGCTCGGTTCGAATCCGGTCGGGAAGACGATGACCTTCGCCTTCACCCCAGCCTGCTTGAGCGCAGTGGCGAGGGCGAAGTTGGAGTTGTCGTCGAGGCCGGCGTAGAAGGCGTCGCAGCCCTTCTGCTTGGCCACGAGCGCCACCGTGGTCATGTCGACACTGCCGAAGGGGATGGTGGTGTCGAGCTCGCCTTGCTTCCCCCCGGCGTGCACGAAGGAGTCAACGGTGCCGATGGCCGAACGGGTCGACGAGGGAGAGATGCTGTACCCGTAGGAACAGAGCACGGTGGCGCCGTGCGCCTTCATGAAGGCACCGATCGCGGTGTTGACCGGGTACTTCGGGTCGACGCTCCCGACATCGGAGGCGAACATGTTGCTGTTGAAGGGGGGGGTGCCCCATTCGGGCCCGTCGAAGAACCCTCCGGTGACCGGCACGCCCTGCTGGTTGGGGTATTTGTCGGCGAGGAAGAACAGCGGACTGGTCGAGACGAGGCCGAAGGCGCCCTTGGAGAGGGCGTCCTGGACCGCCGAGGAAATCGCGGTCGGGCTGGTCTGGTCGTCGAGGACCAGGCCGGAGAGCTTGTGGCCGTTGACGCCGCCCTCGGCGTTCTGCAGGGCGATGCGGGCGTTGAACCCGGCGGCAGCCGTGCTGAACTGGGAGGATCCGGGCCCCGTCAACGAGGTGATCATCGCCAGGGTGATCGGAGTGCCCGTTGTCGCGGCGCCAGCGGTCGTTGCCAGCGAGCCGGCGACGTCGATGACGCCCGCGAGCAGGAACGTCGCCAATGCGAACCTTGCGCTGCGCCTGAAGACACTGGCCATGGTGGCCCCCCTTTGTTTCGGTTGTGCGACATTATGCAGAAACGGGCGCCCTGTGCGGTCACCTGCCTGCAACCTGGAGCAATGCCTCGGCCACCTTCTCCGGTTCGGTGATCATCAGGTCGTGGCCGGTGTCGATATCCCACAGTCGACTTTCGGCGCGGGCCCGCGCCATCAGGTCGGGATCCCGGGTGGCCAGGGTCGAGGTGCAGACGATGTGGTACTGCGGGATGGCCCATAGCGCCGCCTCGTTGATGAGCTCGAGCGGTTGCGTGAAGCACTGCCAGGGGTGTGGGGTCAGGCGCTCGGCCATCCAGGCCAGGTCGGCGGGGTCGGTGACCCCGTAGAGCAGGCCCGCGTCGGGCGCGGGGAGGAGCACGAGCTCCATCCCATCGACCTCCTCGCCGAAGGGGCGGACCGCCTCGATGACGGGACCGGCGACGTCGTGCAGCGACTGGCCGTTGACCGGGGTCGCCGCATCGAGGTACACGAGCCGCCCGATCCGGTCGGCGACGCGGTCGGCCACACCCGTGATCACCATGCCGCCGTAGCTGTGGCCCACGAGGATGACGTCCCGGAGGTCCTCGTAGTGGAGCACTGCCGCCACGTCCTCGATGTGACGATTCAGGTCGACCGTGTGGTCCAGGAGGTGGGCCCGCTCGCCCAGACCCGTGAGGGTCGGCGTGGAGACCTCGTGCCCGGATGAGCGCAAGAGGCGCGCAACGCGTTGGTAGCACCATCCGCCGTGGCCGCCACCATGGACGAGCACAAAGGTCGCCACTGCGATGCCTCCCCGTCGGTGCCGCCGCGTCGCCCGACGCACCGGGACCAGCGGGAGGGTAACAGGCCGGCGGAAGGGTAGCCCGGTAGTGTCCGTCCCCACCGGAACGAGAAGAGGGAGTGCAGCGTGTCGGAGGATCTCGGCGCAGCCGGGTTGCGGTTCGAGCGCGACGGTGTGGTGGCCTGGTGCACCATCGACCGGCCGGAGGCGAGGAACGCGCTCACGCCGGCCATGTACTTCGGTCTCAAGCGGGCGGTCCGCCTGGTGAACCAGGACCCCGACCTCGCCGCGCTGATCATCACCGGGACCGGCGACGTCTTCGCCCCGGGCGGGGATCTCGGCGGGCGGGCCCAGCCGGGTGACTCGGTGCCCCCGGACAGCGGCCCCGACGTCCTCCCCTTCCTCGCGATCCGCGACAGCCGGGCACCGGTCGTGGCGGCGGTGAACGGCATCTGCCAGGCGGGCGGCCTGCTGATCGCCATGCTGGCGGACATCGCGGTCGCCAGCGACCGGGCCACCTTCCGCGTGCCCGAGCTCTTGCGGGGCATCCCCGACGCCACATATGCCGCGGTGTTGCCGGCACATGTCGGTCTGGCCGTCGCGCGCGACCTGCTGCTGTCGGCGCGTCGCTTCGACGCCGTCGAGGCGCAGCGGCTTGGTGTGATCTCCCGGGTGGTGCCGCACGACCAGTTGAAGGAGGCGGCACTCCAGGCCGTTCGGGAGATCCTGCAGACCCCTCCGATGGCGCGGATGCACGTGAAGCGGATGCTCAACGAGCGCTACGGCCTCATCGACTACCAGACGATGTTCTGGGCCCTCGAGGAATCCGATGAGCCGCGCGAAGGCATGCGGGCGTTCATGGAGAAGCGGTCTCCCAGCTGGGTCCCCGAGGAGTTCGGCCGTACCGACAAGGGTTGAGACCCGCCCGACCGGACCGGCGCGGAATATTCGCGTCGATCAGTCGCTGATATGGGTATGACCGTTCCGCTGCTGAAGAGGCTCTACACCGCAGAAGCCAGTGTCCAGGGGGGTCGCGACGGCCACGGCCGCTCCTCTGACGGTGTGCTCGATCTCGACATCCGGCCGCCGGCGGAATTGGGCGGCATGAGCGTCGGCACGAATCCCGAACAGCTCTTCGCCCTCGGGTACGGTGCGTGCTTCCAGAGCGCCATGGGCGTCGTCGGCCGCCGCATGGGCGTCGACACGAGCGCATCGACGATCACGGCGCGGGTGACGTTGGGCACGATCGAGGGAGGCGCCTTCAGCCTTGCCGTCGAGCTCGAGGTTGCGCTGCCCGGCGTCGATCATGACCAGGCGGAGGAGGTCGTCAAGGCGGCGCACCAGGTGTGCCCGTACAGCAACGCGACCAGGGGCAACATCGAGGTGGCGCTGCGAGTGGTCTGAGCGGCGCCATCAGGGCGTGGCTCGGGTTTCGAGGCCCCACCGGCGGGACAGCTCCTCCACCCAGGCCGAGGCGTCGTCGCGCGCCGAGGGAGGGGACTCGACGAGGACGAGCTCGGTGAGTCCGAGGGCGGCGAGGTCCGGGAGGTCCGACGGTGTGGCGTCGCTGACGAAGGCAGCCGTTGATATCGACGTCGCGACGCGGCCGTGCCGTTGGCACGCTGCCTCCAGCATCTCGAGGCGCTCCGGCAGTTCGGCAAGCGTCAGATTGAAGCCGTACCAGCCGTCGCCGTAGCGCGCGACGCGATCGAGCGCCCGGGCGCCGTTCCCACCCAGCACGATCGGAATCGCATGCTGCACTGGTTTGGGGTAGCAGCGTATTTGCTCGAAGTTCACGTACTCGCCGGTGTAGGACGAACGGTCGTCCGTCCAGACCAGGCGCATCGCTTCGACGTACTCACGATTGCGTGCCCCACGTCCTCGGAACGGGACGCCGAGTGCCGCGTACTCCTCGGCGGACCACCCGATGCCGACCCCGAGCGTCAGGCGTCCCCCCGACAGGACGTCGACGCTCGCCGCGCGCTTGGCCACGATGAGCGGGTTGTGCTCGGGCAGGAGCAGGACTCCCGTGGCGAGCCGGATCCGCGACGTCGTCGCGGCCAGGAAGGCGAACAGCGCCAAGGGGTCGAGCCAGTCCGCGTCACTCGGAACCGCGATGCGCCCGTCGTCCGCGTACGGATAGACCGAATCCGGTCGATCCACCATTACGACATGCTCGCCCGCCCACAGCGTGGCGAAGCCGCACTGCTCGGCCGTCCGACCGACGGCCCCGATCACTACCGGATCGGCACCGGGCCCGATGCCCAGTGCGTGGAGGCCGATCTGCATGTCACCATCTTCCTCCGGCGACAGGGTCGGACCGAGAGGGCTGGTCTCCGGCCTCCCCACGGCCTCCCGCAGGCGGTCGGGGGCGCCGCGCGCTCCCTTAGGCGGTACGTGCCGTTGTGTCAGACGTCGTCGCTTCGGCTCAGCCCCGTGTGAAGCGCTTGGCTCCATCGCCGCCGAGCCGGCCCAGGGGCAGTTGCCGGCCGCACGCCACCAGGGCCAACGCCTGCGCCGGACCGGTGACGAGCGCGCCGGACCCGAACGACCAGTCCAGGTCGTCGGCCCGCAACTCCACGTCGGAGAGGTCCACGCCGAAGACGGTGGGCGAACTTGGGCCGGCGACGATCTCCAGCACCCGGGCGATGCGCGCGTCGGGTACTCGCCGCTCTATTGGGACTGCCTCCATGATGTCGAGCGCGTGGATGACGCAGTGCGTCAGCGCCCCCTCCATGCCACCGCCGGGCGGCTGCCAGCCGTGCAGCACGTCGGAGCGGAGCCCCGATAGCAGGGTGGCGGCGGGCAAGGCGCCGTCTCGCGCCGCGATCGTGTCGGACAACCGGGTGAAGTCGCCGCGGGCCGCCTCCAACTCGGCCATGAACTCGGGACCCGAATACCGGGCGGGCATCGTCATGTGCGCCACCACCTCCCGCGTGCGCCAGCCCTCGCACAGTGACGGCGCGTCCCAGATCACCGGGTCGGCGGCCTCGAGCAGGTCTGCCAGCGCAACGTACTCGGCGGCGATGGCGGCGGCCAGGTCGGTGTCGGTGCAGAGCGCGGTCGTCGATTCAGGTGTCATGGCGGTTCCTCTCATCGGGTTCGGCGTCTTCTGGGTGCGACCGGGTCACCCGGCCGAGATAGGCGTCCAAGCGGTCGAGCGAGGTCAGGAACCCGGCTTGGGCCTCGGGAGCCAGGAACGCCTCGGGCACGTAGGTCTGGTGGATCCGCACCTCGGTGCGATCAGGGCCGAGCGACACGAACTCGGTGCGGACGCGCATGCCAGAGTGGGTCTCGGTCCAGGCCAGGAGCTCGGGCTCGCGCACCTCGTCGTACACCGCGTGCGTCGGGTACTCGCTGCCGTCCGCGTCGTTGACCATGACAGTCCTGAACACGCCACCGGGACGGGCGTCGACCTCCATGCGCTCACGCGGCGCGGACACGCCCGTCGGCCCCCAGAAATGTACGAGGTGATCCGGGTCGGTCATACAGCGGAACACGAGCTCGCGTGGTGCGGCGACGACACGACTGAAACGCAGCTGGTTGGGCGGGCCCGCCGTGCTGCGGCCCTCACCGCCCATGCTGCCCTCCCGTGGCCTTCTCTGCGCCCTGGTCCCGCCTACTGGTTCCCCGCGTTTTCGTCGCCGGCGCACGTTGCAGGTCGGCCAGCAGCGCGTCGAGCTTGTCGAAGCGCTCGCCCCAGAGGCGCCGGTGGGTGGCGATCCAGTCCAGCGCGCCGTCGAGCGCCTCGGGCTCGAGGTGGCAAGGTCGGAACTGGGCGTTGCGGCCCCGCGAGATCAGGCCGCTGCGCTCCAGGACCTTGAGGTGCTTGGAGATCGCCGGCAGCGACATGGCGAAGGGGGCGGCCAGGTCGCCGACCGTGGCGTCGCCCCGGGCCAAGCGGCTCAGGATGGCGCGCCGGGTCGGGTCCGCCAATGCGGCGAAGGCCGCATCGAGCCGCTCGTCCGTGGTCGTCGTCATCCTCCATACTTAACCAAAGAGTTAGTTAGCTGTCAAGTTAACTACAGCGCCCGGTTCTGCTCCCTCCGGAGCGGCGGCACCACGGCCCGGTGCGGCGCTCGCAACCGCCCTCGTTTCGGGACCAGGTAGACCGGGGCGGTTCGCCGAACCCCCCTGGGGTGCCGGCGTCAATCGTGAGAGAGGGAGGAAGCGCATGGACAACCCGCTAACGGCGCTAAGCGCCTCGGTCGGCCGCCTGCACGAGATGTGCCGGGGCATGGACGACGATCAGCTCGACGCGCCGTCGTACTGCAGCGACTGGACGATTGCGGGGGTGCTGTCGCACCTTGGATCGGCCGCCATCATCATGCAGAGCAACCTCGCGGACGCGCTCGCAGGGCGCACCGCTCCCGAGGACTTCGCTCCCTCGGTGTGGGACGAGTGGAACGCGAAGTCGTCGCGATCCAAGGCCGACGACGCGCTGGTCGCCGACCAAGGCCTGCTCGAGGCGCTCGACGCGGTGGGCGGGGCCGACCGTGCCCGTGTCACCTTCCCCTTCGGGCCGCTGACGGTCAGCTTCGACCAGGCCGTCGGGTTCCGACTCAACGAGCACGTGTTGCACACCTGGGACATCGAGGTCGTCCTCGACGAGGGTGCCCGGCTCCCTCCGACGCGGCCGCCGTCGTGGTCGACAATCTCGAGCTGATCGCGCGCTTCGCGGCGCGACCGACCGGCGAGGAGCGCACGGTCCATCTCCGCACGACCGGTCCCGAACGCAATTTCGCGCTCCACCTGGCGGCGGGCGGTGGCGAGCTCACCCCGGCACACGACCGAGGGCCGGAGCCCGATCTGGTGCTGCCGGCCGAAGCATTGTGCAGGCTCGTCTACGGACGGCTGGACCCGGCGCATACGCCGGTGGTCGACGACGCCGAGGGGATGCTCCACACGCTGCGCGCCGTCTTCCCGGGGCTCTAGTCGGACGCGGCCCGGCGGCGCGGGGGTACTCCTGCGCTATCCCAAGCCGATCAGCGTGAAACCGGGGAAGCGCAGCCGACCCTCTACGCCCGCCCTCGTGATCGTGCCCCACGACGAGGCCGGCGCCGAGCCCCGCTCACGGACACCGAGGCGTTCTGCTCGCCGGCCGTGCACGCCGTCAACTGATCTCGCACGGCGCCGCGGGGACCGAGGCCCTGAGCGGCTCGCGGCACGGTGCGCCTGCTTGTCCCTCACCATGTGTCGGACCTCGACGTGGCGTGCCGGCTGGTACAGGATCTCGTAGCGGACCAGACGTCCCTGGCCCCGCTGGAAGGAGCCGGCCGTGCCCGCTGAGTGGCCCCAGGGAGCGTCGCTCCCGGTTCGGCGCGACGAGGCCTCGGTCGTCCAGCTGGACGACAATGTTGCCCTTTACGACGAGGTCGGCCAGCTCCTCATCCTCCTCAACGTCAGCGCGGCGCTCGTCTGGGAGTTCTGCGACGGCTCGACCACCGTCGACGAGATGGTGCGCCAGCTTGCTGCCGCGCACCCGGATGACGCGCGGGTGATCGGCGAGGACGTCAGGCAGACGCTGCGCAAGCTGGCCGACCTCGGACTGGTGACCGACGCGGCTTTTGGAGAGGGCGCGGACACCCAGGGCTGAGTGGGCATCAGTTCCGCAAGGCAGGGAAGTTGCCGTCCGGCCGGCGTTTGGAGAGGATGGAGCCGTGTCCATCGTTCAACTTGCGAGCGATGCGAGCCCGAACGAGGTGGCGGCGGCCATCGGGAGCGATGGCGCCGTGATCGTCGGGGGGGTGGCGCCGGCGCAGTTGCTGGACCGTATCGAGTCCGAGTTGCGGCCCTATCTGGACGCGACACCGACCGGGCCCGACGACTTCAGCGGGAACCGCACCCGCCGGACGGGATCGCTGATTTCGCGCTCGCCCTCGTGTCGCGATCTGGTCATGCATCCGCTCGCCCTGGGCACGGCGCGCACCTTCCTCGGGCACGCCACGAACATCCAGCTGCATCTGACCCAGGCCATCGCCATCGGACCGGGCGAGACCGCGCAACCGATCCACCGGGACCAGTGGGCATTCGACTTCTTCCCCTTCCCGCAGGGTTACGAGGTCCAGTGCAACACGATCTGGGCGCTGAGTGACTTCACCGAGGAGAACGGGGCCACCCGGATCGTCGTGGGCAGCAACCTGCGAGAGGACAAGGTGTCGTTCGGCCCCGATGACACCCAGGCCGCCGAGATGGCTCGGGGCTCGGTGCTCTTCTACTCCGGCAGCGTCTACCACGGAGGCGGGGCCAACCGCTCCGACACCACGCGTATCGGGTTGAACATCACTTACAACGTCGCCTGGCTGCGCCAGGAAGAGAACCAGTACCTCTCGGTGCCACGGGAGGTGGCCGAGACGCTGCCGACCGAGCTGCTCCGGCTGATGGGCTACGACCGCGGGGCGTACGCGTTGGGGTACATCGACGACCTGCGCGATCCCATTGAGGCGGTGCGACCCGGTTCCGGCTCCATCGGCTTCGCTGTCGGCGCATAGTGGCACGCGGGCCGGTGCAGCCCCCGTTCGATCGTTCAGTTCGGGGTGCAGGCACAACTACCGTGGTGGCGTGCCGGTGGACATCCGAGCGGCCACGGCGGACGACCACGACGAGCTGTTCCGGGCGTTCAGCCGCATCGTGGGTGCCCGCGAGGGGTTCCCTCAGCTCCCGCCACTGCGGCGCGCTGACTTCGACGACTACTGGGTGGCACATTCGTCGGCCCTGCTCATTGCCCGGTTCGAGGGCACGCTCATCGGCGCCTACTACATCAAGCCCAACTTCGTCGGCCGGGCGGCGCATATCGCCAATGCCGGCTACTTCGTGCTCGCTCCCTACCGCGGCACGGGGGTGGGGCGGACCCTGGTGGAGCACTCGCTGCGCGAGGCGCGGCGCCTCGGGTTCGACGCCATGATCTTCAATCTCGTCTTCGAGTCCAACCCGGCCCGCTCCATGTACGAGCGTCTGGGCTTCAAGGAGGTGGGACGGATTCCCGCCGCCGCCGACGGTGAGGACGCCGTGATCTATTGGCGCAGCCTGACCGACGTGGAGTCGTGAGCGGGGACGACGTCACGGTGGAGCAACACGGCGCGCATGTCGCGGTCGTGTGCCTGCACCGGCCCCCGAACAACTACTTCGATACCGCCCTGATTGACGCGGTGGCTGCGGCCTACGACGAGCTGAGTGGCTCGGGGTGGTGTCGTGCCATCGTCCTCGCCTCGGAGGGCCGCCATTTCTGTGCAGGGCTCGACTTCGCCGCCAACGCGGGCCAGGACATCGCTGCGCTCTATCGCGCCGCCCTCCGGCTCTTCGCCGCCCCCCTCCCCGTTGTCGCCGCGGTCCAGGGCGCCGCGATCGGCGGCGGCTGCGGGCTGGCGCTGTCGGCCGACTTCCGGGTGGCCACGCCACGCACCCGTTTCAGCGCGAATTTCTCTCGCCTCGGCTTCCACCACGGTTTTGCGCTGAGCGTCACCCTGCCGGCGGTCGTCGGCCGTCAGGCCGCGACAGACCTCTTGCTCTCGGGGCGGCGCGTCAGCGGAGAGGAGGCGCGGGTGCTTGGCCTGTGCGACCGCCTGGCCGACGATGGTGACCTCGAGGCGCAGGCGCTGGGCTACGCCGGCGAGCTGGCGGCCGCTGGCCCGCTGGCCGTACGCGCCATCCGGGCCACGTTGCGTCGGGACCTGGTCGCCCAGGCCCGGCTCGCCATGGAGCACGAGTGTGCGGAGCAGCTCGCCCTGCGCGCCACGGCCGACTTCGCGGAAGGGGTGCGCGCCGCGGCCGAGCGCAGGGATCCCCACTTCAGCGGGACCTGAGCGTGGCCGCGCCGGGACCGGTGGCCCACAAGCTGAACACGTCCTTCTCCTGGGCCGACCACGGCGGACCGTTCCGCGCCGTCGCTCGAGAACAGGCGAACCAGTACGACGAGCTGGGCTACTTCGTGCTCGAGGACGCGCTCGGGCCGGCGGAAGTGGACGAACTGACCTCGGCCATCGACCCGTTCGAGGCACAGCACGAGGAGGCGTTGCGCTCCATGGAGGGCGGGCGCTTCTTCATCGCCCGCGCCGACGAGATCACCTTCACCACGCATCTCGTGCTGCGGTCCGCTCTGCTGCGCAGCTTCACCTCGTCGAAGCTCTTCGCCAACCTCTGTGCCGATCTCATCGGGCCCGACGTGCGCCTGTACTGGGACCAGGCCGTGTACAAGAAGCCCGGGACCGAGTCGCCGTTCCCGTGGCACCAGGACAATGGGTATGCGTTCGTCGAACCCCAGCAGTACCTCACGTGCTGGGTGGCGCTGACCGATGCCACCGAGGCGAACGGGTGCCCGTGGGTGGTGCCCGGCCTGCACCGTCGCGGCACACTGGCCCATGAGTACTCCGACATCGGCTTCGTCTGCCTGCAGGACCCGGTGGGCGCGGTGCCGGTGCAGGCGTCCGCGGGAAGCATCGTCGTGTTCTCGTCGTTGACACCGCACTCGACCGGTCCCAACCGGACCGACGGCGTCCGCAAGGCCTACATCGTGCAATTCGCGCCGAGCGGCGCCGCGGTGATCCGGAGCGACCGGGATGGCGTAAGCACGCGCCTCGCCGCCGACGACGAATCGCGGCAATACGAGGTGCTGCGCGGGGGTGAGCGGGTCCGACGCTAGGTGTGCTCGGCGCGACGCAGCAGGCGCCGAGGTACCTGCGTGGCACTCAGGACCCGGCCCCGGATCCCGTGGCCCGACGCGAGCCGGACGAGGAGAACCTTCATGCGTCGTGCCCGGCCGTCCGTCGTGCTCAGCGCATAGTCGAGCCGATAGCCGGGGATCCCGTCATGCGTGAGCGGCCAGGTCTCAGACGCCAGCCATCGCATGGTCTCGCCCCGCCGGCCGCGAGTCGGCAGGCTGAACAGGCCGGGCGGTACTTTGACGCCCGCTCGTCGAGCCATGGTGAGCGCCACACCCACGACGGTGACACAGCGGGCGTCGCGGGCGAACCCGCGTACCGCGTCCCAATCGACGGGCGTGCCCCGCCGGGCCGCATCGCTCGCGACCATGGCCAGGTCCGCGATCCAGATGAGCCGGACGAACCGGTGGTGTGGCTTGCCGGCGTGTGCGGCCAGCATCACGAGCTCCTCGGTCACAGGCAGACGGAAGGCGGGCGTCCCGGCACACTCCGTTGGCTGTCGCCTCTCCCACAACAACATGGGGTCGAGCGCGGTGACGCGCTGGGTGGTCTGCTCGAGCCCGTAGTGCAGTTCCAAGAAGAGAGAGGGCACGTCGGAGTGTGTGAGCACCGTGTCGTAGAGGTCGATCCCGGCCCCGCGGGCGACCTGCCAGCCGACCCCCTGCAACGCGTCGAGGGCCCGTGCGTGCTCGGCCTGTGGCAGCAGGACGTCGATGTCCTCCATCGGCCGCAAGCCCGGCACGGGGTACCGGCCCGCCACCTCCGGTCCCTTGAGCACGACCGGTTCGAGTCCCGCATCGGTGAGCGGGCGAATGGCCAGTGCCACTGCTCGGGGGATCAAGAGCAGCGCCTCCATCCGGAGCGCGTCGGCGGCTGCGGCCAGGTCATCACGTTGAGCGCCCAGGCGGTCGAGGGCCCCTGCCGCCCCCAGGGCGCGCCAGAACAACGGCACGAGGCGGTGTTCGGCTGCCGCGGCGATGGCGCGGGGCAGGTCGGCTCCTCCATTGAGGGCGTGTCCGATCGCGTCCGGGTCCGGCTCGGCGCGGCACGCCTCCCAGAGCAGCCTCGCCGTCTGCACCGTCGCGGCCTCTGACACTCGGCCGCTCATCGTCTGATCGGCAATGAAAAAGCGCGTAAGTGGTGCCTTTCTGCCCTACTCAGATCCGGAGCCTCGACTGTACAGTAAGGACGGGTGAAACAGGGGTGGCAACCCTGGTTTTGCAGGGGGTGTCTGCCGAGGCACGCCCAACTGAGGGCGGCACTCGAATGTCCAGCGAAGACGACCAGCAGAGGCGGCATGCGGGACCCGCCGACGCCGCCAGCCAGGACGGCTCGGCACAACCCGGGATATCGAGGCGCGCCGCACTCGGTCGGATCTCGGCGGGTGCCGCGGTGGGGACGACCGCCTGGGTGATCCCCCAGATACTGACCGCCAGGCCGGCCGCCGGCGCCACGATGTCAGGTCCGCCGGCCACGCTGGCGGGCACCACCGGCCCCCCCAATTTCCCGGTGACGACCGGCGCAGCTACCGATGCGCCCTCCCCGTTGTCGGACCTGGCCACGACGGGTCTCGACCTCGAGCGCGACGCGGAGATCGGGGCGGCCATGATCGCGGTCGGCTGGGCGTTGCACCGGTGGGCCAGCCGTGCGCCGGCGGTGGCAACACGGCCCGCTGCCGTGCCGGGCGCGGCGGGAAGCCGGGGCCACTCGGCCTAGCCCATGGGCTCCGAAGACCTCCTGTGGGCTTACTGCTCGCCCAGCCTGAACGCGCTGTCGTACCGCTTCGCGTTCCGCTGCGACGACAGGCGGCTCGGACGATACGTCCAGTCGTTACTCGACGGTCTGCGAGAGGCGGGAGGATGCCCAAGCGTGCCGGTCGAGCACTGGTACTCGTTGACGGCGTCAGCCGACGGCACGTTCGACGTCGTCGGTGACGGCGAGCCCGTGGCGCACGCGCAACGGCCGAGTGATGCTGCGGCCTGCCTCGTGTGGGAGGTCAACCGCCAGGCGGTACTCGCGGGGCGGTCCCACTTGCTCTTCCACGCCGCGGGCCTCCAACGTGACGGCGCGGGCGTCCTGGTGCCGGGTGCGTCGGGGGCCGGCAAGTCCACGCTGGCAGCCGGGCTGGTGCGCGCCGGGTTCGCCTATCTCTCCGACGAGCTCATCGCCCTGGAGATCGACGGGGGGCGCCTGCTGCCCTACGCCAAGCCGATCGCGCTGAAGCCCGGGAGCACCGACGCGCTGTGTGACATGCGGCCACCCGCGGTCGGCGGGGTGGATGCCGTCTGCGCAGACGGAGCATGGCTGCTCGGTGTCGGTGACGACACGGGACGCCCGGTCGGCGGGCCGTGCGTTCCCGAGCTCGTCGTCGTGCCCCGCTACCGACCCGGCCACGCCACCCAGCTGACGCCGTTGTCGGAGACCGAGGCGTTCGTGGCGCTCGCGGTCAACGCGGTCAACTTCGCCGAACACGGGTCCAACGGCGTCCGCGCCCTGGGCGACCTGGTACAGCGATGCGAGTGCGTCGCGCTCGACGATGTCGGACCTCGACGAGGCCGTCGAGGTGATACGGCGGCTGATGTCGGGCGTTCCGGCCCAGCTGGGCATGTCACAGGGGGCCGGTCGTGCAGAGTGAATGGCCCGAGCGGGACTCGCGGCCCCGTCGGCGTAACGGCTCGCCGGCGGTGCCATTGGACGACAACCTTGCCGTCTACGACGACGTTGGCCAACTTCTCATCCTGCTGAACGTGGCTGCGGCGGCGATCTGGACGCGCTGTGACGGAGTTGCGACTTTCGATCAGATCGTCGCCGGCGTGGCGTCTTCGTACGCGGGCGACCTCGACGAGATCGCAGAGGACGTGTCGCTCACGGTGCGCCGGCTCGCCGAGCTCGGCCTGGTGGACGAGCTCGTGGAGGATGCGGCCCACGCCGCGGGGCCGGCCTAGCGCCGGTTTCCACCGATCATCAGTCGGACAGTCGACAACTCAAACGGTTGCGCAGCGTGTCATCGAGCGCTTCAGTCGGCGATGAACTTGAGCAGCGCATCGTTGACTTCCTCCGAGTGGGTCCAGCCGATGTTATGCGGGCCTCCTTCGACCGGGATCAGCGTGAGCCCTTTCACGAGCGCGGGGAGCCGCTTTGCGGTGGCCTCGAAGGGGAGGATCCTGTCCGCGGTTCCGTGCAGAACAAGCATCGGAACGTCGATCTTCGGCAGATCGGGTCGGAAATCGGTAAGCCACGTGTCGACGCAGGCGTACGTGGCGTACGGTGATGCGCCGGCCGCCACGTTGAAGCTGGCCTCCAACGCGCTGTCGCTGATCCGTGTACCGCGGTATTGGTCGACGTTGTAGAAGTTGTCGAAGAAGTCTTTGAAGTAGGCGTAACGATCCGCGATGACGGCTTGTTTGATCCCTTCGAATACGGAGCCGTCGACTCCCTCCGGGTTGTCCCCGGTCTTCAGGACAAAGGGAGGGATGGCGCCCAGGAGGACAGCCTTGCGGACTCGGGCCGAGCCGTACGTGCCGAGGTAGCGGGTCACCTCGCCGGTGCCCATGGAGAAACCGACCAGGATGACGTCATCGAGCCGGAGATGGTCGAGCAGCGCATTGAGATCTGCCGCGAAGGTGTCGTAGTCGTAGCCGATGGTCGGCTGGTCTGACAGGCCGAAGCCCCTACGGTCGTAGTTCACCGCTCGATAACCGGAGGCGAGAAGTGCGCGCTCCTGGCGCTCGAAGGACCGGCCGTTCAACGGGTAACCGTGGATCAGGATGACCGGTTGGCCTTGCCCGTGATCTTCATAGTGCAACTCGATGTTCGAGCCGTTCTCGGTTCCAACTACGACATGTGGCATGTTCTCTCCCTTTCCTTTCTGAGGGCGTGCCTGGAAAAGCAAGGATGTGCGACCGTCCGCCCGAGCGAGTCAGGGTGCAGATCCACCCAGCCAAAGTGGAGGTCCCGCCGTGCCTTCATGATGTTCTCGCGGGCCAGGCGCATGGCGGTCACCCTCGCACGATGGTCTCGTTACCCACAACGCATGGTCGTGCCGTTCGGGGGGCCAACGCAGACCTTGACCTCCCCAGGTTTGCTCCCGAGTTCCGCCCCGTCAAGGGGGACCCTGAGGCCGCCGAGCCCGACCTCGAGTGGCGACTTGTGACCACCTGACCGCCCCCGCTTCCGGGGAGCGGCGCGGTGCCGCCGGGCCGGCCCGCACTAGGGTTGTGCCGGTTGCCGAGACCGGACCAAGGGAGTTCCAATGACACACACCGCGCCCGTGCGGGACTGGGCGACCGACTTCGACGTGATGGATCCGCGCTATCTGGAGGATCCCTTCAGCATCTGGGACGAGCTCCGCCCGACCTGCCCGATCGTGCACACCGACCGACGCAAGAGCAGCTGGATGCCCCTCCGCTACGACGACGTCACCGCCATTGCACACGACATCGAGCACTTCAGCTCACTCAAGGTTGCGGTGATCCCCGGCGACGAGGACGAGGACCCGCCCGACTTCCAGGGGCCCAACCTCGAGTATGGGCTGCCCCCCATTTCCGCCGACCCGCCGCTGCACACCTGGACCCGTCGCCTGCTGCTGCCGTGGTTCTCGCACACGCGCGTGGAGAGCTACAGACCACTCACCCGCGAGCTGTGCCGCCGGCTGCTCGATGGCTTCGCGGACAACGGCCACGCCGACGCCGCGGCCGACTACGCCCAGCAGATCCCGGTCCGGGTCATCGCGCACATCCTTGGCGTCTCGCCGGACCTGTCTGACACCTTTACCGGATGGGTGCGGGACGTGTTGGAGTTCGCCGACGACGCCGAGCGACGCCAGCGCGGCGCAGAGGGGCTCCTCAATTACTTCATCGAGCAACTCGAGTACCGCCGCCACAACCCGGAAGACGACCTGCTGAGCGAGCTGCTGCGCACCGAGGTGGAGGGACAGCCGGTCGACGACGGCATCGTGCTCGGCATGGCGGCCCTCGTCCTCATCGCCGGGGTGGACACGACCTGGAGTGCCATCGGCTCATCCCTGTGGCACCTGGCCACGCACCCCGAGGACCGTAAGCGCATGGTGGCCGAGCCCGAGCTGTGGCCGACGGCCATCGAGGAGCTGCTCCGGGCCTACGCACCGGTAACGATGGCGCGAGAGGTCACCCAGGACTTCGAATACTCCGGCTGCCCCATGAAGGCCGGGGACAAGGTGCTGATGAACTTCCCCGCCGCCAACCGGGACCCTGAAGTCTTCGAGCAGGCCGACGTGGTCCAGCTGGACCGGATTCACAACCGGCACGTCGCCTTTGGCTCCGGGATCCACCGCTGCGCCGGGTCGAACCTCGCCCGCATGGAGCTGCAGGTGGCGCTCGAGGAGTGGCTCGAACGCATCCCGGACTTCTCAGTCGCCGAGCGCTCCGAGATCACCTGGGCCGGCGGCCAGGTCCGTGGGCCACGCGTCCTCCCTCTGGTGTTCGGATGAAGATCCGCGTCGACCCAGACAAGTGTCAGGGCCACGCCCGCTGCTACGGCCTGGCGCCCGAGATCTTCGATGTCGACGACTACGGGCAGGCGTCGGTCATCGTCGACGTCGTGCCGCCCGAACTCGAGGAGAAGGCCCGGCTCGCAGTGGCCAATTGCCCCGAGTACGCCATCGAGATCATCAGCGAGTAGCCACTCCTACCAGCGGCAGTCCGCGGGCGTGGCCGGCGACGCTCAGACGGTGGCCAGCGCCAGCGTCTCGTCGTCAACCTCGGCCATCGCGTCGGCCGTCCGGGCCCGCCGCCTGATGAGGGTGAAGGACGCAGCGGCCGCCAGCGCCAACACGATGGCGCTGAAGGTGAATGCCGTCGTGTAGCCATGGACGGCACCGGCCGCCCGCGCCTCGGCCGACGTGCCGTGGACGGCGATGTACGACACCGTCGCGCTCGTGGCGATGGTGTTGATAAGCGCTGCGCCCATGGTGCCGCCGGTCTGCTGCGTGGCGTTGACCAGCGCACTGGCGACGCCGGCGTCCTGCTCACTCACCCCGATGAGCGCCGTGCTGCTCAAGGCCACGAACGACAGGCCCATGCCGAGGCTCACGATGACTTCTGCGGGGAGCACGACGCTCATATAGGCGGAGTGCACGTCGAGGGTGCTGAAGAGGGCCAGGCCACTCACGGCCATCAAAAGGCCGCTCGTCAGCAGAGCCCGCGGCCCGAAGCGAGGCAGCAGCCGGCTGGCCGCAGTCGCCCCGGCGATGATGCCGAGCGAGAACGGTACGAACGCGAAGCCCGACTTGAGGGCCGAGTAGTGCAGCACGCCCTGGAAGTAGTACGTGAGTGAGAGGAACGTGCCGAGGATGGCCGTCCCGACCAGCAGTGAGGCGACGAACGACCCGCCCCGGTTGCGGTCGAGGACGATCCGCATCGGCAGCAGCGGGTGGGCGGCGCGCTGCTCGATGACGACGAAGGCGACCAAGAGCACTGCTGCTGCGCCGAACAAGGAGAGCGTCACGGTGGAGCCCCAGCCGTCGGTGCCCGCCTTGGTGAACCCGTAGACAAGCGCCAACAGCCCCCCGGTCACCGTCGCGGCGCCGGGAAGGTCGTAGCCGTGGTTGGCCGAGGCCCGGCTCTCAGACACGTAGCGGAACGCGGCCACGGCGGCGGCGATGGCGATGGGCACGTTGATGAGGAGCGTCCAGCGCCAGGAGGCGAACTCCGTCAGGAGGCCGCCGAGGATGAGCCCGATGGCTGCGCCGCCGCCGGCGATACCGCCGTAGACGGCGAACGCCCTCGCCCGTTCCTTCGGCTCCGTGAATGCGACCGTGAGCAGCGACAGTGCTGCGGGCGCCATGACCGCGGCGAAGGCACCCTGGAGGGCGCGGGCGCTGAAGAGCATGGCGGAGTTCTGAGCCAGACCCCCGAGTGCGGAGGCGGCGGCGAAGCCGATCAGGCTGATGACGAACATCCGCTTACGCCCGAAATAGTCCGCAATGCGGCCGCCGAGGAGCAGCAGCGAGGCGAACGACAAGGTGTAGGCGGTGAGCATCCACTGGCGGTTGGCCGTCGAGATGTGCAGAGCCCGCTGCGCGGACGGGAGGGCGATGATCACGACCGAGGCGTCGAGCACGACCATGAGCTGGGCCACCGCGATGATGGCCAACGCCCGGAAGCGCCTGGGGTCGAGGTCGGGCCCGGGTCCGGTCGTCTGGTCCGGGCGGTCGAGGGTCGATGTCATGGCGTCTCCGTCTCCTGGAAGGTCCGAATCCGATTGGTCCGGTCCTGCCCGCCGACGTCCTTACCTGGAATGGGTCTGGTCTCGGGGGCTCGGATGGCCTACAATCGGAAGGGGAGTATTGGTTCCGCTTACACTATACGGAACCAAGATTCCGTTTGTCAACCGGGGAGGGAGAGATTCCGTGGGCCCGAAGTCGAAGTTACCGGGCGGGTGTGACGAGTCGAACAGCGCCGCCGAGCGCCCCCTGCGGGCAGACGCCCAGCGCAACCGTGCCCGCATCCTGGAGGCCGCCGAGGCGGTGTTCGCGGCCGAGGGGATCGAGGTGCCCGTGGACACGATCGCCGAGAAAGCCGGGGTCGGGGTCGGGACTCTCTATCGACACTTCCCGACCAAGGAGAGGCTCTGCGAGGCCATCCTCCTGGAGCGACTCTCCGACCTCACGGTTGACGCGCGGGCCCAGGCCGACGCGCCGGACCCGGCCGCCACCTTCTTCGGCTTCCTCGAGCACATCGTCGAGCAGGGTGCGGCGAAGCGGGACCTCCTGGTTGCCGTCATGGGCGCCGGTCTGGAGTTCGACGCGAAGGCCGCCGAGGTCAAGGACGGGCTGCGCGAGGCGATCGGCGTGCTCCTGGGGAGGGCACAGGCCGTCGGCGCGGTGCGCCCCGACGTGACGGCGGACATGGTCGTGTCTCTCGTCGGCGCCACCTGTCAGGCCGCAGCGCACAGCGTCGGCGCACCCGCCTGCGACCTGCTGGCCATCGTGTGCGACGGACTCCGGCCGCAGGGCGCGGCCTGAGCGCACTGCACCGGCCGCGCGCTCAGGTGCTGGGGTCGCGCGGGCGCAGCATCTCGTCGTAGGAGTCGACCGGGCTGTGCAGCGACAGGCCGCCGTCGCACTCGACGACCTGGCCGGTGACCCACCCCATGGCATGCAGGGCGACGATGACCTGGGCGATGTCGTCTGCCTCGCCGAGCCGACCCAGCGCCGTGCGCCCGGCCACGCCGGCGAGCCAGGGTGAACCCCGCACCGTCGCCGACGGCCCTCGCCCGAGCATCGGCGTGCGCGTCACCCCTGGAGCCACCGCGTTCACGCGCAGGCCCGCCGCACCCCATTCGGCGGCGGCCACCTTGACCAGCATCGACAGGGCCGCCTTTGATGCGCAGTAGAGCCCCATGTTCCGATCGACCAGGCGCGCGCTGATGCTCGAGACGGCGACAAACGAGGCGGCGATCTCTTCTTCGAACATGATGCGGGCCCAGGCGCGCATGCAGAGCCAAGGCCCCCGGGTGTTGACGCGCATGACCCGGTCGAAGTCGTCCGCCTCGGCCAGGGCGAGCAGCCCCGAATGCCCGACGCCGGCCGTGACGGTCAAGCTGGTCGGTACGCCGAAACGCGACCGTGTCAGGCTCACGGCGTCCTCGATGGCGTCAGGTTCCGTCACGTCGCAGGTGATGTCGTGGGAGCCCGCGATGTCCCAGGTGGCAATTCTCGTGCCCTGGGCCCGGTAGGCGGCGGCCAGGGCGGCGCCGATGCCCGACCCGCCCCCGATGACCAGTGCGAGCGGTTCGGATTCGTCGCTCATGCGCCTCCCTTCGCTCTCACCGGGCGAGACCGTACCCGGCCGGCGGTGACAGAATCTTGGCTCCATCCCTGCTCGGAGGCACGTTGGCGAAGGTCCACACGGAACATGCCGCGCCGCACTGGCAGGTTGCCATCATCGGTGCGGGGCCCGGCGGCCTCGGGCTGGCTGTCCGACTCGTCAAGTCCCGGCGCCGCGACTTCGTGGTCTTCGAGGCGTCCGACGGCGTGGGCGGGACCTGGCGGACCAACACCTACCCCGGTGCGGCGTGCGACGTGCCCTCCCACCTGTACTCATACTCCTTCGCCCTCAAGCCGGACTGGACCAAGACCTACGCAGCCCAGCCCGAGATCCTCCGGTACTTCGAGGATTGTGCTGACCGCTTCGGCATCCGTCCTCATCTTCGTCCCAACACCCGTATCACCGCCGCACGCTGGGACGAGGGCCGGCAGCGGTGGTGCCTCACCGACGCCCAGGGCGCCGCCTACGAAGCCGACGTGCTGGTCAGCGCGATCGGCACGTTTACGGCTCCCACGCTGCCCGACATCGAGGGTCTCGCCTCCTTCACCGGCCCCTGCTTCCACTCGGCACGCTGGGATGACGAGCAGGACCTGAACGGCCGGCGGGTTGCTGTCATCGGGACCGGAGCGAGCGCCGCGCAGATCGTTCCCGAGGTTGCCAAGAGCGCACAGGAGGTCTACGTCTTCCAACGCACGCCCCAATGGATCCTGCCGCGGTCGGACAAGCCGTTCACCGAGAAGCAGAAGCGGCGGTTCGCCCGCAATCCGATCTCGATCCGGCGTCACCGTCGGGAGATCTACTGGGCGTTCGAGAACACGATCGCCTTCCGCCACGGCGAGGAGGGCGCCGAGCAACTCAAGGCCATCGCGCTCAGCCACCTCGACCACCGGATCAAGGACGACGAGTTGCGGGCCAAGCTGACGCCGGACTACCCGTTCGGCTGCAAGCGCACGCTGGTCTGCAGCGACTTCTACAAGGCACTGTTGCGCGACAACGTCGAGCTCGTGACCGACCGCATCGAGCGCGTCACGGCGGGTTCCATCCTCAGCGGCGACGGGCGGCGACGGCCGGTCGACGTCATCGTGCTGGCGACCGGGTTCCAGGCGGCCGAGTACCTGGTGGGCATAGAGGTGGTGGGTGTCGGGGGTCGCCGCCTGCATGACGACTGGTCCGAGGTTGCGCACGCCTACATGGGCCTCACCGTCTCGGGGTACCCGAATTTCTTCATGCTCTACGGGCCGAACACGAATCAGGGCGGCAATTCCATCATCGTCATCCTGGAGGCACAGGCCGGGTACGTCCTCGGCGCGCTCCGGGCCATGCGGCGTCGCCGGACCCGCGCCGTCGACGTCCGGCGCGATGTCATGGACGCCTACAACCGGGAGCTGGGGGAGGCGCTTGCTGGGACCGTGTGGAGCGACGGCTGCCAGAGCTACTTCAAGAACGCCAACGGCAAAATCGCCACCCAGCTGCCACAGACGTCCCGGTGGTACGCCGACAGGACACGCCGCTTTCGCATGCGAGAGTATGTCCGGTCATGAAAGCAGCGGTGTACTACGAGACAGGTTCACCCGACGTGTTCCGGTACGAGGACGTGCCCGACCCCGTCCCCGGGCCGGGCGACATCCTGGTCGACGTCGAGGCCATCAGTATCGAGGGCGGCGACACGCTCAACCGGCTGGGCGGCGAACTGGCCAGGCGACCCCACGTGGTGGGTTACCAGTGCGCCGGGGTCGTGGCCGAGCTGGGAGCCGACGTGCGCGGCTTCTCGGTCGGCGAGCGTGTGGTGACGGTGGGCCTCGACGGTTCACACGCCGAGCGTCGGGCCGTGCCCGAGGGCTTCGCATGGAAGATACCCGACGGCGTCTCGACCGACGAGGCTGCCTGCGTTCCGGTCCCGTTCGGCACCGCCGACGACTGCCTCTTCGAGTTCGGACACCTACAAGCGGGGGAGACGGCGCTCATCCATGCCGGCGCGGGCGGTGTCGGCATCGCCGCCATCCAGATGGCGAAGCGGGCGGGCGCCCGGGTCTTCGCCACCGCATCGAGCGACGACCGACTGGAGCGGCTGAAAGATCTGGGTCTCGACGAGGGAATCAACTACACGACCCACGACTTCGTCGCCGAGGCGCGCCGGTTGACCGATGGCCGCGGCGTCGACGTCGTGGTGGACTCGGTCGGCGGCGTCACGCTGCAAGGCAGCATCAGCGTCCTCGCCTACCGTGGCCGGTGCGTCTCGGTAGGCGACGCAGGGCGGTCCTCCGCCGAGCACCTCGACATCTCGGGCATGCGCCCCAACAACCAGACGTTCTCGGGCTACTTCTTGGGGGCCGAATTACTGCTCTTCCCGCGTGCCCGGGCCATGATCGCTGGTCACCTCGACGCCATTGCAAAGGGAGAGCTCAAGGTCGTGATCGACCGCACCTTCCCGCTGTCGGATGCGGCAGGAGCCCACGCCTACATCGAGAGCCGCCAGGCCTTCGGCCGCGTGTTGCTCGTCCCCTGAGGGCGGCCTCGACTCAGGAGGGCGTCGCGCCACGCCAGCGGCGCTCGAAGGGCAGCCGCCAGGTGCGCGGCGCAATGAGCTCGTTGATGGCGGGCGGCCCCCAGCTCCCCTTCGGGTAGGACTGCACCGGGGGCGGGTTCTCGAGCAGGGGTGTCGAGATTTCCCAGAGGCGCTCTATGCCTTCGGCGGTGTTGAACAGCGTGTGGTCGCCGACCATGGCGTCGTGGATCAAGCGCTCGTAGGCCTCGAGCACATCGGCGTCCTGTCCGGTCTCGTGGAGGGCGAACTGCAGGCTGAGCTTCTCGAGCTTCATGCCCGGCCCCGGCCTCTTCCCGTAGAAGGAGAGCGACAGCTTCGATGAGTCGGCGAGGTCGAAGGTGAGGTGGTCGGGGCCCTGGGTCCCCATGCCCGAGTCCGCGGGGAACATCGACTTTGGGGGCTCGCGGAAGGCGATGGAGATGATCCGCTCGCCGCCGCCGAGCTCCTTGCCCGTGCGCAGGAAGAAGGGCACGCCGGCCCAGCGCCAATTATCGATATCGCAGCGGAGCGCGACGAACGTCTCCGTGTCGGAGTCGGGGGCCACGCCCGGAATGTCGCGGTAGCCCTCGTACTGGCCGCGCACCACTTGGGACGGATCGAGGGGGCGCATGGATCGGAAGACCTTGTTCTTCTCCTCGTTGATGGGGCCGGCGGAGAGCTCCGTCGGCGGCTCCATGGCCATGAAGCCGAGGATCTGAAACAGGTGGGTGACCACCATGTCCTTGAACGCGCCGGTGGCCTCGTAGAACTTGACTCGGTCATCGACGCCGAGCGTCTCGGGCACGTCGATTTGCACGTGATCGATGTGGTCCCGGTTCCAGATCGGCTCGAAGAGGCCGTTGGCGAAGCGGAAGGCCAGGATGTTCTGAGCCGCCTCCTTGCCAAGGAAGTGGTCGATGCGGAAGATCTGATCTTCGTCGAAGAACTGGTGCAACATGTCGTTGAGGGCGACCGCGCTGGCTAAGTCGGTCCCGAAGGGCTTCTCCATGATCACCCGCGACCGCTCGACCAACTTGGCGTCGGCCAGCATCTGGATCACATCGCGGTCCGCTGCGGGCGGGATGCTGAGATAGTGCAGCCGGCGCGGCTCACCGCCGATGGCGTCCTCGGCCTTGCCCACGGCGTCGGCCAACGCCTCGGGACCGGCCGAAGTCGAGCAAAAGGTCAGCCGTCTCTCGAAGTTGGCCCACTGCAGTAGCGAGATCTTGTCCGTGGTGTACTGATCGCAGGCGTGGCGGGCCAGGTGACGGAAGTCCTCGTCGCTCAGGTTGCTGGTGGAGCTCCCGACGATCCGGTACTCGGGCATCATCCCGGTTATGGAGAGGTGGAGCAGCCCGGGCAGCAGCTTGCGTGCCGCCAGGTCGCCCGTGGCACCGAAAAGGAGGATGACATGCGGCTCGATCTGCGACGCGGGCGGCGCCGAGGCCACCGTCTCGCTGCGGTCGACGACCTCGGTCATGATGTCGGACGCCGCTCGTTGAGCTCGGAGACGTTCGATCCCATGATCCTCGGCACCGACTCGGACGGCAGCTTCTGCAGCTCGGTCACCCAATCGGTGGGATCGGGCAGTCCCTCGATGTGGGGCCAGTCGGACCCGAAGATCACGCGGTCGTCTCCCATTAGGTCAACGATCTCTTCGACGTCGTCTTCCCAGAACGGGTTGATCCACACGTGGCGCCGGAACGTGACGACGGGGTCCTCCGTGAAGTACCCCGGCATGCGCCGCGTCGTGGTGCGCAGCTTGCGGAAGAGAGGGGCGAGGAACTCTGAACCGTTCTCGACCGAGGCAATCCGGACGTTGGGAAAGCGGTCGAAGAGCTTCTCGAGGATGAGGGTGGCCAGGAAGTCGTGCGCGGCCCGCTCAATGGCGAACATCTTGATGCTCGGGCGCCCCGCCCCGGAGCGGAAAGAGGCCGAGAACCCGTCGACCGCGTAGCCGTTAGATGACAGGCCGGCGTCGCCGGCGTGCACCACGACCGTGACGCCTGCTTCGTTCACTCTGGCCCAAAAGGGGTCGAACTCATCGGCGGCCGGGGAACGCGGGCCGCCCGCGGTGGTCGGAGCGGCCGCACGCAGTACGACGGCTCGCGCATCCTGGTCGAGCGCCCACTCGAGCTCGCGCACCGCTTCGTCGACGTCGGCCAGTGAGATGTAGGGGGCGGCGAAGATCCGTTCCCGGTATGCCATGCCCCAGTCCTCGGCCAGCCAGCGGTTGAAGGCTCGGAACAGCAGCACCACGGCCCCTGGGTCGTTCTTGAGGGCCTCCTCGTAGAGCATGCCGAGAGTGGGGAAGAGCCACACCTTGGCCAGCCCCTGCGCGTCCATGGTGGCGAGTCGGGCCTCTCGGTCGCGGTACTCGGCGTGGATGGGTTCGGGTGACCCCATGAGCTCGTGCATGGGACGACCGTCGGGATTCCCCCGGAAGTAGTCGACCAGCGCACCGGCCGGCGCGATCGGGTTGAACGTCGGGTTGGTCACGGCCCGGCTGACGCGACCGCCGAGCGCGTGATAGCGCCGGCCGCCGATCTCGACCCACTGGATCACCCGAGGCCCGAGGGCAGGGTCGAGGTGGCGGGTGAAGGCGTCGAGCGCCTCGTAGTAGTGGTTGTCGGCGTCGAAGACGGGCGATTCCAAAGTGGGCATTGTCAGCCTTCCGCGAGCGGCGTGCGCAACACCCCAGACTCTATTGGGTCCGCGTCGGTGGCCCCGCCGCCGTGTGCGTGACGCCCGCCGGGTCGACGGCCCAGCCGGGAGGCTCCTCCCACCGCTCCCCGAACACCAGCTCGGGGAGCGGGCGCCGGCGCACCGGGCCGTGGTGCCCCTGGGGTCGGCCCAGGGTGATGGTCGCCATGATCTCCACGCCCTCGGGTATGTGCAGCAGCGCGCGGAGCTCGGCGTCCGCCGCGAACTGCCAGTTGGTCAGGACGCCGCCGTAGCCGAGGGCACGGGCCGCCAGCAGCAGGTTCTGGCAGGCAGGGAAGACCGACGCGCCGTCGCTGTAACTCGTGTGGCGGTACGGCACGAAGCAGGCCAGGACCAGCACGGGCACCGACTCGTATGTGTCGACGTAGTGCTGCATCGTGCGTGCCATACGCGCCTTGGGCGAGCTCGCGTCGGCGCCCGTCCCCTTGTCGTAGCCGTCAGCTTCCCGCTTGGCCGCCCAGAAGCGACGCGCCCCCTCGCCGATAAGCCGCTTGGCCTCCCGGGCCACGGGCCCGTCGGTGAGGACGACGAAGCGGAAGGGTTGGCGGTTCGACCCGCTCGGGGCCCGTGTCGCCGCGAAGAGGATGTCGCGCAGGGCCTCTTCGGAGACCGGCTCGTCGGTGTAGCGCCGGATGGCGCGCGTGGAGATGAGTCCCTCATAGAGAGAGACCCCGCCGTCGGTGTCGCGCCGCGGTCCGGCTTCTGCCATGGCGGCGACCCTACCAATGGCCCCTGCCCACGGACGATCCCGGTGCACCCGCCCGCGCCAACTCGAGTGGTACGGGTAGGCGAGAGCGAGGCACACTCGCTCAGGAGCCGGCCGGGACCCGGTCGAAGTAGAGGTCGGGGTGGCGCTCGTCCTCCAGCAAGGCGGAGATCCCGTCCCGCTGGTGGGCGATGTGCAGGTCGATGCGGTGGACCAGGAGCTCGGCTCGGCTCGCGGAGCCCGGTACGGCGCGGTTCGCCTCGGCGACCACGGTGCCGGTGGGGGCGACGATGCGGCTCGCCCCGAGCAGCGTCGAGGTGTGGTGGGAGCCGGCCTGGTTCGCCTGCACCCACCACTGGCTGTTGGTCAGCGCCAATGCCGGGTAGAGGAGATCCCACGCGGTGGCGCCCTCGACCTCGTAGGCGGACGGCGCCAGGATCAGCCGGGCACCGCGCAGGGCGAGGGTGCGCGCCACTTCGGGGAAGTCCCCGTCGAAACAGACCACGAGGCCAACCGTGCCGAGTGACGGGTCGGTGAACGTGGTGAGCCTGTCTCCCGCCGAGAACACGGTCGGCTCGCGCGTCGGGGGGTAGAGATGGACCTTGCGGTGCCACGCCGCGAGCTCGCCCCGCGGGTTGAACACCAGCGCGGTGTCGTAAAGCTCTCCGTCCTCCCCGAGTTCTGGGACGCTGCCCGCGGCAAGCCACATCTCGTGGTGCCGGGCCGCTTCGGCCAGGCGCTCACTGCGGGGCCCCTGGCGCGGCTCCGCGTCCCGGCGGGCGTCCTCAGCCAAGGTCTCTGGGTCGTACCCGCACGACCAAAGTTCGGGCAACACGAGTAGTTCGACGCCCCGCGACGCGGCATCGTCCATCATGCCGAGCGCCACGCTCAGATTCTGTCGTGGTTCACCCGGTGTGGCGAGCCACTGGGCCACCCCGACGAGAAGGTCTCGCTTCAAGTCGGAACCTGCTTCACCGATTCCCCAAATCGTCTCTACGGTGATGGTCACCCTATGGGGGCAACGTTCGCAGCCGGTTTCTCGCTTATGAACGGACTGTTACATCCATCGCCCTGCTCGGCCGGCCGGAAGGAACTCCGGCTCAGTCGAGCGGACGCAGGGCCATCAGGGTGACCAGCTCGTAGAGCACGTGGGCCGCCGCGATCGCCGTGATCTCGGCGTGGTCGTAGGTGGGGGAGACCTCCACCACGTCGGCCCCCACCACGTTCGCCGGTTGCAGCCCCCGCACGAGCGCCAGCAGCTCACGGCTCGTGAGGCCGCCGGCCTCCGGCGTACCGGTGCCCGGGGCGTGTGCGGGGTCGAGCACATCGATGTCGACCGAGACATAGAGCGGCGCGTTCCCGACCCGCGCCAGTAGACGCTCCACCACGACGCCCACGCCCGCCGACGCCACGTCGTCCGTCGTGACCTGCGCGAAGCCCATGTCGCTGTCCTCGCGCAGGTCGCTGCCCGAGTAGAGCGGTCCCCGCAGGCCGACGTGGATGCTGTGATCGTGCAGGAGCAGGCCCTCCTCCCAGGCGCGGCGGAACGGGGTCCCGTGGGTGAAGCGCTGTCCGAAGTAGGTGTCCCAGGTGTCGAGATGCGCGTCGAAGTGGACGAGGGCGAGTGGGCCGTGACGCCGCGCCGTGGCCCGCAGCAGCGGCAGCGCAATGGTGTGGTCGCCGCCGATCGCGACCAGCCGGCCGCCGCCCTCGACCAGGCGGCCGGCGCCCGCCTCGATCTGGGCCACTGCCTCCTCCGCGCTGAACGGCGTGCATGCGATGTCGCCCGCGTCGACCACCTGGGCCAGCTCGAACGGCATCGAATGGAGCGCGGGGTTGTAGGGACGCAGCAGGCGAGAGGCCTCCCGCACCGCCGCCGGTCCGAAGCGCGCTCCGGGCCGGTAGCTGGTACCGCCGTCGAAGGGGACGCCGACTAGGGCAATGTCCCAGCCGGCAATCCGGTCCGCCGTGGGCAGCCTCGCGAAGGTCGAGATCCCGGCGAAGCGGGGCACCTTCGTCGCATCGGTGGGCCCGACGGGCGCCTCGGCGCCTGCCATCAGTCGTCGATGGCCTGGTAGACGAGCGCGCGCAGTTGGGCCCGGAAGGGGTAGGCGATGGAAGGGAACAGCTGTGTCATGAACACCGCGAACAGGTCCTCCACGTGATCGATCCAGAACGCCGTGCTGGCCGCGCCGCCCCAGTAGAACTCGCCGCCCGAGCCGGCCATGCCGGTCGCGGCGGGCCCGAGCCCGACCGCGAAGCCCAGGCCGAAGCCCACACCCTCGAAGCCGGCCTCGCCGAACCCGCCGACCGCCATGTCCTGGAGGGTGGCCCCACCGGGCAGGTGGTTCACTGTCATGAGGTCCAGGGTCTTGCGCCCGAGGACCCGGCGCCCGTCGAGTTGCCCGCCGTTGGCCAGCATCTGGCAGAAGGCGACGTAGTCATGGGTGGTGGAGACCAGGCCGCCGGCCCCTGACAGGTAGGAGCGGGGGCGCAGGATCCCGTTCACGAAGGAGCCCTCCATGAGCCGGGGCGTGGTGGCCGGGCGGTACTCGTAGCAGGCCGCGAGGCGCGGGTGCTCGGACTCAGGGACGAAGAACCCGGTGTCGACCATGCCCAGGGGCTCGAAGAGCTCGCGGCGCAGGTACTCGTCGAAGGGGAGTCCCGAGAGGATCTCGACCAGCCGGCCCACGATGTCGGTCGACAGGCCGTAGTTCCACTGCGTCCCGGGGTGGAACTTGAGCGGGTGCTCGGCCAGGAGCGCCGTCACGCTCTCGAGCGTCTGCTCCCGACCCAGCGCGGCCCGTGCCTCGGCGAAGGCGGCGTCGATCGGGTTGTTGGGGAACAGGCCGCCCGGCAATCCCGTCGTGTGCATGAGGACATCGCGCATGTTCATCGGTCGCTCTGGCTTGACCAGCGTGACCGACCCGTCTTCCTGCACGATGCCGACCTTCTGGGTGCTCCATTCCGGGATGTAGCGGCGCACCGGGTCGAGGAGCTGGAACATGCCGCGCTCGTAGAGCTGCATCAGCGCGACCGACGCGATGGGCTTGGTCATGGAGTAGATGCGGAAGATCGCATCGTCAGCCATCGGGATGCTCCGCTCGCGGTCCATGAGCCCCAGCGAGCGGTGATAGGCAACGTGCCCGCCGCGCACGACGGTGATCTGGCACCCGGCGATCTTCCCGGTGTCGACGTACCGCGCGCCGAAGTGCTCGGTGATGCGTTCCAAGCGGGCCTCGCTCATGCCCGCCGCGTCGGTCTCGATCTTCACGTTGACCCTCTCTAGATCGTCTGCGACTGCTTCTTCTGCTTCTGGTCGCGCAGGTAGGCCGCGGTCCCCTCAATGAACTTGCCCACGTCCTGTGCCTTGGAGGCCGCGACGCCGTGGAACCACTCGGGCACGTAGACCTGGGCTGCGCCCGACTCGAGTCCGGCCAAGATGGCGTCGACGCACACCGAGACCGGCTCAGCCGCCACCGGGAGGTCGGGGACGTCGTTGTCGGGCAGCGTGAACAGCTCCGTATCGATCACTCCGGGGTAGACGACCATCACCTTGATCCCGTTGTCCCAGAGGTCCACCGCCATAGCTTCCGAGAACGCTGTCAGCGCGGCCTTGGAGGCATCGTAGGCCGCCTCGCCGGGTGCGCTCAGAGTGGCGGCGACCGACGAGATATTGACGATGGTGCCCGAGCTCCGGGCCAGCATCTGTGGCAGCAGGTCCATGGTGAGGCGCATGGGCGAGAGGTAGTTGACGTGCATGACGGCCGTGATGGTGTCGATGTCGAGCGCGGTGACGTGGCGGCGTTTGGGGATCCCCGCGTTGTTCACGAGGAGGTCGATGCCGCCGAAGGCATCCAGCACGTCGACGGCCAGCTTGTCGACGGCATCCGGATCGGCGAGGTTGACCACCCACATGCGGCTGTCGGGTGAGTGCTTCATGCAGCGCCCCACAACCTCGGAGAGCAATTCGGCCCGGCGCGCGCAGATGCCGACCACGGCACCCCGCTCGGCCAGCGCTTCGGCCAGGCCGGCGCCGATTCCCGACGAGCCCCCGGTCACCAGCGTGCGGCAACCTTTCAGGTCCAAGGCCATCGTCCACCCCACTTTCGCATCGTGATCGTGCTCACCTTAGGCACAGCCGGCTCTCGGCGGGTATTGACAATCTGTTGACGCACGCCATCGCCGCGTTGACATCGGGTTCACAAACACACGGCCACGATTGGGCGCATGGCTGACTTTCTCGCAGTGCTTGGCATCGTGGGCTTCGTCGTCGTGATGCTGGGTCTCATCTGGGCCTTGGACCGGGTATGACCTGGACCCAGGGACTACTCCTCGCCCTCTCCTGCGTGATGTTCCTCTACCTGGGCGTCGCCATGTTCAAGCCCGAGAAGTTCTGAGGTGACGTTTACCTGGACCATCATCACCCTGGTCATCGCCCTCGGGTTGACCTGGCGCTTCCTCGGCTCCTACATGGCCGCCGTCTTCGAGGGGCGGGTGCACTTCCTCGGCTGGGCGGAGCGACCGGTCTACCGCCTCCTCGGCACCAGCCCCGAGAAAGAGCAGAACTGGAAGCGCTACGCCGCCTCCATGGTCATCTTCTCCGCCGTAGCGATGGGCGTCACGTATTTGCTGATCCGTATTCAGGGGTCGCTGCCCCTCAACCCGCAGCACCTGGGCGCCGTGCCCCAGGCCCTGAGTTTCAACACCGCCGCATCGTTCATGACCAACACCAACTGGCAGAACTACGGCGGCGAGACGACGATGTCGTACTTCTCACAGATCGGCGCGCTGACGCTGGAGCAGATGCTGAGCCCGATCATCGGCATCGCCGTGGCCATCGCCATGGTGCGGGGCTTCTCCCGGCGCAACTCCCCGACCATCGGGAATTTCTGGGTCGACATGACCCGTGGGCTCCTCTACATCGTGTTCCCGATCGCGTTCGTCGCCGGGCTCATCTTCGTGGGCCAGGGCGCCGTGCAGACGCTGCTCGGCACGGTCAGCATCCACGACTCTCTGAATGGGGTGAACCAGACCATCGCCCGCGGACCGATCGGCTTCATGGAGGCCATCAAGCAGCTGGGCAACAACGGTGGTGGGTTCCTCAACCAAAACTCGTCGACGACCTTCGAGAACCCCACGGGCCTCACCAACTGGCTGTCGATCTACCTGCTGCTGGCCATCCCCTTCTCCCTTACCTACACCTTCGGCAAGATGGTGGGCAGCATTCGCCACGGCGCGGCCCTGCTGGCGGCGATGGTGATCATCTTCGGGGTTTGGGTGGGCGGCGCCAGCTACTACGAGCACCAGAACAACCCCGCGGTCGCCGCAGCCGGCGTGACTTCCACCGTGGGCAACACCGAAGGCCACGAGGTGCGCTTCGGCGACACGACGACCGCCGTGTTCGGGGTCTCGTCGACCAGCACCTCCACCGGTTCGGCCGACGCCTCCTACGACTCGTTCACTCCCATGGGGGGCTTCTTCCTGATCAGCGGCATGATGCTGGGCGAGGTGACCCCGGGTGGCGCGGGCAGCGGCCTCTACACGATCCTCATCTACGCCATCATCGCCGTGTTCATCGGCGGCCTCATGATCGGGCGAACGCCTGAGTACCTGGGAAAGAAGATCCAGGCCAAGGAGATCAAACTGGCCGGCCTCGGGGCCCTGGTCATGCCGTTGATCGTGCTGATCTTCACCGCCATCGCGGTGTCGATCCACGCCGGCCGTGCCGGTCCCCTCAACGCGATCCCGCACGGGTTCACCGAGATCCTCTATGGCCTCACCTCGCAGGGCAACAACAACGGATCGGCCTTCGGCGGTCTCACCGGCAACACGACCTTCTACAACGTGATCGGCGGCATCGACATGCTGATCGGACGGGTCGGCATCATGATCCCCGCGCTGGCCATCGGCGGTGTGCTGGCCGCCAAGCCGGTGGTGGCCGAGGGGCTCGGCACGTTCCGAACCGACAACTCCATGTTCGTGGGGCTCACCATCGGTGTGATCATCATCATCGGTGGCTTGACCTTCTTCCCTGCCCTTGCCCTCGGCCCGATCGTCGAGCAGCTCAGCAACGGAAAGTTCTTCTAATGACGATGACAACCACCCAACCGGACCAGCCCGTACCGGCAGATGTGCCGCACGGCGTGGCGGAGTCACGGAGCCTGTTCGACGGGCCGATCCTGCGCAAGGCCCTGGTCGACTCGTTCCTCAAGCTGACCCCCAACGTGCAGATCCGCAACCCGGTCATGTTCGTCGTCCTTGTGGGCACCGTCGTCACCTTCGTCGAGGCGATCGCGCACCCGTCGGTCTTCACCTGGTCCATCACGATCTGGCTCTTCTTGACGGTGATCTTCGCCAACTTCGCCGAGGCCATGGCCGAGGGCCGCGGCAAGGCGCAGGCCGACACCCTGCGCAAGATGCGCTCGGAGACCGAGGCCCGCCGGCTCAGGGCGGACGGGACGGAGGAGCTGGTGCCGGCCGCCGAGCTCAACAAGGGGGACACGGTGGTCTGCGAGGCCAACGACCTCATCCCCTCCGACGGCGAGATCATCGATGGCATCGCCTCGGTCGACGAGTCGGCCATCACCGGTGAGTCCGCCCCCGTCATCCGCGAATCGGGCGGTGACCGCTCCGCCGTCACCGGAGGAACGCGGGTCCTCTCCGACCGGATCGTCATCCGCATTACGGCCGAGCGCGGTCACACCTTCTTGGACCGGATGATCACCTTGGTCGAGGGAGCCAACCGGCAGAAGACGCCAAACGAGATCGCCCTGACCATCCTGCTGGCCGTCCTGACCATCATCTTCATTCCCGTCGTCGTGTCGCTGGAGGCGTTCGGCATCTACGCCGGCACTGCGGTCTCGGTGGTCATCCTGGTGGCCCTACTGGTCTGCCTGATTCCGACCACGATCGGCGCCTTGCTGTCAGCCATCGGCATCGCCGGCATGGATCGCCTCGTCCAGAAGAACGTGCTGGCCATGAGCGGCCGGGCGGTGGAAGCAGCCGGCGATGTCCAGACATTGCTGCTGGACAAGACGGGCACCATCACCATGGGCAACCGGATGGCATCGGGCTTCTACCCGGTGGGTGACCACACTGAGCGCGACCTGGCCGACGCGGCCCAGCTGGCATCGCTGGCCGACGAGACGCCGGAGGGTCGCTCCATCGTGGTCCTGGCCAAGCAGCTCTTCGACATCAGAGAGCGCCACCTCGAGGCCGGGCACGTCTTCGTGCCCTTCTCGGCCACGACCCGCATGTCCGGACTCGACTTCGACGGGCGCCAGATCCGTAAGGGAGCAGCCGACTCGGTCAAGCAATGGGTGGGTGAGCAGGGCGGCACCGTGCCCGCCGACCTCGACCCGATCGTCGAGCGCGTCTCACGTGCCGGCTCCACGCCGCTGGTCGTCGCTGACGGCTCCGTGATCCTCGGGGTCGTCGAGCTCAAGGACGTCGTGAAGGAAGGCATTCAGGAGAAGTTCGCCGAGATGCGCTCCATGGGCATCCGCACGGTGATGATCACCGGCGACAACCCTCTCACCGCGGCGACCATTGCCCAGGAGGCCGGTGTCGACGACTTCCTCGCGGAGGCGACGCCCGAGGCGAAGTTGGCGCTCATCCATCAGGAGCAGGAGGGCGGCAAGTTGGTCGCCATGACGGGGGACGGGACCAACGACGCCCCTGCACTGGCCCAGGCCGACGTGGGGGTCGCGATGAACACGGGGACCACGGCGGCCAAGGAGGCCGGCAACATGGTCGACCTCGACTCCAACCCGACCAAGCTCATCGATGTCGTCGAGATCGGCAAGCAGCTGCTGATCACCCGGGGCTCTCTCACGACGTTCTCCATCGCCAACGACGTGGCCAAGTACTTCGCCATCATCCCGGCCCTGTTCATCACGACTTACCCGCAGCTGAACGCGCTCAACATCATGAAGCTGCACAGCCCAGAAAGCGCCGTGCTCTCTGCCGTGATCTTCAATGCGCTGGTCATCGTGGCGCTGATCCCCCTGGCGCTCCGGGGAGTGAGGTTCCGCGCCGCCGGCTCCGCGGCCATTCTGCGACGAAACGTGTGGATCTACGGAGTGGGCGGCCTTATCGTCCCGTTCATCTTCATCAAGTTCATCGATCTCATCCTCGTCGCGCTGCACGCCTACTGATGGAGTCCATCTGATGCTCGTCCACATCCGCCGTTCGGTCGCTCTGGTGGTGGTCGCGCTCGTCCTGACCTTCGCGTACGCCTTCCTCGGCACCGGCGTCTCCCAGCTGCTGTTCAACCACCAGGCCAACGGGTCGATCACCGCCAACGGGTCGACCCTGATCGGCCAGAACTGGTCCCAGACGAAGTGCCCCGGTGATCCGCTGGGCAGCTGTGTCTTCCAGGGTCGCCCCGACGCGGTGGGACCTTACGCTGCCTCGCTCAAGCCGGTCGCCGCCGGGGGCGACAACCCATTGCAGGCCAACAACATCCCCGGCCACCCCGGCGTGCTGAACAACGGCTCATCGGCGGCGACCAACCTCGGTCCACGCTCCAAGGTCCTGTTGTCGAACACGCAGGCGCTGGTGTCGTACTGGAAGGCGCGTGGCGTCAACCCGACCCCCGACCTCGTCACGACCTCGGGCAGCGGGTACGACCCCGACATCAGCCAGCAGGACGCATTGGTGCAGATACCGATGGTGTCGCAGGCCACCGGGGTCTCACCCTCGGTTCTCAGGAGCTTGATCATCAGCCACACGCAGGGCGCCGAGCTCGGCTTCTTGGGGACCTCCTACATCAACGTGCTGCAGCTCAACGAGGCGCTGGCCAAGCTGAAGTGAGCACGACCGCCATCAGGGCGGTCGTGCTCCGGAAGCGGAACACGGTGCGCGGAGAGATCATCTCCGTCGCGCATTTCGAGCGGCCCTGGGTCCGCACGGATGCCGTGCTCGACGACGGCACCGGGACTTTGGTGCTGCGCTTCTTCGGCCGTGCCGCGGTGGCGGGTCTCGTCACCGGTCGCCGGGTCGTGGCCCAGGGGACGCCGGGTCGTGCCGACGGAACCGTCGTGATGATCAACCCGATCTACTCGTTCACCACGGGGGAGTGCGCGTCGGGAACCAGCTGGTAACCGATGCCCGGCACGGTCTTGAGCAGCCTGCCCTCCTCGTCCCCGAGCTTCTTGCGCAGTCGGTGGGTGTAGACCCGCACGTAGTTGGACTCGGCGCCGTAACCGGGCCCCCACACGTCCTTGAGGATCATGTGGTGCGTGCACACCTTGCCGGTGTGGCGGGCCAGGTAGGCCAGGAGCTCGAACTCCTTGGCCGTGAGCTGCAGCGGCGCACCGGCCAGCGTCGCCATGTGGTGCACCAGGTCGATGTCGAGGTCGCCCACCCGCAGCGCAGTGGGAACCTCCTGCCCAACACCGTTCCGGGCCGCGGCGTGGCGCAACGCGACCCGAAGCCGTGCCTCGAGCTCGGCCATGCCGAAGGGCTTCGTCACGAAATCATCGGCGCCGCTGTCCAGCGCCTCGACCTTGCGGCGCTCGTCGCCGTAAGCGGAGAGCACCACGATGGGGACATCCGAGAACTCGCGAATGCGGCGGCAGACCTCGAGACCGTCGAGGTCTGGCAGGCCAAGGTCGAGGATGACGAGGTCCGGTCGGCCCAGTGCGACCTGATTGACGGCCTCTGCTCCGGAGTGGGCGGTCAGGACCTCGTCGCCGCGGGCGGTCAGGCCGATCCGGAGCGCCTTGAGGAGCGACGGATCGTCGTCGACGACGAGCACCTTGGTCATGAGCGTTGCTCAGGCCGGCGAGGGCACGAAGGCCTCGCAGGGGACGGTGAAGACGACACGGGCGCCGCGAGGGACGTCGGGATCGATCCAGATGAGCCCGCCGTGGGCCTCGACGAAGGCCTTGGCGATGGCGAGGCCGAGACCGGCCCGACCCCCCCCGCCGTTCTGGCTGAACATCTCGAAGACACGCTCTCTCTCCTCACGGGCGATGCCGGGACCGTCGTCGGTCACCGCGATCTCGACCAGCGTCGCCGCGCTCCCCGGTGCGGTCCGCGCCCCGACGCGGATGAGGCTGTCATCGGGAGACAGCCGTTCGGCGTTCTCCAACACGTTGGCCAGGACCTGGCTGATGAGGACGGGATCGAGGTGCAAGAGCGGCAGGTCGGGCGGTGCATCGACCGCGACGCGACCCGGAGCGACGATGCCACCCAACGACGCCATGGCCTCGTCCACGATTTCGTCGAAGACGACGGTGGTCGGTCGGACCTCGAGGGAGCCCGCCTCAATGCGCGTCATGTCGAGGAGGTTGGTCACGAGCCGGGCCAGCCGGTCCGACTGCAGCTCAATGAGCTCGAGGAGCTCGGCCCGGTCGTCGGGACCCAGGCGGGCGTCGACCTGGCGCAGGCTCGACACCGCCGTCTTGATGGAGGCCAGCGGAGTGCGCAGGTCGTGCGAGGCGGCGCCCATGAGGGCGCTGCGCCAGCGATCGATCTCTTCGAGCAGGCGCGTGCGCAGCGCCTGCTCGCGCAGCTGCGCACGGTCGACGGCGAGCGCGGCCTGGTTGGCGAACGTTCCGAGCAGGCTCCGCTCCCGCTCAATCAGCTGCACGTCCTGAAGCACGAGCATGCCGACCGGCCGGTGGCTGACCACCAGCGCCACCGACACCCGGCGGGGCCCGGTGTCATCCATCAGTCCGAGCGATCGGGCTTCACCACCGCCCGACGTTACGGAGGCCACGTCGGCCTCCGCCAATGGCTGGCCTGCCGTGGCAGCCAGACGAAGCGTCTCGCCGGTTCCGGGGACGATCCCATCGCCGTCGGGCAGCACGAGGGCAGTCCAGCGCGGCGCGAACACGCTCTGCACGGTGCCGACCATGTGGGTCAGGAGCTGCGACAGCGAGAGATCGCCGATGAGCGCCTGGGACAACTCGAACAGCCGTCTGGCCTCCTCCGTCCGGCGCAACGCCTCCTCCCGGGCACTCCGCAGCTTGGTGACCACCTGGGCGACGATCAGCACGACCACGACGTAGACCGCGAGAGCGATCCAGTTCTGTGGAGAGCGGACGGCGAAGGTGTTGTAGGGGGGAAGGAAGAAGAAGTCGTAGACGAGGAACCCGCCCACCGCGCCCGCCACGCCGGGGAGGAAGCCGCCGATGACGATGCCCACCAGCGCCGGCAAGACGAACAGCAATGCCGGGATGGCGATGCTGAGGTGGGGTCGGAAGGGCAGCAGCACGGCCAGGACCGCGGCGAGGCCGCCCAGCGTGACGACGATCCCGAGCACGGCGCGCTGGTACGTTGCTTTGGTAGCCAGCACCCTTGGTCTCACCTGCGTCACGACGTTCCGTCCTTCGGAGTGTCTTCCGAGTGTACTGACGCACTGACGGGGTCCGGCCCAGTGAGGTGGCGATGAGCGACAGCGGCGAAGACGAGGGTGTCCGGCCGACCGGGCGGTTCCGGGTCTATCTCGGCGCGGCGGCCGGCGTCGGCAAGACGGTCGCGATGCTCGACGAGGGGTGGCGCCGGTTCCAGCGCGGGGCGGACGTCGTCGTCGGGTTCGTCGAGACGCACAAGCGTCCCTACACCATGGAGCAGCTCCGTGACCTGCCCGTGATCCCGCGTAAGTCTGTGCAGTACCGCGACTCGGTGTGGGAGGAGATGGACGTCGATGCCATCATCGCCCGCAGGCCCGAGGTGGTCCTGATCGACGAGCTGGCCCATACGAACGTGCCGGGGTCCGGACGTCACGGGAAGCGATGGGAGGACGTGCTCGAGATCCTCGACGCCGGCATTGCCGTCGTCAGCACCGTGAACATCCAGCACGTCGAGTCCCTCGCCGATGCCGTCGAGCGCATCACCGGTGTCGGCGTGCGGGAACGGGTGCCGGACTGGGTCGTGCGCAAGGCGGACCAGCTCGAACTCATCGACTCCTCGGCCGATCAGCTCCGGCGTCGGATGCTCCACGGCAACATCTATCCGGCGGACAAGGTGCCCTCGGCCCTGAACGGGTTCTTCCGGCCGCAGAACCTCGTGGCGCTGCGTGAGCTCTCCCTCCGCTTCGTGGCCGACGAGACCGAGGAGGAGCTGCTCGAGTTCCTCCGGTCGCGTGGGGTGGCCGGCGAGCTATGGGAAACGACCGAGCGCATCATGGTCGCCGTGACGGGCGCCCCTGGCAACGCCTCCGTGATCAGGCGAGCGGCGCGCATCGCGTCCCGCCTCAAGGGCGACCTCATCGCCGTGCACGTGGTCTCCGGGGATGCCGAGGCGACGCAGGCCAGCACGGCCGAGCTCGAGGAGCTGGTGAAGGCCGTCGGGGGTCGCTGGCAGACACTCGAGGGTGACGACGTCGCCAAGACCATCTTCGCCGCCGCGGTCGACCAACAGATCACCCAGATCGTGGTGGGGACCTCGCGGCTCACCCGCTGGCAGTCCATGACGAGGGGCTCCGTGATTCAGACGATTCTCCGTCTGGCGTCCGACAATGACATCGACCTGCACGTCATCGCGCGCCGGGACGTGCCCAACGAGCGGCTCTCGGAGCCCGAGGACGGTTAGGCGCCGACCAGGTCCGCGAGGGCCGCGTCCGCGGCCAGCTTCGCGGCCGCCTGCATGCACTTGTTGAGATGCGCCAGCGCCTTGGCGCGCCGCGGGTCGCGCGCCAGGTACTTGGCGAGTGCGACGGGATCGGCCGAACCGTCGGGCTTGCTCAAGGCGAAGACGGCCTGATCCACGATGTGCTCGTCGGGTCGGTCGCTGATACCGCGGTAGACCGACCAGGCGACGCCAGCGTTCTCACAGGCCTCGGCCACGCCCGCCGCCTCCATGTCCACGGCCCCGAAGCCGCGTTCCAGGATCGGGCGCCAGATGTCGTCGTCGTCGAAGAGACCGTCGGTGGTCATCAGGCCACCGGACGCACGTCGCGGTGCGAGGGGGTGCGACTGATACTCGGGGCCGTCGGGGTACAGCTGCACCCGGGTGGGCATCATCAGCGATCCCACCGGAAGTTCAGGATCGAGCCCGCCCGCGATACCGACGACCATGACGTGCTCGCACGGCCCGGGGGCGAGTGCGCGCTGCGTGGCCTCTCGGGCCATGGCGGGCCCCATTCCGGTCACGAGCGTCACCACGGACCAGTCCCCGGCGGAACCGGCATGGGTGAAGACGTCGTCACCCTCCGCCGGTCGGAGGCCGAACGACTTGACGATCGCTTTGAGCTCGGGCTGCATCGGGGCCAGCACGACCACCCGCTTGCCGAGGCCTGTCACCCCCTCATCATGGCCGATCGTTGGGTAGCGTGGGCGCCCGCCCATCGATGAGAGGAGAGCCATGCCCAGCGCCGAACAGGTCGTCCGGGACTTCTGTGCCGCGGTGAGCACGCGGGACCCCGCCGTGCTGCGCAGCTTCTTCTCGGACGAGATCGTCTACCACAACATCCCGATGGAGCCGGCCGAGGGCATTGAGGCCACGATGGCGGTGATCGACATGTTCGTCGGCATGTGCGACGCCCTCGAGTTCGAGATCCACCATCTGGCCAGCGACGGCGCGACCGTGCTGACCGAGCGGACCGACATCTTCTCCATCAAGGGCAAGAGCGCCCCGCTGCCCGTCATGGGTGCCTTCCAGGTCGTAGACGGGAAGATCACCGCATGGCGGGACTACTTCGACATGACGCAGGTGACCGCCATGTTCGACGCGGGGTAGCGGGGCGGGCGGCAAAGTCGCTCACGCAGCGGGCGCTCATGCTGCTCAGTAGCTGTGGCAGTGCCCCGGCGTGTCGGGCGGTCCTCCGACGTACCGCGCCTCCCAAGCCAGCTGCACCGACAGCGGCGCGCTGCCCGCGGTGGGGTAGCCGTCGAAGTAGTGCCACTCTAGGATCCCGAAGTACCCAGCGTACGGGTCGTTGCGGCCCCCCTCCTCGCAGATGGCCGTCGCCAACCATGCCGCCGGCATGGTGTTCTCCTGGGCGGCGACCGCCTGGAAGAAGGCTAGATCCTTGTAGAAGGCCGTGGCCTGCTGGGCCGCCTGGACTGCGTTGGCGTAGGTCACCATCTTGGCGACCCGGCGCGCCTCGGAGTACGACATCAACTTGTCGTTGATGCGCACGACATGATGCGCGTCGCCATCCTGGCGCGAGTTGACCGGCTGATGGTGGCCCGCCTGCGCCCAGGCGGGGGCGACGCCGACCAGCGAGATGAGTACCGACGGAACGGCAACAGCAACGACCGCCATCGCCGTCGCGAGTGCAATGCGGATCCGCACCACGGCGGTCCTCACAGCCCGCAGGCGTAGCGAGTGGTCCAGGGCGCCCAGCCGCGTTGGGCATACAACCTCAACGCGGCCGCGTCCTGCGTCGCCGCGGGGTACGACTGGGCCGGACCGGGCAAGCCGGTCACACCCGTCCATGTTCCGTCCTGGAACTGGTACGCGCCGCCGCCACCCGCTCCGTAGTTGTCGCCGGACTCGTGTTGGCGGATGCAGGCCCAGTCGGGCGTGCCGGTGCTCGTCGCGTCCGACGAAGCGCCGCTCGGGGCTGCGGCTGGCACTGGTGGCGACGCTGCTGCCGGAACCGCCGCGGCCTGGGCACGGGCGGACGCGGCGGTGACTGCGGCCGCCTGGGCCGCCGCCTGGGCCGCCGCCTGTGCGGCTGCCTCCTGTTGTTGCTGCGCCGCAACCGCCTTGAAGAAGGCGAGGTCGGTGTAGAAGGTCGCCTGTTGCTGCGCCGCGACGGCGTCGTAGAAGGTTGCCATCTTGGCGACCTTCTGGGCCTCCGCATACGACATCAACTTGAGTTGGATCTTCACCGCCCGGTGTTGGCCGATGGCCTCGTGGCGGGTCACCCGCGCCGAAGCTGCGGGGGTGCTGCTGAACAACGCGAAAAGGACTACTGGTGTGACAATGACGGCCACCGCCGTCGCGAGTGCAATGCGGATCCGCACGGCACCTCCCTTCGTCGGGCGCGTTGAAGCGCCAGGCTCTGCTCGGTGTAGGCGGGCTCCGGCCATTGCATTCGCGCCCCGAACGGAGAGCGGGAAGGCATCGTCCGTTCTGGCTTGTCGCCGCAGGGTGTGCGGCCGGTTGTGTTCAGCCCTGGGTTAGTCCTGGGTGGTCGTCCTCGATTCGTCGTCCCGGCGGCCTGCAGGCAGGCGCGTCGAGACCTGTTGGTCTGAGCGAACCAGATCGGCTCGGTGTTTTCTCAATGCAGCCGGGAACATGGGCACGGCTTGCAATCGAAAGGACGATCTGGCTTTGTGACCGGCAATGTAGCAGGACGGTGGACCCGGACCACCGCTCGGGTCAAACGACCGCTTTGACCTGGGCGTCTACTGCAAGAGTTTGTGATGACATTCACAAACTCCCAGGTCGATGAGCTCTATTTGAGTCAATACCCGTGTAAATTTGTTCTTAATTTCCAGAAAATGCGTTCTGACCAGTGGCAACACTCATCGCTCTAAGAGAGGATCTCGACGTTCGAGGAGCTTGTGCAGCGCCGCAACGTGCTGCCTAGGGTCCCGAGCCGAAACGGCACAGTGAGGAGGCCCGAGGTGCCATCAGGGGTGAGTGTCACCGAACGCGACCGCTTCACTGTGGCGGGGTTGATCAGGCATTTGGCCCGATTACAGCCCGACGCCGAGATGCTCGTGCTCGGTACCGAACGGCGCACGTGGGCCGACGAGTACGACGCCGCCTGCCGCGTCGCGCAGGCGGCCAGGCGCGATGGACTCGGCGTCGGCGACCGGATCGCCTTTCTCGACCGTAACGGGATCGCCTACTTCGACTTCCTCTTCGGGGGTTCGCTCCTCGGGGCCGTCAACGTCGCGGTCAACTGGCGCCTCGTGCCCTCCGAAATGGCGGCCGTCATCGACGACTCCGGAGCGCGTGTCCTCGCGATCCACGCGGACTACGTACCGGCCCTGTCCGACATGCCGAGCGGTCTACCCGAGGTCGAACGCATCGTGGTGATCGGACCAGGCATCGCATCGTGTGCGGATCCGCGTGCCCTGTCCTACGAGGCATGGATCGATGGGTGCCCGGACGAGGACCCTGGCTACATCGGATCACCCGACGAAGTGAGCATGCAGCTCTACACCTCCGGCACGACGGGACTGCCGAAGGGCGTCATGTTGACCAATGCCAACCTGTCGACCGCGATCGGGGAAGCCGGAGAGACGTTCAGCGTCCGCGGCGACACCGTGAGCCTGGTCGCCATGCCGCTGTTCCACATCGGCGGGTCCGGGTGGGCGCTGTGCGCCATGTCACGCGGCGGGCGATCGGTCATCCTGCGCGACGTCGACCCGACTCTGCTCCTCCAGCTGGTTGCCACCGAGCGGATCACCGAGATGTTCGTCGTGCCCGCGGTGCTCATGCTCGTATTGGCGACGCCCGCGCTGGGCGCGACCGATCTCTCGAGCCTCCGGCTCATCTTCTACGGCGCGTCTCCCATCTCAGAAGATGTCCTGGTCAAGTGCATCGCGTCGTTTGGCTGTGGCTTCTGCCAGGTGTACGGCATGACGGAGACGACGGGCGCGATCACGGCTCTGCCTTTCGAGGACCACGAAACGGACGGTCCCCGCCGGGGCCTCTTGCGTTCCGCCGGAAAGCCGCACAAGTCGGTGGAGATCCGAGTGGTCGACCCCGACTCGGGCGAGGATGTCGGTCTCGGCGAGGTCGGCGAATTGTGGACTCGATCGCCCTACAACATGGCCGGCTATTGGGCGAAGCCTGACGAGACCGCGGCGACCGTCGACACCGACGGGTGGCTGCGCACCGGTGACGCCGGATACTTCGACGCCGATGGCTACCTCTACCTCCATGACCGCATCAAGGACATGGTCGTCAGCGGGGGAGAGAACATCTACCCGGCCGAAGTCGAGAACGTGCTTCTCTCGCATCCGGACGTTGTCGACGCGGCGGTCATCGGGGTGCCCGACGACAAGTGGGGGGAGACTGTCAAGGCCATCGTCGTGCTGGCTCCCGGTGCCGGGCTCGACGCGTCGGGTCTTGTCGCGCATTGCCGCAGGAATCTTGCCCACTACAAATGCCCGACCTCGGTCGACTCCGTGGACACCCTGCCCCGCAACCCTTCCGGCAAGATCCTGAAGCGCGAACTCCGTGCGCCCTACTGGACCGACAGGGAGCGCGCGATCAACTGAACGGAAGTCGAGCGCCGGTCGCGCTTCGCTAGCCGAAGGTAAAGTCGTAGGCCTCGACGCCCGGAGACACGGTCAGTGTGAGCACGCCCGTTTGCAGCGCGCCGGACGACAGCAGCGTGTAGAGCTTGGGGATGCCGGCCACGGTCAACGCGGCCAGGTGTCGGCCGTTGTAGGACACGCCGACGGTGCCCTCGCCACCCATGACGAGGTACACGTCGTTCGCGGTGAACTGGAGGCCCAGCGTGGCGTTCGCGCCGGCCACTGCACCCTCGCTGTGGACAGTCCACCTGCCGCCGAAGGCGAGGCTGTTGGACGCGATGCTCGCAGGCGCGTGGTACACGGTCTCCTTGTCGGGGACGACCGCCGTGCCAACCTCGTTGTTCAGGCGGGAGTACCCCACATAGCTCTCGGGAGTCATGGCCGTACTGGTCGGCGTCTTGTCAGGGACGTCGGTCCGCGATGGCAGGTCGGCGACCCCGTTCGCGGTCAGCAACATCCTGATGTTGTCCTCCATCGTGCCGTAGCCGCCCTCCCCGAAGTTGTAGGCACGCACAACGCCCGTCGGGTCGATGAGATAGTCGGCTGGCCAGTATTGGTTGTTGTACGCGTCCCAGGTGGCCAGGTTGTCGTCCACGGCAACGGGGTAGTCGATCCCGAGGTTGCCCGCGGCGCTCTCCACGTTGGACACGACATGTTCGAAGGCGAACTCAGGAGCCGATACGCCTACGACCACCAAGCCGTCCTTCTTGTAGTCGTTGTACCAACCCTCCACGTGGGGCAACGCGCGCTGGCAGTTGATGCACGAGTAGGTCCAGAAGTCGATCAGCACCACCTTGCCGCGCAGCTGATTCAACGTCAGAGGCAGGTTTCCCGGCGTGTTGAACCAAGACGTGATGTCGGCGAAGTTGGGCGCCCGGCCGAGGTTGGGCAGGTTCGTCTTGTTCGCCATGAACACGGCGGGCTTCTGCGGCGACGTGGACGTCGCATGCGGGGATGTGGTGGTTGTCGAGCCGGCGGCCAGGTGCGCGCTCTGTGAGTTGCCCGCGTCGGTCGCCGCGCACGTCGCCTTCTTGCCCTCCAGCTTGGCGTTGGCCGCCGCGAATTGGTTCTGGTGCTCGCCGCTCAGCTGCTGCAGGCGGTTGCAGGCCGAGTTGGTCGACTCGACGTGATCCTCGAGAGCGGTCGTGTACCCGGGGACGTCCCGTTGCAGTGCCCCGAGCCAGTTGAAGGCGATGGCCAATGTCGTGACACCGAGGACGATGCCCGCCACCCTGCGGACAGTCGGCAGGTGGTTGCGCAGCGACGACCACGAGGTCGTGGCGCGTTGTGAAACCACCGCCAGGACCAACAGCGGCACGGTGACACCGAGCGCGTAGAAGACCGTGACAAGGATTGAGGTCGCGCCCACGCGGTGGTGGGCCGCCGCCACCGAGATCGCCGTCAACACGGGTCCGGCACACGGCACGAACACGAGGCCGAGACTCAATCCCAGGACGAAGCCTCCCCCTTCGGTGGCGTAGCGAGAGGCACCGATCCGGGTGAAGGGGCGCTCAATGACTTCGCCCACCTTCGGCACAAGGAGTCCCACCGACAGCAGCCCGAGCATGGCCACGCCGAGCCAGAACAGGAGGTCCTGGGGGAGATGGAGGAAGCTGAGCAGCGACGAGGCGAAGAGGACGGAGAGGCTGAAGCTGGCCACCAGGCCGGCGATGATGACGTACGGCCGTGTGCGGCTTGCTCCCGTCGAGCCGCCAGCCATGACCACCGGAATGACGGGAACGATGCAGGGTGAGATTCCGGTGATCAACCCGCCGAGGAACGCAACGAGGAGCAGCTCACCCATAGAGATCACTCATTTGCCCACGGTCAGGCTGCACCGGCGCTGCTCCTTCGGGGACGCCCCACTGGTGGTGAAGCTACTGGTCCGGGGCCGGCGAGCGGCGTCGCCCCCGGGGGTATGACGGCCGGCCCGGCGCACAGCAGACTGTCCTCTGGTGATCAATGTCAACTGGATCTTCCTCGGGACCGCAATCGGCGCGCTGGGCACGGCCGTATACCTGCGCGACACCCTGCGCGGAACCACGAAGCCCAACCGGGTCACATGGCTGCTGTGGGCCGTGGCGCCACTGTTGGCTGCCGCGGTCGAGGTCAAGGAGGGTGTGGGCCTGCGCGCCCTACCCACATTCATGGTGGGTTTCATGCCCCTGTTGGTCTTCGCCGCCTCCTTCCACAATCCCGACGCGGTGTGGAAGATCCGCCGGATCGACTACGCCTGCGGCGTGATGTCGGTCGTGGGCACCGTGACGTGGCTCGTGACCCGCAACGGTGTCGTGGCCATCACGGCCGCCATTGCCGCCGACTTCCTGGCCGGAGTGCCCACAGTCATGAAGAGCTGGACGCACCCCGAGACCGAGACGGTGTACTCCTACCTCGGAGCTGTCATCTCCATGGCGATCCTCCTCCTCACCGTTCAGCACTGGACATTCGAGGTGGCGGCGTTCCCGATCTTCATCGTCTGCATGGCGTCGGTCGAGGTCGTTCTGGTCGGCTTGGAGCCCGGGCCGCGCTGGCGCCGTACGCGTCACCGCCCCGCATCGCTGGCCGAACCGGCCGCATCGGGATAGGGCACGGGCAACGGGCGGCTGCTAGAACCGGCCCGGAAAAGAGCCGAAGGGAGAGTGCCGTGCCCAGCGCGCACGTCAATGGCATCGACATCGAGTACGTCACCGAGGGTGACCGGGCCGATCCGGCCCTGCTCCTGGTCATGGGGCTCGGCGCGCAGCTGATCACCTGGCCCCAGGGTTTCGTCGATGGTCTGCGCGAGCGCGGCTTTTTCGTCATCCGCTTCGACAACCGGGACTGCGGCCTGTCGACCAAGTTCGAGGGACTGCCCGAGATCACGGCGCTCTTCAGCGGCGACACATCCTCTGCCCCCTACTGCGTGGAGGACATGGCGGACGATGCGGCTGGTCTGCTCACCGAGCTCGGCGTCGCGCGCGCCCACCTCGTCGGAGCCTCGATGGGTGGCATGATCACCCAGGCGCTCGTGGTCAACCATCAGGACCGCTTCTTGTCCGCCTGCTCCATCATGTCGACCACGGGCGACCGGTCCGTGGGTGCCCCCACCGACGAGGCGATGCGTGCGCTACTGCGGCCCGTGGCGACGAGCCGCGAGGAAGCCATTGAGGCCAGCCTGGCCGGGAGCCGGGTGATCGGTTCGCCGGCGTACCCCTCGGACGAAGGTCTGCTACGAAGCAGGGCCGCCGCTGCGTACGACCGCTGCTACTGCCCCGACGGCACGGCCCGCCAGCTGGCCGCCATCCTCGCCTCGCCCGATCGCACCGAGGGGCTCCACCACGTCCGCCTGCCCTTCCTCGTCGTCCACGGAGAGGCGGACCCCTTGGTCACCGTGAGCGGTGGCCTGGCGACCGCGGCCGCGGTTCCGGGCTCGAAACTGATCACCATTCCGGGCATGGGGCACGACCTGCCGGAGCAACTCTGGGATCAGGTCACCGACGCCATCGTCTCCAACACGGAGCTCGCCGCCGTCTGAACCTAGGCGTCGACTGCGTTGGCTGCCGCGACCCTCGCCAGCCAGGCTGCACTGGGCTTGGCCGTGCGGGCGAAGGTCGCGCGGTCGACGCTGACAATGCCGAAGCGGGGCCGGTAGCCGAGCGCCCATTCGAAGTTGTCGAGCAGCGACCAGTAGGTGTAGCCCCGCACGTCCACGCCGTCGGCGACGGCATCGAGAACACCGCCGAGCGCCTGGCGCACGTAGTCGATGCGCTGTTCGTCGTCCGTCGTCCCGATCCCGTTCTCGGTGACGAGCAAGGGAATGGAGCCCCCGGTGTAGTCCCATGCTCGCCGGAGGCAGTTGCCGAGGGAGGCCGGGTAGAACTCGTAACCCATGTCGAGCACGGGCACCCCGTCCTCGTAGCCGGCCCAGCCGTCAGGGCCTATCAGCATGCGGGTGTAGACCTGCACGCCCACGAAGTCGTCGCCCTCGACGGCGTCGAGGAACACGTCCTCGGCATGGGTCCGGATGCTCTCGAGCTTCTCCTGCCCTCCCGCTGCCGGCTGGTAGTCGGTCATGGAGAGGGTCAGGCCCACAGGGACACCTGGGGCATTGGCCCTGATGGCGACCACCGCCACGCGGTGGGCATCGGCCAGTCGTGCCGACACCGTGCGAGAGAGCGCCACGTCGCTTTTGCCGGGCGGGAACATTCCGGCGTGCCAACCCATCGTCGCCACGATGTTCGGCTCGTTGATGGTGCACGCGCGAGTCATCACGCCGCCCAACGCCTCGGCGACGACTTCGCAGAATCGCCCGTAGCGCTCGACGGCGAGATCGCTCTCCCAGCCCCCTTGTGCCGTCAGCCAGACCGGCGTCGTGAAGTGATGGAACGTCACGACCGGATCGATGCCTCGTTCGCGCAGCCCGACGCATTGGCGGTGATAGTGCGCCAGCGCGGCTCGGGAGAACTCGCCCTCGGCCGGCTCAATGCGGCTCCACTCCACCGAGAAGCGGTGGTTGTCGAACCCGAGGCCGGCCACGAGGTCCGCATCCTCCTCCCAGCGGTCCCACGAGTCGCAGGCGTCGCCCGACGGCTCGGCGCACCCCGATCCGGGGGTGTGCTCGAAGGCCCACCAGTCGTTGTTGGTGTTGCCGCCCTCAACTTGGTGGGCCGCCGTGGCCGTGCCCCATGTGAAGCCCTCGGGAAACGCCCGTCCCCCTCCGGTCCAAGCCATCGCCATGCCTCCCCGCTTGCATTGGGTTCGTGGGCGGCACGGTATCGTTCCCTGACGATGGCGTCACATTCCCCGCCGACGACTCACGTCCCCGATTCGGAGCGGGAGCCCAACGCCGCGCCGGCTGCCGGATCGGTGGGGGAAGCCGCGCCCCTCCCGATGATCGAAGCCCGCGGGCTCGTGAAGCGATTCGGCGACTTCGTGGCGGTGGACAACGTGGACTTCACCATTGCCAAGGGCGAGTCGTTCGGTTTCCTCGGGCCGAACGGGGCGGGCAAGACGTCCACGATGCGGATGATCTCGTGCCTCAGCCCTCTGAGCGGGGGCACGCTGCGCGTCCTCGGGATGGACCCGGCGACCGAGGGCGCACGCATCCGTGCCCGGATGGGCCTCGTGCCGCAGGAGGACTCGCTGGACCTCGAGCTCACCGTGCTCGACAACCTCATGATCTACGGGCGCTACTTCGACATGCCCAAGAAGGTGATCCGTGAGCGCGCCGATCAGCTGCTCGACTTCGCCCAGCTCACCGAGCGCGCCAACGACAGGGTCGACCCGCTCTCGGGCGGCATGAAGCGACGGCTCACCATTGCCCGGGCGCTCATCTCCGACCCCGACCTGCTGATCCTCGACGAGCCGACGACCGGTCTCGACCCCCAGGCCCGCCACCTGCTGTGGGACCGCCTCTACCGCCTGAAGCAGGACGGCGTGACCCTCGTGATCACGACCCACTACATGGACGAGGCCGAGCAGCTCTGCGACCGCCTCGTCGTCATGGACAAGGGCCGCTTCGCCGCCGAAGGTACGCCCCGCCAGCTCATTGAGGCGTACTCGACGAAGGAGGTCGTCGAGCTCCGCTTCGCGCCGGGCCGGCACGAAGAGGTGGCGCCGTCGCTGGCCGAGCTGGCCGAGCGCCAGGAGGTCCTGCCTGACCGCATTCTCTTGTACACCGACGACGGCGATGCCGCCCTGGCAGAGGTGGCCCGGATGGGGCATGTGGCCGAGAGCACGCTGGTTCGCCGCTCCACGCTCGAAGACGTGTTCCTCCGCCTCACCGGCCGCTCCCTGGTGGACTGATCCGTGACGGCGGTGAGCGGCGCGGGCGCGCCGGGTGTCACGACGCTGTTCCGGCACGGCGACGAGGTCCCGGTCCGCCGTCTGGCGACACCGATGTGGCTGCGCGCGGCCGGTTACTGGGCCTACCAATACCGGCGGACCTGGCGCAGCTCCGTGGTGACGAGCTTCCTCATCCCGGTGCTCTACCTGGCCGCCATGGGGGTCGCGCTGGGCTCGCTCATCGACAAGCACTCTCACGGTGTCGACGGCGTGACCTACGTGGCCTACCTGGCTCCCGGCCTGCTGGCTGGCACCTGCATGCAGATCGGCACCAACGACGCGACGTACCCGGTCATGGGTGCGATCAAGTGGGTGCGCACCTACATGGCCCAGCTGGCAGCGCCGCTCGACGTCTACGACGTGCTGCTCGGTCACCTCGCCTGGATCGCTGCCCGGCTCGCCATTGTGGTCTCGATCTACCTGGCCGTCATGGCCGCCTTCGGCGTCGTGTACTCGCCATGGGCGCTGCTCGCACTCCCGGCCGGGGTGCTGACCGGTGCCGCGTTCGCCGCGCCGGTGAGCGCGTTCGCCGCCACCCAGGAGAAGGACTCGTCGTTCTCGACGCTGTATCGCTTTGCCATCATCCCGATGTTCCTGTTCTCCGGCACCTTCTTCCCGATCTCGCAGTTGCCGGTCTGGCTACAGGTCGTCGCCTACGTCACGCCGCTCTACCACGGGGTCACACTGTGCCGCGACCTCACGCTCGGTCAGGTCGGGTGGGCCGACGTCGGCCACGCGGCCTACCTCTGCACCTGCGTCGCGGTCGGCTACGCCGCCGGCCGGCGGACCTTCGCCAAACGGTTGGTGGTGTGAGGGGGTGGCGGTGAGCACGACGAACGCAGTCGCAGCGGCCGAGAGGCAGCCGCCTGGCGTGGCGCTGCGGATCACGCCCCTCGCGCTCGTGGGCGGGCGCCATGCCTCGCGGGTGCTCGAGCGCAACATCCTGGTGTACCGGCGCTCGTGGATCTTCATCATCTCGGGCTTCTTCGAGCCGCTCTTCTATCTCCTCTCCATCGGCATCGGCCTGTCGCACCTCGTCGGGCCGGTCAACGTCGACGGCCATCAAGTGCCGTACACCGCCTTCGTCGCACCAGGCTTGCTGGCCTCGTCGGCCATGAACGGGGCCATGCTCGACTCCACCTTCCTGGTCTTCTTCAAGCTCAAGATCGCCAAGACCTACGACGCCATGCTCTCGACACCGCTCGGCGTGGGCGACGTTGCGATCGGGGAGCTCAGCTGGTGCGTCCTGCGGGGCGCGCTGTACTCGGGGGCCTTCTTGGCCATCATGGCGATCCTCGGCTACACCGTCACACCGTGGGCCGTGCTCTGTTGGCCGGCCGCGGTGCTGATCAGCCTCGCCTTCGCGTCCGCCGGCATGGCCGGCACCACCTACATGCGGACCTGGCAGGACTTCGACATGGTCTCGCTGGCCTTCATCCCGTTGTTCCTCTTCTCGGCGACCTTCTACCCGCTCACCGTGTACCCCGGGTGGCTGCAGGCCGTGGTGCGCTGCACCCCCCTCTACCAGGGAGTGGTGCTCTGTCGCGCTGCCGACCTGGGTATCTGGAGCTGGACTCTCCTGGGCCACATCGCCTACCTGGCCGCCATGGCGGTCGGGGGGGTCGTCATCACCCGGCGCCGCCTCGGTGCATTGCTTCTGCCGTAATCGACCGCCGCGGTCGGCCGGTACCGTAGGGCCGCATTTCCGAACGAAGAGGACCCGAGTCAATGAACATCGTGGTGAGCAACGTCAAGGGGGGCGTGGGCAAGACGACCACGGCCGTCTATCTGGCCGCGGTGGCGGCCGACCGGGGCCGAGGGCCGATCCTGCTGGTCGACGCCGACCCCCAGGGGTCGACCGCGGAGTGGTACGACGTCGACCCGATGGAGGGGGTCGAGCTGGTGGAAGGACCCAGCGTCCGCACCGTGACCAAGGCCATGAACCAGGTGGATGGACTGGTCGTCGTCGACACGCCGCCCGGGGAGGGGAACGTCGTGCAGGCGGCGCTGGCCCGGGCCGACGCCGTCGTCATCCCGACCCGCGCTGGCGGAGTCGAACCGAACCGGGTTGTCACGACCCTGGAGATGACGCCCCGGAACATCCCCGCCGGCGTCGTCATCTGCTCGGCCCGGCTGGGCACGAACGACCTGGAGGCCACTATCGAATGGTGGAACGAGCTCAAGGTGCCCGTGTGGGGGATCGTGCCCGAACGCGTCTCCATCGCCAGCGGACCTGCCGCCGGGCTGTCGAGGGAGGGTCTGGACTACTACGAGAAGGTGCTGAAGAAGGTGACGGCCAAGCGCCGTTGAGGCAGCCCGACGGCTGCGGTCGTCCCTAGCGCGCCGGGACGGCCCCCAGCTCGGAATGGAACCGGCTGTCGGTCCAGCCCACGGGCGCCTTTCCCTGCAACTGGCCCATGAGCTCGGAGAGGAACCAGCGGCGCACCGCGACGCTGGCGGGCGACGCTGGCAGGGTCAGGAGCCGCTGCGAGAGCCCGAACTCGTCGGCCTCGTCGAGCATCGCGTTGTAGAACTCGCACGCCACCACGGCGGATCGGGGCAGTTCGAAGGTCCAGTCGAACGACGCGATCTGGTTGTCGACCGCGCCCTGCCACATCTCGTCCATCCCGGGCCCCAGGCCGTGGAAGCGGGTGCCCATCTCGGTGACGAGCACCGAGAGGCGCTCGGGAAGGGCAGGTGCGATGGGCGAACTGTCAGCCCGCTCCTTCATCAGGCGCAATTCGCGGAACAGCGCTTCGTACTCCTCGCTCGACTTCTGCAGCAGCGTCACCGGGATCCCGATGAGCCGGACGGACACCCACGGCGTCTCGTCCTGACCGCGATGCAGGTCCGAATCCGCGATCCCCGTCAGATCAAAGCGAAAGCTCCCGTCGGAGACGCTGACCGGTGCGACGGGGAAGTCGACCGGCAGTTCGAACCATACGATTTTGCCGCCGTCCACCGCCTGCACCCCCCAGTTGGACGCCAACGTGTTGAAGAGTGTCAATCCCCGCCCGGTCGCGGCATCCCTCCCGTACTCCTTGATGGACGGGAAGTGCGGGTTACCGTCGGCGACGTCCACCCGGATACGGTCCGTGAGGATGTGGAGGGTGACGCACAAGGGGGTCCCTGCGTGCAGCACCGCGTTGGTCACCAGTTCGGAGGTGAGCAGGGCCGCGCAACCGGTGACGTCAGAGGGAAGGTCGCGGAGATGGGCGGCGATCCAATGGCGGGCGACAGGGGTGCTCTCAACCAGCGGCTCGAGGTGCAATGTCGACATCCCATCACGTGTCGTACCCACTGGCTGGGCGGATATGCGCTCTCCGGTGCTCGCGGTGTAGTTGAGGCAGAGCACGACGACGTCGTCGGTGCGCTCTTCGGCACTCAGCATGGACGCGAAGGTCACGGCGGGACGGTCGGGCCAGCCGGCGCGAGCAATCGTCGTTGCTGTGTGCGCCAGCCTCTCCATGCCGTCGGTGATGAGCTCTCCGCGGCGTTCGATCAGCCCGTCCGAGTACATGATCAGCGAGTCGCCGCGGTCCAACACGAGTTCGTCCCGGGGTCGCGGCGCACCGCTCAGCCCCGCCGCGATGAGCAGTGAGCGTTGCATCGGACAGAAGGTGGCGCTGCCGTCCGGCGCGCACGACAAGCGGCGGAGGATGGCCGGCGTTGCTCAGCACCACCCGTCCGGTGGACGGTGTGATGGTCCCCACCACGGCGGTGACCACCCTGTCCTCAATGAGGGCGTCGAATAGGCCATCGAGCGACGCGAGCACCTCGGTGGGCGACTGTCCGGACACCGCGTAGGCGCGGATGGCACTGCGCACCTGCCCCATCAGCGCCGCTGCCGGTGCTCCCTTGCCCATGACGTCACCCACGCTGAAGAAGACAGCGTCGGGATTCAATTCGAATACGTCGTACCAGTCACCCCCGGCGTAGGTGCCGGCCACGCCGGCGCGGTACTCGGCATCGAGCACGAGGCCGTCGACGACGGGGAGCGAGTCGGGCAGCACCGCTCGCTGCAGCACCTCGGCGACGACGTGCTCGCGCTGGAAGCGCGTCGCGTTCGAGAGCGCGACGCCGGTGCGGCTGGCCACCTCGGTGGCGAGCGACACGTCGTCGGCTTCGAAGAGCCGGCTCGGTCCGTCGATGAACGTCATCACGCCGATGACCTCGCCGTTGGCCGTCAACGGGACGGCGAGCGCCGTGGACAGGTTCTCCGTCTCCGTGGTGCCGCCGTCGACGTCGAGAGGGGCCAGCTGCGTCCGCCCGGTCCGGTAGGCGACCGCTGCCGGCGCGTCAGATCCGAACGGGACGCTCTCCTTGGCCTTGCCGCCCGCGACCGGCTGTGTGGCGGCGGTCCCCGGCTCCTCCACGTCGAGGCGGACGAGCCCGCTGTCGCCCGGCACGAGGACGATGCACGAGTCGGCCAACCTGCCCTCGACCAGGCTCATGGTCCGGCGGATGACCGTCGTGGGCTCAAGGCTCGAACTGAGGAGCCGCGTCACCTCCGAGAGGAGGGACAGGCGTTCGCGGCCCGCCTCGGCCGCACGCAGCGCCTCCCGCTCGTGCTCGAACAGCTGGGCACGCTCGAGCGCCTGCGCGGTCAGCCCGGCCAGGGTGGACAAGAAGCGGAGATCGGGCTCAGTCGGCTCTGGCTGGGCCACGAAGGCGAGGCTCAGCACCCCGAGCGGGCCCACGCTGCCCACGAGCGGCTCGGTGACGATCGTCACCGGCTGGGACAGCTCGTCCAACACGCTGCGGCACGATCTCGGCCGCAACCTTGTGGTCGTGCAGATCCCCCTCACCGTCGATGGTGACCATGACCGTACGACCGCGTTCGAAGCATGAGCCCGCCGTGCTACCGCCCACTGGCACCATCCCGCGCGAGAGGAGCGCGGGATGGCCGCTGCTGGCAAGGCAGGACAGCGCCCGCTCGCCGGCGGCGGGCACCCGGACAACAGCGGACTGCGCCCCCAGCGCCCGCCGGCCACCGGCGATTGCTGCATGTGCCACGTCGCCTGGCGTGGTGGCGGCCGCCAGCGCGGAACTGAGCTGGTGCAGATGTTGGCTCCGCTCCAAGTTGACGAAGTCGGTCAACGTCAGGCGCGCCCGCTCGACGGCCTGGGCCGCGGCGCCGGTGATGGTGAAGAGAAAGCTGCGGTCGGGCTCTGTGATCTCGCGGTCATCGTGCCAGCGCACGACAACGGCGCCGATCGTGTGATCGGACACCACTAGTGGCACGATGGCCAAGGCATGGAACCGGTTCTCTGTGAGCGACGTCGCAATGTCCGGGCGTTGGCGCCGCAGGTCCTCGCGCGACTCGGCGAAGATGGCAACGTTCTGGCCCAGCACCGGTCCGCCCGGCCGGAGCGAGGCGAGCACCCCATCGATCGGTTCGTGGGGGTCGTAGCCGAAGCGGCGCAGGGTCCGCAGCTGTCCGCGGTCGCTCATGAGGGCAAACGTTGCCGCGTCGACCTGCAACTCGTCGCGTAGGGCGGCAAAGACGGCATCGGCGACCTGCGCGGGATCCGCCGCCGTCGTCAGTGCCCGCGCCATGGCCTGCATCCGCTGCGCCGTCTCCGCCGCCACGCGGCGGCGTCGCTCGTTGCGCGTCTCGGACCGGGCGGTCCACAGCTGCACGTTGCGTTGACCGCGCAGGTGCGAGATCCACATCGCCAGCGCTGTCGCGGCCAACTGCGTCACGACGCGGAGCGTGTGGTTCAGCTCGCCGTAGCTGTGTGGCGGGGCGCTGATGACGAGGGCGAAGAAGGCGGCCAGAACCCCGACGAGCGCCACCCGTGAGGGCCGCGCGAAGGCGGCGGCGATGAAGGGGCCGATGGCCAGCAACCCCACCAGCGAGATGTTCCCCCCGTAGACCGCGAACACGATCGCGACCGTCGAGACCCAGAGGAGCGCGATGAGGGTCGCGAAGGCTTCGGCATGATCGGCGCGCTCTGTGCGGCGGGTGGCCGGAAGTTCCTCGTCTCCTTGTTCGGGCACGATCTCTCCCCCCGGGTCCTGCCGCGGGCTCGTCGTCAACGCTATTCCTCTGGCGGGTCGAGGGCCTCTGGCGGCTCGAATGCTCCGCTTCCGGCCCGTCACCGGGGTTGTGCCGGGGGTCCCTACCCCGGTGTCGAGCTGGGAAAACCTGTGTGCCTGCCTGGAGGTTTAGGTTCTGTGTCGGGGGGCTATAGAACGCTCTGGCCAATTGCCATTGCAGCACGACTCGGCGTGGACCGGGTACACCCCACGAAAGGCAGGAGCGCGGAGTGGATCAGGAGTTTCACATACAGGAGCGTGCGGACACCTCACCGCCGGTCATCGCGGTCTCCGGGGAGATCGACGTCGCGACGGCACCGCAACTGCGGGAGTGCCTGCACCGCGTCATCGCCCAGGGCGAGGCGACGGTCGTCCTGGACCTCCTCGGGGTGAGCTTTTTGGACTCCACCGCACTGGGGGTGCTGGTCGGCGCGCTCAAGCGCTGTCGCGAGCTGGGTGGGGATCTGCACGTCGTCGTCGCGGACCCGCGCATCGTGAAGATCTTCGAGATCACCGGGTTGACCAACGTGTTCACGATCGCCGACTCCCTGCAGGATGCCGGCTCGTCGTGACCGACGATCTCCTCGACACCGGCGACCAGATTGAGCTGAGGTTCCCCGCCCGGGGCGACCTCATCGTGCTGGCCAGGCTCGTGACCAGCGCCGTCTCGGCCCGCGCCGGCTTCGACATCGAGGAGCTCGAGGATCTCCGCCTGGCCGTGGGGGAGCTGTGCCTGCTGACGTTGCAGGGCAGCGATGCCCGCACCGGGGACCTCTGCCTGGAGCTCACGGTGCTCGGCGACGCCCTTGGGGTGGAGTGCACCCTGAAGCGGGCCGCGCCCGCAGACTTCGGGGGGCCCGAGATGGCCGAGAGCGCTCGGTTGAGCGAGCAGATCCTCGGCGCCCTGGTGGACGAGCACGGGCGGGAGAGCCAGGATGGGTCCGTGCGTGCGTGGCTGCGGAAGCGCCGGGGGGGGCATGCGGAGTGACCGCGGGCCGGGAACACGATCCCGGGCCGACGTCCGATGCCTCCGGGACTGAGCACCCACCACTCGACGCCGAGGCGCGCGAGGAGCTGATCACCTCCAATCTCGGACTGGCCCACCAGCTCGCACGTCGGTTTCTCCATCGCGGCGAGCCGCTTGACGACCTCGTCCAGGTCGCGTCGGTCGCGCTGGTCAAGTCGGTTGACCGCTTCGACCCTTCCCGGGGTGTCGACTTCGCGGCATTCGCGACCCGGACGATCATCGGCGAGCTGAAGCGCCACTTCCGCGACAAGGGATGGGCCGTGCGGGCAAGCAGACGAGTGCAGGAGCTGTACCTCGAGCTCGGTCACGCGACCGCGTCGCTCGTCCAGCAGTTCGGCCGCAACCCGACGGTGGCCGAGTTGGCGGAGGCAACCGGGGCGAGCGAGGAAGCCGTCATCGAGGCCATCGAAGCCGGCCAGGGTTATCGCGCCGCTTCTATCGACACCTCGGAGAGCGAGGACGACCCGCTCGCGGCGAGGCTCGGCGAGCACGACAGCAACTACGCCTCGGTGGAGGACCGCGCCCTGCTCGGCCCTGCGTTGGCCACGCTGCCGCTCCGGGAGCAGTCGATCCTCCGCATGCGCTTCGTCGACGGCCTCACCCAGTCCGAAATCGCGGTGGCGGTCGGGGTCAGCCAGATGCACGTCTCCCGGCTCCTCTCCTCCAGCCTGCAGAAACTGCGCGAGGGCATGGGGCAGATGGAGGCTGAGCCGAGTTAAGGGGGCGACGATTTCAGGCTCCAGAGTGGAAGATCACCCCGGAAACCGTGGTGCGAACCGGGTCGGCAGACCGGATCAGCGAATCTCGTACGAAAAGAGGGGAAATTCTGGCGCTGGTTGAGTAGGGTGCACGCCAAAACCGCTGACAACGGGGGGCGCTCATGGTTCATCTCGATGCACATCGGGCCCAGGTGGCGGACCCGGGCGAAAAAGGGCTGAAGGGGGGGGCGCTCGGCCTGTTCTCCTCAGTGGTCATCGGGGTGGCGTCGACTGCCCCGGCCTACAGCCTGGCGGCGACCCTCGGGTTCGTCGTCATCGCGATCAACGGGCTGGGCGCGCCGATCATCACGATCCTCGCCTTCATCCCGATGCTCTTCGATCTCCTACGCCTACAAGGAGCTGAACTACGCCGACCCCGACTGCGGCACCACGTTCACCTGGGCCGCGAGGGCCTTCGGCCCCAAGACGGGTTGGTTCGGCGGGTGGGGCATCGTGGCGGCCGACATCCTCGTGATGGCCAGCCTGGCCCAGATCGCGGGGCAATACGTCTTCCTACTCTTCGGCGCCGGCGGCATCGGGTCCAACCCGTCACAGCGGCTGGGTGCTCCTGGTCGGGATCCTGTGGATCGTCTCATGACGGCGATCTGCTACATCGGGATCGAGGTCTCGGCCAACTCGCAGAAGGTCTTGCTCAGCATCGAGCTCACGATGCTCGTCCTGTTCTCGGTGGTCGCGTTGGTGAAAGTCGGCTACGGGCCACGCACCCCCTGGCCATCTCACACCCGAGCGCGGAGTGGTTCAACCCGTTCCACCACCTCTCGTTCACGGGCTTCATGGTGGGTTTTACCCTGATGTTGTTCATCTACTGGGGCTGGGACACCGTCCGTATCGGTCAACGAGGAGACGGCCGATTCCCGCCGTACGCCCGGGCCGCGCAGCGGTTCTGTCCACGCTGATCCTGCTGGTGACGTATGCCCCGTGGTGGTGTCGCCTCGCAGGCCTACGCCGGCGATCGGAACCAAAGGCATCGGCCTCGCCAAACCCAGCCACCCGGGGACGTGATCAACGTGCTGGGGACCTCGGTCTTCGGTACCTCGGGCTTCGGAGGTTCATGACCCAGTTACTGCTGCTGATGGTGCTCAGCTCGGCGGCCGCGTCGACGCAGACCACCATCCTGCCGACGGCCCGCACGACCTTGTCCATGGCCGTGTACAAGGCGATCCCCGACGGCATTCGGCCGATGCACAAGCGCTTCTTGACCCCGACGGTGTCGACGGTCGCCATGGGCGCTGTCTCCATCGCCTCTACGTGGCCATGAACTACCTGTCTCACGGCAGCAGCGTCATCGGCGACTCGGTGTACCGCCCTGGGCGCGATGATCGCGTTCTACTACGGCCTGACGGGGTTCGCCTGCGTCTGGTACTACCGCAAGAGCCTGACGAGAAAGCCTCGGAACTTCTGGCTGCGTGGCATGTTCCCGCTCGCTCGGTGGTCTCATCCTCTGGGGCGCATGGTCTGGGCCTTCTGGTACAACTGGAACCCGAGTCAACAGCTACACGACGTGGACCCTGCCGGGCACGAACCGCACTGGACGTCGGCGGGGTGTTGATCATCGACATCGGCGCCATGCTTCTCGGCATCGTGCTGATTCCTCGTCTACTGGGCCGTCCGCCCGGCCTACTTCCGGGGCGAGGTCCTCAATGCGGACACGCCGACGCGGGTGCCCAAGACCTGGGCACCCCGGTCGGGCTGTTCGGGATTGAGCGTAGAGCGAGGCCGGGGAGCGAGGGGGGCGGGCGCCAAGGAGCCCGAGCCCGAGTCGAATCGGGGTAGTGCCTCCATCGAGACGGGCCCGCGTGATCCGGGAGCCTCGGGGTCCGCTGAGCCGTGGTGGCGGCCGGACCCGCCGCGTCGAGACCGAGGTGGAGTCGCATGACGAAGAGACTCGAAGGCACGGTCGCCCTCGTGACCGGTGCGAGCAGCGGCATCGGCGAGGCGACGTCGGTCGCACTGGCCGAGGAGGGGGCGACGGTGGCCCTGGTGGCGCGGCGGCGCGACCGGCTCGAGGCGCTGGCCGGGCGCCTCGGTGGCGCGGGCAAGGCGTTGGTGGTCGAGGCGGACATCACCGACCCCGCCCAAGCGGAGCGGGCCGTCGCCACGACGGTGGCGGAGTTGGGCCGTCTCGACACGCTGGTCAACAACGCCGGCGTCATGCTCCTGGGCCCGATCGTCGACGCGCCGCTCGAGGAGTGGCAGCGGATGGTCAGCCTCAACCTGCTGGGGCTGCTCTATTCGACGCACGCCGCGCTGCCACACCTGCTCGCTGCCGCGGACACCGAGCCGCGCTCCGTCGCGGACATCGTCAACGTCAGCTCGGTGGCGGGCCGGGTGGCTCGCCTGAACAGCGGGGTGTACAACGCCACCAAGCACGGCGTCGGCGCCTTCAGCGAATCGCTGCGCCAGGAGGTCACGGCCCGCCACGTCCGGGTCACGCTGATTGAGCCGGGGGCCACGGCCACGGAGCTGGCCTTCCACAACCGCCCGGAGATCCTCGAGGGCATGGCCCAGACGTTCGGGGGCATCGAGATCATGCAGGCCGAAGACATCGCCGAGAGCATCCGCTACGCGGTGACGCAGCCGAGGCGGGTGGCCGTGAACGAGATCCTGATCCGTCCGACCGAACAGGAGCGCTGATATCGAACGGATCGCCGTCGTCGGGTGCTCGGGATCGGGGAAGACGACCCTCGCCGTCGCCCTCGCTGCCAGGTTGGGCGTACCTCACGTGGAGCTCGATTCGATCTATCACCAACCGGGTTGGACACCGCTCAGTGACGCAGACTTCCGTGCCCGGGTCGCCGAGGAAGTCGCAACGGCCGGCTGGGTCGTGGACGGCAACTATTCCGTCGTGCACGAGATCGTCTGGGGCCGGGCGGACACGGTCGTCTGGTTCGACCTGCCGTACGCGATCGTTCTGGCACGGACGGTGCGGCGGACCGTCCGGCGCACCGTCACGCGCCAGGAGCTGTGGAACGGCAATAAGGAGCCGCTCTCGAACCTCTGGTCGTTGAATCCGGAGAAGTCGATTATCGCCTGGGCGGCGACGCGGCACCGCGTCTACCGTCGTCGTTACGCCGATGCCGAGCGCGATCCGCGCTGGGCGGACCTGCGGTTCGTCCGACTCCGCACACAGGCCGAGGCGGACAGCTTCGTGGCGGGTGTTGCGCCCGCGACCATGAAGGAGGAGTGAGCGTGGAGCTCGAACTGGCAGGAAAGTCGGTGCTTATCACCGGGGGGACGGACGGTCTGGGCCTCGCCCTGGCGCGACAGCTGGTTCGTGAAGGCGCCTCCGTCGCCGTGTGCGGCCGGGACGAGGCGCGGCTGCGCGCGGCCGAGGCGAGCCTGCAGGAGGAGGGCGGTGACGTGTTGGCGCAGCGGGCCGACGTCTCCCGGGTCGAGGATGTCGAGGCGTTCGTCGAGGGTGCGGTGGCCCGGTGGGGGCGGATCGACGGGGTCGTCCACAACGCGGGACGCGCCTCGGCGGGCGCCCTCGAGTCGCTCGACGACGCTATCTGGGAGAGCGACATCCAGCTCAAATTGATGGCAGCCGTGCGGTTGACCCGTTTGGCGCTGCCCCACCTCCGGGCCGCAAAGGGTGCCGTCCTGTTCACCCTGGCCTTGGCCGCCAAGGCACCGGGGGCGGCCAGCGAGCCGAGCTCGGTCACCCGGGCCGCCGGCATGGCACTCATGAAGGCACTCTCCAAGGAGCTCGCGCCGGACGGCATACGGGTGAACGCGGTGCTGATCGGGCTCATCGAGAGCGGGCAGTGGGTCCGCACGGCCGAGCGTGCGGGGACCGACGTGCCTGCGTTCTACGACCGCTTCGCCAAGGACGCCGGGATCCCGCTCGGGCGGTTCGGGCGGTCGGAGGAGTTCGCGGATCTCGGGTGCTTCCTGCTCTCCGCCCGCGCCTCGTACCTGACCGGCACGGCGATCAACCTCGACGGGGGGCTGTCGCCCGCCGTCTGAGGGTCAGTTGTAGCCCTCGGTCTCGGTGGTGTCGCCTGCCCCCGCCGGTTCGAGCCCCACGGCGAAGCCGTCGATCATGTCCAGGCGCGTGAGGGCGTCGACGTGCGCCCGGCCGTCGCCGCCCCACTTGGCCGTCGCCGCCCGGCGTGCCGAGACCATGTCCTCGGCCACCACGAACACCACCTCGTGGTCCTCGCCCATGCGGCCGGGGCCGAGCTCGCCCCCCAGGAAGGCCGCGAAGAGGTGCACGCGGGCAGCGTAGCGAGTACGAAAGGGTCCATGAGCCCAGACCAATTGCACGGAAGCACCGTCGTCGTCACCGGCGTGACCGGACAGGTGGCGCGCCCGCTCGCGACCGCCCTGGCCCGCGAGAACCGCGTCATCGGGGCGGCCCGCTTCACCGACGGCGTCGCCCGCGCCGAGCTCGAGGCGGCCGGCGTCGAGTGCGTGCCGGTCGACTTCGTCTCGGGCGACGTGGGCGGTCTCCCCGAGGATGCGGACTACGTGCTCCATTTCGCCGTGGCCAAGACCAACGACTGGGAGAGGGACCTCGCGGCCAACAGTGGCGGGCTGGCGTACCTCATGGAGCATCACCGGGCCGCCCGCGCCTTCCTGCACTGCTCGTCGACCGCCGTCTACAAGCCGGAGGGGCACCGCGTGTTCGACGAGGACGGCCCGCTCGGGGACAACCACGGCGTGTGGCCCTTCCTGCGGACCTACAGCATCTGCAAGATCGCCGCGGAGGGGACGGCGCGCTGGGCGTCCGAGCGCTGGGGGTTGCCGACCACGATCGCCCGCCTGTCGGTGCCCTACGGCGACAACGGCGGATGGCCCGCCATCCACCTGCACATGATGCTGTCGGGCCACGCCATCCCGGTCCACGTCGACGCGCCGAGCATCTATCACCCGCTCCACGCCGACGACATCCTCGCCATGGTGCCGCGCCTGCTCGCCGCGGCCGCGGTCCCGGCGGTGACGGTCAACTGGGGCGGGAGCGATCCGGTCAGCATCGAGGAATGGTGCACCTACCTCGGCGGCCTGGCCGGCGTGGAAGCCCGCTTCGAGCCGACGGAGCAGACCATCGACAGCGTGCAGATCGACACCACGCGCATGCACGAGCTGGCGGGGCGCACGACGGTCCCCTGGCGCGACGGCATGCGGCGCATGGCCAAGGCGCTGCATCCCGACCGCGTGACGTGATCGCAATCCATTTCGAGCTGTGCGACCCGGAGGAGCCGACGGCCTCCGAGCTGCTGGCCGCCACGCGGGCCGAGTTGAACGACGTCTACGAGACGTTGTCCCGGCTGGACAACCCGCCTCTGGCGCCGGCCGAGTTGCGCGCTCCGGGTGGCGCCTACGTCGTGGGCTACGAGGGCGAACGGGCAGTGGCCGGGGGAGGGGTACGCCGTCTCGCCGAGGGCGTGGCGGAGATCAAGCGCATGTACGTGCGCCCCTCGGCTCGTTCGCGCGGAGTGGCCGCCGCCCTCCTCGCGGCGCTCGAGGACGCTGCGCGCGCACTCGGCTACACGTGCGCCCGCCTCGACACCGGGCCCAAGCAGCCGCACGCGTTGCGGCTCTACCGCTCGGCCGGCTACTCGGAGGTGCCGCCCTACAACGACAACCCGTTCGCCTGTTTCTGGGGGGAGAAGCGGCTGAGCTGATTGCGCCCGGCGCCCGGCGCCCGGGACGGCCGGCGTCAACCGCGGTGCTTGCGGTGGTCGACCGCGACCCGCAAGGCTGGCGTCTCGTCGGCGCGACTCCGCTCGATTCTGATCACGCATGAACGAGACGGTGGAACGATGACCGAAGACCCCCGCACGGCGGTCTCGAACCGGGTCATCGACAACCTGATCGGCTCGGCCCTCGCGGTCGCCGCGCTCTGGCTGTGGCCCCACCGACCCCGGCCGCTCGTCCCCGCTGAGCCCTGAGGCCTCCGGTCGTTACCCCGCGCGCGCCGGCGACGCGGCGACCCGTGCGCCGGGACGCAGGGCTAGAAGACCCAGACCTCGACGACCTGGCCCGTCTCGGGAACCGCGCCGGTCCCTTCGTAGGTGGCCCGGGCGGCCTCGTTGTCGTGGTCGGTGACCACCCACATGCCGTAGCAGCCGGCGTCGCGGGCGAGCGCCGCCAGGCGCTCGACCAGGGCCCGCCCGATCCCCTGGCGACGGAACGGACCGTCGACCGCGAGTTCGTAGAGGAACATCTCGGTGCCCTTGTCGGGGTGGGTGACCTGCACGCCGCTCACGAAGCCGACCGCCCGCTCGCCCTCGTAGGCAACGAGCAGGTGATGGCCGTCCTCGGCGAGGAAGCGGGCCGTGGCCGCGGGTTGGGCCGGGCCGTCGAAGAGGTGGGAGGCCGCCGCGACGAGGCCGTCGTCGCCGGTGCGGAGCACCCGGATGTCCACGTCAGTCCGCTTCGGCGCGCGCTTGCCGCGCCGCCCAGGCCATCACCAGCTGCAGGGGCAGGCGCCCCCAGGCGACGGCGCGGTTGTCGGAGGGGCCGGCGTTGCGGCCCGTCCCGGCATCGAGGGCCATCTGGACGTTGGCGGGGAAGACGGCCGCCAGGGTGGCGATGCTCGCCGGGGCCGCCCAGCGCGTGTGGCGGATGAGGCCGGTCACGCACAGCAGCTCGGCCAGCCCGCTCACGTAGATGAGATTGGTGTGGTGCCGCTCGGGGATGGCGCGCGGCATGATCGACGCGAAGGCCTGCGGGCGGACCAGGTGCACGATCCCGCTCGCCAAGAAGACGGCGGCGAGCGCCAGAGGGGCGCGACGCCTGAGGCGAACCACGACGGGGACTGTACTGTGGCTGCGTGACCACCCAAGTGACGATCGTCGGCGGCGGGAGCTACCAGTGGGGCCCGGAGTTGATGGCGGACCTCTTCGGGACGCCCGCGCTCGCCGGCATGCACCTCGTGCTCGAGGACATCGACCCCGCGCCGCTGCCCAAGATGGAGGCACTGGCCCACAAGCTCAACGACGCCATGGGCGCCAAGGCCACTGTGGCCACCACCACCGACCTCCACGCCGCCCTCGACGACGCGGACTTCGTCATCGTCTGCATCTCGACCGGGGGCTTCCGTTCCATGGCGGTCGACCTCGACGTGCCGACGGCCTACGGCATCACCCAGACGGTTGGGGACACCGTTGGCCCCGGTGGCATCAACCGCGCCCTGCGCAACATCCCCGTCCTCGTCGGCATCGGCAAGGCCATGGAGGAGCGCTGCCCCGACGCCTGGCTCCTCAACATCACCAACCCGATGACCGCGCTGACCCGCTCTGTCAGCCGGGAGACCACGATCAAGACGGTGGGGCTCTGCCACGAGGTGGGCAATTTCTGCATGGACCTGGCCATCGCCATGGGCCGGCCCTTCGAGGCGGTGACGGCCTCGGTGACGGGCGTCAATCACTTCCCGGTGCTGACCTCGCTCGAGGTCGACGGGGCCGACGGCTTCGACGCGCTGCGCAAGCTCGTCGACGAGGTGGGCGGGTTGGAGTCCCTGGCTCCGTACGAGGGCCGACCCGAGGCCGAGAAGTTCTCCAAGCTCGACTTCGCCCAGCGCCATGTGTTCAAGCTGACGCTGCTCGACCGCTGGGGCACGTTCCCGGCCGCCGGCGACCGGCACATCGCCGAGTTCGTCCCGTTCGCCCTGACGCCCGAGTCGGAGTGGGGCGCCGCCTACAACATCGCGCTCAGCCCCATCTCGCGGCGCGAGCAGCATCAGGCCGAGTACGTCGCCGACGTGGATGCCTGGTTGGCCGGCACCAAGGAGCTGCAGACGTGGCAGTCGGGCGAGCTGCCCTCGCCCATGATCCAGGCCATGCTCACCGGTGAGCCGTTCGAGGCGCCCGTGAACATCCCCAACACCGGCCAGGCCGTCGGCCTGCCGGCCGACGCGGTGATCGAGTCAATCTGCGTGATCGATGGTGACGGCATCCGGGGCCGCGACCGCACGGCGCTGCCCCATCCCTACGACGAGATCGTGCGCCGGCAGGTGGCGACGCAGGAGCTCACCGTCGAGGCGGCGCTGCGGGGCGACCGCACGCTGGCGGCGGAGGCCTTCGCCCTCGACCCGCTGGCCGGCCGGGGCGACCTGCGCACCACCGAGGCCATGGTGGACGAGCTGCTCGCCGGCACGGCGCAGTGGCTGCCGCAGTTCGCCTAGTCGGCCGAAGGTCTGGAGGGAACGGATGCGCATCGGATTCATCGGGCTGGGCGCCATGGGGTTGCCGATGGCGGGTCACCTCGTGGCGGCCGGCCACGAGGTGACGGTCGCATCGCGCAGCCGCGGGCCCATCGACGCCGCCGTGTCCCAGGGAGCTGCGGACGGAGGCTCGCCGCGAGGCGTCGCCGAGGTGTCGGAGGTGATCGTGCTGTGCGTCCCCAACTCCCCGGAGGTGGTGGAGGTGGTGGACGCCATGCTGCCGGTCCTCGGGCCAGGCAAGACGGTGGTCGACTGCTCCACCATCGACCCCGAGGTGGAGCGCGCCCAGCACGAGCGGGTCGCTGCGACGCGGGCGCGCTATCTCGATGCTCCTCTGTCCGGTGGCACGGCCGGCGCCCACAAGGGGGCGCTCACCCTCATGGTCGGTGGTGACGCAGGCGCCCTCGCCGAGACCATGCCGGCCCTCGAGCCGTTCTCGGGGCTGGTCGTGCACGTCGGGGGCCCGGGGATGGGCCAGGTGGTCAAGCTCTGCAACCAGGTGATCTACGCCGCGCAGATGACGGCGACGGCGGAGGCGACGGCCATGGCGATCAAGTCCGGCGTCGACATGGACAAGCTGTACGAGGTCCTCACGCATGCCACCGGCGACTGCGTGGCCGTTCGGACCCGCCTGCCGGTGCCCGGTGTCGTACCCGAGAGCCCCGCATCGAACGGTTGGCAGCCCGGGTTCATGACGGACCTCATGGCCAAGGACCTCGACCTGGCCATGGCCTACGCGGTCCGCTCCGGCGTTCCGGTCGCCACGACCGCCGCGGCGCGCCAACTCCTCACGGCGGCCAGTGCGGCCGGCTACGGGAGGGAGGACTTCTCGTCCGTGGCCAAGGTGGTCCTGGCGCTGGCCGGCGCGGGATGACCGCGCCGGGTCCGCTGCCCACCCCGGCCCTGATCCTCGCGGCGGACCATCGTGCCGCGCGCGGTGCTGACGACCGAGAATTGGGCCGAGTTCTTCGGGTCGCTGGCCCTGGCTCTGCCGTTCTGCGACGGGATCCTGGCCACGGCGCAGCCGCTGCACGCCCTGGCCGACCGGGGCCACCTGACCGCGCTGCACCGGACCTACCTCTCGATCAACCGCACGGGCCTGGCCGGCTCCGTCTTCGAGCTCGACGATCGCCTGGTGGCGACCGTCGGCCGGGCCGAGTCGGACGGATGGACGGGGATCAAGCACATGACGCGCATCGATTTCGAAGACCCGGTCACGGCGGCCGCGCTGGAGCTGTTGGGTCAGGTGCTCGAGCAATCGCGTGCATCGGGGCTCGAGGCCCTCATCGAGCCGCTGGTCTGGCAGGAGGGCCGGATCCGACGGGACACCGACGCCGTCGTCCTGGCGGCGGTCATCGCCCACGACCTGGGCGCTCCCATCATCAAGGTGCCGGTGCCAGCCGCGAGCCCCGGCGCCGAGCGTCAGCAGGCGGTGGCCCGTGTCGTGGCGAGCGTCGGTGTGCCCGTCCTCTTTCTCGGCGGCCCCCGCACGGAGGCCGGTCGCGACCGTGTGCTCGACGAGGTGCGCGACGTAATGGAGGGCGGGGGTGCCGGCATGGCCATGGGGCGCACCCTGTACCAGGACCCTGACCCCGCCGAGATGGCCTGCCTCGTGGGACGCCTGGTGCACGGGTCGTGATCCTCACCATCGACTTCGGCACGACGGTCACCAAGGTCGCGCTGTGGGGCGACGACGGTCTGGCCGCGCTGGCGCGGTCCGAGCTGGCGACGACGCGGCCCCAGGTCGGCTGGGCCGAGCAGGACCCACTGCGCTGGTGGACCACGCTGGTCATCGCCTGCGCCGAGGCCCGGGCGCAGGCACCCCGGGCGTTCGCGGAGGTCGACGTCGTCGCGTGCTCGGGCGCCCGCCAAACCTTCGTCCCGGTCACGGCACGCGGCGACCCGATCGGCAAGGGCATCTTGTGGTCCGACCACCGTGCGGCGTCGTCGGCGCGGGCCCTGGCCGAGCGCATGGGGGGCGACGACATCAATCGAGCCCGCACGGGGATCCCGCTCGACGCCGGTGCGGTGGCGGCCAAGCTCGCATGGCTGGAGGAGCACGAGCCAGATCGCATGGAGGCGGCCCACGTCATCCTGTCGCCCCGGGACCTGGTGGTGTACCGCATGACGGACCAGATCGTCACGGACGCCACGTTCGCGTCGCGCAGCGGGCTGTACGACTTCGACGGCAACGCCGTGCGCGAGCTCGCCGGTCCGGCGCTCGGCAAGCTCCCGACCGTCGTGGCCCCGGACACGGTGGTCGGCAACCTCAAGTCGGTGCCGGGCGCCGAGCTCGGTCTGCGTCCGGGCATCCCGGTGGTGATCGGCGCGGGCGACCGCCAGTGCGAGGTCATGGGCTCGGGCTCCTCGGAGGATCACCCGATGGTCAGCTGGGGCACCACCGCCAACGTCTCGGTGCCGGTGCACGAGCGCCCGGTTCCGTCGCCGGCCGGCGCGGTCGTGACGCGGGCGGCGGACGGTGGCTGGCTGCTCGAGGGCGGCCTGTCCGCGGCCGGATCCTTCCTGGCCTGGCTGGGCACGCTGATCGACCGCACGCCCGACGAACTGGCGCGCCTGGCAAGCGAGAGCCCGCCCGGCGCGCGCGGCGTGGTGGCCGTGCCCTGGCTCGACGGTGCCCGCGCCCCGTGGTGGCGCGACGACGCGCGGGCGGGGTTCATGGGCCTCGGCTCGGCCCACGGGGCCAGCGACCTGGCCCGGGCCGTCATGGAGGCGGTGGCCTGGGACGTGCTGCGGGTCATGGAGGTGGTGACGGTCGGGCGCCTCGGTGGCTCCACAGCGGCGGGCGTGACACTGGGTGGGGTCGGCTCGCGGCTGCCCGTGTGGGTCGAGGTCCTGACATCCGTCCTCGGGGTCCCGGCGCTGCGCCATCGCTCGGGCGAAGCCGCCTCGGCGGGCGCGGCGTTGCTGGCCGGGAAGGCGCTCGGCCTCGGACTCTCCCTCCAGCAACTCGATCCCGTGGAAGCCGTGATCGAGCCGGACCCGGCGGCCGTGGAGGTCTACCGCCGTCTGCGGCCGCTCGTCGACCATGTCGCCGAGGCCGTGCTGACCGCGACGGACTCCATTCCCGATTCCGACAACCGCCCGTTCTGACCGGTGCGCGTCCCGCTCGCCTACGGCCGGCACGGGACCACCGTCGAGGTGCCCGAGGGTGCCGAGGTCGTCGTGCCGGTGGACGCTCCGGGCTTCGACGACGAGGGGGCGGCCATCACCGATGCGCTCCGGTACCCGGTGGCCGGGCCGCCGCTCGGTGCGCTGCTGCGGCGCGCCCGGCGGGTGGCGGTCGTGTTCCCGGACCTGACCCGTCCCATGCCCAACCGCACCGTGCTGCCACCACTGCTCGCGGAAGTCGCGCGCGCCGGGGTGAGCGACGATCGCATCACCCTCCTGTGCGCGACCGGAACGCACCGTCAGGCCACCGCTGCGGAGATGGCCGAGCTGGTCGGCGCGGACATCGTCGCCCGCTACTGCGTGGTCGACCACGACGCGACCAGTGACGCGCACGTGCCGGTCGGCGAGGTCGACGGAACGCCCGTGCTGCTCCAACGCGAGTACGTGGAGGCGGACGTCCGCATCGTGACCGGCTTCGTCGAGCCACACTTCTTCGCCGGCTTCAGCGGCGGCCCCAAGGGCGTGTGTCCGGGCCTGGCCGCGACCGAGACCATCCTGGAGGCGCACCATCCCCGCCGGATCGCGGATGCCCGCGCCACCTTCGTCACCCGCGCCGGCAATCCGGTGCACGACTTCGTGCGCGCCGCCGCGTCCCTGGCACCGCCCGACCTGTCGCTCGACGTCGCCATCAACCAGGCCCGCCGGGTGACCGCGGTCTTCGCCGGGCCGCTGCCCGACGCCCACGACGCCGCCTGTGCACACGTCGAGGCGTCGGCGGTGCGCGAGGTCGGCCTGCCCTTCGACCTCGTCGTCTCGACCAACGGCGGGTACCCGCTCGACCGCAACCTCTATCAGGCCGTCAAGGGCATGGCCGCCGCCGAGCGGATCGTCCGCGACGGCGGGATCGTGGTCATGGCCGCCGCCTGCGAGGACGGCGTGCCCGCCGGCGGCGCGTTCGCCCGCCTCCTCGGTGACGCCGCGACCCCGGCCCAGCTCGCCGGGGCAACCGGGGGCCCCGAGCTCGACCGCTGGCAGGCCCAGGTACTGGGTCGGGTGCTCTCCCGGGCCGAGGTGCACTTTCACAGTGCGGGGCTCGAGCCGGGCGAGATCGAGGACGCCTTGCTCCTGCCGGCCCCCGATCTCGACGGCGCCGTGGCGGCGGCCCGGGACCGACTGGGTCGGGGGGCGCGGGTGGCCGTGATCCCCGAGGGCCCGCTCACGGTGGCGACGGTCCGCCCTTCCGTGTGAGGTCAACTGCACCGACCTGACGCCGATGTCAGGGATAGAGTCCCCCGGCAGTGGCGAATGATCCGCTGTTCGACTTCGCGGTCCCGGAGGATCTGCTGCAGGAGGCGGTGGCGCAGGTCAGGGACCCCGATGTCGTCGCGGATCTCGACGGTCATGCCCGGCACCGGTGAGGGCAAGCCACCGCCGCTCATCGGCATCCTCCGGAACTCCGGGTTATGCGCCGCTCGTCCTGATGACCGCGGCGGCGCTGGTGCCGGGTACGTTCGGCAACGGCATCGCCCTCGTCGGGCAAGAACCTCAAGACGTCGTTCCACATGTCGAATGCCTCGCTGGGCGCCGTGGCCTTCATCGCCCAGGTGTCGCAGCTCCTCTGGGCGGTGCCGCTCGCGGTGTGGGCCGACCGGGGCAGCCGCAAGGTCGTGGCCGCCGTCGCACTGCTGATCTTCGCGGGCTTCGGCAGCCTCATGGCGATCTCACCAAACGTCTGGTGGTTTGCCCTGCTTTACCTGGCCGCCTCGGTGGGCACCGGCGTCAACAACACGGTGCACAATTCGTACCTCGCCGACGCCTACCCGACAGAGGGGCGGGGGCGGATCTTCAGCTGGCACAACCTGTCGGACCCGATCTCGCAGACGGTCGGGATCTTGATCTTCGGCTATGTCGTGACGATCGCCCACAACTGGCGCTACGGCCTGCTGGTCGCCCTGGCCGGCATTCCACTCGGCCTCGCACTCTTCACGTTGCGTGAGCCCGAGAAGGGGGCCAACGAGAGCAGCCACATCCTCAAGGCGTCGGGCATGGACCTCCACTCCCAGCAAGAGAAGGCACCACGGGTGCTGCTCGGCTCCGCGGTCACCCGGCTGCTGCGGGTCCGCTCGCTCTACTACGAGCTGGTGGCCGTGGCCATCTTGGGCTTCGCCGGGACGGGAGCGCCCCTGTTCGGGAACCTGTTCTTCATCGACAAGTTCCACCTCGACACCGCGCAACGCAGCGAGGTGTACGCCATCATCGGCCTGGCCGCCTTCCTCGGACTGCCGTTGGCCTACGTCTTCGGCGACCGTTACTTCCGCCGCGCCCCCCAGCGGCCCCTCGTCATCGCAGGGATCTGCATCACGGCCTACGGGGGCCTCTACGTTCTCTCCCTGTACGTCCCGCAGCTGTGGATGGTCGTCACGCTCCAATTCCTGGCCAATGCCGCAGTGTCCCCCCTCGCCATCTGCATCTTCCTCACGCTCGCGGCCACCGCCCCACCCGAGATGCGCACGATCTGCTTTGCCATGTTCGGCGTCTACTCGCTCGTCTTCGGGGGTTTCGCCGGGTCGGTGGTGCTGGGTGCGGTGTCCGACTCCCTCGGTGGCCTGCACGGCATCATCGTGGCGTTGACACTGATCTTCCCCGTCTGCGCCGTCGGTGGCATCCTCCTCCTCATCGGCTCGCGCAGTCGTGCGCCGCGACATCACACTCGTGATTGAGGACGTGATCGAGCGCTACACCGAGGGCAAGCGGCGCCAGGCAGGGGGGGAGATCCCGGCCCTACAGATCCACAACCTGGACTTCTTCTACGGCACGAACCAGGTCCTCTTCGACGTCAATCTCGAGATCGAAGAGGGGGAGATGGTCGCGCTGCTCGGGACGAACGGGGCGGGCAAGTCCACGCTGCTGCGCGCCGTCTCGGGTTTGTCCCATCCGCACCGGGGGGTCATCCGCATTTTCGGGATGAACTCGACCTACCTCGAGCCCGAGCAGATCATCGACCAGGGCGTCGCCCTCCTCGTCGGGGGGAAGATGACGTTCCCCGGCCTCAGCGTGCGCGACAACCTCCGCATCGGGGGCCACACCCTGCCGCGGGGACAAGGCCCGGGGCGGGGAAGCCCTCGACGAGGCGATCGCGGCCTTCCCCGAGATGGGGTTCGCTCAGAGGCTGGACCAGGCCGCCGGCACGCTCTCGGGCGGCGAGCAGCAGATGCTCGCCCTCATGCGCGTCATGATGACCCGGCCCCGCCTGTTGATGATCGACGAGCTGGCGCTCGGCCTGGCCCCCATGGTCGTGGAGCGCCTCATGGGCATGGTGCGACGCATCAACGACGCGGGCACCACGGTCATTCTGGTGGAGCAGAGCCTCAACCGCGCCCTGAGCCTGGCGCAGCGGTGCTTCTTCATGGAGCGCGGCGAGATCCGCTTCGACGGCCCGACGTCGGAGCTCATGGCCCGCGACGACCTCCTGCGCCCGGTCTTCCTCGGCACCGCGGCCGCCGGCCTGGGTTAGGCGCCGTTGCTCGCCGTATCGGCACCCGACTTCGTTCTCGTCCAGGGCGTCTTCTACGGCCTGGGGTACGGCCTGCTGGCGCTCGGTCTGGTGCTCGTCTACCGCACCAACCGCGTCCTCAACTTCGCCCAGGGCCAGATCGGCGTCATCGCCGCCGTGTTCCTGGTCAAGCTCACAGGCGACTTCAAGTTCAACTACTGGTTCTCCCTCGTGCTCTCCGTCGGGTTGGCCGCGGCCGTCGGCGCCGGGTCGGAACTGGTGCTGCGGCGCCTCTTCACCCGTCCACGCGTGCTCGTCATGGTGGCCACCATCGGGCTCAGCTACGTGCTCCTTGCCCTGACCGCGCTGCCGTTCATCAGGCCGTCGAACCTCTACAAGCCCGTGCCGGTGCCGTTCGACCTGTCCTTCTCGCTCGGCCCCTTCATCATCACGCCCACGGAGGTGCTCACGCTGATCGTGGCCCCCATCGTCACCGCCGCCCTGGTCCTGGCGGTGCGGTTCACATCGTGGGGGCTGGCCATGCGCGCCATGTCGGAGAACGCCGACTCGGCCCGGCTGTCGGGTGTGTGGATCCGCCGGACATCGACCTTGACCTGGACGGTGGCCGGCGCGCTGTCGGCGTTCACGGCCATCTTGAACGCACCCAACCAGACCAGCGCTCTCACCCAGGCGCTGTCGCCCGACCTCCTGCTCTACGCGCTCACGGCGGCGCTCATCGGCGCCATGGTCAACCTGACCGTGGCCTTCATCGCCGGCGTCGGGATGGGGGTCTTCCTCGAGGTGCTGGCGTGGAACGTCCCGTCGCCGGCCAAGCAGCAGCTCGTCGTCTTCATCGTGGTCATGGCCGTCCTCCTGGTGCGGGTCGGCGCTCTGCGCAAGGGGGCCAGGACCGCCGAGCAGAGCACCTGGCAGCACGGTGCGGCCACGACGATGCGGACGGTCGACCAGCTGCGCCGCCGGGTCTCGGCGTCGGGGGTCTGGCTGATCGTCGTGGTCTCCGTCCTGTTGCCCTTCGTCCTGTCGGTCGGCAACAACGTCCTGTTCAGCCAGATCTGCATCTATGCCGTCGTCGCCCTGTCCTTGACCATGCTCACGGGGTGGGGGGGCCAGGTGTCGCTCGGGCAGTTCGGGCTCGTGGCGGTGGGAGCGCTGGTCGCGGTCCACCTGGGGAGCTCGCTCCCGTTGCCGGTCGTGATGCTCTACGGCGGAGCGGTGACCGCGCTGGTCGCGATCATCGTCGGGTTGCCCGCGCTGCGCATGCCCGGGCTCTTCCTCGCCGTCACGACGCTGGCGTTCGCCATCTTCATGCAGAACGCGGTGCTGGCCACTCCCTGCATCACCGTGCCGGGGATCAACAAGACGTTGTGCACGGGGCTGCCGAACCCGGCCTACACATTCATCGGCCGCCCGTCGTTGTTCGGCATCAGCTTGAGCTCGCAGCGGTCCTTCGCCTGGTTCTCCCTCGGTGTCCTGTTGTTGTCGGTCTACATGGTGAGGACCTGGCGTGACAAGGGCGTGGCGCGGCGCCTGGTCGCGGTACGCGACAACGAGCTCGGCGCCGCCGCGATGGGCATCCCGGTCCTGCGCACGAAGCTCCTGGCGTTCGGGCTGTCCGGATTCATGGCCGGGTACGCCGGTGTCTGCTTCGCGTTCGCCACCCAGCAGCTGAACAACACGGACATCACGTTCGACCCGACGACGTCGTTCGTGATCATCTCCATGGTGGTGATCGGCGGTCTGGGCTCCATCTCCGGGGCGATCCTGGGTGCGCTCTACCTCGAGGGCCTGCCGGCGATCTTCGGCTCCAACCCGACGATCCAGTTCATCACGAGCGGCCTGGGTCTCATCGCCTTCATCCTGTACTTGCCCGGGGGCCTGGCCGAATTGCTGCGCCGCTTCGGCGATCTCGTGGCGGTGGGGATCCGGTCCGCGCAGGAACGACTCGCGTCGCGTGGCGCCGATCCCCCGGTGGCGTCCACGTTGGCCGCCGACGGAGCCGAGCGATGACCGCCGTCGTGCCGAACGCCACGTCCGCCCCGTCGGGTCACCCCGCCCACCTCAGCGTGCACGAGGTGAGCGTGCGATTCGGCGGCGTGCACACGCTCGCCGGGGTGACCTTCGACGCCGAGCCTGGTGCGATCGTCGGCCTCATCGGGGCCAACGGCTCGGGAAAGACGACGACGCTCGACGTCATCTCCGGATTGGTCATGCCCCAGTCGGGCCGTGTGCGCATCGACGAAGTCGACTTGGCCGAATATCTCCCCGAGGAGCGCCTCGGCGTCGGGATGGTCCGCTCCTTCCAGGACTGCCGTCTGTTCCCCGAGCTGACCGTGCTCGACGTGTTGCTCCTGAGCGAGGACGCGCGCCACGAGGTCGCCGTACTCCCCACGACACTCCGCCTGCCCTGGGCCCGACGAGCGGAGCGACGCAAGCTCGAGGCGGTCGACCAGGTATTGACGGCCTTCGGGCTCGAACGCTTCCGCCATCACCGCACGGCGGAGCTGTCCACCGGGACTCGGCGCGTGGTGGACCTGGCCTCCATCGTGCTGGCCCGGCCCCGGCTGCTCCTCCTCGACGAGCCGACGGCGGGTATCGCGCAGCGGGAAGCCGAAGCGTTCATCCCCTTGCTGCGGCGGCTCCACCAGGTGGCCGACACGACGATCATCTTGGTGGAGCACGACGTGCCCCTCGTCTTCGAGCTCTGCTCGACCGTCGTCGTCATGGAGCTGGGCCGCGTGGTGGCTGCGGGAGCGCCTGAAGTGATCCGCGCTGACCCGAAGGCCCTGGCCGCCTACCTTGGTGCGAGCGACGAGGCCCTTCAGGCCTCGGGACCGATCGGGGAGGACGGCGGCACGGACCGCCAAGAGGGAGCGTGAGGATGGAAGCGAGCATGGAAATGTCTGCGCAGCGGAGGGTGCTCAACCCCCTGGCGCCGTTGGGCCGGTCCTGGCGGAGGCTGCGCCGTCGGCCGCTGGCGATGCAATTGCGCACCGCCGCCATCATCATCGCCATCGTTGTCGTGCTGGTGGCCTGGCTCATGCTCGCGCCGTCGGGCACGCCCGGAGGCGCGGGGAGCGCGGGCGCAGCTGAAGTCGCCAGTGCCGTCACGACCGGCGGCACGCCGGTCAGCGCGGCGAGCACGAGCACACGCGGGGTCAGCGGGAACACCATCAATGTCGTGTTCCCCGTCGTCGCGGTCAACAGCGAGGCGGGTCGCTTCGGATTCTCCACGGACAAGGAGTTCAACGAGCAGACGGCGGCCATCAACCTCTACGTCAACCAGATCAACCATTCCGGTGGCGTCAACGGCCGCAAGATCAACCCGATGATCGTCAGCTTCGATCCGGCCAACAACGCCAACATGCAGTCGCTCTGCCAGCAATGGACCCAAGGGAACCCGGCGGTATTCGCCATTGTCGACGGCATCGGGACGTGGACGGGGGATAACCAGCTCTGCGTCACCGAGCAGGGCCACACCCCGCTGATCAGCGCGTGGTCCACCACCACGAACTGGACGCAGATGGGGTCCCCGTACCTGTGGTGGACGGGCCCGGACCAGTCGCCGGTGCTGGCGGCCACCGTGCAGTGGGGCCTGAGCTCGGGCCGCCTGGGCCACGGCAAGAAGGTGGGAGTCGTCGTCTCGGACCAGGCAGGCGACCAGGCGGCGCTCAATTCCTACCTGCTCCCCGACCTCAAGGCGGCCGGGATCACACCCCAGGTCGCCACCGTCGCCGGCAACCCGGACCAGTCGGCCAGCACCAGCTCGCAGGCGCAACTCGCCGTGGAGCGCTTCAAGGCTGCGGGCGTGCAATCCGTCTTCCCGCTGTTACCGGAGAACGCGTTCTTTCCCTACCTGGCGGCAGAGAACGCGCAGCAGTACTACCCGCAACTGCTGATGAGCGACTACCAGTCCACCATCGAGGTCGCGCTCGGCCTGATTCCCGTGCCCTACGAGGCCGCGCTGAACGGCCAGGAGGGCGTCACGACCGAGACCCTCGGTGGTTTCGACGACGCCCGGCCCCAGAGCCAGGGCGGCTACGACCCGGGGGTGCGCTCGTGCTTCCAGACGTGGCACTCGTACCACCCGAAGCCCATCCCCGGCACAGAGAGCTATTACATCGAGGAACAGGGACCCATTCAGGCCTGGTGCGGCTCCATCCGGCTGTTCGCAACGGCGGCCAAGAACGCGGGGCCCAACCTGAGCCGGAAGACCTTCGCCGAGGCCATGTCGAAGATCACCAACTACCCGGGCACTCTTGCACCGGTGTGGACATTCGGACCGACCAAGTTCTACGGCCCGACCCAGTACCAGGTCGTCAAGATCCACAACAACGTGCCGCCGTCATCGCAGTGCAAGCTGAAGACGAACCACAAGCCGCAGGGCACCTGCTGGGTGACGGTGCAGCCGTTCAAAGCTCTGCCGGCGTCCTGACCGCAGGTCGCCCGCTGAAGGGCGTCGGACTCAGATGATGGCGGTCGGAGTGGGTGGGCGTCCCTGCACGATGTCGTCGAAGCGGGTCTGGAGCGCCGGGGTCAGCTCTGGGTGAGTGAGGATGTAGAAGGTGTTCGTGCGGACGGCGTCGATGACGCGGTCGCCGACGACCGAGGCCGGGATTCCCCCGTCGACCATGTTCTGGATGGCGCCGCGCAACTCCTCCGCGCCCTCAGCCTCTCGTTCTGACGCCCAGGCGGGCCGGTTGCGATCGGACTCGGCGATGCGGGTCCGCACGAATCCGGGGCACAGGACCGAGACCCCGACGCCTATCGGCGCACCCACGGACTGGAGGTCCTTGAACAACGTCTCGGAGATGGCGACGACGGCTTGCTTCGTGGCGTTGTAGGGCCCGAGGAAGGGGGCCGTGGCAAGGCCGGCGATCGAGGCCGTGTTCACCACGTGTCCCTCGCCCTGCTCGATCAGCAGCGGCACGAAGGTGGCGATGCCGTGGACCACCCCCAGGAGGTTGACACCGAGGATCCAGCGCCAGTCCTCCTCGCTGACATCCCAGATGGGGCCGCCGAGCCCCACGCCGGCATTGTTGTGCACGAGGTGGACAGTCCCGAAACGATCGAGGGCCTTCTCGCGGAGGTTTCGCACCGACGCGGCATCGGAGACGTCGGTGAGCACGCCGACGACCTCGATCCCACGGCCGGACAGTTCGTCCTCGGCCTCCTTGAGCGGGCCCTCTTCGATGTCGCCGATGACGATCTTCATGCCCTCGGCCGCGGCCCGCGCCGCCACTGCCCTTCCGATGCCGCTGGCGCCGCCGGTGATCACGGCCACCTTGCCCTTCAAATCCTCCATGGCGCCCCTCCCGTCATCTCGCTCCGGCCTCGAAGTCAAGCACGACGTGGTGCCAGGGGCCAGCGACGCCGACCCGGATTCCAGCGCCGGCCTTGACGCCCGTGTCCCGCGCTACCCGCGGTGTCGGCGTGCGCCGAGAGGTTCAGGAGCACGACGCCGGACCCCACCGTTTGCGAGTTCGTGACCGCCAGGGTCGACGGCTGGGGCACCGACGACGGGAACATGCGCTTGCCCGCACCGAGGACGATCGGGAAGATCATGAGGCGGTATTCGTCCACCAAGTCGTGTGCCACCAGGGCCTGGACCAGTTGCGCGCTGCCCTCGACAAGCAGGTTTCCGCCGGGCTGGTTCTTCAGGCGGGTGACCTCGGCGACCACGTCGCCTCGCAGCACCGTGGTCGTGCCCCACGTGGCCTCCTCGTCCGCGAGCGTGGATGAAACCACATATTTCTCGATGTTGTTCATACGCTGCCCGAACTCGTCCTGCCCCATGTTGGGCCAGGCGGCCGCGAAACCTTCGTACGTGACGCGTCCCAGCAAGAGCGCCTCCGCCTCGAACAACTCGTCGTACTTGAACCTGTCACCCTCGGCTGCCCGATCGAATTCGAACGTCCACCTTGGCTCTTCGATGACGCCGTCGAGCGACACGAACTCCGTGACCACAATCTTGCTCATCTTCTAACCCTCCTTCGGTCGTCAGCCCGACCTCGTGCCGGCCTGTCACGACCTATACGAACGGGCCATTGCCAAATCGACAACTCTGACAAAGATTCCTTCCCGAAGCTCCCGGCGCCGGCGTCGTGCGCAGGGGAGGAGCAGCCTCAGGGCTCGGGGTCACAGCAGCGAGAACGTCCCCGCCTGGACCAAGACGAGGATGCCGACGGCGCAGAGCAGGACGGGAACGGCGGCGGTGCCCAGACGTGTCATCAGCCCTCGTGCCCTCGGGTGGCGGCCTCCGGTCAGGATGAGTGCGGTCACCGCGACTTCTCCGACCACGAAGACGACAGCGATGCTTGCGAATTCCGTGACGCCGCCGACGCGGAAGAGGGGGATGTACGCGGCCAGGTTGTCGCCGCCGGCTCCGATCGTGACGAGCGCGGCGGCGATCAGGCTCCGGCCGACACCCCGGTCGGCCGCTCTCCAGCGGCGCCGCCCGCCGCCCGGCTCTCCCAACTCGGGCTCCACGCGGTTCCGGCGCAACGCGACGAGGCCGCGCACGCCGATGGCCAGGGGAACCAGGCCGAGGAGCCCCACCGCGGCCGCCGAGAATTCGAAGAGCACCGCCGCCGCCCCGGCGGCCACGGCGACGAGGAGTGCGAAGCCGAGCACCTGGCCCGCGGCGATGCGGTGAGCCCGCTCGAGCGGCGCGCCCGCCACCATGCCCATCGTCACCAGGCAGTTGTCGACGTTGGTGCCGACGAACGCCGCCAAGGCGACCCCGAGGTCGGCCCCGGGGCCGGCCGCCCCCAACGGGGCCGTCAGCCGGCGGGCAGCGGCATCGCCGGCCCGTAGGGCTTGTCGCCCCGCAGAGTCACCCGGTGCGCGTAGCGGGGGGCGTCCCCGTAGTCGTCGAGCGCGTAGTGCAATGTGGCCCGGTTGTCCCAGAACGCGACCGATCCGGCGCGCCACCGGAAGCGACACGTGTACTCGGGCTTGACGCAGTGGTGGTAGAGCATCTCGAGGATCGCGTTGCTCTCGTTGTCCGAGAGCCCGAAGATGGTCCGGGTGAACTGTCGGTTGACGAACAGGCCGTTGCGCCCCGACTCGGGGTGGGTGCGCACGACAGGGTGCAGGGCCGGGAGCAGCTTGTCCCGCCAGGTGCCGTCCCATTCATAGCCGCCCCGCTCGGCCACATCGGCCGCGAACCACGGATCGTGGTGGATCGCGATCAGCTGGTCACACATGGCACGGACGGGCGCGGCCAGACCGTCATAGGCGTCCTGCAGGCTCGCCCACATGGTGTCGCCGCCCACCTCGGGCGCCTCGAGCATGTAGAGGATGGAGCCCATGGCCGGCGTCTCGAGGAAGGTCACATCGGTGTGCCACCAACTCGCACGGTCCACCTTGCCGTCGATGGCCAGAACCTCGCGGCTCTCGTCGATGGAAGGCAGTACGGGGTGCGCCTCGGTGACGGTTCCGAACTGGCGGGCGAAGTCGGCTTGCTGCTCGGCCGTCATCGCCTGCTCCCGGAAGAAGATGACGTGATGGGTGACCAGCGCGTCGCGGACCGCTCGCACGACGTCGGGGGCGAGCGGCGCGGAGATGTCCACGCCCGAGATCTCTGCCCCGATGGCGGGGGACAAGGGGTGGACGCTGACGGAGGTCGCGAGGGTCACGCTGCAATTGTGCCCGAGCGCACTGCCGCCCGCCGACCGGGTCCGCCGGCTAGCCGAACGGCCGCTCTGCGAAACGGCCGAACATGCGGCGGGACCTCCCTCGGAAATATCAATGTATTCGTTTACAGTCTCTGAGCGATGTAAGCCGGCAGTCGCCGAAAGCAGGGAGGCGACAGCGGGTGCCCGCCTACATTGGCCCAGCACCGATACGAGCACATCGACCGACCGCCATCAGTCCACGCCGCGAGAAAGGGCCGTCCATGAGTGATGACACCGGGGGCCTCATCCTCACCCCGCCGGTCCGGAACTACTCGCCGTGGTACCAGTGGATGACCCGGCTGGCCACCACGACCCACGAGGACCCCCTCCCAGAGGGCGACCCCGCCGCCATCGGTGGCTGGGTGGAGCGCTGTCGCCCCCGCCTGACCGAGCTCCTCGGGCGCGAGCCCACACCCGTCGCGCTGAACGCCGAGACCCTCGAGTCAGTGCCGTGCGACGGCTACCGGCGGGACAAGGTTGTCTTCGACACCGAGGACACCATGTCGGTCCCGGCCTACCTGCTCGTCCCTGATGGGCGCGCCGACCGGGCGCCGGGCGCGGCCGTCCTCGCCTGCCACGGCCACGGGCCGGGCAAGTCCCAGGTGGTCGGGTTGGAGCACACCGACATGCCCAACGCCGACTACGCCCTCCGGCTGGCACGGAGGGGCTACATCGTGCTGGCGCCCGACCTGCGCTGTTTCGGAGAGCGCCTCGACTGGAACCCCGAGGACCACTACGCGTGCGACACCAACCTGGTCCATGCCGCCATGGCGGGCTGGAACCCGCTGGCCCAGAACGTCTGGGACTTGCGGCGCTGCCTGGACGTGCTGGCACAGCACCCGCTCGTCGACCCCGCCCGCATCGGCATGGTCGGCATCTCCTACGGCGGGACCGTCACCCTCTTCACCGCGGCCGTCGACCACCGTGTCGCGGCGTCGGTGGTGAGCGGCTACTTCTCCTCGTGGGAGGAGAGCCACAAGATGCCGTGGAACATGTGCGGCTCCCAGATCATGTTCGGCATGCTTGGCCGGCTGGAGCACGAGGACCTGGGCGCCCTCGTCGCGCCGAGGCCGATGCTCGTCGAGACGGGCACCGAGGACGACTTGTTCCCGGTCGCCGCGGCGACCGAGTCGGTGCGACGCACCCGCCTGGTCTACGAGCGGCACGGCGCCGCCGAACGCCTGGTGCACGACGTCTTCGAGGGGGGCCACCAATGGCACGGCACCGAGGCCCTGCCCTTCCTCGATCGCTGGCTCGGCCACGAGGGCACCGGCCGCTCGGACTGACGAGGGACGGGACGATCGTCAGGTGTTTTCGTCGTCCGGCGCTTCTCTCGCCTGAGAGGCACGTCGGAGGACCTGGTCCAACGAGGCCTGGGTCCCGACCTCGCCGCGGGTTCCCGGGCCTCGAGGCGGAGTCTCACCGTCCGGCACCGGGTCAGGCTCGGGGTCGTGGTGCTCCGGCGCGAGGGCGCGCCGGAGCCGATCCCACCCGAGCCGTCCCCCGCCCCGCTGGTGCCTCATGACCGCTACAGAAAGCCACGCAGGATCGTGGTGAAGGCTGACGCGAGCACGACGGTGCCGTGACCGTCCCTGGCCGTGGGGACCGAGACGGGGTTGGCCGTGGGGACGTGCATGAGCTGGAGGACGGCGGAGACCGGGGTCCCGGGCCCGAGATAGATGTGTGAGGCCACCTGCACCAGCAGACCGGTGGTGCCCGTCGGGTCCGAGATGAGCGAGGTGATTGCCAGCCTCCCGGTGGCTAGCTGGCCGAGACTGGAGGAGGGGTCGACCATGTGCAGGTCCACGCCCACGTAGTGGCTCACGGGGATGCCAAGGCGGGAGAGCCCGGCGATCATCGTGGCCGGCGCGTGGAGACTGAGCGTCCGAATCGGGACCGTGCCCCCACCGGGCATGGGGAGCCCGAGCGCGCTCGGGATCTTCAGGACGTTGGTATGTCCGCCGGAGTCGTGGAACACGAAGATCTGCTCGCTGTGGTTGGGACCCTTGACGATGGCCAGCAGGTCGTTCTTGCCCTTGGCCAGCAGCGACGCCGGAACCCCGACGTGGTGCACGTCATGGTCGATGCGGTAGAGGCTGATCCCGATCCACGCCGCGACCACGGCGAAGAGGGCCACGAAGGCAGAACCCGTGATGATCAGGATGCGTTTGAGGACCCGCCTGCGGCGGGGCCGGGGCGCCATCCCGCGCGCGTCCGAACCAAGCTGCCCCGTAGCGATAGCGATCGTCAATTCCCCTCCGTCGAGCGCCCGGCTCCCAGCCCGGCGCCCCCCAGATCTCCGTGCCCGAAACCTACGGTTCGGTCATTGCCTGGTCGTTGCCCAACGGGTTCGATGTGGTTGCCGTGGGTTCGGGGAGGGGCGGCAACGATCCGCGATGCTGGTTGCATGAGAGAGGGACCAGACCGACGGCCGGGCCCCGTCACCGTAGCCGCACAACTGTTCCACTACTCGTCGCCCGACGAGGACAGCGCCCGTTGGTGGGATTTCCCTTTCCGGCGCGGCGACATCGTGATCAGCACCCGGTCCAAGTCGGGGACGACCTGGGTCCAGATGATCTGCCTCCTCCTCGTCTTCCAGACTCCCGAACTGCCCGGAGCGCTGGACGGGCTCTCGCCCTGGCTGGACTTCCTCATCGTGTCCAAACACGAGGTGTTCGCGCGCCTCGCGGCGCAGACGCACCGGCGCGTCATCAAGACCCACACGCCCCTCGACGGCGTGCCGCTCGACGAAAGGGCCACATATGTCGTCGTGGGCCGCCACCCCCTCGACCTGGCCGTCTCGCTCTACCACCACAGCGACAACATCGACCGCCGGCGCGTCGCCGAGCTCACCGGGCAGCCCGAAACGCCACGGACGCCGCGCCCCCCGCTGCACGAGTGGCTGCGGGGCTTCGTCGAGTGGGACGGCGACGCTCGGGAGTGGCTCGACACGCTGCCCGGGACGATGCTCCACCTGTCCGATGCCTGGGCCCGCCGCCACGGGCCCAACGTCGTGCTCGTGCACTACGACGACCTGCTGACCGACCTCGACGGCTCCATGCGCCGGCTGTCGGGTCTGCTCGGGATCCCTGTCGACGAGGCCCGCTGGCCGGCGCTGGTCCACGCGGCGACGTTCACGGCGATGCGCGATGGCGCGAACGCACCCGGAGGCCCGGGGGTATTGAAGGATCCGGCCGCGTTCTTCCGCCGGGGCGCGTCGGGCGAGGGCCGGGCGCTGTTGAACGCGGGCGAGCTCTCCCGCTATCGGGCCCGCGTCGCGACCATGGCGCCGCCCGACCTGCTCGCCTGGCTCCACCGCGACCAGGAGGCATGAACGTGCCTATCGTGCCCGACGACAAGGACTGGACCTGGGTGCTGCAGCGCGCATGCCCCGAGTGCGGGTTCGACGCGTCGTCGCTGCCGCCCGAGTCGGTCGCGCCGCTGCTGCGTGCCAACGCCGACTCGTGGGCAGGCGTTCTGCGCGGGCCGGCAACCGAGCTCCGGCGCCGTCCAGCAGAGGATCGGTGGTCGCCGCTGGAGTACGCCTGCCACGTGCGCGACGTGTGCGTGCTGTACCACGAGCGCCTCGGCCTAATGTTGCGCGAGGACGATCCGCTCTATCCGAACTGGGACCAGGACCTGACCGCGGTCGAGGAGGACTACCGCGGGCAGGAGCCGGGAGCGGTCGCCGCGCAGCTGTCGGAAGCCGCAGCCCGGCTGGCCGCTTCCTTCGAGGCGGTCCGGGGGCAGCAGTGGCAGCGGCGCGGGCGCCGCAGCGATGGCGCCTCCTTCACCATCGCCGGCTTCGGCCGTTACATGATCCACGACCCGGTCCACCACCTCTACGACGTGACGGGCGAGCGGGCGGGCTGAGCCCTCCGCACTGGCGCGTCGCCTAGTCGGGCAGCAGTCGCGCCGAATCGGGCTCGAGGTGGATGGTGGCGACAGAGATCGTCCGCAACGCCGATGCGGGACACGATGGTCCGATCGGCCCGGTCAGTGCCTCGCGAACCGGGACCGCCTTGCGCGCTTCCGGCACGATCGCGAGGACGCGGCCGGCCCGGAGCAGCGCGGGGATCGTGACGGTGATGGCGCGAGTCGGGACAGCCTCCAGGTCCGGGAAGTGGCCCTCGTGCACCTGTTGCATGCGGCAGGCGGCCTCGAGCTCGACCACCTTGACATCGCGCGGGTCGGCAAAGTCCGCCACCGGCGGGTCGTTGAAGGCGAGATGCCCGTTCTCACCGATCCCGAGGCAGCACAGGTCGAGCGGATAGCGCCGAAGGAGCTCGCCGTAGCGGGCGCACTCGGCCTCGGCGTCGCCCAGCCCCTCCACGAAGTAGGAGTCTCTCGGACGGGCGGGCTCCACAATGCGCTCGCGGATCCAGCGCTGGAAGCCGGCCGGGTGGTCGGGCCCGACCCCGACGTACTCGTCCATGTGGAAGACCACGGTGTCGGCCCAGGGCACGCCGGCCGTCTCCTCGACGAGCGTCTGCACGAAGGCCAGCTGGGAGTTCCCGGTGGCGAACATCACATGGGCGGCACCGTGGTCCTGCACGGCAGCACGCATGACCTCGAGCGCCTCGTCCGCGGCCGCCCGCGCCATTGCCGCCACATCGGCATGCACCTGCACCGTCGCTCCGTCGACTGTCCTTCGGCCGCTCCACACCGCGAATCAGCATGCCAGGCGCGCCTCGGCCAGACTTGGCCTGTGCGCGACGTGAATGTCCCCGGCCCGGCCCACATGGAGGAGGCGTGGAAGGCGGTGCGCCGCTTCCTGGTGGTGACGCCCGTGGTCGGCGCCCCACAGCTGGGGCCGTCGGTCTCGGTCAAAGTGGAGACGCTCCAGCCCACGGGCTCCTTCAAGGTGCGCGGCGGCCTGGCGGCGGTCTCGGCCACGCTGGAGGCAGAGCCCGGTCGCGCGGTGGTGGCGTCCTCGGCCGGCAATCACGGGCTTGGCCTGGCCTACGCCGCGACGAAGCTCGGTGTGCAGGTGACCGTCGTGGTACCGACGGGGGCCTCTGCGGCCAAGGTCTCGTCGCTCCAACAGTTCGACCTGCGCCTGGTCCTCCACGGCGAGGGATACCGCGACGCCGAGACACACGCGCTCGAACTCGCGGCTCGCGACGGGAGCCGTTATGTGTCGCCCTACAACGACCCCGACGTGATCGCGGGGCAGTCGACGGTGGCTCGCGAGCTGGTCGAGCAGGTACCGAATCTCGGCACCGTCGTCGTTCCCTGCGGGGGTGGCGGCCTGCTGTCCGGTGTCATCCTCGGGCTCGAGGGGACCGACGTGCGCATCGTCGGCGTCGAGTCCGAGGCGTCGCCCTCCATGAGCGCCGCGCTGTCCGCGGGTGCGATCGTGCCGATCGACGTCGAGCCCACCGTCGCCGACGGGTTGGCCGGCAATCTCGAGCCGGGTGCGGTGACGGTCGACATCGCTCTGGCGCACGGCGTCGAGGTGCTCACCGTCAGCGAGGCCGACATCCGCTCGGCCATGGCTTTCTCGGCCAGCAAGATGGGTCTGGTGCTGGAGGGTGCGGGGGCGGTGGGCATCGCCGCACTCCGGGCGGGCGTGGTGGTCCCCGACCCGTCAGGCAGAGAGACCGTGGTGCTGCTCACCGGGCGCAACGTTGCGCCCAAGCTCTTGTCGGAGGTGCTCCATTCCTGAGATCAGCGCCAACGGGGCCACGCTCGGTTACGAGGTGGTCGGCGAGGGGGCGCCGCTGCTGCTCGTCGCGGGGTGCGGCCAGCCCGCCGCGGCGTGGCACCTGTCGCTCGTGCCGGCGCTCGCCGCCGCCGGGTACGCCGTGGCCACCTTCGACAACCGTGGGGTTGCGCCGTCGTCCTCGCCGCCGGCCCCCTACACGGTGGACGACATGGTGGCCGACTCGCTCGCCTTGCTCGACCACCTCGGCTGGGAGGAACCGGTCCGCATCGCCGGGCACTCCATGGGCGGCTGGATCGCCGAGATGCTCGTGCTCGACCATCCCGAGCGTGTCCGGGCGGCCGCGCTCATGGGTAGCGCCAACCAGCCGACGGCCTGGGAGATCGCCATCACGACCGTCGAGCGAGACCTTGCCCGCCTGGACTACGACCTGCCGACCCTCTACTACGCCACCCAGACCCTGCGCTATCTGCCCATCGCCGACATTCAGGACTCCGAGGTCGTGAGCACCTGGCTGTCGCTCATGGGGGAATTGCCGGTCTGGCCCAACCCCGGGCGCCTGGGCCAGTACGAGGCCGCCCTCGCCTGGTCGAGCGATCCCATCCGAACAACCCGCTGGCCCGAGGTACACGTTCCCTGCCTCGTGCTCGCCTTCGAGCACGACGTCGACTCGCCACCCCGCTACGCCCGCCAGGCGGCCGAGGCCATCCCGGGCTGCGATTACCGCGAGGTCGCGGGTGCCGGGCACATCGGCATCCTCACGCACGCCGACGAGGTCGCGCGACACCTGCTCGAGTTCTTCGCCCGGTTCTGAGACCGGTTCCCCGCGACAGCTGCGACCCACCCGCACGTACGTGTGAGGTAGCCGGCGTCGGATCCCGGCTTGCCATCCCGCCGTGGCCTATCTTCACTCGCAGCGCGAGGGGCAGAGGAGGCTGGATGCGGCGACGACGTCGTTGGTGCACCGTCTGGGGCGGCGCCCTGGTGGCGGCGGTGCTCGCGGGCCTGCTGGCTGCCCCGGCCGGCGCGCGCACGGCGACCACGGGTCTGCCCGACAACCAGCCGTCTGTGCCCGGCGGCAACCCCGACACGGCATTCGCCCGGAGCGGCCCCTACAAGGCGGGCGTCGCCTTCGAGACCACCCCCGAGGGTGACACGGTCGTCATCACCTACCCGGTCGACCCGGTGGCCACCTCGGACAAATCCACCTACACCGTGAACCTCCTGCGGTGGTTCACCGGTTCTCCGACGGCGCCCATCCCGCCTGGGCTCCCGACGAACCTTCCCACCACGCTGCCCACCGTTTCCTATGAGGGTGTGCCCATCTCCCACGCGGGCCCGTTCCCCGTCGTGCTCTTCAGCCACGGCTACGGCGGCTACCCCGAGCAGTCGACCTTCCTGACCGACCACCTGGCCACCTGGGGGTTCGTCGTGGTGGCGCCCGATCACCGTTCGCGCGATCTCAAGGCCGTCATCAGCGGGAACACCGGCCACGGACAGGACGACGTCACCGACCTGCGCCAGGCGCTGGACCTCGTCCGCTCCATGAGCATCGCGCCGAACGACCTCTTGAGCGGCAAGCTCGATCTGCGGCGGGTCGCCTCGCTCGGCCATTCGGCCGGCGGCGGCGCCGCCATCACCTTCGCCGACGACCGCGACGTGCGCGCGTACATCGGCCTGGCGCCCGCCGGCGGCACTCCGCCTCCGGCCAAGCCCGGCATGATCATGCAGGGCACCTCCGACAAGGTGGTCAACCCGGCTGACACGCTCAAATTGTTCGCCAGGCTGCCGGCACCCAGGCGGCTCATCCTGGTCCACGACGCAGGTCACAACGTCTTCGCCGACGCGTGCACGATCGGGGCCGCCCAGGGCGGGTTGGTTGCGTTCGTTGCGAAGCTGAATCTGCCACCCTCCTTCTTGGCGATCGCCGTCGACGGGTGCAGCGCACCTGACGTGTCGCCACCCAAGGCCTGGCCCCTGATCGACCAGGCGGTGACCGCGCAGCTGCGCTGGGCCCTCGGGGTCGACCGGAGGCCCGTCGGGCTCGGCCCGGGCCTGGGCACCGCCTTCCCCGGCGTGGCCGCCACGCAGCGGCCCTGACGTTCCGACCCAGGGGGCAGACTGGTGAGGCGATGCAGAGCGTCGAGATCGAGATCGACACGTCCAGGGAGCGGCTGGTCGACCTGACGCCGGACCTGGAACGCTTCTGCCGAGGGGGCGGCGACGGACTGGTCAATGCGTTCGTGCCGCACGCCACCGCCGGCCTGGCCCTGATGGAGGTGGGCTCGGGGTCCGAAGCCGACCTGCTGGCGACCCTCGATCGGCTTCTGCCGCGCGACGGCCGCTACCGGCATGCCCACGGCGCTCACGGTCACGGAGCGGACCACGTCCTGCCCGTCCTGGTCAGCCCGTCCATCACGCTGCCCACCTTCGAGGGCCGGGTCGCGCTGGGCCCGTGGCAGTCCCTCGTCCTGGTGGATCTCAACGTGGACAACCCCCGGCGCCGTGTGCGCTTCAGCTTCTTGCCCGCCGTCCACGATTCAAGGGGAGGAGCCAGATGAAGATTGCCATCATCGGAACCGGCTTCATCGGCACGACGCTCGGGCGTGCGCTGACGGCGGCCGGCCACCGCGTGACCTTCGGATCCCGGCATCCCGGCAAGACGGAGCAGCTGGGGGTTCCGTCGGCGGCCGCGCCGATCGGCGAAGCCCTGGCGAACGCCGAGGTCGTCATTCTCGCCCTCCCCGGGTCAGCCGTGTCGGAGCTCACGTCAGATCACCGCGACGCCCTCGACGGCAAGCTCGTCATCGACGCGACGAACCAAATGGGCGCAGAGGTGGCGAACGCCCGCCGGAACCTCCCGCCGACCGTTCGCTATGCCCGTGCCTTCAACACGCTCGGCGGTGAGAACCTGGCGGATCCCGTCTTCGCCGACGGGAGGGCTGACATGTTCTTCTCAGGGCCGCTGGCCGACCGCGCCACGGTGGAAGCCGTCATCGACGGCGTGGGGCTGCGTCCCGTCTACGCCGGGGAGGACCAGGAGCTTCTCATCGACAACCTGTTCCAGCTCTGGATCGCACTGGCCGTGAAGCAAGGTCGAGGGCGGCGACTCGCCTTTCGGCTTCTCGATCACTGAGCGCTACGACGGGCGTCCGACCGTTGGTGTCACCGCTGCATCCCGCTCGGCCAACGCCTTGAGGGTGCGCAGTTGCTTTCGCATCATGATGAGGTCGCCGGCCGGCAGCAGTTGCCGATGGACCAGTCCGAGGGGGCCGGGCGGCACGACCACCATGAGCTTGGCGACCAGGCGACTCGCGGCGCCCGAGGCAGGTGAGATCCGGTACGTCAGTGCGACCCGACCGAACAGCCGCGATGTCGAATCAAGGGTGATCGACGAACCTTGCTCGAACGACACGAGGCGGAAGATCATGAATCTCTGCCCGACCGCGAGCGCGCCGAGCCCGGGCGTCAACGACCGGGGGCTCCGGCGACCGAGATTGTCGATGAGGTCGTAGCTGTAGGGCGCGACGCGAAGCTGGCACAACCAGCTGAACACGAGCTGGGGCGGGGCGGCCACGTCCACGGCCCGAAACAAGACGAGGTCTGGACGCGCGATCAGCGCGTCACACGGGTACGCCGCGCCACGCTCAGCGGTCGACGATCCCCACGTCCCGACGACGGAGGGACCGAGCACGGGACATCACCTCCAGCCCTGCATGACGTGTTCGAACCACCATTCGGGCGCTGCCGCGGTGAGCACGCTCATGTCCCAGTAATCGCACCACCTCGTGATCATGCCGTCGCGCAATTCGTGCACCGACGCCACGGGCAGCGCCATCGTCTCTCCGGTCGGCCATTCCCAGTGCTCGACGTGCTCGGTCATGACGGCGTCGTCGCCGGCGACCAGGTGCCGCCGCTCGTCGAACAACTTCGTGAGCCGGCTGAAGGCCAGTGTCAACCGCCGCGTGATCTCGTCGGGACCACGGGCGACATCGTCCTCGGGCGTCGAGACGTCCGTGTATTCACCATCGGGTTCGAATCGGGCCGCGGCGGCGGCGAGATCCTGACGGTAGAGGTCGTTCCAGAACCCCTCGATCACGGCGCGGTTCTCGTCAGCCCTTGTCATCGGCGCCCTCCCGGAATCGTCCCACTGCGTCCAGCGGAACTTACAGCGTGCCGAAGCGCGGTATCGCTGAAGATCGTCAGTCCGCCTCGGGGGGCAGCGTCTCCCAGTCGATGCTCACGCCCGCCGCTGCCTCTGGGTGCTCCTTCAGCCACCGACGGGCGAACGGGCACCACGGCACCAACGTCAGACGATCCGATTGGGCGCGACGCAGGGCCGCCCGCACCAGGTGACCGCCGATTCCATGACCGCTCATCTCGTCGGGGACCTCGGTGTGGAGGAGCACCAGCCGCTGGCCGTGCACGTGGTACACCAACTCGGCCTCGGTCCTGTTCTGGCGCACGACGAACCTGCTCTCGGCGGGTACGTCGAGGACCTCCACGTCGCCGGCAGAAGCGGTCATTGGATGCTCCCCGCGCTCGTCGTCACGGGCCCACCCTACGGGTGTAGAAGAAATGCCATGAGCGGCCCGTCGCGACGGAGGACACACCCCCTGCGCCGGCGGCACCGACCGCCGCGACCGGGCCCTGGGTGTCGCTCGAACCGGGGCACGTCACGCGGGTCGGCCGCCGCCGTGGGAGTGAGCCGCTCGTCCCGCGCTACCACTCCCCCCAGCCCGGGGGGCTGACGGTCCCGGTGACGGTGCGGGGGTCGACCGCCGACCGGGTCTGGCCCGCCTCGTAGACCGCAAAGCACAACCGCAGGACGGCGGTCGCCTCGGAGGCCGTCATGGCGGGCGCGGTCCCGTCAAGCAGCGCGTCGACGAAGTGTTGTGAGGAGCGCACGAAGCCGGTGCCCCAGTCGGCGTCCAGGTCGGAGAACTCGGTGGTCTTGCGCCCCTGCGGGGTACCCGTGAACAGCATGACGGGGGCGAGGTCGAGCATCTCGCCGGTGGCACGCGTGACCCAGATCTGCCCCTCGTCCCCGGTGATCTCGAAAAATTCATCAGCGCCGTAGTACGACGAGCGCATGTAGAACTGCGGGGAGTACTGAACCTCCATCATGCCCAGCACGTCGGGGTCCTCGTACTCGAAGATCACGGCGCACGGCTCGAAGAAGAGGTCGCGCCGACGAACGACCGCCTGCACCGAGGTGATGTCGAGGTCGAGCAGCCACAGCGCCATGGCGTACTTGTGCACCATGTCGTCGAAGAGGTGTCCGCCCGGGCTCCGCTTGTCGAGGCGCCAGCCGTAGCCCTCGGGGCGCAGGGCCGCCTGGAACGCGGAGTCGGTCTGGCCCACCAGCGTGCGAATGCGCAGCGACGTCGGCTTGCCGATTGCCCCGTCGGCCACCAGACGCTTGGCCAACTCGAGCGGAGGGTAATGGACGAAGCACTCGCTGATACGCAGGGTGCGGCCGACCCGCTCCGCCACCGCCTGCATCTCGAGGGCATCCTCGACGGAGTTGGCCACCGGCTTCTGGACGGATACGTGCTTGCCCGCCTCGAGCGCGGCGATGACGTGGTCGTGGTGCATGTGCGTGGGTGTCAGCACCTCGATGGCGTCGATCGAATCGTCGGCCAGCATGCCGGAGAGATCCGCGTGGAAGGACTCGGCCCCCCACTCCTTGGCGGCCTGGCGCCCCACCTCCTCGTCGGAGTCGCAGACGGCGACCACGTCACAGCGAGGGTCCTCGAGGTAGCCCTGCACGTTCATCGCCGCGATGTTGCCGGCCCCCAGCACGCCCAACCGGACCCGCTCCATCACGTCCTCCCTTTTGCCGCGCGACCTGCCACTGCGTCCGCTCCGAATGCGCCGTCGTCGCGGGCGGCGGCGATCCGATTGTCGTCGTAGCCGAGCACGGAGCGCAAGACCGCCTCTGTGTGCTGCCCGACCGTCGGAGCCTTGTCCGGGTGCGGCAGTTCCTCCCCGACGAAGTGCAGCGGGGTGAAGAGTTCGTCCGCCCCGACTTCCGCGGCCGGCAGGAGCTTGAAGCGATCGGCGAATTGCGGGTCGTCCAGCAACGTCTTGGGCGTGTTGACCGGCGCGACCGGCGTGTTGACCCGTCCGCCGAAATCGAGCCACTCCTGGGCGGTCTTCGTGGCGAAGATGGCGCGCAACTCGCCCTGGAGCTCACGGTTGCCGCGTGCGTGGTCGGCGTACTTCGAGCCCGGCCAGCGCTCGAAGAGGTCCATCCGATCGAGGGCCTCGCAGAAGTTCTTCCAGAAGGCTTGCTCGGAGGCCATGAAGAGGACGTGCTGATGGTCGGACGTCTCGTAGACCTGGTAACGGACCCCTTCGACCATGCCGGCCGTCCCGGGTGCGCGCCGCTCGTAGTCGTCCGCCTTGTTGCCCGTGACCTCCGATTCCGGTCGCTCGTAGGCCCGCCACGTCTCGCTGCGATACCAGTCCATCGCCGCCGCCGCGTCGGACTGGGCCACGTCGATGTAGGAGCCCTCTCCGGTCGCACGCGCCCTGATCACCGCGGCGAGGATGCCAAGAGCGCCGAACAACGGCCCGGCGTTGATCCCGATGGACACGTGCTCGGGGATGTACGCGAAACCCTCCTCGTCGGTTGCGACCTTCACGATGCCGGCCCAGGTGTCGTAGGCGATCCCGTGGCTCGGGTAGTCGCGGTACGGGCCCGTCATGCCGTACCCCGAGATGGTGCAGAAGACGAGCTTCGGGTTCGTGGCCCGCAGGTCGTCGAACCCGACCCCGCGCCGGGCCAGCGAGCCGGGCCGCATGGCCTCGACGACGACGTCGGCGCCGGCGGCGAGGTCTTTGAAGATGGCGACGCCCGCTTCGGTGCGCAGGTCGAGCACGAGCGACCGCTTGCCACGGTTGAGGTGGAGGTGCATCAGCGACGTCCCCTCGACGATGGGCCACGTCATCTCGCGGATGTAGTCGCCCGCCGGGGGCTCCACCTTGATCACGTCGGCACCAAGGTCGACCAGAGCGGTCGTGATGGCGGCCGGCCCAAGGGCCGAGCACTCGATGATCCTCATGCCGTGCAGCGGTGGCGTCGTCGCCATCGGACCTCCCGGTGTCGAAGGCCGGATCGTAGCGGCCGCCGGCCGGAGCATCCGAGCCCCGGGCACCCCACCCCGGGCCCCGACATACTGGGGTGGTGGGAACCGAGACCCTCGACGATGCGCTGACGGTGTTCGCCACCACCGCGCCGAACTACGGGTCGCTGGGTCTGGCCAACCACGGCCCGATGGCGGCCGAGGCGCTGGCGCACCTCGGGCGCGACGACGCCATCCCGGGCTGGGTGGCGCACTACGCCAAGCGTCTCGATGCCGCGCCGCCCCCGGCGCGCCCGCTGTCGGAGACGGAGTGGCAGGAGGCGCTGGGCCGGGAGGACCGCTTCCCCGAGTGGCTCGCCCTCTTCGAGCGCGAGGTGGCGGATCGCCCGGTCGCCGCCGTCGTGGGGGAGTGGGCGCCACGCCTCCTGCCGGGCACGATCGGCGCGGCGACGCACGGGCTCATCCGCACCGGCCACGCGGTGCGAGGGCTCGGCGTGGCCGACACGGCGCCCCGGCGCCTCGAGGTCGCGACCGGGCTCGCCTTCTGGGCTTCGAACTACGAGGAGCTGCCGGGCCCGCCGCTGCTGATCGGGCGCGAGGGCGTGGCCCAGGCGCTGGCCGACCTGCCCTATCTCCCGGAGGACGCGCCGGCCGCGGTGCTCATCAGCGAACGGGTGGCGGCGGTGGGCGACATCGCCGACGAGTTCGAACAGGCGGTCGCCTCGCTCGGGTGGAGTGGGGGATCCGTCGAGCTACTCGACCAGCTGGCGAGCGGTGGCGCAGCGGCCTACCTGCGCAACGCTGATGCGGGCGGGACCATCGGCCTCCTGCACGCCATCACGTCACCGCTGGCCTGCGAGATGCTGCTGGACTGGCTGGCCGAGGAGGACCGTGCCGCGGCCCTCGGGTACGCCTGGCAGGCCGCGGCCGCACTGCACGTCGCCTACGACGTCGACCGGCAGACGCCACCGCCCGCCGAGGCGCCGCCGAGCACCGACGAGCTGGTCGAGCGCGCGATCGCCTCGGGCGACGAGCACGCCATCAAGCTGTGCGAGGCGGCGCTGCGGAGCTTCAGCCGCAGCGGCGACCCGGTGGTGTTGCTGGCGGCGGCCGACGCCGGCACCCGCCTCTGAGCTGCGGCGGGGGCGCGGGGCGGGCCGCCAGGCCCGTGGCTAAGGTCGGCCCGATGGAATACCGCACGCTCGGCCGGACCGGCATAAAGGTCAGCCCCCTGTGCCTGGGGGCGATGATGTTCGGGGCCTGGGGCAACCCGGATCACGACGAATCCATTCGGATCGTCCACGCCGCGCTCGACGCCGGGATCAACTTCGTCGACACGGCCGACGTCTACTCGTTCGGCGAGTCCGAAAAGATCGTGGGCAAGGCCCTGGCCCGGACCAAGCGGCACAAGGTCGTGCTCGCCACCAAGGTGCACGGGCAGATGGGGCGGGACCCCAACGCCCAGGGGAACTCCCGGCGCTGGATCATGGCCGAGTGCGACAACAGCTTGCGCCGGCTCGGGACGGACTACATCGACCTGTACCAGATCCACCGACCGTCGCCCGAGACGGACATAGACGAGACGCTCGGTGCGCTGACCGACCTCGTGCGCGTCGGGAAGATCCGGTACTTCGGCAGTTCGACCTTCCCCGCCCACGAGATCGTGGAGGCGCAGTGGGTGGCGGAGCGCCGGGCCCGCGAGCGTTTCGTCACCGAGCAGCCGCCCTACTCCATCTTGGTGCGCTCCATTGAGAAGGACGTGCTGCCCATGTGCCAGAGGTACGGCATGGGCGTCCTGTCGTGGAGCCCGCTGGCCGGCGGGTGGTTGTCGGGCGCGTTCGGGCCGGGCAAGGAGAACACGAGCCGCCGCTCGGCCATGCTGCCGCATCACTACGACATGTCCGTGCCGGGCAACCAGCAGAAGCTCGACGCCGTCACGAAGCTCACGGAAGTCGCCGACGGCGCGCGCCTGAGCCTCATTCAGCTCGCACTGGGCTTCGTCCTCGAACACCCGGCCGTGACCTCTCCCATCATCGGGCCCCGCACCATGGAGCACCTCGAGTCACAGCTCCCTGCGCTCGAACTGCGCCTCGGCACCGACGTGCTCGACAGCATCGACGAGATCGTTGCCCCCGGCGCCGACCTCAACGACACCGACGTCGGCTGGGTGCCCGCCGCGATCGCGGACAAGAACCTGCGCCGGCGACCCCGCTAGGGTGCCTCGGCTCGTCCTGCGCGACGCCACGGTGCTCGACGCCGATGGCGCCCGTCCCGGCTCGAGCCTGGCCATAGAGGGCCGGCGCATCGCCGCGGTCCGCACCGGCCAAGCCCTCGAAGGGGGGCCCGGGGACCGGGTGGTCGAGGTCGCCGGTCGCACCGTCATGCCCGGCATGGTGAGCAGCCACTTCCATGCCACCTACCACGAGCTCGGCTCGAAGACGGCACCCTTCGGGCTCGAGGAGCCCCCGGCCCTGCAGGCCGTGCGCGCGGCCCATCACCTCGAGCTGCTGCTGCGCAGCGGATTCACCGGCGCCGTCAGCGCAGGTGCACCGTTTGCCATCGACGCCTCCATGAAGGCTGCCATCGCGGAGGGGCTCTTCCCGGGCCCTCGCCTCGTTGCCGGCAGCCGCGACGTCAGCACGACGGGGCACGCGGGAGACAAGAGCTTCCCCTGGTATTGGGACGTGGGCGCCCGCGGCGCCATCAACCGTTCCGACGGTCCGGACGAGTTCCGGCGCGCGGTGCGTGAGGAGATCAAGCAGGGAGCGGAGATCATCAAGATGTTCGTCACCGGCGGGCACGGCACCGTGGCCCCGAGCGAGCGCACCGAGATGAGCCGCGTGGAGCTCTCGGCGGGCATCGAGGCGGCTCATGAACGCGGCGTGCTCGTCCGGGGCCACATCGCCAACCGCGCGGCCGTCCACATGGCGCTCGATGCGGGCATCGACGTCATCGACCACGGCGACGGTCTGGACGACGCAGCGATCGAGCGGATGGCGGAGCTCGGCACCTTCCTCGTGCCCAGCCAGCTCTTCCCGGCCCGCTTCTCGGAGATGATGGGCGGGGGTGGCCTCGGGTTCACCGCGGGCATGGCGGCCGACATCGAGCAGGCGCTGAGCATCCTGCCCGCGGTCAACGCCGCCGGGGTCAGGCTGCTCTGCGGCGACGACTACGGCGCGCTCGGCCTGCCCCATGGTCGCTACGCCGACGAGCTCGAGTTCTACGTGAAGGAGGCGGGGATCGATCCGCTCGACGTGATCCGCTGGGCCACGAGGAACGGGGCCGAGCTCATGGGCCGGGGCCACGAGCTCGGCTCCGTGAAGGAGGGCTACCTGGCCGACCTGCTCGTCGTCGACGGCGACCCCCTGCGCGACATCGGCGTCCTCCAGGACGAGGCCAGGCTGCTGGCCATCATGAAGGGCGGCACCCTGATCAAGGACGAACTGGGACCGTGGGACGCGGCCGGCGAGGGCGGTACCGTCGCCCCATGATCATCATCGCCGGCTCGCTCACCTTCGATCCTTCTGACCGCGCGGACGTGCTCGCAAGCCTCGTCGAGGTCACCGCGGCGAGCCGGAACGACGCCGGCTGCGTCGAATACTCGTGGGCGGAGGATCTCGAGGCCGCGAACACGTTCCGCTTCTTCGAGTGCTGGGAGTCCCAGGAGCGCCTGGACGCACACCTCGCCGAGCCGCACGAGGTCGCGTTCGGCGAGCGGAACCTCGGCCGCATCACGGGCGCGACGGCCAGCATGTTCGTGGCTGCACCGGCCGACGGAAACGAAAAAACCGTGGCCGGTTGAGCCAGCGGTCGCGTCGACGTCGCATTGGCCCGTCGACGGGTGCTGCTCTTCATCTCGGGGCCCGGGCCGTCGATGCCCTGCCGCCGACGCTGCGCCGACGCGTGCGGGCGGCGCTCGGGAGGCCGGGCCCGCGTCAGGTGGCACTGGAACGGTTGGACGCGGAGTTGGCGCGGGCGACCGAACTGATGGGGGCCTCTCCCGACGAGGCCCGCTCCCTGCTCGAGGGGTTCGAGGTGGTGCTGCCGGCACCACCGCCGCACGATCCGTTCTCGGCGGACTATCGGGACTGGACCTGGGACCTCTACCACCGCATCTCGGGTCGTGCCGCCTACGACACCACGCACGAAACCTCCCCGTTCGACCTGGCGACCGCGCTGGTGCGGCCGTTCCCCTACCAGTCGGGGTCGCTCAAAATGGTCGGGCGCGATCTGGTCGCCCGCGGCCACCTGCTCGACTGCCTGGCCGAGGTCGTGCCCTCCGGCGTGGCGGGACGACGGATCGTGGAGTTCGGCCCGGGATGGGGAAACCTCACGGGGGACATGGTGGCCACCGGGCTCGACGTCACGGCGGTGGAGCTGGACGAGAAATTCTGCACGCTCATCGGCCGCCGCTGTGAGGGGCCCGGTCGCCTCGCGGTCGTGCAGGGCGACATGCTCGGTTTCACGACCGAGGAGCCGTTCGATGCCGCGGTGTTCTTCGAGAGCTTCCACCACTGCGCCGACCACCTGGCCATGCTGCGCCGACTGCACCGCATCGTGCGCCCGGGTGGGGCGGTCCTCTTCGCGGCCGAGCCGGTCCAGCGACTCGACTACCCGTGGGGGCCGCGGCTCGACGGGCTCTCGGTCTGGTCGACCCGGACGTACGGCTGGCTCGAGCTCGGTTTCGATACGCGGTACTTCGATCGGGCGCTCGACCTCACCGGCTGGGCCGGACGGCGGGTCCGGCTCGGACCCGGCCTGGGTGAGGCCGACGTGATCGTGGCCACCCCGGCCGGCCTCCCGTCGTTGTGCAACAGTGCGACGACGTGAGGGCGTGGCGAGTGCATCAGTTCGGCGAGCCGAGCGACGCGCTGGGGCTCGAAGAGGTGCCGGCCCCGGTGCCCGGGCCAGGCGAACTGCTGGTCCGTGTCGCGGCGACGACCCTCAACTTCAACGATGTCGACGGCGTTCGTGGTCGCTACCGAACGGTAAGCCCGCCGCTCCCGTACACCCCGGGGATGGAGGTGCTCGGCGCCGTCGAGGGGGCCGGCACAGGCGCCGAGGGCTGGCTCGGCAAACGGGTGGTCGCCGTGCCGAGCGGCGCCTTCGGGGGGTATGCGGAGCGGGCCGTCGGGCCTGCCGCGATGGCCTTCGAGATGCCGCCGGAGTCGGAGCTGGCCGATACCCCCGCCGCGGCGGTCTACTTCCCGTTCCACTTGTCGTGGCTGGCCCTGCACGAGCGGGCGAAGATCCAGGCGGGAGAGACCGTGTTGATCCATGCCGCTGCCGGCGGGGTCGGGTCAGCGGCCGTGCAGCTGGCCAAACTGGCGGGCGCACGGGTGATCGCGACGGCCGGTTCAGCGGCGAAACTCGAGTTCTGCCTGACTCTCGGCGCCGACGTGGCGATCAACTACGTCGACACCGACTTCGTGGCGGCGGTGCTCGATGCGACCGACGGCCGCGGGGTCGATGTGGCCTTCGACGCGGTCGGTGGTGAGGTGACGACCAGAACCTTCGGTTGCATGGCGTTCAACGGCCGGCACCTCTTGGTCGGATTCGCCTCCGGCATCGAGGCCGAAGACGAGGGGATCGTGCCGCGGCCGGTCCTGTTCGGGAACTTCTCCCTCTTCGGGGTGTGTCATGCCTACGTCGACGACCCCGTCGCGCTCAAGAGCGTCACCAGTTACAACTTCTTGTCGCACGCTGACGGCGAGCGGATCCATGCGCACCTTCTGGACCTCATCCTGAACGGCGTGCTGCGACCTGTGATCGGCCGCGAGGTCGCCTTTGCTGACCTGCCGGATGCCCTGCAGTCCATGGCGGACCGGAAGACTCTTGGGCGCACCGTCGCCCTGCTCGGCCCACCGTCCCGCGAGCGCCGATGACCTCAACGGCTCAGTATTCGATGCGAAATCCTCCGATGAAGCTGACGGTATTGCCGTCGGGGTCGTCGATCGACGCGGTCCGCACGCCGTTCGTCGCATCCTGGACCGTTCCGCCCGTCAGCCCTCGCCCTTGAAGGTCATGGAGACGGCCCTCCAAGTCATCGACAGCAAGGTTGAGAAACGATCGGCCGGCACGGTCCGCGTCCTCGAACACCTGTACCCAACCGGTGTCGGTCAGTCTCCATTCGGCGAGGTTGGGCATTGGCCGATTCGTCGGTGCCTTGCCGAACAGCCGCTCGTACCAGGCGACCGAAGTGCCGATGTCGGACACGGGAACCACCGCAAGCACGTGCGCAATCGTCATGTGCTTATTCCTTCCCTTTGTGTGCGAGGATCACCTCGGTATCGCCGGGCCAGTCCCAGAAGAGGCCCTCGGGAGATCGCGACGCGAGGAGCGTGCGCACTTCCCGGACGAAGTCACCGAGACGATCGCCGAAGAGGTGCGGTGCCGACCAGGACAGCGACAGGTATCCGGACAGGACGCTCTCACTGTCCCGTACCAGGTCTGGGATGCCCGGGATGAAGATCGCGTGCGGTGCTCCGAATCGGGTTCGGACCAACACGTCCTCGAAGCGGTGCGATCGTCCCCGGGCGACAGTCTGACCGCAGCGCCGGGTGGCCCCCAGGTACCTGTCCACCAGCGCCTCGATCTCGTCGTGGGGGATCGGCGGTGGCCCCGGGCTGGGTGGTCGCGGCCGCCCGTCAACCGTGTGGACGATGAGCGCCAGAGCCCCGCCGGGCGCCACCAGGTCGTACACGATCTCCGCGACGTGCTCCTCGCGGGTCCAGTGGAAGGATTGGCCGAACGTGACCAGCCTGAATGGTCCGGGCGCGGCGGCCGGCAAGTCCTCTGCGAGAGCCTGGACCCAGCGGATGTTGTTGACGCCTCGTTCCGCCGCCGCCCGGGCCCCCTCCGCGAGCATGTCGGCATCGGGGTCGAGGCCGACGGCCTCTTCGAAGAGCGGGCCGAGCCGGACGGTGAGGACGCCGGGTCCGCAGCCACCATCGAGGAGCCGGCCGCTGCCGTCGAGCCCGAGCTCTCGGGTGAGGACGCGCTCGAGCCGCGGCGAGTACGGGGGCCGGCCGTAGCGATAGTGCACAGCTGCGCCCAGGTAGATCGTCGGGTCGTAGGGCACAGCACCAGCATGACGTCCCGCGGCGTGCCTCGCATCGGGAGGGGTGACGTCCCTCAGCTCAGGATGTTGACCGCCCGGGACACGACCACGGCCACCGTCACCAGCGAGGCCAACGACTGGAGCATCATCAAGAACTTGGCCCAGGGTGTCAACGGCATCGTGTCGGTGGGGCTGAACGCGGTTGCGTTGGTGAACGACGTGTAGAGATAGTCCAAGAAACTGGGCACCCAGCCTGGAGCACAGCCGGGCGTGGACATCTGCGGGAACAGGAAGTCGGGTTCGTTGTGCGTCGGTTGCTGGCGGGTGGCAGGGCCGCCCCGATCGAGCTCCCAATACCAGAGCCCGAACGCGATGACGTTGGTGATCCAGATCGGCACGGACGCGTACACGAGAGGGCGTCCTCCCGCTTTGGCCCCCGCGGGGTAGAGGAGGGCGTGGATCAGCTCGACTAACGACACCATGTTGGCGATCGTGATCAGGGCGATCAGGGCGATGCCGACGAGGCGGAGGCGCGACTCCTCCGGGGAGATCTTCCCCGGGTTGGCAATGAGGAGCACGACGATCAACGCCACCTCGAGCGCGGGTATCAAGCCTCGGTACCCGAGTCCCTGAATGAGGGTCTGCGGCAGGATGAGCTGCAGGGCGGCCGCTACGACAACGGCCAACTGGGCCGGCCAACGGGGCTCGCCCGTTGATTCGATGCCCCACGCAACCGAGTCGTCGCGGTCGCGGAGCGATCCATCAGCCACGGCACCACCGTACCGACGCAGGTGCACTGATGAAGGGACCTTCGACCGGCCCACCGGTCGACCGCACGACCGACCGGGGACCGACGGCGACCGAGCCGACCGAAGGAACGACGACGGCGGCTAGTGGCGCTCCATGCTCTGGACGTCGAAGTAGATCGGAAGGAGGTACTTGACGTAGAAGGCGTGCACGGTGACGCCGGGGTAGGCGAGATCCTCGTAGCGCCGGATCTTCACCCGGTCGTCCTTCTCGGCGTACCGTTCGCAGGCGTCCAACAGGATGTCGACCTCTTCCCTGGAGTCCTGCAACAGGCCGAGATGGTCGTAGCCGGGTGAGGCCATCGGCTTCTCGCTCTCCGCCAGGAGGACGAACTGATCGGGATCCGGCATCAGCAGGTGGCACGACTGTCCCACGACGTCGGCGTCGAGCGCCGACCACCCGAAGACCGAGCCGTAGAACGCGTCGACCTCCTCACGGAACTCGGCGGTCAGCGTGCCGACGGGGAACGTCAGCTCCATGTGGTTGAAGCGCATGCCCTGCTCCTTTCCGGACCGGCTCGCCGACAACGATAGATGCCGGGTCGCTGTCGTCCAACGCCCAGCGCGGCCCACCCGCGGCGCAGCATCATGGGGCGTGGGCTCTGTCGCCGAGATCATCGCCGCGGAGCTGTCCCTCTGGGGCGTCTCCGACGTCGAGCGGGCCGTCTTCGGCACCGACGACCCAGCAGAGATCGACCAGATCATCGCCCGGTTCTGCGTCTCCTCTCTCGGGGAACGCCCTGCGGAGGGCCTGTTCTACCGCTCGTCGGCCGGATGCGTCACGGGCGTGCGTCTCGCCTCGGGGCGCCGGGTCGTCCTCAAGGCCTATCAGGATCGCTGGACCCATCCGTTCCTCGATGCCGTGCGGGTCGTCCAGGAGCACCTGGGCGCTCTCGGCTACCCCTGCGCCCGACCACTCGGCGGTCCGGCCACGCTCCAGGCGGACCGACCGAACCTGGTCGTGGTCGAGTCGTGGCTCCCCGATCCCGGCCTGACTGCATACCGCTCGGCGCAGTCGCGGCGCGCCCTCCGCGGCGGGACTGGCCCGCCAGATCGGGCTCTGCCGCGACATGCGGGGGCTGCGCGGGCTCGACCAGCATCCCCTCCGCCGTCCCGCCATCGGGCTCTACCCGCAGCCCCATAGCCCGCTCTTCGACTTCGAGCTGGAGGCGGAGTCCGCGCGGTGGATCGACGACTTCGCCGAGCGGGCCGCCGAGATACGGGACAAGGAACAAGAAGGCGTGACCGTCGTCGCCCACACCGACTGGTCGGCCCGGAACGTCCGTCTGCACGGCGACGACGTCGTGGCGGTCTACGACTGGGACAGCGTGGCACGCGTGCGGGAGAGCACCGCACTCGGCCAGGCGGCCGTCACCTGGTCGGTGACGTCGGAACCCGGTGGATCCCGGTTCCCGTCGGCGGCCGGCGTCGCGGCGTTCCTCGAGGACTACGAGACCGCCGCCGGCTCCGCCCTGACCAACGCGCAGGTCCGGGCCGCCGGCGCGGCGGCGGTATGGAACCTGGCCTACATCGCCCGCTGCGAGCATGCCCTGGCCGCGAGCGGCCGCGCCCGACTCGACCAGCACGGGGCTCGCGAGCGCCTGCGCAGCGATGGCGAGGTGCTCCTGCACATCACGCAGTCGTAGTCGCGGTGCGGCGTGGCGCGGCGACGGCGACGGCGCTGATCCCGCGTCCGCCTCCCAGCCGTCAGCCCGACGTCGCCTCCTGATGCGGCATCGACTGGTGGAGCGGGACCGGGTAGTGCGGCATGTTGGCGCTGACTTCGAGGATGTCGGCCTCGGAGCAGCCGAGGGCGGCCATGTCCGCCATCTGGTCGTGGGCCGTGCTGGGCAGCGCCGGCACCGATCTGTCGGAGCGGCCCATGTGCAGCGCCGACGTGAGGTCTCCGGCCGTCCGGCGGCGCCAGGCCGAGATGTTGGGTGCGCGGACGCCGAAGCGCTGCTCCAGGAGCCGGAGCTGCGACGTGTGGTCGAAGACCTCCGACGCCACGTGCCCACCGCGGCTGAACGGCGAGAGCACGAGCATGGGCACGCGGAAGCCCATGCCCACCGGGCCGCGGATGCCGTTGGCATCGCCCGGCAGCGCCCCGGTGAGGAATTCGCCCGGCGTGCCGGTCGGTGGCACCGGCGGCGGCACGTGGTCGAAGAACCCGTCATTCTCGTCGTAGGTGTGGAGCACCACCGTCTTGGACCACACGGCCGGGTTGGACACCAGCGTGGCGAGCACCTGGCTGGTGTACCACTCGCCCAGCGCGGGCGGCGAGGAGGGGTGCTCGTCGTAGCCGATGGGCGGGATCATCCAGCTGACGGCGGGGAGGGTGCCGGCCGCGACGTCGGCCGCGAACTCGCTCGGGTACTGCGGCAGGAACGCCTTCTGGTACAGCGCCGAGCGCGGATCGCGGTACTGGCGGAACCAGGGGAGGATCGCGTCCGTCGCGAGCATCCCGTTCTTCTCGAAGAAGGCCGGCGCGTAAATCGCTCCCTGCGGGTTGTACACCTTCCAGCTGATGCCGGCGTCCTCGAGAACCTCGGGCATGGTGTCCCAGCTCGCGCTGTAGACCGCGTCGGGCGACTGGTTGGTGATGAGGACGGGGCCGCCCGCCCGCCCGGACGGATCGAGCGTGCCCGAGAGCGCCATCAGCCGGTTCGGGTGCGTCGGCCCGAGGACCGAGCAGTGGTAGTTGTCACAGATCGTGAACGCGTCGGCCAGCGCGTAGTAGTAGGGCAGGTCGGCGCGCCGGTAGTAGCCCATGGTCAGCACACCCTGGTCCGGCCCCTCGAACTGCGGACGGGTGTGGGTGGCCACGAACGCGCCGTTGTTGCCCTTGCCGCGGCTGAGATGCTCCCCCTGCCAGCTGTGGTCGAGGTCGTTCGTGCACTCGCCGATGCCCGAGGCCGTGTCGAGGTGGAAGGGGAGGAGCGTGCGGTCGCGGCCACCGGGCCACGCCTGGGCGAACGCTCCGAGGGAGCCCGACGCATGGTCGTCGAAGCCGCGCACCCCGCGATAGGTGCCGAAATAGTGGTCGAAGGAGCGGTTCTCCTGCATCAGGAAGACGACATGGTCGATGGCCCCGAGGTCCGAGCCGGCGGGTGGTGTCGCGGCGGCCGATCGGGCCATGGCCGCCGCCCCCGCACCGCCGGACCGGCTCATGGCGGCCAGCACCCCCGCACCGCCCGCCGCCAGCGCGGCCGCGAGGAAGGTGCGCCGGTCGACGCGTGCCGCCCCGGGGCCGCGGGCCGGGCTCACACCGGCTCCACGAGCGTGGGGTCGTTGTTGCGGACGTTGCCGATCCGTGGCCCGACGGGGTGGTGCAGCACCGTGCCCGCCGGCGGTGGGCGCAGCAGCGCCAGGAGCTCTTCGGTGTCCTCGTTCGCCGGGTCGAGCCAGAGGTCGAAGGTGGCCGGGTCGAGGATCACCGGCATGCGGTCGTGGATGCCCTCCATGTCCGCGCCACCGGGCGCGGTGATGACGGTGCAGCTCCGCACGTAGGGCGCGTCCTTCGGCGCGCCCTTCGCACGCCAGCGCTCGGCGAGGCCGGCGAAGGCGAGCGGCTGGCCGTCGGCCCGGCTGAAGTAGTGCGGCTGTTTGCCGCCGGTCTTGTACCACTCGTAGAAGCCGTCGGCGGGGACGATGATGCGCCGCTCCCGGAACGCCTCGCGGAAGGAGGCCTTGGTGGCCACGGTCTCGCTGCGCGCGTTGAAGAGCCGGCTGCCGGACTTCGTGTCCTTGGACCACCAGGGGATGAGGCCCCAGCGAAAGGACATGAGCAGTCGCTCGCTCCCGTGGGGGGTCGGCTGCTCCTGCTCCGTCTCCGTGCTCGGCCCGGTGCCCGGCCCGGTGGTCGGCCGCACCGGGCGGTCGCGGACGCCGAGGACCGGGTCGGTCGGGGCGACGTTCCAGCTTGCCTGGAATTCGGAGTCGACCCCTTCGGCCAGGGAGGCCCCGAAGTAGCGGGCCATCCGAGCCGGGGGTGTGAAGAGGGCGAAGCGTCCGCACATGCGGGCTGCATTGTGACGTACGGGACCCGCTCAGGGCGCTACGGACTCTGAACTGGTCTTTTGCCTCCCCGAGCGCGAAGCACACGGCCTCGCTATGGTACGAACATATGTTCGCTTCTCACGCCGTGGACCCGCTGTCCCCCCGCTCTCGTGCACTCCCCGCCGGGCTGGCCGACCGGGTCCGGCCCGCGACGCCGGTGGCCGGGCGGACCCTGCCGGTGCCCCCGCCCCTGGCCCCCCTCTTCCCCGGCGGCTCCCTGCGCCGCGGGACGACCACCACCGTGGTGGGGCAACCCGGCCACGGCGCGACCACCCTGGCGCTCGCCCTCCTGGCCGCGGCGTCGACGGCCGGGAGCTGGTGTGCCGCCGTCGGCCTGCCCGACCCGGGCGTGGTGGCGGCCGCCGGGCTCGGGCTCGATCTGCGCCGGGTCGTCTTCGTGCCCCACCCCGGGAGCGGGTGGGCCGAGGCGGCCGGCGACCTCCTCTCCGGGGTCGACGCCGTCCTGGTGCGCCCGCCCGGCCGGGCCCGCCTGACCGCGGCGCGTCACCTGACCGCCCGGGCCCGCGAGCGCCAGGCGGCACTGGTGGTGCTGCTCGAGGGCGCCGGGGCCTGGCCCGAGGGCGGCGACCTGGCGCTGTCGGTGGGGGCGGTCGAGTGGGAGGGCGTCGGCCGGGGTCACGGACACCTGCGCGGCCGGCGAGCCGAGGTGCACGTCAGCGGCCGCCGCGCCGCGGGGCGGCTCACCGAGTGCTCGCTGTGGCTCCCCGCCGGCTCAGGCGCGGTGGCGGCGGCAGAGGACGCGCGCGACAGCGCGGCGCCGGACGGGGCCGGCCTCGATGACGGGCCGGAGGCGGCCTGAGCGACGCAGTGGAGAAGGTGAAGAAGGCGTGGAACGTTTGGTCGTCATCTGGTGTCCCGAGCTCCTCGAGGAAGGGGCGAGGGGGGAGGAGGCGCGGCGGTTCGCCCGCGTGCTGGCGCGGGCCGGCGAGCTCTGCCCCTGGGTGCACCCCATCCGGCTCGGGGTCGGCGCGCTCCCAGCCCGCGGCCCCGCCCGCTTCTTCGGCGGGGAGGAGACGGTGGTGTCCCGTCTGGCCGAGACCGTGGGCGAGGAGGCGGGGGTCGGCGTAGCCGACGGGCTCTTCGCTGCCGTACTGGCCGCCCGCTCGGCGCTGATCGTCCCGCCCGGCGGCAGCGCGGACTTCCTCGGCCCCTGGTCGGTGGCCACGCTGGCGCGGCCCGACCTGGCCGTCACCCTGCAGCGGCTGGGTGTCACCACCTTGGGGCAGCTCGCCGCGCTGCCCGCGGCGAGCATTTCGGACCGCTTCGGGGCGGACGCGGCCGCCTGCCGTGCGGTGGCCCGGGGCGAGAGCGGTGAGCTGGCCGGGCTGCGCGACCGCTCCATCGAACGACGGCTGCGGGTGGCCCGGGGCGAGGATCCCGACCGGGGGGCCGACACGCCGCCCCCGCCCTCCCAGCCCGGTTTCTTCGGCGGCGCGTCGGAGGCCGACGCCCGGGCGGCCCGCTCCTTCGTCCGTGTACAGGAGCGCCTGGGGATCGAGGCCGTGCTGATGGGGCGGGTCCAGAGCGGCCGGGATCCGGCCGGCCAGTCGGTGCTGGTGCCCTGGGGCAGTCCCGAGGCCGACGCGGCCCCGCCGGGGGCGCCGTGGCCGGGGCGGCTACCGCCACCCGCGCCCAGCGACGTGTTGCGGGTCCGGGTCCGCGCCGAGGTGGTCGACGCCGACGGAGGCGCCGTCGAGGTCACCGGGCGGGGGTTGCTCACCGCGGGGGTCGAGCGGCTGTCGGTCGACGGCGGGCCCTGGCAGCCGGTCGTCGGATGGGCGGGCCCCTGGCCGGTGACAGAACGCTGGTGGTCGGTGCGCCGGCGCCGGGCCCGCCTGCAGGTGGTCACCGCGGATGGGGTCGCCCGCCTGCTGTGCAGCGAGCGGGGGGAGTGGTTGGTCGAGGCGCTCTATGACTGAAGATGGCTGAGTACGCCGAACTGCACGCGCACTCGGGGTTCAGCTTCCTCGACGGCAGCAGCGACCCCGAGGAGCTGGTGGCCGAGGCGGACCGGCTCGGGCTGGCCGCGCTGGCGTTGACGGACCACCACGGTTTCTACGGGGTGGTCCGCTTCGCCGAGGCGGCGCGGGCGTACGGGTTGCCGACGGTCTTCGGCACCGAGGTGACGCTCGCACCGGCGAGCCCGCGTACCGGCGAGCCCGACCCCACCGGGGCGCACCTCGTCGTGCTCGCCCGCGACCCCGACGGCTACGCGCGACTCTCGACGGTGCTGGCCGACGCGCACCTCGAGGGCGGTGAGAAGGGGCGGCCGGTCTTCACCCTCGACGCGCTGGCCCGCGCCGCGGGCGGCCACTGGCTGGTGCTGAGCGGCTGCCGCAAGGGGGCGGTCCCCGCCGCGCTGATGGATGCCGGGCCCCGGGCGGCCTCCCGGGAGGTGGGGCGCCTCGTCGACGCGTTCGGGCGCGTCAACGTGGCGCTCGAGCTGTGGGACCACGGGGACCCGCTCGACACCGCCCGCAACGACGCGCTGGCGCATCTCGCCGTCGAGTGGGACGTCGACGCCGTGGCCACCAACAACGTGCACTACGCCACGCCGCACGGGTTCCGGCTCGCCACCACGCTCGCCGCCGTGCGGGCGCGCCGTCCCCTGGCCGAGCTCGAGGGCTGGTTGCCGTCGGCCCCGTCGGCCTGCCTGCGCGGCGCGGCCGAGCAGTCCCGGCGCTTCGCCCGCTGGCCCGGCGTCGTCGAGCGCGCCGCCGAGCTGGGGCGGGCCTGCGCGTTCGACTTGCGCCTCGTGGCCCCGCGCCTGCCCGACTTCCCCGTCCCCGAGGGCATGGACGAGCAGGGCTACCTGCGTCAGCTGGTGACCGAGGGTGCACGCGTGCGCTACGGGCCGCCCGAGGGCGAGCGCGTACCGGGCGCGTGGAAGCAGATTCGGCACGAGCTCGACGTGATCGGCACCCTCGGCTTCGCCGGCTACTTCCTCGTGGTGTGGGACATCGCGCAGGTGTGCAAGCGGCTCGACATCTACTGCCAGGGCCGCGGCTCGGCGGCGAACTCGGCCGTTTGCTACGCGCTCGGCGTCACCAACGTGGACGCGGTCGACCTCGGGCTGCTCTTCGAGCGGTTCCTCTCCCCGGCGCGTGACGGGCCGCCGGACATCGACGTGGACATCGAGTCGGAGCGGCGCGAGGAGGTGATCCAGTACGTCTACGAGCGCTACGGCCGGCGCCATGCCGCGCAGGTGGCCAACGTCATCACCTACCGGCCCCGATCGGCGGTGCGCGACGTCGGCAAGGCGTTCGGCTTCACGCCCGAGCAGGTGGACGCCTGGGCGGCGGGCATCGACGCCGGCCACGGGCCAGGTCCGTCGTCGGCGACGGCGGTGCGCGAGGCGGTCGACGACGCACCGGGTGGGCCTGGTGGGCCCGGTGGGCCCGGTGGGCCTGGGGGGCCCGGTGGGCCCGGTGGGCCCGGTGGGCCGGGTGGGCCGGGTGGGCCGGGTGGTGGCGTGCCGCCGCTGGTGGCCGAGCTGGCGGCCGAGGTGCTCGACCGGCCGCGCCACCTCGGCATCCACTCGGCCGGCATGGTGCTGTGCGACCGGCCGGTGGTCGAGGTGTGCCCGGTGGAGTGGGGCCGCATGCCCGGGCGCAGCGTGCTGCAGTGGGACAAGGACGACTGCGCCGCCATCGGGCTGGTGAAGTTCGACCTGCTCGGCCTCGGCATGCTCGAGGCGCTGCACCGCATGGTCGACCTGGTGCGCGCCTTCCACGGGGACGAGGTCGACCTCGCGCAGCTGCCCCAGGAGAGCGAGGTCTACGACCTGTTGTGCCGGGCGGACACGGTCGGGGTCTTCCAGGTCGAGAGCCGGGCCCAGATGGGGACCCTGCCCCGGGTGCGGCCGCGCACCTTCTACGACATCGCCATTGAGGTCGCGCTCATCCGGCCCGGCCCCATTCAGGGCCACGCGGTGAACCCCTACATCCGGCGCCGCCGGGGCGACGAGGAGATCACCTATCTGCACCCCTTGCTCAAGCCGATCCTCGAGCGCACGCTCGGGGTCCCGCTCTTCCAGGAGCAGCTGATGGAGATGGCCGTGGCCATCGCCGGCTTCAGCGCGGCCGACGCCGACGAGCTGCGCCAGGCCATGGCGGCCAAACGCTCGGCGGCGCGCATGGAGAAGATGCGCGCCCGGCTCTACGACGGGATGGCGGCGCGCGGCGTGACCGGTGCGGTGGCCGACCAGGTCTTCGAGGCGCTGGCCGCGTTCGCCAACTTCGGCTTCCCCGAGTCGCATTCGGTGTCGTTCGCCCACCTCGTGTACTCCTCCGCCTGGTTGAAGTTGCACTACCCGGCGGCGTTCACGGCGGGGTTGCTCAACTCGCAGCCGATGGGTTTCTGGTCGCCCCAGTCGCTGGTGGCCGACGCGCGGCGGCACGGAGTGCGCGTGCGCCGACCCCACGTGAACCGTTCCGAGGTGGGGGCGTCGTTGGAGGGGCTTTCGTCGGACCCCGTGCTCCGGCTGGGGCTGGGGTCGGTGCGCGGGGTGGGGGAGGCGACGGCGGAGCGGATCGTGGCCGGCCGCCCCTGGCGCGGGGGCGAGGACCTGGTGCGGCGGGCCGGCGTCACCCAGGCCCAACTCGAGACGCTGGCTGCCGCCGGCGCGCTCGACCCCGAGGGGCCCAAAGATCCCAAAGATCCCAAAGATGAGGACGGGGCCGGGGAGATCCGGGGGAGGACGGCCACCCGGCGCCGGCTGCTGTGGGCGGCCGGGGCGGCGGCGCAGGGGACGCCGGACCGCCTGCCCGGGATCGTGGTCGGGGCGGAGGCGCCGCTGCTGCCCGAGCCCAGCCTCTACGACGCGGTGGGCGATGACCTGTGGTCCCTCGGGTTGGCGCCGGAGCGGACGGCGATGCATCTCGCCCGCGAGCGGCTCGAGGCGATGGATGTGGCGACCGCCGCGGCGCTGGAAGCATTTGCCGACGGCGACCGGGCCATCGTGGCGGGTGTGGTGACCCATCGCCAGCATCCCGAGACGGCGCGGCGGCGCGGTCTTCGTCAACCTCGAGGACGAGACGGGGCACGTCAACGTCGTCTTCTCCCGCGGCGCCTGGGCAAGGTGGAAGCACGTCGCGCGCCATGCCCCCGTGCTGCTGATCCGGGGGCGCGTGCGCAAGGGCCAGGGGGCTGTCAGCTTCGACGCCGAGCGGGTGGAGGCGCTCGGCGTGGGGACGGCGGTGCCGGCGAGCCGGGACTTCCGCTAGGGGAGCGGGGCGACACCGACCCGGAACGCAGCGAGCATCTTCGTGATCAGCGCCCGCACCTCGGCCCGCGCCCGCTCGGGCTCGTCGGACTCGGAGATGTAGAGGCACCCCTCGCCGAGCGCGCCGCTTAGAAGGAGCGCCAGCGGGCGCAGGGGCTCGCGCTCCAAGACGCCCGCGTGCATCGCCTTGCGCAGCGCGCCCCGCAGCGCCACCGCGCCGAACCGGTTCTCAATGGCGCGCACGTCGTCCCACCCGAGCACCGCCCTCGCGTCCTGCAGCACGATGCGCCGGACGGACGGGTCGAGGTGGGCGTCGACCCACAGGCCGCACCCCTCGAGCAGCGCCTCCCACGGATCGGGCCCGAGGAACACCACGGCCACCTGGTCGGTGACCTCGCGGTGGACCTGCTCGAACACGGCCCTGAAGAGGCCCTCCTTACCCTCGAAGTGGTGGTACACCGCCCCCTTGGTCACACCGGCCCGGGCCACCACCTCGTCGATCGAGGTCTCGGCGTAGCCGCGCTGGCCGAAGAGCTCCCGGGCCGCCCGGACCAACTCCGCCCGGGTCGCGTCCCCCTGTGCGACCCGGCGGTCCTTGACATCCGTACTCTTAGTATGCATAATCTCATACCATTCGTATGTGAGAGAAATACTCTCAGTATGTTATCAGGATGGAGGCGGTCGGCATGCCCAAGTACGTCATCGAGCGCGAGCTCCCCGGGGCGGGGAGCCTGAGTGCAGGCGAGCTCCACGACATCAGCGAGAAGTCCAACAAGGTCATCTGCGACCTCGGCCCCGAGATCAAGTGGCTGCAGAGCTACGTCACCGACGACAAGATCTACTGCGTCTACGTGGCGCCGGACGAGGACATCATCTTCGAGCACGCGCGCTGCGGGGGCTTCCCCGCCGACAAGGTCTCCAAGGTCTCCATGGTGATCGACCCCTCGACGGGCGACTGAACGAACACGACCAGCGGGCTCAAGGGCCTGCGGCACCCAGGCGGGCGGCCCTGATGGTGAGGTAGTCGCGCTCACGCTGGTTGGCCGTCCCGGCGGCGGCACCGGCATACTCCATCCGGGCGCCCTTGACGTCACCCTTCTGCTCCAACAGGTGGGCCCGCACGGCGCGGACGCGGTGCGAGTGGGCCAGCTGTCCGGACTCAGCCATCTCGTCGAGGAGTCGGAGCCCGGCGTCGGGGCCTTCGACCATCGCCAAGGCAATGGCCCGGTTGAGCCGGACGACCGGGCTGTCGGTCATCTGCTCCAACAGGTTGTAGAGCGACAGGATCCGCGTCCAGTCGGTGTCCTCGTAACGGGCGGCCTCGTCGTGCAGTGCGGCCACCGCCGCCTGTGCGGTGTACTCACCCAGCGGCCGGTGTCCCAGCGCGGTGCCGGCCAGCGTCGTGCCCTCCACGATGAGGGAACGGTCCCACAGCGTGCGGTCCTGCTCGGCTAGGGGCACGAGCGCCCCGTCGGCCGTCGAGCGGGCCGGACGGCGCGCCTCGGTCAACAGCATCAGCGCAAGGAGCCCGGCCACCTCGGGTTCGTCGGGCACGAGCTCGCGCAGGAGGCGGCCGAGACGGAGGGCCTCGGTGGAGAGGTCGGTGCGATGGAGGTCGGGCCCGCTGCTCGAGGCGTAGCCCTCGTTGAAGACGAGGTAGATCACCCGTAGCACCGGGGCCAGGCGGTCCGCTGCCGCGCCCGCCCCGGGAGGTGACAACGGCTCGCCCGACTCGGCGACCGTGCGCTTGGCGCGGCTGATGCGCTGCGCCATTGTCGCCTCGGGGACGAGGAACGCGGTCGCGATCTCCCGTGTCGTGAGGCCGCCGAGTGCGCGCAGCGTCAGCCCCACGGCGGATTGCGGCGGCAGGGAGGGGTGGCAGCACATGAAGAAGAGGGCCAGCGTGTCGTCGCGGCCCGAGCCGGGCTCGGGCGCATCGCGCGACCACGAGGCGGCGAGGTCTTCGCGCCGGCGCCGCGCCTCGTCGCTGCGGTAGCGGTCGGCCATGCGGCGCGAGGCCACCCGGACGAGCCAGCCGAGCGGGTTCTCGGGAAGGCCGTGCGCCGGCCAGTCGGTGGCCGCGGCCACGAGTGCCTCTTGCACCGCGTCCTCGGCATCGGCGAAGTGGCCGTAGCGCCGGACGACGGCACCGAGGGCCCGCGGCGCGAGCTCGCGCAACAGGCCCTCGGCGCCTGTGCAGTCGCTCACACCTCTGGATCGGGCGCGCTCATGATCTGGCGGACCTCTATCCGCTGTCGGATCGGCGCGCCGCCCTGTCCGGGTGCGGCCGAGATCAAGGCGGCGATCTCCACCGCCCGCTCCGGCGTGTCGACCTCGACGACCCGGTAACCCGCCAGCAGCTCCTTGAACTCCGGGAAGGGGCCGTCGGTCACCAGCGGTGCTCCGGCACCATCGGAGACCACGAACCGTGCGTCGTCGGGGCCGGCGAGCCCCTGGGCGTCGACCAGCTCTCCGAGCTCCTCCAGCCGGCGGTTCAGCACCTGCTGGAATTCGATGTGGGCCCGGACCTCTTCGGGGCTCCATTCGTACATGGGGGCGCAGTCGGCCGCCATCCCCCCGTAGTTCTGCAACAACATGTAGCGCATCTCGTCATCCTTCCCGGTCCGGCGCCCCGTCGGCGCCGCTCGCAACATGTCGGAGCCGGTGGCGCCGTCTCGACACGGATTCGAAGAAAGGTTCCGTTTTCGATGGGCGGCGACCGGCCTTGTGTCGTCGCGGCCCCCTGCCAGGGGGCCTAGGTGACGACGAGTCCACGCCCGGTGACGAGTGGGAGGTCGAGCGCCGTCACGAGACCCGGCGCGGCCGCCACCACTGCGGGCACGGCGTTGACGAGACGCATCGCGGTCGCCTTGAGGCCCGCCGTGTTGTGGTCGCCGTCGGACCCCATGAGCTGCAGATCGAGGGTGTAGTTCGGCTCTCCGCTGATCTGGACCCGGTAGCAGCCGTGCCCGGCGGGCTGTGGCCATGCGGCTCCGAGGTCGTCGCGCAGCCTGGTGACGTGCTCGACCACGATGACCGGCCTGTCCCCGACCATGCCGCGGACTTCGAAGTGCAGCGCGGCCGCCGTGCCCTCCTTGATCGTCCCGGCGGGAATGTCGAAGTCCTCGGGCGCCGGCTCGCGCTCGTACCACTCGGTCACGCCGGAGAGGGTGACGCCGAGCCCGGCGGCGATCTGGCGCACGACGCTGCCCCAGGCCATGGTCAGCACGCCGGGGGTCAGCAACATGGGCACGTCGTGCAGGTCACGGCCGAACCCCATGATGTCGAACAGGACCATGGGCTGGTTGTAGGTGTTGTAGTTGAGGACCTCGCTGCAGCGCACCTCCTCGATGCGCTCGCAGATGCCCGAGATGACCAGCGGGAGCGCGTCGTTGGCGAAGCCCGGGTCCACACCGTTCACGAACAGGGAGACGCCGGCCCTGGTCGCCGCCGCGATCAACGGGGCGGCCATCGGGTCGCCCGGCTCGGGGTACTGCAGGAAGACGGGGCTCGACGACACCACGTTGATCCCGGCGGCCAGGAAGCGTTCGAGGTCACCCAGAGCCTCGACGATGCGGTCGTCGGCCATGCCGGTGTGCACGATGCAGTCCGGCTCGAGCGCGAGGAGCGCGTCGACGTCGCTCGTTCCCGCCACGCCGAGCGTGCGGCCGAGCCCGGCCAGTTCGCCCGCGTCGCGTCCCACCTTGCCGGGATTGGAGACGAAGACGCCGACGAGCTCGAGCTCGGGGTGGGCGTCGATCCCGGCGATGGAGTGGCGCCCGACGTTGCCGGTGCTCCACTGGACGATTCGGTACGGCATGCGGGGCCTCCTTGAGGCTTAGAGGTCGGGGAGCGGCATCTCGAGGTTGGGCGACTGGAGCCCGCCGTCGACCTCGAGGATCTTGCCGGTGACATAGGACCCCGCCGGCGAGGCGAGGTAGAGGATGGCCGACGCGATGTCGTCGACGTGCCCGAGACGCTTGAGCGGGGTGGATTTTTCCATCGCCGTGCGCAGCTCGTCGCTGGACAGCACGATGTCGAGGGCCGAGGTCGCGGTCGATCCCACCCCGATCGCGTTGACCCGGATGCGCGGCGCAAGGTCACGCGAGGCCAGCCTGGTGTACTGCTCGAGCGCGCCCTTCACGGTGCCGTAGGCCAGGTAGCCGCGCCCGGCCACGTGCCCCATCACCGACGAGACGCTGACGATCGACCCCCCGGGATGCTCGCCCTCGAGCATGCGCGGGACGGCCGCCCGGACCAGCGCGTGCCCGGACGAGACGTTGAAGCGGAAGGCCTCCTCCAAGAAGCGCGGCGACGTGTCGAGCAGCGGCCGCGGCATGGTGCCGCCCATGTTGTTGACCACGATGTCGAGGCGACCCAGCTCGTTGATCGCCGTCTCGGCCAGGGAGACCATCAGATCGAGGTCGGTCAGGTCTCCCGGCACGACGACGGCGCGGCGCCCGGCCGCCTCCACCTGCTTGGCGACGCCCCGCAGCGCGCCTTCCGTCCGTGCGGCCAGCACGACGTCGGCGCCCGCCTCCGCGAGCGCCACCGCGGTGGCGGCGCCGATGCCGCGCCCGCTGGCGGTGACGATGGCGACCTGGTCGGTGACGAGGAATCGATCGAGGATCATCCGGCGAATGTAGTTGGCGGCCCTGGATGGCGCGCCTGGCGGCTCACGCTGATGCAGGCCGCCTCTCTCCGGTACCCCCGCCGTCCGGAGGTGCCGAGCGCGCCGACACGAGCGATGAGGTCGGCCCACCCCGTCTCGTCCTCGAGGACCGGGAAGGGCTTGGGCATGACCTTGGCCTTCACCTCGTCCGGCAAGCTCAGGTCTCCGCCCGTGTGCCCGACGCTGAAGACGCGCTCGGGCCGGGCGCGCCCGACCATGGAGCGGCCCCACCTCCACAGCGCGGTGAAGCGGTGGCCGAAGCCGTTGAGGAAGGCCAGGTGCACGAACAGCCACACGACCCAGCCGGGGAAGCCGCTGAGGCGCAGCCCCCGCACGCTCACGATCGCCTTGAAGCGACCGATGGCGGCCGCGCTGCCGAGGTCGCGGTACTTGAAGGGCACGCTGTCGCGGCCCTTGAGCCGCCGCTTGATCGTGTTGGCGGCGTGCAGTCCCCCCTGCATGGCCACCTCGCAGATGCCCGGAAGGTTGTTGATGGCCGCCATGTCGCCGATGGCGAAGACTTCAGGATGTCCGGGCAAGCTGAGGTCGGGGAGCACGGCGATCCTTCCCGCGCGGTCCGTCTCGGCCCCGGTGGCCTCGGCCAGAATGCCGGCCAGCGGTGAGGCCTGGACGCCGGCGGCCCAGATGACGGTGCCGCAGTCGAAGCGCCCCTTGTCGCCCTCCGCGCTCTCGGTGTCCACGCCGAAGGGATCGACACCGACGACGCGCAGTCCCATCCGTAGCTCGACGCCCATTTTCTCGAGCGCGGCGGAGGCGCGCCCCGAGAGGTGACCGCCGAAGGTGGCCAACGGCTCCTTGCCCCCGTCGACCAGGACGACCCGGACCGTCGCCGGCTCGATGTTCCGGAAGTCTTTGGTCAGACTCCGGTACGCCAGCTCACGGATCTGCCCCGCCAGCTCGACGCCCGTCGGCCCGGCTCCGACGATGACGAAGGTCATCCAGAACTTCTGCAGCACGCGATCTCGCAACGTTTCGGCAATCTCGAGAGCTCCGTAGACGCGGCGCCGCAGCTCCATGGCGTCGTCGATCGTCTTCATACCGGGGGCGATCATCGCGAACTCGTCGTGGCCGAAGTACGACTGCCCCGCGCCCCCCGCCACGATGAGGCTGTCATAGGGGTATTCGGCCGTTTCGCCCGGGATCGACGCCGTGTGCACGACCCGCCGTTCGAGGTCGAACCCGGTCACCTTGGACAGGACGACGCTCACGTTCTTCTTCCGGCGCAGCGTGTGCCGCAGCACCGGCGAGATCTCGCCGGGCGAGAGGATGCCGGTCGCCACCTGATAGAGGAGCGGCTGGAACAGATGGTGGTTCCGCTGGTCGATGAGCACGACGTCGACGTTGGCGCCGGAGAGCAGGCGGGTGGCCGGGAGGCCGCCGAAGCCGCCACCCACGACGACGACGCGGTGACGCTGGGTTGCGCTCATGAAACTGGTCAGGCCAGGGCGCCGCCGCGTTCGGCCTCGATGAGCCGGCCCACGGCGTCGATGAGTGCAAGGTGCGTGAAGGCCTGGGGGAAGTTGCCCAGGTGCTCACCGGTGGCGGCATCGATCTCCTCCGCGTAGAGCTGCAAAGGACTGGCGAAGGCCAGCAGCTTCTGGCACAGGGCGCGGGCCCGCTCTTCCTCGCCGATCATGCACAGGGCGGTCACCAGCCAGAAGGAGCAGATGGTGAACGTGCCTTCCTTGCCTTCGAAGCCGGTGTCGGTGGTGTCGACCTTGTAGCGCAGGACCAGGCCGTCTTCCGTGAGCTCGTCGGCGATGGCGAGCACGGTGGCCCGTACGCGCTCGTCGTCGGGCGGCAGGAACTCGAGGATGGGGATCAACAGGAGCGACGCGTCCAGCTCCTCGTTGCCGTAGTGCTGACGGAACCGGCCCCGCGCGTCGACGCCCTGGTCGAGGATCTCCGCCTTCAGGTCATCGGCCGCCTTGCGCCACTGCTCGGCTCGGTCGTGGTCTTGGCGGGTCCGGGCCATGTCGGCACCGCGGTCCATGGCGACCCAGCACAACACCTTGGAGGCCGTGAAGTGCTCGGGATCGCCCCGGATCTCCCAGATGCCTTGGTCCGGGTCCACGGCGTGCGTGATGGCGGACTCCACCATCTTGGCGACGCCTTCCCACACCGGCTTGACGATCTGCGAGGCCGCCCGCCGGAGGTGGATGTCCACGGCGTCGAGGATCATCCCCCAGACGTCGTTTTGGTGCTGGTCCCAGGCGCCGTTGCCCACCCGCACCGGCCGCGAATTGCGCCAACCCGACAGGTGGTCGAGGGTGGTCTCCGTCAGGTCCCTCCGGCCGTCGATGCCGTACATGATCTGGAGTTCGGCGTTCGCGCTACCGAGCGCCACGGCTTCGATCACGAAGGCGAAGTACTCGAGCGCCTCCCAGTCGAATCCGAGCCGGTAGAGCGAGCGCAGCATGAACGACGAGTCGCGGATCCAGGTGTAGCGGTAGTCCCAGTTGCGCGCCCCGCCGGGCGTCTCAGGCAGCGAGGTCGTCGCCGCCGCCATGATGGCGCCGGTGGGTGCGTAGCTCAGGCCCTTGAGCGTCAGAGCGCTGCGCTCCAGGTAGCTGCGCCACGGGTGGTCGGGAAAGGTGCCGCCGGACAGCCAGTCCCGCCAATAGCTGATGGTGGAGCCGAGTTGGACCGTCGCCTCGTCCAGGTTCGTCGGCTGGCCGCCCGACCACGACAGCGAGACGAAGGCCGTCTCGCCCTTTTCCAATGACGTTCGCCCGTAGCAGCGGGCGCCGGCGGAGCCGAGGCGGATGCTCGAGGTCAGGGTCAGCACAGGGTCGCCGACGGGCGGGCGAACCGTCATGGTCTCGTAGCCGTCCCCGTCGTAGTCCCACATCCCGGTCTGGACCCCGTACTCGAAGACCGGGACGACGTTGACCGCCACCTCGACGTGGCCCTCGATGCAGGTGGCCATGCGCAACAGGGTGCCGGTGGCAGCCGACTCGCCGGGCGCACGGCGGTAGTCGGGTCGCCGGACGCCGTCCCGATCGGGCCCCACGACGAGCAGGTCCTGCACGATGAGCCAGCCGGTCGGGGTGTGCCACGTCGACTCGAGCACCATGGTCCCGGGCAGGTAGCGCCGCTGGTGAGGCACCATGGTGCCGTAAGGCCCGAATCGGAAGTTGCCCGACGACCGGTCGAGGAGGGCGGCGAAGACGCTCGGGGAGTCAGGCCGGGGAAGGCACAGCCATTCGACGGAGCCGTCGGGTGCGACGAGGCAGCTGTTCTCGCAGTCCGAGAGGAACCCGTAGTCGGCGATGGGGGGGAAGGTGTCGACTTCCCCTAGGTCAACGGAGTCTGGGGGCACCTTTCCGATGCTAGGCCCACCGCTGTGCCTGGCTCCAGCGCCATTGGTCCCACCGACGTGGCGTGTGGGCGAGCCGTCACGCAAAGGGTGACCAAAGGGTGAACGTCGTCGTCCGGAAGAACCATGCCGACCCAGGCCCCCTTCCCCGCCACCGCACGGCTCGGTAGCGTGCGACCATTACGCAACTGCCGCGCCCGCAGGCGGGCGCGGCACGGAGGTGCACATGTCAGAGGAACTTCAGGGAAAGGTCGCCATCGTCACGGGCGGCAACACCGGGATCGGCAAGGCGGTGGTCCTCGCCCTGGCGGCGCAGGGGGCGAGCGTCGTCATCGACTACGTCAGCAACGAGCAGGCGGAGGAGGAGCTCGAGCGCCAGATCGCCGGCCTGGGTGAGAAGGCCGTGGGGATCGAGGCCGACGTCTCCAAGATCGAGGACCTGCGGCGGATGGTCGACACCGCTGTCTCCACCTACGGCCGGCTCGACGTGATGGTCAACAACGCGGGCATCGAGACGCGGACCTCGGTCCTCGACACGACGGAGGGGCAGTTCGAGAAGGTCATTGCGGTGAACCTGAAGAGCGCGTTCTTCGGGACCCAGCTGGCGGCCAAGCAGATGATCGCCCAGGGCGGCGGTGGCCGCATCATCAACATGACGTCGGTCCACGAGGACTGGCCCATGCCCGGCAACACCCCCTACTGCCTCTCCAAGGGCGGTATGCGCATGCTGACGCGGACCGCGGGCGTGGAGCTGGCCCCCCACAACATCTGCGTGGTCGGGGTCGGGCCGGGCGCCGTGAACACGCCGATCAACGCGCAGACGGTCAACGACCCCGCCGCACTGGCCAAGCTCGACGCGGCTATTCCGATCGGCCGCTTGGCCGAGCCCGAGGAGATCGCCTCGGTGGTGGCCTTCCTGGCCGGCGACGGGGCCAGCTACATCACGGCGACGACGATCTTCGCTGACGGCGGGATCATGCAGAGCAGCCCCGGCCTCTGATCCCCCGGGACATATGCTCCAGAACGAGTCATGTCGACGAGCGCCGATCGTACCTATACGACCACGGTCGGGAGCCAGACGTTGGAGCTCCCGCTCGTTCCCCTTTCCGACGACCTGACGATCGCGCTGCTCATTTGCGTGGACCTCGGCGTTGCCTTCGCCGAGACCGCGGGCCGCGAGCTGGCCGAGCTGATGCGGCCGGCCGAGCCCGACATCGTGGTGTCCGTCGCGACCATGGGGATCCCTCTGGCCATCGAGGCCAGCCGGGCCCTCGGGCTCGATGATTACGTGATCCTGCACAAGACGCCCAAGATCCACCTGGGCGAGACGTGGTCGGAACCGGTGTACTCCATCACGACGGACAAGCCGCAGCGGCTCCGCATGGACCCGGCGCGCGCCGCCGCCGTGCGCGGCCGGCGCGTGGCGGTCGTCGACGACGTGATCTCCACGGGCGCGTCGCTCTCGTCGGCCCTGCGCCTCGTCCGCCGCTTGGATGCCGAGCCGGTGGTCATCGGGACGCTGATGACCGAGGGCGGCGCGTGGAAGGCGGCGCTGGGCGAGGACGCGGCCCTGGTCCGCACTCTCGGTGCCATGCCCCTCTTCCACCCCGACGCAGACGGAGGCCTCGTCGAGGACTGGGGCTGAGGAGCCGCCTCAAGCGATCGGCAGCCCTTCCTCCTCGAGGAGCACGTCCTGCGCGTCGGCCTCCTTGCGCACCGTGCGTGCGGCCAGCACGAGGTAGACCAGCGCGGCCACCGCCATGCCGAGGAAGATGCTGAAGTCCCCCCCGAAATGCGAGGCATCCTGCGTGTGGTCGGTCACCTCGTTCATCCAGCGGGGGACGCGGAAGTAGTAGGTCGGGTTGACGTAGAGCGCCGAGATGGCGGCGTACATCCCGACCACCTGGGCGATGATGGCCGCCCAGTTGATGCCGCCCTTGCGCCAGTACAGCGACTCTCGGCCCGTCTTCTGCAGCTCGCTCGGCACGTAGCGGTAGCGCCGGAGCGCCCAGTCGACGAGGAAGATGGCGCTCCAGGGCGCGATCCACACGATCACGAGGTCGACGAAGTCGGACAGGTACCCGGTGAAGGAGCCGCTGAAGATGGCCCACATGGTGATGCCGAGGGCGATGACGCAGTCGATGAGCACCGCTTGATAGCGCTTCACCGGGGCCCCGATGGCCTGGAGCGTGACGCCCGAGGAGTACATGTCAAGGCTGTTGACGCCGAAGATCTGCACCGCGGCGAAGACGAGGAACACCACGACGAACCAGGACGGGATTGCGTTCTGGTGGGCGAAGGGAAGGAACCCGCCGGCCCCCGTGCCGATGTTCAGGACGAAGGTGCCCACCACCGCGCCGAGCGTCATGATGAGGATCTCCGGCACGGCCGTGCCGAGGAAGACCCAGCCGACGATGCCCTTCTTGGACGTCTCCGCCGGGCAGTAGCGGGTGTAGTCGTTGCCGTTCTCTGTCCAGCCCAGGCCGCTCAGGGCGATGGTGAAGGCGAGCGCCTCGGTGAAGGCCTGCCAGTCGCCGCTGTTCTTGACGACGTGCAGGTTGGCGTGCGGGATGGCGAAGCCCAACATGATGGCGAAGAGGACCACGAAGGGGAGCACGAGCAGGCGCAGCGTCTTCACGATGGCGGCGTGCCCAAGGAAGGGCAGGATGCCCTGCACCAGCACGGCCACAATGACGAGGATCACCTTGGCCGGGTCCCCGGGCAGGTACCCCGCCTTGATCGTGAGGACGAGCCCGGCGCCGACGATGAGGATGAGCCCCTCGACCTCGAAACCGATCTGGGTGAGCCAGTTGAAGACTGAGATCGGCCTCGATCCGTTGGGCCCGAACGGGGCCCGGTTGATGGCAAAGACGGTCGTGCCGGCGTTGGGCCCCTGCAGCGAGCACAGCCCCAGCAGGAAGTAGGACAGGTTGCCGAGGACGATGATGATCAGGACCTGGGCGAACGTCAGCCCGAAGGTCATCAGGATGGCGCCGTAGATGAAGTACTCGACCTGTACGCTCGCGCCGGCCCACATCGCGCCGATGTCCCTCGGGGTGGCCCAGCGCTCGCTGTTCGGGATGTAGTCGATCCCGTGCTGCTCGACGTGGAGCGCCCCGTCGACCTCGGGGTCGTGAATGATCGCGAGATCCTCGGCGATCGCCACGGCGTGTACCTCCCTTGTTGTCGTTGTGCGCCTCTGCGGAGACATCATGGACGCTCCCGGCGGGCCGACAGCGGGATGGCGGGTGCCCGGCCGCCTTCGGGGCGGCCGCCCTCCGCTCGCGTCCCGTCCAGGGCGGGCGAGTAGAACACGGACCGTGAACGGAGCGCTCATGGTCTGCGGAACCTCCTCGGACTCGGGGAAGTCCACCCTGACGACCGGGCTCTGCCGGCTGCTGGCCCGCCACGGCGTCTCGGTGGCCCCGTTCAAGGGGCAGAACATGTCGCTGAACGCCATGGTCACGGCGGAGGGCGCCGAGATCGGCCGGGCCCAGTGGCTGCAGGCGGTGGCCGCCGGCGCGGAACCCGAGGCCGCCATGAACCCGGTGTTGCTCAAGCCGACCGGCGAGCACGCCTCCGAGGTCGTGGTGATGGGCCGTCCCACCGGGGTCGTGGACTCGGCCCGCTTTCAGCAGTCCAAGCACACGCTGGTGGGCGTCGTCGATGCCGCACTGGCGTCGCTGCGCGCCCGGTTCGACGTCGTGGTCTGCGAGGGCGCCGGCAGCCCCGCCGAGATCAACCTCCTCCGCCACGACCTCGTCAACCTCGGCCTGGCGCGACGGTCCGGCATCCCCGCCATCGTGGTCGGGGACATCGAGCGCGGCGGGGTCTTCGCGCACCTGTTCGGCACGGTGGCCCTCCTGCCCGACGAGTTGTCCTCGCACGTCCAGGGCTTCGTCATCAACCGGTTCCGGGGGGACCCGCGCGCTCCTGGGCGGGGCCACGGCGGAATTGGAGGACCGCTGCGGCGTCCCGACGCTCGGCGTGCTCCCGCACCTCGGGGCGCTCGACCTCGACGCCGAGGACTCGCTCGCCCTGGTGCGGCCCTCCGGGCCGCCGCCGCCCGCCGCCGCCGGACTCGACGTGGCGGCCATCCGCCTGCCCCGCCTCTCCAACTTCACCGATCTGGACCCGTTCTCCATCGAGCCGGAAGTGCGCGTGCGCTGGGTCGACCACCCGGGCGCACTCGGCGAGCCCGACCTCGTCGTCGTCGGGGGGACGCGGGCCACGATGGCCGATCTGCGCTGGTTGCGCGACTGCGGTCTCGCCCGTGCGCTGGACGCCCTGCGGAGCGCGGCGTCGCCCCCCGTGATCCTCGGCATCTGCGGCGGGTTCCAGATGATGGGCGACATCATCGACGACCCGGCAGGCGTCGAATCCACGGAGCGGACGTGCGCCGGGCTGGGCTGGCTCCCCGTCCGCACGGTCTATGTGGCCGACAAGGTCACTCGTCTCGTCGTCGGCTCGGGCCCCGACGGGACGCGGGTGCGTGGCTACGAGATCCGCCATGGGCGCATCGAGCCCCGCATCGGCTGCGTGCCCTGGCTCACCACCGACACCGCGGGCGGTGCCCTGGGCGCGCTCGATGCGTCCGGCGGGGTCCTCGGCACGACGGTGCACGGGCTCTTCGAGGAGGACGGGTTCCGGTCCTGGTTCCTCGGCCTCGTGGCGGCGCGCCGTGGGCGCCCGTGGCACCCGGGCGGGAAGTCCTACGCCGCGGCGCGCGAGCGCCAGATCGACCGCATCGCCGACGCCTGCGCCGAACACCTCGACACCGACCGGCTCTGGCGGCTGGTGGAGGCAGGGTCGTTCGTGGAACGGAATTAGGCCTCGAGCAAGCCCCGCATGAACTCGACGGACTTCTCCTGCATGGCGCGGGCCTGCTGCTCGATGAAGCGCTCGACGATCGGCCCGGCGCCGAAGATCTTGACCCGGGCGTCGAGCGAGAACGTCTCGACCGAGCCCGCACCCTCGGGAGCGAGCGCGATGGAACCCTCGATGTGGGTCTTGGCGGCCATCGTGCCCGGGGTCATGGTGAACGTCGTCCTCGAGTCCGCCGGGTCGAACGTGCTCACTTCCGTCGTCGAGACCTCTTCGCCGAAGATCTTGCGCACCGGACCGGGCATGTTGGGCCGCTGGCCGTAGCGAAGGGTCCGAACGAGCCCGCTCGTGAGGTCGCCTTCCTGCGACAGGACTTCGGCCGAGGTCGAGCCCAATGCCTCGAGGTGGAGGCGGACCGCGAACTCGGGGTCGAAGTAGAGGGCCCAGAACGCTTCGGGGGCACAGTCCCAGTCATAGGTCAGGGAGAGCTTCATGGTGCGAGATCGAAGAGCAGATGGTGCTCGAGGTTCCCGGTGAGGTCGATGATGATGTGCATCGTCGCGACACGCCAGTGGCCGTCCGGCCGCTCGTAGGTGTGCCGGTAGCGGCCGGCGATCACCGGCTGCAGGGGCAACACGCCGGGCACGGCCTGGAGCACGGTGAAGTACGAGCGGCTCGACGCCGTCAGGCCGTCGTCGGCCACATCGACGATCACGTTCGTCATGAGGTGTTTCGTGCGCGGGGTCCCGTCCTCGTAGCGTCGGGTGGTCCGCTCGTACAGGGCCTGAATGGACTCACGGCCCGCCACCGCGTCGTCGAGTCCCTCGAAGGTCATCGTGGCGTGTTCGAGCAGTTCGCCCACCCCTGCGAAGTCGCCGGCGTCGATCCGCTCGGCGTAGCGGTGGATCAGCGTGGTGATGGCGTCGGCTGCCGTTTCCTGCACGGGCGGAGATTGTGGCACCGATCACTGCCCGAGGAGGCGGCCGACGGTGCCGGCCACCCGGCTCGGGCGTCCGCGCCGGGCCTCCGACCGGTCGGCCAGCCTCATGGTCCACAGGCCGGCGTTGACGCCCAGCCAGCGCAGGGGCTCGGGTTCCCACCGCGGCGAGCGGTGTCCCACCCAGGGGAGACCCGTGAGAGCGGTGTCGGCCCCCGTGATCAGGTCGGCCAGCGTGCGACCCGCCAGATTGGTCGTGGTCACCCCGTCGCCGACGTACCCGCCCGCCCAGGCGAGGCCCGAACTGCGGTCGAAGCCGACCGAGGAGTGCCAGTCGCGCGGGATGCCGAGCGGGCCACCCCAGGCGTGGGTGAAGCGCGCGTCCTCCAGTTCCGGGAACAGCTCCGTGAGCGTGCGGCGCAGCAGGGCGTGGACGTCCGGCTCCATGTCGAAGGAGCCGCGCACGCTCGACCCGTAGTGGTAGGGCGCCCCGCGTCCGCCAAAGGCGATGCGGCCGTCCGCCGTGCGCTGCCCGTAGATGATCATGTGACGGTGGTCGGCGAACGTCGCGCGGTTCTCGAGCCCGGCGGACGCCCAGAAGCTGTCGCCCAGGGGCTCGGTCGCCACCATGAGCGAGTACACCGGGACGATCTCGCGGTGGAGCCCGGGAAGGGTCGGCGTCCAGGCCTCGGTCGCCCGGACGACGACGTCGGCCTGCACCGTGCCGCCGCGGGTCACCACCGAGGGGCGGTCGACAGAAGAACGGCCGGCGGAGGGGCGGTCGGCGGGCGACCCCGACCGGATGTCGAGCACCTCGGTGTGCTCGAAGAGCTGCACGCCCCGGCGCTCGACCGCGTCCGCCAGCCCCCGGGCGAGGAGGGCAGGCTGCAGCGCCGCGCAATGTGGCGTGAAGGTCGCGCCCAGAATCCCGGAAGCACCGATCAACTGGTGGGCCTCTTCGGGACCGAGCCAGCGCAGGTCGTCCTCGCCCACGCCCAGCGCGCCGCGCCTCGTCCACCTCGGCCAGCGCTCGCAACCGTTGCGCCTCGCTGCGCACGAGGTTCACCGAGCCACCCTTGGCGAACTGGCAGTCGATGCCCTCGCCCGCCGCGCTGGCGCCGACGACGTCGACGGTCTCCTCGAGCGCCCTGCGCATCGCCCGCATGGCGTCGAGCCCGTGTCGGCGGGCCAACGTCGCGTCAGACGTCGCGAACAGCGCCGAGCACCAGCCGCCGTTGCGTCCCGACGCCCCGAAGCCCGCCACCTCACGCTCGACGACCGCGATGCGCAATGTCGGGTCGGCCAGCGCCAGCGAGTGGGCCGTCCAGAGGCCCGTGAAGCCGGCGCCGACGATGCAGACGTCGACCTGGAGATCCTGGGTGAGGGCCGGACGCGCCGGCAGCGGGACCGGCACCGCCTCCCACCACAGAGAGAGCCGCTGGTACCCCGAGGCGGCCCCCCGGGCTACATCCTGCGCCACGCCTCGGAGAGCACCTCACGCAGCGTCGAGGCGATGAAGTCGAACTCCTCCTGGCCGCAGATCAGTGGCGGCGAGAGCTGCACGACGGGGTCCCCCCGGTCGTCCGCCCGGCAGATCAACCCCGCTTCGAACAACGCCCCCGACAGGTAGCCCCGCAGGAGACGCTCGGATTCCTCGTCGTTGAAGGAGAGGCGGGTGTCCTTGTCCTTGACGAGCTCGATCCCGAAGAAGAACCCGGCCCCGCGGACGTTGCCCACGATGGGCAGGTCGTAGAGGCCCTCGAGCGCGGCGCGGAAGGCCGGTTCCGTCGCCTGCACATGTTGGAGGATCTGCTCGCCCTCGAGCACGTCCAGGTTGGCCAGCGCCACCGCGCAGCTCACCGGGTGGCCGGCGAAGGTGAACCCGTGCAGGAAGGACGCGCCCGGGCCGAGGAAGGGTTCCATCAAGCGGTCGGAGGCGATCATGGCTCCCAGTGGTGCGTAGCCCGACGTGAGGCCCTTGGCCACCGTGATGATGTCGGGCTGGTATTCGTAGCGCGCTGCGCCGAACCAGTGACCGAGGCGCCCGAAGGCGCAGATCACCTCGTCCGAGACGAGGAGTACGCCGTGACGGTCGCAGATCTCGCGGACTCGCTCGAAGTAGCCGGGCGGTGGCGGGAAGCAGCCGCCGGCGTTCTGGACCGGCTCGAGGAACACGGCGGCCACAGTGTTCGGACCCTCCCGGACGATGGCGCGCTCGATCTCGTCGGCCGCCCAGCGGCCGAACGCGACCTCGTCGTCGGCGAACACGTCGGCCCGGTAGAAGTTCGTGTTCGGCACCTTGATCGCTCCGGGGACGAGCGGTTCGAAGGGCGAGCGCAGGTCGGGGATGCCGGTGATGGAGAGCGCGCCCATGGACGTGCCGTGGTAGGCGATGTAGCGGCTGATCACCTTCGTCCGCTGAGGCTGCCCGACCATCCCGAAGTACTGGCGCGCGAGCTTCCAGGCCGACTCGACGGCCTCGGAGCCGCCGGTCGTGAAAAAGACCCGGTTGAGGTCGCCGGGCGCGAGGCTCGCCACCCGGTCGGCGAGCTCGATGGCGCGCGGGTGCGCGTAGGTCCAGAGCGGGAAGTAGGCGAGCGTCCCGGCCTGCTTGGCGCCTGCCTCGGCGAGCTCGGTGCGGCCGTGGCCGATCTGCGAGGTGAAGAGTCCGGCGAGGCCGTCGAGGTAGCGCTTGCCGTGCTGGTCCCAGACGTAGGCGCCCTCGCCCCGCACGATCACGGGCACCTCGTGGTCCTGGTAGGACCCCATCCGGCTGAAGTGCATCCACAGGTGCCGCCGCGCCTGATCGCTCAGGTGGGAGTTCTCGGGACTGGTGCCGCTCATCGTTCCTCCGCTCGCAGGATGGGACCGCTCACCGCGTGCCCCACGTGTAGGTCTGCTTGGCCAGTTTCAGGTATAGGAAGGTCTCGGTGGCGCGGACGCCGGGGATCGATCGCACCGAGTCGTTGAGGACGTGCAACAGCCGCTCGTCGTCCTCACAGACGATCTCGGCCAATAGGTCGAAGCGGCCCGCGCACATCACCACGTAGTCGACCTCGTGCATGCCCGACAGCTTCTCGGCCACGTGTCGCACGTCTCCTTCGACCGAGATGCCGATCATGGCCTGGCGTGTGAACCCGAGCTGCAGCGGGTCGGTCACGGCCACGATCTGCATGATCCCCGACTCGCGCAGACGCTGGACACGGCGGCGCACCGCCGCTTCGGACAACCCGACCTCTTCGGCGATCGCCCCGTAGGGTTGGCGCCCGTCGCGCTGCAGAGCCTCGATGATGGCCCGGTTGGGCACGTCGAGGAGAGTGCTCGAGGCCTGTCCCCCGTCGTTTTGGGGACCCGCATCCACCGCGCCATCGGCGTCGGGCACCGCACACCTCTTTTCGCTCCGTCAGCATCCGGGGCAGAGCCCCGATATGCAGAATTGTGTCATCTTACCCGCCCCAGTCAAGCAGAATTAGTCATAATCTGGTCCAGATATTGCGGAAACGCTTGTTGATAGCGGGATCATCTGTGATCCTGTAATCAACGGGCCACGTGGTGAAGGGAGCGGCATGCGCAAGTTGCAGAACTTCGTCGGGGGGGCCTTTCGGGACGCCGAGGGCGGGCCCATGGCGCCCCTGATCGATCCCAGCACCGGCGAGCAGTTCGCCGAGGTGCCGGTCTCGGGGCCGGCCGATGTGGATCACACGCTGCGGGTCGCCGCCGAGGCGTTCGCGTCGTGGCGCCGCACGACGCCCTCGGAGCGCAGTCTTGCCCTGATCCGCATCGCCGACGCGCTGGAGGCCAGGGCTGGCGACCTGGTACGGGCGGAGTCCGAGAACACTGGGAAGCCCTACCAGCTGACCATGGATGAGGAGATCCCGCCGATGATTGACCAGATCCGGTTCTTCGCCGGAGCGGCGCGGCACCTCCAGGGGTTGGCCGCCGCGGAGTACATGGCGGGCCATACCTCGTTCATCCGCCGGGAGCCGCTCGGCGTCTGCGGTGCGGTGACACCATGGAACTACCCGATGATGATGGCGGTGTGGAAGTTCGCCCCTGCCCTGGCGGCGGGGAACACCATGGTCCTCAAGCCGTCGGACACGACACCGGTCACCGCGTTGCTCATGGCCGAGATCATGGCCGAGCACCTTCCGCCGGGCGTCTTCAACGTCGTCTGCGGTGACCGTGACACCGGTCGTCATCTCGTGGCGCACGACACGCCGGCCATGGTGTCGGTAACCGGTTCGGTTCGGGCCGGCATGGAGGTCGCAGCGGCGGCGGCACCCACCCTCAAGCGTGTCCACCTCGAACTGGGGGGCAAGGCACCGGTGATCGTCTTCGACGACGCCGACCCTGCTTCGGCCGCCGAAGGGATCGCGGGTGCGGGTTACTTCAACGCGGGCCAGGATTGCACCGCGGCCACGCGGGTCTTGGCAGGACCCCGCGTCCACGAGGCCCTGTTGGCCGCGCTGGTTGAGCAGGCGGAGGGGACCACGGTCGGGGGTACCGACAACGAGGAGGCCGACTACGGCCCGCTGAACAACGCCACGCAACTCGAGCGGGTGCGGGGCTTCCTGGAGCGCACCCCCGCGCACGCGTCCGTCGTGACGGGCGGAGCTCAGGTCGGAGAGCGCGGCTTCTGCTTCGCGCCGACCGTCGTCGCCGGCCTGCGCCAGGACGACGAGATGGTGCAATCCGAGGTCTTCGGGCCCGTTATCACGCTGCAGGAGTTCAGCGACGAGGGAGAGGCACTCCAGTGGGCCAACGGTGTGGAGTACGGGCTGGCGTCCTCGGTGTGGACACGTGATCATGGTCGGGCCATGCGCATGGCCCGCGATCTCGACTTCGGTTGCGTCTGGGTCAACACGCACATCCCGCTGGTGGCCGAGATGCCGCACGGCGGATTCAAGCGATCCGGCTACGGCAAGGACCTCTCGACGTACGGGTTCGAGGACTACACGCGGATCAAGCACGTGATGAGCAACATCGAGGTGTAGCCAATGATCATCGGGGTACCCAGCGAGGTGAAGGCAGACGAGTACCGGGTGGCGCTGACGCCGGCCGGCGTACGCGAGCTGACCTCGGCTGGCCATACGGTCTACGTGGAGCAGGGGGCCGGTGAGGGCTCGTCCATGCCCGACGCCGACTTCGTCCGGATCGGGGCGAAGATCGTCGACTCCGCGGAGGAGGTGTGGGCCGCGGCCGACCTCGTCTGCAAGGTGAAGGAGCCAGTGCCCGAGGAGTACCCCCTGCTGGGCCTCCGACCCGACCAGACGCTCTTCACCTACCTGCATCTCGCCGCGTCGCGCGAGTGCACCGACGCGCTCGTCGCCGCCGGCAACGTGGCCATCGCCTACGAGACGGTGCGCTCGGAGGACAACACCCTTCCTCTGCTCGCGCCGATGAGCGAAGTGGCCGGGAGGATGGCCCCGTTGATGGGGGCCCATCACCTCATGCGGCCCGGTGGCGGCAGGGGAGTGCTGGTGTGCGGTGTGCCAGGAGTGCGCTCGGCGCGCGTGGTGATCCTCGGGGCCGGGGTGGCGGGGATGGCGGCGGCCACGATGGCGGTCGGCATGCACTCCGAGGTGTTCATCCTCGATCGCAACCTCGACAAGCTACGTGAGGTGGATCACCACTTCCGCGGCGCACTCGAGACGGTCGCCTCGTCAGAGCACGCCATTGAGGAGGTCTGCCTCGAGGCGGACATCGTGATCGGAGCCGTCCTCGTCGTCGGTGCGCGGGCACCGTGCCTGGTCTCCGACGCGCTGGTCGAGCAGATGCGGCAAGGGTCGGTGCTCGTCGACATTTCGGTGGACCAGGGAGGCTGCTTCGAGTCGACCCGCCCGACGACACACTCGAACCCGACCTTCGAGGTGCACGGGTCGGTCTTCTACTGCGTGGCCAACATGCCCGGCGCCGTGCCGCACACCTCCACCCACACGTTGGCCAACGCCACCCTGCCCTACACGCTCAGCATCGCGAACCAGGGGTGGAAGGACGCCGTGCGCGCCAACCCAGCTCTGGCGGAGGGAGTGAACGTCGCCGAGGGTCGGGTCGTCTACCGGCCGGTGGCCGACGCCCACGGGATGGCGTACTCGCCACTGGGCGAGCTCCTGGACTGAGCTTCGCGACTGAGGCTTCCCCCTGGGCGCCGGCGCCGGGCGCCGATACACGGGAGTCGTCAGGTCGTCGCCTGCCCGGACGGAGAAGGCAGACTGTCCTCATGGTGGACCTGCCCACGCCCGAGGGCGAGCGCAATCCAACCGCTCCCGGGGGCAAGGGCCCCACCGAGCGTGTGGCCGACGCCGACCGCGACCGGACAGTGCTGCTGTTGCGCGAGCACGTGGTGGAGGGGCGTCTCACGCTCGACGACTTCTCCGAGCGGACAGGACGGGCTCTCCAGGCCACCACCCGAGGCGACCTCGACGCTGTCATGGCCGACCTCCCCGAGGCCCGGGCGGGGCTGCCCGAGCCGAGCACGGGCGCCCGCACCGGCCGACGCTGGCACGTCGCCGTGATGAGCGGCCACAAGACGAAGGGTCGTTGGCGCATCAGCGGCAAGACCAGCGCGGTAGCCGTGATGGGCGGCTGCGACCTGGACCTGCGGCGTGCCGAGATAGACGGGCCCGAGGTCGAGATCACGGCCGTGGCCTTCTGGGGCGGGATCAAGATCATCGTGCCGGAGGGCTTCGATGTCGAACTTCGCGGCTTCTCGTTCATGGGAGGCCGCAGCCTCCGGCTGCGCGACGTGCCGATCGTCCAGGGCTCCCCTCGGATCGTCGTCCGCGGGTTCGCCGTCATGGGGGGCATCGACGTGGTCAGTCGCTCCAGCCAGTCCGGCCGGCAGGCCGCGCGCGCCGTTTCCCAGGGCATGCGCAGCATTGCGGACGAAATCGACGCCCGAGCTGGTCCCGGCGCGAGCCCGATGGACCTCGCCGCGCTCGGGAGGGACATCAGGCGCGAGATCCGCGAGCAACACCGCAGCGCTCGACACGGCCCCCGCCGCGCCCCGCCCGGCATGCCCGTTCCCCCCGAGCCGCCCGCTCCGGCCGCGTCCCCGGCCCCCGCACCCTTCGCCACCGACGGCACGGTGACCATCCTGTTCTGCGACATGGTCGACTACGCCGGGATGACCGAGCGCCTGGGCGACCAGGCGTCCCGCCGGCTGTTGCACGACCACCACCGCATCGTGCGCGACGCCCTCTCCCGCCACGACGGTCGCGAAATCAACGTGCAGGGCGACGGCTTCATGCTCGCCTTCGGTGGCGTGGCACGGGCCCTGCGCTGCGCCGTCGAAATCCAGCGCGCCATCAGCGCCTACGTCCCGCCCGCCGGTGGCGAGACCATCGCCGTGCACATCGGTGTACACACCGGCGACGCCGTGGCCGAGGGTGACGACTTCCTCGGTCTGACCGTCATAGTGGCCAGCCGCCTGGCCGATGCTGCGGGCCCGGGAGAGATCCTGGTCTCCACGTTGTCCGAGCAGCTCGTGCAGGGCTCGGGCGAGTTCACCTTCGCCGGCCATCGGGAGACCCATCTGAAGGGCATGACGCGGGCCCAACACTCCGCCACCCTGGCCTGGGCGCGGTGAGCCGGTGGACACCGAGGCATGGCAGCAGGCTGGTCTCTACGATCCGAACGAACCCAACGCGGCCGAACGCCTTGCCCTCCTGGAGTACCTGACCGAACGGGGCGCCACCATCGAGCAGATGGTGGAGGCGCACGACCAGGGCACGCTGCCGGGCGTCGCCGGCGATCTCGTCACCCAGGGGAGGGCCCACCTCATCCCTGTCACAGAGATCGCGGAGCGCAGCGGCGTCCCCGTCGAGCGAGTTCTCCGCGTGCTGCTCGCCGCCGGCATCCCGGCCACGCTCCAGACCGAGGTCTCGGACGAGCTCGTGCGCCTGATGGCGGCGTTCGAACAAGGCAGGGCGCTCTTGGGCGAGGACGCCGTCCTGGCCTTCACGCGGGTCCTCGGCGCGTCGGCCATGAACATCGCCGAGGCGGCGGTGGCGCTGTTCTTCGCGGAGTTCGGCCCGGGGACCGTCCGCGAGGGGCCGGACGAGTTGGCCCGGGCCGTTCTCTCCGAAGCCGCCACGACGGCGTTCACCGCGGTCCCCGACGTCATGGCTCAGGCCGTCATGGACCAGTTCGAGCGCTCACAGCGACGGGCCCAGCTGGCCCGTGTCTGGGCCGCGCCTGCGGCCCGGAGTGAGGACGACGGGCCCGCCGAGAACGTCGCATTGGGCTTTGTCGACCTTGTCGGGTCGACGGCGTGGGCGGAGACCCAGAGCTTGCGGGACCAGAACCTCGCGCTGACCCGCTTCGAGTCGGCCGCCTGGTCGAGTGCGGTCCTTGCGGGCGGGCGCGTGGTGAAGATGATCGGCGACGAGGTGTTCTTCTCCGCTCCGACCGCCGAGGCAGCCTGTCGGATCGGGACCGAGGTCTGCCGGGCCGCCGACGAGGACCCCGGGCTGCCGCCCGCCCGGGGGGTCGTGGGCGTGGGGCCCGCCATCCCGAGAGAAGGCGACTACTTCGGACCGCTCGTGAACCTCCTGTCGCGGCTGACCAAGGTCGGCGGTCCGGGCGAGCTCGTGGCGACCGAGGCGGCGGTCAAGGAGTTGCCCCCGGAGCGGTGGCAGATAGAAGAGCTCGAGCTGGTCGACCAGCGCGACGTGCCTGGGCCCGTCCGGGTCTTCCGGGTCGAGCCCAAGGACGCCTCCGGCCTATCGGAGCCGCCGGTGGCCATCGGCTAATCTGACGACCCGTCAGATTGCGGCCGCGCGGGGTTCCCGGCCGCCCGCATCCGGCTCCGGAGGTCATCGCACCATGGACTTCGAATTCTCGGAGGAGCAGCTCGCGTTCGTCAAGGAGGTCGAGGCCTTTCTCGACGCGAACGACGATCCGGAGGTGTTCGACCTGACCCGGGAGAACATGGCCCAGATCGTCGACACCCCGAAGCGCCGGGCCTTCATGGCCTCGCTCGGCCAGCGTGGCTGGCTCGGCATGACCTGGCCGAAGCAATACGGGGGCTCCGAGGGTGAGGGCGTCTACGAGTACCTCCTGAACGAGCGGCTGGCCGGCCGGGGTGGCCCCCAGATCGGCAAGGGCGTCGGGATCATCGGCAAGACACTGATCCGCCATGGGAACGAGAAGCTGAAGGCCGAGTTCCTGCCCAAGATCCTGCGCAACGAGGTCGAGTTTGCGGTGGGCTACTCGGAGCCCAACGCCGGCTCCGATGCCGCTTCCATGCAACTCAAGGCGACCCGCGATGATGGCGGTTGGGTCCTGAACGGGCAGAAAACCTGGACCACCTCTGCCCACTTCGCCGAGTGGTACTGGGTCGGGGGTCGCACCGATCCCGAGGCCAAGCACGCCGGCATCACGCTCTTCCTCGTCCCCATCGATCAGCCCAACATCACCGTCAACGCCATCTGGACGATGGGCGACGAGCGCACCAACGAGGTGTTCCTCAACGACGTCTTCGTCCCGGACGACTATGTGGTTGGCGAGGTGGGCCGAGGCTTCCAGTACATCTCGGAGGCGCTCGACCTCGAGCGCTTCACGATGTTCACCTTCTCGCCCATCGCGCAGCGCTTCGAACTCCTCGTCGAGTACGTGCGCACGACGGTGCGGGACGGCGTGCGCCTGAAGGACGACCCAGTCATCCGGCAGCGCCTGGCCCAGCTCGCGACCCAGTTGGAGGTCGCACGGGTGATGGGCCTGAAATTCGTCTTCGAGTCGGCCAAGGGTGGCGCGGCCCCCACGGCGGAGGCGTCCGAGTACAAGCTCTTTGCCACCGAGCTCTCGAAGCGCCTCGCCAACGCATCCATGGACATCGCGGGACCCGGCAGCCAGCTGCGCGTCAAGACCGAGGAGGCGCCGATGGCCGGCCGGGCCGAGTCCACGTACCGCTACACCGTGATCGACACCATCGGGGGTGGGGCCTCGGAGATCCAGAAGAACATCATCGCCCGGCGCAAACTCGGTCTGCCGAAGAACTTCTGAGATGACGGCCGCAGCCGCGTCCACGGGACCCCTTGAGGGGATCACCGTCCTCGACCTCTCGACCGTAGGGCCCGCGGCGCGCTGTACCCGCCTCCTGGCGGACTACGGCGCGCGCGTCGTCAAGGTCGGGCCCGTCCCGTCCGCCGACGCGACGCCGATTCAGCCGCCGTATTTCGCCTACAGCGGTCACCGCGGCATGCGCCGCGTCCTCCTCGACCTCAAGGACGGTGATGGAAGGGAGGCCTTCCTCGCCCTGGCCGCAGCGGCCGACGTGGTGGTCGAGAGCTTCCGCCCCGGCGTCGTCGACCGGCTGGGGATCGGCTACGACACGGTGTCCGCACGCAACCATCGCATCGTCTACTGCTCGACGAGCGGCTACGGCCAGGAAGGGCCGCACGCGCAGTGGGCGGGCCATGACATCGACTACCTGGCCGTGGGGGGGTACCTGGCGATGAGCACACCCGGCCCGGACGGCGCGCCGCCACTGCCCGGTGCCACGGTGGCTGACGCCGCCGCCGGGGGCATGCAGGCCGCACTCGCCATCACGGCGGCCCTCGCCGGACGGGCGGTCTCGGGCCAGGGGACCTACCTCGACGTGGCCGTGGCGGACGGAGTGCTCTGGCTGATGTCGCTCCTCGTCGACGAGCAGCTGGCGCGCGGTGGCGACATCCACCCGGGGCACGACATCCTCACGGGCCGCTACGCCTGCTACGCCACCTATCGCGCCGGGGACGGCAAGTGGCTCGCTGTCGGTGCAATCGAGCCCAAGTTCTTCGCCAACCTCTGCGCTGCGCTCGGGCGCCCGGAGTTGGCCGGTTCCCAGCTCGACGACGAGGCGCAGCCCGCCGTCCGGGCCGCCTTCGCCGCCGCCTTCGCCACCCGCAGCCGGGATGAGTGGGTTGACGCGCTGGCCGGAGCCGACACCTGCGTGGCCCCCGTCCTCGAGATCGCCGAGGTTGCCGACCACCCGCAGGTCTCGGCCCGCGGTGCGGTCGTCACCGCGAAGCACCCGACGGAGGGTGACCTGCGGCAGCTGGCACCCCTTCTGGCCGGCATGGAGCGGCCACCTGCTCCTGTGTCGTTGCCCGACACGGCGCAGACCGACTCCGAGCATCTCCTGAAGGAGGCCGGTGTCGACGGCCAGACGGTTACCCACTGGGTGTCCCGGAGGGTGGTGGCATGACACCGGATGACGCACTGGCCGAGGTCCGCGATCTCATCGGCGAGGAGCAGTACCTCGAAGCGGGGGAGTTCCCCGTCGAGCGCGGCTACGTGTGGACGTCGTGCGCCTCGGTGGAGAACGGGAACCCGCTCTTCTGGGACGACGAGGTGGCCGACGCGCTCACCGGCGGACCCATCGCACCACCGTCCATGGTCTCGGTCTGGTTCCGCCCACACCACTGGGCGCCGGGCCGCACCGAGCAGGCCTTGCCGCTGCAGGTGCACTTCGACTTGAAGGAGCGCTTCGGTCTTCCCGAGGCCGTCATGACCGACAACACCATTGAGTTCCACGCCCCCGTGCGCATGGACGACGTGCTGCGGACCCATCAGGTGCTGCGCTCCGTCAGCGACGAGAAGACCACGAAGCTGGGCACGGGTCGGTTCTGGGTCATCGACGTCATCTACACCAACGGCGGCGGCGAGTTGGTGGCCGTCGAGTCATACACGGGGTTCGGCTACCGGCGGGGCGACGCCGCATGACCATCATCGTGACGCCGCGCCTCCTCCTCGACGACGTCAGCGCGGGCGACGAATTGCCTGCGCTCGACTACGAGGTCAGCGCGACCACCGTCGTGCTGGGTGCCCTGGCCACGCGTGACTGGCGTCCCATGCACCACGACAAGGACTTCGCGGTCTACCGCAACGGAACCAAGGACATCTTCTTGAACACGCCGAACCAGGCCGCCTGGTTCGAGCGGTACCTCACCGACTGGAGCGGGCCGCACGGCAGGCTGGCCCGTGTCGCCTTCAGGATGAAGGGTTCGGTCTTTCCGGGCGACACCATGTCGCTCCGTGGCGTCGTGGAGTCGACCGAGGTCGATGGGGTGGGCTGTGGGTTCGCCACGATCGTGGTGACCCTGTCCGTCGACGGAGATGCCAAGACGACGTGCACCGCCCGCATTGCCCTTCCCCGGACCCCCGACGACAATCCCTGGGCCCGCCGAGGTGGCCAATGGCGACCCTCGCCCGAGACCGCGTGACACCTCGTCCTCGACACCCCGCGAACACGAAAGAGGCTCTCCGTGCTGGACCTTGAATTCGACCAGGAGCAGGAGCTGCTGCGCCAGACGGTGCGCGATGTGCTGGCGCGGCACTGCCCCCTGAGCGTCGTCCGCCAGATGGAGGACGATCCCGTGGGCTATCCAGCGTCGCTCTGGGCGCAATTGGGCGAACTCGACCTCATCGGATTGCTCCTCCCTGAGGCGTACGGCGGTTCGGCCATGTCGCTCCTCGAGGGGGTCGCACTCTACGAGGAGCTCGGCCGCACGCTGGCCCCGACGCCGCATTTCGTGAGCGCGGTGATGAGCGGCGGCGTGCTGTCGGTGGCGGGAAGTGACGCCCAGAAGGAGCGCTGGCTCCGCCCGCTCGCTGCCGGTGAGGCGATCCTCACGCCGGCCTGGCTCGAGCCCGAGAACGGATTCACATCCCGCGGTGTCGAGGCGCGGGCCGTGGCCGAGGGCTCGGGCTTCCGACTCTCGGGTCTGAAGCGTCACGTCGCGTTCGCGTCGGCGGCCGACCGGCTCCTGGTGCTGGCACGCACCGGCGAGGCGGCCGACGCCGTCGATCTCTTCCTCGTGGATCCCGCCGCGCCCGGGGTGAGCCTGCGCCAGCAGCTCAGCCTTGCCTCCGACACCCAGTACGAGGTGGCACTCTCCGGCGTCGTCGTGAGCGACGAGGACCACATCGGCCCGCTGGGTAGTGGTTGGGCCACCTGGCAGCAGGTCCTCGAGCCGGCCCTGGTGCTCCTGGGCGCCCTGGCGGTGGGAGGTGCGCGTTATGCGCTCGAGATCACCACCCAGTACGCCAAGGACCGCTGGCAGTTCGATAAGCCGCTCGGCGCCTTCCAGTCGCTGGCTCACTACTTAGCGGACGCCGTTACCACGCTCGACGGTGCCGAGCAGCTCGTGCACGAGGCGGCCTGGGCCGGGGCGAACGGGAAGCCGCTCGCGTCGTTGGCGCCGATGGCCAAGCTGTTCGCCTGCACCACGTTTCGGGACATCACTGCCATGGCTCAGCAGATCTTCGGGGGCATCGGGTTCACTCTGGACTTCGACATCCAGCTCTACTTCCGCCGAGCCAAGCAGCAGCAGCTGATGTGGGCCAACGACCGCACCCTCGAGAACGCGGTGGCGGCCGCCCTGCTCGACTGACTGACGGGACACCAATCCCCACCGGGGACCTAAGTTGCTGCACTCATGCCCGTCGCGCGCCAGACCCTCAGCATCGAGGAGGCACGTCGGATCGCCCTTGTCGCCCAAGGTCTGCGCGGGCCACGGACCGCCGGGGGCGTCCCGGCGATGTTGCGCCGGCTCGGCGCGGTACAGCTCGACACGATCTCGGTGTTGGCCCGGTCGCACGAACTGGTCGCCTACGCCCGTCTCGGGGCCGTCGGACGCACCCGGGTCGAGCGGGCCTACTGGGGGAGGGGGAGCTCCACGTTTGAGTACTGGTCCCACGCGGCATGTGTGATATCGCTCGAGGACTGGCCGGCCTACGGCGTCACGCGACGGTCCTGGCAGGCGAAGGGGAAGCGTTGGCACGTGCTCGAGGAGCGCGACAAGAGCTGCGCCGACGTGCTGGCTCGCCTGCGGGACGAGGGCCCGCTCACCGCAAACGAGCTCGGTGGTGCGAAGAAAGGCGGCCCCTGGTGGGACTGGTCCGAGACCAAGATCGCGGCCGAATGGCTCCTCGACATCGGGGAGCTCGTGTGCCGGGAACGGCGTGGCTTCGCCCGCGTCTACGACCTTGCCGAGCGGGCCATCCCGCCCGATCTGCGATCACAGGAGTGGTCCGACGAGCTGTGTGCCCAGCGCCTGGTCACGGCGGCCGGGCGCTCGCTCGGGGTGGCGACCGAGGCCGATCTGGCCGTGTACCACGGGCTGCCCCGGTCGCTCGTCCGTGGCGTGCTGCCGTCGACGGAATTGGTCCCGGTGACGGTGGAGGGGTGGGCGCAGGGCGCCTTCGCCCACCCTGACGGGCTCGGGTCACTCGGCATGCGGGCGCGGGGCCGCCAGAGCGTCATGTTGTCGCCCTTCGATTCGTTGCTCTGGTACCGAGATCGAGTCGAGCGCCTCTTCGGCCTGCGCCATCGGCTCGAGGCCTACACGCCCAAGGCGAAGCGGACCTTCGGTTATTTCGCGATGCCGGTGTTGGCCGGCACGCGATTCGTCGCGCTCGTCGACCCCGCCCGCGACGGTGACGCGCTCGTGGCCAGGCAGGTGACGCTGCTGGACCCCGGCGCCTCGCCGCACGTGGCGCGGGCGCTGGCGGAGGCAGCGTCGTGGGTGGGGTGCACCCGCGTCACAGTCGAGCGCGTCGAGCCCGCCGTGGCGTCCTCGGCACTGCGACGCGCCCTGGACGCTCCAAGCTGAGTCGCACGGGCTACCTCGGCCGCATGCGGGGCGCGAACGTCAGCGCCATCACTACGAAGAAGTCCCGGGTCCAACCGGACAGGTACTGGCTGGCCGGCCTGTTCTGGCCCGGGACCTGCGCGATCAGCGGTCCGCCGGCGCCCCCCGTAGCGTCGAGCTGCACCCACTCGGGATTGATGTCCAGCTGCATGGCGTTCACGGCGCCCGCGCTGAGCAGCGCGGCGGACAGGTCCGCCGGCAAGAGCGACGTCCCGCCCGCGTAGATGATGTTGCCGGCTGCGTCCTGACCCACCGCGCTGCGGGCGACGATCATGGATCCGTTGACGGTGGCGCCCCAGTCGGCGGGGATGTCGATCGTCGGATTGGGCACGCCGTTCGTGATCAGCGGGGCAAGGTTCTGCCGGACGCTCGCGACCTGTTCTCCCGCAGCCGGCAGCGCGCTGCCCCAGACGCCGATGTGCGCCGTGCCGTTGACGTCAATGACGAAGCTGGCCTTGCCCGCGACGAGGGGGGTCACTGGCTGTCCCTGCACCTCCACCCCGCCGGGCCCGGCGTTCGCCTTGAAGCCGCCGTTGAACGCCGCCAGGAGAAAGGGCGTCTCGTCGGTGGCGAGCGCTGGACCACGGTCCGGGGGAAGGGCCGCCAGGTTGGCGGGCGGGTCCGAGGTCCCGATGTGGAGGTCGAAGACGACCGAACCGGCATCGAAGCGCGCGAGCGTCACCGGACGCCCGGACGGAGAGGAGAACGTCTGCTCCTCCACGGCCACGCCCGCCACGTCCCGGCTGACGACCGCCCACGGGGGCGATCCGGCGGGGGAGGTCGTCGTGGTCGTGGTCGTCGCGGCGGCACCGGCGGCGCCAGAGCCCGTCACGAGCGCAAGGGCCGCGGCGACAAGGGAGGTGACACAGGCCCGGGGCACGCGGTCAGCGTACGAGGCACATACGGCGACGCGGGGTCGGGGTCAGCCCTCGGCGTACCGCTCGGCGATCCGCTCGAACGCGGTGGGGGTGCCGCCGTACGGGCCGGTCTGCGCGGGGTGGTGCAGGACGAACTCGTCGAAGCCCAGCTCGATATAGGGGGCGACCAACTCGTCGAATCTGTGCCGGCGAGTCCAGCACCGGCACGGTCGGCGTCCACAGCAGCACCTTGCCGATGCCCTCCGGCTCCCGGCCCGCCGCCCGACATGCCTCCCGGAGCAGCGCGAGCTGTCGCCGCACCGCCGCGAGCAGCGTGTCCGGAGTGCGCTCGCCCGGCCCTGTGGGCCCGATGGTCACCCACTGTCGCCCGTGGACTGCGGCGAGCCGCATCCCCTTGGACCCCCCGGCGGCGATCGTCAACGGAAGAGGCTGCTGCAGAGTGCCCGGCGTGCTGGGCGCCTCGTCTGCGGTGTAGTGCGCCGTGCGTAGGGACGTGCGTGCTGCCGGGTCCCCCTCGATGATGGGGCGCAGCACCTGCAGGAACTCTTCGAAGCGCACCATGCGCTCCGCCGCCGCCCATGGTTCTTGTCCGAGGGCGGACGCGTCGAAGCCCGCGCTCCCCGGGCCCAGCCCGAGGTCGAGGCGGCCGCCGCTCACGTCGTCGAGGGCAATGGCCTCCCGGGCGAGCGTCACCGGATGGCGGAAGTTGGGCGTCGCGACGAGGGTGCCCAACCGGATGCGCCGGGTCACCCCGGCCGCGGCCGCCAGGACCGGCATGGCCGCGTGCCACGGCCCGTCCGGCATGCCGCCCCAGCGGACATGGTCATAGGTCCACGCGGTCGCGAAACCCGCCCGGTCGGCCCACTCCCACTGGTGGCGAGCATCGTCCCACCGATCGGTGGGCAGGATGACGAGGCCGACGCGCACGCCGCCGAACCTATCCCGGGCGGGTACCTTGTCGCCGTGGCCAACGAAGCCCAGTCCAAGAGATGGAACGACGAGCAGTGGGCGGCGTACTGGCCGAAGCGGGAGCGGTTGACCGAGACGGTGTCGCCCTACCTTCTCGAGATCGCCGCGGCGCGGCCGGGCCGGCGCGTGATCGACGTCGGGTGTGGCGGCGGCCCACTGACCCTTGCGCTGGCGCATCTGGTGGCCCCCGACGGAGAGGCGGTCGGGATCGACATCTCCTCGCCCCTCCTGCGGTTGGCCCGGCAGCGTGCCGAGCAGACCCGCGTGCACAACGCACGCTTCGTGCAGCTGGACGTCCAGACGACCGCACCCCGGGAGGAGCCCTTCGATCTGGCCGTGAGCCAGTTCGGCGTGATGTTCTTCGACGAGCCGTTGGCCGCCTTCGGTGCCATCCGCCGCCTGCTGGCCTCCGGCGGGCGGTTCGTGTTCGCTTGCTGGCAGGATGTCGAGCGCAACCCGTGGCACGTGGGGACCGCCCTTCGACCATTGCTTCCCCCGCCGCCGATCCCCCCGCCCGGCAAGAGCCCGGCCGGCCCGTTCGTGTTCGGCGACGACGAGTACGTGCGCGACCTCCTCGGCGGAGCGGGGTTCACCTCGGTCGAGGGCACGCCGTACGAGACGACGGTGCGGGCCCCGGCCGACGCCGTCGTCGAGCGTTCCCTGCTCCCGTTCATGGGGGTCTCCGCCGAAGACGAGGACGAGGCGCTGGGGGTGGTCGAGCGCCATCTGGCCCGGTTCGTCGTCGGCCCCGACGCGTATGACTTCCCGTTGGCGTTCAGGGTCTACGAGGCCTTCAACGCCTAGCGGGGCAGACCCCGTGTGCTAACCCATGGCCCGTGGCCGGATACAGCGGGACGCCGCTGCCGAAGAGGCTGGGAATCACCGAAGGGTCGACCCTCGCTCTCTTCGAAGCGCCGCCCGGTGTGATCGACGGCCTCCCGCCCGGTGTCACCGTGAAGACCAAGGCCAGTGGACCGGCCGACGTCGTGGTCGCCTTCTTCACGGAGCGCCGCGCGTTCGAGCGCCGTATCGACGCTCTCGCCCGCATGATCTTCCCCTCTGGGGGTCTCTGGGTCGCATGGCCCAAACGTTCCTCGGGGGTCGAGACCACCGTGGACGAGAACGTGGTGCGAGAGGTCGTGTTGCCGCTCGGGCTGGTGGACAACAAGGTCTGCGCCATCGACGCGACGTGGTCCGGTCTGCGCGTCGTCTGGCGACGCGACCGGCGCACCCTGACCGCGCCGCCTAAAAGAACGTGAACCGCGAGAGGGGCCAGATCCGGAGGTCGACCTTGCCGACGATCGTCGACTGGGATATCGGGCCCCAGTAGCGGCTGTCACAAGATTGGGTGCGATTGTCGCCCATGACGTAGACGTCCCCCGACGGAATCCTGTAAGGACGACGCAGCGCGTACGGCGCGGCGGACGGCCCGGCAATGGTCGCGGTCCTGGTCGCGGCCGGGAGCCATGGCTCGGCGAGGACGTGTCCGTTGATGACCACGCGGCCACCGGACAACGAGATCGTCTCGCCCGGCAGCCCGATGACGCGCTTGACGAGGTCCGACACGGGAGGCCCCGCGCAGTTCTCCTTTGGGGGAGTGGAGAACACGACGATGTTGGCGCGGTCGACCCCGTGCAAGTGGTAGCTGAGCTTGTCCACCACGATCCGATCCCCGATCTGCAGGGTCGGCTCCATCGAACCCGAGGGGATGGAGTACGTGGCGACGACGAAGGCGCGGAGGAGGATGGCGATGACGACGGCCACGACGACGACGCCGAGCAACTCGACGATCCAGCGGTACGACCGTTCGGGGTCGGCGGTGTGGCGTCCCTCGCCAGCCGTCGGGGCCGGCGCGTCGGCCGGCTGGTCGTCGGCGTCCATGGCCCGAGAAGTATTACCCGCTCGATGCGGCCCGGCCGGTCGGTCGTGGCATCACGAGGAGCTGTCACGCCCCCGGGGCAGGATGGGAGCGTGGTCAGCGCCGTCATCTTCGATTTCTACGGCACTCTCGCCCACTGGGCCGACGCCGATGGCCACAACTACCGGGCGGTCTTCGCCGCCCACGGCTACGCGCTCGACCCGACCGTCCTCCAGGATTATTTCTCCCGGTACGACGGGGTCGACCATGCCGAGCACTCCGTCAGTGAGGAGGCCTACGAGGCGTGGGTCAGGGCGCGCCTGGGCGACCTCACCGCCGCCTGCGGGGTGCACGGCCCTCGGGTCGAGCTGGTGATCGACGCGTTGCGGGACTCCGACCGGGGCGGGATGGTCGCCTACCCCGAGGCGGCGGCGACCCTGTCCGCATTGCGCGAGGCGGGCCTCGCCGTCGGCGTCTGCTCCAACTGGGGATGGGAGCTCGACGCCTTCCTCCGCGAGGTCGGCCTCTTGCATCTGGTCGACGCGGGCGTCACCTCGGCGCGGGCCGGGGCGCGCAAGCCCCATCCCGGTATCTACGCCCGGGCTGCCGAGTCGCTCGACGTCGACCCGCGGCAGGTCCTCTTCGTCGGTGACTCGTGGGAGCCCGACGTCCGGGGGCCGCGTCGCCAGGGCATGGCTGCGGCGCACGTCTGGCGGACCGACGAGCGGAGGGAGCAGTGCGCCCCCGCGCTCGAGCCCGGTGACCACCGCGTGGGGGAGTTGACCGGCGTCCTCGAGCTGCTCGGGCTCTCGCCGCGCCTCACGACGGGGTCGTGACGAGCGGGTCAATTCCGCGGGGAACGCGATCGCGCTCCCTGCTCGGAGCGTGCGGTGGCTCAGCCGACCGGCGGGCGGCCGTTCTCGGCCAAACCGGCGGCCAGCACCACCCGCTCGTCGTCGCGTAACGGCACCAACCGGACGTCGGGGCTGTCGAGCGGGCGCCACCACACCGGCTCGTCACACGCCCACGCCTCGGTGCGCAGGTTCACCTTGGTCACCTTTCCGGTGGCCGTCTGGGGCAGCGACGCCGAGACCCGGACGAAGCGCGGCAGCCACTTCGGGCCGAGGTCCGGCTGCGCCGTGAGCCAGGCGGCGAACGCGTCGGGATCGAAGGCGCGTCCCGGAACGGTCTCGAGAGCCACCATGACCTGGTCGCCTGCGCCCGACGCCGTATCGGGGACGGGGTACACCGCCACGACGGCCAGGTCGGGGTGGCGCGAGAGGATCGCCTCGACGGGACCGGCCGCGAAGTTCTCGGAGTCGACACGGAGCCAGTCGCCTGTCCGGCCGGCGAAGTAGAAGAAGCCGTCCACGTCCACATACCCGAGGTCCCCCGTCCAGTACCAGCCGCCCCGCAGTCGGTCCTCTTCGGCATCGTCGCGCCGGTAGTACCCCTCGAACTTGCCCCGCCCGCTGCGGTTGACGATCTCGCCGATGGCCTGGCCGGCGTTCAGGAGCCGTCCCTCGTCGTCGAACACGGCGGGCGGGCAGGGCTCGCCCGTGTCGGGGCTGATGACCACCAGGTCGACCCCGTCGACCGGCCGCCCGAGCGCGCCTTTGGGCATGCCCATCACCGGGTTGATCGCCGCACCACCCTCGCTCTGCCCGTAGCCCTCGATGAGGTAGCACCCGAAGCGCCTCCGGAAGCGGTCCCGGTCGCGCACCGAGGCCTCCGTCCCGAAGGCGCTCTTCAGCGTGTTCTCGGCGTCGTCGGGCCGTTCGGGGGTGGCGAGGATGTACGCGATCGCCTTGCCCACGTAGCTGAACTTGGTGGCACCGAAGCGGCGCACGTCATCGAGGAAGGCGGAGGCGCTGAAGCGCGGCCGCACGGCGATGGCCGCCCCGACCATGACCGCGGGCCCCCACAACGCCATGAGTGCGTTGCCGTGGAAGAGGGGCATGGGGCAGTAACAGACGTCGTCGGCCGCGTACCCGTAGCCCGGGGCGGCGACTTCGGCGATGCCGGCCAGCCTGCCCTGGGTGCACCGCACGGCCTTGGGCACGCCGGTCGTCCCCGACGTGAAGATCAGGAGGTACAGCGTGTCCTCGTCGATGTCTCCCGCCCCGTCCACGAGAGCGCGCGCGGCCGCGGAACCGGCGAACTGGCCCAGCAGCTCCTCGTAGCGCGCGCTCCCGGTGACGAGCACGTTGTCGCCGGCCGCTCCGAGCGAGAGCCCGTCGAGGAGCGCCGCCCCGTCGGCGTCGGTGACGATCAGGGCGCAGTCGGTGGCCCGGACGTCGGCGGCGAGCGCCTCGCCGCGCCTCGTCGGGTTGATCCCGACGATCGCCGCCCCCGCCAACGCGGCGCCGTTCAGCCAGAACAGGTACTCCGGCCCGTTGGGCAGGAGCACGCCGATGTGGGGCGCGCCACCCCCGAACAACGACCGGGCCAGTGCGGCCCGCGCCGCCCCCTCGCCGACGGCCTCCCGCCAGGTCCAGTGCCCGGAGGCATCCATGACCCCGGTGCGGTCGTCCTCCGCGTGGGCGGCGACCATGGCGGCCACCGTGGTCACGACGGGCCGACCTCGAGCGCCCAGCCCGGAGCCCGTCGCACGAGCCCGCGGTCGACGGCGCCGACCGTCGCCGCGCCGCACAGCGCCATGGCCCGCCGCAACTCCGCCTCGTACCAGTGCAGCAGCGCCGTCACGCCGTCGGCGCCTCCGGTAGCGAGCGCCCACAGCGAGGGCCGCCCGACCAAGGTGGCCCTCGCCCCCAGCGCCAACGCCTTGACGACATCGGGCGCGCGCCGCACCCCGCCGTCGACGTACACCTCGGCCCGGCCGGCGACCGCGTCGACGACCTCGGCCAGGATGTCCGCCGTGGCCGGGGCGTCGGCCAGCTGGCGCGCTCCGTGGTTCGACACGACGACCGCCGCGGCCCCCGCCTCGATACACCGCACCGCGTCATCCGCCCGCTGCACGCCCTTCGCCACGACGGGGAGCGAGCTCAACCCGGCCAGCCACCCGATGTCGTCGGGGGTGAGCGCCGGCTCGAATTCGTGGGTGACGATCGCCATGAAGCCGCCCTGGCGCGCGCTGTCGGTGCTGTCGCCGGCCAGGTTGGGCAACGCCAGGTCGTCGGGCAGGTGCACGCCCATCCGCCATTCGCGCAGGCGGAGTCCCGACACCGGAGCGTCGACGGTCACGACGAGCGCGCCGTAGCCGTGCGCGACGGCTCGGTCCACGAGCTCCGCGGTGCGGGCCCGCTCCCGCAAGATGTAGACCTGCATCCAGCGCGGGGCCTCCGGCGCTGCGGCGGCCACCTCCTCGAGCGGGCACGTCGCGAGACACGACAGGATCATCAGCGCGCCCGCCGCGGCGGCACCCCGGGCGGTGGCCACCTCGCCTTCGGGATGGGCCAGACCCTGGATCGCCGTGGGCGCGATGGCGACGGGCGACGCCACGGGAGTCCCCAGGAGCGTGGTGGCCGGCGACACGTCGGCGACGCCCGCCAACACGTGGGGATGGAGCTGCCAGTGGCTCCAGGCGGCCACGTTGCCCTCCAGCAGGCGCTCGTCGTCCGCCCCGCCCGAGTAGTAGGCGTAGGCCATCTCCCCGATGGCATGGCGGGCGTCGCGCTCCATGTCGTCGAGGGAGAGGTCCGTGACCAGGGGCGCCGTCCCCTGCAACCGGAGGCCGTCGGGCGCGGGGTTGTGCCCCGATGTGCTGGTGCTGGCAGGATGAGCGGGCACGAGCCGCATGGTAGGCGGCGTCCGTGCACCGCACACTCGTACGACAAGGGAACAAGGGAACAAGGGAGCTGCAGTTGCGATTCTCGTATGCGGAGTCGATGACCGACCCGTCGTACTACCTCCCCCTGGCGCGGGCGGCCGAGGAAGCTGGATACGACTCGATCGTCGTGCCCGACAGCATCTGCTACCCCGAGGTGTCCGACACCACCTACCCGTTCAATCCCGACGGGACCCGGGAGTTCCTCGAGGACAAGCCCTTCCTCGAGCCGTTCTCGCTGATCCCCGCCATGGGGGCGGTGACCGAGCGCATTCGCTTCGTCACCTTCGTGATCAAGCTCCCCATCCGCCAACCCGTGCTCATCGCCAAGCAGGTCAGTTCCACCGCCGTCCTCACCAACAACCGCCTCGTCCTGGGTGTCGGCACCAGCCCGTGGCCCGAGGACTACGCCATCTGCGGCGTCCCCTGGGAGCGCCGCGGCAAGCGCATGGACGAGGAGATCGCCATCATGCGGGGCCTGATGGCCGGCGGGTATTTCGAGTTCCACGGCGAGGTCTTCGACGTACCCTCCATAAAGATGTGTCCGACGCCGAGCGCTCCCGTGCCGATCCTTATCGGCGGCCACCACGAGGCCGCCCTCCGGCGGGCCGCTCGCGACGGCGATGGCTGGGTGCATGGCGGCGGCGACCCGGCCGATCTCCCGGACCTGCTGGAACGGCTGGCCGCGCTGCGGAAGGAGCACGGCACCGCCACCAAGCCGTTCGAGACCCACGTCATATCGCTCGACGCCTACAGCCCCGACGGCGTCCAGCGACTCGAGGAGCTCGGCGTCACCGACGCCATCGTCGGCTTCCGCTGGCCGTATGGAATCGAGCAGGACACCGAGAACCTGCAGACGAAGATCGACAACCTGCGCCGATTTGCCGACGACGTCATCGCCAAGGTCCGCTGAGAGGGAGGGGAACACCACATGGCTGACGAACCGCTCACCGCCCGCGAGCTCGGCATTCGTTCCCGGGCCGCCGTCCACGCCCGCGACCGTGACACGTGGCTGAATCTCTTCGCCGACGATGCCGTGGTGCAGGACCCGATCGGCCCTTCGGCATTCGATCCCGAGGGGAAGGGCCACCGCGGACGTGACGCGATCGCCGCCTTCTACGACACCGTCATCGGGCCCAGCGAGGCGATCACGTTCGAGATCACAGAGTCCTATCTCTGCGGCGACGAGGTCGCCGACGTCGGCGTCATCCGCACCACCCTCGCTGGTGGGACACACCAGGCCGTCGTGCGCGGCGTCTACACCTATCGGAGCAACGGCGCCGGGAAGCTGGCCTCGCTGCGGGCATTCTGGGAGTTCGACGCGCTCGAGCTGGTGGAGCTCAAGGGCTGACCTCGATGCGCGTCATGGTCCGTGAGGGACTCTTCACCGACGGCGACCCACCCGCGCTGCTGGGTACCCGCTGCGCCGCCTGCGGTTTGGCCCACTTCCCGCGCACCGACACCTGCCCCTACTGCGCGACCGAAGACCCCGAACCAGTGGAGCTTTCCCCCCGGGGCACGCTCTGGGCCTGGACCGCGGTGACCGCTCCGCCCCCTGGATACCAGGGCGAGGTCCCTTATGGCATCGGCGTCGTCGAGCTTCCCGAGGGCGTGCGCGTCATCACGCGTCTCACAGAGGGTGATCCCGATGCCTTGGCCTCCGGCCAGGCGATGGAGCTGCGCGTCGTGCCCCTGCACCGCGACACCGGCGGCAACGACGTCGTCACCTACGCCTTCGCGCCGGCAGCGGCGTCGTGACCGGCGTCGTCGTCAGTGGGGTCGGGCTGCATCCGTTCGGCCGCTTCGAAGGCGCGTCGACGACCGACATGGGCGTCGTCGCCGTCCGCACCGCGTTGCGTGAGGCCGGTGTCGGCAAGGGCGGGTTCCAGGCCGCGTTCTGCGGGACGGCCTATGGCGGGGTGGCGACGGGCCACAAGGTCCTGAGCCGGCTCGGCCTGACGGGCATGCCGATCGTCGACGTCGAGGCAGGCTGCGCGAGCGGGAGCGCCGCCCTCATGCTCGCCGCGGCCTCCATCCGGGCCGGCCAGTACGACACGGTGGTCGTGTTCGGCACCGAGAAGATGCCCAAGGGCATCATTCGGTCCTCGTTCTTCGAGCCGTGGCAGGAGGAGGCGGGCCTGGCCGCGACGCCGGCGTTCTTCGGGTTGCGGGCGCAGCGGTTGTGTCAGACGTCCGGGGTGACCAAGGACCATCTGGCGCGCGTCGTGGTGAAGAACCGACGTCACGGAGCGGCCAATCCCGACGCGATGTTCCAGAAGGAGACGACGGTGGACGACGTCCTCGCGTCGCGTGTCGTGTGCGAACCGCTGCACCTGTTCATGCTGTGCTCGCCCAACGAGGGCGCCGCCGCGCTCGTGCTCCGGCGCGACGACCTCGCCTCGACGGCCAACCCGGTGAGGCTCGCCGCGGCAGTGCTGCGCTCCCACATTCCCGGCCCCGTTCTGAGCGAGTCCACCCCGCTGGCCGGCTTGGCCGACGAGTCGGTCCCCGCGCCGACGACGCTCGCCGCCACCGACGCCTACGAACAGGGTGGGCTCGGTCCCCGGGACCTCGACGTCGTCGAGTGCCAGGACACCGATGCCGCCCGCGAGCTGCTGTCGTGCGAGGAGCTTGGGCTGTGCGAGCCGGGCGGGTCGGCCGCGTTGCTCGACTCGGGCGCCACCGCGCTGGGCGGCCGTCTCCCGGTCAACCCGAGCGGTGGTCTCCTCTCCAAGGGTGAGCCCCTGGGCGCCTCTGCGCTCGGTCAGGTGGTGGAATTGGTGCGCCAGCTCCGCGGTGAGAGCGGGCCGCGGCAGGTCGACGGCGCCCGGGTTGCCATCTCCCACACCGTGGGGCGCGGAGCCAACGCCGGGGTCGTGATCCTCACCCGCTAGTTGCTAGTCCCCGGCTCGGGCAGCCAGCGCCTCCAGTGCGTCCGGCAGATCCGAGAGCGTCGTCACGATTGCATCTGGATGCTCATCGCAGCCCGGATGGGGGTCGAAGGCCCCGCCTCCGACCCGATCGATCCACACGGCCAGCCAGCCGGCCCGTTTCGCGCCCGCCACGTCGTAGAGCGGGTGGTCGCCTATGAGCACGCACGCACGCGGCCCCACTCCGAGCTCGCGCTCGACGATCTCGAAGATGCCCTTGTCGGGTTTGGCCACGCGGTGGTCCTGGGCGAAGACGACCGATTCGAAGTAGCGGGCGAGCCCGACCCTCTCGGGGAGCCGGCTGCCGTTGGAGAGCAGGCCCAGCCGGTAGCGGTCACGCAGCACGTCGAGGCAGGGCACCGTGTCGGGGAAGAGCGCGGGGTCGCGGTCGCGGTGGTGGAAGTAGGACGCGCTCAGCTGCTCGGCCAGCTCCACGTCGGCCGCCTCGTCGCCCCCTTCCGCGTCGCGCCGGCGTTTCAAGGTGCGCCCGAAGCCAAGGACGCGGAGCGCGGCCAGCGACCACTCCACCCCGTCCAGCTCCACGCCGACGACCGCGCGGTCGCGCTCGAGATCCTGCCAACGCAGCGCGTCGCTTAACGCACCCGGCCTGGCCGTACGGATCTCTTCGACGACGGCGACCAGGGCCTCGCGGATGACGCGCTCGGAAATCCCACAGTGTCTGGTCCCCGTCGAAGAGGACGGCCTCGATCATGGAGCGACGAGGACCACCTTGCCGAACTTGGCGCCGGCGGCGAAGTGGTCGTAGGCGGCCTGCGCCTCCGACAGCGGGAACGTCCCGTACACGGGGACTTGTAGGCGGCCCGCCACCAGCGCCGGAAGCACGTGGGCGGCGACGTCGGCGGCCACCTCGGCCTTCTCGCGCCGGCTGCGGATGCGCAGGGTGGAGCCGCCGATGCGGACCCTTTTCTGCATGAGCTCCATGAGCTCCACCTCCATGCGACCCCCGCCGCCGACACCGATCACGACGACGCGGCCCCACGGCGCGAACGTGGGGCAGGACGCTCGTCAGGCTGGGCGCGCCCACCAACTCGAGCACGGCGTCGTAGGGCGCGTGCGCTTCCTCGTCGCCGGGCGCGAGCACGGCATGCGCTCCGAGCGCAGCCACCGCATCATGCCGGGCGGGATCGCGCACCGTGGCCGTCACCACCGCTCCGGCCTGCGCGGCCAGCTGTACCCCCGCTGTGCCCACGCCGCCCGCGCCACCGCTCACCAGGACCCGCTCGCCCATCTGGAGCTCGGCCTGTCGGAAGAGCGCGTCGTAGGCGGTGGTGAAGGTCTCGGGGAAGCCTCCCGCCTCCGTCCACGGCAGCGCAGACGGCACGGCCAGCGCATGCGTCTCGTCGACGAGGGCCAGCGTGGCCTGCGCCCCGCCGCCGACCACGGCCATGACCCGGTCGCCGGGGGAGAAGAGCGTGACCTGCCGGCCGACTGCCGCCACCTCGCCGGCGAACTCCATGCCCGGAATGTCGGCGGGCCAGCCGGGCGGCGCTGGATAGAAGCCGGCCCGCTGCACCAGGTCCGCCGCATTCAGCCCGGCCGCCCGCACCGATACCAGGAGCTCAGTGTCTCCGGGGACAGGGTCGTCCCGCTCTTCCCAATACAGCTGACCATCCCGGATGACGACGGCGTGCATGCCGGCCACCCTACGCGGGCCCGGGCACGCAACCATCGGTGACCGATAGGGTCGGTCCATGGCTCTCTACGACATCCCCATCCATACCCTCCAGGGTGACGACGCCAAGCTGAGCGACTACGCCGGCAAGACGCTGTTGTTGGTCAATGTGGCTTCCAAGTGCGGCCTGACCCCGCAGTACGAGGGCCTCGAGCGTCTGCAGAAGACCTACGGCGATCGCGGCTTCAGCGTCATCGGCTTCCCGTGCAACCAGTTCATGGGCCAGGAGCCCGGCACCGTGGAGGAGATCGCCCAGTTCTGCTCGGCCACCTACGGGGTGAGCTTCCCGCTGATGGAGAAGATCGAGGTGAACGGCGACGCCCGTCACGCGATCTACGACGAGCTGACCCAGAAGCAGGATGCCGAGGGCAAGGCGGGTGACATCACGTGGAACTTCGAGAAGTTCCTCGTGTCGCCCAAGGGCGACGTCGTGGCGCGGTACCGGCCCCAGGTGGAGCCCGAGGACCCGGCCATCGTGGGTGACATCGAGGCACAGCTGGCGGCTTGAGCCCGAAAGCTCCCGCCACGGCGGGGTTCAGCGCGTCCATCTTCGACATGGACGGGCTCCTGATCGACTCCGAAATCCTCTGGCACGAGGCCGAGATCGAGATACTGGGCGGTCTCGGTGTGCCGCTGGCCGCCTCGGGCTGCCGCTCGACCAAGGGCATGTTCGTCGGCGAGGTCACCGCCCAGTGGCACCGCCTCCACCCGTGGGCGGGACCGACGCCGGAGGAGGTGGCGGTCACGATCGTCGATCGAGTCATCGAGCTGATCCTGGCCAAGGGTGAGCTCAAGCCGGGGGCTGAGCACGCCATCAACCTCTGCGAAGCGCGTGGCCTCCCGCTCGCCGTCGCGTCATCGTCGGAGTACCGCCTGATCGACGCCGCCCTCGAACACTTCGACCTGCGCCGCCGCTTCGCGTTGGTGCACTCGGCAGAGGACGAGGCGTACGGCAAGCCGCACCCCGCCGTGTTCCTCACCACGGCGGCGCAACTCGACGCGCCGGCGCGCCGATGCCTCGTCTGGGAGGACGCTCCCGCCGGGGTACTGGCGGCCAAGGCCGCCTCCATGGCGTGCATCGCGGTACCAGAGAACGGCGAAGGCCACCATCCCGCCTTCGGGCTGGCCGACCTCGTGGTCGCCTCTCTGCTCGAGGTGGACGGGTCGTCCCTCGACGAGGTGGGACGCCACCACGGATAAATCGGCGGGAGGGTCGATGCCAATGCTTTCGGCTCAGTGCCTTTAGAGGTTTCAGTGCCTTCAGGTTGAGTCGTGCAAGGCCGGGCTACGACGCGGCATCCCTGAGGCGCTTGCCGAAGCGGATGTGGCAGAGGGGGATCGGGTGCCCGTCGGCGCCGGCGTCGACGTGGAGACGCTCCCACCCCGCCGACTCGTAGAGGGCGACGGCCTCAGGTTGGCGGTCGCCGGTGCCGAGCTGCAGGACGGCCAGACCCATGCCGCGCGCCGTGTCCTCCAGATCGCCCATGAGACGTCGGCCCAGGCCGCGGCCACGCCAGGCGGGGTCGACCCATAGGCGCTTGACCTCGCCCGTGCCCGTCTCGCCGACCTTGTGCACACCCACCCCGCCGAGCGGGCGAGTGCCGTTCTCCGAACGAGCGACGATGAAGACCCCGAGCGGCGGTTCGAACAAGGCGGTCGTTAGCCCCCGCTGGCCCTCGTCGAGGTGGCCGTAGCGCTCCACGAGTTCTGCTTCGGCCCGCGCCACCACCCACGAGGGGCCGTCCCCCTCGAAGGCTTCCGGTCGCACGGCGACCCCGGCCGGAAGAGCGGAAGAGGGTCGAGTCATACCCTCTATCCTTTCCGAGACGGCCGGGCGCCTGTTGCGCCCCTGACCGCCCTCCTCCCGTGTTCGCACCCGTTCCCCCCGACATCGACTTCGTTGCCCTCGAGCAGGCCGAGCTGGCCCGCTGGTCGGCGCACCGCGTCTTCGAGCGCTCCGTTGAGCGGCGCGAAGGCTCGCCACCTTGGGTGTTCTACGAGGGCCCGCCGACCGCCAACGGGATGCCGGGTCTGCACCACGTCTGGGCCCGGGTCTACAAGGACCTCTTCTGCCGATTCCGCACCATGGACGGGGCGTACGTGGCTCGCCGAGCCGGGTGGGACACCCACGGGCTCCCCGTCGAGGTGGAGGTCGAGAAGAAGCTCGGCATCACGAGCAAGCAGCAGATAGAGGAGCAGGTCGGCATCGCCGAGTTCATCCGGCTGTGCCGCGAGTCGGTGTACTCGTACGTCGACGAGTTCGCGCGCCTGACGACCCGCATCGGCTACTGGGTCGACATGGACAAGGCCTACTGGACGCTCGACCCCACCTACATCGAGTCGGTGTGGTGGCACCTTCAACAGCTCTTCGATCAGGGTTTGCTCTACGAGGACTTCAAGGTCGTGCCCTACTGTCCACGGTGCGGCACAGCCCTGTCGAGCCACGAGCTGGGCCAGGCCGACGTGTACCGCGACGAGGAGGACGAGTCGGCCTACGTCCGTCTGCGCCTCGCCGACCCGGACCCCGCCGTAGTCGGCGAGGCGGAGTGGCTCGCGGTGTGGACCACCACGCCGTGGACCCTCTTGTCGAACACCGGGGTCGCGGTGAATCCCGACCTGAATTACGCCGTGGTCGATCGGACGCTCGTGGCCGACGAGCTCGTCGACTCGGTCATGGGTGAGGGCGCCCGCGCCCGGGTCACGACACGGGTGCCGGGCACGGCCCTGGTCGGGTTGCACTACGAGCGCCCGTTCACGGACCTCGACCCGCCGCCCGGCGCCGACGGGTGGCGGGTGGTGCCGGCCGACTACGTCACGACCGAGGAGGGCACCGGCCTGGTGCATCTCGCCCCGGCTTTCGGCGAGGTCGACCGGCAGATCGGCCGGACCAATGGTCTCCCATCCCTCAACCCGGTCGGTCCGGACGGCCGCTTCACCGCGGACATCGAATGGCTGGCGGGCCGCGACGTCCGGGAGGCCAACCGCGACATCAACGACCGCCTGGAGGCCGCCGGCCTCCTGATCCGGCGGACCCCCTACGTGCACTCGTATCCGCACTGCTGGCGCTGCCGCACGCCGCTGATCTACTGGGGCAAGCCGAGCTGGTACATCGCCACCTCGACCCGCAAGGAGGACCTGCTGGCAGCCAACGCCGCCGTTGACTGGCACCCGTCCTACATCCGCGACGGCCGCTTCGGAGAGTGGCTGGCCAACAACGTCGACTGGGCGCTCTCGCGCGACCGTTACTGGGGCACCCCGTTGCCGATCTGGCGTTGCGGTCGAGGCCACCTGCGCTGTGTCGGGTCGCTGGCCGAGCTCTCAGACCTGTGTGGGCGCGACGTCACCGGGATCGACCCCCACCGGCCCGTCATCGACGAGGTCACGTTCGTCTGCTCCACCTGCACGGCGGAGGGGAACGACGACGACCTCGCTGTGGCGCGCCGCGTCGAGCCGGTGATCGACGCCTGGTTCGACTCGGGCTCCATGCCGGCCGCCCAGGTGGGGTACCCGCACGCGCCCGGCTCGACGGAGGCCTTCACGTTCCCGGCCGATTTCATCTCCGAGGCCATCGACCAGACCCGGGGCTGGTTCTACTCCCTCCTGGCCGTCAACGTGATCGTGTTCGGCGAGAGCCCGTATCGCCACGTCGTCTGCCTGGGCCACATCGTCGACGCCGACGGGCGCAAGATGTCCAAGTCGCTCGGCAACATCATCGATCCGTGGCAGATCCTCGACACGCGGGGCGCCGACGCCATGCGCTGGTGGATGTTCAGTCAGGGCTCGCCATGGACGCCGACCCGGGCGACCCTCGGGGCCATCGACACGGCGATGCGCGACATGTTGCTGACGCTGTGGAACACGTTCAGCTTCTTTACGACCTACGCCTCGTTGAACGAGTTCGACGCTGCGGACCCGACCGTCCCCCCGGCAGCCGAGCGCGGACCGCTCGACCGCTGGATCCTCTCGCGCCTGGCCAGCACGACGGCGGCGATGACCATCGCGCTCCAGACCTATGAGCCCCTGAACGCCGCGACAGCCCTCGCCGCCCTCGTCGACGACGTGTCCAACTGGTACGTGCGGCGAAGCCGGCGTCGTTTCTGGCGCACCGATCCCGACGCGCCGGCCGGCGACACGCTCGCGGCCCAGGCGACGTTGCACACCGTTCTGACCACGTTGTCGCTCATGCTGGCGCCACTGTGCCCCTTCGTCTCCGACACGATGTGGCGCGATCTCACCGGCGCGTCGGAGGACGACTCGGTGCACTTGGCCGACTGGCCCGCCGCGGTGTCAACCCTGGTCGACCCCGAGCTCGAAGCGCAGATGGCACTGGCCCGAAGGCTCACCTCGCTCGGTCGTGCCGCGCGTAGCGAAGCGGGGGTCAAGGTGCGCCAACCGCTCTCGCGCGCGCTCGTGTTCCTCCCACCCGACGCGCCGCAGATCCTGCGCGACATCGTGGCCGACGAGCTCAACGTCGACGAGATCGATACGGGCGACGAGCTGAGCGATGTGCTCACGTTCGAGCTGGTGCCGAACTTCCCCACCCTCGGACCGAGGCTGGGGAAGAGGGTCCAGGAGCTCAGGCCCGCGCTGGCCGCACTCGACGGGGTCGCGGCGGCCTCCGCCCTCGAGGCGGGCCAACCAGTCACCGTGATGCTCGGCGGCGAGCCGGTCGAGCTCTCAGCCGGGGACCTGACCTTGCGCGTGCGGGGCCAACCGGGGTTCGCCGTATCGCGCGAGGGAGGCGAGGTCGTGGCACTCGACCTCACCCTCGACGACGATCTGCGCAAGCGGGGCACGGCCCGAGAGGTCGTGCGCCTCGTGCAAGACCTGCGCAAGACGAGCGGGCTGGAGGTGTCTGACCGCATCAGGCTGTACGTCGATGGACTCCAGGCCGTGGCCGAGTACTTCGACTACATCGCGCGGGAGGTGCTGGCCGTCGAGATCGTGCCGGGCCCGGGACCTGAAGACGTCGAGTGCACGCTATTGGAGCTCGACGACGAGCTACTCGAGAAGCCCGTCCGAATCTGGATCGAAAAGGTGGAGGGCGAGTCCGGCTAGCAGCCGGCGTCGAGCACCTTCGAGAGCACTCGCACCAGGTCGGCGCGGTCGCTCGCGTCCAGGTGGGCCATCAGGTGACGCTCGATCCCGTCGACGTGAGCCGCCACGGCCTGCCCGAGGACCGCTCGACCCTCGGGTGTCAGGACGACGTGGATGCTGCGCCGGTCGTTAGGGCAGTTCTGCCGTTCCACTAACCCGGCGTCGACCATTCGATCGACCAGCCGGGTGACGCCACCCGTGGTCAGTGCAACGTCGGTGCTAAGTCGGCTCATGGTGAGGCGGGTCTCCGGGGCGGCCGCCACATGGATGAGCACATCAAAGAAGACCAGCGGGATCCCGACGGACTGCTCCAGCTCACGCCCGAGGGTCTCGGAGAGGCGGCGGTTGGTCCGGACGATCAGGCCCATGAGCTGGATGCGCTCGTCGTCCATCTGGGCCAGGACGCCGCAGGTCCCGTCGTCGGGCTGCGGACCGGCCCTCCCCTCGTCGCCCCCCTTGCTTGAAATGGTCGCCGTTCCCATATCGCTCAGTCTCTCCCGAAATCGCCTATCGCTCAGTCTCTCCCGAAATCGCCCCGCAGCCCTAGTTTCGCTGCTTGACAAGTATCTGTGTAGTCAGATACTATACTCACAGTAGTCACCAGATCAACCAAGGAGATGAAGAAATGTCCACTACGACCAGCACGGCAACCCTTCCCAAGGCTGGGGTCTACGCCATCGACCCTGCCCACACCGAGGTCGGCTTCATTGCCCGCCACCTCATCGGAACCAAGGTACGGGGTCGCTTTACCGACGTGTCCGGCACCTTCACCGTGGCGGACAAGCCCGAGGACTCGACGATGGAAGCGGTCGCACAGGCGGCCAGCATCCACACCGGCCAGGAACAGAGGGACGACCACCTGCGGACGAACGACTTCCTCGACGTCCCGAACTACCCGACGGTCACCCTCAAGAGCACCGGGCTCAGGAGGGTCGACGACACCCATTGGGTGATGACCGGCGACCTCACCATCCGCGGCGTCACCAAGTCCGTCGACTTCGACCTGGAGTTCCTGGGCGAGGGCGCATCGATGCAGGAGGGCAAGAGCGTCGTGGCGTTCTCCGCCCGGGCCGAGATCGACCGGCGCGACTTCGGCGTGAGCTTCAACCACTCCCTGCTCGACGGCAGCGTCGTGGTGGGCAACAAGGTCGTGATCGAGATCGAGACCGAGGCCGGTCTGAGCGACTGACCTCGATCGGGGCGTCGGCCGGCCCGAAATGAGGACGGCGACGCTAGGTACGCTTCCCCGCCATGCCCACTGCACCGGCGGGGAAGCGCGCCGTTCCGGCGACCGAGCTTCGTCCCATCCACCCCGCCGGACGTGAGGACACCTATGTCCTCGCAGTCGACTTGGGGACCGGTGGGCCAAAGGTCGCGGTCGTCTCGGCGACGGGGCGCATCGCGGCACACGCGTTCCAGGCGGTGGGTCTGGACCTGACCGATGACGGTGGGGCCGAACAATCCCCCCTGGCGTGGTGGGACGCCATCGTGTCCTCGACCCGGCGCGCGCTGGCCGACAGCGGCGTGCCGCCGGAGCGCATCGTCGGCCTCGGCTGCACCTCGCAGTGGTCGGGTACCGTGCCCGTCGACGACGCGGGGGATCCCATCGGACCCGCCATCATCTGGATGGACTCGCGCGGGGCCCACGCCGTTCGTGAGACGGTCCGCGGCACGCTCAATGTCCAGGGGTACTCCGCCCCCAAGCTCGCCCGCTGGGTGCGGCGCACCGGCGGTATCCCGAGCCTCTCGGGCAAAGACCCGGTGGGCCACATACACTTCCTGCGCGAGCGCCGCCCCGACGTCTACGCGGCGACGGCGGTGTTTCTCGAGCCCGTCGACTACCTGAACCTCCGCCTGACCGGTTTGGCCCGCGCCTCGCACGACTCCATCACCGTGCATTGGGTGACCGACAACCGCGACATCGGTGCTGTTTGCTACGACGACGCACTGGTGGAGTTGGCCGGGCTCGAGCGATCGACCCTCCCGGAGCTGGTGCCGACCGGCAGCGTGCTGGGGGGGCTGGCGCCGGGCCCCGCGACCGAGCTCGGGCTGCGGCCCGGGACCCCCGTCGTCGCGGGCACCGGGGACCTGCATTCGGCCGCCGTCGGCTCAGGTGCCGTGGGGGACTTCGACGCCCACCTCTACATCGGCACGTCGAGCTGGATCAGCTGCCACGTCCCGTTCAAGAAGACCGACGCCCTGACCAACATCGCTTCCATCCCGTCGGGGATCCCCGGCCGCTACCTCATCGCGGACGAGCACGAGACGGGAGGCGCCTGCCTCACCTGGCTGCGCGACAACATGCTCTTTCCCGGAGACGCGCTGGCGGCCGGAGGGGCGCCCGAAGGCTTCTTCGGCACGCTGAACCACTTGGCGGCCTCGGTGCCGGCCGGCTCGCACGGTGTGCTGTTCACCCCCTGGCTCAACGGGGAGCGCTCACCGGTCGACGACCACACCATCCGCGGGGGGTTCCACAACATCTCTCTCTCCTCGACCCGCGCCGACATGGTGCGTGCCGTCTTCGAGGGTGTGGCGCTGAACTCGGCCTGGCTGCTCGGCGCGGTGGAGAAGTTCTGCAAGCGGCGCCTCGACTCGCTGGCCTTCGTCGGGGGCGGGGCCAACTCGGACCTGTGGTCACAGATGCACGCCGACGCCATGGGCCGGACCATCCGCCAGATCGCCGACCCGGTGCTGGCGAACGTCCGCGGGGCCGGCCTTCTGACCTTGCTGGCCCTCGGCCACATCACGCTGGCCGACATCCCCGGCACGGTCGAGGTGAAGGCCACCTACACACCCGATCCGGTGTCGGCGGAGCTCTACGCCGGGCGTTTGAAGGAGTTCGTGAACCTCTATGAGAAGACGAAGGCGATCCACAAGCGGCTCAACGGGCGTCGGCTGCACGAGGCATGACCACCGGTCCCGGCTCGGTCAGTCCCGGCGCACCCGTCGCAGCAGCGAGCGGGTCCGCCCCGGCCCCGGCGAGCCCTTGGTGACGATCAGGACGAGTGAGGTGGTCACATGGCCACCCAGTTGGGTGCGGAGGTGGACGTCGGTGTATGGCGGCACGTCGACGTGGAGGTCCTCGGGGGTAGTGCCCTCGCGGAAGTCGATGTCGACGGCGTGTCCGGCCCCCCGCAGTCGGTCGATCAGCGACTCGATGTCGCGGCGCCGGTAGAAGACGGTGCCGCCCGCCTCGACTGTCACGTCGTTGGATGACACGAGGTACTCCGTGCTGTGCACAGCCGTCCCTCCGGGCGCGAGGCACGCCATCTGGTTGACGACGAAGTCCATCCCGGCGGCCAGCGTGCCCAGGTGCTCGAGGGCGCACGAGGACCATGTGAAGTCGAAGTCACGCAGGTCGCGTGGTATGGCATTCATATCGACGTCGCGGTAGCGCACGCGGCGCACGAACTCGTCCTCGGGGCACAGTCCGAACGTGTTCAGATTCGGCAGTCCGCCGGCCCACTCCACCGCTGAGTCCGTCCAGCCCGTCGAAACCGCCATGTCGTGGGGCTGGTCGGAGGCAACGAGCTCACAGCCCTGGGCCGCGAAGAGGGCGACCAGGGGCTCCTGGCCCACGCCGAAGCCGAGACCCGACCTGCCTGGTCCCAGGAGGTCACGTTCGCGAAGTGCTTCGGCGATGAAGAGCCATTCCCACATCTTGCGGTGGAGCAGGACGTCGCGAGGGTCCTCGTCCGTTGCCGTCCACATCGGACGGAGGCGCCGGGCCCAGGCCACAAGTGCGGGAGAGCGGAGCGAGTCGACCGAGCACAGTTGCGAGCGCAGCATGAGCGGCCGACCTTACCGGGGGTGACCACGTGGGACGGGCTGTCTCTGGGTGACCCGACCGGTGCGCAGCCCCCGCGAACGGGGTCCGACGACGGCAGCCCCCCGCCCTACATCCGTTCGAAATTCCGGGCCAGCTCCCAGTCGGACACATGACGGTTGCTCGCCAGCCACTCCTGCTCCGCCGTGTTGAGCAGGTGGTGGTGGACGTCGGGCCCGAAGGCTTCGAGCGCCACCCGGGAATCGCGCAGCTCGGCGATCGCCTCCACGAGGGTCGACGGGATCCGGGGCACGTCCGTCGCCTCGTAGGCATTACGGGGGTACGCGTCACCAGGCTCGAGCTCGTGATCGATCCCGTAGAGGCCCCCGGCGATGGCGGCGGCCAGGACGAGATAGGGGTTCACGTCGGCCCCGGGGATGCGCGACTCCACCCGCCGCCCGGCGCCGTGCCCGACGAGGCGAAAGCCGCACGTCCGGTTGTCCTCACCCCAGACCGCCGCCGTCGGAGCCCAGCTGCCCGGCACGTAGCGCCGATAGGAGTTGAGCGTGGGCGCGGCGCACCAGGCCAGTTCGCGTGCCGCGTGGAGCTGGCCGGCGAGGAAGCGGCGCCCGACGGGCGACAACCCGGTCGGGTGGGACGGGTCCGCCATCAGGGGGTCACCGCTCGTGGCGTCCCAGAGGCTCGTGTGCACGTGGCAGGACGAGCCCACGTCGTCCATGGTCCACTTGGCCATGAACGTCGCGGCGCGACCTTCCTGGGCGGCGATCTCCTTGATCCCGTTCTTGAACACCAGGTGGTGGTCGGCCGTGACGAGCGCTTCGTCGTAGGTGACGTTGACCTCGTGCTGCCCTCGTCCGGCCTCGCCCTTGGAGAATTCGACTGGGATCCCCGCGCCCCGCATCTCGTTGCGGATACGGCGCAGGACGTACTCCTCGCGCGTCGTCTGCAGCAGCTGGTAGTCCTCAATGGTCGAGGTGTGCGGCGTCAGCCCCTTCCAGCTCTTCGCGTCGGCCTCCTCATACGAGTCGTGAAAGAGGAAGAACTCGAGCTCGGTCGCACTGCACACGCGCAGCCCACGCTCGGCCGCTCGTTCCAGCTGCCTGCGCAGGATCTGCCGGGGGGAAACCTCGATCGGCGCGCCGGACTCGTCACTGAGGTCGCAGATCACCATCGCCGTTCCTTCCAGCCAGGGGATGCGTCGCGCGGTGGCGTAATCCGGGCGGCACACGAAGTCGCCGTAACCGGTGTCCCAGTTGGTGAAGCGGTACCCGGGCAGGGGATTCATATCGACGTCCACGGCGAGGAGGTAGTCGCACGCCTCTATCCCATGGTCCGCGACGTGCGAGGCGAAGAAGTCAGACGTGACCCGCTTTCCCACCGGACGCCCGTGCATGTCGGGGAACGCCACCACAACAGTGTCGACGGATCCGTCGGCGATACCCTCATCGATGAGCTGGCGTCCTGGCATGCGCCATGTTGACCCCACCGCTGACGGTCGTCCAACCGTAGGTACGCTGGACACGTGAAAATGCTCCGGGCGCGGTCAGGATCAGACGCGTGATCCCGCTCATCGGAGTCTCCACCTACGTGGTGGATGCTCGGTGGGGCGCCTGGGAGCGCCACGCCGCCGTCCTGCCCGAGTCCTACTTCGAGCTGGTCGCCGCGGCAGGCGGCCGGCCGCTGCTGCTCCCCCCACCGAAGAGCGCCCCGGGCGGCCCCGGAGCCGGGGCCGACGAAGTGATCGAGGTGCTCGACGGCCTCGTCCTCACCGGAGGGGGCGACGTCGACCCGCTCGCCTACGGCGAGGAGCCTGTGCCCGAGGTGTCCGGCGTCAACCCGAACCGTGACACCAGCGAGCGAGCCCTACTCGCCGCCGCCCTCGATGCGGACATGCCGGTGCTCGCCATCTGCCGGGGTTGCCAGGTCCTCAACGTCGAGCTGGGCGGCACGCTGCACCAGCACCTGCCCGACGTGGTGGGCCACCTCGCCCACCGCAGCGCGCCCTATGTCTTCGGCGACGTCGAGGTCCAGACCGTGCCGGGCTCCATCGCCGCCGGTGTGTTCGGGAGCACGGCGACGGTGCGCTGCTCGCACCATCAGGCGATTCGCGCTCTCGGTGACGGACTCGTCGCCACCGCCTCCACCCCCGACGGCGTGGTCGAGGCGGTCGAGCTGCCTTCGGCCCGCTTCGTCCTCGCGGTGCAGTGGCACCCCGAGGAGGGGTGGGACCAGCGGCCCTTCGACGCGCTCGTGCGTGCGGCCCGGGACTACAGCGACGAGCGGTCGGCGCGCAGGAGCGCGTGACCGAGCCACGCCCGTGCCAGTGCCCGTGAACCGGCCGGTGGCGGTGGCCGGCCGGGTTGCGGTTGTCACCGGCGCCAGCCGCGGGCTCGGGGCGGGCCTGGCGGTGCACTTTGCCGGGTCGGGCATGCACCTTGGGCTGTGCTCCCGACACCGGCCGATCCTGGTCGCGCGCACGCGGCCCACCGCACACGACGGCCACATCGTCTCGTCCGAACGACCGGTCCTGTCCGCCGTCGACGTAACCGATCGGCCCGCGTTGGACCGTTTCGTCGCAGAAGTCGTGGCTCGATTCGGCCGCATCGACCTGTGGGTGAACAACGCCGGCCTGCTCGGGCCCATCGGCCCACTGGTCGAGGCCGATCCGGTGGAGCTGGCGCGCACCGTCGCGGTCAACGTCACTGGCACCCTGAACGGGACGGCCGTGTTCGCCGAGCACGTCCGCTCTCGGCCCGGCCCCGGCGTGCTCGTCAACATCTCGTCGGGCGCCGGGACGACCCCGTACGCGGGCTGGGCCGCCTACTGCGCGTCCAAGGCGGCGGTGGACCAGCTCACCCGTGTTGTGGCGATGGAGGAAGCGGACCAGGGCCTACGCGCCTACTCGGTGTCGCCCGGCCTGGTGGACACGGACATGCAGACGGCCATCCGCGCCGCTGACGAGGCATCGTTTCCCGAGGTGGAGCGTTTCCGCCGCGCCGCGGCGGAGCACCGGTTCAACTCCCCGGCCTGGGTGGCCGAGCACATCCTCACCATCGCGTTCGGGCAGGAGCGACCCGAGAAAGTGACGCTGCGCATCCCGGATCAGGCCGTGTCCGGCCTGGCCGGATAAGGTCTTCGGCCATGCCCAAGTCCGGTGCCCGCAGCGTGGTCAAGCCGGTGGCGGCGGCCGCCGTCACGCTGGGGACGATCGCCAGCATCTGGTGGTTCGCGCTGAAACCCCGCCGCAAGGCCAAGGGCGCCGGGATCACGAACGAGAAGAAGTAGGCGTCGTCCGTCTCATCCGGCCGGTGGCAGTCCCGCCGTGAGCGCCGGCAGGCACGCGCCGATCGGCCCCTCGACGATCACGTCGGCCATCGAGTCCATCTCGGTGGGGCCGCCGTTCATAATGATGAGCACGGCGCCGTGGCGCACCGCGACGGGCACCACCCCGGCCGCGGGGAACACGGCCAGGGTCGAGCCCACCGCCAGCAACAGGTCGCACGCCGCCGCGGCCTCCTCCGCCCGGAGCAGGTCGTCGGCCACCAGGCTCTGGCCGAAGCTGATCGTCGCCGATTTGAGGATCCCCCCGCACGCGCCGCCGCCGTTCCCCGCCACGGGCACCGTGCAGGCCGGGTCCGCGTCGCCGGCCCGCACCCGCGCGTGGACCGGCTCGGCCGGCTGGCGGTCGCCGCAGCGCAGGCACACGACGTCGAGGGCGGTGCCGTGGATCTCGACGATCCGTGCCGGGTCCGTGCCCGCCTTCTGGTGGAGCCCGTCGATGTTCTGGGTCACGAGCACGTCGAGGCGGCCGGAGCGCTCCAGCTCGACGAGGGCGCGGTGCCCGGCGTTGGGCTCCGAGTCCCACATCGGCGAGGTGAGGCGGTTCTGCCAGGATCGCCGCCGCAGGTCGGGGTCGGTCACATAGGCCTGGAGCGTGGCCGCCTTCTCGGCCGCCGGGTTCTTCGTCCAGAGCCCCTGGGGCCCGCGGAAGTCCGGGATGCCCGAGTCGGTCGAGATGCCGGCGCCGGTCAGCACGACGACGCGGCGGGCCCGCTCGAGCAACGCGCGGGCTCGTGCGATCGCCGCGGACGGCAGAGGCAGGGAGGAGTCCGTCTCCATGGCAGCCGCAATCGTGGCACGGCATACGCTTCCTCGATGCCCGGCCCCGCCCCCACGGTCGAGCTGCTCCACGCCGCCGACGCCGAGGACCGCCAGCGCCGGGCGGCCGGCGCCCTGCTCGCTCGGGGCTGCGGACGGGGCGACCGGGTGGCCTTCGCACTCGGGTCGTCGGCCGACCTCATCTGCGCGGTGCTCGGGGCGGCTCGCGTCGGCCTCATCCCGGTGCTGTTGAACGCAACGCTGACCCCGGTCGAGCGCGACCTCCTGGCCGACGACGCGTGGCCGGCCTTGCGCATCTTCAACGCGGCCCAGCTGGCGGGCCTGGGCGAGGGCCCGCCCGTCGATCTGGCGCCGCACCCGCTCACGAGGCCGATGCACTACACCTCGGGCACCACCGGCCGGCCCAAGGGTGTGACGACGGGAATCTGGGACGAGCCGACGGCCCGCGCCGTCTTCGAGGACGAGGCGTCGGTCTGGCACTTCGATCGGAGCGACATGCACCTGGTGTGCTCGCCGATGTACCACACCGTCTCGGTCCGGTTCTGCACGGGCACGCTGCTCTCGGGAGGAAGCCTTGTCGTCCTGAGCCGTTTCGACGCCGGGACGGCGCTGTGCGCTCTCCGACGTCAGCGCCCGACGACGACGTTCCTCGTCCCGACGCACCTGCAACGGATCCTGCAAAGCCCCGAGTTGGGCGACGACGAGCGCTTCGACTTCCTGCGCCTCCTCGCCCACGCCGGCGCGCCCTGCCCCGAGTCGGTGAAGCGCGCCACCATCGCACGCGTCCGCCCCGGTGGCGTCTGGGAGTTCTACGGCTCGACCGAGGCCCAGTTCACGGTCTGCTCGCCCGAAGAGTGGCTCGAACGGCCCGGCACGGTCGGCCGGGCCCGGCCCGGGCGACGGCTCTCCATCCTCCCGCTGACGGAGGACGCATCCGAAGACGCCGGTGCCGACGGGACCATCTGGTGCGAGATGCCCCCCTTCGCCCGCTTCAGCTACTGGGGCGACCCCGACGCCACGCGGGCGGCGTGGAGCGGCTCGGCGTGCACGGTCGGTGACCTGGGCCGCCTCGATCCCGACGGCTACCTCTACCTCACCGGCCGCCGCGACGACCTCATCATCAGCGGCGGCGTCAACGTCTACCCGGCCGAGATCGAGAACGTGCTGGCGGCCGTGGAGGGAGTGCGAGAGGTGGCCGTGTTCGGCCTGCCCGACGAGCAGTGGGGCCAGCGCGTCTGTGCGGCCTACGTCGCCGACGGCCCCGGCGCCCCGGCCCGTGGTTCGGCCGTCGAGGATGCCCTGCGGGCCGCCGCCTCGGCCCGCCTCGCCCCGTACAAGCGGCCCAAGACCTACCTCGCCGCCTCCGACCTGCCCCATACCGCCACCGGCAAGCTGATGCGCCGCGCCGTCCCCGAGCACCTGGGCCTCGCCGGCGACCGGCAAGCAGAAGCCGGGTAGACGGGTAGAACAGGACCATGCCCTTCGCCACCACCAACCCCGCTACCGGAAAAGTCGAGAAGGAGTTCCCGGCCCACACCCCCGAGCAGGTCCATGCACTCCTCGGCCGCGCCGTTGCCGCATTCGCCAACTACAAGACGACGACCTTCGGCGAGCGGGCCCTCCACCTCATCACCGCCGCAGAGCTGCTCGAGGCCGAGGTACCCGACATCGCCCGCATCCTCACCACCGAGATGGGCAAGACGTTCGCCGCCGCCAAGGGAGAGGTGTCCAAGTGCGCCGTCGGGCTGCGCTGGTTCGCCGACAACGCAGAGGCGCTGCTGGCCGACGAGCCGATCAAGAGCGCCGCCACACAGTCCTACGTGCACTACCAGCCGCTCGGACCGGTACTCGCGGTGATGCCGTGGAACTTCCCGCTGTGGCAGGTGATCCGTTTTGCCGCCCCGGCGCTGATGCTCGGCAACGTCGGCCTCCTGAAGCACGCGTCGAATGTGCCCCAGACGGCGCTGGCCCTCGAGGACCTGTTCCGCCGCGCCGGGCTGCCCGAGGGCGTCTTCACCAACCTCTTCGTCGAGTCCAAGGACATCGCCGACTTGATCCAGGACCCGCGCATCGCAGCGGTCACGCTGACCGGCAGCGAGCGGGCGGGTATGTCGGTCGGGTCGGCCGCCGGCCACGCCATCAAGAGGAGCGTGCTCGAGCTCGGCGGCTCGGACCCCTTCATCGTGACGCCGTCAGCCGACCTCGAGGCCAGCGTGCGCACCGCCATCACCGCACGCGTGCAGAACAACGGGCAGTCGTGCATCGCGGCCAAGCGGTTCATCGTCGTGGGCGACGTTGCCGACGAGTTCGAGGCGCGCTTCATCGAAGGGATGGACGCGCTGGTCGTCGGCGACCCCTTCGACCCCGCGACCGACATCGGCCCGATCGTGACCGAGGCCCAGCGCGACGAGCTCGTGGGCCAGGTGGAGGCGGCGCGCCGTCAGGGCGCCACCGTGCACGCTGGCGCCAAAGTCCCCGACGGCGACGGCTGGTGGTTCCCGCCGACGGTGCTCTCGGGCATCACCATGGACATGCCGGTCGCGCAGGAGGAGATCTTCGGCCCGGTGGCCATGGTGCTGGCGGTGCCCGACCTCGACGCCGCCATCGAGGCCGCCAACGCAACGTCCTTCGGACTCGGTTCGAGCGTCTGGAGCGACGACGACGACGAGATCGCTCGCTGCATCGAGGAGATCGAGGCCGGCGCCGTGTTCGTCAATGCCATGGTGGCCTCGACGCCCGAGTTGCCCTTCGGGGGCACCAAGCGCTCGGGCTACGGGCGCGAACTTTCCGAGCTGGGTCTCAAGGAGTTCGCCAACGCCAAGACAGTGTGGATCAACTGATCGAGCCCGAGGCGTGACGGTCGTGACGACCTACCTCGACCACGCCGCCACGACGCCGATACGGCCCGAGGTGGCCGCCGCCATGGCCGAGGTGCACACCACACCCCTCGGGAACCCGACCGGCAGCCATCCGCCTGCACAGAGGGCGCGGCGCCTGCTCGAAGAGGCCCGGGACGAAGTTGCCTCCTTCCTCGGGCGCGAGCCGGCGGAGATCGTCTTCACCTCGGGCGGCACCGAGGGGGCCAACCTGGCCGTGCTGGGGACGGCCGAGGCGGCGCGGTGCCAGCGGGGCGAGGCCGTGCTGCTGTGCTCGGCCGTGGAGCACCCCGCGGTCCGCGAGTCGGCGCGGGCTGCGGCAGACCTCGGCGCCGACACCCGCGTGCTGCCCGTCGACGGGTCGGGCGTGCTCGATCTCGACGCGCTGGCCCGAGCCCTGTCGTCGCGCTGCACCCTCGTCGCGGTGATGACGGCGAACAACGAGACCGGGGTGGTGCAGCCCCTGGCCGACGTCGTCGACCTCGTCTGGCGTCGCGCACCGCAGGCGCTCGTCTTCACCGACGCCGTGCAGGCCGCGCCCTACCTCGACCTCGCAGAAGTCGCCGCGCGCCGCCGACCTCGTCTCGCTCAGCGCCCACAAGGTGGGCGGGCCGGTCGGCACCGGCGCCCTGGCGGTGGGCCCGCGGGTAGCCCTGGCGGCCCGCCAACACGGCGGCGGCCAGGAGCGCGAACGGCGGAGCGGCACCCAGGACGTGGCGGGAGCGGTCGGCCTGGCCACCGCGCTGCGGCTCGTCGGGCGCGAGCGCGGCAAGGCGACGCCCCGGGTGGCCGCGCTGAGGGACCGGCTCCGCGAGGGCCTGCTGGCGTCGGTGCCCGACGCACACCGCACGGTGCCCGACGGGGTCGCCGTCCTGCCCGGGCACCTGCACGTGTGCGTGCCGGGAGTCGAGCGGGAGGAGCTGCTCGTGGCCCTCGGCCAGGAGGGCGTGTGCGTTTCCGGCGGCTCGTCCTGTGCGAGCGGTGCGCTCGAGGCCAGCTCCGTTCTCGCTGCCATGGGCGTTGCCCCCGACCTGGCAGCAGGCGCCGTCCGCTTCACGCTGGGGTACGGCACGACCGATGCGGACGTCGATCGCGCGCTCGTCGCCGTCGCCGGCGTCGTCGACACGCTGCGCCGGGGGGCATGACCACCTGGTGGCACACTGGTCGCATGCGGGTGCTCGTGGCCATGTCGGGAGGCGTCGACTCCTCGGTGGCGGCCGCGCTCCTGGTGCAGCAGGGCCATGACGTCGTGGGCGCCACTCTCAAGCTGTGGGGCGGCCCGTCGGACTCGGGGTGCTGCTCGGTGGCCGACGTCGACGACGCCCGGCGGGTGGCCCAGCAGCTCGGCATCGCCCACCACGTGTTCAACCTGACCGAGGAGTTCGACCGCCACGTCGTCACGCCCTACATCGACGAGCACGCGGTGGGGCAGGACACCGAACCCCTGTATCGAGTGCAACCGCTCCATGAAGTTCGACCGCCTGCTGCGCCGGGCCGAACGCCTCGGTTTCGACCGCCTGGCGACCGGGCACCACGCCCGGGTCACCGGCGGGACCTCGCGACGCCTGCGGCGGGGCGCCGATGCCGCCAAGGACCAGTCCTACGTTCTCTCCATCCTCAATCAGGCCGCCCTGGCGCGCGTCCTGTTCCCGGTGGGTGACATGAGCAAGGACGACGTACGAGCCCACGCCCGGTGCCTCGGGTTGCGCACGGCCGAGAAGCCCGACAGCCAGGACGTGTGCTTCGTCGGGAGCGCCGAGGGACGCCAGGGTTTCCTGTCCGGGCGGATGGAGCTGCACGCGGCCCAGGTCGTGGACGGCGCCGGCAGGCCGGCCGGGACGGTGGAGGCGGTCGAGCTCGTCACGGTGGGGCAACGGCGCGGCATGGGCCACGGGAGCGATGGTCAGCGTCGTTACGTGACTCACGTCGACGTGGCGTCGCGTCGGGTCACTGTCGGCAGCGCGGCCGACGTGCGGCGCGGTTCTGTGCTCCTTCCGGCGGCGTCGCTCACCTGGGTCGACTGGCCGCTCGTCGCCGGGAGCCGGGCCGTGGCGCAGGTCAGCGCCCACGGGCGTCCCGTGCCTTGCACCGTGGAGCACGACGACGCCGGCCTGCGCGTGCGCTTCGACTCCGCGCAGCGCCCCGTGGCGCCGGGCCAGACGGTGGCACTCTACGACGCGCTCGATCCCGACGCCGTGGTCGGCGCGGGCATCGCCGCCTGACCGTGGCCGCCGCTGGCGACGTCCCGCCGCAGGTGGCGGCGCGGGCCGCCGAGCTGCACGCGCTGATCATCCGCCACAACGAGCTGTACCACACGCTCGACGCGCCGGAGATCCCCGATGCCGAGTACGACCTCCTCGTCGTGGAGCTGCGCCGACTCGAGGCGGACCATCCCGAACTGGCCACGCCCGACTCGCCCACGAACATGGTGGGCGCCGCCCCGTCGGGTCTCTTCGCCGAGGTCCGCCACCGGGTGCCCATGATGAGCCTCGACAACGCGTTCGACGAAGCAGAGCTGCGTGCGTGGGCAGAGCGCATGCGCCGACAGGATCCGGACCTGGACCTCGAGTCCCTCCCCTTCTCCTGCGAGCCGAAGGTCGACGGCGTCGCCATGTCCCTGACCTACGAGCGGGGGAAGTTCGCCCAGGCGGCCACCCGCGGTGACGGCGTCACCGGCGAGGACGTGACGGCGAACGTGGCGACGGTCGCGGACGTCCCCAAGGAGTTGGCAAAGGCCGGCGGTCCGTACCCCGGGATCCTCGAGGTCCGGGGCGAGATCTACATGCCGGTGGCCGAGTTCGAGGCCATGAACAAACGGCAGGCGGACGCGGGGGACCGCCTCTTCGTCAACCCTCGCAACTCGGCGGCCGGCGCGCTGCGCCAGAAGGACCCTGGCGTCACGGCCACGCGGCCGCTGCACTTCTGGGCCTATCAGGTCGGCGTCATTGAAGGGGCAGCGGCGAAGAGCAGGTGGCCGGCCGCCACCCAGACGAGCACGCTGGCGCAGCTGGCAAAGGCGGGCTTCCCGGTCAGCCCCGACGCCCGGCAGATCAAGGGGATGGCGGCGGTCGTCGACCGCTGCCGGGAGCTGGCGGAGGAGCGCCACGCCCTGGCCTACGAGATCGACGGGGTCGTGGTCAAGGTGGACGAGCTGGCGCTCCACCGGGTCCTCGGCGCCACCTCGCGGGCACCCCGGTGGGCCGTCGCCTTCAAGTTCCCGCCCGAAGAACGCACGACGAGGCTCCTCGACATCATGGTCTCCATCGGGCGGACGGGGCGGGCGACACCGTTCGCCCGCCTCGAGCCCGTCTTCGTCGGCGGCTCGACGGTCGGCGTGGCGACGCTGCACAACGAGGACCAGGTGGCGGCGAAGGACGTGCGCCCGGGCGACCTCGTCGTCGTGCGCAAGGCGGGTGACGTCATCCCCGAGGTCGTCGGGCCGGTACGCGAGGGGCCCGGGGTGCCCGCCCGGCGCAAGCCGAAGTGGAAGTTCCCGGTGTCCTGCCCGTCGTGCGGCGAACCGCTCGCCCGACTGCCCGGGGAGAGCGACACCTACTGCACCAACATCGACTGCCCCGCCCAACGGGTGCAGCGTATCTCGCACTATGCGTCGCGCTCCGCCATGGACATCGAGGGTTTGGGTGAAGAACGCGTGCTCCAGCTCGTCGGCGCCGGGTTCATCGACGACGCGGCAGACCTCTACGACCTGACCGCCGAGTCGCTCGTCACCTTGGAACGGTTCGGCGCGGTGTCGGCGGCCAACCTGGTGGCGGCCATCGACGCGTCGTGGGCCCAGCCGTTGAGCCGGTTACTCGTCGCGCTGGGCATCCGCCATGTCGGCCCGACCGTGGCCCGCGCGGTGGCCCGCGCCTTCGGCACGCTCGACGCGGTCGAGGCGGCCGCCGTCGAGGAGCTGGCCGCGGTCGACGGTGTGGGCGGCATCATCGCGGCGAGCCTGGCCGAGTTCCTCTCCGCTGAGGGGAACGTGGCCGTGATCGGACGGCTCCGCGCGGCCGGGCTCACCATGGTGGAGACGGTTGCCGCCGGGGTGACGGGAGGGGGAGCCGGGGCGGTGGCCTCCCCGGAGCAGACGTTGGCGGGCAAGGTGGTGGTGGTCACCGGCGCGGTCCCGGGCCACACGCGGGAGGGCGCGGAGGAGGCGATCATGGCGCGCGGCGGCACCTCGCCCGGGAGCGTGTCGAAGAAGACCTTTGCGCTGGTGGTCGGTGAGTCTCCTGGTGCAAGCAAGCTCAAGAAGGCGGACGAACTCGGCATCCCGACGGTCGATGCGGCGTTCTTCGAGTCGCTGCTCGAGACGGGCGAGTTGCCCGAATGAGCAGGACCATTGCTGGTCGGGAGGTGTCCACCGGATGCGGGTCCGGGATCGGTAGCCTGAGTGCGCCCCGATGCCCCTGATTTCTGACTCCATCGGCCGGGTCCTTGGGAAGCGGTACCGGCTGCTCTCCGCTCTGGGCACCGGCGCTTCGGCTCACGTCTACCTGGCCGAGGACGTGTCGCTGCAGCGCCACGTCGCGGTCAAGGTGTTGCAGCCGGGGTTGGCCACGGACGAGGCCTTCCTGAAACGCTTCCGAGCCGAGGCGCGCTCGGTCGCCTCGCTCAACCACCCGCACGTGCTGCGCGTCTTCGACTGGGGCGACGACGCGGATGGGCCGTATCTGGTGCTGGAGTATCTCGGCGGGGGCTCGCTGCGCGATCTGCTCGACCGCGACATCCGGCTCTCGCATTCGCAGGCGGCGCAGCTGGGGACGGAGGTGGCCCAGGGGTTGGCCTACGCGCATGTCCGCGGGCTGGTGCACCGGGACATCAAGCCGGCCAACCTGCTGTTCGACGAGGAGGGCCGGGTGCGGGTGGCCGACTTCGGTGTCGCCCGCGCGCTGGCCGAGGCGGCCTGGACCGAGCCGGCGGGCGCGATGGTGGGGACGGCGCGCTACATCTCGCCCGAGGCGGCCGAGGGCAAGCCCGTCGACGGCCGGGCCGACGTCTACTCGCTGGCGCTGGTGTTGTACGAGGCGGTCACGGGCACGGTCCCCTTCGTCACCGACACGACGATGGGCACGCTGGCGGCGCGGATCGGGCAGCCGCTGCCGCACGACGCCGCGCTGGGGCCACTCGACGACGTGCTGGCCCGCGCCGCCGCGCCCGACGTGGCGGCGCGCCTCGACGCCGCCGGGCTGGCGGCCCGGTTGGGCGCGCTGGCCGCCGCACTGCCGACGCCGGCGCCCCTACCGCTCGTCATCCCGCACCTCGAGGCCGCGGCACCTATCGCGGGGTTTCGGGCCCCCGGCGTGTCGGAGCTGACCGACTCGGGGGTGGTCGCCGTCGGTGCCACGACGTCGTCGACGGCGATCTCGCCGGGCATCGCCCCGGCCGCCGGTGCTCCTGTCGGGACCAGGGCCGGGCCGGGGGAGATCTTCGACGCGGAGCCCTTCGGCAAGGCGGCCGCCGCCGCCCGGCGAGCGTCGTCCGGTCCCAAGCGGACCTCGATGTGGCGCCGGCGCCGGTGGTGGATCGTGGCGGTGGTGGCGGCGCTGGCGGTGATCGTGGCCGGCGGGCTGGTCGCCGCCTTCGAGACGAACGCGTTCACCCCGTCGCACCCCACTCCGGGGCTGGTCAACCTCCCGCTTGCCCAGGCACGGGCCGACGTCGCCAAGGTCCACATGGACCTGCGGCAGGGGCTGCCGGTGAAATCGATCACGGTGCCCTCCGGCGCCGTCGTGTACCAGAGCCCCAAGGCCGGCGTGTCCCAGAAGGAGGGCTCGACGGTCACCGTGGTGCTCTCGGGTGGGAAGCCCGACGTCAGCGTGCCCTCCCTCATCGGTATGACCTGCGCTCAGGCCGCCGCCACGCTGCAGTCCGCGCACTTCCTGTCCGTATGCGCCCCCGGGGCCTACAACAACGCCATTCCGGCCGGCGTCCTCGACCTGTGGTCCATCAACTCCACCCAGAACCCGGCGAAGGCACCGTACGGGAGCACGATCACGCTTGTGCCCTCGTTGGGCCACGAGCCGGCGACGGTCCCGAACATCCCGACCAGCTACACGTTCGACCAGGCCCAGGCCGCGCTGCAGGCTGTCGGGCTGAGCGCGACCCAGAGCCCCCAGTCGAGCACGACGGTGCCGTCGGGACAGGTGATCAGTACCAGCCCGGCCAGTGGGGCCCAGGCTCCGTACGGCTCGGCGGTGACGGTCAACGTCTCGACCGGGCCGCCGACGACGCAGGTGCCGAATGTCCTGCAGGACACGGTGTCCCAAGCCACGACGGCCCTGGAAAATGACGGACTCTCCGTCTCGGGTGTGTCGGGCAGCCCGAACAACAAGGTCGTGGGCACCCAGCCCTCCATCGGCTCGACGGTGCAGATCGGCTCGTCGGTTCAGCTGTTCACCAAGTAGCCGCTGCGGTGGCGCTCCCGTTCGACCCAAGCTGTGACCTCTGCGAGGCGGCGCGCCTGTCGGAGTGGCACCACGAGGACGATGTGTGCTGGGTGGCCGACTGCGAGGTATGCGGGGTGCCGATGGTGGTGTGGAAGTACCATGGGCCCACGCCGCCCGACGACGTAGTCGAGCACATGCTGGTGCAGTTGACCCGGGTGGCCGATACCCGCTTCGGCTCGGGCGAGTGGTCGGTGGACCGGGTCATGCGGCAGATCCCGGACCACTTCCACGCCCATGGTCGCGACCCCAACTGGTGGTACCGCCTGCGCGGCTTGCGCTGACCCCCATCCCGCGACGCGGCACCGGCGCGACGACTTTGCGCCGAAATTGGCCCCGGTAGGGTGGGAGAAATGGAGGCTTCACCGGTTGAGCCCTCCGACGCGCTCCTCGACCCCGTCTCCGATCCCGGCGGCGGCGCCATGGGCCCGCTGGGCGACGGGTCGGTCGAGACGAACTGGTTCGTTCTGCTGCACCGGCGTGTGTCGGCGCGTGCCGTACGCAGCCCGCGCTACCAATGGTGGGCCCTGGTCGCGCTGCTGGCCGGGTTGTTGTCGCTCAACATCACCTTCACCGTCTTCGTGGTCGCCCTGCCCACGGTCAAGGCCGACTTCCACACGAACTTCTCGGTGCTGGCCTGGGCCTCCACAGGGCCGCTCTTGGCTTTCGGGGTCGCTGCGCCGTTCTTCGGGAAGGCGGGGGACCTCTTCGGCCACCGCCGCCTGTACCAGTTCGGCCTGCTCGGCGCCATGGTCAGCGCGATCCTCACCGCGACGGCACCCGACGTCGGGATGCTGCTGTTCGCGCGCGTTCTCGACGGCATTCAGGGCGCCGCCACGGGCACGGCGTCGATGGCGATCATCCTCGAGCTGTTCGCGCCCGCCGACCGGGTGAAGGCACTCGGGTGGTGGTCGCTCGTCGGGGCGGGGGGACCGGTCCTCGGCGTGACCCTCGGATCGCCCGTGATCCAGTTCTTCGGGTGGCGGACGCTGTTCTGGGGCCAGCTCGTGCTGCTGATCATCGCTTCGGCGGTGGTCGCCGTGCTGCTGCCATCCGGCCGGCGGGCGCGGGCCGGTGCGGGAGCCGGAGCCGATGCCAACCCCCGGGCAGCACGAGGCGGGCCGGAGCAACGCCCGCGCTCGCGCGTCTGGGAGGGCATGGACTGGGTGGGGACCTGGAGCCTGGCCGGCGCGGTCACTGCGGCCATGCTCGTCCTCAGCATCGGCCCGATCGCAGGGTGGACGTCGCCCGGTGTCATCGCGGCGGGCATCGCCGCCGCCTCGCTCGCCGGCGTGTTCGTCTGGCGGGAAGCGACCTTCGCGACCCCGTTGGTGCCGACGACCTACTGGCGGCGCCGGAACTTCATGTTCCCCATGGGCACCAAGAGCTTCTCGAGCTTCGCCTATTTCGGCGGCTTCTTCCTGTTCCCGCTGCTCATGGAGCAGGTCTACGGCTACAGCGTCGCCCAGGTCGGCTTCCTCTCGGTGGCCCGCCCGCTCCTGTTCGCCGTGAGCGCACCGATCGCGGGCTACATGGCGGTGCGGACGGGGGAGCGGAACGCGACTTTGTTCGGGACCGGAGCCCTCTTCCTCTCCATGGTCCTGTTCGCCACCCTGGGCCCGTCGTCGGGACTCGTGGTGATCCTGGTCGCGCTCGGCCTGTCGGGCCTTGGCATGGGCGTCTCCATGCCGGCCACCTCTGCCACCATGTCGAACGAGCTGGCCGAGTCTGAGTACGGCGTCATGAGCGCGGCACAGCTGCTGGCCACGCAGGTCGGGGAGGTGGCGGGCATCCAGGCCGTGCTCACCATTCAAGAGTCGATCGCGAAGCGGTCGGGACTGAGCAACGTGCACCACAGCACGGCGCTGCTCCACAGCTTCAACGTCCCGTTCTGGGTCGGCGCGGGCGTGGCGGCCCTGGCCGTGGTCTGCGCGCTGTTCATCCGTCCCCTACCGCGGCACGCGGGCAGCACGCGACTGTTGGCCGACGCGACCTGAGCACGGTCGGCGGTCGGCGGTCGGCGGTTGGGACCGCGGGCCCGGGCCCTGCTACTCGGTGATCTCGCGGCAATTTGGTGGCCAGCTCGGCCGCGTTGGGGTCGCTCGCGGCCGGCGTGGCTTGGAGCGCCATCAGCTTGGCCATGTCGCCCTCCACCCGCACCTTGCCTGCCATGAAGGCCTGCATGCCCGCCTGCGGGTTCCCCTCGACGAGGATTGCTTTCGCAGTCTCGTAATCGACGGTGACCTTGAGGTCCTGGACCTCGAGGTGCCCAACGTCGAGGACCAGCTCGCCGCCCGAAGTGTCCATGTGGGCGAGGATGTCTTCCGTCGAGAATGGCACGTCCGTCACCACGAGGTTCATCCGGACGATGTGGGGAATCGGCGGGGTCTTGCCCTCGTACTCGGCGCGGATCTTGCGGGCCTCCTCGAGCCATTCGTCGCTGAGGAACGGGTACGACGGCATTGGGGGTGCTCCTTCGTCTTTGGTCTCGGTCGCGGCGAGGACCTCGATGCCCCGCCCGGAGTCATATGGCCGCCGGAACCCTACTCGCCTCGCCGGTAGGCTGCCGGTCCGTGACCGCCCCCGTCATACCCGGCGCAGAGCCCTATTCCGCCGTCGGCGACGGCCGCGGCGCGCTGGTGCTGCACGGCTTCACCGGCAACCCCCAGTCCATGCGCGGGCTCGCATTCGCGCTGGCCGACGCGGGGTTCACCGTGGAGATGCCCTTGCTCCCCGGCCACGGGACTGACATCTCCGACATGGTCGAGACACGGTGGAAGGACTGGTCCGCCGCCGCCGAGACGGCCTTAACCGAATTGGCGGCGCGCAGCGACGCCGTCGTGATCGTGGGCCTCTCCATGGGGGGGACGCTCGCCGTGTGGCTGGCTGAGCGCCATCCCGAGATCGCGGGACTGGCGGTCGTCAACCCGCTGCTCTCGCCTCCCGACGAGGCCACCGTGTCATTTATCGAGGCGATGATCGAGGGCGGCGACGAAGTGGCGCCGGGCATCGGCTCGGACATCGCAATGGAGGGTGCGGTCGAGTCGGCCTATCCGGGGCTGCCCCTGCGGGCCGTGCTGTCGCTCTTCGCCGCCGCGACCGACGTCGAGGCTGAGCTCGAGTCGGTCACCTGCCCCGTCCTCGTGTTCACCAGTCTGCAGGATCACGTCGTCGACCCAAAGTCGAGCGAGCTTCTGGTCGCGCGGGCGAAGGGCCCGGTCGAGCAGGTGGTGCTGGAGCGCAGCTTCCACGTGGCGACCCTCGACTACGACAAGGACGAGATCGAAGTTCGCACGGTCGAGTTCGTGACCAGCGTCCTCCCTGCGTCGCGGTCGTGACCGGGCCGCGCGACCCGGGGCTCCCGTGACGCTCAGTCGCGACGAGGTCGTCCACGTGGCGCGCCTGGCGCGGTTGTCTCTGACCGACTCCGAGATCGAGCTGTTCACCGAGCAGCTGCGCACCGTGTTGGATCACGCGGCGGACGTTGCGGCACTGGACCTCGCGCATCTGGAACCATCGTCCCATCCGATCGCGCTGCAGAACGTCCTGCGGCCGGACGTCCCGGAGCCGAGCTTGGACCGCGAGGAGGTGCTGGCTGCGGCGCCCGCCGTCGAGGACCACCGCTTCCGAGTGCCGCGAATCGGCGGTGCCACACCGTGAGCACCGTGGGCACCGCGCTGTCGTTGGCGGCCGAGGTCCGATCCGGCCGCCTATCGGCGCATGAGGTGGTGGAGGAGGCGCTGGCCGCGGTGGCGGCCGGCGACGGCGAGCTCAACGCGTTCCTCACCGTCCTCGGCGACGAGGCGCGTGCCGGGGCCGACCAGGTTGACGCGGCCGTGGCCGCCGGGCGCGACCCGGGACCGCTGGCCGGAGTACCCGTCGCGTTGAAGGACAACCTGTGCACGAGGGGGAGCGTGACGACGTGCGGCTCGAAGATCCTCGAAGGCTGGCGGCCGCCCTACGACGCCACCGTCGTCGACACGTTGCGCCGAGCTGGGGCGATCGCGCTGGGGAAGACGAACATGGACGAGTTCGCGATGGGGAGCTCGACCGAGAACTCGGCGTTCGGGCCGACGCGTAACCCGCGTCACCCGGGCAAGGTGCCCGGCGGCAGCAGCGGCGGCTCGGCGGCCGCGGTCGCCGCCGGTTTCGTCCCCCTCGGCCTCGGCTCCGACACCGGAGGGTCGGTCCGCCAGCCTGCCGCGCTGTGCGGGGTCGTTGGTATGAAGCCGACCTACGGGCGCGTGTCGCGCTACGGCCTGGTCGCCTTCGCTTCGTCGCTCGACCAGATCGGCCCGTTCGCCACGACGGTGGAGGACGCCGCGCTGCTCTTCGACGTCGTGGCCGGTCACGACCCGCGCGACAGCACGTCGCTGCCCTCGGTGCCCGAGCCCACGCTGGCGACGGTGCACGGGGGGGTGGAAGGGATCAGGGTCGGGCTGTGCCGTGACCTGGTGGACGGCTGCGCACCGGACGTGGCGGCGCGGGTGCAGGAGGCTGCCGACGCTCTGGCCGACGCAGGAGCGAAGGTGGCCGAGATCACGGTGCCCGAGTTCGCATACGGGCTGTCGGCCTACTACCTCATTGCGCCGGCGGAGGCCTCCTCAAACCTGGCTCGTTACGACGGGGTCCGCTACGGGCTGCGGGTGGACGGCGAGGATGCCGAGGCCATGAACACGGCGACACGCACGGTCGGATTCGGCGCCGAAGTCAAGCGCCGGGTGATGCTCGGCACCTACGCGCTATCCGCCGGGTACTACGACGCGTACTACGCCCAGGCCCAGCGGGTGCGCACGCTCGTGATGCGGGCGTTCGACCGGGCCTACGAGTCAGTCGACGTATTGCTGGGCGCGACCGCGCCGACGACCGCCTTCGACCTCGGCGCCAAGGTGGACGACCCCATGGCGATGTACATGAACGACGTGTGCACCATCCCGTCCAACTTGTCGGGGCACCCGGCCCTCTCGGTGCCGTTCGGCACCGGCGACGACGGCCTGCCCGTCGGTGTGCAGGTGCTGGCGCCGGCGCTGGGAGAGGCGCTCGTGTTCCGGGTGGCCCGCGTGATCGAGGCGCACGCGCCGCAGGGGCCGGCGACGTGAGCGCAGACTGGGAGCTCGTGATCGGGCTCGAGGTGCACAGCGAGCTGGCGACGGCAAGCAAGCTGTTCTGCGGCTGCCGCAACGCCTTCGGCGACGAGCCCAACGTGAATATCTGCCCCGTCTGTCTGGGGCTGCCCGGCTCGTTGCCCGTCCTCAACGAGTACGCCGTCGAGCTGGCGATGCGGATCGGCGCTGCACTGCACTGCGAGATCCGCGCCTCGGAGTTCGCCCGGAAGAACTACTTCTACCCGGACCAGGCCAAGGACTACCAGATCAGCCAGTACGACAAGCCCCTGAACACCGGAGGCTGGCTGGAGCTCCCCGACGGCTTCCGGGTCGGCGTGACGCGGGCCCACATGGAGGAGGACACGGGCAAGCTCACCCATGTCGGCGCGAGCGGGCGCATCAACGCAGCCGACCACGCGTTGGTCGACTACAACCGGTCGGGCGTCCCGCTGGTCGAGATCGTGAGCGAGCCTGACATCCGCTCGGTGGCCCACGCCCGGGCCTACGCCGGCGAGCTGCGGGGGATCCTCGTGGCGACCGGCGCGTCGGACGGGCGGATGGAGGAGGGCTCCATGCGAATCGACGCCAACGTGTCGGTGCGGCCGGCCGGCACGACAGCCTTCGGCACCCGCTGCGAAATCAAGAACCTCAACTCGCTGCGGTCGCTCGGACGCGCCATCGAGTACGAGGAGGCACGCCAGGTCGCCGTCCTCGAGGGCGGGGGCGCGGTGCGACAAGAGACGCGGCACTGGGACGAGTCGGCGGGGCGGACCGAATCGATGCGCTCCAAAGAAGAGGCCAACGACTACCGCTACTTCCCCGAGCCCGACCTCGTGCCGCTGGCACCCGCAGACCGCGTGGCAAGAGCGCCTGCGCGCCGCCCTGGGCCCGATGCCGGCGGATCGCCGGGCTTCGCTGGCCACCTCCTTGGGCGGTGCGCCGAGCGACGCCGAGACGGACCAGATCCGCGCCGTGGTCGACCTCGGCCTCGATCCCCTGGTGAGCGCGGCGGCGGAGGCCGGCGCACCGACGGCGCTGGCGCTGGCCCGGGCGGCCAACGAGGTGGCCGCCCACAGCGAGGCGGCGGCGCGGCTCGATGCGGGCTCCTTCGCGTCCCTGCTCGCTCTCGAGTCGGGCGGACAGCTCTCGGCGACCCAGTCCAAGGCGGTGCTCGGCGAGCTGCTCGAACGGGGCGGGGGAGATCCGGCGGCGCTGGCCAAGGAGATGGGGTTCGAGGCGCTCAGCTCGGGCGCCCTCGGGGCGGTCCTCGACGAGATCATCGCCGCACACCCCGACGAGTGGGCCCGCTTCGTCGGCGGTGACGACGCGGAGGCGAAGAAACTGACCGGCTTCTTCACGGGTGCGGTGATGAAGGCGACGGCAGGCAAGGCCAACGGCAAGGAGATCGGGGCCGAGCTCCAGCGCCGCCGCGGCTAGCTCGGAAGCCGGCGGCCGGTGACGGCCGTCCACAGCGGCGACGGCCGCGAAACCATGACGCGTGCCGTCGGTCCCACGAACGTCAGCTCCGTGTTCGCGTCGCCGGACATCGTCCACCCGCCACTGTGCACGAGGTGATGGTGGTGAAGGCAGAGGAGCGCGAGGTTGTCCAGGTCGGTGCGGCCGTCGGGCTTCCATGGCACGACGTGGTGCGTGTTGGTGAACGTCGAGTTCGTGCACCCGGGAAAGCGGCAGTGACGATCACGGCGCATCACCTCCCGGCGCTGGGCCTCGGTCGGTTCCCGGCGGGCCCTGCCCTCGTACATCGTGTGGCCGACATCGTCGTCGACTCCGATGGCGATGGTGGTGTCGCAGGCGATCCGTCGGATCGTCTCGCAGCTGATGAGGCCGTCTCGCTCCAGCTGGCCCGACAGTGTGGTCTCCTCGCCGGACGGCCCGACGAGGGCGGCCAGCGGCACGTGGGCAACGACGAAGTAGGGGCTCAAGGTGGTGCCCCGTCCCTGGGAGCCCCGGGCCGACGACGAGCGGATCGTCTCCATGAAGGCGTCGCACAGGCGCTGGTCCCAAGGCGTCTCGCCGTCCGAGGGGATTCTCCGAGCGCGGGCCTCGAGGCAGGCGCGGGTCTCGGCGAAGGACTCCGGAGGCAGCTGGACCGTCATGGTGCGGCACTGGTCGTTGAAGCGGAGGAACCGACGTTCGTGGCTCGATCCGCCACTGGCCTCGGTGGGCGGCGCATTGGTGCGGGCCAGGTCGGCGAGCTGGCGGACCGAGCACTCCTGCGCCTGCTCTCGAAGGTCGCGGTCCGTCTCGGGCGTCGCCACGTCCGCGACGGCGCGCACCTTGTCGAGGGTCAGGTCACCCGCGCAGAGCGCGCCCATGAGGTGCGGGATCTCCCATGCCTTGTCCGCCAGGTGTGCGTAGGCACGTGCGGTTGGAGTCGAGACCCCAAAGCGCTCAACGGCCCATGCCTCCGACGAGGTCGCGCCGTCGTCTCGATACGCCTGACGGCGGTCGACCTCGCCGAGCAACACCAGGATGGCGCCTTCGACGGTGGCCTTCTCGTGGAAGAGCCGGTCGAGACGCTCCACAATCTCCTCGTTGGTGAGCGCCCCTGCTGCGCCGATGAGGTCGTGACCGACGGCAGCTCCATCCACTCCGGCTGCGGTGTCGACCATCGAGGAGAGAACGGTCGTCGTCGGGCGATTGTGTCGGTCCGGAACCCGGTCACGCCTCGTCGATGGACCCCGAGATGTAGCGGTCGAGGGTCGGTCCCGCCCAACCTGCGATCTGTCGGGGCGTCGCCGTCGAGACGGGAGGCACGCGCAGGATGTAACGGGTGAACGCCAGCCCCATCAGCTGCGAGGAGACGAGGGCACGGCGCTGACGCGTCAGGGTGGCGCTCTCCCCGGGGTTGGTCGGGCTGTTGTCCCACACCCTTTCGGCGACGAACTCCCGCATGGCATCGGCAACGTTGGTCGCCGCCGCCATGGCCGCCACGCAGGCGGCGAAGGAAGAGCCCGTCCCCTCCGCCTGGTCCCACATGGTGAGGAAACCCAAGATGATCCCGGCGCCCACCGACGAGGACGAGGACGACGACGTCTGCTCCTGGACATGGCGCGGGTCGAAGGGCAGGGCCATCGCGGCGACGAAGAGGCTCGCCTTGCCGTCGAAGTAGTGGTGGACCAGCGCGGGGTCGACACCGGCTTCCCGGGCGATGGCACGGAGGCTCGCCCCGTCGTAGCCTTTTCCGGCGAAGACGCGCTTCGCTGCGTCGACGATGTCACCTCGTGTGTCAGCATGGCCGGGCCGCCGGCCGAGGGCGGCGCTCATCGCCGGCCCCGCCCGAAAAAGCAGGAGAAGGGGTATTCACCGGCCGCACATTCTGTGGTACAACTCACCAGTGATGAATTATAGGAGGTGGCGGCGGTGAGCGCGGGGTCGCCGATGCAGGAGAGCGGGTCCACGCAGGTCACGGGGCTCGGCCGCCTGGCCGGCCGGTGCTACGACCGGCGCCGCACCGTGCTCGTGCTGTGGATCCTGGCCCTCATCGGCATCACGGTTCTGGCCCAGGTGATCGGGACCCGCTTCCAGAACAAGTTCACCGCCGGCAGCACGGAATCACAGCAGGCCGCCGATCTCCTGACAGCGCGCTTCCCGGCCAAGGCGGGGGACACGGCCGACGTCGTCTTCCACACGGCGACCCCGATCGCCGACAACGAGGCGTCCATCAACCGTGTCGTCTCGTCCTTGCGGCCGCTGGCCCACGTCGTGAGCGTGACCGGTCCGTTCTCGGCCGCCGGCGCGCACCAGATCTCCCGGCACGGCAACATCGCGTACGCCGAAGTCCAGTTCGACAACATCACGTCGAACCTCCAGCCCGGCCCGATCAACGCCGTGATCCACACGGCGGAAGCGGCTCAACGCCCAGGTCTCGACGTGGCGCTGGGTGGCTACCCGATCTCCTCGGTGGCCAAGATCTCCCCCGGGGCGAGCGAGGGCATCGGCATAACCGCCGCGATCATCATCATGCTGCTGGCCTTCGGGTCGGTTGTCGCCATGGGCCTCCCCATCATCACCGCTCTGTTCGGCCTCGGTATCGGCGTGGCATTGCTCGAGCTGGTGACCCACTTCCTCGTCGTGCCCAACTTCTCGCCCGAGATGGCGGCCATGATCGGCATCGGTGTCGGCATCGACTATGCGCTGTTCATCGTCACGCGGTACCGACAGGGCATCTTCGAGGGCCGGGATCCCCGCGATGCGGTCGTGATGTCGCTCATGACGTCGGGCCGCTCGGTGCTCTTCGCCGGCGGGACGGTCGTCATTTCGCTGTTCGGTCTCTTCCTCATCGGCCAGCCCTACATGATCGGGCTCGCCACCGCCTGCATCGCCGCCGTCCTGATGGTGCTCATCGCGGCCTTGACGCTGTTGCCCGCCATGCTCGGATTCGCCGGCGGTGCCATCGACAAGCTGCACATCCCCGGTCTTCTCCAGAGCGGTGGGCCGCCGCCGCCCAACGGCTTCTGGTACCGCTGGAGCCGCTTCATCCAGCGCCGTGCCCTGCTGACGGGGATCCTGGCCGTGATCGTGCTCGTTCTGCTCGCCCTCCCGATGTTCTCCATGCGCCTGGCTTTCACAGATTCGGGCAACGACCCCACGACCCAGACCACCCGGCAGGCGTACGACCTCCTGGCCCAGGGCTTCGGCCCCGGTTTCAACGGGCCCCTGGTCGTGGCGGTCGACATGCACGGGCCGGCGGACCGCACGACCGTGGCGAAGCTCGACGGCGCACTGCGGGCCGGAGTGCCCGATGTCGCATTCACCGCGCCGCCCCAATTCAACTCGTCGGACACCGGGGCGGTCATCGTTGTCGTCCCCAAGACGTCACCCCAGTCAGCGGAGACCGAAACCCTCGTGCGCACCTTGCGGACGGACGTCATTCCCCCGGTGGTCGGGGGGACGGGAGTGCGGGCGCTGGTGGGCGGCCAGACAGCCGGAGGAATCGACGCGGCGAACTTCCTCGGGAGTCGACTCTTCCTCGTCATCGGCGCCGTACTCGTGCTGTCCTTCCTCCTGTTGATGACCGTGTTCCGCTCCGTCGTGCTCCCGCTCAAGGCGGTCATCATGAACCTGCTCAGCGTGGGCGCGGCCTACGGGGTCATGACCGCCGTATTCCAGTGGGGCTGGGCGGGCAGCGTGATCGGGATCGGCGAGAAGGGCCCCATCGACCCCTGGATACCGGTCACGATGTTCACCATCCTCTTCGGGCTCTCCATGGACTATGAGGTGTTCCTGCTCTCGCGCATCCGGGAGGAGTGGCTGCGGACCGGCGACAACTCGACGGCCGTGGCCGACGGACTGGCGGTCACGGGCCGCATCATCACCGCCGCGGCGGCCATCATGTTCTGTGTCTTCGGCTCGTTCGTGATCAAGGACCCGCTGCATATCCTCAAGGTGTTCGGCCTCGGGCTGGCGGTCGCCGTACTGATCGACGTGACCCTGGTCCGCATGGTCCTCGTGCCGTCCATCATGGAACTGCTGGGCCCGGTCAACTGGTGGATGCCGAAATTCCTCCAGCGCTCCGTCCCCACCATCGGCGTGGAGGTCACTCCGGACAAGGTGCCGACTCCGACTCCCGTTCCCGTCTGAGTCGGGGGGCCTTATCGAGTCAGGAAAAGCTCCCGCTAGTTTGGATCCGTGCAGAACGAGTCGGAGCCGGTAGCCACGTTCGTGTCCCTCAACCCCGGGCGCGACGTGCAGAGGGTCGGCACCGCTGCCTTCCTCGGTGAGGACGTCCAGAAGATCCACGACCCGGTGTGGGCGGTGATCGGCAACCTCGGAGACAGCCAGTGCTATCTGGGCGTCCCGCAGAAGGTGCAGGCCGTCCAGGCGGCACTGTCGCGCCGCGTCGCCGGGGACGATCTCGCCGTCCGCTTGATACCGCCGGCGTTCACCCTGGGCGTCTCGGACGGCCAGCTCAACGGGACGCCGCAAATGCGGTTCTCCCTCGTCGGCCGCGAGCTGGTCCACGACGTCGCCGACGTGCACCTGGCGGCGAACAGCGTCGCCGGGCTGGTCGCCGTCGTGGCGTGCGACAAGCCCCCGGTCGGGACCGTCGCCGCCGTGCTCGAGAACAACACGGCCGCCGTCATCCTCTCCGACGGCCCCATCCGGCCCGGGATCGATCCGGCGACGGGTGACAGGATCGACCTCGTATCGGCCTTCCAGGCGGCCGACCAGGACGCCGACGTGCGCGCCCGGTTCGCACTGAACGCCTGCCCCGGCCAGGGCAGCTGCGGGGGCATGTTCACCTACAACACCATGCAGACGTTCATCGCCGTGCTCGGCCTCGAACCGCTACACATGGTGTCCCCGCCATCGGACGATCCGCGCCGGCTGACGGAGTTCCCCGATCAAGTGGTCGACTGCCTGCTCGCCATGGCGAGCCGGGGCATCCGGCCGCGCGACATCGTCACGCCCTCGTCGCTCCGCAATGCCTTGACGGTTGCCATCGCCATGGGCGGCTCCACCAACGTGCTGCTGCACAGCGTCGAGATCGCCCGGGCGGCAGGTATCGACCTGTGGGGCGACGTGCTCAGCCAACGCGACTTCAACCAGCTGGCGCGGCGCTTGCCCGTGCTGGTCAACATGCGACCGTTCGGCGATTACTCCATGGTGGACGTGGACGCCAAAGGCGGGCTGCAGGTGGTCGTCAACGAACTCCTCGCGGCCGGCTTCCTCGAGGGTGGCGCGCTGACCTGCACGGGCGAAACCCTGGCGGAACAAGTCCGCCGGCTCGCCCCGCCGACTCCGGATCAGGACGTGATCTACTCGGTGGAGGTGCCCTTCAAGGACACCGGCGGCCTTCGTCTGCTCCGCGGCAACCTGGCTCCCGAGGGCGGCGCGATCCTCAAGGTCGCGGGTGTCGAAGGCGGCGTGCGAGACGGAGTCTTCACCGGCCGCGCCCGCGTATTCAACGGTGAGCGCCCGCTCATCGAGGCCTTGGACGAGCACCCGGACAGCTTCCAGGACCTCGACATGGTCGTGATCCGCTACGAGGGCCCCCGGGGCGCACCCGGCATGCCGGAGCTCCTCGACCCCACCTCGCGGATCACGAGCCTCTGCCGCCAGCGCCACATCACCATCGCCCTGATGACGGATGCGCGGTTCTCGGGGGGATCCGTCGGCTTGGTCATCGGCCACGTCGCCCCCGAGGCACTTCTCGGGGGCCCGATCGCGCTCGTCGAAGACGGAGACACCATCGTGGTCGACCTGACGACCGATCGCCTCGACTGCGTGCAATTCGAGGACCCCGAGGTGGTCGAGCGACGAGCCAGGGCGTGGCGGGCGGCCGCCGAGGGCAACGGCGGCATCCATCCGGACGTCGCGCCCGTGACCGACCGCGTGCTGGCGAGGATGCGGGCGACCGCGCTCCCCGCCCTTCTCGGCGGGGGCATGGCAACGCCTGCGTCCTGACCGGACCGGGCGGCGCGGGACGTCCGGCGGCGTGGGCGGGAGCCCGCCGGGAGAGCCCGGGGTTGTCCCGGGGCGGCGGGCATGCCACAATGTTGGTCTCATGCAGGCGCGCAGCAACCGACCCGAGATCCTGGTACTCGTAACGTAGGCGCGCGCCCACATACGCAACGCGCGCCTCTCGACCTCCCGCTCCGGGGGGTCTTTTCAATTTCCGGACCGATTCGTCCGACACAGACAGCACAGCGGAACAGGGGAAGACATGAAGCTGACAGGGGCCCAGGCCCTCATCAAGAGCCTCGAGATGCAGGGGGTCGACGTGATGTTCGGCCTGCCCGGCGGCGCCATCCTGCCCGTCTACGACCCGATCATCGACTCCTCCATCCGCCACATCCTGGTCCGCCACGAGCAGGGCGCCGGCCACATGGCCGAGGGCTACGCCATGGTGACCGGCCGGGCGGGCGTGGCGATCGTCACCAGCGGCCCGGGGGCGACCAACATCGTCACCCCGCTGGCCAACGCCTACATGGACTCGACCCCCCTGGTCGTCGTCACGGGCCAGGTGGCGACGGGCTCCATCGGCACCGACGCCTTCCAGGAGTGCGACATCACCGGGGTCACCATGGGCATCACCAAGCACAACTGGCTGATCAAGGACGTGGACGACATTCCGCGTGTGGTCGCCGCCGCCTTCCACGTTGCGACCACCGGGCGGCCGGGGCCGGTCCTGATCGACCTGCCCAAGGACATCTCCAATGCCAGCATGGAGTGGTACTGGCCGTCGTCGGTCGACGACCTGGACCTGCCGGGCTACCACCCCGTGACCTTCGGCGACCCGGTGCTGGTCGGCCAGGCGGCCGAGCTCATCTCGATGGCGCATCGCCCGGTCCTCTACGTCGGCGGCGGTGTCCTCAAGGCACGCGCCGCCGAGGCGCTGCGCGCGCTGGCCGAGCGCACGGGCATACCCGTCGTGACCACGCTTATGGCTCGGGGGGCCTTCCCCGACTCGCACCCGCAGGCGCTCGGGATGCCGGGCATGCACGGCCACTACACCGCGGTGACGGCCATGCAGAGGAGCGACCTCCTGATCAGCCTCGGGGCTCGCTTCGACGACCGCGTCACCGGCAAGATCAGCGCCTTCGCTCCCGACGCCAAGATCATCCACGTCGACATCGATCCGGCCGAGCTCGGCAAGGTGCGGGTTCCCGACGTCGGCATCGCGGGGGACTGCCGGCGGGTGATCGAGGAGCTCTTGCTCGCCATGGATGCCCGGAACGACCGGCCCGTGGTCCAGGATCTCGATCCGTGGTGGCGGCAGATCAACGAGTGGCGCGAGCGCTTCCCGCTCCACTACGCGGACGCCGACGGCGGCGCGATCAAGCCGCAGAACGTCGTCGAGCAGCTGCGCGATGCGGCGCCCGTCGACACCGTGGTCGTCGCCGGCGTGGGGCAGCACCAGATGTGGGCCTCGCAGTACTGGAATTTCGAGCACCCCTACACCTGGGTCAACTCGGGGGGCGCGGGGACCATGGGCTTCGCGGTCCCGGCGGCCATCGGCGCCAAGGTGGGCCGTCCGGACCGCACGGTCTGGGCCATCGACGGCGACGGCTGCTTTCAGATGACCGCACAGGAGCTGGTCACGGCGAGCTCGGAGCAGATCCCGGTCAAGATCGCGATCCTCAACAACGCCTACCTGGGCATGGTCCGCCAGTGGCAGGAGATGTTCTACGGGGAGCGCTATTCCGAGGTGTACCTCTCCCCCGACCTGCCCGACTACGTGAAGTGGGCCGAGGCGATGGGCTGTGTCGGCATCCGGGCCGAGTCTCCCGAGGACGTCGGGCCGGTGATCGAGAAGGCGAACGCCATCGACGACCGTCCCGTCGTGGTCGACTTCCGCACCGACGCCTTCGAGAAGGTGTTCCCCATGGTGCCGGCCGGTGCGTCCAACGACGACATCGTCGTCCACCCGGACCAGGCGGCGCGGCGGTGACGCCCGCCCACCTGAGCCCGCTCGAAGGCGGCAAGTCCCGTGTGCCACGCCACCACATCTTGTCGGTGCTGGTCGAGAACAAGGCCGGCGTCCTGGCCCGGGTGGCCGGGCTGTTCAGCCGTCGGGGCTTCAACATCTACTCCCTCGCGGTGGCCCCGACCGACGAGGACGGGCGCTTCAGCCGCATCACCATCGTGGTGGACGTGGAGTCGGCGCCGCTCGAGCAGGTGATCATGCAGCTCGACAAGCTCGTCAACGTCGTGTCCATCGGCGAGCTCTCGCCGGCGGAGGCGGTCGAGCGCGAACTGGTCCTGGTGACGGTGGCGGTCGGACCGACCGAGCGCTCGCAGGTGATCCAGCTGGTGGTGGTCTTCGGCGGCGAGGTGGTCAGTGTCGGCGCCGACCGCCTGACCGTGATGCTGGCCGGGCGGCCCGAGAAGATCGACGACTTCGAGGACTTGCTGGATCACTACACGGTGGTGGAGCTCCAACGGACCGGTCGGGTCGCACTGCCTAAGCTGGAACGCCACTGACCGCCGAGACCAACGCCACTGACTGCCGAAGAGCCACAGATCGAAGAGTCCGAAGAGAAAGAGCTGACGCCATGGCCACCCTGTATTACGAGTCCGACGCCGACCCCGCCCTGATCGCCGGTCGCAAGGTCGCCATCCTGGGCTACGGCTCTCAGGGCCACGCCCACGCCCAGAACCTCCGGGAGTCGGGGGTCGACGTGCGGGTCGCCCTACGCGAGGGGAGCGCGAGCCGGCGCAAGGCCGAAGAGGCCGGTCTGCGCGTGACGTCCCTTGCCGACGCCGCCGCGGAGGCCGACGTGATCATGATCCTCCTCCCCGACACCGAACAGAAGGCGGCTTACGACGAGTTCGTGGCCCCGCAGCTCAACGACGGCGACTGCCTCATGTTTGCCCACGGGTTCAACATCCGCTTCGGGCAGATCGTGCCGCCGCCGGGTGTCGACGTGACGATGGTGGCGCCCAAAGGGCCGGGCCACCTGGTCCGCCGCACGTACACCGAGGGGGGAGGCGTGCCCTCGCTCATCGCCGTGCACCAGGACGCCACGGGAAAGGCGCGTGAGCTCGCCCTGTCCTACGCGCACGCCATCGGCGCGACGCGGGCAGGCGTGCTCGACACCACGTTCGACGAGGAGACCGAGACCGACCTCTTCGGCGAGCAGGTTGTGTTGTGCGGCGGCCTCACGGCGCTCGTGACGGCGGGCTTCGAGACGTTGGTCAACGCGGGCTATCAGCCGGAGTCGGCCTACTTCGAGTGCCTCCACGAGCTGAAGCTCATCGTGGACCTGATGTACGAGCAGGGCATCGCCGGCATGCGCTACTCCATATCCGATACGGCCGAGTACGGGGACCTGACGCGGGGTCCCCGCGTGATCAACGAAGCGGTCCGGGCCGAGATGCAGGCGATCCTCGACGAGATTCGCAGCGGCAGCTTCGCCGAGGAGTGGATCGCGGAGAACAGGGCCGGGCGGCCCCGCTTCCAGGCGCTCCGAGAGCGGGGGAAGGCCCATCAGATCGAGGTGGTCGGCCAGGAGCTGCGCGCCATGATGCCGTTCATCTCGGCCGGCAAGACCAAAGTGCAGGACGCCTCAGGAGGCTGACCAGGAGTTTCAGACTTGGCCTCTCCGAGGCCCTTGACCATGACATCATTATGATGTCATACTGGCACCATGAAGATGTCACTGGTGGTCGACGAGCTGCGCTCCGACGTGATCAGCGTGGGGGAGCTCGGCGACGACACGGTGGCCGAAGTGGCCGAGCGCATCGCGACCGTGCTCGGCCGTTCCCTGCCGGCCCGCATCCTCGACCTGCTGTCGGAAGTCGCGGCCGAGCTGTCGTCCGAGCTGCAGGACGGGCGTGTGGAGATCCGGGTGGCCGGAGACGACGTGCACCTCGCCTACGTGGAGGACGAGCACGTGCAGGCCGTCGACAGCGACGGCGACCTGTCGGCCCGCATCACTTTGCGACTCACCGAGGGCCTCAAAGCCAGGGTCGAGGAGGGCGCGGCCGGGGAGGGCATCTCGGTGAATTCGTACATCATGCGCACGCTCGAACGCGGCACATCACCCAACCGGAGCCGAAGCCGGGGCGGGGGAAACCGCCTGCACGGTTACGGCACGACCTGAAGGGAGCAACAGACATGGAGAAGACATTCGAGACACCCGGGGCCGTCCAGCTCTATGTGGAGAACGAGGTGGGCCTGATCGCCATCACGGCGAGCCAGACCCGATCCACGATCGTCTCGCTCGAGGCCGCCACGCCGGGTGCGGAAGAGCTCATCGAGCGCGCCGTCGTCGAGTGCCGGTCGATCCCGGACGGTCACGTCGTGGCTGTCAAGGTCTCCCGCCGCAGCGGGATGCGCTTCGTGCGGCCCGAGGCCGTCATCGTGCGGGTCGAGCTGCCCGAGGAGAGCGTGGTCAAGGTGAAGGCCGGCTCCGCCGACGTCGAGATCATGGGGCCCGTCGGCAGCGTCGATGTCAGCACGGCAAGCGGCGACATCTCCACCGACGACGTGGCCGCTGACGTGACCGCCAAGTCGGGCAGCGGCGACGTCACGCTGGGCACAGTGGGCGGTGACCTGCGCGTGCACACGGCGTCGGGGGATCTGCGCTGCTCGAGCGTGGCCGGGACAGCGTTGTTCGCCACGGCATCGGGCGACGTCGAGGTCGGGGCGGCACGCAACCGGGTCGAGGTGAAGGGGACTTCGGGGAGCGTCCGCCTGGGCGAACTGTCGCACGGGGCCCGGATCATGAACGTGTCGGGCGACGTACGCGTCCTCTCCGTTGACCGGGGCACCCTGCACGTCCGCTCGGTGTCGGGCGACGTCTGTGTGGGTGTGGCCAGCGGCGTCGACCTCCACGTCGACGTCGAGACGATGACCGGCTCGGTCAACTCGGAGATCCCTCTCGGCGACGCTCCGGGATCGGCCCGCCGCGATGAGCGAGTGGACCTCAGCGTCCGCAGCGTGTCGGGCAACGTCGACATCGCCCGGGCGTTCGAGCAGGTCGCCTGAACATACGACGTACGCGGCCGCCGTCACGAGGCGACGCCCAGCCCGGTCAGTCGCGGTTGTGATGGCAGACGGCCTCGAGCATGAACCCGAAGGGATCCAGCCAGAAGGTGGCGAAATACGGAGGCGGGTACTGCGGCCACTCCCGCGGCGCGTGGAGGACCGTGCTGCCGGCCGCGGCGCACGTGGGCGTGGACGTCGTGCACCGATCCCCGGGTGCGGACGGCAAAGGCGAGGTGCTGCAGTCCGGTGCGTTCACGTGCGTAGTCGCCGTCCTGCGTCGCCCCGTAGAAGAAGAGGTAGGCACCCCGCCCGCCGTCGGCCGGCATGAAGGCGATCGCCTCCTCGCCGGTCACGAAGCGCTCGTAGCCGAGCAGCGGCATGAGCGGCCCGTAGTAAGCGCCCGCTTGCTCCAGGTTCGGGACATTGACGCCCAGATGGCCCAGCACGCCCCCATTTTCCACCGCCTCCGGAGGCGGCGCACCTCGGCCGCGGCTTCGCTACATTCGGAACCCGATCGAAGGAGGTCCCGGTGAACCTGACCCGCCTCGACGAACCCGCCGAGTACGCCAAGCGCCGCGAGGAGCTGCGGCAGGCCGAAGTGGAGCTGATGCAGCAGCGGGAGAAGGTCGCCGCGCTACGCCGTGAGCTCCCGCCGGGCGCGGCTATCGAGGACTACGAGTTCCTCGAGGGGCCCCGGGACTTGTCGTCCGGCGACGAACCCGTCACATCGGTCCGGCTGAGCGAGCTCTTCACCTCGCCGGAGCGGGCGCTCGTCGTCCAGCACGTCATGTACGGCAAGCGCCAGTCGTCGCCGTGCCCCATGTGCACCTTGTGGATCGACGGCCTGAACGGGGTCGTCCGCCACATCGAGCAGCACGCCGACTTCGTGGTGGCCGCGGCCGCCGACCCCGCGACGTTGCGCGCCCACGCCCGCCACCGCGGTTGGGACAACGTGCGCCTCCTGAGCTGTGGCGGCAACACGTTCCAATACGACCTGGCGGCCGAAGACGAGGCGGGCGAGCAGGACTCGACCATCTCGGTCTTCACGCTCGCCGCCGACGGTTCCCCCCGACACTTCTACAGTGCCCACCCCCGAATGGCCGACGACATCCCCGAGCGCGGCATCGACCTGTTGTCGCCCCTGTGGCATCTCTTGGACCTCACGCCACAGGGACGAGGGCAGTGGTACGCCGGCCTGGACTACTGACGTGCCGTTCGTCCAGCCCTCCGACATGCTGGCAGGAGAGCCCCTTCCGGGGTGGACCGGCCGGTTCCTCCACTCCGCGACCATGACGTTTGCCCACTACGACATCACGGCCGGCGCGGCGCCGCTGCACGAACACCACCACGAGCAGGAGGAGGTGTGGCACATCGTCGACGGGGAGGTGGCTCTGACCATCGCCGGTGAGGAGCAGGTGCTCGGCGCCGGCTGTATCGCGGTCGTGCCGCCCGACACCCCGCATTCGGTCCGCCCGATCGGGGCCTGCCGGGCCATCATCGCCGACTACCCTCTGCGACCCGACCTGCCTGGGATATCGCCCGAAAAATAGCCTCCAGGCGCGGACAGATCGCCCGAGCCCGCGGCCAGACTGTCGGCCGTGCGACGTCGACTGCCCCGACTCGTACCGGTCCTGCTGGTCGCCGCCGCGCTGGCGATCGGCCTGACACCCGCACCCGCACACGCACCCGCATCGGCGTCCGCATCGGCGTCGACGACCTCGGCCCTGCCGACGCTGCGTTCGCCCACGTTCGGCGGCGCCAACGTCAGCGGCCCGCCGGCCGTCTCGGGCCCGATCACGTCCCGCGGTGGCCCGTATCTCTACGACCGCGAGGGACGCATCGTCTTCTTCCACGGTGTCAACGCCGTGTACAAGCACCCGCCCTACGTGCTCTACGCCGACCCGGGGAAGCCCTGGAACTTCTCCGTCGCGGACGCCTCCCTGATGGCGAGACTCGGCTTCAACGTGGTGCGTCTCGGGATCACCTGGAGCGGCCTGGAGCCCGGGACGGCACCGGCCAACGACCCCGCCATCTGCGGCCCCGGGAAGCCGGCGGATCCCCACCAGTTCAACCAGGCCGTCTTCGACCGCTACGTCAACCGGGTGCGCGAGACCGTGGCGCTGCTGGGCCGCTTCCACATCTACACGATCCTCGACATGCACCAAGACGTGTACAACCGGATGTTCGACGGCGAAGGTGCTCCCAATTGGGCCGTATGCACGAACGGCCTCCCCAATGTCGACCGGCCCGGGCGCTGGTCCCTCGAGTACGGCACGCCGGCCGCCGGCGCCGCCTTCGCCCACTTCTGGCGAAACGACGTTCGGGGCGATCTCCAGGGCGAGTACGACCGGGTTTGGGGCGACCTGGCGCGGGCGTTCCGCGGGAACCAGTGGATCCTCGGTTACGACCTCTTCAACGAGCCCTTCTCCCGGTCGCTGGTCCTCTTCGGTGACGAGCACTTCGACGCCCAACTCGAGTGCTTCTACACGGGCAGGAGCAACATCGGCGCCCCGTTGCACAACGCGCCGGCGCTGATGTGTCCCCCCGCCGATCCGGCCAGAGGGGTCGTCCCGACGGTTCTGGCCGGAGATCCCGTCCATCTCATCTTCGACGAGCCGGATAACTACGGGAGCCGCGGCTACCCGACGTATCTCGGGCCCATGAACCTGCGCAACCTCGTCTATAGCGTCCACATCTATTGCGGTGCCCGCAGTCCGGTTACCGGCAATCCCACCGATCTGGCGCTCTGCGCAGCCCAGGACGCACACTCGCTCGGCGTGCGGTCCGAGGACCGCTCCGAGATGGCATCGGGGCCCCAACCCGGCGGGCCGGCGTGGCTCGTCACCGAGTTCGGCGCCACCAAGAACTCGGCCCTTCTGGCCACGATCACCGATCGGATGGACGCGCAGCAGGTCGGATGGGCCTATTGGGCATGGAAGTACTACGGCGATCCGACGGGGAGCAAGGCCGAGTCGCTGGTGATGGCGGACGGCCGCCTGCGCTCCACCGCCAGCGTCCTGAGCCGCGCCTATCCCGAGGCCGTGGCCGGAATTCCGCTCTCGTTCGGCTACTCCGCGTCGTCGGGCACGTTTCACCTCGTCTATGTGCCCAACCACCGCGTCCATGCGCCCACCGTGGTCTTCGTGCCGACCGAGATCCGCTACCCGCACGGTTATTGCGCACGTGTCTCCGGGGCACGCGTGGCGTCGGCGGAGGGCAGCGACCTGCTCCAGATGGAGAACGCCGCGTCGGGGCACCGCGTCACTGTCACGGTGACCCCTGGCGACTGCACCACGGAGAGGAAGACCTCGGCCGGGACATAGGGTGGCGGCATGTGCCGAAACATCACCACGCTGCGCGGCCTCGAGCCCGTGGCCACGCCAGAGGAGATCGAGGCGGCGGCGCGTCAGTACGTCCGCAAGGTCAGCGGCGTGCAGTCGACCTCGCCACAGACCGAGGAGGCGTTCGAGCGCGCCGTGACGCAGGTCACGCAGGCGACGGCGGCGCTCCTGGCCACGTTGCCGCCGCGGCGCCAGCCCCCGCCGACCCTCCCACCGTTGCGCCGGATCGCCGCCAGGTCCACCTGACGCCGAATATTCCTTGACAGTTATATTCCTTTAGGGAAATATAACTGTATGACCGTCACATTCGAGGTCCTCGCAGAGGACAACCGCCGCCGGATCCTCGACCTGCTGGTGGAGGGGGAGCGACCCGTCGGGGAACTGGTCGGGATTCTCGGCCTCAGCCAGCCGGCCGTCTCCAAGCACCTCAAGGTCCTCCGCTCGGCGGGGCTGGTCGAGCCCCGCAGGCAGGCGCAGCGCCGGATCTACGGCGTGCGCCCCGAGCCCCTCCGGGAGGTCGACGACTGGCTCGCGCCCTACCGCCTCTTGTGGGCCGAACGCCTGAGTGCCCTGGAGCGCCACCTCGAGATCATGGGGGACAGCGACGGGGAGCCCTGGGCATGAGCCGGCGGCCCGGGGGCGTCGGCGAGTACGGCACGCTTGAGCACACGGGCGATGCATCTGTGCTGCGCTATCACCGCCGCCTGGCGCATCCACGGCAGAAGGTATGGAGCGCGCTGACGGAGGATGCTCACCTCGCCGCGTGGTTCCCGACCACGATTGAGGGGGAGCGCCTCGCGGGAGCCCCCCTGCACTTCTCGTTCCGCGAGTCCGAGGGGGAGCCCTTCGACGGCGAGATGCTGGCCTTCACGCCGCCGACGCTCATGGAGCTCCGATGGGCCGACGACGTCCTGCGCTTCGAGCTCGAGGCCGACGGGCCGGGCTGTGTCCTGCACCTGACCGTGACCTTCCCCGAGCGGGGCAAGGCGGCGCGCGACGGGGCGGGATGGCACGTCTGCCTGGAGCAGCTGGCGTACGAGTGTGACGGCGCCGACCCGCCGTGGTATCCGCCCGATCGCTGGCGGGTCGTCCACCGGGGCTACGTCGAGCGCCTCGGTCCTGAGGCGTCGGTGCTCGGGCCGCCCGAGGAGTGGGAGCGGGTCCATGGGGCGCCCGACGACGGAGTGACGTAGCGACGCAGCCTCGGAGCGAGCGGTCCACGGTCCTCATCGCGGGTTGCCGGACCATTCGTAGGCCGCCGCCGCCGTCCGTAGACTGATTACCCGCAGTCGAGCCCACGCGTCGCGGGAGACCATCGTCGGACCCGGACGACCCGCACCGGGCCGAGCAATCCCCTTCACCGTCGCCGAGAATGGATCCCCCATGAGCATGCAGGGCAAGGTCGTGGTCGTCACGGGTGCCAACGTGGGCATCGGGCTCGAGACTGCCGTGGGCGTGGCCGAGCTCGGAGCCACGACGGTGCTTGCCTGCCGCAACACGGCCAAGGCCGAGGCCGCCCAGAAGGAGGTCACGCAGCGCACGTGGAACGACGACGTGCACATGGTCATGCTGGACCTGGCCGACCTGGCATCGGTCAAGAAGGCGGCCGACGACGTGCTCTCCCGCTGGAACCGCCTCGACGTCCTGGTCAACAACGCCGGCGGCACGTGGTCAGCGCGCCAACTGACGGCGCAAGGCTTCGAGCAGACGTTCGGCGTCAACCACCTCGGGCACTTCTACCTGACGGCGTTGCTGCTCGACCGCCTGCGTGCCGCTGCGCCGTCGCGGATCATCAACGTGACGTCGGTCGGGCACCATGCCGCGTTCCACGGCATGCGCTTCGACGACCTGCAGAGCGAGCGCGGGTACGAGGCCATGGAGGCCTACTGCCGATCGAAGCTGGCCAACGTCCTCTTCACGCGCCAACTGGCCGCGCGGCTCGACGGCTCCGGCGTCACCGCGAATGCGGCCCATCCCGGACCGGTGCGGAGCGGCTTCGGCATGGACGGCGACCTGACCGGGCTGATGGGCTTCGGCATGCGCCTCGTCCGGCCCTTCGAGATCAGCCCGCGCCGCGGCGCCAGGACCAGCACGTACCTCGCGACATCCCCCGAAGTCGCCACCAAGTCCGGGATGTACTGGGTCCGCCGCAAGCCCGGGCACATGAGCCGCCATGCCCGTGACGACGAGGCCTCGGCCCGCCTGTGGGACGAGAGCGAGAAGCTGCTCGCCTCGGTGGGGTTCGCGACCGCCTGATCAGGCGTCCCTGGTCGCCATCCGCCACGCGCCGATGGCGGTCCAGAACACGAGCCAACCCACGATCACCAACGACGCCGCCAGCGTGGACTCGGGAATCAGCATGTCGAACGGCCCGCCACCTCCGCCGCCACCCCCGCCACCGCCACCGCCGAACGCAAACGGGAGGCCGCCCGGCTCGATATGGGCCATCGCAACGCCCACGATGCCCCGCTCTGCGTTGACCAGGTGCGAGATGACATGGCGGCTGAAGAGCGGCGTCAGGATCAGCTCCAGGATGACGAGGAGGATCACCGGGACCGTCCGCTGTCCCATCAGCGAGGCCAGTCCGAGCCCGACGATGAACCCGATGGTGGCCTCGAGTGCGATCCACAGGCCAACGTCGACCATCAAGGAGGTCGACGGGGCCAAGAAGTTCGTGTGGTAGTCGGCGTAGTCCTGGTTGGCGACCGAAACCGCAAAGGCCCGTATTTGCGCCGGCGATTCAGTGGCGGGGACGGTGATCGTCTTCCCGCCCTTCGTCTGGATCACCGTCCCGGGCGGCGGCCCGCTCGATTGCCCGCCGCCACAGGGCACGTCCGGCGGCGGCGGGCCATTCAGCCCTTGGCCTCCCCTGAAGTTGAAATTGCAGATGACCTTGTCGGCGTGTGACGCCGCCCAGCTGTCCAGGGCCGGGCGCGACAGCCCCGCTGGCACGTTCACCCCGTCGTAGTTGAGCTGCGTCGGGGCGGCGAACACGCACACGGCGCAGACGATGGTGTACCCGACCGCCACGATGGAGATCACGATGGCCAGTCCGGCCGGTATCCGCGCGAAGTAGAGGGCCAACCGGGAACGGCCGGTGATGACCAGGTGGCGGAACATCCCCTCGGTGAGGTCGACCGAGCCTGCCGTGCACCCCACGACGGCCGCCACGATGAACCCGAAGACGTACATGAAGCCGAGGACCAGAATGGTGAAGATGCTGTAGCCGCCAGCCGGCCCGTAGGACTTGGGGTCCACTGCATGCGTAATGAGGCGCACGCCGAGGAAGATCACCGGGATGCCGATGTTGACGGCGACCAACGCGATGATGAGCCCGCGCCGGCGCCGCAGCTCCATGAAGCGGGTCGTGATCATGCCCCGTGTCGGGATCCACGATCCTCGGTGATCGCTCCGCGTCGCCACCGGCGCCGGAGCGGGAGTCGGACCCGGTGCCGCCGCGCCCACGTCGGAGATCGTCGTCATTGGTCTTCTCCCAACCGGCGCGTCACCTCTAGGAACCACGCTTCGAGCGAGGCCTGGATGTGCTGGAGGCGGTAGACGGAGATCCCACCCTCGACGAGGTTGCGGTTGATCTCGGCGACGACGTCGCGCGTCGTCCCTTCCGGCAGCGTGATGGCCAGACCCTCGGGACCGACCTGCACCTGTGCGCCGAGCCTCGTCCCGTCGAGCAGGGTGCCGGCCCGCTCGGGCTCCGAGCACTCGACCTGGAGCTCGAAGGACGACCCGGCGAGGAGTTGCGAGATGGGTCCCTGCCGGATCACCTTGCCCCGGTCCACGATGGCGACCGCATCGCACGTGCGCTCCACCTCGTCGAGCAGGTGGGAGGACAGCACCACCGTGCGGCCCTCAGCGACGAGGGACTGGATCATGTCGCGCATGTCGAGCATGCCGCCGGGGTCGAGCCCGTTCATGGGCTCGTCGAGGATGAGCAGCTGGGGGTCACCGAGCAGGCAGGCCGCCACCCCCAGGCGCTGCCGCATGCCCATGGAGTACTTCGACACCTTGTCGTCGGCCCGGTGCAGGATGCCGACCCGTCTGAGCACGGGTTCGACGCGGCCCTTGGCCGCCGGCTCACGCGCTGCGGCGAGGATCTGAAGATTCTGGCGCCCGGTCAGATGGCCGTGGAAGCGAGGCTCGTCGACGATGGCTCCGACGCGCGCCAGGGCGAGGTCGCGGTGCCGCGGCACCTCGTGCCCGAGGAGCGACATGGTGCCGGCATCCGCGTGGGTGAGGCCGAGCAACACCCGGATCAGCGTGGTCTTCCCCGCACCGTTGGGGCCGAGGTAGCCGAAGGCGACGCCTCGTGGGACCAGGAGCTCCACGTCGTCGACGGCGACATTGTCGCCGAAGCGCTTCGTCAAACCGTGGGTCTCGACGGCCCATGGGCCGCCGCCGCTGGTCACCGGCGGCGAGTTGGCCAGTGTCGCCATGCTCATGCTTTCGACCTCTGCTCTCGGCTCGGACGTCCTTTGCAATCCCTATATACTGGGTATACTACAAAAGAAGGGCGTCGTGGTGCCATGGGGCTAACCCGTGTCCCGGATGCTCGTGGGAAAGCGGGGCGATCACGATCTCTCGTGACCGGCCTTTGGGCGGCCGCGCTTGGGGAGCGGCGCAGCCTGGTTGGGCATCCGCCCCGCGTCGCGGAGCGCCTGGCGCAACAACATCTCGACCTGGGCGTTGACGCTGCGTAATTCGTCGTCTGCCCAACGAATGAGTGCGTCGTGGACCGCCGGATCGACGCGCAGCATGACCTGCCGGCGCTCGCTCACGAATAGAGCGAACCAGCGTTCACGATGGGCGATGGCGGCTGGTCGCCGCAGAGCACGACCATGAGGTTGCTCACCATGGCCGCGGTCCGCTCCTCGTCGAGGGTGACGACGCCACGCTCGGACAGGCCGTTCAGCGCCAACTCCACCATCCCCACGGCGCCCTCGACGATGCGCGAGCGGGCAGCGACGACGGCGTTGGCCTGCTGGCGCCGCAGCATTGCCTGCGCGATTTCCGGCGCGTAGGCGAGGTGGGAGATGCGGACCTCGACGATCTCTATTCCGGCGATGGCCACCCGCTGCGCCACTTCACGGGCCAGTTCGGCGGCGACGATGTCCGTGGAACCCCGCAACGAGGTGCCGGTGTCGGTCGTGTCGTCGTAGGGGTGGACGGTCGCCACGTGGCGCAGGGCCGACTCGGCCTGCACGGTGACGAAGTTCACGTAGTTCTCGACCCCGTAGGTCGACTTGGCGGTGTCCGCCACCTGCCAGACCACGATCGCGGCGATCTCCACAGGGTTGCCGTCGGCATCGTTGACCTTCAGGTGATTGGTCTCGAAGTTGCGGACCCGGATGCTGATGCGACGGCGAATCGTGAGCGGCAGTACCCACCAGAAACCGGGGTGAGCGACGGTGCCGATGTAGCTGCCGAAGAATTGGAGCACCGACGTCTGGCCCGGCGGCACGATGTCGAGCGAAATCAAGATGAGGACGCCGACGACCAACGGCAGCCACAGCAGGCCCTTGTCGTGTTGCGCGGTGAGGACCATCCCGACGACGGCGGCGGCAAGCACCAGCACGCCCAGCCAACCGTTGATCGCCAGAGCGGGCCGTTGCCTGATGTCTACCAGCGCTCCTTGCTGCCCGACGGGCTCGGCGCTGATCGGTGACTCGACACTGCTCATGGCGTGCTCCTTCGCACTAAAAGTGATCTCAAAGTGATATCACTTTTAGGGGTGAAGAGTCAACCGCCCACCGCGGTGGGCAACGCGCCACGGGCGTCAGCGCACCAGCGCGCCACCACGAGCGTCAACGGGGCCGCCACGGGCGTCAGCTCGCCAGTGCGCCCACCACGTAGTTGATGCAGCCGCACAGTGAGGCCACGTCGTCCGGCTCGATCGCCGGGAACATCGCAATGCGCAGCTGGTTGCGGCCGAGCTTGCGGTAGGGCTCGGTGTCGACGATCCCGTTGGCCCGCAGCACGGCGGCGACGGCCGCCGCGTCGATGGCGTCGACGAAGTCGATGGTGCCGACGACGTGGCTGCGATCGGCGGGGTTCTCGACGAAGGGGCGGGCAAAGCCGGACTGCTCCGCCCAGGTGAAGAGGATCTCGGCCGAGCGGTCGCAGCGCGACGCTGTCCACTCCAACCCGCCGTTGGTGTTCATCCAGTCGAGCTGCTCCGCCAACAAGAAGATGGTGGCCAGCGCCGGCGTGTTGTAGGTCTGGTCCTGGACCGAGTTGTCCACCGCCGTCTTGAGGTCGAGAGAGGCGGGGATCCACCGCCCCGCGCCGGCGATCTGCTCCACCCGTTCGAGCGCGGCGGGCGACATGAGCGCGATCCACAGCCCCCCGTCGCCGGCGAAGCACTTCTGGGGCGCGAGGTAGTACACGTCGAACTCGGACGGGTCGACCCGCAGGCCGCCGGCCCCAGAGGTGGCGTCCACCGCGACCAGCCCGCCGCCGTCCGCGGGCAGCGCCGCGCCATTGGGGCGCCGGATGACCATGGAGACGCCTGTCGACGTCTCGTTGTGGGTGAGCGCGTAGAGGTCGACCGAGGTGTCCGCCTGCGGGAGCGGATGTGTACCGACCTCGGACTCAATGACCTGGGGGTCCTTCAGGTGGGGCGCGGCCTTGGCGCAGGCGGCGAACTTGGAGGAGAACTCGCCGAAACTCAGGTGCTGGCTCTGGTCCCGAATGAGGCCGAACGTCGCGGCGTCCCAGAAACAGGTCGTCCCCCCGTTGCCGAGCACCACCTCGTGACCGTCGGGCAGCGAGAAGAGCTGGCGGAAACCATCGCGGACGCGGGCCACCTGGGACTTGACCGTCTTCTGTCGGTGGCTCGTGCCGAGATACGTCGGGGCCGCCCTCGCAAGGGCCTCGACCTGCTCGGCCCGAACCTTCGACGGCCCCGACCCGAACCGGCCGTCGGAGGGCAGGAGCTCGGAGGGAATTCTGATGTCCGGGGTCTCTGGCACGTATGAAATCATGGCATCCGTGACGACGCCCTCCTCCACGCCCACCGAGCTCCGACGGATCTCGCGCCGCGCCGCCGCTGTCGCGCCCTCCGCCACCCTGGCGGTCGACGCCAAAGCCAAGGCGCTGCAGGCAGCCGGTGAGCACGTCATCGGCTTCGGAGCCGGCGAGCCCGACTTCCCCACCCCGGCCCACATCGTCGAAGCAGCGGTCGCCGCCTGTCGTGACCCGGCCAACCACCACTACACCCCGACCGGTGGGATCCCGGCGCTGCGGGAGGCGATCGCGGCCAAGACCCGGCGCGACTCGGGTCTCGAGGTCGCGGGGAGCCAGGTGCTGGTGACCAACGGCGGCAAGCAGGCCGTCGCGAACGCCTTCGCCGTCCTGTGCGACCCCGGCGACGAGGTCATCGTGCTCGCTCCCTACTGGACGACGTACCCCGAGTCGATCGCCCTTGCCGGCGGGACGCCCGTCTTTGTCACCTCCGACGAGACGACGGGTTTCCGCTCCTCGGTGGAGGACCTCGAGGCGGCGTGGACGCCCAACACCAAGGCGCTGCTCTTCGTGTCGCCGTCCAACCCGACCGGGGCGGTCTACCCCCGCCACGAAATAGAGGCGATCGGTCGGTGGGCGCTGGACAAGGGGATCTGGGTGCTGACCGACGAGATCTACGAGCATCTCGTCTACGGCGCCGCCGAGCACCACTCCATGCCGGTGTTGGTGCCCGGATTGGCCGACCGCTGCCTGATCGCCAACGGTGTCGCCAAGACCTACGCCATGACCGGCTGGCGGGTGGGCTGGCTGATCGGACCGGCCGATGCCATCGGCGCCGCCACCAACATCCAGAGCCACGAGACGTCCAACGTGTCCAACGTGGCGCAGCGAGCGGCGCTCGCCGCGGTCGCCGGCGGCCTAGAGGATGTGACCTCCATGCGGGCCGCTTTCGACCTGCGTCGCCAGGCGATCGTCAAGATGCTCAACGACATCGACGGGGTCGTGTGCGCGGAGCCCCAGGGCGCCTTCTACGCCTATCCGTCGGTCAAGGGGCTGCTCGGGCGGAGCCTCCGGGGACAACGTCCGGCGAGCAGCGCGGAGCTGGCCGAAATCTGCATCAACGAGGCCAAGGTGGCGGTGGTGCCCGGTGAGGCCTTCGGCACACCCGGCTACTTCCGCATGTCCTATGCCTTGGCCGACCACGACATGGTCGAGGGTGTTTCCCGGCTGGCCGACCTCTTCGCCGAAGCGCAAGACTGACCCACAATCGGCGGGGGAGTAAGGAGACCACCGCGGTGGCACGGGTACTGGTAACGGAGAAGATCGCGCAGAGCGGGCTCGACCTGCTCGCCAACGCGGGGCACGACGTCGACGTGCAGGAGGGGCTGAGCACCGATCAGCTCCTCTCGGAGATCGTCGGGGCCCACGCGCTCATCATCCGCTCGGCCACCCAGGTGACGAGCGACGTGCTCGCAGCCGGGACCTCGCTCCAAGTGGTCGGGCGGGCGGGCGTCGGTCTCGACAACGTCGACGTCGATGCCGCAACCGCCCGCGGTGTCATGGTGGTCAACGCCCCGACGTCGAACATCCTCTCCGTCGCCGAGCAGGCCATGGCGCTGCTGCTGGCGCAGGCCCGCAACATCCCCCAGGCGCACGCCGCGCTCGTGGCGGGGCGGTGGGAGCGCTCCAAGTGGGAGGGCGTCGAGCTGCACGGCAAGGTGCTGGGCGTGGTGGGCCTCGGCCGGGCCGGCTCACTGGTGGCGCAGCGCGCCCACGCCTTCGGCATGGACCTCATCGGTTATGACCCCTTCGTCTCCCAGGAGCGGGCCCGGGCCATGGGTGTGCGCCTGGTGAGTATCGAGGAGTTGGTCGCCCAGGCGGACTTCGTCTCCATCCACACGCCCAAGACCCCCGAGACGATCGGCTTGTTCGGGCGCGATCTGTTGGCCAAGGCCAAGCCGGGTATCCGCATCGTCAACACCGCCCGCGGCGGCATCGTCGACGAGGAGGCGCTGGCGGAGGCCATTCGCGACGGTGTCGTCGGCGGGGCCGGCCTCGACGTGTTCGCCCACGAGCCCTGCACCGAGTCCCCGCTCTTCGATCTGCCGCAAGTGGTCGTGTCCCCGCATCTGGGCGCGTCCACCGAGGAGGCCCAGGACAAGGCCGGGGTCACCATCGCCGAGCAGGTGCTGCTCGCCCTGGCCGGCGACTTCGTCCCCTACGCCGTGAACGTCGCCGCGAGAGACGTCTCCGACTCCGTGCGGACCTTCATGGGACTGGCCGAGCAGCTGGGTCGGTTCTTCGTCGGCCTGCACGACGGGCTGCCGGGCGCCATCGACATCGAGTACCAGGGCGAGCTGGCGGCGGAGAGCACGGGCATCCTGACCCTCTCGGTCCTGAAGGGAATCTTCGGCGGGTCGACCGAGGAGCCGGTGTCCTACGTGAACGCGCCGCAGCTCGCGGAGCGGCGCGGTCTGCAGGTGCGCGAGTCCTCGACCGCGACCTCGCACGACTACAAGTCGCTGATCACGCTCCGCTCCGGCGCGCACTCCGTGGGCGGCACCCTGATCACGGTCGGCTTGCGCACCGAGTCACGTATCGTGATCGTCGACGAGCACGTCGTGGAGGTGCCGCCGTCGACCCACATGCTCGTCGTCCGCAACGACGACCGCCCCGGCGTCATCGGGATCGTCGGCACGGCCCTTGGTGCCGCCGGCGTGTCCATCTCGTCCATGGCCGTCGGGCCGAGCCCAGAGACGGCCACCGCCATGATGGTGATCTCGACCACCACGCCCGCACCCGACGTGGTGGTGGACCAGTTGCGCGGCGACGAGGGGATCCTCGACATCCACCGCGTGACGCTCTGATCTGATCCGCCGCGACCTCGTCAGGATCCGGGCTTGCGCGGCACCGCGGGCCAGGTGTCGAGGCTGCCGATGATCGGCTCGCTCCCGTGCAGGGCGCGCCGCGGGGCGCGGTCGAGGAGCACCTCGCGCACGACCGCCAGTACGGCGACGATCAGGGCGGCGCGGATCGCTGTCCAGAGGAGCCGGCGCATGTCACCACGGTAGCGTGACCCGGCATGGCCACATTCCGCAGCATCGCACCCATCTTTCCCACCACCGACCTCCGTGGCATGCAGTCCCACTACGAGGCGTTGGGCTTCGCCGTCGGCGTGCACGGTGGTGGGTACGGCACGGCGGAGCGCGACGGGGTGCGGATCCACTTCCGCCATACGCCGGACGTGCGACCACTGCCCGAGCACGCCGGCGCGGCCTACATCGCGGTGGACGACGCGGACGCGCTGCACGCGGAGTGGGTGGCGGCCGGGGTCGGTGAGACGAGCGACCTGTTCGACCCGGGCTTCGGCGTGTGGGAGGCCGCGCACACGGACGGCGACGGCAACCTCCTGCGATTCGGCTCCGGCCGACGGCGCCCTTGACGCCCGTCCGGCCGGATGGGAGAATTGTGGCCTCATGAAGGCAACGACCTCGGACCTGCTGCTTACCTGACGGCGAACGCCACATCGCGTTCGCTCGCAACCTCCTGTGCCTAAGGGCCAGGGGGTTTTTTGTTGGGTCGGCACCGGTTTAGGCCGAAGAGAGTCGAGAGGAACTGAAGACAATGGGTGACGGACAGAAGGGGAATGGTGGCGACGTGAGGCGGGGTCGCCTGGCCCTGCCCTGTGACCCGTCACCGATGCCGTTCGGCAAGTACCGCTCACACGTGCCGCTGGTGCTGTCCGACCGGACCTGGCCCGACCGACCGTTCACCCGGGCGCCACGCTGGGCCAGCGTCGACCTGCGGGACGGGAACCAGGCCCTCATCGACCCGATGGATTCCGAGCGCAAACTGGCGCTGTTTCAGACGCTGGTCGACGTCGGCTTCAAGGAGATCGAGGTCGGGTTCCCCTCGGCCTCCCAGACCGACTACGACTTCCAGCGGCTCATCATCGACGAGGGTCTTGTTCCGGCCGACGTCGAGATCCAGGTGCTCGTCCAGTGCCGCCAGGAGTTGATCGAACGGACGTTCGAGTCCCTCGTCGGCGCGCCGCGGGCCGTGGTGCACTTCTACAACTCGGTGTCCGAGCTGCAGCGGCGCGTCGTGTTCGGGCTCGACAGGGCGGGGATTGTCGACATCGCGGTCAAGGCGGCGGAACTGTGCAAGAAGTACGAGGCTCAGGTCCCGGGGACCGCCGTCCGCTACGAGTACTCACCCGAGAGCTTCACCGGGACCGAACCGGACTTCGCGGTCGAGATCTGCGAGGCCGTGATGGACGTGATCGAGCCGTCGCCGGAACGGCCGATGATCCTGAACCTGCCCGCCACCGTGGAGATGTACAGCCCCAACGTGTACGCCGACGTGATCGAGTGGTTCGGCCGCACCATCAAGAAGCGCGACTCCATCGTGCTCAGCCTGCACCCCCACAACGACCGGGGGACGGCAGTCGCCGCCGCCGAGCTGGCGGTGCTCGCGGGCGCCGACCGCATCGAGGGCACGTTGTTCGGGAACGGAGAGCGCACGGGCAACGTCGACGTCGTGACGCTGGCCCTGAACCTGTTCTCGCAGGGCATCGACCCGGCGCTGGACTTCAGCGACATCGAGAAGGTGCGTCGCGTGGCCGAGTACGCAACCCGGCTCCCGGTCCACCCTCGCCACCCCTACGCCGGAGACCTGGTGTACACGGCCTTCTCCGGTTCGCACCAGGACGCGATCAAGAAGGGCATGGCCGCCATCGGGGACGACTACGACGAGTGGGAGGTTCCCTACCTGCCCATCGACCCCAAGCACACCGGGCGGACCTACGAGGCGATCATCCAGGTGAACAGCCAGTCGGGCAAGGGCGGCGTCGCGTACGTGATGGACACCGACCACGGGCTGGACCTGCCGCGGCGGCTGCAGATCGAGTTCTCCAAGCGGGTGCAGGCGATCACCGAGGCGAGCGGGACAGTGATCGGCTCGGGCCAGATGCGTGATGTCTTCGAGCAGATCTACCTGCCCGAGGACGCCGACCTCCGCCTCATCACGAGCGAGGTGGCGACCGGCCGGGGACACACGACGGTGACGGCGCAGCTTCTGGTGGACGGCCAGCACCGCACCGTCACGGGTGAGGGCAACGGGCCGATCGACGCGCTGGTGGCCGCGCTCAAGGCCGACCTCGGTATTGTGCTGGAGGTGAAGGACTACTCCGAGCACGCACTGACGGAGGGCTCAGGTGCCTCGGCCGTGGCGTACGTCGAGTGTGCGGGGCCCGACGGTACGACATGGTGGGGCGTCGGACGAGACTCGTCCATCCTCGATGCGTCGCTGAGCGCGGTGGTCTCCGCCGCGAATAGGGCACGCAACGGGTGATCCGCCCGGCTGTCGAGTCGGACGTCCCCGAGCTCCTCGCCATGATCCGCGAGCTGGCGGAGTTCGAGAACCTCACGGACCAGGTCGTGATCACCGAGGACGACCTCGGCCGCGCGCTGTTCGGACCTGACGCGATCGCGCACGACTCGGTGGTGGAGGACGGCGACGGCGGCCTGGCCGCGCACGCGCTGTGGTACCGGACCTTCTCCACGTTCTTGGGGAGAACCGGCATCTGGCTCGAGGACCTCTACGTCCGGCCGGCACACCGCAGCAAGGGCTACGGCGCTGAGCTGCTCACCCACCTGCGCAACCTGACCGCCGGCCGCCTGGAGTGGGAAGTGCTGGAGTGGAACGCCCTGGCCATGGACTTCTACCAGCGCCTCGGCGCCCGGCCCATGGGGGGCTGGACCCGCTACCGCTGGTTCGACGGCTGAGCCCACCCGCTGGGGCTCCCGGCCGCGGCACGCCGGCGCTCTTGACCGCGTCTTGACACTGGATTCGTAGTCAGTTATGACTTACCGTAAGTGAATACTTACGTAGCTGCCCTCGGCGCCCTGGGCGATCCGACCAGGCGAGCCATCTTCGAGCACCTCGGAGAGCGGCCCTCCGCCGTTGTGGACCTCGCCGCGCTGCTGCCGGTCAGCCGGCCTGCCGTCTCCCAGCACCTCAAGGTCCTGAAGGACGCCGGACTCGTCCGCGGCGTACAGGTAGGGACGCGCCGCATATACAGCCTGGACCCTGACGGCCTCGCCGGGCTGCGGGACTACCTCGAGCGCTTCTGGAACACGGCGCTGCTGTCGTTCAAGACCCGAGTCGAACAAGAACAATGAAAGGACACGCGCGATGAGTGACACTCGATCAACTGCCGTCCAGACCTTCATCGTGGTCGAGGCGCCGGTGGAGCAGGCGTTCGCCGTCTTCACGGAGGACATGGCCGGTTGGTGGTCGCCCGACCACCACATTTTGCAGGCCCCGTTGGCATCCATGGTCTTCGAGGCCCGCATCGGCGGGAGCATCTACGACGTCGGCACCGACGGGAGCGAGTGCCGTTGGGGCACCGTCCTCGCGTATGAGCCGCCACACCGGGTGGTGTTCAGCTGGAACGTCACCCTGGAGTGGCAGCTCGAGACCGACCCCGGACGGGCCAGCGAGGTCGAGGTCCGTTTCGTCCCCGCGGACGCGGCGCGGACTCGGGTCGAGCTCGAACACCGCCATCTCGACCGCCATGGCGACGGCTGGGAGGCTATGCGCGACGCAGTGGGATCGCCCGAGGGCTGGAGCGTCGGCCTGCAGCGGTTCGGCCAACGGCTCCAGGGGGCGCCGGTGACCCCAGCGGGGCGTTAGCCGAAACCGCCGTTCGGGATGTACGGACTGGGCGGCCCGTCCATGCCCCGCACCATCACCGGCCCGTACGGCTGGAGCTCGATGCCCGCCCGGACCACCTCGGAGATCGCCCACTGCTGCGCCGACGTCAGCCAATTGATCTCGATGGTCTCGCCCGGCGGTGCCTCGGCGAGCATGGCCCGCAGCACCAGCGTGGCCGACTCCTCCTGGCGGGCCCCGAGGGTCACGATCCTCTCGTCCTTGGCGACGGCGTACGCCTGGTCCCCATGAAGGAGGAGCCGGGTCCCGGGCTGGGCCAGCATGGCGACGATGTCGACCTTTCGGGCCGAACCGCGCACCGCACGGTCGATGCCGCTGACCACCTCGAGCTCGCGCTCGGCGACCTCGTCGGGCTCGAAGCGCCGCACGCCGGCAGGCCGTGCCACGGCGCCTGGGCGCATGGCGCCCCAAGCCGCCACGACGGGGTGCAAGACGAATCCGAAGCTGGTGTAGAGCGCCATCGCCTTCGGGTCACGCGAGCACTGGATCGTTCCCGGACTGTCCGGGTCGCCGTAGGAGAGGGCGAGCCGGAGCAGCTCGCGGCCGACGCCCCGCCCCTGCCGGCCCGGCACGGTGCCGAGTTGGGAGAGCATCCAGTACCCCTCCCGTACGAAGGACTGCGACATGCCGACCACGGTGCCGCCGTCCTCTGCCACCCACGACCCGTCGGGGTCGGTCCCGAGGAAATGGCGCGTGCGGTCCAGCCGCCGCCGCTCGTCCTGAATGGAGTTGGCCGTGACCGGGAGTCCGTGGCGGGCCAGCATGGCGAGCAAACCACTGTCGAAGGCGGCCACGGCCGCACCGACGTCCGCGTCGGTCATCCTGCGGAACGCCACCATGGACGTCAGGCCGAGGGCAGAAAGGCGGGCCGCCGGCGCTCGAAGGCCGTGATGTCGTCCTCGTGGCGCAGAGTGAGACCGATGTCGTCCCACCCGTTGAGCAGGCGCTGGCGCGTGAATTCGTCGAGGGGAAAGGTGCCGATGAGACCGGCCGCCGGCGCCTCGATCGTGCCCCGCGCCACGTCAATGGTGATCTCGAGCGACGGGTCCTTGGCCACGGCGTCGAGCAGCGCACGGTCCAGCTCCTCGGAGACCTGGACCGGGAGCAGGCCCTGTTTCGTGCAGTTGTTGCGGAAAATGTCGGCGAAACGCGACGAGACGACGGCCTGGAACCCGTAGTCCATCAATGCCCACACGGCGTGCTCGCGGGAGGAGCCCGTGCCGAAGTTGTGGCCGGCCACCAGGATGGTGGCCCCCACGAATTCGGGGTTGTTGAGCACGAAGTCACGATCGTCGCGCCATTCGGAGAAGAGGCCTGCTCCGAACCCGGTTCGTTCAACCCGTTTCAGCCAGTCCGACGGGATGATCTGGTCGGTGTCGACGTCCGTCCGGTCGAGGGGGACGGCGCGTCCGGTGACGACGACGACGGCCTTCATCGGTCGAGGTCCTCAGGCGTGGCGAAGGTCCCCGCCACGGCGGTGGCGGCGGCGACAACGGGCGAGACCAGGTGGGTTCGGCCGCCGCGTCCCTGGCGTCCCTCGAAGTTGCGGTTGGAGGTCGACGCACAGCGCTCGCCGACGGCCAGCTTGTCGGGGTTCATAGCCAGGCACATGGAGCAGCCCGGCTCGCGCCATTCGAATCCCGCGGCGGTGAAGACTTTGTCGAGTCCCTCCGCCTCGGCCTGGGCCTTCACCCGGTGCGAGCCCGGCACGGCAAGCGCCCGCAGCCCGGCGTGCACGGTTCTGCCCGTCAACACCGCCGCCGCTGCCCGGAAGTCCTCAATCCGAGAATTCGTGCAGCTGCCCAGGAACACCGTGTCGACGCTGATCTCCCGGAGCGGTGTCCCGGGCTGCAACCCCATATAGGCCAGCGCGCGCTCGGCCGACTCCCGGTCGCCGGGGTCCGCTATGGCGGCCGGGTCGGGTACGGCCCCGGTGATCGGCGCCACTTGGGCCGGGTTGGTGCCCCAGGTCACCTGGGCCGCGATGTCGGCCGCACGCAGCACGACCTCTTTGTCGAAGGTTGCGCCCTCGTCAGTGGGCAGGCTGCGCCAATAGGACAACGCGGCCTCCCAGGCTTCGCCGGACGGCGCGTGGTCACGGCCTTGCACGTACTCGAACGTCGTCTCGTCGGGTGCCACGAGGCCGGCGCGCGCCCCGCCCTCGATCGACATGTTGCACAGGGTCATACGGCCCTCCATGGAGAGCGAGCGGATGGCCGAACCCCGGTACTCGATCACGTGCCCGATGCCGCCCCCGGTGCCGATGGCGCCGATGATGGCCAACGCGACGTCCTTTGCGGTCACCCCCGGGCCGAGCTCGCCCTCGACCGTCACCGCCATGGTCTTCGGTCGCACTTGGGGCAACGTCTGTGTGGCCAGCACGTGCTCCACCTCGCTGGTGCCGATGCCGAAGGCGAGCGCGCCGAAGGCGCCGTGGGTGGAGGTGTGGCTGTCCCCGCACACGATGGTCATGCCCGGCTGCGTCCAGCCCTGCTCGGGCCCGATGATGTGGACGATGCCCTGGTTGGCGTCGCCCATCGGGAAGCAGGTGATGCCGAACTCCGCCGTGTTGTCGTCGAGGACCCGCAGCTGTTGGGCCGAGACGGGATCGGCGACCGGCTTGTCGATGTCGGTGGTGGGGACGTTGTGGTCCGCCGTGGCGACGGTCAGCTCAGGTCGTCGCACCGTGCGCCCGGCCAGCCGTATCCCGTCGAAGGCCTGGGGCGACGTCACCTCGTGGATGAGGTGGAGGTCGATGAAGAGCAGGTCGGGCTCGCCCTGGGCCGAATGCACGACGTGGGCGTCCCAGATCTTGTCGCTGAGCGTGCGCGGGGCCATCAGCGCTCGACGAGGACAATGTTGACTTTGAGCATGCCGCCCGGTGCCCGGTACTCGACGCTGTCGCCCGCGCTCCGCCCAACCAGCACCTGGCCCAGGGGCGAGCTGGGAGAGATCACAGGCAGGTCACCCTGGCGCTCCTCGATGGAGCCCACGAAGAACCGCTGCGTGTCCTCCTCGTCGTCACCGTCGTAGCGGAGCTCGACGGTGCTCCCCAGCGACACGGACCCGTCCGCTGCGCCGGCCTCGTCGACGATCTCGACGCGCTTGAGCATTGCCTGCAGCTGGCGGATGCGTGATTCCATCTTCCCCTGGGCGTCCTTGGCCGCGTGGTAGTCGCCGTTCTCGCTCAGGTCGCCCAGCGCCCGCGCCGCCTCGATGTGCTGAGCGATCTCCACCCGGCCGCGGGTGGTTAGGTCCTCGAGCTCGGCCACCAGGCGGTCGTGGGTGGCCTGGGTCAGTTTGGTGGTCTCTGTCTGGTTGGTGGAAGCGTTCGTCACGGCGTGTCCTCCAGGAGGCGGGTGTGCGGGCGGTGCGGTGCACTGCGCCGGCGGGCACAAGGCTAATCGGCCCTCGACGGCTTGCTGGCCGACGGGCGCACCCAGTGTTGACGAGCGGATCCGACTGCGAGAGACTGTAGAGATCATGCGCCGTTCCGAGCACCTCGTAGGCATTATTCATTAGGCGCGCCCCATATCCGCGCGCCGTCGAACCGTCCACAGAGTGGGCGGTTTTTCAATTCCGGGCCGGTATCACGGCCACTCGGCCACTCGGCCACTCGGCCACTCGGCCGGCGGGCCAACGGGCGGTCGCAGACAACAGGATCCGCAGATAAGCAGATAAGAGGAAAGGCACCAGGAAGATAGTGAGCACCGGGAGCACCAGGCATCGGGTGGCGGTCATCGGCGGTGACGGCATCGGGCCGGAGGTCTGCGCCGAGGCGCTCAAGGTGGTGGCCGCGTCGGGCGTCGACCTCGACACCACGGACTACGACCTCGGCGCCGCGCGGTACCTGCGTGACGGCGCCGTCCTGCCGGATGGGATCCTGGCGGAGCTGCGGGGCTATGACGCCATCCTCCTCGGCGCCGTCGGCCCGCCCATCGGCGACACCTCCGTCCCGCCGGGCACCCTCGAGCGGGGCATGCTGCTGCGCCTCCGCTTCGAGCTCGACCTCTATGTCAATCTGCGCCCGTTCACAGGGATGCCAGGGTCCATCGCGGAGGGTGCCGACTTCGTCGTCGTCCGCGAGAACACGGAGGGGACCTACGCCGGCGAAGGCGGGTTCCTGCGCAAGGGCACGCCACACGAGGTGGCGACACAAGGTTCTGTCAACACCCGGATGGGCGTGGAGCGTTGCGTGCGCTACGCGTTCGGCCTTGCTGCCAACCGCCCGGCCCGCCACCTCACACTGGTGCACAAGACGAACGTGTTGACCTTCGCCGGTGACCTGTGGCACCGCACCGTGACCACGGTCGCCGCGGAGCACCCGGAGGTGGACTGGGACTATAACCACGTCGACGCCGCCTGCATCTACCTGGTCGAGCAGCCGAAGCGTTACGACGTGATCGTCACCGACAACCTCTTCGGCGACATCCTGACCGATCTGGCCGGCGCCGTCTCGGGTGGCATCGGCTTCGCCGCGTCGGCCAATCTCAACCCGGCCCGCACCGGCCCCTCGCTCTTCGAACCCGTACACGGCGCCGCCCACGACATCGCGGGCAAAGGCATCGCCAACCCCCTGGCCGCCGTCCATTCGGCGGCCCTGATGCTCGAGCACCTGGGCGAGTCCGACGCGGCCGGCCGCATCCTCAAGGCCCTCGCTGCGCAGGCCGATTCCATGTCAACGTCCACCCAACAGCAGTCCACCACCGCCGTGGGCGACGCCATCGCAGAAAGGCTGTAGCCGCCATGCCCATCACACCCACCGACAAGATCTGGATGGACGGCGAGCTCGTCGACTGGGCGGACGCCACCGTCCACGTCCTCACCCACACGATGCACTACGGGTCTGGAGTGTTCGAGGGTATTCGCGCCTACCCGACCAGCCGGGGCGTGGCGGTGTTCCGCCTCGGCGACCACATCCGCCGGCTCTTCGCCTCGGCCAAGATCTTCATGATCGACATCCCCTACTCGGTGGAGGAGATCATGGAAGCGACGCGCCTGGTCGTGCGCGTGAACGGCTTGCACGACGGCTGTTACCTGCGACCGCTGGTCTACCTGGGTTACGGCGAAATGGGCCTCAACCCGCTGCCCTGCCCGGTGAACGTCTCGGTCGCCGCATGGCCCTGGGGCACCTACCTGGGGGATGAAGGCGTCGCAAACGGGGTCTCGGTCAAGGTGAGCTCGTGGCAGCGTCACGACCCCAACGCCGTCCCGACGGCGGCCAAGGGCACCGGCATGTACGTGAATTCGTCACTGGCCAAGGTCGAGGCGATCAAGGCTGGCTACGACGAGGCGATTCTGCTCGCGCCGAACGGCACCGTGAGCGAGTGCACGGGGGAGAACGTCTTCATCGTGCGCGACGGCGTCATCCTGACCCCGAACACGTCCGACGCCGGGGCCCTCGACGGCATCACCCAGGACTCGGTGAAGACGATCGCACGCGACCTCGGTTACGAGGTGCGCCACCAATCGCTCATCCGGACGGACCTCTACCTGGCCGACGAAGCCTTTCTGACCGGCACCGCGGCGGAGGTCGTGCCGATCTGCGCCGTCGACGACCGTGCTGTCGGCCCCGGACACCCCGGTCGGATCACCAAGGAGATCCAGCAGACCTACTTCGCCTCGGTGCGTGGCGAGGTCGACCAGTACAAGGAATGGCTCGACCATGTCGACTGAGGGCGCGGGCACCGAGTCCCACAGGCACGGCGACGTACGCCACACCCACGCGCACGGTCATAGTGCGCACGCGCACGACTACGCCCTACCCGACCTTCCCGAGGCGGTCGACATCTTCGACACCATCCTCCGCGACGGCAGCCAGCAAGAGGGCCTCTCGCTCACCGTCGACGACAAGCTCCGGGTGGCGGAGCAGCTCGATCACCTCGGGGTCACCTACATCGAGGGAGGCTGGCCCGGCGCCAACCCGAAGGACATCGAATTCTTCGCCCGCGCCAAGAAGGAGCTGACGCTCGGGACCGCCACGTTGGTCGCCTTCGGCTCCACGCGCCGGGCCGGAGTGAAGCCGGAGCACGATGCGGTGCTGGCCAACCTCGTGGAGGCCGGTGCGCCGGTGGTCTGCATCGTCGCCAAGTCGTGGGACCGCCACGTTGCCGAGGCGTTGCGCACGTCGCTCGACGAGGCCGTGGCAATGGTGGCCGACTCCGTGCGGTACCTGCGCCAGCACGACCTCCGTGTCTTTCTCGATGCGGAGCACTTCTTCGACGGCTACCGGGGCAACCCTGAATTCGCGCTCTCGGTCCTCGCCGCGGCTGAGGAAGAGGGCGCCGACGCGCTGGTCCTGTGCGACACGAACGGGGGCTCGCTGCCCGACGACGTGGGCCGCGCCGTGGCCGACGTGCGCGCCCGCACCAGCGCGCAGCTCGGCATCCACTGCCACAACGACGCCGGTTGCGCGGTGGCCAACTCGCTCGTTGCCGTGCAGGCCGGGGCCACCCAGGTACAGGGCTGCATCAACGGGTACGGAGAGCGGGCCGGCAACACCGATCTGTCGGCGGCCATCCCCACCCTGGCGCTCAAACTCAACATCCGCACCATCCCGGCCGACCGCCTGGAGCGGTTGACACCGGTGGCGCACCACATCGCCGAGCTGGTCAACCTCGCGCCGAACCCCCAACAGCCTTACGTGGGGAACTCGGTGTTCGCCCACAAGGGGGGCCTGCACGCCAGCGCCGTGGCGCGCAGCGCCGATTTGTACGAGCACGTCGAGCCGAACCTGGTGGGCAACGGCACCCGGGTCGTCGTGTCGGAGATGGCCGGCCGTTCCACGCTGGCGATGAAGGCGGCCGAGCTCGGGCTCGACCTCGACGGCGAGGTCATCGGCCGCGTCCTCGACGAGTTGAAGCGCCTGGAGCACGAGGGGTACCACTTCGAGGTGGCCGACGGCTCTCTGGAGCTCCTCCTCCGACGCGCCACGGGATGGGTCGCCGACTTCTTCGCGGTGGAGTCCTTCCGGGTCATCACCGACCACGGCGAGCGGAGCGACCTGAAGGGTGGGGACGAGGCCTCGACCGTCGGCGCAATGCTGGGCGTCACGACCGAGGCAACCGTCAAGGTCCACGTGGGGCTGGAGCGCATCGTCGCGGTGGCCGAGGGCAACGGACCGGTCAATGCGCTCGACGGCGCGCTACGGGGTGCGATCGGCGCCAAGTTCCCCGTGCTGGACCACATCCACCTGACCGACTATCGAGTCCGGGTGCTCGACACCGGACGGGGAACCGGCGCGGTCACCCGGGTGCTGGTGGACACGACGGACGGCCAGCAGACATGGACCACCATCGGGGTGTCCGAGAACATCATTGAGGCGAGCTGGCAGGCCCTCTACGATTCGATCGTCTTCGGGCTTCTCCACGCCTCCTGAGGGAGGACCGGAAGCTCCCACCGTCACGAGGGGGATCACAGGGGGATCGACCATGACCGCGTGGAGCCGCATCGCAGCATCGTTGGTCGGGCTTCCGCCACCCCAGACCGGAGACGTCGCGGTCGAGCGTGACCTGGCCGCCAAGATGCCCGACGGAGTCGTCCTGGTCGCCGACCGATGGTTCCCGAGGCGGCAGTCGGGCAACCGACCGACCGTGCTCATCCGGACCCCGTACGGGCGGCACATCATGGGACCGCTCGGCCGGCTCTACGCGGAGCGCGGGTACCAGGTGGTCGTGCAGAGCTGTCGTGGCACGTTCGGCTCCGAAGGCGAGTGGGCCCCCCTCCGTCACGAGCAAGCGGACGGCCACGCCACGCTCGAGTGGGTGGCGGCCCAACCGTGGTTCGACGGCCGCCTGGTGATGTGGGGCGGGAGCTACCTCGGCTTGACGCAGTGGGCGATCGCCGAGGACGCGCCCGAGTTCGTCAAGGCCCTGTGCTTCCAGGTCACCGCGTCGAACTTCCGCGACGCCGTCGTCTTTCCGGGCGGATCGTTCGCCCTCGAGACCGCGCTGGCGTGGATGTACCAGGTCAGGCACCAGGAACTCGGTTGGCGCAAGGTCTTACGCAGTCAGGCGCGCAGCGGCAAGCTGCTCGCTGCCGCCAGCAACGTGCTGCCTCTCGGCGGGTGTGACATTGCGACCATCGGCGAACCGGCGCCCTTCTATCAGGACTGGCTCCAGCACAGCACGCCCGGCGACGAGTGGTGGGACCCCGTCGATTTCGGGCAGCACCTGGACAAGGTGCCGCCGGCCAGCCTTGTCGGCGGGTGGTACGACCTGTTCCTCCCGGCCCAGGTGGCCGACTACGAGGCCCTGCGGCGCGCAGGACGCCCGGCCCGACTGACCGTCGGCCCGTGGACCCACGCCAGCCCGGGCCTCTTCGCCGAGACGGTGCGCGACGGACTCAAGTGGTTCGACGAGCAATTGGGCGCGCGGCCCGGCCTCGAGTCCCGGGCACCGGTGCGCGTCTTCGTGATGGGGTCGCGGACGTGGCAGGAGTTCTCCCTCTGGCCGCCGGCGGCAGAGACGCAGCGGTGGTACCTCGGGCGATGGGGGACCTTGGGCCCTGTACCGCCCGCCGAGAGCGGGCCCGACCGCTTCCACTACAACCCCCACGATCCGACGCCCGCCGTGGGTGGGCCCTCGCTCAACGTCCGCTCGGCGGGTCGGAAGGACCAACGCCGACGCGAGCACCGCCATGACGTCGTCACCTACACCAGTCCTGTGCTGACCGAGGATCTCACCGTCATCGGTCCGCTCACGGCCACGCTGTACCTCCGCTCCTCGCTCGAGCACACCGATTTCTTCGTCCGACTCTGCGACGTGTCGGAGAAGGGCAAGTCCGTGAATCTGAGCGACGGCGTCATGCGCGTGTCGCCCGGCGCGGTCGAGAAAAGTGACGACGGTGTATTCGTGCTCGACGTCGCGATGTGGCCGACCGCGAACACGTTCCGGGCCGGGCACCGGATCCGCCTCCAGGTGTCGAGCGGCGCCCACCCCCTGTTCAGTCGCAACGCCGGCACCGGCGAGCCCATGGCGACCGGTGCCAACCTGAGTTCGGCGGACCAAGAGGTCTTCCACGACGCGGCACGACCCTCGTCGATCGCGCTCCCCGTCGTTCGGCTGCTGCAAGACGAGGCCCTCGGCGGCCGCGGAATGGGTGCCACCGACACCCTCGGCTAGTCTCCCGCGCATGACGCAGCCCACGTTCGTGCCCATCGCCGAGGCGGATCAGGTCCGTCCGGCCCGGCACCTCCACGTGCCGGGGTCGTGGACCTCGTCGCGCCCGGCAGAAGTGGTGGGGCCCGTCCGCCGCCCCGGCCCTTCCCTGGGGACGCCAGGACCCGATTCGGGGTTCGCACTCCGGTTGGCCAAGCGATTCGAGCACAAGCTGAGGTTGGGCGAGGGCGAGTCAGAGCACGACGTTCTGCTCGGTGTGGCGCTGGTCGCCGCCAAGCGGAGTGCCATCTTCGGCCGCGCGCCCAGCGTCTACGACGTGCAGTTCGGCCTCAACCTGTGGGGCTTCCTGGACGACGCGCCACCCGAGCTCGTCGCGTCCCGCCGCGTCTTGTTCTCGTCCATCTCCCACGACTACGTCGCGCAGAGGCGGCTCGTCGACTCCATTCCAGACGAGATGCTCCGCCTGAGCCCGGAGGAAGCCCGTGTCCACGCGCTCGGTGGTGCCGCCGCCGCTTAGGCAGTCGTGGATGCAACGGGGGCCATCGACCGGCTCGAGATCGAGGCCGGCGGCCTGACGTTCAGCGGGCGGGCCTGTGGCCCACGGGAAGGGCGCCGGGTTCTGCTCCTGCACGGCTTCCCCCAGACCTCGTGGGCCTGGCGCGACGAGCTGTGGGCGCTCGGCGGCGCCGGGTACCGCGCCGTGGCGCCCGACCTGCGCGGCTATTCCTGTGGCGCCCGCCCCGCCGCGCTGGACGAGTACGCCCCGGAGCGCCTCCTCGGTGACGTCCTCGCGCTCGCCGATTCCATGGAGATGGTGACCTTCGACCTGGTGGGCCACGACTGGGGCGGCATGCTGGCCTGGATCGTGGCGTCGCGTCATCCGGAGCGCGTGCGCTCGCTGAGCGTGGTCTCGACGCCGCATCCGCTCGCCCTCCAGCACTCGCTGCTCGGCGGGGATCCCGCCCAGGTGTCGTACGGCGCCGGCATGGATGCCTTCCGCCAGCCCGAGGTCCCCGAGCGGCTGCTGCTCGGTGCCGACGGCTCCGGCCGCGGGCTGGCCACGTTGTTGGCCGAGACCGGGCTCGACGACGAGGACGCCAAGATGTACGTGCTGGCGCTCACCGAACCGGGGGCCCTGACGGCGGCCCTGAACTGGTACCGGGCCATGGACAGCACGCCACTCATCGGCCTCGGGCCGGTGATGGTCCCGACCCTGTATGTGTGGTCCACGGGGGACGAGGCCTTCGGGCGGATCGCGGCCGAGGACACCGGCGCATGCGTCGGCGGACCGTACACATTCGAGGTCCTCGAGAACGTCTCCCATTGGATCCCGGAGATGGCGCCGGTCGAGCTCTCCGACCTTTTGACCCGCCATCTGTCGGCGCACTGACGCGTCCTGACCAGGGAGAACGTCGGTCGGTCGGGGCCTGCGAGAATGGCGGCGTGAGCGCCAGCACCTTCGCCCTGACCGACGTCCAACGAGAGTTCCGCGACACGCTCCGCACCTTCTGTGAGGAGAAGGTGGCACCAAATGCCGCCGAGGTCGACCGCAACGCGGAATTCCCATGGAAGTCGTTCGAGGCGTGCAAGGAGATGGAGCTACCCGCGCTCGGCATCCCAGAGGACTACGGCGGCGCGGGAGCCGACACCGTGACCCAGGCCATCGCGGTCGAGGAGCTGTCCCGAGTCTGCGCCTCGACGTCACTCACCATCCTCATCTCCAAGCTCGGGATGCTCCCCGTGATGAATTGGGGCTCAGAGGAGCTGAAGCGCGCCTACATGCCCCGGGTGGCCACGGGCGAGATCCAGGCCAGCTATTGCCTCTCCGAGGCGGACGCCGGGAGCGACGTGGCCTCCATGCGCACCCGAGCCGTGCGTGACGGCGACGACTACGTCCTGACCGGCTCGAAGTACTGGATCACGAACGCGGGGATCTCCGACGTCTACATCGTCTTCGCGAAGACCGACCCCGACGGGGGCGGGCGGGGCATCACGTGCTTCGTCGTCGAGAAGGAATGGGGCGTCCGCATCGCCAAACACGAGGACAAGCTGGGCATGCGGGGGAGCCCCACCGGCGAAGTCGTGCTCGACGAGGTGCGCGTCCCTGCGTCGCACCGCATCGGTGAGGAGGGCCAGGGCTTCACGATCGCGATGCACACCTTGGACCGCAGCCGGCCCACGATCGGGGCCCAGGCGATCGGGATCGCGCAGGGCGCCATCGACTGCGCGGCGGCGTACATGAAACAGCGTCACGCCTTCGGGGGTCCCATCGCGGACCTGCAGGGGCTGCGGTTCATGCTGGCCGACATGGCGATGCGCAACGAGGCCGCCCGCGCCCTCGTCTACCGGGCCTGCGCCATGGTCGACGACGACCCCGCAGGCGAGCTGACGATGTTCGGCGCCATGGCCAAGGCGTTCGCCTCCGATGCCTCCATGTCGATCACCGTGGACGCGGTCCAGCTGCTCGGCGGGTACGGCTACACGAAGGACTTTCCCGTCGAGCGCTTCCTGCGCGACGCCAAGGTGACGCAGATCTACGAGGGCACGAACCAGGTGCAGCGTGTGGTGATCGCCCGGGAGCTGCTCAAGCACGTCTCATAGTCCGGCGGCACCGGCGTTGGCGCCCGGCGACCAGGCCCGGGCAGACTGCGGGGGTCATCCGAAAAGACGGATGATAAAGTTAGAACAGGTTCTAAATTCCGCCCATCGAGGGGCAGCCGGCCGAGAGCCGGGAGCGGCAGTAGGAGGAACACCCGTCATGGCACAGCCGGTGATCATCGAGGCGGTCCGCACCCCCATCGGGAAGCGCAACGGGTGGCTCTCGGGCCTCCGGGCCCCCGACCTCCTCGGCGCAGCGCAGGTCGAGGTCGTCAAGCGGGCCGGCATCGACCCGGCGTCGGTCGAGCAGGTCGTCGGCGGGTGCGTGACCCAGGCGGGCGAGCAGGGGTTCAACGTGACGCGCACCTCGTGGCTGCTGGCCGGGCTGCCCTACGACGTCGCCGCCACCACGATCGACTGCCAGTGCGGCTCGTCGCAGCAGGCCAACCACATGGCCAACAACCTGATCGCGGCGGGCGCGGCGGACATCACGATCGGGTGCGGCGTCGAGACCATGAGCCGGATCCCGCTCGGGGCCAACGCGTCGGCGCCCGGCGTCGGGCCGCGCGCCTCCCCGCCGACCTGCCCTACGACATGCCGAGCCAGTTCGAGGCGGCCGAGCGGATCGCAAAGAAGCACGGCATCACCCGCGAGGACGTGGACGCGTTCGGGTTCGAGTCGCAGAAAAAGGCGGCCCGGGCGCAGGCCGAGGACCGCTTCGCCCGCGAGATCTTCGCCGTCGAGGCGCCCATGGTGGGGGAGGAGGGGCCGCGGGGCGAGCACAGCGGCGAGAAGATGGTCGTGTCCAAGGACCAGGGCCCGCGCGAGACGACGCTCGAGGGGCTGGCCAAGCTGAAGCCCGTGCTGCCCGACGGCATGCACACGGCGGGCACCTCGTCACAGATCTCCGACGGCGCCGCCGCCGTGCTCTGGATGTCCGAGGAGCGCGCCAAGGCGGAGGGCTTCAAGCCCCGGGCCCGGATCGTGGCGCAGGTGCTGGCGGGGTCCGACCCCTACTACCACCTCGACGGCCCGATCGTGGCCACGAGCAAGGTGCTCGCCAAGGCCGGCATGACGATGAAGGACATGGACCTCTACGAGGTGAACGAGGCCTTCGCCTCCATCGTGCTCAGCTGGGCCAAGGTGCACGAGGCGGACATGGACAAGCTGAACGTCAACGGCGGGGCCATCGCGCTCGGCCACCCCGTTGGCGCGACCGGGAGCCGGCTGATCACCACGATCCTGCACGAGCTGGAGCGGCACCGACGGCACCTACGGGCTCGTGTCGATGTGCTGTGGCGGCGCGCTGGCGACGGGCACCATCATCGAGCGGCTGTAGGGATCGCCCGACTCGACCTTTTCCGTACCGGCGCCTACCTCTGGAGGGGACCGTGGAAACCATCTCGACTGAGCACCTGACGTTCGAGCGCGACGGCGCGACGGCCATCGTGACGATGAACCGTCCCGAAGCGAAGAACGCGTTGAGCCTGCCCATGCTGGTCGGCATGAAGGACGCCTGGCTGGAAATCGATGCCAACGACGACATCCGCTGCGCCATCCTCACCGGCGCCGGTGGCACCTTCTGCGCCGGCATGGACCTCAAGGCGATGGGCGGGAGCGACGCCGAGAAGTACCGGCCCCGCATGGACGAGGACCCCGACCTGCACTGGAAGGCGCTGCTGCGCCACTACGACCTGCGCAAGCCCCTGATCGCCGCGGTGGAGGGCTGGGCCGTCGCCGGCGGGACCGAGATCCTGCAGGCCACCGACATCAGGGTCGCCGGGGAGAGCGCGGTCTTCGGCGTGTTCGAGGCCAAGCGCGGGCTCTTCCCGCTCGGAGGCTCGACGGTGCGCCTGCGTCGCCAGATCCCGTACACCCACGCCATGGATCTGCTCTTGACGGCGCGTGAGGTGCCGGCGGAGGAGGCGCTGCGCATCGGGCTCATCGGCCACGTCGTGCCGGACGGCACCGCACTGGAGAGGGCGCTCGAGATCGCGTCGGTGATCGGGGCGAACGGCCCGTTGGCGGTGGAGGCGATCAAGCGAAGCGTGCGCGAGACCGAGGGCATGTCCGAGGTGGACGGCCTCGCCCGGGAGCTCGAGATCGGCTGGCCCATCTTCTCCACCAACGACGCCACCGAGGGGCAGAAGGCGTTCGCGGAGAAGCGCCCGCCCAACTACACCCGCACGTGAGCGGGAGCGCCCCCGAGGCGGGCGGTGCGGAGGGCGCGATCGGACCGGGGCAGGGCTTCCCCGGCGTCGACGGCCCGCCGACCTCGACCGGCGACGAGCCGCGCAACCTGCTCGCGACGGCGATGCGGCGCATCAGCTCGGTTGCCGTCGGGCAGCCGATCGGGGACGAGGAGATCATGGACGCGGCGGCGGAGATCGGCGCGCTGGCCGACCGGCTCGAGTCCGCGGCGCCGGCCGCCAAGCGGCGGCGACAGGAGCCCGGACCCGGCGGGATCCCGGGCGCGCACCCCCAGGACTACTTCCCGACCAGCCCGATGGTGGGCTTCGCCAACCCGGTGGCCCCACCCATCGAGGTGTGGGCGGTGGAAGGCGAGGACGGCCGGCGCGAGATCCGCGGCCGCGCCACCTTCGACTACCAGTACGAGGGCCCGCCCACCTGTGTCCACGGCGGCGTGATCGCCGAGGTCTTCGACGAGATGCTGGGCATCTCCAACCTCCTGGTCGGCCAGGGCGCCATGACGGGGACGCTGACGATCCGTTACCGGCGCCCGACGCCCCTCTTGGCACCCCTCGAGCTGGCCGCCCGCCACACCGGCAAGGAGGGGCGCAAGATCTTCGCCTGGGGCGGTATCTACTACCGAGGTGAGCTGACCGCCGAGGCCGAGGGCATCTTCATCGAGGTCCCGCCGAGCCGCATGCTCGACATCGTGAGCGGTAACGCGCAGGTGTCCGAGGCGCCCTTGGTCGACCCCAGCTGGCAGCGCATGATGGCCATCAGAGCCGAGAAAGCCGAGAGAGCGGGGTCGGTCGGATCACCGCCCGACCTGAGTCCGGAGAAGGCCTAGCTCCCGGCCGCTTCACGAGCGACGAAGCAGCCGGTGTCCGTTGTGATCCGTAACGCGCCGCCGTTCTGCTGAAAGCGGGCGACGACCGCGGCGTCGAGGGCTCGGCGCTGGTCCGGTGAGGCCTCCTGGCCGGCGGCGCCCGAAACGATGAAGGCGATGACGTCGTCGGGGTTGGTGCAGACCATGGTGCTCGGGTGCTGGTCCCAGCGGACGGAGCCGAACCGGCTGGCGAGGATCGCCTCGCCGGTCGACTTCCCGAAGCGGCGGTCCGAAAAGTCGAGAGGTGACCAGCCGAGACCCTGGCGCGACAGCTCGGCGATGGCCTCCAGGTGCCGAGGTCCGTTCGTGGCTGCCAGGAGGACGCCGCCGGGTCGGAGGACCCGAGCCAGCTCAGCCACAGCGAGCAGCGGATCGGGGACGTGGTACAGCATGTGATTGGCCACGGCGACGTCGAATGCACCGTCGGCGAACGGAAGTTCCTGCACGTCGCACGCGGCATGTCTCGGTGAGCTCGACGTTGGTGAGCGGTTCGACGGCCAGCTCGGCCGCCGCGACCATTCCCTCGGACAGGTCTGTCAGGGTCAGCCGCAGGTCGGGAAGGAACGGCGCGACGCCGGCCCACAGGGCACCGGAGCCACAGCCGACCTCCAGTACGTCGACGCCCTCGGACCACTCGAAGCGGCCCGCCAACCACGGGTACCACGGTTCGTCGGCCTGCGTGTACTTGGTGTGGAGCGCGATCCGCGCGTTCAGGTTGGTCGGGTCCTTGTACTGGGACTCACGGAGGTACTCCTTGTCGATGCTCAAGTCCTCGCGGGGCCGCATCGCTACGACCACGTCGAGCGGTGACGGCGAAGATGCTCCAGGCCGGCTGTCGAGACCGACACGAATTCACCCCGCTGCGGCTGGTACTGACGGGCGATGAAACCACGGTCGTTGGCGTCCTCCCACACGGGCAGGCGCGGGCAGGATGTCCGCCAGGCGTCGAGCACCTCGGCGTAGGGCCGAGGATGGGGCCCGACCCACTCGAGGAGGTCGAGGATCAGAGACTCTATGGTTTCGGGCGTCGTTTCCATGTGGGGCGTGGATGAGCGAATGCGTTCGTACCACAATGATAGGGAACCGGGGACGGGCCGGTGATCGGGGTCGACGGACCACAACCAGCAGGTCAAGGGCTGACCGTAACGGATTGATTCAGCCGACGGCCCAGACGTTCAGATGGGGTTGCTCGAGCTGCACTTCGTAGCCAGTGATCGGGATGAGCGGTGCGCATTCCATCTCGACCGTGTGGTGACCGGCCGCCACGTCGGACCACGATGCCGAGATCGCGAGGCTGGCAACCGGCGACACGTTGCCCCCGGGTACGTTGCCGCCCTCCGCCGCCTCGCCATCGTTGCCGATGTGATAGCGGTCCAATATAAGGCGGCAGTTGGCACCGCTGTAGCCGGGAGCCTTGAGATGAAGGATGTAGGCCGAGACCGAGGCCATGATCGTTGCCGTTTGCGGGGTGTCGATCGACACCGACCCGATGACGGTGTTGGGGTGACCGAGGGCTGTCCCGCTGGGCAGATCAGCGCCTGCGCCGACGGGCAAACTTGCGGCGTCCGTGACGCCCGTTGCCAGTATCGGGCCGGTCACCATCGCCGCCCCTGCAGCACAGATCAGTGCGACCGTGGCCCCGGCAACGAAAAGGCGATTCTTGGCGAGCATTCGTCCTCCTGCCACAACTGTCGGCACAGTTGGGGTACGCCCTTGAGCGACTCCGCGGCCCGACTGTCAGGTCGCCGTTCGGCACGGCGCAGAATCAGCCTGGGCCCTCACTCCGCTGATGCTCCAGAACCTCGATGTGGTCCCGGTGATGGACGCCGCTGAGCCGCCAGATCGCGTCAGAGTGCCCTCTGCACGCCTTCCCAGTAGGGGTCGCGCAGCTTGCGCTTGTAGAGCTTGCCGTTGGGGTCGCGAGGCATTTCGTTCGTGAAGTCGATCGTTTTCGGAGTCTTGAACCGGGCCAGCTTGTCGGCGCAGTGAGCCAAGATCTCGGCCGCCAGCTCGTCGCTGGGCTCGATCCCCTCGGCCGGCTCGATCACCGCCTTGACCTCTTCCCCCCAGTCCTGGTTGGGGATCCCGAAGACGGCGGCGTCCCCCACCTTGGGGTGGGAGAGGAGCACGCTCTCGATCTCGGCCGGGTAGATGTTGGCCCCGCCCGAGATGATCATGTCGATCTTGCGGTCCCGCAGGAACAGAAAGCCGTCCTCGTCGATCAGCCCGACGTCGCCGACCGTGAAGAAGGCACCGATGCGGTTCTTCTGCGTCTTCTCCTTGTCGCCGTGGTACTCGAAGTCGGCCGATTGCATGGCCATGTAGACGGTGCCGATGACGTTCGGCTCGGTGATGCGGTTGCCCTCGTCGTCGAAGATCGCGATCTCCGAGATCGGCCACGGCTTGCCGACCGTGCCGGGCTTCTGCAGCCATTCCTCGGCGGTGACGAGCGTGCCGCCACCCTCGCTCGCGGCGTAGTACTCGTCGACGGCGTTGCCCCACCAGGCGATCATCTGGTGCTTCACGTCGACCGGGCAGGGGGCGGCGGCGTGGATCATGTGACGCAGCGAGGACACGTCGTACTTCTCCCGCACGTCCTCGGGCAGGGCCAGCAAGCGATGGAACTGGGTGGGCACCATGTGCGAGGTGGTCACCCTCCGTTCTTCGATGAGCCGCAACATCTCCTCGGGGTGCCACTTGTCCATGAGCACGATCGTGTGCCCGAGGTGCAGCGACGCGCTCCCGAACCGGAGTACGGCGGTGTGGTAGAGCGGCGAGCCGATGATGTGGACGTTCTCGTCCTTGGGCTGTATCCCGAAGAGGAACAACAGGCCCGAGAGCCCCAGTGCCGCCTGCTCGGGGGTGATGCCCTGCAGCTTGCGGTAGATCCCCTTGGGGTTCCCGGTGGTGCCGGACGTGTAGTTCATGACGTCGCCGATGGTCCGGTCCTCCGGGAGCGTGGTCGGCTGGGCGTCGCGGACCGCGAAGTAGGAGGTGAAGCCGGGAATGTCGCCGATGCCGAGGCGTCCGGCGGCGTCGAGACCGACCTCGTCCGCGGCCGCGGTGGCCGCGCCCGCGAAGCGCTCATGAGCCACGAATGCCTTGGCTCCCGAGTCCTTGAGGATGTAGGCCACCTCGGGCGCCACCAGGTGGTGGTTGATGGGCACGAGGTACCACCCCGCTTGGAGGGCCGCCAGGTAGACCTCGATCATCTCGGCACCGTTGGGCAGGAGGGTGGCCACGACATCGCCCCGCGTGAAGCCCTGCGCCCGAAGGCCGTGCACCAGCTGGTTGGCCCGGCCCAGCAGTTCCCCGGCTTTCACCTCGTCGCCCTCGGGCGTGACGAGGGCGAGGTCATCGGGGTCTTCCTGGGCCAGGGCCCAGAAGCCGAGGTCACCCATCAGCATCTCCTCACAGGTCGCGACGCGGGAGCACATGGCAGCCCCCACCGCCCGCAGGCTAGAACGTGTTCTAACTTGTGGCAATTTTGCGAGCCCGGCCGGAAGGCCCCGGAGATCAGGAGAGTCGTCAATGGCAGGTTTCCTCGCAAACAAGGTCGTCGCGGTCACAGGCGGCGGGGGCGGCATCGGGCGGGCCGTTGCGTGTGCCGTCGCGAACGAGGGTGCCAAGGTGCTGGTGGCCGACTACGGGGTCGGCATGGCGGGCGAGGACCCGACGAGCGAGGTCGCCCAGGCCGTGGTCGCGGAGATCACCGAGAACGGCGGCGAGGCGATCGCCGTGGGGGACGACATCTCGAAGATGGAGTCGGGTGAGCGGCTGATCAACACGGCGGTAGAGGCGTGGGGCCACATCGACGGTGTCGTCGCGGTCGCAGGGATCCTGCGCGAGCGCATGCTCTTCAACATGTCCGAGGACGAGTGGGATGCCGTCATCGCCACCCACCTGAAGGGTCACTTCACGGTGTTCCGGGCCGCAGCGGCCGTCATGCGCAAGCAAGAGGGAGGTGGCGCACTCGTCGGGTTCACGTCGGGCGCATTCGCGGGGAGCGTGGCGCAGGCGAACTACGCGGCGGCCAAAGGTGGCATCGTGTCGCTCGTGCGGTCGGCTGCCGCCGGTCTCTATCGGTACGGAGTCACGGCCAACGCGATTGCGCCAGTCGCGCGGACACGCATGTCGGCCAACGTGCCCTCGGAGCTGGCTGAGATGGGGGACCCGGAGGACGTGGCGCCCATGGTCGTGTATCTGTTGAGCGACCAGGCCAAGCATGTGACGGGCCAGGTCTACACCGTGGTCGACTCGAAGATCGCCGTCTGGAACCAGCCCGCCGAGGTCCGGGCGATGTGGGCCGACGGACGCTGGACACCCGAGCAGATTGCCGCGCGCCTCGACGGCGCAGTCGGGCAGGAGCGGATGGGTCTGATCGACCGCCTCGAGCAGATGCGTCAGGCGGCCTCGTCGGGCGAGAAGCCGAACGCCTAGACCAGGCGGTGCAGGCGAGGTCGGGGCGTCACCGTCGTGTTGACCTCGAGCGAGTTGCCTTCGTGGTGCGCGGCGACGACCACGGCGCCACCGATGTGTTTCTCATCGAAGACGTCTGTCATGCTCTTGCCCCACGCGACCGCCGAGCGCGCGATTTGGCGCTCCGGGTGCTCCCAGGGGGGGATGCAGACCTCAATCTGGTACATGGGTTCGAAAGTGACCACGTGGGTGGCTTCGGTGCAGTGAGCGGCCAACCACTCCTCCTTCTCTTCCTCGGTCCAGATCTTCTCATTCATGATCGGTGTCCACGGCTGGACGGTGGCCATCGCACACCCACCTCCTTCCAACCGCCGTATCGGCAGCACGGGAAGAAGCCTTGAGAGCGCGCGGTCCCCGGGAGCGGCGGTGGACCTCCCGGCAGGCCCCGACTTGCCGCCGGGTGGCGGCCCTCGTGTCGCAACAACATCGCCACCGGGTTGCGGGAAGGGCGCTGCCCGGCCATCCACCCGTACGAGTGCGCCGTTTCCTAACCTGAAGAGCACCAGGCGCGGGTTGGCGAGCGCAGTTCCCCCCACGAGAGGCGGGTCGGGTCATGGAGCACGAGGGCAACGACGTGCCGGATCCGCTCCGCCGAACCGAGGCACGCCGCGCCGATCATGGTGACGCCATTCCCGAGATCCGGCCGTGGCGTGAGGCCGGTTGGATCTTCGACGACGGCGACGCGCTCGCCATCGAGCGCCAAGGGGATCGCACGAAGCGGTTCCTGCAATTGAACGACGGGTAGACCTCCCCGGGTCACGCCCCTTCGCTCAAGCTGGTTGATCCGCGACCTCTATCGGCGCCGCGGTTTCCCGCGCATGGTGTACCGGCAGCCATTGCTTCCAGCGCGTCCTCGCACGCAGGAGAATCACCGCGCCGCCGACGACGAGGAGGATGCCCGCCAACTGGACGAGGTCCGAGCCGAGGCGGCCGTCCTCGCCGAGCCAGAGATGTTCGTCGAGGGACCGCTCCACCCCCCACAGGACCATGCCGGTGCCGAGGACGATCCCCGGGGGGTACCCGACCCGACGCGTGCCGTCGGGCCAGCGGTCGAGCCGGCGCTCGATGGCAATGAGGATGAGGTACACGGCGAAGTCCTCGAGAGCCTGGAAGACCGGCACGGGCAGGCGGCGGCCCGCCTGGTTGGCGTAGTACATCCCGAACCACTGGTGCGTGGGGTGCCCGCCGCCGGCCACCATCAGCTGTGGGCCCAGTAGCCGGCCCATGGCCCAGCAGGCCAGGAGCACGGGCACCACGAGGTCGAGGCCACGGGCGATCGGCAGCTCAGGGCAGCGGCGCCGGGTGAGGATGATGGCGACCGGAACGGCCAGGAGGAGACCGCCGAAGGATGACAGGCCTCCTTGCCAGACGGCGAAGATGTCTCCGGGATGCCGGGTGTAGGTGCTCAGGTTCGACAGCACGTGCAGGGCCCTGGCGCCGACAACCGCGGCAAGGATGATCCAGAGGAAGACGGGGGCGAACCAGTCGGTGGGGTAGCCGTTCTTCCGCAGGCGCCGCTCGAAGTAGACGAACCCGAACCAGAACGTGAGCGCGAGGCCGATGCCGTAGGTATGGACCTCGAGTGGCCCAATGTGGAATGCGACGGGGATCGGTCTCATGGCACGGCTGGCGCCAGGTTAGGACCGCTCGGGGACGAGGGGGATCCGGGGCCAGGTTTCGCCGCCGAGAGGGTGCAGCTCGCGGCTAGGGCCGGCCGGCGCCCGCGAAGCCGCTGCCCAGGCGGAGGGAGGTGATCCAGACCGTTGCCCCCGTGTAGGGCGCCTCGATCATCTGGCCGGGCCCGACGTACATCGCGACGTGGTCGCCGCCCCCTGCGCCGTAGAAGAGGAGATCGCCTGGCTGGAGGTCGTTGATCGGGACGGGGGTCGAGTCGGCCATCTGGGCGCCCGAGAAGTGCGGCAACCCCACCCCGACCTGGCCCCATGACCAGGCGGTCAGCCCGGAGCAGTCGAACCCGGGGCTGCCGGATCCCTTGGGGGACTCGCCGCCCCACACGTAGGGGACTCCGATCTGGCTCTCGGCCGCCTGGACGGCACCGGAGCCGCCGGCCGCGGTCGGCGGCGGGGCGGCTTGCTGGAGTCCGGCGAGGCTCGAGGAGCTGGCGGAGCTGACGGAGTTCCCGCCCCCACCGCTCGGGGTGACAGGGGCGGCCGCCGCGGCAGCAGCTGCGGTGGCCGCGGCTGCCTGTCGTTGCGCGGCGGCCTGCGCGGCGGCGGCGGCCTCCTGTTGCTGTTGCTGCTGGACCAGCTGCGCGATCTGGCCCTGCTCCTGGGCCAGGGCATCCTTCTGCTGCTGCACCGCCTGCGCATTCTGCGCAACGGCGTTCTGTTCGGTGGTCACTTGCGCCTGCGCCTGCGTCTGTTCGCCCTGGAGCTGGGTCACCTGGGTGTTCAAGCGAGTTCTCGGCGGTGTGCAGGTTGTCGACGGCGAGCGAGATGTCACCCTCGGCGATCTTGTTGTAGGTCGTGGTCGCGCCGACCGTCTGCTCGCTTCCGCTGAAGATCGGGTTCTGCGCGGCCGCCGTTCCGTCGGAGATGTAGTTGGCGACGGCCGCCTTCGAGAGGGTGGACTTGTCCTGCGCGACCTGTGCCTCGTCGGCCGCGATGTTGGCCTTGGTCGTCGCAATGTTCGAGGTGATCTGCGAGAGGCGATAGCGGGCCGCGTCGTATTGCTGGCTCAACGCCGACATCTCGTTCTGCGCTTGGCTCAGTTGCGCCTCGATGGAGGCCGCCTTGGCCTTGGCGTCGGAGATGGCGTCGCCGGCCGCCGGGCGCGCCAAACCAAACACAGTGCTCGCCAACACTGTGACAACGGTCAACGCGGGAATGCCAACCCGCTGGAGCGCTTGGGCGCTCCTTGGAGACCGGGGCGTGGAGTGGTTAAAGAGCCGCTCTACGTCAGTCACGATCAGGCCATTCTTATAGCAAGCACATCCGCGGTTCAAACACCGTCGGTGCGAAACGCCCATGTGGGGTCGTACCGTTGGTACGAAAGCGCAGGTCGCAGGCGGCGGTTCAAAATGTTCAAGTTTCCTGTCGGCAGGGGGGTGGCGAGAGCGTGACGAGCGAGGAAACAGGACGTGACGGCGAACTACGGTCGGCGCGCATGGGTGAATTGATCGAATTCTCGAGCAACGGGTCGACTGCAGGCGGCTATCTCGCCGTGCCCGGGAGCGGGCCGGGTCCGGGCGTCATCGTGATTCAGGAGTGGTGGGGCCTCGTCGATCACATCGAGGACGTGTGCGACCGCTTCGCCGCGTCGGGCTTCGTGGCGCTGGCCCCCGACCTGTACCACGGGCAGAAGGTGCCACCCGGTGAGCCGGACGAGGCGGGCAAGGCGATGATGGCCATGAAGATGGACCGGGCCGCCCGCGACATGAGCGGAGCGGTCGATGAGCTGTTGCGGCGGAGCGCGGGCGATCACGTCGGCGTGATCGGCTTCTGCATGGGCGGTGGGCTCGCACTCGTGCTGGCGACGCAGCGCCCCGACGCGGTGGCCGCGGTGGTCCCGTGCTACGGGATCATTCCGTGGCCCGACGCGCAGCCCGACTACTCGGCGATGTCCGCTGCAATGCTCGGCCACTACGCCGGGAAGGACAGCTTCTTCACACCGGAGGCCGCCAACGCCCTGGCCGAGCAGTTGCGGGGCATGGGCAAGTCGGTCGAGATCGTCGTCTACCCGGATGCCGACCACACGTTCTTCAACGACACGCGACCGGAGGTGTACAACCAAGAGGCCGCACGCGCGCGCTGTGGGGGCGCACGTTGGAGTTCTTCGGCTCGCAACTGGGCTGAGCCGACGCGCGGGATCAGCGGTGCTGCATCGATGGCGGCGGCGGCGGCCGGCGGCGGCGGGAGGCGATGGCGGCCGGCGACGGCGGGAGGCGATGGCGGAGGGCCCTTCCGGCCCGTTTGTTACCATCAAGTCATGTCCGCACGTTCACGCGACCTCCCACGCCGGTCCTGCCTTTCCACCCCCGGTTCGAACGAGAAGTTCCTGGCCAAGGCCCCGACCGTCCCCGCGGACATGACCTTCCTCGACCTCGAGGATGCCGTGGCGCCGCTCGAGAAGGAGAGCGCCCGGCCCAAGGTGGTCGACGCCATCAAGAACCTGCCCTGGGACGACCGGGTCCTGTGCGTGCGCGTCAATGCCTGGGACACCGAGTGGACCTATGGCGACGTGATCGAGGTGGTTGGCAACGCTGGCGAACGCCTCGATGAGGTCATGTTGCCCAAGGTGCAGTCCGCTGCGGAGGTCGTCGCGCTCGATCTGTTGCTCACGCAGGTCGAGAAGAAGTCCGGGCTCCCGGTCGGGCATACCGGCATCGAGGCGCAGATCGAGACAGCACGCGGGCTGATCAACGTCGACGAGATCTGCGCCGCCTCTTCCCGACTCGAGACGATCATCTTCGGTCCGGCGGACTTCGCCGCGAGTATCGAGATGCCCGTGTTGACCGGTGGGATCGACATCCCCGAGTACCCGGGCGACCACTTCAACTACGTGTTCAGCCGCATCCTCATGGCAGGGCGGGCCAACGGGCTCCAGGTCATCGACGGACCATTCCTCAAGGTGCGCGAGCTCGACGCGTTGCGCGAGTACTCCATGCGCACACGCATGCTCGGCTATGACGGCAAGTGGGCGCTCACCCCGGACCAGGCCGGCGTGCTGAACGAGGTCTTCTCGCCGACACAGGAACAGTTCGACCACGCCTTTGACCTCCTCGACGCCTACCAGAAGGCCACGGAGGAAGACCGCAAGGGCGCCGTGATGTTCGGCGACGAGATGATCGACGAGGCCAGCCGCAAGATGGCAATCAAGTTCGTGAGCCGCGGCGAGCGTGCCGGCCTCACGCGCAGCCCGGGCTGAACCCCGCGACCGCCGCTTCTTTCCGGTTCAGCCGATGAGGCGGCGCGCGATCACCTTGAGCGCGAGGACCTCGTCCGCCCCCTCAAAAATGGAGAGCACCCGCGCGTCCACGAAGTAGCGGCTGACCGGAAACTCCTCGGCGTAGCCCATGCCCCCGTGGATCTGCATCGCCTCCCGCGTCACCCACTCGGCGGCTCGGCAGACGTAGGCCTTGACCATCGACGCTTCGAGCGTGCCCTCGTCGCGAGCCATGAGGCGGGCGACGTGGTAGGAGCTCTGGCGCGTCGCCTGGATGATCACGGCCATGCGGCCGAGCTTCGCCTGGGTCAACTGGTAGTCGCCGATCGGGGAGCCGAAGACCGTGCGCTCGGCGGCGTAGGACGCGGCCGCCTCGTAGGCGGCCTGCATCACCCCGAGCGCGCGCGCCGCCGTCTGGAGCCGGCCGTTCTCGAAGCCCTGCATCTGCAGGTAGAAGCCCTTGCCGAGACCGTCCGGGCCGCCGACGAGGTTGGCGTCGGGGACGAACCAGTTCTCGAAGGCAAGCTCGTAGGAGTGCATGCCGCGGTAGCCGAGCGTGTCGATGGGGCGCCCCTCGAGTCGTCCCGGCGCCAGGTCGGCCGGACGGCCCGGCTCGTTCTGTTGCACGAAGACGAAGCCGTGGCCGTCACCACGGGGCTTCTCGACGACGAACATGGAGATGCCGCGGTGGGCCAATGAGCGGTCGGGGTCAGTGCGCGCCAACAACATGAGCACGTCCGCCCGGGCCGCGAATGTGCACCAGGTCTTGACGCCATTGACGACCCAGCCACCGTGCACCGGTGTCGCGGAGGTGACAATGCCGGCGACGTCGGACCCGAAGTCCGGCTCGGTCACTGCCACCGCGGCCAGGATCTCGGCCGAGGCCAGCCTGGGGAGCCATTGCTTCTTCTGCTCCTCCGTGCCGCCATAGACCAGCGCACGGGTCAGGATCTCGGGCCGGGTGATGAGCGATCCCCCGACACCCAACGAGCCCCAGCTCAGCTCTTCGGTGGCGACGACCATGCCCATGTAGTCGCTCTCCCCACCGGACGCGAAGCCGCCGTACTCCTCGGGCACCGAGAGGCCGAAGCCGCCGAGTTCCGCGAGGCCCTCGATCACCTCCTCGGGGATGTCCAGGTTCTCCCGATGCACACGCTCGGCGTGAGGCCTGACCTTGTCCTCGGCGAAGCGGTGAAAGGTCTCCCGGACCAGCTCGAAATCCTCTCCGAGGTGCCGGGGCCCCTCGATCTCGGCCAGTGCGGCCAACACTCCGGGATCCCGCTGCGTCTGCAGGAACCCGGACACCGGCGCAATCCAGTCGGGCTCGACTCCCCACAGCGCCTCGCGTCCGGCCACCCGGCCGGCCAGGTCGGCGACCACGTCCGCGACGAACGCGGCGGCGATGCGGGCCTCGACCTCGCCATGCCCGCCGTACTCGAGGGCCGCCCGCGCCGTTGTGACCGCGGCGGCTGCATGCGCGACGTCGTACGCGACCACCTGGTTGGCGTCGATGCCGCCGCGGTCACGGACCGAGGCGCAGGCCGTCTCGACAAGGTGCTGGGCCAGGTCGACGGCGTCGGCGGCACCGGCGAGCAGGGGTGCGGCGGGCGTCGTCACGGGGTGGGACCCTACCCGGCTGGTCCAGGTCTCCATTTGTCCGTCCAACCGCGCGGACGGGTGTGCTCAGGACCGCCGGCCGATCACCGTGACGAGGGGAGGCAGGACGACAGGGTCGTCCGCGGGGTCAACCCCGGTGAGGGACTCGAGGTAGCGCGCCACGGGCCCCGGTCCGACGCCTGCGGGCGCCTCGGCCCAGGCGTCGACGACCTCGAGCCCCGCATCGCGCACGAGGGCCGGCAGCAGCGCCCCGACGTCCGGATGGCGGGCGTCGGGCATGGAGAGGGGGGCGCCCGCGATCCGCCCGGCCGAGGTGACGGGTTCCTGGGCCACGACCCAGCCGCCCGGGTGGACGGCGCCCGCCATCATGCGCACCACGGCGAGAGGCTCGAGCACGTGGAGCAACAGAAAGCGACAGAACGCGAGGTCCACCGCTTCGGGCAAGGAGAGGTCCTCGCCGGCTTGGGTCAGCGCGATGACCTGCGCGTGCGCCGCCGCGGCGCGTGCGACTTCGTCGCGCGCCAGCGGGTCGCTGTCGACGGCATAGACGCGTCCGTCACGCCCCACCATCTCGGCGAGCGCGACCGACACGTCGCCACCTCCGGCGCCAACATCGGCGCAGCGCCAGCCCGCCCCGAGCCCCAGGCGCAGAAGTGCCGTGGCGAGCGGGCGGCGATAGACGTCGTCGCGCAGGCCCTTGAGCTCGCCGATCTCACTCACTTCGTTGACCCGCACGCACCTGCACCATCATCGCCTCGCACTCTACGGGCGGGGAGGGACCGGCGGTGGCGGGCGAGCCGCCAGCCGGCACGACCTCTCGAAGGGGCAGAACCGCACAGGCCAACATGACGGCCAATGTCATCATCAGCGCGGGCCACCACGGCGCGACCTTGTGGATCGCGTTGTGGTTACCCAGCAGGATGCTCGCCCCAAGGGCGGCGCTGCAGACGTTGAACCGCCCGGGTCCACGGCGCGCCGAGAGAAGCAGGCACAGCGCGGCCACGGGCCAGACGTAGTACCAGTTGAGCTCCGTCTCGAGGAGGACGCGCAGGAAGCAGGCGATGGCTGTCATCGTCAACACCGTTGCCAGGTCGGAGCGGCGTCGGCAGACGACGATGGCGAGGCCGGCAGAGAGCAGGGTGGAGATCAGCCGGGTCGGTCCACCGCCGTCGACGCCGGGGCCCAGCACGGGGGCAAGGTGGGTCAGTGGCGTGAACGAGATGAAGTGGGGAAGGAAGGGTTGGCGCACGAGCACGAAGAGAGTGCGGCGGGGCTCTGCGATCAAGGGCGCGACGAGAACGGCGGCACTCGGCAGCACGAGGCGCCACGAGAGCCGCGCCGCCGCCTTCCACCCCAGGCGGGTCAGGACGGGGGCAACACCGAGGATGGCGAGCGGTTGGAACGCGATGCCGACACCGATGAGGAGGGCCGCACGCGGTCCCGCTGAGGTCCCGTCGCGCTCCAGCTGCAACGCGGCCCACACGACCATGGCGAGGGCCGCACAGTCCTCGGGATGTCCCCACAGCCCAGCGACGTTGCCCACGGCGACCGCTCCCACCAGGGCCAGCACGAGCCGGGAGCGGGTCGAGAGATCCCAGTACCGGGCGACGGCGTCGACCGAGAAGAGCGCGGTGGACGCCACCAACAGCGCGGCCGGGCCGAGCACCAACCAGAGGCTCAACGGTGGGCCGGAAGCGTGAAGGTGAGGTGCCAGGCCCACCGCCTGGGCGGCGAGCAGGAGCGGTGCGAGCAGGACTTCGAACGCGGGGGGTGAGGTGAGGGCCCCCTTGGGGACGTAGACATGTCCGAACTGACCGTGGCCGAGCGCCCAGGCACTCGCCGCGAGGCTCCACAGATCGCTGGGCGTGACGAGCTCGTAGTGACCCCCGTGCAGCCCGGAATGGCCGAGCAGGCTGTAGGCCAGGACCGGGACGAACATGGCCACGGTCGCGACCACCGGCGCGCTTCGTCGTTCGGCCCATGCCGAGACACGTGACACGTCCCGTTATCGGTCCGTCCGGGCCGACCGATAACCTCCTGCCCCGTGAAAGTGACGATGCTTCTGTGCGACGCGGCCCAGGTGGCCGACGGCAAGCTGTACATCCTGGGGGGTGGATGGAGCATGACGGGTCCCGACCCCGTGCCCTCGGCCGTGGCGCTGAAGATCGACGTCGACTGGCACGAGGCCGAGACCTCCCATCACTGGGAGCTCTTCTTGGAGGATGCCGACGGCAGGCCGGTCATGATGGAGACGGCGGAGGGGTCCCAGCCGGTCGAGGTGCGTGGCGAATTCACGGTCAGCCAGCCCCAGGGGATCCCCGAGGGCTCACCGATCGACGTGGCGCTCGCGGTGAACCTCGGGCCCATACCGTTGGCGCCGGGGACACGGTACGCCTGGCGGTTGACCATCGACGGTGAGTCGCTGCCCGGGGCGTCACTCGGCTTCACCACCCGCCCGCGACCAGCGCCGGTGGCGGAGTGACTGTTTACGACCGCCCGTTCGGCCGCTACCTCGAGGACTTCGTCCCCGGGGACATCTACCGCCACTGGCCCGGCAAGACGATCACCGAATACGACGACCACCTCTTCTGCATGATCACCATGAACCACCATCCGTTGCACACGAACGTGTGGTTCGCGGAGCATGAGACCGTCCAGGGCAAGAACGTCGTGGTGGGCAACCTCGTCTACTCCCTCGCTCTCGGCATGAGCGTCCCCGACGTGAGCGGCTCGTGCATCGCCAATCTCGAGGTCGAGTCGCTCTTGCATCGCTCGCCCACCTTCCATGGGGACACGATCTACGCGGAGACCCGGGTCCTCGACGCGACGCCGTCCAAGTCGAAGGACGACCGGGGGATCGTCACGGTCGAGACCAAGGCGTTCAACCAGCGCGGTGAGGAGGTCTGCTACTTCCGGCGCAAGCTCATGGTCTGGAAGACGGCGGCCGCCCCGGCGCGCCAGCGGCCCTACGGCGACGACGTCTGGGACTGAGGCCGGCGCGCTCCGGGGCGATCGGGTCCGACGCTTCCGGCGTCGCGTGCTCGAGTGGGGGGGCGAGCACCGGCGGGACCTGCCCTGGCGCCGCACCCGGGACCCGTGGCGGATCCTCGTCTCCGAGGTGATGCTCCAGCAGACCCAGGTCGAGCGGGTCGTGCCCCACTACGAGCGCTTCGTTGCGAGCTTTCCGACTGCCGCCGTCTGTGCGCAGGCGGGGCCGGCGAGACTAGTGCGCCAGTGGTCGGGCCTCGGGTACAACCGGCGGGCACTGAACCTGCACCGGGCGGCCACCACGATCGTCAGCGTCCATGACGGCGAGGTACCGCGTGAAGACGCCTCGCTGCGTTCGCTCGCCGGTATCGGGCCGTACACGGCGCGAGCCGTGCGCTCGTTCGCCTTCGGGGAGGACGTGGCAGCGGTCGATACCAACGCCTTACGTGTTCTCGCCCGCGCCGTGTCCGGTACCGCCCTGACCCCTGCTCGGGCGATGCGCCTGGGGGACCGTCTCGTCCCGACCGGGCTCTCATGGGAGTTCAACCAGACGGTGTTCGACCTCGGTGCGACGGTGTGCACGGCGTCGCACCCGAGCTGCGGGCATTGCCCGCTGCGCAGCCAGTGTGCCTGGCGGCGCGCGGGCGCTACCGCTCCCGACCCGTGGCGTCTGAGCCCGACCGCGCGGCGTCAGGGCGTCTTCGCCGGCTCGGATCGCCAGGGGAGGGGACGGCTACTCGAGGCGCTCCGGCGCGGCGGTGTCCCCGAGCCGGGTCTGCCCGGCGCGTGCGGCTGGGTGGACGACCCGGACAGGGCGCAGCGGGTGGCGCGCTCGTTGGTGGACGAAGGGTTCGCACGCTGGTCCGGCGGCGGAAGGCCGACCCTGCGGCTCAGGTGACGCGCGACGGAGCGGTCAGGAAGTCGACGATACGGCTGTTCACGACGTCGGGTCGCTCCAGGTGGAGGAAGTGACCGGTGCCGTCGACGACTTCCATCTCGGAGCCTTCGGCCAGGAAGTCGAGCGGGGCCCCGATCGACGAGAGCAGCATGCAGCCGTCGTCGTGCCCGTGGAGGTAGAGCGTCGGCTTGGGCGTGGGTTGGAGGGCCGCGGCCTCCTCCTCGGCCAGATCGGGCATTTGCAGCGAGGGGTCGTAGAGCGCCCGGTACGTGCCGATGGCAGCGAGGATGCGCTCGGGGACCCCGATGGACTGCTTGACGCGGGCGACGTCCCAGGAGCCGTCGTAGGCCGGTGACCAGTCGTGCCAGAGGTGGTCGATGAACGAGTAATCGTCGAGCGGGAGCGCCACCTCGGCCAGCGGGGAGAGGAAGAAGAACATGTACCAGCTGCGTCGTAGCTGTGCGTACGAGAGGAGTGACATGCCGATGGCTGACGTCGGGGGGACCGCGGCCGTGACGGCGCGGCGCCAGCGGCTCGGCTGGTGCGCGACGGCGCCGTAGGTGGCCAGCGCGCCCCAGTCGTGGCCGACGATCACGGCGTCGGGGCCGCCGCCGCACGCCTCGTGCAGCGCATTGGCGTCGCGGACCAGCGCCCCGACCTGGTAGCGGCGGTCGGCGGGCAGCGCCGTCGGGGCGTAGCCGCGCTGGAAGGGGGCGACGGCGCGGAACCCCGCGGCGGCCAGCTCGGGGAGCAAGTGGCGCCAGGTGTGGGCCGTGTCTGGGAACCCGTGGAGGCACAAGGCCAGCGGCCCGTCGGCTGGCCCATCGGTCAGGCACGCGAAATCCAGGCCGTTTGCAACGATGGTGCGCTGTTCCATGCGTGCAGAACGTAGTTGCCCTGCGCAAGCTAACGTCGCGCCAGTGAACGTCACGTTTTACGGCGTGCGGGGGTCCTGTCCGTGCTCGGGGGATCGATACCGCCGCTATGGGGGCAACACCTCATGCCTCGTGATCGACATCGAGGGGGACGATCCGCTCATCGTCGACCTGGGGACCGGCCTGCGCGCCTTGGGTGACGTCATGCATAAGGAGGTCCGGGCCCTCGGCACCCCGATGCAAGCCACGGCTCTGCTCACCCACCTCCACTTTGACCACATCCTCGGCATCCCCTTCTTCGGCCCGTTGCACGATCCGGGTGCGCGCCTCACCGTCTATGGGCCGGCGCAGCCCAAGGGCAGCCTGAAAGACGCTCTGCACGCCGCCGTTCAGCCGCCCGTCTTCCCCATCCACATGGAGCAATTCCGCGGCGAACTGATCACCGTCGACGTCGGGGCGGAGGACTTCTCGATTGGCTCCGCCAAGGTCATGGCCCGGCCGGTCCCGCACAGTGGGGTCACGCTCGGTTTCCGGATCGAGGCGGAGGGGCGCTCGGTCGCCTACATGTCGGACCACCAGGCGCCGCTCGACCGCCGTGCCATCCCCGAGTCGGTCCTCGAGCTCTGCTCGGGGGTGGATCTCCTCATCCACGACGGCCAGTACACCGACGACGAGTTCTCGGACAAGGCCGACTGGGGCCACTCAACCGCCGCCTACGCGGTGCACGTGGCGGCCGAGGCCGGAGCACGGCGCCTGCTTCTGTCGCACCACGATCCGTCGCACACCGACCGCGAGCTCGACCGCATCCTCAACCAGGCCCGCCGGCTCCCCGAGGCCAAGCGCGTCGATGACGTCTCCTCCGCGCACGAAGCCCAGTCGATCGACCTCGGCAAGGCATAGGGCGCCGTGTCGGGCCTCGACCAGGCCCGGTTCCGCGAAGTACTCGGTCACTTCGCCACCGGTATCACCATCGTCACCGCGCTCGAGGAGGGCGCGCCGGTGGGCTTCACCTGCCAATCGTTCGCCGCACTGTCGCTCGATCCCCCGATGGTGCTCCTCGCGCCGTCTCGGAGCTCCACGAGCTGGCCCCGCATCGTCAAGGCCGGGGCGTTTTGCGTGAACATCCTGGAGGAGCATCAAGAGGCGCTGTGCCGGGCGTTCGCTGTCTCAGGGGGAGACAAGTTCGACGGGGTCGCCTGGACGCCCGGGATCACGGGCTCACCGGTGATAGAGGGTTCGCTGGCCGTGGTCGAGTGCCGGCTCGGTCAGATCTTCGACGGTGGCGACCACGAGCTTGTCATCGGCCACGTGGAGGCCATGGACATACGCGCCGGTGGCCCGTTGCTGTTCTACCGCTCCGGCTTCGGTCGGTTCGACCCCTGACGCGGCACCCGCTACCGTTCGCCCGATGCCAGAACTGATCTCCTCTGACGTGATCGACGACGTCGTGCTGGTCCGGCCCGACGTGCACGGCGACGAGCGCGGCCGGTTCGTCGAGACCTACCGCCGGGCCTGGTTCCCGAACGGGCGCGAGATGGTGCAGGGCAACCGCTCGGAGAAGCAGGCCGGTGCGTTGGTCGGGCTGCACTTCCACCTCCACCAGGCCGATTACTGGTATGCGCTGCGCGGGCGGCTCCGGGTCGTGTTGCACGATCTGCGAGTGGGTTCCAGGACCGACGGGGCGACTCAGGTCATTGACCTCGACGGCGAGGTTGACCAGGGTGTCTACATCCCGCCAGGGGTGGCGCACGGTTTCGCCTCGCTGAGCGACATCCTGCTCACGTACCTGGTGGACAACTACTACGACCCGGCGGACGAGTTGGGCCTGGCCTGGAACGATCCCGCGGTCGGGGCGGATTGGGGCGTCAGCGACCCCATTCTGTCCGCGCGCGACCAGGCCAACCCGCTCCGCAGCGACATCCCCGACGACATCCGCCCGCGCCTGGCCCGCTGAGACGGCCGCCGGCACGACCGAGCCGGTTTCCCTCCCGGCGGAGCCATGATCGGCTGAGGAAGGCCGCCGCACTCTTTCCCCGGCGGATCCTGTTGAATATGGGTTGGTGCTGATCGGTGAGATAGCCGGTGTCGTCGTCCTGGTGGGATTGGCCGCGGCCGTCCTCCTACGCCGTCGCTCGCACGATGACGTGCATTCGGTGGAGCACTATCACCGGCAGCTGCACACACTCTCGGAGATGCAGGCCCATCTCCCCTCCACCGAGCCGCAGAACGGCAACGACCAGGGCGCCTTCCCCGCCAGCGCATTCAGGGTCTCGGGGACGTCGACGGTACGGCTGACCGAGCCCGGGTTGACGCCCGTCCCGCCCGTCCCCCCGCCACCCGTTCCGAACCCCTCTGAACCGGTCACCTTCGAGGACTCCGACCTGGAGGTGGTCCAGGCGAGCTTCATGAGCGGAACCGACGACCGGGTCATGGAGTCCATCAACAATCGTCCCCGCCGCCTCGCGGCGCCCGCGGCGGCGATCGCCGCGGTCACCGTGCTCATCGTGGTGTTGATCGTCACCGGGCTTCACTCGAACTCGCCGACGCATCATCACGCCAACAGAGGAGCGACGGCCACGTCGCAGCCGCACGCGGGCACCGGAGCGCGCAACCAGACGACGACGACCTCGACGGCTCCGGCCCTCGTCTCGGCCCCGCAGGCCGGCTCTGCTCACACCGCGGTCTACCGTGTTGCCGCGACCAGCTACTCGCTCTCGCTCGCAGCCACCACGGGGGAGTGTTGGGTCGAGGCCACGGATACCGCAACGGGGTCTGTGCTGTTCACCGCAACACTGTTCTCGGGGCAGTCGCACACCATCACCGCCACCGGTCCCGTCACAGTGATCGCCGGAGCGCCGGCCGCCTTCTCGGCCACCATCAACGGCTCCGTCGTCTCCTTGCCCTCGGGCTACCAGGCGCCCTTCACGCTGAGCTTCCAGACGGCGGCTGCGTCGGCCTAGTCGCCGCCCGCTCCGCGGTCAGGCCCAGGGCGTCGAGGAGAAAGGCCAGTACCAGGGCCTCTTCTTTCCAGGCTTCGTAGCGGCCGGAGGGCCCACCGTGGCCCGCACCGAGCTCGGTCCGCAGGAGCACTTTCGTGCTAGGTGACAGGGCGCGCAGCTTGGCCACCCATTTGGCCGGCTCCCAGAACGAGACCCGCGGATCGTTCAGGCCGCCGGTGACGAAGAGGTCGGGATAGGTGCGGGGAGCCCCGTCGGTGTTCACGCCGGTGACGTTGTCGTAGGGGGAGTAGGTGAGCATGCGGCGGTACGCCGACTCGTCGGCCAGGGGGTTCCCCCACTCCTCCCACTCGCCGACGGTCAGCGGCAGCGAGTCGTCGAGCATGGTCGTGACGCAGTCGACGAAGGGCACCTGCGCCACCAGAGCGTCGAAGAGCTCCGGAGCCTGGTTGGCCACGGCGCCGATGAGCAGGCCGCCGGCAGAGCCGCCCCGGCCGGCCAGGGCGCCGGGCTGGGCGATCCCCGACTGGGTCAGGTGACGCGCACAGGTGATGAAGTCCGAGAAGGTGTTGGCCTTGTGCTCCATTCGGCCATCCTCGTACCAGGCGCGCCCCATCTCCCCGCCCCCGCGGACGTGTGCGATGGCGAAGACGGCGCCGCGGTCGAGGAGCGAAAGCCGGTGATGCGAGAACGACGGGTCGATGCTGACTTCGTAGGCGCCATACCCGTAGAGGACGGTGGGAGCAGGCAGAGCGACATCGGCCCGGTGGACCACCGAGATCGGGACCCTTGTCCCGTCGGGAGCGACGGCCCACTCCCGGTAGGTGGTGTAGCGGGAGGGGTCGAAATCCCCCAGGACGGGCTCCTGCTTGAGCAGCGTTTCCTCGCGCCCCGCGAGTCCGACCTGCAGGACACTCGACGGCGTGACCAGCGAGGTGCGGCCGATGCGCAGGACTGCCGTGTCCGGCTCGGGGTTGGCGCCCAACCAGGTCGACGAGGGGCTGTCGATGGACGGGACGATCCAGCCCGAGCCGAGGAGGTCGGCACCCAGGGGATCGCTGCCTTCGGGGATCGGGAGGACCCGGACCTGGGTCTGCGCCTCGGCGCGCTCGCTCAGGACGAGAGCACCAGAGAACGCGTCGACGTCCTCCACGCGCACGCCCGGTCGGTGTGGCACGACCTCGCGCCAGTCCGTCGAAGAGCCCAGCGCCTCGTCGGGTGCCGCAACGACGCGAAAGTCGCGAGCCCGGTCGTTGGTGAGGACCACGAACCAGCCGCGTCCGCCGGACGCGGGCGTGAGGTGGTCAACCGTGTACTCGACCCCCTCGCGGCGGGGGAGCAGCACCAGCGGCTTGGTCAGCGGCGCGTCAGAGGGGATGGCCTGCCACTCGCTGGTGTTCGTGCTGTGCAGGCCGATCAACACGAACGCGGCGTCGCGCGTCGATCCCGTGCCGAGGGAGAAGCGGCGGTCACCCTCCTCCACGATGAGCATGTCGCCCGCGGGGTCGGTCCCCAGGCGGTGCCGCCACAGCTGGTACGGGCGTTGTGCCTCGTCGAGCCGCGTGTAGAAGACGAACTCAGCCCCGGCCGACCAGGCCAACCCATACCCGACCTCGGGCACCGTCTCGGCGGCGGAGGCCGGGGCCGTCTCGGCGTCGAGCGGAAGGAAGCGCAGCTCGTACTTCTCGTTGCCGGTGCGATCGGTCGCGTAGGCGAGCCAGAGATGGTCCTCGCTCACGACTGCTCCACCGACCGCGAAATAGTCCGACCCCTCCGCCAGCTGGTTCTCGTCGAGCAGGATCTGCTCCTCGCCTCCGGGCTCGCCCGCCGGCGGGAGCTCGTCGCGGTTGCGTGCAGGCCGCCGGCAGTGGATGGCGTAGTCCTTCCCCTCCTCGGTGCGGGAGTAGTACCACCACGGGCCCCGTCGGGCCGGCACCGACATGTCGGTCTCCTTGATTCGGGCCTTCATCTCCTCGAAGAGCTCGGTGCGCAGTCCCGCCAGTTGCGCCGTCTCCTGGTCCGTGTAGCTGTTCTCGGCCTCGAGATAGGCCAGGACCTCGGGGTCGTCGCGCTCGCGCAGCCAGAACCAGGGATCCTCCCGGTCGTCGCCATGGGCCGAGACGACGTGGGGGCGCCGGGGGGCTCTCGGGGGTGCGACCATGGGGCAGAGCCTGCCACGGCTGGCGACACGGCGGTGGAGTCAAAGAGGCGTTTCGGCAGGCCCGGGTAGTTGTTACTATCTACGTAGGGGAAATTCCCCTTCCCCGACTTCAGGAGCCACATGGCCACAACGGATCTCGACCTCGGTCGCTACCAACTCGGGTGGAGTGACGCCGAGGACTACGTCTTCAAGCCCAAGAAGGGGCTGAACGAGTCCATCGTGCGCGAGATGTCCGAGATGAAGGGCGAGCCCGAATGGATGCGGGACTTCCGACTGCGCTCCCTCAAGCACTTCGAGCGCAAGCCCATGGCTCCCTGGTTCGCCACCCGCATGCCCAACCTCGACTTCGACGACATCTTCTATTACATCAAGCCGACGGGCGGGCAGGTGGACAAGTGGGAGGACCTGCCCGACGCGATCAAGAACACGTACGAGAAGCTCGGCATCCCCGAGGCCGAGCGCAAGTACCTGTCCGGTGTCACGGCGCAGTACGAATCCGAGGTCGTCTTCCACCGCAACCGCGAGGATCTCGAGGCCCAGGGCGTCCTCTTCTGCGACATGGACACCGCCGTGCGCGAGTACCCCGACACCGTCCGCAAGTGGTTCGGCAAGATCATCCCGCCCAACGACAACAAGTTCGCCGCCCTGAACTCGGCCGTGTGGTCGGGGGGCTCCTTCATCTACGTCCCGCCGGGCGTAAAAGTGGATATGCCGCTGCAGGCCTACTTCCGCATCAACGCGGAGAACATGGGTCAGTTCGAGCGGACCCTGATCATCGCCGACGAAGGGTCGCAGGTGCACTACATCGAGGGCTGCTCCGCCCCGATCTACTCCACCGACTCCCTGCATTCGGCCGTCGTCGAGCTCGTCGCCCTCCAAGGGTCCCGTATCACCTATACGACAATTCAGAACTGGTCGACCAACGTCTATAACCTGGTGACAAAGAGGGCGCGTGCCGACGCCGAGGCACGCGTCGAGTGGATCGACGGCAACATCGGGTCGCGCCTGACAATGAAATACCCCTCGGTGTACCTGATGGGACCCAAGGCGAGCGGCGAGGTTCTCTCAGTTGCGTATGCCGGTGCAGGTCAACACCAGGACGCGGGCGCCAAGATGTTCCACATCGCCCCGGAGACGTCGTCGACGATCGTGTCGAAGTCGATCTCCAAGGATGGTGGCATCACGACGTACCGCGGCAAGGTTCATGTCGACCCCGATGCGCGTGGCTCCAAGTCCTTCGTGCGCTGCGATGCGCTCCTACTCGATGACGAGTCGATCTCGGAGACGAAGCCTTATATGGAGGTCGGGGAGCGCGACGCTCGCATCGGTCACGAGGCCACCGTGTCGAAGGTCGGTGACGACCAGCTGTTCTACCTGATGAGCCGAGGCCTGTCGGAGCAGCAGGCAATGAGCATGATCGTGAATGGGTTCATCGAGCCCGTGACCCGCACGCTGCCGATGGAGTACGCGGTGGAGTGGAGCCGTCTCATTGAGCTGCAGATGGAAGGCGCAGTCGGCTGACGCGGCACGACGTTGCTGGCGGCGTGGCACCATAGAGCCGTGCCGATGCGCGAGGAATGCATCCACTTCCAGAGCCGGACCTACGCCTCGGGCGAGGCGGCCCGGTTCTGCGTACTCGACCTGGCGCCCGAGGCACCGTGGCGCTGCCCGGACAATTGCCCCTCGTACCATCGCCGCATGGCCGACGTCGGTTGGGTCCATGGCAGCCTGGTGGAGCCCGCCCTCGAGGACGAGCCCGGAGTCGGCGGCCCGGACGTCGCCGAACTCCTAGGGTCCGCGGAGGACATCGTCAACGATGTGGCCCCGGACGTGCTCGAGGAAGTACGGGCCGAGGACGCCCGGCGGGACCGCTCGGCCGGCCGCTGGTGGCGCCGCAAGCGCTGACGGGACAACCCTCCGGCCCCGGTGGCTGATGCACGGGGCACGCGCTGCGCTCGCGGAGACAAAGCCGGCGCGGACCGGCCCACCGAAGGCTCAGCGTCCGGTGAACTTGGGCGTGCGCTTCTCCAAGAAGGCCGTGACGGCCTCGGTCAGGTCGTCGGAGGCGAGCATGCCCGCGTTCCACGTGGCCACGTAGTCGAGCCCCTCGGCTACCGTCCTCCCCTCGTTGGCGGCCAGCACCGCCTTGGACCCCTGCACCGCCAGGGGGGAGTTGGCCGCGATCTCCGCCGCCATGGCGTGCCCCGACTTGAGGACGCCGTCAGCATCCGCCGCGACGTCGTTCACGAGGCCGATCTCCTTGGCCCGCTCGGCGGTGATGTCCTTGCCCGTGTAGGCCAACTCGGCCAGGTGGCCCGGGCCGATGATGGCCGGCAGTCGCTGCAGGCTGCCGAGGTCGGCGACGATCGCCATCTTGGCCTCGCGCACGGAGAAGACGGCATCGGCCGAGGCGAGGCGGATGTCGCAGGCTGCGATCAGATCCACGCCACCGCCGATGCAGTAACCGTGGACGGTAGCGATGACAGGTTTGGGGCAGCGAGAAACCGCGGTGATCGCGTCCTGCAGGCGGAGCACCTCGGTGCGTCCGGCGCGCGCCCGGGCCGCGGTGGAGGCGGCCGAAGATGCGCCGCCCGCGACGTCGCCGTGGCCGCCAGCCGTGAGCACGTGTCCCATCGACTTGAGGTCGAGCCCCACGGAGAAGTGGGGACCCTTGGCGGCGATGACGACGGCTCGCACGGCGGGGTCGCCGCCCACGGCGGCCATGGCGCGCGGCAGGTCCCGCCACAGGTTCGGGCCCATGGCGTTGCGCGCCTCGGCCCGGTCCAACCACACCGTCGCCACGCCGTCGTCCTGCTCGATGCTCAGGACCGGTGACTCGAATTCCGCGATTACTCCCATGGCTCGCAGGCTAATCGCCTGGTGGTCGCCCCAGCTGGGGCCACTACAGTGGATGGGCCGCCTTCGCACCGAAAGAGGATTTACTCTGCATACCTTCAGCGCCGAGGCGTCAGCAGTCCTGGCGGGCCCCGACTGGCTCCGAGAGCGGCGGGCCGCCGGCTACGAGGCCTTCTCATCGACCCCGTTCCCCTCCGAGGAGGAGGAAGTCTGGCGCTACACGCCCATCGACGACCTCTCTCTCGAGGAGTTCGCGCCACGCCCGCCGGACGCGCCGCCCACGGCATCGGGTGCGCCCGGCGAGGACATGCTGGTCGCGCTCCGCGAGGAGCTGGGCTCGACGGCCGGCAGCGTGCTCGTGCACGACGGACGCCCCGGTGCCTTCGCCGTGGGCAACGGACGCGCGTCGGAGTTCTCCTTCGGTCCGGCCGACGAGGTGCCGACGTCGCGTGACCTCCTGGGGTCGGTGCAGCACGGCGGGGACGCCCTGGTGCGTCTCAACGATGCGTTCACTCCTGACCCGGTGTTCATCGACGTGCCGGCAGGGGTGGCGCTCGACCAACCGCTCCTCGTCGTCCACTGGTGCGAGCCTGGTGCCGCGGCCTTTCCCCGAACGGTCGTGCGCGCCGGCGAAGGGGCGAGGGTGTCCGTCGTCGAGGTCTTCGGCGGCGCCCAGGGCGCCGCGCGTTCGCTGGTGGTACCGGTCACGGAACTGGCCGCGGACGCCGGTGCGTCCCTTTCGTACGTGTCGCTACAGATCCTCGGCGGTGCCGCCTGGTCGATCGCCCGGCTGGCGGCACGCGGGGCAGCGGGGTCCTCGTTGCGCACGTTCACCGTCGGCCTGGGCGCCTCCTATGGCCGGATGCGCACCGACGTCGCGCTGAACGGCCGGGACGCCTCGTGCGAGGTCCTCTCGGCCTATCTCGGCGACGGGACCCAGGTGCACGACATCCGGACCCTGCAGGACCACGAGTCGCCGCGGACGACGAGCGAGTTGTGGTGCCAGGGTGCAGTTGCCGGTCGGTCGCGATCGGTCTACAGCGGATTGATCCGGGTCCACCGCGGCGCGGTCCGAAGCGACGCGCGCCAGACCAACCACAACCTCGTGCTCGACGAGGGGGCGCACGCCGACTCTGTGCCCAACCTCGACATCCTCGAAAACGACGTGAAGTGCTCTCACGCGTCGACGGTAGGACCGATCGACGAGGACCAGCGCTACTACATTGAGTCGCGCGGCGTCGCGCCCGAGATTGCAGAGGGCCTCATCGTGCGCGGCTTCTTCGACGCCATCATCGAGCGGGGTCCGGTGCCCGAGGTGACCCGGCTCCTCGAGCGCGAGGTACACGAGCGTCTCGTCCTTGCCCTCGGTGGCCGGCGGGTGACCGCCGGTGTCTGAGGCCGTGGCGCTCTGCACGACCGACGAGCTGGCGGCGGGCCAAGCGCGGCGCTTCGAGGTCAACGGTCTTCGCATCGCGTTGGTCCGTTGCGGTGACGACACGTTCCATGCGGTCGACGACGAGTGCAGCCACGAGGACTACTCCCTGGCGGAGGGGGAGGTGTGGGCCGACGAGTGCCAAATCGAGTGCCCCCGCCACGGCAGCACCTTCGACCTCTTGACGGGTGAGCCCTGCTCGCTGCCGGCGACCCGGCCCGTGCGCGTCTACGAGGTCAACGTCTTCGAGGGGACCGTCTCGGTGGTGCTGCCGTGAACGCCGAGCACATCCTCGAGGTCCGTGGCCTGAGCGCGTCGGCGGGCGGCCGCGAGGTGTTGCACGATGTCGACCTCACGGTGCGCAGCGGCGAGGTGCACGTGATCATGGGGCCGAACGGCTCGGGCAAGAGCACTCTGGCCCACGCGCTCATGGGTCGCCCCGGCACCGAGGTAACGGCGGGCAGCATCAGCATGGACGGGCAGCAGCTGACCGCGCTGCCGGCCTGGCAGCGGGCGCGTGCGGGCCTGTTCCTCGCGCTGCAACACCCGGTAGAGGTGCCCGGTGTCAGCCTCCACTCGCTGCTGGCGGCAGCAGCCGCAGGGGATGGTGCCCCTCCGGCGGTCCCGCTCGGCGACCGCATGCTCGAGGAGGCCAAGGCGGTCGGTCTCGACCCTCGACTCTTGCGCCGGCCCCTTAACGTCGATCTCTCGGGTGGCGAGCGCAAGCGCACCGAGATGGTGCAGCTCGGCGTTCTGCGACCCGCCGTGTGCATTCTCGACGAGGTCGACTCGGGCCTCGACGTCGACGCGCTGGGCGAGGTGGCGCGCCGTCTGCAGCACGCGACCACGGAATGGGGCGTGGGCATCCTGGCGATCACGCACTTCAACCGGTTCCTGGTGCAGCTGGAAGCAGACCTGGTGCATGTGATGGTCGGCGGGCGCATCGTTGCCACGGGCGATGCAGCCCTGGCTTTGCAGCTCGAACGGACCGGGTACAGCGGATACACAGAATCGGGCTGAGCAGCCGGCTGAGGAATCGGGCTGAGCAGCCGGGCTGAGCAGCGGTCCTGACTCGCGGTCGTGACTCCGCGGTCGGTCGGCGCGGCACCTGCCGCTAATCCGACGATGGCACCCGGTACCGTTGTCCGTCATGGCGAACGGTCGTCCGACGGGCGACGGGTCGGGTCGCTCCTCCCGAAGACATGTTGGCCGGGGCGCGAACCAGGAGGGGCTTGCGTCCCTCGGGCGCCAGATGCGCGCCGGCCCCGAACCCGAAAGCGTGGCCAACGAGTCCGGACTGCGGTCCCTCGGCGCACGTATCGACGCCACCGCTGATCAGCCCAGACGGACGCTGCGGCGCAGTGGCGCGCCCAGGTGGAGCCGGCGGAAGAAGACGGTGGTCGCCCTGCTCTCGCTCGTCGTGCTGCTGGTGGCGGTCGTCGGGGGCGGCTACGGCTACCTCTGGTACCGCTTCAACCAGATCAACAAGATCCACGTCGCAGCCGAGGTGTCTGCGAACGGCGGCCCGTTCACCATGTTGGTGATCGGCTCGGACACGCGGGTCGGCGTGACAGGCGCGGCGGCCCAGGCGTTCGGGTCGGCGTCGCAGGTCACCGGGCAACGCAGCGACGTGGTGCAGCTGTGGCGGGTGACGCCGTCGACCAAGCAGATACAGATCGTCTCCATCCCCCGAGACACGGTTGTTTCCATGCTCCCGCCCGACAGCGCGCAATACGGCACCTACAACCGGATCAACTCGTCCTACAACTCGGGCGCCAACCAACTGGTGAAGACCATCACCGCCAACCTCGGCATCCCGATCAACCATGTCGTCCAGGTCGACTTCGCAGGCTTTCAGGACTCGGTCAACGCGCTGGGCGGCATCTACCTCAACTTTCCCTACCCGGCCAAAGACGCCTATTCGGGTCTCAACATCACGACACCGGGCTGCCAGCTGCTCAACGGCGCCCAGGCCCTGGCGGTGGCGCGGGCGCGCCACTACGAGTACTACGCCAACGGCTACTGGCAGTACGACGGGACCAGTGACTTCGGTCGCATCCAGCGCCAGGACGTGTTCATCAAGTCCCTCATGAGCGCGGCCAAGTCGAAGATAAACCCGCTGACGATCAACGCCTTCCTCGGCTCGGTGCACTCGGGAGTCCAGATCGACGACAGCTTCGGCTTCAACGAGCTGATCGGGCTGGCCCTCGACTACCACTCGTACAACCCGGCGGGCTTGGCCGGGCAGACGCTCCCCACGGTGGCCGCCAACGGGTTCGGCAGCCTGGGCGACGTCCTGACGGTCGACCAGCCGGCGGCGCAGCAGATGCTGGTCAGCATCTTCGGCTCCAGCTTGATCACGCCGACCAACCCGCCGCCTGACGCGTCGGGCACCCCCAACCCCCCGCCGCCCGTCACGCCGACGACCGTCGTACCGGCCAGCGCGAGCACGGCCGCGCCGGCGAGCACCACCCCCGCGACCACCCCTCCGCCGTCGTTCAACCCGGTTCCTTGCAGCCCGGCGTAGGCCGGTGGCTCAAGCCCGGGGGAGGGCAGGACGCTAGGAGGCCTCGGCTGCGACCTCGTCGAGTCCCTGGGCGAGGGCGTTCCAGCTGAGCGTCGCGCACTTGATGCGCACCGGGAACTTCACCACACCCTGGAGTGCCGCGAGCTCGCCCAGCTTGTCGAGATCGATCTCCTCGGGCTCCGGGGCCTCGGCCCCGTCCCGGTCGCCGTCGTGCTCGAGGGAGGCCTCGTGGATCGACATCATTCCCTTGAAGGTGTTGATGAGCTGGCGCACCTCACGCAACGGCCGGCCCTTGACGGCAGCGGACATGAGGGAGGCGGAGGACTGGCTGATGGAGCAGCCCGAGCCACCGATCTTGAGGTCGGCCAGTTTCCCGTCCTCGACCATCATGGAGAGCACGACCTCGTCGCCGCACAGCGGGTTGAACCCCTCCACGCGGTGGGCGGGTGGAGATTCCAGCTCGCCGCGGTTCCTCGGCGAGCGGTAGTGGTCGAGGATGATCTCGCGGTACAGCTCTTCGAGGTCGGCCATCAGCCGAACAATCTACCGGCTTCGAGCAATCCCTCGATCAGCACCTCGATGTCGTGCTCGTCGCTGAACAGGGACAACGACGCCCGTGCCGTCGCCTGCACGCCGAGCCTCCGCATGAGCGGCTTCGCGCAATGGTGGCCCGGCCGGACACACACGCCGAACTGGTCCAGCACCTGGGCGAGGTCGTGGGCGTGCACGTCGCGGTAGGCGAGCGAGATCACGCCGCCGCGGTCGTCACCGGCAGGAGGACCGAACACGCGACAGTCGGACCCCAACTTCTCGTCCAGCCTGGCCAACGCATGGTTCGTCAGCGCAAGCTCATGGGCGCGGATGCGGTCCATCCCGATGTCGTTCAGGTACCGGATGGCCGCGGTGAGCCCCACCGCCTCCGCGATCGGGGGCGTGCCCGCCTCGAAGCGGGCCGGTGGCGGGGCCGGACGGAAGGAGTCGAGCTTGACGTCGAGGATCATCCCGCCACCACCGAGGAAGGGACCCATGGCGTCGAGCAGATCGGCGCGGCCCCAGAGGACGCCGAGGCCGGTCGGGCCCATCATCTTGTGCGCCGAGAAGGCGATGAAGTCGACCCCGAGCTCTCGGACGTCCACCGGCGCGTGGGGGACGAGCTGCGCGCCGTCGGCGACCACCAGCGCGCCCGCGGTGTGCGCCACCTCGGCGATGTGGCGCACCGGGTTGATAGTGCCGAGCACGTTGGACATGGCCGAGACGCCGACCAGCTTCACGCCGTCGACGAGGCGGCCGAGGTCGTCGAGCACGAGGCGACCGTCGTCGTCGATCGGGATGTAACGGAGGTCGAGCCCCCCAGCTCCTCGGAGAGGATCATCCAGGGGACGATGTTGGCATGGTGCTCCATCTCGGTCAGAAGGACGGCGTCTCCGGCCCGCAGGTTGGCCCGCCCCCAGGCGTGGGCGACCAGGTTCAGGGACTCGGTCGTGTTCTTCGTGAAGACGACTTCGTGGGCCGGGTCCGGCGCGCCGATGAAGCGACCCGCCACCACCCGCGCCCGCTCGTAGAGTGCGGTCGCCTCTTCGGCTGTGGCATAGACGCCGCGGTGGACGTTGGCGTGCGTCGTCTCGTAATACCGCGTCATGGCGTTGATGACGGCGTGGGGCTGCAGGGCGGAGGAGGCGGAGTCGAGATACACGATCGGCCGCTCGTTGACGGTGCGCGCCAGAAGCGGAAAGTCCTTGCGGAGCGCCTCGACGTTGAGCGGCGCCGGCACAGCGGGCGACGGCGTCATCTCCATGCCTCGTAGCCCTCTGCCTCGACCCGGGCCGCCAGCTCGGGGCCGCCGCTGGCAACGACCCTGCCGTCGACGAGGAGGTGCACGACGTCGGGGACCAGCTCCTCGAGCAGGCGCTGGTAGTGGGTGATGGCGAGCACCCCGAGCTCGGGTCGCGCCTCGCGCACCGCTCGCACACCGCGGCTGACGACGCGCAGCGCGTCGATGTCGAGGCCCGAGTCCGTCTCGTCGAGGACGGCGACGAGCGGCTGCAGCAGCGCCATCTGCAGGATCTCGTTGCGCTTCTTCTCACCGCCGCTGAAGCCCTGGTTCAGGTGGCGGCTGGCGAACGACGTGTCCATGCCCAGACGTTCCATCCACTCGGTCATGAGCACGCGCACCTCGAGCACCGACACCTCGTCGCCCGTGCGCGCCGCCATGGCCTGGCGCAGGAACGAGGCCACCGACACGCCCTCGATCGACTCGGGGTACTGGAAGGCCAGGAACATCCCGGCCTTGGCCCGCACGTCGGTGGGCCACCCGGTGACGTCCTCGCCGTTGAGCAGGATGCAGCCTGCCGTGACGGTGTAGGCGGGATGACCCAGCAGGGCACCCGCCAGGGTGGACTTGCCCGCGCCGTTGGGGCCCATCAGGGCGTGGATCTCCCCGGCTCCCACCGTCAGGTCCACGCCGCGCAGGATGGCGCCGTCCTCGGCCGAGACGCGCAGGTCCCGGATCTCGAGCAGCGGGGGCGTCGTTGCCATCACCAAAAGCTTACCTTTTTGGTCGGGTTTACCGGCACAGGCCCGTCACCAACCCCGGTCGACCCATTCCTGCAGGTGGGGGGCCTCGTTCCCGACCGTCGTGGACTGCCCGTGTCCCGGCAAGACCAGCGTGCCGGGGTCGAACGGGGCCAAGATGCGCCGCTCGATGGACTCGATGATCGTCGGGAAGCTGCCGCCCTCGAACGAGGTGTTGCCCGGCCCGCCCGGGAAGAGCGTGTCGCCGGTGAACAGCAGGTTCGTGCCCTCGACTGCGAAGCAGATGGACCCCGGCGTGTGCCCCGGGGTGGCGAGGGTCTTGATGCGCAGGTCGCCGACCGCCAGCGTCTCGTCGTCCTCCAAGATGAGGTCGTAGCTCGGGAGCATGCCGGCGTCGGCGCTGGTCACGGCCACCGAGATGCCGGCGTCGCGCACGGCGGGGACGGCCTGGATGTGGTCCCAGTGACCGTGGGTCTCGACCACCTGGCGCACGCCGAGCCGCTGGCAGATCTCGAGCAGCGCCTCGTGCTCGTTGGCGGCGTCGATGAGCATCGCGTCGCCGGTCCGGCGGCAACGGAGGATGTACACGTTGTTGTCCATCGGGCCCACGACGATCTGGTGCACCTCCGCCGCGGCGTCGCTCCAAACCTGCTCCAGCTGTCCCATGGTCCCAGCGTGGCACAGCCCAGAGGCGTCTGGTCGCAGCGGCTCTTGTTCTGGTAGACACCCTGGTGAACCAAGGGACACACCGCCGGCGGGGCCTGCCGGGGGGAGAGGCAGAGGAGCCCAGGCATGAATTTCGCCTTCAGCGACGAGCAGGAGGAACTGCGCGCGTCGGTGCGCCGGTTCCTCTCCGAGAAGTCACCCGAGTCCGAGGTGCGCCGGCTCATGGACACCACCGAGGGCTACGACCCGGCCGTGTGGGGCCAGATGGCCGACCAGCTGGGCCTGCAGTCGCTCACCATCCCCGAGGAGTTCGGGGGTTCCGGCTTCACCTACGTGGAGCTCCTCGTCGTGCTCGAGGAGATGGGCGCCGCGCTCCTGTGCGCGCCGTTTTTCTCCTCGGTGGCGCTGGCCGCCAACGCGCTGCTCACCTCCGGCGACGACGAAGCGAAGAAGAGCTACCTGCCCGGAATTGCCTCGGGTGAGACGATCGCCACGCTCGCCATCACCGAGGACAACGGGAAGTGGGACTTCAGCGGGATCGAGTGCGCGGCCGAGCAGAAGGGTGACGGGTGGCAGTTGAACGGGCACAAGATGTTCGTGATCGACGGGCACGTGGCCAACCTGATCATCGTGGCCGCCCGCACCCCCGCGGGCGTCTCGTTGTTCGCCGTCCAGGGTGAAGCACCCGGGCTCACGCGCACCTCGCTCCCGACCATGGACCAGACGCGCAAGCAAGCCCGCCTCGAGTTTTCCGGGGCCCCCGCAACGTTGATCGGCACCGAGGGGGGCGCCGAGCCCGGGCTGTCCAAGACCCTCGACCTCGCCGCCGTCGCGCTCGCGGCCGAGCAGGTGGGCGGCGCGCAGCGCGTGCTCGATGCGTCCGTCGAGTACGCCAAGACCCGCATCCAGTTCGGCCGACCCATCGGCAGCTTCCAGGCGATCAAGCACAAGTGCGCCGACATGCTGCTCGAAGTCGAGTCCGCCAAGTCGGCCGCCTACTACGCCGCGTGGGCCGCGGCAGAGGACTCCGACGAGCTCCCCGTCGTGGCCAGCCTGGCCAAGTCGTACTGCTCCGAGGCCTACTTCCACGCCGCAGCGGAGAACATCCAGATCCACGGTGGGATCGGCTTCACCTGGGAGCACCCCGCGCACCTCTACTTCAAGCGGGCCAAGTCGTCCGAGCTCCTGCTGGGCGACCCCTCGTACCACCGCGAGCTGCTGGCACAGCGCATCGGGATCTGAGATGCCGGGGCCATTCAGGCTCCTGCCCCGGCCGGCGGGCGACCTGATGTCGTACGCCAGCTCGACCACCCCGGGCGCGCCGGTCCGGGGCCACGTGCTGGTCTGCCACGACCTGCCGCGACCCAAGAGCGCGGCGGCGGACATCGCCCTCACGTATCCCGCCCTGGCCGACCGGCTGACCCGTGAGTCGGGCTGGCGCGTGGTCACCGCGGCGCTCCGTGGCGCTGGTGACTCGGCGGGTGACTTCTCGGCGTTGGGTTGGCTGGACGACCTCACCTTTCTGGCCGGGGCCGAGATCCCCGAGTCGTCGCCCCGCCTCATCGTCGGATTCGGCTTCGGCGGCGTGCTCGCATTGCACCTGGCCGCGGGCGACGAGCGGGTGGCGGGTGTGGCCTGCCTCGGCACCCCGGCCGACCTGGGCCCGCTGACCCGGGACCCCGAGGAGCTCCTCGCCCGCTGCCGGCGCACCGGCGTCATCACGACGCCCGGGTTTCCGGCCTCGACCGACGCCTGGGCCAAGGAGCTCTCGGTCCTCCACCCGGCCGAGGACGCCACGCTCCTCAAGGGCAGGCCGCTCCTCATGGTGCACGGTTCGGACGACCCCGACGTCCCGCTGGCCGACGCCCGCGCGCTCGCCGGCGCGGCGAGCGGGCCTTCCGAGCTCCACGTCGTCTTCGGTGCGGGCCACTGGCTCCGGGCCGACCCCCGGGTCATCGCCATCCTCGTGGGGTGGCTCGAGCGGCGCCACTAGGTGGCGGCGCCAAGGACGCGCTCAATGCGCATCGCCTTCGTACCGAGAACGAGGGATGCGTGATCGCGGAGCACCCACGTTCAGCGTGGTGCTCGACGAGCCGGAGGCGGGCGCCAGCAGCCCCCCTGCGGATGTCGTGCCGGCCGCACCGCCGGTCCGGGGCGGGAGCGTGGCGGGCCTCCCCGGGCCGGGTGCGACCGAGTCGGCTCCGGCCGGCGACGAAGTCAGGCCGCCGGTGGCGCGCTACTCAACGCTGAATCGATCGCATCGCTCAGGGCCCGTGCCACGCGCCGGGCGTCGGGCGCCCGGGTCAGGTAGCGCACAACCACGAAATGGCGGACACCGGCAGCAGCAAGAAGGGGAATTCTCTCCGGCGTCACGCCGCCGGTCACGAACACGGGAACACTGGACAGTTCGCTGGCCAGAGTGACATAGCCCGTGCCGGTCCCGGCCCGGCCCGGCTTGGTCGGCGTGGCCTCGACGGGCCCCGCCGAGATGTAGCTCACGTCCTCGCCCGCCGCGCCGGCCAGGTCGTCGGGCCCATGGGTCGAGAGGCCCACGACGGCGTCGGGGCCGAGGATGCGCCGCGCCAGCGTGACCGGCGCATCGTCCTGTCCCACGTGGACCCCGTCAGCCCCGGCCTCGAGCGCCAGGTCGGGCCGGTCGTTGAGCACGAAGGGCACGCCGTGCTCGCGGCAGACCGCGGCGGCGACGCGGGCACGAGCCAGCAGCGGTCTCGCTTCGAGGTCCTTGTCGCGGAGCTGGACGACGTCGACCCCGCCCGCGATGCACTCGGCGAGGAAGCCGACCAGGTCGGGCCGGTCCGGCGTGCAGAGGTAGAGACGGCGACCCGAGAGATCCGGGCCGCCGCTCACGTCCCGGCGCGCGCCCGGGCCTTCGCGGCCTTCTTGGTGGCCCTGACCGTCGCCAGGCTCTCGGCGTCGACGATGTCGGCCACCGAGAGGTGGGTCCCCGGATCGCCGTAGGGGGAACTGGCCTCCTGCCAGCCCTCCGGCCGCACCCCGAGCTGTTTGCCGAGCAGTGCGGCGAAGATCCTCGCCTTCTGCTCGCCGAATCCGGGCAGGGCACGCAGGCGGCCCATCAACTCCTCGCCGCTGCACACCCCCTTCCAGATGGCGTCCGCCTGGCCCCCGTACTCTTCGACCACGGCGCGGCAGACGTTCTGGACCCGTCCCGCCATCGAGCCGGGGTAGCGGTGCAGGGCGGGCCGTTCCTTGAAGACGGCGGCGAGCTCGTCGGGCTCCATGGCGGCGATGGACGCCGCATCGAGCGGGCCGTCGCCGCCGAGCCGGCGCGCCAACACGGCGGGTGACGAGAAGGCCTTCTCGATCGTGACCTGCTGGTCGAGCACCATGCCGATGAGCAGGGCCAGAGGATCGCGGCTGACGAGGGCATCCGCCTCGGCGTCGCCGGAGATGTGGAGCGCAATCCGTGCCATGGTCAGATCTTTGCACGGCGCCCGGAGCCGGCGGACGTGCCCCGGGGGCTGCAGCGCGGGCAGACTCTCGCAATGCACATCCCGGCCAAGGTGGACTACGGCATCCGTGCCCTGCTCACTCTGGCCGCCGCCGGGACACCGCAGACTGCCGAGGCACTGGCGGGGGAGCAGGGTCTGCCACCCCGCTTCCTGGGCGCCATCCTGGCTGACCTCCGGCGCTCCGGGATCGTCGCCAGTCAGCGGGGCGCGGAGGGCGGGTACCGGCTCGCTCGGGATCCGGACAACGTGACGATCGCCGACGTGATCCGTGCCCTCGACGGGCCTCTGGCCGAGGTGCGGGGGTTCCGCCCCGAGGCGACCACGTACGACGGCGCCGCCGAGAACCTCCAGCAGGTTTGGGTGGCCGTGCGCGCCAGCCTGCGCAGCGTCCTCGAGCAGGTCACGCTCACCGACGTGATCTCGGGCCGGTTGCCCCCGCACGTCCAGAAGCTGCTCACCGACCCCGATGCGTGGATCGCCCACTGACGCGGCGGGAGCCGGGTCGGTCGGCGTCGCGGCGCCCGACTACCTGTGGTTCGTCGACCTCGCGCTGCGTGAGATGGCCGGCATCGTCGAGCAGCTCGGCGATGACCTGGCCAACCGGCGACCCCCGTTCCGCGACGCCAACTCGCCCTACGCGATCCTGACGCATTGCCTGGGCGTGATGGAGTACTGGGGCGGCGCGACCGTGGCCGAGCGACCCGTCCAGCGGGACCGTGCGGCAGAGTTCGCCGCGACGGGCGACGTCGGCCGGCTGTTGTGGCGCACCGAGCAGGCGCGCCGGCGGCTGCGAGACGACATCGCCGCCCTCGACGCCGCCGCCCCACCGGCCGGTGTCCGTCCCGATCCCGACGAGCCGGTGCCCTACGCGGAGACGAAGGGCTCAGTGTTGCTGCACATCCTCGAGGAGCTCTTCCAGCACCTCGGTCAAATGGAGATCACGCGCGACGTGCTCGTGACGGACCGGCGGCGATGACGACCGACCGCACGCCGATCCCGATCGCCTGCACCCTCGACGCGGGGTCGCTGGTGGAACGGGCCGGCGAGTGGCGGTCCTTCGTGACGTCGTGCGTCGTCGGGGTCGAAGTGGGCGCGACGACGGTGTGCATGGTGCTGGCGGACTCGCCCACGGCGCTTGCCACGGCGGCGTCCCTCGGTCAGCGCGAGAAGCGCTGCTGCGGCTTCTTCGACGCCTCCATTGAGCTCGAGGCGGAGAGACGCTCGCTCGTGCTGCGCGTTCCTGCCGGAGCGGAGGAGGCGATGGCCACGTTCGTGGCCCTCCTCACGCCGTAAACGGGCTCAGGACGTGAACGGGCTCAGAGTGTGAACGGGGCGTCGCGGCCGGGGTCGACGCCGAGGTCTGCGATAGCCCCCGACACGATCGCTGTGTCGAGACGCCCGCCGCGTGCGAGCTGCTGCAGGACCGCGACGACGAGGTGGGCGGCGTCCACTTCGAAGTAGGCACGCAGGGCGTCCCGCGCGTCGGAACGGCCGAACCCGTCGGTCCCGAGCGAGGTATAGGGGCGCTCCACGAAGCGCGACACCTGGTCGGGCACGCCCCGCATGTAGTCGGTGATGGCGACCACCGGATCGGGTCCCGTGCCGAGCGCGGCGGTGACGATCGGGATGCGGGGCTCGGCCTCGGGATGGAGCCGGTTCCACCGCTCCGCCTCGAGCGCGTCGGTGCGCAGGTTGGTCCACGACGTCACCGCCCAGGTGTCGGCGGCCACGCCGTAGCGCTCCGCCAGCACGCGCTGGGCCTCGAGCGCGACGCTCCACATCGGACCGGAGAAGCACAGGGATGCCCGCAGGTCGCCGGCGAGCTCGGGCGCGGCGCTGTACCGGTAGGCGCCGTCGATGATGCCGCGGCGAACGGCCGCACCCTCGGCTCCCTCGGGCAGCGGCGGCATGGGGTAGGTCTCGTTGTAGAGCGTGAGGTACCAGAAACGGTCCCTGGGGTCGGCGCCCAACATCTCGGTCGCGGCCGCCTCGATGATCACCGCCACCTCGTACGCGAACGAGGCGTCGTAGACCAGGGCCGCCGGGTTGGTGGACGCCAGGAGCGGGGACTGCCCGTCGTCGTGTTGGAGCCCCTCGCCCATGAGCGTCGTCCGCCCGGCCGTGCAACCGGCCAGGATCCCCCGGCCCCGCATGTCGCCGAGCAGCCAGGCCAGGTCGCCGACACGCTGGAAGCCGAACATCGAATAGAAGAGGTAGACGGGCAGCATCGGCTGCCCCCACGTCGCGTAGGCGGTCGACAGCGCGACGAAGGTGGCCAGCGCGCCCGCTTCGGTGATGCCTTCCTGGAGGACCTGCCCGGACGAACTCTCCGCGTAGTTCAGCGGCAGGTCGGCGTCCACCGGCACGTAGTTCTGCCCGTCGGGAGCGTAGATCTTGGCCTCGGCGATCAGCGGTTCGAGCCCGAACGTCCTCGCCTCGTCGGAGACGATCGGCGCCACGAGCGACCCGACGGTGGGATCGCGCACCAGGTTCCGCAGCAAGCGGGCGAAGACCATGGTGGTCGACACCGACTGCTTTCCCGAGCCCGCCGCGAATTCCTCGAACACCTTGGCGTCGGGCCGGAGCGCCGGCGCCGGCCGCACGACCCGGACGGGCAGCGGGCCGTCGAGGACGCGCCCGCGGGCGCGCAGGTATTCCATGGCGTCGGAGCCCTCGGCCGGTCGGATGTAGGGAGGGTCACCCTCGAGGGCCGCGTCGGGGATGTCCTCGGTCAGGTAGAGGCGGTCACGCAGCGTGTGCAGCTGCGCCTTGGTCATCTTCTTGATCTGGTGTGTGGCGTTGCGGGCCTCGATCTCCGGGCCGAGCGTCCACCCCTTGATCGTCTTGGCCAGGATGACGGTCGGCGCCCCCCGTTGCTCGGTGGCGAGCTTGTAGGCGGCGTACAGCTTGCGGTAGTCGTGGCCGCCGCGGGGGAGCGACACCAGCTCGTCGTCGCTCAGGTCCTCGACCATCTTGCGGAGCCGGGGGTCCGGGCCGAAGAAGTGCTCACGGATGTAGGCCCCGGATTCGACGGCCAGCTTCTGATACTGGCCGTCGACCGTTTTGTTCATCCGGTCCAGCAGGACGCCGTCGACGTCCTTGGCCAGCAGCGCGTCCCACCGCGAGCCCCAGATCACCTTGATCACGTTCCACCCGGCGCCGCGGAACACCGCCTCGAGCTCCTGAATGATCTTGCCGTTGCCGCGCACGGGGCCGTCGAGCCGTTGGAGGTTGCAGTTGACCACGAAGATCAGGTTGTCGAGGTGCTCGCGCCCGGCGACGCCGAGGCCGCCGATGGACTCGGGCTCGTCCATCTCGCCGTCCCCCACGAAGCACCAGACCCGGCTGCCGCTGGTGTCGACGAGGCGACGAAGCTCGAGGTAGCGGTTCACGTGAGCCTGGTAGATGGCGGCCAGCGGGCCGAGGCCCATCGACACGGTGGGGAACTCCCAGAAGTCCGGCAGCAAGCGGGGGTGGGGATAGCTGGGCAGCCCGCCGCCGCCCACCTCGTGGCGGAAGTTGTCCAGCTGCTGCTCGCTCAGCCGCCCCTCGACGTACGCCCGGGCGTAGATGCCCGGCGACGCGTGCCCCTGGAAGAAGACCTGGTCGCCGAAGCCACCGTCGGCCTTGCCGCGGAAGAAGTGGTTGAAGCCGACCTCGTAGAGCGCGGCCGAGCTGGCGTAGGTGGAGAGGTGCCCGCCGATGCCCTCGGTGCGCGTGTTGGCCCGGACCACCATGGCGGCGGCGTTCCAGCGGATGTAGGCGCGGATCCGGCGCTCCTGGTACTCGTCGCCGGGGAACCACGGCTCGGCGTCGGCCGGGATCGTGTTCACGTAGGGGGTCGACACCGCGGCGGGGAAGTCGACCTGCTTGGTGCGCGCGCGCTCGAGGAGCTTCATCAGCAGATAGCGCGCCCGGGCGCGACCGTGCGCGTCGACGATGGCGTCGAACGAGTCGAGCCACTCCTTCGTCTCCCCCGGGTCGGTGTCGGGAACCTGATGGCTGATGCCGTCGAACAGCACTACCCCACGGTATCGGCACGAACGGGAACACCTGGACCACCAGTCGCGGGTGTTACACATGAGGCCTATGCCAGCCGACGCCGCCCCGATCATCGTGTACACGGACGGCGCGTGCCGGGGCAACCCCGGGCGCGGCGGGTGGGCCTGGGCGGTGCCGGACGGGCCCTACGCCAGCGGGGCCGACCCCCACACCACGAACCAACGGATGGAGATCATGGCCGCCCTCGAGGCGCTCAGGGCCCTGGTGCCCGGCAGGCCTGCGGCGATCGAAGTGGTGAGCGACTCGACCTACGTCGTCAAGTGCTTCACCGACCGCTGGTGGCAGGGTTGGCTGCGGCGCAACTGGAAGAACTCGCAGAACAAGCCCGTGGCCAACCGCGACCTGTGGGAGCCCCTGATCGAGCTCGCGGTGTCCTCTGACCTCGACGTCAGCTTCCGCTGGGTCAAGGGTCACTCGGGCGACCGCTGGAACGACCGGGTGGACGAGCTCGCCACCCTGGCGGCCGATTCGGGGCTCGGCTCGAGCGGCTGACGGGGGCCCCGCCGAGATGGGCCCGGTGATGCGAACGGTAGGCTGACCGGGCAGCACGCGCGGGACGCGGAGCGGGGTCCGCCCGGTGCGATCGGGACGTCTCGGGGGAGCCGAACGCGCCGGACGAGCCTCAGAGGGAAGGAAGAGGACGGGCGATGGCCACCGAGGAAGAGTTCGACATCGTCGTGATCGGCGGCGGGCCGGGCGGCTACGGCACGGCGCTCTACGGCGCAGCAGGGGGACTCTCCGTCGCCATCGTCGAGCGGGACAAGGTGGGCGGGACCTGCCTGCACCGCGGGTGCATCCCCGCCAAGGAGTTCCTCGAGACCGCCGCCGTGCACCGGACGGTCGAAGGGTCCAAGGAGTTCGGGATCGGGGTCTCGGGAGTCTCGTTGGACTTCGCGGTGAGCCAGGACCGCAAGAACGCGGTCGTCGACAAGCTGTTCAAGGGTTTGGCGGGTCTGCTCAAGGGGCGCAAGGTCACGACCGTGCGCGGCTCCGGCACCCTGAAGGCCGGTCGCCACGTCGAGGTCGTCGACGGGGAGGACGCCGGCCGCGTCCTGGTGGGGCGCAATGTGGTCCTGGCGGCGGGGTCGGTGCCCCACACGCTGCCCGGCTTCGAAGTCGACGGGCGCTGGGTGATGACGTCGGACGAGTTCTTAGACCTGAAGGAGCTTCCCGCCTCGGTGGTGATCATCGGCGGCGGGGTCGTCGGGTGCGAGTTCGCCTCGCTCCTGGCCGACCTCGGGGCGAAGGTCACGATCCTCGAGGCGCTCGACTCCATCCTCGCCGGCTGTGACGACGACATCATCCGCCTGGTCGGACGGTCCTTCAAAAAGCGCGGCATCGAGGTCGTGACCGGCGTGAGAGTCGAGGGCCACACACCGTCGGACGACGGCAGCACGACCACCGTCAGGGCGGGTGAGCAGACCTACGACGTGGAGGCCATCGTGGTGTCGGTGGGACGGCGCCCCCGGACCGAAGGGTTGGTGGCCGACGGGGTCGGCGTCCAGATCAACGACCGCGGCTTCGTGGTGGCCGACGAGTACCAGCGCACCGGAGTGGAGGGCGTCTGGGCCGTCGGCGACATCGTGGCGGGCACGCCGCAGCTGGCCCATGTCGGGTTCGCCGAGGCGATCGTCGCCGTGAAGGGCATGCTGGGCGAGCCGGTGGTGCCGGTGGACAACGACAAGGTGCCCTGGGCGATCTACTGCCACCCCGAGGTCGCCTTCTGCGGCATGACCGAGGGACAGGCCAAGGCGGCGGGGATCCCCGTGGTGACCAAGAAGGATCCCTTCGGCGGCAACAGCCGGGCGCAGATCATCGGCGACACCGAGGGCGTGGTGAAGATCGTCGCCGAGCAGCGGCCCGACGGCACCGCGGGGCGGATCCTGGGCGTGCACCTGTGCGGGCCGTGGGTGACCGAGCAGCTGGGGGCCGGCTACCTGGCCGTCAACTGGGAGGCCTTTCCCGATGAGGTCGCCCAGTTCATCCAGCCGCACCCGTCCCTCTCCGAGAACTTCGGCGAGACCATGCTGGCGTTGACCGGAAGGGGACTGCACCTTGGCTGACGTGATGATGCCGCAGCTCGGCGAGACCGTGACCGAGGGAACGATCACCCGCTGGATGAAGGGCGTGGGCGACGCGGTCGAGCGCGACGAACCGCTCTTCGAGGTATCGACGGACAAGGTCGATTCCGAAGTGCCCTCGCCCGCGGCAGGCGTCCTCACCGAGATCCTCGTCCCCGAGGGCGAGACGGTGGAGGTCGGCGTGCGTCTTGCGGTCATCGGCGACAATGCCGGCGCGAGCACATCGAGCGGCGCGCCCGCCGCGACGACGGCGGCGCCCGCCGAGCCAGCGCCACCTGCACCAGCCGCGGCAGCATCGTCGCCGGCTGCGCCGACGCCGGCACCCACCCCCGCGCCGGCGCCCCCCACGTCCGTGGCGGAGACCGACGGCGGCGGCGGCTCCGTGCTCCTTTCCCCGATGGTCCGCAGGCTCCTGGCGGAAAACGGGATCAGCGAGACCGAGGTCACCGGGACCGGGAACGGCGGTCGCATCACTCGGGATGACGCGCTGCGAGTCGTCGAGGCCCGCCGGGCGGCCCAACAGGCGACCCCGCCGGCCCAGTCGGCACCACCCGCCGCACCACAACCGTCCCCGCCCCCGCCCGCGCCTCCGCCTCCAGCGGCACCGGCGGCGCCGACGGCGCCGGTGGTCAGCCCACCGACAGCGCCGGTGGTGAGAGCGCCGACGGCGCCGTCCGTCTCCATGGCGTCGTTCCGCGCCGCCGGCGACCAACTGGTGCCCTTCTCGAACATGCGCCGCAGGACCGCTGAGCACATGGTCCGTTCGAAGGCCACGTCGCCGCACGCGTTCATCGCCAACGAAGTCGATTTCGAGAGCGTGGAACGTGTGCGCAACGCCTGGGGTGAGCGCTTCAAGGCGGAGGAGGGATTCACGCTGACGTACCTCCCCTTCGTCGCCCGGGCTGCCGTGGAGGCCCTGCGCGACTTCCCGCTGCTCAACGCGTCGGTGGTCGACGACGCGCTGCTGGTGCACTCGGAGGTCAATCTGGGCATCGCAGTGGACCTCGCCCACGAGGGTTTGATCGTGCCGGTGATCCACCGGGCCGAGGAGGTCACGCTCCGCGGCGTGGCCCGGCGCGTCCGCGACCTGGCCGAGCGGGCACGCAGCCGACAGTTGAACGCCGACGACATCGCAGGGGGCACGTTCTCCATCACCAACGACGGTCCGTTCGGCACCTACTTCACTGTCCCGATCATCAACCAGCCCCAGGTGGCGATCCTGGCCACCGACGGCATCGCCCGCCGGCCGGTGGTGGTGGCACACCCTGACGGGTCCGAGTCCATCGCCATCCACTCGACCGGCATCCTCGGCGTCAGCTGGGATCACCGTGCCGTCGACGGCGCCTACGTCTCGCTGTTCTTGGCTCGCGTCTCGGAACTGCTCAGCAGCCGCGACTGGGCCGCCGAGCTCTGAGGACCAGCACGGTGCTGCGCGTCCGCACCCTCGGTACGGTCCCGTACCACGAGGCCTCTGCACTGCAGCACGCCCTCGCCGTCGAGGCCACGGACGATTACCTGCTCCTCTTGCAGCACCCGCACACCTACACGCTCGGGGCGCACGCGGACGAGCGCCACGTCCTCGTCGACCCGGCGCAGGTCGGCGCCGTGCTCGAGCGGACCGACCGGGGTGGAGACGTCACCTACCACGGCCCGGGGCAACTCGTGGCGTACCCGATCGTGACCGTCGCCGACGACCCGGCATCCGGTCCGACGCACGTGCACCGGCTCGAACGGATCGTCATCGAGACGCTCGCCGATCTCGGGTTGCCGGGGGCGCGCAGCGTGGACGAGTACCCCGGAGTATGGATCGAGGCCGAGGGTCCCCACCCGCGCAAGATCGCGGCGATCGGAGTACGGACGATGCGGGTCGCCCCCGGACGCCGCCGCACGCTCCACGGGGTGGCGCTCAACGTCTCGTCCGACCTCGAAATGTTCGGACACATCGTGCCCTGCGGCATCGCGGACCGCGGGGTGACCTCTCTGCGGGCCGAGGGACTGGATGTGTCGATGGATGTGGTGGTCGACGCCTTGGCGGCGCGCGCGGTCGCCGTGCTGGGCGACGGGAACGTCGAGCGCCACGACGTCGTGGTCGGGCCGACCACCGCCACCACTGCCGGAACCACCGCCAATGCCGCCGCCGAGCGCCCCGCCGAGCGGCCGCTGCTCCGGCGCCTCCGCCAGGCTGGGGTTGCGCCCGAGGACGGCCTGGACATCGGGCAGCGCAAGCCGCCCTGGGTGCGGGTGCCCGTGCACATCGGCAAGGGCTATCGCGCGTTGGGGTCGACGATCCACGACCTCGGCCTCGTCACGGTCTGTGAGGAGGCGGGGTGCCCGAACATCTACGAGTGCTGGGCGGACGGGACCGCGACCTTCATGATCAACGGCGAGCGGTGCACGCGCGCGTGTGGCTTCTGCCAGGTCGACACGCGCCACCCGCTGCCCCTGTCCCCCGACGAGCCCGAGCGGGTGGCGCAGGCGGTGGAGCGGATGCGGCTCGGCCACGCGGTGGTGACCTGCGTCGCACGCGACGACCTTCCCGACGGCGGTGCCGGCGCAATGGCCAACACGATCCGCGCCATCCGCGCCCGCACGCCCGCGACGACGGTGGAGGTGCTGATCTCCGACTGCCGTGGTGACGCCGCATCGCTCGACGCGATCTTCGAGGCGCGCCCCGACATCCTGAACCACAATATCGAGACGGTGGCCAGGCTCCAGCGCGCCGTGCGTCCCTCGGCGGGCTACGCGCGCAGCCTGGCCGTACTGGCCCGGGCCGGACAGGCGGGTCTCGTGACCAAGTCCGGTCTGATGGTCGGGCTCGGCGAGCGCGCGGACGAGGTCGCGGCGACCATGGCCGACCTGCGGGGCGTCGGGGTGTCCATCGTCACCATCGGTCAGTACCTGCGCCCGAGCCGCGACCACCTCCCCGTATCTCGCTACTGGACACCCGAGGAGTTCGAACGCCTCCGTGCGGCCGGCGCCGAAATCGGCTTGTCCCACGTGGAGGCGTCACCGCTCACCCGGTCGAGCTATCACGCCCGTGAGGCGGCGACCGCGGTGTCACGGGCCACGTGATGCGATCGGGGTCGAACCGACTATCCGAGCGACAAGCCGATCTCCTCGAGCGCACCCTCGAGGGTTCTTAGCGCCCTCGGCCCCATTCCATGGAGCTTTTGCAATTCCGCGGCGGGCACCTTGTCGAGCTGCGCGAGCTCGCTGTATCCGGCTGCGGCGAGTGCTCGAGTTGCCGGGGCTCCGATGCCCCTGGGAAAGCCGACCGGAGGATCTGCCATCTGGCCATGATGCTCCAGGTCACCGAGGGATGACCACAACCATCCGCTGATCGGGAGATCCGGCGTGCAACCATGGTTGGATGCACCATTGGCGCGGTGACACCTACCGCCGCGGGACAGCGACTCCACCGAATCACCCCCGGCGGAGCCGGGCGTGGCGACTGGCGGTGGCCCTCCCGTTCCTCGCCGCCATCTTCGGCGCGGCCGGAGTCGTGTCCCCGACGGCCGCAGGGGCCGCGCCCGCGGGCTGGTACGTCGCGACCGTTCCGGGCACCGGTTTGGACGACATATTGCTCGGGTCGGCATGTGGCAACGCCCTCCAGTGCTGGGCGGTCGGAATCTCCATCAACTTCGCCGGAAGCGGCGGGTTCACCCCGCTCGCCGAGACCTGGAACGGGTCGTCCTGGACGTTGGCGGCGCAGCCGCCGCTGCCGGCCAATCACGGTGGCGGTCTCTTCGACGTCGCGTGCGTCAACGGCTCGGATTGTTGGGCCGTCGGATCCGTCCTCAGCCAGTCCGCTGGGAACGGCAATCCCATGGCGACGCTCGCCGAGCACTGGGACGGATCCCACTGGTCGATGGTGCAGAGTCCGACCCCTACCGGCAACGCCGTGACCGGTGCCATCCTGCGGAGCGTCAGCTGCACGTCGTCGTCGAATTGCGTCGCCGTCGGCTACTCGACCGACAGCAACGGCGAGAACCTGAACACGCTGGTCGAGCAGTGGAACGGGACGGCCTGGTCCATTGTCCCGGGCGCCGCCACCGGGCAGGCGTTCGACGAGCTGGTGACGGTGCGGTGCCTCGCGGCGGACGACTGCTGGGCCGTCGGCGACGCCGGACCCGCCCAGCAGAATCCCAATTTCCTCCCCATCTTTCCCAGCGCCGCGGGGGGCCAGGGCGTGATTGAGCACTGGGACGGCACCTCGTGGTCGGTTGTGCCGAGCGTGACGGAGCCCAGCCCGAGTGGCGGATACCTCAGCGGTCTCGAGTGTGTCGACGCCACGGATTGCTGGGCTTCGGGCTCGACGACGGACAGCAGCGGCACGGCGTCAGGGATACTGATGCAACACTGGGACGGTTCCTCGTGGACGGACCTCTCGACGTCGGTTCCGGAGCCCACGGGCGCGACCGGGGCAATCCTGAGCAGCATCTCCTGCGTCAGCTCGGCCCAGTGCTGGGCCGTCGGAGCCTCCGGGCCGTTCGGCGGCAGCGGCGGCAACAACTTCCGGCCGCAGACGTTCATCGAGAACTGGAACGGCTCGAGCTGGTCGATCGCACCCAGCCCGAACGTGACGACCCTCAGCTTCTTGAATTCGCTCACCTGCATCCAGGCGGTGGGGTGTGTCGCCGTCGGCAGCTCGGTCACGCAAGGGTCGGGGAACGACCCTGGACTCCGACCCTTCGTCGAGCAGCTGACGTTCCCTCCGGCGTCCAGCCAGGGCATCGTGCTCTCCTCTTGGGACGGTGGCGTCTTCAATTACGGGACGGCTCAGTTCGCCGGCTCCATGGCGGGCCGACACCTCAACGCGCCCGTCGTCGGCATCGCGGAGACGCCCGACGGCCGGGGTTACTGGCTGGTGGCCAGTGACGGCGGCGTGTTCACCTTCGGCACGGCGCACTTCTACGGCTCCATGGGGGGCAGCCACCTCAACCGGCCCATCGTCGGGATCGCCGCGGCCCCGGACGGCCGGGGCTACTGGCTCGTCGCCAGCGACGGCGGGGTGTTCAACTTCGGCAGCGCGGGCTTCGACGGGTCCATGGGAGGCCAACACCTCAATGCGCCGGTCGTGGGCGTGGCCGCTTCGTCCGACGGTGGCGGGTATTGGCTCGTCGCATCGGACGGCGGCGTCTTCGGCTTCGGGGACGCGCCATTCCACGGGTCCGCCGGCGGCGTGCACCTGAACACTCCCATGATGGGCATCGCCGCCACGCCCGATGACGGCGGCTACTGGTTGGCGGGTTCGGACGGAGGCGTGTTCACCTACGGCGACGCCGCCTATCTGGGGTCCGTGCCGGGTCAGGGCATCGTGAGCCAGCCGCCGATCGTCGGGATCAGCCGGACCCCGAGCGGGTCGGGCTATTGGCTGGCGGGCGCGAACGGTGCCGTCTACACGTACGGTGACGCCGCGTTCCTGGGCGCGCCGAACACGAGCCGGCTTGTCGCTCCCGTGTGGGCGATCGCCTCGTCCTGAACCTCCTCACACGAAGTCTGAGCCGCCGTCGGCATTGACACACGCCCCCGTGACGTAGCCGTTCCGACGGGACACGAGGTACGCGGTCAGCGACGCCACCTCGTCGGGGAGCCCTGCCCTCCCGAGGTCGGCAGGCTGGTGGAACGTCCGGTCGATCCACGTCATGACGTCGTGGGGATCGGCGGGGTCGAGACCCTCCGCGGCGAAGATGTCCTTCAGGTTCTCGGTGAAGCTGGCCGTGACGATGGAGCCGGGGCAGACGGCATTGACAAGGATCCCATCCGCGGCCAACGACTTGGCGAGGTTCTTGGCGATACTCGTCACGGCGGCCTTCGCCGCGGTGTAGGCCACGAGGATCGGGCTCTGACGCTGGATCGAGTGGGCGGAAAAGATGGCGATCCGACCCCACTCGGCCTCGCGGAGCAAAGGCAGAGCGGAGCGCACACTCCGCACGGCGGACATCGTTCCGAGCGTGAGCGCCGCGTCCCAGCCTGTGTCGTCGAGTTCCTCGAAGCGGCCAGCGGCGGGTCCGATCGTGTGCACCAGGATGTTGAGCGAACCCCATCGGTCCGCCACTTCGCCGAACCCGGCCGCGATCGAGCCCGCGTCCGTCATGTCCACGCTGATGCCCACGGCGTCCGGGCTCCCGGCGGCCCGGAGCGACGTAGCGGTGTCGTCGAGCGCCTCCCTGCCGCGGGCCATGACCGCCACGCGGGCGCCGTCCGCGGCGAGGATCTCGGCGACCGCCCGCCCCATCCCCTTGCTTCCGCCCGTCACCACGGCCGTCGCGTCAGCCAGTCCGAGATCCACTTCCGTCCTCCTCCATCCCTGCGATCAGGTGATCACGAGCCGGCATCGTAGGTTTCGAGATAGGGAGCAAACCGCCGGCGAACCTGGCCGGGCTCCAGCGCGAATTCGGCCAGGTCGTAGGTGTGCTGCCCGTGCGAGCCGGGCCGGTGCGATGTCGCCCAGCCGGTGACCGCCCGGCGCGACGGCTCGTCGAACGCGATCCCGATGTGTTCGAAGGCCGCCGCGAGTGCGGCGACGGGGTCCACCTGCAAGTCGGCGAAGGAAAGGTCGGCGAAGCGCTCATCACCGACCCGGGACCGGAAGTCCATGGCGCGCGAGACGGCCAGCCACCAACGGTCGAGCTGTTCGGGCCCCAGCTCGAGGGCGTCGTCCCGGTCGCTGCTCCAACTGCGGCAATAGTGGATCAGGCTGCACACGGAGCCGAGCACCTTGGCCGGGTCACGATGACTCCACAGGAATCTCGCGTTCGGATAGGCCTCGAGCAGGGCGTCGAGCGCGAACATGTGCACAGGGGTCTTCAGGTGCCACAGATGCGGGGGGCAATGCCACTGCAGGAGGCGCAGCACGCGTCGGTGGTAGCGGTACGTCCCGCGCATGTCGCAGTCCGTGACCCACGCCAGGTAGGAGGGGACTCGTCCGAACCCGTCGAAGTGCACCGTGCGGAAGCTCATGCCGAGCAGGTCCTGGCATTCGGTCGCAGTGGTCGCTTCTTCGTGGTGCATCGTCTGCATGAGCGGGAACATCTGGTTCATCATCGCCAGTCCCGCCTCGGTGTCGGCGATGCGCGGATCGGTGTGTTCGGTCGTCGATTCCGGTGGGGGGCACGGTGACGAGGACTCCCACAGACGAAGGGAGCGGAACTGGGGATCGGCGGCCACGAGCTGGCTCAGCGCGGTCGTCCCGGTGCGGGGCAGGCCGATGACGAAGACCGGTCCTTCGACCTCCTCCGCCTCGATCGACGGGTGCGCGCGATAGGTCTCCTCGATCTGCAGCCGGGACGAGAGCAGCGATACCAGCCGGATGCGCTGCATCACCTCTCCCGTTTCGGTGAGGTCGGCCTCCTGGTTGAAGGACCAGACGAGGCGTTCGAGGCCCTCGCGGTGGTCCGACTCGCCGAAGTCGTCCAGCCCCGTCTGCGCCTTTGCCTCGGTCTCCAGCTCCTCCGCGTCCAGCGTCATCGGCAGAAGCGCCTGCTCACGGCGAGGCGGCGCGCGGCGATGGTTTCCCGGCGCTCCTCGTGCGTCACGCGCCGGGTCTCAGCCGGCAGCGACGCCGCGACCTCGGAGAACGAGACGACCCTTGTGGTCGGGATGGGCGCGGTCTCTGTCCGCACGCAGCGAAGGATGACGGGCCCGGCGCTGTGCCCGGCCGTGTCGAGCCAGTTGGCGACGCCGGGATCCTGATGGGCGATGACGGCCCGGACCGTCCCGTCCGGGTCCACCTCCGCCTGGTGCCCGTTCAGGCTGCTCTGGTGCCGGGCGTAGTCGATGGTCTCCCACCAGGGATTGCCCAGCGAGTAGCTCCAGTAGAGGCCCTCGGGAGGCGTGACCTCCACCAGGAGCGCCTCGTCGGGCCCGAGCTCCCACGACCCGATGACTGGCCGGTTCTCGGCCGCGCCGCCCATGGCCGTCCCGTCGAGGGGAGGGAGGAATGTGTTGGGCGACTCCGGGCGGGAGAACTGCAGGAAGAAATCGAGATTCCCGACGACGAAGTCACCCAGGGCGATCAGCTGGCGGGCGATGGCCGCCGCGGATCCACCGCCGCCCGCGGGGCCTTTTCCTCGTGCGCACCGATGCGCTCGATGGACAGCGAGGACGCCACCTCCGTGTCCCAGTCGTAGAAGAAGTGGCGCACGACCAACTGGGTCGCATTGCCCGCGGTGGGCAACCAGTTTCCCTCCTGGGAGTCCTCCGAGAGTATGAGCTCCACTTCGCCGTCCGGGCCAAGGTCGAGTTCGTCGAGAAGCACGTTTGCCGAGGAGGCCATGCCAGCCATGGACTGCAGCCCGACGTAGCGCGCCGAGCCACGATTCCCCCAGAGGCGGTAGGACTCGCCAGCGCGCAGCGGCGCGCCGGTGTAGATGCAGTCGGGACAGTCCATGCCCCACTTGTAGACCGCGTCGACTCCTGAGGGCCGCACGGCGAGGACGGGGTCGGCCTCAGCCCGCAGGGCCTGGTCCAGGCCCGTGCCGAGCAGCACGAGCAGATGGCGATACCCAGCTGCCATGTCGGCCGCATTCCAGCGTTCGCCGCCCGACAACACGACGTCGGACGCCTTGCGCAGACTGTCGAGCAGATGGGACCACGCGCGACCTGAGAGCAGGTCGTCCACGCTGGCGTCCCCGGCCTTGGCGGCTTCGCTGACGGAGTGAGGCATCCAGGACGGATTGACGAACGGGCCCGTCACGCGGCGCTCGGTGCACGCTTTTGAAGAACCTGCGGCAGCAACACGACGAACCCCCGTCCGAAAGGCTGCGCCATGCTTCCGCACGCCGAGAGGGGCGTCAACCGCGCCCGCCTTCGAGATCACTCGTCCTCGGGAGCACCGCGCGTAGCGTGGACGGCGGGAGGTGGCGCGGCGTGCCACAGCGGGCGGTCACGGGACGGGCACACGGGGCATGATCGTCAGCGCCATACCCACCCTGGTGCTGATCGGCCTGGCCGCCGTGCTGGCGCCGCTCACCGCCGAGGCTTTGCGGCGATTCGTCCCCGTTCCCGAAGTCGTGATCCTGATCCTGTTCGGCATCGTGCTCGGGCCCTTCGTGCTCGGGTTGGCGCACACGAACACGATCGTCACGGCGCTCTCTGACTTCGGTCTGACGTTCCTCATGTTCCTGGCCGGCACGGAACTCGATCTGGCGACGATGCGCGAGGGGCACCTCGGGCGCGCCGCAATGTCGTGGGCCGCATCTCTGGTCATCGCGTTGGCCGTCGGAGTCGTCCTCCACGCGACTGGCCTCGTTCTCGACTCTGTCGTCGTGGCCCTGTGCCTGACGACGACGGCGCTCGGGACCCTGCTGCCGATTCTGCGCGATGCGGGGACGTTTCGTACGGCTCTGGGTCCGTCGATCCTGTCGGTCGGGGCGATGGGGAGTTCGGCCCGATCGTGGCGGTCGCCGTCTTGCTCACCGACCGTGACGCCCCGCTGACCTTCCTGCTCCTCATCGCCTTCGTCGCCGTGTACCTGGCGGTCAAACTCAGCCTCGACGTGCTGCTCGGCGCCTTCGCCGCCGGCGTGGTGGTGCGCCTGTTCATCACCGGAGACGACAACGAGCAGATCACGAGCAAACTCGAGGCGATCGGGTTCGGTTTCCTCGTCCCCATCTTCTTCATTGAGAGCGGGATCACGTTCGACCTGAACGCGTTCGTCCACCAGCCGAAGGTCCTGCTACTCGTGCCCATGTTCACCGCGATCTTCCTCTTGACCCGGGCCGTCCCGACCTGGGCGTTCTTCCGTGGCGTCCTGGCGAACGTGGAGACCCGCTCGCTCGCGGTGGTCTCCGCGACCGGTCTCCCCATCATCGTGGTCATCACGACACTCGGTGTCGACGAGCACAAGATGAAACCGCAGAACGCTGCGGCCCTCATTGCGGCCGCCATGTTGTCCGTTCTCATCTATCCCCTGGTCGCGCTCAGGTGGCTCGGCCAGCCGCCGGCCGCGCCGGAACACCGAGGCCTCACGGAGCGGGCGGCCGAGGAGGAGCAGTGACGGGCCGCGGTCGCTCGGGCGTTACGACGAGCTGGGTTGCTCGTCGTAACCGCCCGTGAACAGGCTCGGATGCGGGCGCGCCGGCCCCGTGCGGAAGAAGGGACGGACCCGGGTCTCCATGAGCTCGTCGACGACGGCCGCCGACAAAGGGTCGGGCAGGAGGTCGTCGTCCTCGGCCGGGTCTTCGTGGAGGTCGAAGAGCTGGCACGGGGCCACCGCATCCTCGTCGACCACGAGCTTGTAGCGGTCCGTCTCGAACGCGGCGAATCCCCAGTTCTCACTGACCGTCAGGGTGCGGGGTTCTGCGGATCCACCATTGATGGTCGAAAGGAGCGACCGTCCCTCGCTGCCAGGGATGTCGGCCGCGCCGGCGATCTCGCGCAGGGAGGCCGGCACGTCGAGGTGTTCCACCAGCGAGTCGACCACCCGGGACGGGCAGCCCCCCGGCGGGCGGACGATGAGCGGGACGCGGACCGCCGGCTCGTAGAGGACGCACTTGGACATGAGCCCGTGGTTGCCCGCCATCTCCCCATGGTCGCTGGTGTAGATGACCCACGTGTTGTCCAACAGCCCTTTGTCCTCGAGCGCTCCGATCATGGCACCCACGGCGTGGTCGATGACCGAGATGTCCGCCGCGTAGGAGCGGCGCATGCCACGGATGGCGTCCTCGGTCATCGTCTCGGAGTCGGAGACCCACAGGAACGAGTTCAGGAGCGCGCTGTAGCGACCCGTGCCTTCGACCGTGGGGCGCCGGGTCGAGCGCGGCATCGAGATGTCGACGTCCCGGTAGCGCCGGACGGCTTCCTCCGGCGCGTCCCAGGGGTCGTGGGGCCCCGGGAAGCCGACGAAGAGGAAGAACGGCTCCGCGCGGTCGTACCGCTCAATCCAATTGACAGCCTCGAGGCCGTGCCAGGTGTCAACGTAGGCCTCCAGGGGCAGCGGTGTCGGTGACGAGTCCCACATGGGCACACACTTCGTCGCGTTCTGGCCGTCTTCGTTCTCGCCCTGGTAGCTCCGGTCAGCAATGTGCTTCTGGTACGCCTCCAGGAGGTGGCGCTCCGCGAGGAAGTCGGTGTAGCGGCTCGGGATCTTGCTGACGAACTTGTCACCCGTCTCGAAGACTTCGGCGAAACCGAGCGCCTCGAGACGGCCCGCCATGTCGTCGATGTGTGACACCGTGAGCTTCTCGTCGAGGTACAGGTGTGCCTTGCCCAACAACGACGTGTGATAGCCGGCCTCACGGAGGGACCTGGCGTAGGTCGGGCTGTCCTCGGGTATCTCGGCCCAGTTCGTGTAGACCCCGTGGTCCCGCACGTAGCGCTCGGTCATGAACGAGGCCCGGGACGGCATGCACAACGGGCCCTGGCACGAAACCCGCGAGAACCGGACGCCTTCGGCGGCCAGGGCGTCGAGGCACGGTGTAAGGACGCTCGGGTCTCCCGCACACCCCATCATGTCGGCCCGGTGCTGATCGGACATGACGAGCAGGATGTTGGGGGCGGTGGTGGTCACTCGGTGCCCTTTCCGTGCCGCTTGCGAGACCGGCCTTCGGCGTCGAGGGATCTTCGCGCGAAACGGGACGGCAGGGCGGGTGGGTCGGTTCGCCAGGACGACAGGTGCCACCACTAACCTGTCGCGACCACCCCGAGCGCGACCCTTGGAGCCCACTGCATGCCGTTTGATCTGAACAAGGTGCTGGACGAGCGCAAGGGCCAGAACTTCACCCTCCACACCAAGTACGTGAACCCTCAGCTGCCCCGGGTGCTGGGAACCCTGGAGTTCGACCGCTTCTATGTCAAGGGCGAGGGTTGCTACCTCGTCGACGACAAAGGGGACCGATACCTGGACTTTTTGTCCGGCTTCGGCGTCTTTGCCCTCGGCCGGGGGCACCCGGCCATCGTCCAGGCGTTGCACGACGCACTCGACGCCGACCTTCCGAACCTCGTGCAGATGGACTGTTCGCTCCTCCCGGGCGTCCTGGCCGAGCAGCTCGTGGCCCGCGCACATCCCGGAATCGACCGGGTCGTTTTCACCAACTCGGGTGCGGAGGCCGTCGAGAGCGCGATCAAGTTTGCCCGGGTCGCCACGAAGCGGACCCGCATCCTCTATTGCGACCACGCGTTTCACGGGCTGACGACCGGGGCGCTCTCCCTCAACGGAGGAGCCGAATTCCGCACCGGATTCGGCCCGCTCCTGCCCGGATGCGACATGATCCCGTTCGGCGACGCCTCCGCCCTGGCTCGAGAGCTGAGGAAAGGAGACGTGGCGGCGTTCATCGCGGAGCCGATCCAGGGCAAAGGGGTCAACCTGGCGCCCGACGACTTCTGGCTGGAGGCGCAATCGCTCTGCCGCCGGCACAAGGCACTCATGATCCTCGACGAGGTGCAGGCCGGCCTGGGCCGGAGCGGAACCTTCTTCTGCCACGAGCAGTTCGGCATCACTCCCGACATCATCACCGTCTCGAAGGCGCTCTCCGGGGGGTATGTCCCGGTCGGAGCCATGCTGTGCTCGGCCGCGGTGTGCGACAGCGTGTTCAGCTCCATGGACCGGGCGGTCGTCCATTCGTCAACCTTCAGCGCCAACCAGCTGGCGATGGTCGCCGGACTGGCCACGCTGCAGGCGTTCGACGACGAGGACATCCTCGATCGCGTCCAGCGGACCGGCAAGGCGTTCACCAAGGCCCTGGGCCCACTGGTCGAACGCTACGAGTTCCTGCACGAGGTGCGGGGGAGAGGCCTGATGATCGGGTTGGTCTTCGGTGAACCCTCGTCCCCGGGCCTGCGCCGTCGGTTCCGCATGATCGAGGCAATCCGTCCCGCGCTGTTCTCCCAGATGATCGTGGTCCCGCTCTTCCATCGCCACCGGATCCTTACGCAGGTGGCGGCCGACAACATGAATGTGATCAAGCTCCTCCCTCCCCTCATTGCGGGGGACGACGAGGTCGAGCTTTTCGCCGATGCTCTCGACGACGTCCTCGCCAGCGCGCAGAAGGGTTCGAGCCTGATCTTCGAATTCGGCAAGACGATGGCCAGGGGCACGCTGCACCGGGCGCGGCTGTGAACCTGGGGTCCGGCGACCGGGTCCTCGTGACGGGGGCCAGCGGGTTCATCGGCGCCGCGGTGACGCGCAACCTGGTGGCCCGTGAACAGGAGGTGATCGCGCTCGTCGAGCCGGGCGCCGATACGGCGAACCTCGAGGAGCTCGACGTCAAACAGGTGGTCGGGGACCTCCGCAATGCGGAGAGCGTGCGCCAGGCCATCAGCGGTTGCCGGGCCGCCTTCCACGTTGCCGCGCTCTACCGCTTTTGGGCGAGGGACCCCAGCGCCTTCTACGCGATCAACGTCGAGGGGACGAGGAATGTCCTCGCGGCGGCGTCGGAGGCCGGAGTCGAGCGGCTCGTGTACACGAGCACGGTCGGCACGCTCGGACTCGAGCACGTGTCGGGATCGGACTCGGCTGACGAGCGCTCTTTCCCTGATGTGCGGCACCTGTACGGTTCCTACAAGCGTTCCAAGTACGTCGCAGAGCACGAGGTCCTGCGCGCGGTTGCCCAAGGCCTGCCGGCCTCGCTGGTGCTGCCGACGTTCCCCCTCGGGCCCGGCGATCGGGCACCGACTCCGACCGGGAAACTGGTGCTCGATTTTTTGAACGGGCGGATGCCGGGCTACGTCGACACGGTGCTCAACGTCGCGCACGTCGACGACGTCGCGGCGGGGCAGGTCATGGCCCTCGAGCATGGGCGTGACGGGCGCAGCTACATCCTCGGCGGTGAGAACCTGACGCTGAAGCAGCTGCTCGCAGAGCTCGCCGGTCTCACCGGCTTGCCGGTGCCGCGGATCAACGTGCCGCGGCCGGTGGCGCTCGGGGTGGCTGCGCTGTCCGAGCTGGTCGAGGGGCGCCTGCTGCGGAGGCATCCGTCCGTCCCATTGGAGGCGGCCCGCATGTCCACGTCGCAGATGTCGTTCGACGACTCTCGGGCCCGCAGCGAGCTCGGCTACGCGCCGCGTCCGGCGGTGCAGGCCATGGAGGAGTCGGCGCGCTGGTTCGCCGAGAGCGGCAAGGTGGGCGGGCGCCGATTGGCCCGAATCCGCTGGTCCGCCGCCCAACAGCCACAACGACCCTCCCCGTAGGCCCAAAGAATCGGAGCCTCTGAGCGCTCAATCGGGCGGCGCGTTCAACCGACCCCCTCTTGAGGGGTAATTTTGTCCCAGAGGGGGGCCGGTGGCCAGGAAGACGCGCGACTTCGATCGGCGGTGCGGCAGAGCCAGCCGCGTCGTGACCTGGGCGCTCATCGTCGCACCCTTCGCCATGGCGGCAACGGCGCTGCTGGGCTTCGTCGGCCGTACGGGCTCCGCCGCCGGCGCTGGGCCGCGCCTCGAGCCCCTGCACGGGCATCAGGCACTCGTGCCGCCCGGTGCAACCCTGCTCGGTCCGGCGCCGTCGTCAGCGGAGCTGCCGCTCGTGGTGACGCTCCAACCGCGCGACCAAGCGGCGCTGTCCGCCGAGGCACACGCCGTGTCCGACCCGGCGTCTCCCGACTACCACCACTTCCTGACCCCGGGAGAGTTCGCGCAACGCTACGGGCCGACGCCGGCCACCATCGCACAGGTCACCGCCCAACTGAAGCAGTCCGGTCTTACGGTAGGTCCGCCGTCGAGCACCGGCCTGTCGGTGCCCGTCTCGGGAACGGTGGCGCAGGTGCAGTCGGCCTTCGCGACACCGATCGACCGTTACCGGCTGTCGTCGGGGAAGACGGGGTACCACAACCGCGCGGCACCCGAGGTGCCCGTCGCTGTGGCGCCCCAGATTGAGGGTATCCTCGGCCTCGACACGTTGAGCCCTCCACATCCGTCGACCACACTCCCCCAGGCGAACGCAGCGGTCCCCAGGACCGGCGCCCTCGGTGCGGAGTCCGCGCCGGCGTTTAACCAACCCGCGCCGGTGGCCGGGAACTGCGCGTCGAGCATCAGTGGGGTCCAATCCACGTACGGCGCGCTCAACGCCGTACAACTGGCGCAGGCGTACTCGTTCGATCCGCTCTACTCGTCGGGCAACTACGGGTCCGGGCAGACGGTTGCGCTGGTCGAGATGTCGGGGGCCGGCTACAGCCCGACGGACATCGCGCAATTCGCCACCTGTTACGGCCTCCCCGCGCCGGGTAACCAACGCGTCAGCCAGAGAATCGTCGCCGGCGGCGGCGCCACCGGAGGCGGCACCGTCGAGGCCGAGCTCGACATCGAGACGGTGCTCTCCCTCGCGCCCCAGGCAAACATCGAGGTCTACGAGGGAGGCCCCACGGCGGACATGTACAGCGTGTTCAACGCAATCGTCAGCGACGACACGGCGAAGATCGTGAGTGCGAGTTGGACGAACGGCTGCGAGGCGTACGTCGCCCAGGCCTACCAGAATTCGGAGAACACGCTCTTCCAGACGGCGGCCATCGAGGGTCAATCGATCTTCGTCGCATCGGGGGACCAGGGCGCCGAAGGTTGCAACTTCAACGGCGTGGTGGCGGCCTCGACGAATTCCCAACCGGGGGCGCAGGTGGTCGACCCGAGCACGGGCACTCTTTACATCGCCAACAAGTCCAGCGGCAACGTCACGGTGGACAGTGAGGGGAGCAGTGGCAACCCCTCCAGCTCGGTGAATGCCGCCTCGGTCCCGACGGGGTCCGGGCCCGACGCAGTGGCCCTCGACACCGCGCACGGGAAGGTGTTCGTGGCCAACGCCGGGTCCAGTTCGCTGACCGTCATCTCGACCGGGACCTGCAAACAGGGGACTACCAGCGGGTGCGCATTTCCGACCCAGATCGCCTCTTCCGGGGGTGACCTGACGGGACCGACGGCGCTCGCGGTGAACGGTTCGACGCTCTACGTCGCCAACTCCAATGGCACCATCGCGGTGTTCAACGCGAGCACGAACGCGTTCGTGACCTCCTTCAATCTTCTCCCTTCGAGTTCACCCACGGCCCTCGCCGTGGACAGCGCCGGCGTCGTGTACGTCGGCGACGCCGGGTCCGTGAGCGGCGTGGACTACTTCAACGCCTCCACCTGCAACGCGACCAACACGACGTTGTGCGCCGTCCCGCCGGCCACCGTCCCGCTGTCCCAGCACCCGGTCAGCATGGTGGTCGACGATGCGGCCGGATTTCTCTATGTCGCCAATGCGGGCACGGCCGGGATCTCCGTGGTGAACCTGAGCTCTCACACGCTCACCACGACCATCCCGACGAGCGGCACCGGCATCGCGGGCCCCCGTTCCGCGGTTTCGGTTGCGCTCGCACCCAGCGGCAACCAGGTCCTGGTGGTACTCGACGGGCTCACCTCCGCCGCCTTCCCCGGCGACGTCATGGCGACGATCAATCCGACCACGCAGACGATCATCTCCACCGTCAACCTCGAGACGGCGACCGACACGATGGGCGCGCTGGCCGTCGACGGCACGCGCGAACTACGTCTGGGTCACGGACGCCACCGCCAACGACGACGTCGTCCAGAACCTCAACCTCGGAGTTACCGACCCTGCGAGCCAGCCCTATGTCACTGCAGTCGGCGGCACGTCCGTCAGCGCCCCCCTTGGCCCGGCGCCGACGGAGACGACGTGGAACGACCAGCTGCACTACGCGGAAGGCGCGGGCGGTGGCGGCATTTCGCAACGGTTCGTCATGCCAGGCTTCCAGCAGCCCCTCGGCACGGTGACCGGCAGCAGCGGCACGCCCTGCGGCAATTCCAGTGGTGACTGCCGCGAGGTCCCCGACGTCTCCGCCGACGCCGACCCGAGCACCGGTTACGTCATCTATGACTCGGTCTTCGGGTATCCGGGCTGGACCGCCATCGGGGGGACGAGCGGGGCAGCGCCGCTCTGGGCCGCCGTTCTCGCCGTTGCTGCGTCGGCCGGCAACACAGGAGGTTACGGTGCGATGAACCCGATCCTCTACACGTTGGCGCAGAAGTCACCGGGCACGTACTTCAACGACGTGACGACCGGGAACAACGACTACAACGCGGCCAACGGCGCGCAATTCAGCGCGAGCAGCGGGTACGACATGGCGACGGGATTGGGGACGCCCATCACCTCGGCCCTCGCGACGGGCCTCACGGTCATCCCGCTGGAAGTCGCGGTCTCGGGCTCCCAGAGATACGGCGGGATCCCTACCTTCACCGCCACACCCAACTTCGCGGGATCCAACAGCACGCCCTTCGGCGTCAGCCTGAACACCGTGGGCCTGAGTTGCAGTGAGGTTGGGACGTTCACGTCGATCTCGCCCACTCTCCCCGTCGCGTCCTACACCCTTCTCGGCTCCTCTTGCAGTGGCGCCAGCCTGACGGGTGCCAACGCCTCGGACTACGCGATCGTCTACACGAGTGCCACCAACGACTTCACGGTGGCGCCTGCTCCGGTCAACGTCGCCGTGAGCGGGTCCCAGACCTATGGCGGGATGCCGACCTTCTCCGGCTCCTCGACTCCACCCACGGGCATCACGGTGACGACCTCGAGCCTCAGCTGCACGGAGCTGCAACCTCTGCGCGTCATCACCCCGGCGCTCGCAGCCGGCAGCGACACCTTGCTCCCGGGGTCATGTGCCGGCGCGACCTTGAGCGGCACCAACGCGGGGGATTACGCCGTTGCCTACACGAGCATCGCTGGGGACTTCACGGTCGCACCGGCCCCACTCACCGTTACCGCGTCGAACGCCTCCATGACATACGGCGGCGCGCCGCCGACGATCATGCCGGGCTACAGCGGTTTCGTAAACAGCGACACGGCGTCTTCCCTGACGACGAGGCCCACCTGCTCGACCACCGCCACCGGCGCGAGTCCCGTCTTGGGCTCGCCGTACGCCTCGTCGTGCGCCGGAGCGGTCGACCCCAACTACTCGTTCGCTTACCACCCTGGCGCAGTCACGGTGAATCCCGCGGCACTCACCGTCACCGCCTCGAACGGGTCCATGGCCTACGGGGGCACGCCACCGGTGATCACCGCCATCGACACCGGGTTCGTCAACGGCGACACCGCGTCCTCCCTCACGACGCCGCCCACCTGCTCGACCACCGCCACCAGCACCAGCCCGGTGGCGGGCTCGCCGTATGCCTCGTCGTGCGCAGGAGCGGCCGACACCAACTACTCGATCGTGTACGTCGCCGGATCAGTCGGCGTGACAAAGGCTCCGCTCACGGTCACCGCCTCGAGCGGGTCGATGACCTACGGCGGCGCGCCACCCGCCGTGACGCCGGCCTTCACGGGTTTCGTCAACGGCGACAGCGCGTCCTCCCTCACGACGCCGCCCTCCTGCTCGACCACGGCGACGACCTCGAGCCCGGCGTCGCCCCCGACCTATCCGGCCACGTGCACGGGCGCCTCGAGTCCCAACTACGCCGTCTCGTACGCGGCGGGGGCCACCACGATCAACCGGGCCACCCTCACCGTCACCGCCTCGAACGCCTCCATGACCTACGGCGGCGCGCCGCCGGCGATCCTCCCGGGCTACAGCGGTTTCGTCAACGGGGACTCGCCGGCGTCGCTGACCACTGCACCGATTTGCTCGACGACCGCCACCGGCGCCAGCCCGGTCGCGGGCTCGCCGTACTCGTCGTCGTGCACGGGCACCGTCGATCCCAACTACTCGTTCGCCTACGTCGCCGGATCAGTGAGCGTGACGAGGGCCCCGCTCACCGTCACGGCCTCCAACACTTCCATGACCTACGGCAGCGCGCCGCCGACCATCACGCCCGCCTACGGCGGCTTCGTCAACGGCGACACGGCGTCCTCTCTGACGACGAAGCCCAGCTGCTCGACCACGGCGACCAGCGCCAGCCCGGTCGCGGGCTCCCCGTACGCCTCGTCGTGCTCGGGAGCGGTCGACCCCAACTACACCATCACCTATTTCCCGGGCACCATGACGGTGAACCGGGCCCCGCTCACGGTCACCGCCTCGAGCGGTTCGATGACCTACGGCGGCACACCGCCGGCCGTCACGCCCGCCTACACCGGATTCGTCAATGGCGACGGCGTGTCGTCGCTGACGACGCTGGCCACCTGCTCGACCACGGCCACCACCTCGAGCCCGGCCTCCCCCCCGGCCTACCCGGCCACGTGCACGGGCGCCTCGAGTCCCAACTACGCCCTGTCGTATGTGGCAGGGGCCACCACGATCAACCGGGCCACCCTCACCATCACCGCCTCGAACGCCGCCATGGCCTACGGGACCACGCCGCCGGCCATCATCCCGGGCTACAGCGGCTTCGTCAACGGCGATTCGCCGACGTCGCTGACCACGGCACCCACGTGCTCGACGACCGCCACCAGCGCCAGCCCGGTCGCGGGCTCGCCGTACCCGTCGTCGTGCACGGGAGCGGTCGACCCCAACTACTCGTTCGCCTATGTCCCCGGCTCCGTCACGATCACCCCGGTCCCGCTCACGGTCACGGCCCCCAACACCTCCATGACCTACGGCAGCGCGCCGCCGCTCCTCACGCCCGCCTACGGCGGCTTCGTCAACGGCGACACGGCGTCCTCTCTGACGACGAAGCCCAGCTGCTCGACCACGGCGACCAGCGCCAGCACGGTGGGGGGCTCGCCGTACTCGTCGTCGTGCACGGGAGCGGTCGACCCCAACTACTCCATCACCTATGTCGCGGGCACCATGACGGTGAACCGGGCCCCGCTCACCGTGACCGCCTCGAGCGGGTCGATGACCTACGGCGGCACGCCGCCGGCCGTGACGGCGGCCTACACAGGCTTCAAGAACGGTGACGGCGCGTCGTCGCTGGCCTCCCAGGCCACCTGCTCGACCACGGCCGCCACCTCGAGCCCGGCCTCGCCCCCGGCCTACCCGGCCACGTGCACGGGCGCCTCGAGTCCCAACTACGCCATGTCGTATGTGGCGGGGGCCACCACGATCAACCGGGCCACCCTCACCATCACCGCCTCGAACGGCTCCATGGCCTACGGCGGGGCCCCGCCTGCCTTCACACCGGCCTACGGCGGTTTCGTCAACGGCGATTCGCCCGCGTCGCTGACCACTGCACCGATTTGCTCGACGACCGCCACCGGCGCCAGCCCGGTCGCGGGCTCGCCGTACCCGTCGTCGTGCACGGGAGCGGTCGACCCCAACTACACGTTCGCCTACGCCGCCGGCTCGGTCACGATCACCCCGGTCCCGCTCACCGTCACCGCCCCCAACACCTCCATGACCTACGGCAATGCGCCGCCGGCCATCATCCCGGTCTACGGCGGCTTCGTCAACGGCGACACGGCATCCTCCCTGACGACGAAGCCCAGCTGCTCGACCACGGCGACCAGCGCCAGCACGGTGGCGGGCTCGCCCTATCCTTCGTCGTGCACGGGCGCCGTGGACGCGAACTACACCATGACGTACTTCTCGGGCACCATGACGGTGAACCGGGCCCCACTGACAGTGACGGCCTCGAGCGGGTCCATGACCTACGGCGGCACACCGCCCGGCGTAACGCCCGCATACCGCGGCTTCAAGAACGGCGACAGCGCCTCGTCGCTGACTCCGCAGCCCACCTGCTCCACGACGGCCACCAGCACCAGCGCCCCCTCGATGACGGCCTACTCCTCCTCGTGCTCGGGAGCGGCCGACGCCAACTACGCCATCTCGTTCGTGGACGGCGTGACCGCGGTCACACCGGCACCGATCCCCGTCGCGGTGGTCGGTGCCCAGACCTACGGCGGGGCGCCCGGATTCGTCGCGACACCGCCCTCCTCACTTCCCCCGGGCCTGACCGCGGTTGGAACCGCGGGCATCACGTGCAACGAGGTCGCACCGTCGACCTCCATCAACCCGACGCTGGCCGGCGGCAGCTACACCCTGGTGCCGTCGTCGTGCGGCGGAGCAATCCTGAGCGGTCCCGCCGCGAACGACTACACCGTCGTGTACGCCACGGGCGCCTTCTCGGTCACCGGCGGGCCACCGCCGCCACCCTCGCCAGCTCCACCGCCAGCGCACGGCTACTGGCTGGTCGGATCCGACGGCGGCATCTTCACCTTCGGCGCGGCGACGTTCCACGGGTCCACCGGTAGCCTTCGGCTCCAGCGGCCGGTCGTGGGCATCACGCCGACGGCTGACCAGGCCGGGTACTGGCTCGTGGCCTCGGACGGCGGGATCTTCGCCTTCGGCGACGCCGGGTTCCACGGCTCCATCCCGGGGCTCGGCCTCAGCCCCGCGGGTTCCGGCCTCGCCAACGCGCTGAACGCGCCCATCGTCGGCATGGTGCCTTCGGCCGACGGCGGCGGCTACTTCATGGTCGCCTCTGATGGCGGCGTGTTCGCCTTCGGGGACGCGCGGTTCGCAGGCTCGTGTCCGGGGATCGGCGGCTGCAGCGGCGCGGCCGTGGCGGTGCTCCCTGACGCCACCGGCGCGGGCTACTGGCTGGTGACCAAGACGGGGAACATCTACACGTTCGGCGATGCGCCCTACTTCGGAGCCCCCGGGGCCCAGGGTTCGCCCATCACCGCGGCCGTGCGCAGCGCCGACGGGCACGGCTATTTCGTCCTGCTCGCCAACGGCACCGTGGACGGCTACGGCGACGCGGTGTCGCTCGGCGGCCCGACCGGCGCCGTCGGCGGCTCGAACGCCGCCTCCGCGGTGTTCACCGACGCCGGAGGCGGGGGCTATTGGGTCGCCTCGGCCGCCGGCGCCGTGTTCACCTACGGGGACGCGCCCAACGACGGGTCGATGACCGGGACGCGGCTGAACGGCTCCATCATCGCCGGTACCGGGTTCTGACGCCGGGCCTCGTCGCACACCAGCGGACCTGAGCGCCCACCGGTTTTCGGATGCCCGCGGCAGGTGAGGCACACTGGTCGCCGTGGCGCCTCAGTTCATTTACACCATGCGCGGCCTGGCGCGCTTCTATCCACCCGACCGCGAGGTCCTCAAGGGCATCAACCTCTCCTTTTATCCAGGGGCGAAGATCGGGGTCATCGGGTCCAACGGGTCCGGCAAGTCCTCGCTGCTCCGGATCATGGCCGGCGAGGACGACGGGTTCAGCGGTGAGGCGCGCCTGACGCCGGGATTCACGGTGGGGTACCTCGCCCAGGAGCCACAGCTGGACATGTCCAAGGACGTCGCAGGCAACGTGGCCGAGGGCGTCGGCGAGTCGAAACAACTCGTCGACCGCTTCAACGAGGTGTGTGCGGCCTTCGGTGCTCCCGACGCCGACATCGACGCCCTCCTCGCTGAGCAGGCCGAGCTCCAGGCCAGGATCGACGCGGCCGGAGCCTGGGAGCTCGACCGCACCTTCGAGATCGCCATGGACGCGCTCCGGCTCCCGCCGGGCGACGCAGATGTGCGGACACTGTCGGGCGGTGAGCGCCGCCGGGTCGCGCTGTGCCGGTTGCTCTTGTCGAGGCCCGACCTGCTCCTCCTCGACGAGCCCACCAACCATCTCGACGCGGAGTCGGTCGCCTGGCTGGAGCGAACCCTGCAGGAGTATGCGGGGACGGTCGTCGCGGTGACCCACGACCGCTACTTCCTCGACAATGTGGCCGGCTGGATCCTCGAGCTCGATCGTGGCGCCGGCATCCCCTGGGAGGGCAACTACTCCTCGTGGCTGGAGCAGAAACAGGCGCGCCTCGCTGCCGAGGAGAGGTCCGACCGCTCCCGTCAGGCGTCGCTCCAGCGCGAGCTCGAGTGGATCCGGATGTCGCCCCGGGCGCGCCAGAGCAAGGGCAAGGCCCGGATCACCGCCTACAACGACCTGGTCGCCGAAGCCGAGGCAGCCGAGCGGCGCGCGGACAAGGTGGAGCTGGCCATCCCGCCCGGTCCGCGCCTGGGCGATCAGGTCGTGGAAGCCAGCGGCGTCGTCAAAGCGTTCGGCGACCGCCTGCTGGTCGACGGGCTGACGTTCAACCTTCCCCCCGGGGGCATCGTCGGCGTCATCGGGCCCAACGGCGCCGGCAAGACCACCCTCTTCAGGATGATCGTCGGCGAGGAGCAACCTGACGCGGGCATCCTGACCGTCGGGTCGTCCGTCCAGCTGGCCTACGTGGATCAGTCGCGCGAGACCCTGTCTCCGGAGTCGACGGTCTTCGAGGAGATCACCGGGGGAGTGGATCGCCTCGTCGTGGGCGGGCGCGAGATCCACGGCCGCGCCTACGTGGCCGGGTTCGGCTTCAAGGGGAGCGACCAGCAGAAGAAGGTTGGCCAGCTCTCGGGCGGGGAGCGCAACCGGGTGCTCCTGGCCAAGGTGCTCAGCAGCGGTGGCAACGTCCTGCTCCTCGACGAGCCGACCAACGATCTGGACGTCGACACGTTGCGCGCCCTCGAGGATGCCCTGCTGGGCTTCCCGGGATGCGCCGTGGTCATCAGCCACGACCGCTGGTTCCTCGACCGCATCGCGACGCACGTGCTCGCCTTCGAGGGGGAGTCCGAGGCCAGGTGGTGGGAGGGCAACTTCAGCGACTACGAGGCCGACCGGCACAAGCGTCTCGGGGTCGAGGCCGACCAGCCCCACCGGCTGCGCTACAAGCCACTCGTCCGCGACTGAGCCGACGGGCCAAGGGCGGCGTGGCCCGTCCAGAGCTCGCTCACCTCCACATACGGCGTGGCACACGGCGGTCCGTCGGCCACGTACATCCGGGGCGGGACGACGCCGTTGGCCACCCGGACGATGCACGACGAGCGCGTCCCGAACGACTCGAGGTGCACACAGTTGGCCGCGTTCGGCCGTTCGTCGCCCTCGGGGATCCGGTGGTCGGTGAGGACGCGGTGGAACGAGTCCACGACCTCGTCGCCCCGCGTCGGGAGGCCGAGGGCGTCGCGCACCAGGTCGACCTTGCGCGATGCCTCGCCCGGTGCACGGTTCTCCAGCACGTGTATTCCGGGCGGGAGGGCGACCGCGGAGGCCGGGCCGGGACGGGTGAAGTCGACGAAGAAGAGCGAGGTGCGGTCGCCCACCAGCAACCACGAGCCGTTGTAGTCCTCGGGTCGGTAGCGCCGCAGCAGGGTCTCGACCGCCTCCGACGCCGTGGCGTCGCGGGCCAGCGCGAGCGGGAGCTCACCCCGCGAGCGCTTGGTCGGGTCCTTGGCGTCGCCCATCGGCTGGTTCGTGAGCCCGGCGCACACGCCGTACTCGTTCACCGCCAGCCAGGTGCCGCCGGAAAGCTCGTCGCGCCCGCCGACGATGCGAGGTGGCCCCTCGTCGAGCACCGTGACGGAGGTGGAGGGCCTGTCGAGGACCTCGTCGCGATTGGCGCCGACGATGAGCGGCTCTTCGGCCACCACCTGCGACGCGACGACGAGGAGGCACATGCGCGCTCACCCTATCGAGGCCCCCGGGCGCCGCCGTCCGGCCGCCCCTCGAGGGTGCACCCCCCGTGACCGGACGCGGGCTACCGTTCGGTCATGAGAACCCGCGCCGCCACCCTCACGGTCGCCCTCGGTCTCGGGGCCGTCGCTCTCTCGCCGGCGCTTCCGGCCGCGGCCAAGAACTCCCCGCTGAACGTCAAGGCGCTGACCAACAGCATCAACCACGCCAAGAGCCTGACGTACCTGGCCCAGTACACCTCGTTCAGCAACGGCCAGAAGACGACGGTGACCATTGCCCAGTCGCCGCCCAAGTCGAATTTCACGACCTCGAGCGGGAGTGTGATCAACAACGGCAAGACCACCTACTACTGCTCGACCAGCTCCTCGGGCAGCGGCAATTCCGGGAACACGGGCTCGACGTCGAACTCGGGGAACTCCGGGAATTCCGGCACGACCACGACGTCGAAGGCGGGGACGAACTGCCTCTCGGTCAAGGGCGCCAACCCGCTCCTCGGCCTCGAGACCGCCTTCGGCCCGGCCACGACGCTGAGCGCGCTCGCCGAGGCCAAGCAGGGGCTGGTCTCGCGGCTCCTCGGCATCAAGGTGTCGTCCTCGACGGTCACCTTCGCCGGGCAACCCTCCACGTGTGTCACCGTCACCGTGCGGGGCCGTGGTGGCAAGTATTGCGTGACCAATCAGGGGATCCTCTCGTACTCGGGCTCGTCGAACTCGTCGACCTACTTCGAGCTGACGAAGTACTCGTCCAATCCGCCCGCGAGCCTCTTCAGCCTTCCCGCCGGAGCCACCACGGCGACGCTGCCCGGGGGCGGATCCATCCCCTAGGCCATCCATGACCGACCGGTGGCAGGGGAGCGACGTCCCACGCGGCGCGGCCTACGACCGCCGCTTCGAGGACCTCGCCGCTGGCGGTGTGGACGTGCACGGCGAGGCGGCACTGGTCGACTCCTACCGCCCCGACGCCGTCCTCGATGCGGGATGTGGCACGGGCCGCGTGGCGATCGAGCTGAGCCGGCGGGGCTTCTTCGTCGTCGGCGTCGACGTCGATCCGGTGATGCTCGAGGTGGCGCACGCCAAAGCGCCCGACCTGACCTGGGTCGAGGGGGACCTGACCGATCCCGAGCTCGAATTCGGCCGCGCCTTCGACGTCGTGGTCTTGGCCGGGAACGTGCTCATCTTCGTCCCAACGGGCACGGAGGGTCGCGTCATCGCCAACGCGGCACGCTGGTTGGCGCCCGGGGGTCGCCTGGTGGCCGGCTACTCCGTCCGGCCCGGCGGCTTCGGCCCCGCCGAGCACGACGTGCTGGCCTCCCGCTGTGGCCTCGTGCTCGAGGACCGGTGGTCGACGTGGGATCGGCGACCGTTCGGGTCCGGTGACTACGCCGTCTCGGTCCACCGCAAGGGGGACTGAGCGCCTGGCTCCCGGGTGGACCGACGCAACGGAGCAGCAACTCTGGGGGCCTCTTCTGCACTGAACATGCGGGCGAATCGCCCTTCGTTAGGCTTCTGGGCATGGGAACAGAGGAACTTGATCCGATCGATCACCACATCATCGAGTTGCTGTCGCACAACGCCCGCCGCACCATGGCGGACATCGGCGAGCAGGTCTCGCTGTCCGCCTCGGCGGTGACCCGGCGCATCGAGCGCCTGGAACGCACCGGAGTGATCGCCGGCTACACCGTCGTCGTCGACCACCGGAAGGCCGGGCGCCCGATCCAGGCCTTCACCGAGGTGCGCTTCGCCGGCACGGCAGACCTGCAGGAGATCAAGGAGACGGCCATGCAGCTCTCCGAGGTGCAGGCGGTGTTCACGACGGCGGGCGACCCCGACGCGCTCGTCTGGCTCCAGGTTCCCGACGTCGAGCGCCTCGGGCAGGTGATCGAGCAGTTGCGACGCCGCGGGCGCGTGACCGGGACCAAGACGCTGATCGTGCTCGACACGTGGTCGCGACACCGGGCCCTCGAGTCGAACGGCCTCCCCGTCCACACGTAGTGCGGAGGCGGGCCGGATGCTCCGGAGCGGCGTTGGCGGTCGTCGCACTCGCACTGATCGCCGCTGGCTGCAGCGGGACCCCGGGGACCCCGGCCACCACGACGACCGCGCCGGTCACCACGCCCACGACGACGCCGGCGGCCGCCGGTACCTGGTCGAAGGCGATCCACGTCGCGGCCGGCCAGAGCCTGTCCGTCGTCTCGTGCCCGGTGGCCAACCTCTGCGTCTTCGGATCGGCCACGGGGCAGACCTACCGGCTCGTCTTCGACAAGGTCGCCGCCCTCGGGCCCGCGGTGCCCTCCCCATCGCCCCAGGGGGTCTCGTACCTGTCGTGCGCCAGCGCCGGCTTCTGTGCCGCCGCACCCGATCTGAACCAGGTCGCGCTGTTCAACGGGTCCTCGTGGCAGCCTCCCGCGACGATCGAGGCGGCTCAGGGCATCACGGCCATCGATTGCCTCGGTCCCAGCTTCTGCATGACCATCGACGGCGAGGGCAATGCGTTCGCGTTCAACGGCACGGGCTGGTCGGGCAACCTCGGCGCGTGGGGCGCGGCCAACCAGATCTCGTGCGTCTCACCCTCCTTCTGCGTCGCCGCCGAGGGCGGGCCCTCCGTGTGGAACGGGCACACCTGGACCCAACCGACCAACGCCGACACCCAGGGCCAGCTCAACGCGGTGTCCTGCGCGTCGGCGGCCTTCTGCGTCCTCGTGGACAGCAGTGGCAGCGTCCTCACGTGGAACGGGCCGGGTTTCTCCCCGCCGGCCTCCATCGCCACCGAGCCGCCCCTGACCGGGACCGACGCCTCCGGGCTCACCGGCGGTGTCGTGCCCCACGCCGACCTTCTGCCGCGCCGTGGACTCCATCGGCCGCGTGTTCGGCTGGAACGGGACGACCTGGAGCGCCGGCACGGTCATCGACAACGGCCACGCCCTGACCAGCATCTCGTGCCCGACGACCACCTACTGCGTGGCCGCCGACCGGGCCGGCAACGCGTTCGTCTCGACGTAGCGGCGTAGGCCAGGCCGCACCAGCGCAGCCGGCGGATCGCCCCGGCCGATGAGCCAGGCCAGCAGGCGAGCCGGGTCGGTGCGCTCGGCCAGGTGCGGCAGCTCGCGCGGCAACCAGACGTCGACCAGCTCGGGCGGGAGCGGCACCGCGCCGAGGCCGAGGTCGCCGTGGTGCACCACCACCTCGCGCCAGCGGGAGAGCACGGCGTCGCGCGAGCTCTCGACCACGCCGCGCGACGTGCGCGAGGGGGCATCCCACGCCGCCGCGGGGAAGCTCGGCCATCGGCGCGCTCACCGCCGCCGAGGTCCGGCGCACGTCGCGCACCAGCTCGGCGGCCGGCCGGCCGGCGCCCGCCTCGATGTCGGCCCGGCGCTGCTCGAGCCCGCCCGGGTACTGGTCGCGCAGCTCACCGCGCGCCGCGCCCTCGAGCCGCCACACGACGCTGTCGGCGTTGCGGGCGATGTGGGTGAGCACGTGACCGACGCTCCAGCCGGGCAGGAGGCTCGGGCCCCGCGCCACGTGCGTCGCTCAGCCCGTCGAGCGCGGCGCCGAGCGCCGCCTGGGCCGCCACGCACCCCTCGATCCACCCGGTCGGGCGGCCCGCCCGCCGGCGGGCTCACTTGGCGGGGATGGAGGACTGCCCGTCGAGCATGTCGGCCATGACCGCGCGGATGAACTCGTCCGCCTCGTCGGTCATGCCCCCCGCGACCCCGCCGTAGATGGCGCCGGACCTGGGCGCCTCGTCGCGCGTGCTCCTTGGCGTAGGCCACGGCATCGTTCAGGTCGTCCGTGAACTCGGAGACCACCTGGGGCTGGGTCTGCGGCCTGGTCACCGCCATGTGGAGCGCGTTGGGGTACTGCTGCCCGTTGAAGCGCCAACCCCTGGTGCGCATGAAGTCGTTCACGTGGTAGATGTCGAACTCGTCGGAGGTGAAGGAGAAGAGGAAGGTCGGTCGGCCGACCAGGCGCAGCTCGGGGTGCGACGTCACCGCCTCCTGCATGGCGAACGAGGTGTCGAAGATCTGGCGCGCGTAGCCGAGGTAGCCGGCGTGGCCCAGCTGCACCATGGAGGCCCAGGTGGCGGCGATCAGGCCGCCGGATCGGGAGCCCTCCATGCCGGGCGAGGTGTACTTCCCGCCGCTCCAGTCGGTCAGGTAGAAGTACTGCGCATTGCGCAGCGCCTTGGAGCGGAAGCTGAGGACGGACGAGCCCTTGAACGCGTACCCGTACTTGTGGGTGTCGGCCGAAATGGAGGTGACGCCCGGGACGCGAGTAGTCGAAGGCAGGGATGTCGTAGCCCAGCTCCCGGCCGAAGGGCAGGATGAACCCGCCCAGGCATGCGTCGACGTGGAGCCCGATGCCGCGCTCGAGCGCGACGTCGGACAGGTCGCCGATGGGGTCGACCGTCCCGTAGCCGTAGTTGCAGGCCGACCCGATCAGCGCCACGGTCTGGTCGTCCACGTGGTCGCGTACCCAGTCCACGTCGACCTGGGTCGTGACCGGGTCGATGGGCGCCCGCCGCAGCTCCACGCCGAAGAGGTGGCACGCCTTGTCGAACGCGGGGTGGGCGGTCTCGGGCTTGATCACGTTCGGCCGCGTGACGCCGCGCTCGCGAGCTGCGTGCTCCCGGTAGGCGAGGATGGCGTGGAGGATGCTGCCCGTCCCGCCGGTGGTCACCAGCCCGCAGGGGTCGTCACCGGCCGCAACCGCCGCGTCGCCGGCGTGCAGGCCCAGCGGTCATGGCGATGATCTCCGCCTCGAACTTGGTCGCGCTCGGGCACATGTCGCGCTGCAGGACGTTCACGTGGGCGAAGAGGCCGAAGGCCTCGTTCATGAAGTGGTAGTGGTCGTGGTCCCCGCAGTACATGGTCCCCGAGCACTTGCCCGTCTCCCAGAACGCGTCCTCCTCGGCGGCCATCGTGTGCAGCTCGCCGAGCACCTCCTCGCGGCTCGTGCCCTGCGCTGGCAGCGCCCGGTTGACGGCGAAGCGGTCGGCGTAGGGATAGTCGCTCATCGTTGCGGGGCCTCCTTCGGGGGCGGTGGCACGGGCACCTGCAGCGTCAGCGCCGGGACCGTCGGACCCCGACACTATTCAACTGGGAAGATCGGGCGGACACGCTGGTGGGCGACGATGATGTCGCGGTGCGACGGCCACTGGTGTTCACCTCTCTGTACCGCTACGAGCGGGCATGGGCCGGCGCGGACCTGGCGGCGGGCCTGACCCTCCTCGTCATCGCGGTTCCCGAGCAGCTGGCAACGTCCCGGCTCGCAGGCATGCCTCCCATTACCGGCTTCTACGCGTTCGTGGTCGGGACCCTGCTGTTCGCACTCTTGGGCTCGAACCCGCAGATGTCGGTCGGTGCCGACTCGACGATCGCCCCGCTCTTCGCCGCCGGAGTCTCGGCCCTTGCCCTGATGGGATCACCCCATTACGTCGACCTGGTGGGGATCCTGGCCGTCATGGTCGGCCTCATGGTGATGCTCGTGACCGTCCTGCGTCTGGGGTGGATCGCCGAGTTCCTCTCGACGCCCATCGTGGCCGGGTTCCTCTCCGGCGTGGCCGTCATCATCATCGCCCACCAGCTGCCCGAACTCCTCGGCCTGCCGCCGGCCGGCGGCTCGAACGAGCACCGGTTCGGCTACGTGCTCACCCACCTGAGCGAGGTCAACGGGTGGTCGCTGGCCCTCGGGCTCGGGGTGCTGGCCGTCATGTTCGTGAGCGCGCGGCATCGACCGCCGCATTCCGGGCGCGCTGATCGGCATGGTCGCCTCCACGGCGCTGGTGGGCGCGCTCGACCTTCAGGCCCACGGGGTCGCCGTGCTGGGCACCGTCACGACGGGGGCGCCCCACTTCGGGCTCGCCGGGCTGTCGTGGTCGACGCTGGGGAGCTTGGCGCCGCTGGCCGCCGTGGTGAGCCTCGTCGTCGTGACCCAGACCGCGGCGACGACCCGGGCCTTCGCCGAGCAGGGCGGCTACGACGTCGACGCCGGGCGCGACTTCTTCGCGGTCGGCGCCGGCAACGTGGTGGCCGGGCTCGTGGGGTCGTTCCCGGTGAACGCCAGCCCGCCCCGCACCGGCGCCGTCGCCACCGCCGGCGGCCGCACCCAGGCGGGCCCACTCGGTGCCGCCGCGGCGGTGGTCCTCCTCATCCCGTTCGCGGACATCCTGAAGGACGTTCCCCTGGCGACGCTGGCCGCCATCTTGATCTTCGTCGCGGTCCGGCTCTTCCACCTGCGCGAATTGGCGGCCATCGAGCGCTTCGACCTCTTCGAGTTCGGCCTGGCGGCAATCACGCTGTTCGCCGTGGCCCTCGTCGGGGTGGAGCAGGGGATCGGCGTCGCCGTCGGGCTGGCCATCCTCGACCGGATCCGCCGGAGTGCCCGCCCGCAGCTGCACGTGCTCGGGTCGCATTCCGGGCACCACCAGTTGGGCGCCGCGCTCGGCGGATCCCGACGCCGAAATGGTGCCCGGCGTCCTCGTCCTCCTCTTCGCCACCCCGCTCTGGTACGCCAACGCGACCGCACTTCCGCGAGGAGGTCGCCGCGCGCTGGCGGGTGTGCCCGGCGTGCGCGTGCTCGTGCTCGACGCCCTCGGGATGTCCGACATCGACTTCACCGGGACGCGGGCGCTGGGCCGGGTGATCGCCGCCTGCGAGCGCGATGGCATCGCCCTCGGCGTGGCGAGGGCGGGTGACCGCGTGCGCGAAAGCCTGCGTCGCAGCGGCCTCGAGGCACGCATCGGCGAGGAGCGCTTCTACCCGGCGGTCGACGTAGCGGTCGCGGCGTTGGCGGGGCCCTCGGCGCGCTCGAGTCACCCGGGTTCGACCGCTGCGCCCGACAGCCGGCGCACCTGGCCGACCTCCAAATCGGCCCGCACGGGCCGGTGGTCCGAGCCGGCGTGGGGGAGCACCTCGCCCCCGGCGGGGTGCAGCGCGCCGCGCACCAGGATGTGGTCGATCTGGCTGTGGGGGCGCCAGGTCGGCCAGGTGGAACCCTTGACCGCCCGCCGCCAGCCCGGGACGAACAGGCGGACGAGCGGGCCCCAGGAATTCATGTCCCCGACCAGCACCGCGTCCGGGCGGGCGGCCGTGCGAAGTTGGCGCCGCAGCTCGGCCCAGTTGCGGTGCGATCCGAAGAGGAGATGGGACATGTGGGTGCCCACCACCGAGATCTGCGTTCCCTCCACGGTGAGGTCGACCACCAGCGCGGCCCGCAGCCGTGCGGTCCGCCCGCAGCATGCTCATGTGGACGAGACGCGTCGCCTCAATCGGCAGCTCCGGTCGGACCAAGACGGCGATCGCCATCGTCCCGGGTTCGGCCTCCTGCCAGCGTGCCAAGGCCCGCACGCTCTCGGGCAGCGGGCGCACGCCGTCCAGGTAGAGGGCCTTGTTGCGCTCGGCCCACATCGGCCGCGGGCGCCAGGAGGCGGAGGCGTCAGGCTGGGGGCGGATGCGGCGGCCGTGGCCGACCGTGTGGGCCACGACCTGGTAGCCGAGGGCGGCCGCGGCCCTGGCCGCCTGCCCCCCTCCTTCGTCGCCTTCGCTCGTCCAGGCCTCCTCGAGCGCGATCACGTCGGCACGCAGCGCGGCTGATCGCGGCCGACGTAGTCGTAGGGCCTGCCCCACCCGTCCATCCCGCAGGTGCATGTTGTAGTTGGCGATGCTGAGCACGGTCCGCCTAGACGATAGGCGACGCCCAATCACGATTGTTACCATCGTCGCGGTGCCAGCGGACGCCTATCTGGCCCGACGCCTGCGCCCGTTCACGACCACCATCTTCGCCACCATGTCCGAGCTGGCGGCCGCCACCGGCTCGGTCAACCTGGGCCAGGGCTTTCCCGACACCGACGGTCCCGACGAGCTGCGCGAGGTCGCGGTGGCGGCCATCCGTGAGGGGCGCAATCAATACCCGCCCGGGAACGGCATCCCCGAACTGCGCCGTGCCGTGGCCGCGCACCAGCACGCCTGGTACGGGATCGATCTGGATCCCGGGTCCGAGGTGCTCGTCACCGTGGGCGCCACCGAGGCCATCGCGGCCACCCTGCTCGCCCTCTGCGAGCCGGGCGACGAGGTCGTCATGTTCGAGCCGACCTACGACTCCTACGCCGCCTGCGCCGCGATGGCCGGCGCGGTGCCGCGTCTCGTCCGCCTGCACCCGCCCGACTGGACTTTCGATCCCGGCGAGCTCGCCGCCGCGGCCGCCAGCCCGCGGGCGAAGCTCGTGCTCCTCAACTCGCCGCACAACCCGACGGGCAAGGTGTTCTCGAGCGAAGAGCTGGCGCAGGTCGCCGCCCTGTGCCGGGCCCACGACATCCTGGCGGTGACCGACGAGGTCTACGAACACCTGGTCTTCGAGGGGTCCCACGTCCCGCTCGCCACGCTGCCCGGCATGCGTGACCGGACGCTGACCATCTCGTCGGGGGGCAAGACCTTCTCCTTCACCGGATGGAAGGTGGGGTGGGTGAGCGGCCCGGCGCCGTTGGTCGCCGCGGTGCGCGCGGCCAAGCAGTTCCTGACCTACACCAGCCCGGCCCCGTTCCAGCTCGCCATCGCGCACGGCCTCGGGCTCCCGCCGGACGCCCTGCACGGGTTCGCCGCCGCGCTGGCGGCCAAGCGCGACCTGCTGTGCGACGGGCTGACCCTCCTCGGTTTCGAGGTGTACCGGCCGGCCGCCACCTACTTCGCCACGACCGACATCGGCTCGGTCGCACCGGGTCTGAGCGGCGTCGACTTCTGCCTCGCCCTCCCGAAGCGTTGCGGGGTCGTCGCCATCCCGAGTGCGGTCTTCTACGACCCGGCGGATCCCGGGGCAGGCCGGACGCTCGTTCGCTGGGCCTTCTGCAAGCGCGACGCCGTCCTGCGCGACGCGCTCACCCGCTTAGCATCGTGGTCAGCATGACCATCCCCATCACCTGGGTCGACGCCTTCAGCGAGGTTCCCTTCGGCGGCAACCCCGCTGGGGTGTGCCTCCTGAACGATCCGCTCAGCGACGAGCGCATGCAGTCCATCGCCTTCGAGCTCGGCATTGCCGAGACGGCCTACCTCACCCCCACGGACGACCCGGCCACCTTCGGTCTGCGCTGGTTCTCGCCGGCCACCGAGATCGACCTCTGCGGCCACGCCACCTTGGCCTCCGCCCATGCGCTGCGCGCGGGCGGCGTGGTCGACGGCAGTGTGCCGCTGACCTTCCACACGCGCAGCGGCCCGCTGCGGGCCGCGTTCGACGGCACCCGCATCGAGCTCGACTTTCCCGCCGACCCGATGACGCCGTCGCCGCTGCCCGACCCCCTGCGTGCGCAGTGGCCCGATGCCGTCGTGGCAAGCGGGTGTACGGAATTCTTCACCTTCGTCGTCCTCTCCTCGGCCGAGCTCCTGGCGAAGTATGAGCCCGACCTGGCCGCCATCGCCGCCACCGGGTCCAAGGCCCTGCTGCTCACCGCGGCGGCGCCCCGCCATGCGGAGGCCGACTACGTGCTGCGTGTCTTCGGTCCCAACGTGGGAATCGACGAAGACCCGGCCACCGGCTCGGCCCAGTGCTCGGCGGGGCCGTACTGGGCGGGCCAGCTCGGGCGCGACACCCTCGTCGCCCGTCAGCTCTCCCGACGCGGCGCGGTGCTCTACGTGCGTCCCGACGGCAGGCGGGTGCGCATCGCCGGGCATGCGACCACCGTGCTCACCGGTCAGCTGTGCTAAGGAGTCCGGCCATGGGGGCCTCCACGGAGGGACTGCGGGCGCTGGTCGAGAGCCACCGGCCCGGGTCTCCGCGTGAGGCCGCCGCCCGCGAGCGCTTCCTCTCCGAGCTGGCCCGGCTGACCGCGCCGTGCGACGAGCACGCCGACCCGACCCACGTCACCGCGTCGGGCATCGTGGTGGGCCGGCGCGGGACGGTCCTGCACCTCCACAAGCGGCTCGGCATCTGGATGCAGCCCGGCGGCCACATCGATGCCGGCGAGACGCCGCCGGTGGCGGCAAAGCGTGAGGCGACGGAGGAGCTGGGTCTGGCGGTCGAACACCCCGCCAGTGGTCCACTCCTCATCCACCTCGACGTCCACGAGGCGGCCCTCGGCCACGCACATCTCGACCTGCGCTACCTGTTGCTCGGCGCTGACGCCGAGCCCCACCCCCCGCCCGACGAGAGCCCCGAGGCGCGCTGGTTCGACTGGGACGAGGCCCTGGCCATCGCGGATCCAGCGTTGTGCGACGCGCTCCCCGTGGCGCGCGCGCGCGTATGAGGCCCTGCGGTGACGGACGACCTGACCCGCCTGCTCGCCGTCCAGGACCTCGATACCTCCATCACCCAACTCCAACACCGGCGCGACGCCCTGGCCGAGACGTCCGGGCTGGCCGCCCTGGAGGCCCAGTTGGCCGAACTCGCAGCCCAGCGTGTGGACGCGGCGGCGCGCCGGGCCGCGCTGACCGCGACCCAGAAGGCCCTCGAGGAGCAGATCGCGGGCATCACCGAGCGCCGCAGCAGCATCGAGCAACGGATGTACGCCGCCACCAGCTCGTCGGGCCGCGACCTCCAGGCCATGAACGACGAGGTGCGGCACCTCACCGAGCGGCGGGCCGAGCTCGAGGAGCTCGAGCTGGTGGCGATGCTCGACCAGGATCCGGTCGATGCGGAGCTGGCTGCCCTGCGCGAGCGGAGCGCGCCCATCGAGGCACAGGCCGAGGAGCTCCGGGCCCGGGTGGCAAGCGACGAGCTCGAGATCGATGCCGCGCTGGCCGCCGCCGTCGGGTCCCGCGCCGCCGAGGCCGCCCTCCTCCCGCCCGCGTTGGCGGACCGCTACGAGACGCTGCGATCGCGCCTCCGTGGTACCGGCGCCGCGCGCCTGGTGGGCCACCGCTGCGACGGATGCCACCTCGAGCTGTCCTCCGTCGAGGTCGAGAAGATCCGCGCCCTCCCGCCCGGCGAGATCGCGACCTGCGAGCAATGCGGGCGGATCCTCGTTCCCGGCTGAACCGGGTGCCGCGCCCGTGTTGATCCTGGTCCGCCACGGCGAGTCGGTGGCCAACGCACAGGGCCTCCTGCTCGGACGGACCGATGCCGAGCTCACCGACGTGGGACGGGCCCAGGCGGTGGCGGCGCGGTCGTTGCTGCGGGACCCGGTCGTCGAGGTTCGTACGAGTCCGCTCAGCCGAGCCCGCGACACGGCCGACCTGCTGGCGCTCGGCCCACCCGTGACGATCGACGGGCGCTGGGTCGAGGTCGACTACGGCGAGTTCGAATGTCAGCCCCTCGGCGGGATCCCCGCCGAGGTGTGGCAGCACTGGCGCAGCGACCGCGACTTCCGTCCCGAGGGTGGGGAGACCCTGGCCGAGGTGGACGAGCGCATCGCCCGCGCCTGCGAGGAGTTGTTCGCGGCGGACGGGGGCGGTGCGCGTCAGGCCGGCGGCGACGTGGTCGTGGTGAGTCACGTGACGCCGATCAAGGCGGCGGTCGCCTGGGCCCTGGGGACGTCCGACCTCTACTGGCGCCTGCACCTGCGCACGGCCTCGGTGACGCGCATCGGATGGAACCGCGACGCACCCATCCTGCACGGCTTCAACGAGGTGGCGTTGGCGCCTCCGGGCGCCGGGGCGGCACAATCACCCCGTGCCTGAACCGTCGCCCTCATTCGGCGCGCTGCGTCCGCCGCCAGGTTCCGACGAGGACCCGGTCCACCGGCGGACGATCTCCATGGAGGTGTACCAGCGCAGCGACTATTTCGCGGTGATCGGGACCCTGCATGACGAGCGGCCCTGGGCCGGCGGCACCCACGGGCCGCGCGACCTGCACGTGATGGAGCTCGGCCTCGTGGTTCGCCGCGCCGACCTGACCATCGTCGACGCCGGGGCAGAGATGAAGACGTTCCCGCACGCCGAATGCACCGACATTGAGGCGAGCTTCCGCGACCTGATCGGCCTGTCGGTGATGCGGGGTTACAGCAGCGCCGTCCAGCGGTGCCTGGGCCGCGAGCGCGGCTGCAGCCACCTCGAATTCCTCGCCCGCGCCCTGGGCCCCGTCGTCGTGCAGGGCACGACCTCGACGGCCGCCTTCGACAGCGGAGAAGGGAGGCGGCGAGCATCCGGCGCGCGAAGGGCGGGTTCGCCTTTCTCACCAACACCTGCCACGTCTGGGCCGAGGACGGCCCCGGGCCGGAGAAGATCGCGGCCGGTTGGCGGCCGGGCAAGCTCGAGTACCCCGCCCCGACCGCCGTCGAGGTCCGGCGCCGGATGGCCGAGCAGGCGGACGGAGGGGCAAGCGACTGACTACCGGTGCCTTGGCCTCGGCCTTGGCGCCGCGACGGGCGGGCCAGGGCCACGGTCCTCGTCCGGGCCGAGCTCGTTCAGCGAGGTCAACAAGCGGGTCATCACCCGCCGGGCCATACGCACGGGGGTGCCCGACGTCGCCCGCAGGCGCTCCCATGTCTCCCACGACGACACCGTGTCCATCGCCCCGAGGTACTCCGCCCGTGCGGCCGCAGTGAGCGCTGCCAGCTCGGGTGCGAAGGTGGCTTTGAGGTCCTCGAGCAGCAGGCGATCGGCCGCGCCGATGTCGGCGCGCACGCCAGGTGACGACGGTGCCCGGCGGACAAGGGCGCGGCGCACCGGCGAGATCTCTTCGAAGAGGGTGGCCCGATGGGACACCGTCCGCTCGATGCGCGTGGCCAGCGAGAGCCGCGGGGAGATCCGCGGCAGGGCCGACCACTGCCGGCGCAGCTGGAGCGCGGCGAGGAAGTGGTAGAGGTCGTCCATGTCGGCAAAGTGGTGAAACACGAGGCGGAGCGACACCCCGGCCCGTGCGGCGACGGCACGGGCGGTCGGCTCGGGATTGCCGGCGCGCAGGAGTTCCGTCAGCGCCTGGGCGACGTTGTACCGCGTTCGATGCCCCCGGGCCCGTCGCCCGTCGACGGCATGATCCCCGGCCGCCGCGGCCACGTCGGCGGCGTCGGGCAGCGCGAGGGCGCGGCCGGACGCCCGGCCGCCCGCTCCGCCGAGAGTGCCGGAGGAGCCTGGTGTCACTGGATACCACCTTCCTGTCACTGGGGAAATCCGACGACCGCTGAAAACTTGCGCCCGGGGCCAAACTTGCAACCGGATCGTCCCGGTTTCGTCGCCAGTCGTGCCGCCAATCGCGTGGCGAGTCTCGCCGTGGCCACGAGCGTCGCGGGCTGCCGCGCCCGGCGATGACCGCTCAGCGCGACGCAGCCACGACCCGGCCCGCCTCCAGGGTCACAGTGGCGTCGCACCGGGCCGCCTCGGAGGCCCGGTGGGTGATGATGAGGACGCTCCGGTCACCGGCGGCGCGCAGCACGCCGTCGACGAGCTCGTCGGCCAGGCGCGCGTCGAGGCCGCCCGTGGGTTCGTCGAGGATCACGACGGGCCCCGGGGCGAGCAGAGCGCGGGCGACGGCCAGGCGCCGCCGCTCGCCGCCCGAGAGCGCGCCACCCTCTTCGCCGACCGGGGTCTCGAGCCCCTCGGGCAGGTTCGCCACCCACCCGTCGAGGCGGACCGCGCGCAGTGCGTCTGCGATTGCGTCCGCGGTCGCGTCGGGCCGGGCCAGGGTCAGGTTGGACCGCACTGTGCCGGCGAACATCTGGGCCCGCTGGTCCGCCAGCGCGCACGCCGCCCGGGTGTCACCTTGGGCGAGGCGTTCCACGTCGGTCCCGGCGAGCGACAGCGTGCCGTCTTCGAGCGGCCAGTAGCGCAGGAGCGCAGTGACGAGACTCGACTTGCCCGCTCCGCTCGAGCCGGTCACCGCCAACCGTCCTCCCGCGGGCAGGTGCAGGCTGACCCCGTCGAGCGCGCGGGGAAGCCCGGGTCCGTAGCGGAGCGCCGCGTTGGCAAACGCCACCTCGGGAATCCCCGGCGCCCGCGTCTCCGGGGACGCCGGGTCGTCGACCGGGACGGGCACGCCCTCGAGGGCGAAGAGTCGCTCGGCCGACGCGCGCACCGAGAGGGCGCGAGCCACTGCGATGGGCACCCCCGAGACGGTCTCGAACGTCGCCAGCGCCGCCAGCGGCAGCACCGCCACCATCACCTGGCCGAGGCGATGGGCATGGACCGCATCCACACCGAGGGCGAGCACTCCGGTCACCGCCGCCGCGAGGCAGACGCCGATGACCAGAGCGGTGGTGGCGCCCAGCCGCTCGTGGCGGCGCTCGAGCGCATCGGAGCGGGCGCCGAGGTCCTCGACGGCGCGCAGCGAGGCGTCGGCGGCCCCGAACGCCAAGAGCTCGGGCGCGCCGCTGAGCGAGTCCACGACCTGGGCCGACAGTGCACCGGAGAGGTCGGCCATCTCGTCGTCGCCGCTCCGCCGCCAGGTGAGCAACCCCGGCACCGTGAGCGCGAGCGCCAGGGGGAGGCCGAGCGCCAGCGCGGCCCACGGGAGGATCACGCCGACGGCCACCGTGCCGATCACGCCGGCGCCGACGGCGATCCCGACCGGGAGCAGCGTCCGGAGGTAGAGATCCTGCAACGCGTCCACGTCGTCGATGGCCCGCACCAGCAGGTCGCCGCTCCGCCACCCCGCCAGCGCAGCGGGCACCCTCGGCGTGAGGCAGTCGTAGAGCCAAACCCGCCATCGCGTAAGGGCGCGAAGCGCGGCGTCGTGGCCGACGAGGCGCTCCGCGTAGCGGAGTGGTCCGCGGAGGAAGGCGAGCACCTCGACGGCGGCGAGGATGCCGACGATCGCGTTGAGCCCCGGTCGCAGAGCGGCCCGCCCCAGCACGTAGCCCGAGCCGGCCAGCAGGCCGATGGTCGCCGCAGCGGCCGCCAGGCCGAGGAGCCCGGCAAGCGCGAGCCGGCCGTAGGGAGTGCCGGGTTGGGCGAGGACGCGGCGGATGGCGCCCCGGGGCCCGCTCACGGTGAGACCGCGAGTGGGAGTCCCGTGGTCGTCGGCATGGCCACCGTCGCGTCGAAATGGGCCAGCAGGACGGGTTCGTGGGCCGCCACGACGACGGTGCGGCCTCGGAGCCAGGGCTCGACGGCCGGCGCCAGGCGGGCCACCGTGAGCGGGTCGAGCGACGCGGTGGGCTCATCGAGCAGGAGGATGGGCGCCGGACGTAGGAGGGCGCGAGCCAGCGCGACCCGCTGGCGCTCGCCGGCGCTCAGGGTGAGGCCGTCGTGGCCGAGTGCCGTCTGGAGCCCTGCGGGCAGATGGTCCAGCAGTCCGGACAGGCCGACGTCGGCGAGCACGTGCCGCAGGTCGGCGGGGGAGGCGTCGGGCGCGCCCAGCCGCAGGTTCTCCTCCAGGGTCGCATTGAAGAGGTGCGGCCGTTGGGGGAGCCACGAGAAGTGGCTCCGCCAGACCTCCGCGTCGAACGCGCCCGACGAACGGCCGTCGAGCGCGATGGTCCCCGCGCTCGGCTCCACGAAGCGCAGCAGCGCCGCCAACACCGTGGACTTGCCGCACCCCGAAGGTCCTGTCAGTGCCAGCCGCACTCCCACCGGAGCGTGCAAGGAGAAGGACGTCAGGGCGGGGTGATCACGGTGCTCGTAGTCGACGCGGAGCCCGTCGATGGCAAGGGTCGGGCGGCGGCCGTCCGGCCCCGGCGCCGGTTGGGCCATCGGAGCGTCAGCACCGGAGGAGGTGCCGCCCGGGATCTCGGTCGCGAGCACCTCGATCACCCGCGTCGCCGCCGCCTGCCCCTCGGAGCTGGCGTGGAACTCGGCTCCGGCCCGGCGAAGCGGGATGAAGATCTCCGGCGCGACGAGGAGGACGGCCATGGCCGTCTGCAGGTCCAATTCCCCCAGAGCAGCCGCAGGCCGAGGACCATGGCAACGAAGCCGACCCCGAAGCCGGCGATCAAGTCCATGGAGAGGGCCGAGAGGAACGCGACCCGCAGGGTGCGCATGGTGGCGGCCCGCACGCCCTCGGTGGCGGCCGCCACCTCCCGGCGGCCGTGGTGCTCGCGTCCGAAGGCCCGCAGCGTGGGGAGGCCTTCGATGAGCTGGAGGAAGCGGCCTGCCAGTGAACCAAGCCGCCGCCACTGGCGTTCCGACCGTCTGGTCGACTCCCGACCGAAACCGATCATGGTGATGGGTACTGCGACCACCAGGGCGATGACCACTACGAACGACAGCCAGTCCTGGGTCGCCACCCACGCCAGGAGGATCACGGGGATGACGGCAGCGGCGGCCGCCTGCGGGAGATAACGCGCGTAGTAGGTGTGGAGCGAGCGCAGGCCGCGGGTGGCGGTGACCGAGAGCTCGCCGGACCGCTCCCCCGCCAGCCAGCCCGGCCCGAGGGCCAGGGCGTGGCGCAGCAAGTCGCCGCGGAGTGTGGAGACGACGCGGTCGGCGGCGCCGTGGGCCGAGAGGTCACCCGCCGTATGGAGGGCGGCCCGCACGACGATGGCCAGCCCGACGATCACGATGGCGGGAGCCAGTGCACCGAGCGGCGCATGGTGGAGCAGCGAGCGGTCGACCACGTGGGCCAGGGCGACCGCCTGGACGACGACGACCACCGCGCTCAGTGCGCCGACGGCAAGTGCGATCCCCGCGACGCGGCGCAGGCCCGGTACCCGGGCGGCCAGCTCCGGGTCGACCAGGCGAGGTCGGCCCGGGCGAGAGGAGATGACGCTCACAGGCTGAATGTCGTGTCCTTCACCTCGACGAGCCGCCCGATGAGTCCCTCGGAGACGGCGAGGCGGGCGGTGTCTGCATCTTCGCAGGTGGCGGCCGTGCGGACCCCATCGGGCAGGTCCGCCACGATGGCCGTCCGCGCCGGCTCGAGCCCCGTCTCACCGCCGGGCGTCACGGTGAAGGAGGCCACCGACGCCGGGGTGGCATCGGTGGGAGGGGCGTGCACGACGGGGACGATCTCGGTGGCGGCGGCGGCTTCGGCGGCGAGGTCGGCCAGGAGCGGGCCGCCGGGCATGGTGGGCGGGGAGGCCGACCAGAGGGCGAGGCCGGGCTTGGAGAGCATGCCCGACACCGTGGTCACGAGACCCAGTTCGGCCGGTTCGTCGCGCAGCCGGCGTCCCAGAGCGAGGAGCGACTGCAGGACGAAGTGGTTGAACGGGCCCCCCGCAAAGGTCATGCCGCCCGTGAGCGTGGGGGTTCCCGACGGGGGGAGCCCCAGTTCGCGTTGCTGCACCCGCACCGCGGCCGGGAAGCATGAGTACACCTCAGCGAGGCGGAGCTCGCGCAGCGGCCGACCAATGTGGTGCTCGGCGGCCCGGCCGAGCACCGACATCGCCGGCCAGGCCCCGAGGCGGCGCCGCGCGGTGAGCGTGACCGCGCCGGAGCAGTGGAGTGCCACGTGGGGGAAGAGCCACCGCTCCGCCGGGACGCCGGCCTCGTGAGCCCGTTCGGCCGAGCAGATCAGGAGCGCAGAGGACTGGTCGACGGTCCACTGGCTGGCGTGCCAACGGTTGTAGGGATAGGCCAGCGGACGGTTGCGCGGTCCCGGCGTGGCGATCTCGGCCGCGCTGCGGGGCTCGGGAAAGGCGGCCGCGGGGTTGTCGCCGGCGACAGCGTTGAAGCGCGCCCACAACGACGCGATCTCGTGGCGCTGCTCGTCGGCGCCGAGATGCTCCGCCGCGCCCAGGGCATTCTCAATCAGCGCGTATTGCAGCACCGGTGGCAGCACCATGCCCGCCTCCTGCTCAATGGGGGCGACGATCTCGGGGGGTCGGGTCAGGACTTCGTCGGGCGGCTGGTGCTCCTCGTCGGGCTCGATCCCGCCGCCGCGGGCCCACGCCCGCGCCTCGCCGCCCACGACCACGACCGTCTCGTCGCGGCCTGCCGCGACGGCAGCCAGTGCGTGGCTGATCACCTCCTGCTGCGAGACGCCCAGCTGGCACACGACCGAGCGCGCCCCGGGCGACCCGATGCGTCGGGCGACGGTTCGACCAGGATCGGTCAGCGACCACGAGCCCTGGGGCACCAGCACGCACCCGACCGAGCTCAGGAGGGCCGTGGCTCCGGCGTCCACCGCGGCCGCCCGTGCCGCGTCGGTCATGAGCGCGGCGACGGGAGCGCTGCCGCTCGCCGCGCCGAGCCCGACGAGGACGGGTTGTCGCGGGTCGAGGGATCGGGAGGGTCGGGCCACGACGCCCGATGCTACGGTCCGGAAATGGCGACGGGCGAAGCGGGCACGCGGGAGGCCGCGCTCACGGGCTTCGCAAAAGAGTCATTCGAGGCGGGCGGCAAGCGGCGCGACGTCTACCGCATGGGTTCGGGCCCAGCCGTGATCGTGATCAGCGAGATCCCGGGCATCACTCCCCGGGTGGCCGAGTTCGGCCGTCGAGTCGCCGCGGCCGGCTGCACGGCGATCATGCCGAGCCTGTTCGGCGAGCCCGGGCGCAAAGCGTCAGCGGGGTACGCCCTGTCCTCGCTCGGACCGGCCTGCATCTCGCGCGAATTTGCCGCCTTCGCGCTCAAGAAGACGAGCCCCGTCACGGTGTGGTTGCGCGAGCTGGCGGCGGCCGAGCACGAGCGCTGCGGCGGACCGGGGGTGGGTGTGGTCGGCATGTGCTTCACGGGGGGCTTCGCGCTGGCGATGATGGTGGACGATGTCGTCCTGGCGCCGGTGCTGAGCCAACCGTCGCAGCCGTTCCCCCTGTCGAAGAAATTCAAGGCCGACGTCGGGATCTCGGAGGCCGACCTCGCCCGGGTCAAGGAACGTACGGCCCGGGGCACGTGTGTGCTCGGCCTGCGTTTCACGAACGATTTCGCGTGTCAATCGGAACGATTCGAGACGCTGCGCCGCGAGCTCGGCGACGCGTTCATTGCGGTCGAGATCGATTCGGCGCCCGGCAATCCCTACGGGCACCCCAAGCAGGCGCACTCGGTGCTGACCGAACACCTGGTCGACAAGGAGGGGACGCCGACCCGGGCTGCGTTGGACCAGACGCTGACCTTCTTCCGGGAAAAGCTCGGCGTCGGTTCCGGCCCCGGGCCGCGCCCGGAGGGCATGGGGCCGTAGAGACTGGCTGCCGTCGCGGTCACGACCGCCCGGCTCAATTTCCGGCCGTCAAGATCTCCTCGCTCACCCGCTCGCCCGAGCGCACCGCGCCGTCCATGGCCCCGTAGGACGTCGCTGCCGTCTCGGTGCCGGCCCAGTGCACGCGGCCGACCGGCTCGCGCAGCCGGCGGCCGTACTGCGTGAGCACGCCCGTCGGGAAATGACCCATGGAGCAGCCCCGGGTCCATTGCTCCTCGGCCCAGTTCTGCTCCAGCACCTCCAGGGGCGCCGCCGCCTTCGGGCCGAGCCGGGTGGTGAGCATGGTCAGGAAGGCCGAACGACGTTCGCTCTCGCTGAGCCCCGCCAGGGCGCGGGCCCGAGGCCCCGCCGAGTAACCGGCGATGACGCCCTCGGGATGACCGGGTTGTGTCGTGTCGAGGGTGACCTCAATCGCATCGTCGGTCGCCACCGTGGCGCCGGAGACCCCGTCGGCGCGCCAGAAGGGTTCCCCGTAAATCGCCACCATCTTCACCTCGGTGCCGGCAGGAATCTGATGGATGAGGAGTGCGTGGTCGGCCGGCAGCACGGGGTCGAACCGGATGCCGGCGGCCAGCGCCCGCGGCAACGCCAACACGACCCGGCGCGCCGTGACCGTCGCCCGGGTGCCGTCGACGATGACGCGGCCGTTGCGCTGGGTCACGACTTCGACCGGGCACGACCGCACCACGGTGTCGCCCAGCTCCGCCGCCATGGCGTCGGGTACCTGCTGCACGCCACCCTCGAACTGCGAGTCCTGGTAGCCGCCCGCGATGGTCATCAGCGGCTCAACACCGCCGGCCGAGTGGGCCAGGAAGAGCCAGTTGAGGAGCGAGACCTCCGAGAGGTCGGCGGCGAAGCACGCGCGCACCGTTGCCTCGATGAGGTCGCGGCCGAGGCGGGTGGGCACCCGGGCCCGGCTGAGCCACGCCCGCACCGAGACGGCGTCCCAGCGCGCCGCGTTGGACGAGTCCCACGGGGCGTCCACGGGGACCTTCTTGGCCATGGCATTCATCCGGGCGATGCCCTGCGCTGCGCTGAGGAGGGCAACCGGGCTGACGCGCGGGATGTCGCCCCGGTAGCGGCGGACCTTGCCGCCGGTGGCGAGGACGTTGTCGCCCTGCACGTAGGTGGGGAAGGTGCTGACCCCCATCTCCTTGGTGAGCGCGTGCATGCGCTCGTGGTCGGGACCGACGAAGCACCCGCCCATGTCGACGGGGACACCGGTTCCCGAGGTCTGGGTCCACACCCGGCCGCCCACCCGATCCCGGGCCTCGAGGACGGCGACGGTCCGACCCGCCTGGGACAGCCGCCGCGCCGCGGTCAGCCCGGCCAGCCCGGCTCCCACCACGCAGACGTCCGCCTCGATCGGGTTGGGGCCGCTTGCGCTCGAGCTCGCCATGGGGCGCCACCTCCTCTTGTCGGTTCCACAGTAACATGCGTGCTGCCCGCATGTAAATGAGGAGCCGGCATGGAAGACGTGGTGAAAGAGGAGGTGCGGTGACCCCACCCAAGACGACCACTCGACCCCGCGAGACCCAGGCGGAGCGGTCGGCGCGCACGCGGGCGGCGCTGCTGGCGTCGGCGCGGCGGCTGTTCGCGGAAAAGGGTTTCGCCGGCACCGGCCGGGAGGAGATCGCGGAGGTCGCCGGCGTGACCCGGGGCGCGCTCTACCACCACTTCGCGTCGAAGACCGAGGTCGCGGCGGCCGTGGTGGCCGAGATCGAGGACGAGTTGGTCGAGCGTGTCGTGGCCGCCGCCCTCGAGGGCCGCGGCCTGCGTGACCAGCTCCTGCGGGGCTGCCGGGCCTATGTGGAGGCCTGTGCCGACCCCACGATGGCCCGCATCCTGGCCGATGCACCGGCCGTGCTCGGGATCGAGGCGTGTCGGGCCATCGATTCGGCCGCCTGCATCCCGTTGCTGGAGAGCGCCTTTTCCCGGGCCGAGGACGAGGGCGTGGCCGTACCCGGGGATCCCGGCGTCGCCGCCGCCTTGTTGCTGGGCCTCCTCAACGAGGCCGGCGCCATCATCGCCGCCGCGCCTCATGACCGCGCCCTGGCGGCGCGGGTCGGGGCCACCGTCGATGCCTTCGTCGGGAAGCTCTTCGACTGACCCAGCCGGTGGGTGTCGCGCCGGCGCTCCCCGTCGATTGAGCAGGAAGGGGCGAGGTGGGAGGATGGCCGGGCCAGATCGCACCGCCGGTAGGGGAATCCTCCGTGCGCACACCATCGAGGAGCGCCATGTCCGAGTTCGTCATGACCATCGCGGGAGACACCGCGCCGACCGAGGGAACGTTCGGCGTCCGGAACCCCGCGACCGGGGAAGTCTTCGCGCAGGCCCCCGAGTGCACGCGCCAGCAGCTCGACGCCGCCTTCGACGCCGCGGCCAAGGCCGCCCGCGACTGGAAGGCCGACGAGGCGGCGCGGCGCGCGGTGCTGCTCCGGGCGGCCGACGTGCTCCTGGCGTCGCAGGACGAGTTGGCCCCGGTCCTCACGGCAGAGCAGGGCAAGCCGCTCGGCGACGCCGGCATCGAGGTCTTCGCGTCGGCCATCTGGAGCCAGTACTTCGCCAACCTGGAGATGCCGAACCAGGTGATTCAGGACGACGACTCGGCTCACGTCGAGCTGGCCCGCCGTCCCCTGGGTGTGGTCGCAGCCATCACGCCGTGGAACTTCCCGCTGACGCTCGCCTTCTGGAAGATCGCTCCGGCGCTCCTGGCTGGCAACACCCTGGTGTTGAAGCCCTCCCCCTACACGCCCTTGACCACGCTCAAGGTCGGCGAGCTGCTGCGCGACGTGTTCCCGCCGGGGGTGGTCAACATCGTGAGCGGCGGCGACCAACTCGGTGCGTGGATGACCTCGCACCCGGTGCCGCGCAAGATCAGCTTCACGGGGTCAGTCGAGACGGGCAAGAAGGTCGCGCAGTCGGCCGCGCCCGACCTCAAGCGGGTGACCCTTGAACTGGGCGGCAACGACCCGGCCATCGTGCTCGATGACGCGGACCCGGCCGCCGTGGCCTCCGCCATCTTTGCCGGTGCGTTCAGCAACAACGGGCAGGTCTGCTCGGCCATCAAGCGGGTCTATGTCCCCGAGGCCCTCTACGACGACGTGGTCGAGGGCCTCGCGACACACGCCCGCGCCAGCAAGGTCGGCGAGGGCACCGAGGAGGGCGTGAAGCTCGGGCCGATCAACAACGAACCCCAGTTCGAGCGGGTCAAGGAGCTGGTGGCCGACGCCCTCTCGCACGGCGCGACCGCGGTCACGGGAGGCAAGGCCATGGACAGGCCCGGCTATTTCTTCGAGCCCACCATCCTGGCCGGCCTCTCCGACGGGACGAGGATCGTGGACGAGGAGCAGTTCGGTCCGGCCCTGCCGGTGGTGGCCTATCGCGACCTGGGCGATGCCATCGACCGGGCCAACGCGACCCACTTCGGCCTGTCGGGCTCGGTGTGGAGCGCCGACTCCGAGCGCGCCACCGCCGTGGCCGCGCAGCTCGAGTGCGGGACGGCGTGGGTCAACACGCATCTCGCGCTGGCTCCGCAGCAGCCCTTCGGGGGCTTCAAGTGGAGCGGCATAGGCGTGGAGAACGGGCCCTGGGGCCTGGCCGAATTCTCCGAGTTCCAGGTGGTCTACCGCTCCAAGGCTCCAGCGGGCTGATCCCGTCAGCGCGCCGCACTTGTCGGCAGCCCTCTCCGGGGAGCCGGGCGGGTGACTCGGATCGGCTTCGCCCCCCGGCCCAGAGCCGCCGAAGCCGGCTGCACCGATCCGGCGCCGGATGTGAGCGCGTGGCGGTGGTGCTGCTGGCGCGGCGCAATGCGGTCATGGTGCGCGGACGCGGTGAAGCGGGTGTCCGGCAAACGTGAGGGTTCTGTGAGGAGTGCGATATTCGGGCAATTCCGGGTGCGGGAGATGGAAGGCTAGGTCCGTGAGCACCGACAACGGAACTGTTGTCGTCGTCGAAGACGACCCGCACATCGCCGACCTGGTGGACCTCTACCTGCGGCGCGAGGGCTACCGGGTGCTGCTGGCCGTCGACGGCGAGAGGGGCCTCGAGATCTTCAAGCAGGCGGACCCCTGGATCGTCATCCTCGACGTGGGGCTCCCGGGGACGCATGACGGGTTCGACGTCTGCCGCGAGATCCGTGCGCGCAGCACCGTTCCCGTGCTCTTCCTCACGGCGCGCGACGACGAGGTGGACCGCATCCTCGGCCTGGAATTGGGTGCCGACGACTACCTGGTCAAGCCGTTCTCCCCCCGCGAACTGGTTGCCCGCGTGCGCGCCATCTTGCGCCGGACCCGCGAGGGCCCGGCGCCCCAGGAGGTGCTCACCGTCGGCGACCTCGAGGTCGACGTGCGGCGCCGGGAGGCTCGCCGGGCGGGCGAGGTCGTGGCGCTGACCACCCGCGAGTTCGATCTGCTCGCTTTCCTCGCCAACAACGCCGGCCTGGCCCTCTCGCGCCAGCAGCTGCTCGACGGCGTCTGGGGCTCCGACTGGTACGGCGACGAGCGCACGGTGGACGTTCACGTGGCGCAGCTGCGCAAGAAGCTCGGCTCCGACCTCCCGCTCGTCACGGTGTGGGGCGTGGGCTACCGGTTCGGCTGACCGGTGCGTCGCCGCCTCATGCTGGCCTTGGTGGGCCTGGTCGCGGTCGTCCTGGTGATCGCGGGGGCCGGCAGCCTCATCTTGACCCGGAACGCAGCGCGCACCCAGGCACAGTCGCAACTCGTATCCGAGGCCAACGGACTGACGTCAGACAAAAGCGGGACGACTCGGTCACTCGCGGCGCTGCGCGTCGTGCGTAAGACGCTCGAGCTCGAGGACGCCGAGATCGTCCGCATCGACCGGCAGGGCAGAGTCGTGACGCCGCTGCCCAACGGGCTCACCCAGCAGGACATCGACGTCGCCGCGGTCCAGTCCGGGCAGACGACGTCGGGTCGGAGGGGCAACATCGTCTTCGCCGTCGCGCCGGTCACGCTGACGGAGTTGGAGCGGGTGCGCCTGCGCAACTTCGCCGGCACCCTCGCCGTCCTCCTCACCCGCGACGTCGGCGGCATCGGGCCCAGCTGGGGCTACTTCATCATCGCCGGGGGAGCGGCGCTGCTCATCGCCGCGCTGGTGGCGTGGCAGATGAGCCGCCGCATGGCCCGCCCGCTGGTCGAGGCGATGGAGGTGACCGGGCGCATCGCGTCCGGGGAGCTGGAAAGCCGTGTCCCCGTCCGGCCCAACGACTACCCGGAGTTCGCGTCGCTCGCCGGCTCCATCAACGACATGGCACAGAGCCTGGAGGACGGCCGCGCCCGGGAGCGCCACCTCCTGCTCGCGGTCTCGCACGACCTGCGCACGCCGCTCACGTCCATTCGCGGCTTCGCCGAGGCAATTCAGGATGGGGCCATTGAGGACGACGGGCGGGCGGCCGACGTGATCATCGCCGAGTCGCGCCGGCTGGAGCGCCTCGTGGGCGATCTGCTCGACCTGACGAAGCTCGAAGCGCGGCAGATGTCGATCTCCATGCGCCCCACCGATGCGGCGGAAGTGGTGACCACCACAACGGAGGGGTTCCGGCCCGCAGCGGCCAAGAGCGGGTTGGCGATCGTGCTCCAGGTTCCCGGGGCCGGCGATGACGCCCCGCCGCTGGTCGCGGCGGATCCGGACAGACTGGCCCAGCTCCTGGCGAACCTCCTCGAGAACGCGATCACGTTCGCTCTGACGACCGTGACCGTGACGATGAACGACGATCCTGCCGCCGGCGCCTGCGTGATCACCGTCATGGACGACGGACCCGGCATCGCCGCCGGCGACCTGACCAAAGTGTTCGAACGGTTCTACCGGGCCGACCGTGGCCCCAATCGCCGGCTGGGATCTGGGCTGGGACTGGCGATCGTGGCAGAGCTGGCGGCCGCCATGGGAGGCAGCGTGCGAGTGGAGTCGCCGGTCACGTACGACGGCGGCTCCCGCCTCGTGGTGACGCTGCGGCACTGGTCAGGCGCGGACGGGTCACCAACCCCCATCGCGGCTTCGGTGGTCAAGGCGCCCGAGACTCCCGCGTAACCGACACGCACCCGGCGAGGGCCACCCTGAGCGCTCGCGTGTGGCGGCAAACGGAGGCGAGTACGGTTCGACGCTGATGGATGTCCAGGAGGTACTCAGGAATGCGCCGCTCTTTGCGCGACTGTCGAAGAAGGACATCAAGCAGCTTGCGGCGACCATGAACCGGAGGTCGTTCCCGGCTGGCACGGTGATCATCCAGAAGGGCAAGCCCGGCATGGGCTTCTTCGTCATCGCGAGTGGGTCGGCGACGGTGACGGTGGGCGGCAACCGGGTGCGGGCCCTGAACGCGGGCGACCACTTTGGCGAGATCGCCCTGATCGACGACGGGCCGCGCATGGCCGAGGTCACCGCGGACACCGATCTGGAGTGTTACGCCCTGGCCGCCTACGAGTTCCGGCCGTTCGTGCAGGACCACCCGGACGTGGCCTGGGCCCTCATGCAGTCGCTGGTCAAGCGGATCGTGCGTGACGCCGAGGCTGACGATCGGGTCTGACTCGACGAGAAACGGAATCGTTCTCAGCGGGGCCCGGGATGCCTCAGGGCAGGTGAGCAGGAGTGGGCGCAACGGGCGCCCCAGGGGCGTGGCTCACCGATGCGATCGGCGCCACCCACGCCGCCGTGGCGGGCTCGGATATGAGCATGAGGACGCGGTACGTCGCCGTGTAGGCACCCATGCCGACGATCGCGCTGAGAGCGAAGGCAGCCACGAGCTTCGCCCACCGCTCCGCCCTCGATATCCGCATCGTCGTGGGATCCGCTGCCCTCGCCCCGCGGTAGCGCCCGGCCTGGATGTCCACATAGGAGTTTCGGGTGATCTGCACCAGACCTTGAGCGGAGCGCCGGGCCTCCTGGTGGGGTGCCCCACAGGCTCATTCGACCCGCAGCAGCACCGAGGTGCCGGTACGGGCTGCGACGCGCGCGGGGAAGACGGCCACCAAGTTGGCGAAGACGATGGCGCCGAAGGCGACAGCCAGAACCGACGCCACGGGCACGGTCGGGTCGGGGACCGCCGAGATGCCACGGGCGAACAATGTCCACAAGAAACGACCGAGACCAATTCCGATCGGGACGCCGGCGATGACTCCGATCACGGCGGCCACCGAGGACTGCCAGGCCACCGACGCGCCGAGCTGCCGCTGGGTGAACCCGAGCGCCTTCAGTACCGCGAACTGCCTCCGACGCTGCCGAACGGAGGCGACAAGGGTAAGTCCGAGCGCGCCGAGGGCCCCGGCGGCCAGTACGGCGGCCAAGAGCGCCGGGGTCGCTCCAACGGTGCGGTAATTCGCGATCTCCGCCGGGCGCAGGGCGCCGACCACGCCACCGACTGGCCCGTCGGGGTCAGATGGACGGTTGAGGACGGCCGTGATGTGGTCGAGCGAGTGGAGCGCGGCGAGCCGGCTCACGCCTGGCTTGATGGTGACGAAGGCGGCCATCGGGCCCGGGATCGGGACGCCCTGTTGGTTGCGGTCCGTGGCCGAGAAGAGCGAGGAGGCCATGACGGCTCCGCTCCCCATCTCCATCACGGGTTGGCCCGAGCCGCCAATGGTGGGGAGCGTGGCGGTGCCGACGACGCGCAGGGCCCGCGTGCGGCCGTCCACGTTCGCCAGCACCGTGCCGCCGAGGTGCGCGTGCAGCGCCGCCAGCGTCGCAGGCCCCAGGATGATCTGTGACGGTGCGGCGAGGGCATGGCCAGAGAGCATCGAGGGCCCGACCGAGGCGCCGGGCGTCATGGCCAGGACGGGGACGTCTCTGCGGTCGAGCCCGGCACTCTCGAAGTAGACGCCCGTCCAGTGTGCGACGGCTGGGTCGTGGTCCAGCAGCGTCGTGGTCTGCGCCGCGGGCAGGTTCTCGGCGGCCGAAAATCCGGCCAGCAGGGCATAGTCCCAGTTCCATCCGTAGAGCGAGGGCTGCGAGACGAGGGCGTTGAGGCTGGCGCCGAATGTGACAGAGGTCACGATCACGACGACGGCCACCACGGCTCCCAAGAGAGCGGAGCGCACAGGCGCCGCAGACCGCGCCGATCCCGAGCCGAGGGCGGAGCGCAGGCCGAGCACGGCGCTCGGCGGCAAGCCGGTGGCGGTGGCGGCCCGGTTCCACGCGGGATTGCGCTCGGGGAGGCGCGCCTTCACGGCCAGCCGGTGGGGTGCCACCAGGTACGCCACGAGCAGCGCGGTCGCGCTCAGCAAGACGAGATAGAGAACGAAGCCGAACCCGAGAACGGTCCAGTCGAAGGAGACCCCCATCTCGGGGAACACCGATCGGACGGGCCCGAACGGGGCCAGCGGGGAAAGAGCGACGGCGACCGCCGTCGCCAGCAGTGACCCGGCGACGACGGCGCCGATCACCCCGACCAACCCGTCGGCCATGGTCATGCCGGGCCCGGCACCCAGCGCGCGCACGACGGCACTGTCGTCGATGTTCCGCCGGACGAGCCGGCTGATGACCTGGCCGTTGATCACCAGCGCCGCCAGCGCTGCGATCAGCCCGAAGAGCCCAATCGCAATCGCTTCGGGCCGGATGGTGCGCTCGGCCTTCGCCACGTACGGCGTCCACGTGGTGGAGCCTGCGGCGGGTCCGAGATTCGGGATGACCTTGTTCACGGCGGAGACCACCGCCGCCTGACGTGCGCGGCCGCCGTCGAGATGCAGCGTGGCGTACGAGTAGTAGGCGCAGCAGGCCTCGAGGCGCTTGGTCAACGCGGGGGTGACGATCGCCTGCTGATTGCCCAGCGCGGCGTCGTCGTCCTCGACGATCTGTGTCTGCGCCTCGATGATGCCGACGAGCTTGAAGGGGACGACGAGGTGGGGCCTCGACTGGGGATAGCCCCTGAAGCTCGGTGCATTCACCTGCGCGGTGGTGAAGAACGCGACGGGCAGGGTGGACCCGATGTGCAGCCCGTACTGTGCGGCGGCGCCGGAGGACATGACGATCTCGTCCATCCGGTCCGGTCGGGCCATCCGGCCCTGGACGACCGTCACCTTGTCCGTGGTGAAGTACTCGCCGTTCGGGCTGCCCTCCAATGACGGTGGCGCCTGGCCGGGGACGCCTGCCCCCCGATTGTGCCCCAATACCTGCAAGGTGCCGTCGAACCCGATGACGGTGACGGCGCGGGTGACGCCCGGGACGCGGGCGACCGCCCGGTTGACCTGCGCCGAGTAGCCCACGTTCGAGATGGGATCGAATTCGGTGAACGTCTGCACGTCGGACGGATTCGTGCTGGCCAGATACACAGGGAAAGAGGACTGCGTGCGCCGCGCACCCGCTACGGCCGCCATGGCGATGCCTCCCAACAGGCCGATGAGCACGACGAGGGTCAGGTACCCGGTCCATCGCCGGCGGAAGGTGGCCCGAAACCGGTAGGTGGACTCGCGCGCAATCGATCGGATCAAAGCGCGACCTTCCTCCCCGTGCCTCGTGTCTCGTGACTCATGAGCAGATCGCCGGGCGGCCCGGCTTCTTCCTCCGTCAAGTGTGTCCGAGACGCTCGTCAGCCCCAAGGTGGGTACCCGCCGACGGGTGTCGTGCTAGCACCCGGGTTGAACGCGGATGCTTTCTGCGCGCCGCGCCGGTGGACCCCGTGACTGTCACCAATCGGCCTGCAGGGACCTTCGGCCTATGGCTTGGGACTTTCGGCCCTATGGCCAATTCGAATCCCCTTGACCGTGTCCTCGTGGCGGTGTGTGCGGAACCGTTGTCGGAAACAGTGACACAAATCGGTCAGTTCGTCAGCACGGGTCCAGACACCATCGGCGGGTTGATGCTGTCGACCAATCCCGAGATTCCTCGAGCACTTCGTGTGGTCTCTCCGGCGCGGCCGAGTGGCTCGCCAGACTGAGTGTGGGCTGGGAACCGAGAGGCCTCACGATCAATGCGTGTGTCGGGCCCGACCGGGAAGTGCGTCTCGAGTCGCCCGGACCCTCACTCTACGACTTCATCGAAAGAGGTAGGGGTAAAGAGCCTCCATTGACGGGCACCGGCCAATCCCCACGGTCGCCCGCCAGTGCGACGGATGTGCCTGGGTTCAGCTTTTTGCTTGGGCGGGGAGTGGTGTAACCGCGTGTCGTGATCTCCGTCACTCTTGTTGTCCATATGGGCGAGCGAAAGGGACGACGAGCATTGGGCGCTAGGCACGCGGGTGGACCATGCCCGGGAATCGTTCGTGACAGATGGCGAATTGTCGCTCACGTGTCCCCTTCATTGGCATCCGATCCTGGCGAGCACACGCTGCAGATCCGACCCCTGGCTCCAACGCAATGTCAGTTGACACGTTGCATTTGGGCTGTTCCAATACCGGCTACTGGATGAAGGGAGCTTCAATGCACACGCGATCCGCCTCGTTTCTCACCCCGGCGGGGCTTCGACAACCTCTTCGGGCCACCTTTGCGGCGGTCTTGCTTCTGGCGTTCGTCGCCGTCCTCGTCCTCGTACCCGCCCGGGCGGCCTCCCCCGCTGATCCGAAGGTTGTGCCGCACACCACCGGGGCGCCCTTCACCGCGCATGATGTCGCGGGTTTCCCGGGGACCTCTACCACCGCACCATTCAACGAGTGCCCCCAGATCGGCTACGACAAGAGCTGTGGGCTGCTGATCTCGGTCAGCAACAACGGTGAGACGGTGCTCCAGGACACCAACAACCAGGCTTCGGGAGTGACGCCGAACGCCGGCGCCCAAATGCCATTTGACAACATCGACGACACACTGGTCGGCATCGTGAATCAGTCGAGCAAGCCGCTCTTTGGCATCCAACTCTCGGGCTCGTCGACCTCGACCCCAATTTTCGGCTTCGAGGGTGACGGCATCTGCACCTACGCGACCGGCGGTTCGAACACCAATGGCACAGGCGGTGGCGGCTCCGTTGGCGGGAGCGGGGAGCCCCCGGCGGGCTTCACCGGCGACTCGTACTGCAACGCTTCGCAGCTGGCAGGGAGTGCCAACACCGCGGGTCCTGACCCGAACGGCAGCGACTACCAGGGTCCCACCACGACCTACTCCAACATCAGCTCCGACACGACGACCGGCGTCGTGAACTTCGCCGGAGGCCTGGCTCCAGGACAATCGACGTACTTCTCCCTCGAAGACTCGCTGGCCGCCAATCAGGTGAGCGTCCAGTTCGGTTACTGGGTGGCAGCTTCCGACGGTGGCATCTTCTCCTATGACGCCCCGTTCTTCGGCTCCATGGGCGGCAAGCCGTTAGTCCAGCCCATCGTCGGGATCGCCGCCGACCCTCGCACGGGTGGCTACTGGGAGGTCGCGTCCGACGGTGGCCTCTTCGCCTTCAACGCGCCGTTCTTCGGCTCCATGGGCGGCAAGCCGCTCAACGCTCCCGTTGTCGGCATGGTGGCCACACCGGACGGGCTCGGCTATTGGGAGGTCGCGTCCGACGGCGGCATCTTCAACTTCGGTGACGCCAAGTTGTACGGCTCAATGGGCGGCAAGCCGCTCAACAAACCGGTGGTCGGCATCGCCACGACGCCCGACGGCCTCGGCTACTGGGAGGTTGCGACCGATGGTGGGATCTTCAACTTCGGCGACGCCGCCTTCCTGGGCTCAATGGGCGGCAAGCCGTTGAACAAGCCGGTCGTCGGCATCGCAGGCGACCAGGCCACGGGCGGCTACTGGGAGGTGGCGTCCGACGGCGGCTTGTTCGCCTACAACGCGCCGTTCTTCGGCTCGCCCGCCTCCATGCCGCTGAACAAGCCCGTCGTTGGGATGGCGTCGACGCCTGACGGTCAGGGGTACTGGGAGACCGCCACCGACGGGGGCATCTTCAACTACGGGGATGCCTTCTTCTGGGGCTCCACTGGATCCATCACGCTCAACAAGCCCGTGGTTGGGATCGCCGGCAGCAACACGTAAGCAACCACTGCAAGCATCACGACTGTGCCCCCGGCGAGAGATCCCGGGGGCACAGTCGCGTCTACCCGTCACGCGTCCCACCAAGTTCAAGCGGCGGCGCGTCCCGCGCCGACGAGCTCAAGCCCGTGATAGTCCGCCGGTTACGACGTGGAGGAGTCGCGGCGCCGTGAGCCCACCGCCAGCACCGCGTCCGCGATGGCACACGACACGCCGAAGAGGATCTCGTTCGGCAGGCCGTCCGGTGACTCGTTCTGCGCTCGCGTATGAATCCGCCTGACGGCCTTGGGGAACGGATTGCGCCCGAAGTAATGGATCATGGGCTTGTCAGCGTCGAGCAACACCGCCCCGACCATCGCTGCAATCGTTGCGTTTCGAGCCCGCCGACCCACTGCGCCCGCCGCGCACGCCATCACGAAGAGGCCCAACAAGCCATCCCGTTTTGCGTAGCGAAGAAAGAGTTCTTTTCCGTCGGCCGACCCCAACTCACAACCCCAGTGAGGCACCATGTCCAACGCCAGGTGCGATCCAACGCCGATGACGAAGGCCGCCACTGGACGCCGCTCAAGGAGTCGACCGATCACGACACCCGAGAGCACATGATTCGTAACGAACATTGGCCTCCTATGGGCAGGGTAGACCCTGTCGAATGCTGCGACAAGGCTCAGGCACCCAAGGGTGAACAATGGGTGCCCCATCCCAGTTGGAACAGTTCACCCTAAGTATCGTGCTACGCAGGCCGATACGACCCCTGTGAGTGTCACATTCTCCACAGATGCGGAATCAATGAGCCGACAAGAGGGTAGAGGCGCCCGCAAACAGAGCCGTGGCGTATGCCACCGCTGTGGTTGGACCGCACCGGTTTCGAGAATCGGTCGGGCGGAGCGCCGACGCCTCGGGACGGGAAGAGCGTTCGGACGTTTGTGTCACGACTGCATCGACAGCCTCGCCGGCCAGCGAACGGCCAACGGCGGTCTCCACCTTCGCAGGACCAGGCATCGACGCGACGTGGCCTGAACCTCGATCCTCACCGATGATCCCTGATCCGATCATCGAGACACCCGGTCGCTCAGGTGACGTGTTGACTCTGCGTCACACGGCCTCGTCGCTGAGCGTGGACAACAAGGCCCACGAAGCCGCCGTCTTGCGTTCAGAGATTCTGGACGTCGCGGCAGCCTCCCGCGCGCCCGCGCTCTCGGCGTGGATGGTCCGCAGCACTCGCATGCCGTCTGAGAATGCGTTGAGGTTGCTCGCGCCGTAGTGACGGCAGGACTCGAAACTCGGAACCTCCTGAACCCGGAGACCGGCCTTGGCGATGCGGACGTTGATCAACGTCTCGACCTCGAACCCGTCCCCCCAGAGCATGACCCCGGGCTCTGAGCCTTCGATGTCGGGTGCGTTGAGTCTCATCACGTCAAGACACGCCCGCCGGAAGGCGTTGTAGCCGTAACAGAGGTCCGTGTAGCCAGTCCCGTAAATCAGGTTGACGACTTTGTTGAGCCAGAAGTTCCCGCATCTCCTGATCAGGCTGATGTCCAGGCTTCCCCCACCGGAGAGGAACCGGGATCCCTTGGCAAAGTCAGCGCCTTCCTTCAGGGCAGTGATGAAGCGGGGAATCTCTGCCGGGTCGTTCGAGCCGTCGGCGTCGATCATCACGATGAAGTCGCCCGTGGCCGCGGCAAAACCGCAGGCCAGGGCGTTTCCCTTGCCTCCACGGGTCTGACGGATGACGGTGAGGTCCGGCCTCAGACGTTGCGCGACGCCCACCGTGTCGTCGGTAGAGTTTCCGTCGACCACGATCACTTCGCAATTCTCCGGGAGCCTCGCGAGGACGTACGGCAGGTTGCGCGCCTCGTTCTTTGCCGGGATCACGATACTGACGGTGGGCTCGACATCCCGCGGCACGAGCTTCGGCCCGACGCGAGGCATCTCATCGGCGGGACCCTCGTTGCGCACCCTGAGAGATCTCTGCCCCTCTTGTCCGGACGAGGCAACCGCCGCCCTCTTGCCCGTTGTGTCTCTGTTGTGAATTGCCCGCCGCCCCATTTTCCCCGCCTCGTGAATGGCGCGCAGCCTGCCCGCCTCTTTGCCCGTCCCTGCTGACATGCGTCGCTCCGCTCCCAACTGGGCCTACCACGCAAGGATTGACCACGAGCTCCCCATCCAGGTAGAGCCGATCGGATCAAAATGAAGAAATTCTGTCGAATCGCGCCGGGTTGAAGGCCCGTCCGGGCCGGAGATGGAACATCCCCAGTCGGATCAGCGCTTTGGACGGCCGAATCGATCGTGCCGCGGCATTCTGATGACTAATGTCCTGCGAGTACCATGCCGACCTTGAGGCGTCATGGGTACCGGTCGGGGGCGGTGAAGAGGGTGCCCAGTTCGCCGACCACCTGAGCCGGACATGCCGACCTCGCTGATCATCGGATCTGGTCCTGGGGCGGCAGGGGCCGCCCTGGCCCTGACGGCCGATCCCTCGCAGCAGGTCACCGTCATTGATGTCGGCGGCACCCTCGAACCGGACCTGCAGTCGGCCCTGCAGCGGCTCGCGACCACAGATGAGGAGAGGTGGTCGCCGACCGATGTCGAGAGCATCAGTCACCAACCGGTACCGACCCGGCCTGGAGGGCTCCCCCAAAAGCGGGCGTTCGGCTCCGACTTTCCTTTCCGTGACGTCGGCCAGTTGGCGGGGATCGAGCCTCTTGGATCCGCCAACCCCTCGGTCGTCTCCGGGGCGTACGGAGGCTTTTCCAACATCTGGGGCGCCCAAATCATGCCCTTTTCGAAACGAACGTTTGACCGTTGGCCGATCACGTGGATCGACATGGAACCGCATTACCACACCGCCTTGAGTGAGATGACCCTGGCGGGAGAGGAGGACGACCTCAACGAGCTCTTTCCGTTGATGGCAACGGCCCGACCGCTGCCGCCGTCCGCCGACCGGACCGAACGCGTACTCGGTCGGTACCGGGCGCGACGGGCTCTCGTCCGGTCACACGGCATCACGCTCGGCCGGGCCCGACTGGCTTTCAGGTCCGACGAGTGCACCCGCTGCGGTCTGTGCATGACCGGTTGCCCCCACGAGCTGATTTATTCGAGCTCCCACACTTTCGACCGCCTTCGGGCAGAGAAGCGGATCACCTATCGGCCCGACATGCTTGCCGTACACCTCGATGAGGTCGACGGTGAGCCACACGTCTTGGCCCGCAGTACGACATCGGGACGGGTGGAACGGGTGAGCGCCGACCGGATCTTCGTGGCGTGTGGCGGCATGGGCACGGCGCGGCTGGTGCTCGGTTCCCTCGGTTACTTCGATCGCGCCGTCTACCTGCAGGAGTCGGTGCAGTTCGTGATGCCCACCATGTCGAGGCATCCCGTTCCCGATCCGCGCTCTGCGCGCGCAATTTCACGCTCAACCAGTTCAATCTGCTCTTCGACGTGAGCGGCGACGGCGTCGACCTCTGTCAGGTCCACTTTTACGAGTACAACCCGGCCTTCCTCGCGTCTCTGCCCGCAGTGATCCAGCGTCCGGGCGCCGAGCGTGCGCTGACGGCCCTCCTGCGACGGGTCTCGGTGGGACTTGGCTATGTACCCGGATGGGGGTCACCGAGGGTGAAGATCGTCGCTCGTCGGGCGTCTGGAGCAAACGACCGGTTGCCCGTCTTGGAGATCGACGGCGAAGCAGGGGACCGATGGCCACCCATGTTGCATTCGCTGGTGCGTTCGATGATCAAGGTTGCGCCGTCCTTGGACCTGTGGCCGGCGCTCCCCATGATCTCTGTCTCTGCGGCGGCGAAGAGCTACCACTTCGGTGCGAGCTTCCCTCATGGCCCGGTACGGACGGCAATCTCCACCGACCGGACCGGGCGCCTCGCCGTGTGGGACCACATCCACCTGGTGGACGCGTCGGTCTTTCCGGACGTCCCCGCCACGACCTTTACCTTGACGATCATGGCCAATGCCCACCGCATCGCCAGCGAAACGATCGGCAGCCCACGCTGACGACGGCTCATGGCGCCGGGAACCCGACTCCGAAAGGGCAGCCGGTCGTCGCCATCACCGGCGCGAGCGGCTACCTGGGTTCGGTCCTCGTCACTGCCTTCGGCTCGGCCGGGTACACGGTCCGTCGCCTGGTTCGTTCGCCCGTCCTGGACAGCGGTGACCGCTTCTTCGACTTGAACTCGGCCGGTTCGTCCGGTGCCCTCGACGGGGTCGACCTCCTCGTCCATTGCGCCTACGACATGGCGTTGACCAACAGGGCCGACATCTGGCAGTCGAACGTCTTTGGCACCGTTGCGCTGTTCGACCGGGCCGTGTCCAGGGGGATTCGCCGGACCATCGTGCTGTCCTCGATGTCGGCCTATCCGGGGACACGACAGGTGTACGGCCGGGCCAAATTGGCAACCGAGTTGGCGGCCCGGGCTCGCGGGTTGTGTGTCGTCCGCCCGGGATTGGTCTACGGTGCCGGCTGGGGCGGGATGGCCGGTACGCTCCGTCGCCTCGCCGCCCTTCCGGTACTGCCGGACTTCGGCCCGAGGGCGCGTCAGTTCACCGTCTCCGAACAGGATTTCGCGGGTGCCGTCCTCGCCTTGGCCCGGGCCGAGCACGTCCCTGCCCTCCCGGTCGGTATTGCGCATCCCGACCCGGTTCCATTCAAAAAACTTCTGACGGCCTTCGCCGCCAGCATCGGGAAGCCACCGCCCCGGTTCGTGCCGACCCCTCCCATGGTGGTCTACGGAGCCTTGCGCGCCGCAGAGCTCTTGCCCGTCAGCCTGCCCGTCCGAGCGGACTCCCTCCTCGGGCTCGTCCGCCCCGCACCCAACGTGCCGCACCTCGAGGTCCTCGACCAGCTCGGAGTAGAGCTGCAACCGTTCGCCCTCATCGGTGCCGGCGACGGAGAAGTCGAACCAAGCCCGTCAGGTTCGGAGCCCGGCTGATCCTGTGGGCATGCGAAGACAGCCAAGAGCTCAGCACGTGAGGAGGATGCGAAGGTACGGAGGTGATGGGTCAGCTGCTCACCGCGCGCAGGCTGTGACCACCGGTGACCAGCACGACGCGTGAACTCCTGCGGAGCAGACCGGTGGGAAGATCCACCCGCTGCGCCGCGGTGGTCTTCGCCAGGCTGGAACGCCAGACTGTGCGCCCGCCGGTTCTGACCTCGAGGGTGGCAGCGATGGGACCTGCCGAGCCGAGCTCGACCTCTGCGACGGAGAGGCCCGCAGGACTCGTGGCGACTGAAAGCTGTGGAGGAGGCGTCCACTCGTTGAGCGACGCGACCGTGGCCAATGTGGCGCCAAGGGCGAAGAGCGCCAGTCCCAAAGAGCCGAGGAGCACTTGGGATCGCGAGCGGCGCGTCGGGCGCGGACGAGGGGTGGATGACGCCAGATCGGATCGGTCAGCCTGGCGCGGCGAGCCCACCGCCGGGTCAAGCCCGTCGGTTTCCGCTGTCAATGCGACGGCTTCTAAGAACCCCGTGAGGTCCTCAAAATTGCCGGCCTCGGCGGCCAGATCGGCCAGGTTGTCAATCCGGCCGTCCGCCTCGTGGGTGTGCTCGGCCACCAGCTCGGCCTTGTAGCCGGTGCGGTCGGCCAGCAGCTCGACGAAGTCGGCCGGGCTCATCGTGTGCATGAGCGGCCGCAGCTCGGCCAACAGCGTTGACAGCTGCTCCGCGCCGAGCAGCGCCATGCCGTTGAGGCCTGCCTCAGCGGCATGGTCGATGGCTTCGCTGAAGGAGGCGTTGTTGAACCGGGCCCAGGAGGCCAAACGGGAGGCCGACTTGCCACCGATACCGCGCCTTGGGATGTTGACGATGCGCTGAGCGGAAACGTCGTCCCCGGGATCGGCGAGCACCCGCACGGTACGCGAGCACGTCCTTGATCTCCCGGCGATCGTAGAACTTGGGGCCGGCCGCCACCTGGTACGAGATAGCGCTCAACTTCATGGACGCCTCCATCGGCAGCGATCGCGCGTTGAGGTCGTCCAAGACCTCGGCGTCGCCGTTCGTCACGTGACGCCGTTGCCAGCTCTCTGGGCGCAGGCCCAGTCCAAGGAGTACCAGTAAGACAACGATGGCGATGGTTTCGGGCGGTAGGTGCGTCAATCTGATGACGAATGCACCGAAGACCCCGATTACCAGAGCCCCGATCACGCCGCAGATGACGAGGTGCTCCGCGTTGTGTCCCCGCCCAGGACGGCGGCGCAATCTGAGCAGCCACAGCACCGCAACAACCGCGGCCAAGAGGAAGACGCCGACGTCGAGACCAGCTCCTCCCACCGGGGGCCCCGCAGGTGCTGGGCGAGAGGAGGGGTGCAGAAGAGCGGTCACGTCGTACACCTGGATCGGACCGTTGTCATAGATGCGCTTGATGAACGGGTACGAGTTGAATTTGTTGAGCTCCTCCAAGGTGAGACGGGTCGAAGGTTCGCCATCAGCGATGTAGGTTCCGTAGAGCGGCGGCCCTTGGACGAGGCGGTCGTCCACCACGATGTAGCGGATATCGGCCTTGCGGATGAGGTAGATGTCATAGATGCTGAGCCGGCGGTCGAAGAAGAGCAGCTCGGGATTGACGAGCCCGCCTTCAGCCGTGGCCGAAACGACGCCACCGATCGCGTTGAGCAAGACGCCATTGTCCTTGTCGGTGGCAACGTGAGAGCCCGCGGGCAGGTGGGTGTCGGCCCAATGCGCAAGGGCCAGTGAGGGCGAGCCGTATGACAGTTGATCTGCGCCGACGTGGTAGGGCCCGGGCAGGAGGCTCACGAGCGGGCCGATGCCGAAGAGCAGGCTGCCCAGGAACATGACGGTCGCCACGCCGAGCGTCGCGACGCGCTCCATCAACCGACGTGACCTCGAGATCCGCCTCGCCAACCACGCGCCAACGACCAGTGCGACACCGAAGAAGATGAAGGTCGTGGCGCGCTCAGCCACCAGCTTGCTGCCCGACGAAACGTTGGCGAGTACCGAGATCGGATAGGCGGCTGCGATGACGGCGGGTAGATAGCGGAGTGCGCCACCGCGGACAGTCCGTTTGAAGATCACGCTGAAGAGCGAAGGAACGAGGATGATGCACCAACCGATGGCAGACACAAGGATCAAGGCGATTTCCCAATGGGGAGATCCACCCCCCGCCGCGCTCTTGAAGAGTGCTCGGTTCCCGTGACCGTTGCCCAATGCCTCAGCGAGGTCTGCGGACGCGGCCGCAAAGACCGGACCCAGATACGGGGCGAGAAGGCGCCCGACGAACAAGGTCCAAGCTCCGCCGACGATAAGTCCAATCCCTGCGGCGATGCCGACGATCCGCGCCTGCATCCTCCTGTTGCTGCGGAGCTCACCACTCGATACCGACGACGGTTGGGCCTTCTGTTGATCCTCCAAGACCAATGGTGGCTCTGTTGAATCGCGCGCCGCGGGTGCGGCGAACACCGCGAGCGCAGGTCCCCACCCGGTGAGCGCGAGGTGACCCCCGGGGCGGGCCATGAGGTACAGCCCGACGGCCCACGCGACGAGGAAACCGACCGTGAGCCAGCCTGTGACGTGATGACTGAGGACCACCGCCCCGACGCACCCGATCGCCAGCGCGAAGGATCTCCCGATTCTGGGTCGTGCGGTGTCGATCGTGACGAAGATGAGGTACACCACCGCGACGGCGAAGGCGAGGGCGATCGTCTCGTAGGCGTATTGGGCATCGAAGCCGTAGAACTGTGGACTCGCCGCGTACACGAGGACGCCGATGCCGCCCGCGCGCGACGAGTGACACGCACGCTCGATGACGAGGAAGATGGCGAGGATGAGCACAAGACGGACGGCAGCGAGCACGATCAGCTGATCGATCACCAACGGGAGACCGGTGAGCCATCTTGTGGCCGCGGTGGCGAGTTCGAGCCCCGGATAGTAGGGACTTACCGGCAGGATGGAATTGCTCGGGAACAGGGCATCGCTGTTGAGGAGGCGCGTGAGGGTTCCCAGGTGTGCCAACTCGTCAAAGCTGTCCAGGAGGAGTGGGTGGAGCATCGCGTACGAGGCGAAGAGCCCGAGACCGAGAACGACTGAAACCCAGAGTCGTTCTTTTCGTGTGGCATTCGCACCTGTGAGGCGCCATGCGCACGCAGCAAAATCAAGCGCGACGCCAAAAAGGAAGAGCGGGAGCGCCGGCGAGCCATGCCCGGTTCGAGCCAGCGCATCGGCCGCCCCCTGCATCAGCAGGCCCAGCCCAACCAACACCAGCACAACACCGAGGCGCGATCGGTCCCCTGGAGACGTCACGGGCGGGGTCGCACTCTTCGGCGCCGGGGGCACGCGAAGGATGTCGGGTACGTCGAGGGGGGGATCGACAACCGCCACGCCGTACCCGTGGAGACTAGGGCGAATTCGCTGTGACATCAGACTGCCCTGGCACTTTGCCTCTCGTTGTATGAGCCCGTTCCGGGGCCAGCATCCCAGTTCGGGCTCTTTGAGACGAACCGCCGCGCCTCGGCACCCCAGTGGCAGCCCTAAGTATGACATGGGTGCGGTTGCTTCGACGTCGCGGTCCGGTGGCAGCGGCCTGACCGCCGTGGCTGGGTCTCAGCCTCTCGGGATGCCACCTTCCGGCGGAGACCTCGCAATGGGATCGAAGGTCTCTGGGTGGCAATTGGCCAAAGCCTCGGGTGTGAGGTTTTGGGGTGCCCGGGGTTTGGTCTCCGTTTCCCAGGGTGGACCCAGCTAAACCAGAGCAGGGCGCGGCGAGGTCGGGCCTGCTCCATGCTCCCGGACAGATTCGGTCGCGGACGCGTGTGGGCATTGTTGAAAATGGACAAATTGCCAGGGTTAGGATCTGCCAGTGAAGCGCCGGAATCACGCATGGCGACGACGCCTCCGGTCGGTGAGCGGACACGGGCTCGGCTCTGACGCACTCAGTCGCAGCCCAGAGACGGTACGTGCACGATGAATTTGTTCGGCGGTGGAGAGACGAGACAGGTAGGCGAGCTACGGCGCCTCTTCACGACCTTCGCGTACCTCGTTGCAAAGCAAGGAGCGGTCGCAGTGATCGGTCTCGCCTACTGGGCGGTCGTCACGCACCTCTTCGCGGCCCGCGACATCGGTCTCGCGGCGGCCGCTGCGTCGACGGCGCTGCTGTTGGCGGCGTTCGGCGCCCTTGGGATCCCGCTCCTCGTCCTGGCCGAGATCGAGCCGCTCGACGTTCCGGAGCAGCGCGTGTTCTTCTCGACCGGAAATGCAATCGCCGCATTCGTGGTCCTCATTTTGGCTCTGGGGACGATGGCGCTGTCGCCCCTCCTCGGGAAGAGTCTGCAGATCATCGGTCACGATCCGGCCACGGCGGGCCTGTTCGTGGTGGGGTCGGTGGCGACCATGGTGGGCCTGACCCTCGACGGCGCGGCCGTGGGACTCCACCGCGGTGCGGCGCAGCTCTGGCGAGGCAGTCTGAGTTCCGCACTGAAGCTGGCCGTTGTGGGTGTCCTGGTCCTGGTCTCGACGCGGACGAGCGCCGGCCTCATCTTCGCCTGGGCGCTGTCGCTGATCATCGCGTTCCTTGTCTGCATGCCAATGCTGGGGCTGCAGCCGACCCCCCTCGGAGAGGGAGGGCTCAGCCACCGCTTGGGGCTCGTACGTCGGTTCGGCGCCCTCTCGCTCCAGCACCACGTGCTCAGTCTCTCCATCAGTTCGGTCTCCTTCATCGTTCCGTTGACCGCCACGCTGTTGATCTCGCCGTCGCAAGTTGCCTACTTCTCGGCTGCGTATCTCCTTGCGTCCACCATGCTGATCATCCCGTACCTGCTCGCACTTTCCCTCTTTGCGGAACGATCGGGAGACCCCGGTCTCCTCCATCGCCACGTCCGGCGCACGCTGCCCTTTGCACTCGCTCTGATCGGTGCAATCGTGCTCGTCGTCGAGTTAGCGGCGCCGTATGCGTTGCGCATCTTCGGACCTGCCTATGCCGCGAACGGAACGACCGCGTTGCGGATCCTCATCCTCGTGGGACCGGCGTACGTCATCAAGGACCATTACGTGTCGATTTGCCGGGCCCAGCATCGGATGGCCCACGGCTCCCGAATCATGGCCATCGGCACCTCAGTGGAAGTCGCGGGTTCGGCAATTGGCGGGGTCTTGTGGGGTCTCACGGGGATCTGCGTCGGTTGGGCGATCTCGGCCTCGTGCGAGGCCTTGTTCCTGCTCCCCGCCGTCCTCCGGGTCTACCACCATGCGCCTGCTGTCGAGTCCGACATCGGCAGCGAGCCCGACTGAGCTCAGCAAGAGCTCAATTCGCCGGCGGCAGTCCGGACATCAGGCGTCCGTACAGGCTCTCAACCCGTCCGACCACCGCCGAGGCGGTGAAGGACCGTACCCGCTCGAGCGCCGCTCGCCCCATTGCCGCACCGGCTTCGCAGTCGTTCACGACGGTCGCGAGAGCAGTGGAAAGGGCCGCGGGGTCGCCGGGCGGCACGAGGAGCCCGGTCACGCCGTCGTCCACGAGGTCGACGATCCCGCCACTGGCGGCAGCAACGACCGGTCGGCCGACGGCCATTGCCTCGAGAACCACCGTGGGGCAGCAGTCGGGCACGATGGACGGAACGACGACGACGCACGCCGTCTGCATCAGATCCATGACCGACATGTGATCGAGCAGTCCCCGTAGCTCCACCCGTTCCGGAAGCTCGAGCGGCGTGTTCTCGACCACTCTTCCGGCGAGCACGAGGTCGGGAGGGCTGTCGAGTCGCGCGTGCGCCTCGAGCAGCACCTCAATGCCCTTGTCCCGACTCAGGTCTCCGACGAACACGATCGGCCCGCCGGGACGGGGGGAGGCTTCGTCGACGAGAAGGTCGTCTGGGATGAAGTTGGGGATGACGGCATAGGGGCTCCTCCCCGGCAATTTCGTGCTCACCGCGACCACCGAGCTGACCGGGACGAACGCGTCCACGTGCCTGGTGCGGGCGCGCCGGCCGTAGGCGTTGGCCAGCGCGACAGCGGGACCGACCACTGGCCCGTGCCACGACGATGCACAGCGGATGCAGGCAATCGGCGCCGGTCCCGGACAGACCTCGTCACCACGCATCAGTCTCTTGGTGGCGCAAACGTGGCTGTAGTCATGCTGGGTCAGCACCACAGGTACACCGGAGCGACGGGCCGGCCCTATGGCCGAGCCGACGCTCCAGTCGTGAGCGTGCACGATGTCGAACCGGCCGGCGGCGAGCAGCCGCCCGATCGCGTTCCGAAAACCAGGATCCACGATCGGCATTGCATGGGGCCGGGCCGAGTCGCCGTAGAGCTGGGGAACACGCTGGGCCGTCGTCCGGATGCGGTGTACGGAGACAGACCCGTCGAGAGTCGTGCCTGCCGGGGCATCCGCGGCGATCGTGACGACCTCGACCCGGTGACCACGATCCACCAGTGCACGCGCCAGGTTTCGGACGTGCTGCTCCTGCCCGCCGGCAACGGGAGGGTAGAACTGTGTGACCATCAGCACTCGCATGCGAAGCGCAACCTAGATCCCCGCGTACTGCCGCGGCTATTGTCTGACTTCCCCCGGCAAGGGAATCGGCGGTAGTGGCGTTCCCTGCAGCTGTGTTGTTCGTGCGTTGTGAATTCGACGAGAGGACAGACCGAGTTGGTGCTTGACACGTCTCCACAGGTGCAACGAGCAGCGGGACAGAATCCGGGATCACGAGCCACTGCTCCGGCGCCGAACGCGGGCATTTGCGAAACGCATGGCCCGCTCCGTCATCCGCGCCCCTCGAGATCAACGCCGGGTGGTCTTGATATTCGGCTGTCAGCGCTCGGGGACGACCATGCTCCAACAGACCGTTCTCGACCGCTCCTGGCGCGTACTCATCATCGAGGAACACGACCGCCGCCTGGTTGGCAGCCATCCGCAAACCGACGAAACGGCGTGGCAGGACTACCTCACAGTGCTCCAGCGACTACGCCGAGTTTCGTTCGAGGTGGTGGTGGCGAAACCTCTCGTCGAGAGCGCCCGGGCCGTTGAGCTCATGACCGCGGCTGACCCGGTGAAGGCGATCTGGATGCTTCGTCACTACGACGGGGTCGCACGTTCCAGCGTCAATCGATTCGGCACTGAGAATCCATTTCGGGATCTTCAGCCATTCTGCATTGATGACCAACTGGACTGGCGGTCCGCAGGTGCGACCAAGAAGACCCGTGAGACCGTCGTCGGGCTGTTGAGCGAGGGGCTGTCTCCCCTCGACGCAGCTGCGCTCTTCTGGTGGGCTCGGAACCAGCTCTACTTCGAGCAGCATCTTGGCCGCGATGAACGCATCCGGATTATCCGATACGAACGAGCCTGCAATTGCCCCGGTGAGGTGGTCGAGGCACTCTCGGCCTACGTCGGGATCGCCCTGCCCAAGGACTCGATTGCCTCCAAGATGCGCCCGCAGCACGCTGAACGAGAGGCATTGGATCTCCACCCTGAGGTCGATAGGCTCTGTCGTGAGATGTGGGACTCCTTCGCAGGACTTCCGGAGATCTAAGGGCGAATGGATCTGCGGCATGGGGCGTAGCGGTTCGATAATTGCCTGCTATCACCGGGTGGCGGAAGGGACAGAAGACCCATTCCAACTCTGTGTGACTCCCTCGAATTTCGCCGCTCACCTCGACGAGATCGCGCGGCATGGTGAGCCGTCGACGCTGGCCGAACTGCCCATGCCGTCGCGACGGCCCCGGGTTGTCGTGACGTTTGACGACGGGTACGTCGACAATCTGACCAACGCGTTGCCGATCGCGGAAGCCAAGGGAATTCCCTTGACCGTCTTCGTCACGAGCGGTGCCCTCGCTGACGACTACCCAGGGTTCTGGTGGGATCGTCTCGGTACGCTCCTGCGTTCGCGTCCGTCCGGGATTCGAGAGATCCGTCTGCCGACGGGTGAAGGAACCGTCCACATCGGCCTCGGTACATCGAGCGCCACTGAGGACCTCCAGGCGGTACGGCGCCACCTGCTTCCGCTTCCAGTCAGGGAGATACACCGAGTTCTCGATGCCCTCTCGGAGCAATTGGGGTCCTCTGCCGCTTCTCCCGCTGACGCTCGACCGCTGACGACGTCCGAGCTCGTCGAGTTGGCGGGCTCCAGCGACGTGACGATCGGCGCCCACACTGTCGAGCATGTGCGCCTCCGCGGGCTTCCAGCACAGGAGCAGGAGCAGACCATCTCCTCCTCGAAGGGGGAGCTGGAGCGGTTGACCGGTAAGGCGATCTCGCATTTTGCCTACCCCTTTGGGGGAGGGGATAGCTTCGATGACCGGTCTGTCGACGCCGTCCGCTCCGCCGGTTTCGAGACGGCATGCACCACCATTCCGGGCAATGCCCGACCCACGGCGGACCCGTATCGCCTCCCTCGCCGAATGGTCATGAACTGGGGTCGCCTTCGTTTCAGGATGGGCCTGGAGCGGTGGAAACTCGTCACCAATCACTGATCTCTGCGTATCTCTTCCCAACGAACGATGAGTCCGGTTCGCATCGCCATGGTGAGTTCCCGGTACCCGCCTCAATTGGGTGGCGTCGAGACCCACGTCTACGAGGTCGCACGGAGATTGGCCACGCGTGGTCTCGACGTCACCGTGCTCACCACCGACCTCACGGGCGAGCTGCCAGCGGTGGAACACGACGGATTCATGACGGTGCGACGGTATGTCGCCCGGCCCAGGCGGGCTGATCTCTACATCTCGCCGGCTCTCCTCCGGCAGATCAGGGATGGAAGCTACGACCTCGTCCACGTGCAGGGTGTGAACAACTTCTTGCCTCCCCTGTCTCTCGCCGCCGCGCAACGGTCGGGGGTGCCCACGGTGGCGACTTTCCACACCGGCGGTCACTCCAGCCGCTTGCGGACGATGGTCAGGGGGATGCAGTGGCGAGCTCTGCGACCACTGCTCCGCCGGGCCGAGGGTCTGGTTGCGGTGTGCCACTATGAGGTCGAAGTCTTCGCTCGACGGCTCGGAGTCCAACCCCAGAGGATCCGGCTGATCCGCAATGGGGCGGAGCCCCTGCCGGTCGGCGATTCGCCACCCGAGGTCTCCGGCGCGCCACTGGTGTGTTCGGTCGCTCGACTCGAGCGGTACAAGGGACATAATCGACTGATCGCGGCAATGCCTGCCCTCCTCGAACGGGCACCAAGCGCACACTTGGCCGTGATCGGTCGCGGCCGCTATGAGCAGCAGCTCCATCGCCTGGTCGGCCGGCTGGGAGTCGAAGACGCTGTGACGTTCACCTCGTTTGACAGCACCAGGCGAGAGGCACTCGGTGCACTCGTTCGATCGAGCGACGTGGTCGCCCTGATGAGCGACTACGAGGCAAACCCCGTCGCCGTCATGGAAGCCCTGGCCCTGGGCCGGAAGGTCGTCGTCGCCGACACGTCAGGTTTGTCGGAGCTGGCATCGGAAGGACTGGCGACCGCCGTTCCGCCGAACGTGTCCCCGCTCGTGCTGGCCGGCGTGCTCGCTGAGGTCGCCGCACAGCCTGATCCCGTGGCCCCCGACCTGCCGACGTGGGACGGCTGTGCAGACCAGCTCCTCGGGCTCTACGAGGAGATCCTTTCGTCCGCCCATGGTGTGTGAGTCAGCTCAGGCGCGGCCGGGTGAGAGGACCCGGGGCGCGTCCGGACCGAGAAATTGTGAGTCTGTTGTTCGGCGACCGGCGCGCGCACCGGAAGGGATGCTCGACTCGGTCGTCGATCGAACGTCAGTCCGTGACTTTCGACCCTTGGAAGGGTCATTCGCCGTGCCGTAGAGTGTGTCCTGAGCGAGGCGGTAGCGGGCGTTGATGACTGGATCCGAGTACGACGACGACGAAGGGCGACGCGTCGTGCTGCCTCCGTCCCTCACCGTGGTCGAGGAGCCTCACCGACCGCCGGCGGACCAGGTGGACCTGACGGTGTCCGTCGTCATCTGTGCGTACACAGAGGAGCGTTGGCCGCTTCTCCTGCGATCGGTGGCCTCGGTGCAGCACCAGAACCGGAGCCCGGTGGAGATCATCGTCTGTGTCGATCACAACGACTCCCTTCTCGAGCGATGTCGACACCAATGGGTCGACCAGCCGGACGGTCCCTCGGTCCCGATGGTGGTCCTGGCCAACAGATATCAGGGTCGTCTCGGTTCGGCCCGCAATTCGGCAGCTGAAGTCGCGAGCGGTGACATCGTTGCCTTTCTGGACGACGATGCCTGGGCGGACCCGGATTGGCTGGATGGGCTCCTGTCGCCCTACGACAACGAGTCCGTCGTTGCCGTCGGGGGAGCGCCGGTGCCGGAGTTCGAAGGATCACGACCCGGCTGGTTCCCGTTCGAGTTCGACTGGGTCTTCGGTTGCGCGTACGCCGGCCTCCCTGAGCACCGGGCACCCGTCGCTCGACTCATTGGGGCCAACATGTCGGTGCGGCGAGGGGCCCTGGCGGAGATTGGCGGTTTCCACTCCGACAACCACGATGACATGGACATGTGTCATCGCCTGCTGCATCTGCGCCCGGCGGATCAGATCGTCTATGAACCGCTGGCACAGGTCCACCACTTCGTTCCGGCGGCACGGACGACGTGGGGATACTTCTGGCGACGCTGCTTCTTCGTGAACAAGGGAAAGGTTGCCGCCTTCCGCCAGATGGAAGGAGCGGGCAATCTGTCCGCCGACGTCGGCTTTGTGCGCCGAGCGTTGTCCCGTGGCGTGTCGAGGGGACTACGTCAGGCGCTCCGCGGAGATGCCTGGGGTGTGGCCAGGGCCGCATCCATCCTGGCCGGCATCGTTCTGGCGGGGTCCGGTCATGCCGCCGGGACATGGGAGTTGCGCCGCAGGCAACCCGGGCGACGGGTCGGAGGTGGCCGTCCGGACCCGGGCAGATTTCCGGGTCGGGGCGCACCTGCGACGGGCGCCGCCAGCTCGGACGACTTCCTTGACAGTCCCCATACGGGGGAGCAATATCACCGGCTCAACTTCGGGAGGCAAGCGTGGTTGCAGAACCGGTAGGACAGGTCCTTCCCACGGTTGACCAAATCCCATTCTGCGGATATCCGGAACGGCCGTTGGAGTTCGTCCACGACCTACACCTCGATCATCGTGTGACTCCTGCTGCCATCGCGGACCTCGCAGACCGGCTGCCCAGTGAAGCAGTGTGCTACGAGGTCGCCTCGCAGGAACTGGTGGTTCCTTCGGGAGGACCACCTCGGGGTGTCCTGGAACGACCGGGCGACGTCATACGCGATTTGGACGACGCGGGCGCCTGGCTGTCACTGCTCAACGCGGAAGAAGACCCCGCCATCGCCGACCTGATGATGACCGTGCTCGGCCAGCTTCAGCCGGGGATCATGGCCACGCAGGGCGAAATGCGCAATCGCGGGGCCTTCTTCTTCATTGCGTCCCCGAATTCGATCACGCCCGTCCATATCGACATCGAGTTCAGCCTGTTGCTGCAGTTCCAAGGGACAAAGACCGTCAGCTTCGGGCGTTGGGAGAGTGACGAGGTTCGGCGGCGCGAGGTGAACCGGTACTGGGAGGGCTCCCACGGGCGGATCGAAGCCATGCCAGAGGAGATGGTCTCGTACCACCTCTCGCCGGGGCAGGGTGTGTACATCCCCCCGTGCACGCCGCACTGGGTGACCTACGGGCCTGAGACATCGGGGTCCCTCACCCTCGCGTTCCACACCGCCGCCTCGGTGCGCGAGAGGCGTGTCGAGGACTTCAACTCGCTCGCTCGGCGTGTCGGGCTGAACCCCCGCGAGCCCGGGCGCTCCGCCATCATCGACACGGCCAAGATCGGTGTCGTGGCGGTCTGGGCCGCCGGACGAAAGATCCGAGGTGCTCCGAGGGCGCTGGGCACCAAATGACGTGCGGAATCGCTCAGCGGCATACCCGCGGTGAGCGGTTCGACGCCACATTGCGGAACTCCGCTCAATCGCTGCTGACCGACCGGGCCTTCCACCGGGCGCTCACGGCTCGCGCCGGAACGAACACACCGGACCCCTGCCTGCCTCGCGCGGAAATTTGCCGTACTGGTGACGCAGCCGAACTGGCCGACGATCCCGCTGCCTGCCACGAGCCTGAACATCTCTCGGTGGTGGGGGGTGAACCGTCCCTTGTAGGACTCTTCGCCGCGGAGGAAGTCCACCTCGGTGAAGCCCCGGGCGCAGGCGTCGTCGATGATGTCAGCGAGCAGGGCGGTCGTCGCGTCCCTCCAGCGGGGATCGGTCAACCGGGCGCTCTGGTACAGGCTCGACGCGCCCGGACACCTCGAACGCCAACACGATGGCAACCACGAGGTTGCCGCGGCCGAGTTCGTGGACCACCACCTCGTCGACCGCCGCGCCACCGGCGCATCCGGCGAGAAATATCTCGAAGGCGGGAAGGAACTTGGAGAGGCTTCCCCATTGTGCCTGGTGGAGCTCGCGGAGTATATCGAGGCGTGGGAGGACCGCCATGCCCCGGATCGTCCGATGGGCCACCCCTTGGGCCGCGAAGCGGTTGGCAGATTTACGGAGATTGCGACGGAACTGTTTGGGCAGGGTGGCCCGGAACGCCTCTGCGTTGTCTGGCAACGACGTGAACGGGGCCGCGGCCATCGGTTCGAGGCGAACGCGGCCCGGCAGGGCGTCGACTAACCAAGCCCCGGCTCGGACGCCCCTGAGGTCAAAGAGGCGACCACCAGGACGATGAAGCCAGTTCCGGAGGAGATTGACCACGGTGACCTCGTGACCGGGGGCGGCCAAGAGATCGAGATGATCAGGACACAACGCCCCGTCCCCCATCACACGGAGGCTCGACAGCCGGTGGCGCTGCTCCAGGGCGAGGCCGCCGAGGAGCTGCGCGTCGTCGACGACCAGCAGGAAGTGGCGGTGAGAGCCACCGGTCCCCTCCAGCCACCACGATCGCAGGAAGGGAGACGGAACGGGGGAGGAATCCACCAATCGGTCCCACTGCGACGCCCACCCGCTCAGGTGGGGGACGTCAATCAGCTTGGGTGGCGCCCACAGTCGGATCTCACGCGAAGTGTTCACGATCGGGGAGTGGGTGCAGCTGAAGACAACCATCGTCCGTTGCCGGCTGACACCTGGTCACGCTCCCTGTGCTGGCTGCTGGCTGCTGGCTGCTGGCTGCTGGCGACCGTCGCCCGCAACGACTCCGCCCACCTTAGGGAATCGCGGTCCCGGCAAACCAAATCGGTCGAGGCGTGCTCCGTTCCGCCGAGCGCAGCTGGTTGCCCGCTAGGAGTACGCCTGCACCTCTGCGACGTCCATGCTCGCAGGGGGAGTGGCGCCTGAGGTCAATGGTGTGCCACCCGGATGTCTGCTGCGCAGCCACCTCGAGCTGGAGGATGATCTCGTACGGCTCGCCGGTAATGGTGACGCCCCTCGATGCCGATACCTGCCACTCCTGGTTCCCGTCGAAGTAGGCGGTGACCGACTGGCCCGGGATGAACTGGAACCCATAGACGTGATACCCGGCGGTCACGTCCTGGCCCACGCTGTAGGCCTGCTGCTGCTGGCCCTGGTTCGCGAAGTAGTCGGAATGCATGATCGCGTTCGGATTAGGCCCGACCCACCCGCCCTCGTAGCCGTCCAGTTCGTTGCCCGGAGTGCCCGAAACCCCCGGTAAGAACCAGATCGCGGGCCACATGCCCTGTGACTGGTCGGGCATCTTCGCCTTCACCTGGACGTACCAACCGCTCGTCGGCAGGGAAAACTTTCCCTCGGTGGTGACCACACCGCTGATCCACGGATAGGTGCCGGCGTACCCGTTGGTGTTGCGCGTCGCAGTCAGTGCCAACCCGTTGGCGACACTGACCTGAGATGGCCCGAACATGGCCGCCTCGTCGGTTATCGGCGCATTGGGACCGGAGTAGGGCGAGGGCAGGTGCCCGAAGTTGTTCCAGACCAGCCCACTCGCTCCCAGGGACGTGGTCCACTTGGAGGTGTCGAGGCTGGTGCCGGCGAAGCGGTCGTCGAAGATCATCTGTTGTGCCGTGTAGCCGGGGGGAGTCGAGATGCCCCCGTCGGAGGCCGCCATCCAGTAACCCTTGCCGTCGGGGGTGCCGGCCATTCCCACGATGTTGTTGTTGAGGGACAGACCGCCGGTGGATCCGAAGAAGACGGCATCCCCGTAGGTGAAGATGCCGCCGTCGGAGGCCACCAGCCAGTAGCCCTTGCCGTCCGGCGTGGCGTTCATCCCCACGACGGGCCGATTGAGGGTCAGGCTCCCCGTGGAGCCGTCGAAGACCGCGTCCCCGTACGAGAAGATGCCGCCGTCGGAGGCCACCAACCAGTAGCCCTTGCCGTCCGGCGTGCCGGTCATCCCCACGACGGGCCGATTCAGGATCCGGCTCCCCGTGGAGCCGTCGAAGGCGGCGTCCCCGTAGGAGAAGATGCCCCCGTCGGAGGCCACCAGCCAGTAGCCCTTGCCGTCATGAGTCGTTGCCATCCCCACGACGGGCCGGTTGAGGGGCAGGCTCCCCCTGGAGCCGAAGAAGGTGGCGTCCCCGTAGGAGAAGAGACCCCCGTCGGAGGCCACGAGCCAGTAGCCCCGGCCGTCGGGCGTGACGGCCATCCCGACGACGGGCCGGTTCAGGACCAGCCCGCCCGTGGAGCCGTAGAAGGTGGCGTCACCGTACGCGAAGATGCCCCCGTCGGCGGCGACCAGCCAGTAGCCCTTGCCGTCGGGGGTGGCGGCCATCCCGACGATCGCCTTGTTCAGCGACAGGCTCCCCGTAGAACCGTATGAGGTGGCGTCCCCATAGGCGAAGATGCCCCCGTTGGACGGCACGACCGCGTCGCTCCTCGCAGTGGCCACTATCGGGACCAGGCAGGACAAGACGACCATGATCGCCAGGACGCGGCCGCCTCGGAAACGGAGATCCCGTGCCCTGGACGTCAACAAGGCCAAGGGACTGCAAGAGCCAGCGGAATCACCGAACCATGCATGGCGACACCTTATGCAAGGCACGTCGCCAACACATTTTCAACGGATATGACCTGGTCTGGCGTTCCTTGAAGGACGGGGCGCACGACACGGAGGCGGTAATTGCACTACGAGTACGCCTGCACCTCGGCGACTTTCATGGAGGCGGACGGGGTGGCACTCGTCGTCGCGGTTTGCAGTCCCGATGCCTGCTGCGCCGCCACCTGGAGCTCGAGCAAGATCTCGTACGGCTCACCGGGGATGGTGATGCCGCTCGACGCGTTGACCTGCCACACCTGCCTTCCGTCGAAGAAGGCGGTGATCGACTGGCCCGGGATAAAACGGAAACCATAGATGTGGTACCCGGTCGTCACATCTTGGCCGACGCTGTACGCGACCTGTTGTTGACCCTGATCGGCGAAGTAGTCCGAGTGCATGATCTGGTTCGGATCCGCCCCGGTCCATCCGCCCTCGTAGCCGTCCAGCTCGTTCGTCGAGCTGCCCGAGGGTCCGGGTAAGAACCAGATCGCCGGCCACATGCCGTGTGACTGGTCGGGCATCTTCGCCTTCACCTGGACGTACCAACCGCTCGTCGGCAGGGAGAACTTTCCCTCGGTGGTGACCACACCGCTGATCCACGGATACGCAGCTGGGTACGGGCTGAGCGCCGGGCTGTTGCGCTGCGCGGTCAGTGTCAGTCCATTCTTGACCGCGACTTGACTGGGGGCGAACATCTCGAGCTGACTCGTCAGCGGGAGGTTGGGCCCTGAATACGGCGGCGCCAGGACCCCTTTGGAGTTCCAGCGGATGCCCCCGGCGCCGAGGTACGTGTTCCATTTGGTGGTGTCGAGTCTGGTGCCGGAGAATTGGTCGTCGAAGATGATCTGCCGCTTGGTGTACCCGGCCGGAGCCGACATGCCCCCCTTGGAGGCCTCGACCTTGGACGCCGCGAGAGAGGTGCTCCTGCACGCCGCCAGTACCGGCAACAGACAGGACAGGACGACCACGATCGCCACGCTCCTGATGCCTCGGCGACCGACATCCCTTGCGTCGGGCGTCATCACGACCCAAAGTCCGCCAAGGACAGAGGGATGGCAGCAGCGTGCATGTGTTCCACTCTAGGCAGGCAACATGTGCAACTTTCAGGCACCCGCCGCCCGGTCCGAGCGATGCACGAATGTCTCGTGACGACGGCTGTGGGCGGTGTTTGCGGTCCATTTCGGGCAGTCGCCGTCGGGGTGAGCCAAACCGTACGGGTTGCGCTCGCGATCCGTCAGGAGTGCCTGGAGCACTCCACTACGAATATGCCTGTACCTCGGCGACGTCCATCGTTGCGGAGGAGGTGGTACCGGTCGTTACGGTGTGCCATCCCGATGTCTGCTGCGCCGCGACCTGCAGCTCGAGCATGATCTCGTAGGGCTCACCGGGAATGGTGACTCCACTCGATGCTGTCACCTGCCATACCAGCTTGCCATCGAAGTAGCCGGTTATCGACTGGCCCGGGATGAACTGATAGCCGTAGACGTGGAACCCAGCGGTGACGTCCGCACCGGAACTCCAAACGTTCTGTCGCTGACCTTGGTCCGCGAAGTAATCACTGTGACCCAGTTGGTTCGGGTTGGCCGATACCCAACCGCCCTCGTAGCCGTCAAGTTCATTGTTGCTGGAGCACGACACGCCGCACAGGAACCAAATGGCGGGCCACATGCCGCGAGACTGGTCGGGCATCTTGGCCTTCACTTGCACATACCAAGCGCTCGTAGGCAGAGTGAACTTTCCTTCGGTTGTGACCACACCGCTCAGCCACGGGTAGCTGCTCGCGAACTGGTTGGTGTTGCGTGTCGCCATGAGCGTCAAGCCGTTGTCAACATTGACCTGACTCGGCCCGAACATTGCGGCCTCATTGGTGATTGGCAAGTTCGGCCCTGAATAGGGCGAGGGCAGGTTCCCCATGTTGTTCCACCGTCCGCCTTCGGCTCCCAGGTACGTGACCCACTTGCTCGTGTCGAGCCTGTTTCCCGAGAACTGGTCGTCGAAGATCTTCTGCTGAGTCGTGTAACCGGCGGGAGCCGACAGGCCAACGGACGGAACGGTCGTGGTCGTGGTCGACGTCGTGGTGGTACTTCGCGCTGTCGTGGTGGTGGTTGTGCTCGTCGACGACGTCGTCGTCGCAGCGGGCACCTCCGGGGTCGTCGTGGTAGTGGAGGGCGATGCACCCGCCGACGCAGTCGTCGCGCTTGTCGGCGCACCAATCGTCAGAGGTACCGCTGCTGTGGTCAATGAAGGTGCTGCCATCGCCACGATGGGCTTGTTCAGTTCCATGCCGCCGGTCGATCCGTAGAAGGCGGCGTCCCCGTAGGTAAACACACCCCCGTCTGACGCCACGAGCCTGTAGCCCCGGCCGTCGGGGCTTGCCGCCATGGTGACGATGGGCTTGTTCAGTTCCATGCCGCCGGTCGAGCCGTAGAAGGCGGCGTCCCCGTAGGTAAACACACCCCCGTCTGAGGCTACGAGCCAGTAGCCCCGGCCGTCGGGAGTGGCGGTCATCGTCACGATGGGCTTGTTCAGGGCTCTCCAACCGGTGGAGCCGTAGAAGGTGGCGTCCCCGTAGGCGAAGATGCCCCCGTCGGACGCCACGAGCCAATAGCCGCGGCCATCGGGGGTGGTGGCCATTGCGACGATCGCTTTTTTCAGGCTCATCCCACCGGTGGAGCCGTAGAACGCCGCATCCCCGAATGAGAAAACCCCACCGTCGGAGGCCACTAGCCAGTAGCCCCGGCCGTCGGGGCTGGCGGCCATTGCCACGATCGGATTCTCCAGTCTCAACCCTCCGGTCGAGCCGTAGAAGGCGGCGTCCCCGTAAGGGAAGACGCCACCATCGGAGGCCACGAGCCAGTAACCCTGTCCATCCGGGGTCGCGGCCATTGCCACGATCGGCTTGTTGAGGTTGATCGCGCCCGTGGAACCGTAGAAGGCGGCGGTGCCGTAGTTGAAGACTCCTCCGTCGGAGGCCACCAGCCAGTAGCCCGATACGGAGGTCGACCCTCCCGTGGCCGCCGCCGCCAGTGGTACAGCGGCCGTCACACTCGCGACCACCGTGCCCAGTACGGGGACGATGCAGGACATGACGACAGCGATCGTCAGGACACGAGCGACCCTGCGGCGAAGACGGTGGAGCTTGGAAGCCACCTCGGCCGAGGTTCTGCACGGCGCGGAAGCGCAATCACGCGAATCGTCCCCACGAGCCACCGCCATCTCTTCTCGGATCGGCACGACGGTCCACAATCGATGCGCAATTTCGACCGCGACCGAACGCCCCGTGCTGTTCTCTCTGGCAACGCACGCGTTCGACGCCGGTAAACTTTGGGAGACCGCAAAGCAGTATTCGAGGCACTCAGGTAACCGGGCGGATCGGACGCGGGCGCTCGAGCTGAGCGGCAGTGGGAGACAGCGGGCGGACGTCGGCAAACACCACCGGCGCGCGGCTTGGGCTGTTGGAGCGAAACGACGAACCGGCGGTGCCCGATCTGACTCGTGCCCGGACGAGCAACTGTTGTGGGCGTGTTGTGCCCTTCAGTGACAAACGGCTCTATGGGCCGCCGGACACACGCGCCAGAATGCCAGGAGGGCGCGGCCGACAAATCCAATGGCCTACACCAAAGACTCCGGTCCGCCCGACCATCGATCATCATGAGGCAAGAACCCACCACACGAGAGCGGACATGGGCCGACAAGTGGCGTCGGTTGTCAGGTGCCTTGACGCAACGAATCCTGGCGACGTCCCCGACTTGCCGGTTCTGCTCGACTATGCCGACTCCGGTGCCGGACGTGGAGTCGTAGGCATCCTGTCCCGGGACGAGGCCGTCCCGAGTATGAGCACGATCAGTGCGAGGTGTCCGCCCTGCGACCGCGGACGGTGCGGCGGAACCCGGCGGCGGTTCTCACGGACGATCCCTGAATCTGCGTGACCTTCTTCGCGCGATCCTGTGAGGGGCCGGCAGTTGGTTCTCGCCGTATCCCGACGCGTGCGCGGCGGGAGCTCATCGTGACGGCGAGATTCGATCTTCCATCGCCTTCGGGTTGTTGCGTCGTTCTGGCGGGCCATGTGTCAGGGCAAGGCGCGCGACAACCGTGTCGAAATGCCAGGGTCGACCGTTCTGGGCCAGCCGAGAGCCGTCGGATGTGGGGGGGCGCAACGTGCTGTGGGCCGCCATCCGAGCTTCTGGCAATCCGTTTGACAGCCGTCCACGTAGGAATCAGTATCGGAGCGACGCTGACGGAGGCGAACGTCATTGGCATACCCTGGACCAACGACGATTGCACGGATTCCATTCGAGGGCGCTTTCCCGGAGCGACCGACGGAATTCGTCCATGACCTGCACCTCGATCCACGCCTGACCCTCGACGCGGTCGCAGATCTCGCAGACCGGCTGGGACGTCGATCGGTGATCTATGACACCGCCGAGCAGCCTCTCCTGGTTCCATACGGGGGACCACCTCGGGGTGCCCTGGCCCGACCCGGCGACGTCATACGCAGCATGAGCAGCGCCAACGCCTGGCTCACCCTGCTGAATGTGGAAGATGATCCCGATTTGGCCGAACTGATGAACACGATGCTGGACCAACTCGAGTCGTGGATGAGCGTCAAGCAGGGCAAGATGCGGAATCGGGCGGCATTCGTCTTTGTCTCGTCACCGAACTCCGTCACGCCGGCCCACTTCGATATCGAGCACAGCCTGTTGATGCAGGTCAGAGGTAGCAAAACCGTCAGCGTCGGGCACTACCCGAGCGATGCGGTACGCCGCCACGAGATCGACAGGTATTGGGACGGCTCCCACGGCCGGATCGAGGCCCTGCCCGAGGAGGCGGCCACGTATACCCTGACTGCCGGGCGTGGGGTGTACATACCGGCCGGCACGCCGCACTGGGTGCACAACGGACCCGATATCTCACTGTCGGTGACTCTCACGTACTTCACCGCTGCCACGGTGCGCGAGAACTGCATTGAGGACTTCAACTCCCTGGCTCGTCGGGTGCACGTGCACCCACGGCCACCGGGGCGTTCCGTCGTTGTCGACGCGGCCAAGTTGGCCGCCATGGGCGTCTGGGTCATCGGAAGACGCCTACGGTCGGCTATGGCTCAAGCGTTGGATCGGGACGGTCAAGGCCCTCCCGACGGATCGGGCTACCGGGTAGAGGGAAGTTAGGCCCGCCGTGAAGGCTCCGATTCGTCGGCACCGGGTTCTGTCCCGGTTGTGGCCTCCGCTCCGTCCATGTCGTGTTGGCCAGTTGGATATCCCCAGTTCAAAAGGGGTGATGTCCTCTCAGTGCAACGCCGCCTGCCCAGGGGTTTCCTGAAAGATTTCCAAAGGGCTTGCCGAGCGTCGCCCAAGGGGAAACGACGAAGGCCGAGCTGGGTCGGGCGTCAGGCGGGAAGCGGGCGCCCCGCCACCAGGGCGGTGTAGAGCTCCTCGATCCGCCCCACCACCGCGGACGCAGTGAACGAGCGCGCCCGCGTGCTTGCCGCCTGGCCCATGGCAGAGGCTCGTTGGGGGTCGTCGAGGACGGTCGACAGCGCCGTGGAGAGCGCGACGGGATCCCCTGGGGGGACGAGGAGTCCTGTGACGCCATCGTCCACGAGGTCGATTATCCCCCCACTGGCAGCCGCCACGACCGGCCGGCCGACGGCCATTGCCTCGAGGACCACGGTCGGGCAGCAGTCCTGCACGATCGAGGGAACAACCACGACACTGGCCGTCCGCATGAGGTCGATGACCGACGGGTGGTCGAGCAATCCGCGCAGCTCCACTTGGCCCGAAAGATCGAGAGGCGTGTCGTCGAGCACCCGTCCGGCCAGCACGAGGCGGGGAAGGCCGCCGAGTCGTCGGTGTGCCTCGAGCAGCACTTCTATGCCCTTGTCCCGACTCAGTACTCCGGCGAAGACGATCGGCCCATCAGGATTCGGGGCAGGCTCGTTCACCAGAAGGTCGTCGGGGATAAAATTCGGGATGACCACATAGGGACTCCGTCCAGGTAGCCCGGTGTTGACCGCTACGACCGAGCTGACCGGGATGAAGGCGTCCAGATGTCTGGTGCGTGTGCGGCGGGCGAGAGCGTTCGACAGCGCAAGACTCGGGCCGACCACTGGTCCGTACCATGATGACGAACAGCGGAGGCAGGCAATCGGTGTCGGGCCTGGACAGACGTGATCACCGCCGCGCATTAGTCGCTTGGTGGCGCAGACATGGCTGTACTCGTGCTGGGTCAGCACCACCGGCACCCCAGCGTGCCGAGCCGGACCGATAGCCGAGCCGACGCTCCAGTCGTGGGCATGCACGATTTCAAACTTGCCGTCAGCCAGCAGTCGCGCGATTGCGCTCCGAAACCCAGGGTCCATGATCGGCATCGCATGCGGCCGCGCCGGGTCGGCGTAGAGACGGGGCAGACGTTGGGCAGTCGTCCGGATGTGGTGCAGCGGGACAGCCCCGTCGAGAGTCGTTTCAGCAGGACCATCCGTGGCGACGGTGACGACTTCGACGTGATGGCCACGGTCCACCAGGGCGTGCACCAAGTTTCGAACATGATGCTCTTGCCCACCCGCTATCGGGGGATAGAACTGCGACACCATTAGTACTCGCACGATGGGGGTACCCTATGCGGTTACAGCCGCAAACCGTTGCCATTGCGCGGAATGACTCGTTCTGGCGCGGAAACACAACGAAACATCAACGGAAATCAAACCTTCGAACGGGATAGGACGGATGCATCATGGCGGCACATTCCTGCCAGTGCCAGCGAACCTATGGCCGAAAGTGGCCGAGCCGTGGAAGGTCCGGCATGGACATTGCGGAACCGGTGAAATCGATTGGATGCCTCGTATTTACGACGTAATCGCGCACTCCAATGTCACATGGTTCCACGTCGACAATCCGTATCGAGATCTGCAACCGATTTGCGACCGCACCGGCTGGACCGGCGGGGTCGAGGTGTTGCCACCGAGACCCGTGAGACCCTCGTCAATCCGATGAGCGATAGACCGCCTCCGATCGACGCGGCTGCGATATTTTGCCGGACTTGGAATCAGTTTGACTTCCAGCAGCAGGTCGAGTCTGATGAGCGTATCCGGGTAATCCACTACGACCGAGCCTGCAATTCTCCGAAGAACATTGCGGAGGCACTCTCTGACTTGGTGGGAATCGCTCTGCCCGCACCCTCATTCGCTTCGGAGTGCGTCCAGAGTCCCAAGGCTTCGGAGACAGAGCTGCACGCAGAGATGGACCAGCAAAAGCTGGACTCCTTCGCTGGATGTCCGGAGTTCTAGAGCGGATCGGCATGAAGTCCGCTGATTGCCGTATTCTCTTTTATCACCGGATTGCTGAAGGTGTCGACGACCCCTTTACTCTCTGCGTGACCCCAGCCAGATTTGCTGCGCATCTCGACGAAATTGGTCGGTATGGTGAGCCATCGACGCTCGCCGAACTGTCTCTGCCGTCGCTCCGGCCTCGGATCGTCGTGACCTTCGATGATGGGTACGCGGACAATCTGATGAACGCAGTGCCGATTGCAGAAGCAAAGGGAGTTCCAATTACCATCTTCGTGACAAGCGGTGTGCTTGGCAGCCAGAACGGGTTCTGGTGGGATCGCCTGGGCACGCTTCTACGTTCGCGTCCATCTGCAATCAACCAGATCACTCTGCCGGCAGGTGATGGAACCGTGCGCGTCAGGCTCGGCTCGTCTTGGAGTTGGAGGGACCTCCAGTCGGTGCGTCGCCACCTACTGCCGCTTCCGGTGACGGAGATCCACCGGGTCCTCGACGCCGTCTCGGAGCAATGGGGGATTTCCGCTGCACCGCCCCCTGACGCTCGACCGTTGACGGGTCCCGAGTTCGTCCAGTTGGCGGCCTCCAACGTGGTGACGATCGGTGACCACACTGTCGACCACGTGCGGCTTCGGGGTCTGGAAGTGGCGGATCAGCAGCTGACCATCTCTTCCTCAAAGGAGCAACTGGAGCGGTTGAGCGGTCAGGTGGTCTCACACTTCGCCTATCCCTATGGGGGCATGGATGCTTTCGACGATCACTCGGTCGAGGCTGTGCGCTCGGCCGGCTTCGAAACAGCGTGCACGACCGTCCCGGGCAACGCCAGCACCACGTCGGACCCGTTCCGCCTCCCGCGCCGCAAAGTAAAGAACTGGAGTCGACTTCGTTTCAGGCTGGCCCTGGAGCGCTGGAGACTGGCCCCCCGTCACTGACCTCCGAGCTCTCTGCAAAGAACGATGAGCCCGGTTCGCGTTGCCATGGTGAGCTCCCGGTACTCACCCTACGTGGGTGGAGTCGAGACTCACGTCCATGAGGTCGCACCAAGGATTGCCGCAAAGGGACTCGACCTCACGGTGCTCACCACCGACCCCACCGGCGAGCTACCACTGCTGGAACACGAGGGACTGCTGACCGTGCGACGGTATCCCGCGTGGCCCAGGAGATCTGATCTTTACATCTCACCGTCGCTGGTCCGGCAAATTATGGAGGGAGGCTATGACCTCGTCCATGTGCAAGGTGTGAACAACTTCCTGCCCCCCATGGCGTTGATGGCTGCGCAACGGTCCGGGATCCCGACGGTGGCGACGTTCCATGGCGGTGGCCATTCCAGCCGCCTGAGAAAGATGGTCAGGCCGATGCAGTGGCAGGCCATGCGACCTCTGCTCCGCCGGACGAAGGGGTTGGTCGCTGTGTGTCACTTCGAGGTTGACACATGGGCAGGACGACTCGGGCTCGAACTGGAAAGAATCCGACTTATCCGGAACGGGGCGGAGCCGCTTCCCGTGGGCGCGTCGCCGCCCGAGGTCTCGGGCTCGCCCCTCGTCTGCACGGTCGGTCGGCTCGATCGGTTGAAGGGACATCATCGCTTGATCGAGGCGATGCCGGCCCTCCTCGATCTGGCGCCCGATGCCCACCTGGCCGTCATTGGTCGGGGCAGTTTCGAGCACAAACTCCGTGGCCTGGCTTCACGGCTGGGGGTTGAACATGCCGTGACCTTCACTTATTTCGACGACACGCAGCGGGAGGCGCTCGGCGCGCTCGTACGATCCTGCGACGTCGTGGCCCTGATGAGCGACTACGAGGCGCACCCGGTTGCCGTCATGGAGGCTGTCGGCCTTGGGCGGAAGGTGATCGTGGCGGACACCTCCGGGCTGTCGGAGCTGGCGGCCGAAGGTCTCGCCGTCCCCGTGCCGGTAGACGCTTCACCACGCGCCCTGGCCCACGCGTTGGCCGACGTGGCGCGCCGTCCTGATCCCGTTGCCCCGAATCTGCCGACGTGGGACGACTGTGTGGACAAGCTCCTCGGCCTGTACGGGGAGATCCTTGGCGCGAGTATGGAGAGCGGCGCACGCTGAGCCGATCAACAACTTTCGATCAACAATGGCCCATTCAGTCCGCACGCATCGGGTCGCTTCACGCGCGGGCGGCAGGCGACACTTGCAGCACGAACGCCCAGCAGAGCGCGAGCGCCTCGAGGTCACAAAGAAGCCTCACGCTGCGTTGTGAAGGAAAGATCACCGACTACCAGGACTAATATCCATCCGTGGCGTGCGGGGATCGCGGGTGTTGCTTGGGAAGTTCGGGCCTGTGAACGGCCGCGCGTCTGCATCACTCGACCGCTCTCGCAGCCCAAAGGGCGGAACCTCGTTGATGAACTGGTATGGCGGCCGAGAGCCGCATCACATAGCGGAGTTGCGACGCCTCTTCACCACGTTCGGGTATCTCGTCGCCAACCAGGGTGCTGTTGCGGTGATCGGGCTGGCCTACTGGGTGGTCGCGACGCATCTCTTTGGTCCGACGGAGGTCGGTCTCTCGGCCGCCGCGGCTTCGACGGCGTTACTCCTGGCGGCCGTCGGCGCACTCGGGATCCCACTGCTCCTCTTGGCGGAAGTTGAATCCGTCGATGCCACGGAGCGGCGCGTTTTCTTCACGACCGGAAACGCAATCGCAGCCTTCGTGGTCCTGATCCTGGCCATCGGCACCATTGTGTTGTCTCCCTGGCTCGGGGACAGCTTACGAATCATCGGTGCAGATCCCGTTGCAGCGGCTCTCTTCGTCGTCGGGTCGGTGGCAACCATGGCAGGGCTCACTCTCGACGGTGCGGCGGTCGGACTGCATCGCGGCGCGGTGCAGCTCTGGCGAGGCAGCCTGAGCTCCGTCTTGAAGCTCGTGTGCGTCGTCGTCCTGGTCCTCGCTTCTACGCGCACCAGCACTGGTCTGATCTTTGCCTGGGCCATGTCGTTCGTGGTCGCATTCTTCGTTTGCATGCCGATGCTCAGGCTGGAACACAGTCGTACCGGAGAAGGAACGCTGGCTCACCGTCAAGCGCTCGTACGCCGGTTTGGCAAACTCTCGCTCCAGCACCACGTGCTCAATCTCTCTATAAGTTCGGTCTATTACATCGTCCCACTGACGGCAACCCTCCTGATCTCACCGTCGGACGTCGCCTACTTTTCCGCGGCGTTCTTGCTCGGCTCCGCCATGATGGTCATCCCATACCTGCTCGCCCTCTCTCTGTTCGCAGAGCGCTCGGGTGACCCCGGTCTCCTCCACCGCAACGTACGACGGACCTTTCCTCTTGGTCTCGCCCTGATTGGCGGAATGATCTTGGTCGTGGAGATCGCTGCGCCATACGCCTTGCGTCTCTTCGGTCCTGCCTATGCTGAACACGGAACCACGGCGTTGCGCCTCTTGATCCTGGTGGGACCTGCTTACGTCATTAAAGACCACTACGTGTCGATCCGCCGAGCCCAGCACCGTATGGCCCACGCCTCCAGCATCATGGCGATCGGGACGGCCGTTGAAGTCGCAGGATCGGCCGTTGGCGGTGCGATGTGGGGTCTGAGTGGTATCTGTCTCGGTTGGGTGGTCTCTGCCACCTGCGAGGCGATCTTCCTCCTCGCACCGGTGTTGCATGTCTTCCGTCATACTCCCGTGGTCGATTCCGAGGCAGCCAATGAATCCGGCTGAGCCGGTCAACACAGTCAAGGCGACGCGTGCCCGGAAGGGACGCACTCTCGACACCTTGCTCAGCCATCTTCCTAGAGGTGATCGCCGTCCAACGGCGCCCCCCGCACTCGACCGCGGTCTGCCGGTGCTCGTCGTCCGGGTCGGCCATTACCCGATCCATCACGGCACGGTCGGGGTGATCCGCACCCTCGGTCGTGCCGGTGTGCCGGTCTACGCAGTGACAGAAGAGGGCGTCACCCCCGCGTCCATCAGTCGGTACCTCACTGGCCGAGTGACGCTCTCGTCCGGCGGGGACTCGGACCAGTCGGCCTTGCTCGACCGTCTCGTCGAGGTCGTCGACCGCCTCCCGGCCCGACCGCTGCTCGTCTGCGCCGACGACCAGGCGGCTGTGCTCGTGGCCGAGGGCGCCTGTGCGCTGGCAGGCAGAGCGATCTGCCCCGCTGTCGCACCGGACCTGCCGCGCCAGCTTGCCAGCAAGCGCGGGCTCTATGAGATCTGCCGGCGCTTCGGCGTGCCGACGCTCGCCACGTCGTGCGTGAAGACCGGCGACGATCTGGAGGCAACCCTGGCGGACCTGACGCTCCCCGTCGTGGTGAAGCAGAACGATCCGTGGAGCCGACTGACCCGCCCCGTGGTGACGGGCACCACGGTGGTGCGCACTGCCGAAGATGTGAGCCGGCTGCGGGTTGCGTTCGACCGTTGGCCGGGAGGCTCGGACGTGGTCGTGCAGGAGTACCTGCCCGACGACGACGCGGAGGACTGGTTCGTGCATGGCTATTGCACGGCTTCGTCGGAAGTCGCCCGGATCTTCACCGGCCGGAAGCTCTGGTCGTGGCCGGCACGGGCCGGCGCGACCGCCTACGCCCGTACGGAGAGGAACGAGCAGATCGAGTGTTCCGTTCGCGAGTTGTGCCGGCGCATCGGCTACAGCGGCATCTTTGACACGGACTGGCGATACGACCGAAGAACCGGCACCTATCGCCTGCTCGACTTCAACCCTCGGGTCGGGGCCCAATTCCGTATGTTCGAGGACGATCGCGGCGTCGACGTTGTCAGGGCGATGCACCTCGACCTCTCCGGGCGCCGGTTGAGCCCCGGCCGCCAGGTCGACGGAGAGCGATTTCTCGCGGAAAACCTGGGTCTTGCGGCCCGTGGGTACTACCGAGGGGAGCCGCAACCTCCCGAGATCCCGGACGCGCCCACCCGTCTCAGGCTCGCCTGGTTCAGCCCCGATGACCTGCTGCCGTTCATCACCATGGTTGTGCAACAGGTTGCGGCCTTGGTCCGCCTCCGGCTGAGGGCGGTGCGGTCCCGCTCCGGAACCCTCAGCCGCCGCGTAGACGGGCGGTCACGCCGTCGGCCACTCGCGGACCAGCGAAACAGGAGCCGCAGACGAAACGCATCATCGGGCCGAAGGTTGCTGCCGCCGCCAGGCCGCTGAAGAAGAGGCCCGGCACGGTCGACTCGAAGCCCCGACTCAGCCGGGGCGATCCCTCCACTGTGGCGACCGAGCCGGCGAGCTCACCCGGGAGGAACCCGAGGGAGTGCAAGTCGACCCGGTAGCCCGTGGCGGCAATGACGTGATCCACGTCGAGCTGCGAGCGCGTGCCGCCCTGACCGGCGAGGTCCAACCGGACGCCGTCGGCGTGCGGGCCGGCGCCGGTCACCCTGGTCTGCAGGCGAACGTCGATCCCTTCGAACCGGAGTTTCAGCCACCACGCGCCGAATGGACCGAGGATCTTTTGAACGCCGGCCAGTCGGACCCGATCAGGCAGGTGCCGGTAGGCCGCCGGGTAGCGCGTGATGAGGAGGTGCGTCCAGCCGCCGCCGAGCTTCGACGGAGGTGTCCGCAACTTGTGAAGGAAGCTCGGGTCGGCGGGGGGCGGAGGTCCACCCCACAGCAGATCGGGTGATCGGACGAGGAGGTGCACCTCTGCGCCGGACTCTTGGAGCAGCACGGCGGTCTCGAGCGCGGATTGGCCACGTCCGATCACGGCGACGGTCTTGCCACTGAATCCCGACAGATCGTGGTGATCGCTCGAATGGCTGATGCGCCCGCAGGCCCAGTCCGCCCCGCTCCCCGCGGTCCGGAGCTCGGGCGGCACGTAGGCGAACGGCGCCGTGCCGACGGCGACAACCACCGTTGCCGACCAGAACCGTTCGCCGGACGTGAGCTCGACCTCGAATCCGGACGCGACGCGAGTGATGCCGGCGACCTGCTGCTGCTCGAGCTCGGGCACCTCCCGCTCTTGGAACCACCTGCCGTACTCGATGAAGTCGGCGACCGGAATCGGGATCTCGGCGCCGTCCTTGTCGTAGGGCTCGACTCCGGCGGCCTCGCACCAGTCGCCGATCCCCATCTTCTGATGCGGCGAGCCGATGCTCGAGTCAAGAGCTGTCGACTTGAGGAACATCCCGATCGGCATGTGCTCGATCCACCCGCCCATCGGGGTGCCGAATGCGCGGTGCTCGACACCGATTTCTGTCAGGTGCGTGGCGGCGGCGAGGCCGTATGGGCCGGCCGCCGATCACCACCGCGCCCACCTTCTTGCTCGTTGACACAGGGCAGATGATACGTGCCGGACCGGCCCGGCAGGAAATCGATGCTCCATTCGGCGGCGTCTCCGACGCACGTTCCCGTGCGCAGATCGGGACGCAACTTCGGCTAGACCACGCCCGTATCGGCCAGCTGCACCCGGGGATCCTGGTTGAGCTCCAGCTCGGCCATGATCTGCCGGAGGTGTTCGAGACAGCGACCCCTCGTAGGCCCAATGCTCCCAATTGGCATGTTGAGCTGTTCGGCGATCGCTTTGTAGGGCAAATCGTGATCACCCATCAACAAGCCCAGGAGGCGTTGACAGACGCGGGGAGAGCCGTTCGGTGGCCAGTCGGATCGATCGCACTTGCTCGTCCTTTAACAGGCCCGGCATCAAGAGACCCGACCTCTTCATCAGCCTTGAGGTACAGCGCGTCAGTCACCGAGACTGCGGCGCGTCGGGTCGCGATCCTCAGGCTCTCGCGCCGCGACGTTGTCGCCAACCAGGCGGCGAGGCGATCAGGTTGCTCGATGCGATCGATGTTCTCCACCAGGCGCAGCCAGGTCGTTTGGCATACCTCGGCGACGTCGGCGTCACTCAGCCGGCACCGTCTGGCGATCGCCGCAACCAACCCGTGAAACCGAGCGATGATGGCTTCCCAGGCTGCGCTCGAACCAGCACGTGCGGCGGCCACAACTTCCACCAGATCGCTCTCATCGGCTGACAGTCCTACCGAGTCGCTGCAACCCCTATTGTACGTCTGCGCCACCTGATCGATCGCCACCAGAATCCTCCCGACCCTTGCCCCTGGACAGCAGCATTTCCCCCGTCAGCCAACTGGTCCACGCCAATCTCCCGGTTGTCACACCAATAGTCCCGAATCTTCTGGGACGCGTCATCCCATTTATTGGGGAACTGTTGCGCGTTGCCCCCGGGACTATTGCACGTTCTCGAGGACGACTTCTGGTGGTCCGGCCGATCCAAGAGAATCCTCCGAACGGGTACGCGGCCTCGGTCGCCAGGTGGCGTCGCCAGACGGCATCAGAGGGACGTGTCAGGCGTTGCTGCGCATGGTCGCCTCGGATGGCGCCACGTCCGAGTCCCCTTCTCTCGACCGGATCCTCATTGCGTTCGCGATCACTTTCGGGACCGTCGAAAGAAGGATGACGAGGTCCAATCCTATCGACCAGTTGTCGACGTACAAGAGGTCCAGTCTTCGGTAGGCGTGGAAGGAGGGGGTGTCCCGCGCTTCGAGTTGCCAGAGCCCCGTGATACCGGGTTTGACACCGTGCCGACGCCGCAACTCTGAGTCGAATTGGGCAACCTCCTCGGGGAGGGCGGGACGGGGACCCACCAGGCTCATCTTTCCGCTGATCACGTTGACGAGCTGGGGGAGTTCGTCGATACTCAGAGCGCGAAGTACGGCGCCCACCCGTGTGACCCGCGGATCGTGCGTCACTTTGAAGAGGGGCCCATCTATACGCTCGTTGATCAGGCCCGGATCGTCTCCATCATCGGCGTCGAGGGCCATGCTTCGTAGCTTGTAGAGGATGAAGGGTTGCTCGTTCAACCCGATTCTGACCTGTCGGTAAAGTGCAGGCCCACCATCTTCGAATCGGATGGCGATCCAGGCCAGGATCAGGATCGGTGTTGCGATCAGCAGACCGAGAGCTGCTCCGAGCACGTCGATTGCTCGCTTGGCCGCGACTTGCCAAGCCGGACCACGTCCAGGTTCGACATAGAGAAAGGCTTCCCCGCTCATTGGGAGGCGGCGGATCCGATGCGTTACCAGCCCCCGGAAGCCGGGACAGACCTGCACGTGCAGGCGATGTGCCGCGCAGAGCTCTATGACGTGCCGAACTTCCGCTGCGGAGAGCGCATTGGCCACCACCAACACGCCAGTTGCGTTGGTCTGTGTGGCGATATCTGGGAGCTCGTCGAGACTCCGGCCGTTTGGCAGGTTCGCCCAATCCGAGCGGTATCGGGGTTTGCCGATGATCCCCCTCACCTCGTATCCGAGCTCTGGCTGGGAGTGCAGCATCGTCCAAACGTCGACGGCGTCGTCGTTGGTCCCGATCATCACGATCCCTCGGTGGTAGCGCCCCCGTGCCCTCTGCGCACAGAGCCATTGGCAGAAGATCCAACGCAGGGTCATCAAGGCAAGAACACATGACCCAGCTGCGATGATCGTCACCACTGCGCTGTGATGGCCTGCCGTCCCCCTGAGAAGCAGGAACGGGACAGCACCGACCGCAGAAGCGACTGCGATCCGGGCCAGTTCCTGCCTCCGTTGCACGCAGAGCCGCGATCGGTACAGGCCGAGCAGCTGCATGGCGGTTAGTGTCGCTGCTGTCGCGGCGACTGCCGCGCCCCAACGCCGACTTGCCGTCGCGGCCGGCATGGTCACGGTGGTGAAGACGAGCCATGAAGCAGCCGCGGCGGTGGCATCGAGACAGAAGAGCCGAATTCTCAGTCCGCTGCTCGCGGTTCGTGAGCTGGGCGGCTGGAAGCTGGCATCCGGCTGGAAGCTGGCATCCGGTTCGTCCCCTGGAATCCCGGACGGCGTCGGCGAGGAGCCCGCGTCTGCTGCCTCCTTCGGCGGCCGGTCGGGGAGACGCGTCAGCGTCTGCTCGGCTGAGGGGACCCGCCAGGTCTTGCCAACATCTGACGACATGACGGCAATTAACCTCGAGCCAAGACGTCGGACTGTGTCATTGGGTCCATTCGCTCGGCTCTTCCTCTGCAATCGAGTTCAACGGGCTTGGTTATGGGGCATGGAGGGTTGGGCACGCCGGAGCCAGAGCGGCTGTCCATGCCCACACCTCCTTGCCACGAGGAGAGGTTCGTTCCCCGTGACCCTTTCGGAGGGCAACCCAGGGAACCTGATACGTGACGTCGTGCCTGCGCCGGCTCCACGGCGAGTGAAGCGCGAATTAACTTCCGCCGCGGAGTATCATTGGGAGGTGTAGCTGCTCCAGTAGCCCTTGAGTGCAACTTCTCCAACGCGACTGATTGAGGGGGGATTACGTGGGTCTAGAGCACGGCTCGTCCCAGCTCACCGGCCACAATGTCGCCCTGGGAGAATGCTGTTCGTGCGCAATCGCGCGGTGGGCCGCCGGCCAGAGCACGCGACCGGTGGCCGCCTACATTGCCGAGGCCGTCGACGACGAGGCAGTCCTCATCAGCGGCCCCGGGGTCGACGGATTGGTTGTTGTGCCACGTCAGCACATCAGCGGGCTGGGGGAACTGCCTATTTCTCGCCGCGCCCACGTCCTCGCTGCTCTCCGACGCGCCACACGTTCGGTCAGTGACCGGAATCCCAGGTCGACGAGCCGGGTCGTCGTGATGACCGATCCGCCGGCGTCACGAGGTCACGTGTGCTTTCAGGTGCTGCCCGTCGGATCAGAAGATCCCGTGAGTCTCGCCTCGTCACCCTAAAGCAGAACAACGGGCGAGCAACGGATCTCTCGGCCCAAGGGAGATTCACAACAGAAGAACAAAAAAGCGGCATCGATGGACCGTTTGGCCAGGACCTCCTGCAGCGCGGGGCCGTCCGTCCTCACTCCCGTTGCGCGTGAGGTCGGGCTCTCGTTAACATCCGACGACGCGGGTCGGCGATGGAAACCATGGACCAAATGGCGCGGTTCACGGGGAGCCAGGGTGAGCCGATCCGCGGTGACAGGCGGTCGGACACATGGCGATTTTCACCGATGGCGACACGGTCGGGACCAACGTGGTCTCGACGTCGCCTAGAAACGGGACCGACGTATCGGCGAGCGTGCTCACGCGCCCCGGCGCGGGCGTCATCCCTTTCCACCGGTTCAAGTGGCCGAGCGTGCACCGCCGCGGGGGGATCGGTGACAGGCCGTGGCGGTGAGCGCCCACGTTGGAGGAGGGCCTGATCTACCAGGGATTTCCGCTCGGATACTGATCGCCGGCAGCGACCTGTTGGCCAGCTCCCTGGCCAGGGCCCTCCAGAACCTTGGATTCTCCACGATGCACCTCAAGCCCAGCACACGGGACATCGAACGAGGCATCAAATGGGGGCCGGACCTCGTAATTGTGGATATGCGATCCTTCGACATCACAGCCGGGTCGGCTCTCATCGGGCCGTTGTGCCGATCCGGCGTTCGGGTGTGCGTCATTGACATCGCTGACGATTGTCGATCGACGGCCTGGTTGCGAGCAGGGCCATCAGCACTCGTCGATGAAAACGAGCCGTTCGAGCAGTTGTTCCGGACTATTGCTCGCCTCCTCCGAATTGGTTCGTCACCGCTGAGCGGGAGAAGGTCATCAGCCTCATTGAATTCGACGCCTCTGCACGAGCACCGGGAGTCCCGACTCGAGCTCTCTGCCATTCTGACCGAGCGTGAAAAGGTCGTCTTGGCGGAGCTCATGGAGGGCCACAACGCAGAGGAAATCGCCAAGGCCGGGTACGTGTCGATCTCGACTGTACGCTCTCAGATCAAGGCGATTCTCCAGAAGCTCGGCGTCAATTCCCAGCTGGCCGCCGTTGCGATTGCACGGCGAACGGGCTGGTCTCTCGATAGTCCACCCGAGAACTCTCCCAAGCCCTCCAGCGGTCAGCGCCGGCGCATCTCCTGACCGACGGCGGTCGGCTCTCACCTGGAGAGCGTCGCCGTGTATCTCTGAAGCCGCCGCTCGCTCGTCCTTAGGTATATGGAGCAATCTGGTCGCCGGCATGTCACCCACGTCCCATGACGGGATGAAGGTCGCCGTCTTCGGCCTCGGCTATGTCGGCACGCTGACTGCCGCGTGTCTGGCCGCGAACGGTCACGACGTCTGGGGGATCGACCCCGACGAATTGAAGGTTGCCGCCGTGTCGGCCGGGCACAGCCCGATCGTTGAGCCAGGTTTGCAGAGCCTGGTTGCCGACTGTGTCGCGTCCGGCAAGCTTCACGCCACCTCTCGGCCCCTCCAAGCACTGGACAATGCGGATGTGTCGCTCTTGTGCGTTGGCACTCCGTCGACCTCGAGCGGCGAGGCCAACCTCACTCACATCTTCCGTGTGGTAGAGGAGCTGATACAGCTGCTTACCGATTCGCTACCGGCACGGGCATTCCATGTCGTGGCGATCCGGAGCACAGTCCCACCGGGCACGGTCGATGACGTCGCCGCGATACTCCAGCCCGCATTCAGGGACTCAGGATCCGACGTCGCGGTGGCGATGTGCCCCGAGTTCCTCCGTGAAGGTTCGGGTATTTCGGATTTCTATTCACCCCCGTTCACCGTCATCGGCGCCTCGGATCTGCGAGCCATCAATGTGCTGTCACATCTCTTTTCTTTTCTCGACTCCCCGCTTCGAGTCGTACACCCGAGGACAGCCGAAGCTCTGAAGTACGCATACAACGCCTTCCATGCCACGAAGATCTCGTTTGCCAACGACCTCGGTCGCATCTTCAGCCGACTTGGCGTCGACAGCCGGGAGGTCATGGAACTCTTCTGGGAAGACGCTCGTCTCAACATCTCGTCGAACTACCTGCGACCGGGCTTCGCCTTCGGCGGGTCGTGCATTCCCAGAGATCTTCGCTCTCTTCTCTATCTGGCGCGCTCCGAAAGCGTCGACGCACCACTGCTCTCAGGCACACTGGCGAGCAACCGGTTGTCGATCGAAGAAGCGATCGATCGCGTCGTTGCCGGGACGGGCAATCGGGTCGCCCTGCTCGGGCTGAGCTTCATACCGGGCACCGACGACCTCAGTGAGAGCCCCTATGTCGACCTCGCAGAAAGCTTGCTGGGCAAGGGCTACGAGGTCCGCATCCACGACACCGCCCTGAAGCCCACGTCGCTCGTTGGCGCCAACCGCCAATATGTCGACTCGAAGCTTCCGCATCTCACGCGCATTCTCACCGACGGGCCTGCAGAAGCGCTCGCCGATGCGGACGTTGCAATTGTTTCTCACTCGACCCCTGAGGTTGTCGACGCACTGCTCGCATCACCGCCATCGAGGATCATCGACCTCGACGGTCGTCTCGGCCCTGAACTCGAGGCCCTGGACGGCTACGAAGGAGTCGCGTGGTGATCCCACGGCAGCAGGACCGCCGATCGATCGACGAGTGGAGTGGGTCGACGCAAGACGCATGGCACCAGTCGCAAGACGCCAGGGATGCCATGTCCCTGATGCGCTCGGTGTGGGCTTGGCTGTGATGGTCGGAGCCCATTGATGCCTCGGGCCGGGTACGAACGGAGCGGATGAGGATCACCGAACCTGGGCAGAACCTGTGGGCTAACGAGGATCTCGCGAGAAGACCCCGGTTTGAACTCGATCAGATGGTTTCTTCACGCCCGCGCGCCGGTATCAAAGCAGCGCCACTCCTCTCCTAATGCCGGAGGGGTCGTCTCGGGGCTGTGGTGTGTTTCGTCGAATCCCTGAGGGGCGGGAGTCCAATACTCGCCCGCCTCCATCGCCACACTATGGAACGCAACGCCACAGAGGAGATCAAATGAAGACGCTCGGCGGGAGCAAGAGGATGACGAGGTCGAAGGGGTGGGGCCGGGTCCGCTTGGTCGTGTCCGCGTGGCTGGCCGCGATTGTGGTCCCGCTGGCCACAGGAAGCGCCCTCCTGACTTCGGGCTCCGCGAGCGCCGCACCGTCCACGGACTGGACTGCCTACCTGAACGGCCCGAGCCACAACTCCTACAACCCCTCGGCCGACTCCATCACGGTGCCGGGGATCCAGGCTGGGAACCTCCAGCCGGTGTGGCGCTGGTCGCCCCCTCCGTCTCCGAATGCCGGTCCGCCGACCATCATGGCCACGCCCGTGGTGAACAACGGGGTGTTCTACGTGGGCGTGCAGGACGGGATCTTCTACGCGGTGAGCGAGGCCACTCAGCAGATCCTGTGGTCGGACTTCTTGGGTCTGCGCACGCCGGCCCCCGGTGGTGGCTGTGGAAACGCAGCCCAGGGCATCTACGCCACCGCGACAGTCGCTCCCGACCCCACCACCGGAGTCGAGACGGTCTACGTGAACTCCCAAGACGGCAACATGTATGCCCTCAACGCCGCCACCGGGGCCGTCGAGTGGAAGTCTCAAGTCGACAACCCATCCTCGACGGTCGACGACTACTTCGCGTGGTCGTCACCCACCGTCGCCAACGGTAAGGTCTACGTCGGGCTCGCCTCGTGGTGCGACCTGCCCCTCGTATCGGCGGGGGTCATCGGCTTCGACCAGTCGACCGGGGCCCAGATCGGGATGTGGCACTCCTTGCCCCCGGGAGGCCTCGGTGCGAGCGTGTGGGGCACTGTCGGGGTCCTCCCAAGTGGCGACGTCATCGCCACCACGGGAAATGCCTTTGGCTCGTACCAGGACCAACCACCCTACAACGAGTCGATCGTCCGCCTCAATGGCTCCACCCTCGCGCTGGAAGACGCCTGGCAGATCCCCTCCTCGCTCCGGGTCAACGACGGTGACTTCGGGGCGTCGCCCACCTTCTTCACCGGCACTGTCAACGGAGTGCAGACACCGCTCATGGGCGCGTGCAACAAGGACGGCTTCTACTACGCCATGAACGCGATGAACTTGGCCGCCGGACCGGTCTGGCAGCACCAGATGTCTGAAGGCGGAGGAGGGGACGAGTGCGACGCTGCGGCCATCTGGAACGGCTCAGACCTCATCGAAGCCGGCGGTGCGCCCACCACCATCAACGGCACCTTGTTCTCGGGTTCGGTCCAAGAGCTCAATCCCTCGACCGGGCAGCCCATCTGGCAGACCGGGCTCCCGGGCCCGCCCATCGGCTCGTGCTCGGAGGACGGGGCCGGGGTGGTGGCCTGCAGCGTCTACACCGGCGATACCCCCCAGGACATGGGCTTTTACCTCCTCAATGCCAACAACGGGCAAATCATCGACCACATCTCCGAGCCCGGGGCCTTCCTCTTCGCGCAACCGGTGTTCGACAACAACGACCTGATCGTGGCCGGCCGGAACGGCATGGGGGTGACGGCCTACGAGATCACCACCCCCGGAGCACCGATCACGTCCGTGAGCCCGAGCACCGTCACCGCCGGCACGACGAGCACTATCACTTTGGGCGGCTCCGGGTTCCAGACCGGGGCAAAGGTCTTCGTTTCTGGCACGTTGGTCGGTGGCCAGCACGGCACCAGCGTGAAGTCCCCCACCCAGCTCACGTTCAACTTGACCCCCTCTGTACCGGCGCTGGGAGGATCGAGAGACATCACCGTCATTGAGCCCGGTTCGCCAGCTGTGGCCAATCTCTGTACGTCCTGTCTCGACATCCAATCGAAGCTTCGGATGACAGCGCCCTCTTCGCTGCCAACGGGTACCGAATGGCAGTACTACAACCAGTCGATCGGGATCACCGGAGGTATTGCTCCCTACAACGTGTCGATCACCTCGGGGCAGCTGCCGCAGGGTATGTCCTTGGACCAGAACGGCGATCTCACCGCGAACGAGATCACGTCCGCGGGGACCTTCACCTTCACCGTTCAGGCGACCGACAGCACCACGCCCTCGCCCCAGGTGGCCACCGCGACCTACACGTTGGACGTCACCTCCGCCCCCGAACCGCAGACGATCACCTTCACGTCCACGAACCCCTCACCGGTCACCGTCGGCGCACCGAGCTACACGCCCACGGCCACTGCGTCGTCGGGGCTGCCCGTCACGATGTCCCTCGACGCCTCCAGCACCGGCTGCACGCTCTCGAGCGGAGTCGTGAGCTTCCCGTCCGCCGGGACCTGCGTTATCGACGCCAACCAGGCCGGGAACTCATCCTGGGCGCCTGGGGAGCTTCAGCAGTCGATCATCACCATCAACCCGGGCCCCAACTCCATGACCGTCTCCCCGAGCACGCTCAGTGCCGGGGCGACGCGCAACACCCTGACCTTCACCTACTTCGCTGCCTCCGGAGGACTGAGTGGCGGAAAGGTGCAGGTGGCGGTGCCAACCGGGTGGCCGAACGCTCCCTCGACGAACCCCGCCTCAGGCGGGTACGTCACCTCGACGTGTGGAACCGTGAGCCTCGTGGGGAGGACCGTCGTGACGACCGGAGTGACGCTGACTGCCGGGCAGACCTGCACGGTCACCTACGGGTCGAAGGCAGGTGGTGGGAACGGCGTGGCCGCCCCCACGACCACGGGTACGTACACCTTCGCGGCTTCGGAGGCTTCGACGTCATCGGGGACGCCCACACCGATCGCGTCGTCAGCGGCGGTCACGATCTATGCCCCAAACGGCTCCGGAACGATGACCGTGTCCCCGACCACGGTGAGTGCCGGGTCGACCGGTAACACCTTGGCCTTCACCTACACGGCTGCCACCGGAGGCCTCTGGAGTGGCGAGGTGGAGGTGACCGTGCCCACTGGATGGCCGAATGCTCCGTCGACGAGCCCCACTTCTGCCGGGTACGTCACCTCGACGTGCGGAACTCTTCTGAGCCTCTCGGGGAGGACCATCGTGACCGGCGGGGTGACCCTCGCCGCAGCGAAGACCTGCACGATCACCTACGGGTCGAAGGCGGGCGGCGGCCCCGGCGCGGGAGCCCCCTCGGCCGTTACCTCCTACCTCTTCAGGGCCTCCGAGGCCTCGACGCCGGGAACGCCCAAGGCGTTGGCGACCTCGCCCACGGTCACCACCTCCTGACTCGGCGGCGGGAAGCACAGCGGACGAGGGACCTCCTTCGAGCCGGCGGCCGGGAAGAATTTCTTGACCAAGTTGTGTCGTGGCGGCGCTACATGGATCAGAAAGATGGTCAATTCCGGGACAAATTGAAGGCAGTTGACACCGTTTGCCACTTACGGCGGCCGATGAACAGGCGGAGCTGGTACCGGCCGAGGAGAGGCACAGATGGCAACGATAAGCAAGGGCCGGCAACGGCTGTCGACGCGGGCGCGCTCATTGGTGGTGACACCCCAACCCCGGTCTCGCAACGCCGACGTCCGCATCGGGCTGGTCGTCCTGGCATTCCTGGCGCTGAGTCTGCTGGTCCCCCAAGTCGGCGACGCCGCCACGCCGCGTTCGACGGCGCCGGCGGTCACAGTCACGATCGGGTCCCCGTCAGCGGTGGCGGTCCCGTCGACGGTGCTCAATCCAAAACACCAACCGAACGACTCGCTGGACGTGATCCCGGCGGGGAATCAGTACACCTCGACCTCTCTCCAATCCGCGACCAGTGCAACCGGGCCCTGGATGGTCTTGTGGCCGACGGGCACGACCTCGATGGCGGTCAGCTCGACACCGTTCCCAGGTCCCAATGAGGTCACCAAGAGCAACGGCCCCCTGATCCCATCGAGCTTCACGTGGGACAACGGCGGAGGGTGGGTCAACTCGGTCCACCGGCTCGGCGGAAACTCGTTGGTCGCGTTCTTCCACGCCGAGCACCACTATGGCTGCTCCAATTCGCCGCCTCTGCTCTGCCCCTATGCCACATTGAACGGCAAAGGTGACTTCTGGGCGTCAGGCGGCGTCGCGTATTCGAACGACAACGGGCAGACGTGGGGCCCGGCCGCACAATTTCTGACCGCAGCCGAGCCGCAGCCGGCGACCGCCACCCTCGGAGGTGACAATTTCCAGGACGTGGTGTGGAACTTCCAGACCCGTCAGTGGGTGGCCTTCTACGGATGTCACGGCGGCCTGTCCTGCGAGGCGGTCTCGTCGGACCCCATGGGACGACCAGGTACGTGGTTCAACTACGTGAACGGATCGTTCAGCCAGCCTGCCCTCGGCAGCGACGGAACTCCGTTGCCCGGATTCGCCCACATCGGTGGCGCTCTCTACTCGGTTCAGTACGACGCAAGCCTCGGTGTCTGGGTCGGGTGGGGACGCGAGGCCACGACCGGAGGCGTCTACGTCGCCGCAAGCAGCGACCTCGTCAACTGGAGCACCCCGCAGCAGGTGTTCAACGGGCCGATGGCGATGTACCCGGTCATGGTGGGCAGCGAGGGAACCCAGGTCGTGGGTACCACTGGGCTGCTCTACTACGTGACCGGGGCCGAGCAGGGCAATCCTGTCCTGTGGTCGGCTCCCGTGTCGCTGACCCTGCGCTGACGGAGCCGGCGGCGCTCGGTTGAAGGGGCATCCCGGCACGTGGGTCGTTCGCCGGCCTACGAGGACCCCGAGACATCACATCGTGACCGAACCCGGTTCGCCCGACAACGTGATACTCGGCCGCCCGCCCACTCCGTCCGACCCCGGGGGTACCGAAACGAGAGGTCAGGCAGGACCCTGCTGCACGACGGCGGACCCGGTGGTCGAAGGCCCCGTGTGATGAGGTCTCGGGAGTTGGTCGGTTGGTCGACTGGTGACGACGAAGGAATACGCCGGGGACGCCGGGCTCAGGCTTCGTGGTGATTCGTCGTCTTCGACGCCGTCACCGATGCCACCTGCTTCTCGGACATATCACCGGACCCGTTGGCACCGGACCCGTTGGCACTCGACCTGTCCCGTATCCGGTAGTTGGGCGCGTAGCCATAGGCCCTTGCCACACCCCGGATCTCGCCAGAGACGTCGTTCAGCACGATCCCGAGGTCCTGTACCCCGGCTCCGGCGAACTGCTCTTGAGTTAGGCGCAGCGAGGCCCTGCTCGTCATGCCGGTGGCGACGACCACGAGCGACACATCGGTCTGTCTGGCCATGAGCACGGCGTCGGTGACGGGGACGACCGGCGGGCTGTCGTAGACCACGACGTCGAAGCGACGCCTCAGCACGTCGAAGACCTCCGCCGTTTTGGTGTTGCTCAAGAAGCCGGCCGGGTCGGGAGGAGCGGGACCGGTACCGAGGTAGGTCAACCCCGGAAGATCGGGGACCTCCTGTAAGGCCTCTTCGAGCGTCGCGTCGCCTATGACGACCGACGTGAGGCCGACTGCGTCGCTCGTGCCGAAGAACGAGGAAAGTCGAGGTCGGCGGAAGTCCACCGCCACCAGGACGACCGATTGGCCGGCCTTGGAGAGAACCACGCCGATGTTCGCGACCGTGGAGGTCTTCCCCTCGTCAGAGGCAGGACTCGTGACAAGCACCGACTTAACCGGCCTGCCGACGCCGACGAACTTGAGCGACGTGCGCAGGGCCCAGTAGGCCTCTGCCACCGGTGACTGTGGTTCAGCCACGGTGGCCAAATACGGCGTGGATCGCCGACGCCATGCCTTGATCTGCGGGACCAGACCCAAGAGGGGTACGCCGGGCGTGAGTTCCTCGAGCTGCTCCTTGGATCGGATCGAATCATCGAGACTGTCGACGATGAACGCCGCGCAGATCCCGAGGAGCAGCCCGACAACCAGACCGATGAGGATGAGCTCCACCTTCTTTGGCGAGCTCGGCGTCGTTGGCGTCGTGGCTGGATAGAAGACCGTGACGCCACCCGGATTCCCTGCCGCTTCGACCTGGAGCTGCGAGTATTGCCCCTGCAGCGCGGCCAGCTGGTCTGCCAAGGCTGTGCCCTGAGGCGATCCCGACGCCGACGGCAGCTGCTTTTCGGCGGCGTTGATCTCTTTCTGGAGCTGGGCCTCAGCTACGCTGATGTTCCTGCCAGCCAGGAGGTTCTCGTAGTCGACGAATTCCTTCGCATAGGCATTGGCGATACGTGCCGCCTGGTCTGCCTTGGAGGCTTTGGCGGTGACCGAGATCGCGTTCGTTTGACCTTGATCGCCAACCGAAACGTCGAGGGAAGAGAGACCGAGATGGGCCTCGACGGCGTTGACGATGGCGGGGTTGGTCAGCAACTGCAGCTCCGTGGCCACCTGAGTCGTCGCGTTGGTGGTCGCCGTTGTCGCAGACCCGGTCGGCGTCTGCAAGAGGAGTTGTGTCGTCGCCGAGTACTGCTTGTGGGCTGTGAAGGCGTAAGCAGATGCTCCGAGGAGGCCGACGAGGGTGCAGGCGATCACCCACCACTTCCGTCGCCAAAGGATCCGGGGGTAGGTCCGCATGTTCACGTTACCGCCTTCCGTCGTCATCGGGTGCTCCGTCGCTCATGTACGAGGATCACCGCTAGGTACTCGAGCAATGCATTCCTCCTATCTTCGCCAGCCGACACCGGCGCGCGAAAGAAATCCTGATCGATCTCACCCACTGTTGCAAAGTCTTTGTGATGGGAACTCGAGATCGGCAAGCCTGGTCGCGACAAATCGGATTGGTGGGCCGTGCTTAGCGGCATCTCGTCCACATGGAGCTGAAGGAAGCACTACGACACGTAGGTGAACTCGTCGGATGCTCCCGCGGACGGGCTGGTCCCCCCGAGGGCCGTCGTCACCAGAACTGGGCGGGTTCCAGCCGCTTGAGCCGGGGTCACGGCGCTGATCTCCGTAGCGGACACCACGGTGAAATTGGTGGCGAGCACCCCTCCGAAGGCTACCTTGGTGGCGCCACTGAACCCAGCTCCGGTGATGGTGACGGTGGTGCCACCGACCGTCGGGCCCGAGCTCGGTGTGACGGCGGTGACCGAGGGAGCTGTCGCGACGAAGCTAAAGGTTCCAGCTGAGCTCCTCCCTCCGGGCGTGATCACATAGACCGGGCGGGTCCCGCCCACCTCAGCAGGGGTCACGGCGGTGATCTCGGTGTTGGACACGACGGTGAAACCGGTGGCGGGTACCGCTCCGAAGGCCACCTTCGTTACGCCGCTGAACTCGGTTCCGGTGATGGTGACCGTCGTGCCCCCCGTTGTCGGGCCCGATGCCGGCGTTACTGCAGTGGTAACCGGAACCGGCGGCAGAGCCCTGAATTCGCCCGCAGCCCCACCCGCCGTATTGGTCCCTCCCGCCGTGGTCACGTAGACGGGATGTGGCCCGGGTGCCTGGGCCGGAGTCACGGCGGTGACCACGGTGTCGGACACCACGGTGAACTGGGCGGCTACCGCCGTTCCGAAGCGCACCTTTCCTGTACCGATGAATCCGGATCCGGTGATCGTGACCAATGTGCCACCGGCGTCGGGACCGGAACCCGGTCCGATGGACGCCACCACTGGAACGGGAGCGTCATACCTGAATTGATCGTTCGCCGGCGAAAATGCGCTCGTGCCGACGGACGTGGTCACCGAGACCGTTTGAATGCTCGTCGACTGTGCCGGTGCCATCGCGGTCACTTCATTGCCTGACACGACGCGAAAACTCGAAGCCTCCACTGAGCCAAACAACACCTTGGTCGTTTTCGTGAACGCCGTGCCGGTGATCGTGACAATCGTCCCCCCCGTCGTGGGCCCCGAGTTCGGCGACACGCCGGTCACGGCGGGCAACGGACGTCGGTCGGACACCGATTTCGGACCACCAATGCTCGGCCCCGAACACGCGGACAGGAGTGCCGCAGCCACGACGATCAGAACGACAACCCGTCGTCGCGCTGCTCCTGCCCCCAACTTCGTGTCGCGATCCGCCCCGAGCGTCCCATTAGCTCGCCTGTCACGGGAAACTACCATTGCATTCGATCCCAGCGCCTCCGATCCGAACCACCTCTCTAAGGACCCGGGTGAATGGGCGGAAATACATCCGGGTGCTCTAACACAGGCGTATCACGGGTGGTTTCCTCGCCTCTGATGCCTTGCGAAGCCCCGAGAAGAAGGTCAAGGGGCAATGCAACCTGGTTCGGCGCGCTTTTCGGGAGGACCCATCAAGGAGACTCAACACATTGACGGTCTTCGTGACACCGTCGCTCCGCGGATTGGCGCTTCTACGTCAGTGGGCCACGGAGCCAGGTGCAGGCAGTATCACGCGGGGTTCCCCGCGCCAGAGCCGTCCCGCGATCGGCTCACTGTCCTCCACGTCTCGGAATCGTTCGGGGGAGGAGTCGCCACGAGCATCCACGGGATGATCGCCAGCGCTCCGGAGGCCGAGCACACCGTCCTCATCCTCCGTCGGCGACCGCACTTGGGGCACCAGGAGCGACGTGACGGAGTGACCTACATCGATGCTGGTGAGCGGGTCGGGTTTTTCCACTCCTTGCAGCAGCTGGCGCAGGCCTACCGTGAGTTGCGGCCTGACATCGTCCATGCACAGAGCTCGTACGCGGGGGCATACGTGCGGGCTCTGCTGTCGATTCCCAGGGCGGAGATCGTCTACACCCCACATTGCTTCGCCTTTGAGCGCGTGGATCTCAGCTCCGCGAAACGGGCAGTACTCCGGATGGTAGAGCGGATGCTCGCCTGGCGAACGGGAACCCTGTTGGCGGTGAGCGAACACGAGGGCCGTCTGGCTGACTCCCTCTCGGGACGGTGGCGGGTGGTCCGAGCGCTGAATACCCCGGATCTCCCTGACGAGCTCGTGGACAGCGCACAGAGTCCCGGTCCGTTGGACCGTGTCCGGGTGACCGCTGTCGGTCGCATCTGCCGGCAGAAGGACCCCGAGTTCTTCATGGACGTGGTCCGGATCGCGCGCCGACGCGGCGTGGATGTCGACTGGACCTGGATCGGCGACGGTGAGGCCCATCTTCGTGCCGGGCTGGAGAATCTGGGGGTGACGGTCACGGGCTGGCAAGACCGCGTCGCAGGCTTGCAGGTCCTCGCCTCCAGTCACATTTGCCTCCACACCGCGGCGTGGGAGGTTGGTGTTCCCATGACGGTGCTGGAGGCGGCCGGCATGGGACTTCCCTCGGTCGTCCGCAGCATGGCCTCCATCGACGGCGATCACATCGGGATCCACGTCGACAGCCCCGCGCACGCGGTGAGCGAAATCTCACTGTTATGCCAAACGGAGGAGTGGATCAGGCAGTCAAAGCAGACCAAGGAGGCCTTCGTCAACGTCTCCACGGACCGGCGCATGGCAAACGCCCTCACCCTCGCTTATCAGAGGCAACCCCGCGGTCCGGCGCCGACCGCCATCAACCCAACGAGCAACTCAACGTGACCGTGAGAATATGACTTCCACCAGCGAGTCGATCATGCGGCGCAACACGTCGCCAAATTTCTTCATCATCGGCGCCGCTCGCAGCGGGACGACGGCGCTCGCCGAGATTCTGCGCCATCACCCTGACGCCTTCGTGACGCAGCCAAAAGAGCCGAGCTTTCTCGCGTTCGCCGGACAGCAGGTCGCCTTTACCGGGCCCGGCGACGACATCAGCATCAACCGGGTGGCCGTCACGGACCGTGACCAATACCTGTCGCTCTACCAATCGGCCGGTACAAAGGCGTGCCGGGGAGATGCCTCGGTCTCCTCCTTGTACTACTCCGATCACTCGGTGGCTACCCTGCAGCAATACTTCTCCGAGGCCAAGCTCGTCGTCATCCTTCGCGATCCGGCCGCCCGCGCGTTCTCCGCGTATTCGTACCAACGGGCACGGGGTTTGGAGCCGTGCGACGACTTCCGGGAGGCGCTCGACCGTGAGGCGGATCGGATTCGCTGTGGCTGGCACCACATCTGGCATTACATGGGCATGGGACGGTACGCAGAGCAACTCGCCCCTTTTCTGGAGACCTTTGGCGCTAACCGCGTCAAGATCCTGTTCTACGAGGAGCTAAACCGAGATCCGGACGGAGTGGGACGTGCGCTGTTCGAGTTCCTCGGCCTCGATCCAACGGCCGCAGTGGACCTCGAACCTGTCAACGTGTCCGGGGAGCCGCGAAGCAGACTGCTCCAAGGCGCCATCCGGTGGGCCGGTCGAAGGCACTGGCTGCGCAGCACCACGAAGGCGATCATGCCGTTTGAGTTCCGGGAGCGGGTTCGGCGGGCCAACCTCCGTCCCCGCGGTGTGCCTGTTGATGTCCGGGAGGGACTCGAGCAGGTCCTCGCCCACGAATCGGACGAGCTTCGCACCCTGCTCTCCCGGCACTGTCCGGAATTGCTGTCCTCCGCTCCGCCGTGGCTGGCGGCGTCGGGCTCATCGACCGAGGGAGCCCGGGCGTGAGGGTGTTGCAGATCCACAACCGGTCGCTTCGGCCGGGCGGGGAGCGGAACCCAGACCACAAGGCCGGGGGGGCAGAGGCAGTCATTGAGAACGACCGAGTCATGTTGCTGGAGTCTGGTCACCAGGTCGATCAGTTCATCGTCGACAACAGGGAGACCCTGCGCCAGGCGTCACGGCTGCGGGCAGGTCTTGACTCCATCTGGAACCGCTCGGTGGCCGCCCGACTTCAGAACACTTTGGCGACGTTCGAGCCCGACGTGGTGCACGTCCACACGCCGTTCCCACTCGTCTCCCCGGTCGTGTTCCGCGTGGGCGCCCGAAGCGGCGCGGCCACAGTGGCGACGGCCCACAGCTTTCGGTACTCGTGCGTGCAGGCCAACCTCTACCGGGGCGGGCGGCTCTGCGAGCTTTGTGTAGGCAGGAGGATAAAGACCCCGGGCGTGATCCACCGGTGCTATCACGACAGCCTGCTCGCGTCGGCGGCCCTCACCACCAGCCTCGCTCTGCACCGGAGCCTGGGCACCTTCAACCGTGACGTCGACGGGTGGATCACCCCCTCGGCCCTGTTGAAGGACACGCTCACCCGGGAAGGGATCCCGGCCAGCCGCATCACGGTCCGTCCGCACGCCGTAAAGGATCCAGGCGACGGCGGGCAGCGATCGGATCATGCCCTCTACCTCGGCCGTCTCGAGCCTGTCAAGGGGGTGATGGTCCTGCTACGGGCCTGGGAGGCCATGACGGATCCACCCAAGCTCGTGATCCTCGGAGAGGGTTCGCTCCGCGACGCCGTCGAACGAAGTGCTGCCCGTCATCCCGCCATTGACTTCAGGGGATGGGCCGACCAGCGGACGGTGCGCACCGAGCTCGCCGCGGCACGCTTCCTGGTGCTGCCCTCGGAGTGGTACGAGGCCGGGGTGCCCGTGGCTGCCGTCCAAGCCTTCGCCGCCGGTACTCCGGTCATCGCCAGTGACGTGGGGAATTTCAGCGATGTCATCCGCCCGGGCGTCAACGGCTTCCTGTTCCACTGTGGTGACCCCGAGTCCCTCGGCGCAGCGGTCCGACAGGCGTGGGAGCGGTCGGCCTCGTGGCCCGAACTCCACCGGGGAGCTCGCCAGACGTACTTGGATCACCACTGCCAGGAGCGATCCCGAGACACGCTGTTGGCGGTGTACGACGAGGCAGTGGCCCGCCGAAGAGCCAAGACGATCCAGCCCGCGGAGGTGACCCATGACTTTCGGTGAGGTCCTGGCGCTGTCGCTTCCAATACTGGCGTTGGGGTTGATCCTGACGAAGCTGTCGCGCCATCGGCTCGACCCCATCGCCCTCTTTTGCTACTGCTTCGCCTTCTTCTATCTGTTGCGGGACATCGTGATCACCTTCGGCCTTGACGGGCCGTATCCGGACATCAACTTTCTGTCCTCGCAGACACCGGGCCTGGTGAGCAAGGCTTCGGTTGTCTTGGCCGCCTTCCTGGTGGCTTTCGCCCTGGCGTACCTCTTGCCCATTCCGATTGGGGGGGCCTTCGTCAAACTCATCCCTGTCGCGTGGACAGAGCCGACTCGCGCGACGCCAGGCACGGCTCACGGTCATCCTGACCGTAGCGGCGACGGTGATCTCCATCGTCCTCTTGGCGCGCTACGGGAGCTTCGGCGGGGTTGTCCGCGCGGGCAAGGTGACCAAGGGACTCGCCGGTTCCTACACCCTGCGAATCTTCCCGGCCGTTGGTGCGGTCGTCGCCGCATCGCTGCTGCTCACGCTGTGGCGCGAGCGACGGGTGACGGGGACGGTACGACGAAGTCTCGTCGTCCTGGCCCTGGGCGCCGCGATCTTGAACGCTGCTTACGTAATGATGTGGGGGAGCCGCACGGTGGTGGCGATCGTCCTCATCATCCTGATCGCCGGCCAGTGGATCGTCGGGACCAGCGCGGCGACGCCCAGGGAGAGCCGCCAGGCGCGCCAAGGCCGGCCCCGGGTCACGAGGGTCGTGGCGCTCGTGGGGTTGCTCCTCGTGGCAGTCGTGGGTCTGCGGGTTGTACGCGACAACATCCTGGAGGGTCACGCGTCCTCGGCTACCCAGGGACAGTCCGAGATCCGGAAGGTATCGGTGGATACCAACTCCACCTACTTCGACGCCACTCTCCTGGCCCTACGTGACTGGCCTGCCGCTCAGCCTTATCGCGGAGGTCAGGACTTCGCAGCCGGGTTCGAGGGAATCGTGCCGCGGGCAGCGTGGTCGAGCAAGCCCCAGCAGGTGCTCGTCGGCCAGTGGTTCCGGCAGGTGTACCAACCCCTGGCTCGAAACGGCTGGCCCCTAGGAGCGATCGGGGATTGGTATCTGAATTTTGGCCTGTTTGGCGTGCTCTTGGGCGGAGTCCTGAGCGGTCTTCTCTTCAAGTGGCTGATGGCCGCATGGTGGAGAGCCGCCTGGTGCCCGTTCACAGTCGCCTCAATGATCTGCGTCGTGGTGTTCGTGGTTCCGACGGGCATTGAGGCCGACACGCCGACCCGATGGGCCCAATGGGCGCTGCCCTTGCTGGTGTGCGCCTGGTACCTGCGGGGCCGGCGGACGACAGAAGCTCCAGAGGGACTCAGAGAGCTTCAAAGCGACGCCCTCGGGTCCGCTCCGTCCAGCCCGGCGTGAAGATCGACCTCCGTGGTTCTGCTACGCCATTCCGGCAGTGATCCAGAGAGGGTCGGCGCCGCGGCTCGCCGCGGAGCTGACGCGGTTGGGGCGGAGCGGACCCCCCGACAAGGGCAGGAGCCAGCGGGAGCTCGAGCCTCTGTTTCGGGAATGGGAGGGGCTCACGGACCACAAGGCTGCGATCTGCTGGAGGCGTGGGGTCCACGGGTGAACGAGGCGATGGAGGCCGCGAAGACCCGCTCGTGGAGGCACCGAGCGATGGCTCCAGGGGCCTGCGGCGCGAGTTCGGACCGAACGTGACATGACCACGAGCGGCGGGCTGGGCCAAGTGAGGGGGGAAGACAAGCGGCGGCGGGACGAGGTCCCCGGTACCGGGGGCCAATTGATCGAAGCGGGGAAGGATTCCCCCGGCGAAGCATCCCCCACGGTGGCGCCAGGCGAGCCTCCGGCAGTGTGCGAGGGGCCATTAGCGGACGCGGGTCCGGCAGCGGGCGAAGGGACGGCATCAGGAGAAGGCGAGCTGCAGACACTCGCCCGAGGCGGCATGCTCACCTTGGCCGGCATCGTCACCAACGCCGTGCTCACGTTTGCGTTCTTCGTGGCGGCTGGGCGCCTCCTCGGAGGGCGCAACGCCGGAGCGCTTTTCGAGGGTATGGCCGTGCTCGCGATCTGCACCTACGCAGCCATGTTCGGGGGAGACTACGGCGTCCTCAAACTGATGCCGACGGTCAGGCGCGAGTCGGCGAGAGGCGAGCTGCGCCTCGTGGTTGCCGCCTTGGTCCCCCCGATCGTCGTCGGACTCGTGATCTGCGTGGGCCTGCTCACGTTCCGGACAGAGATTGCCGACGCAATTGTTCGTCGGGGTAACCAGTTGGGTACCCAGCACGTCCTCGTCGTCTTCGCGCCATTTGTCCCAATCGCCGCCATGACGCAGGTGGCCTTCGCAGCCATGCGGACCTGGTCGATCCGAGACATGGTCCTTGTGCAGAACATCCTTCTTCCTGTGTGTCGGGTCGCTCTGTTGTTGTTGGTGGCCCAGTTCCGCCTGACACCGTCGACTGCGGCAGTGGCCTGGGCCGCCCCTCTGGCCGTCTGCGCCGTCATCTCGTGTGCGTATCTCTTCTCCAAGTGTCTCTCGGAGCGCAGACGGGTCGGCTCCGTGCCGGCGGATGGGTCGACCCGAACGGTGGCCTTGGCCCTCTGGAAATTCAGCGGCCCGCGCAGCCTCGGTGGGATCTTCCAGATCTTGATCGCGTGGTTGGACGTACTCTTGGTCGGAGCCCTGGCATCGAGCTCGCAATCGGCGGCTTACGCCGTTGCCAGCCGGTACGTCATCACGGCCACGTTCGCCCTGAACGCCATCGGGATCGCCATCGCTCCGCAGCTCGGTCGGATCTTCGATCGCGGGGACTCGAAGAGCGCGCAACTGATCTACCGGGAATCGACGTGGTGGGTGATGGCGGTTACGTGGCCGGCGCTCGTGATCCTGGTCGTCTACGCGCCCTTCATGATGCACATCTTCGGACGCGATTACGCGGCCGGGATCGTTTCGCTCCAGATCCTGGGCCTCGCAATGCTTCTCAACACCGGAACGGGGAACAACGCCGTCGCTCTGCTCATGGGTGGAGGCAGCCGCGAGAATCTGGCAGTGAACGCAGGCGCTCTGGCGCTCAATGTCTGCTTGAACCTGGTACTCATCCCTCGCCTCGGAGCGGCCGGGGCCGCAGTGGCCTGGGCGGCCTCCATCGCCTTCACCAGCCTCACCACCTCCCTCTTCCTCCATCGACGGACGGGGCTGTTGCCGTTCGGTGGCGGCTACGCAGTGGTGGTCCTCTCCACCGTCGTCGGATACGGGCTCTTCGCATTGGGAACTCGCCTCGTGCTCGGAACGGGCTTGGGGGGGACCATCACCGGGGTCGCCATCGGTACAGCGGTCTTCGTGGCGCTGATGGTCCGATTCCGTTCCGTGCTCCGTCTCTCCGATCTTCGACGGCTGAGCCTCGGTTCGGGCACTGGTTAATGCCTGAGGCCAGACCAACGCAAAGTGCGGTTGCAGCCTCAGGTCTTCACTTAAGGGGCCAGCGGCGCACCACTGCCGTCACCCGATCCCTGATCCACCGCAACGGGTTGAAGGGGATGGCGATAGAGGCCCTGAGGGGCTCGCCGGGCCGGCGCGGCAGCCCGATGGCCCGCGAGTGGTGTCGCCCGGCGTGGGGACCGGGGTCGGCGGTGTAGTAGTAGGACGCCAGCGTGAGCCGGGCGTCACCGACGGGGCAGCTCACCGCGGGGATGCCGTGCAACACGTCGGGGCCCGGCTCGAAGATGATCATCCGGCCGCCTACCGGCTCGATCCGTCGATGGCACGTGGTCATTGACGTGTCCCACAACTCAAGCTGACCGCCCCACTCGGATTGCCAATCCGGGTTGAGGTACACAAGGATGTTGACGCGGTGCCAAAGGTGCCCGGTGGAGTCGCGGGCGAAGTCCCGGTGCACCGCCTCGAAGGACGCGGGAGCTAGCACGTGGACCCCGGCCCACCAATGGCTCGGATCCGAGACCAGGTCGGGGATGCCGGTGAGCGTGGTCAGCATGTCGCACACGTCATCGGCAAGCAGGCGCTGGAGGATGGCCGCGGCGGTCGGCCCGGCCGGGCCCGGTGACTCGGCCTTGACCCGCCGGTTGGAGCGGCGCGGTATTAGCTCCAACGCGGGACCCAGCTCCTCTGCCCTCGCCCGCTCCACAACGGCGGGATCGAACAGGCCGTCGATGACGACGTGTGGCCACGGCGACGCGGTGCGGTACGCGTCGCGGTACTCTTCGCCGAGATCGTGCAGGTCGTGGCGGTCGATCGCTCCGAGCTCACCCACCGCGCCCGACCAACCCCGCGGCCTGCCGTCGCGACTGGCCTGCCCTTCCATGACCTCGCGGAGTGTAGCCCTACGATCAAGTGCCCGGCCCATTGGCTGAGATGAGCCACACGACCACCAAAAGATACGCAACGGACGTGCAATGGTTTGATGCGATAGCTACTCAGACTCGGCTGGCTCCCAGGTTCGCCCGTTGGGGGCACCACTTCAGAGGATCGGGAAGCCACGCTGTTCACCGTCTCCGCCTGGATGGGCACGTCCGGTCCCTCGGCGGCCGTCGCGGCGAGCTGAAGTGGCTCGCTTCGAGCACTACCCAGCTGTCGGTCTCAAGTGGGCGTAAAGCTCGTTCTGCAAGTAGCCGCCCCCACGTAGACGGTCACGACTACCGCGACGCCAGCGAGGGGAGCGGAGATGTTGAACGAAATGGTCGCCGTGCCACTGGAGTCGGTCGTCCCAAACTGGGATGACGTCGTCTTTTGATACGTCTTCGTCAAGGTCAAAGCGGTGTTCGGCACGTTCGATGTGATGGTTGCGATCACGGATGAATACTGAGGCGGATTATCGTTCGACAGGGTCACCGTGCAAGATGGCGACCCTCCGGGCGGCGGTGCTGGAGGCGGTGCGAAGAGTGGGGTTGCGTAGAAACCTGAGGTGCCGTAGGGGAACACGCCGCCGTCGGCCGCGACGAAGCGGTACCCGCTGCCGGTTGCGTCCGACTCCATGCCAACAATCGGCTTGTTCAAGACGATGCTTCCGGTAGACCCGTAAAACCTGGCATTGAAAGCGAAGATCCCACCATCGGATGCCACCAACCAGTAACCGCCGGTCCCCGCATCAGCCGCCATTCCAACCACCGGCTTATTGAGATGTATCGACCCGGTTGATCCCCAAAATGGAACGCCATAGGCAAAGAGCCCGCCGTCAGAGGCAACGAGCCAATACCCACTTCTGTCGGCGGCTGCGGCCATGCCGACCACGGGTTGGTTCAGCCTTATGGATCCAGTTGATCCGAGGAAGGGCGCATCGTAGGCAAAGATCCCACCATCCGTCGCCACCAGCCAGTAACCGCCGGTCGCTGGATCGACCTCCATACCGACCACGGGTTTGTTCAGCGTGAGGGATCCGGCGGAACCTTGGAATCGTGCATCCCCGAAGGTGAACACGCCACCATCAGAAGCGACAAGGTAATACCCACCTCCATCGGGAGTGGCGGCGATACCCACGATCGGGGAATTCAGGCTCGTCTGTTCACCGAGATAGGGAGCGTCGCCACAAGCGGCAACGTACCCCTCGTTGTTGACAATCCAATATCCACCATCGTCCGACGTCGCAGCGATACCCACGATCGAACTGCCATAAGGAAACTTTGCAGCCTGAGTGCATGTCGCGACGGCATGAGGCGTCGATGTGGTTGCACCTGTGTTGGCTGAAAAGAGCAGGCATGGGGCACCGAGCAGCACCACCGTGAAACCCGTACCGAGCTTCGCCAGTGCGTTCTTGAGTGCCATACGTCTCATCGCTGAAGACTCCACCCGTCTCATGACCAAAGCGGCTAGGTCAACCAGCATGCCACGAGAGCATGTGGCCCACGCGGCACTTGCGGAATGCGCCACCAACGACCGGTCATCGACACCCCTGAATGAACACGCCCGACACGACACGGGCATCTAGTGATATGCCGCTCAGATTGAGCAAACGACCTGTCAGCGTCGGTGTCTGTTATCGCATCTGGTTCAGACGACGCACTACTCGGCGACGTTCGATGAAGCCGACACTTGGATCGTGCAGCCGCCCGTGCAGCCTGCGTTCAACACGGGGCCGCTGAGGGAGTTCGTGATCGTGTTGCCGCTGATCGTGACGGGCCCCGCCGCGTTGTAGACGTAGACGCCGTAGGTCGGCTGGCTATTCTGCCCCTCGGTCGATCCGGCGTAGTTCTGTCCAGCGTTCGTGATGGTGTTGCCCGTCGCGGTGATGTTGGTGGCCGGCCAACTGGCGAATGTCCCACCGCACCACCTTGCGGTGCAGCCCGACACCTCGAGTCCAGCCGAGTAGCTGTTCGTGATCGTGTTGCCGGTGACGCTCGCCCCGTTCACGCCATTGAGGGCGATACCGCGGCCAAGTTGCTTCCCGTTCGGGTTGTTCGGCCAACCCGTAATGGTGTTGTCGGAGATCGTAATGTCGGTGGGGAGGACGCGGCGGAGGAGTCCCGCTCTGAGGCAGGTCGACGGCGATGGCATCGTCACCGACGTCGCTGATGGTGTTGTTGGTGACCGTGACGTGGGCAAGGTTCAGGCCACTCGATGCGAAGCCAGTGATGCCGTCACGGCCCGAATGGTTGACGTGGTTGTTCTCGATGAGCCCGTTCTGCGACGCCAAGTAGGAGATCGACACGCCGGGGGCGTCCCTCACCTGGATGCCGTTGATCGTGAAGCCCGTCACGTTGTGAAGTTGGACGGCCGAGGTGAGGCGGTTCGGATGCTCGGCGTTCAGTCCCGACGGCAGGCCGGTCCCGCCCCCCGCAACGGTGAAGTTCGTCAATGTGTAGTTGCGGTCGCCCGAGCCGTCGGCGTTCGTCAGATAGTGAGCGCCGCCCGACGCCGATCCGCTGGCGTCGAACCAGGTGAACTTGAGGATCGAGCCGAAACCGTGGCCCTCGATCGTGGTGCCCGAGGGCATCTTGAGCATGGAGGAGATCACGCACATCGAGCTGGCCGGGAGTTGGAGCGGCTCACTGGCGGCAGCAGCAGCATTGATGGCCTTCTGCATCGCCGTGGTGTCGTCGGTCGAGCCGTCGCACGCCGCCCCGTATTGTCCCGGTGTCACGACCGGTCCGCCTGCGAGGTCGTCGGTCCAAGTGGTGGGAGTGTCCGCGCCCGCTTGGGCACTTAATACGAGAGTGCTACCGAATCCCAGAAGAGCGAAAAGCAATGCACAAATTCCACGAGAGCATCGGCTCACGCACCGCGTTTAGCACCGGAATTGACGGGATCGTCGGGATTTTACACTTCTGTCGCGTTGTGTTTACTCCAGCGACACGAACCGAGACCTCATCTCGAGGGCCCCAGTCAAGGCAGGCAGCTGGGATCTGGACTCTCGGATGTGGGGCTCGCCCGGGCGGCTCCGCCACCTGAAGGACCACCCGGGCACGCAGCTCGTGGTGTACCCCTGGATCGCTTGGCCCCGGAGCTGATCCTGCACGACGCTTTTGGAGCGCGATGAGTCACGAGGGTACGTCTCTCTGCTCGGCTTCGGAGCTCGATCTGGATTCGGACACCGACGACCCGACAAAGACCTGGTCCTCCAGATCGCTGGAGCATCGCCTCCGATCATGTCCGGTAGATCAATGCCGGGCTGCATCTGGCTGATGGCTGAGCCAAGACCCTGCCGCCTACGCCGGCCATCTGACGCTGACCACCGCAAATGCTGCCTCGAGCGTTGCGGTAGCCGAGCGCCGACCAATTTGGGAAGCTATGACCCGAAGATCGCTCAGGAGGAAAGGCTCGATGCCTGAAGAGACCTCGCCACAGCAGCCGATCCTCGGCTCACAGGATCGGCGCCCACGCCGCTCCGGGCTCCAGGGCTCGCGTGCAACCACGATCGCTCTGCTGGCCACCATGGCCATCGTGTTCGCCTCTTGCGACTGGACGGGCTATCTGAACGGCCCGAGCCACTCGTCCTTCAACCAGGGCGCCACCTCGATCACCGTGGCGGGGATCCAGGCCGGCAACCTCCAGCCGGTGTGGCGCTGGTCGACTCCTGCCTCTCCCAACGCCGGCCCTCCCACCCTCATGGCCAGCCCCACAGTGTCCAACGGGGTGGTCTACATCGGGGTAGAGGACGGGATCTTCTACGCCGTGAGCGAGGCCACCCAGCAGATCCTGTGGTCGCGCTTCCTCGGGCTGCGTACCCCGGCCCCGGCTCCCGGCGGGCAATGCGGGACGAACGCGCAGGGGCTCATCTCCACGGCCACCGTGGCGAACGATCCGACCACCGGGCACCCCACCGTCTACGTCAACTCCCAGGACGGCAACCTCTACGCCCTTGACGCGGCCACCGGCAACGTCGTCTGGACGGCCCAGGTCGACTCGCCCTCGTCCACCGTGGACGACTACTTCGCCTGGTCCTCGCCCACCGTGGCCAACGGCAAAGTCTACGTCGGGCTCTCTTCGTGGTGCGATCTGCCCCTGGTTTCGGCCGGGGTGATCGGCTTCAACCAGACGAATGGGGCCGAGTTCGGGATGTGGCACTCGCTCCCACCCAACCAGCTCGGCGCCAGCGTCTGGAGCAGCGTGGGGATACTCCCCAATGGCGATGTCATCGCGACCACCGGGAACGCCAAGGGACCGCCGGCCAACCAAATCCTCTACAACGAGTCCATCGTCCGCCTGAATGGCTCCACGCTGGCTTTCGAAGACGGCTGGCAGGTCCCGGCGTCGGACATCGTGGCCGATGGTGACTTCGGGGCATCGCCCACCTTGTTCACCGGCGACATCAACGGGGTACAGACCCAACTCGTGGGTGCCTGCAGCAAGGACGGCTTCTACTACGCGCTCGATCCTTCCAACCTCGCCGCGGGTGACGTCTGGAAGTTCCATACGTCCACAGGCTCCGGCAGCAACGAGTGTGACGCGGGTGCCATCTGGAACGGGTCGAGCCTCATCGAGGGCGTGGGAGGGCCGAGCACCATTGGGGGCACCTCCTACCTGGGTTCCGTCGTGGCCCTCAATCCCTCCACGGGCCAACCCATCTGGCAGACCGGGCTGCCCGGTCCGGTGATCGGCTCGTGTTCCGAGGACGGCGCGGCGGTCGTGGCCTGCGGCGTCTACACGGCCGACACGCCCCAGGACATGGGCTTCTACCTGCTCGACGCCGCCACGGGCCAGATCCTCGAGCACATCTCCACCCCCGGGTCCTTTCTCTTCTCCCAGCCCGTGTTCGCCGGCAACGACCTGCTGCTCGCGGGCCGCAACGGCATCGGCCTGACTGCGGACGAGATCACCACGCCCGGGGCCCCCATCGCCACCGTGAGCCCCAACGCGGCTCCCCAAGGCATACAGACCAAGATCACGTTGACCGGCTCGGGGTTCGTGTCGGGGGCGACGGTCTTCGTCTCGGGCACGCAAGTCGGCGGCTCGCACGGCGCCATCGGAGTGTCGTCCACCCAACTCTCCTTCAACTTGACCCCGTCAGCTTCGGCAACGCTGGGCGCCAGAGACATCACCGTCATCGAACCCGGTTCGTCCCCGTACGTGGCGAACACGTGCACGGCGTGTCTGAATATCACTCCCTGACCGACCTTCGGCGGATCCGCGAGGCGTGCGTCCACGCCCAACAACTGCCTGGCCCGGTGTTCAGCGCCGCTTGCTCTGCATGCATCATCCCGCATGATGTGACGATCCAGGGGCGAAGACCGTCGCCGACATCGCCGCTTCTCGTCTGCCGGACGGACGGCCCGCAACCCTCTTGACGGCCCTTCCTTTCAGCGCCTCTCGCAGTGCTGCCTCCAGAGCAACCGCCTGAGCGGCCCAGCGGTCCCGGACCTCGGTGGATTTGCTGCCCTCTCGTAGCGGGATGTTGTGAGTAGCTTTCTAATCCATGGTGGACGAAGACCCACGGGTGCTCGCCGTGCGGCGAAGCACCGTCGTCCGAGTCGCAATCGTTGCCGCGGTTCTCGCCGCCATTGGCATCGGCCTCGCTATCGGGTTGTCCGTGAGCTCACCAACCTCGACGCCAACCAGGTCGGCGTCGGCAACGACTACGACCCATGTGTCGACCCCAACCACGATGACATCTGCGCCGACAACGACGGCGGCCCCGGCCTCAACGACGACACCGGGACAGTACGGGGCGGCGTGCAACGGCTCGACCGACGACACCACGGCGATGCAGAAGGCCATCAATGCTGCTGCTGCCGCCAGTGAGCCGCTCCAACTCCCGGCCAGCTCGATGTGCGTGATCTCCTCCATGCTCAAGATGCCCTCGGGCACCACGATCGAGGGCCACGGTTTCGGCTCGATCCTCAAGTTCACCTGGTTCGACGCCAGCGGATCGGCGTCGGGCGGCGCTCACTATCTGACGAACGCCGACGGCTCGGGCGACCGCAACTACACATTGACGAACTTCACCGTTGCGGGGGGCGGGACCGGCCTGCCGTCGGGACTGAACGCCGAGCATCCGAACCGCCTCACCTCGGCCGTCCAACTTCACAACGTGACGGGCTTCACGATCAACGGCATCCAGGTGAGGGACGCCCCCGGCGTGTCGATCTCCTACTTGGCGTCGCAGAACGGGCTCATCGAGAACAACCACGTCAACCATTCGGGCCGTGACGGCATCACTGGCTTCGCATCGAGTGGCCTGAACCTTGCCCACGTCACGGTCACCAACAACACCATCAGCGACGTCGGTGACGATGCCATCGCCGTCGACCTGCCTCAGAGCGGGACTCCTCCGCGCGTCCTCCCCACCGACATTACGATCTCCGACAACACCATTACGGGTTGGCCGAACAACCCGAACGGGAAGCAACTTGGCCGCGGTATCGCCCTCAATGGCGTGAACGGGGCGAGCGTCACCGGCAACACGATCACGAACAGCTACTCGGCTGGACTCGAGGTGTCGGGCTGCACCGCAAGGTGGTGCGGTGGGACATTCGCCAGTTGGCCGGCCACCAACATCACCGCGACGGGCAACACCATCACGAACGCTGGACAGAACTACGCCGGATCGACCGAGGGGCAGAATAGCCAGCCGACCTACGGCGTCTACGTCTACAACGCGGCGGGGCCCGTCACGATCAGCGGCAACACGATCACGAACTCCCTCAGCGGCCCCGTGTTGAACGCAGGCTGCACGGGCGGCTGCACGATCCAAGTGTCGGCTTCATCGACGGCCTGACGAGCGTACGCCAGTTCGGGGCGTCGCCGGTGCGAACCGATTCTCCAGCTGGAGCTACCGCTCACTCGGATCGCCCTGCTGCGACCGCCATCGGCAGGTCCATCGGTGCAGTGTGTGTCCTGGAGCTGAACGCTGTAGGCATTTGCCAGCACCGCCCCGGCTCGGGGATGAAGCCCGAGCACGGGTCACCGGGCTGGGGCATCGGGTCTACGGGGCGAACCGTAGACCGCGGGAGTGCCCGGCGACCGTGCGTGGTCCAACCCCGGGAAGCAACGGGATTGGACCGGCCACAGCAGGCCGTCTGAGCGGAGCAGTCACCGTGGCCCGGATATGAGCTACGCCGATGACTCCTGATACGGCGTACCGCGACCGAACCCCGATGGCGAAGCGCGGGCCGAGTCGGCGGATTCCCCCGCGGACGATGTGAGTGTCTTATGGGGAGAGGCGTCGTCTCGTAGAGCCGAAATGGCTGAATCAGCGCAACGGTCACACAACGAGACTCGGGGTTGAACTGCATCAGCCGCAAATTCTGCTGGCTGAGACTCCGTGGACGAGTTTGACGTGCTTGCGATGTGGCGCGCTGACTGAGTTACTACAACGTTCCGCCGAGACACCGAAGGTCCAACCTCGTTGCAGTGACCTATGGTGTGCCGGTGGGTCGGCGACTGCTTCCGCTCGTCGGCGCTCTTGCGGCACTCATGGTGACGGGATGCAATGTCCCGTGGCTGCAGTTCGACGGCGGTCCGGACCATCAGGCCGACAACACCGGCGAAACAATCATCACCGCTTCCAACGTGGCGTCTATGACCCAGAAGTGGCAGGTGTCCCTGCCCCACTACGCGGACGGCACCCCGGTAGTCGCGTTCGGCGTGAGCACCCCGAGCGGCTCCCACGATCTCGCCATCGTCACGACGACAGGCGGCGATCTCGTCGCGGTCGACCTGCACTCCGGAGCCAAGATCTGGTCCGACACCTTCGGCCCGGGGTCGTGCAAGATCAACAACGGAACGACGCCGTGCTACACGACATCGTCGCCAGCGGTCGACCAGAGCAACGGCTTCGTCTACTCGTACGGTCTCGACGGCAGGGTCCACAAGGTTGCCCTCGGTACGGGGGTCGAGACGACGACCTCGGGTTGGCCCGAGCCGGTCACTCTCAAGCCCTTCGACGAGAAGGGATCGTCGGCGCTGGCGATTGCGACGGCCAAGAGCGGGCATACCTACCTCTACGTAGCCACTTCGGGCTATCCCGGTGACAACGGCGACTACCAGGGTCACGTCACCACCATCGACCTCGGCAGCGGGGCACAAACCGTGTTCAACACCTTGTGCAGCAACCAGACCGTGCACTTCGTGGAGACGCCCGGGACACCCGACTGTCAGGCGGTCCAGAGCGGCGTCTGGGCCCGTGCCGGCATTTCCTATTCGTCGGTCGCCGACCGGATCTACCTCGCCACCGGAAACGCCGCATTTGACCCAGCCAACCACGACTGGGGTGACTCAGTCCTGGCTCTCAACCCCGACGGGACGGGGTCAAACGGCAACCCGGTCGACTCGTACACGCCGACCGACTTCCAGACGCTCGACAACACGGACAAGGATCTGGGTTCCACCCTGCCCGCCCTGGTCTCGTTGCCGAAGGGGACCCTCGCCCCGGGAGGAGCGCCGCTGAGTCAGGTTGGCGTTCAGGGCGGGAAGGACGGTTACTTGCGCTTGTTAGATCCGACCAATCTCAGCCGCCAAGGGGGCGTCGGGCATACCGGCGGCGAATGGAGCCTCGTTAGCGGTCCCGGCGGCGAGATCCTCACCGCGCCAGCCGTGTGGACCGATTCGAGCGGCAAGCTCTGGGTCGAGGCCACGACGGACTCCAACACCGCCGGCTACATCGTCACCATCGACCCGACCACGCACGTCCCCAGTCTGATTCCTAGTTGGAACATCTCGACGGGCAACACCTCACCGGTGGTGGCCAACGGGGTCCTCTATGCCGCTGGTGGCAGCACCGTCCACGCGTACAACCCGATGACCGGCGCCCTGCTCTGGAGCAAGCCCGTGGGCTCGATTCACTGGCAGAGCCCCGTCGTGGACGGCGGTTACGTCCTGCTGGCCGACCATTCAGGCCATTTCACCGCTTGGGGCCCATGAGGGAGGGATCGGCCTCCCCGAAGACCGACTAACACGGAGCTTCCGGACGAGGACACCTATCGCGACCATTTCAGTCTTAGGTGATCGGCTTGCGTAACCGCCTCATTCCCGGCAGCAAAGATTAAAGCGGCCACTGGATGATCCGCCACTTCGGTGCACGGATTCATCAGCGTGCGGGCGGGTGCCCAGGGCAGGTCTGACTCCAGCAAACCTGCTGACGTCCTTCGGGACGGTCTTTCGTTCGATCCTCGGCCCGCCCCGGTCACCCATTCGACACCGTCCGGTCGGACGGAGTCCGGAAATAGCGCATGCGTACGCCCAAGACGGCACCCGTTCGTCTGGCCTGGCTCAGAACTTCGTCGTGTCATTGTTCGACTTCCCCCGTGCCTGGATACGAGTTGGCCGGTGGAACTTGAGGCTGACGGCGAAGACGCCGGTGCTGCCCTGTCGTACGGTGTCGGGTTGCAGGGGCTCGCTAACGCAGATGTAGATAGGTGCATCTGGGTGTGCCGCACGGAAGGCATGGAAGCCGCAGTTGAGGTCGACATCGTCGGCAACCACCACACCAGTCGGGCCGAGCGCATCCCACGCTCGGTTCAGTTCGAAGAGAAGATTGCGCTCGGTGTGCTTGCTGTCATGGACGAACATATCGATCGTGCCTAGTTCCGAGAGGAGGGGGGAGAGTCGCCGCCTGCTAGAGCCACGCACATAGGTCCAGAGATGACGAAGGTCGTCGGTGACGGCTACGCCAATTTGGTCGTGGATTTCTGGCTCGGCGATGGGTGGTAGATCGATGCTCCACAGGCGGCCGCAGCCGTTGTGGGCGATGGCTTCGAGGATAAAGCGACTGGTGATGCCCCGTGCTACCCCCGTTTCAACAATCCGCTCGGGGCGCAGGTGCAGCGTCAGGCAGTACACGGTTCGAGCGAATGCGGTGTCCCCGTCAGCCCAGCCCTCGACCCCGAAGCTGCCCCGTCCCACCCGGGGGACCCGTTCCTGAAGCATCCGGATGACCTCGGGCCACATCCTGTGGAACTGCTGGTGGGCCGGGCATGGCCACGGCACACCGATCCCTTCGTGGAGTTGTCGTTCCCAGTCAGGATCCGTCACGTACGGACAAGGAGGCCAAGGCATGATGCCCCGCAGAGAAGCACGAGGCTGGGTCGCCTTCGCCCGCTGCTCGGGTCGCTCAGCCCACCGTTCACGCACGGATGTCGCCCACTCCTTGGGATCAGCCGACACACCCCGGAGTTCTCGCCTGAGATTCATATTGCTCCTCGGCGCCGCCCACTACCACAGCACGGGCCTCCGCGAGGCGCTCGCGGACTGGGCAGACCGCGAGTCCGATGCCCGGGTCCAGACGGTGCCACTCTCGCTGGCAAAGATCGACGCCAGCTCTGAATCAGGTCGTAGCCTACCTGGCGGATATCGCACTCCCACTTCGCCGCCGTACCACGACGGATTGAGCGGGTTGCTTTTCCCAGCGTGCAGAGCGTCAGATGTCCGCGAGTTGGCGGAAGAAGGTAGTGCCCCTGAGGTACCGAGCGTTCGTCATCTCCACCCGCAGGGACGGGCCTGCGGCGGAGCGAAGCATTCGTGCTCACACCGGAGCACCTTCACCTCCTGCAGGCGAATCCGTGTGGAGCAGCAGCTCGTGCCGCTGTCCGGGAGCCCGAGTTCGGACCGCCTGAGAGACCGAGTCCAGCCGTCGGAAAGCTCCACCCCACCCGTCATTGCCGAGGCCCTTGCTGCCCACATCGTAGAGTCGGCGTGGGCCAACAAACCCAATCCCACGCGCAAACCGCGCCTGAGCGCGGGAACGGCGGGCATACCTATCTCTACGTGACCAATTCGGGCTATCCCGCTGACAACGGCGACTACCGGGTCACGTCACCACCATCGACCTCGGCAGCGGGGCGCGAACCGTGTTCAACACCTTGTGCGGCAACCAGACCATGCACTTCGTGGAGACGCCGGGGACACGCGACTGTCAGGCGGTCCGTCTGGGCCCGTGCCGGCGTGTCCTATTCATCGGTCACCGACCCGATCTGCCCCGCCACCGGAAACGCCGCATTTAACCCAGCCGACCGGGTGACTCGGTCCTGGCCATCGATTGGGGCTCATGAGGAAGGGATCGGCTCGAACACCGACCAACACCGAGCTTCCTGACGAGACACCTTTCGCGACCCTTTCAGTCTTAGGTGATCGGCTCGCCCGGGGACCTAGCCCGAATTTGTCGAAGCGTCCCACCTACTCGGCGAAACAGAGTCACCCTTTCGCGACGATGTTGATGCGACACCGGACTACTAGCTGCCTCACCGTCTCCCACTCCGAGCGCGTGCTGCGCTCATGAAGGGTCTCCGAGTCCCAGCCGGTTCAAATACCGAAGCGCCCGCAGTGACGATGCCGACGGATAGCAAGATGGACCCGACCGCGTCCAGCGGCGTGTGCCACAGCGCGCCGACAACGGCCAGCGACATCACCAGCGCCCAAGCAACGCCGAGCACGAGCGTAATGTTGCGCGCCGGCTTCCTGAGCAGCGGGTAGAGCGCCAGCCACACCGCGGCCGCAGTCGCGCTGACCGCGGTGACGTTCCCGGAGGGGAAGGTGAGTTCGCCATAGTAGGTCCGCTGGACGAGCGGCTTGGCAAAGTGCTCGCTGACGAGTAGCGCCGCAGCGGCAATCACCGCGTAAACGGCGACACGAAGAAAGGCTCGTCTTACCAAGGCGAAGGCAAAGGATAGGACGAGGACGGCGCCGATAGCCGGTGCGGCGAGGAGTTCTGCGAGATCGGCCCAGGATCTGACGGCAGATGGAGGCCCAAGCCATGCGATAGCGGGTTTCTCGAACGCGTACGGTGAGCGCCCATGCGCCACGGCCCAGGCCAAAACCGCGGTACCGAGAAGGCACATCAGCGCGATGACCTTGAGCCTGGCGCGCAGCACATAGAGCAAACTACGTGGCCCACAAGCGGTTGTGGCGCGGAGTCAGCGCCGTGTACGGAATTGCGACCCTTGTGATTCAGAACCGGTGCATTCCGAGCAGGTCGTGGAGTGTGTTCGGCGATGTGCCTGGTAGGAGTATGCTTGAGCAGCTGACCGGCCTCCTGGCAACTAGCCACCTGCAACCTTCGGCGGAAATGGCCTTGCCGTGTCGTCCGAGTTCAGCGTCACCGCCCGTGGGTGGAGGTGGCTGGCTCTACCTTCGTCGTCGATCTCTCGGACCTCACGTTCATGGACTCCACCCCGCGTCGGCGCTCTTGTTGTGGCCAGGAACCGCATCGTCACCGACGGACAGAACCAGCTTGTGCTCAGTAGACCGGGAGGGATCGTCCGCAGGGCTCTGGAGATCGTGGGGCTTAGTGCGTGGATCGTGGAATGGTCGCCGGCCTGGCATGAATAGACACACGGAACATGACTCGTGTCCTCGCTGCGGTAGTGCAGAGATTGCCACGCACTTCGAGAGGTCAAATGCACCAGAAACTCCTCAATGGCTGAGCCGGTGCTCGGCTTGCCAGTTCAAGTGGTCGGAAGCCTGACCGCCCCGCTCCGATAGCTGCAGGGTGACGCCCTTCGGCCTATTTGGGCACCCCGATAACCTTCGAGGGTCAGACGGGTCTAAGCCGGATGACCCGGCTGACCGACGTCAGGGTTGACCAAATCACGGAGGCGCTCGCAGCCCGTGAACACCGTGTCTTCCCAGGCAAGCTCGACAAGAGTGGACTGAGCATCGCCGAGCGCGCGCTCGTGCGTATCGCGAAAGCCCCTTCTGAAGATCAGCGGGACTGGGAGGCGATCCGGATATGGGCCGCCGAAATCGGGGCCGCGCTGCTCGACTCGCGGCCGTTGCATCCCGCCGCAGACTGCCATCCCGCATTTGCTGAAGCCGGGTGGGTTCTGCGTGCCCCCACTTTGGCTGTGCCTCAGGGGGTCATTGCAACACCGGCCTGATTGGCGGGCATTGAGTCCGTCGATCAGGAGGTTGCGTCGTGAGGCGTTTCAGCGAGGCTGAGAGGCAGACCGTCTGGGATATGCGTGAGGCGGGAGTGCCTGTGAAGCGCATCGCCAGGCATCTGGGCCGGCAGCCCGTGTCCTGGCGCAAGTTCCTTTCCGGCACCGGGGGGAAGCGTCCGAGTGCTCAGGAGCGTTCTGATCTGCGGTTGTCCCTCGAAGAGTGCGAGGAGATCTCGCGGGTCTGGCTGCCGGTCACTCCATTCGCGCCGTCACTGCGAATCTTGGTCGATCGCCTTCGACGGTGTGCCGGGAGGTCAGCGCCAACGGCAGGCGCAAGAAATACCGGGCCCTGGTGGCCAACCAGGCGGCTTGTCGGCGGGCCTGCGGCCGAAGAGGCCAAGCTGGCGGCCTGCCGGCGACTCCGAGGGATCGTCGAGCGCAAGCTCGAGGCCAGGTGGTCACCTGAGCAGATCTCGGCATGGCTGGCTCTGGAGTACCCCGATCGCCCGGAGATGCACGTGTCCCGCGAGACCATCTACCAGTTGCTCAGGCCCGAGCACTCAGACGGCAGTTGGAGGGAGTTGCGGCGGCGTGGGCGGAGGTGTCGAGAGGCACCGCGGAGGTACCCAAGCCGGGAGAGTCATGACCCGTAACACCTGCCCACTCCAAGCAGGCACCCACAGGGGCGCCCGTTGGGTCGACCAGATGGCCGAGACGCGTGAACTAATAACCGGTTAGGTGATGCGCGTCGTCGACGCTCGGAAATGTGGCAGAGGGACTGACCGTTGGCTACCGGAGCGGAAGTACTGTGCTGAATACGGGTCGCCGCCAACCCTTGCACGTCGGTGGCGCGAGTTCCTCCATGGTCTCGGCGATCATCAAAGGGCGGTCGAAGACGTAGTCGATCACGAACCCGTCGATCACCGCCCCGATCCAATCGTCGGACATGCCGACCTGTTCGAGCAGTTTGTTCATGTCAGCCTCAACGTAGAACGTCCTCATCACGTCCCTCCCCAGTGTGTGCGGAGACTCGTTTGGCCCGACATAGGGTTAATCATACAAAATCGAGTGGATTAGTGCAATATGCGCCCTTAGCAGCCCTCTCGAGTGGATCGGGCCGAGGAAGCTGAGAGTTGAGGGGCTGTCCCAGTTCGGCAATCCCTGGGTTCGCCTGTAGATGAAACAGTCGTGCTTCGCCCTGGCTGGGTCGCGTCCGATGAAGACGCGCAGCTCCCAGCGCCGCGTACCGTCCTTCCTTGACGGCGGCAGCCCCCGCATGGTCCCGCTCACACCTGTTGACGAAAGTCGCGACAGAGCTAGGGATGAACCGCCAAAACTCCTGGGTGACGGTGAGTCGGCCTGTAGGCGGGATTCTGTCCGGCTCCCGGGGGAGCCTGGGTGGCCATCCATCTGAGCGGCCTACCTGGGGAACCCTCCCTCTCAGGAGGCGGGCGAGCAGCCCATTTCCCACGCTTGACCTTGCTCCGGGTGGGGTTTACCGAGCCGACGGGGTCACCCCCGTCGCTGGTGCGCTCTTACCGCACCCTTTCACCCTTACCTGTGCGGGCCCGAGGGTCCGCCATCGGCGGTTTCCTTTCTGTGGCACTGTCCTGCGAGTCGCCCCGACTGGCCGTTAGCCAGCACCCTGCTCTGCGGAGTCCCGACCTTCCTCAACACGGTTCCGCAGCGCGGCCCGTGCTGCGGCCACCTGGCCGACTCACCGTCACCATCTAATTGTGCCACCTCGCGAGGCATGAGAGTGCCGGCGCACCGCCTCGGTAGGGTGTCGAGGATGTCCGGCGGCGCCCGTCAGCTCTTCGATCCCGAGGCCCTACCGGTGGCTGCCGGCCCCGAGGACCAGACCGATGCCGGCGAGCGGCACGGGGTGCTGTCCATCGGAGGGCTGTACGAGGAGGTCGAAGGTGCCCTCGGCCAAGCTTTCCCGAGGAACCGCCACTTGTGGGTGCGCGGCGAGATCGCCCACCTCTCCGACCACCGCTCGGGGCACCTCTACCTCAGCCTCGTCGACCCCGAGGAGGAGGGCGGCGCCGCCGGCTTGCGTTCCCGGGGCGGCGTGCCCACCCTGAACGTGAAGTGCTGGCGGAGCTCGTGGGCACCGCTGCGGCACGGGCTGGCCAAGCAGGGCATCGAGCTCGCCGAAGGAATGGTCGTGGTGCTGCGGGGCACGCTGGATCTCTACCGGGCGAAGGGCGAGATCAGCCTGATCCTCGTCGAGGTTGACGTCACCGCACTGCTTGGGCGCATCGCCGCCCAGAGGGCCCAGCTCCTGCGCGGGCTGGAGGAAGAGGGGCTGCTGCGCCGGAATGCCTCTCTGCCGTTGCCGGCAGTGGCCCTGCGCGTGGGATTGATCGCCAGTCCCGGGACCGAGGGCTACAACGACTTTCTCGGCCAGCTCACCGGCTCGGGGCTCGGGTTCCACGTCTCCGTTGTCAAGGTGGCCGTTCAGGGTGCCGGGGCGGCGACGTCGGTGGCAAGAGCGGTCCGTGCGCTCAGCCGCAGCGACTGCGACGTGATCGCCATGGTCCGGGGCGGGGGAGCGCGGGCCGACCTGGCCGCGTTCGAGACCGAGATCGTGGCGCGGGCGATCGCCGGCGCATCCAAGCCGGTGTTCACCGGGATCGGCCACACGGGCGACGAGACGGTGGCGGACATCGTCGCCGCTCGGGCCTGCATCACGCCCACCGAGTGCGGGCACCAGATCGTGGTGGCCGCCCGGGCCTGGTGGGCCGACCACGTGGCACAGCCTGCCGACATGCTGGCCCGCCGGGTGCCCGGCCTCCTCGGGGACGCCGAAGCGAGGGATGCCCAAGCGCGCCGTCACCTCACGGCGGCGGCGCGGCACCACCTGCGACGGCACAGCGATCGCCTGGGGGCGAAGGCTGCCGCACTGGGGCGCAGCGCACCTGCCCGGGTCGAGGTCGGCGAGGCTGCGGTTCGCACTCATGCCGCCCGGCTGAGGCCCCTGGCCCTCGGCCATCTCGGGCGGCTGGACGAGCGGTTGACCTCTTGGCGGCGGCTGCTCGCCGCCTACGACGTGGACCGCCAGCTCGAGCGTGGCTACAGCCTGACCCTCACTACCGAGGGTCGGCTGGTGCGCAGCGCCGGGGAGCTGGCCGAACTGCAGGAGATCGTGACGCGTTTCGCCGACGGGACCGTGCGGAGCCGGGTCGAGGAGACCCGTTCCGGTTCGGACCCGTCGGACCAAGGAAGCGGTCGGTGACCGACGCCGCAGATTCCGTCCCCGTCGAGCAGTTGAGCTACACCGAAGCCAGCCGGGAGCTCGATGCGATCGTCGGCTTCTTCGAGCAGCGCGACGTCGATGTCGACGTGCTGGTCGCCCGCCTGGAACGGGCGACCGCCCTCATTGACGAGCTCGACCGGCGGCTGCGTCGGACCCGGGCCCAGGTCGAGGAGCTCGTGCCACGGCTCGACGCGCTGGCCGTCGAAGCGGCCGGCGATGACTCAGGAGGTGTCGGTGATGAGTGAGGACGGAGCTGCTGGCCGAGGGTCGGCCGGGTCGGCCGGGTCCCACGGGACCGATCGGGTGTACTTCCGCCAGCTGCTGTCGGGTCGCGATTTCGCCCGGGGCGACACGATGGCGCGCCAAATGGTGAATTTCGTCTATCTGATCGGTGACCTTGAGACAGGGGAGGCCCTTGCGGTCGACCCGGCCTACGCGGTCCAGGACCTCCTTGACATCCTCGAAGCGGACGGCATGCAGCTGACCGGCGTGCTCGGGACCCACTTCCACCCCGATCACCTCGGCGGGGAGCTCGGGGGGTGGTCGCTCGAGGGGATCAGCGCCCTCCTTGAGAAGGTGCAGGTGCCGATCCACGTGCAGGCCGACGAGGTGCCGTGGGTCGAGCGGACCACCGGCGTCGGCCGGGCCGACCTGGTGGGCCATCACAGCGGTGATGTGTTGGAGGTCGGTCAGGTCAAGGTGGAGATGATCCACACCCCGGGCCACACTCCGGGCAGCCAGTGCTTCCTCGTCGACGGACGCCTCGTGGCCGGTGACACGCTCTTCCTCGAGGGCTGCGGGCGGACTGACTTCCCAGGGTCTGATCCGCTGGCCATGTACGAGTCGATCCACACCCGCCTGGCGCGGGTTCCCGACGACGCAATCCTGTTCCCCGGCCACCTGTACTCAGCCGATGCCTCGCAGAGCATGGGCGACACCCGACGGTTGAACTACGTGTTCCGGCCCCGCTCCCCGGAGGAGTGGATGGCCATGTTCGGTTGGTGACGCCGCCAGGTGGGTTGACCGGTGACAACGCGGTGGTGGTTGTCGGCGCCTCTCTCGCGGGCTGGCGCGCCGTTGAGACGCTCCGCAACGAGGGGTTCGCGGGCGCCATCACGCTCGTCGGCGAGGAACCGCATCTTCCCTACGACCGACCGCCACTGTCCAAGCAGGTGCTGGCCGGGACCTGGCCACCCGAGAAGGCGGTACTGGCGGACAAGCGGCGATCGAGCGAGCACCGGGTGCACGAGGTGCTCGGCCGCCGTGCCGTGCGGCTCGACGTGGAAGGGCGCACGGTCGAGCTTGACGATGGCGCGGTCCTCAATGGCGACGCTGTGGTGATCACCACGGGCGCCTCGCCACGACAGCTTCCCGGCACCGAGGGTCTGGGTCAGCGCGACGGCCTCTTCACACTGCGCACGCTTGACGACTCCTTGGCGTTGCGTGCTGCCGTGACCGCGATCGAAGCACCCCGTGTCGTCGTCATCGGAGCTGGTTTCATCGGGGCCGAGGTCGCATCGACATGTGCGGGACTCGGGTGCCGGGTCACCGTGCTCGAGGCGCTCGACGTCCCACTGCGCAACGTCCTGGGTCCGATGATCGGCGCCTATTGCGGGTCCCTGCACGGCGCGCACGGAGTGGAGTTGCGCACTGGTGTCGCAGTGTTGGGGGTCCGTAAGGCCTCGTCTCACGATGACGCCAAAGGGATCGGTGCGAGTGCGAACGAGTTGGTGGTGGAGCTCGGCGGTGGTGAGGCGGTGCCGGCGGATGTGGTCGTGGTCGGCATCGGCGTGGTCCCCTCGACGGACTGGCTGACCGACTCGGGGCTCACGATCGACAACGGCGTCGAGTGCGACGACCGCTTGTTCGCCGCCGACGGCATCGTGGCGGCCGGGGACATCGCACGATGGCATTGGCGACACGACGGGCAGGAAGAGTCGATCCGGATTGAGCATTGGCAGGTCGCCGCGGAGGCGGGCGTAGCTGCGGCGCGCAGCGCACTGGCAGGACGCGCGGACGCGCCGTCGTTCACTCCGATCCCTTACTTCTGGTCCGATCAGTACGGCATCCGATTCCAGGTTCTCGGCAACCCGGGCGGCGACGACGACGTACAGATCGTCGACGGATCTTTCAGCGACGGGAAGTTCGTCGCGCTGTTCGGCCGGGCAGGTCGCCTGCGCGCCGTGATGGCCATTGGCAGGCCTCGCCAACTCATGAGCTTCCGGCCCCTGCTTGAGGCGGGCTCGAGTTGGGACGACGCGCTGGGGCACCTCGCCGAGTCCTGATTTCGACCGAGGCGGCCCCTAAGGGGGCCGAACAAGCGCAGGTCAACCCGCCTTGAGAATAATTGTCATTTCGTTGGGCATGAGGTGGACCACAATCACCACCACTCAGGCGGTCCGAGCGTCGCAACTCGGAAGGCGGCCTGGTTGGAGTCTTGGCGAAAGGAACTGCAGTGCCTCCCTCAGGCGTTCGCCGGTGCAGTGGCGCCCACAGCGTTCGCCTCCCGGCGCGTGTCGGTCGTCTTCGAGTTGTCGCGATCTGGGCGCGCACGCGGCTATCCGCGACTCGACTTCGATTGGCGCGTCTCTGGTGGGGCCCGCGCTTCGAGGTGCGTGCCGTTCTCTCCGCATGCGGTCGTGGTCGGTCACGCCATCGGGTCACGGCCACCGGGTTTCGCGTGTGCCACGACCCGGCGACAGAGGTCGGGAACAGAGCGCCGGTTCTTGTCAGGCCGGGAATTTAAGGGACGCGGAAGAACCCTCGTGCCGCCCAAGCGCAGCGCCGAAGAGGTCGTCGCCATGTTGCGGGAGATTGAGAGACTCACCGGCGAGGGTATGCCGGTGGCCGTCGCCGCGAGCAGGCTGGGGATCACCGACAAGACCTACTATCGCTGGCGGGCACACTACGGATCGATGCCGGAGGGCGAGGCCTCACAGCTCCAGACCCTCGAGCAGGAGAACGCCCGTCTCAAACGCTTGGCCGCGGAGCAGGCGCGCGATATCTCGATGCTCCGGGAAATGTTCGGTTGGCAGAACCTGAGCCCAGCCCAGCGCAGGGAGGCGGTGGACCACCTTGTCCAGCATTTCGGGATCTCCGAGCGCCGGGCGTGCACGCTTGTCGGCCAGAACCGTTCGACCCAGCGCTACGACGCGGCCGGTTCGGAAGAGGCTCCGGAGTCGCCGACGAACGGCAACGGGTTCCATCGGGCTGCGCCGGGAAGGTCGTCGCCAGCCGGTGCCAGCCCGACGCGGACCCCGTGCGTGTTCGGCGAGCGGATGCGAGTTGGCATGACCCGAGCGGTCGGCGTCCGGGACGAGCTCACGCGCCTGGCCCTCGACTCGCCGGTGGCACGCGCGGTCGGCGTCCCGGCGTTGGCCAAAGGTGTGGAGAGACTCCTTCCTCGGACCCCCCGCAGAGTGGTGGGTTTCCTGTGCGGGTGTCCGCAGCGAGGCGATTGAGCGACAGGGAAGGACTTCATCCGAGGACCCCGAGAGCCAGCGCGAGGAGGGCGACCTCCATCGCTGCTCCCGGGTCGTGTGGCACCCGGCACCAGAGCGGCTCCGCCGGCCGGAGCCGCGCTCTTTCGCGCTGAGCCGCTCGTGTGCGGCTTTTCGGGGACCTCAGAGCGTGCCACTCCGACAAGAGAACTGGCCCAGTTCAGTTCCTGCAGGTCAGACCAACGGGCCGGTCGGAGCTCTCGAGACGACGTCTCGCACGGCGACTGGCGCGGACACCGGCTAAGCCGCCTCAGATGCGACGGGGTCGGTACCGAACTGTGGGTGTCCGTGGGCGCCACTCGGAAGTCCAGGACTTGGATCCGGAGCTCCCTTGACGACCGAATACGGTTTGCCGTGACCCGGTCGCTCGGCGACCAGTGCGAGCTCACGCGTCTCGCGCTCGACCCGATGGTGGCAGGTCGGATGGCCGTCACGACAGTGGCCAAAGGTGTGGAAAGGCTCTGCCTCAGAACTCCGGCGACCGGTCGGTCACTCGTGCGGGGCGACCCCCACGAGACAGCGACTGAGCGACTGGGCCGCAGCTCATCGTGACGTCCGACGGGCAGCCAATGCGTGGGGGGCGATCGTCCGTGGCTCCGCCGTGGGCACGGGGGCACCGGGTCCAGGGCGGCTCAGGTGGCGGGCCTCGGTTCTGTTCCGCGGGGTGATGCACCTGGTCGCGCTTGGGAGGGTCACAGAGCCTGTCTAGTCCGACACGAGAAGTGGACCAGTTCAATTTCGCTGGTCAGACGCACGGATCCGCGTCGTCTGTCGACGCGATGTCTCGCACGGCAACTGGCGCGGACACCGACCTGGTCCGTCTCAGCTGCGAACTGGTGGATGCGGCACTCGAGGAACCGGCTGAGCCGCGCCAGTCGCGCCCGCGGTCGACGCGCACCCGCTCTTCCTTTGACACCACTGCCCTCAGCCTCCTGACGCGCCGCGCGGGGAGGTCCCGCGGGCCCTCCGACTTCTCTGTGCTGTCGGACCAATTCCTGGGAGGGACGTCGCCCGCACTCTTACGCGAGTGTCGTCTGCACGGCCTCTCCGTTGGGAGCGTGGCTTCGGGGGAAGTATTCGTCGCCCCCACGGGCACGTTGCGCACCCACTCGCTCACTCGCACGCAATGCTCGTCGATCGCTCGGATGGAAGCGCGTACCCGGGCCCCGGCGCGACAACGCCAGGTGCGCCTCGCAGACGACCGCACGCGACGGCGCCCCTTATCGGCAAGAGCCGGTGGCGCCTTGAACGCAATTTTGAATTTGTTGTCGACGGGCTCGCAAAAGCGTGCTTACAATCAGCGACATATCAGGCGGGTCCTCCGGATCCACGGTGGGCGGGCGGTCACAGACTTGGCGAGAAGAATGAAACTGCGAACTCTTGGTGTTCGTGTCGACGCGACGGCGTGTGCGTTGGCACTTGCTGCGATCACCCTCCCTGTCGTTTCCTTCATCGGCGTTGAAGCAGCGTCGGCGGTTCCGGCAGGTGCCTCGACGCCGGCCGCGAGCGTGCCGGTGGGTTGCGCGGGACCGAACAGCGTCGCCGGGTGCCCGTCTAGCGGATCGCTCCGACCGCAGACCGATATCGTCGGGAGCACCGGGCCGAGTGAGAAGTTCACCGCGACGATCACCGGCGGAGGGGTGTCCAGCGGCAATGTCGGAACCACGGCCGGGTCGTCCTCCGGCCTCCAGACCGCCACGGACGAAGTGGTACCCACGTCCGTCTCGGTGGCCACGACACCCAGCCCGACAGCCGTGGCGACATCTGGACAGGCCGTGAACGCGGCCCCAAACAGACGCAAACGCAAACGCAAACGCAAACGCAAACGCAAACGCAAACGCAAACGCAAACGCCCGGAACCTCGGAGACCGGCGACCCGACCCCGGCATCGGTCCCGACTGCCGGCGAGCCGGGGACCGCCAGCGCTCCCAACACTCAGTGGCAGAACCAACCCCCGGCCATCTCCATTCACAAGACGGCCAATCCCACGACCGTCACCGCGGCCGGCCAGACGGTGACCTACACCTTCGCCATCGCGAACACGGGCGACGTCGCCTTGCACAACGTCGGCGTGACCGATGCCCAGCTGGCACCCTCGCTGGGTTCGAGCCTCGGTCCCATCACGTGCACCACGGGGACCAACGGGTCCATCACCTTGGCTCCTCACGCTACGGACTCGTGTTCGGCCACTTACACCGTGACCCAGGCTGACATGGACAACGGCTCCATCACCGACACCGGCACGGTGAGGGGCACCCCGCCCAACTCCAACAAGCCGGTGTGCGCCACCTCGACGGCCACGGTGTGGACGCAGAAACAGCAGAACCAACCCCCGGCCATCTCCATTCACAAGACGGCCAATCCCACGACCGTCACCGCGGCCGGCCAGACGGTGACCTACACCTTCGCCATCGCGAACACGGGCGACGTCGCCTTGCACAACGTCGGCGTGACCGATGCCCAGCTGGCACCCTCGCTGGGTTCGAGCCTCGGTCCCATCACGTGCACCACGGGGACCAACGGGTCCATCACCTTGGCTCCTCACGCTACGGACTCGTGTTCGGCCACTTACACCGTGACCCAGGCTGACATGGACAACGGCTCCATCACCGACACAGGCACGGTGAGGGGCACCCCGCCCAACTCCAACAAGCCGGTGTGCGCCACCTCGACGGCCACGGTGATGGCAACGCCGACTCCCGGCATCTCGGTGGTCAAGACCGCCAGCGTCCCCTCGGTATCGACCGTGGGCCAGACGGTGACGTACACCTTCACGATCACCAACACGGGGAACGTCACGTTGCACAACGTCGACGTGAGCGACGCCCAGTCGCCCCCGTCCCTCGAGTCGAGCGTGGGTCCCATCACCTGCATGACCGGGATCAACGGAGACATCGTGTTGGCTCCTGGAGGGACCGACACCTGCTCGGCCGGCTACACCGTGACCCAGGCGGATCTCACCAACAACTCCATCGTGGACACGGCAACCTCGACCGGCACCCCTCCGAACTCGGTGACCCCGGTTACGGGAACCTCCACATTGACGCTCTCGGTGACCAAGGTGAGCGTCGTCAAGTCGGCCAGCCCGGCCGGCGGCGTCACGGCCGGCTCCAGCACCCCGATCGTCTACACCCTCACCGTGTCGAACACGGGCTCGGCGACCACGACTGCTCCAATCGTGGTCACCGACTCGGCACCGACGGGCACGACATTGGTCTCGAGCTCACCAGCATGCCTAACGGGTGGTCCTCCCACGTGCAGCGTGAACGTGAACAGTACGGGCACCATCACCTGGACGATCCCCGCGGGCGTGGTCCCTGGCGCGTCCTACACCCTCGGCTTCTCGGTGACGACCTTGGCATCGGATGGCACAGGCACCATCACCAACACCGGCTCCTTCAGCGGCCCCGGCTGTGGGACGCCCCCGAGCACGACCACGACCTGCCAGACCAACACGGTCATGACGCCCGTGATGGCGGCGCCGACAACCTCGCCTGTCGCGGTGACGACCACGGCGACAATCACGCCGCCATCATCACCGCCGCCGACCGGGACCCCACCGATCGCTTTCACCGGTGCACTCCTCTCAGAGGAGTGGATGGTCGGATTGGGCGCCCTCTGGGCGGGAGCGGGACTCATGGTGCTCGCGCGCTGGCGACGGCGCGGCCCGCGGCGGGCGGTATCGAAGAATTAGTTCGGACCTACGGAGGGAGAGGTCTCTCGGCCGGCGATCTCTTTCTGAGCGGGAGCGCCACCCGCTCGGAAGGAGACGCCAGAGAGCTCCTGCGTTGGTCGCGAACAGCGGACAGCAAGACGCCTCTACGCCGACGTGGTGATGCCGACCGGGTGAGTTGTGTCGGTATCGCCAAATAGGGCAATTAGATCTAAATAGAGCCAAACGGCTCTCTCCGATAGGAGCCGATTAGCCCTAACCGCGGCTGACCAGAGGGTTTACGGTGCAGTGGCCGAATAGGTGGACCCACGCCCTCAGGGCGCCCGCATCGGCAGTATGCGGGGTCAGCTTGAGGACAGTTGTGGCGTTGTTGTGACAGGCCCCTTACAATCCCTCCGGCGGCCCCGGTAGGGGTGTTCTTACTTGGCGACTACGGAAGGACGAGGCGGTATGCGAGCGGCTTGGTTGAATCGGCATGCTTCACGTCGTGACGCGGGCAGTGCGGGTCGAAAGTCCCGCCGGTTGCGCACCTTCGTGCAGGGGGGCTTGGCGTCAGTGCTGGCCGTCGCGGGGCTCGTCGTGTTCGCGACGGAGGCCTCCGCGCACAACAACCACTTCCAATCAGTGTCGGGGGTGTGCAACAGCGCACCGACTTTGGGAGCCGGGGCCACTGTCACTTGGACCCTGTACAACGACTGGAACCAGTCCGAAACAGGTACCTTCTCGACGTCCCTAGGGACGCTGAGCACCGCCGCCCTCTCCATCGCAGCGTCACCGACGCAGAACGCAACCCCGCCCGCTGCCTTGTCCCAGACGTTTACGCAGACGCTGAGCGCCGCAGACCTGGCGGCCCTCACGCCGAGCTCGACCATCAGCGTGAGCTGGAGCGCGACGTGGACCGACGGGACGCATCAGACCGGCACGCTGTCCACGACGCTAGCGGCGCTCGGGCTGTCAAATGGCTGCGTCTCGCCAAAGACGACCCCGACCATTGCGACGACGCTGGTACCGCCCAGCAGCCCCACGATCAGCAACAGCTGGGGCGACTCGGCGACGGTCACGGGTAGCGAGGGCGGCGCCGCCCCCGCGGGATCCGTGAGCTTCCAAGTGTGCCAGGCGTCCGCGTCACCTTCCTCGTCGTCGACGTGCGCCACCGGTGGTTCCCTTGTGGGCACCGTGGCTAGCCCGACCACTTCGAGCGGGAACGCTTCGACTTACAACCTGGGGACCACTTACACGCCACCGAGTGAGGGCACCTTCTGCTTCTACGCGGTCTACGCGCCGACCGCGAGCGAGAGCTACCTGACGGCGTCGGGACCCGCCGAGTGCTTCTCGGTGACGGCGCCGAACTTCACGGTGGTCAAGACGGACGTGCCGACATCGGGCACCTCCGTGGCGCCCGGGTCGACCATTGCCTACACCGTTGCCGTCAAGAACGTCGGCGACGGGGCCGGATCGGCGACGGTCACTGACGCCGTGCCGTCGTCCCTGACCGTCAAGGGCACCCCCGCCTGTGCGGTGACCGCACCGGACACCTGCTCTGTGCTGAACCCGAGCGGGAGCACCTGGACCTTCACGGTGAGTCTGGCCGCCGGTGACAGTGCCACCGTCACCTTCTCCGCCACCGTGGCGTCGAACGCGACGGGCAGCATCACGAACACCGCGACCATCACCACCGGGCCGTGCACCACGGCAGCGGGTTGCTCGTCGTCCGTCACGAACCCGATCATCACCACCGCAGCTGCCGTGGTGACGCCGACTGCGACGCCGACGACACCGGCGACGACACCGGCGACGACCCCGACCACGACGCCGCCCACGACGTCGCCGGCGACGATCGCCTTGACCGGTGCGATGTTGTCCCAGGAGTGGATGGCCGGCCTGGCCGCCCTGATCCTGGGTTCGGGTCTCGTGCTGCTCGCCCGCTGGCGCCGGCGCAGCCCCGGGCACGCGGTGTCGAACAAGTAGCCGGATCGAAGAGGACGGTATCTCGGGAGCAGCGATTCTCCTTCTGAGTGGGAGCGATTCCCGCTCAGAAGGAGATGCCCGAGAGCTCCGGGATCGTGCCTTCGGCCTTCGCCCTCGCCGCCAGCCAGCGTTCGCGGTCGGCGGCGCGACCGGCATCGTCACCCGTAGGCTCAACGGTTCGCCGGGGCGAGAAGGTGCTCGCGAGCTCCTCGGTCGACGCGTAGTTGCCGACTGCCAGCCCGGCCAAGAGGCCGGCGCCGAGCGCGGTTGCTTCCAGGACGGGTGAGACCTCGACGGGCCGCCCGATGACCCGGGCGAGTGCCTCGACGAATACGCTGTTGTCCGACATTCCGCCGTCGATGCGCAGGGCCGCGATCGGGTGGCCACTGTCCCGCTCCGAGGCCTCCACGAGGTCCGCACCCCGGTGAGCCACGCCCTCGAGGACGGCTCGGGCGATCTCTGGACGCCCTGATCCCCTGGTGAGCCCGACCAGGGTGCCCCGGGCTCCGAAATCCCAGACCGGGGTTCCCAGGCCGAGGAGGGCCGGTACGAACCACACGTCCCCAGCCGTCGCACACTGCGCGGCCAACGTCTCGGACTCGTGCGCGGCCGTGATGAGCCCGAGATCGTCCCGCAGCCATTCGACGGCGGTGCCGGCCGACAACATGACGGCCTCGGTGCCCCAGGTCGCGTGCCCGGCCACCCGGAAGGCGACGATCGGGAACGTCCCCGCCGCCCCTCGGCCCGCGAAGGCGGGCACGTGGCCCGGCCCGGTGCACTGGTCCAGCATCCCGCCCGTCCCGAAGGTCGCCTTGGCGAGCCCCGGCAACGTGCAGCCCTGGCCGACGAGAGAGGCTTGCTGGTCACCGGCGATCCCGCAGATGGGCGGGGCGCCGGGGAGCGCGGTCGCCGCGCCGACGGCACCGGACGAGTCGACGATCCGCGGCATCATCGGCAGCGGGATCCTGAGCTTGCGCAACAAGGGCTCGTCCCATCCGATGGTGGCCGGCTCGACCAGTGCGGTCACCGCGGCATTGGTGGCGTCCGTAACGTGGAGCGCATCGGAGCCCGCCTCGGCGGCCCGCGAGAGCGTCCACGCCACCCAGCTGTCGACCGTGCCGAAACACAGCTCTCCCCGCTCGGCGCGCGTCCGTTCGGGATCGACCTCGTCGAGGATCGCCATCAATTTGGTGGCCGATGCGTTTGGCGCCAGGCGGATCCCTTCGCCCTGCAGGACGAGGCAGGTGCCGACGGTACGCAAGTCCTGCCAGCCGATGCCCGGGGCGACCGGCCGTCCGGTCGAGCGCTCCCACACGATGCTCGAGGCTCGCTGGTTGGCGATGCCGACCCCGGCCACCGGGCCCGCGTCCCGCAGCGCCGCGTGGGCCAAGGAGAGCACGGCGTCGGCCAACCGCACGGCGTCGAACTCGACCAGGCCGGGCGCCGGTGAGTCGGGCAGCAGACGGACGTGATGTTCGTGCTCGACGGTGGCGTCGGGTCGCACGATGGCGGTGCGCACGCCCGATGTTCCGACATCTATGACGAGGATGCTGCCCCCCGATGCACTCATGCCCAGGGCGCGGGTCCGAAGGGTGAGGCCAGTCCGAATTTCCCCGGGTTGAGGATGCCGTGGGGATCAAACGTCGCCTTGAGCCCTCGGAGGACCTCGAAACCCGACCCGAGGGCGCGCGGCAGGAAGCGGGAACGGTTCAACCCGATGCCGTGGTGATGGCTGATGGCTGCGTGATGCGCCAGCGTGACGTCGGTGACGGCATCCCACGCGTCGCGGTAATAGCGCTCCCGCCATTCGTCGTCACCATCGGGGCCCCTCCCAGCGAACGTGAAGTACAGGCAGGCGCCGTCGGTGTAGGCGTGTGACTGGTGGGCCGACGCGGCCAGCGTTCCGTCGATCGCCGTGAGCGCGTCGACCACGTCCTCGAAGAGGCCGGGGAGCGCGGCCCACCGGCCCGACACCTCGACCGTGTCCACCACGATGCCGGCGCGCCAGAGCGGGGCCAGTGCGGACACGTCGTTGCGGTGCTCCAGCCAACGCTGCACCAGATCGTCGTCGAGGGGATGTGCGCCGGCATCCCTCGAACACTCGTCGTCGACGACCGCAAGGGTGCTCGCCACGATGTGCGGATCGGCTTCGTCGAGCACGATGAGCAGGTTCGTGTCGGATTGCTCGAAGTTGCGCGCCGACTCAGCCTGGTCGTAGAGACGGAGGACCGCAGGCGTCGCGCCGCGACGGAGGATCCTGCGGCAGGCCTCGAGTCCCGCCACGAACGTGGTGAACCCCAAGGCGCGGCGCTCCTGGGCCTTCGGCAACGGGTGAACGCGGAGACGGGCCTCGGTGATGACGCCGAGCGTGCCCTCACTGCCCACGAAGAGCTGGGTCAGATTCGGCCCGGTTGCCGCGCGGGGAGCCCGGCCCTCGGTGTGCACGACGCGGCCGTCTGCGAGCACCACCTCGAGGCCCAGGACCATGTCCTCGATCTTCCCGTAGCGGGTCGAGTACTGCCCTGCACCCCGGCAGGCCAGCCAGCCACCGACGGTGGAGAGGTCCATGGACTGGGGCCAATGTCCAAGGGTGTAGCCGTCTCCCACCGCGCCGAGTGCAACCTCGAGGTCGGGGCCGAAGGTGCCGGCCCGGACGTCCGCCGTGAGGGACGTCTCGTCGACGTCAATCAACCCCGTCATCGCTGTCATGTCGAGGGCGATGCCACCGTGCACCGGCACCGACCCTCCGCAGACACCGCTGCGGCCTGCGGCTGCGGTCACCGGCACGCGGGCGTCGTCGGAGGCGGCCAGCACACCGCTCACCTGTTCGGTCGACGTCGGCCGGACTACGGCCGCCGGCCGCTGTGGGACTCCTCCCTCGGCGGCCCAACCGATGGCGAGGGGCCACCAGTCGCGCCCGGCCTCGGCCCTGGTGTCGTCGTCGGTGAGGACAGTTGTGCCGGTCGACGCGATGCGGTCGAGCAGCGCAGGCGGAACCGAGGCGGTCGCGGCGCCGAGGCGGTCGTGGACATCTCCGGCCGGTGCGTCGATCGGCGTGACGGGAGTCGGTTCGGTCACGGGAGGTCGAGCCCGGCGGTCAGGAGCTCCTTCTGGCACGACCCGGTGTACCGGGCAACCTGCTCGGCTGCTTCCTGCTCCCCCAGCCCATGTCCGGCGCGATGAGGTTGGCAATGGTGGCGGCCGCGGACATCGTGGCGTGTGCCCGCTGGATCGTCGCCCGAGTCCGCCGTGAGAGGACGTCGTCGAGGGTCCGCGCCATCTCCTCGCGTGCTGCGTAGACGAACTCCGCACCGGTGTAGGGCAGCCCCGCCACCACCGGTTCGAGCAGTTCGGGGCGGCCGTCGGCGACGGCCAGGACGTCGGCCGACTCTGTCCCGTAGCGACCGAGCAGGCGCCCGCGGGGTTGGGCCATCGTCACGGGGTCGCGGGTCCTGGTCGTGGCGCCCATGAGAGGAAGGGACTTGGTCACGCAGCGCCGGCGACGGGGGGACTCGCCGAGGCGGCCGACCACGGCGTCCACCGTGTCCTGCGCCATCTTGCGGTAGGTCGTGAGCTTGCCGCCGGTGACCGTCACGACGCCATGGGCCGACGTGCTGACGGTGTGGCGGCGAGAAAGGTCGGCCGTGCGCTCCGAGACGTGTCCACCCTTGGCCGGCGGGGCGAGTAGGGGGCGCAGCCCGGCCCAGACACCGGTCACGTCGGCGCGGGTGAGCTGGGAGGTGGTGAGGTTGTTCGCCGCGTCCAGCAGGTAGTCCACGTCCTCGGGTGTGCAGGCCGGATCGTCCAGCGGGCCCGAGTAGTCGGTGTCCGTCGTGCCGAGGTAGACGAGGTCGGTCCCGGGCCAGGACACGACGAAGATGGAGCGCCTGTCCTTGGGCACGGGTATGACCGCAGCGATGTCGCACGGCAGGCGATCGGCCGGCACCGTGACGTGCACGCCCTTGGCCGGGCGGATGGCGTGGGGGTCCCTGCCCTCGTCGAGGGTGCGGACCACGTCGGCCCAGACGCCGGTGGCGTTGACCACGACCCGGGCGCGGATCGGGAACTCGCTCGTCTGATCGTCGGGCACCGGGCGCACGACGGCCCCTCGGGCCGATCCGTCGTCGCCGCTCGCGAGGCTGACGACCGGCGTGTAATTGGCCACCACGGCGCCGAACTCGAACGCCGCCGTGCGGGCGAGGGTGAGCGTCAGGCGGGCGTCGTCCGCCCGTGCGTCGAAGTACAGAAAACCGGCCACGAGGTGGTCGGTGTTCAGAGTCGGGAGATGGGCCAGGGCCTCGTCCCTGCTCGACCTCCCGGTGTCGCTCGCCGATGCGCCATCCGCCGGTGAGGTCGTACATCCAGAGTGCGGTCGCGTAGGAGCGGGCAACGGCCTTGGAGGCGACGCCGTCACGCCCGAAGAGCGGGATCAAGAAGGGCAGCGGCGAGACGAGGTGCGGCGCGTTGTCGAGCAGGCGTTGCCGTTCGGCCAGGTTCTCGTAGACGAGGCGGAACTCGCGCTGTTGGAGATAGCGGATGCCGCCGTGAACCATCTTCGACGACTTGGACGACGTCCCCGACGCGAAGTCGCCCTTCTCCACCAGGGCGGTCCGCAGGCCGCGGCTGGCCGCATCGAGGGCAACGCCTGCGCCAGTGACCCCGCCCCCGATGACCAGCACGTCGAACTCCTCGTCGGCAAGGCGGCGCAGCGCGTCGTCGCGGCGAAAGGGGTGCACCGAGCAAGCCTGCCACATCCACCGCGCGGCGCTTCCTGGCTGGTCGGCTGCCGTCCGGATAGTCCCGGCTGTGCAGCACATGGCGTAGTACGGCACGGTCGCCCGCGTTGGCGGACGCGGGCAGAGCGCGCGCACTTGGGCGTCTTCGACGAGTGAGGACCTCGATCGTGTGGGCGACGAGCGCCCCCTTCAGCATGGTCGGCAGGGCGAGCGGCACCGTCACCGCGCCATGTACGCGTCGGGACCTACGGTGCCGCCGTGGAGGTGTCGCCGGAAGACCCCTGGGCGGCCTACGCGCGGACGGTGGTCGAGATCCGTCGTCCCGGCGAGGCGGACATCGTGGTCCGGCCGGCCCCGCCGGGGCGGTCGGGTGCATGGCCGTGGGAAACCTCGCTTCCGGTGCACATCCTGACCGCGTGGGACCCGGGCGAAGAACGTCCGGGCGACCAGGAGAATCGCGTCCAACAGGCGGCGCTCGAGGCTGACTTGCGCCACGTGACGCACGACCTGTGGAGCGCCGTGGGCGTCGACCCCCTGTCGGGCCACCGGGAGGAGGGGGTGGCCGTCTCGGGCGTCACCCACGCGGTGGCCCGCGTGCTCGGAGCCCGCTACCGGCAGGACGCGATCTTCGTCTGGACTCCGGACGCGTGGGTCATCTCGGCGTGCAACGGGGGACGGCGCGTCGTACTCGGATGGTCTGTGACACCGCCCTGACCCGGGCATGGGCTGCCGACGCGGCTCCACCGTCGGTCGGCGGGGCCATTGGCCGCATCTACTACGTACTACGTAGTAGTGTGGACGGCATGACACGCCGCTCCGCAGCGAAGGGCGGCCTGGGGCGCAGCAACGAGCCCCCGGTCCTGATCCTGACCAGCCTGGCCGGCGGGCCCAAGCACGGGTACGCGCTGACCAAGGACATCGAGCAGTTTGCCGGGGCCACCCTCGGGCCCGGCACCCTCTACGGCGCCATCGCCCGCCTCGAGGAGCGGGGGCTCATAGAGCCCGAGCCGGTGGGGAGCGACGAGCGCCGCCGCCCCTACCGCATCACCGGCGCCGGCCGGATGGCGCTCGAGGGGGCCGTCCGCGAGATGCGCGTGCTGGCCGACGAGGGTGCGACCCGGCTCGGCATCATCGTCGACCTGCCGGGTCTCGGGGCGCTCTCGTGAGGGCAGACCCGTACAGGCGGATGATCCTCTGGTACCCGCCAGAGTGGCGCGAGCGCTACGGCCCCGAGATGACGGCCCTGTTGGAGGACAGCTACCCGAAGCCCGGAGCGGTGCCGTGGCGCGCCCGGATGGGACTCCTCCGATCGGGCCTGGCCGAACGGGCGCGAGCGGCGGGCCTCTACGGCCCGGCGCCCGGTCCCGCGGAGCAGGTGCGCGCCGGCTCGGTCCTGGTTCTCTGCGGGTGGGCCCTGTTCCTGGTCGCGGGCGCGATCTTCGCCAAGTTCGCCGACAATTGGTCCGTCGCGGCGCCGAGCACGGCGAGATGGGTGGCCAGTGACAGCTACGACGCCGTCGCGGTCCTCGCCGCCCTGGGTTGCGCGCTGGTCGCTCTGGCCGGGTTGCTGGCGGTCCCTCCGCTGGCTCGTCTCGTGCGCGACGGGAGGTGGGAATTGGTGCGACGACCCGTGCGACGAGCGATGGTGTCGGGGGGCGTCGCCGTGGTGTTGTTCGGTGGCGCCCTGGCCTGGGCGCATCGCCTGAGTCAGCACGATCGAAATGGCGGCCTCGCAATCTACGGCGCCCTCTTCGTGGTCGTGTGCCTGGCTGCCGTCGGGGCCGTCCTCTTCGCCACGGCCGCGGCGGCGTCCGTCGCCCGCCACGTTGAGCTCCCATCCCGCGTGTTGCGGGTGCTGGGGCTCATTGCGCTGACCTTGTCGGGTGTCATGGCGCTGCTGCTGGCCGGTGTCGCCCTGTGGTGGTCGTGGGTTGCGTTGCACGCTCCGGACGTACTCCTGAACGGCATCGGCAACGGCATCGTCTACACCTCCGACGTGGCGCCCCCTTCGCTGGTGGCAGCCGGAGTTCTGTTGCTGTCGGGCCTGCTCCTGGCCTTCGGAGGCACGCGGCGGGTGGCCCGGTCGTGGCGTGGCCTCGACGCCGCCTGAGCACGGCCGCGGCGCCGAATTGTGTTCAGGGCGGCACGGAACGCGCCGATGTGCCTCGAGCAGGCCGACGGGACGCGCCGGCAGGCGCCGTTCGACGAGGAAGGGCCGATGGATCGCTTCGAGGAGGGCTGGGAGTACGAAGCCGAGCTCGACGCCTGGCGGGAGTCCGACGCGGACCCTGAGGAGCTGTACCTCAGCCTGATCTCGGACGAGGAGCGCCACCGTTACTGGTCCGAGAGCGTGTGGGCGCACGACGTCGACGACGAGACCCCCGCCGACGCGATCCTCTTCGCGGACCGTGGCGCCGAAGGCGATCTCAGCCGGGAGATCCGGCTCTCCGAGCTGTGGGGTCTCTGCCAGGACCGACCCTGCACGATGGGGGAGTTCCTCGAGCTCGCCACGCTCATCACCGAGGTGGGCGGCATCCCGGGCGTGCTCTGCGTCGACTGCGCCATGCTGAGCCGACCCAACGTGAGTGCGAACTGGTCGTTGGCCACGACGACCCTCTGCCGCGGGCACCTCCGCTTCCGCCTTGGTCACGCGCAGATCGACGGAGGCAGCACCCACCGCTCCGCGTAGCGGCTTCGGGCTCCCGTGCCGGGCACAATGGGGGAGTGACGTTGGCTGCCCGTGTCTTCGCAGCATCCCACTTGAGCGGCACGTTCGTCCTCCGTTCGGGCCGCACGGCCGACCACTACTTCGACAAGTACCGTTTCGAGTCCGACCCGGTGTTGCTGGCCGACATCGTCGAGGCCCTCGCTCCCCTCGTCCCCGAAGGGACCGACGGACTGGCGGGACTCGAGCTCGGTGGGGTGCCGCTGGCAACCATGCTGTCGGCGGCGACGGGCTTGCCCGCGTTCTTCGTCCGCAAGCAGCCGAAGAAGTACGGCACCGAACGGATCTGCGAAGGCGGGGACATCGGCGGGCGCACGCTGCTGATCATCGAGGACGTGGTCACGACCGGCGGCCAGATGGTGCTCTCGGCCCAGGACCTGCGGTCGGAGGGCGCGGTGGTCGAACACGCCCTCTGTGTCATCGACCGCGGCGGCGGGGGATCCGAGGTCGTGGGGGCGGAGGGCATCGCGCTCCAGTCCCTCTTCACCATGAGCGAGCTCGAGGTTCCGGGTCCGGCCGCGGGTCCTCCCTGACCCGTACCCGCCGTCGCAGGTGGCGGAGTGATTCTGACAACGATTGTCAAAATGAGGTGGCGCCCGGCTAAGGTGATGCGGTCATGCAGTCGCCGGACACTCTCACCGACCTCTTTCGTGCGCACGGGCGCAAGATCACCGCGCAGCGCCAGTGCATCTTCCGTGCGCTGGAAGACGACGTCTCTCATCCCTCCGCCGAGCGTGTGCACGAGAAGGTCCGCCACGAAATGCCCCACGTGTCGCTCAAGACCGTCTACCAGACCCTCAACGACCTGGTCGAGCTGGGCGCCATCACCGTCCTCGACGTGGGGACGGGCTCGGCCCGCTTCGATCCCAACGTCGAGACGGTGCACCATCACCTCGTCTGTCGGTCGTGTGGGAAGGTGCGTGACGTGGCGGCCGACTTCCCCGGGCTCCGGGTTCCACGGCGAGCGGCACAGGGCTTTGACGTCGACAGCGCCGAGGTCGTGTTCCGCGGCCTCTGTGAGGAGTGCAAGAGATCTCTGCAGTGACAGCCACACCGGACCACAACAAGAAAGGGCACCAACGACGATGCCGGCATTGAAGGGAACACAGACCGAGGACAACCTCAAGACGGCGTTCGCCGGCGAGAGCCAGGCCAACCGGCGCTACCTCTATTTCGCACAGAAGGCCGACGTCGAGGGCTACCCCGACGTGGCCGCACTGTTCCGCTCGGTGGCCGAAGGCGAGACGGGACACGCGTTCGGGCACTTCGACTACCTCAGGGAGGTCGGCGACCCCGTGACCGGGGTCCCCGTCGGGCCAACCGAGGACAACCTCAAGTCGGCGATTGAGGGCGAGACCTACGAGTACACCGAGATGTACCCGGGCTTCGCCAAGACGGCCCGGGACGAGGGCTTCGAGGAGATCGCCGAGTGGCTCGAGACCCTGGCGAAGGCCGAGAAGTCGCACGCCGGCCGCTTCACGCAGGGGCTCGAGTCCGTCTCCTAACGAGCAGCGGCCGCGATGACCGCCACCTACGACCCCACCGACCCGAAGTACTTCGATCCGGCCGCGCTCCGCGAAGAGGTGGATCGCGTCTTCGATCTGTGTCAGGGCTGCCGGCTCTGCTTCAACTTGTGCCCGTCCTTCCCGACGATGTTCAGGTTCGTCGACGCCAACGACGGCGATGCCTCCGCGTTGACCGATGGCGAGCGGGACCAGGTCGTCGACGAGTGCTACCAGTGCAAGCTCTGTTACGTGAAGTGCCCGTACGTGCCTCCCCACGAATGGGAGCTCGACTTCCCACGGCTCATGAGCCGGGTGCATGCGGTGCGCCAGAAGGAAGGGGTGGGCGTGAAGGAGCGCCTGACAGACCAGTTCCTGGCGCGCACCGATGCCCTCGGGCGTGTGTCGGTGGCGGCGGCACCGGTGGTCAACTGGGTCACCGGCACACCCGGCTCGCTGCCGCGCCGCGTCATGGAGAGGACCGTCGGAATGGCGTCCGAACGGCTCCTGCCGCCCTACGCCAAGCAGCGCTTCACCACGTGGTTCAAGAAGCGGCGGAGCCCGGGTGCCCCGGCGCGGGGCGGTGCCGTCTCGGTCTTTCCGACCTGCTTCGTGGAATACATGGAGCCCGACGTCGGTCGCGCCATCGTGGAGGTCTACGAGCACAACGGGATCGCCTGCACCCTGCCAACGGGCACGAGGTGCTGCGGCGCCCCGTGGCTGCACTCAGGGCACGTGGAGGAGTTCACGAAGGCGGCGCGGCGCAACGTGGCCGCTTTGGCTGCCGACGTGCGGGCCGGGCGCGACGTCATCGTCGCCCAGCCCACCTGTGCGTACGTCGTCAAGCGGGACTATCCGGTCTACGCCAAGGGGGCCGACGCGGACCTGGTGTCGTCGCACACCTACGACCCGGCGGAGTACCTGGTGCGGCGGCACCGCGACGCCGACGACGCCTTCAGGCTGCGCGACGAATTCCCGGGACGTGACGACGGCGGGGTGCCCGATTCGGTCACCTATCACGTCGCCTGTCACCTGCAGGCCCAGAACGCCGGGCTGCCCAGCCGCGATCTCCTCAAGGTGGCCGGGGTGAAGTGCACCGTCGTCCAGCGCTGCTCGGGCATCGACGGGACCTGGGGCTATCGGGCCGAGAACTACGAGCTGGCGCGCAAGGTCGCGGCGCCGCTGGGCCGGGAGATCGAGGCGGCCGGGAATGCGGTCGTGTGCGGCGACTGTCACCTCGCCAACGGGTCGATCCTCCAAGAGACCGGGACACAGCCCGAGCATCCGCTGCAGCTGATGGCGCGCGCCTACGGCGTGGCGACCAGTGACCGGCCTGGGGGTCCGTCGTGACGCGCCGCCCCGGGCCGGTCGGCGGGGGGCTGACTCTCGACGACGTCCTCGACCTGCGGGCCTACGAGCGGGTGCGGGACGACTACCGGGCACAGGTGATCGCCCTCAAGCGCAACCGGCGAATCGGCCTCGGGCCGATCATGACCCTGGTCTTCGAGTGCCTGGACACGGTGCGGTTCCAGGTGCAGGAGATGGCCCGGGCCGAGAAGATCATCAGCGACGAGGCGATGCAGGTCGAGCTCGACATCTACAACCGGCTGCTGCCCGGCGACCGAGAGCTCTCGGCCACGCTGTTCATCGAGCTCACGTCGGACGACGCCTTGCGCGACTGGCTGCCCCGGCTCGTGGGAATCGAGCGCCAGATCGGCATTTGGGTCGACGGCGACGTGGTGCTGAGCAGCCCCGAAGCCCAGCACGCAGCCGCCCTGACCCGCGAGACGGTGACGCCGGCGGTGCACTACCTGCGCTTCGGCTTCACGGAGGACCAGGTGGCAGCGTTCGAGGACGCCGTCGAGGTCGCCGTGATGTCGTCCCATCCCGCCTACGACGCCCGGACGATCCTGCCCCCCGCTGTGCGTGAGGAGCTCCTCGGAGACCTCCTGGGCACAACAAAGTCCCTCCCTATCGGCTGACCAGGGACAATTCAGTGCGCAAGTCTTTACACGCGATCAGTACTTAAGCCATACTCTCCGTTCGCCGAAATTTGGAGAGGGTCCCGTCGGTCGTTGCGCCGAGAGGGCCTCCGAACAGGGCGAATGCAAGTATCCACCGAATTGTCCGTTATGAGGAAGTGTTTCCGATGATCGCCACCACGTGGCGCAAGCTCGCCGCCTGCCGGGGCCTCGATGTCGAGGCGTTCTACCCCGTCACCGAGGACGAGGCCGACGCAGCCGAGGCCAAGGCGGTCTGCGCCGTCTGCCCGGTCCGCCAGGCGTGCCTGGAGCACGCCCTGGCCCACCGCGAGCGCGAGGGGATCTGGGGCGGCACGACCGAGCGGGAGCGTCGCCGGATCGTGCGCCAGCGCCGCAAGTCGGCCTGAGCGGAACGGGTCGGGACTACCCCTTCTTCCGGAGGGTCGTCGTCGTCCGGGGCGAGGCCTGGGTCGCCTGGCCGAGGGTGCACGGGAACGGGTTCCAGGGCTCGAGCTGCGTGTTCGCGTAGACGTCCGAGGGGATCGTCGTCGTGGTCGTCGTGGTCGGTCCAGGTGACGTGGTGGTGGTCGTGGCACCGCCCGCCGGCGATCCGGTCACCGCCAGCTGGGAGCCGGCGATCAACAGCGAGACCGTCTGGCCGCCCAGTCCCGGGTCGGTCGCCATGGTCACCGGCCCGCTGAGCGTGGAGGCCAACGTCAGCGCGGCCTCCTTACCGCTCGGACCGTAGAGGATCTCCGACGGGCTGCCGGGGGCGAGCGGGGAGGTCGCGTCGCCGATCTGCCCCACGTGGAAGCCCTGCGCGCTGAGCGCGGTCGCCGTGGTGTGCGCAATGCCGCTCACGGCGGCCGCGTTCAAGACGTTCACGTCGACCTGGCTGTGTGCCTCGGTGGGGGGCACCGTCGGGGGGCTGGCGGTCGCGCCCGCCCGCAGAGGGGAGGTCGTCGGAGCCGGAGTGATCCCGATTCGGTTGAAGGCGGAGATCATGTTCTGGGCGTAGGGCTGTGCCTCCTTCAACACGTCCGCGCCGCCGCCGGTGACGAGCCCGATGGTGGGCAGCGTCTCGGTGATCAGGTGCGACGACGGCAGGCTCCGGAAGTCCTGGGCGATGTGGAGGAGGTCACCCTTGCTCAAGGTGTCGTCGATGGTCAGATTGCCGACGGCGGCGCCGATGAACGAGTTGATGGTGAACGGGTCGAGCGAGGACTGACGCAGCTTGGCCAGCACCGCCCGGAAGAACGCGTCCTGCCGCTGAATGCGGCTGAAGTCCGACAGACCGTCGCCCTCCCAGTAGCCGTTCGAGTTCATGTAGAAGAGGTGCCGGCTGCGCACCAGCTGCAGCGCCACCGTCCCGTTCACGATTTGGCAGCCCGTCGTGGTCACGTCGAGGCCCGTGTACGCGTCCTTGACACCGGTCGGGAAGTCCATGGTGATGCCGCCCAGGGCGTTGACCATGCCGGAGAACCCCGGGAAGTCCACCGACATGTAGTGGTTGATGGGGATGCCCAGGACCTGCTGGATCGTTTGGACCAGCAGGTCGGGGCCCGAGTTGAACGCGGCATTGATGCGGTTCATGCCCGAGATCCCGCTCACGTTGCCCGGGACGTCGACCCAGAGGTCACGCGGGATGGAGAGCACCGTGACGGTCTTGGCCGCCGGGTCGAATCGGGCCACCATCGTGACGTCACTGCGCTGACCGCCGGCGTTGCCCTGGTTGCCGAACGCGTTGACCTGGGTTGCGTTGGAAACGAAGGCCCGGGAGTCCGAGCCGACGAGCAGGAGGTTGAAGGGCTTGCCGGGCGGAGCCGCGGCCGCCAGGTGCTTGGCGTGGACCTTCTTGATCTGGTCGAAGCGGTAGGTCGCGTACACGTAGAGCCCCCCGACCCCGACGGCGACGATCAGGACGATGAAGGAGAGCGCGTAGAGCACACGCCGCCGCCAGCGGTGCCGGTGCTTGTGCTCCTTGCGCCGCGAAGTTCGGAGCTCGGCCTGAAGGTCGGCGCGGGACTTGGGGGACTGGGGTGCGACCTCGTCGGACTGGTCCGGCTCGGGGGTCTCGGCTCGGTCGGGGCTCAAGAACAGAAAAATACCTGGCCGGACGGTCCGGTAGCCTGCGCCCGTGCATTTTGACCTTCCCGACGAACTGCTCGAGCTGCGCGACTCGGTGCGGCGCCTGGCCGAGGACAAGGTCAAGCCGAGGGCCCGATCGATCGACAAGGAGGGTGCCTATCCCGCCGACGTCTTCGAGGCGTTCCGGGATGCCGGCCTTCTCGGCCTGTGCATCCCGGTCGATTATGGCGGCTCGGGAGCGGGGATCCTCGGCCTGACCCTGGCCATCGAGGAGGTAGCCAAGTACTCCAATACGGCGGCGCTGATGCTGCTGCTGACCCGGCTACCCACGGGCCCCGTGATGATCGCGGGGAGTGAGGAGCAGAAGAAGCGGTACCTGCCGGGCATCAGCGAGGGCACGCTGCGGGCCGCCTTCGGCCTGTCCGAGCCGCAGGCGGGCAGTGACGTCATGGGCATACGGACCCGTGGCGTGCCCGACGCCGGATCGGGCGGTGGCTGGGTGCTCAACGGCACCAAGTGCTGGATGTCGGGGGTACGGGAGGCGGACTGGTACACCGTGTTCGCCAAGACGAGCGACCCCGCCAGCCGCGCCCACGACTCGGTCACGGCCTTCATCGTCGAGCGTGCGTGGGATGGCGTCGAGGTCGGCCGGACCGACCACAAGATGGGCGTACGGGGCGTGGACACCGGCGAGCTGCTCCTGACGGATGTGCACGTGCCGGCGGAGAACGTCATCGGCGAGGTGGGCGGCTTCCGCTTGGCCATGCTCGGGCTGAACTCGATGCGCCCGATCGTCGCGGCACGCGGGATCGGCCTGGCCGAGGGTGCGCTCATGTACGCCACCGAGTATGTGCAACAGAGGGCCGCGTTCGGCAAGACCATCGCGGACTTCCAGGGGATCCAGTGGGAGATCGCCAAATGTGCGGTCGACATCGAGGCGGCCCGGCTGCTCACCTACCGGGCGGCGGTGCTCGCGGATGTGGGCAAATTCACCAAGGAGTACGTCCCGTACCTCTCCATGGCCAAGTACCACGCCACGGAGTTGGCCGTGCGTGCCTCGTCCCTGGCGGTCCAGTTGTTGGGCGCGGCGGGCTACATGGAGGATCACCCGACCGAGCAGTGGTACCGCGACGCCAAACAGCTGACCATTGTCGAGGGAACGTCGCAGGTGCAGCTCGGCCTCATCGCGCGCGGCGTCCTCGACCGGGACCTGTGGTGGGACTGAGCTGGCCCGACGTCCTGGCCCGCCTGTCACGGCGGGAGTCGCTCACGGTGGGGGAGGCCGAGCAGACGCTGAGCGTCGTCTTGGCGGGTGACGCGACGCCGGCGCAGGTGGGCGCCTTTCTCGCGCTCCTCCACGCCAAGGGCGAGACGGCCGACGAGGTCACCGGGCTCGCCCGGGCCATGCTCGACGCGGCCGTGCCCTGCCCCCTGGGGGACCAGGTGGGCGGCGCCGTGGTCGACCTGGTGGGCACCGGCGGTGACCGGCTGGCGAGCATCAACGTGACGACGCTGGCGGCGTTCATCACCGCGGGGTGCGGGGTGCCCGTGTGCAAGCACGGCAACCGGGCTGCCTCGTCGTCGGTGGGAACGGCGGACGTGCTCGAGGCGCTCGGCGTCGCCATCGAGGTCGGCCCCGAGGGTGTGGCCCGCTGCGTGTCGGAGGCCGGGATGGGGTTCTGCTTCGCGCAACGCTTCCACCCGGCGATGCGCTTCGTGGGCCCGGTCCGCAAGGAGCTCGGCGTGCCGACCGTGTTCAACTTCCTGGGACCGCTGATCAACCCCGCCCGGATCCGCCACCAGCTCGTTGGCATCAGCGATCCCTCCATGGGCCCGATCATGGCCGGTGTCTTCGGGGCGACCGGCAGCCTGCACTCGCTGATCGTGCACGCCGACGACGGGCTCGACGAGCTCAGTGTGACGTCGCCGTCGAGCGTGCTCGAGGTCTGCGGGGACGGCTCGGGGGAGTTCGAGCTCACCGAGTGGCGGGTCGACCCGGCGGCGCTCGGGCTCGAGCCGGCGACGATGGCGGACCTCCGCGGTGGGGATGCCGCCTTCAACGCCGGCGTCATCCGGTCGGTGCTCGAGGGTGAGCGGGGTGCCCGGCGCGACATCGGGGTGCTCAATGCTGGCGCCGCGCTCGTGGTGGCCGGGCGCGTCGACGACCTCGAGCGCGGGTTGGACCTGGCGGCAGAGTCACTCGACAGCGGCCGGGCAGCCGGCGTCCTCGACGCGCTCGTCGCTACGTCGCAAGAAGAGCGGCGCCGGCAGCAGGACTGACCCGCCAGGCGCGCCGCGGCGCGTGGGCCTCGGGGTCGAGCACGGGCGAGTCGGGCCGGCACAGCGCGACGACGCACCCCCCGAATCCGCCACCGCTCATCCGCGCACCGAGGACACCGGGCCGCCCGACGAGGTGCTCGACCAGCTCGTCGACCTCGGGCACGGAGACCCTGTAGTCGACCGCGAGGCTGCGGTGCCCCTCGGACATGACTGCGCCGAGGGCGCTGAGGTCGCTCCGGGCCAGCAGTCGCTCTGCTTCTCGCACGCGCGCGCACTCGGTGACGACATGGCGGGCCCGCCGGCGGAGCACGGGATCGGCGAGTTCGCTCAGGTCGCCCAGCTCGCAGGCGCCGAGCGGCCGGCCCAGGACGTGGGCGGCCCGCTCGCACTCGGCGCGCCGCGCGGCATAGGGAGTGTCGTTGAGCAGGCGGGGGACCTCGCTGTGCACGATGAGGAACGCCGCCTCGGCGGGGACGGGGACCGGTCGGGTCTCGAGGCTGGCGAAGTCGATGAGAAGGGCGTGGCCGGCGGTGGCGGCCGCGATCGTAAGTGGATCGAGCAGGCCAACATGCGCCCCCGTGGCACGTTCGGCTTCTTGGCAGGCGCTGGCCAGCGCCGCGGGGTCGAGGGCGTGGCCGAGCGCAAGCAGGAGGGCCACCGAGAAGGCGGCGCTCGAGGACAGGCCGGCCCCGACGGGGAGCGTGCTGGTGACGCGCACGCTGCCGCCGCTCGGAGGCGGTTGGAGCCGCAGGATCGCGGCCGCCAGCATCGCGTCAGGCGGAACCGCGGCGGTGTCACCCAATACGATCTCGATCGGGCGACCGGGGAACTGGTCGGAGTCGATGCCGACCAGGAAGCTGCCGGGCCTGGGAACGAAGGTGACCTCGGTGGCCAGTTCGATCGCCATCGGCAAGGAGAGGCCGCCGTTGTAGTCGGTGTGGTCGCCGATGATGGTCACTCGTCCGGGGGCGCGGGCCGTCGGCACCTCCCCAGCTTGGCCCAAGCCGACCGGTTTGACCGCCGGCGCAGGCTCGGGTCACGATCCTGCGGTGAGCGACCGCAGCGGACCGTTGCATGGGATCAAGATCATCGAGCTGGCGGGGATCGGCCCCGCGCCCTTCACCTGCATGATGCTCGCCGACGCCGGCGCCCAGGTCCTGCGCCTGGAGCGCGCTGCGCCCGGGGCGGTCGAGCGAGGCGAGGAGGCCCGCGCGTCGGGCGCTGCGCCGCACTGGGACCTGTTGAACCGGTCCAGGCCGTCGGTCGGCATCGACTTGAAGAAACCGGACGCCGTGGAGCTGGTCCTCGGCTTGGTCGAGCAGGCGGACGGGTTAATCGAGGGATTCCGACCCGGAGTGGCCGAGCGGTTGGGTGTCGGGCCCGACGCCTGCTCGGCCCGCAACAGGCGGCTGGTGTACGGCCGCATGACGGGCTGGGGCCAGGACGGGCCCATGGCCGCCATGGCCGGGCACGACATCGACTACATCGCGATCGGCGGCGCGCTGTGGTCGCTCGGTCGGGCCGACTCGGCTCCGGTTCCGCCGTTGAACCTGGTGGGCGACTTCGGTGGCGGCGGCATGCTGCTGGCGTTCGGCATGGTGGCCGCGCTGCTCGAGGCCGCCCGCTCGGGCGAGGGGCAAGTGGTCGACGCCGCCATGGTCGACGGCACGGCCTCGTTGATGACGATGATCCACGCCTTCCGCCTCGGCGGCCTGTGGAACGATCGGCGTGGCGCCAACATGCTCGACACCGGCGCGCCTTTCTACGAGGTCTACGAGACGTCGGACGGGCAGTGGATGGCGGTGGGCGGCATCGAGTCGCAGTTCTACGCGGCCCTCCTTGTGGGGTTGGGGCTGGCGGACGATCCGTCGCTCCCCTCGCAGATGTCGCGCGACGAGTGGCCGGCGATGAAGGAGCGCTTCGCCGCCATCTTCAAGACCAGGACCCGGGACGAGTGGACGGAGGTGTTCGACGGGACCGATGCGTGCGTCGTCCCCGTGCTGTCGCCGTGGGAGGCGCACCTGCACCCCCACAACGTCACGCGGTCGACCTTCATCGAGGTCGAAGGTGCGGTGCAGCCGGCCCCGGCGCCCCGGTTCTCGCGGACGCCGTCGGTCGTGTCCAAGGCCCCGTCACCGCCGGGGGCCGACACCGTGGCGGGCCTCCTCGAATGGGGCGTGGACGAGGAGGCGGTCACCAAACTGCGGGAGTCCGGGGCGCTGAGCTGACGAACGCCGAGGCGACGGAGGAGGGCCCCGTATGGGGCCCTCCTCCGACTGCCGGAGGGGAGGCACTCACATGCCGAGGGTCACCCCGGCGGCGTCCGTGACACCAGTTCCACCGAGGCTGCCTGAGAAGCCGGCGGAGCCATAGTTGAAGACCCCGCCGTCGGCGGCGACGAACCAGTACCCGTGGCCGTCGGGTGCGGACGCTGGGCGGACGCCGAGTAACCGGGCTGGTTGATGTCACACGTGGTGCCCTGGGCCGAAACCCCGATCGAGGCGCTCGAGTCGGTGAATGTGGAACCGGCCTTGTACGGCGCCCCACCGAAGATGAAGAAGTACCCACCGTCCTTGTTCGCCACGCCGGAGCCGAAGGCCATGCATATGTACGCATTGGGGTCCGCTGAACACGGTGCGCCCGTCGGGTTACTGCCTTGGTACACGGGCGCAGGGTTGTCGTACGAGTACACGTTGGCGTTACCCGTCGCCAAGTCTGTGACAACGACGTTGGCCAGTGTGAGCTGCGGAACCGATGAGCTCGCACGTGCCGCCGCCTGCAACGCCGCCCCCGCGGATGAGTATCCGCCAGCTGGATGTGGACCATAGGGCTTCGCTGCACCCGCGGATGCACTCAGCGCGACCGCTGTGATGATCATGCACGTGGTTGCCAACAGCACGACCGCGAAGCGACGCAACGCAACGCGTCACCAGGCGAACGTGCCGTACACCAATTGACCGTGGTCATTTGTTCCCTCTCCTAATACCGAATAGTCGCAGCAGCCGACCTCGCGGTCGGTCTGACGACTTGGTTACGAATCTCGTCGCCGTACCTGTCTCTCCATTCGATGCTGTGTCGCTTGGCTGACGTCGCCTCGGCACCTCTCATCCCAAAAAGTACGAGCCGCCGGTAAGCGGGCGGTAACGGCTGGCAACTTGCCGAGGCGGGGAGGACTACCTCGGCCGCGACCCGTACCGTCTTTGGACCGACATTTAGCGCACGACGTCCGGGGTTGCCGTTTCCAACCTGGACGAGACCTCATAGAGCAAGTGCTTAGCCAGCCCGGGAATATCGTCGAGAAGTTGGTCCAAGCCAGCATGAGTGAGAACCAGTGTCCGCAGTTCGGTATCGGCCACCACAGTGGCGTTGCGAGGGCGACGCGAAATGACGGCCATTTCCCCCACGACATCGCCAGCGCTCCTTGTGGCCACGCGCCGTCCATCGCGCGTCACTGACGCGGTCCCATCGAGGAGTATGAAGAGTTCACGACCAACTTCACCCTGACGAGCAAGAACCTTTCCGGCAGGAAGGTTCAGCGGGGTAGCCACCGTGCCAATCTGCTGAAGCTGCCGCTTGGTGCAGTTCGAGAACAGAGGAACAGATGCAAGGTATTGCAGGAACTCGTCACGAGCCATCGAGATTCCAGCTTTCTGCCGCCTCCTTGCGTCGCACGGTCATGATCAACGCCGAGTGGTCGTGATCGAATCTGTGCGCAAAGCTGACTCCCTCGTTGATCACCGCCACATCCGGCGCCCTTCCCTCTTCGCTCTACGGATGAGCGGCGTCTCGATATTCTCCGTCACACGGCGGTTGCCACTCTGGACATTTGGCGACAGACTTTTGCCATCTGGAGACACGGAGGTGACCGTGGCCGCCATGGTCCAAGCCCAATCCCTGCGGGGCTATCGAGAACTCGTGGGCGAGTTGGGAGGCCATCCCACCCGGCTGTTGCGACAAGCGGGCATCGACCCTGCCGCCCTCACCCGACTCACCGCCTTCATCAGGTTCGAGGCCCTGACCGACCTGTTGGAACGCTCTGCGGCGGAACTGCGCTGTCCAGACTTCGGGCTGCGCCTGGCCGAACGCCAAGACATCGGCATCCTTGGGACGCTCGCGGTGGCCATGCGATATTCCGCCACGGTGGGCGAGGCGATGCAGTGCGTGTCGAAGTATCTCGAGGTCTACAACGCGGCCATCGCCTTCACCATCAGGACCGGGGAACCCCGTGCCAGAGCCCGGCTGGAGTTCAGGCTCCTCCCGGAGCACGACATCGGCTGGGCACAAACCGCCGAGCACGGCATTGGTCTGACCTGGCGCATCATGACGCTCCTGTCAGAGGGACGATGCCACCTCCACCAGGTCTGGTTTCCCCACGCAGCGGTGGCAACCGAGGCCATGTACCGCGCCCGCTTCAACGCCCCTCTCGTCTTCCGTGCCGACCAGGCCGCCTTGGCCGTCGCCGAGACAGACCTCACACTGCCTATCAGCGAAAACATCCAGGAGCTTCACGACGTCGCCACCCGCTATCTGGAAGGCCGGCTGTCAAGAGGAAGAACGACCCTGACGGTTCAAGTTCGCCAAACCGTTGAGGCCCTGTTGGGTACCGGCACCTGCAGCCGTGGCGAAGTGGCGAGAGCGCTCTACATGCACCCCCGCACTCTGCAGCGACGCGTGCGAGAAGAAGGGACGACGTTCGAAGCCATCAAGGACGAGGCCCGACGAGACCTCGCCCAACGGTACCTGTCCCAGCCCGATCTTCCGCTCACCCAGATCACCGCGCTGCTCGGTTACAGCGAGCAGTCGGCCTTCGGCCGCAGCTGTCGCCGCTGGTTCGACATGACGCCCCGACAGCAGCGCGCCCGTCTTGTCGGTGGTTCCCACGACAGTCCCAGATCGACGGCGTCGGTTCAGCCGGCGATCAGATCTTGACGACGGGGCAGGTGATGGTGCGGGTGATGCCGTCGATCTGTTGGATGTCGCGTACGACCATGCGCCCGAGGTCGTTCATGGTGGGTGCCTCCACGGTGGCGATCACGTCGTAGGGTCCCGTCACACCCTCGGCCCCCACGACGCCGCCGATGGCCTTGACCTGCTGTGCCACGTGGGCCGCCTTGCCGACGTCGGTCTGGATCAGGACGTACGCGTGGACGGTCACGGCACACCGTACATTGGCGTGATGGCCATGTCGCCGAAGATCGAGCAGTTCAAGGACATGGCACGGCAGGCCCAGAAGGACCTGTTCGACCAGACCCATCCGATCGGCCGGCTGTCGTTGGTGCAATGCGCGATGCTCGCGGGCGGCACCGCGGTGACCATCTCATTGGCGGGTTCGCTCTTCTTCTCCATCTCGCCCGATGCCGCGGACCACAAGGTCCTGCTCTACCTGCTCTTCACGCTCGCACCCTTCGCGATCGTGTCGCCGCTGCTCGGCCCGCTCATCGACCGCAGCCGCGGTGCCCGACGGCTCATGGTGGTGTCCTCCGCCATCGGACAGGTCGTGCTGTGCCCCCTCATGGCCATGCATATCCACAGCCTCCTGCTGTTCCCGCTCGCCTTTCTGGTGCTGGTGTGCCAGAAGCTGTACCTCGTGACCAAAGGCGCCCTGGTCCCCGAGATGGCCGCACTCACCGCACCCGACGAGCACGGCGAGCAGGCCGGATACACGCCCATCAACGCCCGCCTGACCCTGCTCGGCACCCTGGCCGGCTTCGTCGTCTCGGTGCCCGCCGTGATCCTCTACAAGCTGGGCGGCTCCCCGGCCGTGCTGGTCCTGGCCACGATCGTGTTTGTCGGGGCGGCGATCGCGGGTGCCCGGCTCCCGGTTCTCTCGGGCGGCGCGGCCGACCGCCTGTGGACCGACGAGGCGACCCGGGTGCGCGAGTACGGCCAGGCGGGGGAGGCGGACGCACGGGAGCAGGACCTGATCCGGCTGCAGCCGATGGCCAACCCGGAGGTGATGCTCGGGCTGAGCGCCATGTGCATCGTGCGCGGGCTCACCGGCTTCATGACCTTCATGCTGGCGTTCGGGCTGCGGCGCATGAAGGGCGTCGGCTTGTACTGGTACGGCCTCGTCCTGGCCAGCAGCGGCATCGGGGCGATCATCGGGCTGGTCCTGGTGGGACGGCTCCGCAAGCACCTGACCGAGCAGCAGCTGTTGTTGGGCTCCCTGTGGCTCATCGCAGCCACGGCGGCCGGGTGTGCCGTCTGGGGGACGCTCCTGGCCCAGGTGGTGCTCGCGTTCATGGTCGGCCTATGCGGCGCGGTGGCGCAGCCCTCGTTCGACTCCATGACGCAGCGCTACATACCGCTGTCCGCGCAGGGGCGTGCCTTCGCGCGCTTCGGGATGCGCCAGCAACTGGTCTGGGTCGTCGGCTCGCTGATTCCGGTGATCATCGCCTTCACGTTGCCCCAGGGCGACGCGACGATGGCCGTGCTGGCCGCGCTCGGCGGGCTCTCGTACGTGTCGGGCCGACGCGCCTCCCAGGCGCCGCGCTTCGTGCAGCGCGACTACCGGAACCTCGGTGAGATGGGGGAGGCGGGCGGCTGAGCCTCGGTCAGCCCAGGCGCTTTTCGAGGAGGTCGACCTGGTCGGAGAGCGCCGGGGGGAGACGGTCGCCGAACTTGGCGTAGTACTCCCTGATCAGCGGTACCTCCGCGCGCCAGCCCTCTACGTCGACCCGGAGGAGCTCCTCCATCTGCTCGGGGGAGACGGCGAGACCGGCGGTGTCGATGGCGTCGACGGTGGGCACCGCGCCGATCGGCGTCTCGACCGCCGGGGCCTTGCCGTTGACGCGGTTGAAGATCCACTCGAGCACCCGCGAGTTCTCGCCGTAACCGGGCCAGAGGAACGAACCGTCGGCGTCCTTGCGGAACCAGTTGACGTAGAAGAGCTTGGGCAGGGCGTCGCGGTCGGGAGCTTCCGCGCCGATGTCGAGCCAGTGCGCGAAGTAGTCGGCCATGTTGTAACCGCAGAAAGGCAGCATGGCGAACGGGTCGCGGCGCAAGTTGCCCACGGCACCCGAGGCCGCCGCCGTCGTCTCCGACGCCATGATGGAGCCGAGGAACACGCCGTGGTCCCAGTCGTGGGACTGGAACACCAGCGGCACCACCGAGGCGCGCCGGCCGCCGAAGAGGATGGCGCTGATCGGCACGCCGCTCGGGTCCTCCCACTCGGGCGCGATGGCGGGGTCCTGGGCGGCGGGCGCCGTGAAGCGGGCGTTCGGGTGCGCCGCCGTGGTTCCCTTGGCGGGCGTCCAGTCCTCGCCCTTCCAGTCCGTCAAGTGGTCCGGGGGCTCGTCGGTCATGCCCTCCCACCAGATGTCCCCGTCGTCGGTCAGCGCGGTGTTGGTGAAGATGCAGTTGCCGTCGAGGGTCAGGATGGCGTTGGGGTTCGTGTGGGTGTTGGTGCCGGGGGCGACCCCGAAGAACCCGGACTCCGGGTTGATGGCGTAGAGGCGGCCGTCGGCGCCGAACTTCATCCAGCAGATGTCGTCGCCGACCGTCTCGACCTTCCATCCCTCGATCGTGGGGATGAGCATGGCCAGGTTCGTCTTGCCGCACGCGGAGGGGAACGCGCCGGCGATGTAACGGGTCTCACCTTCGGGGGAGGTCAGCTTGAGGATCAGCATGTGCTCGGCGAGCCATCCGTCGTCGCGGGCCATGACCGAGGCGATGCGCAGCGCGAAGCACTTCTTGCCCAGCAGCGCGTTGCCGCCGTAGCCCGATCCGTAGGACACGATCTCACGCGTCTCGGGGAAGTGGACGATGTACTTGTTCTCCGCGTTGCACGGCCAGGGGGCGTCCTGTTGGGCCGTCTCGAGCGGCGCGCCCACCGAGTGCAGGCAGGGGACGAACTCGCCGTCGTCGCCCAGCACCTCGAGTGCGCCGGTGCCCATGCGGGTCATGATCCTCATCGACACGGCCACGTAGGCCGAATCGGTCAGCTGCACGCCGATGTGGGCGATGTCGGAGCCGAGCGGGCCCATGGAGAAGGGGACGACGTACATGGTGCGGCCCTTCATGGCGCCCGCGAAGAGGCCGTCGAGGGTGGCGCGCATCTCCTTGGGGTCACACCAATTGTTGGTCGGGCCCGCGTCGATCTCCTTCTCGGAGCAGATGAAGGTGCGGTCCTCGACCCGCGCCACGTCGGCCGGGTCCGAGTGGGCCCAGTAGCTGTTGGGACGCTTGGCGTCGCTGAGCCGGGTGAACGTGCCGACGTCGACCAGCTCCTGGCAGAGCCGGTCGTACTCGTCGGCCGAGCCGTCGCACCACTCGATGCGGTCGGGCGTGGTCAACGCGGCCACCTCCTCGACCCAGGCCAGAAGTCTCGCGTTCTTGGTAGGCGCCATGTTCGGGGGATCAGCTCCTTCGTCCGACCGGTTTCGGTGGGGTCCAATGCTAGGCATGGGCCGTGGGATCCCCCAAACCTCGGCCCAGTACACCTGTTGACAGTGAGGATGAGGTCTTAGAGCGTATCCGAGCCATGGTCGGAAACGGAATTGGGGCGTTGGGATTGCGCGACGACGCCGCCATCGTGGACGTCCCCGGCGGTGGCTCGGTCGTGGTGTCGGCCGACAGCGTCGTCGACGGCGTCCACGTGGACCTGTCGGTGGGGAGCGCCGCTGACGTGGGATGGAAGGCCCTGATGGGCGCCCTGAGCGACCTGGCGGCGATGGGAGCCTTCCCGCTCGGGGCGCTCGTGTCCCTGTGCGTGCCGGGTGGTTCGGGTGACGGCGAGGTCGCCCTCGGGGTGATGGCCGGGGTGGCCGAGGCGTCGGCAGCGACCCGGTGCCCGGTGGTGGGGGGCGACGTGTCGACGGCGGGCGAGCTGGTCGTGGCCGTCACCGTGCTGGGGTCGGTCGGTGAGGACGGGGCGGCGGTGTCGCGGTCCGCGGGTTTGGCCGGCGACGTCGTGCTCGTGACCGGTCCGTGTGGCGCCTCGGCGGCGGGGCTGCGCGAGCTCCGGGCGGGTACCGGCCCGGGGGACGCCTACCGCCGGCCGATGGCCCGTCTGCGCGAGGGCGAGGCGGCGCGGCGGGCAGGGGCACACGCCATGATCGACGTGTCCGACGGCCTGGCGCTCGACCTGCACCGGCTGGCCGACGCGTCGGGCGTCGGGTTCACGCTCGACGAGGTGCCGGTGGCGCCGGAGGCCACGTTGGACGAGGCCCTCGGGGGCGGTGAGGACTACGAGCTCGTCGTGGCGGTCGGGCGAGAGCTGGTCGACGCGTTGACCACGGCCTTCGAGGCCGAGAGCCTGCGCCCACCGCAGCGAATCGGCTGGTTGGTCGGTGACCCGGGCGTGCGACTGCTGGGGGGGCGGAGGCTCGAGCGACTGGGGTGGCAGCACCGGCTGGGTTGATCGCCGGTGCGGGAAGCCGAAGACGCGTGGCGGACTATCATGCTCAGCGGGAACCGGGCGGAATGGCGGATGCTCAGCGCGGAGCGGGCGGATAGGCGGGGCGGACTGATGAATTACGTGGGGCTGGTGATCGCTCTCGCGATCTTCGTCGTGATCATCGTGGCGTACATCCAGATCATCACGAAGGCGGGTTATTCCCCGTGGTGGATCCTGCTGCCGTTGGCCATGCCGGTCATGTACTTCGTCACGTTTGCCGTGCTGCTCCACGACTCGTTGCACCAGCCTTTCGGTACGTCCGGCGTGACCACGTTGACGAACGATTTCGGCTTCCTCGGCACGATCGACCTCTTGGTGGGGCTCGCCAATTTCGTCATGTTCCTGGTGTTCGCCTTCTCGGAGTGGCCGGTGATGCGGGAGGCTCGCTCCCGCCGCCCCCCGGCGGGCGGCATGACCTTCGCGCCGCCGAGGCCCGCCGGCCCCGGCGCCCAGACGGCCTTTGCTGCGCCACTGCCTGCGCCCGCGTTCGCGGCCCCGCCACAGACGGCGCGACCCGCACCGGGAGGGACCGCGACGGCCGGACCCGTTCCGCCCGCCCTCTCGGGCCCGTCGGCCGCCCCGCCCGCGCAGCCCGGAGCGGCGGCGGCGGGCTGGTATCGCAGCGGCGCCCTCGGCAAGGGCGAGCAGAGCTACTGGGACGGCCAGACCTGGACGGCTCGGCGCATCTGGACTCGCGGCGCCTGGAAGGAATTGGCTCTGCAGGATCAGCCCCCGGATGGCCAGGCCGGCGAGTCGACCGGGGGCTCGACCGAGGGCTAGGTCACGACCGCTCGGGCGCCTCGAGGGTCAGCCGGCGGTCGGCTCGTACGACCGGCGCGGCCGCTTGGTGATCTTGCCGGCGCGGATGCACGAGGTGCACACGTGGATCCGCTTCGGTGCACCGTCCACCACGGCGCGCACCCGCTGCACGTTGGGGTCCCAGCGCCGCTTGGTGCGCCGGTGCGAGTGGCTCACGTTCATGCCGAACGAGGGCTTCTTTCCGCAGATCTCGCACACTGCTGCCATGGGTGAACCTTCCTGAGGGGAGGCCGCGGTCGTCCTACCACGCAGGCCTTCACGAACGGCCCAAAGGTTAGCATCCCCTGCCATGACCTCCCCGGCGACCCTGGGCGCCGACGACCTGCGCGCCGTGATGGGGAGCTACCGCGACGCCCTCCGGTTGCACCAGAGCGACATCAACCGCCTGAACGTCTACCCCGTACCCGACGGCGACACCGGTACGAACATGGCCCTGACCCTGGAGGCCGTGGTCCGCGAGCTCGATGGCGTCGTGGCCGGCGCCGGCCTGGCCGGGGTCTGCAAGGCCATCGGGCACGGGTCCCTCATGGGGGCCCGAGGGAACTCGGGTGTCATCTTGTCCCAGCTGCTGCGGGGCATGAGCGAGCGCATGGGGGCGTTTGGGGAGGCGGGCGTGGGGCCCGACCTGCTGGTCGAGTCGATCGCCCACGCCTCCGCGCTTGCCCGCCGGGCGGTGGTGCGCCCGGTCGAAGGGACGATCCTGACGGTGGCCACGGCGGCGGCGGAGGGGGCGGCGAACGGGTCCGGACTGGTGGGCGTCGTGGAGAGCGCCCGCAGCGAGGCGGCCGACGCGCTGGCCCGGACGCCCGAGATGCTGCCCGTGCTCGCCCGGGCCGGCGTCGTGGACGCCGGTGGTGCCGGGTTCCTCCTGCTCCTCGATGCGTTCCTCCACGTCCTCGACGGGCGCCCGCTGCCCCCGCCCTCCGGCGTCGCGGCGCCGGACCTTTCGGCGCTCAACGGTGGCTGGGCCGCCGCCGCGGCCGAAGGCGGGCTCGTCAGCGGCGCGCATGTCGGCGACCTGCGCTACGAGGTGATGTACCTGCTGGCCGCTCCCGACGACTCCATTGAGGCCTTCAAGGAGGTGTGGGCGGGTGTCGGCGACTCCATCGTGGTGGTCGGCGGGGACGGCCTGTGGAACTGCCACATCCACACGAACGACATCGGTGCGGCGATCGAGGCCGGCGTGGACGCCGGGCGGCCGCAGCGGATCCGGGTCACCGACCTCGACGAGCAGGTCGAAGAGGAGCGCTGGGTACGCGAGAGCGTGGGCGCCCCCGGCGCGGGGCCGAGCAGCGAGGGGACGGGCCCGCCGCCCACGACGAGCGTCGTGGCGGTGGTCTCGGGCGACGGGATCGGTCGGATCTTCCGGTCCCTCGGGGTGCACCACCTCGTCGTCGGCGGGCAGACGATGAACCCGGCGACCGCCGATCTGGTCAAGGCCGTCGAGGCGGTCCCCTCCGACGAGGTCGTGATACTGCCCAACAACAAGAACATCCGTCCGGTGGCCGAGCAGGTCGACTCGCTGAGCGGCAAGCAGGTGCGTGTCGTGGCGACGGGATCGATCGTCGAGGGGTTCGCCGCCCTGCTGGCGTACGACCCGGCGGCGGCGGTCGACGCCAACGTCGCCTCCATGACCGAGTCGGCGGCCCGCGTCGTCCCGGCCGAGGTCACGCGCGCCGTGCGCGACACGGTGACGGACGCCGGCGAGGTGCACGAAGGCGACTACATCGGGATCTCGCGCGACGGCGTGGTGGCGATCGCGGACAATCCGGTCGTGTGCACCCGACTCCTCCTCAGCCGGCTGCTGGACGAGTCGCACGAGCTCGTGACGCTCATCGAGGGCGAGGGGGCCCGGGTCGCGGACACGCGGCGGATTGAGGAGTGGCTCTCCGAGGAGTTTCCCGACGTCGTCCTCGAGGTGCACCAGGGCGGCCAACCCCTCTACCCGTACCTGTTGGGGATTGAGTAGCGGCCGCACCCTCGGCGACCTGAGCGCCCGGCCGGTGTCGGTGCTCGAGTCGGTGTCGGAGCGCAAGGCGGCCCGCCTGGCCGAGTTCGGCGTCGAGTCGGTCCTCGACCTGGTGACGACGTACCCCCGGCGCTACATCGACCGCACCCGCCAGGCCGATGTCTCCGGGTTGGAGGTGGGCGACGAGGCGGCCGTGCTGGCGTCGGTGCACTCGGCGCGGTCGCGACGCGCCCGGAACGGGCGCGCGGTGGTCGAGCTGACGGTCAGCGACGACACCGGCCGTCTGGCCGTCGTGTTCTTCAACCAGCCCTGGCGGGCCAAGCAGCTCGAGGCGGGCACCGAGGCGATCTTCTTCGGGAAGGTCGGGGAGTACCGGGGCGCGCGCCAGATGGTCAATCCGGTGGTCGACGTCGTGGCGGGGGTCACCCCGGGCCGGCGCACGCTGCGGATCCTGCCCGTGTACCCCGCCTCGGCCAAGGCCGGGCTGACGTCGTGGGAAATCGGGGAGTTCGTGGAGGAGGCGCTCGCGCGTGCGGGCGAATTCGCCGACCCGTTGCCGCACGAGTGGCGGACGTCGCTCGCATTGTGGGACCGGACCGACGCGTTCCGCGCCATTCACGTCCCGGAGTCACTCGACGTGGTGGGCCCGGCCCGGCGGCGGCTGGTCTTCGACGAGCTCTTCCGGCTGCAGCTGGCGCTCGTCCTGCGGCGGCGCGCCTTCGAGGTGAACGCCCGCGCGCTGCACCACGACGTGTCGCCCCGGGAGGTCACAGGCTCGGTCGCGGATACCCTCGTGGCGCGCTTCTTGGCCCGGCTGCCCTACGAGCTCACGAAGGCACAGCGCCGAGCCCTGGCGGTGATCGTGGCCGACATGGCCGGGCCGTTCCCGATGCACCGGCTGCTCCAGGGCGACGTCGGCTCCGGCAAGACCGTCGTCGCTCTGGCCGCGTTGTTGGCTGCGGTGCAGAGCGGGCACCAGGGCGCGCTCATGGTGCCGACCGAGGTGCTGGCCGAGCAGCACTTCTCGGCGGTGCGCGCGCTGCTCGGCGATCTGGAAGGTCCCGGCGGCATGGGCGGCGGGGAGGTGCGCGTCGAGTTGCTGACGAGCAGGGTGAAGGGGAAGGCGCGTGCGGCGGTGCTCGACGGGCTGGCGTCGGGCGACGTAGGCATCGCCGTGGGGACCCACGCGCTGTTGACCGAGGAGGTCGCGTTCGGTTCGCTCGGGTGTGTGGTGATCGACGAGCAGCACCGCTTCGGGGTCGAGCAGCGGGCGACGCTGCGGTCCAAGGGGGCGGACGGCGACCCCGACCTGCTCGTGATGACGGCCACGCCGATCCCGCGCACGGCCGCCATGGTGATCTTCGGCGACCTCGACCTGACGACGCTCGACGAGCTGCCGCCCGGTCGGACCCCCGTGACGACCGAATGGCTGCCGGGGGAGGACCACGCCGGCGAGGCCAGCGCCTGGGACCGGGTGCGCTCGGAAGCGGCGGCGGGTCACCGCGCCTTCGTCGTCTGCCCGCTGGTCGGGGAGTCCCTGCGGGTCGAGGCGAAGTCGGCCACCGAGGAGTTCGAGCGGTTGTCGGCGGGCGAGCTGGCCGGTCTGAAGGTCGGGCTGATGCACGGGCAGATGGCGCCCGCGGCCCGCGAGGAGGTCATGGACCGCTTCCGGGCCGGCGACCTGCAGGTGCTGGTGGCCACGACCGTGATCGAGGTCGGCGTGGACGTGCCCGAGGCGACAGTCATGGTCATCGAGAGCGCCGACCGCTTCGGGATCGCCCAGCTGCACCAGCTGCGGGGCCGGGTCGGGCGGGGCCAGGCGGCCAGCTGGTGCTACCTGCTCGGCGGCGAGGAGGGCAACGAGCGGCTGACCGCCGTGGCGGGCACGACGGACGGCTTCGCCCTGGCCGAGGCGGACCTGCGCGTCCGGGGCGAGGGCACGCTGCTCGGCGCCCGCCAGAAGGGCCAGAGCGACTTGCGGCTGGCGACCCTCACCGACCCGGGCGACCTCGTGCTCTTGGAAGAGGCGCGCCGGGTGGCCGAGGCCGTCGTGGGAGCCGACCCGCAGCTCCAGGCGCACCCCGGGCTGGCCGACGAGGCACTCCTCTTGTTGAGCGAGGACGAGGGGGAGTACCTCTTCAAGAGTTGACGACGTTCGCCCGCTGACGACCGTCTGTGCCCCCTGGGAGACATCGGGTGGATGCGCCGTATGGTGGTCCCGATGCGCGTCATCGGAGGCCGGAGCCGCGGGCGCCGGCTCGCCGCCAAGCTCCCGACCTCGGTGCGGCCGACTTCGGACCGGGTGCGCGAGTCCATCTTCGACATCTTGGGCTCCGGTGGAGGCGTCGAGGGCCTCGACGTGCTCGACCTGTTCTGCGGCAGCGGCGCGCTCGGGGTCGAGGCGCTCTCCCGCGGGGCGGCCTCGGCCACCTTCGTGGACCTGAGCCCCGATGCGCTCGAAGCCGTGAGGACGAACCTCGACGCAGTGGGGCTGGGGGACGAGCCCGTGACGCTCGTGCGGGCGTCGCTGCCCGGTTGGCTCCTGTCCGGGACGACCCGGGCGTTCGACCTCGCGCTCTGCGACCCCCCCTACGACTTCTCGGACTGGCCGGCCCTGCTCGAGCCCCTGCCGGCCGAGGTCGTCGTGATGGAGTCGGGCGCACCGATCGTGGTCCCCGAGGGCTGGGTGGTCACGAGAGAGCGCCGGTACGGCGGTACGCTCGTCACCGTGGCACATCGCAACGGGACGGGTTCGTGAAGGTCGGCCTGTTCCCGGGCTCCTTCGACCCGTTCCACAACGGGCACCTCGAGATCGTCGAGCGCGCCAGCCGCCTCTTCGACGAGGTGGTGGTGGCGGCGTTGCGCAACCCCCAGAAGAGCGCGGCCCTCTTCGACCTCGAGGAGCGCCAGGAGATGCTGGAAGAGGTGGTGGCGCACCTGCCGTCGGTGCGGATCGTCTCGGTCTCGACACTGCTTGTCAACGTCGCGCGCGACGTCGGCGCCTCGGCGATCGTGCGGGGCCTGCGCGCCGTGTCGGACTTCGAGGCCGAGATGCAGATGGCCCAGATGAACAACCACCTCTCGGGCGTCGAGACGATCTTCATCCCGACCAGCCCGGAGTACTCGTTCATCGCCTCCAAGTTGGTCCGCGAGGTGGCGCGTTTCGGCGGCGACGTCTCCGCCTTCGTGCCCGCGGTGGTGGCCAAGCACCTAGAGGCCAAGTACGAAGCGCAGCACAAGCTGGGAGACGCGGACGGGTGAGCGACCAGTTCCTGGACGTCGACGAGGAGCAGCCGGTCGAGGAGGTCGGGATCGAGTCCATCCTCCGTCAATTGCTCGACCTGACGGCGTCCGCGAAGTCGATGCCTTTGTCCTCGTCGGTGATGGTCTCGCGCGAAGAGGTCACCTCCCTCTTGCAGGCCGCGCTCCAATCCCTTCCCGACGAGCTGCGCCAGGCGCGCTGGCTGCTGCGCGAGCGCGAGGAGTTCATGGCGGAGCGGACCCGCGAGGCCGAGGCCCTGATGGACGAGGTCCGCGCCCAGGCGGAGCACATGGTGCAGCGGACCGAGATCGTGCGCCAGGCCAACTCGGTGGCCCAGCGCATCCTCGACGACGCCAACGAGGAGGCCGCGCGCGCTGCGCCACCAGGCCGAGGACTTCGTCGACGCCAAGCTCGCCGGCATGGAGATCGTGCTGGACCGTCTCACCCGGACGGTGCAGGCGGGACGGGCCAAGCTGGCCGTCCCCCCGCCGGTGGGGGTCGCGGCGGACGACGAGGGAACCGGGACGGAGGAGGACGGCTTCTTCGACCAGGACCAGTCGTAGTGGGCGCCGACCCCTTCGTCGTCCACGCGGCGAAGCTGCGCCGCGCCCCCGAGCAGAAGATGCACGTGGTGCGCCGGGGCGAGGTGGCCCTGGCCGGCCCGCTCCAAGAGGCCGGGATCGACCCGGGCCGCAGCGTCGTGCCCGCGGGGGCCGAAGCCGAGGTCGACGTGACGCTGAGGCCCTTCGAGGGCGGTATTGAGGTCGACGGGACCGTCACCGCGCCGTGGGCCGGCATCTGCCGGCGCTGCGCCGAGCCGGTGACGGGAGAGCTGCGCATCCACGTGCGCGAACGCTTCGCCGAGGCGCCGCTCTCGGGCCCGTCGGACGAGGAGATCTACCCGATCACCGACGACGACATCGATTTGGGGCCGATGGTGCGGGACGCCATCGTGCTCGAGCTGCCGATGGCCCCCCTGTGCCGGGAGGACTGCGCCGGCCTCTGCCCCCAGTGCGGCGCGAACCGCAACGAGGGCGACTGTGGCTGCGTTGCCCCACGCGATCCCAGGTGGGCTAACCTCGACGTGCTCCGGTAACCGGTTCCCTTCGAGCCGGTACCGTCCGAGAGCGCCCAGAGCGCCCCGACCGATCGTTGGAGACCGTCCATGGCTGTCCCGAAGAAGAAGAAGTCCAAGGCCAAGGGCCGCAGCCACCAGGCGGCGGCGTGGCGCCTCGACCGGCCGGCACGCAGTGTGTGCCCGCACTGCCAGGCCTCCAAGACGCCGCACGTCGTCTGCCCCAGCTGCGGCTGGTACAAGGGACGCCAAGCGGTCGAGGTCGACTGACTTGACCCGACGGGGCGAGCGTCCCTCACCCGAGACGCTGGCCAGCCTCCCCGTCGCCGTCGATGCCATGGGTGGCGACAAGGCCCCCGGCGAGATCGTCGAGGGCGCCCGCCGAGCCGCCCAACAGCACGGCGTGGGCATCGTGCTGGTGGGACCGCCCGACCAGGTGGGCGACACCCAGGGCCTGGAGCTGGTGGCCTGTCGCGAGGTGATCGCCATGGACGAGGACCCAGCCGGCGGGGTGCGCCGCAAGAAGGACTCTTCGCTCGTGCGCGCGGCCGAGCTCGTGCGCGACGGCAAGGCCTCGGCCATGGTCTCGGCCGGCAACACGGGGGCGACGATGGCCGCCGCGCTGCTGCGCATGGGCCGCCTCCCCGGCGTGGTGCGACCGTGCATCGCGACGCCGCTGCCCCGTCTGGGCCGCACGCCCGCCGTGCTGGTCGACGCCGGCGCGAACGCCGAGTGCACGCCGGCCATGCTCCTGCAGTTCGCCCAGATGGGCGCCGCCTACGTGTCCGCCCGCTTCGGCACGGCGTCCCCGTCGGTGGGGCTCCTGTCGATCGGCGAGGAGCCCACGAAGGGCACGCCGTTGGTCAAGGAGACACACGGGCTGCTGGCCGAGGCCGCCGGAGGGGGCGGGAGCACGGGTGGCTTCGAGTTCGTCGGGAACCTCGAGGGACGGGACCTGCTGCCCTCGCCGGCCGACGTGATCGTGACCGACGGGTTCACGGGCAATGTGACGCTCAAGGCCCTGGAGGGCTCCCTGCGCTTCCTCTTCGACACCATGCTGGGCGTCTTCGCAACCGACGACGCCACCCGCGAGGCGGCCCACGTCCTGCTCCCGCACCTGCTCCCGCTGGCCGCGCAGTTCGAGCCGGAGAACACCGGTGGGGCGATGTTGCTGGGGACCGACGGCGTCTGCGTCATCAGCCACGGGTCCTCCAATGCAACGGCCATGATGAACGCGGTGCTGGTGGCGCACGAATGCGCCACCAGGGGCCTGGTCGACCACGTGGCGGCTGCGGTGCGTTCCGCCGATCCAGCGTAAAAGACCAGTTCAAACGGCATAAACGGGCGCTTGTTGGCGTCGGACGCCTACACTGGTGCCGTGCCAGCGGAAACCCACACCAATCAGGGCCCCCTCGACCGCAAAGGGGTGTTCGAGCTGATCAGGGACCAGCTGGCCGACATCTTGGAGACGGACCCGTCGTCGATCACCGAGGGCGCCTCCTTCGTCGAGGACCTCGACGCCGACTCCCTGGCCCTGATCGAGCTGGTGGAAGCCCTGGAAGAGGAGCTGGGGGAGCGCACCGTCGGTTTCCGCATCGACGACGAGGACCTCGAGGACCTGCGCACGGTCCGGGACGCTGTTGACTACGTCTACGCCAAGCTCGAGGGGGGTTGAGGCGGGAGCTGAGGGGGCGGCCAGGCTGGCCGAGCGACTTGGCCATACCTTCGGCGACCTGGGCCTCCTGCAGCACGCCCTGGCGCACCGCAGCTGGTGCGGCGAGCAGGAGGGCGGCGCGCCCTCGAACGAGCGGCTGGAGTTCCTCGGGGACGCCGTGCTCGGCCTCGTCGTGGCCGGCTTCACGTACGCGCGCTACCCCGAGTTCCCCGAAGGGAAGCTCGCCAAGGTCCGCTCGGCCGTCGTCAACGCCCGCGTGCTGGCGCAGGTGGCGGCCGGGCTCGGGGTGGGTGAGGTCCTCCTCCTCGGGCGTGGCGAAGAAGGGTCAGGCGGCCGCACCAAGGCCTCGATCCTGGCCGACGCCTTCGAGGCCGTTCTCGGGGCCGTCTACCTCGATGCCGGCTGGGACGCGGCCCAGCGGCTGGTGCTGCGCGAGCTGGGTGGCGCCATCGAGCGGGCCGGCGAGGAGCCGGACGATTTCGACCACAAGAGCCGGCTGCAGGAGAAGGCGGTGCGCGACGGTGAGGGGACGCCGCGCTATGTCGTCGTGGGGTCGGGGCCCGATCACGACCGGGCCTACGTGGCCGAGGTGTATCTGGGCGGGACGTGCTGGGGGACCGGCGAAGGGCGCTCCAAGAAGGACGCCGAGCAGGAGGCCGCCCGGGCGGCCTGGGAGGAGCTGACCGGTGCCTGAATTACCCGAGGTCGAGACCCTGCGCCAGGACCTGGCGCGCGAGGTGGTCGGCCGGAAGATCAAGGCCGTGTCGGTGGCCAACGGGCGCTCCGTGCGCCGGCACCCCTCGGCCAAGCACTTCCGCGCCCTGCTCGAGGGCCACACCATCAAGAACGTCGGGCGCCTGGGCAAGTACCTGCTGCTCACGCTCGACAGCGGGGACACGCTGGTGGTCCATCTCGGCATGAGCGGCCAGCTGCTCCGGGTGAAGTCGCCCAAGGACCCCAAGCCCAAGCACACCCACGTCGTCATCACCTTCACGCAGGGCGGCGAGCTGCGCTACGTCGACCCGCGCACCTTCGGCGAGCTCTTCGTCTCCACGCCGCCGCTCAAGGCCGACGGCACCCCGCTCAGCCCCGTGTCGGGGACGGCGGGCGGGGACGGCACGGCGATCCGCAAGGCGATCCCCGAGCTGGCCCACCTCGGGTTCGACCCGATCGAAGACCTCATGAGCTGGGACCGCTTCGGCGCCCTACTGCACCAGCACCACGGCGGGATCAAGGCCCTGCTGATGGACCAGAGCTTCGCGGCGGGCATCGGCAACCTGTACTCCGACGAGATGCTCTACCAGGCCGGGCTGCGCTACGACCGTGCCGCCGACTCCTTGACGGCCACCGAGGTGCGGCGTCTGTACCGGGCCATCGTCGAGACGCTGGCTGATGCGATCAAGCACCGGGGTTCCTCGTTGGCCGACGAGCAGTACCGCGACCTCTTCGGCGAGATCGGCAACTTCCAGGGCTCGCACCAGGTGTACGACCGCGAAGGCCAGGCCTGTCGGCGCTGCCGCAACCTGATCGTCCGGGTGAAGTCCGGAGGGCGCTCGACGTACCTCTGCGAGCACTGCCAGGTCTGAACGTTTTCCCCACCGCCGAGAGTCCCCACCGACGCCTAGGCACCCGATAGGGTCGCCCCGATGTTCCTGAAGTCGCTCTCCATGAAGGGCTTCAAGTCCTTCGCGGACCCGACCGTGTTGGAGTTCGAGCCGGGGATCACGGTCGTCGTCGGGCCCAACGGCAGCGGCAAGTCCAATGTGGTCGACGCCGTGACCTGGGTCCTCGGCGCGCAGGGGCCGCGCTCGCTGCGCTCAGCGAAGATGGAGGACGTCATCTTCGCCGGGACCTCGTCGCGGCCCCAGCTCGGGCGCGCCGAGGTGTCACTGACCATCGACAACTCGTCGGGCAAGCTGCCGATCGACCTCTCCGAGGTCACCATCACCCGGACGCTGTTCCGATCGGGCGACAGCGAGTACGCGATCAACGGGGCGCCCTGCCGGCTCCTCGACATCACCGAGCTGCTCAGCGACTCGGGCGTGGGCCGCCAGCAGCACATGATCATCGGCCAGGGCCAGCTCGACACCGTGCTCAACGCCCGCCCCGAGGACCGTCGGGCGATCATCGAGGAGGCGGCCGGCGTCTTGAAGCACCGGCGGCGGCGCGAGCGGGCCGAGCGCCGCCTGGGCGCCACGGCCGAGAACCTCGAGCGCCTGGGCGATCTGGTGCGCGAGGTGCGCCGCCAGATCCGCCCCCTCGAGCGCCAGGCCGCCGCCGCCCGGTCGCACGACACGGTGGCCACCGAACTGCTGGCGGTGCGCCGCTACCTGGCCGGTACCGAACTGGCCGATCTCACGGCGCGCCGGCGGACCGCGGCGCAGAACCTGACCGTGTGCCGGGACGAGGAGCGCGAGCTCCACCAGGCGCTCGAGCAGCTCGACGCCGAGGCGACGTCGACGACCGCCGAGCTCTCGTCGCGCCGCGAGGAGGACCTGGCGAATGCCCTGGGCCGGGTGCAGGGCCTGGTGGAGCGGGCCCGGGGCCTCTCGGGCGTGCTGCGCGAACGCGGCCGGGCCGTGGCGGCCGCGCTCGACGCCAACGCCGACGTCGACGTGGTCTCGACCCTCGAGACCGAGGCGGCGCGGCTGATCAGCGAGCTGGCCGTCGCCGAGGCCGAGGAGGCAGCCGGCTTCGCGCCGGAGCGCACCGACCTGACGGCGGCGCTCGAGGCGCTCGACCGGGAGGTGGCGGCGCTGCGGGAGCGGTGGTCGGCGGTCCTGGGCGACGACGAGCCCGACCAGGCGCTGGCCCGGGTGCGCGCACGTACCGAGCTGATGACCCGCTCCGCCGCGCGCGAGCAGCAGGACCTCGATGCGCTCGCGTCCCGGGTGGGCTCGCTCGAACAGCGTGTTGCGGGCGCCGCGGTGCGCGCCGACCTGTTGGCGCAGGCGGCGGTCGAGACCGACCAGGCCACCGCGGGGCTGGAGGCCGAGCTCGCGGCGCGCAGCGCCGAGCTCGAGGCGGTCGCCCACAGCGCCGAGGAGGCCCAGGTGGCGGCGGACGAGGCCGAGCAGGCGCGTCACCGGACGGCCGCCCGGGCCGAGGCCTTGGCGCGCGCCCTGTCGGACCTGCAGGGCGCGGGCGGGCGCGAGCTGCTGCGGGAGGTCGACGGGGTGGTGGGCTCGCTCGTCGACCTCGTCGAGATCGACGAGGGTTGGGACGCCGCCTTCGAGGCCGCCGCGGGGGCGGGCGTCGCCGCCGTCGTCGTCGACGGGCGGCGCTCGGCACAGGCCGCGCTGACCACCCTGCGCGAACGGGGCGTCACCGGGGCGGTGCTGGCGCCGCGACAACCCGGCTCGGCCTCGGCCGCTGCCGCCGCTTCGGGCGGCGGGGCGCTGCCGCCGGGCAGCAGTGCAGAGCCGGTTCGGGGCCACGTCCGGGCCCGACACGGGGGCGCGGTCGCCGAGTCGGTCCTCGACTCGCTCGTCGGCCGGGCGGTGCGCGTCGACGGCTGGGAGGAGGCCATCGACCTCTCGCTCGCCCGCGACGACCTCGTCGTCGTTACGCCCGAGGGCGACCGCTTCGCCGCCACGGGCTGGCGCGTGCGCTCGGGCACCGGCGTGGTGACGGCGGCCGCAGTCGAGGAGGCTCAGCGGCGGGCGGGGGAGGCCGCGGCCGCCGCTGAACTAGCGCGGGCGCACCTCACCGAGGCGCGCATCGCGCTGGCCCGGGCCCGCGACGCCCGCGCCGCGGCCGAACGCGCGGCCGACCGCCACGCGTCGGCCTGCGAGGCCGGTCGTCTCGACCGCCAGCGGGCCGCCGAGGAGCAGCACCGCCTGGCCGGCGAGCTCGACGACGCGCGCGCCGCGGTGGCCGCGGCGCACCAGCGGCTGGCCGACGTCACGGCCGAGCAGGCCCAGCTCGCAGGCTCGGTGCCCGAGCTCCAAGATGCGCTCGAGGCGTGGCGGGCGCTCGCGGAGCGCCGAACGGAGGTGGCGGGACGACGGCAGGAGTTGGAGGTGCGCGTCGCCGGTATCGCCGAGCGGCGCCGCGTCCTGGCCGAGCGCCAGGCCGAAGTGGAGCGGCGCCTGCAGGGGCACGCCGAGGAGCGGGCGACGGCGGCCACCCGCCGGCGCCGTCTCGAGTCCGAGGGGACCGCGCTGGCCCGGCTCGACGTGCTTGTCGCCCGGGAGCACGAGCGGCTCGACGGCGTCTTCGCCTCGTTGCGCCACGACTATCAGGACCAGGTCGATGCGGTGCGGGCCGGCGGGGAGCGCCTCGAACAGCTCCGCCAGGACCGACAAACGACCGAGCAGCGCCTCGACGCGGTGCGCAACCGCACGCGGGCGCTCGACCTCGAGGCCAACGAGGTCGACCTGCGCACCGAGGCCCTGCACGAGCACATCGCGCGCGACCTCGGTGCGAGGCCAGACGAACTGGCCGGCCTGCCCGAGCCAGAGGCGCCCGAGGCCACCACGCTGGGCCAGCACGCCGAGGAACTCGAGCGCAAGCTCGTGGCGCTCGGCCCGGTGAACCCGCTCGCGCTCGAGGAGCTCTCGGTCCTCGAGGAGCGTCACAAGGAGCTCGAGGCACAGGTCGACGACGTGCGCGGCGCGCGCCGCGAGCTCCACGAAGTCGTGCGCACACTCGACCACGAGATCATGACGTCCTTCGCCGCGGCGGCGGCCGACGTCAACGAGCACTTCTCCGCGCTCATCGCGATGCTCTTTCCGGGCGGCACCGGCCGACTCGTGTTGCTGGAGCCGGACGACCTCCTCAACACCGGCGTCGAGATAGAGGTGCGCCCGGCCGGCCGCAACGTCCGTCGGGTCTCGCTGCTCTCCGGCGGCGAGCGTTCGATGGCCGCGCTGGCCTTTCTCTTCGCGGTGTTCCGCAGCCGACCGTCGCCGTTCTACATGATGGACGAGGTCGAGGCCGCGCTCGACGACGTGAACCTCAGCCGCTTCCTGGCCCTCGTCCGGGAGTTCCGCGACGAGGCGCAGCTGCTCATCGTGAGCCACCAGAAGCGGACCATGGAGACCGGCGACGCGCTCTACGGCGTGACGATGGCGCCGGGCGGCTCGTCACAGGTGGTGAGCCAGAAGGTGGAGAAAGAGAAGGAGCCGGCGTGACGGGAACTCTCGCGTTCGTCTTCATCGGAGTGGCCGTGCTGTGCATCGTGGCGGGGGCGGCCGCCGTCACCCGCACCCGTCGGCGCGTTCGTGAGGTCGACGAGGAGTACGGCGACGAGGGCGGCGAGGCGACCTACGCGGAGGAGGCGGCGGCGGTCGCCGCAGCCGAGGCCGCGGCCGCGGCAGCGGCGGCGCAGGACGACGAGATCGGCGGGGCACCGACCGCATGATCGGTACGATCGTCATCATCGTCGTGGTGGTGGCGGTCCTGGCCGTGGCCGCCGGGACGATCGCTGCGACCCGGACGCGGCGGCGGGGACGCGGTGCCACCGGAACCACAACGCTGCCGGCGCCGCCGTCGCCCCCGAAGCCCACGCCGGCCCCGCGGTCTGCGCCCTCGACGGTGGTGGAGGCCGAGCCGGAGCGGGCGCCACCCGGGGCCCCGCCGCCCGTACCCGAGGCCCCGCCGGCGGCGCCCACCTACCGCAGCCGCCTCGGCAGCGTGCGCGGGCTCTTCAGCGGAGCGGTCTCCGCCCTGCGGTCGGGCCGCATCGATGCGGCCACCTGGGAGTCGCTCGAAGAGGCCCTCATCCGGGCCGACGTCGGCGTCGCCACCACGAACGCCCTCCTCGACGACTTGCGGGCCAAGGTGGACGCCAAGGAGATCGGCGGTGGGACCGACCTGCTCGAGGCCCTCGGCACGTCCATCCGCGAGCTCCTCGGACACGTCGGCTCGCGCGCCTTGCGCCTCGACGGCAGGCAGGGCGAGCCAGACGTCTGGCTCTTCGTCGGGGTGAACGGCGTCGGCAAGACCACCACGATCGGCAAGCTGGCCCGGCGCCAGACCGCCGACGGCCGCTCGGTGCTGTTGGCCGCGGGCGACACGTTCCGGGCCGCGGCGGCGGACCAACTCGCCCTGTGGGCCGAACGCAGTGGCACCGACATCGTCCGCGGCGCAGAGGGTGCCGACCCGAGTGCGATCGTCTTCGACGCCGTCCAGCGCGCGGCGGCGCGGGGCAACGACCTGGTGCTGGCCGACACGGCGGGGCGCCTGCACACCAAGGTGAACCTCGTCGAGGAGCTCAAGAAGATCCGCCGGGTGGCCGACCGCGACCCGGGCAACGTGACCGAGGTGCTCCTCGTCCTCGATGCCACGACCGGCCAGAACGGGCTGGCCCAGGCGCGGCAGTTCGCCGACGCGGTGGACGTGACCGGGATCGTGCTCACAAAGCTCGACGGCACGGCCAAGGGCGGCATCGTCATCGCCGTCGAGCGCGACCTCTTCGTGCCGGTGAAGCTGGTCGGCCTCGGCGAGGGGCCCGACGACCTGGTCGACTTCGACCCCGACGAGTTCGTCGACGCCCTGCTCGGACTGGACTGAGCTTCGCCCGAGCGCGCGGAGCGGGAAGCCCCGGTCGCAGGGCCGCTGGGCCTCGCTAACGTGCACCTGGTCCGGGCAGTCCGGCCGGAGAATCGGAGGGACGCACCCATGAGCTCGACATCGGCCTCGAACGGGAGCGACGACACCAGCGCGGGCGAGGAGGCGGGCACCGGCACGGACGCGGCGAGCCCGGACGCGGCAGTGAGGGGCCGCCTCGGCAGCCTGACGGATCGGCAGAAGAAGATCCTGGCGGTCGCGCTGGTCGTCCACCTCGTCGTCGGCACGCTGACGCTACGCGACCTCCGGCGCCGGCCCCCCGCCGCCGTGCGCGGCCCCAAGCGGCTGTGGCGCCTGTGGGTGACGATGAACACGACCGGCTCGGTGGCCTATTGGCTGTTCGGGCGCCGGCGCCCCGACGATCAGCCCTGATCAGCTCCAGCGCACGTTGACGCGGTCCAGGAAGAGGCCCAGGACCGACGCGTCGCCCTCGATCTCCAGCCCGTCCGGACCGGCGCGGTTCCACAGTGCAAGGTACAGGTCGCCCGCCGCGCCCGTCACCGTGCACGCGGCATCATCGTTGCCCACTCCCGCCGTGGTCGTCACGCCGTCGCCGTCGAGGTGCAGCGTCCAGGCGGCCTCCGCGTTCGCGACAGCGCACGGCCAGCTCGCTCGGCACCTCGGCCCGCAACGTGCCGGAGCGACGGGGCACGAAGCAGGTGAGAAGCTCGTCGACGCCGTCGGCGGCGAAGGGCGGCGCGAACGGTGTGACCGCGAGGGCTCCGGCCAGTTCCGCGTCGACCCGGTGGATGGCCGTCTCGTGGGCCTGCCGCCGGGCCCACATGGCGAGCGGGGAGGGTGCGGGCAGGAAGGTCCAGCACTCCAGGTCGGATGGCGCTGCGGTCAGTGCGGCGGTCAGCGCGGCGCACCCCTGGCGCAGCCAGACCGCGAGCTCTGTGTCGTCGGGCCCTGCGCCCACGATCTCGTCCAAACCGGCACCGCCCATCTCGGTGCGCGCGCCGGCGACGTAGCCGGTGGCCCAGCGGTGCACGCCACCCATGTGGCGCACGAGGTCCCGTACCGCCCACTCCGGGCACGTGGGAACCGGTGCGCCCGGCTCGCCGGCGTCGACGGCCGCCGCCATCAGCTCGCCCTGGGCCCGGAGCGCGTCGATGTGGGCGGCGACTTCCACGCGGGATCCGGCCGCTCAGGCGACCTGTCGCAGGTCGATCACGAAGACCAGGGTGTCATTCGCCGCGATGCCGGGGCCGGGCGACTGCGGGCCGTAGCCGAGGCTCGGCGGGATGATCAGCTCACGCCGCCCGCCGACCTTCATGCCGACGACGCCCTTGTCCCAACCGGGGATCACCTGTCCCGCGCCGAGCGTGAACGTGAAGGGCTGGTTCGTCCACGACGACTGGATCACCTTGCCGCTCGAATAGGTCGCGAGCACGTACTGGACGGTCACGGACTGCCCGGCGGCCGCCGTCGCGCCGGTGCCGGCGATGAGGTCTGCACTCTCCAACTTGGTCGGTGGCGCGCCCGACGGGACCGTGACGGTCGGCGCCGTGCCCGCAGTGCCGGCCGGTGAGCGGTCGGCGGGCGGGATGAGGGCGGCGGCCGCGGCACCAGCGCCGTTGGCGGTGGTGGAGGTGGGTCCGACCGTGTCCGAATTCGAGGAGTTCGAGGTGGTCGACGTGTTCGAGCTCGACGGGCTCGACGGGGTGGAGCTGCACGCGGCCAGGCCGAGTGCCGCGGTCGCGCCGATCACGAGCGCGGCGGCACGAGGGTGGAAGCGATGGACTGGCACGGGGCGCGACGGTAGCCGTTGGCCGCGGCCGCGCCGTGGCAGGACGGTGGAAATGCGTCCGGATCCACGTGCTAGTCGTGGCGGTCGCGCCGCCGCGGCTCGTGCTGATGGCGCCACTAACCTGACTTCCCATGTTCGACGGCCTCTCCGATCGCCTGGAGCGCATCTCGACCCGCCTCCGGGCCAAGGGCCGTATCAGCGACGCCGATCTCGACGAGGCGCTGGGTGAGATCCGCACCGCTCTGCTCGAGGCCGACGTCGAGCTGACCGTCGCTCGCCGCTTCTGCGACGGCATCCGGCTGCGGGTGAGCACCGAGTCGCTGTCCAAGAGCCTGACCCCGGGCCAACAGGTCGTCAGGGCGGTGCACGAAGAGCTCGTCGGCGTCCTGGGTGGCGACACGCTCAAGCTCACGTACGCCTCGCGGCCGCCCACCGTCGTGCTGATGGCCGGTCTGCAGGGCTCGGGCAAGACGACGACCTCGGCCAAGCTCGCGCTGTGGTGGAAGCAGCAGGGACGGAACCCTCTGCTGGTCGGCGCCGACCTCCAGCGACCAGCCGCCGTGGAGCAGCTGCGCGTCCTCGGACAGCAGGCGGGGGTCACCGTCTTCAGCGAGCCGACCGACCCCGTTGCCTGCGCCCGTGCCGGCCTCGAGGAGGCACGCCGCCTGGGCCGTGACATCTGCATCATCGACACGGCCGGCCGGCTCACCATCGACGCCGAGTTGATGGAGCAGATCCGCTCCATCTCTGCCGCGACCGAGCCCCATTACACCTTCCTGGTCATCGACGCCATGATCGGCCAGGACGCGGTGGCGACCGCCAAGGCCTTCCACGACACCCTCGAGTTGAGCGGCGTCATCCTCACCAAGCTCGACGGCGACGCCCGCGGCGGTGCCGCGCTCTCGGTCAAGGGCGTGGTCGGCCGGCCGATCGCCTTCGCCAGCACCGGTGAGCGGCTCGGCGACTTCGATCTCTTCCATCCCGATCGCATGGCGGACCGCATCTTGGGCATGGGTGACGTCCTCAGCCTGATTGAGCAGGCCGAGCGCACCATGGACTCGGACGAGGTGGCCAAGAGCGCCAGCCGCCTCATGCAGGGCCAGTTCACGCTGGAAGACTTCCTCTCCCAGCTGCGCCAGGTCAAGAAGATGGGCTCGCTCGGCGGCCTCATGCGGTTGATGCCGGGCATGTCCAAGGAGATGCGCCAGGCCGCCGGCCAGATCGACGACGGCGAGGTGGCCAAGGTCGAGGCCATCGTCTGCTCGATGACCCCCGCCGAGCGCCACGACGTCACCTTGTTGGACGGTTCCCGCCGCAGCCGGGTTGCCCGGGGCTCGGGTACCTCCGTCCAGGACGTCAACGGGTTGCTGAAGCAGTTCAAGGAGATGCAAAAGATGATGAAGGGGATGGCATCGGGCAACATGCCCAACCTCCCCGGAATGCCCGCCATGCCCGGGATGAGCGGTCGCGCCGCCCGCAAACTGGCCCAACAGGCGGCCGGCGCCGGCCAGCCCGGAGCACCGACCGGGCCGGATTTCGACATGCTCTCCCAGCTCATGGGCGACGGCGACGAGATCCCGACCGGGATGCCGGGCCTGCCCCCTGCCGGCCCCGTCCGGCCCGCTGTGACCGTCAACAAGGGGACCAAGAAGAAGAAGAAGGGCGGCCGGGTCACCCCACCGAAAGGTCGGTAGCTCCGCCATCTGGCAGAATGGGTGGCCGGTCCACCCCGAGATGGAGTCCGGGTGGGCCCCAGACCCCAGTGGAGGAATCAGTTCGTGGCAGTCAAGCTCCGCCTCGTGCGGATGGGTAAGAAAAAGCAGCCGACCTATCGGGTCGTGGCCGCAGACAGCCGGTCGCCCCGTGACGGCCGCTTCCTGGAGATCCTGGGCACCTACGCGCCCCGCGGAGCCTCGACGGCCGAGCCCGACGCGGTCATCGAAATCGACAACGCCAAGGCCGTGAAGTGGCTGGTGAACGGAGCGCAGCCCACGGAGCGCGTCGAGCGCCTCCTGAAGACCTCCGGGGCGTGGGACGACTTCGCCGCAGCGAGGGCGAAGTGACCAACCTCTACGAAGCGGGCGACATCAACCAGACCGACGGCGGAGAGGTCGACGAGTTCGACGACGAGGTGGGCGAGGGCAACGAGCGGACCGGAGCCGAGGGCGGGACGCCGCTCGCGGTGCTCACCTACCTGGCCCGGTCGCTGTCCAACGACCCGGACGCAGTCGTCATCGACACCGAGGAGCGCCGCGGCGCGCTTCGGCTCAGCCTCCACGTGGCCCCCGACGACATGGGCCGGGTCATCGGGCGCCGTGGGCGCACGGCCCAGGCCATCCGGACGTTGGTCAACGTGGCGGGCGCGAAGGACGGCGTCCAGGCCAGCGTGGACATCGTCGACGACTGAGCTGCTCAAGGTCGGCCGGGTCACCAAGGCCCACGGCCTGCGGGGCGAGGTCGTCGTCCAGCTCTGGACGGACCAGGAACAACGGCTGAGCCCCGGGTCGTCCCTTGCCTCCGCCCGTGGCACGCTGCGCGTCGTGGCGTCGAAACCCTTTGGCGGCGATCGCTTCATCGTCCAGTTCGAGGCGGTGGGCGACCGCGAGGCGGCTGAGCGCCTCCGTGGCGTCGAGCTCGAGGCGGAACCCATCGTTGCCCCCGGCACCTTGTGGGTGCACGAGCTGGTCGGAGCGGCGGTGCGGGACGCCGCCGGCACCGAGCTGGGCCTGATCGCTTCGGTCGAGGCGAATCCGGCGAGCGACCTCCTTGTCCTCGAGTCGGGCGTGCTCATCCCCCTGCGCTTCGTCACCCGGCACGACGCGTCGGCGCGCACGGTCGAGGTCGATCTCCCCGAGGGGTTGCTCGAGCTGTGAGGCCGGGCCCATGAGGATCGACGTCTTCACGATCTTCCCCGACGTGATCACCGGCTACTGCGGCACGTCCATCCTCGGGCGCGCCGCTGACGCCGGCGCGCTGGACGTGCGTGTCCACGACCTCCGCCGGGGCGCCGACGACCCACGGCGCTCGGTCGACGACAGCCCCTTCGGCGGCGGTGCGGGCATGGTGCTGATGGCCGAGCCGCTCTTCCGCTGCGTCGAGTCCGTGCCCGACCTGGCGCGACCCCTCTACCTGCTCGCGCCGGGCGGCCGGCGCTTCGACCAGGATGTGGCGGCGGAGCTGGCGGCGCGGGCGGGGAGCCCGGGGGCCGGCTTCTCCCTCCTGTGCGGCCGCTACGAGGGGGTGGACCAGCGCGTGGCGGACCACCTCGTCGACGACGAGCTGTCGGTGGGCGACTTCGTGTTGGCCGGTGGGGAGCTGGCGGCGCTCGTGGTCGTGGAGGCGGTGGCCCGGCTCCTGCCCGAGGTGCTGGGCAACGAGGACTCGACGCTCGAGGAGAGCTTCACCGGCGACCTGCTCGAGTACCCCCAGTACACCCGGCCCGCCGAGTTCCGTGGCTGGGAGGTGCCCGCCGTGCTGCGCTCCGGTGACCACGGCGCGGTGGCTGCCTGGCGACGCACCCAGGCCCTGCTCCGCACGGCCGAACGGCGCCCCGACCTGATTGAGCGCCTGGTCAGGGCCACGGCACTCAGTGCCAGCGACGTGCGGGCCCTGGTGGAGCACGGCTACGATGTTCCGTCCGGCACTGAGCCGGAGTGACCGAAGGACGCATCTCATGCACCCCACCGAAACGATCGATCGCGACAGCCTGCGCGACGACATCCCCGAGTTCCGCCCCGGCGACACCGTCAAGGTCCACGTCCGGGTGGTCGAGGGAAACCGGGAGCGGGTCCAGGTCTTCCAGGGTGCGGTCATGCGGCGCCAGGGCGGCGGGGTGCAGGAGACGTTCACCGTGCGCAAGGTGAGCTTCGGCGTCGGCGTCGAGCGGACCTTCCCGGTGCATTCGCCGACGATCGCGAAGATCGAGGTGGCGACGCTGGGCGACGTCCGGCGGGCCAAGCTGTACTACCTGCGCGAACGCCACGGGAAGGCCGCCAAGATCAAGGAGCGCCGCGTGCCGCGGGGCAAGGCGGCGGCCGAAGAGGTGGTCGAAGACGTCAGTGCGGACGACGTTGACATCGACGAGGTCGACGAGGTCGAGAGAGATCGAGATGGCCGACGAGGTCGAATCGACGGGCGGCGGGGCCGACGAGGTGGCCGCCGACGCGTAGGACCGGCGCCGCGTGAGCGAGGAGGACCTCGAGCGTTACGAGTCCGAAATTGAGCTCGGACTCGTCCAGGAATACCGGGCCGTACTTCCGGTCTTCGCCTACGTGATCGAGACGGAGCGTCGCTTCTATCTGGCGAACGAGGTCTCCCTCAACGTGCGCGCCGATACGACGCCGGCCTGCATCGAGCTCGAGCTGCGCGACGCATGGGTCTGGGACATGTACCGCCCGGCCCGCTTCGTGCCGGAGGTGCGCGTGGTCACCTTCCGTGACGTGAACATCGAGCGACTTCCCGAACAGGAGCTCTGAGCGGACGAGGCCCGGTCCGAAGGGCTCGGTTGAAATGCAGATGGACGGACAGCGGGGTCGTCCGGCCGACCGTTCCGCACCATGGGGAGCAGCGCCGGCTCCGATCGCAGGGCCGCCCTCGGCCATCTCGGTGAGGAGCGCGCCGCCGCGCACTACCGCGCCCGGGGCTACGCCGTGCTGGCGCGCAACTGGCGCTGTCGCCACGGCGAGATCGACCTGATCTGCGCCAGAGGGCGCACGCTGGTGATCTGCGAGGTCAAGGCGCGCAGTCGGACGGCACTGGGTCACCCCGTCGAGGCGGTGACGCCGGTCAAGCAGCGGCGCCTGCGGCGACTGGCCGCCGTGTACGTGATCAGCCAGACGGCGTACTGGGAGGAGATCCGGTTCGACGTCGCGACGCTGCTCGGCCGCGACCTCGACATCGTCGAAGGTGCGTTCTGAGACCCTGCCGCCTAGGGTCGATGCCCATGGAGACCCTCATTGTCGAACGCAAGGACGGCGTCGTCACCGTGACGATGAACCGTCCCGAGCGGAAGAACGCCGCCAACGGCGTCATGTTGAACGAGCTCAAGGAAGTCTTCGCCGAGGTGGAGGACCGCCCCGACGACCGGGTGATGGTGTTGACGGGGGCGGGTGGCGCGTTCTGTTCGGGCGCGGACCTCTCGGACCCCAACGGCCCGGCCACCGACCCGACGCGCTCGGGCCTGTCTCGAATGCGGCGACTGGGCGACGTGGCGCTCGGGCTGCACCACGTCACCAAGCCGACCATCGCCAAGGTGGATGGGGTCGCCGTCGGAGCGGGCTTGTCGCTGGCGCTCGGGTGCGACCTCGTGGTCTGCAGCGACCGCGCTCGGCTCTCCATGATCTTCGCCAAACGGAGCCTCTCCCTCGACAACGGGGCCTCGTGGCTGCTGCCCCGCCTCGTCGGCATGGCCCGCGCCAAGGAGATCGCGCTCTTCGGGGGCATGTGGAGCGGCCAGGAGGCGGCGGCCATCGGCCTGGTCAATCGGGTCCTGCCGGTCGACGAGCTCGATGCGTTCGTCGAGGAGTGGGCCGCCACGCTCGCCGCCGGCCCGCCGTTGGCGCTGTCCATGACCAAGACCCTGCTCCACGCCTCCTCCATGGCGTCCATGGAGCAGGCCGTAGAGGACGAGGCCCGCTGCCAGGCCCTGAACTTCTCCACGGCGGACACCGCCGAAGCGATGTCCGCCTTCGGCCAGAAGCGGGAGCCGGTTTTCATCGGGCGCTAGTAGCCTGGTTCCGTGCTCAGTGGCGTCCAAGGCATGATCGGTGACACCGCGTTGGTGACGAAAGTGATCGACGGCGCGCACCACCCGGGACGGATCCGGGCCAGGGGAGAGGAGTGGTTGGCAATCCCTCTCGACCCGGAGGAGAGTATCCCCGTGGGGACGAACGTCGTCGTCGCGGACGTAGAACGCGGACTACTCGTGGTCTACGCAGCCGACAGTTAAGGGGGTTTCCTCCATGTTGCTCGCGTCCACCTTCGCGAACGTCATCATCGGCCTCGCGGCCGGCGTCATCGTCGTCGCCGCAGGCATGTGGTTCATCAGCCGTTCCCTCAAGATCGTTCAGCAGGGGAGTGTGGGCGTGGTCAAGCGCCTGGGCGAATTCCGTGCCGTGATGCAGCCGGGGCTGCACATCCTGATGCCGTTCATCGACCGGATGGAGAAAGTCGACGTCCGAGAGTTCCCCATGACGGGCGACCAGCAGGCGGTCATCACCAAGGACAACGTCTCGCTGCAGGTCAGCGCAACCATCTTCTGTCAGGTGATCGATGTCAAGTCGGCACTGTTCGAGATCAACGACTTCCAGCTGGCGGTCGACCAGCTCTCGCGCACGGCGCTGCGCGCCGTGTTCGGCGAACTGTCGCTCGACCAGGCCCTGTCCGAGCGCGAGATGATCAACAGCCGCATGCAGGACCACATGTCCGACCCCACGGCGAAGTGGGGTGTGCGCTTGAACCGTATCGAGATCCTGGACATCACCCCGCCCTTGAACGTGGTGCAGGCGATGTCCGAACAGAAGGAAGCCGAGCAGCACAAGCGCGCCCTGATCCTGAAGTCGGAGGGTGAGCAGCAGGCCGCCGTCAACCAGGCCGGTGGGCGCAAGTCGGCCGCCGTGCTGGAGGCCGAGGGGGCCAAGCAGTCGGCCATCTTGCGGGCCGAGGCGCAGATGAAGGTCCTGGAGCTGCAGGCCGAGGGAGAGAAGAAGGCGCTCGAGCTGCGCGGCCAGGGCGAGGCGTCCCGTCTCACCTCCATCGACACGGCGACCATCAACCCGCACACGCTTGCCGTGCTGCAGCTGAAGGCGCTCCAGGACATCGCGGCGTCGGAGAACGCCAAGATCGTGGTGCCCTACGAGGCGACGAGCCTCATGGGCGCGGCCGAGGTGCTCCTCTCGACGCTGCGCAACGAGAACCTGGGCGACGCCAGCGCCAACGGTGCGACGCCGCCGGTCGCCACCCCCGCTCGGCCGCCCGCCAGGGAGCTCCCCCCTCAGGACAGCTGACGATCGACACGCGGCGCGGCCGACGGCCGCCGTCGAACGAACGGGTTGGCATCGCCCCACGACGTCATGCTGTACGGATGACCTTGCGCCGAGAACTTCGACTACGCGATCAGCCCACCGGTGCCGGAGAGACTTGTCGCAGGATCTTGGTGACGCTCCCGACCTGGTTCGGCCTCCCGGCCGCGGTTGAGGACTACATCGCCCGAGCCGATCGATCGCCGACGATCATTGCGTCACTGGGGGACGAGGATGTCGGGCTGCTCACGCTGGTGCGCCACAGCCCGTATGCCGCCGAGGTCTACGTGATGGCCGTGCTGCTTGAGTTCCATCGACGAGGCATCGGAAGGGCATTGCTCGAGCGCGCCGAAGGCATGCTTGCCGCTGAAGGTGTGGAGTTTCTCCAAGTGAAGACCCTCGCTCCCAGCAAGCCAGACGAGGGGTACGACAAGACGAGGGCCTTCTATCAGGCCAACGGCTTCCGAGCACTCGAAGAGTTCCCGGACCTTTGGGACCCCGGGAACCCGGCTCTCCAGATGATCAAGGTGATCCCGTCGTTGGGGACGAAGCGGTGAGCGGCGATCGGCTCCAGCACCACGTCATTTGGCACTGCTCGTTGCTGGCGAGCAGCGAACATGCGTCGCTCTTCGAACACGAGGACGAGCGTCGTGTGCAGGGACTCGCGGTACTCCCGCACGAGGGCACGCCCTGTCACATCGGCTACGAACTGATCATCGACCGAGATTGGATGCCTCGGTCGTCGAGCGTGACGGTGACCTTGCCGACGCAAGTCCGCAGGATCGAGCTCAGGTCCGATCGCATCGGCCACTGGGAAGTCAATGGAAGCGCTGCGCCCCACCTCGATGGCTGCAGCGACGTGGACCTCGGCTGGACGCCCGCAACGAACACGGTGCCCATTCGTCGACTCGACCTCGAGACCGGGGACACGGCGACCATTGTCGCTTCATGGATCCGATTTCCCGAACTCGATGTCATGGCCAACGAGCAGCAGTACACCCGTTTGGCGCCTGATCGTTGGAGGTACCGATCGGGCGATTACGACTTCGAGCTGGTGACCGATGTGGCCTCTGGAATTGTCCTTGCATACGGCGAGGACCTCTGGCGGGCGGCGGCAACCGATCTGAGCCGCCACGTACCGTAAGAACGCTTGCGAAGAGGCGCGGACCCGGCGGCGGGCTATCTCGCCGGCCTGAGGCGCTCGCTCGACGAAGCGCCGCAACGCATGAAGGTAGCGATCGCAATCAGGTCAGGGCCGGAGCTCGACGAAACCGTTCTTGATCACGGTGTGCTCGCCGCAACGGGCTTCGAGGGCGAAGGCACCGTCATTTCGCTCGAAGATCTGGACTTTCAGGTCATTGCCCAAGAAGGCGGGAGCGACGAACCGGACGGCCAGCCGGCGGACTCGGCGTGGATCACCCTCGGCCACCGTCCTGGTCACCGCGCGAGCGCAGAGGGCCATCGTGCACAGTCCGTGCAGAAAGGGGGCGTCAAAGCCACTGCGCCGGGCCCCTTCGACGCTGAAGTGGTGATCGTTGTAATCGCCCGACACCTCGGCGTAGCGGCGCGCCATCACGTCATCGATGGAGATGACGTCTTCCACCGCCGTGATGACCCCCCCTTCCGCCGGGAATGAATAGTCGGGGAGATCGGGCCCCGTTGATATGGCGGTTGTGCCAAGGAGTACCGTCGTCCACCACTGTTCGGCCACAAGTTCGTCTCGATCATCGAGAATCGAATGATGCAGAGTGACGCGGAGGTTGTCTCCCGAAGGGCGCGCGCTGTGCGTCTCAATGAAGATGTGAAGGTTCTCGTCGGAGGTGATCGGACGGTGGAGCAGAAGGTCGTGCTGGCCGTGGACGCCGCTGCGTGCGGCGGAGAAGACCTCGTCAGGCACCAGCTCCATGATTGCCGCGAACTGTGCGCGATACACCTGTGTGGCCACCAGGCTGGGGGGAACCAACCGGCCGTTCCGGAACAGTTGGCTGGTGTCAAGAGTCGCCTCGGCGAAGTGCCGAACCAGCTCCGGGCCAAGGAGGAGTTCGAAGGGTCCAACTCGGTCTCCGGCGCGCAAGGCGATCCTGGGCACGGTTCATTGAAGCAGACGGCGGCTCCCCCCGACCTCTCGGACTGTCCATCGATCCGGGCGAGGGCTCACGACAACTTGAGGACCTTCACAGGGGTCGGGGATCATCCGTGCGAGAAGGTTGCAGGCATCGGTATCGTTCACTTCGTGATCGGGTTTGTCCTTCGGCTCATTCCGCCACGTCCGAGTTTCCCCTCCGACATGTCTGAAGGCGAGAGGGCGACGATGATGGAACACGTCGGCTACTGGTCGGCGCTCGCGGAGGAGGGAAGGGTCCTCGCCTTCGGGCCGGTCGATGATCCCCGGGGCGCGTACGGTATCGGCATCGTCCTTGCCGAGAACCGCTCCGAAGCGGAGGAGCTCCGGGATCATGACCCCGCTCTCAAGTCTCCGTACGGATTTCGTACGGAGATCGCTCCGATGCTTCGTCTCGTGACGCCCACGCAGAGCTACGACGCCAGTCCAACGTGATGGTCTGACTGAAACCCGGGTGCGCCGACCCGTCCCGCCCTCGGATGCTTCCGATCGGCGAACTGAGCGGTGCGCCTCAGCGGGCGACCGAACCCAGACTTTTGGATCACAATGTCTGGATGCGTGTCCTATTGGCTGCACTTCAGTGCACGAACAGTGGTCCGGGCGAGAACCTTCCGTCTCACCTTGGGCTTGTGGGCGAGGCCGCGGCCACCGGCTGTGATCTCGTCCTGTTGCCTGAGATGTCGCTGACCGGCTCGGTAGATCCTGCTCGGAATCCGGAACGTCTGGTATCGCTGGACCACGAAGCGGTTTTCCAGCTCGTGCGAGCCTCGGATGAGACGGGCGTGGGGATCTGCTTTGGCGTCGCTGAGGGTTCATCGGACGGCCGAGCGCACATCGCCCAGGTCTTTGCGGCCGGGGGCAACATCATCGGCGTCCAGCGAAAGCGACACCTCGGCGACGGAGAGGAATCATTCACTCCCGCTTCAATCTCCACTCCAATCGAGTTCGCAGGCATCACAGTGGGCGTGGCCATCTGCGCCGAGTCAGGCTTCGACCCGCCGTTCGACACGGCGGCTCTCGCGGGAGCACAGCTTGTTCTCTTTCCGGCCGCTCCCGGCCTCTATGGTCGTCGAACGGATGAGGACTCTTGGAGGTCTGGTTTCTCTTGGTGGGAGGGAAAGTGTCTCGGGGAGGCCGCCCGCCACGCGCGCCGTCTCGGCATCTGGATTGCCGTGGCCACGCAAGCTGGTTCGACCGTCGATGAGGATTTTCCAGGGCTTGCAGCTCTTGTGAGCCCCGACGGTACGGTGGTCGACCGCCTGCCAGATTGGGGCGAGGGTGCACTGATCGTTGATATTCCTCTTTGAGTCAGGGAGCTCGATTCCAGCGAACTGGGCAGAACGGCCTCGGAGTGTCATTCAATTGCAATCAGGTCCTCAGGCGGCTTCCAGGTACTTCAACGCTGAGGTTCAGCGGATGAGATCATCGTTGATGCCGTGGACGCCATCATTTTGGAATCGTGTCACAGCACCTGGATCTTCGACAGAGAACAGAAGCAGTTCTGTCGTATCCTGAAGGGTCTAGAAGTCGCCGATCGGCCGGTAACCACTGAGTGGCGCCCTTATTCGGATCTCCATCTTGATCCGCGGACCGAAACCTTCACCGTCTTTCTGAACGAGGCTCACACACGCCAGGTTCGGTCCTGGAGGCACACGCGAGACTGCGATCAGTGTGGCGGTCACGAAACCGCCGAACTTTCGCTCGACGACATACGCCGCGTCGTCCATTTGTGATTCGTTCGCCTGAATTCGATTACATCCGGCCATGGCTGCCCGGTAACCGGCCCGACGAGCCCCGTCCCCGCGTCCCGGGGCTGCCCCTGGTCCTTCCGCTGCGGAGCGCCTCGTGGAGCGTTTCACGCGGCTTCCGACGAGAGCTGCTCCTATGCTGCGGCCATGGCCGCCAGGATCGCCCTGACCGACACCGAGCGGGCCTATCTGCAGAGCCAGCCGCTCGGCCGCCTCGCCACCGTGGATGCCAACGGTGCCCCCCAGAACAACCCGATCGGCGTGTTCCTCGACGAGAAGACCGGCGACATCGTCGTCGGCGGCCACGCAATAGGTGCGACTCGAAAGTTCCGCAACGTACAGGCCAACCCCCATGTGGCCCTGGTGATCGACGACCTCGTGTCGGCGAACCCCTGGACGGTGCGGGGCCTCGAGGTCCGCGGCACGGCCGTGGCTCTCTCCGATGTCGACCCCCGGTCCCGTTCATGAGTCGTGAGGTCATCCGGATCACGCCGACGTGGGTCACCGCCTGGGGACTTGACCCCGGCGTGCAAGGCAGGCAGACCCGAAGTGGGAGCTGAAGCGCCATGGTGGCGCCTGGTCGAAGGAGGACCACACGATGATATTCGCGGACGTGACGAGTGGGGGATTCATCGGCCTGTGGGCCGTTATCTATCTCGTCTTAATCGTGACCCTCGGCGTCATGTCGATTCGGAAGGGTCATTGGGTGATGTTCCTCATCGGCTTCTTTCTTCCTCTGTTCTGGCTGATCGGAGCTCTCATGCCGAGGAGGGGGCGCTGACGATCGTCGGTTCTGCTCACGTTGCCAACAGATACGCGCTCTTACCGATGAGCCAAAGGCCCACTGCCGTCGCCACGATGACGATGATCAGGTCCGTGTGCCTGTCGATCCATGCCTTCAGGCCGGTGAGGACCTCGTCACTGCGCTCGGGGCGAACCACTGAGTAAATGTCCATGGCCAGGTAGGTGGACACCGACAGAAGCCCGAACAAGATGAGAGAGAAGTAGTCGGCCGCCGACGAGAGCTTCGCGCCGGTAATGGTTGCTGCGGCCGAGACCACGAATACCGAGGGTTGAAAGAAGGCCCCCAGTCCGATGGCGAAGAGGGCCGACATCTCGTCGATGCGCGCTTGCCACCTGGGCTCCTCTTTCCGCTGCGGGGGCCGACCCATCCTGCGCCGCTGTCGCTCCGCGATGGCCAGCAAAACGAGGCCAAGCACGATCTTGACCACCAAGATGCTCGTCGAAGGCGCCGTGCCGGTGGCGGGAGGCTTGTTCCCGGTGGCCAAGATCGTCACGGCTGCGACCACAGCCAGCGCCGCCAACCAGCCGAAGATAAAGCCAGCCCCCTTCCGCGGGCCGTGCTTCGACGCCAGGATCAGGATGAAGATCGTGAGCGCCACCGGGTAAAACGCCATGGCGAACCCGATCAAGACGAGGTCGATAACCACTCCCGGTGGTGGGCTTCGCGCTCAGGCGATCCCGATGCCGATGAGCATCCTTGATTGCACTGCTCCACCCTTAGCACCGAGACTGGCCCCTGACAACACCGTTGCGGACGCCGCGATCGCCTCGGCCGCACTGGTAGCGACGTGGGTGACGTTCGCTTCCAGGCACAACGGCCCAGAAATTGTCATCGTCCCCGCTGCGGGGGCACCCGGACTGATGGTGACGCGGCAACTACCGGATGTGAGTGGTCGAGTCCCCTACCAATCGAAGCAGCAGTCGGAGCACGCCTTCTCGTCGTCGGTGCCAGTCTTGGGCTGGCCATTGCGGTCATCCATGTGCAGGACCAAGGCGGTCTGCCAGGAGACCAGTCACCCGTGTGGTTGAAATACGGCTTCTACATGGTCGAGATAAGCAGCACAATTAGCGCCGCGCTCATTATTCGCGGCAAGACACTCGGCTGGCTGCTCGGACTTGCATCGAGCGTCGGGCCAATGAGCGGATACATCCTGTCGCGAACGACGGGCCTACCTGGCGACTCGGCTGATGTGGGTAATTGGGGCTACCTCCTCGGTACGGTGAGTCTGATCGTCGAAGGGAGCTTCGTCGTCCTTGCCGTTATCTGCCTCATGCGGATTGGCAGAGCGTGGCAGCCGACTTCCGATGCTGCCGGTTACGCGTGGTCTGGCCCTGGCAGCAACGCGTCGCAGTAGTGCCGAACCGTCCCACCATCTCCCGACGGGAAATTGGCCCACCCACCCAGCGAACGGGGCGACCCTAAGCGACCGGTGGTCGATACCATATGGCGACACCGGTGTCGATGTGATGGGGTCAGCTGTTGAGCATCAGGGCGCGCTCGCTACCACGCTGACGGTTGATCGGCGCCCGATTGTCGCCCGTTCCAGACGAACATCGGTAAAGCCGTGCTCCCGGCTTTGATCCGCGAAAGCACCGGCTTGTTCGTCCGTCCAGCCATGGCTCTTGTGACCGCGGGCCCCTCGTTGTGTCCTCCGTTCCATGGCGACGAAACGACCGCCTCGAGAGAGCACTCGGAGTACTTCTCGAAGCCCGGCGTCGATGTCCGACCAGTGATGCACGGTGGCGATCGACCATACGACCGAGACGGAGCTCTCAGGCAGCGGGAGCGCCTCAGCGGCACCTTCGACATACCGCGCCTTCGCCCGACGTCGGGTGAGGAGTCTTGCGATACGCAGCATGACCGGCGCCGGATCAACCCCGGTGACCTCCGCACCCATTTGGGCTGCGTATCGAACCGCGACTCCGGGACCACACCCGACGTCGACGATCCTGTCGCCCGATTCCATGCCGCTCAGCCGTACTGCAAGCTGCGCGTCGTCCTTGCGACCGACGACCATGCTGAGCGCGGCGACGAGACCCGTCACCCCGGCAAAGCCGGGGTAGTTGGCGTGGTGATTGGGCGCAGTGTGCTGTTCGACCACACCACCACCTTGACAGTTGAACCTGACTTCAAGTCAAGTAGGGACGTGTCAGAGCCACTGATGACCATCGGGGAGGTCGCGGAACGAGCGGGCGTTGCCACTTCGACGATCCGTTATTACGAACGCCTCAACCTGCTCATTGCCGACGCCCGAACGTCTGGGCAGCGGCGCTACCGCGTCGCCACCCTCCGAAGGCTCGTGTTCATTGGCATGCTCCAAGACGCCGGGCTCGCCCTAGTCGACATCGCAGGAATACTCGACGCCGCGGACGTCAGCGAATGGAAAGCCATTGCCACGAGACGACTCGAGGCTCTCGATGAGGAGATCGCCACATTGCTGCAGGCCCGTGCGTACCTTTCTGGTGCGCTGCTCTGCCGCTACGACCACCCGGCAACGGACTGCAAGATCATGGGAACCGAGATCGATCGCCGACTCTCAGTGGGCCGCGAAGAGGAGTGACGCTATACCGGCATACGGGGCTCCCCATCAGGGCAGTGGACTAGGGCCCCCCGCTCAACACGTAGATCTCCCACTGAGAGCCCCCCGTCGGGATGTAGAGCTCCATCGTGCAGACTGCATCACTTGGTGGATGCAGTGGGGCGACAACGGCATAGATGGACCGGCCGCTGAATGTCCATGACAGAAATGTCCACTTCGCACCACTGGCACTGTCGTGCCCTTTGAAGACTGCAGGACTACCTGCCTGCGCTCCTTGGTCGAGATACTCCCTGCCGCAAAAGTCGATGTGCTTGGGCAGGGTCCAGAAGGCGGGAGTCCCGTAATCCTTGGCACTGAAGAGCGCAGCAATCGCTGCGGTGGCACCGGCAGCGATGACCGCCAGCAGGATGGTGAGTGATATTCGGTTCGCTCGGGAACGAGGTTGTCGTCCGTGTCCAGTGGTGTCAGGGCTGATCCAGATCGTGTCGTCAAGACCGCCGACCTTGCTCACGGGTCAAGCGTACGCGCCGGTCGTCCTCGGAGCCCGATTAGGTGCGCTCCGCCCCGGCGACTGTTAGGGGACAGCAGTGGTCGAATTGTCGCCATGGCCAACACCGACCAGAAGGAGAGCGGGATCAGACCAGTGGTATCGGTGGCCCAGAGCCCGACCGCCGCCGGGAAACGGTCCGCGAAGACCCGTTTCGACGCGAATGCCACCCCGGGCGTCGTAGAAGGCCTGTGCTGGTGTGTTCTGGTCGAGAACCCAAAGATGGAGCGATGCTGAGGGGCGAAGTCGAAGGAGCCTTTGCGCGGTCTCAGCCAGCAATCGTGAACCAACTCCAGTTCCTTTCAGCTCCGTCCTGACATGAAGGTTCTCGAGGAGAGCACCCCATCGGGGGTCATCGTCCAAAATGGTGTGAGCGAAACCGAGGACCTCATTGGCTCTCTCGGCAATCACCGTGAAGTCACCGTTCTCGGGTGGCGCCAGTCGCCCTCTCCACACCTGCTGGCGATCGGCGAGGACGTCTCCATCGAGGTAAGCGTCCAAGTAGGCACCTCGATAGTGACGTCGCCAACTGTCGGCGTGAAGATCGGCGATGGCGTCTGCGTCGTGCTCGGTGGCATCGCGATATTGCACGACCAGAGCTGGATCCGGCATGGTGGCCTCCTCATCGATCCTGGCATTGGCACCGTGCAAAGTCGGCTGCCGGACCGTCACGGGGCCAGGTCCCTCAGGTCACTCTGGATGAACCAGTCGAGATTATCCGGCACTACTCGGCGTGCACGGAGAGTGTCGATTCGGCTGCGCCCACTCCCGCTGTTCTGGGGCACCCTGACCCGACCAGTACCAGCCGCCGATGGTGATCAGCAGGCGGCGTAGATCTGCCAGTGTTCGGGTACACCTTTCAGTTCGTGATCGCCGCGGTCTTCGAAGCCGAGGCCCGATCCCACAACCAGATCGCGCACCGTGCGCGACACGAGGATCTCTCCCTCGTTGGCCAACGCCGCGACGCGGGCGGCGATGTGGACGGCGATACCCCCGAGGTCGTTTTGTCGCCGCTCAACTTCGCCGGCGTGCAAGCCGGCCCGGATCGGCACGCCTGCGACTGCCAGTGCGTCGCGAAGGTCCTGCGCGCACTGCACCGCGCGCGCCGGTCCGTCGAACGTGGCCAACATGCCGTCCCCTGTTTGTTTCACGACCTGTCCACCGAAGCTAGCGACGAGCTGTCGCGATCGGAGATCATGCTCGTCGAGCAGAACATTCCACCGGCGATCGCCGATCTGCGCAGCTCGACGAGTCGACTCGACTATATCGGTGAACATGACCGTCGCAAGTACGCGCTCACTGGCGAAGCGCGAGCGGGCCCCAGCGACAAACTCGAGAACTGTATCGAGCAGCGTCTCGTAATCTTCGGCGCGCCAGCTCGTATGCATGACGAGCGGGAGCTCAACATAGCGGGCTCCATCGATCTGCTCGGCCAGATGCCTGCCATATGCCACATTTACCACGGGGTCGCCGCTGGCGTGTAAGACCAACGTCGGCACGTGCACCGCCGACAAGATCGGTCGGACGTCGATCATGTAGTTGCGGCGCATGATCTCGGCGATCATGTGCGGCGTGCAAGCGTTACGCTCGAAGTGCGCGCCCAAGCCCTCTGGTGCTTCGTCAGCATGGGCGACGAGGCCGGAATCTCGTAGCGCCACCCCTGTGCCCCACACCTGGGGTAACAATGCGAGCAACGCCTCCTGTTCGGGACCGATCGTCGGGGGCGCGGGGTCGTCGGGATTTGCGCCGCCGCCGACGGCGTACGTCCCGTACAGCGAGAGACTTTCCACGCGCTCGGGATACGTAGTTGCGAGCAGGATCGCCATCGGACCACCCTCCGACATCCCGAACAGGTGCGCCCGCTTCCAGCCGGCGGCGTCCATGACCGCGAGTGCGTCGTCCGCTCGCTCGGCGAGGCTTCCGAATCCAAGATCGCGGCTTGACAGTCCGGTTCCCCGTTTGTCGAACACGATTACCCGGCATGTACTCCCCAAACCACGAAAGAGGTTCGAGTACGACGCCGCTTCCCAGTTGAGTTCGATGTGCGAGATAAAGCCCGGGATGAATACCAACCGCGGTCCCGTAACCTGACCGAACTCCTGCCACGCGATGTCGATCCCACCGGCACCGGCCGCATAGCGGATCTGAGACCTCTCCACCGTCAGCCATCATGATCCGCGGACAATCCCTCGTCCAGCGCCAAGAGTCCACCGACGGCCCGTCGGTTCGATGGGGGTTCTCTGCTGCCCGAAAGAGGTGCCGACGTGTCTCCCTCCGTACCGGCAATGTACTGGGGCACCCCTGGTCGTTCTCAGGCCCGCCCGATGTGATCGTTCACCCATTCGTGCTTGAATCGGTCGAACCGTCACGATGACAAGGACTGCCATGGATGCTGTGGTCGCTTTCGATCCCTTCACTCTCTACGAGCAGGTCGATCCTTATCCCCTATATCGCTGGCTTCGGGACGAAGCGCCGGTGCACCACCTCGATGAACCAGATCTGTGGGTGGTGACTCGCTACGACCATTCCACCGAGGTCCTCCGTGACCCAACCACCTTCTCGTCGAAGCTGGGGATGCGAATGGCCTTCGGCCCCGTCTGGCAGCGCTCGGGTTCTGACGAGGGGCCCGTGGGCATGGAGGACCTCCGGGTCCTCATCGCCACCGACCCGCCCGACCACGTGCGGTTGCGACGCCTGCTCAGTCGTCCGTTCACCCCCCGAGAGATCGGCCTGCACGAGGATTGGATCCGGCCCCTGTGCGAAGAGCGTTTCGGCGAACTTCTGGCCATGAATGCCAGAGGTGGTGCCGACTGGGTGAAGGACTTCACCTGGCCCTTCCCTGTGTTGGTGATCGGAGAACTCCTGGGGATACCGGCCTCCATGCGCAACGACTTCAAGCGCTGGTCCGATGCTCTTATTGGGATCTTCGTTGGTGGACCCGAGGTCGGCGACGACCGCCTCGCCAGCCTCACTGAGATGCTCGGGTTCTTTGACGAGACCGTCGCTCGACGCCGCTCGGATCCTGGCGACGACCTAATCAGCATGCTCACTCACAAGGCGGAAGGCGACGAGGAGCCGCTCACCGCGGAGGAACTGGTCTGGTTCTGCGTCCTGCTCTTGGTTGCGGGAAACGAAACGACGACCAACCTGCTGTCGAACGCCCTCAAAGTGTTTGCCTCCGATCCCACGGTCCTGGATCGCCTGTTCGAGGACCCAACGCTCATCCCGGGAACGGTGGAGGAGGTGCTCCGCTACGACGCTCCGGTGCAGTCAATCCCGAGGGGCACGACTGCTCCGATTCAGGTCGGCGGGACCACGATCCCCGCAGACGCAGTCGTGCTCGTTTACATGGGAGCGGCAAACCGGGACGAGCGCCACTTCCCTGATCCTGACCGGTTCGACGTCCAGCGCCGCCCGACCGATCATCTCGGCTTCGGCAGCGGCATCCATCTCTGCCTCGGGGCGCCCCTCGCCCGTCTCGAAGCCCGCATCGCACTGGAGATACTCAGCCAGCGGGTGGCCAGCGTGGAACTCACAGCATCACCCGTGCCAACCGGCGGCTTGTTGCTCCGAGGATCGACGTCAATGCCGGTGCGCCTGATCGAGCGATAGGGGTGTCGGCCGCTGCGAGGCGGCGGTGCCCGGCAACTGCATGAGGAGGCAGTGATGGTCAGAGGCGAAGGAATCACAGTGGCTCGGGGAGTCAATGCTGTGGAGGCATTTGATTTCGTTCTGGATCCTGCCCAATACACGAAGGCTGACACGAAGATGGTGTGGGTAACCAAGCTCGCGGATGTTCCCAACGGGATGTTGGCTCGCGAGGATGGCAAGTTCCTCGGTCGCTTCAAGGGCTCGGTGATCACCCGATACCGATGGAACCGGCCGAATCACATAGACGTAACCCTTGAGCACGGAGTTCCAAGAAGCCTCCACGCATGGTTTGAGATTGAAGACGTGTCCGACGGTGTTCGTATTCGACACGTCGAGGAGCTTGATCTCGGGCATGGGGTCCTTGGGGCACTCCATGACCTGGTCGCCGGAAAGTGGTTCGCTCAGTCGGTAAGAGAAGAGGTTGCCGAGATTGGACGCCTTCTCGAGGACGGCCAACGCGGACGTACATTTGACGATCTCAACGGTTAGGTGCCTTCCGCTCCCGCGTACGAGGGCACACACCCTGTTATGACGGACCTACCCGGAATGAAGGGAGACTCGATGAACGCGACCTGCTCGGCTGTTCCGCAATATCGTCGGATTGCGACCGGCTTGTCGGGCTAGTCGATCTACTTGCGACCGGCGGAAGCCTGATTCAAAGCCACAGCCTCTCGAATAAGCGCCTTGAATGCCGCTTCGTCGATCTTCTCGCCTTCTTGAACGTCAATGGCGCGGCGGGTGTTTCCTTCGAGGCTGGAGTTGAACAGGTGCGATGGATCCTTCAGAGAGGCGCCCCTGGCAAAAGTGACTTTCACATGGGTCTTGTAGGTCTCACCCGTGCAAATCATGCCGTCGTGTGACCAGACAGGAACACCCTCTGGATTTGCAGCCTTTCTCCACTTACGGTCCTCAACCATTTCGGGATCGGCCATCTCGATCAAGGTGCGAATCCGAGACAACGCCTCGCCTCGCCAATCGTCTGGTTCTCCCGCTGCTTTGTCGCGTTTCGGCATACCCGGCAATCGTACCGTCGAGAGGGCGACCAATCTATGACACTCAGCCCAGGTGGATTTTGAACTCTGCGAGTGATCCTGTCCAGCGAGTCGTCCACTTCCGGTGAACTGGGGGCACCTCAACTCACACGTCGCTGGCCCAGGATTCCTTGGAGTTGTGTCACCCATACGCCTGACTGCGGCATCTTATGGGTGTCTCAAGAAACGCCCATGCGCGCCGTATCACTTGAGGCCATCGATACGATGATGCCCCCGCAGGAGCCGCGCTACTCGTCGCTCAGTTCCGGCGAAGTCGGGCAGTCTCTCATGGCAGGCTGGGAACGTGACCGATGAGGACCGTCCCAGCGAGCTGCTTGCCGCAGACTACTCATCATCGATGGCGGCCTTAAGTCGTTGCTTCGCCTGTTCGACTGGCCCGGGGAGGGACCTGGCGTAGTAGGGAATGTAGAAAACCGTCTGTTCGACGACCCAGCCCCGAGCGCGCGCCCATGTCGCATCATCGAATCCAAGCGACCTTCGAAGCGACTGCCGGGCTGGTTTCGAGAGTGCCCAGGCCAGCATGGCCTCGCAGGCCGGGTCACCCACCCCTGCGCCGCTCCAGTCGATGATCCCGCGGAGCCGACCGTCGCGAACGAGGATGTTGCCGGGCAACAGGTCGCCATGGACCCAGACCGGTTCCCCGGGCCAGTCTCCGGCTGCCAAGGCCGCCTCCCACACACGCTGCGCCCGCACAACGTCAACGAGTCCGCCAAGCTGGCGGATACCCCACTGCACGGCCTCGTCGAACTGAGCCATCGGAGCACCGCGACGCCATGGTTCGGGACCGCCGTCGGTCGGTATCTGCTCCAGAGCGAGTACAAACTGAGCGACGTCTTCGGCGAGGAATTCGGAGTTCCCCACCGCCGCACGATCCAGGCTCGTCCCCTCCAGCCACGGGTAGATGAGCCACGGAAACGGGTAGCCATGACCGGGACGACCCTGACCCAGCGGAACCGGCACCGGGGCGGGCAGGGAGGGCGCCAGCATGGGCAGCCAGCGACACTCCTTTTCGATCTGGGCTTCGGCCCAGTGGATTCGTGGGAGACGCAGCCCCAAGTCGTCGCCCAACCTGAAGATGGCGTTGTCGGTCCCTGAGTCCGTGATCCTCATCAAGCGCCTCCCGGCCAAGTCGGGGTACTGATCCTCGAGGAGAGAGCGGACCAGGGCATCGTCGACCAGCACCTCGTCTCTGTGCATCTGTGGGTTGGGGCGGTCAGTGCTCAATGCAGGCGCTCGGTCACCACATCATGTTGCACCGCTGCGGACTCGGCGGATGCGACTCATTCCGTCCCGAGCATCGAGAAGAGTTACGATAAGCCCCATGGGTAACGCGGTGATGGTCCGTGTCCGCGGCCAAGCAGACGCCCCGAGACGAGCGACGACGTCGTCTCGGTCAGAACTTCCTACAAGCTGACGTCGCAACGACAGTTGTCGCTGGGGCCTCATTTCAGCCCAGCGACCTCGTGGTCGAGATAGGCGCGGGCCTCGGGAGCCTGACGTTCCCTCTCGCTCAATGGGTCAGCCAGGTCCTCGCGGTCGAAGTCGATCCCGTTCTCGCCGCCAGGCTCCGGCGTGAGCTTCAGCGTCGCAAGATCACCAACGTGTCGGTCGTGTGCTGCGATGCACGTCGCTACCGGCTACCCCGCCGACCGTTCAGGGCGTTGGGCTCACTCCCCTTCGGTGCGACCACGGCCTTGATGCGCCACCTGCTCGACGATCCGCGGAGCCAGCTTGAGCGAGCTGATCTGGTCGTGCAGTGGGAGGTCGCACGCAAGAGGGCGACAACACCACCGAGCACCCTGCTGTCGGCGGCGTGGGCGCCATGGTGGGTTTTCGAACTGGGGCGAAAAATCTCGCCGGATGCCTTCCGGCCGGTGCCAACGGTTGACGCCGCGGTGCTGCGAGTGAGGCGCCGCGAACCCGCCGTGCTCCCCACGGATCTGGCCGGTCCCTTCGGCGAGTTCCTCCGAGAGCATTGGGGCGTGCCGAACGCCCGGCCGACCAACGAGAGGAGAGATGCCGGTACACGGTCTTGCAGCTGATGAGCACCCCGAGCCAGCCGGACTATCCCACCGACTTGATTGGCGGGGTATTGGGCACGCTATGCGTTCGGGTGTCGAACGAGCGATAGTCCGACCGTCAAGATCGATCAGTTGTTTGACCCTGATGCCCACACGATCTTTACGGAGTGTCTGACGTCGGGCATGACCGAGGCGACGACCGTATGAACCATCCACTTGAGCTTGGGATGGGCGTCCGTGTAACGAAGGCCCGAATGGACGTCCACGAAGTACACGTCACCCCACCCCCTTCGCACATCGACCTCGTTCACGAGCTCGAACCCATCGTCGGGCAGAACAGCGGTCAAGGCGCCCTTTACGCGGTCGGCCAAATCGGACTCCACCTCCCCATGATGGAACCCCCAGAATGGGGGCAGGAAGAGTGCCAAAAGTCCCAACTTGACGGGTGGCGTCGAAGCGGCAGCTAGGGGTCCCTTGCGGGCTCAATTCGATGTGAGCGGCAACCCAACCCCGATCATTGGGCACAGGGTTGGGTGCCCCTCATCCCCAACGCAACTGTCGTCCACCTTGGCGGGGGCGGTCGGTTGCTCGTTTGATTGTGACCCCCTGATCTGGGGTGTGCAAACCCTTTGAGCGGAATTGGCGAGAATCCGCTCGTCGCACGTGCGCAACTCCGGTTGGGCACGCCTCGACGTACCTCAAACGCCGTCCCGGCGTCCTGGTGAGTCGGGGTATCAGCCGGATAGTCGTCACCATCCGGATTCGGGCGACGCTCTAAGGTCTGCTGCCATGCGCGCCGCGGTCAGTCTTCACATCGACGCACCACCCGACAGGGTCTGGGGGCTCATCAGCGACATAACGCGGATGGGTGAGTACAGCCCCGAGGTGATGGAGGCCGAGTGGATCGACGGCGCCCACGGCCCAGCGGTCGATGCACGGTACCGGGGCCACGTAAAGCGTAACGAGAGCTGGCCTGTCTACTGGACCACTTGCAAAGTCACCGAGTGCCGGCCCGGCGAGGTATTCGAGTTCGCTGTCATCTTTGGCGAACGTCCCGTGAACACCTGGCGCTACGAGTTTCGCCCAACCGACAACGGAGGGACCGACGTCACCGAGTCGTTCGACCTGGGTGACAACCTCTTCACAAAGGTCTGGCGCCCACTCGGGGGGTTCCTGCGGGAGCGCCGCAATCAACGTGACATGCTCCGTACCCTCGAACGGGTCAAGTCGGTCGCAGAGGGTTCGTAGGGCGGCCCCCCGAGCTGGCGAGCTGTGCATTGGGCCCTGCCTGTCATGACCAGCCGAGTTCCCGCAGGCGGGCTTCACCCATGCCGAAGTGGTGTCCGACCTCGTGGAGCAACGTGACCCGAATCCGGCGTGCCAAGTCCTCGGTCGTGCTGGCGGACCGACAGATAGTGGCCTGGAACAGGGTGATCCGATCAGGACCCACGCCCGCATAACGCCCTCGACTCGTGAGAGGGATCCCCTCGTACAGGCCAAAGAGTGGCCCTGGTGGGCTTGCATCATCGATGATGATCGCCACGTTTTCCATTTGGGCGCGCAGCTCCTTGGGGATCGTCGCCAGGGCATCCGCCACCAGGACCTCGAACGCGTCGATGTCGATGGGCTCCATGCCCACCAGATTGCCATCGGTCCACACGTTCTGAGAACGACGACGGGGGGGAAGGCCTTGAACCGATACGGATCCGGTGTCAGCGATCATGCGTGGCGTCGCTATATAGATCCGGGACCGCTGTTCGTAGACGCTTGATTGCAGTGCGCTAACTGATCTTGAGGACCTTCTCGAGGAGTTCCTGCCAGGGAACATTGCCCCAACCGGACTTTTCGGCAGCCCTCTTCGCGACGTCCGTCGCCTCCTCAACCCACAGGAGCTCGACGTCTTCTCCCGGTCCGATCTTTTGATCGCCCTTGACCTCCTGCGAAGCCTGACCCTTTCCTGTCTCTACTTCAGATCCGAACTCCACGCCAAGCCAAATGTCTTGCCAGGCCCTGTGGGTTTCCTTGAGGCGGACCGCCAGACCGGAGAGGTGTGAGTGTCTGGGGCTCTCGGCCGTCTGGATAGCCCAATGCAGGCAGTATCTCGCCCTGTGGAAGTCTCCCTTGGGCGTCGCGGCTTCTGCCTGTTGTGCGTATCCCTCGAGCTTTTGGCGCTCCACTTCGGGGAGGATCTCCCGGAGGTTGTTCATCAAACCCTTCACGATCGGTGACGAGCCAGTGCTCGTTTCATGAGCCATGACTCAACCCTACCGGCACTCTCAAAATGAGCCAGCTTCACTCGCTACGTCCGTAGCTCCATCCAGCGATGAGGCTCCGGCACCTCTACGAAACCAACCCTTCGATACAGCTCGTGTGCATCTCTGGTGCCGAGTAAGAGAAGCCGTACGTCACGAACTTCGGGATGATCGATCGCTGCTTTCACGACAAATGTTCCAATTCCCTGACCTCGGACTGAAGCCTCTACAAAGACATCGCAGAGCCACCCGAAGGTAGCTCCGTCGGTCACCCACCTGGCGAAGCCGACCTGCCTACCTGACGGCGAAAAGCATCCCAAGGAGACTGAGCGCTCAATCGACTTGGCCACGACGTCAATGGCGCGACCCTCAGCCCAATAGCTCTCTTCGCTGAGCCAGCGATGGATCAATGGCAGGTCGAGCACGCCTCGATCGTCGGTGACCACGTAGCCGTCGTTCCGAGCCCACTCCACGCGCGTACTGTAGATCTGAGCGGGGGGTGACAGAAGGCGCAGTCCATCCAATGTTGTGGGTCCACGGCGACTGGCCGCGATCGGTTATGTCGCAGTCTGGCCTTGACGAAGTGAGCAGGGATACCCGAACCGACGTCGAGAAGATGACGTGAACAGCACCTCGTGGTTGAGACCGTTCTTCTCGTGTGCTGGCCTCGGTGTCCTCCGCCACCCTGAGCGGTGCCGTCGGTCGCGCCGTCACCGTCGAGGTCCACGTCTCGAACGGGCTGCCCGGCTTCGCCATCGTCGGGTTGCCGGATGCCGCGGTGCGAGAGGCCCGTGACCGCGTGCGCGCCGCCGTGCTCTCGAGCGGCCTGCCCTGGCCACTGCGTCGCGTCACGGTGAACCTTGCGCCGTCCGGCGTGCGCAAGGGGGGCGCGGGGCTCGATCTTCCCATCGCTGTCGGGCTCCTCGTGGCCACCGGTGAGCTGAGTCCCTCGTGCAGCGCAGGCCTCGCCTTCTGCGGTGAGCTCGGGCTGAATGGGTCCATGCGCCATGTCCCGGGCATGATCGCACTGGCCGATGCGACCGAGCCCCTCGGGCTGGTCGTGCCGCTGTGCGACGTGCGGGAGGCGGCGCTCGTCCGTGGGGGAGTCGTCCGAGGTGCCGCGACGCTCGCCGAGCTCACCCGGGTGCTGCGCGGGCAGGCGCAGTGGCCCGACGTGCCCGCACCGGCGAGCCCCGTTCGCGCCGCGCCGGAGCCGAACCTCGCCGACGTGCGTGGACAGGCGGTCGGTCGCCGGGCGCTCGAGGTCGCTGCGGCCGGTCGCCATCACCTGCTGATGATCGGGCCGCCCGGCTCGGGCAAGACCATGCTCGCCGAGCGCCTGGCCGGGCTCCTGCCGCGCCTCACGCCAACGGAGGCGCTCGCGGTGGCGCGGGTCCATTCGGCGGCCGGCTGCGCCCTGCCCGACGGTGCGCTGCTCGAACGCCCGCCCTTCCGCGCCCCGCATCATCAGTCGTCTCTCGTCTCGCTGGTCGGCGGCGGCAGCTGGTCGCTGCGCCCCGGCGAGGTCAGCCTGGCCACCCACGGTGTCCTCTTCCTCGACGAGCTCGGCGAGTTCCCCGTGGCCGTCCTGGAGGCACTGCGCCAGCCACTCGAGGAGGGCGTGGTCCGGGTCAGCCGCGTGGGCGGGACGGCCACCTTCCCGGCCGCCTTCCTCCTCGTCGCGGCCATGAATCCGTGCCCCTGTGGCGAGGGGGTCTACCAAGGTGCCTGCGCGTGCACCACGGTCGCCCGTGCCCGCTACCGGCGCCGCATCTCGGCGCCGTTGTTGGATCGCTTCGACCTGGTCGTGCCGTTGAGCCGCCCGGATCCCGGCGAGCTCCTCTCGGGCGTTCCGGGCGAGAGCTCGCCCGCTGTCGCCGCCCGCGTCATCGCGGCGCGGGCCCGGTTGGAGAGTGGTCGAGAGCGTGAGCCCCGGCTGTCGAGCGACGCGGCCGACCTCCTGGCCTCCCAACTCCGTTCGGGTGCCCTCAGCGCCCGCGGCCTGCACAAGGTGTCGCGCGTGGGGCGGACGGTGGCCGCGCTGGCGGGGGAGGACGTCATCAGGTTCGCGCACGTGTCCGAAGCCCTCTCGCTGCGCGCCGGACGTGCGGTGGTCGTGCCGTGAGGCCGCCGCACCGGCCCGGCCTCCCTGAGGAGGCCTATGCGGTCGCCCTTGCCTCGGCGCCGGCGATCGGTCCCTCCGCGCTGCGCGACCTGCTGGCGTCGGATCTCCCCTCGGTCGCCTGGTTGCGCACGTGCGCCGCGTCAGGCGCGTCATCGCGCGACGTCGCCCGGATCTGGGAGCGCCACGCCGCGCTCGGCGTCAACGTGCTCCTGGCCCGGCACCCGTCGTACCCGCGGCGACTGACCGGGGATCCCCACTCACCCGCACTCCTCTTCTGCCTGGGCGAGCCCACCGCACTCGGCGAAGCCCCGACGGTCGCACTGGTCGGGACGCGAGCTCCGACCCGTTACGGCATCGGCGTGGCGGCCCAACTCGGCGCCGACCTGTCGGCCACTGGGGTCAGCGTCGTCTCCGGTCTTGCGCTGGGCATCGACGGTGCGGCGCACGAGGGGGCGTGCGGCGCGGGCGCGCCGCCGATCGGCGTGGTCGCGGGCGGGCTCGACGACCCGTATCCGCGGCGGCATGCCCGACTCTGGGCGCGGGTCGTCGCCGAGGGCGTCATCGTGTCGGAGTCGCCGGCGGGTGTGCGCACCGAGAAGTGGCGCTTCCCCGTGCGCAACCGGCTTCTCGCTGCGCTGAGTGACGTCGTGGTGGTCGTCGAGAGCCGTCATGAAGGTGGCTCGCGCCACACCGTCGACGCCGCGCTGGCCCGCGGCATCCCGGTCGGCGCCGTGCCCGGCTCCATCCGCAGCCCCACCAGCGAGGGCACGAATGCCCTTCTGGCGGACGGCGCCTTCCCTGTGTGTTCCGCCGGCGACGTCCTCGTCGCGCTGTCCTTGGCCGGCGCACCGGTGGCCGCACACGTCCCGACCCATGCCGCGGGGCCCGGCCACCGCACGAGTGACGGGGAGCCCGCCTCGCGCGAGGACCGCCGGGTCTACGAGGCGCTCTCTCACGATCCCGCGCCCCTCGACGACCTGGCCCGGGCGGCCCGTCTCGACCTGGGTGCGCTGTGCGGTGCGCTCCAGCGGCTCGCCCGGGCGGGGCTCGCACGGGACGTCGGCGGATGGTGGGAGCGTGCCTAGACCGGATCAGGCCTTGGCGTAGTCGGAGGCGCCCCACCAGTCGACGAGCACCACCGGCTCGTCACCGACCACCCACGCGTCGTGTCCCTCGGGCACGGCGACCACGTCGCCCGCCCCGCAGGCGAGGACGCGGCCGTCGGCCATCTCGATGTTGAGCGAGCCGGCAACCTGGTACTGGAAGTGCGGTGCCTCGCACAGGTCGGTGCCGGCGAGCGGCTTGACGTGACTCGACCAGCGCCATCCGGGCTCGAGGGTGAGGCGCCCGATGTCGCTGCCCGCCACGTGGACGATCTCGACCCGGCCCCGCTCGAAGGTGCGGGTCTCGTCGGGAGCGCTGAACGTCTTGTGCTCTGCCTTGGCCATGTCGGTCCTCCGTCTCGGTGTGTCCAACTGCGTGCGGACCGGGCCTTCCGGGTCGCCCCGGCAGGGTGCGCCCGCCGCCTTGCCGTTCGTTCGCCACGCCGTGGCAAGCCCGCGGCAAGGATGGCGTCGCAGAGTGGTCTCGATGGTTCCGACACAGGCAGAGGAGGCCGCATGGAGACCGTGGAGCACAATGAGAGCGTGATCGGGAGGTTCCTCACCTCCATTCAGACCGGCGTCATGTCCGAGACGGACGCCTTGCGCGACGACGTCGTGCTCGATGCCACGGTCCCCAACTGGCGCTTCACGGTGTGCGGGGCCGCCGCGGTACGGGCCGAGCTGGCGCGGTGGTATGCGGACCCCGGCACCTTCGAAGAGCTGACGCGCACGCCGGTGCCGGGTGGCGAGCTCGTCACCTTCACCCGCCGCTGGGAGGAGAACGGCGTCCCGCACGCCGCGCACCAGGCTCACGTCCTGTTGGTCGCCGATCACGGGATCGTGCGCGATCAGGTCTGGTGCGGCGGGCGCTGGCCGGCCGCCCTCCTCGCCGAGATGGCCGATGCCGGCAATGGCTGAGCGATCCCCCGTGCTGGCCGAGCTGCTCGCACGAGCCGAGAGCCGCACGCCCTGGGTGCCCGACGCCACCAAGTCCGGTGCCCGCTTCGAACGGGTCGTCATCGACGGCGAACGCTTCGTGCTGAAGTACCAGGACCCGCGGGACGACTGGCTCCTGCGGGCGGCCGGCGATCCCGGCCGTACCTACGTGCGCCTGTGGGAGAGCGGGATCCTCGACCGTCTCCCTCCCGTCCTCGACCACGCCGTGGTCGCGGCGGCGTTCGACGGTACGGTCGGAATGATCCTGTTGCGCGACGTGCGTGACGCTCTGCTCGAACCGGACGCGCCGTTCACGCCGGACCAACACGCCCGCTACCTCGATCACATGGCCGCGCTCCATGCCGCCTTCTGGGGCTGGCGGGACGACGTGGGCCTGACGCCCTTGGAGCGGCGCTACCTGCTGTTCTCTCCCCGGGTGGCCGCCTCCGAGGCGTCCGCACGGAGCCGAGCGGTCGTGCCGCGGGCCATGGCCGAGGGGTGGCAGCGACTCCCCGAGGTCTCGCCCGCGCTGGCCGACCTCGTCCTGCCCCTCCTCTCCGACCCCACCCCACTCGTTGCCGCACTGGCGCGCCTGCCCCACACCTTGGTCCACGGGGACTGGAAGGCGGCCAACCTGGGCAGCCACCAAGACGGGCGCACGGTGCTGCTCGACTTCGGCGAGGCGCCGGGCGAGGCCTCACCCCTGGCCGACGTGTCCTGGTACCTGGCGCTCAATGCGGCACTGTTGCCCGAGTCGAAGGACGACGCGCTCGAGTCGTATCGAGACGCGCTGGAGCGACACGGCGTGCGCACCCTGGAGTGGTGGGACGACGCGACCGCTCTCGAGCTGCTCGGCTGCATGCTGCAGTTCGGATGGGAGAAGGCGCTCGGGGGACCCGGGGACGAGCTCTCCTGGTGGGAGGCCGCGGCGTGGCGCGGCGCGCGCTGCCTGGAGCGGGCGCCGACCCGCTGAGCGCCATGCCGAATCGTCGCGTTTAGGCGAGCCGGAGCTCCGCGGCCCGGCGGAGAGACTCCGCGAACGGGCCGGCGACGGCAACCAGCTCGCGGGCCCGACGTGCCGCCAGGTCGCTCCAGCGCGGGACGGCGAAACAGGCAGCAACCTCCGCCGTGAGCCACCACGCCTCGAGGCCGGCCACACCACCCAACCGCACCAGGAGGGCGTCGACCTCCTCCGGATCGTTTGCCAGTCCCGCCCGGTGGCGCGCCATGGCCCCGAGCAGGCGTGCCTGTACTTCGTGGCGCGGCGCGCCGAGCGTCGCGGCGTCGTCAGCCAGCGCGCCAGTGCCGCCCACCGCCGCGTCGAGGTCCCCCGAGAGGAGATCGAGGCGGGCCTGCAGGAGACGTCGCCGCAACCGGTGGCGCCAACGGAATGCGTGCTCCTGGTCCTCGAGGAGGCGCGCCTCGTCGAGGAGGCGGGCGGCCGCGCCGACGTCGTCGACCATGAGCCGGCCGACAGCCAGGTCCAAGAGGCCGTGCGCCAAGGGCTCGGCCATCGCCGCGTCGCGCGACCGCTCGACGGCCTCCTGGTTGAGCTCGTCGGCCTGCCCGGGATCCCCGAGGTTGCGCACGATCCAGCCGCGGAGGTTGTGCGGACGCGGGACCCAACGTGCGGCGTCCATGCGCTCGATCGCCGACTCGAGCAGCCCGAGTGAGGTGAGCGCGCGGTCGGGACGGCCGAGCATGCCATGCGCCATGGTGGCCGCCATCAAGGAGTACGCATTCGGGTAGTGGTACACCGCCAGGCCCGTGCTGTCGGATGCGTGCACCAGGCCCACCGTCTCGGCCGGCCGCCCCTGGCTGGCGCGCAACCACGCCAGCCACGACTCGGCCAGGACCGCGCCCGGCGCGACGCGGAGCGCGCCTTCGAGGCGCGCCTCCGCGCCCCCCAGGTCACCGCTCGCGAGGGCGACCCAGCCGCCGAGGGAGAGGCAGCCCGCCCGCAGCTCGCTCGCGCCGGCGCCGGCGTCGTGCGCGCCCTGGTCGGCGAGGAGGAGGGCCTCGCCGAAGCGGCGCTGGAGGTGGGACGACCACGCCGCCACCTCCAGGGTCTCTGGACCGGCACCGAGGGCACGGGCCGAATCGAGGTCGACCGCGACGTCGGCGTGGCGGCCGAGCATGGTCAGCACGCGGGCCCGTTCGACTCGGGCGGTCGCGCTGTCGTCGAGCGCGATGGCCTCGTCCAAGAGCCGCAGCGCCCCGTCGGAGTCGAAGCGCGCCACCGCGATGCGGGCCGCGTCGACCAGCAGCGACGCGGCACCGACGGCATCGCCCCCGAGACGGGCGTGACGCGCGGCGGCCAGCGGGTCGGCGTCACGACGCCCAGCGAACGCCCGGGCCGCCTCGCGGTGGATGTAGGCGGTCCGGGCCGCGCCAACCGATGCGGCGAGCGCCTCACGCACGAGCGCGTGCGCGAAGGCGAAGCGCGGGCCGTCCTCGACGAGCAGGCGCCGGCGGACGCCCTCCTCCAGGTCGTTGAGGAGCTGCCCGGCGGAGGCGTCCGTCACGCCGGCCAGCACGTCCAGATCGACCTCAGGGCCGATCACCGCGGCCGCGCGGAGGGTGGCGGCTGCGGAGCCGCCCGCCCGCGCGCACCGCTGCTCGACGATGCGGCGGATGCTGTCGGGGAGGTGGTCCGCCGCGTCCGGGTCGGTTGGATCCCGGGCGGCGGCCATTTCCACGAGGAAGAGCGCGTTGCCGCCGCTGCGGGCGTGCAGCTCCTCGGCACGGGCGTCCCCGACGATGGCCCGCGCCGCATGCAGGTCCAACGGGTCGAGCGTGAGGGTCACCGTGGTGCCGGGGAGCGCCATGCCCTCCTCCGCCCGCGTGGCCGCCACCACGAGCACACGCTCACCCGCCAGGTGGACGGGCGCGTGCGACAACCAGCGCGCCGTCGCGGCGTCGGCGAGGTGCGCGTCGTCGACGATCAGGACGACCGGCTGCCGGCGCGCCAGGCGGCGGACGGCCCCGGTCACGGCGCCGTGGAGGATGCCCTGGCCCCGGGCGGGGTCCACGAGCGCGGCGAGGGGCGCCGGCCCCGTCGTGGCGGTCTGCGTGCCCAGCAGGGGTGCCAGCACTGGCGCATCGGGCCCGAGGACGGCGTCGAGGCCACCGGACCGGGGGTCCTGCGCCAGTGCGGCGACGAGATCGAGCAGGGGCTGCAGAGGGAGGGCCTGGCCCAATTCGTCGCAGGCGACCGAGGCCACGCTGACCGCGGGCGCGGCAAGAGCCTCCGCCCACACGCGCAGCAGCCGGGTCTTCCCCATGCCGGCCTCGCCCTCGACCGCGCACAGGATGCAGCGGCCCGCTGCGGCGTCCTCGAACAGCACATCGAGCTGGCGCAGGGTCTTCTCGCGTCCGGGAAGCTCCGCCCGGGCTCTCGCGGCGAGCGGCTCGGTGGCGCCCGGCGGAGCCTCGGCCGGGCCGGGAAGCCCGCCGCGCAGGATCCGGGTGTGGAGTTCCTCTGTCTCGGCCTCGGGGCCGGCGCCGAGGTCCTCGGCGAGGAGCGCGGCGAAAGCGCGGCGTACGTCGCGAGCGCGGACGCGGAACGGCCCGAGCCGGCCAGCGCGGCAAGGAGTGAGCGCAGCGCGACCTCGTCGTAGGGGTCGGCCTCCAGCAGCTGGCGCGCCTCGTGCTCAGAGGCCACCACGTCCCCCGAGCGGGCGGCCACGCCCAGGAGCGCGTGGCGGAGGCGTCGCAGCCACTGTTCTGCCGCGGCGGACTCGGCGGAGGCCCACCAGGGGTCACGTTCGTCGGCCAGGAGCGGCCCCCGGACCAGCGAGAGGCCGCCGGCCGCGGCCGACCGGGCCGCCGCCAGGGCTCCCCGTTCGAGGCGGTGCTCGGCCTCGGTGGCGTACTCGGCGAGGGCATCGAGGTCGAGCCAGTCGACGGCGAGCCGGTATCCGGCGTCCGTGCGCTCGATCCGCTCGGCGCCCAGGACGGCGCGCAGGCGGCTGACCAGCACGGAGATCTGGTCCGAGGGGCGGGCCGGTGCACTGTGGCTCCAGAGGCACTCGGTCAGGCGGTCGACGCTGACCGGGCGGCCGTGGTGCAGCGCCAGGATCTTGAGCAGGGTGCGTTGCTGGCGACGCCCCAGCATGGCCCCGTCGCAACCCTCCACCTGGAGGTCACCCAGCAGCCGGACCCGCAGGCTCTGCACCCCTCCATCCTGGCCCCCAGGGTCGCCGACCGCGGCGCCGGACCCGTCGGCGGGCTCCGCGGTGGCGCCGCTGCGGCATGCCCCGGGCGGCGCCGGCCAGCGCCCTAGTCTGCGTCGCGGTGGACGCGCGGTTCCTCCAGGCAGGCGACGTGGCCGGGCTGCGCGCCGAGGCGGCCAGGGCCGGGGGCGGCGGGGCCGGCGGCGCCGACGTCCTCTTCGTGAGCCGGGGCGCCCTGGGCGACCCCTTCGTGCTGGCCGCCGGTCTCAGTCTCTCGGTGCCCCGCGCCCTCGTCGGCGTCCGGCTCGGCCTGACCGAGGACGGGCGCCACCCCGCCATCCTCGCCCGGGAGGTCACCAGCCTCGACCTCGTCTGCGGCGGCCGGAGCGTCCTCTGCTTCACGCCCCCGTTCGACCGCCGGCTCGCCGAGGCGATCGCGCTGTGCCGGGCCCTGTGGCGCGAGGGAGCGGCGGACAGCACGGGCCCGCACTTCCCGGTGCACGCCGCCGTCAACCGGCCCCGACCGGCGGGCGCCGGAAGCCCCCTCGTCGCGCTGGACCTGACGGGCCGCGGCGAGCCGCCCGACGTCCTCTCGGACGCGGCCGACCTGCTCGTCCATGGGACCGACGACGCGGCGGTGGGCCGCGTGGAGCGCGCATGACGGACGCCACCCTGGTGCGCGAGCGACCGGACACCGCCGCGACGCCGACGGCCGTGACCGGCCGCCACCTGCCGGCCCTCAACGGCCTCCGGGCGCTCGCCGTCATCGGCGTGGTCGCCTACCACCTCCAACTCGGCTGGGCGTCGGGGGGCTACCTGGGGGTCGACCTCTTCTTCGTCTTGTCGGGCTTCCTCATCACCAGCCTCTTGCTCGAGGAGTGGGTGGGCACGGGCCGGATCAGCCTGGCGGCGTTCTGGGGCCGGCGGGCCAAGCGCCTTCTGCCGGCGCTCTTTCTCGTCGTCGCGGCGCTCGCGCTCTATCTCGTCCTCAACGGGCTCCTCGGCGGTCCCGGCGCCAACGGCCTGCTCGACCTCCCGGGCCTGCGGGGCGACGCCATCTCGACCCTGCTGTACGTGAACAACTGGCACTCCATTTACGTGGGCCAGTCGTACTTCGCGCAGTTCTCCACGCCCTCTCCCTTGCAGCACACCTGGTCCCTGGCGATTGAGGAGCAGTTCTACCTGGTCTGGCCGCTCGTGCTCCTGCTCGTCCTGCGCGTCGCGCCGCGCACGTGGCGCCGCACCGGCGTGATGGTCACCGTGGTCCTCGGGGTCGCGTCGTCGGTCCTGATGGCGCTCCTCTTCCACCCGGGGTCGGATCCCTCGAGGATCTACTACGGGACCGACACCAGGCTCTTCGACCTCATGGCGGGGGCCACCGTGGCCTTCGTCGCCGCATCTCGCCGCCAGCCCAACCCGAAGGCGCGGCGGACCCTCCACGTCGTGGGCCCGGCCGCGGCCGTGGTGCTCGGCGTGTTCTGGGTCACCGCAGGCACGACCGGCGGCCTGCCGACGGACTTCATGTTCGACGGGGGTTTCCTCCTTTGCGCCGCGCTGGCCGGCCTCGTCGTCGCCGACGCGCGCCTCACCGACCCGGGCCCGTTCTCGCGCGCGCTCGCCTGGCGGCCGCTGCACTTCATCGGGACCATCTCCTACGGCATCTACCTGTGGCACTGGCCGGTGATCGTCTACATCAACGGGCCCCGCACTGGCCTGTCCGCCTGGCCGCTCGACCTGCTCCGCGTCGTCGTGACGCTCGGGCTGGCGACCGCGAGCTTCTATCTGGTCGAGCGGCCCGTCAGGCTGGCCCGGCTGCACGGCTGGGCCCGGGTCTGGGGTGCACCGCTCGCCGGTGTGGCCACCGCCGTCGTCATCGTCGTTGCCACCATCCCGGCCGTCGCCGACCCGTCCCGCGTGGTCGGGACCACGCAGCTGGCCAGCGTGGCCGGCCGCGTCGTGCCCGGCACGGGCGGCTACGAGGGCCAGCTGCCGATCCACCTGACGACGCCGCCCTCGCCGGCTCACCCGCTGCGCGTGCTCGTCCTCGGGGACTCGGTCATGCACGACGCGTCCTTCGGGATCGCGGCGGCCCTGCAGGCGACGGGCGAGGCCGTCGTGGACCCGAGGACCATCGACGGCTTCGGGCTCGTCACCGCCACGAACTGGCCGACGGCCATCCCCGATCTGATCCGCCAGACCGGGGCCCAGCTGATCGTCGCGTCGTGGAGCTGGGACCAGGACGGCCCGACCACCCCCAACGCCCTGCACCAGCCGGCCCGGTACAGCGCGTTGCTGCGTCGCGCCGTCACCACGATGCTGGCGCCGGGGAACGGGGTGGAAGGCGTGATCTTCGCCGAGTTCCCCCAGTCGGGGTTCCTCGAGGGTCCCAACCCGGGCGCCGCGGTGGCGTACAACGAGATGCGCCGGCAGGGCGTGGCGGCCTGGAACGCCATCGCCGCCGCGATGAGCGCGTCCTTCCCGGGCCGGGTCATGTACTTCCCGGTCGCCGGTTCCCTGCTCCTCGACGGGAAGTACTCGGCCTGGCTCCCGCCCGAGGGCAACCGGCACGCGCCCCCCGGCGAGTGGATCCGGGTGCGCAAGCTCGACAACGTCCACCTCTGTCCCGAGGGGAGCGCGCGCTACGCCGATGCGCTCCTCTCGGACATGACCGCCGTCTTCAAGCTCACCCCCCCGGCCGGCACTTGGTCCCAGGGATCATGGACGCGAGCCCCCGACTTCAACGACCCGCCCGGCGCCTGCCCCGACGACCACCCTCCGGGGGCCTAGACGGCGCGCCGCCTACGGCTGGGTGCAGAACGGGGTCACCGCGTTGATGAGGCTGGACCCGGTCGCCGCCGACTTCACGCTGCTCCAATTGCTCCCGACGTCGGCCACCACCTCGAACCAGTAGCGCGTGCCGCTGGTCAGCGTGCCGCTGGTCCACGAGGTGGTGGCCACGCCGCTCGCGACGAGGGTGTAGGTGCCGGTGGCCGAGGTCGTCGAGTCGTACAGCAAGTAGGTCGTGGCGTGGGTGACGGCGCTCCAGGTGACCTTGATCGTCTTCGAGGTGACCGGAGCGTTGCAGCTGGCGGCGGGCCCGGCGGGGGCGGCGGGCAGCGCCAGCGCGTGCGCCTCCCCCTTACTGCCGGTGGCCAGGTGGACCACCCAGTTGGTGCCCGCCCACGCCGAGCCCGAGGCGCAGACCACGCTCAGCGCGGCGCCCACAGAGAGAACGACGAGGAGCTTGCCAAGCCGCACGCTCGGCGCTCCTCGTCGTTCTCTGGGGCGTCCTCTCCGGGGCGGGAGAGGACCGATCAGCTGGTCCAGCTGTCCGTGGCCGGGCTGGTGGTCGAGGTCGCCGCCCCACCGGTGGCGGTGACGCCGGTGAAGGACGGCAGGGAGAAGTAGGTGGCGGCACAGGCCGCGGGCGTGGTCGCCGCCATGCTGGCGTCGTTCGTGAGCGTCACGGCGAGCGGGTTGTTCGCCTGCCCGCTGGCCCCCACGGTGACCGCGGTCGTCAACGTATGGGTGGTGCCGCTCGTCGCCGTGGAGAAGTTCCACGTCACGCCGCTCGGGGTCGCGGCGAGGCATCCCGTCTGGGTGGTGGTGAGCGCACTCGTCGTGTACCCGGTGGCGTAGGTCGCGTTGGTCGGCAGCTGCACCGCCGTGATGGTGACCGGGTACGGGTTGGGGTTCGAGATCGTGACGACCACGTCGCCGTTGCCTCCGGGGTAGAGGAGGTTCGTTGCGGCGGGCGACGCCACGGCGGTGATGGTCAGGTTGGCGATGGTGGCGGACTGGCCCTCGCCCGACGAGCCGGCGTTCAGGCCCACCACCCAGTTCGTTGCCGCGTAGGCCCCCGCGCCGGCCAACACGATGCCGCAGACTGCGGACACGATCTTCGTCCGCCGGGCCATTCTGCCCGTCTTGATCTTCATCTCTTCCTGCTTTCCGTTCACGCTGCGCGGGGGTTGGGCGTGCTTCAGCGGCACGATCCGGGTAGGGGGTCGACGTCACGGCAACGGGTCTTGAGTGGCGTGGAGGCATTTGGACAGGACGCCGGGCAGGCGACGGGCACCCCTGAGAACGGGCATTTCGCCCCGACGGCGGGCGAGAGAGGCCCGGGCCGTCCGTCCGCACGCAACAGAAGGACAGAACCCCAGGCCGAAGGCCTCAGGTCCGGGCACGTGGCGGCCGATATCTCCCCTATGCAGCCGCCCGTCTTGCGTGAGCGCGTCGCGGCCTACGTCCCCTTCGCCGTCGTGGCCGTGGCGGGGCAGCTCAGCGCGGCCTGGCCCCCCAGGCCGACGGACATCACGGCCTTCTGGCTCAGCACCGCACTGCTGTTCGTCTGCGCCGTCGGGGTGGTGCGCCGCCGGGCCGTGCCGCCGGCGACCTTCCTGATCGGTGCCACCGTCTACACCGCGTCGGTGACCCTTCTCATGCAGGCGACCGGCGGCATCGACAGCGGGCTCGGGGTCCTGATGTTCATGCCGCTCGTCGGCGTCGCCCTCTACGGTCAGCGTTGGGAGTCGGCCCTCACCCTCGTCGTGGTGCTCGCCGCCCTTCTCGCCGTCTCCCTCGCCGGCCCGCAGATGGCCGGAGCGACCGCGAGGCGGCTCTTCCTCATGGGCTCGATCGGCGCCATGCTGTCGATCGCCATCCACAGCCTGCGAAGCCGCCTCGTCGAGTCCAACGAGCGCACCACGAGTCTCTTGAACCAGGAGGCCGCGACCAACACGGCGGCGCGCCAGCTGACGTTGCTGTCGGAGCCGGCGGCGATCACCGCGCTCGGCGCCCAGCTCGCCACGCGCATCGCCTCGCCACTGGGCTCGGAGATCCGCCGGGCGTCCTATCTCAGGATCGAAGACGGCATGGTGTCGGTCGAGGCGCAGTGCGACGAGTTCGGGTTGCAGATCGTCGACAGCTGGCCGCTCGAGGAACATCCGGGGCTGCGCGACGCCGTCGCGAACGCGGCAGCCCGTCACCGCCGCTCTCCGTCCCGAGGAGCTCGGACCGGCCTTCGGGGCGGTGCTCGCCGAGACCGGCATCACGCACGGTGCCTGGGTCCCGGTCTGTCCCGACGGGGTGCTGCACGGGGTGCTCGCGCTGTCGAGCCGGGGCGCCGCGCTCCCGGCCGAGTGCCTCGACCGCTGCATCGCCCTGGGTTACTTCCTGGAGCTCGCGCTGGCCAACTGGGCCGCCCATCAGAAGCTCGAGCAGCAGGCGACGGCCGAGGAGCGGCGACGGATCGCGCGCGAACTGCACGACGGCCTCGCGCACGAGCTGGCGTTCATCGCCAGCAAGACCCGGGGATTCACCGGGGGCCCTCCGGCCTCGCTCGACGTGCGGGAACTGGCCGGAGCCGCCGACCGTGCGCTGGACGAGGCGCGGCGGGCCATCACCGTCCTCTCCGTGCCCCACCCGCAGTCACTCCACTGCGCCATCGCGCAGACGGCGGAGGATCTCGGGTCACGCCTCGGGGTCAACGTCGATCTCGAGCTCGCCGAGGACGTCGACGTGCCGGGGGAGGTGACGGAGAACCTGCTCCGTATCGTGCGCGAGGCAATGACGAACGCGGCGAACCACGGTGCCTCCGAGCAGGTGAAGGTCACGCTGGCGCGCGACGATCAGGTCCGGCTCGTGATCGAGGACGACGGATGCGGCTTCGTGCCGGGTGGCGACCGTGTCTGTGGCGGCTTCGGCCTCTTGAGCATGGAGGAGCGGGCGGCCTCGGTGGGGGCGGAGTTCAGTCTGAGCTCGTGGCCAGAACGGGGCACCCGCGTGGAGGTGGCGTTCCGATGAGTAGCCCGGTGGGCAGCCCGGTGAGCGTGCTCCTGGCCGACGACCACGCCCGGACCCGCGCCATGGTCCGCCAGGCGCTCGAGCGCGGGGCGAGTTCCACGTGTGCATCGAGGCCTCCGACGCCACCGCGGCGGTGCAGGGGGCGAAGGAGGCGCACCCCGACGTCTGCCTCCTCGACATCAACATGCCGGGGAACGGCATCGCGGCCGCCGCCCAGATCACCGGTGCGCTGCCCGACACGGCCGTCGTCATGCTCACGGTGTCGCGACAGGACGAGGACCTCTTCGACGCGCTCCGGGCGGGGGCCTCGGGCTACCTGCTGAAGGGGATCGACGAGGACTCCATCGGCGACGCGCTCCAGCGCGTGCTGGCCGGGGAGGCCACGCTGCCCGGCACCCTCGTGGCCCGCCTCGTGGACGAATTCCGCGACAGGGAGCAGCGTCGCGTCGCCGTGCCCGACGCGCAGACGGCGCGCCTCACCGGTCGCGAGTGGGATGTGCTCGAGCTCATGCGGAAGGGGGCCAGCACGGCCGAGATCTCCGGACGACTCTTCGTGTCGCCGACCACCGTGCGCAGCCACGTGTCGGCCATTCTGCGCAAGCTCGGTGTGCCGACGAGGGAGGCCGCCATCAAACTGCTCGACGGCGGCTGAGCGGCGGGCGCCACGGCCGGCCGTAAGCTGGCGGGCGTGACCAGCACCCGCATGGAGAGCGACAGCATGGGGGAGATCGAGGTCCCCGCCGACCGGTACTGGGGGGCCCAGACGCAGCGTTCGCTGCATCATTTCGCCATCGGTACCGAGACGATGCCCAAGCCGCTGATCAGGGCGTTCGGGATCCTCAAAGGGGCCTCCGCCTCGGTGAACCGCGACCTCGGCAAGCTCGACGACGCATTGGCTGGCCCCATCGAGCAGGCGGCCGAGGAGGTGGCCAAGGGCGCGCTCGACGACCACTTCCCGCTGCGCATCTGGCAGACCGGCAGCGGCACGCAGACCAACATGAATGCCAACGAGGTCATCTCCAACCGCGCCATCGAGCTCACCGGGGGCGTCATGGGCTCCAAGAAGCCGGTGCACCCCAATGATCACGTCAACATGTCGCAGTCGTCGAACGACACGTTCCCGACCGCCATGCACATCGCCGCGGTGGAGGAGATCGTGCACCGGCTCCTCCCATCGGTGGCGGCGCTGCGCGACGCGCTGTTGGACAAGGAGATCGAATACGCCGGCGTGACCAAGATCGGTCGCACGCACCTGATGGATGCGGTGCCGTTGACGCTCGGCCAGGAGTTCTCCGGGTACGTGGCGCAGCTGACGGCGGACATCGACCGGATCGAGCGCACCCTCCCGGGTCTCTACGAGCTGGCAGCGGGGGGCAGTGCCGTGGGCACCGGGCTCAACACGCACCCCGAGTTCGGGGCCCGAGTGGCGGCCGCGATCGCCGAAGTCACCGGGCTGCCCTTCGTGACGGCGGCCAACAAGTTCGCCGCGCTCGCTGCCCACGACGATCTCGTGTTTACGCACGGCGCGCTCAAGACGCTCGCGGTGTCGCTGATGAAGATCGCCGACGACGTGCGCTGGCTGGGCTCGGGTCCGCGCAGCGGGCTCGGTGAGCTCGTGCTACCCGAGAACGAGCCGGGATCGTCCATCATGCCCGGCAAGGTCAACCCCACCCAGAGCGAGGCGATGATCATGGTCGGGATCCAGGTGATCGGGAACGACACGGCGGTGACCACCGCCGGGAGCCGGGGCAACCTCGAGCTCAACGTGGCCAAGCCGGTCATCGCGTACAACGTCATGCAGTCGATTGCGCTGATGACCGACGCCTGCCGCAGCTTCCGCGAGTTCTGCGTCGAGGGCCTCGAGCCCGACCTCCAGCAGATTCAGCGGCACCTCACCAACTCGCTCATGCTCGTCACCGCCCTGGCACCGAGCATCGGCTACGACAAGGCGGCCGAGGTGGCCAAGAAGGCGCACAAGGAGGGCACGACGCTCAAGGAGGCGGCGCTGGCCCTGGACTACCTGACCGAGGAGGAATTCGACGCCGCCGTGCGCCCAGAGGAGATGACCCACCCGTGAGCGAGCCCCTGCTGACACAGGGCGAGGTGGACGCCGCGCTGGACGAGCAGCACCTGTACTGGTCCCGCGAGGGCGATGTCCTGGTGACCACCGTCAAGCTGCACGACTTCGCCGCCGCCCTCGCCTTCGTCAACGCCGTCGGCGCCGCCGCGGAGGCGGCCAACCACCACCCCGACATCGACATCCGGTGGAACACCGTCCGCTTGGCCCTGACCACGCACGATTCGGGCGGCATCACGCTGCTCGACCTGGCGCTCGCCGGGGCCATCGACCGCATGCGACCCGACGTCCGCGACGATGACGGCGGCGGCGCGGCGACCGGGACCTAGCCCGCCGGCTCGAGCAGGCCCGCCCGCAGGCCGTCGAGCACCGCGGGCCCGACGCCCAACCCGGCGACGTAGGCGTCGACGGTGCCGTAGCGCTCCTTCAGATGGTCGAGCAGTTGCTCCATCTGGGCCGGGTCGGCCGAGAACACCTCGTCGAGGTTCTCAATGGAGTCCCGGCCCTCGGGGTACCTCACCATGAGCTTGGCCCGCAGGCGCAACATGGCCTCGCCACTGAGCGCGTAGTCGGCCACGACGGTCGGCTCGTCGACGCCGAGCAGCGAGAGCACGATGGCCGACAAGACGCCGGTGCGGTCCTTGCCCGCGGTGCAGTGGAACACGGCCGGCAGCGCACCGGGCGCAGCGAGGACCTCGAGGGCCGCCCGGATCCGGACGCCGGCATCGCTGAGGAACTCGCGGTACTGCGAGCCCAGGAAGCCGGGCCGCCGGTCGAACTCCTCTGCGTCGGGCAACTCGTCCAAGAAGGGGAAGTGGTGGAAGGCCACCGGATGCGCATCGACGTCGAACCGGCCGCGCTCCAGTTCCTCGCCCGACCGCAGATCGATCACCGTGCGGATGCCGAGGGTCCGCAGCACCGAGAGGTCGGAGTCGGTCAGCTCGCCCAGGCCGTCGGCGCGGAACAGCGTCCGCCAGCGCGTCCGCATCCCGGTCGCGGTCGCGTACCCGCCGAGGTCGCGGAAGTTGACCGCGCCCTCCAGGGCGATGAGCCGCTCCGCCGCGCCCGTCACGCGACCGGCATGTCCCACATGGGGAACCAACGCGACAGGTCGGCTTCCACCGGCAGATCCGCCCCGACCATGGTGCGGATGCGCAGCTCCAGCTCGGTGTCGCGCCGCTCCTTCTGCGGGTCCACGGGGGCGAAGGGGTAGAACGTGCCGCGCTTGAACAGGTAGACGAGCCGGAACGGCTTGGCGTCGCTCGGCGCGTCGGGGCCGGCGACGAAGCCGAACACCGAGCACAGCAACTGGGGGCCCCAGCCGTTGTCCTGCAGCGTCGAGTTCGCCATGTGGATCTTGGTGACCAGTTCCTCGATGTCGAGATCGTCGAGGAGCAACCAGCCGTAGTCGAAGGAGTCCACGGCGTAGCCGAAACCCTCGCCGACCAGTTCGGACACCTCTTTCTGCGCGTCCGCCGTCTTCTGGCCCGGGGCCGGCTTCCAACACACGCCCGCGTGACCCGAGGACACCAGTCCTCCGGCGCTCTGCAGGGTCAGCGCCGCGGTGGGCAGGGCGAACAGCGCGTCGAGGTTCGCCCGGACGGGCTTGGTGCGTCCGAGGATCGTGTCGAAGAGCCCCACCGCCGGCGAGGCTACCGGCTCAGCTGGCCTGGCCGAGCTGGTGCTCGAGTGCGTCCAGCTGGGCCAGCCGGCGCTCGAGCGTCGGGTGCGTCCGGAACAGGTTGCCGAAGCTGAAGCCGCCGCCGGCGCCCTGGGCGTCGCCGCTGGCCACGGCCGGGGTGAAGAAGAAGGCGTTGAACGGCTCGGCTGAGCGGAGGTCCTTGGTCGGGATGCGCCCCATCTCCCCGGTGATCTTGACCAGCGCGGAGGCGAGCAACGAGGGGCGGCCGATCAGCAAGGCGCCGGACCGGTCTGCCGCAAGCTCGCGGTAGCGCGACAGCGCCATGGTCAGCAGGAAGCTGATGAAGTACACGACGACCGAGACCAACAAGATGACCATCTCGATCAGAGCCGCCTGACCGCCGCTCTGGTCGTTGCCCCGGCCGCCACCGAAGATCTCCGAGTAGAACATCACGCGGGTCAGCAGGCCGGCCAGCATGCCCAAGCCGCTGGCGATGGTCATGACCGCCACGTCGCGGTGGGCCACGTGGGAGATCTCGTGCGAGAGGACCGCCTCGACCTCGGGCTCGTCCAGGCGACGCAGCAAGCCCGACGTGACGCAGACGACGGCCTTCTTCGGGCTCCTGCCCGTGGCGAATGCGTTGGGGATGTCCGTCGTCGCGATGGCCACGCGCGGCTTGGGCATGTCGGCCAGCGCGCAGAGCCGGTCGACCACGCCGTGCAGCTGGGGCGCCTGTTCGGGCGTGACCTCCTTGGCGTGCATGGCGTACATGGCGATCTTGTCGCTGAAGAAGTACTGGCAGAACAAGAGCCCGAAGCCGATGACCAGGATCAGCACGAGGCTGTGGAGCAGCGCGAAGAGGACGCCGATGAACGCCGCGTAGAGCACGACGAGGAAGAACCCGGTCATGAGCATCCGGGTCGTCAGGCCGCGGTCCGGCTTGATATTGCGTGAGATCGCCATCAGGCGCCTTCTCCTGCGATCCCGGGGCCGCCCTGTTCGGCCGACGGCAAGGCGGCGGTGGCATCGGCGCCGTCGCCGCCCGAACCCAGCTCGGCCTTCAGCGCCGCCAGCTCGTTGTCCACCTGCGACGTGGTACCCACCTTGTCGAGCTCCTTCTGGATGTCGTCGACGGGCTGGGTCAGGTCGTCGAGTGCGCCCGAGGCCAGGAGCTCGTCGATGGCGCCCGCGCGCGCCTGCATGCCCGCGATCTTGTCCTGGGCGCGCTGCATGGTGGCGCCGGCGTTGCGCGTGGAGTCTGAGATGCCCGACACGGCCTCGCCCACCTTGGTCTGAGCCTCCGCCGCCGTGTAGGAGGCCTTGAGCGTCTCCTTCTGCGTGCGGAAGCGCTCCACCCGGGACTGCAGCTCCTGGGAGGTCTGGACGAGCTTCTGCTCCTGCTCGGTGATCTGGTCGTGCTGGGTCTTCAGCTCGACGAGCTGCTCGCCGAGCGCGGCCCGCCGGGAGAGCGCCTCACGGGCCAGGTCCTCGTTGCCTTGCTGCAACGCCGACTTCGCCTGCCCCTGCAGCTTGTCGGCCTGCTTCTGCAGCCCCTGGGCCTGCAGCTCGATCCGCTTGCGGGCCGTGGCCACGTCGGCCACCCCCCGCCGGACCTTCTGCAGCTGCTCGAGCTGCTTCTCGTAGGAGAGGTCCAGGGTGTCCCGCGGGTCCTCCATCTTGTCCAGGGCCTTGTTGGCCTTGGACCGGAAGATGTCGAGGAATCGACTGAACATGCCTGCCATGGACTACGAGCATAAGGCCCAGCGGGGGCGGGGTGGCACCGGGCGGGCCAGCGCAGGCACGCCGCTAAGGTCACCCCGTGCCCGATCGCCTCTGCCTCCTGTGCGTCCACGCGCACCCCGACGACGAGGCCTCCAAGGGTGCCCCGACGGTGGCCCGCTACCACGCCGAGGGCGTCCGGACGGTGCTGGTGTGCTGCACCGGCGGCGAGGAGGGCGACATCTTGAACCCGGCGATGGACACGCCCGAGGTCCGGGCGGACATCGGGCGCATCCGCATGGCCGAGCTCAAGGCGGCCACCGACATCATCGGCTACGACGAGACCGTCCTCCTCGGCTACCGCGACTCGGGCATGCCCGACTCGGAGGCCAACAAGCGGCCGGACTCCTTCGCGCAAGCCCCCCTCGACGAGGCGGTCGGTCGCCTGGTCGCCGTCATCCGCCGGGAGCGGCCCCAGGTGATCGTGACCTACGGCGACAACCAGAACGAGTACCCGCATCCGGACCATCTGCGGGTCCACGAGATCTCCGTCGTGGCCTTCGACGCCGCCGGCGATCCGGACCGCTTCCGTGGCGCCGGACCGCCGTTCACCCCGGCCAAGCTCTACTACTCGGTGTGGTCGGGGGAGCGCTTCCGCCAGATCCACGAGAAGTACGGGGAGCTCGGTCTCACGTCACCGTTCGACGACAAGTGGCTGGCGCGCATGACGCGCACCGAGCCCTTCACCACGACCATCGACGTCGCGGGCTTCACCGAGGTGCGGGGCGCCGCGCTGAAAGCTCATGCGACCCAGGTCGATCCCGACTCGCCGTTCTGGTTCGGCCTCCCGCCCGAGGTCATGCGCGACATCCATCCGTTCGACGAGTTCCGTCTGGCCCAGAGCCGCGTCGGCCCGACCGACGTCACCGAGAACGACCTCTTCGAGGGGGTCCGCTCCGGCTGAGGCCGGATCAGGCGGTGGGTCCGAGGAAGCCCCAGCTGATCACCCCGGCGCTCTGCAACAGCACGAGCGTCACCGCGGTCGCGAGCAGGGCGAGCAATACGACCGTCGCCACGACCTTCCACGACGGGGCCGGCCTGCTCCGGGCCCGGATCCTCCGGCGCCGTTCCAGCCGTGAGGGCCCCGCCGGCGTCGCCGGGCCCGACGCGGCGGTCGTGGCCGCGCCCGCCGCCGTCCGCATCACCGCCTCGAGGTCATCGACGCTCCAGCCGGGGACGACGAGTGGTGTGGTCGCCCCGCCGCCGTGCACCGTGAGCAGCACGCCGCCGCGCCGCTCCTCTACCTCCCATTGCGACACCCGGTCCCACGGCATCAACGTGGCGGCCCGCCCCGGCCGCCTGATCTCGATGCCGTCGGTCGAGAGCGCGATGTCGAAGACCTCGGCGGGGGAGCGGCGCCGTCCCGTGAGGATCGAGACGCCCACGATGGTGGTCGCGGTCGTGGCGCGCACCGGGCTCGGGTTCAACCGCCCGCCCGCGCGAGCTCGCGCAAGGGCCGGTAGCCGATCAGGGTCGCTCCCGCCTCCTGCAGCAGCCGAGGGACCCAGTCCTCCTTGCGGATCATGTGGTGATCGTCGACCCTCGACTTCCAGTCGTCGGTGGCCAAGGAGCGCAACTCCGCCGAGTCGACGGCCGGGTGCAAGAGGAATTCGGTGACGCCGGGCCGGAGCGTGCGCAGGTCGCGCTCGAAGGTCTGGCGGGAGCCCACCCCGGGGACGAGGCGGAAGTGATCGGTGAAGACGGCGCCGGCGTCCGCCGCCACCGCTCGGGCGGGAAAGCCGACGTAGCGCTCCATGGCCGCACTCACCATGCGCAGGGGCAGCCCGAACGCGGTCGCCAGCTCGAGGTAGACGTCGAAGAATTCGGGTCGCAGCTGCAGGGTGCCCATGTGGGCGTCGAGGTGGCTCACGTCGAAGCCCCACAGGATGGCCCGCTCAATCTGGGCCCGGCACTCCCGGCGCACCTCGTCGAGGTCGGCGTGGTCCCAGACGTCCTCGACCGTGCGCGGGAACCCCCCGTCGCCGCCGAGCAGCGAAGGGGCGTGGGTGATGGGCCCCCAGCGGTACAGCTCGTACTCCGCGTTGAGCGTGAGGTGGACCCCGATGTCCTCGCCCCGGTAGCGGCTGCTCGCCTCCCGGGCCCACGGGCAGGGCACCATCAGTGTGGCGCTGGTGACCGTCCCCGTGGCGAGGCACTCGTAGACGCCGACGTTGGCCGAGTGGCAGGAACCCAGGTCATCGGCGTTGATGATGACCAGCTTGGCGTCGGCTCCGTAGCCGAGCCGCTGGGCCAGGTTCGGCTCAATCATGCTCCGTCGCTCCTCCGGACACGTCGGCGTCCTGGCCCCGGGCCTCCGACGCGATCTCCTCTTGGAATGCCGCCATTCTCACCGTGAGGTCCGGGTCGCCCACGGCCAGGATGCGCACGGCGAGGAGCCCAGCGTTGCGGGCCCCGTTCACCGCCATCGTCGCCACCGGCACCCCCTTGGGCATCTGCACGATCGACAGCAGGCTGTCGAGGCCGTCGAGGTTCGACAGGGCGACCGGCACGCCGATGACCGGGAGTGTGGTGACCGAGGCGAGCATCCCGGGCAGGTGGGCGGCCCCGCCCGCGCCGGCGATCAGGACCCGCAGGCCGCGGCCCGCCGCCTCTTGACCGAAGGCGATCATGTCGCGCGGCGTCCGGTGCGCCGACACCACGCGCACCTCGTGGGGCACGACGAAGCGCTCGAGCAGCTCGGCGGCGCCTCGCATCACCGGGAGGTCCGACGAGCTCCCCATCACGACCGCCACGACGGGAGCGGTCACGGGGATACCCCATGGGGCAGCTCGATCTCGTCGGGCACCGGGGTCCCGAGGGCGATCGCGGCCGACCACGCCTGGGACCGCACGACGTCGGCCTCGTCGCCGCACACCGTCACGTGCCCCAGCTTGCGTCCCGGCCGGGCGGCCTTCCCGTAGAGGTGGACGTGCGCACCCTCCACGGCGAGCCCACGCGCGAGCAGGTGGGCCGGATCGGTGCCCGCCGGGCCCCCGAAGACGTTCACGCTGGCCACCTGCGGGTGCAGCGGGGCTGTCGACCCGAGCGGCAGGTCCAGCACGGCGCGCACGTGGTTCTCGAACTGGGAGGCGACGGCACCCTCAATGGTCCAATGTCCCGAGTTGTGGGGCCGGGTCGCGAGCTCGTTGACGAGGAGCCGGCCCTGCGACGAGAACAGCTCGACGGCCATCACGCCGACCGCACCCGCGATCTCGGCCACCTTCTGTCCCAGGGCGGCGGCCGCGTCCACGACCTCGGGGGCCAGCCGCCCGGGGACGAGGACCTCGCGGCAGACCCCGGCCACCTGCGCCGTCTCGACGGCGGGCCAGGCCGAGGAGGCGCCCGATGGGCTGCGGACCACCATGACGGCGAGCTCGGCGTCAATGGGCACGAGCTCCTCCACCACAGCGCGGCCCGAGACCTGCGCCAGGACCGCCTCGGCCTCGGTGCGGTCGCGGACCGGCCACACAGCCCTGCCGTCGTAGCCCCCGCGGGCCGCCTTCAGCACGACCGGCCAGCCGTGGGTGGCGGCGAAGGCCGCGACCGTCTCGGACGCGTCCGGCCCGCTGTCCACCACGGCGTAGCTCGGGACGGGCACGCCGGCAGCGTCGAGCACGGTGCGCATGCGGGCCTTGTCCACTGCGAGCTCCAACGCGTCGGCGCCGGGCCGCAGCATCGCACCGCCGGCCGCCAGCGCGGCCACGATGTCGAGGTCGACCTGCTCGTGATCGAACGTGACGACGCCACAGCGCTGGGCGAACGCTCCGAACTCCTCGAAGACGAAGGGCGACCCCACCATCACCTCGGCGGCCACCGCGCAGGCTGCGTCATCGGCGCGTTCGGCCAGTACGGCCATGGAGAGGCCGAGGGCGCTGGCCGCCTCGCCCGCCATGCGGGCCAGCTGGCCCGCCCCGACGAACCCGACGTCGTGGGTCTTCAGCTCACTCGCCCCCGTCCGGGGATTCGCCTAGACAGAGGGGCGGACACACTGGGCAGACTACGCGAGGGAGAACCGGGGACATGGCAAAAGCACTGCGTATCGGGAGCATGATCGACGTCGACAGGTCGTTGCCCGACACCGTGGCCCAGCTCGAGCGGTACAGGGAGGCCGGTTTCACCCACGCGTTTGCGTCCCAGATCTTCGGCCCCGACGCCCTCACCCTGCTCGCCGCGGCCGGCGCGCAGGTGCCCGGGATCGACCTGGGCACCGGCGTGGTGCCCGTGCACCCGCGTCACCCGATGATGCTTGCCGCGCAGGCCCTCACGGTGCAGTGGGCCACCGGCAACCGGCTTCTGCTCGGGATCGGGCTGTCGCACCAGGTGGTGGTGGAGGGCATCTGGGGCATGAGCTTCGACAGGCCGGCCCGCTACATGAAGGAGTACCTCAGCTCGCTGATGCCACTGCTGCGGGGCGAGGTGGTCAACAGCACCGGCGAGCGCGTCACCACCAACGCCTTCCTGCCCATCGAGATCCCGGGCGTCGAGGCACCGCCCGTTCTCGTCGCCGCCCTGGGCCCCGCCATGCTCAAGCTGGCGGGCACGGTCGCCGACGGCACCGTGACCTGGATGACGGGCACCGGGACCATCGGAAGCCACATCGCGCCGACGATCACCGCCGCGGCGCGGGCGGCGGGCCGGCCGGCCCCCCGGGTCGTCGTGTCCCTGCCGGTCGCCGTGACCAACGACCCCGAGGCGGCCCGGGAGCGGATCAACGCGGCGCTCTCGATCTACCCGAACCTGCCCTCCTACAAGGCCATGCTCGACAAGGAAGGTGCCGCGAGCCCAGCTGACATCGCGTTCATCGGCGACGAGGAGGCCGTCGCCGGTGCTGTCGCCACGCTGGCCGAGGCCGGAGCGACCGACTTCGTGGCGGCGATCGTGGGTGACGCGGCGGAACGGGCGCGCGGCTTCTCGTTGCTCGGCGAGCTCGCCCGCCCCTAGGCCCGATCCCTTCGAGCGCGCAGACGGGGCGCCCGGGCTCAGCGTGACAGCGTCGTGTACTTGAACTCGTTCAGGTCGGGCTGGGCCTCGAAGAGCTCGAGCACGCCCTCAATCGTCCGGCGCGCCAGCGCGGCGTCGCCCTGTGGCCGGCTCATCAGGCGCACGAACACGGCGCGGTCGCCCACCACGAACGTGGGCACGCCGAACACCTTCCACTTGGCCACCGACTCCTCGTGGGCGCGCCGCAGTTCCTTGACGACCTGGTCCGCCCCGGCCTCGTCCACCACCGTGTCGCCCGGCACGCCGGCCGTGTCGAGCACGCGCGCCACCACATCGGGCTGGCGGAGGTCGAGCCCCTCGTCGTGACGGGCGGCAAAGAGGGCGACGTGCGCGTCGAGGAATCGATCGGGGTACTGGTCGCGGACCACGACGCCAGCGGCCAGAGCCAGGAGGTCCTTCGCCTTGGCGGGGTCGTCCCACACGGGCGTTCCGCCCTCCGGGACGTGGACCTGGCCCAACGAGAAGGGCAGGAACGTCACGTCCCAGTCCGCACCGTCCGCCAGCGCCAGGGCGAGGTGCTCATGCGCATTGCGGGCGAAGGGGCAGCGGTAGTCCCAGTTGACGAAGTACGGCATCATAATTCGTGCAACACGACGCCACCCTCGCCCATTCCCCCGCCACTGCGGCGGCCAGGCCTCTTGCTGCGGCGACCAGGCCTCTTGCTGCGGCGCCCCCGGCTTCCGGGTGTGACGACGTCGACGATGGGACGCAGACCCAGCCCGAGGACCGACCCGATCACGGCGCCTCCGGCCACGTCGGTCGGATGGTGGGCGCGCAGGTGGACGCGGCTGGCGGCGACGGCCGACGCAAAGGCGATGTTGACGGCCGTCCCGGTGTCGGAGTCCCCCAAGACGAATGCCGTGCAGAAGGCGGCGAGCGTGTGGCCACTCGGGAAGCTGCTGCTCGTGGGCGTGCGCACGGCGGCCGCGAGATGCTCGTCCGGGCGCTGCCGCTCGACCGCCGCCTTGACCATCTGGCTCACGATGAGTGACGAGAAGCCCGCGACACCGAGCGCCACGACGGCGCGGCGTCGGTCCGGCCCGCGCCGGCGCGCCTTGAGGCCGGCCAGCAGCACCCAGATGACGCCGTAGTCGGCCAGGTTGGAGACGACGGACGCCGCGTGATCGACCGCCGGATGCCCCCGCAGAGGCTCGAAGGCGGCGTCGACCGCCTCGTCGAGGGTGCTCACGTGGGTCCGGTCACGCGGCGAACGCGGGGCAGGAATCCTTGAAGTGGCAGTAGTCGCACAATGGCCCCACGTGCGGCCGGAAGTCCTCGGCGTCGCAGGCCCGCTCAATCGCCGTCCACACGGCGACCGCGCGCTTGCGCTGGCCGCGGATGGTCTGCTCGGACGCCACCGTCGAGATGGCCACCGGCTGGCGCAGGTACAGGAGCCGGACCTCCGACGGGGCGCGGCCGAGCACGCTCTCGCACAGCAGCGCGTAGGTCTGCACCCCGCCCATGCCGCCGCGCTCGAACCGCTCCGACGGTGCCCGCCCGGTCTTGTAGTCCACGACGATGAGGCTCCCGTCGGGCGCGAGGTCGAGGCGGTCGATGATGCCGCGCAGGCGCATTCCGTCGACCATCGTCTCGACGCCGAGCTCCACCCCGATCGGGTGCCTCCGGTCGGGATCCTCCAGGCAGAAGTAGTTGTCGACGAGCGTGCGCGCGTCCGCAAGGAACGACTCGGCCGCGTCCGCGTCGAGCTCGAGCTGCACGAACTCGTCGTCGTCCTGCAGCGCGCCCCAGGCCCGTTGCAGTTCGGCTCCCGCCGCGGCCGGGGAGCGGTCCCCGGCGCGGTGGTGCCAGAAGAGGCCCTCGAGGGCCGCGTGCACCAGCGTGCCCTTCACCGAGTGGGGGGAGGGTGGCTCCGGCCGCCGCTCGATCTGAGTGAACCGGAAGGCGAGCGGGCAGTTGGTGAAGGCGGTCACCTTCGACGGCGTCAGGGTGCGTGGGAGAGCGAGCGCCACGCCCGTCAGGATACGGTCTGGCACGGCCGCCACGGCTCATGCCTGCGAGCGGGTAGAAAGAGACCGATGCGCGCTCGCGCCCGGTTCCTCTGCGCCCCTGCTGGCGGTCGCCGTGGCTGACCTCAGTCGCAGTACCCGCTGGGCCGGGTTGCGGCCCGGCGACCCGGTGCAGGTCGACGGGACCCGGCTGCGCGGCGCCTCGTGGCACTTCGTGGCGCACGTGACCAACCGTGAGACCGGTGAGACCTGGGTCGAGGTCGTGGGCGGGCGCACCGGAGACCGCTCGGTGCGCTCGTTTCGCCCTGACCAGCTGTACGCCCCCACCGCCCGTCCCGGCCACGACCTGTCGCTGGCGGACGCCCCCGGGCTCCCCCTCGGCTGACCGGCTGACCGGCCACGTCGATGCGCCGTCCCCTCGTTCCCGTCCTGACGACCGCCCGGCTGGTCCTGCGGCCCTTCAGCCCGGCCGACCTCGACGAGCTTGCCGTCATCCACGCCGAGGAATCGTTCTGGTGGTATCCGCGGCGGCGGGGCATGACCGTGGCGGAGACGGCCGACTTCCTGTTGCGGATGCTCGAGCGCTACGAGAGCGACGGCTTCGGGATCGAGGCGCTGATCGACCGGGCCAGTGGGGCGATGATCGGCTGGGCGGGCCTCGCCGTGCCGCACTTCCTGCCACAGATCCTCCCGGCCGTCGAGGTCGGGTGGCGCCTGGCGGGCCCCTTCCGCGGGCGCGGCCTGGCCACCGAGGCCGGGTCCGCCGCGCTCGAATTCGGGTTCACCACCGGAGGCCTCGAGCGCATCGTGAGCATCTACGAGCCGGACAACGTCGCGTCGGGACGGGTCATGGAACGGCTGGGTTTCGTGCCCTGGCTCACGACGACTGGGCCCCGCGGCTTTGAGGTCGCGGTCACCGAGCTGACACGGGAGCGCTGGGAGGCCGGGAGCCATGGGTGACGTCGAGGCGGACACGACGCCCGAGCACGTGGGGAACGGCCGCTATCGGGCGCAGGTGCACGGAGACTGGGAGATCTGGGGCCCGTGTGGCGGGTATGTGGCCGCCATCGCGCTCCGGGCCGCCGGGGCCGAGAGCCCCTTTGCCCGTCCCGCCAGCTTCTTCTGTCACTACCTTTCGGTGGCCGCCTTCGCGCCGGTCGACCTGGTGGTCTCCCCGTTGCGCGCCGGCCGCACGGTGCTGGCCCAGCGGGTCGAGATGAGCCAGGAGGGCCGGCTGGTGCTCCACGCCATGGTGTGGTCTGTGGGCGACGTCCAGGGGCTCGAGCACGACGACGTGAACCCGCCGGACGTGCCCGACCCCGACGCGCTGCCGACGCGCGCGAAGTTGTGGCCCGGCGAGGACCGGCCCACGTTCCCGTTCTGGGAGAACTTCGATCAGCGCATGATCGAGTGGTCGGACAGTTGGCCGCCGCCCGGCCCGCTCCCGCCGACATGGAGGACGTGGGTGCGCTGCACGCCGAGGGCGACGTTCGACGATCCGTGGGTGGACGCCGCGCGCTCGCTCATCGTCCTCGACGTCGGGAGCTGGCCCGCCGGGTCGCGCCCCCACGCGTACCTCGAGCCGCCCTACATCGCGCCGAGCCTCGACCTCTATGCATCCTTCCAGCACCCAGGCGGGCCGTCGGAGTGGCTCCTCCTCGACGCGCACTCGCCGGTTGCGCAGGGGGGCCTGCTGTCATGGACGGGACGCGTCTGGTCGAGGGACCGCCGGATGATCGCGAGCGGCGGCGGCCAGGCGGTGTTCCGGCACACGTAGCCGCGCCTGGGTTCCTATTCGGCGGTGTAACCGTCCATGCGGGCCAGGATGCGCAGCATCACCTCGTCCGCGCCGGCGCCGATGGAGTCGAGCCGGGTGTCGCGGAAGTAGCGCGAGGGCCAGTTCTCGTCCATGTACCCCATGCCGCCGTGGAACTGGACCGCGTAGTCCGCCACCTCGCGTTGGAGGCGCGACCCGAGCAGCTTGCCGATGGTGGCCTGCCGCGTCACGTCCTCGCCCCGCACGACCGCGTCGGCGGTGGTGCGCGCGTAGTGCCGCAGCACGTCGTGGCGTGCCGACAGCTCCGCGAGGACGAACTGCAGATGCTGATTGGCCAGCAGCGGCGCGCCGAACGCACGGCGTTGGCGCAGGTAGGCCTTGGTGCGCTCGAGCGCCAGGTCGATGGAGCCGACCTCCTTGTAGAAGGTCATCAGGCGCTCGGCCTGGAACTGCACCATTTGCTGGTGGAAGCCGCGTCCGATCTCCCCGATGGTGTTCGCCACCGGGACACGCACGTCGGTGAACGACAACTCGGCGGTGTCGCTCGACCACATGCCCATCTTCTCGAGTTTGCGAGATACGGCCACGCCGGGCAGGGCCGTCGGGACGACGATGAGCGACATGCCCTGGTATCCGGGGTCGTCGGAGGTCCGGGCGAGCAGGCACAGCCAGTCGGCCTGGGTGCCGTTCGTGATGAAGAGCTTGGCGCCGTTGATGACCCATTCCTCGCCGTCGCGCACGGCCCGGGTCCGGATGCCGGCCACGTCACTGCCGGCGTCGGGCTCGGTGACGGCGATGGATGTCACGACCTCGCCTCGTATGGCCGGCGCGAGATAGCGCTCCTTCAAGTCGTGCGAGCCGTACCGTGCCAGCGCGGGCGTCGCCATGGCCATCTGGACCGCCATCGCCATCGGCACGCCACCGCAGCTGATGCGGCCCATCTCCTCGCCCGCGACGAGCGAATAGGTATGGTCCGCGCCCATGCCCCCGTATGCCTCGTCGTACTCGAGCCCGAAGATCCCGACTGCGGCCAGCTTGGGGAAGAGGTCGTGGGCGGGGAACGTGCGGGCCGCCTCCCACTCGTCGACGTGGGGCTCGATCTCCCGCTCGAAGAGGTCCCGGAGCGTCTTGCGGAACAACTGATGCTCGTCGGTCTCGATCACCGGCGAACGATACCACCGGCCAATTTCGGCCCCTCAGTGGGACACCCCTACACTGCCCACCCGTGACGGATTCGTTGGTCGGCGTGCAGCACAGCGACGGCATCCGCACGGTGACGCTGGACTCGCCGCACAACCGCAACGCCCTCTCCGCGCGCCTGCTCGAGCAGCTGGATGGGGCGTTGCGTGACGCGACGAGCGACCCGGACGTGCGGGCCATCGTGCTCACGGGATCGGGTCGGGTGTTCTGCTCCGGCGCCGATCTCAGCGAGCGCGGCGCGGCGGCGCCGAACCGCATGCCCGACATCCTCACCTGCCTGGTCGACAGTCCGGTCCCGGTCATCGCCCGCGTGAACGGGCACGCCCGGGCCGGCGGCCTCGGCCTCGTGGCGGCGAGCGATCTCGCGGCGGCGCCGGAGTCGAGCACGTTCGCCTTCACCGAGGTCAGGGTCGGCGTCGCGCCGGCCATGATCCTCGTCCCGGCGCTGCGCGTGGTCGAGCGGCGCTTCCTCGCCCGCACCGCGCTCACCGGCGAGACCTTCAGTGCGCGGGAGGCGGCGGACGCAGGACTCCTCTCCGCGGTGGCCGAGGACACCTCCGCGCTCGATGCCTGGGTCGAGGTCCAGACCGAGGCGCTCCGCAAGTCGGCACCGGGAGCGGTGCGGGCCACCAAGGTGCTGCTGCGGGCGTTGCCCGCCCAGGAGTGGCCCGACGCTCTGGCCGCCGCGGCCGCGACGTCGGCGGAGCTCTTCGCCGGGGCCGAGGCCGCGGAGGGGATGGCGGCGTTCCTCCAGAAGCGCCGGCCCTCCTGGGACACGACGCCGTGAGCACGCCGATCCGCTCGCGCCTCGCCACCGCCGGCGGGGAGTTCACGCAGAACGCGACCGCCATGCGGGCGCTGGCCGAGGAGGTGCACGCGCTGCACGAGCAGGTGCTGGGCGGGGGCGGGCCGCAGTACGTGGAGCGCCACCGGGCCCGCGGCAAGATGATGGTGCGCGAGCGCCTCGAGGCCGTCGTCGACCCGGGGACCCCCGTGCTCGAGCTGTGCCCGCTGGCCGGCCTGCACACGGGCGACCCGGTGGGCGGCGGTGTCGTCGTGGCGCTGGCCGAGGTGGCGCACACCCAGTGCCTGGTGATCGCCAACGACCCGACGGTGCGCGGCGGGACGACGAGCCCCACCACGATCCGCAAGCTCCTGCGCGCCATGGACGTGGCTGATGTGAACCGCCTCCCGGTGCTGATCCTGGTCGAGTCCGGAGGGGCCGACCTGCCGCGCCAGGCCGACGTCTTCGTCCCCGGGGGCGAGCAGTTCCGCCGCCTCACGCAGCTCTCGGCGAAGGGGATCCCGACGATCTGCGTGGTGTTCGGCTCCTCCACTGCCGGCGGCGCCTACCTGCCGGGCATGAGCGACTACACGGTCATGGTCGAGGACCGGGCCCGTGTCTTCCTCGGTGGGCCACCGCTGGTCAAGATGGCCATCGGCGAGGAGGCCGACGAGGAAGAGCTGGGCGGGGCGCTCATGCACGCCCGCACGTCGGGCCTGTGCGACTACCTCGCGCGCGACGAGCCCGAGGCCATCCGCATCGCCCGGAGCATCGTGGCCCATCTGCACTGGACGCGGCTCGGCCCGGGCCCCGCCGGACCCCCCGACGCGCCGCTCTATCCGGCCGAGGAGTTGCTCGGGATCGCATCGGTGGACGTGCGGGTGCCCTTCGACGTGCGTGAGATCCTCGCCCGCGTCCTCGACGGCTCCCGCTTCGAGGAATTCAAGGAGTTGTACGGGGCGCAGCTCGTGTGCGGCTGGGCGACGCTCGGCGGCTACCCCATCGGCGTCGTGGCCAACAACGGCATCCTCTTCTCACCCGAGGCCCAGAAGGGCGCCCAATTCATCGAGCTGTGCAACCGGATCGACACGCCGATCCTCTTCGTGCAGAACATCACCGGGTTCATGGTGGGCACGCGCTACGAGCAGGGCGGGATCATCAAGGACGGCGCCAAGCTCATCAACGCCGTCTCGAACTCGACGGTGCCGCACGTGACCCTCATGGTCGGCGCCAGTTACGGGGCCGGGAACTACGCCATGGCGGGCCGGGCCTACGACCCCCGCTTCGTCTTCACCTGGCCCAACCACCGCATCGCCGTGATGGGACCCAAGCAGTTGGCGGGCGTCCTCTCCATCGTCAGGCGCAACGCGGCACAGGCCGCGGGCCGGCCGTTCGACGAGGCGGCCGACGAGGAGCTGCGTCAGGCCACCGAGAACCAGATCGAGGAGGAGTCGACCGCCCAGTACGCGACCGGGCGGTTGTGGGACGACGGCATCATCGACCCCCGCGACACGCGCACCGTGCTCGCCGTTGCGCTCACCGCCACGCACTCGGCGCCCGTGCGCGGCACGGCGGCCTTCGGGGTGGTGCGGCACTGATGGGCGAGGGATCGATCCGCCGGCTGCTCGTGGCCAACCGGGGTGAGATCGCGCGACGGGTCATCCGGGGCGCACACGCCGCCGGGTGCGAGGCCGTCGCCGTCTACGCGGCGGACGACGCGGAGAGCCCGCACGTCGGCGAGGCCGAGACCGCCGTGCTGCTTCCGGGGACCACCCTGCGCGAGACCTACCTGAGTCCGGGCGCGCTGGTGCGGGCCGCGGAGAGGGCGGGCGCCGACGCCCTGCACCCGGGCTACGGCTTTCTCTCCGAGGACCCCGCCCTCGCCGAGGCGTGCGCGGCGGCCGGCATCACGTGGGTGGGCCCGCCGCCCGAGGCGATGCGGGTGATGGGCCACAAGGCACGGGCCAAGGAGGTGGTGGCCGGCGCCGGCGTGCCCGTCCTCCCGAGCGCGGTCGTGCCGGCCGGGGCACCGTCGGACGAGCTGGCCCACAGCGCGGGGGCGATCGGTTACCCCGTGCTGGTCAAGGCGTCCGCCGGAGGCGGCGGCCGGGGGATGCGGCTCGTGACCGATCCGGGGCAGCTGGCCGATGCCGTGGCGTCGGCGCAGCGGGAGGCCCAGGTCGCCTTCGGCTCCGACGACGTCTTCTTGGAGCGGTACCTGGCCACCCCCCGCCATGTCGAGGTCCAGGTGGTGGGCGACACCCACGGCACGGTCCTGCACCTGTTCGACCGGGAATGCTCGGTGCAACGCCGGCACCAGAAGGTCGTCGAGGAGGCGCCCGCCGTCCTGGTGGCGCCGGAGGCCCGCCGGCAGATGTGGGACGCGGCCGTCGCTGTGGCGAAGGCGGTCGCCTACGTCGGCGTCGGCACGGTGGAGTACCTGGTCGACGAGAACGGGTTCTACTTCTTGGAGATGAACACGCGCCTGCAGGTCGAGCACGGCGTCACCGAACTGGTCACCGGCCTCGACCTGGTGGACCTGCAGCTCGCGGTGGCGTCGGGCCACCCCGTGCCCCTCGCACAGGCGGAGGTCGAGGTCTCCGGCCACGCCGTGGAGGTCCGGCTCTGCGCCGAACGCCCACGGGAGGACTACCGGCCGACGCCCGGCACGGTCACGCACGTGCGCTGGCCCGAGGCGCCCGGCGTGCGCACCGACAGCGCCATCGAGTCGGGGAGCGTGGTCAGCCCGGTCTACGACTCGCTGGTCGCCAAGCTGATGGCCCGTGGCGAGGACCGTGCGGCCGCCGTCGGGCGGCTGTCCCTCGCACTGCGCGCCGTCGAGCTCGACGGTCTCGAGACCAACCGCGCGCTCCTCGGCGCCGTGCTCGACGACGCGGCCTTCGGGCGCGGCGAGGTCGACGTCCACTACCTCGAACACCGACCGGACCTGCGGGACGCGCGGCTGCCCGACGCGGTGCGCCGGCGGCACGCCGCCGCGGTGGGCTTCTGCCTCCTGGGCGAGCGCGCGGCCTCCAGCCTGGTGCCCGTGCCCGCGGCGGGCTGGCGCAACGTCGGCCACCCGCTCCACGCGGACCAGCTGACGGACGATTCGGGGTCCGCGATGGAGGTGCGCGTGGCGACACCGGGCGAGCCCGCACGGGTGCTCGTCGACGGCGCGTGGCACGAGGTGGGTACCGCGTGCACCCGCGCCGGGGTGGTGGACCTCACGGGAGAGGGCGGGCTGCGCCGGCGCTACCGGGTGCGGCACTCGGCGCACCGGGCCGAGGTGAACGGGCCCGAGGGCCAGTCGACCTTCGCCCTGCGCGCCGAGGACGATGCCGACGAGCGCGGGGGAGTGGCGGGCGAATGCCGGGCGCCGTTGCCCGGCACCATCACCAAGGTCCTCGTCACGATCGGCCAGACGGTGGCCGAGGGCGACGGCCTGGTGGTGCTCGAGGCGATGAAGATGGAGCACACCCTGCGGGCGAACGGCGCCGGGACGGTGGCCGCGATCCACGGCACGTCGGGCCAACAGGTCGACGTCAACGACCTCCTCGTCGCCGTGGAGCCGCTGTGAGCGCATCCGGCGGCGCGCCGGGGCTGCTGCGGATCGCCAATTGCAGCGGGTTCTTCGGCGACCGCGCCTCCGCCGCCCGCGACATGGTCGAGGGTGGGCCGATCGACGTGCTGACCGGCGACTGGCTCGCCGAGCTGACCATGTACATCCTGCACAAGACGCGTGAGCGCAGCGGCGGCTACGCGCGCACGTTCCTGCGCGAGCTCGAAGACGTGCTGCCGACCTGCGTCGAGCGGGGCATCACCGTGGTCTCCAACGCGGGCGGCCTCCATCCCGAGGGCCTGGCGGCGGCCGTGCGGGAGCTGGCCCGCCGCCAGGGGGTCGAGGTGTCCATCGCCTCCGTGTCGGGGGACGACCTCATGCCGAGATTGGACGAGCTGCGCGCCGCCGGCGAGGCGTTCGTCAACCTCGACACCGGCGAACCCCTCCCCGTCGACTCGGACGTCGTGACGGCCAACGCGTACCTGCGGGCCCGCCCGATCGCCGATGCGCTGGCCGCCGGAGCACAGGTGGTCGTGACGGGCCGGGTCACCGACGCCGCCCTCGTCGTCGGCCCGTCACTGCACACCTTCGGATGGGCCGACACCGACCTCGACGCCATCGCCGGTGCCGTCGTGGCCGGCCATGTGATCGAGTGCGGCGCCCAGTGCTGCGGCGGCAACTACGCCTTCTTCGAGGAGATGCCCCATCGAGAACGGATCGGCTTTCCCATCGCGGAGATGCACGGGGACGGCTCGGCGGTGATCACCAAGCATCCGGGGACAGGTGGCGCCGTGACGATCGGGACGGTCACCGCCCAGCTGCTCTACGAGATCGGGAGCGGGCGCTACCTCAGCCCGGACGCCGTGGCCCGCTTCGACACCATCGAGCTCGCACAGGCCGGGCCGGACCGGGTGCGGATCAGTGGAGTGCGCGGGGAGGCGCCGCCGCCCACCTTGAAGGTAACGGCCAATCTCGAAGCGGGTTGGCGCAATTCCATGACGCTCGCGCTGACCGGCGCGCAGGTGGCGGACAAGGCCCGGTTCGCCGCCGACGCCGTGTGGGCCGGCGTCGGGGGCGGCCGCCGCGCCTTCGCCGAGTCGGACGAGCAGCTCACGGGCGACCTCACCGGTGGCGGCCTGGCCTACCTGCGCCTTGCGGTGCGCGACGACGACGAGGGCGCGGTCGGTCGCGCCTTCTCGGGCGCCGTGGTCGAGACCAGCCTCTCGAGCTACCCGGGCACGTTCTTCACCTCCGCGCCGTCGGGGGCACAGGGCGTGGCCCGCTACTGGCCGACCTTGGTCAGCGCCGCGGCCGTCGCGCCCCACATCGAGTGCGACGGGACCGTCGTCCCCGCCTCGCCCCCGACCGTCGCCCCCGGCACGCACGCGCCGTCTGCCGTCGCGACCGTCCCCCTCGACGGGCCAGCGACGCTGGTGGCGGACCTCGTCCGGGTGCCCCTGTGGGTCCTCGTCGGGGCACGGTCGGGGGACAAGGGGGGCGACGCCAACGTGGGCGTGTGGGCCGACGAGGACGAGGTCGCCGACTGGCTCCAGCGTGCGTTCACGACCGACGTGCTCAACGCGCTGCTGCCCGAGGTCCAGCCCTTTGCGGTCAGCCGGTACCCGCTCCCGAACCTGCGAGCGGTCAACTTCGTCGTGCACGGGATCCTCGGTTGGGGCGTGGCGTCGAGCCTGCGCCTGGACACGCAGGCGAAAGGTCTCGGTGAGCTGCTGCGCTCCCGCCTCATCGAGGTGCCGGCCTCCCTCGTGTCGAGCGGGGCGCCGGCGGCGAGGCTCGCCTCCGCCTGACCCACGACCGTCCGCTTGACCGGCGGCCGGCGCCCGGGCATCTGGCAGGATGGCGCCGTGGAGTTCGCCCGCTTGGTCGCGCTCGTCGCGGGCATCGCCATCGTCGTGCTCACGGTCTGGAGCGTCTTCACCTCGCTGGTGGTCCCGCGCGCCACGTCCTCGCGGCTCTTGGGCATCCCGGCTCGCATCCTGAGTGCGTTGGCACGCCACATCATGCCGCGCCTCTCGAACTTCGAGTCACGGGACCGCATGCTCTCGTTGGTCGGTCCCGCCGCCGTCGTGTCGCTCTTCATCCTGTGGCTGTTTCTGATCCTGCTCAGCCTCGCGCTGGTCATCTGGTGGAACAGCGGTGTCGATTTCCCCGACGCGCTGGGCATCTCCGGCTCCTCGCTGTTCACGCTGGGCGCCGTGACGGCGCCCGGGGCCGGCCCGCGCATCCTCGAGATCGTTGCCGCCGGCCTCGGTTTCGGGGTGATCGCGCTGGAAATCGCCTACCTGCCCGCGCTGTACGGCGCGTTCGCCACCCGCGAGACGGAGGTGACGCTGCTCGCTGCCCGCGGGGGGACGCCGGCCTGGGGGCCCGAGATCCTCGCCCGCCACTTCTGGCTGGACACGATGGACGAGCTCCCTCCGCTCTACTCGGACTGGGAGCGCTGGGCCTCGGCCGTGTCGGAGAGCCACGCCAACTACCCCGGGCTGGTGTGGTTCCGCTCGCCGGTCTCGACGCGCAGTTGGCTCGTCGCGCTTGTCGCCATGATGGACTCCGCGGCCCTGTACCACTCCGTCAGCCCGGGGCGCACGCCGCGCCAGGCCCGGCTCTGCCTCTCCATGGGGATCAGGTGCATGCGGTCCATGGCGAGTGCGTTGCGCATCCCCTACGAGACCGATCCGCTCCCCACGTCGGCCATCCGGCTCAGCAGGGCGGAATTCGAAGACGGCTTTCGTCGGCTGGAGGAGGTCCACTTCCCCATGGAGCGCGAACTTGACGAGTCGTGGCGGAACTTCCAGGGCTGGCGGATCAACTACGAGCCGATCGTCGACGCGCTGACACGCCTCATCGCGCCGCCACCCGCTCCGTGGTTCGTGGACCGTCCCGAACTCGGCGAAGCGGAGTGGCCCATCGTCATCAACCGCACCCCCGACGAGCCGGAGGGGGCTCAGGGGTTCGGCGTGAGCAGTATCTTCAAGACACCGTCGGCTCGGGAGTCGAACAACTCGTAGGCCTTTGCCGCCTCGTCCAACCCCATCCGGTGGGTGAAGGTGTCCGTCAGGGCGAGGCGCCCCGACTGCACCAACGGGACGAGGTCGGGCCAGGTCCCCGGAACGGGCGCAAAGACCGCCCGCACCGTCAGGCTCTTCAAGAGGACCAGGGCCATCGGGATGGGGAGGCCCATGGAGAGGTTGACGCCGACGATCGACACGGTGCCCCCGCTGGCGGCGCAGGACAGCGCGTCCACGATGGTGGCGTCGGCCCCCACGGCCTCGATGATCGACTCGGCCCCCCGCCCGCCGGTTGCCTCGAGTACCTGCGCCGACCCTGGTGCGGTCCGGGCGTCGATGGGCTCGGCCCCGAGCCGCTCGGCGCGGGCCAGGCGTTCGGGCACCACGTCCACCGCCAGGATCCGTCCGGGGCCGAAGAGCGACGCGCACTGCAGCGCCATGATGCCGACGGGCCCGAGGCCCACCACGACGACGGTCGCTCCGGGCCGGATGTCGGCGCGCTGCGCTCCCAGGTAGCCGGTCGGGAGGATGTCGGTCAGCAGGACCGCCTCCTCGTCGGCGACACCCTCGGGAACGGCGAGCGCGAAGAGGTCGGCGAACGGGACCGCCATGGCCTCGGCCTGCCCACCAGGGAGGTCGGGCACGGTGCCGAAGGCGGCCGCCTTGTCGTTGCGGCACACGTTCGGCCGCCCGGCCAGGCACGGACGGCAGATGCCGCACCCGATGACGCCCGACACGAGCACGCGATCGCCCACCTTGAGCGTGCGTACCTGCGGGCCCGCGTCGACGACCGTCCCGATGGCCTCGTGGCCGAGCCGGATCCCGCTTCCGGTGGGTGCGTCGTGGTACAGGTGCAGATCGGAACCACAGATCGCGGTGCGCTCCACCGCGACGATGACGCCCTCGGGCCCGGGGAGCACGGGGTCGGGGACGTCGTGGACGCTGACCGCCCGCGGTCCATCGAGGACGGCTGCTCGCATTCTCGAACGCTACCGCGCGGACTAGACTGCTCGGGCGATTTTCCAGCCGTACGACCGCACGTCATGCCGCAGATCCTCGAACCCATCACCACCGACGTTGTTGACGAGGACATCGATGCCTTCTTCGCGCTCGAGGACCTCTGGGCCGTCATCGTCTGGAACGACGACGTCACGACCTTCCAGACGGTGATCCTGGCCTTCGTCGAGATCTTCGGTCACACGGTCGAGCGGGCGGATCAGCTGGCCTGGAAGATCCACAACACCGGCAAGGCCGTGGCCGCGGTGCGACCAAAGGACGAAGCGGAGGCGGCGGTGTACGCACTGCACCGGCGCGGCATCTCGGCCACGCTCGCGCGCGCCTGAGCGAGGACGGACCGCCCGTCCGAACGCGCCCTACCGGCCGGCGCGGCGATCGAGCGCCGCGGTGAGCCGCGCCTTCACGGCGGGCCACTCGGCCGCCACGATGGAGAAGCGGGCGGACGTGCGCACCGTGTCGTCGGAGCCGGGCCGGTCAGCCGCGCATGATGCCGTCGAGTTGGCCCCCGATCCGTTCGATCGCCGCCCACGAGCGCTCGTTGCGCACGTCGGTCTGCAGCCCCACCCGGTGGACCCGCCACACCTCGAAGGCGTGCGCGAGCATCACCAGCTTGGCTTCGGTGTTGACCGGAGTGCGCTGCGCCGAACCCGCCAGCCAGGTGAAACCGATGTCGACGACATCGGGCACTCCGTCGCGCTGGTGGCTCGCGCCCGGCGGCCATTGCCAGCAGAAGATCTCGCAGAACCGGGTGGCACCCACGACGCGGTCGTCTTCGCCGGGTCCGGCTGCCTTGCGGACCGTGGCGAAGGCGACGTGCGCCCCCGAGGCCGTCTTGGCGATCGCGTCGCGCACGTAGTCGGTCATCTGCTCCAGCCCGTCGGGCGTGTACGTCCATCGGTACTGGCTGCGATCCTCGGCCGCCGCCTCGACGAGAGACGGGATGTGCGCCTCGCTCAGCGGTTCGAGCCGGACGTGGTTCCCCTCGAGCAGAAGCGGCTCAGGCACGCGCGGCGGGCACGCCGGCATCCTCGGGAGCAGGCGGTCCGGTCTCGGTGCCGCGTGGCGGGCCACCAGGGTCCGCGCGCGCCTTCCGACGCGGTCGGGATCACGAAATCGCGCTGCCGGACCAGAGCGAAGGCGCACACTGCGCCGACGAACGCGACGATCGCCCCGATGTCCATGAGGTGGTTCAGCGTCGTGGAGAAGCCCACCCGGTACGCGCCGAGCAGCGCCGCCCGGGCCGCCGGCGCCTGGATCGCAGAGGCCAGCTGGTGCACCTGGCCGGCGGACATGGCCCCCTGGAGCTGCGCGCCGCCGTGGCGGAGCACCGCGAGCCCGACGTCGGTCTTTCTCAAGGCGGCGGAGGTGTGGGCCACGATCTGGCTCTGGAACACGGCCCCCAGCACCGCGATGCCGGTGGCGATGCCCACCTGCCGGAACGTGTTGTTGGCGCCCGACGCCATGCCGCTGCGCTGGGGCTGGACGACAGAGACCGCACCTGATGCCAGGACCGGGTTCACGGTGCCGGCCCCGAACCCGGCCAGGATGAACCCGGGCAGCAACACGGTCCAGCCCGACGTCGGATGTGTCGTCCCCATGGCGAGGAGCGCACCGGTGACGATGAGCATCCCGACGCCAAGCAGATAGCGCGACTTCACGCGCACGGTCAACCGCCCGGCGAAGAAGGACCAGAAGAAGATGACAAGAGTCTGCGGGAGAAAACGGAGGCCGGCGGCGAACGGGCCGTAGCCCAGGTCGTCCTGGATGTAGAGGGTCAGGTACAAGAACATCGCGAAGATGGAGGAGGCGAGGGCGAACGCCACCACGGAGAGGCCCACGAAGGCGGGGATCTTGAACAGGCCGAGGTCCAGCATGGGATCGGCCGTGTGGAGCTCGTTGATGAAGAACGCCACCATGAGGGCGGCGGACCCAGCCAGCAGGCCCACGATGGTCGCACTGCTCCAACCGAGGTCGTTGCCCCGCACGAGCGCGAACACGAGGGCGAACAGGCTGGCCGAGAACGTGACGAATCCGATCCAGTCGATGCTGCGCTCGCTGGTGTCCTTGGACTCGGCGATCTTGGCGATGGTGATGATGACCGCGACCACCCCGATGGGCACGTTGACGAAGAAGATCCAGCGCCACCCGATGCCGCTCGTGATGGCGCCGCCGATAAGGGGCCCGATCGCCACCGCGCCGCCGATCACCGCGCCGTAGAGGCCGAAGGCGGTTCCGCGATCCCGGCCCACGAACGCCGAAGCGATGAGGGCGAGCGACGTGGCGAACATGATCGCGCCGCCGACGCCCTGGACGGCCCGGGCCAGGTTGAGCATGAGTGGCGTCGTCGAGAGACCGCACACCAGCGACGCGAGCGAGAAGACCACGAGCCCGACGGCGAACACCTCCCGGCGGCCGTAGATGTCACCCAGCACGCCCGCCGTGAGGAGGAACGCCGCCAACGTCAGTGAGTAGGCGTCGACGACCCACTGCAGGTCGGAGAAGTTCGAGTGCAGGGACCGCTGGATGTCGGGCAGCGCGACGTTGACGACCGTGATGTCGAGCAGGAGCATGAACACCGCGGTGCAGACCGCGATCAGCGTCCACCATTTGCGGTCGAGAGCGGGCATTCGCGGAGTGTACAGACAAGAGCTGGCCGCTCGTACAATGTGCCGTGATCGTCGGATCAGCCCTCACCATCGAAATCGGCGACCGGACCCTGGTCACCGACGCCTCGTTCGTCGTCGGTGCGGGAGAGAAGGTCGGCCTCGTCGGCCGGAACGGCACCGGGAAGTCCTCCTTCATCTCGGTGCTGGTGGGGCAGCCCGCGTCGCAGCTGCGCCATCGGGGCAACGTCCGGCTGCTGGGGTCGTTCGGGTACCTGCCGCAGGCACCGGTCCCCGGTGGCCTCGGCCTCGAGCCGACCGGGTTCTCCCACGTCCTCTCGGTGCGCGGCCTCGACGTCCTCGACGACGCGCTCGGGTCGGCCCGCACGGCGATGGCCGACGACCCCTCCGAGGAGAACATCGAGCTCTTCACCGACCTCCAGGAGCAGTTCCAGTCGAACGGTGGCTACGAGGCCGAGTCGGTGATGGCCCGTCTGGCCGATGGGCTCGGACTCCGCCAGGAGCTGCTCCTCGAGCCCATCGACGAGCTCTCGGGCGGCCAGCGCCGTCGTGTCGACCTCATGCGGGTCCTCTTCCAGGAGCCGGAGCTCATGATCCTCGACGAGCCGACCAATCACCTGGACCGCTCGGCCAAGCGCTGGCTGCTCGACGAATTGGCTCGGTTCCCCGGCGCCCTCCTCGTGGTCAGCCACGACCTCAAACTGCTCGACCGGTCCATCAGCAAGGTGCTGCACATCTCGAACCAGCGCCTGACCGAGTGGAAGGGCAACTACACGAAATTCCAGGCCCTCCACGAGGCCGACCAGTCCCAGCGCGAACGCGCCGCGGAGTTGGAGCAGCGCGAGATTGCACGCCTCACGACGCTGGCCGACTCCATGCGGGCCAGCACCGAGAAGCGGGCCCGCAAGGCCAAGGCCCTCGACAAGCGGGTCGAGCGGATGGAGACGGAGCGGACCCACGTTGACAAGCGGGAGCGAGCGAGCAAGTTCAAGCTTCCGGTGCCGCCCCGCTCGGGGGCCATCCCTCTGGACGTGGCGAAGCTGGGGATCCGCTACGGCGCCAACGAGGTGATCTCGGACGTGACGTTCCACGTCGGCCGAGGCGACCACGTCGTCATCATCGGCCGCAACGGTGCGGGCAAGTCCTCGCTCCTCCGCTGCCTGGCCGGCCTGCAGGCACCCACCAACGGCGTGGTCGACCAAGGGGCGAACGTCGCGGTCGGCTACTTCGCGCAGGAGCACGAGCAGATCGACCAGGCGCGTACCGCGCTGGCCAACGTGAGCGACACCGTCTTGAAGGGCGAGCGGGACCGGCGGGCGCTGCTCGGCTCCTTCGGCTTGCCGTCGAAGGCGGCTGACCAGATGCCAGCGACGCTCTCGGGTGGCGAGCGAGCCAAGCTCGGGTTGGCCATGCTCTCGGCGGGTGAGGCGAACCTGCTGCTGCTCGACGAGCCCACCAACAACCTCGACCCCTCGTCCATCGCCGCCGTCGGTGCCATGCTCGGCGGTTGGCCGGGCACCATCGTGGCCGTGAGCCACGAACGCGGCTTCGTCGAGGCGCTGCGGCCGACCTATTGCCTGCGACTCCCGGAGGAGCGCTTCACGCACTGGCGTGACGAGTACCTCGACGACGTCGAGATGCGGTAGCTCGCCCGCCGCCCCCGTGGGCCCCGGGCGGGAGTCGCGTCTAGTGCTTTACCCAGATCTGGGTGGGCCAGAGCACGCCCTCGTCGAAGGCGACCGCCTTCGAGCCCTGCATGGTCACCGGGTTGGCGAAGTTCTGCACCTTGGGGTTCGCCACGACCGCCCAGGTGTCGCGGGCGAACCAGATGTAGGGGATGTCCTCGGCGAGGTACTGGTTGATCTGCTGGTAGGCCTTGACCCGGTCCGCCTTGACGTTGGATGCCCGCCCGGCCACCAGCGCCGTCTGGATGCGGGGGTCGACGTTGCGCGCCATGTTCAAGGGCAGCGGCGGGCCGACGGTGTTCGTGCTCCACCAGACGTAGTTGAGGTCGGGGTCGACGGCACCGAACTGGCGCCACAGCGTGGCCTGGTAGGTGCCGGCCAGCGCGTTGTTGATCAGCGTCGACTGGGCGATGATGTTGATGTTCACGTGCATGCCGGCCTGCTGCAGCGCCTGCTGCAGGAACTCGGCCCCCCGCAGCACGTCCGAATTGCTGGTGGAGTTCAGCGTGAACGAGACCGGCTTGCCCGTCTGCTGCTGCACCTGCTTGACGAGGTGTGCTGCGCCGGCCGGGTCGTAGGCGGGGTAGGCGGTCTTGGTGTAGTAGTCGCTCCCGGGGATGAACAGTCCCTTCATGGGAGCGTCCACGCCCTTGTCGATGACCTTGGCGAACTGGACCTGGTTGATGGCCTTGGCCATGGCCGTACGCAGCGTGTGATTGTTGAAAGGCGCCGCCGCCGTGTTCAGCATCATGCACTGCACCGTGGGTTGGCCCACCACCTGGCCGCTGTTGTCGTAGTACGACCACCTGCGGTCGCCCCGGAATTGCAGCAGGCCGTCGGGCGAGCTCGTGTGCATGATGTCGACCGTGCCCGTCTGGAGCGCCTGCACGCGGGCATTGGGATCGATGATCGGCTTGAAGGTGATGGAGTCCAGATAGGGGTAACCCTTGCGCCAGTAGTGGGGGTTCTTCGTGGCGGTCATGTGGGTGTTGGGCACCCAGTCTTGGAAGACGAAGGGCCCGGTGCCGACGGGGTGCGACGTCCCGCTGGAGCTGTTCAGCATGGACGGCGCCGCCATATAACCCGTCTGGGCCTGGGCCAGGTAGTAGGGGAACGGGGCCCACGAGGACTTCATGGTGATGGTGACCGCCAGCGGCCCGGTCACCGAAGCGCTTTTGAAATTGGCGAAGGCCGGTCCGGTGAGAATTGAGGTGACCTGCTTCTCGAGGTTCAGGTACAACGCGTTGGCGTCAAGCGGCGTGCCGTCGTGGAAGACGATGCCGGGGCGCAAGGTGATGGTGAAGGACGTGAAGTCCGCGTTCGACGTGATCGACTGGGCGAGGTACGGCTCCACGCCGCCGGACGCGTTGACGATGGCGATGGGGTCGAAGACCGTCCGGCCGTAGAGGAACCCGCCTTCGTCCCAGCGGGCCGTCGTGGGGTCGAAGCCACCCTCCTCGGTGTCGATGCCGAAAGTGAGCGAGCCACCCGTGACGGGCTTGGCGGTCGAGATCCCGTTCCGGCCCGGGCCGTTGGTTCCGGATGCGCCGGCAGGCTCTCCCAGCGCACCCAGGGTGGCGGCGCCGGCGCCCAACGCCAGCCCACCCGCCAGGAACGACCGACGATCAAACTGCGTCATCGCAACCCCCCAAAGGTCCGATCCGCATGTAGTACGGCTCCGTCGCCCTGAGCGACTGCGGCAGGTTACAACTTCGTGACCGCGCGAGGGTGGCGGTCGATTGGGGGGTCCTCGGCGGGGTATGGCAACCTGGAATCACGACAACGGGAGGAGCGCGGAATGACGATCGCAGTGGGCGACGAGGTGCCCGACGTGAAGGTGTTCACCTTCGGCGACAAGGGGCCCGAGGCGACCACGTCAGCCGAGGTCCTCGGCCACGGCAAGGTCGTTCTGTTCGGGGTGCCCGGCGCCTTCACGCCGACCTGCTCCGATCACCACCTGCCGGGTTTCGTCTTGCGCGCCGACGAGCTCCGCGCCAAGGGAGTCGACAAGGTGGTGTGCGTCTCGGTCAACGACCCGTTCGTCATGGGCGCATGGGGCAAGGACCAGAACGTCGGACGTTCCGTCGTGATGCTCGCGGACGGCAACGGCGAGTTGACCGAGGCGATGGGCCTGACCATGGACGGGAGTGGGTTCGGCCTCGGCGCGCGTTCGCAGCGTTACGCCGCGATCCTCGATGACGGCATCGTCGCCTGGATCGCCGTCGAGCCCGGCCCGGGGCTGAACGTCAGCTCGGCCGAGGAAGTGCTCGCCGCCCTGTAGCGCACCGGCCGGACGGTCGAGACGCGCTCTTGACGGGTACGCAAAGAAACGCGCCCACCAGGCCCGGCGGCGACACACTTGACATGCAACCGAATGGCTGCTTGAGTGGGTCATGCAACCGTGCGGTTGCATGATTGACCACCTACCAGCGGATGGCGATGAGAGAGATGGATGCGGTGTTCAGGGCGCTGGGCGAACCCGGCCGGCGCCGGCTCCTGGACAGGCTCAACGAGCGCAACGGACTCACCCTGACCGAGCTCAGCGCCGGAATGGGCGTGACGAGGCAGTCGGTGTCCAAGCACCTCGACGTCTTGGTGGCGGCCGGCCTGGTCACCACGAGGCGGAGGGGCAGGGAGAAGCTGCACTACCTGAACGCCGCCCCCATCAATGACATCGCCGAGCGCTGGATCCACCACTACGACCGGGCGCGGGCCGAGGCCCTGTCCGATCTCAAGACGGCACTGGAGGCCACCCCCATGGACCAGACGACCTTCGTCTACACCACCTACATCCACGCCACCCCGGAGCGGGTCTGGCAGGGCCTGACCGACCCTGCCTTCACCGAGCGCTACTGGCGGCACCCGAAGTCCGGAGGCGTGTCCCTCTCGTCGGACTGGAAGAAGGGCTCCACCTACGACGTCGCCTACGACCAGGTCGAGCTCGTCCTCAGCGACCCTGAGCAGGTCATCCTCGAGTCCGATCCGTACCGCCGGCTCGCGTACTCCTGGCACACGTTCACGCCCGAGTGGGCAGCGGCCCACGGGATCGACGAAGCCAGCGCCGGCGTCTGGATGACCGAGGCCCGTTCCAAGGTGGCCTTCGACATCGAGGAGACCACTGAGGGCGTCGTGAAGCTCACCGTCGTCCACGACGGCTTCGAGCCGGGCAGTGAGGTCCTGAAGGGCATTACGAACGGATGGCCGGCTGTCATCGCCAGCCTGAAGACGCTCCTCGAGACCGGGTCGGCACTGCCCGGCGCCTGAGCGGCAGGCTTCCACATCTCCGAGCCGGCCGCCCCGCCCGTCCGGGCTGGCGCCAGCCGGGGGATCGAGGCTTCCCCCTTGCCATGTTGCTTTGTCCGGCGTAAGATACTCAGTATGCTACTTCGAAAAGACCGGTCATGAGCGTCCGTCACGCCCTGTTGGCCCTGCTCGCAGAGGGGCCCAAGTACGGGCTGCAGCTGCGCCAGGAATTCGAGGCGCGGACCGGCGAGGTGTGGCCGCTCAACGTCGGGCAGGTGTACACGACGCTGCAGCGGCTCGAGCGCGACGGCCTCGTCGAGTCCGACGACTCGGCCGACGAGGGACCCCAGAAGGACTTCCACATCACCGAGGAAGGGGAGGTGGAGCTGGCGGACTGGTTGCGGACCCCGCCCGACTTCTCCTCGCCGCCGCGGGACGAGCTCGTGATCAAGGTACTGGTTGCCTTCGGGCTCCCCGGGGTGGACGTGCACGAGGTGGTGCAGGTCCACCGGCGGTATCTCGTCGAGCTCATGCAGCGGTGGACTCGGCTGAAGGAGGACGAGTCCCGGTTCGACCTGAGTTTCGCCCTGGTCGTCGACGCTGAGCTGTTCCGGCTCGACTCGTTGATCCGGTGGCTCGATATGGCGGATGGCCGTCTGAAGCGAGCGGCGGCGGATGGTGTCACTGCGCCGGCACCACAGTCGTTCCCACTCCCCAAAGCCCGGCGCAAGGCAGGAGCACGACCATGAGCTACTTGGAGGTACGAGGCGTCTCGAAGGTGTACGGCGAAGGCGCGTCGGAGGTGCACGCGCTCTCCGACATCGAGCTCTCCGTCGACGCGGGCTCGCTCGTCGCCGTCATGGGCGCCAGCGGGTCGGGCAAGAGCACGCTGTTGACCATCGCCGGCAGCCTCGAGGACCCCACCAGTGGTGAGGTCTACATCGGCGGGCAGCCGCTCTCCTCGCTGTCGCGCAACGGCAAGGCGCGGCTGCGCCGCCAGTCCATCGGCTACGTGTTCCAGGACTACAACCTGCTGGCCGGGCTCAGCGCGGTGGAGAACGTGTCGTTGCCGCTCGAGCTCGACGGCGTCTCGGCGCGCAAGGCCCAGGCGGCGGCGCTCGAGTCACTCGAGGACTTCGGGCTGGCCGACCGCGGCGTCGCATTACCCCGATCAGCTGTCGGGTGGCGAGCGCCAGCGGGTCGCCATCGCGCGGGCCGTGGTCGGGGGGCGAAAGCTGCTTCTCGCGGACGAGCCTTCCGGCGCGCTCGACTCGACCAACGCTGAGGCCGTCATGCGCCTGATCCTCGCCGCCTGCCACCGCGGCCTGGCCGCCGTCGTGGTGACCCACGACGCGCAGCTCGCCTCGTGGGCCGACCGCGTGGTCTTCTTGCGCGATGGCCGCGTCGTGGATCAGACGCTCCCGCTCGAGAGCCCCGAAGCCTTCCTCGCGGAAGCGCCCCACCGATGAGCGTCGGCGTCCTCGAACGTCCCGTCACCCAGTCGGGTCCCGAACCGACGAGCGGTGGCGTCGCCGCACGCAGAGCCATGGTCCGCTGGTCCTGGCGCCTCTTCAAGCGCGAGTGGCGCCAGCAGTTCCTGATCCTGCTCCTCATCGTCGTGGCGGTGGCCGCCGTCGTCGTCGGCTCGGCCGTCGCAGTGAACACGCCGCCGCCGGCCAACGCCGGGTTCGGCACGGCCCACGACCTGGCCACGTTCAACCCGTCGACCTCGACGGCCACTCCGGCCAAGTCGGGGTCGCAGAGCCTGGCGAACGCGGAGGCGCACATCGCCGCGCTCCAGCAGCACTTCGGCGCGGTCCAGGTCATCGAGAACGAGACGTTCGGCGTCCCCGGTTCGAACCACACGTACCAGCTCCGGTCGCAGGACCCACACGGCCCCTTCGCCGGGCCGATGCTGCAGTTGCTCTCGGGGCACTACCCGACCGGGCCGAACCAGATCGCGCTCACGCCCGGCGTGGCGTCCGAGCTCAACTTGCAGGTCGGTGACACGTGGTCCCAGGGCGGCAAGACCGTAGTCGGGATGGTGCAGAACCCCCAGAGCCTGCTCGACGAGTTCGCCCTGGTGACCCCGGGGCAGGTGACCAACCCGACCCAGGTGAGCGCCCTCTTCAACGCACCCCCGAGCGCGTTAACGGGCTCGCTCGCGGACAACGTCACGATGTCGGGCGCCGTCAACAACAACGTGATCGGCCCCGAGACCATCGTGCTGGCGTTGGCGACGGTCGGCATGCTGCTGATCGCCCTCGTGTCCATCGGTGGGTTCACCGTGTTGGCCCAGCGCCGGATGCGCGCCCTCGGGATGATCGAGTCCATGGGGGCGACCGACCGCAACGTCCGCCTCGTGCTGGAAGCCAACGGCGTCATCGTCGGCGTCGTGGGGGCTGTGCTGGGCTTCGCGGTGGGGCTGGTGGCCTGGTTCGCCTACCGCCCGCACAACGAGCAGAGCGCGCACCACGTCATTGCGATGTTCGCCCTGCCGTGGAACGTGATCGCGCCGGCGATGGTGCTCGCGGTCATTGCGACCTTCTTCGCCGCCAGCTACCCCGCCCGCGCCATCACCCGCGTGCCGGTCGTCAGTGCACTGGCCGGGCGCCCGGCGGCACCGCGCCAGATCCGCCGCTCGTTTGTTCCCGGCGTGGTCGCGCTCGTCATCGGATTCCTCTTCTTCTCCCTTTCGGGCGCCAGTCACGGCGGCGGCGGCGTGAAGTGGCTGATCCCCGGGTTCGTCGCTCTGATCGTGGGGATCATCCTGGTGTCGCCGTTCTTCCTGGCCCTGCTGGCCCGGGTCGGCGGCAGGGCGCCGATCGCCGTCCGCCTTCCCTTGCGCGACATGGCGCGCTACCGGGCCCGCTCCGGCTCCGCGCTCTCGGCCATCAGCCTCGGCGTCATGATCGCCGTGATCATCTGCGCCGTCGCGGTCGCCCGCTATTCCAGCGTCTTCGACTACGTCGGCCCGAACATGGCGGCGAACGCGATGAACGTGTACAGCCCGCCGACCGGCCCAACGTTCGGCCCGAACGGGCAAACGCAGCCGTCGGGGCCGACGCCGAGCCTGGCGTCGCAGGAGGCCACCGTCCACGCCATCGCCTCTGCGGTCGGCGCCACCGCAGTCATAGGACTTGAGAATCCCGCGGCGGGCCTGCAGAACCCAAGCGCGCAGGGCCGGCAGTGGAACGGCCCGATCTACGTGGCGACGCCGGCGCTGCTGCGGGCCTACGGCATCAACCCCTCTTCGATCCCGTCCAACGTGGACATCCTGAGCTCCCGGCCAGGGCTGGCGGGCTCGGGCGCGCAGCTGAGCTACGGCGGCGGCGGTAAAGGTGCAGGCGGCGGTTTGCAACAGCTGGGAGCCGGCGGGAGCACCGCCAATGCGTGTCAGCCCGGCTCGTGCCTCGCCCATCCGGTGATTGAGGAGGAGAGCCAGTTGCCCACCGGCACCTCGGCGCCGAACACGCTGATCAGCGAGAGTGCGCTGCGCCGGCTGCACATCGCGGACCAGAGCGCCTTGGGGGGTTGGACCCTGCTGGCCAACGCGCCGATCACTTCGGCGCAGATCACCAACGCCCAATCACTGGCCGCAAGCAACCAGTTGAGCATCGAGTCGAAGAACAACCAGCCCACGTCGGCCGAGATCGTGAACTGGGCCACCGTGTTCGGCATCGCGCTCGCCCTCGGCATCCTGGCAATGAGCGTGGGCCTAATCCGGAGCGAGACGGCGAGCGAGCTGCGCATGCTGACGGCCGCCGGTGCGAGCTCGCGCACCCGGCGCAGCCTGACGGCGGTCACGGCCGGCGGCCTGGCGTTCCTCGGTGCACTGCTCGGCACGATCGCCGCGTACGTCGCCGTGGTCGGGTTCTTCCAGTCGAACCAGCTGGAGGGTGGCCTGTCCGACCTCGTCAATCACATCCCGTGGAGCAACCTGTTCCTCATCGTGATCGCCATGCCGGTCGCCGCCACCCTCATCGGGTGGGTGCTGGCCGGACGCGAGCCCAGGGGGATTGCAACCCGTCCGATGGAGTAGTCAGGACTCGAGCGTCACCGCGAAGCGGTCGGTGTAGAAGCGCATCGCGTCCCGCCGCTCCTCCGCATCGAGGCCGAACTGCGCCAGGTCGTACTCGACGGTGCCGAACTTGCCCCGCGGGTGCTCGGCCGTGAAGGCGGCGATGGAGGCCCGCGACCGCTCGTCGAGGGGCTGACCCGCCACGTCGTAGACGCGGGCGACCATGGCGAGGTCGTCCGCCATGAATTCGTCGAACCGGACGTCGATCGTCCGCGCGTCGGGCAGGACGTCGCGCTCGTCGGCACAGCGGCCGAGCATGCGTTCGAGGCGGTCCGCCCAGTAGCGACCCAGGGTCTCGAGGTCGACGCGGTCGCGGGTGAGCCGCGCACTGTAGGCGAGCATCGTCACCATCGACGCCGTGACCGATACGGGGTCGCGGTGGGTCACGACGAAGGTGGCATCCGGAAACGTGTCGACGAGGGCCGGGAACTGCTCGAGGTGTTGGGGTGACTTGAGGACCCACCGCGAGCCGCCCCGCAGCCACTGCAAAACTTTGAGCACGCGCAACAGGTAGGCGTAGCTGGGTCGCTGGTCGCGGGCGAGATAGGCGTCGCGCCACAGAGGCATTGGCGCGGTCGTCTCGAACAGCATCGTCGAGAAGTCGATGGCCAAGAGCTGGATCTCCTCATGGGTGTGCTCGACAGTCATCTCGTGCATGCGCTTGAAGTACGGCATGGCGGCGTCGAGGAAGGAGAGTGCCATCTCCGTGCGCTCGAGGCGCGGATCGGGCGCACCGGGTGCGGGCTGCTCGCGTTCGGCCAGCACGGGCTCGAGGCTCTCCCAGTACGGGAGCGACCGGAGGGCCGGATCGGCCGACATGAGGTTGTGCAGGTGGGTCGTCCCCGTCCTGGGCAACCCACAGATGATGATCGGGGCGACGATGCGCTCCTCGAGGATCTCGGGGTGGCGTCGGAGGAGATCCTCGATCAGGAGCCGGTTCTTCAGCAATCCGAGCATGAAGGAGTGCTGCTGCATGACGCCCGCTGCGTTGCACTCGCCCTCTTCCCGCATGGCCCGGCACAGAACCCCGAGGCGCTCGACGAAGTCGTCGGGACCGAAGTCCTTCAGCCCGGTTTCGGCCGTGGCAGCGGCCATGAGCTCACCCGGCTCGAGGTTGACCTGGGACCCGGCCTCATCCATGAAGTCCAAGATGGCCCGCACGTCGTCCGAGTACCGGGGCTCGGCGAGGTCGTCGATGCGCACAGGCGCCGGGCGTGCGGTCATACGGTGGCCACCGGCACGACCTCTACCTGGGGCTGCTCGGGGGTGCCGGCGGGCAGGAACCAGCGGAACCAGATGCGGCCCGTGCGGTGGCCCGCCGTCGAGACCCAGTTGGGGAGGGCCGGGCGGCGGGCCGAAACGACGATGACCCAGGAACCGTCGGGCTCGTACACGGCCTGAGCGCCGTTGATGGTCACCCGCTCGTAGTCGTAGTTGTAGGTGTGCAGGAGCCGGTTCCATAGGCACATGTTCCAAAAGACGCATTCGGGAGAGCGGCCGCGGATCACGAGGGCCTCGTCGTCCTCGAGCTCGAAGGCCCCCATGGCGTAGGCGGCGTCGCCCGCCGCCCAACCGAACGTGGTCGTCGGCACCGGGTAGGGCGGGTCGATGGCGTTCGGAGTGCCGAGCGGGATCGGGACGATGCTGGCCTGCTCGCGCACCCACGTCGCCATGGCCCGGAGCCGCCGCGCCAGGTCGGCGTCGTTCTCACGGAAGGTCTCGGGTGGATCGTCCGCCTCGATCTGCCACATCGCTCGCCGGCCCGTGCGTGGCTCCTCGAGGTAGTCCCGGGTGATGGCGGCGACGGCATCGGACTCCAATCGGATCCATTCTGCGCCCGACCCGGTCGGCTGCTTCCGCGAAAGGACGATGCTGATGTCGCCGTCGGGGCCCCGCGTGGCGGCTTCGCTGTTGACCGTGCCGACGATGTGCGTGGAGTAACGCCCGTCGTCGGGACCGCCGTAGACGGTCAAGGACAGGTAGACGGCGTCGCCCGGCTGGACGGTCACCCGGTAGGTACGGGTCGGGTCGATCGGGGCGAAGCAGTAGAAGGCGTCGGAGTTGTCGCCGCCCCACTTCTTGTAGGGGCCCACGATCTCGACGAATCGCGGCCTGGACGTGTCGGCCCAGAGGCTCACCTCCGAGGCGACCTGGAGGATCGAGAGGACCCATCTGTGAGCCTCGAGCAGCGTGGCCTCATCGTCCGCCAGCTGCTCGACCATGCGAGCGTGGGTCGCGCCAACCTCGTCCAGCAGCTCGGCGAAGGCCTGCTCAGTCTCGGTCGTCATCTGTTCCTCGGCGTGTCGGCGTGGCGCCGATACTAGGGAGCGCCGAGTCAGCCGGCTGGCGACCGGCGGAATCGAAATCGGCTTTCGGCCGCGGAGCCAGCGTGGAGGCCGGTTGGCCTCCGCGCTGGCTCGTATGTCGATGGCTAAAAGGCGACGATGCCTTCACCGCCGGCGGCGCCGGCCACCGTCACGGACCCGATCTCGGTGAGGGAGCCGTCGGGGTTCACCTGGAACTCGTCGACGATCCCGCTGCCTCCGGTCTGGACGTGGCCATGCCCCTGAGTCGTAGAAGTCCAGGTGGGGTCCCCGGTTGCGCCGAAGTGTCGTGGATCTCGACCTCAAGCCCCCATCAATTCTGCCGATTACTGAAATCGTGCAAGCGGACGGCGCCGACGCCTCTCGTTCGCGCGTGACATCGGCGGATTTCAGGAGCGTGGGGACGGTCGACGAGCCCTCGGCCGGTCGCGCCCAGACATCCATCGAATCGCCCGATGCGGAGAATCCGACGCCGGCGACCTCCCCTTCGGGCGGAGGCTCCGTGGGCATGTTGGTCGTTTCGGCGGCCCTCTTCCTTGCCACAGCGGCTCTGCTGCTTCTGGGCCCGCTCCATGGCCTCGGCCCCGTCCGACACTTGTCCAACCAACCCGAGTGGTGTGCGATTGTGTGCGTCCTCTGGGCAGCCGCCTCATGGGCACCGGTGTCGTTGCACTACCGCGGCAATACGACCCTCATCGCTCTGCTCGAGACGCCGCTGCTCCTCGGTCTTGTGTTCCTGGCTCCACCGTGGCTCGTACTGAGTTGTGTCGTCGCCGACGCCTTCGTTTTCGGCGTAATTCGCAGGCAGACAATGGTCAAGATGGCCTTCAATGTGTCGACTGGCGCGTTCGGCATTGTGCTGGCAGCCGTCGTCTACCGTGAGCTACTCGGTGCACACAGCCCTGTCAGCGTCCATGGCTGGGGCACAGCCGCCGCCGCGTTGTGCACCGCTGAGTTCGTCATGATCTTCATGTCGAGGGTTGTGTGGGGGGCGCTGAACGGCCAGACCGCAGAGCGCTGGACCGGGATCCAACTGACGACCGAGGCGATGCTCGTTGCCGCGAGCATCTGCCTTTCGCTCGTGATGCTGAACACAGCATGGTTCGATCTTTGGGCAACTGTGCCTTTGCTTCTGGTCGGCGGCCTGATCGTCTTTGCGTACAGCGGCTATGCCCGTCTTTCATTGCGGTTTGCGTCGTTGCAACGGCTCTACGATTTCAGTCGCGCGCTCGGAACCACGAGCCTCGAACCATCATCCATGAGTCTGGACGTGCTCGCGCAGGTCCGCTCCGTCATGCGCGCGCGTCGCGCCGAACTCGTTCTGGCCGAACCAACCGGGATTCCTCGTCGGATTGCGCTGGATGACCGTGGGGCGTCCGGGGTCGAACCGATCAAACTCGATCCTTCCTCTTTCGTCACCAACGCGATAGCCACCGGCACCGCCTCTCTCCACAAGGCAACCCACGACGCGGGGTTCGGCAGTGACCCCATCGCCGGCGAATTTCGCGGTGCTCTCGTGGCCCCGCTCATGAACGAGCAGACCGCGATCGGAGCGATCGTTGCCCTCGACCGCGCCGAGGAATTGGACCACTTCGACAATGACGACCTCCGGCTGTTCGAAGCTCTCGTCGCAAACGCCAGCGCCAACCTCGAACGTGCTCGTCTCGTCGAGGAACTGCGCTATGAAGTCGATAGCAAGTCGCACCAGGCAACCCACGACATGCTCACTGGGCTTCCAAACCGCATGTTGTTCCTCACCCGTGCAGCGAGCGCGTTGCGTGAAAGCCTTAGTGTCGCGATCGTCCTCCTGGATATCGACCGCTTCAAGGACGTGAACGATACCCTCGGCCACGCTATAGGCGACCGCCTTTTGCAAGAACTCGCCGAACGGATGCTGCGAGAGGTTCCTGCGGGCGTCACCGTTGCGCGCCTCGGCGGCGACGAGTTCGCGCTGGTCATACCCGACGTGGGATCAGCTGAGAGGGCGTTAGCCATCGTGCGGGGCATTCATGGCGAGTTGTCGCGGCCCATCAAGATCGAGGACGATGGGATGACGCTCGCCGTGACGGCGAGCGCGGGAATCGCGATTGCACCCGACCACAGTGACGACGCCGACCTGCTTCTCCAGAGGGCCGACATCGCGATGTACGTTGCCAAGGAGCGCAGAAGCACGGTCGAGCTGTACTCGGTTGAACATGACCAGAGTATGCAGAGGTGGCTCATGCTCGGTGGCCTATTGACGCACGCTCTTGAAGACGGAAGTGGACTGAGCGTGATGTACCAGCCGATCGCCGAGGTCAAATCGCGCCAGGTCGTGCGAGTGGAAGCCCTGGCCCGCTGGTACCACCCGGATCACGGAGCGATCCCGCCGGAGGAGTTCATCGGTATTGCAGAGCAGATGGGTCTGATCAGTCAGATCAGTGAATTCGTTCTCGCCGAGTCGTGCGCCAATTTGGCGAAATGGCGACGAGCGGGGCTTAACATCGGACTCGCCGTGAACGTTTCTGGACGCGAGCTCGCGGACGGGAGCCTCATTGAACGGGTGGCGAGGCACCTGCAGGCCAACGATCTACCGCCTGACGCCCTCATGCTCGAGGTGACGGAGACAGAGGTCATGGACGATCTCACGCAAGCGAGCATTGTGCTGGACGAGCTGGCGAGTCTCGGAATCCGTATCGCAATCGACGACTACGGCACTGGCTACTCGTCGCTGGCGTATCTGCATCGTCTTCCCGTTCAGGAATTGAAGATAGACCGGTCCTTCGTGACGAACCTCCCAAACGACTTGAGCAACGCGATCATTGTCCGTTCCTCCATCGCCATGGCCCACTCTCTCGGACTGGGAGTCGTGGCGGAGGGGGCAGAGGACGAGGTGACCTGTGCCATGCTTGCCGACGCCGGCTGCGATTCCATTCAGGGCTACTACTTGTCCAAACCGAAGGTGTCGGCCGACCTCCAAGACTGGCTCCTCGGCGGTGCATCGCTCGAGTTCGCACCCCTCGAATCCACGTCGCGATCGACCGTTCGCGTCTAGGGCGCATTGAACGGAGCGGTCGGAGAGCGATAGACGGTTACCTGGCCGGCGATCGCAGGCCTACCGGAAGCGTCGCCCCGCGGTTGTCGTTGGTAGCCGGCAAGGCGATTAGACACCCCGAAGTCGTGCGTGATCAACCGCGCGTCTGGTCGGTCGGCGCTCCGCGATAGAAGAGCGAGCGCTCCAGCGCAGTCCGGGGAGCGGCGTCAGCTGGGGATAACCCGGCAATCTGGGCCGAGGCGAGTGGGATGTCTCCTGCTCGCTGAGCTCACGTCGCGCCGACGAGATTGGAACTTCCGCCCCGTCCGCGACGTCCCAGCCCGGCCTCTGTACAAACTTTCCGGCTATTTTGCCTGGTCAGCCCGCACAACGCCTGAACAATGGTTGCACAATGGCTGCACAATGCGAGAAGCTTGTACGCGGAGGAATCAAGGGTACCGGTAGCACGGTGTTGGGCCCTCGACTCCTCCAACCCTGTACCGCCGTGCAAAGGAGGTGAGTGCCATGACGCTTTTTAACAGGGTCGGTTGATCCTGACCGGTCGAACGACCGGTTCATATAGCCATTGCAATTTCACTCACCGACCCCCTATCCAGGGTACGGGGTGCAGCTCTGGCTATATCGACACGGCGGGACGCCACCTTGAGCGAATTATTTTCGCGGAGGCGGGCGCCCGCCGCTGTCGCGTCTTCGGCCGAGAACAACGACGGTCCGATGCCGCCGGTGGCAACAATGCAACAATCTGAACAAGGCGACGGGCGGAAAGGTTTGATGAGGATTCCTGGGTTGGCGGGCAGGCACCGGCGTCGCCTCTCACGTGGTTTTGTTCGCCTGTGGGTTGGCTTCACTCTGGCGAGCACTGGTGACGGGCTCATTCTGGGGGCCGTTCCGCTTCTCGCCGTCGTCGTCGATCCAAACCCGCTGGCAGTTTCTGCGGTCGCAGCCGCGGACAGCCTTCCGTGGCTATTGGTGGCGCTCCCAGCTGGCGCGTTTGCCGACAGATTCGATCGAGGCCCGCTCATGGCGCTCGTGAACGTTCTGCGGGCTTTTGCCATCCTTGGCGCTGCGCTCTTGATCCTCAGCGGCGAAATGAATTTGGTTCGTCTGATCGTGGTCGTTCTCGTCAATGCCGGAGCGCGGGCGATCTACTATTCCTCGTATCAAGCCGTAGTTCCCGAACTCGTCGGATCCGAATCTCTCGAACGTGCAAACGGAGTGTTGACGGCCACGGAATCCGGCACCGAGTACCTGGTTGGCCCTGCCGTTGGAACCTCGCTGTTTGCGGCAAGCGCATCGATCCCCTTCCTGGCCGACACGATTGTGCTCATCATGTCGACGTTCCCCTTCTTGCGGCTCCACTCGAAGGCACCTAGATCCGATGGATCGCCGACATCGGTCTGGGAGGGCGTGAGGCTCTTGTTTGCAGATCGCCGACTGCGAGTCCTCGTTGTCATGGTGAGCTGCATCGCTGGACTCCAGGGGATGGAGTTCGGCGTCCTCGTGCTGATCGCCACCAAGGTGTGGGGAGTCCGAACGGGGGCTTACGGACTCTTCCTTGCAGCGGGTGCGGTCGGCAGCGTGCTGGGGAGTTTCGCCTCAAATGGCCTGGTCAAGCGATTCGGGAGCGGCCTGACGCTCATCGGCGCCACGATCGCATCGGGTCTCGGATATCTCATCATGGCCTCCGCGAATACGTGGAGAGTGGCCGGTCCCGGCTTCGTGCTTGTCGGCTTCGCCGTCACCGTGATTACGGTTGACGCAATCTCTCTCCGCCAGAGACTGACACCGCCAGAACTCATGGGACGAGTCGGCAGCGCGTGGCGAGGCATCGTCTGGGGTGCGGCGCCTATCGGCGCCCTTGCCGCGGGGACTCTGGCGTCAGTCGGGGGACTCCGACTGCCCATCGTGCTGGCGGGAATCCTGCAGTGCGCCGTCGCGATCCTGCTGGCTCGTCCCCTTCTCAAGAGCATCCGAGCCGGTGAAGAGGACGCCAGCCTCGATCTGGAGGGGCGTCACGCCATGCGGGTCGAGAACGATCGGACCTCCAATGCGGTCGGGGACTGAGACTGCCGACGGAGGACACAGCGCGGCCCCACGCCTTTGATCGTGTGGCGTTTCGCAGTGCGCGTCGCCGTCGAGCAACGTTCCATTTGCGGAGCGGCAACGGGACGCCGGCGCGTCAACACGACTGATCAACCACCAGATGTCCGAGTGTGTCCTGCGCCGGATACGCCCGTTGAGGCTCCAACGGAGCGAGACCAAGGGCGGCCTTGCCAACCTGACACCTTTCGCACAGGATCACAGAGACCAAAAGGGAAGGATGAGTCATGGAGATTGCGCCCAAGCCGCCGACCGCCAAGGGCCCAGACGAGATGTTCACCGGCGACGTCTGGATCGATGCGGTCTACACCGGGATAGCGCCGTCGCTGGCCCGGGTGAACAACGTCCGCTTCAGCCCGGGTGCCCGCACCGCCTGGCACTCGCACGCCCTCGGACAGACGCTCTACGTCACTGACGGCATCGGACTGGTTCAAGCGAGGGGTGAAGCCATCTCTGAGATCCGGGCAGGCGACATCGTTCGAGCCCCCGCCGAAGAGGAGCACTGGCACGGGGCGACGCCTGACCATTTCATGACCCATCTCTCCATCACCGAAGGCACCGGCGACGCCGCGAAGCCCGAAGCCACCTGGGGCACCCACGTCACCGACGCCGAGTACCGCGGACACCGATAGAAGGGTCCCGCGAAACGCCTTGGCGACGCAAGAGAAACCGCCGCTTACGGAACCGCACCCACAGACCCTTCGGGGTCAGCCGTGGTCGGGTTGTGAGTACCATGTCGGGGCTGATCGCTCGTCCCAAACGAGCGAGCTGTTGGCAGGACGGGTGAGAGGTCTGAGAATTGGGGCGGCATGGGTTTGAGTCTGTCGGGTAGAAGACCAGACGTCGTCACATCGGAGGGACCTGGCACGGGCAACTTCTTGCAGCCGCGTTGGGGGGACCATCCCTGGGGGGAGGGGACGCTCCGGGACCGCTTCGACGTGGTTCTGCCGCTGATCCGTGGTGGGACCGTCCTCGACGTCGGCTGCGCGTCTCGCTACGGAAGGCCCGATTGGTTGCATGGCCTGCTCGTCGAGAGCTTTCCCGAAGTGGTCGGGATCGACATCGACGAAGAAACGATCGTCGCCCTCCAGGCGAAGGGGCTCGACGTCTGTTTGGCCGACGCTCAGGACTTTGACCTGGATCGGAAGTTCGACACCGTCTTTGCAGGCGAAATCATCGAGCACCTTGACGACTTCCACGGGTTCCTCACCAGTGTGCGTCGCCACCTCACGCCTGGTGGCCAGCTCGTCCTCACTACGCCGAACGTGTTCTACATCGGCGGCTTCGTCTACCGCTGGGGAGGCCACGGCCAAGTCCACCCCGAACATACATGCTGGTTCTGCGAAGACACGCTCCGTCGCGTGCTTGCGATCAACGGCTACTCGCACGTCGAGATTGCGTTCAGCGGTCACAGAAGCCCGACGGCACTACGCAGGGCCGCCACTCTGGCGGCACGACATGTGCTTCCGGCTCGGTTGGCGCTCGACACGTTGATCGCCGTCGCCACTGCCGACTAAACCGGTAAGCGGCACAGGCCGCTGACTGGACTGGTTCGCAATTCGTCCATGACCGTCCCCCAGATTCCGCTCGAAATCAACGAAGGTTGATTTGCGGGGTCCAACCGGAAGGCAGGCGTAGGAACCCTGCGCATTCGGCGCAACACTCTCGATAGTTGAGTAGGTGTCGCCAGGTCAGGTTGGCCAAACCGTGCCCGACGACCGAACCACCGTGATTCAAGAGTTCAAGCCTGAACTCCTTCTCGTTTTACCGCATATGGCATCTTGAAACCCGGCCCCCGATCTCCGAGAACGACATACAAATGGCAAAACCCGCGGTCCGAGGCACCGGGCCATTCTGCCCCGCAATGTTGATCGGCCTGATTTAGGTTCAAGTTCCTCTACCAGGGAGTTTCGGTCCTGCAACGAGGTTTGGAACGGGGACTTTGGGGAATGGAACTGCGGTCGTGGTCTCACAATGTCTTCGCTTCCCCGGTCAGCTTCAGCGTGCCCCTTCATGGGAAGCGCGTCAACGCCAAGCCCTCGACTTCTGCGAGCGTTCTCGCTGCGCCCTTATTACCGAGGTATCGAGGTATGAGCGGGGCAGCGATGGTTGGCAGTTGATCTCGGGAGCACTCGACTTCTGCAGCGAAGTTCCCCCGATCTTGGAGCAATCTCGAGACTGGTCGACGGCCTGGCGTTCAGTGGTGAATGCGTGCGGTCGCGTCCCATTGTTGGCAAATGCGGGCAAAAAGAAGCGAGCCCTTGGGAAGTCTCAGATGATGAACTACGTCGTGTCGGGTCTCCAGACCGGGCACGTCGTGGACTTGCAATTGCCGCTTGGTCTTCCACCGTGCTGCCCCTGAACGTTGCCGTCAGTTCCCGGGCGTAGAACATGATCCAGCTTGAAGTCCTGTCAGAACGGCGTGAGGCATGACTGATCGTCCGGCGAACGCCAACGCGCGAACTGGGCACCTGGCGTCCATGACCGTTGGCTGGACATACTGCGTTCGTGGTGATCACTCACGAATCTCACGAACAGATACTTGAGGCGATCAACGACAGAAGCCAAGACGTCGTCGACATCCTGAGGGGACTCGACGATAACGAGCTGCATCAGCCTTCTGAACTACCGCATTGGAGCCGCCTCGCGATCGCATGCCATCTTCGATTTGGGGCCGATGCACTGGCTCGAATGACGCGCTCCGCCTTGGAAGGTGAGCCGGTGGCGTACTACCCCGAAGGTCGTGAAGCACAGCGGGCCCGGACACTGGAGCCCCTCTCCGGCGAATCACCCCAAGGCGTGGTGGAGTCATTGGCACTTCTCAGTGAGGAACTCCACCAGGCATGGATCGCACTCGACGCCGGCGCCTGGACCGTGGACGTCGTCGAGCCCCCGCAGAACCCTGATCTCGGTCCCGTCTCTCTCGGCCGTCTTCCGCTCCTCAGACTCACTGAGGTCGAGGTGCACGGTTCCGACCTGGGGCTGAACTTGGCCGATTGGAGCGAGATCTTCGTCAACGTCGTGCTCCCGATGCGCCTTGAGTGGTTGAATATTCGCCGAACCAACCATCGAGCATTCGACACTGATCTCGAAGGCTCGTGGTTACTTGTGGCCACCGACGGACCCACCCACAAGGTGCGCGTAAATGGTGCCGCCGTCGAGTCCCGACCGGCGAGTCCCGATGCTTCGGCGAGGGCAGTCATAGAAGCCAGCAGCCGCGACCTTCTGGCCCTGCTCCTTGGCCGGACCCCCCATACTCCACCAGTTATCAGGGGCGATGTTGCCTTCGGGACATTCTTCCGCCGGGCGTTTCCTGGTCCTTAGGGTTTCTGAGCATCCCAAACGGCGGCAGGGACATTCAAGGGTGCGGCTGCAGCAGAATCGGTTGCATGCGTCTGGGCATCGCACATCACTTCGGCTGGGCGGTTGCTGTCATGGCCTCAGCGGACCACCAGGTCGTCGACCGTCGGAGAGTCGAGTTGATCGGACCTGGTTTGCCGTCGGCACCGATCCACCACCAAGGTGGCCCACACCTCCTTCACCGATCGGCGGAGCCTCTCGACAACAACGCTCTTGCTGCGTTGGTGGCGGAAGTGCGAGCGTCGGTGATCCGGGCAACGTCGACGGCACTGGACACACTCGCGACCGCGTCGCCCGAACCGATCGTCTCGATCTCGCTTCGAGCATGGCCGGTTGACTTCCCCGAGGACATCGCCGTCCAACGTCGCGTTCCATATGAGAGCCGCGCTGACTCCGTCATGTACTGTCAAGTGCTGGCCGCACTCGCACGCGCACGCGGCTGGGCGGTCCACCTCTACAACGCAAAGGACATCGAGGACGATGCTGCGCGCATCCTGGGTGAGCGAGCGGACGCGGTGCTTCACGGACCGCGGGCAACTTTGGGACCACCGTGGTCCAAGGATCATCGCATCGCGCTCGCTGCAACGATCGTGCTCGCTTGAATCAGCACCGGGAGACGCCGATCCGGCGAGGGGACGGCTGCCCTTCGGCGACCTTACGTGGTCGACTTTCGTCCTATGTGGTTCTCCCGCAACCTCTCGGCGGTCAAGCGGGACTCCAGGGGCATTTGGATCCCGATGGGGAGCTGATGGTGGCGCGAGGCGTCACACTCGGGGCAAGTCAGTACCCAGCGCCCGTCTGCTGTTGACGAAATGTTCGGATTATGTGGAGTCCGCAATTTTCAGAGTCCTTCCTGAGAGGCGGTCGTTCTTGGCCAACCCCTGGTCACTGCTGTGGTCGGGCTTGTTACCAGTTATCCAACGCATGGGAGTGGATTTCGATAATCGCCATCAGGTTGCTCAAGCGGTCGAATACCGCATCGATGTCGCCAGAAGGATGAGTGATCGCCCGCTGAGCGGTCAGCGCGACTTCGCCGCAGGTCCTCAACATGGTGGCAACTCGTGATCCGAGTTCCAAATCCGGGCACGCGTTCGTCGCGATCCAGGCCGTCGCATCCCTGGCGGCCGCTCCCAGCTCGTCCGACGCCGCCAGCACGGTGAGTTCGTTCACCTTCAACGACGCTGAGAACCGGCGCTCTGCGCTCGTCACGCATCTCAGGCAGGGTGTTGCCTTGATGAGCCAGTGCTGTGCAGTTAGTTCTCTATCCATGGACCTAGGCGAGCTCTTCAGGGCGTCTGGCTGTCATAGTCGCTGATCGAGCACGGTTGCACAATGGGTGTGATTGATGATCGCCAGGACCTGCGGCGATGTGGAGCGCGCGTCGGTAATCCTTCAAGCGGGGTTCGCGGAATCGTCACGTCGCATGTCCGGTCGTCACGCCGCATCCAACGGTTTGGGCGGTGTGCCCGGTTCAGTCGGGTCGGCTCCGTTTCGGCGAAGTTTGGGGTGTCAGCATCCAGACGTAGCAGCGGTGGCGATCCCAGGACCACGGAGTCGTCGTCGCCGGCCCTCGCCTCACACTCGTCTCACGACACCCGGGTCGGGCGCCAGCTGCCGTCGCTTCCCTTGCTGCGGTTGGTGCTGCCGTCTCCAACCCCCCGATAGGGGTGGTCACGTTCGGGACAACAGTTCAAGATGACGCCATGACTCAACAGCACGGGTGGATCAGCTACACGGGCAGCAGCGACAACTCACATCTATCCGAGGAACACCGACAGATGGCGGAGGAGCGAGTCCGCCTCAGGGGTCAACTACTGGGTGTCGTCCAGGTGAGGGTGTTCGAAAATGGGTGCGAACCCTTCGTCACATTCCCTCAGGGTGCGGTTCTCGGGGTTGAGACTGATCAATCGGTGATTGCGAAGATGGTCGCGAGGGCTCGCACTGAGCTGGTCGACTGGCGGTAGGCAGGCGCTCCGACCTGGACCGGTCCCGACAGCTCCAGTTCACCCACACGGGGCGGCGGCGTGGAAGAGCGTCTTTGGGCGTTACAGCTTTTGCATTTTCAGACTATGACCACGGACCAAGCAGTTTGCCGAGCGATCAGCCTGGGATGTCCGGCGCGCCACAATCACATGGCCCGCGCAACGATGGGCCACGATCCGGAGTGTGCCGGGATGGATGACCACGTTCACCTTGTCTGCGGCTATCCCGACTGTCTCAACACATGGGTGGTACCGATTTAAGCTCTGCTGCCATGCCAGCTCATGACGTCACGATGAACCTGTCCCACCCGATCACCGTAATGAACGTGGACGTGGAGTTCGAGGTCCGCTCTGACGGCGAGTTGATGGGGAAGGTCCAGATCAGCAAAGGCGGTATCGACTGGACACCGTTCAAGTCTCATCCGCGCACAGCGACCTGGGAGCAGTTCTCCGCTTGGATGGAGGGAACCGCCTAGACCGCAGGTGCGCCCATTCGTTGGATGTCGTGATCCGCTGTGTCAGTGACTGATCAGGATGTCTGAGGCACATAGGTCGGCGGGCTTCGCGTCAAAAAATCTCCCTCGATCGGCACGCAGAGAGGGGCAATCTTCTTTGGCAGCGTGCAGGAGAGTAACGAGATGTTCACGCTCGAGGAGTTTGAGAAGGCCAGCTGCGGATACACCACGGCACCGATCGAGGTGAGGGACCCGCCTGACCCTGTGCCAGTTCCTACGGTGCCAGGTGGGTCGCTGAACGCTACGACATCCGATGTCAGCTGCTTCGTGTTCTCCGTGGGAGACGTCGGAGGACACGTTTCCCCGCCGGACGAAGCAAAGGAGGCAGCGGCTGAGTGCGGAAAGAGCGCGCACACGAGATCGGCACCCGGAATGTGACCGGTGTATTCACCTTGAACCTCCACGAGCGACGCGCCCTTGGGCGCGATGGATTGCGAATAATCAGCACTTCCAGGTGGGAAGACATCGAGCTTTTGGCCGCCATCGGCTGCGACCAACGCTTCGCACGCCCAACCCGACGGGCCGAGGACAGTCATCAAGCCATTCGAGTAGAACCTGAGTCCCTTCGCTGAACCGCTAGCGGTCAATTGCCGGGCCACGAAGGGCTCTCCGGGCGAGCCGGCGCCGTAAGTCGTCTTACAGGAGATGACGGGCAGGACGATAAACGGTGGTGACGATCCCGTTCGTTGCTTGGCGGTGCGATGTCCCGAAGCGCTGACTGGTGCGGCCAGCTGGCACAGCGCGACGATCGTCAGGATCGAAACAATCACCGGGTTGAGGCTGCGTCTCATGCACGGAGCGTAGTAATGAGCGCCTGGGGGGGATAGGGAACCTCTGCAACACCGGCCGGCTTCACACTTGGACCACGGACGCCGACTGGCTCGGAGTTGGGGATGCCTCAGTTCGCCGTTCGTGTGCACACGCGGAACATCTAAGCGGCGTCGGGTCCCACCAGCTAACCTTGATCCTCACGCGACCCGAGGAGGCGCCAATGCAAGATATGAACTCCTCCTATCCGGCGAATTTCAGCTTCGACGCCCCAGAGAAGGTCGCCAACTGGCGACCGATTGTCAACTGGTTGCTTGCGATCCCACATCTCGTGATCCTCTACGGATTGAGGATCCTCGCGCAGGTAGTCGGCGTCATTTCTTGGTTTACGGTCCTCTTCACCGGCGAACTCCCGGAGAGCTTCGCCAACATCCAAGCGATGTATATGCGATATGAACTCCGTACGTACACGTTCTTCCTATTCATGTGCGAGGAGTACCCGCCCTTCGCCTTTGGAATGACGCCGACCGACAGTGGTGAGGACGCCCGCGTACGGGTCGAGTTCCAGCCTCAGCTCGATGATCGCAACCGCCTCACCGTCGCGTTCCGGATCATCCTCGTTATTCCGCACCTCATCGCACTGTTTGTGCTGGAGATCGTTGCGACGATCATGACCGTAATCGCTTTGTTCGTTGTGCTCTTCACGGGCCGGTGGCCCGAAGGAATGCGAGCTTTCGTCCTCAACGTCATGCGCTGGTATCTGCGCGTTCAGACCTACTATTTGCTACTCACGGACGAGTATCCGCCATTTGAACTCGAACCACAGGCCCCATAGCCCGCGCCGTCACCGTCCGGTTCGCCGGGACGGTGACTTATATTCGGCGCCTCGAACCACGGAGTGGTGGAAGCCGCGATGCCGAGGAGGTCGCAAGGCGACCTCGCTTTTGGTAGCTGACCCGAGGGGAGCCACCCGCCGGCGCTTTGTTGCGCCTCAATCTTCACTTTTCCGGCAAGAGGATCTCGACAGTTGTCCGCCTGGACCCCAAGACGAGTAGTCCAGTGCGCCGCCACGTCGGCACGACAGAGCTCCGATAACCAACCCAAGGACAAGTCTCGCCCCCTCCGCCGGTAGCCTGAGCTGGCGCGTCCTTCGCAGCAGGAAAGGAGGTTGGCCCGTTGCCTGCTTGCTCCCGATGCCTAGTTGAGGTGTCCTTGGGGACGGCACTTTGTCCCAAGTGCGGGGCCGCCATTAGGCCGCCCGTCATGCCACGACCGACGACACCGAAGCGATTCGGGAAGTCGCGACAACGGGTGAACGCACTGAACCAGAGAGAATGGATCGTCGGCCCCGCCACCTTGGTCCTTCTGGTCTCGTTCTGGCTGCCTTGGTACAGCATCGGTCCCTTCTCTGCCGATGGACTGAGTGCTCACGGCTGGTTGTTCATCGCAGTGCTGGACTCGATTGTGCTGGTGCTCTATGTCGTGATCACCGCGTTCGGCCTCGGCGACCTCGCGGTACAGGGCCGTATGTCCAAGGATCAGGTCCTAGCCCTCATCACCGGAGTGAATCTGGCCCTGGTGGTGCTGGGGGTCGTCCTCAAGCCAGCCGGCTTCAGCTGGTCGTGGGGCTCCTTTCTCGCCCTGGCCTCCGCGATCGTGGCTTTTGTGCCCTTTGGCATCCCCCTCATTCAGGCCCAACGCCGACGCTGATCCATGCCCCCTATAGCCGGGCTCGGGTGCGCTGACCGCCACTTCGTGCCGTGTGGGACGACTAAGCGCGAACTTGCCTGGGAGCCTGTGGCTGTAATTCGCTAGTTCCCAATATTGCGCAGGTCCGTCGCCAAGGTTGATGACATGGAAATGTGGAAGGTCCCGCTCAGCGACGGCGCAGCCGCGCATCCGCAAGTGCGGGCGAGGAGGCGAGATAGTTGTCGTCGGGATTGAGCTCCGATCCCGGGGGGACGATCTCGTCGATGCGGTCGAGGAGCCCGTCACTGAGCGCGACATTGGCCCCCGCCAGGTGGTCGTCAAGCTGCTCAGGTGTCCGGGGCCCGATGATCACCGAGGTAACAGCCGGATGAGATCTGACAAAGGCTGTGGCCAGGTGCGTGAGTGGGAGCCCGGCCTCGGCGGCCAGGTCGCTGAGCGCGCGGACGGCCTCCAGCTTGGCCTGATTGGCTGGGACGTTCAGGTCGAATGCCCGGGGGGCGGTGGTTGACCGATGGCCCCGAGTGGGATCGGTCCGTCCCGACAACCATCCGCTGCTCAGCGGACCGTAGGACAACACGCCCATGCCGTGACGCTGGGCGACCGGGAGCACCGTGCCCTCGATGGTCCGAGTAAGGATTGAGTAGCGGGGCTGCTCGGTTCGGAATCGGTGATGGCCGCGACGCTCGGCCACCCATTGCGCCTCCACGACGAGGTCGGCCGGAAAGGTGGAAGAGCCGATGGCGCGGACCTTTCCCGCCCGGATCAGGTCGGACAGGGCACCCAGGGTCTCGTCGAGATCGGTGCTGTAGTCGGGCCGGTGCAGCTGGTAAAGATCGATGTAGTCCGTGCCAAGGCGCCGGAGGCTGGCTTCGACTGCCCGAGTGATCCAGCGGGGCGATCCACCTTGCCGGTTGGGGTCGCTACCTACTGGGAGTCCGAACTTGGTTGCCAGCACCACCTCATCGCGACGTCCGGCTAGAGCCTTCCCGACGATCTCCTCCGACTCGCCCCGGGAATAGACGTCGGCGGTGTCCACGAAGTTGATACCGGCGTCCAGCGCCGTATGGATCATACGGATCGACTCGCCATGGTCGGTGTTGCCCATGGCCCCCAGCATCATCGTCCCGAGCGCGAACCCGCTGACCGAAATACCTGTACCACCGAGGATTCGGCGCTCCATTCCTTCTCCTTCGTCGGCCACGGACTCCCGTTTTAACAGCCAGAAGGCACGCGGCAGGCTGTAGGAATTCCCGACCAGAGCGGCGCCGTCGCGACCGACGTCGGTTGGAGTGAGTTATGAACGGAGTGACGAAACGGAATTCTCGACCGATTACATCGATCGATACCGTCCCAGTCGCCGCGTAGGCGAGAGACTTGGGACCATGGGAACAGCGGGCCGCGGGTTTCGGGGATAGGGGGATAGAACTGTGGCGGCCATGGACAACGGTGGGCGAGCTCCAGGAAGAGCGGATAGTCCCAGACCCTTCGCGCGCGCAGCTGAACCCGATGTCGCGCCGGCAATCGCCGCCCGACTTCGCTCGCAGTTGCTCGCCGGGGCGCCGGTCGATTCTGCCGAGAAGGTCGTTGCTCGCTTGCTGGCGGTTCAGGCCCAAGACGGACGCGGGGCTCGGCTGGCGATACGCAGCCGCTCGAGTGGTCTGAACGCAACCGACGTCGACCGTGCCTTGAGCCGGGACCGTTCCCTTGTCGTCACCTGGCTTAACCGCGGCACGCTCCACCTCGTGCGAAGTGAGGACTACTGGTGGCTTCACCGACTCACCGCCGCGCGCTCCACGATGGGGAGCGAACGCAGGCTGCAACAGGAGGGCGTTGATACTCGGCAGGCGGTGCGCGGCGTGAAGCTCATCGCCCAGGCGGTTGCTCAAGAAGGCGCCCTGACTCGCGATCAGCTCCGCCAACGCCTCGACGCCTCCGGGGTTCCCACGGCGGGTCAGGCCCTCACCCATCTCCTCGGCGTTGCAAGCGCGCAGGGAGCCGTGCTGCGCGGACCCATGATAGGCACCGAGCACGCTTTCGTCGCCGTGGACCGGTGGCTGGGACCCGCCCCGCGCGCGCTGGATCGCGAGGAGGCACTGACCACGTTGGCGCGCCGCTACCTCGCCGGGCACGCGCCTGGTGGGCCCGAAGATCTCGCCAAGTGGGCCGGGATAACTCTGAGTGATGCGCGCCATGGTTTCGCGACGATCGACGACGAATACGTGTCGGTGGACGAGGGGCTCCTCGCCCCGGGCGCGCTCGGCGACACGGCCATGCCGGCACCACGCTTGCTCGGCCCCTTCGACCCGGTGTTGCACGGCTGGGTCTCGCGCGAGCCATTTGTCGGTCGCCACGTTGGCGTCGTCACTACCAACGGTATTTTCCGGCCCGTCGCACTTGTAGATGGCCGGGTTGTCGCAACCTGGGGCCTCCCCGGGGGACGGCCGACCGTCGTGGCCCTGGAGCGGCTCTCCGCCCAGGTCCGACGAGCCCTCTCGGAGGATGGCGCTGATGTCTTGCGGTTTCTCGGGTTGCCTAAGAGCCCCATGCGTTTCGACTGATTACAGATACAGCATGAGTGGTGCCGATACAGCACGAGTTCCGGGATCCCATACCGCCGGGGAGGGTCCTCAGTCCTACTCCCGGCGCAAGATCCGGCGTGTAGGGTTCGCGAATGATCATCTGGTCCTACAAGTTGGAGCGATTCGACCTGGTGGCGAAGGACGGTCAAACCGCCCTCGAGGCCGCTCTCAACCAGCTGGGAGAGCAGGGCTGGGAGCTCGTCGGAGTTCAAGCCATCGGGGAGTACTCCTACCTCATCTGTAAGAGGCCGGTCGATATAGGAGAATCCGCTGGTCGAGGGTGACGTCGTCCCTGATCGCCGGGAGGGCAACAGGTGGTTCGTGCAAAAGATGCGGCGATCAGCGGCGGAGACTACGAGTTCGAGGACCTCTATCTCGGTGCTCTTCTGGAGTGGACTGAGATCGACACCTGCGGTACTCCACATCTAGTGGACGGGTAACGGTATTTCCTCACTGGTCGAGCGAAACCCCCGTCGGGCGGCCAATGCGATAGTTGGAGCGGAACCAGGATGGCTGTCGTCGAAGTCTCGATGAGACTCATGCGCTTAAACTCGGTAGCCCAAGTCCAAAGGGGGCGAGTGACGGCATGAGCGATGGGTCTCCAGCTTCTGACACCCCCACCCCGCAGCCTGGCGAGGCGCCGAGTGTACCGCCCAATATGGCGACACCATCTCCGGGAACGCCGACTGGACGCACTCGAATCTCGGCGGTCTGGTTGGGTGTAATCATCGGCGTTGTCGTGCTCGCGTTGGACATGGTGTTCATCATCCAAAACAGTCAGTCGGTGAAGGTGTCATTCTTTACCGGGAGTGTAAACATGCCACTTGGGGTCGCCCTTCTCCTTGCAGCAGTCGGTGGCGTGCTGCTTGCCGGGATCGTGGCGTCACTGCGGATCTGGCAGCTGCGTCACCGGCTACACCAATCGAAATGAGATTGCCGTCATTCCTTCGTGACCGGACAGCCGACCAGATGCCACCGCCCGATCGGTGCTCTTTCGAAGAGTGAAGTTCTTTTGGCGAAATGAATGAGTCAGCTACCGTCTCGGTGTTCGAGCCGACCCTCGGAGTCCGCGGATCACCCATAAAGGTCGATCCCGCTGTTATCTCTGTACATTTCGACTGCGCTCAAGAGCGACATGGAGGTCTTGCTAGCGGAGCCCTCGGTGGCGAAGTTCTGTCAAGCAGAAGCGGAATACCCCGGATTGGGCGTGTGCGATCTGGCCATGGTGGGGCGTTGGTGACCGGCGGCGACAGGGTCCGCAGTCCCGCCCGCTTCGTCCGACCGGGCCGGCGAAGTGGGGCACCCTGTCCGCTGAGCACGATCGCTACGATGGCCACTCGTAGCACACGTCGGGGGCTTGCTCCTCGTTGGCGCCCGTCGTCATGGCGGTCGCGACGAACCCGTGTGCTTCATAGAACCGGCGGGCATCGAGATTGGTCTGAAAGGTCCAGAGTTTGAGTCCGGTCGGACGCAGTCTCATGGCATGCTCCAGCAGTGCTCCTCCGATGCCCCGTCCTATCGCAGCGGGGTCGACATAGAGCTGATCGATCCACTCGTGGTCAAGCACCATCAGAGCGACCGGTTCGCCGCTGATGTCGGCGACCCAAACCTCGCAGGTCGGGAGCACGACCTCCTCGAACCACCGGTCCACTTGCTCATCGGTGTGGACGGTGGGAGGTATCGATGGGACTGAAGCCGTACGAGAGCGGAGCCACAGCGCAGCGAGAGAAGCCGCCTCCCTTGGGTCCGCCTTCCGGATCTCCACGCCACATAATGTCTCCAAGAAGGCGAAGTAGAGCGTTACTAAGCGTCGGTGGATAGCTGTGCCTCGAACTCCTTGGCATCGAAATAGTCACGCCAGCCGGTGATGACTCCGTCGTGAACCTCAAAGACACCCGCAATCCTCAACCCAGCCGTCTTTCCTCCCAACCTTACGTAATCGATCCTTTCGGTCATCACGACTCTGCCATCAGACAGTAAGTGGAGAACGTCGACGCCCACCTCACCGCCCAGGCTCATCATCCGAGCGAGGTCTGCCACGATGGCTTCTCGTCCCTGGACTGGTTCAAGCGGGCCGTTGCAATACTTGGCGTCCTTACCGAAGAACCGGCTGAGCGTGGCGGCGTCGCGCGTCGGCCATGCCGTCATGAACGCTGCCATGAAGTCACGCACGACTTCCTCGGCGTTCGGTCGACCGCCCACGGCACTCATGTTGTCCTGCTGCGCCTTTGGCGTCGAATCGGAACCAGACCGAGCGGGGTTGCCGGATCGGTCTGCTGAGAGTGATCGCCGACGCCCTTCTCGTGCCGAACTGCCCCACCGTCCCGCGAAGTCAGGTGTGACCCTGGCTGGAACCAGGGTTTCGGATATTGTATCCGTGCGTGCCTTGCAGTAGGAGGAGGAGCCATGCGCAGGTCGTGGAGTGTCTCGACGGTGCTCGCCGCTCTCGTGGTCACGGCGGCCATGCCGGCGGCCGTCGCCGATGGCGCGACGGCGCCAGCGAGACATGCGTCGCTCGCCCATGGCACCTGGCCAGGAATTGGGACCGTGTGCGAAAACGGGCCGGGCGGCGGTGCCTCAGCCCGCGGGGTAAGCGCCCACTCAATCGACATCGCCACCTTCGCCGACCCGGCCAACTCGGCTGAACCCGGCCTGAACAAGGAGTTCTTCCAACTCGCCGGCGCGTTCGCGAGGTGGTGCAACGCTGCCGGTGGCATTGACGGGCGCACCATCGTGGTGCACGACCGTGACGCCGCCCTCGTCAACGCGGGGCAGGTCACCGAAGAGGCCTGCCAACAGGATTTCATGGGGGTCGGCGGCGGGCTCGTCTTCGACCAGTCGGCCGTGCCGGTCCGGGTGGGCTGCGGTCTGGGCGAAATCCCCGCCTACGTCGTCTCGAACGAGGCAGACAGAGCTGGCCTCCAGGTGAACCCTCAGGACATCAGGACCGACGAGATTGAAGCCGGGTGGTACAGCTCGCTGGGTCGCCGCTACCCCCAGGCGGTCGAGCATTTCGGCATCGGGGCTGCCAACGTGCCCAGCATCCTCGATCCGACCCGGAAGTGGGAGCAGGCGGCCCAGCAACAGGGCTGGAAGGTGGTGGACTGGCAGGAGCCGCCGTTCACCGTGGCCGACTGGGCGCCCTACGTGGAGGAGGCCCAGGCCAAGGGGGTGCAAGCGCTCGAGACGCCGACCGGCACGAACATCCAGACGTACTTCCAGGCCATGGGCACCGCGGCCTACGACCCCGCGTTCATCTTCATGGGGATCGGAATACCCGAGCAGCTGGGCAGGTCGTCCTATCACGTCTCGGTGTCCGGTCCGTTCCCGCCCATCTACTACGCCGCCCAGGCTTGGCCCTTCGAGTTGGCCTCGCAGAGCCCCGGCCTCGAGCAGCTGATCTCGCTAATGCGCAACGACGCGCCGGGCGACACGATCGACACGAACGACGAATACGCCGTCGACGCCTGGCTGCTCTTCGCCAAGTCGGCCTCGGCCTGTGGGGCGAACCTGACCGTGTCCTGCGTGTTGGATCGCGCGGCGGCCCAGACGAACTGGACCGGTGGCGGGGTTTACGCGCCGATCGCTCACCTGGGCATGTCGGATCAGAAGCCGACCCCGAGCGACTGCTTCCTCCTGATGAAGGTCAAGGGAAGCGGGTTCGCCTACGACGAGGCCGACACGAGGCCGAACGACCGAATCTGGCACTGCGACCCCAAGAGCCTGTACTCCGTCTCGACAACCGGCTGAGACGGTTCGTGGTTGGCGGACCGTCGGTCCGTGCCGATGCCCGTGCCCCAGACCAGGCCGATGGCCGCTTCTGGCCGTCGCGAGGTTGATCCGCGTGCCTTAGTATTTGCGCTTTCCCGGCTTCGATGCGAGGTGGGCAAAATGGATATCCGCTCAGCAAGGGACGTAGCTCCTGTCATCGAACACGCCGGAACCGTGCCGGTCTGGTGGCTCATTCAGCCTGGTGAACTCAAGGACGTGACCAAGGGTGGATTCCTTGAGCTTGTCAGCGAGTGGGAAGTTGCCGGCGGTGGTCTTGTCGACCCACACTCGCATCCCACGCACGAGTTTTACTACATCATTTCTGGACGCGGCATCATGAAGATCGCGGATGAAGAGCGAGAAGTGGGTCAGGGCGATCTGATCCGGATTCCCCCCGACGTTGTGCACAGCATCTGGCCGCTGACCGCCAACTCGGGACTTCGCGGGTTGGCTTTCGCCGTCGGGATCGAAGGGGCCGATCCTGTTGACTACACGAGCTGATACTTGAGCGTCACGTCTCGCGAGGGCGTGGATGGACAACGGAAACGCCAGGACGACACGCAGAGAGTTCAGGCCGTTTCTCTTTAGCTCAAGAACTACGCTGATCGTCCTACTCCGCACGATCCGAAGGGTAATGCGGTGGCCCGCAAGGCTCTCAGAGACGTTTCACCGTCACGCCCTCAACGAGCGTGGCGGTCTTCCTGTGTTGGCTCCTCCAGGACCTAACGCCACTTCGGATACCGAGAAGACAAAACCGCTGCTCCCGGATCTCCGAGGCCGCGTCAGAGTTCGGACGTACCGGGGGACCCCGGCGGGACGCTCACACGTGGTGGAGCACATCTCCGACCTCAGCAATATGAAGATGATCGATTTCCTCACAGAGTTCGAATGGATCGAAATGCAAGGGCGTCATGCCAGCGTCCTCAGCTGACCTGATGTCGTACTTCACGCTGTCACCCACGTAGATCACGTCGGAAGGACCTAGACCAAGAGAGGGAAGCGCAAGATCAAAGATGCTTGGATCTGGCTTTGCAACGCCAACCACGCCGGAATCGATGACTATTTGGACCGGCACGCCCAGTCCCTGTCCCACTTGGCAGATCTTGCTTCGGACAAGCTTCTCTTCGACGTGACCGTCCGAGTTGCTCACCATTCCCAATCTGAGTTCCGCGTGGTGGAGCCTCCACAATCCGGCGATGGATCCACTGAGGATGCGCCGCCACAAATCGAATGACGGACCGCGCCATACCGGAATTAGCCTGTCGATTGCTGCTTCAAGCAGGTCCTCGGGAATCCCGAGCGATGACAGATAGCCGCTGAGATAGGGGCGCCATTCTCCCTCGCCCGGCGCATCGGCCACGTCGAGAGCGTGAATACCCTCGAAGTGCGCCCGATCGCACTCCGCATCTGACAATGTCCCGATCAGTTCACCAAGTGCTTCGACCACTCGATCTCGACTGGGCACCAAGAACACCCCGCCAACGTCAAGGAGCACTCCTTGCATATGGCCAGTCTTGTCGCTCAGGTAGCGATCAGGACAAATCCATGTGTCCCACTCCACTCTGGGGACCTCGGTGGTTGCGCTGCCGATTCTGTCCCTCGGCCGGCGAAGCGGGACACCCAGTTCTCGAGCCCCTATTGAGCGGCGTGATCGGCAGCCCGACCAACTCCCGCCCCGACGGACTGAGGCCGATCTGTTGATGACGTAGTGGTGCTCCCGGCTACGGCAGCGGGCCGCGGCGTCTGCGCGCGATGCTGGTCGGAGCGAACAGTCGAGGTGGCCGACGAGCCCACACTCACGTCCATGAGGAACCCCATATGCCCGATACCGTCTTCCTGTCCGACCGAATCGAGGTGACCCGGCCCATTGCGGCGCCGCCCGCCGCGATCTTCGACATCTTGCGCAGCCCGGCGGGCCATGTGGCCATCGACGCCTCTGGGATGCTGCAGGACTTTACTGGCGAGCCGGCGGAGAAGGTGGGCGACACGTTCGTCATCCACATGGACCGCGAATCGCTTAATGATGTCCCGCTGGGCAAGTACGACGTGACCGTGCACTTCATCCTCTTCGAGCGCGACAAGGAGATCGCGTGGGATCTCGGGCCCGATATTCCGGTTCCGCACTTCTACGGTTACCGCCTCGATCCCGGTGACGGTGGGGTCACCAATGTGACGTCCTACTACGACTGGTCGAAGGTGAGCGGCGACCTCAAGGAGCGCTTCCCGATCGTGCCCGAGTCGGCCCTGCGCTCCACACTGGGAATCTTGGAGCGAACGGTCAGAAAGGTCCTTTGACCCTGGATCCTGATTGATCGCAGGAGCAGAGCATCTCCGATGGAAACCGTGAGGGTCGAGAGCCAGGCATGTCACGTTGTCGCCAACGACTCTCGGGTGTTTCGTCAGGCGGTATTTCGCACCTTCCAGTTGGGCGGGGGATCGTACGACTCGTATCCACCGTCCCTGACGAGCTTCGTTGGTAGGCCGTCGGCCGAAACCCAGCGTTCTTCATGGATCCCGTACGGATCCCGGTGCCAACCCCAAACAAGCGTCTCACCGTTCATCGACGCGAGTTTACCTAAAGTTTCCTTTTCTGTCACTGTTAGTTAACCTGGCCGTTACTCGCATTTCGTGTCGAAACCCAGCTCCACCGACGGAGCTCGTCGTCGGCGCGGTAGCCCAAAGTGCCTGATGGGTCGCACCCCGACGCCGGCAGCTGGGCGCTCCGAGAGGGGTGCGACTCCTAGATTTCCGGTGGATGGACCCAAGTCGGAGTAAGAGCGAGATCTCCGGCGATGTCGCCGCCGACAGCGTCGCCACGCATCTGACCTACGGACCTCCGGGGTCGGGCATCATCTGACCACGAACCTTGATGAATCGGGCTGGCGACGTCCCGGATCGATAGCGTGATCGGGATGCGGCCTCGACGAATGGCGAGACTTCTGGCTCCGGTCCTGCTCGGCATCCCTGCCCTCATCGTCTCGTCGCCGTCCCTGGCTGCTTCGAGCTCGGTCCCATCGGTGACGACCGTCTCCCTGACAGCCCACGCCTACAAACCAAGTGCCGCCCCTGGCACGACCGACGACTACCACTGCACGCTGGTGAACCCGCACGTGGCCGAGAACTCGTACATCATTTCCAGCCAGTTCGTCCCTGGAAGCGCCGAGGATCACCACGCGGCACTCTTCCTCTTGCCGCCGGCGCTCGCCGCAACAGCAGAGCGTGACAACGACGGCGGAAGGGGTTGGACGTGTTTCGGGTTGCCTCTTCCCAGTTCCGACCTGGCTGGACTCGGTGGGGTCCCGCTGCTCACGTTCTGGGCCCCAGGCGCCGGGGTGGACAACTTCCCAAAGGGCAGTGGAGTCACGCTTCCTGCCGGAAGCCAGGTCGTTATGCAGGTCCACTACAACCTGCTCGTCGGCGACAGGCCCGTCAAGAACAGACTGATACTCCACACGGTGCCCGCATCGACGCCACTTCTCCCGCTCCATCTCGATCTCATGCTGGCGCCACCCGACATCCCCTGCCCGACCGGCGTGACGGGCCCGTTGTGCATCCGCGCCGCCTCGCTCGCCAACCTGGGTCAGCGCTTCGGCCCGTCGGTTCTCGCCGAGGTGAACGGCATCGAAGCACTCTGCGGGAACAATCCGTCTGATCCGCCTGAAGGTGACTCGACGTCGTGTACTTCGCGGATCGACAAGACCGGCTACATCGTCAGGACGTATGCGCATATGCACCTCTTGGGTGCGGCCTTCTCGATGGTTCTCAACCCGGGAACGCCAGAGGAAAAGACCGTCCTCAGTGTGCCCAACTACGATTTCCACGACCAGCGGTCCTACAACCTGAGTTCACCGATTCCTGTCACCGCAGGTGAACCGGTAAAAGTGACCTGCACTTACGAGCCGACGCTGGCTCAAGAGCTCCCACTGCTGCGCAAGGCACCTCCACACTTCGTGACTTGGGGTGACGGGTCAACCGACGAGATGTGCATTGGGATCGCCTGGACCTCGAACGTCCTCCCGAATTCCCACGACTCCATCTAGTCCATCGCGGGTAGACGCCCAGGTTGGCAACGGGGAACGCGAGGTCGTCGAGATATCCCTGGGTGGGTAATGCGCTCTGCCCCAACAGCATCGGTGCTGCGAATCGCTATTCGGCCGGAAGGCCTTCGACTGATTCCTGGATGCGTCTGCCTCAACGTCTCGATGGACGAACTCCGCAGCTCCGTGCCAATGCGACTCGTCGCCGAAGCAACACAAGGCCCACGCTTCCCGCGGGGTGTCCGCTACGGGCGGGCCGAAACGACCCACATCGGTGCGTCGCCAGTTAGATCCGCGAAGATCTCCGCGATCCTGAACTCAATCTCTGCCAATCTCTCCCAATGACTGCCCGTCGAACCGACGAGCCTGCCTCGATCTGGGTTCATGGAGCTTGCTTTGCGTCCATGTGGACTCTCCCAATGACTTGATCCAGACCTCCCAAGGCCCAGCTGGCAGGAAGCTGTCGCATACTCATTGCCTCGTCAAGTTCGCGCCGCCGAGGTTCGCGCTGCGGTGATCGCAGAGGCCCTAACGGGACTGGCCGAATCGGCCCGCAACGCGCGAGGTCGAATCAGCCCGCGGGATATTCGCGGGACGGAGGGGAAGCCGCTCCGGACGCCCTCCCGTAACACCGTGATGCGCCGCACTTCTGAAGAGAGCGGCCGACCAGGATCGAACTGGCATCATCAGCTTGGAAGGCTGAGGTTCTACCATTGAACTACGGCCGCGAATCGCGGAGAGTCTAAAGCCTCTACTCTCGACGCTGTGAACGCACTGTTCGATCGTGTCGGTGGGGAGCAGTTCTTCGTCGACCTGGTGGACCGCTTCTACGTGGGCGTCGCCGGCGACCCGTTGCTGCGGCCGCTCTATCCCGACGATCTGAGCGAGTCGTCCCACCACCTCGCGCTGTTCCTCACGCAGTATTGGGGCGGACCTCGCACCTACAGCGAGCAGCGAGGTCATCCCCGACTGCGCATGCGGCACGCCCCTTTCGTCATCGGCCCCCCCGAGCGCGACGCCTGGTTGCGCCACATGCTGGTGGCCGTGCTCGGGCTCAACGAGGCGGGGCGCATCTCGGACGCGGACGCGGCCGAGCTACGCGATTACCTCGAGATGGCGGCCAACTCGCTCGTCAATTCGCCCTGAACGCGGTACGTCTCAGTCCCGGAAGTCGGGCGTGCGGCCTTCCTTGCGGGCCGCCACCGCCTCTTCGAAATTGCGGGTCGTGATGCGCACGAAGAGCTGCGCGGTGCCCTCCGCATCCATGTGGGACTGCAGGCTGGCGGCGTCGAGGCTGTTCCACAGCTGGCGCTTCGTCAGCTCCACGCCGGCCCGGCTCCAGCCGTTGATGCGGTCGGCCACCTCGAAGCATGCCGGCAGCAGCTCGGGGGACCGCACCACCCGAGAGATCAGCCCGATCCGGTCCGCCTCGGTGGCGTCGACGTCGCGGCCGGTCAGCATGATCTCGGCCGCTCGGGAGTGCCCGATGGCCCGTGGCAGCAGATAGCTCAAGCCGAGCTCGGCAGCCGTCAGCCCGTTGTTGATGCCCGCCGCCCGGAAGTAGGCGTCCTCGGCAGCGATCCTGACGTCTGCCGCCAGGGCCAAGCAGAAACCTCCTCCGATGGCCGCGCCGTTCACGGCGGCGATCACCGGCTGGTGCATGCGGCGGATGGTCGCGATGACGTCGTCCAGCATCTCCATCGAGCGCAGGGCGATCGTCGGGAGCGTCAGCCCCTCCATGTTGGGCATCGTCCCGGGGTTCTCGTGGTCCGCGCCGGAACAGAAGCCGCGTCCCGCACCGGTGATGACGACCACCCGCACCCCGTTGTCGCTGCCGATTTCGCGCAGGGAATCGCGGAACGGGATCATCACGTCGAAGGCCATGGCGTTCATGCGTTCGGGCCGGTTGAGCGTGAGGACGGCGACGTGGGGGTGGGGACGGCTGACTTCGGTGAAGGACATGCGCGGCATCGTAGATGGGCACGTCCGGCGCATTCGGGTACGCCCGAGTGAGCGCTATGCCGCAAGGTCCTCGTGCCCCGGCCCCCGGTGAAGCGGGCCCTCCTGGCGGGCCATCCAGCGCAACCGGGCGGCGCGGGCGTCCCAGTCGTAGACGACCGCGGTCCCTGCGATGAAGTCGTCGAGGGCGCGGCGCTCGCGCTGGAACACGATGCCGAGGAAGCCGATGCCCAGCGTGAGCAGGGTGAGCCCGAGCCCGATCGTCCGCCGCACGGCCTGGCGCCCGCTGATGGGCCTCCCCTCGGAGGTCACCACCTGCAGGCCGAAGAGGGCCATACCGAGCGTCTTTCCGCTGACCGCCCATTGGTAGGCGAAGTAGATGAACTCCCAGCCCGACAGCACGATGAAAGCCAGGATCTGGTGGTTGGTGAGGGTGTAGGAATGCCCGGTCACCAGCTTGACTGCTGCGTTGAGCAGCAACACGCCCAACGTGTAGACGCCCCACGAGGCCCCGACGTCGGCGGCGAATGCCACCAGCCGGCTGACTGCTCCGGCGTAGTGGCCCTGCCGGCCGACGGTCATCTCGGCTGCCGGGACGGGCACGGTCGTCACCGCGCGGCGGCCTTCCGCTCAATCAACAGAGGCGGCCCCTCGGGCCAGCCGGCGACCCGCCCGCCCCGCCCGATGAGCCGGTTGCCCCAGCGGAGGATGAAATCGTCGAGCCCTACCCCCTGGGCACGGATGACGTCGAGGATCTCGGTCAGGACGCCGGTCGTGGAGCGGGCGATGATCGAGCCCAACTCGGTCTGCTCCACGAGTGCGTCGATGTCGATCTTGTCCACAATCGCATTGACGTCGACCCGGTCGATGACCTTTTGCACGTCGACCCGGTCGATGACCTTCTCCACGTCGACCCGGTCGATGACCTTCTCCACGTCGACCCGGTCGATGACCTTGTCGACGTCCACTCGGCTGATGACCTTGTCCACGTCGATCCGGTCGATCAGCGCGTCGACGTCGATGGCCTCGAGCACCAGGGTGACGATGCGCTCCGCCAGCGCCTGGGCCAGCTGCTCGGCCCGGGTGCCGATCGGGTTGGGGCTCATGGGACCCCGGGGCCGTGTGACATCCCCGTGATCTTCTCATTCCCGACCCGCTGCGAGTGGGACATCGATCGGGTACGGTCGGATGGGTCGGGGCATCAACACGAGGAGGAGGCACAGTGGAAGTCGAGCGCTACGACAATGGAGTCCCTTCCTGGGTGGACCTGGGAACCCCAGACCTGGACAAGTCCAAGGAATTCTACGGAGGCCTCTTCGGCTGGGACTTCCCGCCGGGCCCGCCCGATGCCGGCGGTTACACGGTGTGCGAGTTGCGCGGCAAGACCGTGGCCGGCCTGGGCCCGAAGATGAACCCGGACATGCCGACGGTGTGGATGACCTATGTGAACGTCGGCAGCACCGACGACACCGTGGCCAAGGTGACGGCGAACGGTGGGACCGTCTTCATGCCGCCCATGGACGTCATGGATGCGGGACGCATGGCGATCTTCGCCGACCCGCTGGGCGCTGTGATGGGCCTCTGGCACCCCAAAGGGCACATGGGTGCCCAGCTGACCAACGAGCCGGGCGCGTTCTGCTGGAACGAGCTCATCACGACCGACCTCGATGCCTCGAAGGCGTTCTACAAGGCCGTGTTCGGGTGGGACGGCGAGGATATGGGTCCTCCCGGGGGTCCGCCCGCCTACACCGAGTGGAAGCTGGCAGGGAAGTCCGTCGGCGGCATGATGGCCAAGAACGCTGACATGCCGGCCGAGATGCCACCCAACTGGGGCGTCTACTTCGCGGTGGCCGATGCGGACGCCAGCGTAGCCAAGGTGCAGGAGCTCGGCGGCTCGGTGCTCATGGGGCCGGCCGACATCGAACCGGGGCGCTTCGCGGTCGTGGCCGACAACCTTGGCGCGGTCTGCAACATCTTGCGCCTCAAGAGCTGACGGTCCGCGGGATGGAGCGTCGGCGCCTCGGGCGGACCGATCACCACAGCAGCGTGGCCGTGCTCGGCGGCGCCGCCGCTTGGTCGGCCACGGTGGAGGAGGCGGGGGCCTTCTTGCAGCTCGCCCTCGACCACGGTGTGAACCACCTCGACATCGCGCCCCAGTACGGCGCGGCCGAGTCCGTGGTCGGGCCGCATCTGGCGGCGCACCGTGGCGAGCTCTTCATCGCTGGCAAGACCCTGCGGGCCAATCCCGACGGCGTCACCGAGCAGTTCGACACGACCAGGCGGCTGCTCAACGCCGAGGTCCTCGATCTCTACCAGGCGCACGCCGTGACGACGCTCGAGGAGCTCGACCGGCGCACGCCGGCGCTGGAGCGAATCCTCGAGCTCCGCGACGCCGGCCACACCCGGTTCGCCGGCGTCACCGGGCACGACCTCGAAGTGCCGCGGGTGCACCTCGAGGCGCTGCGCCGCTTCGACCTCGACACGGTGATGTTCCCCGTCTACCCCGCTCTGTGGGGGCGGCCCGAATACCGCGAGCCCGCCGAGGAGCTGCTCGCCACCTGCGCCGCACGCGACGTGGGCGTGATGGCGATCAAGGCTGCTGCGCGTCGGCCGTGGGCGGACCGGCGCTCGCTGGCCGACGCCTTGGCAGGCGACTCCGCCACGGCGGACCGTTGGGCCGGATCGTGGTACGAGCCCCAGGGCACCGACGCCGAGATCGACCGCGGCGTGCACTTCGCGCTCTCCACGCCGGGCGTGCACGCGTTCTGCACGCCCGGAGACATGGCGCTCCTGCCGCGCGTGCTTGCCGCGGCCGAGCGCTTCGCCGGTATGGGCGACGATGAGCGCCGCGCCGCGGTCGAGGCGATGGCGGCCGAGGAGCTCATCTTCCCCATGCCGCGCTGAGGCAGCGAGGCCTCAGGCCGCCTGCAGCGCCTCGATCACGGCACGAAAGGCGCCGTCGTCGGCGGCGCTCGCCGGCGGGGACACCACGATGCCCTGGCCGAGCCCGGCGAAACGATCGAGCAAGATGCCCGGCAGCTCGTCGAAGGTGCCGCAGGGGACGAGGGTGTCGAGCACCTCGTCGGAGAGCACGCTCCCCAGGTCGTCCCAGCGGTCATGGCGGATCAGGTCGCGCAGTCGTGGCCCGAGCCCGGTCCAGCCGTGGAGCTCGAGGGTCGGGGCATAGGCCGGGGTCGAGTACAAGAAGGCCAGCAGCCGGCGCTGGCGCTCCCGCTCGGCCAGGACCGCGTCGAGCGAGGCTCCGGTGATCACCGGGGTCCCGATCACCGTCTCGAACCCGGCACGGTCGAGGTCCCTCCCGGCCGTCCGTGCGCCGGCGGCCAATGCGGGGAGGCAGGTCTCCCGCAGGTAGCGCGGGTTGGAGTTGGTGGGGTGGCTCACGAACCCGTCCGCCACGGCCCCGGCCAGTTCGCAGGCCTTGCGCTGCACGCCGCCGAGGAAGATGGCTGGCACCGTCGTCGCCACGTCGGGACCCGGGTTGAAGTAGGGCTGGAGCCGGGTCAGGCGGTAGTGCCGGCTCTCGTAGGAAGGTGGCTCGCCCGAGGCGAACGACGCGAAGGCCGCCCGCACTGCGCCCACGTAGTCACCGAGGCGCCCGATCGGGTCGTCGCCGAACGGCACCGCGTAGCGATCCTCGATGTTCTGCCGGATCTGGGTGCCGAGGCCCAGCTCGAACCGTCCGTTGCTCAGAGAGGAGATGTCCCAGGCCGCGTACGCGACCAGCGTGGGGCTGCGGGTGAAGGCGAGGGCCACACTGGTGCGGACGATGATCCGTTCCGTGTGCTCGGCGACGAGCAGCGCCACCGCCAGCGCATCGTGCACGGTCTCTGCGACGTGGAGCCCGTCGTAGCCGAGGCGCTCGACCCGCTCCGCGTGGGTCACTGCGTCGCGGAGGCTCAGACGCGGGTCCATCCCCGCGTAGACCTTCACGCGGGCGCGCCGTCCGTTCCGGTGTTCTGGGCCCGTCCGCGGGCGATGATGGCCTCCCGCTCGGTGGCGAGGCGTGACTGGTCGAAGCGCTCCTCCAGCCATTTTCTCGACCACATGGACTCGGCGCGCCACGCCTCCTCGCCCGCCAGGCCGCTCATCTCGTCGTACCCGCGCCGGATCTCCGAGATGTACTCCGCCGGGATCGCCGCGATGGTGGCAGCCATCTCCCGGGCGCGCGTCAGCAAGGAGACGTGCGGCACCACCTCGACCACGAGGCCCCAGTCGCGTGCCGTCTCGGCATCGATGAAGTCGCCGGTGAAGCTCATCCGGCGGGCCCGGTCGATCCCGATGAGCTGGGGCAGGCGGATGGTCAGGCCGCCGCCGGGCATGACCCCGACCCGCGCGTGGGTGTCGGCGAAGCGCGCCCGTTCCGACGCGATGAGGAAGTCGCAGGAGAGGGCCAGCTCGAGCCCGCCGGTCACCGTCGGTCCGTTGATGGCGCCGATGACCGGCGTGCGGCGCGCCACCAGCATGCCGAAGTGCGTGGCCGGGTTGCGCATGCGGTCCCGCTGGACCGTCCGTTGCTCGGTCGACAATGACTTCAGGTCGACGCCGGCGCAGAACGCGGGGTCGGCTCCCGTCAACACCATGCAGCCCACGTCCTCGCGTCCGTCGAGGTCGGTGACCGCGGCGTTGAGCTCGCTCTGCAACTCGGCTGAGAGCGCGTTGCGCGCCTCGGGGCGGTTCAGGGTGACCGTGGCCACCCGGTCGTCCATCTCGACGAGCACCAGCATCAGCATCCCTCCCTCGCGGTCGTGAGCTTCATGATCGGCCGCCGGGTGGGCCGGGCACCAATCCCCCGAACGTCACCACCGGGAGATGGACCCCTCGCTGTCGAGCGAGCCGAGGCTCTACACCTCAGAGGGGAGGACGCCCGTCGGTCAGAAGGGCCCCACCAGCTGCCCGTCGGATCTCAGCCTCCGAGCAGCCACTCGGCATGCAGGAGGGCGTAGCAGTCGGCGTCGCGCTGGTCGCCGTCGATCCGTTCCCACCCGCGCAAGGTGGCCTCGCGCGTGAAACCGGCGGCCTCGGCCGTGCGCGCCGATGCCACGTTCCACGGTTCCACGAAGAGGTGCAGGCGCGGGATGGCCAGCTCCGCGAACGCAAAGGACACGACCGCCTCGAGCGCGCAGGCGGCCAGGTGGTGGCCGCGCGCGCCGGGGACCAGCCAATAGCCGATGGAGGCACGCCCGCTGTCGACCTCGCGCAACCACAGCCCGATGGACCCGACGCCGATCTCGGGGTCGGCGTCGCGCGCGATCACGAAGGAGAAGCCGTCGCCGTGAGCCGCCCGCGCGTGCTGGCGCTCGATGAAGGCCCGCCCGTTCTCGTCGGAGTAGTGCCGGGGCACCGAGGTGATGGACGGGATGAGCGGGTCGGTGGAGGCCAGGCGCACCATGGCCAGGTCCGACACGGCGTAGGGCCGGAGCACCACGGGCGGGCGCGAGAGCAGCGGGACGTCCAGCGGGGGAGTGAACGCGTCAGGATCGAAACCACTCATCGGAGGGTGACATACCCGGGGACGAGATGATGTGGCGTATCGAGGTATCCCTTGGCCTCGGGGAGCCCGCCGAAACGGCCGTGGCTCCAGCGCACCTCGATGTGCCCCGCCACAACATGCAGCGCGTGGGAGACGCGGTCGCGCACGGTGGCCTCCCACCCCACGCGGGGCTGGCCCCCCGACTGAGGCTCCATGTCGAAGGAGACCAGCCGGTACTGCCGGCGCCAGTCCCACGACGTCGCGATGCGCAGGCGCAGCGAGCGCGCCGACGAGGAGCCGAGGACGAAGTAGGGGGCGCTCCCGACGCGCAGCAGGCGCCACAGCATGGCCTCGCCCGCCCCGGACCCGGCCTGCATGGCTGCCTCCCAGCGTCGTACCGACGCCAGAGCCACGGCCTGCGAGAGGGTGGCGTAGCGGGCCTTGGCGCCCGTGGGCCAGCCCGCGCCGAGCCAGCGCCCCAGGGCGTCGCGCTCCGGTGAGCTGAGGTCCGCGGCGCGCGCCGGGAGGTCGCGCAGCAGCGCCGCCGGCGCGACGTTGCCGCTCGCCGGGCCGGGCCCGCCCAGCGCGTCGGTGGCACCGAGTCCCGGTAGCGCCGGTGGAGCCTCCCGGCCCGACCGCGCGCCGCGTCCGGTGGGCGGCGCGGGTCGGGAGGCCGGTTCTCTGTCGCCCCACCCGAACGCGGCGAGCCGGACCGCCTCGTAGAGCGCCTGATACTCCGCCGGCGCGACCTCGACGTACCAGTCCCCGCCGCCGCGCAGCGCGTCGCGCGCCGCTCGGCCGCCCCGGGCCTGCGCGCCGATGAGGAGCCCGTCGAAGACGTTCCACGGCGATACGTTGAAGAGGATCTGCGACAGGTACTTGCAGCTGACCAGGTAGACGTGGTCCACGCGCAGGTCGATCGGCGCGACCTCGTCCCCGGGGGCGCGGCCGGTCCCCTTCCACTCGACCACCTTGGGCAGCCGGCCCCGGAGGCCGTCCTCGGCCGCGAGGAAGGCCTGCCCGTTCGCCCACGCCGCGTGGAACTCGGCGTCGAAGGCGCCCCCGGCGCGCAGCGCCGTCAGGCGCTCCCACATCTCGGGCGACAGGCTGTGCATCACGGGGGTGCGCGACCGGACGGCGTCGTCGACGTCGGCCAGCCCGAGCATGCCGAGCCCCGTGCCGAGCTCGGTGACGGTGGTGCGGTCGCTCGGCATCGAGGGCATCCTTCCACGGCCGCCGGCCTCCCCCCGGGCCCACGGGGCCTGCCGGTGCGTCGCCGCGGGACCGGCCCGCTCCGGCCCAGCGGCGGCCGCGCTACTCGGTGAACAACGGTGTGAGCTGGAGCTCGAGGGGGCCGACCGCGGCCTCGGCGGGCGCATGCAACTCGGTGCTCTCGTAGACGTCGACGGCGGTGCCGGTTCGGGCGATGAAGGCGAACACGGCGTCACCCCAGCGTTCCTCGCGCAGCGCCTTGCGCAGCGCGGCGCGCTCGCCGGGCGGCAGGTCGCTCCCGGGCGTCTTGGCCACCAGTTGGCAGGCCAGCACCCAGTTCAACGTGTCGAGGTCCTGGGCCACGAAGACGCGCGGGGGATCGTCGCGCACGACCGCGCAGGCGACGACGGCGCCCACCGCTCAGACGCCGCCCGGGGCCACGTCGGACTCGGACCAGAAACCCGCCCGAGGGGAGCCGCAGCGGCCGGCGCCGTAGACGGCGAGCCGCGCCAGGGCGTCGACGGAGAAGAGGTCCACCGCGTCGAAGATCCCGCCCGGCCCGGGGGCCCGCAGCGCCCGGTCGGACTCGGTGCCGGCCCGCGGCAGCTGCGACGTGAGAATGACGAAGGGGGTGATCCCGGTGGCTGCGAGCACGTGGGCTCTTCCCAGCGCCCGCCACACGGTCTCGGAGCGGACCATGCCGCCGCGGTAGGCCGAGTTCGGCCCCGCCACGTCGAAGTACCAGGTCCTGCCCGCGGCGTCCGTCCCGGTGAAGTCGACGGCCACGCCGAGTCCACGGAGGCGGCGGTTCGGTCGGACGTCGGAGAAGCCCGCGGCCTCGAGGGCGCCGCGGGCCAGACTGGGCGCCGAGATGCCCTCGCCCGGCACGGTGCCGGGGCCCGGCAGCGCGCCCTCGGTCGGGCCGGCGGCGGACGCGCCCGCCTCGGAGGCGACGCGGCCGCGGGCCAGCTCGACGTACGCGGGGTCGAGGTCGTACCCGACGGCGTCGCGGCCGCACCGCACCGCGGCCACCAGCGTGGAGCCGGACCCGGTGAAGGGGTCGAGCACGAGGTCGCCCCGGAAGGTGTAGAGCTCCATGAGGCGCTGGGGCAGCTCGACGGGAAACGGGGCCGGATGCCGTACGCGCACCGCGCTCTCGGGCGGGATGTCCCACACGTCGAGCGTCAGGGCCATGAAGTCGTCGGCACCGATGCTGCTCTCGTGCGGCAGCCCCTCGCGGCGGCGCTCCTTGGGGCTGCGCGCCCGTCCGAAGCGTCCCTTGCTGGCCACGAGGATCCGCTCGGTGACGTCGCGCAGGACAGGGTTGGCGGCCGAGCGGAAGGAGCCCCACGCGGACGAGCCGCTGGCGCCCTCACCCTTCTGCCAGACGATCTCGCCCCGCGGCAGCAGGTGGAGGTCGTCCTGCAGGATCGTCATCACGTCGGCGCCCAGGCTGCGATACGGCTTGCGCCCGAGGTTGGCCACGTTGACCGCGATGCGCCCGCCCGGCTCGAGCACGCGCTTGCACTCGGCGAAGACGTCGCGGAACAGAGCCAGGTACTCGATGTAGGACCCCGGGACGCCCTCCCGGTCGAGCTCCTCCTCGTACTGCTTGCCCGCGAAATAGGGGGGCGAGGTGACGACCAGGGCCACCGAGTCGTCTGCCACGGCATCCATCCGTCGGGCGTCACCGCACAGGCACGACACCCCCGCCGCGTGGGGGCTCACGTGCTCCTCCGCGCTGAGCTCGGGTGCCTCGAAGCGGGCGTAGAAGGCGTCGGCGACGTGCGACTCGCGCCGGCCGACGCCGAAGTTGGAGGTCGCGGTGCGACGGCGGGGCGGCATGGGCGATCGCTCGAAACCCTACCGGCCGGACGGCGCGCGGGCCGGGAAGGGAACGGTCGCCGGGGGCATGGCGGACAACCTACGGAACGGCTGTGACACGTCGCGGGCCGGCACGGCTACATCTCGTAGACGACGAAGGACGTGGGTCGACCGACGACGTCGTAGAGCGAGCGGGCCCGCCCGTTGTACTCCTGGGTGTGCCAGTAGACCCGGGGCGCCCCCCGCTCGGTGCCGGCCTGCTTCACCGCCTCGAGGAGGGCGCGCCCGACGTCGTGGCCCCGGGCGGACGGCGCGACGAAGAGGTCCTCGAGGTAGCACTTGGGCCTGCGGGACCAGGTCGAGGCGTGGACCACGCAGTTGGCCATCCCGATGCCCCGGCCGGTGTCGTCGAGGGCGATCAGGCCGAACATGCCCTCGTCGCCCGCGCAGAGCCGGTCGAAGGCGGCCCGGGTCGTGGCGTCGGACAGCTCGGCCCGGTAGAAGGCGAGGTAGCCCGCCCACAGGGCCCGCCAGTCGTCCCAGTCGTTGCGCTCGAGTGCCCGTATGGTGCCCACCCCCTCAGCTTCCCATCGGCCGCCGCCCGGGGGCGGGACCGGTGCCGCCGGACCTAGGGGCCCGATCATCGTCGTGCGGGTCCACCGGTTCATCGAGGCAGGCTCGTTAGGCTGCCGGCGTGATCCCCGTCGCTCGGCGCTCACGCGGGATCGCCGCCGCGGTCGCGGCAGCCTTGGTGAGTGTGTCTGTCGGTGTCGGCTCCGGCGCCGCGGCGGCTCCCGCGCCAGCGCTGTCCCACGAAGTCCTCTCGCGCGCCCTCCCCGGTTTCGCGCTCCTGCCAAAGGGGCTCTTCGGCGGTCCCCTCTCGAAGGCGATGCTCGACTCGTACTCGGATCAGGCCCAGTGGAAGCAGGACGTGGCCAACGGGAGCCTCACCGGGTTCGTCCGGGCCTGGAGCCGTACCTACAGGCGCGGACTCGCGATCATCTACCTGACTGCCATCCGCATGCCCGACCCGTCGACCCTCTCCCTGTTCACCTCGTCCATCGGGGCCTTGGCCGGGGTCCAACCGAACGCGACGACGTACGCCGTCACGCGCATCGAGGGGGCGACGGGGTACCGGACCAACCCTCACGTGCAGGATCGGATTGTGACGGGATACTGGATCGTCTTCACAAGGGGGAACACCGGCTTCTTCCTCTACGCCGTGGTCCCGCCCCGATCGCTGACCGCCGCCCAGGTGGAGAGTCTGGCCCTCCGGCAGTCATCGCACGCCACGGGCGGCTAGCGGGTTCTCTCGGGTCGCCGGGCTACTTCGGGGACCGTCGGCTCCGCCGGCCCCGGCCCCGGCCGCGGGGACGGTCGGGCCCGGTGAACTTCCCGCGCACCTCAGCCCGGCGAGCCTGCAGCTCGCGGTGGGTGAGGCTCGGGGTCGAGTCGTCCAACCCGAAGCCCGCCCTGACGCCGGCCATGTCGGGCGTCCAGTCCGCCTGGTGTTCGAGCCCGAGCTGGGACATGATCCGCTCGCCGTGCTTGGCGGCGAAGAGGAGCGCGATCGTCTCGACCTCCGCGAACAGGTCGAGGTCCGGAGCCAGGGTGGCGATGGCGCCGTCGAGGAACATCATGTTCTTCACGAAGAGCATGAGCTCCTTCGGCATGCGGGCACCGAGCCCGAGCAGCGTCTTGATCGAGCGCTGCATCTCGCCCACCAGTTCCTCGGGTGTCAGCGTGACCGGGTCCACCGGCGGGCGGTCCAGCCCCAGGATGTCGATGACGTGCTGCACGTCGACGTCGTCGGGAAAGGCCCCGAGGTCGCGGAGCGCGGCCACCTGCGTGGGGATGTGCCCGTTCGACGCGCCCACCAGCAGCGAGAGCAGGGCCAGGCGCTTCGGCTCGGTCAGCCGTCCGGTGATGCCGAAGTCCAGCAGCGCGATCTTCCCCGTCGGGAGCACGAAGAGGTTCCCGCCGTGCAGGTCGCCGTGGAAGATCCCGTGCATCATGGCGCCCTCGAGGAAGCCGATCATGCCGGCCCGCACGACCGCCTCCGTGTCGATGCCGGCGGCGCGCATCCCCTCGACGTCGCCGAAGTTGAACCCGTCGAGGCGCTCCATCACCAACATCCGGCGGCTCACGAGCGTCGGATGCGGGCGGGGCACGACGAAGTCGCGCTGGTCCAGCGCGGCGAACGTCATCGCGAGATCGAGCATGTTCTCGGCCTCGAGACGGAAGTCGAGTTCTTCCACGATCGTCTCCGCGAACAGTTCCACCAGGGCCGGCGGGTTGGCCAGCGCGGCGACCGGGATGCGGCCGACGAGGTGAGGCGCCAGCCACGCCATGACGGAGAGGTCCTGGCGCACCCGCGCCGAGACCGACGGGCGCTGCACCTTGACCACGACCGTCGTTCCGTCGCGCAGCGTGGCGGCGTGCACCTGCGCGATGGAGGCCGCTGCCAGCGGCGTGTGCTCGACGGAGGCGAACACCGTCTCGATCGGCCGGCCCAGCTCCTCGGTGAGCACGCGCTCGACTAGGGGCCACGGCTCGGGGGGGACCTGGTCCCGGCACCACTTGAACTCGGCGACCAGCTCGGGCGGGAAGATCCCGTCGCCCGAGGAGATGATCTGGCCCAGCTTGATGTAGGTCGGGCCGAGCTTCTCGGCCGCCACCCGCAGCCGGCGTGAGATGCCCGCGATCGACGCCTCGCCGCCGCGCCGGCGCTCCTTCAGGTACCACAGCCCGAGCGCGCCACCCAGATGCCACACGGTCGTGCCCAGTCGCCGGCCGGGGGGCAGCGCGCGGCGACGGGTCAGGCGGGGGAGCGAGGCGTCAAGGCGGGCCCGCACCCCGGCCAGCCCGTTGCGCCAGGCCAGCGCCGCCGGGTCGACGGTCCACGGGCCGGTGTCGCTGAACGTGCCGAGCACGGTATCTGGGGCCGCCACGAGCTGAGCCTACGGGCCGGACCTCTGAGTTCGTGTTCGGCTGCCTTCGTGTCCGGCAGGCGCACCGACGCTCAGCGCGAAGAGGGGCGCACCAACCCGGACTCGAAGGCGAAGACCACCACCTGGACCCGGTCGCGCAGCCCGAGCTTGGCGAGCAGACGGCCCACGTGCGACTTGACCGTCGCCTCGGAGACGTAGAGGCGCTCGGCGATCTCTGCGTTCGAGAGGCCGTCGGCCACCGCGAGCAGGACCTCGCGCTCGCGGTCGGTCAGGCTGGCCAGCGCCGGGTTCTTGGCGGCGTCACCGCCGTCCGATGTTCCGACACCCAGGGAGAGGTCCGGGAGCTGGTCGGCGTACTCCTCGAGCAGGCGCCGGGTGATGCGCGGTGACACGACGGCGTCGCCGCGCGCCACCGTCCGGATCGCTGCGACCAGCTCCGCCGGAGGGACGTCCTTGAGAAGGAAGCCGCTCGCACCGGCGCGCAGCGCGCTCGAAGGCGTACTCGTCGAGGTCGAAGGTGGTGAGGATGAGGACGCGGGACTCGTCGCCGGGGGTGGCCCCCGCGGTGATCGCCTGCGTGGCTTCGATGCCGTCGAGGACCGGCATCCGCACGTCCATGAGCACTACGTCGGGCCGGTACAGCTCGACAAGACGTACCGCATCGGCCCCGTCCGCCGCCTCGCCGACGATCTCGAGATCCTCCTCCGCCTCGAGGATCATGCGGAACCCCTTGCGCAGCAGCGCCTGGTCGTCCGCCAGCACGATCCGGATCGTCATGGTGTCGTCGGTGCTTTGCAGTCGCGCAGGGTGGCGTTCACCTCCCAGCCACCGTTCGACCGGGGGCCCGCATGGAGGGTGCCCCCGAACGCAGCAGCCCGCTCGGCCATTCCGGCGAGGCCGTGCCCTCCGCCGCTGCCGCCGCCCCCCGCCTTGCCGTTGCCGTTGACGTCGCCCGGCCTGGACCCCGGCACCGGGGCCGCCACCTTCGTGCGCCCGTCGTCGGTGACCCGCACGGAGATGTCGGGGTCTTGGAATGCCACGCGCACCACGACGGAATCGGGCTCCTCGGCGTGCTTCAACGCGTTGGTCAACGCCTCCTGGACGATGCGGTAGGCCGTCAGACCAGCGGCGTCCGAGACCTCGAACGGCCGGCCCGACCGCTCGACCGAGACGGAGAGGCCGGTGCCGCCGACACGCTCGACGAGTGCATCGAGATCGCGCAAGCCGGGCTGGGGGGAGAGAGGTGGACGCTCGGCCCCGTTGGGGCGGGCCGGCACCGGCCCCTCGCGCAACACGCCGAGCATGCGCCGCATGTCGGTGAGCGCCTGGCGCCCCGTGCTCGAGACCTCCTGCATCGCCTCGGCCGCCCGGGACGGGTTCTGCGCCTGTGCCCTGGTGGCTGCATCGGCCAGCGTCACCATCACCTGGATGTTGTGCGAGACCACGTCGTGCATCTCCCGCGCGATGCGGGCTCGCTCCGCCGCGGCGGCGAGCGACGACTGCTGGTCCCGCTCGAGCTCCAGCCGCTCGGCCCTTTCGGCGAGCCAGTCGAGCTGGCTGCGCAGCGCCCGTACCACGACGCCGGCCAACAACGCAGTGAACGCCAGGCCGGTCAGGAACACGAAGGACTTGACGTCGTTGCCCGTGGGCGTCCACCGCACCGTGGCCATGAGGACACCTGTCTCGAGGATGGCCGACGCCGCCACGACGAGCACCCAGTCTGACTCGAGCGCGACGGTGTACAGGGCGACGAGAAGCGCTGCGTCGGCCAGTCCAGGTCCGGTCACCATCCACTGGACGAAGGCGACCGTGGCGATGGCGAGGAAGACGGTCATCGGGGCCCGGCGGCGGAAGACGAGCGGGAAGACAAGGGCCGCGACGAACCACAGGCTGGGACGGCTGGCGGTCTGCTCAATCACCCAGCCCGAGCACAAGACGAACAGGCCGGCGGCGAGTGCGATGTCGACGTAGGTGGCGAAACGGCGGTCGAAGGCACGCAGCCGTTCCCAGACCCGCCACGCCCCATCGAGCTGACGGTCGGGCGCCCCCGCGGTCCTCGACTCCGTCTGTCGCGTGGCACGCTCCCGTGCGATGCCAGGCTGGAGCCATTCCGGGTACAGGTGACGTGAGCGGGGGGCCATCGGATCCTTCGTTCCCGAGCGGGACGACCATGGTAGTGCCGCGTGAGCTGGGTCTCCGTTCGGCGACCACCGGTGTCCCACCTGCCCAGCCTTCCCGCAGCCGGCCAGCCGATGGCTCATCCCGGAGGATGAAACCGTGATGGGACGATCATTCCTCCGGACGATTGGTCCGCGCCGGTTCGCGTCCTACGTTCGAAGGGCCAAGAGTCTTCGGGTGGTGCGAGGAAGCGGGCGCGTTCCGCCCCGAGCACGCAGCGCGGCTCGCACCGCCCGTGGATGGCGCGTTGCCGCCTGGCCCAACCCGCCCCTCAGCCGCTCGTGCGGGCCGCTGCTTCCCGGCACGCCTCGAGGTCGTCGAACGCACGCCCCACATCCTCGGGGGCGAACGCGAAGAAGAGGGCCGCCACGGCGTCTGCGCCGGCCTCGGCGTAGCCCTCGACCCACTCGGGCGTCAGTTGGTTGAAGTAGGGGCACACGGTGATACGCACGTCGGCGCGGCTGCGCCCCGCGGCCGCGAGCTCCTTGTCGAGATCGGCCAGCCCGGTCGCCAGCTCCGAGGGAGACCGGTTGAACGTGTGCCAGCCCTGTCCGAGGCGCGCCGCCCGGCGCAACGCGGCCGGGGTCTCGCCACCGATGTGGATCGGGGGATGCGGCTGCTGTACCGGCTTGGGGAACATCTGGCTGGGGGGGAGGTCGTAGATCTCGCCGTGGAACGAAGACGTGTCGTCCACCCAGAGCGTGCGCAGCACCTCGAGGTACTCGTCCGTGCGCCGGCCGCGGCGCTCCCAGGGCACGTTGAGCGCGTCGAACTCCTCCTTGAGCCAGCCGACGCCGACGCCCAGGTCGACGCGGCCGCCGGAGAGCCAGTCGAGCGAGCTGACCTCCTTGGCCACATACACCGGGTTGCGCTGGGGGAGGAGCAGCATCGCGGTCCCCAGCCGCACCGTTGCGGTGCGCGCGGCGAGATACGTCAGGGTGACCAGCGGCTCGAGCAACCCGCTCCCGGGCGGTGCCGGGATGCGCCCGTCCGCGGCATAGGGGTAACGGCTCTCGTACTGCTCGAAGAGGACCACGTGCTCGCCGACCCAGATGGTCCCGATGTCGCGCGCCTCGGCTCCCTCGGCCACGGCATCGAGCAGCTCGGGCGTGGTCATGGGACTCGCGGTCGGCATCCACAGGTCGAATTTCATGTCATCTCCCCAATCCCCTGCAGACGAAGCGGCAGATCTCGTCCGCCGCCTGTTCGGCCGGAACGGGTTCGGGTTCGCCGGCCCGGACCGACAGCGCGCCGTAGATCTGCTGACCGACGAGGACGACGGCGCGCTCGGGGTCGACGTCGGCCCGGAAGTCCCCTGCTGCCACGCCCGCCACGACGAGCTCCTCGAGCACCCGGATCATGTCGAGGCCGATCATCATCAGCGCTCCGCCCACCGCGGCGGACCCGGCCGCGGTGGCGGTCGCCTGCGTCGCCATGGCGAGGCGGAAGAAGTCGGGGCTCTCGTCGATCCGCTCCAGCACGCCGAGGATGAGCCCGCGCAGCCGCTCCACCGGCGGGGCGCCGTCGTCGACGACGAGCGCGATCGTGTCCTGGAGGCGGTCGTACATGGACTGCACACAGGCGCGCAGGAGGTCGTCACGGTTGGCGAAGTAGACGTAGACGGTCGAGCGGGCGACGCCCGCCTCGGCGGCGATCTCGTCCATGGACACATCGGTCGTGCCGCGCTCGCCGAAGAGCCGGCGCGCGGTGTCCATGATCTGGTCGCGCCGGAAGTCGCGGATGACCTCTTTCAACGCGTCCGGCGCGCGACGGGCCATGGTTACCTGCTCCGCCTCATCGGTCGGCTCAGGTGCCGACGCGGGCAGAGGGGGTGAAGGCCACGGGAAGGTGCTTGACTCCGTTGATGAACCGGGACTGTAGGCGCTGGGTCTCCCCGTTCCGGTGGATGTCGGGCATCCGGTCGAGCAGGTGTTCGAACATGACGCGGATCTCCATCCGGGCCAGGTTGGCTCCGAGGCAGAAGTGGGGGCCGCCGCCGCCGAATGCGATGTGGGGGTTGGGGTCGCGGGTGATGTCGAAGCTGTCGGGGTCCTGGAAGATGTCCTCGTCCCGGTTGGCCGAGACGTGGAAGAAGACGACCTTGTCGCCGGCGGTGATCGTGGTGCCGCTCAGCTCGGTGTCGGCCATGGCCGTGCGCCGGAAGTTCATGACGGGTGAGACGAAGCGCAGCATCTCCTCGGCCGCACCCGGGAGGAGACTGCGGTCCCCGAGCAGCCGCTGCCACTGCTCGGGGTATTCGAAGAACGAGTGCATGGCGCCGGACATCAGGTTCCTCGTCGTCTCGTTGCCGGCGACGGTGAGCAGGAGGAAGAAGAGCTCGAGCTCCAGTTCACTGAGGCGCTCGCCGTCGACCTCGACCGTGGTCAGCACGCTCATGAGGTCCGCGTGGGGATCGATCCGCTTCTGGCCGAAGAGCTCGGCTGCATAGGCGTAGAGCTCCATGGCGGCGTTGAGGGCCATCTCGGCCTGCTGCTGGTACTCGGGGTCCTCGCTGCCGACCATGCGGTTGGACCAGTCGAACATCTTGTGGCGGTCGGCCTGGGGAACGCCGAGCAGCTCGGCGATGACCTGAAGGGGGAGCTCGGCGGAGAGCTGTGTGACGAAGTCGGCCTCTCCCGTCTCGATCACCTGGTCGATGATGGCGTCGGCGGAACGGTGGATGCTCTCCTCGAGATCGCGCACCATGCGGGGCGTGAATCCCTTGTTGACCAGCCGTCGGTAGCGGGTGTGGAGAGGGGGGTCCATGTTCAGCATCATCAGGCTCTGCTGGGCGACCTCGTCCGCGCCGAGCTCGAAGGGCATGGTCCCTTGGGCGGCTGAGCTGAAGCGCTCGTACTCGCGGTTGACGGCGACGCAGTCCTCGTACTTGGTCACGACCCAGAACCCGGGGCCCCCTGCTTCGTCCTGCCAATGGACCGGGTCGTGACGGCGGAGGTGGGCCAGCCATGCGTGCGGGACGCCCCCCACGTAGGAGCGGGAATCCGAGAGATCGACCGGGGTCACGTCAGCCAAGGTGCTCATGGTGTGACAGCTCCTCTGATCCATCGGACATTCTGTCCGATAACCCGGATCGTAAGTCTCAACCCGTCCAGGTGTCAACCAGCGCGCGGCGAGCAGGTGCGACCTTCATCGGCCGCTTTGGATGATCCGGTATTCCCCGCCGCCGCGATCACCCAGCGGGCGGGATCACTCAGACGGCGGAGCGGCCGGCGGCTCCGGCATGAGTGCGACCGACTTGGTGGGATCGTCGGGGTCGAGGATCACGCGCAGACGCTCGCTGGCATCGGGAGGGTCACCAGGCACTGAGGCCACGACGACGACCTCGTCGACCTGGGGCCCGAAGACCGCGTGGAGTCCCCGGGCTACGCCGGTGCCGACCGAACCCAGCGCCGACTCCTTGCGCCAACGGTCGAACCCCCCTGTGTCGTCGGGCTCTTCGACGCCCTCCTCGGGTCGCGAGCCCTCAACCGTCTCGCCGTCATCATCCGATTGCACGCCTCCATCCTCGCAGGCTTGGCTGGCACGGGCGCGCGCGATGTGATGCACCTCGATTTGGATCGACGACGAGTGGGGCGAGCCACGAAGCCGCGACGTCACTGCGTTCGGTGATCACGCTCGACCACATCCGAAGTCCTTGGGCAACCGTGCGAGGACCGGGGAGCGGGACCATTTCGAGGTCGGCGTGGGTACGACAGCGACATGTGCAAATGCGCAAGGTTCGGGGGCGGTGGAGGCGCCGGTTCAGGCACGGCAGGAACGGCTGGATCGGAAGGTAGCTCGGGAGGCATTACCTGTGCAGCTGGCGGTGACGGGCGGGGCCGGAAGCAGCGACAGCGGTGGCGGCGGCGGTGGTTCGGGTTACAACAGTGGTGGTATCAGCGGCCGCTTCTCGGTCAGCGTGACTTCGGTCGGTGTTGGTACCAACGGTGGAAGCAACTCGGGCGGAAGCGGTACGGCCGGTTCGGCGACATTCAGCTTCAGTTGACGCCCGGCAGCGTGCGTAAAGAGGAGGGTCCGAAGTCGGCCAAGAGGGACGCCATCTACGACTTCTTCGTCCATAGATCGGCTGCGATACGCCTTCGGGATTGACCAGCCCCCGGGGGGACTTACCCCGACTGGAGACTCAAAGAATGGAGGGGTTCGTAGCCGGAGCATCATTCAGGAATGCGGTCACAGCTCGTTCCTTGCCTCTTTGGCATACCGAGCCGCCAGCTGACGTGAGAAGCCCCAAATGCGCCCTAGCTCACTGATGCTCATACCCTCCTCGAGACCGCAAGCAAAGGCCATCCGGCGGACCTTGTGACGGGCCGACTCCACCTCAGCCATGGCCTGTGTAAATGACTGCCTGAGGTCACCGGTCGGTATTGCGGAGAACACGTCCCGAATCGACGACCCTTTTTCGAGCTGCGACCGAGTCTTGCGATTTTGCGTTCTCGTCGATCGGAGCATCCGAACGAGTTGATCCGTCGATACCATCAACTCGTCGTAGCTATCCAACAGGTTCTGCTGCTCATGCACGGTGATCCCATCGGCAAACTCTTGCTGGCTCATGAGAATTCTCTGAATGACCTGGCGTCTGCCGGTCCACCCCTTACCCGCTGTGACGACAACGATTGCAGCAACATCTGTTGTCAAAATGACTCAAGATCCGTCGGAGGGTTCCGATCTCTAAGAAGGTGCCCGAACTGAAAGGCGGTATGAGCGCACATGATTAGGTACATTCGCGACATCCAGGCGCGCCGAAAGGGCGTCGAGCTCGAGCCGGGGTTCACCCTCATCGAGCTTTTGATTGTCATCGTCGTCCTCGGCATCCTTGCCGCAACGGTAATTTTCGCCCTTGGTGGCGTGACCAGCCAGAGCGCCCAGGCAGCTTGCCAGTCCGACGGCAAGTCATACGAGGTTGCCGCGGCGGCGTACGAGAACGCTCCTGCCAACACGGCCAACACTCCGCCGACCCTGACGACGCAGTTGACGGGCACCACTTTTGGTGGACCGTTCCTGCACCAGGCAGCGAACAACCCGCACTACGTGGTCCTGATGAGCGGTGACGCGGGTGCACCTGCCGGCGCGACTGCCGGACACGTGTACGTCGGCAAGACCGCTGCCGCGGCCGTCGACTACGACACGCAGACCAGCGCCGCCGGCGACGGGTGCTTCGGAGTTTCGTAGTCCGCCAACCAAGCGGTGCTACAGAGCTTTACTAGGTGAACCCGAAGTGCCCGACCCTTTTGGCCGGGCACTTCGGCATTCACCCAAACGACAAGATCGGGGAACGGGAGATGAGCGCAAACGTTGGTGCGTTCTCGCCATGGCGGAGGAGGGGGCTCGGGTCCGTGAGATCTTCTGACTCAGAGCGCAAGGCAGCAGCTCTTTCGTACGGCCGTACTCGGCTTGAAACTGCTCGCTGGTGACGAGCTCCTACGAGCGGCGATACGGAGGCATCCAAGTCGCTGGGCCGCCCGGAATCCGGAAGGGCCCGCCGGCGCCGACGGGCAGGAAAGGCAGAGACGGCAGGGGCGTTGTCCAGCAGGCGGCGCAAGCAGTTGGAGCTGCACTACACGGAACAAGTTCAGCGCCGAACTTTTCGAAGAGCAGGAAGCTCGCCTCATCGTCGACATCGAGGCGGGCTTGCAACGAGGCTTCAAGAGCGCTAGTGCGGGATCGGATGCAGAGCGATCTGGAGGACCGTTTCGAACAGGGGCGCGATCCCGAGAGACCTCGACGTCGAGGCCGTGTGGATGGCTCCTGAGGACCAGGAACGCCGGGTTCTGCTCGAGCAGTCCGTCGAACAGGTGAGTATGTCCCACCATCTGGAGGTCACAGTAAGGGCGCTTCGCACTGAACATCCCCTTTGGATAGGTAGGACCGAAGGAGTCGGCTCTTCTTGGTGTCGGGGCGTACTGGCGTTGACCTTGGGACCAATCTCATCGGCCAGCGAGGCGGGCATGACAGCTCGGCGTGGGCCCCGCCGACACACGTCCAAGGGACGGAACGAGATACCCGAACACGACCGCGTCAAAAGATAGCGTTGTCGACGATGGCGAATCCGCGGACCCACTAGACGCGCGCTGTGCTCGGTTTCCTCATCGTCCTTTGCGCGCTGTTGGGCCTCGCCATCGGTTCGTTCCTGAACGTCGTCATCTACCGGGTGCCGAAGGGTATGTCCATCGTGTCGCCCCGGTCGGCCTGCCCGTCGTGCGGCGCCCAGATCGCCGAACGGGACAACATCCCTGTCCTGTCTTGGGCACTCCTCCGGGGACGCTGCCGGCACTGCCACGAACCGATCTCGGCCCGCTACCCGCTCGTGGAGCTGTCATGCGCTGCGCTGTTTGCTGGTCTCGCCGCTCGTTTCGGTTACGACTGGGCGCTCCCCGCGTTCCTGGTCCTTTTCGCCGGGTTGCTGGCGCTCTCGGTGATCGACGTCGAGACCATGCTGTTGCCGAGGAAGATCGTCTGGCCGCTCTCGGTGCTCGTGACGGCCCTATTGGTCTTGGCGGCGGCGGCAACGGGGCATTGGGACGACCTGCTTGTGGGCGCCATTTGCGGGGCCGCTTGGTTCGTCGTGTTCTTCCTTCTCAATCTCGCAAGTCCCCGGATGCTCGGCTTCGGCGACGTACGCCTCGCACCGGTGTTGGGCCTCGCGCTCGGCTGGTTGGGCGTGCGCTACGTCCTCCTGGGATTCTTCGCAGCCAACCTGATCGGAGCGGCTATCGGAGTGGGGCTTATTGCGAGCAAGAGAATGAGCCGGCAGCAGCAGATTCCTTACGGCGTCTTTCTTGCCGGCGGGTGTGCGGTCGCCGTTTTCGCCGGCCCCGAGATTCTGCGCCCCTTCGCCACCTGAGCGGGCAGCGCCCGAGTCTCAGCGAACGATCTCCATCCGAAGTCCCTGCTCGTCCCATTCGGGATCCTCTGGAATCCGGATCGCCGCCCGGTGGAAGATCCGGCGGGCCGACCAGACAAAGGCGGCGACGTCAAGGAGGTGGGACAGTGTCGCGCCGGGGACCTCCGATGAGAGGATCCGGTCGGCACCAGGGAATTTCACCTTGAGGAGCGCCCGGCGCTCCTCAATTCCCGCCTCGCTCTGCTTGGTGAACTGCATCGGCTCGCCGTCGTTGAGCTCGTAGAAGCACATGTCCGAGTGCACCTCGTACACCGTCCGCTGCCGGAAGGGTGCCATTTCGGCCGCGACCTCGCGATAGCGGGGGAGGAGCGTCATGCTGATGGCGTCGAGGTGGTCGGGCAGGAATTCGAGCTCGTTGGTGCTCGAGCGGACGGGCGCACTCTGGATGGAGGAGCCGCGCTTGGGCCCCAAGAGGCTTCGCGCCTCGCGGTCGCACGTCCGGCCGCCGGCGGCGGCGATATCGAGATACCCGACGGGCGCGTTCAGCGCGAGCACCGAGAACGACGGCCGCATGTCGATGACCTCGGTGAAGGGGGAGATGAGCTGCGGCTCCTCGGGAGCGAAGACCGTCCCCTGCAGTTTGGCCGGGGCGACAAGCCATGCCGGTCCGCACGGGGTCACCCCCGCGACGAGTGAATAGGGGAGATCAGGTCCGCGGTGGGCAGAGGTGCTGAGCGTCACGCAGTCGCGAACCGGGGGCTGCGCTGCCCCACCAGCCGGCTGAGCTCCTTGGGGTGCGAGGAGATGGAGAGCGCGTCCTCGTAGTCGACTATCTGCGCCAGGACGAGGTCGGCCAGGCTGGATTCGAGCGAGCACATGCCATCAGCCTGGCCGGTCGTGATGAGGTTCGGCAACTGGTGGGTCTTGCCCTCACGGATGATGTTCCGGACCGGGTGGTTGGCGATGAGGATCTCGAACGCTGCGACCATGCCGCCGCCCAGGCGCGGGATGAGTCGCTGCGCGATCACGGCACCCAGGGACGACCCCAACTGGACACGGATCTGCTCCTGTCGCCAGGCCGGGAAGACGTCGATGATGCGGTCGATGGCCTGGGAAGAGTCGTTGGTGTGCAATGTGGAGAACACGAGGTGGCCGGTTTCCGCCAGGGTGAGGGCGAGCTGAATCGACTCGAGGTCGCGCATCTCGCCCACCAGGAGGACGTCGGGGTCCTCGCGCAATGCCGAGCGGAGGGCACGCTCGAAGGAGGGGCTGTCGGTCCCGACTTCTCGCTGCGTGACGGCGGAGAGGCCGTGCTTGTGCACGTACTCGATGGGGTCTTCGATGGTCAGGATGTGCACCGCACGCGTCTCGTTGATGCGAGCAATGACCGAGGCCAGGGTGGTGGACTTTCCGGAGCCTGTCGGACCGGTCAGGAGCACAAGGCCCCGGGGCAGACGGGCGAGCCATTCGGCCACGGGAGGAAGTCCGAGCTCCTCGAAGTTCGGGATGTCGGACGGGATCATGCGGAGGGCAAGGGCGATCTCACCCTTCTGGGTGAACGCGCTGCCACGGAGGCGGGCTCTGTCCAGCCAGCTGAATGAGAAGTCCACGTCCTGGTTCTCTTCGAGAGTGGCCTCTTGCTGCGGAGTGAGCATGACTCGGACGATCTGGTCGATCTGCTCGCCGGTGAGGACCGGCGCGTCATCGAGCGCGGTCAGCTTGCCGTCGACTCGCACCCGTGGCTTGGAGCCCGTTGCGAGCAACAGGTCCGAGCCCTGCCGGTCCCAAAGGACCTGCAGCCATGGGGAGATCGCATCAATGTTTGCGCTCATCTCCGGTTCCCCTCTCTCTTTCGTATGTTCGTCGGCTGTGAATTCCGAAGTGCCCGGCCCAGGGGGCCGGGCACTTCGGGTTCACCTAGTAACGCTTGTGTAGCTCCGCTGGGTTGCGGACTACGAAACGCCGAAGCACCCGTCGCCGGCGGCGCTGGTCTGCGTGTCGTAGTCGACGGCGGCCGCAGCGGTCTTGCCGACGTACACGTGTCCGGCAACCGCGCCGGCAGGTGCACCAGCGTCACCGCTGAGCAGTACCACGTAGTGCGGGTTGTTCGCTGCCTGGTGCAGCATCGAACCGTAGGCACCAGCGGTCAGGTCGGTCGTCTTGGTCGGCGGAGTGTTCGCCGTGTTGGCCGGAGCATTCTCGTACGCCGCAGCGGCAACCTCGTACGACTTGCCGTCGGACTGGCAAGCTGCCTGAGCGCTCTGGCTGGTCACGCCACTAAGGGCGAAAATAACCGTAGCGGCAAGGATGCCGAGGACGACGATGACAATCAGAAGCTCGATGAGGGTGAAGCCCGGCTCGAGCTCGACGCCCTTTCGGTGCGCCTGGATGTCGCGGATGTACCTAATCATTTTGCGGAATACCGCCTTTCGGGTTTAGGCAACTAGAAGCCATCTAGTTGCTTGGTGACTCCCTCGCCAATCGGGAGAACTTGAAAACTAACAGTGTGGCTTCGTTACTTCAAGGGTAGAAGGTCACTTCTTGGCGTGTGACATGCAATTTTGTATTTGTTGTCGGCGCCAGAAGGTGATCGCTTTAGTTGTTTGGTGACCTCTCTCTATCTATTGTCAATCCCGTGTGATTTAGATCTATTGGATCTTCACCTGATGGTAAATGCCGTACATGGCCGACACCAAGGCGACGGCGACGAACCCAACGATGACGCCCATGAAGATGATGACGGCCGGCTCGAAGAGGCCGGTGAACCTCTTGATCTTCACGTCGAGCTCCCGGTCATAAAATGTGGCGGCCGTGGCGAGCTGTGCATCGAGGGTGCCCGTCTCCTCTCCGACCCGGAACATCTGGCGGGCTGCCCCCGGGAAGAGACCGGTGCGGCCCAGCGGTTCGGCGAGCCCCTGCCCCTCCATCATCTCGTCGCGAACCACGGACAGACCTTTGCGGTACACGGCGTTGTTCGACGACTCGGCGGTCACTCGCATGGCGTCCGGGAGGGCCACGCCGGCCCGGATCATCGACGAGAGGATCCGGCAGATCCGCTCGATGACGGCGGTGCGGACCAGATCGCCGACGACAGGCATCTTCAGCACCATGGAGTCGAGCCACGCCTTGCCAGAACGGGACCGGCGCAACGCGATGATGCCGACAACGGCAAGCACGATCACGCCGAGGATGGCGAACCACCAAGTGCTCACGAAGTTCGAGCCGCTGAGGAGCATGCGCGTCGGGAGCGGCAACTGCGCGTTGAAGGACTTGAAAAAGGTGACGAATTTCGGCATGACGAACGCGGCCAGGACGACCACGACCACGACCGCCATAACGGCCACCACGGCGGGGTAGATCATGGCCCCGGTGATCTTCCCCCGGGCCTCGATGTCGCGATCGATGTAGTCGCCCAGCTGGTCCAGGACGATGTCGAGGTTTCCGGTCAACTCGGCGGACGTCAGCATGCCGACGTAGTAGTTGGGGAAGGCTTCGGGATGCGCAGCAGCGGCGGAGGCGAAGGTGTCGCCCGCCTGGATCCGGTCGATCATGTCGTGCAGGGTCTTCTGCAGCAGCTTGTCGGGCGTCTCCTCCGCGATCACCTGCAGGGCTTCCATGATCGGGATGCCGGCCCGGACGAAGACGCTGAGCTGGCGCGAGAAGTGCATGAGGTCCTTGCGTGGCACCAACTTCTTGGTGACCTCGAACTGGAGGATGCTCTTCTTCTCCGAGACATCGATCGTCTGGTATCCGCGCTCGAGCAGGGCCAGGTGGGCCGAGCTGCGAGAGGCTGCCGCCTCGGTGCCGGAGACCTGTTTCCCAGATTCGTCGACTGCGCTGTAGCGGTACTTTTCCATAACGGTCCCGTTCCTCGCCTAGAGGGAGTAGATACTCCGGATGACTTCCGCGATCGTGGTGACGTCCTGCTCCACGAGACTGACGGCCTCTTCACGCAGCGTGCGCATGCCTTGCTTCTGTGCGAGGCGGCGCAACTCGTCCTGCGTCGCCCACCCGACGATGAGGCGCTTGATCTCCGGCGTCATTTGGAGGAGCTCGTAGACGCCGATCCGGTCCTGGTAGCCGGTACCTCCGCAGAAATTGCAGCCGGTGCCGTAGTAGAAGTCGTGCTTCGGTGAACCCCCGCCTTCTTCGTAGAAGGTCATCTCCTCCTGCGTCGGAGTGTACGAGGTCTTGCACGACGGGCAGATGCGCCGGACGAGTCGCTGACCTACGATGGCGAGCACAGACGACGCGATCAGGAACGACTCGATCCCCATGTCGAGGAAACGGTGCAGGGCCGAGACCGAGTCCGTTGAGTGCAGCGAGGACAGCACCAGGTGCCCCGTGAGGGCGGACTGGACGGCGATCCGGGCCGTCTCGACGTCACGAATCTCTCCGACGAGGATCACGTCAGGGTCCTGGCGGAGGATGGACTTCAGTCCCGTGGCGAACGTCAGACCCGCCTGCTCGTTGGTCTGAATCTGGTTGATGGACGGGAAGATGTACTCGACGGGGTCTTCGATCGTCATGACGTTCCGCGTCGGGTCGGCGACTTCGGTGAGCGTCGCGTACAGCGTGGTCGTCTTCCCCGATCCCGTCGGGCCGGCGCAGAGCACCATCCCGAAAGGAGCCTTGACCAGGTGCGAGAAAGTCTCGTGCGTGTCGGTCGGCATGCCGAGGTCTTGGAGGCGCAGCACGGACTTGTTCTTGTCGAGGATCCGCATGACGCACTTCTCGCCCCAAATGGTGGCGGCGGTAGAAACCCGAACGTCGGTGTCCTTGCCGTCCACCTGAGTGGTGAGTTGACCGTCCTGCGGTCGCCGACGTTCGACGATGTTCATGCCCGCCATGATCTTGATGCGGCTCACGAGGCCCACCCCCATGGCGGCGGGCAGCATCAGGACTTCCTTCAGCGCGCCGTCGATGCGGAAGCGCACCCTGACGACGTCCTGGGAGGGCTCGATGTGCACGTCGGAGGCCCGGTCGCGCTTGGCCTGCGTAAGGATCCGGGTGACGACCTGCACCACTGGTGCGTCATCGGCAACCACCTCGGTGGTGTCGGTGGTGTCGGCGGCGGCGCTCTTCTTCCGCGTGCCCTCCACAGCCTCGAAGGCCTCCACCAGTCGGTCCACACCGCCGATGGCCCGGTAGCTGCTGTCGATGGCCCATTGGATGTCGGACTCCGGAGCAAGGACGAATCTGATCGGGTGGTCGTTGGACTGGGTGAGGAGCGCGCGGACGCCGACCGAGGGCTGATCGGCGACGGCCACCAGGAGGCCGTCATCGTCGAGTGTGATGGGCACCGCCATGTGCTCGCGCACGATGTCCTCTGGGATCAGCGCCAGTGCATCTGGTTCCGGATTGTGACGCCGGAGGTCGACGACGGGCATGTGCAGGAGATCCGCCAGAAAGAGGGTCAGCTCCCGCGGATTGAGCGCACCCATCGCCACCAGGGTCTCGCCGATCCTCTTACCTGACTCGGCCTGAACGACGAGAGCCTGCGCGACATCAGCCTCGCTGACGAGGCCTCGACGGACCAACAGCGACCCGAAGGGCTCGGAGCTGATCGAACTATGGCGCTGCTCGGGTTCGGCGAGGGCCACGGCAGTGGACAGGCCGTTCGTACTCGCGTCGGCGTCAGACGACGAGCCGTTTGGCTCGTGGTCCTTGATGTCTGGTCCTGCCCTGTCCTTGCGTCCGAGTTTCAACGGAGTTCCTGACTGTGTGAATGGCGCCCATGTGGGCGCTCGTGGTCGACCGCTGCGCCCGAATGGGTCGCCAAGTCGCAGCGGTTCATGCGAGCGTCACATCGCTCGAGACAACTGAAATGCTCGTCAGTTGATATTCGGCACAAGCCACCGTCGGGTTTAGGACCTCGGACCCCCGGAAATTGTGTACGGAGGACCACTCGTCCGAGTCCGCGCCGCGGCGGCGGGTGCCCGAGGCGCCAGTGCGCAATTGGAAGGACTCCGCCAAGAGCCGCCGTTGTTTCGCCATTTCGCTCGACTCCAAGCGCGGACCGCCTCCGCCGGAGAGCGTCTGATAGTAGTCCGCCCCTTGTACGTTCTCGGGAAGTTCTCGAGAATTGTTCGAGAGTTGGTGGTGGCAGTCAGGTTGCGGTCGCGCTGCTCGGGTCCGCCGCCGACGGAAGTCCCCGTTGGACGTCCCACAGGTGATGGCAGACCTCGTGGGCGTTGCGCTGCACGATGTCGAAGGAACAGATCTGCCCAGCCTCGGCATGGCCCGTCGTCACGTCGTGCGGAGCTTCCAGGGCGGCCTCACGCCAGGCGCGAGCCGCCGCGATCAAGGCGATCAGGCCGACCACCGGCGAGAGCGCGTCGTAGGAGCGGACCTCAGCCACGACATTCTCGTCCCAACTCGGCACCCCGAACGCCGGGTCGGCACTGATCGTCCAGAGGCGCTCGGTCCCGAAGCGCAGCACGTCGACCGTGTGCCAGACGTAGCGGCTGGCCGACCACAGACCGGGCTCCACGGCCTCCAAGGGTTCGACGCGTGACAGAACTTCCCCGAACACTGCAACCGCGTGGACACACTGACCGACCAGCGTCTCGTAGTCGGTTTCGGCCCAGTCGAAATGGCATTCGGCGCACTGTCCCGCCCGCCTCTTCCAGTCGTCAGGCGCCGTCGGTGTGCTCTCGACGCTCATTCCTCGCGGCTTCGCGGATTCCCCATGTGCCAAGCGGAGCAAAAGCCGCAGCGATACACGGCGAGCTCAACACCGGTCTCGCCTCGCCGCTCGTCGGCCATGCTCCAGGCGTCCCGTTCCGACCGATAGGCGGTCTTGGGCGTCCCGTCGGCCCGCCAGTGGGCTCCGAGACTCTGGCCGCGGGAGTCAGCTCCGTCGCGTCGTGACGGTTCCCCTCGATGCGTGCGCCTGGCCATGATCTCCATTGTGGCCTGACGAGGGTGCGCCCTTTGCAGACATTCGTTTGTACCGGGACGCGTCCCGACGCGCCAAAGTTCGACGGAGGGGGAAAGGGGTCGAACCGGCGCGTCAGGACGAGCCTCATCCTAAGGGCGAGCCGCCGCTCCCCGCGGCCTGGTGGGCGGTTCCGGCGCCGGGTCGAACGGAACGACGGCGTGCACCGCGTGCCTGCCTGACTCGTCGATCCATCGTGCGCGTGCGGCGCGTTGGCCCTGGTCGGAACGCTCTGCAACGATGACGACATGGCAAAGACCGTGATTGTGAGGCTGACCGACGACATCGACGGGGGTGATGCGGACGAGACCGTGCACTTCGCGCTGGACGGCCGGTCCTACGAGATTGACGTCAACGCAGAAAACGCCGCTCGGCTGCGGGGTGCCCTCAAGCCCTTCATTGAGAAGGGGAGGGCTCGTGGCACCCAAGGTTCCCGCCAGGCGCCACGCGCGACGCGGCGGGCGCCAGCGGAGGAGACCATGTACTCACGGCTCGCAGACGAAGAGAAAGCACGCTTTCGTGCCTGGGCGAACATGGCAACGGCGCGGAGGATCAGCGACGCCCGGGTGCAGAGCTGGATCGCTGCCGGCCGGCCGTAGCTGTCCCAGCACGGCGGGCAGTCTCGACGCCGGTCGATGTGCGCGCTCGACCTACGCCAAGCTCAACAGCCCGTAAGTGTTGCAGAGGCCCATGGCGTCGATGAGGAGAAACGCCGAGACGATTGCAACCACGAACGGCGTCTTCCAGCGCCGCCCGTCTCGGCTCAGCGCCGGCGGCATGTACCAGGACGGAAGCGGAGCGGCGAAGCGGGCCAGATGGATCCCGATCGGCACCGCATCCTCCGATAGGGGCGCCCCGGGGTCGGCGGCCAGCGCCAGCTCGGTCAGCTCCTCGTCGGTGAGCGCAGCATCGGGGGAACCACCACCTTCCACGCCCGAGAGGCTACTTTCTCCAGTTGAGCAGGTCTGACGAGACCGAGGGAGGTCGTCCGATGGCCGAGGAGCAGGCCGGGGCGTCGGCCGCCACGGGGAGCGCGGCGGATCCCGATTGGCACCCGCCCGGAGCAAACCCGAAGGGCCCGGGCTGGTATCCGGCCGGGAACAACCCGAACGAGCAGGCCTACTGGGACGGGGAGCACTGGAGCCGCACCCGACACTGGAGCGTGAGCGGGTGGGTCGAGGAGGGCGGCGATGCCCGGACCACGCCCGGGACGAGCGCAGCTGCGGTCCCAACCCGATCGTCGACCACCCCCTACTCCCCGGCGGCATTCACGAAGCCGCGCTCCGCCCCAGCCACGGTCAGCCTCGGAGTCCTGCTCCTGATGGTGAGTGGGATCACGCTCATGTACGGATCGGTGGGCTCGTGGGTGAAGGTGACCGGTTCGGTCGGGGGCGCTGCCGTGTTCCACGCCTCCATCAACGGCATCGACCCCGGCATCTCGACCCTCATCGGTGTCAATGGCTACGTCACATTCATCGGCGGCATCGTGCTGTTGGTGTTCGCGGGTCTCGCCATGACGAATAACGACGGGCTCCTGGCGATCCTGACCGCCATCATCTCGGCGGCGATCCTGGTGTTCGCCGTCTACGACATGTTCCGCGTCGTGCAGAAGCTCTCGCAAGTGACCACGTCCGCGGGGTCGAGCAAGAGCGTGGGATGGGGTCTCATCGCCGTGCTCAGCGCGGCGGTCCTCGCCATGGTGATCGCGCTGGTGCGATTGGCCTCGCGATGACAGCAACACGGAGGCCGCCGGGTCTGGTGTGACGCCGGCAGCCTCCGTGTGGGGATGGCTGTTGTCCGAGGCGGGACTACTGAGGCGGGCCGGACGAGAGCTCGACCGTGGCGGTGTGGGTCTGACCCGAATTGTCGGTCCACCCGACTGACACCTTGTCGCCCGGGTGGTAGGCGCTCATGGCGCTGGTCAGGTCGTTGGCCGAGCTGATCGTCTTGCCACCGAGCGAGGTGATGACGTCGCCCTGAGCGAGGCCTGCCGTCTGGGCGGGACCGTTGGTGACAACGCCCGCGACCGGGGCGCCCGCGACCGACGAGCCGGTGTTGCCGCTATTGCCGCCGAAGGACCCACCGCCGAAGCCACCGTTGCCGCCGCCCGTGCTGTTGGCGCCCGACGAGCTCACCTCGACGCCCAGGAAGGCGGTCTGGCCGATGTGAACCGTCGAGGACGTGGTGCCCGCCTCAATCGCCCGGGCGATGCTCAGCGCAGTGTTGATCGGGATGGCGAAGCCTTGGTTCCCCTGCGACTGGCCGTTGTACTGGAACGAGAACCCTGCGGAGGCGGCCGTGTCAACGCCGACGACTTGTCCCGAGGTGTCGACGAGCGCGCCGCCCGAGTCCCCGGGCTGGATGTTGGCGTTGGTGGCGATCAGGCCACTCAGCTGCTCCGAGGTGCCGTCACCCTCGTCGCTGGCGGTGATGGACTGATTCAGCGCGGTGACGGTTCCGCCCGCCGCGCTGGGCGTGCCGCCGGTGCCACCGGCGTTCCCGACACCGACGACGTCCTGGCCGACCGAGGCGTTGGACGAGTTGCCGAGGGTTGCCGTCTGCAGCCCCGAAGCGTTGTGGAGCTGCAACACCGCGATGTCCCGCGAGCGGTCGTAGCCCACCACGCTGGCGGTGTAGGTCTTCTGGTTGCCGACATCGGTGACGCTGATGCTGGTGGCGCCGTTGATCACATGGTTGTTGGTGAGGATCACGCCGTTGGAAGTCAGCACGATCCCCGTGCCGGCGGCCTGGACCTGCTGGTAGCCGAGCGTCGTGTTGATGTCGACGAGGCCAGGGTCGACCTTGGACGCGATCGCGTTGACGTCGCTCGGACCGGACGAGTTCGACGATCCTCCATTGCCGCTGCCGGGGTCTCCCGAACCGCCCGAGTTGCCCGAGTTGCCGAATCCTCCTCCGAACGGAGAGCCGTTGCCGAAGGGATTGCCCGAGCCGGATCCGCCGGATCCAGAGCCAGAGCCAGAACCGGACGGGATGCGGGTCGAGCCGGACGAGGGAGCAAATGCCTGCGTGTTGTTCCCCTTGGTCCAGGCCGCATGGCCGATGCCGACGCCCGCAGCCAGGATGGCGACGGCCGCGGTGCCGGCAAGCAGACCGTTGCGCAGATGGTGGCCGCCGCCGCCGCCCGACGCTCCCTGCACGCTGGGTGCGGGCCACACGGGGGCGCCCGGGTCGGTGTCGTGTGGTCCATAGGAACTTTGGGGCGCCTGGCCCAGTACCGGGTTGCCCGCCAGGGCGCCCAGTGCATAGGTGCCCTGCGGTGGCGTGCTCTCGGGGATGATGCCCTCCGGTGGGGTGACGGTCTGCGGCATGTCCACGGGCTCGGCGTCAGGCGGCTGCGGCAACGATCCCGCGGCCGGCGGGGGAGTCGAGCTGGGGAGCGGGATGGCCTGGCCCGTGGCCTCGGCTACGGGGCCCTGCGCCGTTGCGGGCTCCGCGCCATCTACCGGCGGTCCGGCCGATTGGTCGTTGTGATCCTGGTCCTCGGTCATGAAAGTCCTCCGTCTGAGTCTGGGGCGGCCCCGGACTCTGCACGGCTCCCATTCCATACGGCAGATCTGTACGCCAGGTCAGAGAAAGTTATGACTTGGATAAAAGTTGTCTGTGACGCCCGAGCATCGGGACAGGTGACCGGGTCTACGCTCTCTTCGTACCTGTGTTCTTGGGGGGTCCCGTGGAACCTGCGATTTTCGACGCCGACAGTCACCTTATGGAGACTCCTGGGTGGCTCGATCAGTTTGCCGATGAGGGGGTCCGGGACCATCTCGACCCCCTGGGGCTCGAGGGGGCGGGATCCGGTGCCGCGGAGCTCATGGCGAGCCTGCCTGAGCTCTGGGAGTCTCACCGCCACCAGGAGATCGGTCCCGAGGTCCTGAAGGGCCCGAAGGGATGGATGGCCCCGGGGGCGCTCGACACCGAGGTGCGCTCCCGAGTGCTCGACGCTCTGCATATCGACGCGCAACTGGTCTTCCCGACCTTCGCCTTGGTGCATTTCTCCCGGAGCAAGGATCCGGTCGTGCTCTATGGCGGAACGAGCGCACTCAATCGCGCGATGGTCGCCTTCTGCGAGCCCGATCCCCGGTTGAAGGCCGTCGGCTACCTCCCTCTCAACGATCCAGGCCGTGCGCTGCACACGTTGGAGGAGGCGCTTGCGATGGGCGTCGCCGCCGTGTGGGTACCCTCCGACGCACCCGGGGACTTCTCGCCCACGCATCTGGATCTCGACCCCGTCTGGGCGCGCCTGGCCGCGGCCGGGGTGCCGTTCGTCCTCCACGTGGGGGGCGGAAAGCTGCTGCCGAAGGCGTTCCACAACAACGGGCGCCCGCGGCCCAAGGACTGGCTCGGGGGCGGCGAGAACCTGCGCTCCAAGGACTTCCCGGTGGTGCACCACTCGCCCGAGCGCTTCCTCGCGTGCATGGCGCTCGACGGCGTCTTCGAACGGCACCCGGCGCTTCGGGGGGCGGCCATCGAGCTCGGTGCGAGCTGGGTCCCGGGCATGTTGCGCAACGTCGACCACGCCTTCCGCTCGTTCTCCAAATTCGAGCCGGCCCTGCAGGAACTGACCCTCCCGCCCTCGGAGTACCTCCGTCGCCAGGTGCGCTTCACGCCCTTCCCGTTCGAGGACACCGCCTGGCTGCTCGAACAGTGTGGTCCGGACCTCTTCATGTTCTCGACGGACTACCCGCACCCCGAAGGGGGCAGGCGACCCTTCGAGGCGTTCGGGGACGCAGTGTCGGGCTTCGACGAGTCGACCCGCGACCGGTTCTTCTGGCGGAACGGGGCCGAGCTCGTCGGCCTCGCCTGAGCGCACCCGGACGCGCGATGACGGTGGCGCGGCCGGCGACCCTCACGGTGGAGCCCGTGGCCGGAGCGCTGGGCGCCACCGTGACCGGCATCAACCTGGCGGAGGTGCGCGCGGCCGCCCAGCTGGACGACCTGCGCCGAGCCCTGGCCGACCATCTCGTGGTCTTCCTGCCCGAGCAGGACCTCAACCTCGACGACCTCGAGCGCGTGACCGACCTCTTGGGCGGCCGTGACGTCACGCCGTTCGTGGATCCCCTGGAGGACCGTCCCTACGTCATCCGGGTGATCAAGGAGCCCACCGACGTCTTGAACTTCGCGAACGCGTGGCACAGCGACCTGAGCTACCTGCCTGCGCCGCCCGCCTACACGTTGCTCCACGCCTGGGACGTTCCGGACCACGGCGGCGACACGGTGTGGTCGAACCAGTACCTCGCCTACGAGACGCTCTCGACCGGGCTCAAGTCGACACTCGATGGCCTCGACGCGGTCCATTCCGCCGGGATGGCCTACGGCACCGGTGGCCTGCTCGACCAGGTCAAGGACTTCACCTCCATGGCCATCGCACCATCCGAAGATGCGTACGCCGAGCACGTGCATCCCGTCGCCACCGTCCACCCCGTCACGGGACGACGCGCCCTGTACGTGAACCCGGTCTACACGACCCGGTTCGCCGGCTGGACGAAGGACGAATCAGCGCCGCTGCTGGCACACCTGCACCGCCACAGCATCAACGAGAACTTCACCTGCCGCCTGCGCTGGTCGGTCAGGACGCTCGCCATCTGGGACAACCGGTGCACGATGCACAATGCGCTCAACGACTATTCGGGCGTGCGCCGCGAGATGTACCGCACCAGTGTGAAGGGCACCGCGCCCGCCGGGGTCGAGCGCTGAACCAGGCCCGCCGCGTCGACTCAGGTCGCGGCGCCGCCGACCACTGGCTTGTTGAGGTGGAGCGAGCCGGCCGAGCCCTTGAACGGGGCGCCGGATCCGTAGTTGAACACCCCACCGTCGGTGGCGAAGGTCCAGTACCCGCGCATGTCCGGGGCGGCCGCGACGCCCACCACCGGCGCGTTCAGGTGCAGGTTCCCCGCCGAGCCGAAGAAGCTGGCGGACGGCCCGAAGTTGAAGATGCCCCCGTCGCTGGCCACCTCGAAGTAGCCGTTGCCGTCCGTGGCCGCCGCGATGCCGACGATCGGCTTGTTGAGCGGCCTGCCACCCATGGAGCCGAAGAAACCGGCGTCGCCGAAGTCGAAGATGCCCCCGTCAGCGGCGACCTCCCAGTACCCGCGTCCGTCGGGTGTGGCCGCGACGCCGACGATCGGCTTGTTGACGGGCTTGCCACCCATGGAGCCGAAGAATCCCGCGTCCCCGAAGCTGAAGACACCGCCGTCGGACGCGACCTCCCAGTAGCCCTGCCCATCGGGCGTCGAGGCGACGCCCACGACCGGAGCGTTGAGCGGCTTACCACCCATGGAGCCGAAGAAACCGGCGTCTCCGAAACCGAAGAGACCGCCGTCGGACGCGACCTCCCAGTCGCCCTGGTTCCCCGGGGTGTGGGCCAGGCCGACGACCGGCTTGTTGAGCGCCTTGCCGCCCATGGAGCCGAAGAACCCGGCGTTGTAGCCGAACACGCCGCCGTCCGAAGCGGCCATCCAGTATCCCTGCGCGCCCGCTCCCTGGCGGTCAGAGCTTGTCTTGAGGCCACAGGTCGCGTCGCCGACGACGTTCCCGCCGGCCGAGCCCAGGGGGAGGGCGTTGGACGAGGGGTTGACCACGGCGCACTCTGTCTCCTGGCCCGCCGGAGTCCGGTTGCCTGCGACGGTCGAATTCGACAACGTGCCCCCGCCCGCTCCCAGCAATCCACCACCCGTGGTGCCATCGAGGGTGAACCCGGCGCCGGTATCGGACACGTTGCCGGCCACGGTCACCCCGAAGAAGTCGACTCGGTTCGCACCGAAGAGGCCCGCGCTCGTTGCCTTGAGGTAGACACCACCGCCGGAGTTGCCCGCACCGGTCGTCGTGTTGTCCACGATGGCGACGCTCGTGGCCTGCCAGTTCCAGCTACCCCAGATGCCACCGCCGAGGTGCGCCGTGTTGCCGGCGATCAACGAGTTCGTGAGGATGACGCTGTCGTCGTTGGCCAAGCCGCCGCCGCCCTGCGACGCAGAGTTGGAATTGACCGTCGTGTCGTTGATGTTGCAGATGTCTCCACAGAATGCCCCGCCACCGAAGCCTTCGTCGCTGTTCGCACCATCGCCGCCGGTGGCCGAGTTGCCGGTGATCGAGTCGGCTTGCAGGACCAGTCCCTCGTCATCCTCGTACAGCCCGCCGCCGCTGCCGTTGACGGCCGTGTTGCCCGAGAAGGTCGACCCGGTGATGGTCAGCGAGGAGTCGTCGTAGAACGCCCCGCCCAGCCCTCCTCCGGAGGCGGGGTCGCTCACGGACGAATTCCCGGTGAAGCGCGAGTTGGTGACGCTGTTCAGCCCGTAACTGTCGTAGACCGCGCCGCCCAAGGCGTCGTGGCCGCCCGTCCCGACCGCGGAATTGCCTACGAAACTGTCGTCGGTCAACTCCATCTCTTCGCCGGCGTAGACCGCACCGCCATCGGCAGCACTCGTGGCGTTGTGCACGCTGTTCCCCGTGAAGGTGGAGTTGTCCACTGCGACCGGCCCATCGCTGTTCTGCAGCGCACCTCCCTCGCTGACCGCCGAGTTGGTGCTGAAGGTGTCCCCGTTGAGCCGCGCCGAGCCGAAGTCGTCCCAGATGGCGCCCCCTCTGTCCGTCGAGCTGTTGCCAGCGAACGTGGAAGCGGTGGCCCAGAACTGCCCTTGGTTCACCACGGCCCCGCCGCTCCCGGTGATGGAGTTGTTCGAGAAGACCACGGAGCTCGCGGTCGCGGTGTCGTTGGGGTCAGCGACCAGCACGCCCCCACCGTGACTTCCCGTGATCGTGACGTTGAGCAAGGCAAGGAAGGCGCCGAGGTTGGTCGAAGGGGCATGCCCGGTGGCCAGCATGGAGGTCGCGGCTGCGGAATTGGTGATGGAGACGCCGGGTCCCGTGCCGGCGATCTGGACCCCGGACGGGTCCTGGGCCACGATGGTGCCGAAACCGGTCGCCTGCGACAGGGTGTACGTACCTGGGGGCACGTTGATCGAGACGGTGCCGGCGAAGGCGTTGGCCTCCTCGACAGCGGCACGCAGTGAACACCGGTTCGATGCGTCCGCACAGACCGGGTTCGGCCCGGGCGACGCGTCGTGGGTGTCATTGGCCGTGTTCACCGTGAACGTCACCTGCGGCGGAGGGAAGGTGCGCGGTGACTGGGTGAGCATCGGCTTGTTCGCGTGCTCTGTTTTGGACGCCGCGGCGGGAGTGGTGGCGAGCGCGACGGCCAGCGGTCCCATGACGAGTGCAAGGCTCAAGATCACGCCGGACAGTGCGCGAGTGCGAACGGAAGAAGTCGCCATTGCGGAGCCCCCTCACCTCTCTGATCGCCGGGGATGGGCGACCAGAGGGGGACAGTAGCGATTCCCCCGCTGGGGCGCACGGACGTTCAGATCGTGACGCGGCGCAGAATTGTGACGTTGGCGCGTCGGCGACACCACTCGCGGGAGAGTTGTGACGAGGTTGTCAAAAGCGCAGCGGCCGGCCCGAGAACGGGGTTAGTCCCCAGTGACAGTCGCGGGCGACAGCGAGCCGCCGCTGCCGGCGTCGAACGTGCGTCGGCTGGTGGGTCGTCGAGGTGAGCTCGTGGCGCAGTGCCATTGCAAGTTCACCCTCGTGAGCCTCAAACCCCTGCACCTCGAGACGCCACTCGTAGTCGGCGCTCTCGAGGGCACCGTCAGTGCTGACAATGGTCGCCTCGGGACAGGCCCGGCGTGCCCTCGAGAGCAGTTCGAACCGGGCATCGTAAGGGTCGTTGCCGGCATGGTCGAGCCGCAGTGCGCCCGTGACACCAGGGGATTCGATCACGACCACCCACAGGGTGCCCTGTCGGCAGAGGTAGAGAGTCACGTGATCGGCGACGCCTCCGTCGTGTGGGATGTCGGAGCGGTCTCTCGGTCCCATCGGTTAGTGAAACACCCTTTCTCGACGTCTCTTGCTCGGCCGAATGGCCGGAGTTCCCGGCCGCCGCGTGTGTCGAGGGCAAGGAGGCTGTAACCGATCTGACAAGGACCTCATGCCTTTTCGTTCGCACAGCGGATGTGCCGCGGCGCTGAGGACGCAGATCATGTGCCAAGTCTGCCGATCCCCGCGCCTTCGCACCAGTGCCTTCTGTCCCTACTCCATGGCCGACCGGCTCTCACCGACGGTCCCGTCGGCGACCGACCCCGTCGTTGCGCACCTGCCCGAGAGCCGGGCGACCAGACCAACCATCACTAGGGTGGCGGCCGTGACGGGTGACGACGTGCGAGCCGCCGCCGAGTTGTGCGAGCGGATTCTGGAGCCCGCCCTCGGAGCCGACTGGGACGTGCCGGTACCCGATCTCGAGTTCACCGTGGCAACCGTGGTGGCTCATGCCGCCGAGACTCCGCTCTGGTACTCGGTCGACCTGTGGAGCGGGCGGGAGAACGCCGCGTTCGAGGTGAAGGTCCTTCCCGCCGCCTCGAACTCTGCTCTGTTGACCAGCCTCGTCGCCGCCTCGCGGCGCTGGCGGCCGGTGTCGACACGGCTCCCGCCGGGACGCGCGGTTTCCATCCCTTCGGTTCGCCGGACCCCGCAGGGTTCGCGGCGATGGCGTGCGACGAGCTGCTTGTGCACGGGGACGATGCGGCACGCGGGCTCGGGGTTTCTTTCACCCCGGAGGACCGCCTTGCCGCGGACGTGCTGGTACGGCTCTTCCCGTGGCACGCGGTCGGACCTGACGATGACCCGTGGCAGATGTTGTTGTGGGCCAACGGCCGCATCGAGCTCGCGGGTCGGTCGCCCCAGCGCAACTGGCGCTGGCACTGCGCGCCTCTCTCCGAGTGGGACGGCACCACGCCCTGAGTGGCAGGTGCCGCGGACACGCGCACGACGCCCGAGGAGGCGGCGAAGGTCGGTCGCTTTCCCGGTCAGGGAACGATGGGCACCAGCACCGGATGCACGGCGACCATCAGCACGGCGACCAGCAGCGCGCCCTGGAAGAAGGCCATGACCGCGACCACTGCCCCGGTCAATCGGGTCGGGATATTCCAGGCGAACGCGACAAACAATGGAAACGCGACCATGGCGTAGCGCGGAATGCTGTCGGTGAAGTACGCGCTATAGGCGACGAGCAGTACACCGACCGTGTAGACCCACCAGCTCACGGGGATGGCAACGACCCCCGGAGCCCCTGACGCGCTCGGGCGGGTTTGCCCGTTCATGCGGTCGAGCAGCCAGATCCCGAGGAAGCCGAGGATGAGGGCCCCGCCGGCCATGGCGTCGACGACAAAGGTCGAGCCGCCCGGTCCCTGGCGTACGGCGCTCACGATGCCCTCGAGGGGTGTCGAAAACCAGACGAAATGTTGGCCTTGCCAAAATCGCTCTGAGGTCAGGAACGCCACGGGAGTGCCGACCATCGCCCAGCTGAAGGCCATGAACGAGACAAGCCCGAGCGGGGCGACGGCCGCGGCCACCGCTGGACGCATCGCGCGCCCCGCCAGGCCGCAGGGAGCGCCGTCACAACGACGACGAGCACCACGACGATGCCGGTGTTGCGGGTCAGCCCGGCAACGCAGGCACACAGCGCCGCCGTGACCCAGTAGCGGCGTGACAGCGCGAAGAGGCACATCGCTGCTGCCGTGAGGAAGAGGCCCTCGGTGTAGGCGAGGGACAGCACGTACGCCGTGGGGCAGAAGACGAAGAGCAGCACCGCCCGGTCGGCGATCCGAGGACCGAATACCTCGCGGACGGCGAGCCAGATGGCGAGCGCCGAGGTCAGTCCGAAGACGAACGCCGCCACGACGGCCGCATCGGGCAGGCTCAGCCGCGTCACCTCGGCCAACCCCCTCACGGCGCCGGGAAAGGCGGGGAAAAAGGCCCATCGACTGCCATCTCCCTCGTTGACGAGGTGCTGCGGGTAGCCGTGCTGGGCGATCGTGAGATACCAGCGCCCGTCCCACACGGAGCCGAAGACCTGCCCGAGGCGCAGTTTCGGATAGATCACGGCCATCACGATCCCCACCGCGAAGACCACCACCCGCGACGCGACGAAGTAGCCGGCGGGACGCAGGAGGGGCCGGCAGCGTGCCGCGAGCCCAGTTGCGGCGATCGGTTGCGAGCGGACCTCTCCGGGGGCCGTGCCTCCGGGTCCGGGCGCGCGGCCGGGCTGCAACCCCGCCGCCTGCGCGTCCATGAGGTCTGTCATCAGGTCGAGACCGCAGGGTGGGTCGTCCGCTCGACCGGGCGAAAGGCCCATCCGCGCAGCAGGGAGAACCGGATGAGTGCTGCGCCGCAGCAGGCCAGGGTGGCCGCGATGGCGTCGCCCGTCAGCGTGGGGTGGGTGAGCGCGCCGACCGCGGCAATGGCCGCGGTCGTGAGCGCCAGGCTGACGGCGTAGAGCACGCCGACGACGACGACGAACGGCGGGCGGTTCGACTCGCGCGCCGATCCGGTGGGCGAGCGTCGGGCGAGGGAGCGGTGGAGAGTGGTGTTGACCAGCGTGCAGAACGCGAGTGCGGCCGCGTTGGCCGCCCAGGGCCCGAGCGTGGACCAACCGGCCGCGAACAGGAGGAGGTAACTCAGCGTGCTCAGTACACCGACCCCGGCGAACGACAGGAGCTGGTCCGTCGTGGCGGCGACGGTGTCCGGAGCCGTGACCGATCGGTGGGCGCGCCCGCGCTCGAGCCGCCTGTGACGGGCCATGCGCCAGATGCCGCGGAGATCACCCGCTGCAGTTGCGACGATGTCGACGGAGGAGCTGGGGTCGTCGACCCAGTCGACGGGCGTCTCACTGATCCGCACGCCGAGACGTTCGGCCGTGACGATCAGCTCGGTGTCGAAGAACCACTCGTTGTCCTCGATGAGCGGCAGGATCTGCAGCGCGCGCTCGCGCCGCATTGCCTTGAAGCCGCACTGGAAGTCGGTGAGGTTGCTCCGTAGCGAGAGTCGCACGATGCGGCTGTAGGCACGGGAGATGAGCTCGCGTTTGGGGCCGCGGACGACGCGGGACCCGCGGGCGAGGCGGGTGCCGACGGAGAGATCGCTGTGCCCCGAGAGCACGGAGGCAACGAGGGGCAGGAGCGCCGAGAGGGATGTGGACAGGTCGACGTCCATGTACGCCACGACCTCGGCCGCGCTGGCCGACCACGCCGTGCGAAGCGCGAAGCCGCGCCCCTTGCGGGACAAGATCATGGCCTGCACGCCGTCCAGCGTGGACGCCAGACGCTGGGCCACGAGGGCCGTACCGTCGGTGCTGCCGTTGTCGACGATGGTGACGAGGGTGCGGAACGGAAAGGCCCGGTCCAGGTAGCGTCGCAGCGTGGTGACGCCGGCCTCGAGGCTCGCGGCCTCGTTGTAGACGGGCACCACGACCTCGACCTGCGGTGCCGGGGCGTGACCGCCTGAGTCAGGCCGCGAGCCGTCGTGTCGCCCTTGATGACGCCGCGGCGCGGCGGCCCTTCCCGCGTGGGCGGGCGCGGCCCAAGGCGCAGGTTCCATCCCGATCCCCCCTCAGATCTCGAGCGACGCGGCGGCGGCGCGCCCGGACGCTCAGGTTCCTCTCACCAGGCTAGGGAGGAAGGACGCCAGGCGCATGGGCCAAAAGGACCAGATCAGGTGAGCCCTGCGCACCTCGGTGCGTGGAGCCCTCGGGGCATCTCGACGGTCAAGGGCCCTCACGCAACGTGACCGTTGCGTGCCGGACCGTCGCCTTCAGGGTGACCGTGCCGGTTGCCTGATCGACGATGCCCGATGATGCCGCCGCGATATCGCGTATGAAGGAAGGGAGCTGGAAGAGGACGGGTCCCGTGGGCGTCGCACCGAAGAGTGACAGGGCCACCGACTTTCCGTGAGAGGTGATCGTCAAACCGGCGCGTCGTCCGGCGGTCGTGGGGAAGTTGGTGACCGAGATCGGCGCGCCGCCGCGTAGCCACTCCGGTGGTACCCCGCGGCCCACGATCAAGGCTCCCCCCGCCTTCTGCGCCACCAGGGAGTCCAGCAGGACCTTGTTCGCGCCGGCCATGCCCCACGCGTGGGGCGACGAGCCTTGTCCGGCGGAAGGGTGCCGGCCCACCCAGGGCGAGCGGGGGTCGGGGGCGCCGGAGCTCTCCCACCACGAGAGGGGCCCGCTCTGGCTGTTGGCCAGCATGAACCTGTAGTCCCGGATCCCCTGGTCGCGGTGGTCCACGCTGGCGAGGCCGGCCGCACCGTTCGCTGCGTTGTATCCGCTCGAGTAGAAGTAGTCGGTCGGGAAGCCACCGGTGGTGTCTGGCGGGAGTATTCCGCGCAGGCGCCCGAAGCCGTAGGAGTAGGTGGCGTCGATCAGCGACAGCCCTGGCCCGCTGAGCGGGGCGCCGAGCAGGGAGCCCTCCCAGGCCCAGCTTCCGAAGCCGAACGGCGAAGTCCAGTTGGCGTCCTGCGCGTTGTTGCAGCGGTTGGCCGTGTTGGGCTGAAGGAGCGAGCAGGGCAGGTAATCGAGGCCGTCACGGCTGATCGTCTGCCCGAGTACGGAGTTCGTGGCGGCGAGGAGGCTTCGGTACTCCGCCGTCGCCCAGGCCGCCTCGGCCGTGTTCCCGATGGCGGTGGCGACGTAGGCGTAGGCGGCCAGCCCGAGGAGGGACTCGTAGTCGTCGGTGGTCCAGGACCCCTGGGTATCGATGTCGTTCGTGGCCTCCATGGTGCCCAGCGGTCCGGTGCGGTCCGCCGCAATGGTGTGGGCCGTATCCTCGAGGCTCGGCTGCACGGCTCCGGAGGGGCCCTCCGATGCGAAGTTCTGGACGACGAAGGCCCGGTCGCCCGTCTTCAACAAATAGACCGCCCACGGCACCGCGTAGGTCCAGAGACCGTCCACATATTGACCCTGTGAACCCACGACGTTGCGGGCCTCGGTCAGCAGCGCGTGGGCGTCCGTGTAGTAGCCCTGGGTGAAGAGATTGGTGAGGATGCCGATCACGTCATGGCTGAACTCGCTCTCGTAGCCGTTGACGCCGGTATCGAGCGCGTCACCGCTCCGCGCGATCTCGGTGGAGATGAAGCCGCTCTTGTACGCGTTGACCAGTGACGCGTTCGGCACACTGATCTGGGCGATGGCGGTGAGCTGTGCGTTCCAAAAGGCACGCATGTGCGCGAAGTGCTGGTCGAAACCACCGGCGGCGGCGAGGGTCTGGGCGTCGGGCCAGGCGGACGCACTGCCGAATCGATCGGAGAGCACGGCGAAGTCGTGGTTGACGGCGTGGTGTGGCGGCACCGCGTCAGGCGCCGCGTTGAGCGGGATCAGTGAGGGCGACGCCTCGGGGTTGGCCGTGACCGTGTGGCCGGTCGGGTTGGCGACGTGGACGCGGCTGTAGACCGCGACGAAGGGGTTCCCACCCGCGACGATCCTGTCGGCGAATTCGGTGATCGAGACGGAGGCCCCCTGATCGTCGAACGACGTCACCTGGGCGGGCAGGTAGCCGCCGGCGTCCACCCAGGTCGTGCGCTGCCCCTGATAGATGCCGAAGCCGTCGTTCTGGAACAGATCCCCGGGGCCGTCCTGCACCAGGAAGGTCCCGCCGAGGCAGGTGACGACGCTGTTGTGGTCAGCGAGCCACCCGATGGCCGACGCGGTTCCGTCGGCGCCGGTGAAGGCGTCCGTGTTGACGTTGAAGCTGCAGCGATACCCCGGGCGGGGCCCCGGCGAAGTGGCCGAGGTCACCGCGCGGGAGCTGGCGCCGGCCGGCGGGTCGAGGGTGAGGGTCGGCGCGCTGACCGGCAGCGAGGTGAGGAGGACCAGCAGGGACCAGGTGAGCGGACGGGCCGTCGCTCTGCGGCACCTGGGCCGGGGGCGATCGCCGCGCCGCCGCCCTCGTGGGCATTCACGTCGGCATCGTACCGAGGGCGACCGTCCCGGGTCCGGACCACTGCGGACGCGCTTTCGATGTGAGGAGCGATGGGCAACGGCCCGCGAGATCGGTGGCGAGCCGGCTCCCGGTGTCCTAGACCGCGGGTCGGAACACCACCTTGATGGCGTGGGAGGTGTTCCGGTCGATGGCCGTCTCGATGGCCTCCCGGTAGTCATCGAGGGCGAACTCGTGCGTCACGACGACGGAGTCGGGCAACAGGCCGGCGGACAGCACGTCGAGTGCGCGGTCGACGGAATGGCGGCCCGGCCCGCCGGCCAATCCCGGAGATGACGATGCGTCGACGGTGTGGTCGATGGAGCCGACCAGCGCGGCCTCCTTGTACCAGACCGGCGTCAGGTCGACCTCGCTGATGCCGGCTGCACCGAGCAGCAACACGGTGCCCCGGTGGCCCACCGCCCGCAGCGACTCGGTCACCGATTGGGGTGACCCCACGGCCTCCACGACGTAGGGGAACCCACCCATGAGCATCTGGTGCCGCTTGCGACCGACCACCCGCGACCCGGAGAGTGACGCCAGCTCCTCCCAGTGGCCGTTGTCGGGATCGCTCAACACGACGTGATCGGCGCCACATGCTGCGGCGGCGGCGCCCTGGTGCGCGTGACGGGCCAACACCGTCACCGCCGACCCCGGGAACAGCCCGCGCAGCGCGGCGAGCGTGGCCAGTCCGATGATGCCGGCCCCGATGATGAGGACGGGCTCGCCGTCGGCCGGCATCGCACGCAAGAGGCCGTGGCAGGCGATGGAGACCGGTTCGTAGAGGCTGGCGCCGCGGTCCTCGATCGCGTCGGGGAGCGGGTGGATCATCGACTCGTGGGCCAGCACGGATTCGGCCCAGCCACCGCCGAGATCCTGGGTGAAGCCCAGTGAACGTCCCGAACTGACGATGCGGCTGTCGAGGTTCAGGCACGACGAAGTCCACCCACGGGCGCAGTTGGCGCACGGCGGGTCGATTCCTCGTGGCAGGCACGGGATGCACGGGTCGAGCACCACCCTCGTCCCCACGCTGATGGTGCAATCCGCACCGACCTCGACCACGCGGCCTGCGGTCTCGTGTCCGAGGACGAAGGGAAACGTGCCGATGGAGGCCAATGTGGGCGACGGCCCGGTGTTGTGCGCGAAGAGGTGGAGGTCGCTGCCGCAGATCCCTCCCGTCGAGACCGCGACCCGAGCCCAGGACCCGTTCGGGAGCTCCGGCTCCGGGAGATCCGCCAGCGAGGCGGGGAATGCCGGGTCCGCCATATCGAACACGACCGCGCGCACGAGGCGAGCGTAGGCGCGGACGGGCGGTTCACCGGGAAACGACCTCGCCTAAGGTTCCTGGCGATGCGGGTAAGCGACGCCACCCTCGCCGAGGTGCGCGAGCGTGGCTTCTCGCTGATGGAAGGCTTCCTCGGTCCCGACGAGCTGGCCGCGGCCCAGGAGGCGCTCTGGCTGCACTTCCCGAAGCCGCACGACTACTTCTCGGACCCCGACGGGTTCGCACGTTACGGAGCGAGCCAGTTCGCCGGCGTCGAGGAGTTCCCGTACCGTTCCTGGGATCTCAACCGCCTCGCCGTCCACCCAGATCTGGTGGACATGGCCGAGCGCTACCTCCAGACGACGGAGCTGCATCTCTACAAGGTGGAGCTGTGGGCCAAGTACGCCGGCGCCGTCGACTACGACCAGCCGCTGCACCGTGACTTCGGCAGCCACAGCCTGGTCGTGCCACGTCCAGAGTCCCGATATCAGCAGCTCACGACGTTCATCTACCTGTCGGACGTCACCGAGCAGGACGGCCCGACGCGGATCGTGCCCTACGACGAGGGCAAGGACGTCCCCTTCACGCCGCTGTACCTCCCGTTCGGATCGCTGGCCGAGTCCGAGGTGCCCTGCACGGGCCCGGCGGGGAGCCTCCTGGTCTACCGGACCGACATCTTGCACCGCGGCTCGGAGATCACCGGCGCGGGCAGATCACGCTTCTCCGTCCTCGTCGACTTCCAAGTTCGGGGGACGACCTGGGGCGGGAAGATGGCTTGGCCCAAGCAATCGCCCGACCGCTGGGCCAAGTTCGTGCCCCAGTGCACCGTGCGCCAACGTGACCTGTTCGGTTTCCCACGTCCCGGTGATCCCTACTGGACCGAGGACACGCTCGAGGGCGTCGGATCCCGGTATCCGGGCATCGATCTCGCGCCGTACCGAGAGGGTGTGCGCGCCGAGTCCGGTAACCAAGGCGCAGGAGCATCCGGCTCGACATAATGGGCGCTCAGAGATCCACGAAAGATGAGGTGGAACCGACATGCCGGCACAGGTGATCTTGGAGTTCGAGGGCATCACGACGAAGGAATACGACGCCGTGAACGCGGCACTGGGCATCGATACGTCGACGGGGGAGGGCGACTGGCCTCCGGGGCTCCAAGTCCATGCCGCGGGCCTCAACGAAAACGGTCATCTCGTGGTGACCGAAATCTGGGACACACCCGAGCACCAGGCCACGTTCATGGAGGAGCGCCTGGGGGAGGCGCTGGCAAAGGGCGGTATCACCGGGCCTCCGTCGAGCGTCACCTGGATCGAGCTGGTGGCGCATCACACCCCTGGCAACTGACGACTCCTTCATGGGTTTCCGCTGAGGTGCCGCCCTCGTGACGGAACCCGGGACTTCGGGCCCACCGGCGGCGGCAACCAGTGATCCAATGGCGTTGCTCCGCAGTCGGAGCTATCTGACGTTGCTGGTATTCGCAGCCGTCATCGGGGCGCCGATCTCGGCCGTCGCCTACTTCTATCTCAAGTTCGTCTCGGAAGCCCAGAAGTTCGTGTTCCAGACCCTGCCGAAGGACTGGATGACCTCAGTTCCGGCATGGTGGCCGATCGTGCCGCTCGTTCTGGCCGGCCTCATCGTGGGACTGTCGCTCAGCTACCTGCACGGAACCGGCGGTCACAAGCCGGCCGAGGGTTTCAAGACGTCAGGTGCGACAGATCCCATCGATCTCCTCGGCGTCTTCGTTGCCTCACTCGCGACGCTCTGCCTCGGGGCCGTCCTCGGTCCCGAGGCTCCGTTGATCGCCATCGGCAGCGGGCTGGGTGTCCTCGCCGTGCATTTCGCCAGGAAGGATGCCCCGGAGATGGCCGTCATGGTCATCGGGGCGGCGGGCAGCTTCGCGGCCATTGCCACGCTGCTCGGCTCGCCGATCGTCGGCGCCTTCTTGCTCATGGAGGCCGCAGGACTCGGTGGGCCGCTCCTGGGCGTGGTCCTGGTGCCCGGACTGCTCGCGGCAGGCGTCGGGTCGCTCATCTTCGTGGGACTCGACGCCTGGTCGGGGTACGGCACCTTCTCGTTGAACATCGGCCCGATCCCGCATTTCGGCTCGCCGACCGGGGCCGAGTTCCTGTGGGCCATCGGCATCGGAGTGGTCGCCGCTCTCCTGGGTGCAGCGATCAAGCGCGGCGCTCTCGCCCTGCAGCCCGTTGTCGAGCGCCGCAAGGTCCTGCTCACCCCGGCGCTGGGTCTGGTGGTGGCAGTCCTGGCCATCGTCTTCTTCGAGATCACCGGCAAGCCGAGCTCCTACGTGCTCTTCTCCGGCCAGAGCGCACTCCCGACGCTCGTGCAGCATGCGGCGACATGGTCGGCGGGTGCGCTGGTGGCGCTCGTGCTCTGCAAGGGCGCCGCGTACAGCGTCTCGCTGAGCGGCTTCCGCGGCGGACCCGTCTTCCCCGGCATATTCATCGGGGGCGCGTTCGGGATCGCCCTCTCCCATCTCCCCGGCCTTCCCATGATCGCCGGCGTCGGCATGGGCATCGGGGCGATGACGGTGGCCATGCTCGGCCTGCCGTTGGTCTCGGTGCTCTTGGCCGTCCTCCTCCTGGCCGCGGACGGAATTGCCCTCATGCCGCTCATCATCGTGGCGGTGGTCGTGTCGTACGTGGTCTCCGCACACCTCGCGGCCCCGTCGACCGAGACGACCTCTCGTCCCGTCACCGCGGCAAGCGCTCCGTCGGCTCCCTGACGGAGCCGTCTTCTCGGACGCATCCGACCTGGTCCAGGCGGTATGGCGGCGGTTAACCAAGCGTTCGTTCGGTCTGGTGCTACGCTGAGCTCTCCCCGCAGCGGAATTGAGGGTCCATGAGGACGACCGGCACGGACACCGGGTCAGCGGTGCGCAGTGCCCCCGCCGCCGGCGACGGGTATCGGGCAACCATGCCCACTTCATGAGCAGTGCAGAGGCCGTCTTCTTCGAGTCTCGGCAGCTGGGCGTCGCAACCCTCGACTCACCAGGTGACCCGCAGGCCGCCGCCTCGACCGACGAGCTCCCTGGCGCGTATTCCCGTCTCAGGGACCAGGTGCGGCGAGCCGGTCTGCTCGACCATCGCCCCTACCGTTACGGGTTGAAGATCGGCCTGACCATTGCCGCTTTCGCGGCCGGGTGGGCGACCTTCGTGATCGTGGGCAACACGTGGCTCAGCACGGCCGTGGCCGTCCTTCTCGCCTTCCTGTTCACCCAGGTCGTCTTCCTCGGGCATGACGCAGGCCACCAGGAGATCGCGCGCTCGGCCCGGGTCAACCGGCTCATCGGGCTGACGGTCGCCAACGCGTTGACGGGACTGAGCTTCGGCTGGTGGGTGCCCAAGCACAACGCCCATCACGCGCGCCCCAACGAGGTGGGGCGGGATCCCGACATCGGGGCAGGTCTGGTCTCGTTCGGCGTCACCCCGTCGAGTGCTTCCGGACCAGCAAGGATGCGCATGCGGGACCGTCTGCAGGGACCGCTGTTCGCGCTCGTACTCCTCCTCCAGGGGTTGGGGCTGCACGTGACCAGTGTGCAGTCCGTTCTCCGCCGCCGAGGTCGGCTGGCAGCCGTTGAGCTGCTCCTCCTGGTCGGCAACGCGATTGCCTACCTGTCCTTGGTGTTCTGGGTGCTCCCGCCGGCGAAGGCCTGTGCATTCATCGCCATTCAGCAGTGCCTGTTCGGCCTCTATCTGGGCTTCACGTTTGCGCCGAACCACAAGGGAATGCCAATCATCGCCGAGGGGAGGAACCTGCCCTTTGCCTACCGACAGGTGGTCACGGCGCGGAACATTGTCGGCGGCCGCTTCGTCACGATGGCCTTCGGCGGACTCAACTACCAGATTGAGCATCATCTGTTCCCAGCAATGCCACGGCTCAACCTCGCGCACGCCCAACCCTTTGTCCGGGAGTTCTGCGCCCAACACGACTTGCCGTACCGACAGGTCGGGATCACGTCGTCGTATCGCGAGGCGTTGCGCTCGCTGCAGTCGGGAGATGGCGTCGGCGCGCAGTCGGTGTAGCTCCCTGGCGCTGCACTCCTAGCTGGGTCAGGTGCCGACGTCGACGGCGAGGTGCGATGAACACGGTCAGCCGGCGCTTCGTCCCGTCGTCTGGGTCGAAAGGGGGGGCCTCACCCGTCCTGGAGCAGGCCGAGGACATTGCCGTCAGGGTCGATGACGGCGGCCACCAGGCGGCCGCCACCCACGTCATGGGCGGGCTCCTTCACGGTGGCGCCAGCGGCAGTCACCTCGGCCAGCTTCGCCTCGATGTCCGGCACGTGCCAGTAGGCCACCGGTGAGGTCATGCCCTGCGGCCCCCCTCGCGGCACCAGCCCGATCTGCTGACCCGCCGCCTCGAAGCCGACGTAGTAGGACTCGTCGGTCTGGGGCGATACGCCGAGCAGCGCGGCGTACACCGGCTTGGCCGCCGCCATGTCGGACACCGGGTGCAGCACGGTCTTGATTCCCTCGGTGGAAGAGCTGGTCATGGTCACTCCTAATGTCATGGGTCACATCGACCCGGCATGTCTCGTCAGGAGGATGACGGCTGCGAACCAAAGGATGTGACCGTGAGCGAACGTGACCTTCTCGCCCAGCGCTTCGAGGCTCATCGCGAGCACCTCCGGGCGGTTGCGCTCCGGATGCTGGGATCCGGCCACGACGCCGACGACGCCGTCCAGGAGGCCTGGCTGCGGCTCAGCCGCGCCGACAGCGACGCCGTGGAGAACCTCGGGGGCTGGCTGACCACGGTGGTCGCCCGGGTCTGTCTGGACATGTTGCGCGCCCGGGCCACGAAGCGTGAGGTCCCGCCCGACGCAGCCCCCGAACCGGTGGCCTCGATCTCCCCCGAGGACGAGGCGCTGCTCGCCGACTCGGTCGGCCTGGCGCTCCTGGTGGTGCTGGACACGCTGCCGCCGGCCGAGCGGCTGGCCTTCGTACTGCACGACATGTTCGCCGTCCCGTTCGAGGAGATCGCCCCGATCGTGGGGCGGTCGCCGGTCGCCGCCCGGCAGCTGGCCAGCCGGGCCCGGCGGCGCGTGCAGTCGGACCCGGCCGTTCCGGATGCGCCCGCCGCCACCCAGCGCGAGGTGGTCGCCGCGTTCCTCGCCGCCTCGCGCGAGGGCGACTTCGGCGGGCTTCTGCGGCTGCTCGATCCGCACGTTGTGCTGCGTGCTGACCCGACCGTGGTCGACCTCGGGCGTTCGAGTCGCTTCGGGGTCCCGGCCGAGGTACGGGGAGCCGACGGGGTGGCCCAGACGTTCGCCGGGCGGGCCCAAGTCGCCCGGCTCACCCTGATCGACGGCCTGGCCGGAGCGGTGTGGTCGGTCGGCGGCCGGCCCCGGGTGGTGTTCGCCTTCAGCGTGCGCCACGGCCGAGTGGTCGGGATCGAGATGCTCGGGGACCCCGAGACCCTCGAGGTCCTCGACCTGGAGCGGGTGCAGGAGTGAGCACCGGCACCTGACCGGCCGCCGAGATGTCCGATCGAGTCTTCACCGTGTCCGGGTTCGAATACTGCTCCGGGTTCGAGCACCCGTAAGGTCTCCCGTGACGGAGAACCGGTCAGACCCGCCGGGGAAAGGGGCGCGATGAAGACGACCGAGGAGCTGTTCGACTTCCGCGGCAAGGTCGCCCTCGTGACAGGCGGCAGCCGTGGCATCGGACGGGCCGTGTCCGAGGGCCTTGCCTCGGCGGGAGCGGACGTCGTGATTGCCAGCCGAAAGTTGAACAATTGCGATGTGGCGGCCAGGGAGATCGAGTCGGCCACCGGCCGACGAGCGGTGCCCTTCGAGTGCCATGTCGGCCGCTGGCAGGACTGCGACCGGCTCGTCGAAAGCGTGTACCGAGAATTGGGACGCTGCGACGTGCTCGTGAACAACGCGGGGATGTCTCCGGCCTACGAGAGCCTGACTTCGGTCACCGAGGATCTGTATGACAAGGTCCATGCCACAAACGCCAGGGGGCCGTTCCGTTTGAGCGTTCTCATCGGGGAACGCATGGCACAGGGAGACGGCGGGTCGATCATCAACGTTTCGTCCGTCGGGGCGTGGCGCCCAACCGCCACTGATCTGCCCTATGCGATGGCCAAGGCGGCCCTCAACGCGCTGACACTCGGGCTCGCCGGTGCGTGGCCGCCCAAGGTCCGCGCCAACTTGGTGCTGCCAAGCGCCAGTGAGACGGACCTCACCCGGAACTGGCCGCCGGAGACCAAGGCACGCATCGCCGAGATGAATCCGATGCGGCGGATGGGGACACCCGAGGATCTGGTGGGAGCCTGCGTCTTTCTGGCCAGCGACGCCGCCAGCTACGTCAACGGCGCGCAGGTGCCCGTCGATGGGGGGCTGTACCGCACGCTCTGAGGTTCCTGGTGTCCAGGAGAGGTGCCGCCGGCCGGGCCACCATCCCCCGCAACGGTACGCCGCGGGGGAGTTGGTGAAGGAGAATCAGGTCTTTGTCAGGTAGTGGTCGATCACGCGGTGCATGTGCAGGACGTTGGCCTCCTGGCGACGGTTGAGCCTGATGGCGGGCCCGCCGCGGGACTTCATCCCAACTTGCACGTGCTCCATGTTGGCGTAGTCCTGATTGGTGATCTCGCCCCAGTCGCGCTCCGTCCAGTCCGGGAAGAACCGGCGCTCGGTCTTCTTGAGCGGTTCACCGCTCTGAGGCCACTGCAGGAACCACGTGTCTTTGATGCAGCTGTCGGGATCCGTTCCGTTGGGTCGCACCCGAAAGAGGATGGCGATCCCCGGATAGATCGGGCCGACCATGTTGGGAAAGAAGAACACGTCGTCTGCACTGGTCAGCTGATCGTCACCGAACTCCTCCACGCGTACGCCTACGCGCCTCGAGCAGGTTGCGCCGTCCCGCCTGATAGCGGCTCAGCATTGTCTCGCCCTCGCGGGGGCTGGCGCGGATCTCGTCGACCAGGGCCCGCTCGTCCCGGTAGAAGAGGCCGCCGAGACCTCGGATGAAATTTTCGAGGATCTCACCTTCGTCGTACTCGCCCTTGGAAAGCCCCAGGCGCGGACTCGGCTGGAGTTGGCGCCGCGCGTTCGGCAACCGGCCGTAGTGGGCGTGGAGACCCAGCGATTCGTATTCGAGGCTGACGTCATCGGTCCACGGCAGGATCTGTGGATGCGTCCCCTGAACGTGGTATCCCTCGTTGAACGCGTCGACCGCGACCTTCCAGTTCGCCGGGAGCACCGTCGACAGGTAGGTGCGAAGTCGAAGACGGTCCAGGTGGTAGGGAGCGAGCAGGGTCGTCAGCGGGTCGAGGTACTCAGCCAGGGGCGGTGCGGCGCGATCGAGACAGACCCAGACGAAGCCGCCCCACCGCTCGACCCGCACCGCGCGCAATCCGGCGTCGGGCGGTATTGGATCGAACTCGTGTTGGTCGACGACCTCAACGAGTTTTCCGTCGAGGTCGTAGCGCCAGGCATGGTAGCGACACCGGATGCACCCCTCGGGGAATCGGCCGTTCCCGTCGGCGAGACGAGTCCCGCGGTGCAGACAGGTGTTATGGAAGGCGCGGACGGTCTCCCGGTCTGACCGAACGACCAGGATCGACTGGTCGCCGATGAGGTATTCGCAGAAGTCCCCGACATCGGCTATCTCCTCCTCGCGGCAGGCGACTTGCCAGACCCGCGACCAGAGGCGTTCGAATTCCAGTGCGGCAAACTCGGGGCTGGTGTAACGCTCTCTCGGAACGGCGTTGTCCTCACCGATCAGAACGCATTTGAGATCCATGTCGTCGATCTCCTTCAATGCACCATGGCTCCGCACCCGGGCAACGGCACGGTCATCCGTCATGCTAGAGCCAGTCGGAAGCGCGCGACGGCCTCGTCACCAGTGGACGAGCGGCACCAGCCTCTATACTTCGGCTCCGCCGGGGACCGTAGTGAGGCGCGAGAGGTCGCGTTCCGGTGCCAATCGTGGGGAGAGCGTCAACAGTGAGTGGTCCGTCATGGTCATCGGTGGCCCGGAGGGGGCGAGATAGGACCGTGAGGGGGGACGCCGAGGCCGGGGCTCAGGTGGTACCCCGCGCGTCACTCGCTGGCCTGGCTCCGCCGCTGGCCGAAGTGCCGCTCCCCGCTTCGAACGCGGCGGCGCTCCTGCGTCACAACGGCACGGATGCCCAGCATGCCGACCGTCCTGCCCTCCGGTTCGGCGACCGGATGTGGACACACCGCGAGCTCCTCACCGAATCGGAGCGCTTTGCCGCGCTGTACCGCGCCAGGTTCGACCCCGGCCGTCCCCCCCACGTGGGTCTTCTGATGGACAACACGCCCGACTACGTCTTTGCGCTCTGCGGCGCCGGCCTGGCCGGCGCGGCCGTGGTTGGGTTGAACTACACGCGTCGGGGCGAGCATCTCGGGTATGACGTCTCGCACACCGACGTCCAAATGGTCATCACCGAGCCCCGTCACGAGGAGCAGCTGCGAACGGGAACCGAGGGATTGGCGCTCCCGGCTGGGATCCTCGTCTCGGACCGCTTCGCCGACCCAGACGAGCCGCTGGCCGCCGGCGAGCCGCTGGAGCAGGCGCTACAGGCAGCCTGGGCCGATCACGGCGCGGGACCTCAGGAGCTGCCCGCTCCGGCCGACCCGGACGTGGACGCACTCTGGGCGCTGCTCTTCACATCCGGAACGTCGGCCGCGCCCAAGGCGGTGCGCTGCACGCAACGTCGACTGCTGACCACGGGCAACCGCATGGCGATGATGCTCGAGCTCGGACCGGAGGACGTCGGCTACGCCTCGATGCCGCTCTTCCACACCAACTCGTTGATGTCCGGATTTGCCCCGGCGCTCGTCTCCGGCGCCTCGCTTTCTGTGGCACGTCGCTTCAGCGCGTCACGGTTCCTTCCGGACGTGCGGCACTACGGCGCCACTTGGTTCAACTACACCGGCAAGCTGCTCACGTATCTGCTGGCCACGCCCGCGCGTGCGGACGACGCCGACAACCCCCTCCGGGTCGCTTTTGGCAACGAGGGGTCGCCACAGGTCGTCGAGTCCGCCGCGGCGCGTTTTGGTGTCCGGATCATCGACGTCTTCGGCTCGACGGAAGGCGCCATCGCGCTGGACCGTACGGGAAACCGTCCACGCGGGTCCATCGGGCGTCTGCGACAAGGAATCATGGTCGTCGACGAGGAGGGACACAAGGCACCATGCGCCGAATTCGACGGCGACGGCCGTCTCCTCAACGCGGATCGCTGTGTCGGTGAGTTGGTGAACACACTCGGTGTCGGGCCGTTCGAGGGCTACTACCGCAACGAGGAGGCCATGCATCACACCACCCGGCAGGGCTGGTACTGGAGTGGAGACCTTGGCTACGTCGACGAAGACGGGTGGGTGTTCTTCGCCGGCCGGACGTCCGATTGGCTACGCGTGGACGGTGAGAACTTCACTGCGGCGCCGATCGAGGCCATCGTCGGACGCCATCCGGACGTGATGTTGGTCTCCGCCTACGGTGTGCCCGCTCCGGACTCGGGGGATCAGGTCATGGTTGCCCTGGTGCTCCGAGACGGCGCGGCGTTCGATGCGCCATCTTTCGCTTCATGGCTCGATGCTCAAGCCGATCTCAGTCCCAAGTGGCAGCCACGATTCGTCCGCGTCTGCGAGGCGCTTCCCAGTACTCCGACCAACAAGATCCTGACCCGCACCTTGGCGCACGAGAAGTTCCGTTCCGACCGGGTGCACGGTGACGCGGTATACGTGCGGCCGCGTGGCGAGGAGCAATTTCGCCCCTTCGGCGATGAGGACGAGTTGTCGCTCCGGGACGCCTTCACCTTCCATGACCGACGCGCGGCATGGGACCTGTGAGGCGGGTGAGCTCCGTCGGCCGGCACCGCATCGTCCGCGAGTGCAGTGAGCCGGTCGGAGGTTCCCGGCGGCGTCAAAGTCATGGCGGAGGTTTGGCTGCCGGATGAAGCCCCCGCCGCCATCGTCATCGTCCAGACGGACGCCTCCGAGACGACCTCCAACGTCCGCTAGCTAGAGGGCTCCCCGGACCTCGAGCCCGACCGTACTGATTCGGATCGGGAGCACCCGGTAGCGCCTGTCCAAGGCGGTGACGCGACGCTCAATTGCCGCTTTGATCTCCTGGGTGGCGCTCAAGATCGAGACCGAGCCCCCATCCCCGCCGGCCCCGTTGACCTTCCACCCGACCGCGCCGTGCGCTGCCGCGAGATCCATCACCCGCCTTGCGTCCACGCCCACCAGCCCCGGATGCAGGGACTCCTGTGCCTCGGTGTTGGCGATCATCGCCTGTCCGAACGCGTCGAGATCCCGAGCCAGGACAGCGTCGCGGGCCGCGACGGCCGCATCTCGCAACCGCGAGAACGCCCCTGACCCACGACCGCCCACATTCTCGATGACCTGGCGATGCACTGCCGAGGAGTCGTGGGCGCGACCAAGGAAGACGAGCGTGAGCCGCGGGCCGAGTTCCTCCCACGCCGGCAGTGGGCGCACCCGAGCCTCGGGGTAGGTCTCTATTTCGAGATAGTTGATCCCGCCGAACGCCGCGCTCAACTGGTCCTGGATGCCGCTTTGTATACCGAGAATGTCGACCTCGAGCCGATACGCTGCATACGCGATGTCGCGCGGCGAGCGTTGCTCTCGGCGCAAGGCCGCCAATCCTCCCAGCAAAGCAACCGCAACCGCTGCCGACGTACCGGTACCGCAACCGGCCGGGACTCCGGAACGAACAACGACTTCTACCGCGAGACCCCTTGGCGGAGGGTACGCGTCGATGGCGGCCTCGAGCAGCGCGTGGCGGGCAACCCGTGGCGCCCTCGGGACGACGGGGTACCTGTCGCCGAAGTACTCGACGTCGAACACCACCGCGTCCGGGCCCTCCGTCGGACGTATCGAAACATCTACCCCAGGCGTCACTCCGATATTCAGGATCCGCCCGGGCCCCCCGAACCAAGTGTCGGTCCATCCACCGTTGTCACAGATCCGCACGGGAGCCGACGCCTCGATCAACGCTCAGCATCCCGCGTCGTGTTCGCCAATGGCCGTCCGCTCGCGATCAGAGCGGGAGGTTCGAAAGGCGACGCGAGCTCCATGGGCCCGATACTGCCGCAGATCGTGCCGTCTGAACCACGCTGCAAGACCCCGGGCTAGTGAGACACCTTCCGTCCGGCACTTCCACGTGGCTCTTCGAGTCCCACAAACGTGCGGGCTGCGGGACAGTGATTGGTGGCGAAGCAGAGAGACGCAAGGCAATGCGCATCCTCTGCGACCCAGCCCACGCAGTCGATCAACCGTTCTTGCCGGAACCGCTTGCCCCCAAACACGCCGGCGACTCAGGCCAGAAAGCCCGATCCACGCCGAGGGTTGCCGTGAAGGCTGATCATGCAGTGACCGCGCGGGCCGGGGTCGACGCGCCAGGGACAGCGCTATCGGCGGGAAACTTCCAGGCTGGTGCGCTGTGGTCAACCTCGACACGGGCCAACAGGCGCCCGCTCTCGGCGAGGCGGGACCGGGCCGCGGTGATGTTGCAATACTCCACCAGAGCCTCGCGATCACTGTCACCCACAGGGACAATGGTTCCGCCGATCCGCCACGCTCGCCTCGACTCGGGGTCGAGGTGGCACGTCGCCACGGTCAGCTGGAGCCGGACCGGTCGCGTGCCACCGTCGACCGTTGGCAGGTCGACCCCGAGGTTGACCTGCTGGCCGAAATCGATCCCCCGTGGGCTGAGCATTCCCACCCCGGCCGGTGTCAGATCCACCACGCGGACGATGATGTCGTCGATGAACGCGGCCACGTCGATCGGTGTGCGGTAGTGGTGGCGCAACTGCCGGCGTACGCTGACCTTGCCCAGCGCTGCGCTCACCAGAGCCAACTCCCAGACCCCCAGCGCCATCGCGATTGCGAAGGGCGCCGGACCCAGATTCGGCAAAGGGACGACACCGAGCGCCGCGAGCGCACGGAGCGCAATGGCTGCCAGTAGAACTACTCCCACGGCGACCACCAGGCGGAGCTGACGCAGTGCATGCCACCCCCCGTCGTCGATTCCGTCCTTCGGGGTGACCTTGAACGTCGACCGCGTGGGCCTCATGACCGCCATGGTCGCCCGGGCGAAGATCCCAAGCGTGAGCAACAGCGAGTACGTCCCATCCCACAGGGTGGCTCGTCCCCGGCAGAGCAGCGTCGAGGCCGCAAGGTCGAACGCAATCCAAGGGAGCCAAAAGACGAGGAAGCCGGACAGGGTGGCGTGCATGGGTAGCTGTCCGCTGACGAGCATCACCGTAAGCACCGTCAGGAGGCCCAGCCGCTGGAGCGGCACGAAGTACGCCAGCAGGGACGACAAATAGCTGAATCTCTGGGCGAGCGACAGATTCGCGCGCGCGCAGGGGATTCTCGGTGGTCCGAAACACCGCGAGATTCCCGCGTGCCCAGCGATCCCGTTGGAGCAGGTACGACGACAGGTCGTGCGGAGCGAGACCCTGGACCAACGTCTCCCCGTGGTAGCGGGACTTCCAGCCGCGGCTGTGCAGCTTGATGGTGGTGTGGAAGTCCTCTGCGATGGTCTCGGTCGCGACCCCCCCGACTTCGACAAGGGCTGCCCGCCGGATCACCGCTGCGGACCCACACCAGAACACACTGTTGTGGCGATCCTTGCCGGGCAAGATCACCTCGAAGAACATGCTCTGGTCGTGGCGTCCGGTCTCGAAATGCTGGAACGAGTCGTGATTGCCGAAGTCGTGAGGGGTCTGCACCACGGCCATGGTGGGGTCGTCGAAGTAGCCCACTGTGGCGTCGAGTATGTCGGGCTGTGGGACATGGTCGGCATCGAGGATCAGGAGCAACTCGGCATCGACCAGTTCCAGGGCGTGGTTGATGTTCCCCGCCTTGGCGTAACGGTTGTCGGCGCGGGTGAGGTAACGTGCGCCCGTCCGCTCCGCCAGAGCCCGAACGGACTCCCTGCGGCCGTCGTCGAGCACCCAGGTCACATGCGGGTAGCTGATCCCGGCACAGCCAAGGAGCGTGGCCTCGAGGACGTCCAGTCCCTCGTCGTAGGTACAGACCAGTACCTCCACGCTGTGCGACCGGTCAATCGGAGGTCGCTTCGAAACCGGTATCCGCCAAGCCAAGAAGCAGAACGAGACGAGCATCGCCCACCCGAAGAGCTCACAGGCGTACAGGAGGAGGAACAGCGCCGGCTCCGTCCTCTCCCACGTGTCGACGGCCCGCCAGCCGAGGTAGGCCGCGCCCCACACGAGAGCGATGATCGCAACGCTCCGGATGACCGCTTCGTTATTGGTCGGGACCATCCGTACACGCAGGCGGAGTCGGGTTCTGGTCATCTGAGATGAAATCGACCAGTTCCCCGAGCGGTTGAGCCCGGGTTGTGCAAAATCAACGCATGATCAACGCTCGACCGGTCCCGGCCAACGAGTTCCGATGCCTGGCAGTGGAAATGTCGTGTCCGCCACGACGAGAACGGACGCCAAGCTGGTGAGACCCGCCGCGATTTGGCTCTGGCTCCCGCCCCTGCTCAACGACCGCAGGCATCGTCGCCAACTCGAACGAGGGTCACGGACTGAGCTGGCACAACGTTCCGACAACGAAGTTTTGGCGGCTTCCCAGGACGGCGAGCCCAAACCGAGACTCTGGGTCTATTTCGGGTCCTTCAGGTGAATCAGGCTCCACGTCAAGGTGCACCGCTTGTCCCGTCGGCGGCCAGGGTTGACATATACCGATATGAGCATATGATGCCGTTGTGGCCCGAACTCCGACGACCACCGACGCGTTCAACGCTGTCGCTGAAGGCAGCCGTCGGGAACTCCTTGACGCTCTGGGTGTGGGGGAGGCAACCGTCAGCGACCTTGTCGATCGGCTGCAGCTGAGCCAGCCCCAAGTCTCCAAGCATCTCGCGGTGCTCCGGACAGTTGGGCTGGTCTCGGTCCGAGCCGAAGGTCGGCATCGCTGGTACCGGGTCAACGGGGCGACGTTGCAACCCGTCTACGAGTGGATCCGGAGCTTCGAGTCCACCTGGAACACTCGACTCGACCAGCTCGACGAGGTGCTCGTTGAGCTTCAGACAAAGGAGAAGGTATGACAAATACGATCGGTAACCGGCACGGCTCGGCCGTGGTCACGTTGCCTTCCGACAACGAGATCCTGATCACCCGGGTCTTCGACGCTCCGGCAGAACTCGTGTTCGACGCTTGGACGACGCCCGACATCGTGAAGCGTTGGTGGGCCGGAGATCGCGGGGAAGTGACCGACGCCCAGATCGACCTGCGGATCGGAGGGCGCTGGCGGTGGGTCATGACTGCCAACGGCGGCTTCGAGGTGGCCTTCAGTGGCGAGTACCGCGTGATCGATCGCCCGCACTGTCTGGTCAAGACCGAAGTGTTCGAACTGGTGCCAGATGCCGAGGCAGTGAGCACCACCACCTTCGACGAATCCAACGGAGTGACCACGATGAGGGTCCTGGCCCACTACCCGAGTAGGGAGCACCGCGACGCAGCGATCGCGTCGGGGATGGAGGGTGGCGTCCAGACCGCCTTCAATCAACTCGAGGAACTCGTCCGCCAAGCGGCATAGGCCGGCGGCCGGGGGTGCGGGTCAACGACCCCTCCGCCCTCGTCGGTTGTGACGCCTCAGCTGCGGCGATGCTCGAAAAGGAAGCGATAGACCGCGTCGTGCGCTGCCCCTTTGATCTCTCGGTACAGATACTCCTCGTCCCAGTGCTCTGGCGAAAGTGCATCGAGATCGTCGTGGTAACTCGTGAAGCGGTGCCTGATATAGGCCCGGACGCTGAGAGCAGCCCGATCGTCGAGACTGAGCTTGCGGGTCCGACCGACTCGGCCGCTGCCCACGACGGCTGCACGGGCTGCGGTCTCCTTGGCGATCCGCTGTTCGAGTGCTTGGTGTGCCGGGGCGAAGGCGAGGAAGCGCGCGATGGCGTCTTCCAACTCGTCTCGGTAGCGATCTTCTTGGCGCTGGCTGTACTGAGCTCCGAGGACACGCTTGGCCGACCGGCGCGCCGCTGTCTCTTCGGCGCGTGCCCGAGCTTCCGCAATGACCAGGCTCGGCGCCCAAAGTCCGAGGAGCCGACGGTGCTGTCGATGCCGGCTTCGCGGTTGCCACGACAACCAGTAGGCGTCCCCGGCCTTGACGGTCCGGGTCAAGAAGGCATCGCCCGAGGGCAAGAACTCCCAGCCAGCAGGGATCTCAATATCTCCGTGTTCGGGGTTCCACTGACCGTTCTTGGTCGCGTAGACGTCGAGATGCTGCGTTGCGAGAACCTCAGAATCGGGTGGCATCTGCGCATCGTCCACACTGAGAGCCTTGGCCGATGTGATCCAATCTGCAAGTGAAGCCGGATTGGAACACTGATTCCCGGGGTTGCACCGTGGTACAGATGAGCCCACCCGACCCGGATCGGGGGAACTCGCAATGTTCAGGGCTTTCGGCCGGATGTCGATCTACACTCCGATATCGGCAGCCACCGACACGATCGCGGGAAGGGGTGCGTGTGAGCACGGCACGCAACGGTGAAGTCGATCTTCACTACGAGTCTTTCGGCGACCCAAATGACCCGACCCTTCTCCTGATCAATGGCCTTGGATCACAGTGCATCAATTATGCCGTGCCATGGTGTCAGCTTTTCTGCGACGAAGGCTTCCAGGTTGTCAGATTCGACAACCGGGACGTCGGGCGGTCCACCAAGCTCGACGGTATCGACTACTCGCTGGCTGATATGGCCGATGACGCCGTTGCGGTCCTCGATGCGGTGGGCGTGGACAAGGCGCACGTCATGGGCTGCTCGATGGGAGGAATGATCGTCCAACGGCTCGCTATCGACCACGGCGACCGCTTGCTTTCTATGACGTCGGTCATGTCTCGCACCGGTGAGCCCGGCTACGGCGACAGCTCCGAGGCTGCTCTCGCCTTCTTGATGGCGCCACCAGCCTCGTCTCGATCGGTTTATATCGACAATCAAGTTGCCGCCCTGCACGTGTACGGGTCGAAGCCCGAATGGCTGGACGACAACGCGATACGTGACCGCGCCGCCGCCGCCTATGACCGATGTTTCTGTCCGGCAGGGATCGGCCGACAAATGAGGGCGGTCATGCACGATGGCTCACGGGCCAATCAGCTGGCAACGATCGATCTCCCCGTCCTCGTGATCCACGGCGGCCGCGACACCTTGATCGACGCCAGTGGGGGACGTCGCACTGCCGCAATCATTCGAGGGGCCCGTTATTTCGAGATCGAGGGAATGGGCCATGACTATCCGCCGCCCGTTTGGAATGAATGGGTCAGCATCTGGTCGGAGTTTGTGCATTCCGCCGTCCCCACTTGATCCATCAGCGGTCCAAACAGCAGATACGCCGTCTGCATGCGCGATGCCAGTTCCGGCAGCGCTCGGGGCACCCAGCTCCAGTGTTCGAAGATGGGGGCATAGCCGGCATTCACAACCAGTGCCAATGATGTGGATTGTCAACCACCAGCCGAATCCATGTTGGACGAAGTCGTCGGCTATCTGCTCGGGCCATCCGTCGGTCCAGTTGGTTTGGGGCTCAGCGTTCCTCGATGGTCCGCTTGAAGGTGAGGGCGCTGCCCCTCGGCCATCCGGCGGGTAAAAATCCGGTGATGGGCGCGGCGTTCGCTCCGGGAACCCACTCCCGCCCCTCTCCGTCCTCAAGTTGCATTATCAAGCGAGGATCGTCGCTTTCCTGGTTCGGCTGCCACCTCAAAACGACCATCATCTCCGTCTCCCGTGAGCCGTCGTCCATACCGAGAGCCTATTGCGGTGGCCCTCAGGATTCGCCGGCTGTGGACGCAGGGCTACTGAATGGCCTGGATCGGTGAGCTCGGTGAAGCGGTGGTCGATAGAGCGGACTTGGCCGGGATGTCGTCCGAGCAGTCCACCGAGGGGGTCGAGGGGTGCCGCCACATGGACGTCACGCCGAAGTGTCCCTCTATCCCGGCGATAAGGGGGATGTCCGCCATGCCCCGATCCACGACCCCGCTCGTTTCACCCATGAAGCCGCAGATACCTGCAATGTGCACAGCGGAACCCCACAGCCTCACAGCGGAGTATTTCCAGGTTGGAGATGTCGTCGCCGAACTCATCCAGAATCTCCTTGGCCTCGGCCGCGTCGTGGGCATCTTTAATCGCCACCGCCATGAAGCCGACGAGGTTGGGCATCGGGTGCCAACGGGTGCCGGCGCACATCGGACAGGTCGCGTTAGGGGTCTTTTCGGAGATGAACGCCTGAGCCGTTTGAACAATCGCCTGATCCACAGCGCCTCCCAGCGACAATCCGCGGTCATCGTACGCTCCGAAGTGCACCACTCGGGTTGCTTTTGAGGTTCGGTCCGGTTGGTTCGCCGAATGCATCAGCCGTACCGGGAGACAACGCTGAGTTTTCGGCCTTCCCCACTGTTCAACTTCCGCGCGTGCTCGCGACGCCCCTCCAGGCAGCAGCTGCGGGCCTTGCTCCACCACCGGTAAACGTCCATCCATTTGGGGTTAGGGGCACCGGCGTTCGAGGCGATCGAAGGCTCCGTCGCCCATGGGGTGGCGAACAGGGCTTCAGTGGCGTCCACTTGCCGAGCCGGTCTGCTCGATGGCCGGAGTCCCGCTCACCGGTCCGCTCGTCGCCATGGCAGAGTGGCAGAGCGACCCTCCTCCGCCGCCTGCGGGACCCGCGTGTGGCGGGACCGCTCAGGGCCTGGGCCTCGGCGTCGATGCGTCCGATCGACTGGATGTACGCCCGCTCGAGGGCAGACGCTCGGGGCCAACCGGCGTAGTACGCGAAGTGCAGGACGAACTCCTGCATCTCCTCGCGGGAGATGTCGCCGCTCGCCAACGCGGCGTACACGTGCTGTTCGATCGGGATGTCGACCGCGGCAGCACCCACGCAGGCGAGGGTGATCCACCGCCGGTCCCGTCGAGACAGCCCGGGGCGGTTCCAGAGCTCGCCGAAGACCGAGTCGACGACGCCATGTGACAGGTACGGCGTCATCGGCGGGGGTGCGTCCGACACCATGACCTCGCGGTAGCGGCGCCGTCCTGTGGCTGTCCGCGACTCGGCGAGCTCACGCCCTACGCGTTCGTCGTCCTGCTCGCTCACTCGTTCTCCCATGGCTCGAATTGTCACCCTCTCTGATAGCTGGTGGCTCGTCGCGCGACCAGGCCCATATCGATCCAGCGGCGCCCGTCACCACGGACAGCCTGGTCGCAGCCGTCATGCTTCGATCTCTGAGGCGAGACTCGGTCGACCGTTCGACCCCCCGATGGCCGCCCGCTCCTGGCGCAACCGGGACTGGGCGTCCTCGGCGTGCGAGTCGCCCGGCCGCGGCGGCAGTGCGAAGCCGGTGTACGCGACACGGCGCTCCCGGGTGGTGGGGTGGGTCGAGCGGTGCAGCGTGCAGGACATGTGCACGGTGACGTCGCCGCGCTTGGCGCGAAGGGTCACGGCGGGCAGGTCGAGCGAGTCGTCGATCTGTGCCCGAGCGATGTTCGCCCGGTGCGAGCCGGCCATGACGTCAAGGCCGCCGTGGGCCTCGTCGACGGGCGTGAGGCAGATGCCGATGGTGAGACCGGCACAGAACATCGAGTGCCCGCCACGATCGCAGTCTTTGTGCCACGGCAGGCAGACGAGTCCGTCGACGGAATCGACCCGCTTGAGGAGCCCCTCCGCGGTCACGTCGGCGAAATGCTCGCCGAACGGATCGCCCGGACGGTGACCATCCCCGAGCAGCTCGCCGATGGCGATGTACCGGTCATCCGCGATAAGCGCTTGAAGTGCTGGTGACTTGGGCGCGAAGTCGAGGATTCGGCAGGGATAGCGCTCGCCGGTGCGGGTCGTCGCCCACCAGGACGAACCGTCCTCGACTCGGGCCGCGCCAACGGCGCGGGCAAGATCGGCGTCGACCTCGCCCATCTCGGCTTCGGTATAGACGTCGTGCAGGAGCAGGAACCCGGTCTCGCCCAGGAAATGGGCGGCCTCCGCGGTCTGCTCGCCGAGCCGGAACCGCTGGTCGAGCTCGAGCGGGGACCCGTCAGACGAACGGAGCGTCACCGAACCGGGCTGATACACGGGCCGTCCGTCGAGAAGAGAGCGAAGCACCGGATCCCACGCGCAGAAGGCCTCGTAGGAAGCGGGGTCGCCGGTGACTCGGGCCCCGATGACCAGTCCCAGCGCGGTGCGTCGTTCGCAGAAGAGGTCAGCGAACGCAGCACGATCGAGCGTGACACACGGCTCCGTCTCGAGGTGTCCGGGGACAACCTCGATGGTCTTGCCTCGGGGCTCAATCGTCCAGACGTCACCGTCCACCTGGATGGCGAGTGGGCCGAGGGCGAGCCGCGCTGCGTCGGTCGCGGCACGGCGGCCATTTCGAGCAACGGCGTCTCGCCAGTCGACCTCGAAGAATGACTCGGGATCCGCCGGCCCCTCTGCGTTGATCGGCCGCGTGCGCATGTCCACGCTCATGCCGATCCTCCTTTCGCCGACGATTGCCCGCATCCGAGCAGCTTGTCGAAGCGATCGGCAGCCCGCAACTCTATGTCACGAGTCGGGTGCTTCGATCGTCTCGTCCACGAGCCGGGGTTTCGATAAGTCTGAACCGGCGAACGGTGATACCTGATAGGTGCCGCCGCTCCCGATGCACGTCACTGAGTGAAATACTCCTGGGGTGGATCACTGGGGCGCGCCGCTTTACGGCGACCCATGCCGCGAGTGTGGTTTTACCTGGGCCGCGGGACGAGATGCCTCGATCTCGCTGATGCGCAGTCTTCCTGACTCGATCGATGAGATCGTGATAGGTACAACGGGAACGGAGCGACTCCCAGACCTCGGATGGAATATCTCCGGTTACATCGCGCACATGACCGATAACACCCGGATCTGGGCCGAGCGGCTGATCGCCGTCGCGCGGGGTGCGGACGCGCACGTCGTCCCATACGATCCGGATCTACTGGCCGAGTCGAGGCACTACAACGACGTGGCCCTCCAGGGAGCCACGTGGTCGTTTCGCATCGCGGTTGAGAACTGGCTCATCGCCGTCGATGAGGCAGATCCCGCCGGAGTCGTCATGCTGCACTCAGAACACGGCGCCATGGAACTCTCCGATGTCGTCGCCTCAAATGCTCACGATTCCTTCCACCATCGCTGGGATTTGACCAGGATTCTTCACTCACGCTGAATCAATGCCAATGGGGCCAGGATTGCCGGAGGATGGCACCCCTCCCGGCAGCGAAGGGCACGCTATGAATAGTCCGATTGTCCCATTTCCGTCTTAGCCTTGAGCCAATCAGAATTGCGTCGGCGGATCTGCTCCAAGCCGTCGGCCAGGTCAGACTTCGTTGCCCTTGTCTTCGAGGTCCGCCGCCATGGTGTCGTAGCCGGCACTCGTCAATATTCGGCGCAAGTCGACGAGTTGTTGTCCGTCGATGTCCTTGTCACTCGGACGCCTGAGAACCTCGGTCTCTTGGCCGATGCGGAACAGAAACATGTCGTCGTGCTGTTGTTCGATGGATCCGACCGCCTCGAGCAATGATACGACGTCGTGCCATTCGACGTTGTGGTTCGTCTTTTGCTGAAAGATCTGTAACAGGGTGTCTCGATGATGGCCGCTGAGATGCTCGGGCCCTGAGATTGACGACATCGGGATCCTCTCGTCGTGGTGAGAGACCTCAATGTAGCGAGAGTCCCGATTGGCGCGAGACCCCGAAGGATCTCAGCCACTTCTCGCACGTGTAATCCGTGCCACACGACGGCGAGGACGGTGCGAGAGGAGTCCGAGTCCGGGAACCGGCATGTTGCCGGTATCCTCCCTGAACTGCTCGGGAAGACGAGCATTTAGTGACTGAGGAGCGACGCGTGGGGTCGATCCGTCATCCCCGAGCCGGCGTTACGTCCCCACCAACGAAATCGCTTGAGCTGGCGTTGGATGAAGACTGCCGACTACCGAGGTTCGCCGTCAAGAGCCGAATGCATCTCCACATTCCAATCTTCGGCCCCGAGGGCCCGAAGCTGTCGCTCAGCAATGCGCCATCCCTCGGGAAGGCGGACAACCTTGTCGTGGTAGTAGCCCCACACGCGAGGTGTAGTTCCGTCCGATCGCTGGTGCCAGGCGTACACGGATGTGCGCACGGACGCATGATTGAGGTCTTCGAACGTCACAAGGACGTTCGCGTTGTGGTGGCTCGTTGCCGCATATCCACCATCGGGATGTCCGAACATCCGCCGGAGCCCAGCCCTGGATTGCACGGGCGCCCAGCTCGGTCCGTAGTCGACCACACAGTCCTCGGTGAAAAGTTCGACGACCTCGTCGTAGAGCCTGTGATCGACGCAGTACGAATAGCGATGAACAAGGTCGATGATCTGGTCCTTGTCAATTAGCCGCTGTAATGCGGCAGCGTCGTCATTATCCATCGGTCCTCCTAGGCCTGATGCACCAGTTACACGCAAGCAGGTACATCTGCATCATGTCGCGGTGGCGAACGCCACCGTTTTGGCTCCGTCTCTGTAGCGGTGAGTCGTGACACTCCGGTCTGGTGGCCAGCGCGACGCTCGCTCGCCGTTCCCGGCACGTGGGTGCCCCCCCTGGTGCCGAGCTATCCCGCCGTCCGCGAAGGGGGACACGTCGAGGGAGTCTGAGACCCGGTTGCGGTCAGCCACTGTCCCCTCAGGGTCCCCGAGCGCCCAGCCCAGCCGTTCGGATGGTTTTCGCGGAATAGGTGCTTCGTCACACAAGCGTCACAACCCGTTCAAAATCCAGCAACTTTGGTGGGGTAGGACGAATCCGTGCAAAAGGCTGTGATCGATCAAGCGGCCCTCCCGGCCCGTAGTCGCCTTGGCAGGGATCCCCGGCATTGTGCGGGCAAAGGCATCGGGCGAGCTTGAGTCCGCTCGGGCCGGATTTCGGCTGCTCGGGCGTGTGAGGGCCATCCGGCGGGAGAATCACGGGACCAAACCAATGGACGCGCAAAATCGCCAAACCACACGTCTTGAGCCCACAACCGGCCAAGAGTGGATCGATAGTGCGCCCGCTCACTTGGTCACGTAGAGCTGTCGGACCGACCGCCTGCACCTCTCCGCGCCGACTCTTGCGCTGGATGGTGAGGCATCCGGGCGTTCAGGCAGTCGGAGTAACTCTGGCGACGGTGTTGTGCTGCGCAGTTCTTCCTCAAATTCGTGGCTCCTGGCTACGTGGCTGCACGTAATGAGGACTCCCATGGTGAATCCCCTCACTGGGCAGCTCGAGCACGACCTGGGCACCAATCCACACCCACGGGACAGCCGACGGTGGTGCCCGCGAAAACTCCGTCAACCGTGGCGCCCCCGACCACCACGACCATTCCTCAGCAGGTGTCACCGCCCAGAACCTTTCCAAGCGTTTCGACCATTCCGTCTCCTGCCACACAACCCAACACTCCGTCGGATCCCGGAAAGGATCATCGGAGCGGGTCAACAGTGTCGCCGTTGGAGCGCCGTCGGACACGAGCGCTATCGCGCAGGCCGTCGACCCGACCCTCGTGGAAATCGAAACCACACTTTCGGGAGGCAGCGAGAGGTTCGGAACTGGCATCGTATTGACGTCCTTGGGTGAGATCCTCACCAACAACCACGTGGTAAGCAATGCCACCCATGTGATGGCCACCGACGTGGGAAACGGACAGACGTATGGCGCGGTTGTCGCCGGTGCCGACCCGGCAACGGACGTCGCCGTTCTGCAACTCGACAGTGCCAGCGGGCTGGCAACGGCGACGTTAGGCGACTCGGCCTCTCTCGCCCTCGGAGAAGGCGTCGTCGCAGTCGGCAATGCCAACGGTGCGGGGGGCGCGCCCAGTTACTCAGGGGGGTCGGTGACTGCGCTCCAACAGCCCGCCACCGAGCAGGCCGAAGTGGATGGATCGAGTGAGCAGCAGCTGAACGGACTCATCGAGACGGATGCACAGTTGATCCCCGGCGACTCGGGAGGTCCGCTCGCCGACGCCCACGGCGAAGTCGTGGGCGTCGATACGGCAACTGCTGCGTACGGCACTGGTAGTTACGCCATCCCCATCGACGTGGCACTGGCCAAGATCGCGGAGCTTTTGGGATGAAGATAAATGTGGCGGTCTCGCTCGGCAAACTGACGGACCCCACAACCGGTCTCGGCAAGCAGCATCCGTCGTTCTGGCTGAGGCCAGAAAGGTATGTGGGTGACCCGGCCGATCTGGAGTGTCTTGGCCGCTTGGGAGTGCACCCGCCTAGGACAGGATCTCGACGTACCCGTCCGTTCCGTTGACGCGGATCCGCTGCCCGTCTCGGATCAGCCGGGTGGCGTGTTCCACGCCCACCACGGCGGGCAAGCCGTACTCCCGCGCGATCACTGCGCCATGGGTCATCAGACCTCCCACCTCGGTCACCAGGCCCTTGATCGCGACGAACACGGGCGTCCAGCTGGGGTCGGTGTGGGCGGTGACCAGGATGTCGTCCGTTTCGAGATCGGCCTCGGCCATGTCCAGGATCACACGAGCCCGTCCCTCGACGGTCCCGGCCGAAACGGGTAGGCCCACCAGCGCGCCCGCTGGGACGGCGTCGCGCCGGTACGTCCCGGCGACGGCCTCGCCATCCGACGTCAGCACTCGGGGCGGCGTGAGCGCTTGATACGACGATGAACGCGTCCTTGCGCCGGCGGATGAGCTGGTCATCCACCTGCTGGGTGCGCACGACGTCGCGGAGCTCGTGGAGCGTGAGGTAGAAGATGTCCTCCTTCTCACGAAGCACGTGCGCTCGCACGAGCCGGCCGGCCTCTTCCAGCAAGGCCTGCTTGTAGACGAAGTAGCGGCTGACCATGCCGTACTTCGGATACTCCCGGTACCCGATGAAGGTCCGCACCCGGTCGATCTTCCGCTTGGTCTCGTCGGCCTTCTGCGCTCCGTCCGGCAGGGCCCGCACGCGCTCCAGCACGTCCTGTTCCTTCCGCCGCGCCTCCTGCAGCCCCTGCTCGAACCGCCGCTCGCCGGCGCCCGGCTGGAAGTTCTTGATGTTGCCGAGGATCACGGGGACGAGCGTGGTGGGGCGTTCGGTCCAGCGCGGCCTCGTGATGTCGATCTCGCCGACGCAGCGCATCCCGTACTTGTCGAGGAAGGCCCGGACGGCGTCCCGCGCTTCCCGCCCGCCCGCGAGTTCGGCCAGCCCGTCCAGGAAATCCTCGTCCCCCTCGACGTGTTGCAGAAAGGCGACCACCTCCGGATGCGGCCGGATCACATCGGCGACGTCCAGGAGCGCCAGCCCCATCTCTGACGTCACGTTGTTGGGGACGGACTGCGTGAGCGTGTCGGCCGCGTTCTTCTCTCCCAGCCACGCCTCCAGCTGCTCGTTGAGCCACCACGTGGCCTCCATGGCCGACATGAACACCTGATGGCTCTGCGGATCGAAGAGGATCCGCTTCAGCTCCTGGATGTCCGCCAGAATGAAGTCGATCAGGGCCGGTCCGGACTTGGTTCCGATGTCGCGCTGCAGTGCGGCGATGGACGCCTGCGTGCGCGCGATCAGCCCGGCGACGATGGCCGGATCGGTCTCGAGCGGGGCGGGAGCGCTACCGGTCGGCGCACTGACCTGACCCTCGTCCGGGATCGACGGGATGAAGTCGTCGCGTTCCAGGACGGTCTCCAGCGCGTCCCTGATCAACGGATCGCTCCTCCCCATGACTTCCAGGAGGCTGGCACGGCTGGCCGGGGACACCAGGCGCTGGGTGACGTCGACGAACAGCCTCCCGCCGGCCTCGTACATCCGCGGGAGAGCTGTCAGCTGCCACATGGAGATCCCCAGGGGCTTCATGGCGTCGGTCATCATCTGGCCATGACCGACGGAGACGAAGACGTGGTTCCCTCCGTCGTCCGTCACGGGAATGGGGAACAGTGTGGTGATCGGCCGGCTCTGGACGATGTGGAAGTCGTCATCGACCAGGCACCATTCGATGTCCTGAGGGCATCCGAAGTGCGCTTCTATCCGCCGCCCCAGCTGGGCGAGCCGAACCACCTGCGCATCCGTCAGCGCCGGCTGATCCTGTCGCGCCGGCTCGATTGGCTCTTCGTGGGTCCCGCCCGCGCGCGAGGCGCGGGTCGCGAGCTGCTTCGTGGCGATCGCCTTGGCGATGACCTCGCCGTCTCGCACCCGGTAGACGTCCGCGTTCACCCGGCCCGAGACCAGGGTCTCGCCGAGGCCGACGCCGGCCTCCACCGTGGTGACCTTCCGGTTGGACGTGACCGGGTCGACGGTGAAGAGGATGCCGGCCGCCTGCGGGAGCACCATCTGCTGCACGACCACGGCCATGCTCACCTTCCGGTGGTCGAAACCGTTCCGCAGCCGGTAGGTCACGGCCCGCTCGGTGAAGAGTGAGGCCAAGCACCGGCTGACATGTTGCAGGATCGCGGCCGGCCCCATGACGTTCAGGTAGGTGTCGTGCTGGCCTGCGAACGAGGCCGTCGGCAAGTCCTCGACCGTCGCGCTCGATCGGACGGCGTAGGCAGCGTGCTCATCGAGCCGGCCGAGCGCGCCGGTGATCGCGGCCGACACATCGTCAGGGATAGGGATCCCTTCGAGGGTCCAGCGGATCTCCGCGCTGAGCGTGCCGAATCGCCTCACGGTCGTCTGGACTCAGGTGCGACAGCCGATCGAGCCGTTCGTCGATCGGACGGGCGCGTCCGCCATGATCCGCCGGAAGGCCTCCGTCGTCACGCAGAAGCCGGCCGGCACGTGAATGCCTTCGATCCTCGAGAGCTCCCCTAAGCTGCGCGCCCTTGCCACCAACGACCGCGACCTGCGTCTGGTCGATCTCCTCGAAACCCAGCACGTTGCTTCCCATCAGCCCACCTTCCCCCTCAGACCCTCGGGTCTGTCTCATTCCTGCCTGTCGATCGTGGCAACCGCCCGTGGCCTGGCCTGCATTGTCAACACGTCACTGGTCCTTGCGGCAAGCCCCCCACCCTGCTGTATCTTGGTAGTGGCGGGGATCGCGACGAGTGTCTGGGCGGTGCAATTGCCGGGTATCTCGGACCCGACATCCGCTGGCCTCGGGTTTACCTGCCGATTTCCGTAGGGTCTTCGAGGGTAGGCGGTCCCGCCGACCGGCGAGCTGGGGCAGCCTCAAGCGGTCAGAACGAGAGTTCCTCTCGCGGTCACGACCACGAAGTGCTCGAACTGAGAAACCAGGCTCCCATCGGCGGTACGAAGCGTCCTACCATTCTCGCTGTCCACGACATGGTCCGAAGAGACTGACAAAAAGGGCTCAACGGCAAGTACGAGGCCCTCGCGAAGCAGGATGCTCTGGCCGTCATCGATGCTTGGGACTGACGGAGCCTCATGGAGGGCTCGTCCGATGCCGTGGCCATTGCGGTTCTTGATGACGCGAAACCCGTAACGGCGCGCCCGCTTTTGAACCGCCCTGCCGATGTCACGGAGTCGAGCTCCCGGTTGAGCCGCATTCATGGCGTCTCGTGCGCAAGGTTGGTGGCCTCCAAGAGCCTAGATGCCACGGGTGACACGTTGGCCACCGCCACACTGACCCCAGTATCGGAGAAGTAGCCATCCAGCTCAGCCGAGACATCAAGGTTCACGACGTGGCCTTCACGGAGTTGGCGCTTGAGCGAAGGGACGCCGTGGGCAGCTTCGTCGTTCACACTGATGCATGTGGCGCCACGGAATCGGTAGGTCACACGGGGAGCAGACCGCGCTCCGTGGCGGCGGAATACGTCTCTTCCTACCGCATCGAGTTCACCTGTCGTTATGCCGGGACATACGGCGTCCATCATTGCCTGGCGGGCTTCTGCGACAACCCGACCAACGCGAACGAGTGCATCCAGTTCCTCTTGGCTGTCAATGGTCATCCCAGGAGTCTACGGAGGGAAGTGTGGGCGTCACCTAGTCGGCAAACTGGGGCAGTCCGCACGACCCAGGTATCGCTACACAATCATGTTCCTTGCCGCTTCATGGCGATGCCCAAATCGTCGATTCGGTCGGCCAGATCCTTAATTCCACCTTTGGTGTGGATGTCAAGGCGATCGAGGATCTGCACGGTGTCATCGTAGGTGTGTTGTGATCGGACGTCACTGGCCACACTCTGTACATTTTGGCCGACCATGATGACCGATAGCAGCACCAGCTGAAGGAATGTCTGTGCAATCCAAGCGATGATGCCTTCACCGCCCGGTTTCAACGCCGGTGGTAGACCAATCAATGCAATGATCGCGAACACGTAAGCGCACCACATCGATCCAACGATGTTGGTGAGGAAGACGGCAATCTTGGCGTTGATGCCGTCAGCCCGCTGGACCTCGGCTCGCAACCCGCGAATACTTATCGCTTGGCCAATGTGAAGGTGTGTTTTGACCGGCCTAGAAATCTGAATATTGCTCATTAAGCTCCCCTTTCAGTCGTCAGACCTTGTCACGAAGGAGGCGTCGACACTCGAACTGAGCAAGAACGGTCAATACCCGCTCTCCGCCATGCCTCGAGAGGCTCAGAGTGGGGATGAGGGGTGAGGGTGGTTGGTTTGGCTCTTGGTTTGCCTTACCGATGCGCCGTAACGCTTGACCGCTCAGCGCACGTGTCATCGATCATCACACGGAGACGGGCGTTCTCGGCCTCGGCATTGGCCCACCCATTCATGGCCCGCTCTCGTTTTAGCGCCTCGTCGGTGGTTCTCAGCTTCCGCTCTGCTCGTGCCACCCGCTCCAAGAGAGCTGGGAGGCCAATAGCGTCAAGGGCGGCGCGAGCCATGAATTCATAGAACGCTTCGGGCGTCGTCACGGACTTCGGCATCGGGTGGTTGTCTCGCTCGGCCAACCCCTTCGCCGCCACCTCCACCAGCCACTGATAGTCCCGCGTGAACAATGTCGGCACCTCCTCGGGTCAGGCGGCGGCCGACACACGCCAGTATTCTGTGCTGCAGGCTAGGCCGATCCCTGGCGTGACTCAAGCGGCCTCGGCGAGGGGCCCAGGTCAAGGCCTCTGGTACCTCGTAGGTGATGACGTTCGCCGCGACGCCCAGTGCGGCGTGAGATGGCACGCCCAGTCCAGGTGAGCCGGGCGGCGATGACGACGGCTGGTGAGCGCCAGGACGACGACGCCGACTCAATCGCGAACGAGTTTCAGTGCCAGCCTGGGAGCGATGAAGGATGCCAGAAAGATCGGCAAGAACCTCTTTCCGGTGCATCGGAAGGCGACGACATCGCCCTCGGCGACGTCGAAGGTTTCAGTGCCACTCGACTTGCGGCCATTACGGACCTGCAGGGTATGACGTCCAGACTCGACAGGTATCTCGATCGTGTCGTTCATTTCGACCGACCCGACCCGCTCACCGTCGATCACGACATCGTACGCGCCACGACGGACCTCCGCTCCGATTGCCTTATGCGTCAACTTCAGCGTTGCCGACATCCGTTGATCTCCTCTGTTTCCGAACGACGTTGTCGGGTACTCGGCGACGAACGCAACGTACCCGCGACCGTCGTCGCCGACCGGTTACGAGCCCCCGCCGTCGAGCATTGCGGCCCGGTTACGGGGTGCCGCCCGTACGGACTTTACGGCTAGGGAAACAGGTCCGCTCCTTGCGTAAGTCGGATGGTGCCCACCGGGCGTTATGGGGCGGAAGCCGTCGTCTCTGCCGACGAGGAGGAGATCCTTTGTTCGACGAGTCCGTTGGTGAAGGTTGATGTCGTTGAACTTATCTCGCCCCTATCAGCAGCCTCACCGAAGTGCCGAAGCGCCCCCTTCGCGTCGCGCATCAATGTATGGGGGCACCCGTGGCTCTCCACTGGCTGAGCGATCAGGGAACGTGACCGACCGCCCCTGAGGTTCCTACGCTGTCAGTCGTGCCGAGGAATCGAATGCCTCCAATCCGCACCGTTGTCTTTGATGTAGGTGGTGTCCTGATCGATTGGAACCCTCGATACCTCTACCGCACGATCATTCCCGAAGAGCAGGAGATGGAGCGCTTCCTGACCGAGGTGTGCACACCCGAATGGCACGCTCAGCATGACCTTGGCGTCTCTTACGACGACACGATTCCTGCGCTAGTTGCCGCTCACCCCGAATGGACAGACGAGATCGTGGCGTGGAGCGACCGCTTTGTCGAGATGTATGGCGGCGTCTTCAACGGCACCGTTGACCTCCTAAGTGAGCTGCACAGACGCCGAGTGCCGCTGGTTGCCTCAACGAATTGGGGTGCTGAAAGTTGGGCGATGGCCAAGGACCGGTACGAGTTTCTCGAATGCTTCGACGGAGCGCTGGTCTCAGGAGAAGTCGGTATCGCCAAGCCCGATGCAGGCTTCTTTGAGTTGCTCATCGGGACCTTTGGCCTCGTCCCGGAGCGGACTCTCTATATTGAGGACAACATCACCAACCTCCAAGCAGCTGCGGACAAGGGATTCGTTACCCACCAGTTCGTCTCATCGGCGGCCTTGGCGACGGACCTCCATCGTCATAGCCTGATTGGCCCAATAACTCAGTAAGGGTGTCAAGAGACGCTTCTGGGCGCCGTGCAGGCGTTGCGCGCAGCTACCGACCCGTCGGACTGACCGACGTACACCAGTCCGTTTCGCCCGGAGGTAGCCACGCTGGCCCCTGTGTGGTCCACCATGGTTACGACGCCGCCGAACGCCTCTGTGGTCGGTGCTCCGTCAATCTCGGGGACCCGAGTATTTGCCGATACTACCAACGGGGGAGTGGCGCACTTCGACGCCGCGAGCGGCACAAGGTTCAGGAAGTGGACGTAGGCTCGTCTTCAGCTGAGAAGCCGCGATCCTCGCTGACCCGCATCGGATCAGTCGAAGCCCCGGAGTGACCGGGGCCTCGTCCTCGTCCCTGATGCTCGGCGTAATGGGCGCGTCTCTGAGCGAGATCGGGAGCGGCGGGCGGGCCCGCTATCCCACGCCGTTTCGCCGACCCGCCCGGTGGCCCGGGAGGTCAGCCCGAGAAGTGCGGGAGGGTGACCCAGGACGGCCGCCCCGGCTCGTGGTACACGGCCTGCTCTGCATCCAGCAGGGTGGTGGCCGTGGCCGGCGGCTCTCCAGTGCCGAGATTGCGAGCGTAGACGGGGTGGGCGCCACTGGAGACCTGGACCCGCAGGCGGTGACCAGCGGCGAACGTGTGACCGACGGGCCACAGGGCCACCGCCGCCGTGAACGTCCCATCCGGGTTCCGGCGGATGGACGCAGGGTCGAAGCGCTGCAGTCCGTCGCACACGTTGACGGACCGGCCGTCGGGTGACACGTCGCAGACCCGGACGAAGACGTCAGTGTGGTCCAGGCTCGAGCCCACATGCAGCTCCGCCTCAACCGGACCGACGAGCAGGAGAGGCTCGAACAGCTCGTCGGAGGTGTAGACCAGGACGTCAGGCCGGGCCTCCAGGGGCCGGTTGTCTACGGTGCCCCCGGTGAGCATGCCGATGCCGCCCAACGACGGCGTCGGGTCGGCGGGATCGTAGCGATAGCGGTCGGGCTCCGACGGTGCCTCCGGCGGCATGGGCGCGAGGTGGCCCCCGGTATGGAGGTACCAGCGGGTCGGCTCTGAAGGAGGAGGCCAGTCCGCCAGGTCGCGCCAGTGCCTGCCTTCGCCCTGTACGTGGACCTTTACCGAGGTGGGGCCGAGCAGTCCCTCCCGGCCGAGCAACCAGGTGTCGAACCAGTCCAGTGAGGCGTCGGTCATGCCGCCCTCCCCGCCCCCGCTGAGGTGTCCGCCGGCGCCGATGCGCAGATGCACGGGGGCGGGCGAGGTGCGCAGGACGGCGTAGTCCTCCACCACGCCGGGCAGCGGGTAATCGTGCCAGCCGTCGACGAGCAGGGTCGGCACCGTCCATTCCGCCAGCAGTGGCCGGAAATTCACCGGATCCCAAAAGTCATCCCCGGCGTCGCCATGCGCGAGCTGGTCCCGGTAGAGCTGCAGGTCGACGCCGGTGAGCCGGTGAATTACCTCACCAAGAGGTAGGTGGTCGAAGCACGCCTTCAGCTCGGCCATGCGCCGCTCGATGCCCTCGGGCGAGATGTCGCTCGTGGGGACGCCGCTGGCCTGCTGGTTGAACTGGGTGGCGCCGGCGTCCCAGGGGATGATCACCTCGAGGGCCAGCGAGCCTCCCGGGTACCACGAGTAGGCACGCACCGAAGTTGACAGAGCGACGGCCATGGCCTTGAGATGCGGCGGCTTGGTGGAGGCAAGCGCCCACTGGGTGAAGCCCATGTAGCTACCGCCGAATGTACCCATGCGGCCGTTGAACCAGGTCTGGGAGGCGATCCAGTCCGCTGTGTCCCGCCCGTCCAACGCCTCGGCGAAGTAGCTGTGCGTGCCACCCGACCTGTCGGTGCCCCGGCACGCTTGGAGGACGTACCGGTAGCCGCGGGCAGCGAACTCCGGGCCCATGGCTGAGGCGAAGTTGACCCTGCCATACGGCGTGCGCTCCAAGATGGTGGGGGCGTCGTCGATGCCCACGGGGTGATAGACGTCGGCCAGCAGCACCGTCCCGTCCGACACCGTGATCTCAACGTCCTGCTCGACCTCGACTTCGTTGGTGCGCTCCCGCATGTCGACCCCCTTAGCGACCTTGCCTCCGGCAGCCGGCGACGGACAAACCCTATGGCAAGTCTCATTGGCCTGGAACCCTCACACGTTCACCAACCGCGCGTGAGTCCGCAGCTCAATCTGACGGCTACGAAGCAGTTCGTTGAGCCACGGGTCCGACCGCGAGTTCGCTGCAGGGCACCCTCACTACATCGACTGACAGGCACAGCATCGCTCGGCAACGTACGGGGCAGAGTTAACTCCACCGTTACAGAGAAGAGCCCCCACTGCTCATATCAGCCGTGCTTGTCAGGACGGGTCCTCGCCCGGGCCGCCACCCGAGGCTCCCGGATCTCAAGGGCAACGGCGAACGCGAGAACGGTCGCGACCTGACGGTCGAGCGTCGATTGCACGTTAGACCTGGTCGTGCTATTCCTTCGTCTCGGAGTCGTTGCTCCACGCCCTCGTCGGTCGAGAGTCGAATGGAGGGGCGCCATGCGGTCATCGAGGGTGTTCGTCATCGCAGGTGCTCTTGCGTTGGCCGCCGCCATCAGCGCCGTACCGACAGAGGTCGCCAGCGCGGCAGCCCCGAGCACTGACGTGGTTGTTCCACCGAGCGGTGTCAGCGTCTCGGGCCCTCAGGTCGTGCTCGACGCCATTGCTTCTTCGGGCGTAACCCAGGTCCAGTTCGAACTGACCCGGGGCAGCCCTAGCAACTCGGTGATCGTCACAGCCACCCCAACCCTGTTTGGTTGGCTGGCTTACTTCAACAGCACCACCGTCCCCAACGGCACATACACGCTTCAGAGCGTCGCCACGGACTCCGTTGGAGAAACCGGAAGCAGCCCGAGCGTCACCATCACGGTGCACAACGCGCCATCTGCGAGCCTCGTCACGAGGTTTGTCGACTTGCTGATGGCCTATGGCGCGTACGGAGCCCTACAAAAGAATCTCTACGTACCCGGCGTCTCCTTGTACCAAGGTCTCCCCTCGAACTCGTGTGATCTCTACTCGTGCCTGTGGCCCTTTACGAACGCGACCGCCGGAACCGATTTCCTCTCCGGCGCTCCTGGAGGTTGGCTAGTCCGCGCCGACGTAGATGCGCGCGTGGCTGGGCTTGGCCACTACGCCGACGGCGCCGAGGTGTCACCCACGGGATCGCCACAGCCACCGGCCTATGAGTCGGCTGTGGCGCCGCCACTGGGGCCGGGTGGCGCTACGTACTACGACGACAACGCGTGGGTTGGACTCGACTTGGTTCACACGTATCTGTTGACATCGAACGCATCAGATCTCGCGCTTGCTCAAGATGAGTTCAACTTTGCCGTTGCGGGTTGGGATGCAAACACCACTGGCGCTTGCCCTGGCGGGGTCTTCTGGGAGGACGTGGCGAACAGCCAGCGCAATGTGACGGCCAACGGGGCCAGCGCCGAGCTCGGCTTGGAGCTTGACCAGCTGACCGGAAATACTTCGGATCTCTCGTGGGCGACGCGCATGTACCAGTGGGCTGTCACCTGCCTGCGCACCCCCGGCGCCCTCTATCACGACCATGTCAACGCTGATGGAAGCGTAAATTCGACGATCTGGAGTTACAACCAGGGGGTCATGGTCGGTGCCGGTGTCCTGCTCTACAAGCTGACTGGAACGAGCACATATCTGACCCAAGCCGAGCAGACGGCGTCGGCTGCCGTTGTCTACTTCGGAACAGGCCCGACCCTCATCAACCAGGGACCGGCTTTCAACGCGATCTACTTTCGCAATCTCCTGTTCTTAAACTCGGTCGCTCCCGATGACGGGTATCCCAGCCAGGCTCAGAGCTTTGGATCGACGATGTGGACCCAACGTCAGGTGTCTACGGGACTCATCGACCCCCAGTACGGCGTCAACGGGACCGCTCCCATGGTCGAGATCTACGCTCTGCTGGCCGGGAGTTCGCCCACGCCTTAGCGCGGCGCAGCCAGGGTGGCGCACCGCAGAGCGCTCAAACATGCACCGAACTTCACGTAGCCCGAGCGTTGCCACGAGAGCATGCGACTCGACCGGTCGGGCTCCCACTGGGGTAGTAGCACCTCGTTGAGCGCTCGGCGAAGGCAGCAGGTGCGGCTCTTTGGCCCTGTCGTTCGCGACGATGAACTCGCGAGAACACACAGGTGCACCAGTCCGTTTGGTATGGTCGATGTCCAGATGCCGCGACAGGGATCCCATCCGCGTGTCTCGTGACAAACACTGTTCCCTTCGAACCTCTTGACTGCCGCTCAGGAGGGTGTACCCTCGACAGTCCTGTCAGACACGGGAGGGTGTTAATGGTCAGCCATTTGTTCACGCATCTCCGCCTGGCGGTCATGACGGCACTCCGCAGCCGTACTTCTCTCGTTGTCAGCTTGGCTCTGGCTAGTGGCGCCACCGCGATGCTCCCTGACGGCGCGACCGCCAGTGCTGCACCACCAACACCGAGCGTGAGGGTACATACCTTGGTTTCTGGCTTGCCTGACGTCCCGCCCCCCTCCTTCTTCGCGGGGGTCGGGCCATTTGGCTTGGCTTTTGGCGGGGCACACCGATTGCTCGTCTCCGATGCGGCCAACCTCGGCTTCTATTCGTTCGAACGGCACGGCTCAACAACCGCTCCGACTCCTCTGACCACCGGAAACGTTCAGACCGGATTGACCCTCGGCAAGGGCGGTGAGTTGTTTGCCGCCCTCTATCAAGCGGGAAATATCAACCAAGTCGATCCGACCACGGGCCAATTCATCCGTCAGTTGAACCCTGTGGGGACGACCTACAACTGCGTCACCGGTTTGGTTACCGATCCCATTAGCGGTGACCTATTTTTCGGACAGCCCAACAGTGGAGGGGTCTGCCCCGGTAATTCTCAGTTAACGAGGGTGGAAAACCCAACGTCAGTCCACCCGACCTTCGTGGCCTATACGGCTCAACCGGGCGTCAACTATACGGGCGTGGCCTTTGCTCCGGACGGCACTCTTTACGCCGTTCAGCAGTCTTCAGACAACGGCTGTGCCGTTCGCATAAGCGGCACAAACTCACCTTCACCGCCCACTATCACGACAATTGCCTGTTTTCCCGCTTTCCAGAACGAATTCATCGGGATCGACGCCATTGCCGTCTCGCCCGATCTTCACGGTGCGCCGACCCTTTACGTGGCCGGACCAAGCGGCACCATCACGAAGATCATTCAGTCGACAAACCCACCAACGCTCGATCCTGTCGTAACGCTGCCTACCCGGGTCGACGGGTTGTTGTTCGGCCGGGGCGGCCGACTCTACGCGACCCAGAGCACCAGCATCGTGAGGATCAGCGGTCTCGACCGAGGCTAGATCAGACCTACGACTCAACGGGTCCACAGATCGGTGGGCGTCGGCGCCTTCATTGCCACCTGTACGAAGCGCTGAGAGGGACAATACCGGCTTCTGGCGAGGGCCAGACGAGCGGCTTCATCGACCGGGCCGCGGCCTCTCACCGTCGCCCTGGCAATCGAACGAATCCGTGGGGCGTGTGGCTCCAGGATCGCACTCCGCCCTGCCTTTCGCAGCCGCCGACAGCCTCGCCGCGCGATGCATTAGTGCAAGGAGCCCTATCGTCTCTCCGTCGTCGGGCACCAGCCCGGCCAGGAGGCGAGCGAGTCGGATGCCTTCGGTCGCGATTTCGCCCTGCTGCAGCTGCGGGCCGGAGCTCGCCAGATACCCCTCGTTGAACACGAGGTAGAGCACGTGCTGGACCGCTTGGAGCCGATAGCGGCCTTCCCGTGCTGGCCGCATCCGAAACGGCTGGTCCGACTGCCTGATCTTGTGTTTGGCGCGGGTGATGCGCTGGGTCATGCTCGCTTCGCTCACCAGGAACGCCCGAGCGATCTGCGCCGTTGTGAGACCGCCGACCGCACGCAGAGTGAGCGCGACCTGCGAGATCGGCGTCAGAGCCGGGTGGCAGCACAGAAAGAGCAGGGTGAGCGTGTCGTCCTTGCCCGTGCTCACCCCCGGATCGGCCGCCTCCAGTTCACGCAACGAGAGTTCCGCCTCCTGCGTCTCGCGTCGGACCCGCGCGAGGTCGCTGCGCAGCTGGTCGATCAACCGCCGGTGCGCAACAGTGATCAACCAGGCTGTCGGGTCCTGCGGGATGCCGTGAGCAGGCCAGTTCGCGTATGCGGCGAGCATCGCCTCCCACACCGCGTCCTCGGATACCTCGAAATCTCGGCTGCGCCGCACGAGCGCACCGAGCACGTAGGGAGCGGCACGCCTGAACACGCGCTCCACCTCCGCGTCGGCGCTCGTTGGTGTCGACGAATTCGCCCGAGGCCTTCAACTCCTGCTGCAGAGCACCGTCCGCGGCCATTAGCGCCGCGGAACGAGTCGGCGTCCATTGACTTCCAGCACTCAACATTGCCGTAGATCAGGATCATGTATTTCATCTTGTCGTGTCCTCTCGTCGGGGCGCACGGTGCGGCACCCATCGTGCAGAGGTCGGAACCGAGCGTACGTTTCCCTACATCGAGTGGGAACTTCGCCGCATGTCGCACGGCACAGTCTCGCCCTGAACGACGGTAGGACAGGTTGGAGGGTCTGAACCGAGCCCAACGTGCGAGCTGGCTACGAGCACCCCGTATCCTGGGAGAAATTGCTCCTGGAGTTTCGAGGGGGCCGAGGGGCAACATCTGCCGGCTCTATCCAGCAAGTTGGGGTCAGCGGAAGTGGTCGTCGGGTCACGGCGTTCCCGTTGTCGTGGTCACCGGCACCGTCGTGGCTGTTGTCGTGGTCACCGGCACCGTCGTGGCTGTTGTCGTGGTCACCGGCACCGTCGTGGCTGTTGTCGTGGTCACCGGCACCGTCGTCGTCGTTGATTGCGGCAGTGTTGAACTGGTCGTCGTCGTACCCCGGGTCGTAGTTGTCGTGGCAACTGTGCTCTTAGTCGTCGCTGACGTCGTTGGTGGCTTGGGGGTCGTGAGCACCACGGTGCTAGGCGGAACGGTCGGAGCGGTTATGAGCGTCGTGCCCTGGACGAGCGTACTAACAAACGCTGTCACGAGGCCAGATCTATGCGCTGCGAGCGTGGTGGTGGTCGACCGCGGCGAGGTTGCCGCAGACGCGCCAGCTGACGCAGCGCGCGGAGCCGCCGTCGGCACGGACGTGGGCAATGGCACGAACGGCAACCCGGTCGCGCTCTCGGCACGCACAGGACTCAGCGGCGGTGCCGGCGAAGGATGAGAAAGCCAGCCGAATATCGCGCTGGCTATAACGGCCACGGCAAAACCGAGAACGATATTGCGTCCGTTGTGCGGCTCGTAGGGCCTGTTCTGGTGAGTCGCGCGGTAGTCACGCGCGATACCGATGCCGATCAGCGCGAACGGCGTCAGCGCGACCACCACTCCACCGAGGATCAACAACGAGCTGTGGTCGTTCATGCCCGCTCCATGGCGGGAATGCCTCTGAGGCGTTGAATTCCGCCGAGATGTAGTTCATGAACCAACTGGAGCACAGCCCCACACTTAATGATGAGGTTTGGGAAACCCATGGTCCGGACGTACGCGGCGTCCACCGGGCGACGTCGGACGGCGCGAGGGAGGATGACCTTCTCGCACTGGGACGATTTGTCATCGCCTCTGGGAGGGTCCGCCTCCGACCAGACCGAGACGGCGTGGTTCTTGCTGGATGACTCGACCACGAGAGCTCCTTCCCGTCCCCATAGTCCGCTGTTTGCCTAAAGGCTTGTGTCTCCAACCATGATTGATGCGCCCTGGGGAACGCAACCAGGGATTTCGTGTGGAAAACCCTGGTTACATTGGGTAAGAGCCGAGGCAAATTGGGCAACTGACCGGGCTTTTGCGCAAAGGTCCTGCTTGAACCCGTCACCACCCGCGGCCTGACTCATCCGCCGCGACTTGGCCGGCCCCCCGGACCTCCGCGACAGCGCCCGAGACTTACAGTGTCGCATCGACAGTTGCTCCGTCGAAACCGTTCACTGACCAACCAACGCCCACTTGATCGCCTGAACGCCCACATCACCTGGGCTGCAGATCGAGCGGCCCGACCCGGTTATTTGACAGGCGAGGTTGGTCCCGTCGCTCGACCGGGTGTCGCGGGTCTCAGAGGTGTCGGCATCCACCTCGGACAAGTCTGCCCGCGGTCGTCGGATCACCGCTCGAGGAAGCGTATTGGGTGACGAGAAGATTGCCCGGATGAGCGAAGCTCTGAGGGTGGAACTCGCAGGACGGCTCGTTCCTGGTCCTGTGGGCGAATGCACCTCATCCCGGGCTTTGGCGATGGCAAGGGCAAGGGATCGCTGTCGATCGAGTGAATTTGCGTTTGCTTGATGTCTTCACGGCTCGACAAGTCTTGGAGGGTGCTCGCCAGTCATCAGACCGACGAAGCCAATCGCTGCGTGGATATCTTCTCGCGGCCAAATGGAACCTTCGGTTTCGAAGAGTTCCGCGGAGATCCTGAGGACATGGGCACGTGGACGCCGGTCAGCTACTTCTCGGGTTTTGAATACCCGGCAGCGAGTGACGCTGTTGCCGCGGCGAGACGTGCCGTCTCCTGGCTCGATCCACTCTTGGATCGCTGAGAGTCCCCCCTGGCACCCCTCCCGGCAGCGAGGACAGTCTGGCTACTCCTGCAGCCAGCTGGAAAGCTGGTGCCCAACATCGTCGATTGGGTTCACGTTTGAGCGCTCGGTCGGCCATGTGCTGAAGCCATCACCTAGCCACGGTGGAACGACGTGAAAATGCAAGTGCAAAACCGACTGTTCCGAGTGTGGACCGCTGGCATTCAATACGTTCACCCCATCTGCCCCAAGGGTCGCTCTCATGGCTTCAGAGAGACGCTTGACAAGGAACATCGTGGCGTTCAGCTCTTCATGACCTATATCAAGGATATCGGTCGCATGCGTGACGGGAGCGACCAGGCAATGTCCAGGCGCCAGGCCGCCGTCCTTCGGCAAGAAGGCGATGGCTCTCTCAGATCGGTGCACAACGGCCGCTGGAAGCGTTCCAGCGCAGATCTCACAAAAGACGCAGACCAATTGGAAACGATGACACAAAGATCAGCCACGCCCTACTTTCAAAGGTGACGGGCAGCGCTCCTTCCCGGCGAACTAGGCAGGTGGGACAAGCATGCGGATCATGCCTCGGCGACACCCTTGAAGGCAGCCAACGTCGCCCCGATACCTTCTTTCGCTGCGACGCTGCGCATGCCAATTTCCTTCGCGGCATTGTCACCAAACATCTTCTCGAAGAAAGCTGTGCCCTCGGGAGGCAGCTCCCAGGTTTCGGTGACCTCAGTACCGCCGTCTATGGCCAAGAATGAGTAGCCCCACCGAGCGCGGGTAGGCGGCTCAGCCACCACCCAGGCGAACTCGCGGCCACGCTCCGCTGTGATGACCTCCGAGCGTGTCTCCCATGTTCGTTCTGGGCGCTCGTTGCGCCCGGTGAACTTGGCACCGACGTGAGGTCCGTCGCCCTCGTCCCACCAACAGGCCGTGCAAACCGGGCTCCACTCGCCTACGCGCGTCACGTCAGCGACCATGTCGTAGAGCTCCTCTGGAGAGCGACTAATGACAATAGAACCGGAGTGGCGCAGGATATCCATCTCATCAGTATGGCGAGAGGAGTCGGAGTTGTCAGTTGCCCCGGAAGATGAGCTGAGTTGGCCGGGGCGCAGGGAAGATCCCTAACAAGGAGATCCCAATGTTGCAGACCCGGCGTACGGGGTCACCCATGGGGGGGATCAGCCAGGTCAACCACCCTGCGGGAATCTGGTGCGGTGAGCGACCACGAGGCAACCCCGGCGCCTAAACAAATGAGCGGCTGGAGGTGGGAGGATCATCGTTGACGGGAGTGGACGAGGAACGACCCGGCCAAGATTCTCCTTGAGGCGCGGTCTGTTGTCACAGCGCAGTCCCGGTGTGCGGGTGGTGCAGATCGAATCCCTTGCCCTCCCTCCGAGGGTCGATGCGGATGAGTTCTTTAGGGAAAGGTGGGTGCACCAACTCCTGGAAGGACGAGGGTGCAGGGAATCGGCTGGGCATCACCAGGATCAAGGGCGTTCAAGATGTCCTGCCCGACAACCGGATCCCACGCCAACGTCGCGTGCTCGGAGAAGTCGAGCGGACACTGGTCCTGTACCACGATGTTGGCGGCATTGGGCGCATGGAGCTCACCCGACGTGTAGGGAATGACCAACTCGTCGTACCGGGTCATGATCGTCGTGTAGGTCACCCGGGGCACGGCGTACACGCCGTCGCTGTAGAGCTTGGTCAAGAAGGGTGACCGATTAAGGAATTCCGGGCATGAACCACACTCACCGGCAACGACGGACTCGATCGGACCCACGCTCGGGAGGTAGGTCTCGATTGCATTGACCCCAGCGGAGAGTCCGTACAAGGTGGTGCCCTGGTAGAGGGGAGCGATAGCGACGTAGCGGTTGACCTTTGCTGCTCCACCGAGCCTCTTGAGGTAGTACTGCGGCATCACAGTCCCCTCGGAGTGACCCACCAGATCGACCTTTGACGCGCCTGTGTCGGCCAACACCTCGTCGACGACGTTGGCCAGCTGTTGGCTGCTCACCTCCATGGGCTCTACGCCACCCACGTAGCTCTCACCGGGGTCGAGGCCGTAGGTCAGAGCGAACACGCAGTATCCGTTGTCAGCTAGAAGGGGTGCCATGGTGGACCAGTTGTCGGCCATGGTGGCCCCCAAGCCATGGACGAGCACCACCGGATCAGGGTGCTGAGCGGAGGGCTTGCACGACCAGTTGTTGGCACCAGCCGGAGAAGCGGTGGGATCGACGATGGGGTTGAGGCCCACTGACGCCGCGCTGAAGAGAACGGGGTAGGGGGCGGAGGCATAGACCGAGTTGGAACTCGGGACGGATGATGCATATGCCTCTCCCGTATTAGAGGCCATAGCCGCACCCACGATCGAAAGGCAGATCACACCGGCCACCTGCCCGACCCGTACCAAGAATGCTCGCATTGACCCACCTTCCTAATCCAACGATTGCATGCATCGAGCAGGCGATCGGTCCCAGCTTGAGAACCACCAATCTTCGCTCAAATCACGGATGGATGCCGTCTGCGAAATGCCGAAGTGTCCCACCGACCCGGCGAAACGGGCAGTACCAGAACCATCAGTCCTTGCTGACTCGTGGCCCCACCATTTCCCTGGCCGAAGGCCGCTCGGAGATCAGACATTGAGTTAACGACAGTTTGCTCCACCGGTCGAGGGCTCGACTCAGGGCTTCTGAAACCGGGGACGTTGTTCCGGCGTTCCAACGCGGTAGGTGCCCACCCGCCAGCCTCTCCGCACCGGCGAGTTCGTGTCGATTTTCTGCCGTCACTACTTAAGCGTCCGCAGCAAACGGGAGCGACGACGCACCCTAGGCAGCAAACCACGAGACCAGCGGTCACGACAATCCCAAGAAGGCTGATCAGCGAGCATGTGGTGAATCTCCCGAGAAACAACAAGTGGCTCTCCATTCGCCATCTGTTGACTCATGTTCACTCGGTTTGGTTCGACTGCTCCAGCGGTGCCGATCTGCCCCGCCGTCCCGGCGTGCTGGGCACGTCGCTGCGTCCGTGGAACAGGCCATAGAATCCTCCTGTGCGGACAGCTATTTCGATTTCGGATTTCGACCGCCGCCGAGAGAAATATGAAACCCCAGGCTTCGATCTCGTTGAATGGCATGTGGGCGACGTATCGGAGTTGTGCGACGGACTGGAATCAGTCAAAGACGAGCAATTCGTCATCGCTCACTTTGATCGACGCCCAGGATTCGCTCGATAACAAACACGAGCGAGCGCTACCAACCCGGCGGATTGGGACTCACCCCCTGACTGAGCGTCGATTGCCTCATTGGGTGGATGAAAAGCGATTTGCACCCATATGAACACGGAGTCACAGCGTCATAGGCTGATTTAGTGGACCACGCAGCGCATACGTGGGTGCTTGACGCTCTCGGCGCAAAGAAGGTGGTCGATCTGCGGTCGCTGGCCTTCGGCATCACCTCAGATCTCCGCTTGATCGAGGTCGATGGTACCCAACTCGTGCTCCGACGGTATCTCACAAACGACGTCATCGATGAGATTCCCAGGGTGATCGCATACGAGGCCGACGCCCTCCACGCGGCACGCACTGTTCTCGGGAAACTCGTGCCAGCGCCGATTGCATTCGATGTCACGGGTACTCAGGCGGGGCATCCAAGTCTTCTGATGACGTTCTTGCCGGGGAGACCCATTGTGCACAACCTTGACCCGCGGCGAATGGCAGCTCCTCTCGTGCAAATCCACGAGGGAGGTATTCCGAGTGGACTACCTCACTATCGACATTGGTTCGACCCCAATAAGGTTGCAGTTCCAAGATGGACTACAGCACCCTCAGCCTGGACAACGTTGGTAGATGCCATACATGGGCCTGAGCCCGAGGGAAAGCCGGCCTTCCTGCACCGCGATTACCATCCCGGAAACCTCCTCTGGGACCAAGGGGTGCTCGTTGGCATAGTTGATTGGCCGGTCTCTTGCCGCGGACCCCGAGGAGTCGACGTCGCACACACGCGAGGGAATCTCGCCCTCGTCGACGGTGCCGACGCAGCCGACGCCTTCCTGAAGGCATATGTAGACCTCGTGCCCGCGTACGATCACCGTCCCTGGTGGGACGCAGCGGATCTCCTTTCATTCGATGACGACTTCAGAGGCGTCATCGCCTTCAATGCTTTCGGAGCCCAGTTTGACCGCGACTTGCTGCGCTCTCGCGCCGATGACTGGGCTCGGGTACTCGCTCAGAAATTCTGACCTTCACACTTCCGACCCATCCGATCACTTATCGCTTGGGACCGCAGGGGGAATGGACGATCGTGGGTTTGGTTCTTCACACGTTGCGTCGCTAGGCGCAGCCGCAATTCATCAATCGAACCGAAACTGGGCACCAGACCAAATTGGCCTCGACCCGGCGCTGTTGGACTGGGGGTCTGCCAAATCGAACGCTTTGAAGAACCGATTCATAGATATGCTCCGGCCGCGGTCCTACCCGGTACTGATCTTCTCGAGCTTGTCCAGGCTGGCCATCATGGACTCAAGCATCGAATTGGTCCCGTTGATCCACTCCCCGCCATCACGTAGGAGGTCCTCGGGCAAGGGGCCGTAGTCAAAGACCTCGGTGACGACGGTTGCGCCGTCACCATCGGGAGTGAGGATGTAGCCCCAGCGGTAGCCCGCAGGAATGCCGACCTTGGATGGATCATCGCCCTCAGCCCGAGAAGGGTCTCCGGGAGCCGGTTCCCAAAATATGCGCCGATCTGGCTCGAACTCCACCACATAGTTGAGCATGAGGTAGTCGTCTCCGAGCCGATGCATCTTCATGGTGAAGGTGTCGCCCACGTCGGAGATTGGACGGTCGAGGACGGCTCCCCGGAGCATGTCGGACCCGTCGAAATCCATGTGACGTTGCGGATTCGCCAGGATCTCAAAAATGACGGCCGCCGGTGCTTCGATTCTGCGTGACGTTTCGACCGGCTTGCTTTTCTGTGCCATCGTCCAGTCCTCCCTGTCGCTCTGTGCCTGCACTCTGGGTGTGGCCCAGCGAGCGCACCTTAGGGGTTCATGCAGTTGGACGTTGCAGGTCCCGCGGATTCAGCCATCGGTCAGAATTTCACATTCTGACCGATTCGAGATATGCCGCTTTGACAGTGTTGTCAGCAGGTGGAATATGCCCCCCCCCCAAGTGCCGCAGCGTGGCACTCAGTCCAGGCGTACTGGGCGACCTTGGCTCCATTCCTCTTGGTCGGGATTCGGGGACACCCTCGACCGGCTGACGGCTCAGAATATGAAAGGAATCAGCTTCTTGGTCGAGCGCTTGTATGCCGGATAGGCGTCGGGAAAGAGGCGCTCCATAGTGTGCTCCTCGACGGTTGCGCTGTAGGCGAAGTAGGCGCCCATCAACGCGACGGCGACGAGCCAATACCAGCTGACGGCTACCGCCGTCCCGATGGCGGCGAGGATGATTCCCGAGTAGATGGGGTTGCGGATGTACTGATACGGACCGGTTGTGACCAACTCCGCATCCACCTTCTCGGACATCGGGGCGCCCCAGTTCCGTCCCAGATGGACCCGTGCCCACACGGCCAGCCCCAACCCGATCAAGAACAGGGCCATGCCAATGCCTTGGAGAACGGGGTTGCTCACGATGGCATGGTGACCTCTAAAGACTCCCGAGCGAACGATCAAGAGCACGATCACAAATATCGCGACCCTAAAGCCGACGAACTGTCTCATTCCGGACTGAGCTGCCCGCTTTGTAGTCAGGGCAGCCACCAGCCATGCCAACCAGAAGACGGCCCACAAGCTGTAGATGACGTAGTCGATGACGTGCATGGACTGATTGACATGGTAACGGGGTCAACGTCCATGTGAGATGACCTGCCCTCCGAGGTTCCACTGCGTTGCGGCCCGTGCTTCGTCACGCCGCGCCCAGTCACTGCGAGGAGATCATTCCCTGCGCTTGCGACGATGAACCGAGAGGAGGTGACCGTGGATCATCGTGATGCCCAATATCCTCCCGACGGCGCAGGCGCCTCTCACCCCACATGGCCGCCGAGCTGTCATCAGTTGCCCCGCACCGCCCTTCACCCTGTGAAGGGGCTATCGGCGCTGGCCAGGCCGCCTTCGACGCCACAATCTGGAACCTCGAGCCCTCCGTCGACGTTTAGATACGTGAGAGTGTTATGCGACCCGTCCGGAGGCTTCGTGAAGCGGAAAACGGCAGAAAGGTCCAGCCAGGAATTCGAGGCCTTTGTCACGGAGACCGCCGACCCACTGTTTCGCTCCGGTTACCTCATGACGGCCAACGTCTCTGAGACCGAGGATCTTCTCCAAGAAACCTTTCTCCGGGTGGCGCGACACTGGCATCGAGTCCGCTTGATGGAGTACCCGCTCGCCTACGCCCGTCAGGTTCTCATCAACCTGGCGCTCGATGGGGCCGCATCGCGACAACGCCGCGGCCAGGAGTTGAGGAACCCAGACGAAGCGGCCCAAGTCGTCGACCGGGGATCCCTTCGCCAACTCAGCGGTATCGATGATCAAGCCGAGTTTAAGTGGGCACTGACTGCGCTGCCACCACGTCAACGAGCCGTCCTGATCTTGCGTTACTGGGATGACCTCTCAGAGCGAGAAGTGGCCGAGATCCTCCGTTGCCCGATCGGTACCGTAAAAAGCACCACATCTCGCGCAGTTGCCGAGCTCCGAAACCTGCTCGGACGGGGTGAAAACGTGATTCCAATCAGTTCGCATACGAAGAGTGACGAGGAGGAGGCCTCATGCTGAGTCCAAATCTTGAACATGAGCTACGGACTGAGTTCGTCAATGTAGGCAGCCACATCCAGGCCCCTGATGGTCTGACCGAGCGTCTGCTCCGCGAGGACTACCGACCCAGGGGAAGGTCGAGACTTCTGGTTCCTCTGCTTCTTTGCTCGATCGCTGTTTTGACACTTGGTGGTGTGCTTGTTGCAATAAACCTCAGCGGTCGTCAGCCGGCAGCAGCCTCGGTCCTCGCATCAGAGTTCAGCGTCTTCAACCGGCCGGCCTCTCCGTCTGACGCCCTACCCTCGAATTTGCCTGGAGCTCAGAACAAGAATTTTACCGCTTCGCGCCTCCTCGCATCAAACCCCGGCTATGGAATCGAGAAGGTGTACGCGGCCACATATCCGAATGAGATCTGTCTATTTGTTCAGAAGACAGGCGGAGGTGGCGGATCCTGTAATCCTCCTCGCGTTCTCGAAACCACCCATGCGATGTTTCAGTGGACCAGTGGTTCATCCACTCAATCGGTTTTTGTAGGTTTCGTGGCCAACGACGTGACGAACGTGACGATTGACGGGGTCGTTAATCCGGTCTCAGCCAATGACTTCTTCTTGACCCCACTACCTGACGGAAACCCACCCGTGAACGTGAGCATCACTCTGTCGGACGGCCCATCCATAACCGAGACGTTTCTTCCAGGCGCCCCCGCCGGGTGACGGTCGTTCACACAGCTAGGTCGTCCGAGCCATATCTGTCGTCCTTTGAGTGTTCGGTTGGAAGTACTCAACCGGAGAGTGTCTGGTCATCCCAAAAGCACATATTGACCATTTCACCGATCCAGATGACGAAACGGCAGGTCGTTTCATGGTCGTCGCTCTAATTGGACTGAAACATACTGAACGCATGTGAGCCAGCAAGAGTGGGGTATGTCGTGCACGGTTTCGGGGTGCCTCGTGCGGCAACCTAACGGTCCGTTGGTCTGAAAAGGGGGGGCAACCTCTCGATTGGGTTTGGGGTTGGAGCCCACAGTTTGCCTGAACATGGATCGCCGGTCGCCATGCTCGGCAGGTACTAACCGGCGCAGAGGTCCAGATCCGCATCCTTCTCGTCCACGACAAGGTGGCCGGATGTCCGGAAAGTGCCGAACTGCACCGCCGTCCCGGCAATGTGCGGGGGCACACCTCAGCCACCGATGTAGGGTGGACTGAGCAGAGCTGAAGGGAGTTGCTGATGGTCGACTCGGTTTCAGGGGTGAGCGGGATCCCTCAACTTGTTGCTCTTGTCGTCGTGGCTGCTGGGTTTGTCACGATCCTGTTCTGGAGTACTCGGTCAAAGAGCCACAAGAAGTCATAGGCGGCTGAATCGCAGAAGCGCCACACAGTCACTGTTCGGGGCTAGGCAACGTTGTATCAGCACATGCCAGAGGGAAAGGTCCTCGCCACCGGCTGCTCTGGGCATTGGGGGAGGCCCTCATTCGAACCTTGCGGGCGCAGGGCAGAGAGGTACTCGGCCTCGATGTTCTCGACTCGCCCTCCACATCTGCGTCTCTGCCCCGGGGCTTAGTCGGATTGCCCGTCGGGCTTGATCGGTGGCCAGTCGGCGGGCCACCAGTCTCCCTGTGGGTCGGTGGTTTGCCCGACCTCGATGATGTAACCGTCGGGATCTCGGACGTAGCAGCGGATCTCGTACTGGTGCTTCTTCGGCGGCGTCAGGAACTGCGCGCCACGGGCGCTCCATTCGGCGTATACGGCGTGGATGTCTGCGACCCGGATATTGAGGAAGCTGCTGACCCGGTCGGGATTGCTTGGCGTCTCAAGGGTGACCGTGGGCTTGTCGTCGGTGGGTCCTCCGCCGACGTTGATGATGATGAAGCTGTTGGCGAGTGCGATATTGGTCGGCTCTGGGCCGAAGACCACCGTGCCACCGAGTACCTCGGTATAGAACCGCCGGGAGCGCTCGACATCATCGGAGACGATGAAGTGGGTCACTACCATTCGCTGTGCGGGCTGCGTGTGTTCGGCCACTGGCACCTCCACTCGTTGGAACTCGTGCGCCGCTTACGACGGGTCTGAAGCCTTCAGTCAACCATGTCGGTTCGTCGAGGGAGTCGGACTCGTCGGGGCGGGTTCGTTCCGCGGCGGCTTTCCGGTCGCCAGAAGCTGGCTTCGCCGCCGCGGGTGCTCGGCATGTTCCGTGCCCCGAGGACACCCGCAAACACGGAGAGAACCGCAAGTCCCCAAACGACCATCAGGGTTATCGTCGTCGACCGCCCGGGGCATCGGAGCGTTGTTTCTGAGGCATGCGGCCAAGTCCCGCCGCACGGCACCGTTGGAGCGCCCCCGGGCGGGTATCGCCATGGTGCCGCACCTCGGACATCGCTGAGGTTCCACCATGGTGCCGAGGTGTCCCATCGTCCCGGCGGTCGGAGGGCACACCGCCTCTGCTGGTAGCGGCACTCTCCAGGTGTTCGATAAGCGATTCACCTCCTCAACTAAATCAGGTGATCCATTTGTCCTCCTGGTTCGTATGTATATGGGGTGCTGCGCTGATGTGGCCCCAGAAGTTCAGTTGACACGGGGAGCGCTTGCATCCCTACGAGAGAAAGGACTGCAGGACATGACCCCTCTGCGAAAGATGGCTGTCGTTTGCGTGATCGGAATAGCGCCGGTGCTTGGCATCGCCGGGGGAGCAGGCGCAACTCCGAGTCCCAACGGCCCGGGGCAGCCCGGCACCGGAGGGGGCAATGGCTCCACCAGCTGCCAGAACTTCATGACCACGCCGGGACACTCGGCGTCAGGGCAGTCGCCGTTCAACTCAAACGGCCAGGCCGGCCAGGTCTACGCCGGCAACCCGGGCACGGCGTCGCAGCAGCACAGTGCAAGCACCCATTCCATCTCGGAATACGACATTGCCTGCTTCCAGCAGACAACTCACTAGGAGCTGGCAGACAATCGCCGCCTCGCGGTTCCGGTACCGAAGAAGGCGCCCCAACTTTGTGGCACCTAAGATGGGGCGTTGCACTACCCCCACCCCGACGGCTTAGCGTCAGGTCAGGTCGGGAACACGCAACCTTCTTCCCCCTTTCGCGTGATCCTGGCCCGGGGTTCCGACATCGCGTCGGCCCCGACGAAGTTAACCCCCAAGGACCCGGGCGGTCGGGGATCCGGGGGTTTCTTCGTGTTTGAGCGCAAAGGGCGGGCATCGCCCTGCTTGGCCGAGAAGGCGCTGGCGCCCACGGGTGAAAGGTAGCCCCGCGGCCCAACCCCGATCCGGTACGTCGGCCAACGCGGGCGATGTGAAGATGCTCATGCCTGCTTGGATAATCGGCACCTCAGGGAAAGGTTCTATGGCTCCTGAAACGCCGGGGTGTAGCAGACAGCCACGAGCAGACCCTCCGGGCTCAACAGCCGAGCGGTGATCTGACCCCAGGGCTCCGTGCGAGCACCGTGGATGAGGCGAAAGCCCTTGGCAGTGAGCTCAGCTGCTGCAGCGGCCACGTCAGCGACCTCGAACTCGATGCTTGCCTGGGGGACGGGGGTCTCGGCAGGCCATTCGGTGGCTCCGAAGCAGGCCTTCGCCGCCTCAGAAAGGGGCCAGAGTCCGAAGTGTTTCGTCCCTTCAAGCTCGTGGGTGAACACGTAGTCGCCTTCTTGTCCCTCAAAGCCCACGCCTAAGGCGTCCGCGTAGAAGGACCGAGAAGTCTCAGGGTCTCGCACGATCGGGGCAATGCTCGTTAGAAACTGGACGTCCATTAGCTTGCACCTCCGAGGGTAATGATGTCAGCTCTATCCATAGTCTCTTGGTGCGACACGTCCGCCGGACTGCGCACCTGGCAGGGTCGCTTTCTTCCGCTCCGGTCGAGAGCTCCCCTCACCAGCTGGACAGAATCGCCCCGCCGCCCCCGGGGAGGTGAGGCGGCCTGCGGTCGCGCTCACGGATCTCGGACCATTGGCAGCTCTAGTCCCGTCAATGCGATGACGGACGTGGCCCAACTCGCTGGATGCAGAACCCGGTCGCGGTCTCTCGAACGGCTTGCCAGCTTCCAGGTCGTCCGCCCGGTAAGTCGGGTGGACCGTCAGCATCCCGGTAGATGCGCTGCTGCTTGCCCAGCATGCGGGCGCCAATGGCACCGCCACCAAGCACCAACAGAAAGGAACAGGACTATCACAATCAGATCTATGGCTCCTCAGCGTGCTGAGTCTGTCGTGGCCCTAAAGGCCGTTCCCCAAATGGTCACAGAGACATCTGCTGGTAGCTCGGCGAACGCCCCACACGCGGTTCGGGGCTTATCCCGCCGAATCGTTTCGCCGCTCCTCCTGAGGCGCCGTCACGTGCCCGGCGACTCCAGCAGCTTGCCCGCTTATCGAGCACTTACATGAGCGAGCGAACGGCGGTCGAGGCTCACGAGTGTGGGCCTTGTCTGATCTCTGATGAGGTCGGTGTGCCGTCGTCGCGGATCACAGTTCGAAGCGCGTGCCGACGGTGTTCGGGATGAACGCTTCGCCGAACCGGGCGCCCATAGCGTGCTGAGCCCGCCATCCGGTGCAATGAGCAGGGACGATCACAGCCGGCGCGAGCGCGTCGAGATCATCGAGGACGTGGGGGATAAGGGGTTCGAACAGCGGTCCGTTGAGGTGGAAGCCACCCATCACGGCGTAGAGGGGGCGCTGCTTAGTAAGACGTTGGGCATACCGGCAGATATTCACGATCCCCGCGTGCCCGCATCCCGTGATCACCAGGAGTCCCTTGTCCTTGATGTCGACGATGAGGGCTTGGTCATCAAGCACCAAGGGGTCCGGTTCCCACCGGCCGGTGATCCAGGCTTGTTGCGGCGGGAAGCCGGGCTCGTAGCCGGTGGTGCGAGGCACCTCGCCGGTCACCAAGACCGACCGATCAAACAGGAAGCTCGGGTGACCCTCCTCGATCACGTCGAATCCAGCGTCGATGAGCGCGCGACGGCTCGTCGTTGGGATCTCCAAGGGGTCGCGGCCCGGGATCGTCACCCGCCGACGACGCCAGAAGTGTGGGTGGATGAGTACCGGCAGGTTCACCGTTCCGAGGCGCCGAATGAGCCCGTCGAGGCCCGTGGTGTGGTCGAAGTGCCCATGGCTACAGACGATCGTCTCGATGGACGACACGTCGACACCCAGGCGAGCCATATTCTCCATCACTCCGTCGGGGCTGACTCCTGCGTCGAAGAGGATCTGGTGTTCCATACCGTTCTTGGACACAGTCACCAGCACCGAAAACCCGTGCTCTGCTATCAGGGCCGAGGGAACCTCGCCGCCCTCCATCGTGGCGGCAGACTTGCGGCAGTCGGACATGGGCGGCGGGCGGCGGGCGGGCCCCTGGTCGGGCATGAACACGTCGGTGACGTTGTCCATCAATGTCGTCACTACCACCGAGTCGACCGGCTCAAGATCAAACAGCACCTTTGGCTCGAAATCGTGCAGCACCCGGGGATCGGGGCTCTGCAGGTGATCGGCATGTGTGTCGTTACTGCACACGGAACACCTCCTCGAGGACCGTCAGGATCAGGCCATGATCTGCGTTTCGAGGTTCGTTTGTCCCGCGTGGCCGGCCTGTTTCCACTGCCAGAACTGTATGTGCCGCAGGGGTCGGTCGGCTCGTCTGTTCGGCTCGGTCGCGCCCAAAGCGCCGCCTGGCCGGCAGACACTTAGTGCAAGCAACGAGGCCGTCAGGCGCTCTCCGGTCCGGCGATAGGGCATTTTCGGGTGGCGGAGCATGGCCTCGGTTGCGTGGGCTGGGATGGATGATCAGAGCCAACCTGAGCCAGTAGTTGTGGCCGACGCATATCTAGCTGTCGGGTGTCCTTCACCAGTGCTGACTGCGAGGAAGAAGTGGTCGTCGAGAATCCGCCAAGTCCGCCGAACTTCGACGCTACGTGTGGTAACTGTGAAACAAAGATCACGCAGAACTGGGCGGGCGATCAATGGACGTAAACACCCGGTCCGGCGTTCCGTGTTAGGCAGAACGCGGCACGGCGGCCTTACAGGATGGCTCGGGGCTCGGGGCGACCGCGGGACCCGAGGCCGTCGAGAACAAGTAGCCCGCCGTCTAGGCCGTCCGCCGCGGCGCCTAGACCGATCGACACAACATACAGACGGTCAAGGTCCGGGCCGCCAAAGGCAACGTCCGTCGGATTAGTCACCGGCAGGTCAACGGTCCGGTCGAGTCCAGCATCAGTAAAGCGCACCAGCTGACTGCCACCCACCAGTGCGCACCACAGTCCTCCCTGGTCATCGATGGCAGCGCCGTCTGGCGCTCCAGCGAGGGTGCTGACGTCACCGAAGATCTCACGGTGGCCGACAGCGCCCGTCTCGGCGTCGTAGCGATATCGGTAGTAGTTCGCCGAAGTGTCGCCAACGTAGAGGGTCATGGCGCCGTCCGCCACGGCGACGCTGGGACCGTTGGTGTTCGAGATGCCGGTGTCGAGCATCCGCCAGCCCTGACGACGCGAGAACCACCACAGTGAGCCTGGGGCTGGACCCAGGTTCAAGGTCCCGGTCACGATGTTCCCCGATAGATCGGCGCAGGCGTCGTTGGCCCGCGCCCCGAGTTCGTGCGGGTACCGCGACAGCAGATGTGCCGTCCCGACGTCGGGATCGATTACGTAGAGTCCATCGTCCAGAGCGCCCACCAAGGTGCCGTCGTCGGTCGGCACCAGCCCAGCCGCCATCGACGGGAGCGCCACCGTATGCAAATCGCCGTCGCCGCCTTGTACCCAGTGCAGCGTCTGCGCCGCGCAGTCGACGAAATAGAGCCGATCGCGCCGTTCGTCCCACACGAGGCTCTCGCCCCACCCCAGGTGGAACGCCCCGATGCGCGTCAACTCCATGGACCGGACTGTATCCGTGAGCCGGCGTTCGCGGACAGGACCTCTCCTTGTGCGACTGGACTAACCTTTGCAAGGCTGAGAGTCGTGGAGACCGTGGATATAGGGCAAGAGGAAGCTCGTCTGCGTCGCCAGTTTGCCGACCGCATTGAATCGCTGAACGAGACAGCGTGGGACTCCGCGTCCTGGTGTAAGGGCTGGCGGGTGCGCGACGTGCTCGCCCATCTTGTGCAGAACGGCGAGAGGACGTTTCTGGCGCTGGCGGGTGACCTCCTTCGAGGGGGATTTCGAGCGGACCACGCGATGAGTAAAGCCGCCAAGCGCTTGGGCAACGTGCCAGTCCCGGTGTTGGCCGATCGACTGCGCAAAGCGGCTGACGAACCCCTTCAATCTCGTGGTTCCCCCAAGCCCTTCGGCCTGGGAGACGTCCTCGTACACAGTGCTGACGCGTTCCGACCCCTCGGCTTGGATGTAAATGTGTCGCCAGCGGTTGCGGCCTCCGTACTCGACGCCTATTGGCGGAGGGCTCGAATCGTGGTCCATGGCGCTCCTCATCGGCGTCGCCTCTTGGTCGCGACGGACCTCGACTGGACGAGAGGTCATGGGCCAGAGGTGAGAGGGAAAGCCATCGACCTCGTGCTCCTGGTCGCCAACCGGCGTCAAGTTCTCCCGTGTCTCGAAGGGCCGGGGCTGGCCAAACTGTAAGCCAAGATGAGGCTCATACCCCGGGGTACGGGGACACCTTCGCGGTGGCCAGACGCGACTGTTTACAGCCCGCGGCCGAACTCATCGGAAGGTTGAGACGACGAGTCGGCGGGTAGCCGGTCGAGATGACGGAGGAGCCGTTTGTGCGATGCCAATGCAGCCGCCCGAACTAGGGCAGCTCAACGGGACGACGGTCGAGACAAACCATCCATCAGCTCGAGATGGCACTTCGAGATTCGTCCAAGCTTCTCCCCCATCGGAGGTTCGGTACACAACTGGGCTCGTGTAGTTGCCGTCGTGCCACTGAGCTGCGGCAGCAAAGCAGTCCATTCCGCTGGCACAGTCCAGCGCAGTGATGGTCTGACCGCTGGGGATCGAGACACCTGACACCCACCAGGTCTCGCCCGCGTTTTCCGTATATTCCAGGCCGCCTCCGACAGTCGAGTACATACAGTGCGTCGCATCTCCGCAAGAGGCAGTGATTATGGCGCTGGTGGGAACGGATGATTCTGGACCCAGGGTCCAAGAGGCACCGAAATCTGTACTGGTCAGGGTGGTCACCCCTGGCCCAGATGCGGCGAATGCGATGCAGCGCCCATCGAGGTCGCAATGCAGAGTCCTGACGGCGGGCTCCGTTGCAGGGAGGATCGTGTCGGCCTCGACCCAGCGGGCCCCGCCGTCACTGCTCGAAAGAAAGGTTTCGAGCGGTCCCGACGAGCCTTTCCCGACGACATAGGCCAGACAATGCGATCCGTCTGCGCACGCAATTTTGTGCACCGAAGCGTCCATCAGATCGGTGGGATTGGGTAACTCATGAACGATCCAGGTCGAACCACCGTCTCGGGTGATCGCGATCGCTCGAGACGGAAGCATGTTGTTGTGCGGAGCCACCGGCTGCACGGCGACGGCGCACATCGCAACGGTGGGACATGACATCATCGGCTCGGGAGTCCATAGGCGGGGAAACGCGGTAATCCGCTTCCACGTCGCCCCTCCGTCAGCCGTCTTGGCGACTATGTGTCTTCCTTGCGAGCTCGACCAATCGTGGAGGGCGTCACCAGGCTGGGGATAGGCGACGGCAAAACATGTCTTCGCCGACGCACAGTCGAACGCGTCAGCCAGAACTCCGGTGGCCACCACCGCAAAGGACCCGGTGGAACCAGGCGAAAGAGTGGCACCCGGGTCGCTATCGTTTGCGTAAGCCCTGGGGATCGCCTGACTGGGTCCCCCTCCGCCGCCAGTTCCTCCGGCGATCAAAGCAGCAACGCCGAGCGACAAGGCGAGAAGGGCGACCACGCCTGAGCTCAGTATCCACCTGCGACGCCGGCGCTGATGAGCCTCTTTGAAGAGTGCCTCGGGGTCCACTGCTGGGCCGCTCGCTGGCGTTGTCTCTGGCCGGCCGTATATCAAGGTCACGAGGCGCTCCGTGAGACGGCATCGATCAGCCCGACAACTTCTTCGGGCCGGTACCCCTGGCGACGTGCGAACTCGAGTAGCTCCCTAATGCGTTCGACCAAGGCGCTTCGTTCTGGCGTTCCCGCCACAGTGATGCCGCGACCGCGTCGGAACTCGAGCAACCCTTCCTCGCGCAGGATGTGTAGTGCTCGCAGCAATGTGTTCTTGTTGACCCCCAGAACTGCGGCAATGTCCTTGGCCAGTGGCAGGCGCTCGCCTGGTGCGGCTTCGCCTTCGGCAATGGCCTTTCGGATTTCCGCTGCGACCTGGTCGTGCAAGGCGACCTGTTCACCCCGGTCAATCTTCATCACCAACATAGTCCTACTGATAGTAGATCCATCAGCCCGGACTTGTAAAGGCTTCGCGCCGAGTGGGGGTGTCCCATTCGTGCCGCTGGACTTCGCCTCGGCCCGGCTTTCGGGGGTACCTCTTTCAGGTCGTGAGGTTGGTCGCATACTTGGTCAGTGACAGCAGAACGCGGCTGGGTGGCCTACACATCCGGTGACAACTCTCATCTGTCCCCAGAGGTCATGACCGAGGTCGAGCGGCGCATCAAACACCGTCAGAAGGAACGCGGTGGGCTCTTGGCCGTCGTCGAGGTTCGGGTCTATGAGAACGACGAAGAACCCCAAGTGGTGTTTCCCCCGGATGCCCTTTTTGGAGTCGAGACCGACTCGTCCATCATCTCGGAGGTCGTTGCACGAGCTCGAGACCAACTCGCTCACTGGCGGTAAGTCACCTGATTGATGTAAGCCAGGGTGAGCTCAGCCCGGCGGACGGTGCTATCTCGAGGCGAAGTGCCAGTCGGACGTTTCTGGCAGACCTGTGGCAGGAGGACTCGGCCTAAAGGAAGAGCCGTCGTGTCCTAGAGCTCGCGCAAGGCCACGGCCAGCGGCTCGAGGACTCCGGGGTCGAGGGGTGGTCGGAGGTAGACGATGCCCAGCGCGGCGCCGACCTCGGCCAGTGCGGCAGCCTGTTCTGCGCTGGCCTCCGGGTCGCCGGTGAATATGACGTGGCTGGAGAGGAGGATCTCTTTTGGATCGCGGCCGAGGTCCTCGCAGTGCAGATAGAGGATGTCGCGCTTTCGGGCGAACTCCTCCGGAGTGCCACCCACGAAGTTCCAATGCTGGGCGAATCGGGCTGCCGTGCGCAGCGTCCTTCTCTCACCGTTCCCGCCGATGCAGATCGGCGGGTGGGGTCGCTAGACCGGCTTGGGCTCGTTGCGGGCATCCGTGAGCTGGTAGTACTTGCCGTTGATGGTCGTCGTCTCCTGCGTGAGGAGCCCGACGATCACCTCACAAGCTTCCTCGAAGCGGTCGCTGCGCTGGAGCGGCGTACCCAACTCGATCCCGTAGGCCCCCGATTCTTCCTCGTTCCACCCGGCCCCGATCCCTAGCTCCAGACGACCTCCGGAAACGATGTCGAGGGTGGACGCCATGTTGGCGAGGATCGCCGGGTGGCGATAATGGATGCCCGTCACCAAAGTCCCCATGCGCAGGCGGGACGTCGCCTGGGCCAGCGCCGTAAGTGTGATCCAGCCCTCCATGCAGGGTCCGGTGACGTCGGAAAAGATCGGGTAAAAGTGGTCGAAGGTCCAGCCCGACTCGAACAGCTCAATGTCGTCGGCCGCCTTCCACACGGCGAGCATGTCCGCCCAGGTCGTATCTTGCGGCGAGGTCTTGAAAGCGAAACGCATAGATCCACGCTACGTGCGGCCGGGGCCTCCGCCCAAGCGCGACGCAGCCGGCGTTCGGGGCAGCCTCACTTCTTCACCGAGCTGGCCACCGCCACTATCTCGCCGAGTTGGCGTTCGTGGGTGGCCATCGTTGCGATCCCACCGGCCCCGGCGGGCGACGAGGACGCACGCCACCGCCCATCCGTTGCAGCGCCGGCCGGGCCGGACGCGCCCCCGGGCCGAGTGGTGGCGGTTCGCGGCAGCCGTCGCCGCGGTTGGTGAACCAGCGGTTGGTTCGATCACTGCCGACGTCGCTGCAGTGATCCTCGCTGATTGTTGCTGGCGACCGGTCGAGCTCAAGGATCGGTCGAAGTTCTCGATTGCCTATTCAGCTCATTTAAGTTGCGGGGTCAAGCTGCCGACATTTGGACTATGGAAAGACAACGACTCGTCCTGAAGTCGGGCAAGTAAGGGCAGGCGTGGCGTATGGATCATGCCGACCTGCAACGATCAATAGCGTTAGGAAATGACGACTGCCCGTTCTGTGAGCGCACCGACGAACACGAGCACCTGGTCAAGCACATCCGCCGGCGGGAGCTGCTTCATCTCGTTCATGGGGTGGTACCGCTGACGTACTATCCCCGCCAACAAGAAGACCCCGGGACACCTTCGCCTTCGTGACTTCGAATCGCCGCATCCTTGCATCCCGCATCCATCACGGCGGCCTGACTCGTCCCCGCCGACTTGGCAATCGAAACGTCACCGACCCGGCGGCAGGGGACATTTGGCTACTCGGGCTCGTGACGCGGTAGATGACTCGGGTCAGGAGTCTGTCCCACCCATGTGCCGGGCCATCGACTGTTGGTCCAAGAGACCTATCAGCCGGCCGTCCGGGTCAAGCAGACCGGCTCCGTACCCCCAGTCGTTTGCTTGAGGGGAATACAGAAAACTGACCCCCCGGTCGAATATGTCCGCATGCGCAGAAGCCACGTCTTCGACCTGGAAATAGAGACTGCACATGGAGAGCTTTCCGGCGCTGGGCGTGAGGATAAGCGTGAAGTCGCCATCGTCCTTCAAGCCAACTCCGGTGTCGGTGTCGAACTCGACTTCCATGCCAAGCACGGAGGTGTACCAGTCCCTCACCAGCCCAAGGTTGCTGACGCTGAGAGCCAGATGGTCCAGACGAGTCATGGGACCCCTCTTTCGGACTTCACATTGGACAACAGCAAGTATGACGCCAACGGGGTATCCGGACTGCCCCAAGTCGTGCGATTACGGGGGCAGGGTCAGGATCCGCCTTTCGCTTCCCGCTCGATCCCCGTATCTGGAATAGCAATGTCGTCTGACGCGGTTGCCGGCAGCAACCGTCGAGTTGCCGGCTCCACTCCTCCTGGGTTCATTCGAAGGGGTACCAGTAGACCGCGGGGTGATGGCGCTGTCGCTGTGTACCAGGCCTGCGCTAGGACCGGCACGCGCCCATTGGCGCGAAACAGGCAGCGCGAAGGCCAGGACGTCGGGATCGGATGCCCCGCTTCACGAGTCGTTCGACTGTCCCGATCGACACGAAATGGGAACGCTCGGACTTCCTTCGCACCAATCCTCTTGGAGGCAAGTCACTTCTCCAACGAGGACGACGCCTGCGGGCATCTACTGAAGCGGATGTTCCGCTTCAGTAGCGGATTCGGCCTCACTGCCCCAAACGCCATTCGGGAAAGAAGGACAGAAGGCTCTCATTCGCGGGAGGCTCCGGGTCACAACCGCTGGTTTGCGTTTCCCCGTGCGATGTCGTCGATGCAAGGAGTGCCAAACGGTTCTTTCGGCCGTCATGCCCTTCGATCTTCTTCGTGTCGCGCCGGAGCACCCCAAACCCTTATTTTGGTTTCACCGACCACGCCGGGCGCCTCCGCTCGCTGCAGGCTCCAGGAGCATGTTGGGATCGACGACCGCCCCGGATTGCGCATACCCTGCCAAGACGTGCCAAACGTAGATCGGTCTGCCCCGAACTCGCTTGGTCAGAATGCGCCGTCGGTGGCGGCGGCCAAGTTTGCGCCGATAACAGGGGTGAGCCAGTTGGCGTAGGTCGCCGTGATGTGGTTGTCGTCGCGGTATACCAAGACGTTCGCCACGATAACAGTGCAATTCGTCGCGATGCAGAACCACGAGTCGGTGTCGACGTAGCCGGCGCCTGTTGACGCGGCCACTGCCTTTTCTTGCGTAATCCCACTGGGATTGTAGAAGGGATAGTGCTTCGGAATCGAGCAATCAGGCGTGAACGTCAAGTGCTCGCTGAGGCAGTCCGGCAGATTCTGTTGCGGGTAGGGGTCGTCGCCAATGAGCACCACCCGGCCGCCGGTGTCCTGCTTGACAGTGTTGATCATCTGGGACAGCCCGGACAGCCACGCCGGGCTGTCGACGACCACGTGGTCGTCTGGGATGCCGTACTCGCGGGAGAAGCCGAGGATCACGACAGTGGGGCGCAGCGCCGTCATGCGCTGGAGCTCGGAGGCTCGCCACTCGTTGCACTCGGTGTAAGTGTGTCCGAGGTCCGGATTGAAGATGGTGATGTCTATGGGCGGGCACGTCGCCTTGGCCATGACGACGAGGGCGTCGTGCTGCTGTTTCGCTAGGTTGTCGATCGCCGGAAACCACTGGAGGGCGTGCGAGTCGCCGAAGAGTACGACGGTGTGCGAAGAGGTCGTATCCCCGTACAGGCAGGTGTTGACGGACGTCTCTGTGAAGCCGTCGAAGCAACCGTCGGCTTCAGGTACGGGGGCGTCGGCCGCTGCGTCGGCGAGCGACGGTGTGAGGTTTGCTGGAACGTGTGGGTTGGCGAGCGACTCGTAGACCTGCCGATTGACCTGCGCGTCGAGCGAATCGGCCGTTGCCACGGCCGGCGGAGTCGCGGACGTCGACCTACTTGCGGTGGGATGCGTGGTGACCAGGCGTGCGGCGGCGACATGACCGCTGCCCACCGGCGGGGGGAGTTCCGCCACGACCGCCACAGCCGCCAGTGCGGCGGCGAGGCTGAGCCCGCCGCCGATCACGAGGCTGCGCCCGGCACGAGCCGAGAGCCATGGAGAGCGCCGGGCCGGCTGCTCCAAGAGGAGGGTGGTCAGAGCCGCGGGAACCAGGCTGAACAGGCAGACGGCCACGTTGTCCGCCAGCCCGAGACGGTGCCCCAGAACAGAGGGTGCAAGCACGAGCATCGGCCAGTGCCAGAGGTACCAGGTGTAGGCGACGGCGCCAATGGGTTGGAGGGGGGCGAGACCCAGCAGGTGCGCCGGTCCGGCAGTGAGTTGACGAGTTCCGGCGACCAGCGCCGCCCCGGTGCCTGCTACCGGGACGAGCGCGGCCGGACCCGGGAAGAGGGTCTGTGGCCCGAAGGCAACGAGCGACCACGCCACAGCACCGAGTCCGGTCCAGCCGATCGTCCACAACACCCAGACCGGGGCCCGTTGGGCGCGGGGCACGGCGAGGGCGACGAGACCGCCCACCGCCAGTTCCCACGCGCGCGTCGGGAGGGAGAAGAACGCCCAGGGCTGGTCCGAGTGCGTCAGGGAGACACACATCCAAAAGGAGAGAGCCCCCAGGACCGCTAGGACTGTGACGGCCGCCCAGCGAGCCGAGTCCGACGACGAGCGTCGGTGGCGGCCGCGAGCGCGGCCGATGAAAGCTGCCGCGAGGAGCAACGCCGGCCAGACCAGATAAAATTGCTCTTCTACGCCGAGCGACCAGTAGTTCTGCAGGGGTGAGACCGGCCCTTGCGCGCTGAGGTAGTTCGTCGCCTGCAGGGCGAATCGATAGTTGCCGACGTAGAGGGCGCACGCCACAGCGTCTTTGGCGACCGCCGTCGCCTCGAGGGGACCGAGCACCGCGACGGAGGCCACGACAGTCACAAGGATGACGAGCACGGCCGACGGAAGAAGACGGCGGGCTCGGCGCGCGTAGAAACCGGCGAACGACAGCCGCCCGCCGGATGAGAGCTCGTCCCAGAGAAGCTGGGTGATCAGGTACCCGGAGATGACGAAGAAGACGTCGACCCCTACGTAACCTCCTGGTACGGGGAGGCCGGCGTGATACGCGACGACGGCGAGGATTGCGACAGCCCGAAGGCCCTGGATATCCCTTCGTCGCATGCTCTGAGGCACGCTGCCCTTCATAGCCTCTGAAGATGGACGAGAAGCGTGACCCTTGAACCCCGCCACAGCCGCTGGACATCCCAGGCCCACGCCTCAGGAGTCACCGCGTACCCGATGCGTGGGCCGGCCATCCCCACGGAGGCGGCATTCGCCCTTGCGGAGAGCGAGGGCCCTTGGGGAGCGGAATGCCCCGTCAATCGGAGAAGTGAGTCGGCGGGCGCCGTTGTAGACGAACACGATGCCTTCAGTGCGGAGAACGGCCGGCAGCCTGACTCCACGAGCGGCGCGCCGTTGCTGTCCCGCCCCCTCGGCCCGCAATGGCGCGCGCGTTATGGGTCACCTATCCAGTCGCTGTTCGCCGAACATTTTTCGGGTCCGTCGATATCCCTGACGGACGAGCTCCGCGTTGTCATGGCGCGCCACCAAGCCACCGTCCGGGAGAGACCCCTGCCCGGTCATTGGCCTCACGTCATAAGGCATTCTGTCCACGAGAACGGATCGATACTAACCGCCGCCGCAACTTACGGACCATGCCGGTGCTGCTCGTGGCTACGTAGCTCCCGGAGGGCTCGTCGTGTCTTGTCGGCTGAGTTGTCGAGTCGTTTGCTCTGGCGTGTGAGGGTGGCGAGCCGTCTCTGCGCTTGATGTACGTGATGTGAGCTGACCGGCCGACCGGAGGCGGCGCCTACTTCCATACATTGCACCTGGGCGCCTAAGTCTCCGATGGCTTGGTCTCGCTGTTTCGTGAGCCGGTCCAACTCCTCTTCAAAGGGAGTCGGTTCACGCTCTCTCATTGCAAGTGCCCAGAACAGAGTGACGGTCGGAAGTGCGATAACGCCTACCAAGACGAGCAGGTGAGCTGGCTGGCTAATAGCTCGTCGATCCAATGCAAGAAGTCCGGTCACCTCGGCCGCCCACCCCAGCACCGTCACAATGGGCAAGAGCGCAGTCAAGAGGACCAATAGCCCACGAAACAGCCAGCGCATCCGATCTCGGATCGACTCAAAGCGTCGGAACTTCCTATACCGATAGAGCGCGACCATCCTCTGCATAACAGGTGCCCGGGCAACGCCCAACTCGACGGCCAGCGTGATGAAGAATATCGGTATCACGGTCACCGCAGCCGTGTATAACGTGCTATTGAACTGGGTCGCAATGAGTAATGCTCCAATCACGAGCGCACTCCTCCGAAGACCCGAGCATCCTTATTACGTCGCGGCGCTTGCCTCGGGCGCGGAGGTTGAGCCGTCTGATCGGCGGCTCCGGGTGAACGCCCTCTTGAGCCGCTCGAACGTCCCGTCTCGCTTGTCCTGCTGGGCGAGCCTCTCCCAGGATTCAAACTGGAGCCGGAGCAGCCGCAGCTCTTCACCCGCGTAGTCCGGATCTACGGGCAGCTCCTGTTCCCATCCGACCTCTTCGAAGAGGTTGCGAAACACTGAATGTGGCAACAGCTGGAGGTTGCCTGGCAAGCCGTACAAGCGCCGGAGTGCACGGACCAACAGCATCATCGCGGTGTCTGCGTTTCTAGACTCCTCTCGCAACATCATCGTCCACTCCGGGCTCAGCGTCCACCCGCATACTGGGCATCCGCCGTCCACCGCCAAGAGCAGGTCAGAGATGGGAAAGTCGTTTGTGCAATGACGACACCTGGCTTGGATGGGGTGCGCTTCCATTGGGAACCTCCTGGCGGTGGCGCGGTACTCATCATGTTCATGGTCCCTTAGCTCTGTGCCGTCCCCAGTCCGCGTAGTAGGTCGCTGAGCTCGACGCGTTTCCCTCACCGTCCACCTACCTCTGAAGGGATCGGAGGGTGTTCCAGGCTCGGGTGGCCAGCTGCGGGGTGAACGCGGACATCTGGCTCGGACAGCACTTTGCCTGTGATCTGCTCGATCCTGCGCATGCCGTACTTCTGGGTGTTTCCTGCAGGCTGGAGGGCTGATCGCGAAGAACCAAAACGAATGTTTGTTCAAGTTTGACGAAGTACACATTGGGAAAGGGTCTGTGCAAAGGTCATTCGAAATCCGGTCGTCCCTTATGGGCAATGGGTGACTACGGGTGGACTACTGCTGTCCGGAAGGAGGGTCGCGTGGCGACCACGATTCGGACGTCGCTCTGATGTCTCGCGGCACCCCTAGGTCGTCCGAAGCAGACGACTAGTGCGTCCTCCTACCCGCCAGACTCCTCACTGGGAAGCACCGATTCGTCCGTCGCACGCCGCGACCCCGCAACGGGGCCACCAAGCCTCGGAGGTGGCGGCTGCCCACGCGCTCGACGTCGACGGACTGGTGCGAGCCGGCCGGATCAGCGATGCGATTTCGTTGAGCCACGGTGCGTTGTTCCTCGGTGACCAGTCTCCCGAGGCAATCGCGCGAATACGCCTCACCCTGTCGTCCCTCCTCTTCATGAGCGGGCGGGTCGATGAATCGTCGGCCCAGGCGATCGCCATCCTGGGAGGGCCCGAGATCTCGAACAGCGTGCGCGCCGGAGCAAAGCTTGCGGAGTTGCGGGGAATGGTCATGACAGGAGATTGCGACGCGGCTCGCCTCGGCGCGGAGTCCATTCTCGCCGGCGCCGAATGGGCGGGAGCGGATCTCGCGCTGTCGGGAGCTTTCGAGACCCTCGGCTACCTCGCCTGGGACGAAGGCCGGGCGACCGAAGCCCTGCGCTGGATGCACGCGTCGATTCAGCGGGCCGACCAGGGCCCCTCGGAGATCCGACGGAGCCACCCGGGACTGCACTTGGCGTGCATGCTGACGGCGTTCGGTGAGTTCGAACATGCGGCGGAGATGCTCTCCGATGTCGAGGAGCGGATGCTCGCGTCGCACCATACCGAATGGCTCGCCGCGGTGGGGGCGATGCGCACCCGCCTCATGCTCGCACGCGGCGAGAATGACAGGGCGGAGAGTGACGCACAAGCAGCACTTGCCCTGTCTGAACGACTAGGAACCCCGCTCTTCGCCTCAATGGCGTTGAGTGTGCTGGCCGAACTCGCCCTCCGTCGCGGCGACATCGCGGCGGCCGCTCGTCTGCTCGGTGACGTTCGGGCCACGCCTCCCCCCGTCGGGGTGCTGGGCTGGGCGTCACACATGTGGGCGCGGATCCATCTCAAGGACGCCCAGGTGGGGCCGTCACGAGCGCTCGAACTCTTGGCCGACTGCCTCTCCGACCACGTGGCGGCCAATCGGCTCTTGCTCGAGGATTCCGCCGGTGCCGCGTGGTGGGTGCGCTCCGCCTTGGCGGTCGGCGACCGGGACACCGCCGAGCGGATCGTCGCCGCACATTGCGGTCATCGCCCGCTCGAATCCCGAGCTGCCCGTCCTCACCGCAGCCGATGCGCATGCCCGTGGGATCTTCGACCATCGCCCCGATCTCCTCCGGGACGCCACCGCACTGCACCGATCGCCATGGGCACGGGCGTCGGCCACGGAGGATCTGGGGATGGCACTTTCATTGAGTGACCGACCGGCCTCCTTGATGGAAATCGACCGCTCGCTCGCGATCTACAGCCAGATTGGATCCGTCCGGGATGCCAGCCGTGTGCGCAGACGCCGCCGGCAGAAGGCCGAGCGTCCCGTGTCGGGATGGGCCAGCCTCACGTCGCCGGAACAGCGGGTTGCGCTCGTGGTCGCCGAAGGGTTGACGAATGCGCAGGTAGGAGCCCGTCTCTTTCTCTCTCGACACACCGTGGACTTCCATCTCCGCCAGGTGTTCCGAAAGCTCGGGATCACCTCACGGGTTGAGTTGGTGCGTCTCGTGATCACCGACGCGCGAACCGACCCAGTGAAACCCCGGTAACCAGGGGCCGGCCGCAGACGCTCAGCCGGCTGCCTGCCGCCCCATCCGATCGGTCCGTGACCCGAGGCGCCTCTTGCCGCTCAGCGTGGGATTCCGCGAGGTGGGCCGCCAGGTGGCCCAGGGCGACGTCGCCAGTATGGATGCGCTCGGTGCACAAGTCGAGGACATCCGCGGCTCTGCCGTTGAGGCCGGAGATCCGCAACTCGGCGGCGCTCCTACGCAAGGCGTCGACATCGTCGAGCAGCTGCGCCATGCGATCGCGATGCCGTCGAATCGCTTCCTGGATATCGGACAAGTCGTAGCAGGTGAAGTCCATTCGCTTCGCTCCTCCAGTGTGTGCGACCACCAATCAGTCTGCGGCGGGAACGGGCGCGACACACCCCGCGTCCACGTGAAGCGGCAAGGGGACCGGCCAAGGCTTGAACTCCACGCGTCCGCGGGGTGTCGGTGGGCCGAGGCTGGCACAGCGATGAGAGGAGTTACGGAGTCGCCACATCTCGGGTTGCGCATGTCGCGACGAGTGGGACGTCGGACGGCGACTCAGACTCAAAGGAGCGACTATGCCGCGAGCAGTCGGAATCGACCTTGGAACCACCAATTCGGTGATTGCCGCAGTCGAAGGCGGCCAACCGACGGTGATTCCCAATGCCGAGGGCACCCGCACCACCCCATCGGTCGTTGGTTTCACCGAACAGGGTGAGCGGCTGGTGGGCCAGCTGGCGCGCCGGCAAGCCATCCTCAATCCCAAGGGGACCATCTACTCAGCCAAGCGCTTCATCGGGCGTCGTTACAGTGAAGTCCAGAACGAGGTCAACACAGTCACGTTCGACGTTGTCGAGGGCCCCGACGGGTCGGCTCGGTTCGACGTCCGCGGCACTCTCTACGCCCCCGAGGAGATCTCGGCGCTCGTGCTGCGCAAGTTGGTTGAGGATGCCTCCAAGTCCCTTGGCGAGAAGGTCACCGAGGCGGTCATCACCGTACCCGCCTATTTCAATGACGCACAGCGCCAGGCGACCAAGGACGCCGGCAAGATCGCGGGGATCGAGGTCTTGCGCATCATAAACGAGCCGACCGCGGCCGCGTTGGCGTACGGGCTCGACAGACAGGGCGATGAGACCGTGCTCGTCTTCGATCTAGGCGGTGGGACTTTCGACGTCAGCATCCTCGACGTCGGTGACGGTGTCGTGGAGGTGCGCTCGACGTCAGGGGACACCCATCTCGGTGGTGACGATTTCGACCGCCGGATCGTCGATCACCTCGCCGACGAGTTCCAGAAGGATAACGGCATCGACTTACGGAATGACCCTCAGGCACTACAACGTCTCTTCGAGGCAGCAGAGAAGGCAAAGGTCGAGCTCTCCGCGGTGACGCAGACCACAATCAACCTTCCCTTCATCACGGCCGACGCAAATGGCCCCAAGCACCTCAACACCACGCTGATGCGCTCGACCTTCGAAACATTGATCAACGACCTCATCGACCGCTGCAAGGGACCCGTGGAGCAGGCGATGGCCGACGCCCGTCTCACGGCCGCAGACATCGACGAGGTGATCCTGGTCGGCGGCTCCACCCGCGTTCCGGCCGTCCAGGCCCTGGTCCGGCGACTGACAGGTGGGCGCGAACCCGAACATGACGGTCAATCCTGACGAGGTCGTCGCTCTGGGCGCGGCGCTGCAGGCGGCGGTGATCAAGGGCGAGGTCAAAGATGTCCTGCTCCTGGACGTGACACCCTTGTCGCTGGGCGTCGAGACCCTCGGCGGCGTCATGACCAAGGTCATCGATCGCAACACGACAATCCCCGCTCGGCGGACCGAGACCTTCAGCACGGCCGATGACAACCAGTCTGCAGTCGACGTGGTCGTCCTGCAGGGAGAGCGGGAGCGCGCCGCCGACAACAGGTCGCTTGGGCGATTCCGCCTCGAGAACATCCGCCCAGCCCCGCGAGGTGAGCCCCAGGTCGAGGTGACCTACGACATCGACGCGAACGGGATTCTCAACGTGTCCGCCAAGGACAAGGACACGGGCGCCGAGCAGCGGATCACCATCAGCGAGAGCTCGAACCTCGACAAGTCCGAAGTCGAGCGCATGGTGAGCGATGCCGAGCGCTACCGACAGGAGGATGCGAATCTCCGCCAACTCGTCGACGCTCGCAACGAGCTCGACGCCACCGTCCACCTCGTGGAGCGCCGGCTCACCGAGCTCGGAGCCGGTGCACCCGTGCACGAGAAGGCGCGCGCTGAAATGCTGATGAACGACGCCCAGCAGGCGCTCAAGGAGGAGGCCCCGCTGGACCGCATCAGGTCGCTCACGTCAGAGCTTCAGAGCGTCTACCAGGGGTTGACGGCACAGGCGCCTCCCGGTCCTGGGGCCGGGTCAGACACCCCGTCAGGAGGGGCCGATGACGACGTGATCGACGCAGAGTTCACCCCGAGCTGAGGTGGTCGTGTCCGTCCCGCCTTCGACCTCGGACCGCGCTGCTCGCCCCTCGTCCCAACCCGCCGAAGAGGCAACCGCCCCTCACGCCTCTTCAAAGGGGAAGGAGGACGCAGGGCACCCTCGCAACGATGAGACGACGCAACCGGCGGGAGGCTCCGTACCCGAGGAGCAACCATCCCCGCGGCAGAGCGCCGGCGAGCACGAGCTCCAGGACCAACTGGTCCGCGTCATGGCCGACTTCGACAACCTGCGCAAGAGGCTGGGACGCGAGACCGAGTTGGCACGGGCCAGGGAGCGCGACAGCGTTGCCACCGACTTTCTGCCCGTTCTCGACAGCCTGGAACGAGCTCTGGACCATGCCGACGCCGATCCCTCCCTGATCCGAGAGGGCATCCAGGCGGTCCGCGACCAGGCGGTGCAAATCCTGGCCAAGCTTGGATTTCGCGCGCTGGGACCCGCTAGGCGAGCAGTTCGACCCAGCCCGCCACGAGGCGGTCGCCAGCGTCAACGATCCGGACGCCGAGCCGGGGACCATCGTCCATGTGGTCCATCCCGGTTATGGGGACGGCGAGCACCAGCTGCGGCCCGCTGCGGTGGTGGTGGCGACCAAGGGGCGCTAGGTGGCGGCAGACCTGGATTATTACTCGATCTTGGGCGTTTCGAGGTCCGCCACTACGGAAGAGATTCAGCGTTCCTACCGCAAGCTGGCGCGCACCTATCACCCCGACGTGAACAAGGATCCGGCCGCCGAGGAGCGGTTCAAGGAGATCTCCGAGGCCTACGACGTGCTGTCCGACCCCGGGACGCGGGCCAAGTATGACCGATTCGGGGCGACATTCCGTCGAGTGCCCGACGGGGTGGACGCGGAGGCCTGGGCCCGGGCCCAACAGGGTCCTCGCAGGGGGTCGTCGGCGGACTACTCCTCGTGGTCCGTATCGGGCGACTTCGACGACATCGACCTGGGAGATCTCTTCGGCGGCATGTTCGGGCGCCGGCGGCCGACTCCGACCCGCGGCGCCGATCAGGAGGCCACGATCGAGATCTCCCTCGACGACGCGTTCAAGGGAGCAAAGAAGCGCATCACGCTGTCCGGCGACCGCACATATGACGTCACGATCCCGGCTGGGGTCACTGACGGACAGCGCATCCGGTTGGCCGGACAGGGTGGCCAGGGCAGCACCGGCCAGTCCGGGGATCTGTACCTCGCCGTTCGCATCGCTCCCCATGGGCGCTATCGGCTCGAAGGCCGCGACATCTACGTCGATCTCCTGGTGACGCCCTGGGAGGCGGCGCTCGGGGCCAAGGTCCCGGTCGAGGGTCCCGGAGGCGACGCCAAGCTCACCGTGCCCCCGGGGACGTCGTCGGGCCGCAAGTTGCGGCTCCGCGGCCGTGGGCTGCCCAACCCAAGGGGTACGGCGGGCAACCTCTACGCAGAGGTAAAGATCATGGTGCCGCGCCATCTGGAGGAGCGCGAAAGGGCGCTGTTCGAGGAGCTCGCCCGTGAGTCGCACTTCGACCCACGGAGGCACCGGTGACCACCGTCCTCGCCCGCCCGCTCCGCCTCGACCTCGAGTCCTTCTCTCGGGCGGTCGGCCTGCACCCCGATCTCGTCGTGCGTCTCGTGCGGCTGGGGCTGCTCGATGCGGAGGTGCGTGTCGACCATCGACTGCAATTCGCTCCGGCCCAGATGGCACGCGCCTACCGCATCCAGAGGCTGCGCGCCGGCCTGCCCCTGAACTACGCCGCACTGGGCCTCGTGATGGATCTCCTTGACCGAATCGACCAATTGGAGGCGGCGCTCCGCCACCGGCCTCCAGCACCGAGAGGGGACTGACCGCATGGACCCGAACCGCCTGACCCAGAAGTCACAGGAAGCCCTGACCGAGGCCCAGACGCTGGCCCAGCGGCTCGGCCACACCGAGGTGGACGGCGAGCACTTGCTGGTGGCGCTATTGAACCAGCAGAGCGGACTGGTGCCCCGGCTGATTGAGCGCGCCGGCGCGTCCCCCGACGACGTGCTGCGCGAGATCGAGGCCGAGTTGTCCCGGCGGCCGAAGTCCACCGGTCCTGGTACCGCACCGGGGCAGGTCTTCGTGACGCAACGACTCTCGCAACTGCTCGACGCCGCCGATTCAGAAGCGAGACGCCTGAAGGACGAGTACGTCTCCGTCGAGCACCTGGCGCTGGCGCTCATCGAAGAGGGCTCGAAGAGCGCGGCGGGTCGGGCGCTGCAGAAGGCACACGTGACTCGCGACGCCTTTCTCAGTGCGCTCACGACTGTCCGAGGCAACCAACGAGTCACCTCGGCCACCCCCGAGGGCTCCTACGAGGCGTTAGAGAAGTACGGACAGGACCTCGTTGCCGACGCCCGCACGGGGCGCCTCGACCCCGTCATCGGGCGGGACAGCGAGATCCGCCGCGTCATCCAGATCCTCTCGAGGAAGACCAAGAACAACCCGGTCCTGATCGGCGATCCCGGGGTGGGCAAGACGGCCATCGTCGAGGGCCTGGCGCAACGCATCGTCCGCGGCGACGTCCCCGAGGGCCTTCAGGACCGGACGATCTTCGCTCTCGACATGGGCTCGCTCGTGGCCGGGGCGAAGTACCGCGGTGAGTTCGAGGAGCGTCTCCAGGCGGTCCTGAGCGAGATCAAGGGTGCCGAAGGGCGCATCATCCTCTTCATCGACGAGCTCCACACCGTGGTCGGCGCTGGCGCGGCCGAGGGCGCCATGGATGCCGGCAACATGCTGAAGCCGATGCTGGCCCGCGGAGAGCTCCACCTCATCGGAGCCACCACCCTCGACGAGTACCGCAAGCACATCGAGAAGGACGCCGCACTCGAACGGCGATTTCAAGTTGTCCTCGTCGACGAGCCCACCGTCGAGGACACCATCTCCATCCTGCGCGGCCTGAAGGAGCGTTTCGAGGTGTTCCACGGCGTAAACATCCAGGACAATGCGCTGGTGGCCGCCGCCACCCTGAGCTACCGCTACATCACCGATCGATTCCTGCCCGACAAGGCCATCGACCTGGTCGACGAGGCCTGCGCGATGTTGCGGACCGAGATCGACTCGCTCCCGGCGGAGCTCGACGAGGCCAGCCGCAGGGCCATGCGGCTCGAGATCGAGGAGGCGGCCCTCTCCAAGGAAAAGGATCCCGTGAGCCGGCATCGCCTGGAGGAGCTCCGCCGCGAGTTGGCCGACGTCCGGGCAGAGGTGGACGCCATGCGTGCCCGCTGGGAGACCGAGCGCCAGGCCATCCAACGGGTGCGGACCCTCCGCGAAGAGCTGGAACGGGTGCGTCTCGAGGCCGAGGCGGCCGAGCGGGCGTACGACCTCAACCGGGCGGCGGAGTTGCGCCACGGTGCCCTCCCCGAGCTGGAGCGTCGTCTCCTCGCCGAGGAGGAGCAGCTGGCGGCGAAGCGTGGCGATCGCCCCATGCTCCACGAACTGCTGAGCGAGGAACAGATTGCCGAGATCGTGGCGCGGTGGACCGGCATCCCCGTCAACCGACTGCTAGAGGCCGAGCGGGAGAAGCTCCTCCACCTCGACGAGGTGCTGCACGAGCGGGTCGTCGGCCAGGACGAGGCGGTCCAGCTCGTCGCCGATGCCGTCATGCGCGCCCGCTCCGGCATCAAGGACCCTCGCCGTCCCATCGGTTCGTTCATCTTCCTGGGTCCCACCGGCGTCGGCAAGACGGAGCTCTCCCGGGCCCTGGCCAACGCGCTCTTCGATTCCGAGGAGAACATGGTTCGCCTTGACATGAGTGAGTACCAGGAGCGGCACACGGTCAGCCGGCTCGTGGGAGCACCTCCCGGCTACGTCGGCTACGACGAGGGCGGACAGCTGACCGAGGCTGTCCGCCGCAAGCCGTATTCGGTCGTGCTCTTCGATGAGATCGAGAAGGCACACCCCGACGTATTCAACACGTTGCTGCAGATTCTCGACGACGGACGCCTGACCGACGCGCAAGGTCGGACGGTAAACTTCCGCAACACCATCGTCATCATGACCTCGAACATCGGCTCGCTGTACCTGCTCGACGGTGTCACCGACCATGGAGAGATCAAGCCCGACGCACGCGAACATGTCTTCGACGAGCTCTCACACCAGTTCCGCCCGGAGTTCTTGAACCGCGTCGACGACATCGTGCTGTTCAAGCCCCTGACGCCAGTCCGAGATCGAGCGTATCGTCGACCTCCTTCTCGAAGACGTCCGGTCCCGGCTGGCCGAACGTCGCGTATCGCTCGACATCGACGAAGAAGCGCGACGTCACATCGCTCGGAAGGGCTTCGACCCTGTCTACGGCGCTCGCCCTCTGCGCCGCTTCATCGCCCACGACGTCGAAACCCGCATCGCGCGGGCCCTGCTGGCCGGCGAAGTGCGTGACGGGTCGACCATCACCGTCAGGGTCGAGGATGGCGAGCTCGTGGTGTCGGCGAGGGGCCCGAGCGACCAGGAGGAAATCAACAACACACAATAGGAGGTTCCCAGTGATTGCCGAGACGTTCGGTGTGGGCCAGGCCGTCTACACCATTCTTTGGTTCTGTCTGTTCTTCATTGAGATCTGGCTCATGATCATGGTGTTCTTCGACATCTTCCGCAGCAACGACCTGAAGGGATGGGCCAAGGCCCTCTGGGTGCTCTTCGTCCTCATCCTTCCCCTCATCGGGATCCTGGCCTACCTGATCGTGCGGGGCGACAAGATGCAGTCTCATGCCATCGAGGCGGCCCGCCAGCAGGAAGAGGCCTTCCGGCGCTACGTGCAGTCCGTGGCTCGACGCCCCACCGACGAGCTGGCCGAGCTCGCCGACCTCAAGGAACGCGGGCTCCTCACCCAAGAGGAGTTCGAGCGGATGAAGCGAGTCATCGTCGATGGCGTCCCCATGGCGGCATGATGGCGGTCCGCTGGCGCAGGGGGTTTCGACAGGCGAGACAGGGAGGTCTGGACGTGGCCGTGATGGGCGTTGCCAAGTTCGAGCGTTTCTTCCGCAGCGCGGCCGGCGTCACCGTCGACAAGGACGACCTGAAGCGTTACAGCGCCTTCGTCAACTCGAAGCTCCACGACCTTCTCCTGGTCGGCGAGGCCACGGCGAAGGCCAACCTGCGCGACATCGTCGAGCCGTGGGACCTGCCGGTCACCAAGGGGTTGCAGGAGATGCTCCACGTGTTCAAGAAGATGGGCGAGGAGATAGAGCTGCCACCGATTCTCGATCATCTTGCCGCCCTGCCACCACTCGACCTGGCGATCAGTGCAGAGACAGAGGCCAGGTTGCCGTTGGTCGCAGGCGGCCTCAGTGTGGCGTTGGCCCGGACGTTCAAGGTCATCGACCCTGCGCTTAAGACTCCCCACGCCCTCCACTGGGAGAG